>NZ_CP151967.1:4800000-7459600 GCF_038593145.1 Paenibacillus sp. FSL L8-0340
GTTGTATTTTTACTTATAATATCTCAAACACATTGGTAAGTCTTGTTAGTTCAAAGATCTTCAACACATTTGAATTCAAGGATTGCAGTCTGATCGTGCCGCCATTCTCCACGCATTTCTTATAAGAGCTGACAATCACCCCAAGCCCGGTGCTGTCGATGAACCGGCAGCCGCCGAAGTCAAGCAGAAAGCTTGAATACCCAGTGCTGATATAACTGCGGATATCTTCTCTAAACTTGCTTGCTTCTTCTACGGAAAACATCTCCGGCATTACAATAATAATCTCGCTCATGTCATTTCCCCCTAATTATAAATTTCTCAACGAGGAATTCCAGCTCATTGGCCATGGCGCTGACCTCCTGGGCGGAAGAGACGAAATTGTTGACTGTCGCCGCTTGTTCCTCGGTTGCACTGGATACACTTTCGCTGTTCATTGCCGCCAATTCAGAGATCGTGCCCATTGAGTCAATGAGCTTGATGATCTGATCGGAGGTGGCAACCTCGTCTTTGGTAATCTCCAGGATTTCCCGCACACTATCGTTAATCATCTCCACCGATTCAATGATATGGATAAATGCATGATCCGTTTCATTAACGATTCTCACTCCGCCCTCCACGGCTTCCGAGGCGCCCCGCATCGAGTTCACAGCTTGCGCAATCCGGGAGACCATATCATGTACCAGCGATGAGATTTCGTTTGCCTGCCTGTGCGTTTCATCCGACAGCTTCCGCACCTCTCCGGCCACCACGTTGAAGCCGCGCCCGTGTTCTCCCGCTTTTGCAGCTTCGATGGCGGCATTCAGCGCCAATAAATTGGTCTGCTTGGCGATGGCATTAATGGTTCCGATAATAGTGGAAACTTTGCCGGACAGCTCGCTCACAGTCTGCAGCTGCTCTTCTGTCTCCTTGGTACTGCTGTTGATCGTATCCATCGCCTCAACCGTATTAATGACCTTGATTCTGCCATCCTGTGCAGCCCGGTTGGTGCTGTCCGCATTCAGGGAGGTCGCTGCCGCCTTGCTCTGAGCCAGCTGCACCAGACTGGAAAGCTGCACCAGAACCTGCGAGGCATTCACTACGGAATGGTTGTTATTCTCCGCACCGGCGGCAATTTCCTGAGTGCTGGAGCTGATTTCTTCAATCGACGCGCTGATTTCCTCAGAAGAAGCCGCCATTTCTTCCGACATGGAGGTTAGAACCTCCGAACCCGCCCTTACTTTCTCTATAATGGCTTCCTGCTTGTCAATCATTGCATTAAAGGAATCGCTTAGCGACTGCAGCTCATCCCCTGATGTAATGGCCGTATGTACTGTTAAATCACCGTCACCAGCCTGAGCCATGGCCTTCTCCAGCTTCTTGATAGGACTGATGATATTCCGGGTGGTGAAGAAATACCCTGCAAGAAGAGCTACCAGAATGAAGGCAATAACAACGATCAGTGTCGTATTTCGGATTTCTGTTGCAGACGCCATGTATTCCCTGTAATTCGCAGTGGTCGCCACAACCCAGTTTCCTACAGGCTGAAAGGACACATATTTATAGACGCCTTCATAGGTATAAAAGCCATGGGAGGCTTTGCCGCTTTTCATAATCTGTACAAGCGCATTTAATTCCTTATTGCTGTTGCTGTCCAGATTTTCTGTGAGAATCTTGCTTTTATCAGGATGATAAACCACAAGGCCTGTACGGTCGATCATATACCCGTATCCGCTCTCGCCAATTTTCACTTCGGCTACGGGCGCGGAAATGCTGTCAAAGACGATTGTCCCGATCAATACACCCTTAATAACATTATTCTGACGCAGCGGATGGGCAATCGCGACGATATGCTGATTGGTTTCCCTGGAGGTGAGGACACCGCTTATCGCCTCTTTCCCCTCAAGCGCCTGCTGAAAATACTCCCGGTCCTGCACATCCAGCTCCGGAGCTTCTGAACTGCTGGTAAGCAGCGCCTTGCCGTTCACATCAGCAACGATCAGCGATTCAAGCAGCTTGGCGTTGTCTTGCTGGATACCGGAAAGATAACTGAAAGACGCCTTTCTTTCTCCCTCCGAGGCTGGACTTGCAGCGAAATCGGCCAATGTGCTGTTTTGGCTGGCGATTTCGAGATAATTGCCTACCGCTTCAAGCTCGCTCTCAACAGACTTGGCGGCTGAACTTGTTGTTGTTCTTAATTCCTCTTCAATTGTCGTTTGCAGAGCATTTGCCGCCAGTTTGTAAGAGATGATACCGGAAACAAACAACGGCACGCTAATGATGAGGAACAAAAGAATGCTGATTCTAACCTTTAAACTTAACTTCACCGAATTCTCCCCTTTTCTATTCTCAGAAAACAGTCCTCAGAAGAAAGCCTGTCAATTAGGACATACATTCTTGCTGATGTACATCGTATTTCGGATCATCTCCACACTATCCGAGAAGCAGCGGATTAAGTACAGCCCTCTTCCTCCGTCATCCAGCAGCTCGTCACTACTGATATCCTGCGGAATAACGAGATCCCGGCCGCCTTCTCCGGAGTCTTCGACCTGAAGCTTAAGCAGCTCATCTCTAAGCAAATACCGGATATAGATCGGCTTCGTGCAATCGCTGAGATTTCCGTGATAATACGCATTCGTAATAGCCTCAACCAGAATCAGACGGATATCAAAAGCATAGGCTTCCAAATCAAGCTCTTCGATAATTCCGTCAATAATTCCCTGTGTATGCTCCAGTCCGTGAAGCAGCACTTCCTTATGTACAGCGTTCATAATTCACCCCTTGTCTCACTGGATATTCAGGCTCAGCCAGGTGCAGTCGTCCTGCAGACAAACGCCCGCAACCTTATCGTGCAAATATTCGTAATCACGGCCTAACTCCGCTTCTTCAAACAAAAGCTCCATACCGTCACTATAGAAGCAGAAACGGTCACCCGATCCAAATGCAACAGCCTGCTGCTCAAATTCACTGTCGCTAAACATGCCCAGCGGAGCTCCTTTGACTGTTATTTGCTGGCCGGGCTGCGCTTTCGGCACATAGATGAATTCATTGATCCCGGCCCCTGCTGCCTTAAGCACTCTGGCGGCGAAATCGAGATGAAAGCAGCAGCCGGCAATATAATCCTCTCCCAGATATTGTCCCGCTTTCAGATTCAAATCCTTCAGAACCTGAACCGGCTCTATTGAAGTGAGCAGACTGTCCAGGAACAGTACACGCAGCGCGGAGATGCTTAATGCGGCCGAAATGCCTTTGCCGGTGACGTCACCGATGATTCCGATGACCTGTTCATCATCAATTTTGTGAAAGATGAAGAAGTCGCCGCTGAGTGTTGTAGCAGGAACGTAGATCTTGTCCAGCACTGCCCTATTCTCCAGAGGAAAAGCAACAGCATGGCGGTGCTCTTGAAGCTTGACCGCCCGTTCAAGTTCCTTCTTGTTCTCCGTAATATCCCTTAATACCAATTGCAGAGCTACTTCTTCTTCATATACAATCGGTACGCCCGAGATCTCCAGATCAAAAATATGTTTGTCATGCCGGATAAAACGCTGCTCGATCCGAAACCGGTCCTTCATGGAACCTTTGGTTTTTAGTTTTTTATACTCCGTGCTGCTAAGCGGCTCCTCGTAAAAAAAATCATCGATGCCCCTACCAATCAGTTCCTTCTTTTTCCTGCCGAACATCTTCTCGGTCTGCTGATTTGCAAACAGAATCGTTCCCCCGCTGTAAACCAGAATGGCTTCAGGACAGAGATCAACCAGATCCCTGTAACGTTCTTCGCTTTCCCGGAGTCTTTGTTCGGAGCGGACCCGCTCGCTGATGTCATGAATAACGGTGTAGACACATGTCTTTCCTAACATCGTCATGATCCCCGTATGAATCTCCACCACTATGATCTGGCCTCCGGCTAACTGATGTCTATCCATAAATACCTGGTTTCCCAGATATTCTCCGCCGGGCATCGCCTTATCCACAAAGTCCCGATCCCCCGCCTCACCCTCTGCATTCAAGTCCGAGATATGAAGTTTTCTGAAATCACGGAGGCGGTAGCCATAGAATTCGCAGGCTGCCCTGTTCGCATCAACGATGCTTCCGTCATCCGGATCAACCATTAAGGTTATTAAATGGTTATTCTCATAAATACAGCCATAGTGCTCCATACACTGCTCAGGGCTGGGTGCGCCATGCTGATTCTTGCAATGTTTGTCTGTTGCCATTTCTGATCCTCTATTCCCCTTTAGCCTTGAGTTACCATTATATTCATTCCCTCCCCATAAAACCGTGAATTCCGACACATTAAGACAAATAACCAAAAAAAAATAAACCCGGTCAGCGCCATGACATACATGAGCGGCTGACCGGATTTACCGGCAGTATTTCCAACCAAACTACGATTCAAATACTTAAGATTACAGCTCCGTCAAAATAATTGTTCCCTGCGGAGTTATCGCCAGGGTGTGCTCATATTGCGCCGACAAGCCGCCGTCAATCGTCCGGGCTGTCCACCCGTCCGCATCTACCTTTGTGCGGTAGCTTCCGGTATTTAGCATCGGCTCAATGGTGAACACCATGCCTTCCTTAAGACGCGGCCCTTTGCCTGCAGGTCCGTAGTGAGGCACCTCCGGGGCTTCATGCATTTCAGAGCCGATGCCGTGCCCGATAAAATCACGGACGACTGAGAAACCGTTCGACTCGGCATATACCTGAATGGCATGGGCGACATCGCCAATCCGGTTGCCTGCAACTGCCTGCTCTATGCCCTTGAACAGTGACTCCTTGGTCGTTTCCAGCAGCTTCGCTGCCTGATCGCTGATGTTGCCTATCCCGTAGGACCAGGCAGAGTCGGCCAACCAGCCGTTAAGGTTCACGACCATATCAATCGTTACAATGTCACCGTCTTTAAGCGGCTCATGTTTGGGAAAGCCATGGCAGATTACATCGTTCACGGATGCGCAGGTTGCGTAAGGATATCCATGATACCCTTTTTGCTCAGGTGTTGCCCCTTGGGAAAGAATGAACTTCTCGGCAAACTGGTCAATTTCCCAGGTCGTAATTCCGGGTTTCAGCATTCCGGCAATTTGCCGGTGGCATTCAGCAAGAATCTTGCCTGCTGCACGCATTTTTCCGATCTCTTCCATCGATTTCATGATGATCATCACATTCGCCTCTTCTGTACAGAACGCATTACTCACTATAATGGCTCTTGGATATGTTATGGGTACTCTTTATATTATGTAAGAAAACCGCCGAAAATCCAAATTCATTCTTCGATTATGAGATTAACCGCGAATCGCGGGTAGAAATTCTCTAGTACAATCCTCATTTCCCCCACAAAACAAAAGGAACCCATCCTCCGTATTGCATTGGAGAACAGGTTCCTTTGTTAATCAGTCATGGAAATTAAGCCCCGAGGTGACGGCCTTCACATAGCCGCTGCGGATGACAAAATCTCCGAAGTGTTCGCCCGCCGCGCGTTCTTTGGCAAAGCGATGAAGAATAGGCTCCAGCGTTTCAAGAATTTCATTCTCGTCGATATTTTCCTTGTACAGTTTGTTCAGCCTGTCTCCGGTAAAGCCTGCACCCAGATACATATTATATCTGCCCGGAGCTTTGCCGATAAAGGCGATTTCCCCCAGTGCCGGTCTGGCACAGCCATTCGGGCAGCCGGTCATGCGGATGACAATCTCTTCGTTGCGGAGGCCCGCTTCATCAATGATCAGCTCCAGCTTATCGAGCAGGAGGGGAAGATAACGTTCCGCTTCGGCCATGGCAAGACCACAGGTTGGCAAAGCTACACAGGACATAGCGCTGCGCCGCAGAGCGGTGTGCTGCGCTCCGTCGGTCAAACCGTATTGCCGGGCAAGTTCGTCCACCTTACGTTTCTTTGCACTGCTTACATTGCCAATAATCAGATTCTGATTCGGCGTCAGACGGAAATCCCCGGTGTGTATCTTAGCGATCTCCCGCAGTCCGGTCATCAGCGGATACCCTTCCTGGTCCTGAATCCGCCCGCTTTGGATATACAACGTCAAATTCCATTTACCGTTGATGCCCTTCACCCAGCCGTAACGGTCGCCGTTATGGTCGAAATGGAACGCACGGGCAGCCTCCAGCTGCCAGCCCAGCCG
The DNA here is from genome assembly GCF_038593145.1 of Paenibacillus sp. FSL L8-0340. Classification (NCBI taxonomy): domain Bacteria; kingdom Bacillati; phylum Bacillota; class Bacilli; order Caryophanales; family Paenibacillaceae; genus Paenibacillus; species Paenibacillus sp. FSL L8-0340. The sequence continues at coordinate 4,806,102 of NZ_CP151967.1, forward strand.
GTGATGCAGCTCGCCCGTAAACCAATCCAGACCATGCCGGTCGATGGTATATTTGAAACGGGCATTCTTGCGGACGGAGCGGTTGCCATAGTCACGCTGAATCGTGACGGTCTTCTCCGCCACTTCAATCATCTGCTCCGGCCGGCAGAAGCCGATCACCCGCCCAAGCTGGGGATAGGTGTTCGTATCGCCGTGCGTCATGCCCATCCCGCCGCCAACCGAAACATTAAATCCTACAAGCTTGCCTTCCTCCAATACCGCGATGAAGCCAAGATCCTGGGAGAAGACATCGACGTCATTGGAGGGCGGCACTGCCAGACCGATTTTGAATTTGCGCGGCAGATAGACCGGTCCGTAGATCGGTTCCACTTCTACGCCTGCCTTGCTGTCCACAACCTTCTCGCCGTCCAGCCAGATTTCATGGTATGCCGGAGTACGCGGGGATAGATGATCGCTGATCTTCCGGGCCCATTCATACACTTCAGCATGTGTTTCGGACTGATACGGATTCGGGGCGCTCATCACGTTGCGGTTGACATCTCCGCAGGCAGCGAGTGTGGTCATCAGCGTATCGTTAATGGTCTTGATCGTCTTTTTCAGGTTCCATTTCAGTACACCGTGCATTTGAAACGCTTGTCGTGTCGTCAAACGGAGTGTGCCGTTGCCGTATTTATGGGCAAGCTCATCCATGACCAGCCACTGTGCTGCAGTAGCGACTCCGCCCGGAGCCACCACACGCAGCATGAACTGATAGGCCGGCTCCAGCTTGGAACGCTCACGCTCACTGCGCAAATCCCGGTCATCCTGCATGTAGCTGCCGTGAAATTTGAGCAGCCGGTTGTCATCCTCTGGCAGTCCTCCGGTTACCGGGTTGCGCAGTGTCTCCACAAGTGCGCCCCGCAGGTAGTTACTCTCGATCTTTATATGTTCAACATCACTAGGCGGGCCGCCGATCGGCTTCACCGCTGATTCATTATTCGCCATAGCTGAACCTCTCCTCCCTTAATACACATCGCGCTGATAACGCTGTTCCTGCTGCATGTGCTCCAGGTAAGCTGCTGCCTCTTCCGGGCTTAAGCCGCTCTCCCGCTGGATCACAGTGACCAGTGCGGAATGAACATCATGGGCCATATGCTTCTCGTCACCGCATACATACACATGCGCACCTTCCTGCAGCCAGGCATACAGCTCACGGCTCTGTTCCAAAATGCGGTGCTGTACATATACTTTCTCTTCCGTATCCCGGGAGAACGCAACGTCCAGCTTGTTCAGCACGCCGTCCTTAAGCATTCTCTGCCAATCCGTCTGATAGAGGAAATCGGTCACGAAATGCCGGTCGCCGTAGAACAGCCAAGTTCTGCCGCTTGCGCCCTGCTCTTCCCGCTCTTCCAGGAAGGATCGGAACGGGGCTACCCCCGTACCCGGCCCGATCATAATCACGGGAACCTCGGAATTGGCCGGAAGTTTGAAATTCGGGTTGTTCTGAATATAGATCGGGAGGGTATCGCCCGGCTGTACCCGTTCAGCGCAATGGACCGAGCAGACGCCGTAACGGTCACGGCCATGTGACTCGTACCGCACCGCGCGAACCGTGAAATGAACCTCATCGGGGTTCGCGTTATAACTGCTAGCGATCGAATACAGTCTTGCGGGCAGCTTGCGCAGAATGGTTACAAAGCTGCGCGCAGGCACTTCCCATGGTGCGAAATCCTGAACCAGATCCAGCAGATCACGTCCCTGGATATATGACTTCAGCTCCTGCTGATGATCCGGAGCAAGCAGCGCATGAAGCCCTGCCGATGCGCTCAATTGTGCCGCCTGTTCCAGCAGCGGCTTCGTCAGGACTGTAATTTCATAATGACGCAGCAGCGCTTCACGCAGAGTGCCTTCCTCCCCCTTCTTATTAAGGGGAACAGATTCATCGCTATTCCAGCCCATAGCGGCAATAATATCCGCCACCAGCTGAGGATGATTCTCCGGGTACACTCCCAGCGAGTCACCCGGCTCGAAGCTCAGATTGGAGCCGGCAAGCGACAGCTCCAGATGGCGGGTCTCGCGGTCAGAGCCGCGTCCGTTCAGATTAAGATTTTCCAGCACTTCAGCATGGAAAGGATGGTTGCGTGAGTAGACTGAATCCGGCGACTCCGCATGTTCAGCTGCCTGTACCGCTTCCTCAGCAATTGCCATTGCATTCTGCGGACCGCTAAGTGAGCTGATAACCTGCTGGAACCATTCCGCTACCGGTTCATCGTAATCGAGATCACAGTCGACGCGCGGGCTCAGACGCCGTCCGCCCAGCTCTGCGAGACGCTGATCGAAATCCTTGCCGGTCTGGCAAAAGAACTCATAGGAGGTGTCGCCGAGCGCCAGTACGGAATAACGCAAATGATCCAGTTGGGGCGCTCTCTTGCTATAGATAAATTCATGGAAGGCCCGGGCATTATCCGGCGGTTCGCCTTCGCCGTGCGTGCTGACCAGCAGCAGCAGATTCTCGACCTTCTTCAGACCATTCGGCTTGAAGCCGTTCATTGCCGACACAGTAACCTGGAAGCCTTGCTCCTCCAGCTTGCGGGACAGGCTGGACGCCAGACGCTGGCAGTTGCCGGTCTGAGAACCGAACAGCACCGTCACTTCGCGGGAGATTTGCGGCTGTGCCGCCGGGGAGACGACTGCCGCAATCCCCTCTGCTTGCAGCGGCGTACCAGTGGAAACCGCTGCCGCATTTCCCTGCAAAGACAACGCGGACAAATATCCGCCGAGCCAGATCTGCTGCGTCTCTGTCAACGTCGGCAGAAGGCGGTTCAGAAGCTCAACCTGGTTCTCGTTAAATGGACTGTTCGTAACTTGTAGTTGCACCAATATCGACCTCTCCTTAACATGAAATCTAGTTCCCTCTTAACCTCATGTGATCAGGCTATCATAATTAGATGAAACGATCAACGAACTCTCCTTATCATAAAATTTGGGTTTATTAGTAATATTGTCTATAAAACGCATAAAAGCTGCTTAAATCAGAGTAAATGACCCCGATTTAAGCAGCTTCATTACAATTAATGATAACTTGCATTAGATAAAATGATACTTAATATTCAGCTTTTGATTACTGATTCGCGATCTTACGGACATGGTTCTGCATTTGGAGAGGCGTTGTTCTCCCTTTGCGGCGCAGCAGAAGCATGAGCGGAAAACCAAACAGCACGATGATGGCAGCAACGACAAATACATCATTTACTCCCATTGTAAATGAGAGTAGGGTGATCGAATCGGAACTCGCTGCACCGGACGCTACGAGCTCTTTGGAGTGAATCCCGGATCTGCTCGACAAGAGCGAGGTAAATACGGCGATGGCCAATGAGCTTAATACATTGCGCACCCAGTTGTTGATCGAAGTTGCATGACCTGACCATTCCACCGGAATCTCCTCCATGGATGCCGTGCTGCTTGGGACATTGGCCAGACCGATCCCCAGATTACGCACAACCATCGCCCACAAAATAAAGTTGTGCGAAACATCCACATGCAGCCTGCTCAGCATAAACAAACCGGCAAAGATAAAAGCAATTCCTGCGGAAATCAGCTTCACCGGACCGAACTTGGGATACAGCTTGCCCACAACCGGGCTTAACAATGCCAGCAGGATGGATGAGGGCAGCAGAATCAGTCCTGTTTTGAGCGTCGTGGCGCCTTGCACAGTCTGCAGGAAAAGCGGTGTTAAGTAAGTGCCGGCATACATCGCCACCGTTACCAGACTATAGATGCACAGCATAGCCGTGAACCGCAGGTTCTGAAATACGCGCAGATTCAGCAGCGGCACTTCCGTCCGCAATTCACGCAGGACAAACAAGAGGAGAAGAACGATCCCGGCAGCGATTAACAATAGAGTTCTCCAGGAACCCCAACCCCAGCTGCTGCCTTGGCTAAAAGCAGTCAGAAGCGCGAGGCTGCCCGTCACCACCGTAATCAGGCCGGGAACATCGAATGACTTCGGTACATTCATCCGGTAGTAAGGGATTAACAGTTGGGTTAATATAATAGCGACAAGTCCCACCGGGATATTAATCAGGAACAGCCAGTGCCAGCTGGCATACTGCAGCAGCCAGCCGCTGAAGGTCGGCCCGATGGCCGGCGCAACCATTGCGGACAGCGACCACAGGCTGACGGCGAAGGGCCGGCGCTCAATCGGAATGACCTGAAAGATAATCGTCATCGTGCAGGCCATAATCAGTCCGCTGCATGAGCCTTGAAGCATCCGGAAAATGATCAGCATCAACGGGTTACCCGATACGGCGCATAACAGGGAGAAAAGTGTAAAGCCCGATAAAGCGAACAAGTAAAGTCTCTTATAACTGAATCTGCCGCCAAGATAACCGGCCAAAGGTGCCGTTACACCTGTTGCCAGCATAAAGCCGGTAACCATCCATTGCATCGTGTGCAAGCCGGTATGGAAATGATTCATTAGTAGGGGAACAGCAATGTTAATCGTTGTGGTGCTTAAGACAGAGACAAAGTTCCCGAAGAATATGGCAATCATAATCGGCCAAAAAGGAACTTTGCCTCGTTGTTCATGGTTCTCTTCCATGGCAGTTCCCCCATTATTTATATGTCTACTTTTACATAGGTGAGTTAACTTAAATAATGTTATAATCGAATCTACAATATGTCAATGATGACATAGCAGTAATACTCCTGATGAAAACGGATTAATTTAGATTGGAGGAACTCATAGTAATGAATACTCTGTCTTACGGGCTCCTTGCCCTGCTGACTGCCAACTCGCTGTCCGGATACGAGTTAACGCAAAGCATTAAGCCGCTATGGCGTGCGGGCCATAGTCAAATTTATCCTCTGCTGGTAAGTATGGAGCAGAAGGGATACATCTCCTACGAGCGCATCGAGCAGTCAGATAAGCCGGATAAAAAAATATATACGATCACAGAAAAAGGACTTGAACAATTGCGGGAGTGGGTTGAGACGCCGGCTGATCCTCCCGTGTTGCGGGACGAACTGCATTTCAAGCTGTACAGCCTGTGGCTCGCAAGACCAGAGGAGGCTAAGGCGTTACTGGTAAGGCGCGCGGAATTCTGCAGGAGTGAGCTGGACCGGTATAACCTCATGATTAAAGCCAATGAAGCCCTGTGCCAGGAGCGCGGAGAAACCCGCGAGCTTAAGGCAACGACGTTCGGGCGGTATTTGCTGCTGCGCAAGCGGGTTATGGATATGGAATCTTCTGTAGCCTTTTGCGAATGGGCCATCGGGGAACTTGAATCAAACGCCGGTCCGCTGGAATAAAGGTTCGATGTATTGCAGCAAACGATCAGTAAATCCCAAAGAAATAGGGTTGTCCATAGTCATAATAATGACTAATTGGACAACCCTATACTTAAAACCGGGGGTAAGAACAGTCACGCCTGTCCGGTGCCGCTGCCTTTCACCCGTCTTCTCTTGGCCGTGCTGCTCTTCACCTGATCAATAATCAGATGGATCACGATCAGGATGCCGCCGGCATTGATTGCCAGATCGGCCAGATTCATGATGCCGCCGCCTTCCCCGAATACAAGAAAATCCGTAACCTGATGGAAAATTACGCGGTCTATTGCATTGCCGATAGCACCCCCCACCAAAAATCCGCTGGCGGCTTCAAGCAAGGGTCCTCGCAGCACTCCTTTGCGACGGTAATAAAAAATCGCGACTACAAATACTGCCGCAACAATCGAGAAATACTTCCCAAAACCCTGAAAAGAACTGAAGGCCGCACCACTGTTCTCATAATAAGTAAATTGCACGTAAGGGTTCCAGAACGGAATGGTCTCCCCCAGCTGCATGTTTAACCGCACCATCCATTTTGCAGCCTGGTCCGCCAGTACCACCAATATTGAAATCAGGTAAAAAAGCATCTCTGTGCTCCTTTCACGTCTGCTAGACTCACTCCATTAACGGTTCATAAGGATAGCTTATCACAGAGCACCACACGGATTCACCTTTCAGAGAAATGTTACATTCGAAAGCCTAATGGTTAAACACTCTTAGATTATAAATCGTTTAGTTGAGGGTGGGTACCAAATGGAATACGGAGCGATATTTATCAAGCTGATCGCGGGTTTTATCGGGTTATGGGCAATGACAAGATTGCTGGGAAAGAAGGAAATCTCCGCCTTGACGCCTTTTGACTTTATCTCTGCGGTGATTCTGGGCGATTTGGTCGGGGACACCATATATACACCAGAAAATTCCGTGCTGATGCTGATCTTTACACTGGCTGTTTGGACCGTATTATCCTTGACGTTCGAGAAGGTTACCCAGCGAATCCGCGCGCTCCGCAAACCGCTTGAGGGCGAACCGGAATTTCTGATCCGTGACGGAGAGATCGATCTGGTCAAGCTGCGCAAGAACAACCTTGACTTCGACCAGCTGCGGATGATGCTGCGGGCTAAGGATACTTTCTCTGTCAGTGAGGTCGCTTATGCCATCTATGAGACGAATGGTTCTTTGAGCATTATGAAAAAGCCGCAATTCGAGGCAGCCACCCGCGAAGACCTGGCTGTTTCCATACAGGAAACCACGCTGCCCCAGAGTATTATTGAGGACGGGATCATTCAGCGGCGTACGCTAAGGGAACTTGGCCATGACGAGGCCTGGTTGGACGGCGAGCTGCGCAAACTGGGATATTCGGGCCCGCAGGCTGTAGCTTATGCTGAAATCACTGAAGAAGGCGAGTTTGCTGTGGTCTCCTCGGTTTCCCACTAAAGAGACCAAAAAAAAGGATATGCCCGGTGTTCGGACATATCCCCACTCTATCAGAATCTTGCTGAATGGTTTACCAGGCGTAGGCCTCCGGAGCCGGACGTCCCGGTCCCGGGAATATTTCATCCAGCTTCTTCAGCGTGACTTCATCCAGAATGATCTCAGTCACGCGCAGCGAATCCTCGAACTGTTCGATAGTTCTCGGTCCGATGATGGGCGCAGTCACGGCTGGATTCGCCAGCACCCACGCCAAAGCTACCTGGTCCTCATGCTCGCCAAGCTCCTTGCAGAGGGCAGAGAACTGCTCCAGCTGGCTGCGGTGCTGCTCCAGCTTGGCGGAGCGGGCGCTGCGCACACCGGTCTTGGCCAGCGCGTTGCGGCCGAGCAGACCGCCCGCAAGCGGACTCCACGGGATGACGCCAAGTCCCAGTTCCTGCGATGCCGGCAGCACCTCAAGCTCCGGCGTCCGTTCGAGCAGATTGTACAGATGCTGCTCGGAGACCAGGCCCAGGAAGTGGCGCGCTTTCGCCTGCGCCTGAGCATGTGCGATATGCCAGCCGGCAAAGTTGCTGGAACCGATATAATCCGCCTTGCCCTGGGAGACCAGGATTTCAAAAGCACCCCATAACTCTTCCCAGGAAACATTACGGTCAATATGATGCATTTGGTACAGCTCAATATGATCGGTCTGCAGACGTTTCAGCGAGCCCTCGAAATGTCGTCTGATCTTATAAGCGGATAACCCCGAACCTGAATTGGGACCGTCCTGCTCATCAAGCATGTCATTGTAAACCTTGGTCGCCAGCACCACCTTCTCGCGCCGTCCGCCCCCCTGCTGAAACCAGCGTCCGATAATCTCTTCGGTCCAGCCGCGCCGTTCCTGGCCGCCATAGACATTCGCAGTATCAAAAAAGTTAATGCCGGCATCCAATGCGGCATCCATGATCCTGAAGGCGTCTTTCTCCCCGGTCTCCGGGCCAAAATTCATCGTGCCGAGACATAATTGGCTGACCTTTAAACCCGATTTTCCCAAATAACTGTACTTCATTGCAATTCCTCCCTTTCATCCCTGTATGGTTGTCCGCATTCCCTCCCACTATAAGCCTTAGAGTCCACTTTAAGGCAAGCTTTTTTTCAAGAAAAAAAACAGGCCTTTTGTGCATGGCCTGTTCTTGCTGCTCCAAAATAATTCTCCTATTCCCCATCATGACCGCTGTCCGGAAACAGCACTTCTCCAGTTCCCTGTTCAATCGCTATGATTTCCTGCAGGGTAACCGACAGATCACCAGGGGGATAAGGTTTGGTCAAATACTTCTGAACATTGTTCATCAGACTTTTATCTGTTTTGTCCAGCGCCGAGGAAATAACTATCGGAACGTTCGCTGTCCGCTCATCATCCTTCAGCATGCGGATCAGGTCCCAGCCATCCAGCTCATCCCCCAGCATCAGATCCACGACAATCGCTACAAAAGGTGTTTTCAGTGCCTGATCAAACGCCTGCTGTGGATGATAATGATGTGTCACCCGGAAGCCTTTGCCCTTCAGTTCCTCCGACAGCAGCAGGGAAAGACTGTAATCATCCTCTACAATCATTACGTTTGGCTTCGCTTCCTTCTCCGAATTCCATTTATAAGGCTCATCTTCATGCCGGCTGCCGCTATGATTCAGAACCGGAAGACTGAACCATACAGTGGTGCCTTCGCCTTCCACCGAATCAATGCCGATCGCACCCTTCTGCTTCTCAATGATTTCCTTGCAGATGGCCAGGCCTAGACCTGTTCCGCCGATCCGTTTGGATGCGCTGTTGTCTACGCGTCTGAATTTCTGGAACAAATGGCCGATCTGATTCTTAGGAATCCCCAGCCCGTGATCCTGGATCTCCACAACAATCCGCTCGGGTTCATTATGCAGCAGCACCTTGATCTCATTGCTGTTCGGTGAGAACTTGATCGCATTGCTAAGCAGGTTGGTCAGTACCTGGACAATCTTGTCCTTGTCCACTTCCACCTCTGCATTCCGCGCTGCATCCTCCAGCAGAATATGGTGGGTGCCACTCAGTTTGTACTGGTCAATGACGCCAAGGACAAGCGAGCTCAGATTGACAGGCTCGGCATTGTACTGCTGGGTGCCTGACTCCATCCGCTGCAGATCCAGAAAATCATTGATCAGATCGGTCAGCCGGTGCGCCTCCCTATGAATGGTCTCCAGATATTTCAGCTGCTTCTCCGGCTTCATTGTTCTGGATAACAGCAGCTCTGTGAAGCCGAGCACACTGGATAACGGTGTCCGCAGCTCATGGCTGACCGTGCTGACCAGTTCGGATTTCATCAGATCCAGCTCATATTCCCGGGTAATGTTCCGGTGCACAAACAACGTACCGAAGCGGATCTCACGGCGGAATACCGGAATAGCATATACCTCCACATGTTTCATCGCTTCCGTGCCAATGGAATATTTGATCGTGCTAGAGTCAAAAAATGTTTCGGACATCGCCGTTTGGTAGAACAGCCGCAGATCATCCTGCTCATTGGCCCTGTGGATGAAATGTTCTGTCCAGCGTTCCTTAAGGACTACTTCCCCTTCAGTCCATTCATCGTACCCGAACAGCTGGCCAAGGGCTTTATTCATCTGCAGCATCGTTCCGTCCATTTGGACAAACTGAATTCCTTCATTGACGTTATTGACAATGTCCCTGTTCAGCATCCGGCCATCTTCTATTTCTTCATACATGAACAGCCGCTCAATGGCCAGCGCCACCCGGTTCATCATGCCTTGAATCTCGTCGGTTTCTTCTTCGCCAAAGGAATGTCCGATCCGGGTACCGCAGAATACAGCCAGCACCTCATCATCAGCATTGATAACCGTTGTGTAGTAATCATAGGAATATATGCCTTCTGGAGAAATACCCTGCTCCCGTAAGGATGCCGGACGTTTTGTAATATAGGATTTCTCCGTTTGCATGCGGAACAGCATATCATTATTATCACTATCAAGATAACGTTCCACATTCTCAAGAGGTACGCCTTTAACGACAGCAATTTTGTCTTTGACCATCAGGAAAAAGCTCGAGTCGAACGCATATTGCTCATTCATAAACCGGATAAACTTTTCGGCGAACTCCTGCTTGTCCAGAGTATAGGTAATGTCATGGTTAAGCTGATTGCTCCGCTCCAGCAGAATCTTGGTTTGTTCCGTCTTTTTCAGGGTATCCGCCAGCTCCTGCTGCACACTTTTCATGGAAGAAATATTGTTGGCGATGAGAATGTACTGGTAGACATGGCCTTCATCATTCAGATAAGGCATCGCCGTCAAATGCAGCCAGATCACCGAACCGTCCTTGGCCCGAATCTGAATCTCGTCGCTCCATACCCCGCCCGTGGTCAGCTTGCGGAGAATTTGCTGCGCCTGATCACCTGAAATATTATAGAGCTCGAACAGCCTGAAGGTGTAACCGATGATCTCCGGGTTCTTATACCCCGTATACTCGCTCAGATTCTCATTAGCATAGGTGAATATGCCTTTGTTCGAAAGAATAGCGACTGCGGAGGACTGATCCAGCGCCTTCATCATGCTCTCGATCTCGCTTAAAGACCGTTCCAGCTTAAACTGCTGATCCTGAAGCTCATCCTGCTGCGCATGCAGTTCTTCGTTCTGCATCGTCAGCTCTTCTTCTTTGTCCTGTATGCTTCTCGCCATATTCAGGAATGCTTCATAGAGCCGGCCGATTTCATCCTGCCGCTGAAGCTTGCTTAGCAATACAGACCGGCCTTCCGCAAGCGAAATCGTTGCCTCTTCCAGCTTCACGATCGGATCAATGAGAACCTTTAGAATCCTCCAGATCATCAGGGTGAATAGAAGCAGCAGGAAGCTGCTTAATACGAACGCCGCAATGGTAAACCTATTAGCTTGCTTAATGGAATCGGCAGCCATTTCGTTCAATTGTGCATCTGAACGCGCTTTGTATTGCTTCGTGTATGAAAGGAATTTATTTACCGCCTGGGTGTTGCCATCCTGTGCCAGCGCCCGCAGCGCAACATAATTATCTTGCTCAACCAGAGCGATCGCCTTAGGCAGCGTAACCTTTTGATAATTTTGACTGTATGCCGTCAATTGGTCCTTGAACTGCAATTCTTCCGGGGACAGCTTCAGCAGGGAATACGTATTAAGGACTTCCCCCAGCTTCTGCAGCGCTTCATAGGCGAGCTTCAGCTCATTATCATTTTTCAGCGCCGTGTAGCCTCTCACCCGAAAAAAAACATCATTCAGTGTTGTTGCCAGTTCATTGATCGTCTCCGCCTTGTTCTGCAGCACTTCACGGTCATGGCTCAACTTGTTCTGCTGAGAAGATATATAGAAGAACAAGAGCAGGCCAGTCAGTACGATGAGAACAAATAAGCCTGAAATAATGCGGAAATATTTATCTTTGATGCTCAAATTAACGAATTTTTTTCTTTTCACCAAGGATACCCTCCACGATCTGCAGGAGCTCTGTCGGACTAAACGGCTTAGGCATGAAATAACGCGCGCCCGCCTCCCTGGCTCTGCTCCGGTCCATTTCCTGCGCCTTGGCGGTCAGCATCATTATCGGCGTGGAGTTCTTCATGTCCTCGTCCAATTCAGACAAAACTTCAATACCGGTCATTTCCGGCATCATATAGTCCAATATCACCAGATCGTAGAGATCATCTGATAGCTTGGCAAGTGCCTCAACCCCATTTTCAGCGGTACGAATCTCCACATCTTCGAGGTCCTCCAGCGTATCTTCAATCAGCATGCGCAGAACATCTTCATCATCTACTACAAGTACTTTTTGCATCTTTCTCTCTCACCTTTCAATGTACCCTAAACCATTATCAGCGTTTCAGCGCTAAATGTTTCAGAACAAAAATCTGTGGGCCAGCCGTTCAATTCTAATGAGCAGCTCCGGCAAGTGAAACGGCTTAATGACATAATCGTCGGCGCCCATTTGCAGGGCATGTATAATATCCCGCTGGTCGTTCCGCCCGGTCAGCATGATCACGAGAATATTCACTTCCGGATAACTGCCGCGGATCCGCTCAAGCACCTCCAGCCCATCCAGCTCCGGCATAATACCATCAAGCAGGATGATAAATTTCTCCTCGGGAGCATACCAATCCGACTGGAGAAACTGCGGGCCGTTAGAATAGCTGCTTACTTTCACTCTGGCAATGCTCTCCGGCTCCCAAGCTTGGAACTGATGGGTCACTATTCTGCGGATCAGCGGATCATCGTCGACGATGATGACATTCAGAACCGACTCCAGCTTACCTGCCGGCAAATGCTCGTCATACAAAGTGGTCTGGTTTCTGCCGGCATGTTTGCTGGCATACAGCGCCTGATCTGCTTCATCAATAAGTTTATCGGCATTGAGGTGAGATTCCGTTACCTCTGTGATCCCGGCGGAAAAGGAAACATTAAATCGTTCATTTTTGGCCCAAAACTCTTTCAAAGAGAACTGCTGCTGAATCCGCTCGATGACAAGCATGGCCGATGCGGCACCGGTATTGGGCATGAACAGGGCAAACTCTTCACCGCCATAGCGGCAGAATGTATCCTCCACCCGGATTGATTTCTGTACCAGCCCGGAAAAAGTCTGAAGCACCTCATCTCCGACCAGATGGCCGTAGCTGTCATTCACATGTTTAAAGTAATCCAGGTCCATAAGCGCAAGCGAAAATGTCCGCGCGGTCCGCTTGAAATCGGAGATCAGCTGCTTCATCGTTTGATTAAAATATTTGCGGTTAAAAGCCCCGGTCAGCTCATCCACGATTATGGATTTTTGCCATTCAAGCTTCAGCTCAAAGCGGTTCTTAATGAGTACCAGGAACAAATCAATATCTACAGGCTTCGGAATATAATCCATCACCCCCAGCGAATAGGCATACATCTGGACATCCTTGGAATGTTCACCGCTGACGATAATAATCGGAATACGCTCTTTCTTCGCCTTGCCGATGATTTGTTTCAGGACATCAATCCCGCTCTGATCGGGCAGCAGGATATCCAGCAGGATCATGTCCGGCTTACTTTCATAAAAAATTTTGAGTCCCCGTTCGGCGGATAATGCAATACTCACAAAATAGGACTGCTTCTCCAGCGATTCCCTTAAAAAGGCTACAAGCTCTACATCATCATCAATGAGCAGAATTTCGTATTGCTTCTTGCCGTCAGGCAACATTGCCGCTTGCAAACCCGGGACAGGTATTGCTGAGTTCATCAATTGCTCATCAAAAAGCCCCAGCAAAGGATACAAATAATCCCCCCACTCGGCCTCTGTCCAATTTTTATAAGATTCATCCGAGAAATAAAGCAATGTGCTGCCGGCATACTCCTCCACCAGGTGAAGGCCTACCGTTCCGGCCGTGCCCTTTAAATTATGCAAAAAGCGGTAGATTTCCTTTTCCTCGACGTCTGGCTGTTCCGACCACTTTTGCAGGGTTTGCCTGGTACGCTGCTCAACCAGCTCTTTGTATTTTCTAGTTGTCATGGTTACTCCTTCAGACGATCATGTCAATCTATTAGTTGATCATATATTTTTAACACTGTCAACTGTATTCTAATGAAATTAGGGCATAAGATCAAATTTATGATCAGACTGACAAAAAACCTTTGGTTGATGACTACAACATCATTTGCAATAATAAATGCAACGGTTCATTCCGTTAATGCGGCGGATGAACAGAGAATAGATAAATAGGAGGCTTTTTCATTGAAGGGGATTATAACAGTACTGGGAAAAGACAAAGTAGGGATTATCGCCAAAGTCTGTACCTACCTTGCAGGCCACAATCTGAACATTCTCGACATTTCGCAGACGATTGTGCAGGACTATTTCAACATGATGATGATTGTTGATATTTCTGCGCCAAGCAAGTCCTTTGAAGAGATTGTGGAGGACCTGCAGCAGGTGGGCGAAGAAATCGGCGTTGAAATCAAGCTCCAGCACGAGGACATTTTCAATATTATGCACCGCATTTAGCTAGCAGCGAAAGGAAGAGATAGGGATGATTTCACTTGTGGAAGTGCAGGAAACGAATAAAATGATCCGCGAAATGAATCTGGATGTCCGCACCATTACGATGGGAATCAGCCTGATGGACTGTGCCCATACGGATTTGCGGGTGTTTAACCAGAATGTGTATGACAAAATCACCCGGTCCGCTGAGAAGCTGGTGAAGACCGGGGAAGATCTGGAGCGGCAATTCGGCGTACCGATTGTCAATAAACGGATCTCCGTCACCCCAATCTCCATTGCAGCCGGTTCCGTGCATACGGATACTTATGTTCCGGTTGCCGAGATTCTGGACAAGGCGGCCAAAGAGGTGGGCGTCAACTTTATCGGCGGCTTCTCGGCGCTTGTGCAGAAAGGCTGCACCAAAGGCGACCGGATTCTGATCGACAGTATCCCAGAAGCGCTGGCTGTGACGGAAAGAGTCTGTTCCTCTGTGAATGTAGGCTCCTCGCGCAGCGGGATCAATATGGATGCCGTGAAGCTAATGGGCGACATCATCCTCCAGACGGCGGAACGCACCAAGGACCGTGATTCCATCGGCTGCGCCAAGCTGGTTGTCTTCTGCAACGCCGTTGAGGACAACCCCTTCATGGCCGGAGCCTTTCACGGCGTGGGCGAGCGGGAATGCGTGATCAACGTTGGGGTCAGCGGCCCTGGTGTCATCAAGCGCGCACTGGAAGAAGTAAAGGGCCAGGACTTTGAAACGCTGTGCGAGACGATCAAACGAACCGCCTTCAAGGTGACCCGTGTAGGACAGCTTGTTGCACAGGAAGCCTCCAAACGGCTGGATGTGCCGTTCGGCATCATTGATCTGTCGCTGGCACCCACCCCTTTGGTCGGTGACTCCATCGCCGAGATTTTCCAGGTTATGGGTCTCGAGGAAGCCGGAGCACCCGGCACCACGGCAGCGCTTGCCATCCTGAACGATAATGTCAAAAAAGGCGGCGTCATGGCCTCCTCTTATGTCGGCGGACTTAGCGGCGCGTTCATCCCGGTCAGTGAAGACCATGGAATGATCCAGGCTGTTCAGCGCGGTGCGTTGACGCTGGAGAAGCTCGAAGCGATGACCTGTGTCTGCTCCGTCGGCCTCGACATGATTGCCATTCCGGGCAGCACCAGCAAAGAAACCCTCTCCGGCATTATCGCTGATGAAGCCGCAATCGGCATGGTCAATAACAAGACAACCGCCGTCCGCCTGATCCCGGTTATCGGCAAGGAAGTCGGCGAGATGGTCGAATTTGGCGGTCTGCTCGGCTACGCCCCGGTGATGGCCGTGAATCCTTTTAACTGCGCCGGGTTCGTGAACCGGGGCGGACGTATTCCCGCTCCAATTCACAGCTTTAAGAACTAATATTCCAAGTGGAAACGGCATCCGCCGTCCTCAAAAGGACGGTATCCGTTTCATCGAGAAATAGAAGGATAATTTATAGCGTGAAGCAGATAAATTCTTATATTTGCACAAAAGCGCCGCCTCACCTCATAAGGTGGGCGGCGCTCTTTTTGTAAACCAACCGGGTGATAGAACAGTTCACGGCTTAGAAGACATGACCCAGCTTTTCCGGTCCTACAACCAGATAGAAGCTCTGAATCTGCTCCCCTTCCAGCACCAGACATAGCACGGCTTTAACCTCGCCATCCTGCCTGAATACCAGTTGGTCTTCGCCGTTGACGGTTTCTACAGACGGCTCCAATTCCCGCAGCCGGTTCAGCACCCGGCGCGAGGTCAGCAGCGCCAGCACTCCCTTGCGGCCAACCATCGGCCTAAGGATCGTATGGACATCCTGGCCGCCGCCGTCGGCAATAAGCACGGGATGATCGGACAGCAGTTCCAGCATCGCACTGACATCATAAGCGGTAAAAGCCTCGGTAAAGCGCCGCAGCAGGCCAGACCTCGCCATTCCTGTCCCGGACCCGGCCATGGCTGCAGAAGGCTCGGCCTGAAGCGTGCGCTTGGCCCGGCTAAAGATTTGCCGGCAATTGGCTTCCGCTTTGCCCAGCATTTCTGCGATATCCCCATAATCGTACTGGAAGGCTTCACGCAGTACAAATACCGCCCGTTCAGTGGGCGATAGCCGCTCAAGCAGCACCAGAAACGCATACGACAGCGTATCCTTACGTTCCACTGCGGCTTCAGGTCCGTCATAAGGCTCGCTTACCGGCTCAGGCAGCCACTCGCCGATGTAGGTCTCTCTACGGCTGCGCGCCGAGTTCAGCATATTCAGGCAGCGGTTGGTAATGCCTTTTGCCACATAGGCCTTCATATTGTGAATGCCGGTCCGATCACGCCGCTGCAGCTCGGCGAAGCAATCCTGCACCGCATCCTCCGCATCAACCGCTGTTCCGAGCATCCGGTAAGCTATGGAGAAGGCGTAAGCCTTGTAACTGAGAAACAGCTCCTCCATCCCCGGTGCTTGAGATGCAGTTAACTTTGTGCCGGTCTCGTTGCTTTGTGGTTTCAACGGCACTTCCCCTCCTACTCCTGATGTTATCCTCAGCGACTTAGAGGACAGCTCCCGGATACATTCCTGTAGAAATCGCTAACCGGTTCCAGCAATTGATCGTATTGATCGCCATAATCCAATCAACAAATTCTTCTTCGCTGAAATGCTCCCGGACCTTCTCATATACATCGAGGGGCACGCCGGCTTCACTGATATGTGTGACAGCTTCGGCAAGCTCAAGCAAAGCTCTCTCTTTATCCGTAAAGATCGGCGCCTCGCGCCATACCGTGACCAGCAGCAGTTTATCCTGATAATCCCCCAGCTTCAGCAAATCCTTGGCGTGCATATCCAGACAGAAGGCGCAGCCGTTCAGCTGAGATACCCGTATTTTGACCAGTTCAGTCAGGAGCTTATCGCTGCCCCGGCCTGCGGTATGCTGCTCCAGCGACATCATTGCCCGGAAAGCGGGCGCGTTCACTTCTCTGTAATTGAATCTCAAACTCATCATAATCTCCTCCTCAATGTGTTTACAATACTGTAGACAACCGGGCGGATTATTTTGTGACAGCAATCTCTATTTTTTGTGAAAAAAGGTGTGAAAGCGCCTATGGCTTGTCTTAGCCGGTCTACTTAAGCTGCCGCTCTCTTGTCTCTTCTTACCGTGATCAGCCGCCAACCGGTAAGCAATGCCGAAACCAGACAAATTGCCGAGGAAGTCATAAACACAACATGCATCCCCGAGAGGAAAATATCCGGACGGCCCGGAACCAAATCGGTTACCCGATGCCCTGCCTTACTGCTCATCACATTAAACAGGATGGAGGTGGCGATGGTGATGCCGACAACCATGCCCACATTGCGGACCAGCGAGTTGACACTGCCTGCGGAACCGAGCTGTGTCCGCGGCACTTTGGACATGATAAGTGAATTGTTGGGCGATTGGAACAAGCCGCTGCCGACACCGAGCATCGCGATCCACAATCCGACCAATAGCACAGAGCTTCCGTCATGCAGCCGGGCCAGCCCAAACTGGGCGATAACCATCACGATTAATCCGGCAAAGGTCAGGAACTCGGAACCGATCTTATCGGACAAGGCTCCGCTGACCGGCGAAACCACCACCATGCAGATCGGAAACAGCATAAGCAGAAATCCGGCGTAAAAAGGCGACAGATTCAGCATGTTCTGCGCATAGAACGGGGCAATGATGTTGAAGCAAAAGTTGGCCACGAACACGAGAAACGCGCACAAAATGCTGAGTGAAAATAAGGGGTTCTTGAACAGCGACAGCTGCAGCAGCGGCTCCGCGCGGCGCAATTCCACGGTAATAAAAGCAATAAATGCAGCAACTGCGATGAGCAGCGCCGTGAGGATGCGGGCATCCCCATACCCAAGCTGCTGCCCGAGCAGCAGTCCGGCAAACAGCGTTAGGATAAACACCGCGAACAGCATGCTTCCGGGAATGTCGATTTGCGATTTTACCCGTACCAGATCCTTAGGCAGAACCTTCCATCCAAGCACAACGGCAATCAGGCCAATCGGAAGGTTTACCCAGAAAATATATTCCCAGCCCAGTGTTGAAACAATAATCCCGCCCAGACTCGGTCCGGCGATACTGCCCAGCGATACGAAGGTGCCGATAAGCCCCAGCGCTTTGCCCCGCTCTGTAGCCGGGAAAATATCCGTCACAATCCCCTGACTGTTCGCCATAGTCATGGAGGCCCCGATCGCCTGAATCACGCGCGATATTATAAGGAACGGCAGACTTGTGCTCAGACCGCAGAGCATTGAGCCAATGATAAAGACGATCGTGCCGATTTTGAAAATCCGGATCTTGCCAAGCATATCTCCAAGCTTCCCGAAAAGCAGGATGACTGCGCAAATAGCCATCAGATACCCTGTCGTTACCCATTCCACCTGAGCCACCGGCAAGTTCAGCTGCTTCACCAGCACGGGCAAGGCAATATTGACAATACTTCCATCGAGCGTTGACATAAAGGTAAAAAGATTTAAGACGATCAGGATACTCCAGCGTTTCTTCTGGATGGCGGCATCATCCTGATAGGTTGCGGCAATGGAACTCATAACTAACACCCTCTTGAATCAGTTTTTAGAGATAGTTGCACGCGCAACTATCAGACATTCCCCAGTGTACCGCAAATTAGTTGCGCACGCAACGACTTTGTTGTAATATTTTGAACAGATAAAGGGGTGCAACAGCATTTAACCTAAAGAGGTGTCATTTTTGAAAAAAGAACCGATTGGCAAGTTGATTTCCAACCTTCAGCGTCAAAACCAGAAATATTTAGCCCGGGAGTTGGCTCCTTATGGGATCGGCAGCGGCGGGCAGCACAGCTTTCTTAAGCTGATCCTTGGCCAGCCTGGAATTACCCAGGATCAAATGACAAATGAGATGAAGTTCGATAAAGCAACAACCGCCCGGTCCGTCAAACATCTTGAGCATTTGGGTTATATTGAACGGAGAACCGATCCGAAAGACCGGCGCTCTTCGCTACTGTATCCGACCGCTAAGACACTTGAGTTCGCACCGGTATTTCAAGCTATAATGGATGAACTTAACCGCAAGCTTTCGGCCAATTTAACGGAGGAGGAAGCAGATCTATTGGTTACTCTGCTCCAAAAGATCAGCATAAATTCCGGAGAGTTGTGAATCGGGGAAGGGAGGATTGGATGGTCCAGGGCAAAGGGCTGGGCTTGTCCGATTAACAGCAAAAGGAGGAAGCAGTCGCCACGATGTGCTGTCCTCAGAACTTATCAATTCACTCGCGGCAGGCTTTATCTCAGACTAATACCCTCCAGAATATAGTCCCAGGTCTCATTATCCCCGGCCCGGTTCGGAATGCTCAGTGAACTGATGCCGGGGAGTCCCCATTCGTTATCAATCACTGAATCCAGTCCGTCCACTCCGTTTACGATCAGCATATGGAAGGTTCCCAACGTTAACGAGCCCAGCGCTTTTTGAAGCTGCAGTGACTCTTCATAAGTACTTCCCCAGCGGATGAACAACGCCTTCCGGCTGACAATCAGCTGATCCAGCAAGCGCTGGCTGCACATGTCGATTTTATCCTTAAAGCCCGGATACACGGAGCCCCACTCCTGCTCCTCGAGAATAGGAAAATCATGAACGGAAATCACATAATAATAGTAATCTTTTATAAAATACGATCGGACCGGCATTACAACTTCATTCTCCACGAAGACATCATCCCCTTCGTCCGGCACCTCATTCGGCAGCTCCATGTATTCCGGGAATGGTCGGCTGAGCAGTAGGTTCACATCTGTAAGGGATAACGAAACGACCCAGTCCAGAGGCGATGAAAAAGTCCTTAACCCCCTTCTGCGCAAATGCGCTGCCGGTTCGCAAGAGCTTCCCAGGCATACAATGCAATCATAAGCCCCCTTGATCTCCTCAAACCTCATCTGTCCTCACCTCTATCCTGTTTTTGTATTATTTAATGCCCTTGAGCCAAAAATGCTTGGATGCTAGATTAGGAATGTTTTGCCCATTCATAAAAAACAAGTTAAAATGTAAACCAATATGAAAAAAAGTGAACTTTCAGAAAGGAAGCAAGGCTCATGTCGATTGTAAGTGTAAAAGAACATTTCCGTACGTTTAACAAAGAGCAGGATGTACTGGAGTTCGCCACTTCCAGCGCTACCGTAGAGATGGCGGCGGCGGCGATTGGGGTAATTCCTGCCCGTATAGCCAAAACCTTGTCCTTCCGTAGGGTAAAGACGATGCCATTCTGGTCGTTGCTGCAGTAGACGCCAAGGCCGACAACAAGAAATTCAGAGAAGTCTTCGGTTTCAAGGCGAGAATGCTCATTCCCGATGAAGTTCTGGAGCAGACGGGTCATGAGATCGGAGGGGTTTGTCCATTCGGCCTCGCCCGGAGCTTAAAGTTTATCTGGATATTTCCATGCAGCGCTTCGATACGCTGTTTCCGGCCTGTGGCAGCACCAATTCTGCGATAGAGCTGACCTGTGATGAACTAGCCCTGTACTCTAAAAGTACGGACTGGGTGGACGTGTGCAAAGACTGGGATGTGCCGCCACTGTCCGGGGACGGACAAGCCTTATGAAGATAAATCCGGCCAAGGGCCACACATCGCCATCGCAGTAAGGAGCAGCGGGAGAATATTCTTTTCTGGTTAGACGAAATGGTTTGGACAACACAGAAGGCCGGATTTCCCTGATGGGAACTCCGGCCTTCTGTCTGTTCGGGCGCTACGGGCAGCGGAAGCATTTTTTCACCGGGATCCGAGCAATTACAAGCTGATGAGGATACTCACAGCGGCTTATCAACCTGTGAAGTAGCACGTACTCATAGTTACCTGCTTTCTTCAATGTCTTCTATCCTTACGGACCGGACTCAGGTGCAGCTATTCCATCGATTACAGCCATGATTCGCACCAGGATCAGCATATAACGTCACTGGAGTCCGAATGTCCAAAAAACACACGATCTATCTTAAATAAGGACGCTGGGGTCCGAAAGCTTGTTTATACAACGCTAGAGCTGCTAAAGCCACTCACTCGAAACCAAATGTCTAATTGCACTCCACCCGTAATCTCCTTACATACTTCATTCTTTACGTTTACGTCACTTTAAATCTCAGTCAACACCAGAACGGCGTCTTATTCTATCCCTTACTCCCTATCCACCCCCCACCTTCCTTTCCATGACCGCCAAAGCTCGCTATTCCGCCGTATCGCCCATTTGCTCCGCCTCTCTGCTTTTCACGATCACATTGACTTCTTGGGTGATCTGATCCCCGCCCTGCCTTTTCCATTCCGCCACAAAAGTATCAAAGCTGCTCACCGGCGTATCACCGACGATAATATTCAGGAAGGTCTCGCTCTCCAGCTTCTGCAGCGCCGGCCATACACTCTGCATATGGGTTGTGCTGCCATAAAAAACGCTGCGCACGCCCTCGATCGCCGTCGTGGACAATACGGCTGCCCCGTATTTGTAAGAATTGGCTGCTTTCCAGCCCTCCAGATTCTTCTTCGGCTGCTCCTCCTCGGCGAGCCACCGCTCATAGATGACCCTGGTATCCGGGTCCAGCAGATCCGGGTCGATCTTGCCGTGCAGCGCCTGCTGAATGTCCGCATAATGCTTCTCAATAGCGCCGGAATAATCTATCAGCAGATCAAACGGGTAATACGCACGCGGCTGAATGCCGGTCTGCGCCGAGAAGTCATCCAGTTTCTTGACTTCCTCCGTGTTGGGGTCCCGTCTTCTCTCCAGCCGGGTGAAGACGTTGAGCAGCTTCATAACGGCTTCGGGATGCTCATACCCTTTGCGGACGACCAGATAGCGGTCAGTGACCGGCGCCATATGCGCGACGAATTTGCCTGCGCTGTCCAGCGGCGCGGCATAGGCCCGCCATTCCGCCTTTGTATCAAGTGCCACTGCCTCTGACAACGGATAGTAGGGCATCCACCACGGGCCGAAGAACATCCCCGCATTACCGGAGATAATTGGCTCCTGCGTTTCTTTATAAAGCGCAAATTCAGGGTCGATTAGGCCGCGTTTGTACCAGTCGGCCAGCTTGGCTAACGCTTCTTTGGTTTCCGGTGCAACTGACCCGTAAACAATCTCGCCGCTGCCCGTTCTGATCCAGTTGGTAGGAAAAGCGTGAAAGGCGCTGAACACGGAGTCCAGGCCATTCACATGCGGCTTGGTTCCGTACACGATATTTTTGTAGGCGCTAAGCCCCAGCGTATCCCGTTTACCATTGCCGTCAGGGTCCCGCTCAACAAACGCCTTCGCGATGGCTTCAATATCCTCAAAGGTCCTCGGAGCCGGAAGCTCCAGCTTGTCGAGCCAATCCTGGCGGACCCAGAGCAGCGACAGGGAATCCGCATTGATCGCCACATTCGGCAGCCCGTACAGCTTGCCGCCCCGGGAGGCATCGCCGAGCGCCTCGCCTTTGGTCGAATCATACATATCCTTGATCAGCTCTGAGCCGTATTGCTCGTATGTTGCGGTCAGATCCGCAATCATATCGCTGTCGATCAATTTTTTTAATTGATCCCTGTCCACAACCACGGCATCGGGCAAATCGTTGCTGTCGATAGCCAGCTGCACTTTTTGACTAAATGGCTCCTCGCCTTTTGCCTCCCAAGAGTGGATAACCCTGATGTTCGTGAGGTCCTCCAGATACCGGGAAATCGGGTTATTGTCATTGCTGTCGCCAGTGTTCAGCCGGGAATCAGGCACTTTGAACCCTACGCGCATTACGACAGGGTCTTCATATCTGCCATAAGCAGCAGTTTCGGCGGCACCGCCGTCCGGTTCGCTCCCTGCGGAATCCGGCTGCACCCTGCTGCCTTGGCATGCCGGCAGACAAAGCAGCAGCATGGCGGAGACGCAAACAGTAAGCCTCTTCATCAGGTCCTCATCCCCTCCGCACGGTATTCACTCGGCAGCTTGCCGACACGATCCCGGAACAGCCTGCTGAAATAACGGTCATCCTCAAAGCCTGATTTGCAGGCAATCTCGCAAATGGGTTCATTACTTTCCAGCAGCAGCGATTTGGCCAGATTCAGCCGCATCCCCCGCAGACTCTCCCCAAAGCTCTCACCGGCAAAGCGGGCGAAGCACTGGCTGAAATAACCCCGGCTCATATTGACAGCGGCTGCAACATCGCTTTGATTAATTTTGTCCCCGGCATGGCTTCGCATATAACGGACAGCCCGGATGAGGCAGAGCATCACCTCTTTGCTCAGCCCAAGCTCAATCATCCGCCGCTGCGCATGATCGGAGAACTGCCGCAGCCAGTGTTTCCATTGGCACCAGTTCAGGTTATTCCCTGCCGCCGCTTGCAGCTGCGCCGTCTCCTCGGGCTTCAGCAGCAGAGCCCCCCAATTCCCGAGCAGTGCATACCCAAAGTCGGAAACCCGCTGCGGTGAAGGCTGCTGTATCACTACTCCGGCCATAAAAGTCTCCCATCCGCCCCGGTCTATCGTCCATCTGAGATTCAGCGCTCCTTGTAGAACATCTTCCTCATCACTGAACATCGTTGCTTCCGATGCCATTACTTTAAGCTCTGCATAGTTCAGTCTGGCCGGTTCCTCGGCTCCGCCGGAATAGAACAACGCATGTTGCGCTGACAGCCCAAGGATCTTCTCCACTTCCTGCAGGCTTTGATGCCGCAGTCCGCTCACCAGCGCCGTCTGCCAGCGGCCCCCAAGCACTTGCTTGAGCTCACGGCTGCCATCTTCCTCCGCAAACCGCTGGTGCAGCGGCGTGATCCACATGTCCTGAAAAGTGATCAGCGGATGGTTCTTCACCACCGAGAGCTGAAACAGCTCTTCCTCGCTGGCCCGGGGGTCCAGCGGCAGATAGAGCAGCGCCTTGTCCGCAGCGATAATCCTGCCCTCGCCGCGGCTAAGCGACTCCCGGGTGCTGTCCTCCCACTTGATCCGTTCCACCAAACGGCGGATCGTCTCATCCGCGTTCTCCACCTCCAGTAGTGTCTTCACGATGTAATCAACCGCACCCAGGCGCAGCGCCTCCTGCACATAATCAAATTCATGATGGCAAGTCAGCACTACACAGCGGATGGCTGGGAACCGCTGCCGCACCTGCCGGATGAGATCAAACCCGGACATCCCCGGCATGGTGAGATCGACAAACAGCAAATCGGTCTCCTGCTCGCGGAGCAGGGCCAGCGCGGCGTTGCCGTCCCCGGCCTCGCCGACAATCACAACTCCAAAGGACGACCAGTCAATCAGCGAGATGAAGCCTTTGCGCACAAGCCGCTCGTCATCGACCACAACAGCCTTAATCATCGAAGTCCTCCTTGCTTTTCTTAGGTATGATAATGGATACACATGTGCCTTCACCCGGGTTGCTGGTAATTTGCAGTGTCATCTGCTCTCCGTAATACACCCTCAGCATCCGCATGACATAGGAGAAGCCAATGCCGAGTCCCCGCTTTCTGGCACCGTCATCCGAGAGCAGCTCTTCAATCTTGTCAGGGTCCATTCCCGTTCCGTTATCCTTCACACACAGCAGAATTTCATCTGCACCATGCGCAGTAATCATAACCTCGACCTTCCCGTTATCACTAAGCCCGTGATAAATCGAATTTTCGACCAGCGGCTGGAGCAGAAAACGCGGAACCGCAGCGGACAGCACATCTTCCTCCGCCTGCACATTGAACTCAAATTCATAGTCGTAACGGATGCGCTGAAGCTCCATATAATTGCGGATGGCTTCGATTTCTTCACCGATCGTAACAATAATGCTCTGTTTGCCGAGATTGTAATGCAGCACCTTCACCAGCAGTGTGACCAGCTTGTCAATTTCCTTCTGCCCGTTCAGCCGGGCGAGCCATTGCACTGTGTTCAGCGTATTGTGCAGGAAATGCGGGTTGATCTGGCTGAGCAGCTTCTCAATCTCGAACTGGCTTTTCTGCTTCTCATTGCGGGCTACAGCCAGCAGCAGATCATTGACCTGATCCTTCATCTGCTGAAAGTTGCTCAATACAAAGTCAAACTCCTCCACATTCGTGAAGGCAACAGGGGCGGTAACATTTTCGGCCATACGGATAATTTCCACGTTGACTTTGCGCAGAGGGCCATAAATCCGCTTCCAGATCAACCAGGCCAGAACTCCGGCAAAGAGCAGTGTGGAGAGGGCGAGCAGAATCATTTTGTAGAACCAGGAGTAAATTTCGCTGTTAAATACCGATTTCTTCACGACAGCCACCAGCTTCCAGCCCTGCGGACTCTCGTATCGGAACAGATGGTAGCCGTCCAGCTCCTCATGCGGAAGCCCCGGAGATTTCCCGGCCGCCTTGACGATCTTTCCGGGCAGCTTGCCGTCGATGACATGGGTAAGTGTGCCGCTCTGGTTGACCAGCAGATGGTTTACCTTCATTCCATAGGCTTCCTGCTTGAAAATTTTGCGCAGCAGACTGTAGTTCGTCTCCAGATAGATATATAGCTGATGCTGGCCGCTCACCCTGACAATCCGCTGCTCGGAGAAAACCACGTTATCGCCTACAGCATACATCGTGCCATGCGGCCCGTAATAATCAGCTCCGTTATAGCGCATAAAAGAAGGCAGCGTGCTGAGATCAAAGTTCCTCCGCGCACTCATGTTGGTAAACAGCACCGGGTCCTCGCTGCCCGGCATAATATAGGCAGTTAACCCTATGTAAGGATTGGTGAAGTTGACCAGATTGATCTTCTGGTTGATCGAACTCATAATCTGCGATTTGCGGTAAATCTGCTTCTCCAGCAGAAAAGCAGACATTTCCTCCACAATCTGACCGTCCAAAGCAAACTGCTTAGAGGCAAAATCAAGGTTGTCGATAGCATTCTCCAGGCTGAGCGCCTCCTGGCGCAGACTTGCGCTGATCCCGCTGCCGATTTTCCCCGAAAGAATCGAATAGATCGAAGTGTAGGATATAATTCCGACGATCAGGAGCGGCAGCAGCGTACCAATCAGCAAATAAATCACCAAGGTAGTCCGCAAAGATTTAACTGCCGGTGTATGGCTCCCTGGCTTCGTTCTGCACATTTTCCGTATCCTCTCTTCTTTTTGTAAGCGTTTTATATAATAGAATTAGAATACCAGATTTAACCTGAACTGAAAATAATAAGGCAGAACAGCTCACCGCGCCGCCCTGCCTTATCTTTATGCTCTGTCCCTGCTTACTTTACACTTTTGCGGGCCTCGAACAGCTCCTCCGCTTTTTTGACCGAAAATTCAATAACGTCGGCATAGCCGAGACCATTGACCTTGTCATGCATTTCCTTGTTCAGCTTGTCAAATTCAGCCTGATTTTTGGCAAAAACCATTTTCCAGGAAATCTGCTGAATGACTGTACCGATCTGTTTGTTTTTCTGCTCCAGCGTTTTATCCATGATCAGCGGCTCTTTGCCGGTGAAGCCCTGCGGCGCAACGGCGAGCAGATTGTTTTTTTCAAAGTATTCCTTAGCCGTCAGTACGCCCATCTTTACTCTCCAGTTACTATCAAGCTTCGATGGATTGCGTTCCAGTGTTGTCTTCCACAGATTGTGGTCATACGGCTCGCTTGTCTCGGGATTCTCCATCGCCGGAACAACAAACGAGAAGTTCATCTGATTTGACCCGTAATAATAGTCACCGCCGCCGAATTCTTCAGGTACTTGGGTGTTCTGCTGGTCCGTGTAAGCCTTCCAGCCGAAATCGGTGACTACTGGCTGGCCATTGCTGTCAATATCCCAGGTCAAACCCTTAGGACCGTTAGGTACAGCTGTTCCGCTGCCTGCCGAGAGCATCGCGCCTTCCGGCGTATACATCCAATTGAGGAACTCCATAATCCGTGCAGGCTCCTTGGCCTTTGCTCCGATGGAAATAATGCCGTTGCCGCCGTACACATTGAAGCCTGTTGAATACATCAGTTCATCCTTGAACGGCACCAGTGCAAAACCTTTGCCTTCCGCCGTTCTTTCCGCGGTATTGTAGTTGGCGGCACCAAGCCATGGGAACCAGGAGAATAGAATACGGCCATCCTTGTATTTCGCCACCACATCATCAAATTTCTGAGTCAGGGAGTCAGGATCGAGCAGCCCCATTTGGTTGGCTTCGTAATACAGCTTGAGCGACTTCATGTACCAGCTGTCCTCAGAGAGAAAATCATAATATTTCTCTTCATCGGCTTTGACGTAGACTGCAGTATCAGGGATTTCATCATAGCCCAGCATGTTGGCGAATTGCTTTGCCAGCGTCATTTTGTAGTTGCCGTCCCAGTCGGACCAGAGCGAGAAGGCATAGGTTTTTTTGCCTTGCTCATTCTTCGGCTCAAGCTCCTGCATCTTTTTCAGGACCGGCAGGTAATCCTCAATGGAGTTAATCTCCGGTGCCCCGATTTGCTGGTACAGATCCCAGCGTAAATCCGGTCCCCAAGTCATATCCTTTCCTTCGGAAGGGCCGGAAGGATTGGTAGCAACACTGTTTCCGATGCCATAGACTGCGCTGCCCCCGCCAAAGGCAATTTTAGCCTTCTCCACAGCTTTCGGGAATTGCTTCATGATATCGGCGCCGTATTTATCAAGCAGCCCATCCTGCGTCCAGTCCAGCAGCAGCTTTCCTTTGATCGCATTGGGATAGTGGTTTTTATCATCCCCGAAGACGATGATATCTCCAAGATCGCCGGAAGCCATCATTGCCGAGATTTTGGTGTCCCCGCCGGTCAGATTAGAGGCGACGATATCCAGCTCGATGTTGAATTTATCCTTGATGACCTTAGCGAACCAGCCGGTCTGCGGACCCGCATAGTTGGCGGTTGTTGAGAATACCGTCAGCTTCAGCGGTTTGGAATGATCAAGTGCGCCATCATCCGGTGCAGCGGTTTCTTTTGCCGCATTCGTAGCCTCGGTGACCGGTTTATCTGTACTCTCCGCTTTGCCCCCATTGCCTGAATTCCCGTTTCCGCCGCCGCAGGCTGCCAGAACGAACACCATGATGGCGCTCAGCAGAAGCAGCGATAACCTTCTGAACTTCATAGCTTGTTACCCCCTAAAAGTTTTGTGAGAATCTGCTCCTCTTGAATCTGCATCGAACAAAACTCGTTTCGAAATCATACACTCAGCCCTTGACTGCGCCGATCATAATGCCTTTGACAAAAAAACGCTGGAAAAACGGATACACAATCAGAATCGGCAGTACCACAATCATCGTTACTGTCATCCGGACCGAGGTCGGTGTCTGCATGTTCTGGACGCTGGCGGCCATATCCGGTGAATTACGGATCAGCGCTGCCAGCGAACTGGACTCATTTAAGTAACGCCAGAGCAGAAACTGCAGAGTGTAATATTTCGTATCGGTCATCAGAAATGCGGTATCAATGAAGGAATTCCACTGGCTTACCGCCGAAAATATCGTAATCGTAGCCAGAATCGGTGTCGTCAGCGGGACAATAATACTCCAGAACACCCGCAGATAACCTGCTCCGTCCATGCTCGCGGATTCCTCCAGTGAAGGCGGGATCGCCTCCACAAAGGTTTTGACCAGAATAATATTGAAGGGCGTAATGATCGTCGGCAGAATATAAGCCAAATAATTGTTGGTCAGATGCAGGTTGTGCATCGTAATGTACCAGGGAATCAGCCCGGCGCTGAAATACATCGTAACCACGACGCTGCGGTACCAGATTTGCCGGCCCCACATCTCCTTCTTGGTGAACAGATACCCCAGGAAAGCCGAAGCGCCCACGGTCAGCATTGTGCCGACTACTGTACGGTAGACCGACACCAGCGCCGCATGGCTGAGCCCGCTGATCCGCAGCACCTTGAAGTAGTTGTCGAAATGGATCTCACGCGGATAATATTTGATATAGCCTGCTGCACTGAGATCATTGGAGCTGATCGTGTTGATGAACAGATAATAGAACGGATAAATGCAGCTCAGGGTGAACAATCCGAAGAGCAGATAGTTAACTCCCTGGAACAGGGCATCGCCGGGCTTAAGCTTTTTTCGCAAGTGGAGTCACCCCCTTAAATGATAGATTCGTCGCGCACCACTCTCGAAAGCGTATTGGCCGCGAACAGCAGAATGACGCTGACGACCGATTTCAGCATGCTGACCGCCGTGGCGAACGGGAAGTTGTTGGCAAAGGCGATATTGTACACATACAGGTCCAGCACTTCGATGGCATCCTTGTTCATTGCGTTCTGGAAGGCAAAATACTGTTCCATCCCGTTATTCACAAAGTTCCCGATCGAAAGCAGCAGCAGTACAAAGAAGGTAGGGATAAGACCGGGCACGGTAATATGCCAGATTTTGCGGAACCGGCTGGCTCCGTCCACCTCTGCCGCTTCATACAGCTCCTGGTCAATGCCGGCAATCGCCGCCAGATACAGGATTGCCCCCCACCCGAGCGATTTCCACCAGTACCAGGCAATCATCGTGACCCAGATATTCGAGCTGGAAGCAAGGAAATTGTATCCCTCATCGACTATACCCAGCTGCACGAGTATGCCGCTTACCACCCCGCTATCCACGGAAAACAGCGAGAACGCCAGCGCATAGACGAGAATCCAGCTGATGAAATTCGGAATCGTGGTCAGTGTCTGTACGAACTTTCGGTACCAGCCCGACTTAATTTCGGTGAGCAGTATCGCAAAAATGACCGGAAAAACAGAGGTGATCAGCCCCAGGGAGCTCATCGCCACCGTATTCTTCAGCACGCGCAGCACTTCAGCAGTCTGCGTCGGATTCGAAACCATAGTCTGGAACCATTTCAGCCCGACATACGGCGTGTCCGACAGCGGAATGCCGGGGATGAAATCATAGAACGCGTAGATCCATCCGCTGATCGGCAAATAGTAGAAAATAAAGGTCACAACAAGAAACGGAAGCGCCATGAGAAACAGCTTGTGTTTGTTTTGCAGCTTCCTGCGGGATGGACGGACCGGCTCCACTCCGCGAAGCAGCTCTTCGGAAGGTACCCCCATATCGGAATCTCCTATATCCAGATTTTTGTTTACGCTTTCATCCTAACAGACCTAAGCACACCGCCGGGAGAGAGGACAGATCGCCTTTCCGTGAGAGCTGTAGCACGGTTTCGGACCATTTTCGCAGGGGATTGGACCATTTTCACAGGGTGATGCCAAAAGAAACAGACCGCCGGGAACCGGTGGCCTGTTTAGAGTTCTATTGTGAAATTATGAATTGCACATGAAGACGGTAACTGGGATGATTATCGCATCAATCAAATGAAGGGGACGCATTCTTCATAGGAGGTTATGCCGTTGTTAAAAAATACCGCAAATATCCTCTCAATCAGCCGGATCATGCTCTTGCCTGCCTTATTTTTCACTTACGGCAATGCCCTGCTCTTTACGTTAATCTATCTGGCTTGCGGGCTTAGTGATGTCTTGGACGGGTATATAGCCCGTAAGACCAAAAGTGAAAGTACCTTGGGCGCGAAGCTGGACTCCATTGCCGACCTCGGTTTTTTTGCTGTAGTTATGGTGTCGATCATTTTCAAGAATGGGGATGAAATATTAAAATACCTGCCATGGATCGCTGCCACCGTGCTCATTCGCCTAACCAACCTGTTCATTGCGGCGTATAAATATCATTCATTTGCCATCCTGCATACCTGGGGAAACAAACTTGCCGGTTTTTTGCTGTTTGCAACTCCGCTCATCCTTCACCTGGATCAAGCAGCATGGCTTTTGCCGGTATGTTTCATCGCCGTTCTGTCGGCAGCGGAAGAGAGCATTATTCACCTTACCTCCACCGAACTTGATTTGAACAGAAGCAGCCTTTTTTACAAAAAATGAATGAATAATAGCTATAGATCAAATGTTGCCTTTGATACTATTAATTAGGAATTTCCGTCGGATCAAACCCTGGCGGGAATATTTCTTCAAAGCGGTCCTTTTTCTCGTATAGGTCATACCAAGTATCTGCAATGACATCCGGATCTCCTGCTGTACCGGCTTGTATTAAGGTTCCGATGGAAAGATGTCCGACAAATATACCTTTTTCTTTCAACTCATTGTGCAAGTTTGTAGCGTAATTACGAATACCCGACATAACGATTCCACCATTCCCGACAAAAGGTAACGAGAACATAGCAGATATGCCTGTTGTAAATAGAATGGCACCCGAACGGTTATCTATCATATCCGGCAATACCTCATTGACCAAAAGTACGGCAGGCAACAAATAGCTGTTTACTTGTTCTAATACACTCTCTGGCGTTGTTTCCAGCACATTTGTGAATTTATCCCACCCTGCATAAGGGCTAAACTCTAGCACATCGATTGAACCAAAATCCTTTTTAACATCCTGAATGGTTTGTTTTAAAGCAGCCAAGTTCGTGACATCCGCTACATAAGACTGTGCTTCGATATTTAATTCTTTAAGTTCGCTCATGATCATTGATAATTTCTCTGGATTACGTGAAATGGCAGCCACCCTAAATCCGTTCTCTCCGAATTTTTTGGCTAGCGACAAACCTAATCCAGGACCTGCACCCACTATTGCAATAGTTTTCATTTTTCGCAAGCTCCTTTTCTGTGTTATATTAAAGTAACAGGTGTTGCTTTAATCGATAATATACAACCTATGATTTAATGTAACAACCAACAATCGATGCACAAATGTTGCTATAGCGACAATCTTGTTAATATGTCGGGTTAGGGGTGACGCAAATGGCGACAAAAGTAATGAATGTGCGAATGACACAAACGAAGCAGTCTTTGATTAACGCATTTTTTCATTTAGTTTCCAAAAAGGATTTCGAAAAAATAACAATAGCGGATATAACAAAAGGAGCACAAGTCAACCGGGCTACATTCTATACGCACTTTACTGACAAATACGAATTATTGGACTACGTTATGGGAGATTCTGCATCAGCTGCCATTGTAGAACGCACTGCAGGCGTAGTGAAATTCGATCAAGACAGCATCCATCAACTCGTTTTAGCGGTATGCGATTTTTATCAACCACCTAACATCCAATGCCGCAGCAGCTATGTAGGTTTAGTCGTACCGCAATTGAAAGAAAAAATAGTAAATGAGTTGAAGGAATATTTGTCGAAAAGTCTGGAAGATATTTATACAGATGACGAGAAAAATATTTATGTGCCTATTTTTGCACAAGTCATCCATGAAGCTGCCTTTCAATGGGCTACCGGGAACGTAACTGCTCATAAAGAGGAAGTCGCCATGAGAGTTTCATTATTAGTAATAGGTGGATTTCATTCTTCCGAGCTGACGTTACGCTAACGGGGCACTATTGGAGGTCGTTTCTTGTAACTACATTACTAGATAGCGCATAAGAGCCGCTTCCGGAAGGCTGTAGTATAATTACAAGAAACATTCAGGAAAGGCAGATCCAGCACAATGCAAACAAAGCGTAAATTTTTCATACTGGGTTTGGCAGTTGCAACCGTAATGATTATGCTGTTGCAATTGCGTACCACTTCTATTTCAGCAGCTGCTCCTACTTATTTTGTAGACTCCAAAGGCAACGATGATAACGCAGGCACCAAAAAATCCCCCTGGAGAACGCTCCAGCATGCAGCAGACTCCGCAAAACCGGGCAGCACGGTGTATGTAAGAGGGGGCGTCTATAAGCAAAAGCTTAAAATAAGCCGTTCAGGCTCAGCCCGGGAGGGTTCGATCACGTTCGCTAGTTTCCCGCAGGAAAGAGCAATCCTTGATGGCAGCGGACTTTCTGTCACAGAACAACAAGGCCTCATTGAGATTGAAAATGCCAGCTATATTACGATAAAGGGGTTTGAAATCCGTAATTTCAGCACAGCAAAAACAGATCAGCTGCCAATAGGTATATTTGTCCACGGTTCTGGTAGCTATATTAAGATACTGAATAACAAAGTTCATGATATCAAAAATACCGCAACACCCGCCGGCAGTGACCTGCTTGGCCGGGATGCTCACGGTATCGCTGTGTATGGCACTGATGCTCCCGCCTCCATTCATCATGTAACGATAGAAGGTAATGAGCTTTATAAGCTGGTACTGGGTTCAAGCGAGTCCCTTGTTGTCAACGGAAATGTCGATACTTTTGCCGTGACGAACAATCTCATTCATGATAATGACAATATCGGTATCGACCTCATCGGCTTCGAAGGAAAGGCGCCGCATCCGTTCTACGATCAAGTGAGAAATGGAGTAGTCAGTGGCAATAGAGTATATAACATCACCTCCAACTTTAACCCTTCTTACGGTACATCACTTCCTAACCATAGCAACGCGGCTGGCGGTATTTACATCGATGGGGGAAAAGACAGCGTTATTGAACGAAATTACAGTTACAACAACGATATTGGCATTGAAATTGCCAGTGAACATGCAGGGAAATCCACAAGCGAGGTTACCGTGCGGAGCAACATAGTCTACAGTAACCGTTATACGGGAATAGCATTGGGCGGTTACGATACGGAACGAGGTTCAACAGTAAATTGCAAGATCATCAACAATACCCTATATCACAATAATTCGCTAAATGATGGCAGTGGTGAAATTTTGCTACAGTACGATACCAAAAATAATATGATCACCAATAATATCATCTTTGCGAATTCATCGAATGTCTTCATCTATAACGAACAGAAGAAAAACTCGGGAAATGTAGTGGACTACAATCTTTATTACGCTCCCGGAGACGTATCGACAGCAAGTTGGATTTGGAAAAACCAGGAGTATATCGGTTTCTCCACCTATAAGGCCCGCACCGGAAATGATAGCCACTCTGTATTTGCCGATCCTAAATTTGTGGATCAAGACTCACATGATTTTCACCTTAGAGCTGCTTCCGCCGCAATCGATGCGGGTAAATCTTACAGTTTCATCATCAAAACCTTGGACATCGACGGTCAAGCAAGACAACGGGGAGCATCAGTTAACATAGGGGCCGATGAGTAACGGCTCACGTGCGTCCGATAGTCTTTTCTCAACTATTAGGGAAAAAAGTTCAACCTACTGGAGACGGGATAAGTAATTATGTAAATATTCTTAGCTATACGGATTGGTTAGCAACCGGTCGTGATTGCATTGTTAGTTCAAATTGACGGGTATTTTCACAGATCTTACATTTCGGGTGCCAAGTGTACTAAGCAGGAGTTAAAACAAAAATATCTAAAAGTAAAAGTGCAAATTACTGATTTAAGAGATTTACCCGAAGTCTTTTACAAGCTCTACAATTTCGAACAGTTACCTCTTAAAGGAGAGGTAGAGGTGGATTTTGTAATCGATACTGACACGGATAGGATTTATAAACCGAGTTATTGAGATAACGGGACACCTCAGTACTATAGAACAACGGCAGTCTGGAACGATATTTCGTTCAAGACTCCGTTGTTTCTTATATGTGGGTCAGTCTAACAATTTGTTTGCTTTGAACACCAGATAGCCTCTACTACCGCACTTTACCTGCAAAAACATTGGCCAGCACTCCCTGCACCCCGGCTTTAAACTTAAACAGTCCTCCAGCCAGCGGCCAGTGCTGCAAGTCTTCCTCGCTCATCCCGCTTCTCGCAGTAGTAATGTATAGCTCGTCCAGCGCCTCGCCCCCGAAAGTGCAGGAGGTTACATTTTTGGCCGGCACTTCAACCTTGCCGATCTGCTTCCCGGTGTGCGGATTCCAGCGCGAGACACAGCTCCCGCCCCACTGGGCCACCCAGAGCATGCCCTCACGGTCAATCGTCATCCCGTCAGGACCGCCTGCACCTTCCGGCAAAGTAAAAATTGTCCTGCGTCCGCTGACTGTCCCGCTCTGCAGATCATAATCCATTACATCCACGCCCCGGGTCGGCGTATCAATGTAATACATCAAGCTGCGGCTGTCATCCCAGGCCAGTCCATTTGAGATGCCGATGTCCGACAAAACATGGCGCACCTCTCCATGAGGCTCTATAACATACAGATTGCCCGCTCCCGGCGTGGAATCCATACTCATGGTGCCGAACCATAGCCGGCCTGCACTGTCGCATTTGGCATCGTTCAGCCGGTTGCGGGGCAGCTCGGGCTCCACTGCAGCGATAAGCTGCGGCTGCCCGTTCTTCTTGAAGCTGTAGATTCCGTCCTGCAGCGCAAGTATCCAGCCGCCGTCTGCGGCCGGCACTGCCGCACTGACCATGCTATCGAAGGAATAGCTCTCCTCGCCTTGTCCCATAGGTTCATAAATTCTCAGCTGTCTGCCCTCGATATCAACCCAATGAAGTTTACTTTCCTGTCCGTCCCAATGGGCGCCTTCCCCAAGCAGTGCTTTCGCGTCAATTACCAATTCAGCTTGTCCAATCATTGAAGCTCCTCCTAATTCATGCCAGTATATTACACTTCTCTTTATTTTACACACATCCACTTGTCTAATCTACACCGGTCGAAATCGACTGCTTTATACCTTGATGATCCGGCGGCTTACTTCGTAACCTTCACCTGCTGCTTCACGGTGGCGCTTTTGTGAATTTCCAGCTTGCTGCGGTATTCCACGATCCCGATTTCGCAGTCTGCACCAATGATGACGTTTCCCCCCCGCACCACTTCCGCTCGGGTAGTTTGAATGTCCACCTGGTCTCCTTCAATCACCCGTGCAGTGAACAGAATCCCCTTCGACTGAACCTGTTTCAGCAGAGCCCCAGCCTTGCTGCGCTTGATGGTAATACTGCCTCCCCCGACTTCCGACGATCGGCTGGGTCCAAACAGCACAAGCTCCAGAATGTCTGCATTCAGCAGCCTGCCTACCCTGAGCGCACCGGTCATTTGCAGCTTCTCCGCTTCGCAATCCCCGGACACCTCCAGATCGCCGCTCAGCTTGAAACGTTCAGCGCTTAAGCTGCCACACTTTATCTCCCCCTGTCCGTGCAGGGCTCCTGCCGTAAGCCGCTCTTTGACTTCAATTTCACCGGTGAGCTTCAATTTCTCCGTCCGCAGACTGCCAGAGATCCCGCTGTTCCCGGTCAAAGAAAAGCTCAGGCAATCTACATCTCCGGCAAACTTGCCTTCACCGGTCACCTTAACATCGAGAAAGCATCCGCCCATAGACGATGAAGTTCCAAGAATTTTCAGATTATTGCGCTCGGCATCATTACTCACCGTACTTCTCCACCTTTCCCACACTTGAACCAGGATGCACTTTCAGTTCTGAGCGGTATTCCAACCGCCCGATCCTGCAGCCTATTCCGATTATGACCTTGTCGCCCCGCACAATATCCGCTGTCGTATTTTCCAGTTCAAGATAGTCACCTTCAATGACCTTGGCAAGCAGCTCTGTTCTTAACCGGGGGATCAACCCGCCCAGCAGTTTGTTCACAAGATGTGGATCCCTCTGCCGGACAATCAGGCTCTCCACACCGATCTCATCCGCCTTGCTTTGCCCCTCAAGAGTGAAATCTATATACCCTGCACTAAGCAAGCCGATTACTGTAAAACTTCCCTCACCCTCAAAACGCTCCAGCTCGCAGCTTCCTGTTACACGGATCATCCCGTTCAAGATACAGTTCTCGCCGCGTAGGGGACCGTCTATCGTGACCATTCCGTCCAGCTGCATTCTCGCGGACTCCAGGCTGCCGTTGATTTTGAGCTTTCCATTCACGTCCATTTCTTCTGCTGAAAGATTCCCGTTCATCTGAATAACCCCGTTGCCCTTGAAACTGCGCGCCAGAACCGGCCCGTTCACCCGGCTTACTCCGTCCAAATTAACGTTGTTATAGGTCCCGCCTGCGGCGCCGCTCACTCCGGCCATCTGCAAATCCGGCAGTTGTTTATCAGTAAGCATTAACTATTCCTCCCTTAATTCACTTTGCCCTTCAGCTGTTCCAGCAAATCCGTGAAAGCGAGTCTGCTGACAAGCCTTACGCCCTCATCAAAAACCAGATCGGCTGGAGATGCAGCGAGCAGGAACATGCTGACGCCCATTTTGCGGACAAAAAACAGCTCCCAGCTTTTCCCCTCGAACCTCTGCGTATTCACCGTCAGTGTATAGAACAGCCTGTCGGCTTCATCCAGATTCACCTCGCCTTTGCTAAGCAAGAGGTCAACGGCAAATAGATGTACAATCTGCTCAAAGGCATATTCCTGAACTCCGCCTCCGTCCAACCCGCCGAATCTGTCCAAAGTCAAGTTCGAAACAATGTTACGTTCTAACAATTGCTTCGCCGTCAACGACAGCTTGTAGAGGGTTGAAGTATCACCTAACCTGTCTGCCAGCTCATCCAGTGAAAGATCATCCTTCATGTGGATAATATTATGGATCCGACCCAGAATTCTGTCTTTCGGAAAAAAGGTTTCCTGCCCGGTAAACGTAGATTTGCGGATAAACCACTCCTCGGGAATCAGCTGTTTCCGTTTCCAGCGGTACAACTGCCCATAAGAAATGCCGGTCAGCTCCAGCAGATCCTTCTTGGAGATCAAATCTTCTTCCATCTTGATCACTCCTTGAAACGATCGTAACATAACACTGTTACGTTGTAAATTATGAAACAACAAATTTCCCAGCTCCTTAACAAGTCACATCAGCCAAATCATTGTCACGCAAAAAGAGCAGACAGCTCCTTGTCAAGGAAATGTCTGCTCCTATTTAAACTAAATCTTCAAGTCCGCTAAGTAGTTTATTCTTCCGTCTTGCCTTCGGAAGCCACGGCTGCTGCCGGTTCGGCAGTATCCGTATCCGTCGGCTCTTCAGCAGCGACAGGAGGCGAAATTCGTACGATCAGTGTATCCTCTGGTGTCAATACTTCCCAGCCTTCATGCTTCGGCAGATCGGAGACCAGCAATTGATCGCCAATATCAAGGCCGCTGATATCTACTTCAAAGGACGCAGTCAGCTTGTCCGGCAAGGTACGGATATCCAGCTCATAGAGCTCCACCTGCTGACTGCCGCCGCTCTTAACGCCGACAGGATCACCTGTGAAGTGGAAAGCAACCTTGGTGTCCAGCTCAGCCTTCATATCAATCTGATGCAGGTCCACATGCAGCAGCTTGCGTGAAAGCGGCTGACGCTGCACTTCCTGGATCACCACATTCTTGGAGCCGGAATCCGGCAGTTCTACCTTAAGAATCGCCCGCGGGTTCTTGCCGAGAATTTCGTTCAATGTCTTCGCATCCGCTGTAAAGGATTGGCTATCTGAACCTGCACCGTAGACGACAACCGGTACAAAGCCTTTGCTCCGCTGTGAAGAGGTCGAGCCGGATCTTTCAGTCAAACGTACTGTGGTATTCATGATATTTCCTCCTAAAAGTTTTGTCAGCTTGGGCTGCAATGAATTCCTACGAACAAAACTGGCTTCGAAAGCATATGCTTAGTTTTGTCAGCTTGGGCTGCAATGAGTTACTACGAACAACTGACTTAAGTATTAAAAAAACAAGTCCAATTAGATGTATAGGTCTAATCAGTCTATTATTAACCATATTTACCTGCTGTGGAAACAGTATAGCACTGCCAATACATCAAGTCAAAATCGGTAAATATTCAATTATAATACATATTTATAAGTAGTTACGCCAAATGACACGCCACATAATGGCCTCCGCCGGCATCGCGGAACACCGGAATCTGCGACTTGCAGACCTCCACGGCAAACGGACAGCGGGTATGGAATTTGCAGCCGGAAGGCGGGTTTGCCGGGCTCGGAATATCGCCTTGCAGTACGATCCGCTCCCGCTTCAGCTTCGGAATCGGAACAGGAACCGCCGAAAGCAGCGCCTTGGTATACGGATGCAGCGGATGGCGGAACAATTCGTCCCTAGTCGCTGTCTCCACCATGGAGCCCAGATACATCACACCGATCCGGGAGCATAAATGCTCCACTACGCTGAGATCGTGGGAAATAAACAAATAGGCCAGTCCCTTACTCTGCTGCAGCTTGCTGAACAAATTGATGATCTGGGCCTGAATGGACACATCCAGTGCAGAGACCGGCTCATCGGCTATGATGAGGTCAGGATTCAGGATCAGCGCCCGCGCTATTCCAATCCGCTGGCGCTGGCCGCCGGAGAACTCATGCGGGAAGCGGTCGATATGATAGGAGGACAAGCCGCAGGCTTCAAGCGCATCCAGCACCAGCCCCCGGACCTCCGCTTTGGAGCAGAGTCCGTGATCCAGCAGAGCTTCGCCGATGGCGTCACCAACCCGGACTCTAGGATTAAGCGCGCTATAGGGGTCTTGAAAAATCAGCTGCATCCGGGGCCGAAGCTGGCGCATCTCAGCGGGTGAAAGGCTGTGAATGTCCACACCCTTAAACTTAACCTCTCCGGCTGTTTTTTCGGTCAGCCGCAGAATGGTCCGGCCTACAGTACTTTTTCCGCTGCCGGATTCTCCGACAAGCCCGAAGGTCTCGCCCGGCTGAAGCCGGATGCTGATATCGTCCACAGCTTTAACATGTCCGACCGTACGGCTCAGCAGACCTTGCGTGACCGGAAAATACTTCTTCAAATGATTAACTTCAAGCAGTGCATCAGACATGGACTTCCGCCTCCTCATACAGCCAGCAGGATACTTTTTGCCCGCTGCCCGTCTCCTGAAGCTGCGGCTGGCGGCTGCGGCAGACCGGCATGCAGTGCTCACAGCGGTCATGGAAATAACAAGACGGGGTCAGCGTAAGCGGATTAGGCACCTGCCCCGGGATTGAATACAGCTCCTCTTGACGTTGGCCCATCACAGGCTTTGACTTCAGCAGACCTCGTGTGTAGGGATGTTTGGGATTCTTAAACAGTTCGACAACCTCGCCCTCCTCGACGATTTTGCCGGAATACATCACAATCACGTAGTCAGCCATCTCTGCCACGACCCCAAGGTCATGGGTGATTAGCAGGATCGACATTTTGGAGCTTTCCTTGAACCCGCGCAGCATATCCAGAATTTGCGCCTGGATCGTAACATCCAGCGCCGTTGTCGGCTCATCGGCTATCAGCAGCTTTGGATTGCAGGAAATAGCGATGGCGATCATGATCCGCTGCAGCATTCCCCCGCTCAGTTCATGCGGGTAACTGTCGGCAATCTGCTCAGGCCGGGAGATCCCCACTTGCTGGATCAGCTCAATCGCCCGCAGCCGGGCTTCTTTTTTCTTCATTTTCAAATGAACGGTCAGCGGCTCCATAATCTGCTCCCCGATCTTCATTACCGGATTGAGTGATGACATCGGTTCCTGAAAGATCATGGCAATCTCGTTGCCGCGGATCGCCCGCAATGTATTTTGATCGAGCTGCAATAAATCTTCTCCCTGAAAATCTATACTTCCTCCGGCAACCCGCCCTCCGGGCTTCTCCACCAGTCCCATAATCGACATGGCAGTTACGCTTTTGCCGCAGCCGGATTCCCCGACAATGCAGACCGTTTCCCCTTCGCGTACCTGGAAGCTTACATTATCAACGGCTGTTACATTCCCTTCTTCTGTGAAGAACTTGGTGCTGAGACCGTCTATCGTCATTAAATCCTTCATCGGATGTTGGACACCTACCTCTTCTGTTTAGGATCAAGCACGTCTCTGAGGCCGTCACCGAATATATTAATGGCAATGACCGTGGCGAATATCGACAGACCCGGCGGAATCCACAGCCAAGGGCGATTCTGGAAATCAATCATATTATTCGCAGCATCAATCATGTTCCCCCATGTCGGCGTCGGCGGCATAACCCCCAAGCCGAAAAAGCTGAGTACGGATTCGCTGAGGATCGCTCCGCCGATGTTAAGCGTCGCCATCACGATCAGCAGTGGAACGATGTTCGGAAGCAGATGGTTGAACAGCTTTCGGCGGTCGCTAAGCCCCAGCACTACCGCAGCCTGCATGAATTCACGTTCCCGCAGGCTGAGCATTTGGCCTCTCACCATCCGTGCCAGACCCGGCCAGTTCACGATACTCAGCATAAGCATAACAATATACATCCGGTAGTCCGTCGGAATCTTCCATTCCGACAGCAGCGCACCGAAGATGAACAGCAGCGGCAGACTGGGAATCGTCATCAGCAGATCCGCAATGCGCATAATGATCTGATCAGCAATTCCGCGGTAATAACCGGCTATTGCCCCCAGAAGGGCCCCGAGAAATACGGACAATACCATCGAAGCAAGTCCGACCGTAAGCGAGATGCGTCCGGCCTGCATCACCCGCGTCAGTATATCGCGGCCCAGCGCATCCGTTCCCAGCCAATGCTTGAGATTCGGTGCTTTATTCATCATGGCCATATTGATTTTGTTATCTGTATACGGCGAGAACAAAGGACCGATAAAACAAAGAACAAACATAAATACAACGACTACAAAACCGGATACCGCCAGCTTGTTATGAAGCAGTCTCCGTATGGATTGCCGGAACAGTGAAGATTTCTGGACCTTGGCTGCAGGCCTGTGAAGCTCGTTTAAAGTGCTGTTAGCTGCCACAATGTCATCCCCCCTCTATAACCGGACACGCGGATCGGCAACCCGGTACAAAATATCCGAGAGCAGCGTTCCAATCACGGTCAGAATGGCAAGCAGCATCGTAAAGCCCATCAGCAGAGGATAATCCCTCAGCCCAAAGGACTTCATATACAGTTGGCCGATGCCCGGCCAGTTGAAGATCTGCTCGATAATAATCGACCCGCCGAACAGCGCCGGAAGCTCGAAGCCAACGAGCGTAATGGCCGGCAGCAGCGCATTTCTCAGCGCATGGGTGAACAGCACCTTCCGCTCCTTTAAGCCCTTGGCCCGGGCTGTGCGGATATAATCCTGTTTCAGCACATCT
Organism: Paenibacillus sp. FSL L8-0340; assembly: GCF_038593145.1. NCBI lineage: Bacteria > Bacillati > Bacillota > Bacilli > Caryophanales > Paenibacillaceae > Paenibacillus > Paenibacillus sp. FSL L8-0340. The sequence goes on from NZ_CP151967.1 coordinate 4,847,538, forward strand.
ATCATATTGCTGCGGAAATACCGGGTTAGTGAGCCCAGCCCAAGCAAGGTCATCACTATAACCGGCAGCGTCATATGACGCACAACATCTTTGAGATATGCCATGCCGGCAGCATTGCTGCCTGTAGTCGTCATTCCGCCAGGCGGCAGCCATTTGAAGTCAACCGCCAATATTTTAATCAGGAATAGGCCGATAAAAAAAGACGGAAGCGACATCGCCGCGAATATGGCAATCATCACCAGCGTATCAAACCAGGAGTACTGCTTATAGGCAGAAATCACTCCGATAATAACTGCGATAACCCAGGTCAGAAAGGTTGATACCGCCGCCAGCAAAAAAGAATTCCAGATATAGTCGTTGAACAGCTGAAGCACCGGCTTCTGCTGGGCGAGCGAATATCCGAAATCCCCGTGCAGTGCATTTTTCATCCATATGCCGTAACGTTCAAGCACCGGTTTGTTCAGGCCGTAGATCTCCCGCAGCTCCGCCTTGCGTTCTGCTGTCAGCTTGATATTCCCGGTGATAAAGTCCCCCGGCGTAGTAGCATAAAGACAAAAAATGAGCAGTGATGCCGCAAACAGAATGATGAATATATACAGCAGTCTTTTTGTCAGATAAGTACTCATGATTGGCTCCTTATGGATTCGTCCCCTGCCGTTGCATACCCGGCAGGGAACGAACAGTTAATTATTGCAGAGTCCAGTCCGGCAGGCTGCCGGCAAGCCCGATGAATGGGCTGACCGTAAGATTCTGGATGCGGCCGTTATAGGCGTACACTGTCTTTTTGTAGCTGGTGAAAATGATCGGAAGTTCATCATTTAACAGCTGGTAGAGCTCTTTGTAGACTGCTTTACGCTTTTCGATATCGGTAGTGGCCAGTGCTTTATTGTACAGCTCCAGGAATTTCGGATTTTCGTAATCGGTAATTTCACCGTCGAAGAATTGCATGAATCCGTCAGCCGGATCGGTTAGCATAGGTGTGGAGAAGGATACGAGATCATAATCCCCGCCTTCCACCTTCGAAACCAGCGAGTTAAAGTCCGCGAAAATTTCCGGTTGGAACTCAATGCCCAGCGCTTCAAAGTTCTCTTTGGCTACAGCAATAAAGATGTCGGTGTTTTTACTCTTGGAGCCCAGATAGTGAATGCTGAGCGGTTTGCCGGCTTTTTCGCGGATGCCGTTCGAACCTACAGTCCAACCGGCCTCATCCAGCAGCTGTTTGGCTTTTTCCGGATCATATTTATAAGGATTGATGCCCTCTTCCGTATAGGACCAGGAGATCGGTGATGCCGGAATATTGGCAATGGAGCCTGCACCCTGGGCGGCGTCCACGTAAATACTCTGACGATCAAGGCCGTAGACTATCGCCTGTCTCACCAGCTTATCCTTGAGCTGCTCGTGCTTCAGGTTAACCTGCATGTAGCCGTAATTGCTCGGTGTATAAGGAATGATATTCACATACCCGAGTCCCTTCAGCTTTTCGATATTTTCTTCTGTGGCACTGAAGGAAGCATAGTCGACTTCTCCTGTCTCCAGGAACTGCCAAACGTCGCCCTCAGAGGTTTTGTAAATGAAATGTTCGGTCTTTGGTTTGCCTTTGAAGTAGTTCTCGTTAGCCACCAGCCGAACTTCTTGCCCGGGGATGAATTTCTCCAGCTTGTAAGGACCGTCACCAAGCGGTTTCTCATGCAGCTTCTTGATGTACTCCAGCTCGCCGAATTTGTAGTCCTTGCCATAATAGGCTTTCGACAACACATTGGAGCCTAGTACCACAAGTGCCGTAGCATTTGGCTGCTCCAGCGTTACCGAGATCGTCTGCGGGTCAATGACCTTAATACCTTCGATGCTCTTGGCAGTACCTTCTTTGTAAGCCTTGCCGCCCTTCACATTAAGTGAAGGCAGCGAGGACCCGCCGTCATAGCTCTTGTCATATTGAATCGTCCAGGTAAAAGCCACATCCTCCGCAGTGAGCGGCGAGCCGTCGCTGAATTTCAGGTCTTTGTGCAAATGGAAGGTGTATGTAAGCTGATCCTCCGACACATCCCAGCTTTCGGCAAGCTCCGGAGCAGGAACACCTTTGTCATCTACAGTTACCAGTGAAGCATAAAGTAGAGAAGAAACGTTGCCGTCATAACCACTTTCCTGGAAATAAGGTGTAAACGCGCCGCTGGGGTCGGTGAGTCCGACGATTATCGTATCCTTACGGTTCTGGGCAACTGCAGGCAGCTTCGACAAGTCAGTTGCCGTGAAAGGCTCGCTGAGTGCGCCACCCGGCACTGGTGCCGGTGAAGTTGAAGCTGCCGCTTCGGTTCCGCCAGTATCTGCGGTGGCCGTTGCCGGGGTAACTACACCTTCAGAGTTGTTCGCACTGCCGTTGTCCGAGCAGGCTGACAGCAGCAGTGAACCTGCTATCAGTAAGGCGGACAATAAAATCGTACTTTTTCTCACAAAATCATCTCTTTTCTCTCCATTTTATAAAGACTGATAATTCCTACCTACTAAGTATGATTAATGACCGATAGTTCACATTATAGAAAGTAAATTCTGTTCTGTAAAGAGAGAACTTAAAAATAATTCTCCAAAAACAGAATTCACTGGTGTTTTTTCCGGTACAAAAAAAGCCAAAGCTTCTCTTCAGCAGAGAATACCTTGGCTTTGTAAGGATTATAGGGTGTTCCGGGTTCAACTCAAATATTTAAAAAGCTGCTCATTCATCCGGTGAATCCCCTCCAGACGAAGACTGTATGCGGTGACATTCTCCCCTTCGACGTAGGCATGTAGCAGGCCGGCACACCGGAGACTGAAAATATGATCATGTACGATCCCTTTGGAGATTCCCGCTTGCTTTACGATTTCCGTGAACGTTTTGCGTTCTCCGCCGACCGATTGAAGAATCTTCAGCCGGCTTTTTTCACCCAGACTGCGTAGAGTCCTGTACATGAAGGGTGATATTTCCTCATCTGTGAGCATAATTCTCGCTGCATAATGACAAATGGTCAAAGTGCCGAAGTTGTAAATAATGTTGACAGGCTGAAAATGAAACTGCGGGATTAGCACCAGTCTGCGCAGTCCGTCCCCCGGCAAGAAATAGAAACCATTGGTTGTCTTGTTGACAAAATCGGAAGTATTGTTTGTCTTGAGTTCCCGGTTCCGTTCCATCGTATGCTCCTGCAGCTTGGCGAGGATAGCGGGATCACTGGTGCTGAAGTATTGCCGGTTCCATTCGGTTAACAGGTAGGTCATCCGGCTGCGGAACTGCTCCATCTGGACAGGAAACACACTAACATGCCCGGCAAGGGTTTCGTATATTTCACCGACCGACAGACTTTCCAGCCAGTTCAGCGCACTCTCCACATTTTGCTTGGCCGGACATAAATAGATCAGCAGGTTCAGCAGCTTCCAGTCATTCCCGAGATCTGTTTCCTCCAGCGCACTAAGAAGCCCTGGACTAAGCTTGCCTGCCACTTCGGCAGCCCACGGGGTACCCAGATCAATTTTTTTATTGGATTTCTTGCAGATAAACGTATGTATGCTGTTTACTAACTCATAAATCGGCTCAAACTGAACCTCTATCTCGTATTCCATGGGCTTTCCTCCTGATGCAACTTCTATTCGTTACAGCGTTAGTGTCTTAATCTTAGGGCATGAAGCAGCGTAAGTGCAAGTCATTCCACATCCCCTTCCAGCTGGTGTTAAGTTCTTCCATGAAAACAGTAATTCATTGTGTACAGTTCTCGCTTTTTCCAAATCAGGGTAGTAAAATAAAGGCATTACATTTAGGCAGGAGTGAAGAATATGGAACTGATTGAACAAGGAGAAGGACGTTTCTATATTGCAGGCGACGGTAAGGACCTTGCCGAGATTACATACAGACTGGAAGAGGCTACAGGAACACTGGTCATTGACCATACCTACGTCTCTGAAGATCTGCGCGGTCAAGGTGCCGGTGAAAAACTTGTACGGGCAGTTGTGGACAAGGCCCGTGAAGAGGATTTGAAGATTGTCCCCGTGTGCTCTTATGCTGCGCATCAATTCAAAAAACATGAAGAGTACTCGGATGTACTCAGCGGAGACGGAAACCGGTCTTAAGACCATGCCCGTTTCCTTAAATACTATGAATCTATGGGAGCTAAGTCTTCATCGCTGAGCGCCCACAACCTTAGGAGGAAACGGTTTGACTACAGCTGACACTTTAAAAGATATAGAAGAATTGCAGCAGCGCTGCGAGCAATACGAGGGAATCTCCCTCAAATTGAATTGGGATATGCTGCGGCTGCCTTCAGCGGCCGGCGGAACGGAATGGCTGGTAACCTACGAAGAGGAGCTGCTGGTCGGCTTCATCGGACTATACAGTTTCGGCAGCGAAATGGAAATATGCGGCATGGTCCGCCCGGGCTACCGCCGCCGCGGAATCTTCACCTCCCTTTGGATGCGGGCCCAGAGCATTAGTAAGCAGAAAAAGGTTACCACCCTGCTGCTGAATGCTCCCGCCAATTCAGCTTCGGGTTCGGCATTCCTGCAGACATTGCCGCTGGTCTTCAATCATGCCGAATACCAGATGAAATGGGATGGAAGCACTTTGCCGCAAGGCTCCGGAGAAGCCAGTTCTGCTGCCGGTACCGTGGTGCTGCGGCCCGCACGCGAGGAAGAGGAATCCATCCTCATTAAGCTGGACAGCGGCGGCTTTGACATGTCGGAAGAGGACGCGGCCGAAGCTTATGAAATGTATAAACATGAAGGGCTGCAGGAGCATATCATCATTGAAATGAATGGACAGCCTGCCGGTAAGATGCGGCTGTCCACGGAGGATAACGAAACCTGGATTTACGGATTTACAGTCGACCAGAAGCTGCGCGGACTCGGTATCGGACGCAGTGCACTGCTGCAGACCATCGAGCGGGAGCGGCGCAATTATAACAGTGTAAATCTGGAGGTTTCACTGGACAATCCCAATGCGCTCAAGTTATACGAGAGCTGCGGATTCGTAATTCTTAACAAGCAGGATTACTACCGGTATACCGGCTGAATTCTCTGCCTCTCTAGAGCAGCACAATAGTACAACATACAGCAGCCCCTTGTCGCTTGGCACCCTTCGCCAGCAGCAAGGGGCTTTCTTGATTGCCGGTGAGTCCAGCTCCTTATGTTACCTGCAGGTTCCTATATGACTTCAAAGTGCGTACTATTCATCCCTCTTCCCGCGATCCATACTTGGGGTGTATCCAATACACAGAGAGAGGACAATGAATATGAATTCAAAAGAACATACACCGCAAAAAACAGCCCTCGTTGTTGGAGCAGGCGGCGTGATTGGACGCAATCTGATCGAACATCTCATTACGCTGCCCGAATGGGACATTATCGGCGTATCACGCCGGGGTGGAGAGAATACTAAGCGCATCCGCTACATTTCCGCCGATTTGCTCGATCCCTTGGACGTCCGCCAAAAGTTAGGCAGCCTTTCGGAAGTGACACATATTTTTTACGCAGCCTATCAGGATAAGCCCACCTGGGCGGAGCTTGTCCCCCCAAACCTCGCCATGCTGGTTAACGTAGTAGATGTCATTGAGCCGGTGGCCCATGCTCTGCAGCATATCAGTCTTATGCAGGGCTATAAAGTATATGGCGCTCACCTTGGACCCTTTAAAACGCCTGCCAGGGAAACCGATCCCAATCATATGCCGCCGGAATTCAATATTGACCAGCAGAACTTTCTTGAAGAGCGGCAGCAAGGGAAAAGATGGACCTGGTCGGCACTGCGGCCTTCCGTCGTCGGCGGATTCGCACTTGGCAATCCTATGAATCTTGCCCTCGTTATTGCCATATATGCCTCCATGTCGAAGGAGCTTGGGTTGCCTTTGCGTTTTCCCGGTAAACCCGGGGCCTATCATAGCTTGCTCGAAATGACTGACGCAGGGCTGCTGGCGAAAGCGACCGTATGGGCGGCAACCGATACGCGCTGTGCTAATCAGGCTTTTAATATTACGAACGGCGACCTGTTCCGCTGGAGTGAGATGTGGCCCAAAATCGCCGCGTATTTTAATCTTGAAACGGCTCCGCCTCTTCAGATGTCGCTGTCTGTAGTCATGGAGGACAAGGAGACACTGTGGAATAACATGGTTGAGAAGTACGGCTTGGAAAAAAACAGCTATCAGAGTGTATCATCGTGGGCATTCGGGGACTTTGTCTTCTCCTGGGATTACGATTTTTTTGCAGACGGTACTAAAGCACGCCGCTTGGGCTTCCATGAGTTCGTAGAAACGGAGAGTATGTTCATGAATATTTTTGACGGGCTCCGAAGAGCCAAGGTTATCCCTTAAGCAATACATTTGTATATATGCTTCCTTTTTTTTAAGAGAAACGACCGGTCCCTGTTTCAGAGGCCGGCCGTTTTATCATTCCACTCACGTTCAGACAATACAATGGCCCGATCACCGTACACCCGTTCAATGTGCGTATCGCCCCATTTGCACAGAAGGTGAAGAATTGCTTTTAGACTCCAGCCATATTCCGTCAGCTCATACTCTACTCTCGGTGGAACCACATTATAAGAAGTCCGTTTTATGACTCCGTCCTCTTCCAATTCCCGCAGCTGCTGCGTTAGCACCTTCTGTGTAATAGCAGGCATCAGGCCCATCAGTTCCCCATTGCGTTTCTTGCCAAACGTAAGAAAGAACAGAATCACCGGCTTCCACTTGCCTCCGATCACTTCAAGCGTCGCCTCCACTGCGGTGTTATAGGTTTTAATTGTTTCCGGCATTGGCTGGAACACCTCCTGCCCTTAACCATATCTTCATGTCCCCTGCTTGGCAAGCCTATCGCGCTCCGGGAAGGGATAGATAGTCCACTTGGTTACGGATTACATTAATCCGTATCTTCCGAAGGATTCCTCACTTTTCTCGTTCCTGCGCTCGCCGTATTTTAATGCAGGATGTGCCATGGCTTCGCCCTCCAGGAATACAGACAACAATCGCACATAATCAAGTGATTCGCCAAGCGGTATACCTGCTCCGTCAAAGATATGCCGGCGGCCGTCAAGCAAAGTATATATTTCAATGGTTTCAGCTGGTTCTCCATAAGCCTTATGGCAGAACACATTAGCCATGTGCAGAAATCCGGTGATCACATCCTCATTTCCGTTCACCATAAATTTCTGGATATTCAAGCAGCGTCCATTCATTGCGGAATTCCAGGCCAGTTGAAAAATCATCGCCAGGTCGATCTCCAGCTCCGGTACCGGAACATGCCACTGCTCATAGAGCATCACCGGCACCTCGCGGGTATGATTCCCGGAGACAATGCGCATCAGCTCATCAGCCACCGCCGTTTTGATATCCCAATAGTGCATTAGCGAAGGAAAAGCTGTTCCTTTGGGCGGCCAGCGCCGCTCCAGCAGAAATTGGATAGGCGTCTCCCTGCGCACCTCTGGCTGCAGACTGTAGAAATCGTTAAGGGTATGCCCTACTGCATACTGGACTTGCTGCCTCCAGCGCGGAAGCCTTGTGGCCGCAGCCCCTCCGGTAGGATCCCCGGCTCCGCCCAGCATGATATGCTCCATGCGGAAATCGTTAAGCCGGTTGTAGCCTGCGTCCGGCACTTCCCTTCTTCCCGCCACCTGAACTCCTGCCGCGCCGCCCATTCTTAAGAAACCGCCGCGCAGGTTTCCATAAATTGACGACCGAAATTCCGGCAGGCCTCTTTCTCGGCAGCGTTCGGACCGTATTCAATCTTCAAGCTTTCTTGAACAATCTCTGCGCCGCGTTCCTTGAGTTTCTCCTCAATCTGATTCACGGCCCCGCAATAGATTTCATATCCGGTGTCCCCGCTTCCGAAGACAGCTGCCTTATAAGCCGTCAGATCCAGAGCATCCATCTCCTCATAAAAATCTAAAAATTCATCAGGCAACTCACCGTCACCCCAGGTATAGGCACCAAGCAGCACGCCCTCATAAGCTTTTATCTCATCCGCATTGCAGTCAGTGACCGATTTCAGAACGGCCTCTCCGCCTGCCTGGCGTATTCCTTCCACAATCAGCTCAGCAATCTCTTCCGTATTGCCGGTCAAGCTGGCATATGCCACGAGCACCTTAGCCATGAATCTGATCCTCCCCAAGGTAAACATTAAATTTAAACCAACTTTTACTAACCTCATTCTATTTGATAATGATTATCATTGTCAATATATAAAAACACGAACACTGACCGGGAGTCCGGTCGATGTTCGCGTTCATCGTCGATTCTGTATTATCGAGGCTTGCTATAACTTAATATGCTCCTTCAAGCAAGGTAATGCTATTGCCGTCTGGATCGCGGAAATTCATTTCCTTACCCCCGTATTCCATTGTAACCGGCGGTTGGCAATCCAATCCTCTTGCCTTGAGCGTTTCATAGGTCTCATCCAGATTGCTGCAGGAGAACACCAGATTGACTGCTCCTGTCGTCAGCTTATCCCATTTATTCTCATCCCAGATAATGATGCCCGGCTGACTCTTGTCAAAGCCAATCTTCGCCCCGTCAGAGTTGCCATAGCCTTCAAACGGTACGGGAATCCCCAGCACCTCTGCATAAAATGCCGCCAAGGCTGCAGTATCCTTGCTGTACAAATTGATGCCTTCAAAAGCAGAAATCATAGTATATCCCTCTCATTCTCATCATTTGGTTAGCGGCGCATTGGCCATCTGACAACAGTATAACTGGTGACGGCCGCCGCTGTATTGCAAAAAAACGACATGTTAATTCCGTGCATAGGCCAGAGCTTCAAGCGGCGTTCTGCCGGCAAATTTCTTGAAATTATTATTCAGATGGGACTGATGGCTGTAGCCGTAGCTATATACAACATCCTGAATATTTCTATTCTGCGGGGGTGTACGGTATAGATCCAGCCATACATTCTGAAAGCGCACAAGATCGGCTGTTTTTTTGGGCGAAATTCCGATATATTCACGAAAAAGCCTTTCCAGCTGCCGGCTGCTAAACCCCGAATTCCCTTCCAGTGCAGCGACGGATATGACGCCTTTGGACTTCACGATGGCATACACAGCATTCAGCATGCCGTCATTGCTGTACCGGATCTTCTCCAGCTGACGCAGCAGATAAGCTTCCACCAAGGCGATCCGTTCTGCTACAGTACGGGTCCCCGGCAGCTTGTCCCCCAGTTCGCTGCGGAAGGAACCGAAATATTGGTCCACTCCGGTATGAATATTCAGGACCTCCCTGAGATGGTCATCGGCGAACAAGTGCACGGCCCAGAAGTGGAAGCGGATGGCGAAGCGGATTTTCCCCGTATCATCGTGAGCTTGTCCGGCTTCAAAAGGCGTATCGTTAATCCCGCAAAAAATCCCGCCTGACTCTCCCGTCTGCTCATCCCACTCCCAAATGATGTCCATGCAGCTGTCCGGTATAATAATTTCTCCCCCAAGGGAGGGGGCCGAGGGATCATTAAGCTGTTTCTCCGGCTCTCCCCTGTATGTTTCCTCCAGAAACGAAGAACCCCAGAAACAGCGGATATAAGGACGCAGCGCCTTGCAGGGCAGAATCTCCCCTGCTCCTTTCGGATTCGCCGTAATCGGATAATACAGCTCCGACAGATTGTACATGAAGCTGCTGCCCCCTTCTGTGCTTGTTCAACTTCCGATAAACATACTTAACCTGATCATACACAATCACTATCAGAAACGCTACAATAACGGCCGTCAGCACCCCTCCGGGAAGCAGATAGTTTCTTGTCATTTGTTGGCCTAACCCGCTGTTATATTTGGAATTATTATACGCACATCCCCAAATGGGCAAAATGAGAAGAGTCGCAGCTTTGTTACCTTTTTGTTTGTAGGGCCCGGGCTAAATGTTGTACAATAAAGGCTAAATGAATTTTTTGAAGGATGGATTAAATATGTATATAGCAGGCGATTGGAAAGACTACGAAGTTATTGATACCGGAGGCGGAGAAAAGCTGGAACGCTGGGGCGATATTATTCTGCGCCGCCCGGACCCGCAAATCATTTGGCCGCTCGCCAGCGAGACGGCGAAGTGGCGGGATGTGCACGGACATTATCACCGCAGCTCGGCAGGCGGCGGACAATGGGAAATGAAGAAAACCATTCCGGACGACTGGAAAATCAGCTACGGCAAGCTGAAATTCCACCTGCGTCCGACAAACTTCAAGCATACTGGCCTGTTCCCTGAGCAAGCGGCCAACTGGCGCTGGATGATGGACAAGATCGCTGAGGCGAACCGTCCGATCTCTGTGCTCAACCTGTTCGCTTACACCGGTGGGGCTACAGTGGCTGCAGCGAGCGCCGGAGCTTCGGTAGTCCATGTGGATGCGGCCAAAGGCATGGTCCAATGGGCGAAAGAAAATGTGGCCCTGTCCGGCCTTGCCGAACGTCCGGTCCGCTATATTACCGATGATGTCTTCAAATTTGTACAGCGCGAACAGCGCCGCGGCAGCAAATACGATGCAATCATTATGGACCCGCCTTCCTATGGCCGGGGACCCGGCGGTGAAATGTGGAAGCTTGAAGCGAGTCTGTACCCGTTCCTGGAGAGCTGCATGCAAATCATGAGCGACAGACCTTTGTTCATGCTCATTAACTCCTATACGACAGGCATTTCTCCAACCGTTCTGCGCAACATGCTCTCGATGACGATGGGCAAACGGTACGGCGGCAAGCTGACCTCCGGCGAAATCGGACTGCCGATTACCTCCTCCGGGATGAACCTGCCTTGCGGAATTTTGGGCCGCTGGGAGGCGTAAGCCATGACTGCACACAATTCCGGTACAGCCGGAGTGGGCGGGGAGGGAAATTCCCGTTTTGAAGTTCTGTACGAGGACAACCACCTTCTCGGCATCGTGAAGCCCGTAAATATCCCCGTACAGGAGGATGCTACTGGGGATGCAGACCTGCTCAACCTGCTTAAGGAAGATGTGAAGGAACGCTTTAACAAGCCTGGTAATGTGTACATGGGGCTCGTTCACCGGCTGGATCGTCCAGTCGGTGGTGCGATGATCTTCGCCAAGACATCCAAAGCCGCTTCGCGGCTGTCCGAAAGCGTCCGTACCCACAGCTTCCATAAAGTCTACCTGACCGTGGTGCACGGCCAGCCTCCGGCCTCCCAGGGCCGTCTGATCAATACCTTGCTCAAGGATGCCAAGAGCAATACAGTTACCATTGTCCGCAAAGGAACACCGGGCGGCAAAGAGGCCATTCTGGATTATACGGTGCTGGGCAGCGCGGAGGGGTATACTCTGCTGAAGATAGACCTGCTTACCGGACGTTCGCATCAGATCCGAGTGCAGCTTGCCGGAATCGGCTGTCCCTTGTTCGGGGATCAGAAATACGGTTCGGCGGTGAACAGACCGGGGCAGCAAATTGCCCTCTGGTCCGCGCTGGTCGGCTTTCCGCATCCGGTTACCAAAGAAGAAATCGAGCTTATCTCGCTGCCGCCGCAGACTTTCCCCTGGAATCTGTGGCCCCGGCATTTGCAAAAACAGGCCATCCGTTAACGGATGGCCTGTTTTTTGAGCTTATATAAGTATTCATAAGATCCAAGTTTAGGTTCAGGGTGTAGAGCCTTCCGGCGTTGGAGCAACCGCCATCTTGCCCATCAGATAAAGCAGCAGCTGCTGATTATGTGAAGAAATCGGATCAAGCGCTTCGGCAAAAAAATCACTGCGGATCTGGAGTCCGCGCTCGGTCTCTTTCTGTCCGTTCTCCGTGATGCTCACCCAGACAATCCGCCGGTCCGCTGCATCGCGTTCACGCACAATCAAATTATGCTTCTCCATCCGGTCAAGCAGCATCGTCACCGCCGCCGGGCTGGTCGCGAGATGGGGGGCCAGATCAGAAGGCTTCATTGCGTCACGTTCCTGAAGCAATTCAAGCACGGTGAGTTGGGCATCTGTCAGCGTAGGCGCAAGCTTGCTATCCATATGTAGCTTATAGTCCTTCAATATTTTATGCCAAATCTTACTGAATTCTGAGGAATGCACAGTTACTCCTTCCTTTCCCTGCGGATTTCAATCCGGTATATCTACATTTTCGAGAAAGAAATTCCATTTCCTGCAAAACGAAAAAATAAATAACCAAAACCCTTGTTATCCGTTACTTTACCTATACAAAAAGGCGTTGTGGCCAGCCCGTGAGGAGCCGTCAAACGCCTTTTGTATGTTAGCCCTGTTGCAGTGCATACGAATTACTTAATTGCAGGTAAAAGAGTGATGATCTCATCCTTCTTCTCAACCGGAACAAGCTGTTTGCCTGTAGAACGGCGATCACCCAGCGGAGCAGCCTCAGAAGAGAACTGATGATGCAAGCCATCACGGGTAAAGGCGACTAACTCCAAGGGCTCCTTACAGTGAAATGCCCCTGCCAGCCTGCTGCCGTTCGGTTTGACCCGTTTGCCTTCCTTGAACTCGAAGGTCGGCATCCCTTTGCCGCCACGGCTCTGCGACGGATAATCCACTAATAGTGTCCGTTTCGCATATCCAAGGTCGGAGACAACCAGTATTTCGCCTTCGTCTTCGCTTACCCAGAAGCAGGAAACCACTTCGTCACCTTCACGAAGCTGAATACCGCGGACCCCGCTGGCCACACGGCCCATCGGATTGACTTCGTTCTCGCGGAACCGGATGCTCATCCCTTCGCGGGTCACCAGCACGATGTCCTTGTCTCCGCTGCTCAGCGCCACTGTAATGATCTCGTCGCCATCAGCCACCTTGCAGGCAGCCACGGCTCCGGAACGGCTCGTAGAGTACTCCTTGAGCTCCGTACGTTTGACCTGGCCCTTACGCGTGACGAAAACCAGACTCGCCTTAGGCTCCTCCAGATTGCCCACCGGCAGCACGCTGACAATGCCATCCCCTTTTGCCAGGCTGATGACGTTCACGATTGCCGTGCCGGGCTCTTTCCACTTGAATTCCGGTATCTGATGAACCGGAAGCAGGAAATATTGGCCTTTGCGGGTAAATACAAGCAGGCTGTCCCTTGTATTGAGATCCAGCAGCTTGACGATATGGTCGCCTTCCTTAACACCGGAGGCTTGGCGTTCACTGCCCGAACGCGTGAACGAAGGCATTCCGGTCCGTTTGATGTAACCATCGGCCGAAAGTGCGACAAGCACATCCTCGGCGTTCACCAGTACTTCAAGGCTGACCTTCAGCTCTTCAACCTCGCCCTGAATAAGCGAGCGGCGGTCTATCCCGTATTTATCACGGATCTCCAGCAGTTCCTTGCGGATGACGGCGATCAGTTTTTTGTCGCTGTCCAAGATGCCGCGCAACATAGCAATCCGCGCCTGCATTTCGTCCAGTTCCTTCTGGAGCGAGTTTATCTCCAGATTGGTCAGACGGTACAGCTGCAAGGTAAGGATGGAATCGGCTTGGCGTTCGCTGAAGCCGAACATCCATACCAGATTGTTCTGGGCATCCTGGCGGTTCTTCGATGCCTTGATCGCAGCGATAACCTCATCCAGAATGTTCAATGCCTTTACAAGCCCTTCCAGGACGTGGGCGCGGTCCTCTGCTTTTTCCAGGTCGAACTGGGTGCGGTGGGTAACCACATCACGCTGATGGGCGATATAGGCTTGCAGGATAGCCTTGAGGCCAAGCTGCTGCGGAGCCTTGTTGACAATCGCCACCATATTGAAGTTATAAGTGACCTGCAGGTCGGTTTTCTTTAGCAGATAAGCCAACACGCCCTGGGCGTCGGCTTCCTTCTTCAGCTCCACCACAATGCGCAGGCCTTCCCGTCCGCTTTCGTCGCGGACTTCGGCGATGCCTTCGATCTTCTTCTCCAGACGGATGTTCTCCATGGAGGTGACCAATCGTGATTTCACGATCTGGAACGGCACTTCCGTAATAACGATCTGCTGTTTGCCGCCGCGCAGATTCTCAATCTCTGTCTTGGAGCGCAGGTAAATGCGGCCTTTGCCGGTACGGTAGGCGTCCATAATTCCTTCGCCGCCCATAATCGTACCGCCTGTCGGGAAATCCGGACCTTTGATAAATGTCATGATGTCCTCGAGCTCAATCTCCGGCTTTTGCATCACCGCGATACAGGCATCAATGACCTCACGCAAATTATGGGGCGGGATCTCCGTGGCGAATCCGGCAGAAATTCCGCTCGTTCCGTTGACCAGCAGATTCGGATAACGTGAAGGAACCACCACTGGCTCCTTGGCTGTGTTGTCAAAGTTATCTTTGAACAGCACGGTGCGCTTCTCGATGTCGCGCATCATCTCCATGGCAATCGGCGACAGGCGGGCTTCCGTGTACCGCATCGCGGCTGCCGGATCATCATCCATTGAGCCCCAGTTGCCATGTCCGTCCACAAGCACATGGCCCATCTTCCAAGGCTGCGCCATCCGCACCATTCCGTCATAAATCGACGAATCCCCGTGGGGATGATAATTACCCATGACATCCCCGACGGTTTTGGCGGATTTACGGTACGGCTTGTCCGGGGTATTCCCGGAATCGTACATGGCGTATAGAATCCGGCGCTGTACAGGCTTCAGCCCGTCACGCACGTCCGGAATCGCCCGGTCCTGAATGATATATTTGGAATACCGGCCAAAGCGGTCACCGACGACCTCTTCCAGAAAAGCCGGTGAAAATTGTTCTGATAAACTGCTCACTTGGCTCACCTTCTGTTCCTCAAACTGCCCGCCTAAAAAAAGTGTGGTGATCCCTTGTCACTGCGGGGAATGTTTGGACTTCCGATCGCTGTTATTCCCGAATTTCTTCAATTTGACCCGCTTTACGGGTGAAATTCGAGAATAAAGGCGAACGCTGACGCTTCTGCAGTTCCAAACTTCCCTTCGTTCCTCAGATCACCAATCTCTTTTTAACAATCGGGATAATCGTCACTTGCACACTACTCTACAAATTCGGTAAAGTCGACGTTTTCGACAATCCAGCGCTTACGGGGATCGACCTTGTCGCCCATCAGCGTGGATACGCGGCGCTCCGCCTTTGCGGCGTCCTCAATCTGCACCTGAAGCAGCGTGCGTGATTCCGGGTTCATCGTCGTCTCCCACAGCTGGTCGGGATTCATCTCGCCGAGTCCTTTGTACCGCTGCAGCTCGAAGTTTTTGCCGAATTCCTTGAGGTAATTCTGCAGTTCCTCATCGCTCCAGGAGTAACGTACCGTCTCCAGCTTACCTGATTTGCGGGTCAGCTTATACAGCGGCGGCTGGGCGATAAACACCTTGCCGGCGTCAATCAACGGCTTCATGTACCGGTAGAAAAAGGTCAGCAGCAGCACTTGAATATGCGCACCGTCCGTATCAGCATCGGTCATAATGATAATTTTGGAATAATTGCTGTCTTCTACGGCAAAATCCGGACCGATTCCCGCACCGATTGCGGAAATAATCGCCTTGTACTCATCATTCTTAAGAATGTCCAGCAGCTTGGCCTTCTCCGGATTCATCGGCTTGCCCTTAAGCGGCAGAATAGCCTGAATCTTGGAGTCACGCCCCTGCTTGGCTGATCCTCCGGCGGAATCGCCTTCGACGATAAACAGCTCTGTACGCGTAACGTCCTTGGACTGCGCAGGTGAGAGCTTGCCGCCCAGGTTGGAGCTTTCACTGCGTTTCTTGCCGCTGCGGATTTCATCGCGGGCCTTACGCGCCGCTTCACGGGCTCTGGAGGCCTGGATGGATTTCTTCAGCAGGCTTTGCGCCACCTGCGGATTCTCCTCCAGGAAACGGGCCATGTTCTCGGACACGATAAAGTCGACGGCACTGCGGGCAGAAGCGCTTCCGAGCTGATCCTTCGTCTGGCCGACGAATTCTACCTCGGACATCTTGACGCTGATTACCGCCATCATGCCTTCGCGCAGATCATTGCCCTCTAGGTTCTTGTCCTTCTCCTTAAGCAGCTGTGTCCGGCGGGCATAATCATTCAGCACGCGGGTATAAGCTGTCTTGAAGCCGGTCTCATGTGTTCCCCCGCTGCGCGTAGGAATCGAATTGACGAAGGAGGCCAGCGTTTCGGTATAACCTGCGTTATACTGCAATGCCACCTCTACCTCAATATCATCCTTCTCCGAACTGAAATGGATGACGTCATGCAGCACATCCTTGCCCTCATTGAGAAACTGCACGAACTGGCTTGCTCCGCCTTCATAGAAAAATTCATCCTGGCGGCCGCTGCGCTCGTCACTTAGATTAATCCGCAGCCCGGAGTTCAGAAAGGCGATCTCCTGCACCCGTTCTGCAAGGGTATCATAGTTCAGGGCAATGCCATTCGGGAAGACGCGAATATCCGGCTTGAAGGTAATCTTCGAACCGGTCTTATTCGTATTTCCCAGCACCTCAAGACCGGTAACAGGCTCACCGACATGCTCTTTCCCCTTTGCATCTACCCAATATTCGAAGCGCTGGCGGTGGATTTTGCCGTCACGATAAATTTCGACTTCCAGCCACTCGGACAGCGCATTGGTAACTGAAGCCCCTACGCCATGCAAACCGCCCGATTTCTTGTACCCGGAGCCGCCGAATTTACCACCGGCATGCAGGATCGTGAAAACAACCTGCGGTGTAGGCACTCCGGTCTTATGCATCCCGGTCGGGATTCCCCGGCCGTTATCAATGACGGTAACCGAACCGTCCTTGCGCAGTGTAATATCAATCTTCGAGCAAAACTTGGCTAAATGCTCATCTACGGCGTTATCCACTATTTCCCATACGAGATGGTGCAGTCCCGAGGAACTCGTACTGCCGATATACATGCCGGGCCGTTTGCGGACCGCAACCAGACCTTCGAGCACTTGAATGTCGTCAGCATCGTATCCAGTCCGGCCTGTTTCGGCGTTCTTAGAGACTTTTGCAAACATATCGATCTGTTCGAGCATTCATGCTCCTCCTTCTTTTCTCTCTATCTATGAAATGCAAACAAACGTTTTGGTTCACTTTGTACATTCTAATTCAAAATATCCCGTTTCGTAAAGACGGCGAATGAAATGATTACTGCAGAAATCCCCCAAACGGCCAGTACAGCCATGGAAAAAGGCAGTGTCATCCCCTCAATCGGTGCCGGTGTTCCGGCCAAATACCCGGTTAATCCCAGATTAACCATGAATAAATATTTAGCCGTCGTCCAGGCCGAAGCCATATTGGTCAGAATCGTTCCGGCGATCAGTGCGGCCATCATCACCACGATGCTTGCCGCTGTGCTGCGCACCAGCACCGACACCATAAATGCCAGCAGGGCGACGACTACGCTCACGAACCAGATTAATCCGCCCTGCATCAGCAGGTATTTCCACTGCGGTACGGAATGGACAGCCGACATATCCACAGCATCTCCGCTGATTTGGAACCCGGTAAATACAGGAAGATTAAAGCCCTTGTACCCAAAAACAAGCCCCGAAATCAGATAGCTGATTGCAAACACCGACAGTACAATCAAGGAGACGAACATCAGCAGCGCCGCCAGCTTGCTGAACAGCACCTTCCAGCGTTTAACCGGCCGGGTCAGCAGCATCTTAATTGTACCGGTCGTCCTTTCCCCGGATACAAGATCTGAGGCTACTGCCATAATCAGCAGCGGAATGAACAAGGAGACCGAGTTGTCCAGGAACTCGCGGGTAAAGGTAACCCCGCTGGGCTCATTCGGATTGACATCATGGTCCAGATAATACTGCAGCTGCTGGACGAATATCCGCCGGTAGGACTTCCATTCCTCGGGAATCCGGTCGCTGCCTAGTGAATTTTGATTATCGGTAATCTGCTGCTGTACCTCCAGTCTCCAGTCCGAATTAAACTTGTCCCGGCTGCGCTCGGCTATACGCATCTGTGCATAGGTAAACATAGGCACAAGTACGACCAGAATTAGCAGTATAACATAAAACCGTTTCTTTTTTATAATCTTCAGGCACTCATTACGGATGAGCGGAAGCAAATTAATCAATAGTTTCACCTTCCGTTAGCTTCAAGAATAGCTGTTCCAGTGTGGGATTTATTTTATGCACGGCGCTAACTTCCACTTCCGCTGTGACGAGCACGGCAACAATCTCCGGAATCAGGTCTTCATCCATGACCGTGATGAGGGAATTCGCGCCCATTCCGGCAATGACAGAGTCGTCAAGTGTAACCTCATCCAGTTCGAGAAGCTTGATGTCAGGACGTCCGGCCAGTATCGTTCTTGCCCTGTCCAAAGGCTCCAGATCCCATAGCACATAAGGGGAATTACGCGCAACCAGTTCATTTACCCCGCCAACCGCCAGCACGCGGCCTTTGCTGATAATCGCAACCCGGTCGCACAGCAGCTGAATTTCGCTCAGCAAATGGCTCGATACAAATACCGCAAGACCTTCCCCAGCAAGCTCGCGGATAAATTCGCGCAATTCTTTGATCCCTTTAGGGTCCAGACCGTTTGTCGGCTCATCCAGAATCAGCAGCCGGGGACGGCCCAGCAGCGCCTGGGCAATTCCAAGCCGCTGCCTCATCCCCAGAGAATAGGTGCTCACCTTGTCATGAATACGCTGGTCCAGCCGGACAATGTCCACTACCTCAGCAATTCGCGCCTTGTCCACGCCTGGCTGCATGCGGGCGAAATGCTGCAGATTCTCCCAGCCTGTCAGATAGGTATACACTTCCGGATTCTCTACGATCGAGCCAACATATTGCAGCGCTTTTTCCGGTTCACGGTTAACGTTATAGCCGCAGACGGTTATCTTTCCTTCACTTGGGCGAATCAGGTCCACAAGCATACGGATTGTAGTTGTTTTGCCGGCCCCGTTGGGTCCAAGGAAACCGAAGATTTCCCCTTGCTTCACGTTGAAGGTAACATCATCAATGATCCATTTCCGGCCGATTTTTTTGCGGACACCTTCCACTGACAGAATAACTGTCCCGGCTTCTCCGCTTATGTCTTTATCCATGTTCTCACAACTCCTTGCTACGATCATTTCTGACTTGCGGTGAAGTACATCCTTAGCGCACAGCCTGTATGATTCGTTCACTCATCCGCTGATAGCCGTCGCCGTTCGGGTGAAAATGATCGTTTGAAAGATACTTATCCAGATGGCGGTTGAACAAATCAAAGGTTGGAACGAGTGTCATATTGCTGTGTGTGTTAATGATATCCATTGCCGCGTTATTCCAGGTGGTAACCGCTTGATTGCCGGGCACCAGCAGATCCTCTATATCTCCAAACGGATTATATAATCCGACATAATAAATTTGCGCCTGCGGATTGATCTCGGCAATGCTCTCCAGAATCCCGCCAAGCCGTTTCGAAGCGTCTGGCAGCGCGGCCAGCAGCGACTCCGGCGTCACCTCATCTTCAGTTGCCGAAGGAACGGTTGTCCCGGATGAGCCGGTCTTCCCGCTCGCAGTCCCTGTTTCAGAAGGATCTGCTCCAGGCATTGAAGCAATGTCCGTAGGGCTCCCTGTCTCCGTCGAGGTTGTCCCCTGTTCTGCACTGCCCGTTCCCATTATATCCGAGTCCCTGAACAAATCATTGCCCCCAATCGAGACCAGCACGACGTTGGCCTGCCGCAAGGCATACCGAACACCTTCTTCTTTGAGCTTGCTTTGCAGGCCTGCGGTTGTCAGCCCGTTGATGCCCATATTGCCAAGCAGCTCCGCCTTGCCTCCGCCAGCAGACAGACCGTCCAGTGTCCGCTTTACAAAACCGTTTCCGGTGTTGTCACCAGTGCCTTTGGCCAAAGAGTCGCCAAGTGCCAATATTTTCACTTCATCGCTGCTTGCCGCCGTGGGAACCGGTGTTTCCTGCGGCAAAGAGGTTGAAAGAACTTCACCCTTCGGGTATATAATATCGTTCACCGCATATCCAAACCCAACGATCAAAACTAACGTTGCTGCTATGGAAATCAGGCTCACAGTGCGCCAGGTCCATTTTGAGTCGTTCAAAGCCATCCCTCCGTATGCCAGTTCTTATCTCCAGTGTTCCACATTTTACAAACTTCTTAACTATGTAGATAAACATAATTCTTCTATACTTAATTTGCAAATATCCACCGCTCAAGCGAAATTTGGCGGTTTTTGTCCTTAATAGTCTATTATATCAATTGAAAGCATATTTTTCTCAAAAAAAATATGGTCTTTTCCTTTGAGCCAGCTCTTAATCGGCAAGCTGCGGGCTGCCCCTATATCAATCAGATCACAGCATAAAGAAGCAAGGAGAGTGTCCTTGCTTCTTTATTTCGGTTCCGGGAAAAGAAGTTAAATCAATAATGAATATCTTTTGCCGTCATGAGATGCGTCAAATGCCAGAATATATCGCCGGTATCATTCCCTCGTAAATGCCAGCCGGCACTGCAAAGTCCCACTCTAGCACGTGATAGAACTATATCCAAATCGGGGTAAACAGGACACATTAGCGACGTAAAGCGTTCACCCAGTCCATCCAGTAATACGCCCATATCATGCGCCGGATTGCCGGTTCCTGCAACACCAAAATCCAAAATACCTGTGATATTCTTATAATCCTCATCAAGAATAAAATGCTCCAGAGCCAAGTCACCGTGGATTAAGCATGGCGTATAGTCAAACCACTCGGAACCATTTTCTAGTCCTTTGTAGGCCGCATCCACACAAGATCTCGTATAGGGTCTCATGTGGGGGTATAATTCCCTTTTAATGCGTTCATAACCATTCATGATATTCTGATAGTGTTCAGATGGATCGTCTGTGGATGCCAGGGAAACTGCAATGCCTGCCCTCCTCACTTCCGCCAAAGGTATTGTGTGAATTTGTTTCATATAATCCGCGATCTGCTCCATGATTGATTGTTGCTCCGCGGCATCGAGCTGAAAGAGGCGATGACGGAATAATGGCTGACCGTGGATATAAGGGTAACACACGACGCCGTAATCAACACAGCTCATGTCGGGTACAGGCACGTTTGTCTTGTCCTTTAAGAGGCGAATACACCTGTATTCATTCTCTAGCAGCTTTTTTGCAGCATCATCTTTTGCGAACCTCACCACTAATTCGTCGTTCACAAGAATCAAATCATTATGCAATCCATGGTCAAAGCCGGATTTTATTGAGGTAATATTCATCTGAGGAAAATACTCGGCAATTTTCTGCTTGAAATCAATTAATTTTTTATCCATTGCTGCTCCTCTCAAGCTAAACAAGGGGGGGAAGTGTTCATTCGAAACGTATAACTGATCACTTTAAGCCTCACAACACATTTCGCAAACCTCCATAACTAAGATTCTTCTAACATATCAATATCAGTAAACTTTTCAAGATCTTAAACAATACAAAACCCGCCCCCGGCAATGCCGGAGAACGGGTTTTGTACTTTTCATAAGGTTTATTTTCCGATGAATTCCTGAACCCAGTAATTGTTGTCGAAACCTACGCCGATGTAGTTAAAGTTCGCACTCAGAATATTGGCACGGTGTCCCTCACTGTTCATCCAGGCCGTCATTACTTCTTGCGGAGTTCTCTGGCCCATTGCAATGTTCTCCCCGGCAGCCCGATAAGTAACGCCAAAAGTGGCCATCATATCAAAAGGCGATCCGTACGTCGGGGATGTATGCGAAAAGTAGTTATTCGTACGCATATCGGTTGCTTTAGCTGCGGCCACTTTGTTCAGGCTTTCCAAAGCGCTGACCGGAGACAGCCCTGCTGTCGCACGTTCCTTATTCACAAGCGTAACGATTTGCTGGATATAGGACTCTTGAGTGCTGACTGCTGCTGGTGTTGCCGTTGGTTTTGGTGTCGCTACTGGCGTTGCCGTTGGTTTAGCTGTCGCTACAGGCGTTGCTACTGGTGTTGCCGTTGGTGCAGCTGTCGCTACAGGTGTCGCTGTTGGTTTAGCTGTAGCAACGGGTGCAGGTGTGTTTGTCGGAACAACAACCGGTTGAGATTTGTAAACTGTCACTGTCGTATTGGAAAAAGGAAATCCCTTAAGGCTATATTGGTTAAAATATTGCATGAATTGTGCGAAATTAGTTGGTGCTCCAGTTGCAGTATTGCCTGCCTCTGCATTTGCCTGTATTGGAAGAGAAATGCTAAGCGCCATCACTGCCGCCACACTTCCACCTATCATTGCTCTTAAAGTTTTGCTCTTCATTCTGCCATCTCCTTGTTCATGATGTATTTGTTATGTTGCTGTCGGCCGAAGTAATAGGCTCCAAATATTACAAAGTTGTAATCTGTTCCTCAGTCATTGTAGCATAAATCTCTCAGCTGTGCGCTTCTAAATTTTTACATTAATAGATTGCCAGATAGGCAAGCAGACGGCTTGTACATTTCTACTCCAATACCAACAAAAAAGCCGCCATCCTAATCAGGACAGCAGCCTCCTATTGACTTCGCTGTACATTCTGTACAGGTTAAGACGTTATCTTTGTTGCTGGAAGCTTAATGGAAAGACTGCCAGAACTCGCCTTCGGTCGAGATCAGACCCATGATTTCTGCATAAGGAATGCGGAATGTCGGGAAACCAGCAGCATACGGGGCGATCTCGTAAGGAGCGAAATACAGATACAGTGCTTCTTCATCAACAAAAAAGGGCTGATCCGCCGTAATCCCCTTGTAGGTGTCCGGAAAAACGTAGGAGTACTGGGGATCGTTCGTAATCTGTTTGCCGACAATTGCGCTGAGCTTCGCCACATATTTGCTGCCCGGCTTGAACAGGTCACGAAGAGCATAAAACTTGCCGTTGCGCAAATTGATATGAACATAAATCCGGGTAGGCATGCCATGGGCAGCGCCAAAAGGGTACTTGTAGCCGCTCAATTCCAGGACTAGCAGATTTTTGCGGAAGAAGGAGACGGCAAAATCCCCGGTATAGCTGTAATCCTGCGTGCCTTCACCGGTCCCCGCTCCTTCGGCAAGGGACAGGCTGCGCAGCTTGTCATTTACTTCTCTGGAGACCTCGGAGTTTGCGATCCCTTCGATAACCGGATAATACACTAAATAGTCTCTATTCGGTTTGTATTTCTTCTCCAGCACTGAATAAGGCGGCCGGAGCGTTATGACTCCATTTTGCTTCCATACCTGATTGCCCCGCCGGTCGTAATAGGCTGTCCGCTGATCCACGTCAGCCCTGATCAGACTTCCGCTGAAGGAAAGTGTGCCTGAACCGGCAATTACAGGCGGCTGAGCTGCTTTTTTTCCGCTTTTGTCGATGAAATAGGTATCTGTGGCGTCAAACACTGAGGCGAGTCCATTCTGATAATTGTTCACACCCAGCAAGGGGTGAGTACTGAGGATTCTGCCGGTTACCGCATCAGCGATAGCATAACGGGAACCGCGGTAAGGCTCGTCTGGATACACTGGTGTACCCAATGCCACCCGGTCTTCACCCAGCTGTTGAACTTCATAATACTGGGCCGGGACTACGAGCTTACCCTGCTTGTCAATCAGGCCATAGGCGTTGCCATAATTCTCTGCCGTATTGATCACCGCTCTTCCCGCAGAAAATGGCAGGGCAGCTGTATACTGCGGCTCTATTGCGATGCTTCCGTCTATCCGCAGATATCCGTATTTACCGTTCTCGGTAGCCTGGTATGCCAGCAGGCCATCCCCCGGATAACCTACAAATGGATATTTATACGTATGCAGCACGGTGCCTTGCGGGTCTATCAGCGCAAACTCCCTTTCGCCCAGCTTGACCAGTGCCGTTCCGTTCATGAAATCACTGGCGTCCTCGTAAACCGCAGGCAGTACTTCCTTTCCCTGGGCATCCAGATATCCGTAGTGGGAAGTACCCGTTGTACTTTGTTTGGAGAACATCGCACGCCCTTCATGCAGCGAATTTAAGTAATCATAACGCGCTGCTGTAACCTGCTTGCCTCTTTCGTCAATCAACGTATAGCCTTTGGCATCGGAAACCACAGCACGGCCTTCTGAAAAAGGGGCAATAAAGGAATAGGCCGGTCTCACTTTCTCCCGCCCGGAGCTGTCAATCAGGCCGCTCTTGTCGTTGCGCTGCACAATCGCCAGGCCGTTCTCCTGAAAATCCTCAGCATATTCATACCTTGGTTCAATAACCGTCCGTCCTTCATTGTTGATGTACCCCCAACGAGTCCCCTCTTTAAGCTTAAAAGGAGCGGGGTGCAGCAAATCCGCCCGCAGCTCGCTGTCATCCACCTCAGGCAGGAAATAAAGCGCCTCTACAGGCTTTTTGGAGTAATCTACCCGATACAAACCCGCTTCTGCAGGAATCGTTACGAACAGATCATCATCCGCACGGATGAAATCCTCTTCCTGCTGAGGAATACATTCATTCCAGCCAATCCCGTCCCATCTCCACACTTCCGTCTGCAGCAGGCTGTTATCCGTTCCTTTCGCCAGCTCATTCAGCTTAATCCTCAGCATCCCGTCGCTCTCCTTTACAAGGGCTTTTGCCTATAGGATATGTGGTCAAGGGAGAAATGGTGTGTGGTTGTAAGGTCTGACGCTTTCCTAATTATTCGACATCGGCGACATTGTCTCTGGTAATCTTCTTATAGGGAATCCATACATACTGGTTATCGGTAATATCGAAACCAATATTTTGTTTGGTTGGCGCTTCGCCTCTAGAGAGAACCGCCGCAAGTTGGATTGCTGCTTTGCCTTGAATATGGGCATCATTTAACACAGTACCCAGCATGGTTCCCTCTTTCAGTGCTTTAACGGCCGGAGCTGTCGCATCTACACCAACTACCGGCATGTATTTCCCGCCGGAAAAATATCCGTCAGCTTTTAGAGCTTTAATTGCACCGAGGGCCATATCGTCGTTGTTGGCAAGCACAGCTTCTATCCTGTCTCCGCAGGTCTTCAGAAAGCCCGCCATTTTCTCCTGGCCCTTCACCCGGTCGAACATTCCGCTGTCTTCCGCCAGTTTCTCGACCTTGATACCTTCATCTTCAATCGCCTGAATGGAATAATTGGTGCGCAGCTCGGCATCCTGGTGTCCCGGCTCGCCCTTCAGCATGACATATTGAAGCACTCCGTCGCCGTTCTTATCGGCTTCTGGATGGGATTTCCAGTATTCCGCGATAATCTGGCCGGACATGGTGCCCGATTCTTCCGCTTTGGCGCCTACATAATACACCTTGTCCCATTTCTTCATATCTTCCGGAAACGGTTCACGATTAAGGAAGACAACCGGAATGTCGGCTGTTTTTGCTTTGTCGATGATGACGCCTGCGGCAGTGCGGTCAACCGGATTAATCAGCATGCCTTTATATCCCTTGGTAATGAAAACGTCAACCTTATCATTTTGCGTAAGCTGGGAGTTTTTGCTGTCTACAATGTCCACAGCTGCGATGCCTTTAGCTGCCGCCACAACCGATTTGCGGACACCGGCCATAAACGTATCGCTGAATTTATAAATGGCTACACCAATTTTTGGAGCTGAGCCGGTACCACCAGGGATTGCCTCAGCGCTGCCGCCGGTATTCGCAGGGCTGCCCCCGCAGCCGGACATAGCAGCACCCAGCAACACGGCGAATAAAACGGAAGACTTTTTTTTCATCACTAATTGACCTCCCGAGGGTAAATCTTTCTCATGCCGGATCTGTCCCAGGTACATCATTATGCCTGAAAAAAGCACAGTTGCGAATATAAAATCCTACTGTATTCAATAAATATTCTAATGAGTTCCCTATGCTACCGGACAAAAGGAAACAGCAGCTTTTGATTCTCGGGCCATAGCATGTTTTCCAGGTCAATCAGCTTGGTGCCAGTATCCGCACGCTCCGGAATGTCGATGCCTTCCAGGGCTTGGGCTGCATATTTCACGGCCAGATAACCGTTGCTGAACGGATTCTGGATCACAGTTGCCTGGACGGTTCCGTCCTGAAGCATTTCCATCATCGAGGGAGAGCTGTCGAAGGCCACCATTTTAACCTTATGCTGCTTCAGATTCTGCAGTACTTTGCCCGCACCCTGCGACGCCGTTTCATTCAATGTGGCGATTCCGCGCAAATCGGGATGGTTCTGGAGCATGTCCCGGGTCAATGATTCCGCATTGGCTGTATTCGAGGAGGTGTAGGAAATCTGCACGACCTTAACATTCGGATAACGGGCCGCATAGTTCAGGAAACCCTTTTCCCTTTCTTCTGCGTCCCGGGCTCCATAATCAATCGGTCCGCTGGATTCCGGCTGCACGTTCTGAGAGGAGTTGGTGAAATTGATGATTCCAATCTCACCATATCCGTTCAACAGCTGTATCAGTCTTTCCGCTGATTTCTGTCCGGCTTCATAGCCATTTGAACCCACGTAGGCTTTGACTCTGGCCGAACCAACCTCGGCATCGACGGAAATAACAGGGATTTTGTAATAGGCGGCCTGATCCACTACCTGGGCCAATCCCATATAGCTGCTGGCTGCCAAAATAATCGCCTCTGCCTTTTGATTAATAGAATCCTCAACCATGGTAATCTGCTTATCAATCTCACTCTCAGAATCAGGTGCCTTGAACGTCAGCTTGACATTAAATTCCTTGGCGGCGGCTTCAGCACCGAGCTTAACCGTGTTCCAGTAATCCCCTTTGTTCATCTTGACAATCATATCAATATTATGCGTTTTATTGGTGCTGATATAAGCGGCGGGAGACGTATTGAAGCAGGAAGTGACCGTCAGCCACAGCACCGGACATAGCAGCAGGATCAGCCACAATCGTTTGCTTCTCATGGAGATGATTCATCCTCCTTCTGCGGCTCCGGCCCCTCTGCGGTTTGGATTGCCGGGAATGTAATAGTGACCGTTGTGCCTTCCTCAAGCTCGCTTTCAAATGCAAGACCGAATTCGCGTCCGTAATAAAGTCTGATCCGTTCATTCACATTCCGCACGCCTACACCAGAGCCGCTGCCGCTTTTGGTCCCGCCGCTCAAGATCATATTCAGCATTTCCCTCGGCATTCCTAGACCGTTGTCGCTGATTGTGATGACAATTAAGCCATGCTGAAGCTCGGCACTAATGGAGATCAGACCTTCGTCCGGCAGCATTTCAATCCCGTGATACAGTGCATTTTCTACAATCGGCTGCAGAATCAGCTTGATCGTCTGGTACTGGAGCACCTCATCCTGCGCCTTGATTTCAAAGCGGAATTTATTCTTGAAGCGGAAGCTCTGGATGACAAGATAATGGCGGATATGGTCCAGCTCTTCCTGCACGGTAATAATATTATTCCCCTTGCTCAGGCTGATCCGGAAAAACTTCGACAACGATTGGATCATCGTGACCACTTCCTCGTTTTTGCCCCGTTCGGCAAGCCGGATGACAGAGTTCAGCGTGTTGTACAAAAAGTGCGGGTTGATCTGCGACTGCAGTACTTCAAGCTCACCTTTGCGCTTGGTCTCCTGCTCATAAATAATCTGGTCCATCAGCTGGCGGATCCGCTGGAGCATCAGGTTAAAGCGCCGCGACAGCTGTTCAACCTCATAAGCGCCGCTGACATTGATCGGAGTATTCAGGTCACCCTCACCTACCTGCTTGACGGTCCGCTCCAGCTTGCGGATCGGACTGGCAATGAGCCAGGACAGGAAGACGGAGACAGCAATGACGCCAAGAATAACAGCGGCCAGAAACCAGACCAGAAATTGATTCAGATCCCGTTTCGTAGTCACAATTTCATCGTAATAAGCGACACCAACGATTTTCCAGCCGGTTTCGGCCAGCGTGCGTACGGTGATAAAACGTTTCTCTCCTGTTGATTCATCCAGATAGCTGCGGTAAGCATACTCCAGCACCGGTTCCACGTTCTCATACTTTAGACCGGCATAAATCAGCTGCTGCTGCGGGTGATAAACGATATTGCCCAGCGAGTCCAAAATGTATGCGTATCCTCTTTTGCCAAGCTTGACCTGCCGGCTCAGCTCATCAATCGTCCGGAAGTTGAAGTCGATCAGCAGGATGCCGGTTTTCAATTCTCCGTTTTCTCTGTATTGAATCATTTTGCTGATGGAGACAACCCAGGTATAGCGCCCCTTGAATAAATTTTGGATATGCGGTGCGGAATAGGAAATCTCCGAGCTTTTTTTGGCGGTGGTGAACCAGCTCTGACTTTCCAGCTGTGTATTCAGGCGCATGTTCTGGCCCGGGGTCCCAACCACATATTTCCCCTGCAGCGTAAACACGGCGACCGACACCAAGTCTTCTCTGCTGTTCATCAGCGTATCCATCCGTTCGTACAGCAGCGGGGAATCAATAGAGGCACTGGTCGTGACCTGTTCCTCCGCCGTCTCAAAAATATTGCTCATTCCTTTGACATACAGCTCCAGATTATAATTCACCTGCTCTATGATCTGCTGCATATTCAGATTGGCATTCTCCTCGGCTGTCTTCGCAAACTTGTTGTACAGCATGAAGCTGACGATCACCGCAACCAGCACCGTAATCGCCGTGAACGACACCGTAATGATAAGCTGAATACTCCGCAGTTTGGAGGATATCCTTGTTTTGCCGCGTCTGTCTTGCTGCGGGCGAAGCGGAAAAAAATAAGCCTTCGGCCTGTTCATGGCTATCCTCCCCGGGAGCTGTTCTTATACTCTTTGGGAGATTGTCCATACTTCTTGCGGAAGCAGAAGCTGAAATAATTCGGGTCGGCAAAACCGATTTTTTCGGCAATTTCAAAAGCCTTCAGCTCTGTTGAGCGCAGCAGTTCCTTGGCAGCTTCCAGACGGATCTGCAGTAGATAGCTGACAAAGGTCATCTTCATCTCTTTCTTAAAAATGCTGCTGAAATATCCCGTACTGATATGCAAATGCTGGCAAACTTTGCCGATCGAGATGTCGGACTCCTCATAATGACCCCTGATGTATTCCTTGGCTTGGTCAATCAGCTGTTTGTAGCTCGACTGCCGCTCCGAAGCAATAGAATCCATCAGCCGGCTGCACACATGGATAATCCACTGCTTAGCTTCGCCCATATTGTTGAATTTATGGATTTCCGTAAGCGAAGACAGCCCTGATCCGATGTAATCGGTGGTCTCACTGCCTGACTCCTTGGCCACCCGTAGAATCGAGGTGATGATCTCCAGCAGAAACACCTGATAGTCCTGGGTCGAAACCTGCGCGGTGTCCAGTCCCCCGAACAATTCGTCGACAACCTCTTTCAGCTCCTGTAGCGTGCCCAGTTTGATCGTGCGGATCAGCGATTGTTGGGTCAGCTCGTCATAAGCCAGCATTTGATTGGATCTTGACTCCACATCTTCGATCCAGATCACTCTGTTGTTGCCGAGAATGAGGCGGTAATCAAGTGCCTGCAGCGCATCGCCGAATGAATTGAACAGCATAGACGCTGTATGGTATACTGTTCCGGCTCCTGAGGTCACCGTCAGCTTTAGAAAACGCTGTACATTTTGCCTGATCTCCTCCAAAATCGCAAAGGTTTTTCCGGTAATCTCCGCCTCATCCTTCTCCATGCTGACCGAGAGCAGCACGACATCATCCCGGTGTATAAATACTTTGCCGAAACCATACTTCAGACAAATTTCCTCGGCAATATTAAGCACCGCGAACAGCTGCAAATTGCGGTCGCCGGTGTCACGCAGGGATACGGGCAGACTCTGGATAACTCCTGCATTCTTCTCCGAACGGATATAATCTATGCTGATTACCGAAGACTGAAAGCTCTCACCAGAGAGGTTGATGCCGTATTCCGCACTTTTCTCGGCGATTTCCACGGGCCGCAGCCTACGGGAAACAAGCGAGGAGAGGAATTGTTCACGAAGCACAGGCAGACTCTTCCGGTAATGCTCGCTCAGCACAAACACATTTTCTTTCTCAGCGATTTCCGCCTCTATGGTTTTTCTAACCTTGAGCAGTGTGTCGATCAGCTCCTGAGAAGAAAACGGTTTCAGAATATATTCGTCAATTTGCAGTTTAATCGCTTTCTGGGCGTACTCAAATTCATCGTAGCCGGTGAGAATTATGATCTTCGTATTGGGGTGACGGCTGCGGATCCATTCGGACAGCTGCAGTCCGTTCATAAATGGCATCTGGATGTCGGTCACGACCACATCCGGCAGCAGGCGGTCGATTGATTCCGCAGCCTCACGGCCATTCTCCGCCTGATCTACAACCTCAAAACCATAGCTGCCCCAGTCGATCTGTGCGATAATCCCTTCTCTTACATCCTCTTCGTCTTCGGCAAGAATCAATTTATACATGCTTCATCCCTCTTATAATTTCTGTTTAGGTAATTATAAAACTATTCTAGCTGATTCGATTAACTCTATCTATGTTTAACTTAAGTAAGGGGTAAAAGATACTGAATGGCTATTCCGCCGGTTCAGCAAATTCATTATACAGTGGCAATGGACGGGTATACATAAGCAAATTGAGGGAATGATATTCTTCAGCTCAGAACGGTGGGGTTTACCTCTACGACGGAAAAAAAAACCATCCCGGTTGCCGGGATGGGGATGATTGTACGTATTAGATTTACAGCAATGCTTTATTGAAGCGGTAGCCGGTAGTCTGCTCGAAACCCATATGACGGTAAAAAGCATGCGCAGGCGCACGTTCCACACGGTTACCGCTTCTAAGGAACAGCTGGCAGCAACCCTGCCCGCGGGCCCATTCTTCCGCTGCAGCTACCAATCTTTTGCCGAGGCCGTTGCCTCTAAGCTCCTCTGATACAATCAACGCGTTGATTTCCGTAATACAATCCGCATGTTTGTAATAGGATTTCACCTGCCGAAGTCCAATCATTCCCACAACTTCATTGTCCAGTTCAGCGACCAGTGTGCAATGGAACGGATCATTCTCCATGCCTTCCATTCTCTCTTTCATCACGCTAAGTGTTGTCGGATAGCCGAATTCCCGCAGAAGGGCTGTTACTCTCTCCAGATCATTCATGCCGCATTTGCGAATTTGCAGTACTTGCTCCTGAGTACTACTGTTCATTCTCATATACCTCCACTTTTAGCATAGACGCCGCCTGTTTGGCGGTAGTCCGCGCGATTTCTACATCTTCCGCTGCACTGAGGGCTACTGCCATCCGCCGTCCAGGACGGATTTCAGGTTTGCCGAATACCCTAACCTGCGTACGGGGAAGCGCCAGCGCTTCGCCGATTCCGGATATGGCAAAAGCCTGTCCGGTTTTTTGTGCTTTCAGGGTAGCCGAAGCGCCCGGTGTTACAAGCGCAACCGAGTCCAGCGGAAATCCAAGAATGGCTCTGACATGCAGAGCGAATTCCGATAAATCCTGCGTAATCATTGTAACCATGCCGGTATCATGCGGTCTGGGCGATACTTCACTGAACAATACTCCCTGCTCTGTAAGAAACAGCTCCACTCCAAAAATACCAAGGCCTCCAAGCTGATCAGTTACCGTTTTGGCGATATTCTGAGCTTCTGCCAGCGTGCGCTCACTCATCTGATGCGGCTGCCAGGACTCTACATAGTCGCCGTCCTTCTGGATATGGCCGATCGGCGGACAGAATACAGTTCCGCTTGCCGATCGGACCGTAAGCAAGGTAATCTCACTTTCAAACGTAACGAAAGCCTCCACGATGACCCGTGTCCCTTTGGCCCGCGCTCCTTCCAGAGCCGTATTCCAGCAGTCCTCCACATCACCTGGTTTCTTGCAGACGCTCTGTCCTTTGCCGGAGGAGCTCATAATCGGCTTGATCACACAGGGTGTGCCAAGCTCTTCCACTGCCTGGCGTAATTCGTCCAGACTGTCCGCGAAGCGGTATGCCGCGGTCGGCAGGTCAAGCTCTTCAGCCGCTAAACGCCGGATACCCTCCCGGTCCATGGTCAGCCGGGCTGCACGTGCAGTCGGGACTACGAAGAATCCTTCCGCCTCCAGCTCCAGCAGCGCATGAGTGGCAATAGCCTCAATCTCAGGCACAATCAAGTCAGGCTTCTCGGCACGGATGAGCGTCTTAAGCGCGTCCGCGTCCAGCATATCAATTACATAGGAGCGATGGGCTACACCCATCGCCGGGGCATCTTGATAACGATCCACAGCTACGGTCTCTACGCCAAGGCGCTGAGCTTCGATAATGACTTCCTTACCCAATTCCCCGCTGCCCAAGAGCAGCAGCTTACGGCTTTGAGCTGAAAAAGGAGCTCCCCACATTGTCGACTCCAACCTCTTTCGGCTAATTTGACTGCTGACTCTCTTTTTCTGTAAATGTCGCAGTTTTCATTGTAAATTTTCAGGCTTCTTTATTTTCTTCCATCAACGACCAGATTGCAAGCCTTCTTCGACATTTTCCTACAATCTTCACAGATCTCCGTCTACGAGATCGTCGAAATTTCTCTCCAGAACATTTAATTGATGGCCTATTTGGCCCCAATGTTCCGCAGAATCACCCCCTTTCAAGAGACCGGACATCACTTCCTCCCGCTCAGCCAGAGCTGCTCGGAGTATGTCTGCCGAACGTTTCAACGCCTGCTCCGCTACACCCGTATAAAAATCCAATAATAAACCTTCCTGCGTCCCGGCGGCTCCGGCAACTGCTTCCTTCAGCCAAGGGTCCGCTGAGGCTCTGACTTCATTGCGCCCCGGGCCCTCAAAGAAATGACGCGGCGATTTGAAGCGGCCCCATAATGCTGCCCAGTCCAGAGGGGATAACCGGCACTCCAGCTTATCCGGAGAAGGCCAGTGTTCTTCGGAATTGTCCATGAGCTGAAGCTCCTGAGCCGAAATCGACAGTTCCGATGCGGCTGATGAAGCTGCCGTCCGCACGAGTTTTTGACCTGCCGCTTCCAGGCGCAGGGTAGTCGCCCACAATTCCTGTTCCAGTTCACGCTCAAGGGTGCGTTCCAGCTCTCTGCCACAGGCTGTAAAGATATCTTTCAGATTACCGCTATCCTCACGCAGCACGGAAGGGTGGAAGGATTCCTGGAAGAAACGGCCGAAGGCAAAGCCAATCCGCTGCCGCACATGATAGAGCAGTTCTTCACCTTCCCGGCGAAGGTCGCGCAGCGGACGTTCCTCGGCGGAAAGCGCCGTGAGCCGTGCTTCTGCGGTGCGGCGGCGTTCCTGCAGCTCCAGCAGCCCGGCTTCCCGCCGGCCTGCCTCCATCTCAGCCAGCTTCTGCCATTCTTCCGCCCGTCTGCGCACGGAGGCAATGTTCTCTTGCGCGGCTGCAAGCGACAACCGCGGCAGTTCTCCGCCCGCGAATTCCGCAAGCGCCTCTTCAAAGGTCTGGAAACGGGAGCTTTCATAAGCTTCCCGGTTGTGGTCTGCTTTGCCTTGCAGCGCCAGCAGGCTGGACAAGGTATATATCCGCGGCGAGGTAAGGCCGCCGGCACGCAGGTTCTGCGCGACATGCCCCTTCACCTCTTCCAGCTCCGCTTCGTCTGCGGCCAAATCAGAAGCGTTGATGATAAAGAACATTTTATCCAGCGCGAAGCTGTCTTTAATTCTTCCCAATTGGGCCAGCAGACCACGGTCCGCTTTGGAAAAGGCATGATTATAATAGGTCACAAAACATATCGCGTCCGCATTCTTCATGTAACCGAAGGTTACACCGGTATGACGGGCATGCAGGGAATCCGCGCCAGGGGTATCCACCAGCACAATGCCGCTCGCGGTCAAGGGACAGTCATAATACAGGTCAATCCCCTGCACAAAACAGGCCCGGGTCTCCTCGGCGACCAGTCCACGGTATTCCTGCAGATCAACAGTCCGCACCGTTCCGAGCAGTCCCTCCGCTTCTGACCAGCCCGCAGCGGCCGCCCGCAGGAATCCGGCATGCGGCAGGGCGGAAGGATGCAGGCCGCTGACCTTCAGCCCTGCCACCTCAGCGGTCCAGCTCTGCCGCTGCGGGGGCGCAAGCTGCAGTACGCTGAAGGAATGGAGGATGTCTTCCCAGAAATCCTCCGCGGTCTTCATCGTTACCACCGCGCTGGCATGGCGGAACTCCCCTTCCGGTGACAGGATGCGGTTCACCGCTGCTGTCGCGGGGTGGGGAGACACAGGCAGCACTTCTTCACCCAGCAGCGCATTGGCGAAGGAGGATTTACCGGCGCTGAACGCTCCGAACAGCGCCATCGTAAAGCGGCCGGCGGCGATGCTCTCCGCCCGTGCCGCGAGACTGCGCACCGCCGAGGCCATGGCCGGCTCGCCGCGCAGCAGCTCTGCCGCAGCGCTCAGCGCCGCTGCGGCCTTCGTGAGCCGGCGGCGTCCGCCCGCCGGCGAGACCGGCCCTGCCGCCCAGGCTGCGGCGGCAGGCCTTCCGGCCGCTGCGCCCGGCAGCGGCTGGACCACTCGCGGTGCGGCGCTGCTGGCGCCTGCCCGCGGGGCAACCCTCACCTCCGGCAGAGTGCCGGGGGTGAGGGTCCGGCGCGGCGGCAATAGCGCCGCGAGCTCTGCCGCGCGGGCATCCGCCGCGCGGTCAAGGGCAGCAAGCGCGGCGAGTGCGCGCGCCTGCCGCTGCAGGGCTTCTTCGCGGCGCGACAGCTCGGTGCGCCGCTCTTCCAGCAGCGGCGGCAGCTTCGCCAGCAGCTCATCGCCAAGAGACAGGGCAGCCCGGCGGAACTGGGCTTTAATTTCAGCCGCAAGCGTGCGGGTGAAATTAAGCAACGCCTCGCCCGAGGCCCCGGTTCCCGGCTTCACCGCAGCCGCCAGCCACTCCTGGCTCACCGCCGGTAAACTTTGCTTGAGCAGATTCTCGGCCCCCTCCTCCCATACTCCAAGGTCTTCAGCCCATTCCCGGATCAACTGAAGAATATGCCATTCCAGTTGGGCGGTGATTTCCCGCGTTTGCAGTCCGTGCCAGGCTTTTAGCCGTTCTGCTTGCACCTTCTCCCGTTTCGCAGCCGTGAACAGCAGGCCCTGCCGGAAGCCGGGAGCCATGCTTTCAGCATAAGCACCCGCAGCTTCTCTTACATCGGCAGGCATCAGATTGCTGTTGCCCAGCAGCGCATCAAGTACGTTGCGCAACGTTAGGATTGACTGATCAGGCAGTTCTGCAAGCTCCTTACGTTCTTCGTTGCAAGCCTGAAACGCTCTTTCCACGGAGTACTCATCCGCACCGCCCGATGTTTCCAGCAGCGCCTCGCGCTCCTCCTGCTGCTGCTCGCGGTATTCTGTCACAACCGCATCGGCCACATGATGCACTGAGCGGGACAAGCTGTAGCCAAGCAGCTCCTCCCGCTGATCCAGCAGCTGGCGAATCAGCATAAGCAGACCGTCCCATTGATTTAGCGGATGCTCCATGTTCTTAAGGGAAGTGAACAAAATACCTGCGGATTGAATTCCCCATTCGTGGAAAGCGCTTTCCAATTGCTGCCGGTAGGCTTCAATGGCAATTTCCTGTTCACGGTGCTTGTCAATCTGATTGATAATAAGATACAGCGGTTTGCCCCAATCACTGAGGTTTTTGGCAAAAGCCAGATTATTCTCCGACTGCACATGATTGTAATCCATCACATAAAACACCACATCGGCTAAATGCAGTGCGGAGCGCGTCGCGGCTTGATGCCCGTCATCCGTGGAATCAACCCCCGGGGTGTCCATCAGAACACCATGTGCTCCAAGCAAAGGCACATCCTCCCAGACTTCAATCGCTGAATAATCACCGCCCTTACGGCAATATTCCTGCAATTTCTCCGGTGTGGTCTCCCATGCGGAATTTGTCTCATTCTGTCCTTCCACCTTGGGATAGAGCCGTACACGGGGCGCTCCGCTGCGTATAGACACGACATTGGCACTGGTCGGAACGGGTCCGGAAGGCAGTACATTGCTGCCGCATAACCTGTTAATCATACTCGACTTCCCTGCCGAAAAATGTCCGCAAAAGGCGAGTGTCAGCTCACGGGCACACTCTTTACTCTCCAAATCGGAGAGTACCCGCTGCGTTTCTGTCGCTCCCCACCGTTCCATCAGCGCTCCCAGCAGAGTAAGCGGCGAATCCGTCACATTCTCTGTTTTAATCTTGGTTTGTTCTGCTGCCACTATATCCACCTCCGCTGCATCCTAGAAAAAATCGACTTTATTTGAAGTCTATGTACTTAGCCTTCATAAAGCGATATCTAAAATAAATATATCTTAACGTAAAAATAAATGGCATAACTAGAATAATTACATTTTATCACCAGTTTGCCACAAATCAAATATTCACGAATTACAAAATCCCCTATAAACCTTTACAAAATTCAGTTGACTAAAAATTATGCATCCCTGACTTGACAATGCAATATTATGGAATTATTATATCCATATCAGATATATCGCTAATGGATATATCCATATCAGATATACCTTTTATTATAGAAAATGGAGGTGTGCCAATGTCCAGAGCTAATTCACTGCAGACCGAACAGTTGACTGATTCGGCTTACTACATCCTGCTTGCCTTACTCACTCCGAAACACGGCTATGCGATCATGAAATATATTGAAGAATTGACAGACGGGGAAGTTAAAATCGGGCCTGCAACACTTTACACCTTAATCAAGAAAATGCAGAAATCAGGCTATATCCTATTGAATGAGGACGACGATGACCGGCGGAAGACTTATCAGATTACCCAGAGTGGAGAGCTAATTATTACAGCTGAAATCGAACGGAGACTTAGAATGGTTGCACACGGGAATGCCGCATTACAAGCTGCGAAGGAGGAATAATCTCATGAAGAAGGATAAACAAACGCGTTATGTAATATCGAAGGGTCTGGCCTTTGCCGAGGATGCAGATATGAACAAATTGAGCACACTGTCAGAAAAAGGCTGGTTTCTGGATCATTTCTCTTTGTTTGGTTACGTAATCCGCAGGGGAACGCCGCATAAGCAAATTTACTGTCTGGATATACGTGAATTGCCGAAGGAGGAGGAAGCTGAGTACCATAATATTTTTGCAGACAGCGGCTGGACTTATGTATGCTCCGCTGGAGATCTCCATATCTTCTCGGCAGAACCGGGAACTGTTCCTATCCATACCGACCGTGCGACTGTTTATGATAAATATACCAAGGTTGCCCGAATCAGCAAAATAGCTGCTTTTGTAACACTGATGCTGACCTTAGGAAGTATTGCTTTAAGGTTCCTGTCTACAAAGGTATGGAACAATTTACTTCTGGAAAACACATCTTTCGTAGTCTTAACGTTGTGCGTCATGGCATTCGTACCTTCCACCATGGTCTATATTGCATACTCCTTGCGTTTAAGGAAGTTCTCAGCTTAAGCTCATTCCCCTAAAGATACCCGCGTTTTCAATAACGTATGACGAACAAAGAGCCGGCCCCAAGGCCGGCTCTTTGTTCGTAAATCCTATTACGCTGTTTCCAGTACCGGAAGCAGAATTTCGAATACTTTACCGTGCTGCAGAATGGTCAGACCACGGGATTTGTCTCTCATAACAACCACTTCAGGCTTCTGGGACATCCGCTCCAGGTAATGCTCAGGCACATCGCCGGAATGGCTGATCGTGATGCCTTCTACTTCCTGCTCTTCATTTTCTTCCAACGGACTTTCCACTACACGGTCAAAAATATCGGAAAAAGCTTCAAAATTATTGGTATATACAGAAATGCATTTCATCTCTATCCCATCCTCTTCTTCATCTCTAACTTTTTGCTTGCCTTTAATACATCATTATCTTTCCTGATTACAGCTGTTTTCATACGTTTCTTGCCCTCACGGCATACATCCAAGAGCGGGCAAACCTGACAACTTGGATTCTGGGCTTTGCAGTGATAGCGGCCAAAAAAGATCAGCCGATGATGTGTAAGTGTCCATTCCTCACGCGGCACCGCCTTCATCAGCTTCTTCTCCACTTCCAGTACGGAATCCTTCCAGCCCGCAAGTGCGAGCCGCTTGGCTACCCGTTCCACATGGGTATCCACAGCAATCGCAGGTACGCCAAAAGCGTTGGACACAACGACATTCGCAGTCTTGCGGCCGACCCCCGGCAATGTTACCAGCAAGTCATGAGCCTGTGGCACTTCTCCGCCATATTGCTCTATAAGAATAGAACACAGGCTTTGAATATGCTTAGCCTTATTGCGATACAAGCCGATACGCCGGATATCCCTCTCCAGTTCCTCCAGCGGCACGGAAATATAGTCAAGAGGGGTTTTGTACTTTTGGAACAGGTCCTCGGTCACTTTGTTCACTGTTGCGTCCGTACATTGGGCTGACAGCAGCACCGCAATGGTTAGCTCAAAAGCGTTGCTGTGATTCAGCTCGCAATGCGCATCAGGAAACATGTCTCGAATCGTATCCAGAATGTGGCGGACCTCTGCAACTTTCACCGGCGTCCCCTCCACGGAGTATTTACACTCAACAAACCAGACGAGCGTATCTTCTCTGATGTAATGAAATATTAACAAGTATAACTGCTTATATTTCAAAAAAAACGTCTTGATCCAGACAATCTCCTGGATCAAGACGGTGTTTCTCACGGAAAATCACCATTGCCACTATTGTTTCACGACTTCAACTAAGACATCGTTTTTGAAATACAATATAATATTATCATTTTCTTTGAGAGATTGCACGGATAAAGTCGTGTCACCCTGGTGAATATATACACTCGAAGTGATCGCAAACTGATAATTCGTATCGCTCAGAGAAGAGCGTTTGGTTACGATCTGGTTATTTAGGCTGTCGTAACGCGAAACCGAGCGGGTAAGCTGCTTCAGTACAGTGACGATCACTGACCCGTCAGCATCTTTGCGGACATCTACCCGGTCAGCTGTAGTCAGACTGCCGAGACCTGTCGTAGTAACACCGTCACGGATAATTTTTACGCCACCGCTGACTGCAATCGTCTGGGAGGTGCCTGCATAATCCTTAAGCACGAATGAACCCGCAGCTGCATCTACTGACGACACAACACCAGTATTCTGCTTGATGTACTGAAGTGATACTGGAGTGCTGCCGCTTACGGCCAGATTCACGTAATCACCGACCTTCAAGTCGCCAATTTTAAGGGTTTGTCCTGCTTCATTGGTCATCGTTAAAGTCAAAGTATTCAGTTCAAGCGTTCCTCCGGACCATTTCACACCCAGCTTATTCATTGGTGCATTAAGAGTAGTGATTTCAACCTGCACTGATGAGTTCACTTTAAGCACTGAGATGACATCCTGATTGCTCGTAAGCACTGCGGTTACCGAAGAGTTAAGAGGTATATCTGTGATGGCAGAAGATGTACGTCCGAGAATATCAATTACCTGTGGATAACCCAGGGTAAGAGTTTGCCCTCCTGCGAGCTTCAGAACAATCGTTCTGGTTGTTGTATTAATCTCGGACAGGGTTCCTGTATATTTGGTGCTGGTTTCTACCGAAAGGGCCCGCTGGCCGACAGCTTTTACGTCCACCCTGCGCCCTTCGTAGAGATAAATCCCCATAGTAGTCAATGATGTGGTAATGCCCTCGTCAAAAGCAAGTTTTGTCTTGTCATCAATCTGTACCAGATGTGCTTTACTTTTGCCGTCCATAACTGTCAGCAGCTTTGTCTTGCTATTAAAAGCAATTACAGTCGCACCGATAAATTCATCCATCTGGCGGTTCAGCACTTCAATCTTTGTCACCTGATCAGAGCTGTTGAGGGTAATCCGAACATTGTCTCCACTGTTCGCATCGGCAAGCAGATCACCGATTACCGGGTTAGTAACGTTAGGTATCACAATTGTCGGCGCCGGCGATGTAGCCAGCAGCTTCACTTCGCGAGCACCGTCAGACTTTTTATAAATAATGCTTGAGCTTGTAAGCTCATAAATCGATCCCTCTACCGTTCGCTCCGTGCCTGAAGTCACTTCCACCGAACGGATGACATTGCTATTTATCGTATATTTCACAGCAGTTCCGGTCTTCAGGTCGGCTGGCAGCAAAACTGCGTTTTGCGAACTGAACAGTGTAACCCCGTCTTCCCACTTGAACGTTTCTGCAATTCCGGAAGCATTTTTGAACGTGATGCTTTTTGCTGCCTGATCCACACTTTGAATTGTCCCTGTAGTCGTTTTGTTCACAACGCCCGAGGTCACCTGAACCTTTACCACCTTATTAGTTCCTGTGAAAGTTTCACGCAGCAAGGTAACTTTACTGTTTGCCGTAATGGCTCCGGAACTAATCGTGCTTCCATTTACATCTACAAAAGAAGTATCAGTATCATAGCTGTACTGGTCATATCCCGTAGCAGAATCAAGCCAAATCGTACTTGGAGTGATCTTGGCAAAGTTCCCTTCGACACTTACCACCTGCTGGGCAGGATCTGTCACCTCAACATAAGCTGCATTATAGGTTGCACCAATAACGGTTACTTTGGTATATGGCTGAACATCATTCAGATTGATTCTTGTGTCTGCCGTACTAGTGTAGTATGCAGTTACGGGAGTCAAATTGAAGACAGACGGTGAACCGTTGCTGTAAACGGTCATTTTCCCGTCCTTCAGGGCACTGATGCTCCCTTTGACTGTGTTGTCATACCCTATAGTGTTAAATGCTTCTGCGCGGCTGAAGAAAGTTGCCACTTGTGCACGGGTTACCGCTCCTTGTGGATCAAATCGGTTGCCGTCAAGACCATTGGCCAGTCCCAATTCTACGGCAGTGTTCACGTAACCTCGTTTATTCGCCGAAACCTTGGCATCATCAGCGAAGCTAGTCGGCTTGCCTGATACTGCGCCCGCTTCGGAGTTTTTGCCGAGAGCACGGACCAGCAATTCGGCAATCCATTCACGTGATGCCTTGCGGTCGCCCCAGGATGTCTTTAGATTATCCGCCGACATTTCAACCGTCTTGTTCAGAAGGCCCTGCTGGAATGCCAGCACAACAAACGGCTTAAAATAATTGGACACCTGGAAATTAGTCGGAAGCACCACGTCAGTGCCGGTATTTACTTTGTCCTCAAGCTTCATGAAGCGAAGTGCGATCAGCACAGCTTCCTGCTGGGTAACAGAGTCACCCGCACGGAATAATCCGTTATTTCCGACAACAAGACCTTGCGCTGCCAGCTTATAGATATGTTTTTCTGCCCAGAAGCCTGTTTTTACATCGCTGAACAATCCTGGTGCAGCTGCAGGCGGCGTAGCTGTAGGTGCAGTTGTAGCTGCAGGCGTAGCTGTTGCTGCAGGCGTAGCTGTTGCTGTAGGCGTTGCTGTAGCTTTTGGAGTTGCTGTTGCTGCAGGCGTTGCCGTAGCTTTCGGTGTAGCTGTTGCTGCAGGCGTTGCCGTAGCTTTCGGTGTAGCTGTTGCTGCAGGCGTTGCCGTAGCTTTCGGTGTAGCTGTTGCTGCAGGTGTTGCCGTAGCTTTTGGTGTAGCTGTTGCTGCAGGTGTTGCCGTAGCTTTTGGTGTAGCTGTTGCTGCAGGTGTTGCCGTAGCTTTTGGTGTAGCTGTTGCTGCAGGCGTTGCCGTAGCTTTTGGTGTAGCTGTTGCTGCAGGCGCAGCAGTAGCTTTAGGGGCAGCAGTTGCTGCGCTCTCAGCGAATGCAGCCCCCGCACTGCCAAGCACCATAGCGCCGGCCAGAACAGCAGATGCCGCTTTGGTGGAATAAGCTTTAATAGAGTGATTGGATCTTTTATGACCGGACAATAGGTTATTCCCCTCTCTATGCTTCATGTAAATGGTATATTAGTAATTCGGCAAACATTCCCAAAAATCCTGTGCGACGTTTATAATGCGCTGTTCTCCCGGGTAATTGGATGTTCTAAATCCACATGCCCCATTAAACTTTCCACTTGCTCACCGTCTACCAGAAGCTCAACGCTTTTCACTTCTTCGAACTGGAAGAAGAGTTGAGCCAGCGCACTGATGGCCATGGATTCACCGCCTGCACCCAGTTGAGCCTCAGCAGGTTTATGAATGTCCATCACAATCTGTCCATCTGTAAATTTAAGTGATTTAAGCTCAATACCGCTCCATAACGGGATCATATCTGCCTTATCGCTGTTTTGAAGCGTTTTGAAGGCTTCAGTATATTTCTCCGTATCATTTGCGAAGCTTATCTTTGCTGCAGCCTTCACAAGTTCCATCTGCTGCGAATCCGTATAGTACGCGGAAATGCTCTGGCTTTGTTTGTCGACTTCAACGGGCTTGTCTGTTGCAGCAGGAGCATCGGTGCTAACCGGCTCGGCAGTGGCGGGTGTATTGAGTCCTCCTGCATTGCTGTTATTGCTATTGCTGTTGCTGTCTCCATTTCCGTTATTTCCTTCGGCTCCGCTAACGACTGCAGGAGAATTTTGCCCCGCTTCATCAGCCG
Source organism: Paenibacillus sp. FSL L8-0340 (assembly GCF_038593145.1). NCBI lineage: Bacteria > Bacillati > Bacillota > Bacilli > Caryophanales > Paenibacillaceae > Paenibacillus > Paenibacillus sp. FSL L8-0340. Next base: position 4,889,611 of record NZ_CP151967.1, read on the forward strand.
GTGCTGCAGCCGGCTTGTCTCCGCAGCCTGAGATCACCAGTAGAAGAAGTGCTGCAACCCCTGCATATGTCAGTTTTTTGTTCATCAACATTTACCCCCTCTAGATGAATACGGGCAGACAGAACTGCAAAGCCTCTTTCGCCTGCAAATCAGGCCGAAAGCTGGCTTTGCAGCTCTCATCTGCCGCTAAGTTTGCTGTTACATTCCCAGATATTCCTTAATCCCACTGACCATGGATGCTGCCACATTGTTCTGCAATGTTTCCGAGAACAACAGCGATTCATCGCCTTTATTGCTTAAGTAACCTACTTCAAGTAGTACGGCAGGCATTGTCGTCTCACGAATGACGTGGAAATTGCCATACCTCACACCACGGTCGCTAAGCCCGGTCGCCTTGACAAGATACTTATGCATCACTTTCGCCAGTGCCTTGCTTGCTTCCCGCTGATAATATGTTTCTGTTCCACTTGCAGCCGATGAACCACTGCTGTTCGCATGGACGGAAATAAACAGATCGGCCTTAAGCTTATTGGCCATACCCGCACGGTCTTTTAATTCCAGGAACGTATCATCGCTGCGAGTAAGAACTACATCGATTTTATTCTCCTGTTTCAGCAGTTCTGCTGCTTTAAGAACAACGGCCAAATTAAAATTCTTCTCATATTTACCGGTAACCCCTACAGCTCCGGAATCCTTGGCCCCATGGCCGGCATCCAGCACCACCAGCTTCCGGCCGTTATTGCCGGGCTGTGTCGTCGTATCTTCTGTGCTTTGCGCATTCAGATCAACCACAACCAGCTTGGAGGCATCACCTGATACTTCAAGACTATAGTTCTTGGAAGTGTTCAAATCAATTACAAAGCGGACGGTATAAGGGCTTGTACTGTACAAAGAATAACGTACACCTGATACATCCGGGTAATCCGTTACAGCAAGTTTACCATTCAGGTTAGGGTCAAGTTCTTGTCCACTTCCGAACACATCCGAGAACGTGGCATTTGGCAGATCGATAATAATCCGGTCCGGCCCTGTCATCTTTGTTATATTCGGCGCGGAGCTACCATCCATTGCAATGGTTAGACGGTTCTCGCTGAAGCTGATGCCATTCACCATTGTCAGGCCGCTTGTCGACTCTGCCGGAGGAACAACGACGGTTGATCCACCGTCACCAGAACTTCCCTCTGAACCGGTGTTATTACCGCCAGTTTCCGGGGTAATAATGTTTACAGTCTTCTGGGCGTTATCCCAGGTGACAGTAAGGCCAAACTGCTCGCTGACAAACCGGATCGGAACGAGTGTAGTACCTCCGCGCGCTACTGGCGCCGCCGTGAGAATCACGGTTTTGTCATCAACGAAAGCTGCCGTTTGATCCACGATCAGTTTGATCGTCTTGCCCTGCTGTTCAATTGTAACCGTCTTGCTCTTCTGATCCCAATCCACCTTATAGCCAAGGTTTTCGGCGATCATTCTTAGCGGCACCATAACTGAGTTCTTTACATTTTCGACCGGCGCATCCTGCCCTGCTGTCAGCTCCTGGCCATCCAGATAGATCTTATTCCCGGCAGCAGCATGTCCATGCTCCGGCAATACCAGTACAAAGAGCAGCAGCAACAGCGTAAAAGCAAATTTCTTCATTCTTCACCTCTAAGAATCTAGTATTCCGCCAGAGAACGGCGTTCATGATGATCTCGCCATTGACAACCCTCGACATTGATTAGACGCTGGTATCCGATAAAAGTTGCGAATAAATCCCATTAAAAAGCTAGTAATTCCGCGCTCTATTAACAAGATTCTATATCTATAATCCCAAATATTCCTTAATTCCGGCTACGATTTCCCTAGCCAGCCTGTCTTGAAGCTGGCTATCATACATGCCCGCCTCATTCCCCTGATTGGTAAGATAACCTACCTCCAGCAGCACTGCCGGCATTGTAGTTTCTCTTGTAACATGCAGACTTTTGCTCCTGATCCCGTTGTCCTTGAAGCCTGTTCCCGCGACCAGATGCTTATGGAGGACCTGGGCGAGCGGCAGACTTTCAGTACGGGAATAGTAGGTCTCACTGCCATTGATCTTTTCCCTGTTGGGATATTTAAGGTCCAGCGAGTTTCCATGCACTGAAATAAACAGGTTCGCTTGTTTTGCTTCAGCAATTACGACCCGGTCCTGCAGACCGAGTGTACTGTCATCTGTGCGGGTAAACACCACGTCGACCAGACCTTCCTGCAGAAGCAGTGCCCCAACCTTATTCACAACTGAGAGATTGAAGTTTTTCTCCAGCTTCCCTGTCAGGCTAACGGCTCCAGATTGTTTACCGCCGTGTCCTGCGTCGAGAACGACAACCGGCTTGCCTGTAATTCCCGGTCCTACGGTAGTACTGCCTCCATTAGCCACTACATTTAAATCAATTGTAACCAGCCCGGTGCTGTCGTCAGTACTTACCTGATATGGCTGTGTTCCGATCGTTTGAATAACGAACCTTACGGTAGAGGGATTGGAACTGAACAGCGCATAACGGACTTCCGAAATCAATGGGTAACCGGTAACATCCAGCTTGCCTTGCGGACTGCCGTTAGGGGCTGTGCCAGGCAGACTGCCAACGAAATCCGCCGCGAACGAGGTATTGGGGAAATCAACCACAATCCGGTCAGGGCCGCTCATCTTGGTAACAGTAGGCTTGGCTCCACCCGTGGCGGAAACGATCAAACGATTTTCGCTGAACACCGCCCCCATGATCTGAGGAGACGTAACTATCGTACCGCCGCTGCCGGGGATCGGCGTTGGTGTTGGGCCTGCGGTTCCTGTCACGATCTCTCCCTCTGATCCAGTTTCATTCGGGACAGGGGTTGGACTTGGACTCAAAACAGGCGCCGGTGTTGAGCTGGCGGACGGCGCTGGAGTTGCAGAAATGTCCGTACCGCTTGTAGAACCGCCGCTTAAATAGACAGTTTTGTCGCTGTTGTCCCAGCCCACTATAAGCCCAAATTGCTCACTTACAAATCGGATAGGCACTAGTACAGTTCCATTATTCTGCTTGGGTGCCGCATTTAGAGCTAGTGTAGTTCCATCGGCTTCAGCCGTTTTGCTTCCTACGGCCAGCAGCACGCTTCTGCCATCCTGTTGAACGGTTACTTTACGCGACTTCGGCTCCCAGTCGACTTTGAACCCCAGATTCTCCACAACAACCCGAATAGGAATCATAACGCTTCCATCGACATATTCAATTTTGGCGCCTTTGGGCATTGTCAGCTCCTGATTATCCATAATAATCTTGCCTGTCCCGCTTCCGGCGGCGGCAGCTTCATGGCCGGCGAATGATAGCAGTAACAGTGGCAGCAGCAGCAAAAATAACACCCGTTGTCCGGCTCTTCTCATCCTTTCTTTTCCTCTCCTTCTGGTAAATGATAGATACATAGATAAGATTAAGACGACAGAAATCTCCAAAAGTTGCCTTCTGCGGCAATGAATATATCGATTATAGCAAAAAAACTTCTATTTCCGACACCCGGAAATAGAAGTTTTGTGTAAAATTTGTAAAGATTACGTATTCTTCAGGAATAAAACTCCGTTTCCCCTGTGACTGGACGTGCTCTTTACATCGCTTACGAAAACAGCTTTGCCGCGTGGCGCTCCTCGTAGGCGGCGATTTCATCCGCATGCTGAAGTGTCAGCCCGATATCATCGAGCCCCTGCAGCAGGAACTGGCGGCGGTGCTCATCCAGCTCAAAGCTGATCACCAGTCCGTATTCATCGCTGAGCGTGTTGTTCTCAAGGTCAACCGTCAGGTTGTAGCCTTCATAGGCTGCCGTACGGCTGAACAGCTCATCGACCTGCGATTCCGACAGTTTGATCGGAAGAATCCCGTTCTTGAAGCAGTTGTTGTAAAAAATATCTGCATAAGATGGGGCAATTACTACTTTGAAGCCATAGTCCATAATCGCCCACGGCGCATGCTCCCGGGAGGAGCCGCAGCCGAAGTTGGCCCGCGAAATCAATACAGATGCGCCTTTATAGCGCTGTTTATTCATCTCAAAAGCGGCATTGTCATTGCCCGCTTCGTCAAAACGCCATTCATAAAAAAGAAATTGTCCAAATCCAGTCCGTTCAATCCGTTTCAAAAACTGCTTCGGAATAATAGCATCCGTATCTACATTTACCCGGTCAACCGGGGCAACGATTCCTGTTAATTTCTTAAAAGCTTCCATTGTTGTATCCTCCCGCTCTCTCTACGATTTCTATGAATTGACGGCTTCCGTCTTGTAGTTCCAGTCGCGGACGTCGGTGAAACGCCCCTTGATTGCAGCCGCTGCGGCCATTGCCGGGGATACGAGATGCGTGCGTCCACCGCGGCCCTGGCGTCCTTCAAAGTTGCGGTTCGAGGTCGATGCGCAGCGTTGTCCAGGCTGAAGTACATCCGGGTTCATCGCCAGGCACATGCTGCAGCCCGCTTCGCGCCATTCAAAACCTGCTTCCGTAAACACTACATCGAGACCTTCCTTCTCCGCCTGCAGCTTCACACGTCCGGAGCCCGGTACAACAATTGCCGTAACCTTGTCGGATACCTTGTGTCCTTTAGCTACTTCGGCTGCAGCACGCAAATCCTCAATCCGGCCATTCGTGCAGGAACCGATAAAGACATAATCAATCGGAATTTCCGAAATAGGTGTGCCTGGTGCCAGATCCATATATTCAAGCGCTTTTTCAGCGGCTTTACGTTCATTTTCAGTCGGGAAATCAGCAGGGTTCGGCACACTGGAATTGATGTCTGTGCCCATGCCCGGGCTAGTTCCCCAGGTCACTTGCGGAATCAAAGATTCCACATCAAACTCAACAATTGTGTCATATTCTGCACCTTCATCGCTTACAAGGCCTTTCCAAGTTTCAACGGCAGCATCATAAGCGGCACCCTGAGGGACATATTGGCGATCACGCAGGTAGTTGAAGGTAGTTTCATCTGGAGCGATCAGCCCCGCTCTTGCCCCGCCTTCGATTGACATATTGCAGACGGTCATGCGTTCCTCCATCGACAGCTCACGGATGGATTCGCCCGTGTATTCAATAACATAGCCTGTTGCAAAATCAGTGCCGTATTTGGCAATGACACCGAGAATCATATCCTTGGCAGTCACTCCAGGATTACGGTTGCCGATGAAGCGGACTTCCATCGTTTTGGCTTTGGATTGCTGCAAGCACTGGGTAGCCAGAACATGCTCAACTTCACTTGTGCCAATACCAAAGGCCAGTGCGCCGAATGCTCCGTGCGTGGAAGTATGGCTGTCGCCGCAGACAATGGTTTTGCCGGGATGTGTCAGGCCGATTTCCGGGCCCATAACATGCACGACACCTTGATCGATATCATTCAGGTCGAACAATCTGACTCCGAAATCACGGCAATTCTGCGACAGCGTGTCAATCTGCTGTTTGGAGATCGGATCTGTAATGTTGTAACGGTCTTTCGTAGGGACGTTATGATCCATGGTAGCAAAAGTAAGGCCGGGACGGCGGACTTGGCGTCCGCTGAGACGGAGACCTTCGAAGGCCTGTGGAGAGGTAACTTCATGAACCAGATGCAAATCAATATAAATAATGCTAGGCTTACCTTCCTCTTGATGGATTACGTGATTATCCCAAATCTTCTCAAACATTGTCTTCTTGCTCATGTCTTCACCTCATATAGTAGAATCGTTCAATGGAAGAGAGTGTGGAGTCCCTCTTGAATGATCTAAATATAACATCGCCCCGTTTATAATTCCAAGATATGATTTCTATAGAACTGATAGGGTAGGCCTATAAGCTAATGGTTTGACCGGACTAGGAAATAGCACATCATGTACTTTCGCGGAGTATTGTAGAATACACCATCTTCTGGCCAGGTCACCCAACCTATATTAAACTGACTTACTATAGGTTATACTTATAAGCAATGATGTTCATTCAAGGAGCTTACTAATGGAACTAAGACAATTACAGTATGCACTGCAAATCGCGGCGGAACGGAACTTCTCCCGTGCTGCGGATAAACTGCATATCGCCCAGCCCTCGCTCAGCCAGCAGCTGTCCAAGCTGGAGAAAGAGCTTGGGGTCATGCTGTTTCAGCGCAATACTAGCTCGGTAGAGCTTACCCATGCCGGGCACAAGTTTGTGGAACAGGCAGGAGCGATTATCGACGCTGTGGAGCTGCTGCGCCAGGAAATGTCTGATATTTCCCAGCTTCGTACGGGAAGTGTGGTGGTAGGCAGCATGCCGATCACCGGAGCACATCTGCTGCCCCATGTACTCCCAGTGTTCAAGCGGAAATATACCGATGTGGAAATTACACTGCTTGAGGATTCTTCAATGAATCTCGAGAAACTGACTGCAAGCGGCCAGACTGATCTCAGCCTGCTTTCGCTCCCGCTGGAAATCCCCACTCTTGCTTACGAGGTGCTTGGTGAAGAACGGATTGATCTGGCCGTGCCGCCGGAGCATCCTTTGGCTTCCCGGAGCACAAAGGGTACACGCACCTCTCTTGAAGAATTAAAGGATGAGCCGTTCATCGTGCTTAAAGAAGGCCAAGGGTTCCGCAAAATGACGGTGGAGCTATGCCGCGAAGCCGGATTTGAGCCGCGCATCGTGTTTGAAAGCAACAATATGGAGACGGTTCAATCCCTCGTAGCTACCGGAATGGGCGTTACACTCGTGCCACACTTTATCGCCCGTGCCCCGCGCAGCGAGTTTGTTCCCGTCTATCTGCCGCTGGCCGAACCAGTGCCAAGCCGAACCCTGGTGATTGCGTACCGCAGGGGCCGCTATTTGTCCAAAGCCGCAGAAGCCTTCATCGGCACTTTCAAAGCAACCGTTGCCGGTCTGGCAGATGAGTAGCACAGAACAAAATGATTATTGTGTCGCCTTAAAAATGCCCTTTCGGCTCCGGCAATGGAAACGAAAGGGCATTTTTTTGTATTCAAGCGGTCCCTTTGTTCCGGAATCACCGGCTTTCTCCTCTACAAACTCCCGAATGGCCTGATTCTAAAATTCTCCCGGAGAATAAACATAATATTGGAAACTCCCGCTATTCCCAAAAAATATTAGTTCGTTCTCCCTTTGCAAACCACACTTTACCGTGGTATTCTAAATGTCAAATAGTGAAACGTGCAGACGGGACCAGTAAGAAAATGTCTCTATCCGCGAGCAGAGAGTAAATTCCGGCAGGCTGAGAGGATTTACCGCGGTTATCATTTCTGAATCCTACCCCCGAGCGGCCTGCCCCTGCAGGACGGAAACTCCCGTTATGAGAATGAAGTCGGATGAACCCTCATCAATGAAGGTGGTACCGCGGAAGTAATCAATGCTTTCGTCCTTTGCTAAGTCTTAGGATGGGGGCTTTTTGTCGTTTTCTGGGTTATCTTTATTATTTTAAGAAGGAAGTGAAGAACAATGACGACACGAATCGTAGTCAAAATCGGCAGCAGCTCACTTACCGGTCCGGAGGGCGGGTTAAACCGTTCCGCCGTGGCCTTCTTCGCTGCCGAGATTGCCGTACTCCGCCAGGCTGGCTGCGAGGTCCTGCTAGTAACCTCCGGCGCTGTAGCGGCCGGATTCCGCGGCATCGGCTACCCGTCCCGTCCGAAGCTTCTGCATGAGAAGCAGGCAGCGGCGGCGGTTGGACAGGTCCTGCTGATGCAGGCGTACCAGGAAGCGTTCGCGCAGCATGGAATACCCACTGCACAGATCCTGCTGACCCGCACCGATTTCTGCAGCAGGCGGGCGATGAACAACGCCGTAATGACGGTGGAAGAACTGCTCCGCCAGGGTGCCGTACCGGTATTTAACGAGAACGACACCGTATCTGTCGACGAGCTGAAATTCGGCGACAACGACACTCTCTCCGCTCTGGTTGCCAACCTGCTGAAGGCAACGCGTCTGCTCGTCCTCACGGATATGGACGGATTATACAGTGGAGACCCGCGCAAGCATCCCGATGCCGTTCGTTACCGGCAAGTGGAGGAAATTACACCGGAGATTTATGCAATCGCCGGCGGTGCAGGCTCCAGCGTAGGGACAGGCGGCATGCGCTCCAAGATTGATGCCGCGAAGATTGCAACCCGTGGCGGAGTGCCGGTATTTATCGGCAGAGCCACCGAACCCGGCGATCTGGAGCTGGCGGCAACAGGCGACGGCAAAGGCACGTATTTTGCCACCACACTCTCTTCTCTCCCCGTCAAAAAACAGTGGCTCGGTTTCATGTCCACGCCGCTTGGTTCCCTCTATGTGGACGACGGAGCCGTTGAAGCACTGCTCCACGGGGGCCATAGTCTGCTCCCCGTAGGGGTCAAGCGGATCGAAGGAAGCTTCCACTCCGGCGACGTTGTAGAAGTACTCGGTCCAGACGCCAAGCTGCTGGGAAGGGGCATTGTGAATTATGATGACGCCCAGCTCCGCAGCATTCAGGGGCTTCCCAGCCGTGAGATTGTGCCGAAGCTGGGCGAAGTACACCGGCTTGAGGTCATCCACCGTGATGAATGGATTACTTTACGGTAACGTCCGGGTTGATGATTGACCCTAAGTAAGTCAACAATATGTTGATTCAGACATAATAAAAGACGTTTCTGAACGCTTGGCTAATAAAACTTTAGGAGGAACGGATATGAGTGAAGTCGTGAATAAAGCCACATTGGCCAAAGAAACAACCGGTGTACTGGCAAGCCTGACTACCGGTCAAAAAAATGAAGCGCTGCTAGTAATGGCGGAGGCCCTGCGCCGCGAAGCTCAAGCCATCATTGCCGCTAACGGCGAAGATCTGGAACGCGGCCGGCTGGCCGGCACTCCAGAGTCGATGCTAGACCGGCTCGCCCTTGATGTCGGACGGATCAACAGCATCGCAGAAGGTCTGCAGCAAATCGCCGTACTGCCCGACCCTATCGGCGACACGCTGGAAACCATCAACCGTCCGAACGGTCTCTCCATTGAGAAAATCCGCGTACCCCTTGGCGTGATCGGGATTATATACGAAGCCCGTCCCAATGTTACCGTGGATGCGGCCGGTCTCTGCCTTAAGACAGGCAATGCCGTAGTTCTGCGGGGAGGCTCTTCTGCCCTGTCCTCGAACCGCAAAATTGTTGAAGTGCTGCATGCCGCCTTGGCCCAAACCGCGGTGCCGCCTGGTGCACTGCAGCTGATTGAGGACCCAAACCGTTCCTCCGTCGATGAGATGCTCAAACTTAACGGGCTGCTGGATGTCATTATCCCGCGCGGCGGAAGTTCCTTGATCCAGAATGTTGTGCTCAACGCTACTGTTCCGGTAATTGAAACAGGTGCGGGTATATGCCATACTTATCTCGACGCAAGTGCCCGTCCTGATATGGCAGAGCAAATCAGCCTGAACGCCAAAGCCCAGCGCCCGTCCGTATGCAATTCCATGGAGACGCTACTCGTTCATCGCGACTTTGCCATACAATATTTACCTTCCCTTGCGGAATCCTTCCGCACAGCTTCTGTAGAATTACGCGGTTGTCCGGAAACGGTTGCCCTTGTACCTTGGGCACTGCCGGTTACTGCGGAGGATTATGCGACAGAATACAATGATTATATTCTTAACGTCCGGATAGTCAGCGGACTGGAAGAAGCGCTGCGGCATATTGCCGAGTCCAGTACCAAACATTCCGAGTGTATTGTAACCGAAGATACTGAACATGCAGCCCGTTTCCTGCAGGAAGTGGATGCAGCAGCTGTATACCATAATGCTTCGACCCGTTTCACAGACGGCTTTGAATTTGGATTCGGCGCCGAAATCGGAATTAGCACCCAGAAGCTGCACGCCCGCGGCCCGATGGGCCTGCCCGCGCTCACTTCATGCAAATATAAAATATATGGCTCCGGCCAAATCCGGAGTTAGTACAAAGAACAAGGGGGACTTTTAGCCATGTGTCAGCAACCCGCAATTCCACTGATCAATCATAAAATTGTTTTTTATGGCGCAGGCTCAATGTCAGAAGCAATTGTACGGGGCATGATTGCCCGAAATGTCATTGATTCCAACAATATCGTTATGCTGAACCGCAGCAGCAACGAGCGTTTGGCTGAGCTGCGCAGCCGTTATGGCGTGCTTGGCTGCAATGATCCGGAACAAAAAATTGAACATCTGCGGACGGCTCCAGTCATTGTCCTGGCGATGAAGCCCAAGGACGCTGCCGAAGCGCTGCGCGTATTAGGATCTGTGCTCTCACCGGATCAGCTGGTGATCTCCGTAATAGCCGGTCTGACCGTCCGCACGATTCATGGCCTGTTGGGCACCTCTCAGCCTGTTGTGCGTACGATGCCCAACACTTCCAGTTCCATCGGCCTTGGAGCTACAGGAATTGTGTATTCCAAAGAAGTTAATGAAGAAGGACGCCGTACGGCGCTCAACATCTTTGAATCCGTTGGTATTACAGCTGTGATTGAGGAAGAACGAATGGAGACCTTAACCGGAATTTCCGGCAGCGGTCCGGCTTATATCTACTACATGATGGAAGCGATGATCGCTGCCGGCATCCGCGGCGGACTTCCACCGCAGCAAAGCACCGAGCTGACCGTGCAGACTGTCCTCGGCGCTGCGCGTATGGTGCAGCAGACGGGTGAGGAACCGGCAGCACTGCGCAAGAAGGTCACTTCGCCAAACGGCTCAACGCAAGCAGCCATTGAGGTGCTTGAAAAGGCCGACTTCTTCGAATCGGTCATAGCCGCAGTTAACCGCTGTGCAGAACGCTCACGCGAGATGGGTGTTGCACTGGAGAAGGAACTGTCCTAAACTCCAGCCCATGCAACTCAGGATCGCACAGAAGCCCGCAGCCACTTTCCTCACGGAATGGCGCGGGCTTCTTATTATTCAGCTTTTTTAACCTCATCCTCACTTCGATTGTTGCAAACAACAAAAAAGAACCCTGTTGCTTTATTCCCAGCAACAGGGTTCTTCCGTTTGTGCCGCTATCTTCCACCACTGCGGAACTTCTGTGTGTAGTTCTTAACATCCTCGGCGTTTTTCACCCGGTTGCGGGCCCATTCCAGCAAGATGCGGTCAATATAGCGGAAATGAACCTTCCCGGCGAATACCGATTCTTTTAAGGCAAGCAGAATCAGCTCTTCCGGGTACCGGTCCTGATCCACCCAGCCGGAGATTGTTTCACATTCCATCGGAGACAGTGGACGGCCGAATTCCTTCTCGAAGATACTGAACAGACTGCGGCTCTCATCAGCGGCCTTGCCGGGTACAGCGACAGCCGTTCTGCCGTATCCCCCGTCCAGAACGGGAAAACCGGTAGTAAAGCGGGCTGCCTCGCGTGAAGGAGCCGTTCCAGCGTTCTTATCCTCTGAAGCCTCTTTCGCAGCTTCAGCCAGATAAGCACCTAGCTTTGTATACATTCCAGAGAAGTTGTAGCGCTCATAATGGATATCTCTCAGCTCATCATTATCTTCGTCGATGCTGATAAACCCTTCCTTCATGAGCTTCTGCAGTTCTCCCGCTATGACAGCGATACTTCGGCCTGTTACAGCCTGCAGTTCCTCCAGCGAAGGAAAGTCGATGCCCTCTACCTGCCGGAACGACAGAAGGTGAATCAGCAGCATCGCCTCACTGCCGCTGAGATTCAGCTTCCGGTAATGCTTCAAGAGTGCATAAGGAATGATGGCCATTCCGTTCTGAAGACCAGCAGCCATTCCTTCGCCCCATGTACTCCATCCTTTGCCGTCCATGCACCAGCCCCCTTTATGCCCTTACGGGTAGAGACGGTACAGCGTACGAGGGAACGGTATCGTTTCTCGCACATGATCCAGACCACAAATCCAGGCCACTGTGCGTTCGAGTCCAAGACCGAAGCCGGAGTGCGGCACTGAACCGTAGGTGCGCAGATCCATGTACCATTTATAGCTATCCATCGAAAGATTATGTTCTTTGAAACGTTCCTCCAGCAATGCCGGATCGTCGATCCGCTGCGATCCGCCGATAATCTCCCCGTAACCTTCCGGAGCAATCATATCCGCACAGAGTACAACTTCAGGACGCTCAGGATGCGGCTTCATGTAGAAAGCCTTGAACGAAGCCGGATAATGCGTAATAAAGACAGGTTTGTCATTGGCTTCAGCAATTGCGGTTTCATGCGGCGCACCAAAATCGTCGCCCCAGGCAATTTCATGACCATTATCGTTCAGGAACTTAATCGCATCATCATAAGTAATACGCGGGAACGGCGCTTTGATATTCTCCAGCTTGGAGACATCGCGGCCTACCGCTTCCAGCTCAGCACGACAGTTGGTCAGTACCGATTGTACGATAAAGCTGATGAATTCTTCCTGAACTTTCAGACTTTCTTCGTGATCCGTGAAAGCCATCTCCGGCTCGATCATCCAGAACTCGATCAAGTGGCGGCGGGTCTTTGATTTCTCAGCACGGAAAGTAGGACCGAAGGAATACACGCGGCCCAGCGCCATTGCTGCAGCTTCCATATAAAGCTGGCCACTCTGCGTCAAATAAGCATCCTCATCAAAATATTTCGTGTGGAAGAGGTTGGTAGTGCCCTCAGCCGATGTCGGTGTCAGGATCGGCGGATCCACCTTTGTGAACCCGTTCTGATTAAAGAACTGCTGAATAGCGCGGATAATCTCTGCACGGATCACCAGTACGGCCCGCTGCTTCGCGGAGCGGAGCCAGAGATGACGATGATCCATCAGGAAATCGATGCCATGCTCCTTCGGTGTGATCGGGTAGTTCTCGGTAAGATGCAGAACCTCGATGCCCGTCACGGTCATCTCATATCCCGATTGAGCACGCGGCTCTTCGCGGATAATGCCGGTCACATACAAGGAACTTTCCTGGGTAAGGCTTTTGGCATCATCCCAGACCTGCTCAGGCACTTCGGATTTTACAACAACCCCCTGGATATAGCCTGTACCATCCCGGAGCTGCAGGAATTGAATTTTACCGCTGGAGCGCTTGTTGTTTACCCAACAGCCGATAACAACACTCTCTCCGACATGTTCATTAACGCGTTTAATTACACTCTTGTTTGCCATGCCTACGATCTCTCCTCTAGTTTAGCCGTTAACCCCTTGCACAATACGATAGGTATCGCGTGCAATAACAAGCTCTTCGTTCGTCGGTACTATAAGCACCTGCACCTTGGAATCAACTGTAGAGATGCGGCGCGGATCACCGGAACGAACCTTATTGGCTTCTGTATCCAGTTCGATTCCGAGGAACGTAAGCTGATTCAACACTCTTTCGCGCAACAGGGATGCATTCTCACCCACGCCGGCAGTGAACACGATAACATCCACACCGTTCATAGCTGCTGCGTAAGAACCGATGTATTTGCGCAGACGGTATTCATACATTTCAAAAGCAAGCGTAGAGTTAGGCTCGCCTTTTTCTGCACCATCAATAATATCACGCATGTCACTGCTGATGCCAGAAATAGCCAGCAATCCACTATGTTTGTTGAGCATGGAATTCACTTCGCCTACGGACAGCTCTTCCTTGTTCATCACATAAGGAACGATTGCCGGGTCAAGATCACCGCTGCGTGTTCCCATCATCAGACCTTCCAGTGGTGTCATCCCCATGGAAGTATCAATAGATACTCCGCCTTTAACCGCAGTAACACTGGCACCATTACCGATGTGACAAGTAATAATCTTCAGATCCTCGAGCGGACGGTCAAGATATTCCGCTGCAGCTTTGCTGACAAAATCATGCGAGGTGCCGTGTGCTCCGTAGCGGCGGACTTTGTATTTGTTGTAGAGCACTCTTGGGATAGCGTACATATAAGCCTTCTCAGGCATCGTTTGGTGGAAGGCTGTATCAAACACAACAACCTGCGGAACGCCGGGCATATTCTTTTCTGTAGCCGTAATCCCCATCACAGCAGCCGGGTTATGCAGTGGAGCAAGGTCGAACAATTGACGGATCTTCGACTTGGCATCGCCATCAACCAATGAGGATTCCTTGAAGAATTCTCCCCCGTGAACTACACGGTGGCCTACGGCATTAATTTCTTCGATCGAACTGATTACGCCATGCTCGCTGTCTGTCAGGCAAGCCAGAACCTTGCGGATGGCGGTATTGTGTTCCAGAATTTCACTGACTTCAGTGACTTCCGGTTTGCCTGTTGGCTTATGGTTCAGAATGGAAGAATCCATCCCGATGCGTTCTACCAGCCCTTTGGCCAATACAGATTCATCTGTCATATTATACAACTGATATTTCAAAGAAGAACTTCCTGAGTTAATTACTAATACGTTCATACACGGTCACCATCCTTGTCATACTTGAAGAAGCCTTCGCCCGATTTCATGCCCAGTTGTCCCGCACGCACCATCTTCTTAAGAATAGTCGATGGACGGTATTTCAGTTCCCCATACTCACGGAACATGTTATCCAGTGCGGCAAGAATCGAATCCAGACCGAAACGGTCAGCCATTTCAAGCGGTCCATACTGGAACTGATAACCGATGCGCATTGCGTCGTCAATATCCTCTGGGGAAGCGACACCTTCCTGCAGAACATGCATAGCTTCGTTAATGAACAAGCAAATAAGGCGCGAACTAACAAATCCTGGGGATTCATAAATCATTACGCCTTTTTTCTCAACGACCTCGTCAACAAAAGCTTTGGTGTCTTCGAAGGTACTGTCAGATGTCTTCAGTCCACGTACAATCTCCACAAGATCCACCTTACCTACCGGATGTATGAAATGCATGCCGATTACGCGTTCCGGGTACATTGTAGAGCTGGCAAGCTCCGTCAAGCTGAGCGTTGACGTGTTGCTGGCAAGAATAATGTGGCTCGGGCACACTTGGTCGAGCTGATTAAATACTTTTTGCTTAGCTTCCAGGTCTTCCGTAATTGTTTCGATGACCATATCACACGAGCTGAGCTCGGCGAAATGTGTCACTTTTTGGATGCGGCTAAGAATCAGTTTCTTTTCTGCTTGGGTAATCGCCCATTTCTCCAATTGTTTATCAAGACTTGTCTCGATCATTTCGTAGGAGTATTCCAGTCTTTCCGTGTTTTTCTCCACCAGCATAACATCAAGACCCTTGGCTGCCAGCATTTCAGCAATCCCTTGTCCCATTGTGCCACCGCCGATGACACCTATTTTTTTAAAATTCATAAAAAAGTCTCCATCCTTTCAGGTATCTATACTTTTGTATTGTACCTTTTCTGTCGTAAAAAATATGTAGCCCGACATATAATAATATCTTAGCATGTCTGAAAAGTAAAAAAAAATAACCGGCATAAAGAATTATGCCGGTAAAAGGACACTGTCACGAAATTGACAACGAAATTGCTCTCCGGAGAGGACTTCTTCCTTCATTAAAATGTCAAGAGAGTAATCAAATACATTTCTTTGCTTCTCCAGCAGGTCCCGGGTACGAACCATGAGCTCATCCAGAATCTTGCTATTTTCCTTCATCAGCTCTTCTGTAGTTACCATTTCCAGGTTGGCGATCCCAAGTGACGTGAGTCCCGACTTCATCATGGTCTCGACAATATTCAGCGCCTGATCGAAATCGCCGCGTGAACCTGTGCTGCGGCCCCCATAATACATCTCCTCGGAAGCTGCTCCGCCAAGCGCGATCATAATCTGATTCTCCAGATAATCCTTGGTATACAAATACTGCTCGGTTTGCGGGTTATGACGAACATAACCAAGTGCTTGTCCACGCGGAGTCAAGGTAACCTGGCTGACGCTGCCCGGACGCAGCAGCTCCGCCATAATAGCATGTCCAAGCTCATGGATGGCCACCCGCTGTTTCTCTTCATGATTGGTTTCGCGGTCAGTCTTCTCGCCCATCATCACCTTGTCAATCGCCATCGCCAGATGGCGCTGCTCGACTTCGGTCAGATTCTCGCGCATCATATAAATCGCCGCTTCGTTCATGACGCTCTCCAGCTGTGCACCGGAGAATCCGTAGGCTTCCTCGGCGATCTTGTCTAAATTCACCTCAGCATGCAGCGGCTTATTCTTGGCATGCAGATCGAGGATTGATTTGCGGCCCTTCTTGTCAGGCATATCCACCTGGATATGACGGTCAAAGCGGCCGGGACGCAGCAGCGCTGAATCCAGCATTTCCTTGCGGTTTGTTGCCGCAACAAGCAGAATGCGCGGTGTATCATTGTTATAGATCCCGTCCATCTCGGTCAGCAGCTGATTAAGCGTCTGATCGTATTCACGCTGCTGGCCACCTTCACGTTTGCCGCCGATAACATCAATTTCATCAATAAAGATAATGGCGCTTTGCTTATTCTCTTTCACTGCACGGGTCCGGGCATCCTTGAACAAGTCACGGACACGTCCGGCACCGACACCGACGTACATTTCCACGAATTCACTGCCTGAAGCGGCAACGAACACGGAATTGGTATAATGAGCCGCAGCCTTGGCCATCAGCGTTTTACCAGTTCCCGGAGGGCCTGTAAGCAAGATCCCTTTAAGCGGACGAATCCCGAACTTGCTGATTTCTTCGTGCCGGATCAGGAAATCAAGCGCTTCCCGCAACTCCTGCTTCGCGTTATCCTGACCGCCGATTTCTTCAAACGTAAGCTTGGAAGGGCCATTCTTCTTGCGTTTCTTGTCCCCGCCCGCATTCACCGTCAACCCGCCGCGCAAATGGGCGATCACCAGGAGTGCACAAACCATACCGGCTGCTATGATGACAGGAATAATGTTAATGCCCACAAAAGCCATAAATATCAGCAGGACCGGAACAAATCCGGCTATAATCTCTTTCCACCACTTAGGCATTGTTCCACACTCCCATCGTTGCCGCTGCACGCGGTAAAATGATGAACTTGCTCTCTTCACCGTTGCTCAGGCTCACATAGACGTTGTTGTCATCAATTTCAGTTGTTGCAGTTACATTCTTGTATTCCTGAAATTGCTCTTTCAATCCATCTAGTTTAGCAGGTATAAGTGTATACTTTTTGCTTTCCATCGCTTCTGCTACTGAGAACATCGCTTTATCCCAATATTCGTCCAGCAGTTTACTGGAATGCTGATCAACGTCCAGCTTGAGCGACCGTCCATTAATGGCTGACTTGCCTTCAGTGTTCACGTATTGCACCAGCTCGCGCAATTTCGTGCCAGGTTTCAAATCCAGTTTCAAGGTTACCTCATTGCGGTTAATAGTAATATGTGAATGATTAACACCTTCATAAGCCGATACTATCTTATCAAGCGGCTCATGGACCGCAAATTGACGATAAGCATAAAAGCTGCCAAAGAGCAGTGCAGCAGACAACAGAGACGTTAGCAGTACAGGCACAAGACGCAGTTTCAAGAAACGTCCTCCTCTCAAGTTGACCAAACTTAAATATATGATTTGCAATAAATAGCGTGTCTAGCGCCCATCCGAGACTGACATGCTCTTAAGCATGTCTTAATACAAGTAGAAGTATATCACAGGTGTATATACGATTTCGCACGAAAGTGTGAATATATTTAAAATTTTTGATACTAATTTCTGGGCATTCCCTTCAATCCTTGCTCCTTTATCGGCAAAAAGGACCTGAATGATTAATCCATTCAGGCCCTTTTCTATTCTGCTAATATATTAATTTCTCCTGACTTCGATATTGCTATTTGTATATACTTCGTTATGTACTCAGTATCATCAATATATACCCACAGCATCCATAAACCCGGCGGCAAATGAAAGGACTGGCAAGGCTATTTCAAAGGAAAGGATAATAAAGCCAAGAGCCACCAGCTTCCTCCTTTTGTTCATTCTCCCATATTTCACTGCTCCCAATCCAACTGCAAGAGAAACTACGTACACCGCTAACGTTAAATAATCCACGACCTTCCCCCATCATCAACTAATTTTATCTACTGCTTGTTACAATTTTCTCACCTTTCAAGAGTTCAGACAGTTTGTAATATCTTGCACCCATGGAATTCTTCTCCATAGCCCCCCCCTGAATTCTCTGCGTTATGTAATTCTTGATTCTGGCAGCCAGCTCATGCTGAACCCAGGCGTTTTTTGCGGTTTCTCTGGAACAGGACAACGTAATATCGCGCCTTATTTTATGTACTCCTGCCTCAAGCATTTCTGAGTTCACCTGAACAAAATCATAATCTTCTTTGAAAGCCGGTGGGTCTACGGGGTTCCGGCGGTTTAACTCTTTAGCAGCAACCGGATCAAATTGGGATACCTTGAAAAAAGATAGGATATAAATTTCACAAAATGTCAGAGTAAAAAAATGCCTATCGCTCCTACAGTTCCAAAATTCCCCTCTGCTGCTTTTGCCTCGGTTGCGCTTTAGTTCAACTTATTAGCAATATTATGCAAAAAAGCGGACAAGCACTGGTCCGCTTTGTCCGCTTTGTCCGCTTTTCATTTGTTATTGCAAGCCTGCCTCTACTTGCTCGGCAAAGTATATCCATCCCCGATTGCTGTACCATCCGCAAAACGAAAGAACTTGTAATAATAACGTCCCTCCTGCTTGTAAAAAAGCTGCCAGGCGTACTCTCCATTATATACTCCCGGAAGCAGCCGTTTAATATCGACGCCGGGTAGCTGGGAGGCTATAATGGAGCGGATTTGCTTCTCCGAGGTTCCTTTGGCCAGCTCTTCCGCATAAACTCCGTTATCACCGCCGGCCGGCTTACCGTCTACGGTGAAACGTACCCACACCATCAGATCCGTACCGGCTTTATTTTTCCCTGTCAGCACCCAGTACACTGAATTTTCGTCCCATACCGATTTTTGCGCCTTGGATATCTCAGTAAGTCCCGCCCGGGTCTTGGCAACTTCTTTGGCCGCGCTGCGTTCATTCCATTGGTCCTTCATGATATAGGCATAAAATTGGCTTAGACCGAACAAAATGAGCAGAAACAGAGCGATCCCCAGCAGAAGCCATTTTTTCCTTTTCCTCAAAATGCAGCTTCCTTTCCTTAATATATGAAACGTCATAATGTCAACTACGGCGGCAGTCGAATTAACGCTTCAGCAGCCCTTCAAAAGTTTCTTGCGCCTTCCGGCGGATTTCTTCCTCGTCCAGTGTTAGGCACTGACCATGCTTCACAATCTGCTTGCCGTTCACCCAGACATGCTCGACATCCTTGGCGCTGGCCGAATACACGGCGTGGGAGAGCAAGTCGCTATGCGGCAGTAAATGGGGCTGGTCGATATCAATCGCAATAAAATCAGCCTTCATCCCTGCTGCAAGGCGGCCCACCTGGTTCAGGAAGATTGATTCCGCCCCGTACTGCGTGGCCATCAGCAGCGCTTCCGGTGCGGGAACTGCGGTAGGATCCCCGCTGACGCCCTTATGGATCAGTGCTGCAAGCCGCATTTCCTCGAACATATCGAGATTATTGTTGCTTGCCGCCCCGTCCGTACCCAGCGAAACTTTGACTCCGGCTCTCAGCAGCTCAGGCACCCGCGCAACCCCGCTGGCCAGCTTCAGGTTGCTGCCCGGGTTATGGGACACCCCCACCTTGTGGCGGGCGAGGATTTCGATCTCCTCATCGTTCAGATGGACACCATGGGCGATTAAGGACGGGCGGGTGAACATTCCCAGCTTCTCCAGGTGCGCTACAGGACGCAGGCCGTAATCAGCGGCATTCTGCTCCACTTCACGCAGCGTTTCCGACATATGCGTATGCATCGGCAGGTCCAGATCATGTGCTGCCTGCACAAACCGCATGAAAAAGTCCGGAGGACAAGTATACGGGGCATGCGGTGAAATCATGGTTGTAATTTTGCCGTCAGCCTTGCCGTGCCAGTTGCGGGCGAACGCAACAGCTTCCGCAAGCTTCTGGTTCTGCACCTCTTCAGGACATAGACCAATAACACCGCGCATCAGCACCGCACGGATGCCGGAATGTTCGACCACCTCGGCCACCCGGTCCATATGATCATACATATCCAAAAAGGTGGTTGTGCCGCCTTTCAGCATCTCCAGAACGGATAAGGAAGTGCCCCAGTAGACATCATCTCCCGTAAACTTCTCCTCCATCGGCCACATTTTCTCCTGCAGCCAGGCTTGAAGGACCATATCATCCCCGTAGCCGCGCAGCAGCGACATCGCAGCATGGCCATGGGTATTGACCAGACCCGGCATGAACAGCAGGCGGCTGCCGTCGAGCGTCACTGTGCCTTGTTCAAAAACGGGTTTCTCTTCCCCTATGTATGTGATCAAATCATTTTCTATAGTCATATAACCGCTCAGGACCGGCTTCTCGCTTCCGGGAACCAGAAAACGTCCGTTTGCAATTATCATCTTATTGCTGCTCATCTGTAATTCCTTCCTTTCCATCATGTAAATAATACGCCAGACTTTGCAGATCAGTCGTAAAGTCGGCAGCATGAATCCGGATGGTTGCAGGTGTCTTCAGAATGACCGGTGCAAAATTCAGGATCGCCTCGATGCCCGATTCTACCAGAATATCAGCCACATTCTGTGCCTCGCTGTCCGGTACAGTGATGATCCCGATCCGGATTCCCTGATCACGGATGGTCTGACTCAGCTCCTCCATTGGCTGAACCGTAAGAGAGTTGATCTTTTGTCCAATCTTGGGAGCGTAAGAATCAAATACAGCGGTGATTTTCATAGTATCCTTCAGATAAGCATTGTAATTGGACAAGGCATGACCGAGGTTACCGGCACCTACCAGGGCCACATTGATTTGTTGATCCAGCTTCAGAATATGACGGATCTTTTCGATGAGATAAGACACGTCATATCCAATGCCTTTTCTGCCGAAATCACCAAAATAGGCCAGATCCTTACGAATCTGCGCCGGATTAAGGTCCAGCTTCTGCCCGAGTTCCTGAGAAGAAACGGTTGAGATTTCACGCTTTTGGAGATCGTTCAGGAAACGCAGGTACACTGGGAGTCTGCGAACGACGGCCTCCGATATTTTATCCGATTTCATGTTTTCTCCTCCTAATTTAGAATTGCACTGACGCGATATCGTATGATAACCACGTGCAGTGCCCGCTCCACGAACGGGACACAGCCTATGGCACAAAGAGATAAAAAAAATTTATATACAATGACAGATTAGGAAACGCCGCCCTCGTCAAGCCATTCCGCAATCCGCGGAACCATCTGATCGGTAAGCATGTGCTCCATCTTCGGACCAGGGAGTGAATACAGGAAGTACTTCCCGTAATAAGCTTCGATGACCCTGGTATCATATACAATAACAATTCCCCGGTCTTGCGCTGTACGAACCAATCGTCCAAAACCCTGCTTGAACCGGATAACTGCTTGTGGAACAGACATTTTCATAAAAGGATTCTTCTTCTGGGCCTGCAGAAGCTCTGCCTTTGCCTCAGCAAGCGGATGATTCGGCGGCTGAAACGGCAGCCTTACAATCGCAAGACAGGTCAGCGCCTCGCCAGGGATGTCGACTCCTTCCCAGAAACTGCTTGTTCCAAGCAATACCGATGCAGAGCTGTCCTGAAAACGCCGGATCAGCTTGCTGCGGCTGCCTCCCTCCACACCCTGGCCCAAAACCGTAATGTCCTGGGAAGCCAAGGCCTCTTTCAGCGGATCATAAACCTGGCGCAGCATTTTGTAGGAGGTGAACAGCACCAGCATCCGCCCCTTGGTCGCCGCCGCCGCTTCAGCCAGCGAATGCACCAGCTTGTCTACAAAACGCGCATCGCCTACGCTGCCCTTAACACTGGGGAAATCGCGCGGGATGACAAGCAGCGCCTGTTCACGGTACTTGAACGGTGAAGGCAGCAGCGCTGTCATGAGACGCCCTTGCTCTGAGGCTTCAGAAAGACCAAGGTTGTCAATCATGAACTGAAAGGACTTGTCGACCGATAACGTGGCCGAGGTCAGCACTATGCTCTTCTTCTTGTCGAAGAACAGATCCTTGAGCTGGCTGCTTACATCGACAGGCACGGCGTAGAGCTGAAGCGACTTGCCCCGGTAGTTGCCGCTCCCTTCCATCCAGTACACGATATTATCGTCACTGAGACCCATAAAGAAGCGGATTTGTTCCCGGATGGATGCCAAATCCTTGAATAAGCCTCCGATATCAGTCACCAGGCTGTCCGAAGACGATTGACTCTCCGTATCGCGCATCTCGCTGAGCATTTTGTCACCCCTGCGGATGATGTCGCTCAGGGCTAAGTGCAGCGTATTCTCCAGCGCCGCCAGCTCTTCCCAATCTTTGGGCTTGCTGCCGGGAAGCAGGCGTGTGACCAGCTGGCCGGCTTCACCTGCCGCTGCATCGCTGCGTTCGGGCAATAGGCCGAACAGCTTGTCGCTCAGTGTATCCCAAGTTTCCTTCACGGTAAGCAGGTCGGGATAGATTTTATCAATTACGCCGCTCCACTCCGAAGCCTGCTCACTGCCCGAGGACTGCAGAGTCTGACGCAGTGCCGGCAGCTGGCCGCTGCGGCTGTCTTTATACAGCCTTGTAAGCGTGTGAGCTACCGTGAAATACTTCATTTGCATGCCCAGATGCTTGCCCGCCACATCCTCCAAATGATGGGCCTCGTCAATGACAAGATGCTCATAAGCCGGAAGCAGCTGGTGCCCGGCTTTGACGTCTGCGAACAGCTTGGAGTGATTGGTAATGACCACATCGGCAATCCCTGCTTCATGTTTGGCCCGGTGGTAGTAGCATTTGCGGAACCACGGACAGGAACGGCCCAGACAGGAATCGGTATCACTGGCTACCGTCTCCCAGAAATCCCCGCCGCGACCGCTCAAATTCAGCTCCTCATCGTCACCCGATTCCGTCTGGGTCAGCCATACGATCATTTGCGCTGCCGTAAGCGCTTCTTCCCGGGGACTTACGAAGTCTTTTTTATTTATTTTATGTTCAAACTTGCGCAGACACAAATAGTGCCCTCTCCCCTTGAATATCGCAGCCTTAAACGGGAAAGGCACAACACTGGTCAGAAGCGGGATATCGCGTTCGCGCAGCTGATCCTGAAGGTTAATGGTATGGGTGCTGACCATAACCTTCTGCCCGGTACGTACGCTCTGATAAATGGCCGGCAGCAGATAACCGAGCGATTTGCCGGTTCCGGTGCCTGCCTCGATCAGCAGATGTTTGTCCTCCTGAAGGGCCGTATTCACTTCGCCAATCATGATCTCCTGGGCTTCCCGGCTTTCATATTGCGGAAGCGTATCCTTAAGCCGTTTGGTCACCTCGGCCATATAATCCCCAAAGGATACATTCTCCACAGGATTGCCAACACCTTCTTCTCTTGGAGGCGCCAGCTCAGTCCAGTCGCCTACAGCCAGTGCAAGCTGACGGTAAAAATTCAGCTCTCCTTCCGGCTGGAAGGTCTCCATCTCGTGCTCCCGCAGCAGGCCGTCAAAATACCAGGCCAAGTCACTGTCTTCATCGGCAAACAGCTCGTTAAGACGCTGAATGGTCAGCAGAGGCAAACTATACAGCTCTTCGAGACATTTAAGCAACACAATCGCTGTAGCTTCTGCGTCACTGTCCGCCTGGTGCGGACGGTCATGAGTGATGCCAAAATGGTTACTTACCGCACCCAGCTGATAGGTCGTTAGTGACGGAAAGCATATTTTAAGGAAATCGATCGTATCCAGAATCCGTCCCTGAAACGGCAAATAGCCGCAGCGGTCTAAAGCATTCTGCAAAAAATGGAAATCAAAAGCAACATTATGTCCAACAAGCACTACATCGTCAAGCAGCGGGACGAGCTCCATCATCATCTCATCCAGCTCTGGCGCATCCTTCACATCTTCATCGGTGATACCGGTCAAGCCCGTAATAAAAGGAGGAATCGGTGTTCCGGGCTTGACGTAAGAACCATACACCCGGGAGATGGACCGGTCTTCTTCTATAATGGCAAGGCCAACCTGGATGATCTCACCCACAGATTGGGTTCCCGTAGTTTCAAAATCAAGCACGGCAAATTTCATTATAAGTTCTATTCCCTTTCACTTGAGACTCTTTATCAGCATAACAGAAGTTACGAAAAAAGGCGATGCACACCGCTTGTTGAAGTGGATGCATCGCT
This sequence comes from Paenibacillus sp. FSL L8-0340, assembly GCF_038593145.1. Classification (NCBI taxonomy): domain Bacteria; kingdom Bacillati; phylum Bacillota; class Bacilli; order Caryophanales; family Paenibacillaceae; genus Paenibacillus; species Paenibacillus sp. FSL L8-0340. Next base: position 4,913,594 of record NZ_CP151967.1, read on the forward strand.
TAAATGAGTGGGCTATGATTACAAAAGCGAAACAAGCTGTTTTCCGAATTGCAGCTTCCCTCCCCGCCTGCGGCAAACCTCCAGATTGACATTCGGTTCCGGGAGTGACGGGTCATGAAGCAAAGAAAGGCTGAACAGCTCCTTTGCCTCATTGAAGCGTTCCTGAGAAGCCCTGATGCACCCCAGCGCATTGTAGATCATCGCCTTCAGCTTGCTTTCGCGAATCAGCGCAAGCATATGATCCAGATGCCCCCATGCGGTCTCCCCGTCGCCCTCCTGCAGATAGGCCATGGCCAAATACAGGCGTGCCGCCAGACTGTCGGGGTGCTGCGCAATAACTTCCTTAAATTGATCAATACACTTCCGGTACATCAACAGCTTGTAGTAGCCCTGCCCTCTGACAAAAGAATCCATGAAAAGCTCAGGTGCTTCCTGCTGTGGCATCTCTTCGTCCGGCTGTGGCGGAAATTCCGCATGTTCCCGGAACTGACTCAACTTCTCGGCAAAGGCGAGCCACTCGTCCATAACCTCATCGCTAAGCCGGTGAAGCATGTTGTACTTGCATAAAAGGTCATCCCGGCGGGCACCCTCCGAAGTAGGGTAATCCGTGGCGATCTCCTGAAGCATCTTATTCATCTCAGCAAATAATTGTTGAAACATGGGACATCCCCCCTTACTGAAAATGAAATCAGCCTAAGCTTGCCTGCCTTCATTTTTCGCAAGTGGGGGGCTCTTCATCCCTGCCATTGATTACATGGCTTAGGTCTGGTGATTAAGCAATAGTAGCATGAATCTCATGATCGGCCAGCTTCACCGGCTTGTTCTCGCCATCCACAAAAACTACAGTTGGTTTATGCCCTGCCAATTCTTCGGCGGAAAGCATCGCGTAGGAGATGATGATGACAGTATCCCCAGGCTGAACAAGCCGGGCCGCTGCTCCGTTCAAACAAATGACACCGCTGCCGCGTGGTCCCGGAATGACATAGGTTTCCAGCCGGGAGCCGTTATTGTTGTCGACAATCTGTACCTTTTCGTTCTCAAGCAAATCAGCTGCTTCCATCAGGTTCTCGTCGATGGTGATACTGCCCACATAATTCAAATTGGCTTCGGTAACCGTTGCCCGGTGTATTTTGGATTTCATCATATGTCTAAACAAGGGTCGCAACCTCCTTGGGATTAAATACATTATTGTCAATCAGACGGGTTCTGCCAAACTTCACGGCAAGTGCAATAATGATTTCGCCGTCAGCATCACTCAGCAATGAAGCACCATCCAGCGTTTCCAGGCCCGGGAAGGTCAATATTTCCGCATAATCAATGACGGCAAGCGGAGAAGCAGAAATGACCGACACCAGCAGTTTCCGGGCATCGTCAACCGTCCGGACCTTGCCTTCTTCCATGGATTGGCGAACCTCACGCAGCGAACGGGACAATACCAGAGCCTGGCTGCGTTCCTCTGCACTTAAATACACATTGCGTGAGCTAAGCGCGAGTCCGTCGCCTTCACGGATGATCGGGCAGGCCACGATTTCAACATTCATATTCAGGTCAGCTACCATCCGGCGCAAAACCGCCACTTGCTGGGCATCCTTGAGTCCGAAAAAGGCGTAATCGGGTTGTACCATATTGAACAGCTTGCTTACGACTGTGGTGACTCCATCAAAATGCCCGGGGCGGGATGCCCCGCACAGCTGTGTGGTCAGCGAAGAGACCGATACCTGGGTGCGGATCGGCTGAGGGTACATCTCTTCCACACTGGGAATAAATACGATGTCGGCTCCTTCACGCTCTGCAAGCTCCAAATCACGCTGCTCGTCACGCGGATAAGAGGAAAAGTCCTCATTTGGCCCAAATTGCAGCGGATTAACAAAAATGCTCATCACTACCGTACTGCTCGTTTCCCCTGCGCGGCGCAGCAGGCTTGCATGCCCCTCATGCAGGTATCCCATGGTCGGCACAAAGCCGATGGGAGTATGCCCGCCCTTACGCATATATTCAAGCGCTTCACGCAGCTGTTCAATCGTTCTAACGACTCTCATCTTATTTCGCTCCTTTTCCGGCAGCGCCGTATAAAGATTCCAATACAGTTTCATCCGCATTAAATACATGATTCTCCGCCGGGAAGGAACGGTTCTTCACTTCCTGTATGTAGCTGCCGATTCCCTCACGGATCAGGCTGCCTACATCAGCGTAGGTCTTAACGAAACGCTTCTCCCGGTAAGGTGAAGCATATTGCAGCAGATCGTGGAAGACCAAGACTTGTCCGTCGCAGTACCGGCCTGCGCCGATCCCGATGGTTGGAATGCTGACCGCTTTGGAAATCGCCTCAGCCACTTCTTCCGTAACCAGCTCCAGCACAATGCCGAAAGCCCCGGCAGCTTCAAGTCCTTTGGCCTCATCCATCAGCCGTTGCGCATCCTTCGCGTCCTTGCCTTGGATCCGGTAGCCGCCAATCATGTTGACCGACTGCGGTGTCAGACCGATATGGCCCAGCACCGGAACACCGGCCGCAACAACGGCAGATACAGCCCCGCAAATTTCCAGCCCGCCTTCCATTTTAACGGCTTGCGCTCGGCCTTCCTGCATCAGTCTGCGCACACCGCGCAGCGTCTCGTCAATGCTGCCGTGATACGTCATAAACGGCATATCCGCCACAATGAACGTATTCTGCGCACCACGCGCCACGGAACGTGTGTGATAGACCATATCGTCAATCGTTACCGGAAGGGTTGTATCATAACCCAGTACAACATTCCCGAGCGAATCACCGACCAGAATCAGATCGATCCCCGCTTCTTCGGCCAGCAGGGCTGAAGGATAATCATAAGCGGTCAGCATGCTCAGCGGCACACCGTCCGTTTTCATTTTTTTCATTTTCACAATATTCAGTGCATGTTTGTCTGCCATTTGCTCCCATTCCCCTTTTCGTAGTTAAAATACGCGTAAACGCGCAAACAAAAAAACCTTTTAGCATGGTCCGCTAAAAAGGTCCGAAGGGCAAAAAAGAGTCACTCGCGATCGTCCCTTCTGTCTCGGTCCTTACGGCTCAGAGCAGAATCCAACGTAACCGTGGAAATACAGTTATGAAGGTGAATCCGAAAAGCAAATTGCTGTTGTACAGCTTGCTTGAATGAGTACAGCTCGACCCTGCGATACCGTCTCTGAACATATTATAACAAAAACCGCTGCTAATTACACCAAAAAAATGTGACAAGGCATGGAACCCTTGTCACTGGATCATTTCAATTTCACCTGATAATATGCAGGTGATATTCCCGGCAGTATCCCTTAGCAGCAGCCCGCCGCCGTCATCCAAACCGACCGCAGTACCTTCGCTGCGTCCCTCGGGTGTATTAAAGTACACCTGGCGCCCCAAGGTGACCGACATGGATTCCCAAAGCTCACGAACAGGCTTAAAGCCCCGTTCTATGTAAAGGGTGTACAAAAACTCCAGCTCGGCCAGCACCGCTTCCGTGAGTTGCTTGCGGTCAACGGGAATGCCTCCCCCTTCGATCAGCAGCGAAGTGCCGACTCCTCGCAGATCATCCGGATAGTCGTCCTCCGTCAAATTCACCGCAATGCCGATTCCGGCGATACAATAATGAAGGCCGCCTTCCCTGAGCGATGATTCCAGCAGAATTCCGCAAATTTTGCGTCCGCCTGCCAGCAGATCATTCGGCCATTTGATGCCGGCCTGCACGCCGCTGATCTCGCGAATGGCGCGGCAGACGGCTACGCCAGCCAGCAGCGTCAGCTGCGGCGTCAGTGACAGCGGAAGATTGGGGCGCAGCACCACACTCATCCAAATGCCTTTGCCGCGCGGTGAATGCCACCTTCTGCCCATCCGCCCGCGGCCGCCGGTCTGTTCCTCGGCGATGATCGCCGTTCCTTCCGGAGCGCCATTTTCGGCGAGCCTTTTGGCTTCCTCCTGCGTAGACACCACCGATTCCAGTCGCTGTACACTTCGGTTCCAGCCCGAAACAAAAGTATCTCTGTTCAGCCCGGAAAGCCCCGGCGTTTCATCGCTATTCATCGTTATCCATCCTTTTTGCTTCCTGAAGCAATGATTGTTTATTGTTGGCAATATCTCCAGCCGCTACGGCCTGCAGCAGCGCATGCAGCAGCTCTCCCAGCCACGGGCCGGGACGTTTCTGCATAGCTACGGCCAGCTCATTGCCTGTCACCGCAAGCTCTGCCAAGGTCTGCAGCGGCATTGATGCGCTCCAGGACCGCAGGAGACCCGTAGAGAGCGCCGGCGCTCCAGATGGCTGCACGGCGGCTTTACCCGTCTTTGGCTCTGATGGATCAACCTGCTCGGCCAAGGCACTGCCTAACCCTTGCATGGCCAAATGCAGCTGCACAGACGCTCCGGGCCCGGATTGGGCCAGGCCAAGACGCTGCTGACTGGAGGCGGCCTCCGGCACCGCCTCCAGCAACGTCAGCCACCCTTCGGCGGCTGACGTGCCCAAGGCCAGCACGGTGGCGATCCAGCGCCGCCGAAGCGCCTCGGTGCCGCCCGGAGATTCCGGCGGCACCTCTGCAAGCGCTGCGGTCCAGGCTTCGCGGACACGCAGCACCGAGGTGACGGCGCTGCGCGTCGCCCCCGGGAACGTCCATGCCCGCATCAGGGCGTCGGCCTCAGCGGCCGGCGTCTTCAGGGCATGGAGCAGGAGCGCCCACCGCAGGAGGGCGCCGGGCAGTTCCCCGATCCCGGCTAGCAGGGCGGCGGCTGCCGCCATGTCACTGCCGGTCCAAGGGAACGGGGCTTTGCCGCGCGGCAGCAAGCCGCTGCGCGCGAGAAGACCGAGGCCGCGCGCAGGATGCGGCCCCTCTATCATGCGCTCCAGCTCCGCGCGGAGACGCTCCACAGCAATATGCGCCAGCTTGTCACGCTGGCGCAGCAGCCCCCGCCACGTATTCTTAGCGATGGCGAAGTCCAGCACAGACGCGAACCGCACGCAGCGCAGCATGCGCAGCGCGTCCTCGTCAAAGCGTTCCTCCGCCGTACCCACACAGCGGATCAGGCGATGCTTCAGGTCAGCAGCTCCGCCAAAAGGATCAACCAGCTGCCCATCCAGACCGCAGCAGATGGCATTGATCGTAAAATCACGCCGCCGCAGGTCCTCCTGCACATCGCTTACAAAAAAGACGTGCTCCGGGCGGCGGTGATCAGCATAGCCGCTCTCCGTCCGGTACGTCGTTACTTCAAAGCTATATCCATCCTGCAATACGGTAACCGTGCCGTGTGCAAGCCCGGTCGGGACACAACGTGTGAACATGGCCATTACTTCTTCCGGCAGTGCCGAAGTCGTAAGATCCATATCATGCACCGGTCTGCCCAGCAGCTCATCACGGATGCAGCCGCCGACAAAATAAGCCTCACGGCCGGCTGCATGCAGGGTGGCAATCACTTTGCCTGCCGCCTCTGCCATGCCGGATGGTGCCATTTTCCATTCCATGAAGCACCCCTTACCCCCGGACTTTATCCATTCCGAGCACCTTTCGCCCAAGCACACGGTAATAAATATCCTCATATTGATTCGTAATCATGTCTCTGCTGAAATCGTTACAGGACCGCTCCAGACAAGCTCTTCTGAACTGCTCTATCATGTCCTCATTCGAGAGCAGCTGAACGGCATATTTAGCCATGGCGGCTGTATCGCCAATGGGAGCCAGGAACCCGGTTTTGGCATGCTGGATCAATTCGGGAATGCCGCCAGCCTGCGAGCCGATTGTCGGCACTCCGCAAGCCATCGCTTCCAGGGCTACAAGGCCAAAGCTTTCCTTCTCGGAAGGCAGCAGCAGGAGGTCGGCCAGGGAAATGACCTGGGCAATATCATCCTGCTTACCGAGAAAGCGAACCTGGTCTTCCAGACCCATCTCATTGATCTTCGCCTGAATCTTCGGCAGATCGGGCCCTTCACCCACCAGCAGCAGCTTGGCAGGCAACTCATGGCTCACCTTTGCAAAGATGTCAACCACATCACCGACACGTTTGACTGGACGGAAATTGCTGATATGCATCAGGATTTTCTCATCCGGTGAAGCAAAATCCCCCCGCAGATCGGACACGTCACGCGGATAATACACGCGTTTATCGACAAAGTTATAAGTTAGGTCAATATCGCGGGTAATATCCAGCACACGCCGTGTCTCGTTAATCAGATCCAGCGACACCGCCGTCACCGCATCACTCTCATTGATGGCAAGTCGGATCAAATCCTTAAGCGATTCATCCTGGCCAAGCACGGTAATATCGGTACCATGCAGTGTCGTTACCACTTTGATATCATTCCCTAACATCTGCTTGGCAAGGAACGCGCAGACCGCGTGCGGGACCGCATAATGGACATGTAATAAATCCAGCCCCTGCATCTTTGCGACCTGGGCCATCTTAGTAGCCAGCGCCAGATCGTAGGGGGGGTAACGGAAGACATAATAATCGTTAACCTCTACCTCGTGGTAAAATATATTTTTCTGAAACGTACCAAGCCGGAACGGGATACTGTGTGTAATAAAATGGACTTCATGGCCTTTCTCAGCCAACAGCTTGCCCAGTTCAGTCGCCACTACACCCGAGCCGCCAAGAGACGGATAACAAGTGATGCCTATTTTTAGCCGGTCCATAGCTCCGCCCCTTCGATAAACTTATGTTATGTTAGTACTATTAGTAATGACATGAGTTAATTATAGTTGTTCATCGGGCTGAAATAAAGCTTTGTGTTTAACGGTCTCCGGTGGTGAACAATTCAACTGCATGCGGCACTTTACTGGCGAAGCCCTCCGCATAAGGAATAAGCCTCCGCTGTCCGAGCAGCATATCCCGCGAACGGACGCGTTCGATATAGCCTTCATTAAGCGGGGTCGAAACTATATCCTCACCCGGTGCTTTCTCGAATTGCGAACGGTAGCAGGATAGCGCCTGCTCTTTAATGCTGTATTGTGCAGTCACATCCACGATAAGATCACACCGTCCGAGATCGTTAATGAAGTAAAAATAAAGCAGCGGTGCCGCTACCGCAGGCTTGTCCGGCATATATTTGCGCAGCTTGGCATTAAACACAGCCTCTTCCACCAGCTTGCTGCAAGCAATATGGTCAGGATGGCGGTCTTCCCAATAAGGTGCAAATACGATGTCCGGTGCGAATTTGCGAATTTCCGAGGTCACCGCTGAGAGATGCTCCTCTGTTAAACAGAGTCCCCGGTCAGGGAGCCCCAGATTCGTGCGGAGTGAGGCACCGAGCAGATCAGCGGCCTGCTGAGCTTCCAGCTTGCGCCGTTCTACGGTTCCGTTCGAGGACATTTCCGCAGCGGTCAAATCGCATAAGCCCACTTTTAGGCCGGCAGCAGTATGTTTGGCGATGGTTCCGGCCATGCCGATCTCGGCATCATCGGCATGAGCGCCGAATACTAGGATATCCAGCTTCATTATTCGTCCACACCAGGCTTGTACTTATGTACCAGCTCCCGCCAGCCGAAATCGCCCCGGTCAATCGCCTTGACCAGAATTTCTGCAGTAGCAATATTTGTCGCTACCGGAATGCCATACACATCACATAAACGCAGAAGGGCAGTAATGTCGGGCTCATGAGGTTGTGCCATCAAAGGATCACGCAGGAAAATAATCAGATCCAGCTCATCCTGCGCCACCAGCGAACCGATCTGCTGGTCACCGCCCAGCGGACCGGACATGTAGCGGTGGATATGAAGGTTGGTTTCGTCCATAATCCGCTGGCCGGTCGTTCCTGTAGAGTACATCTCAAGTCCAGTAAATACATGCTCATAAGCGGTTACAAAATTCACCATCTCATCTTTTTTCCGGTCATGTGCGATAAATGCAATCTTCAACATGTGTTCTTCTCTCCTGTCTATTCTATAAAGTGCTCAAAACCATAGATCATTCCTGTGTACTCCATCACTTTCTGGATACCCAGCTTGACTCCAGGCATATATCCAGCCCGTTCGTAAGAATCATGGCGTATTTTAAGCGATTGCCCAAAACCGCCGAAGACTACTTCCTCCTGGGCAAACACACCGGGGAGGCGGACGCTATGAATGCGGAAGCCGTTGTAGTAGCCGCCCCGCGAGCCCTCAATAATTTCTTCTTCTTGAGGATTGCCTTGACGCAGCTCCTCACGCGCTTCAGAAATCATTTCCGCTGTCTTGATTGCCGTGCCCGATGGAGCATCCAGCTTCTGATCTCCATGATACTCGATAATTTCTAGATGTGGGAAATACTTGGCAGCTTGGGCGGCAAACTTCATAAGCAGGATAGCCCCGATGGAGAAGTTAGGTGCGATCAGCCCGCCGATTCCCTGTTCCTGGCATTGCTTGTCCAGTTCCTTAATTTGTTCGGGAGTAAATCCGGTAGTACCAATCACCGGACGTACCCCGTATTTAATTGCGAGTGTCGTATTAGCAAAGGCTGATTGAGGAGTCGTAAAATCAACTAACACATCCCCGTTGCTATGTGCAAGGGCGGCCTCAAAGTCCGATGTAACATTAACTCCGCATTCTTCCAGTCCCGCGAGACGACCGGCATCGATACTGCCTGCCGATCGATCTACAGCCGCAGCCAGTTCCAGTTCATCATCCTGCAGCACCAGCTTTATAACCTCTTTGCCCATTCTGCCTCCTGCTCCGGAGACAATTACTCTGATCTTGTCGCTCACCCTTATTTCCTCCTCGCTTTCACTGGTTCCATGTTTATTGGATATATTTTTGCAATGATTTCTGAAGGTCCTTCATGAGCTGCCGCAGACCGGAATCATCCGGATGCAGGGAAATGACCTCTTTCATCGCGGCGATGGCCTGCAAGTGCTCGTTCATCCGGCTGTGCGCAATGGCGAGCCATACATATGCATCCCCGTATAGTGGATCCAGCGTAATCGCTTCTTTCAGCAGCGTGATCGGATGATACGGATTATTCGTCCCTGCCGTTTCATCTTCAAGCAGCCTTTTGGCCTCCTGGACAAGCTGCAGCGCCTGCAGATGCTGAAGATGCAGCCGGTATTCAGGCTTGCCATTATCAAGCTTGAGCGCTGCCAGTGCATGCTCCAGCGCCTTCTCCAGCATCCCGCTGCGGGCATAGGTAATGGAACAGCGGTATCTCACCTCGGCATCATCCGGACTGGCCGCTATAGCTGCCTCAAAGAAGTGTATCGCTTCGGCGAAATCGCTGCGCAGAATAGAGCGGTAGGCCGCTTTTACAAAATCGTTATGATTCATATCCTCACCATCCTAACGGCTAAATCCCGTTCGTTTGGTACAGCATATGTTATAGAAGCCTAATCGGTGTTTTTCAGTGTCCATCGCCCGGCATCGCGGGTATTGAACTTATGCATGACTTTATTGTGGGCTTCAGTCAGATCGATGCCCAGCGAATTGGCAAAGCAGATCGTAATGAACAGAATATCGCCCAGCTCCAATTCAATGGAATTCTCCGCTTCGTCGGATTTTTTCGGCTTCTCACCGAACTGATGGTTTACTTCACGGGCCAATTCACCCACTTCCTCGGACATTCGGGCCAGCATAGACAGCGGGCTGAAGTAACCTTCTTTAAATTGTGAGATGTACGCGTCGACTTCACGCTGCAAATCACCAAGACTTTTATCCATAATTTGTTTCTTCGCCCCCCTGAGAGTTCTTGCCTTCTGTTTGCCCCTATGTTATCGTAAAGACGTTTTGAAGACAAATCTTTTTTAAATTTACAGCTTTACCCCATGAAAGCAATGTTAGTACAAACTGCCCATTAAGAGGCTTAGGCGAGGGATTATATGAAATCATCCAAATTGTTCGCGATCGGCAAAACAGTAGCTCCCATTATGCTCGGTGCCGCAATCTATGCATTTGGGCTCCTCTATTTTATAGTGCCCAACCAGCTGATGGAAGGCGGGGTAACCGGGATTACCATCCTGCTGAATTACGCCTTTGACCTTCCTATATTCCTGACTACCTTACTGCTTAACCTTCCGCTGTTCCTGCTCGGCTGGAAAGTGCTCGGCTCAAACCAGATTTTTTATACAGGTATAGGAATCGGTTTGTTGACCTTTTTCCTCTGGGTATTTGAACGGCTGATTGCTGGCGGCTGGCTTGTCCCGTTCAGCACCGAGCATGATTTCATTCTTGCTTCATTATATGCAGGGGTGACGCTTGGCGCAGGACTTGGGATCGTCTTCCGTTACGGCGGGACCACCGGCGGTGTCGATATCGTAGCCAGAATTCTTGCCCGCAAGTTCGGCTGGAGCATGGGACAGATTATTCTGGCTGTCGACATTCTCATCATCGGCGCCTCCCTGCTCTACATTCCCCGGGAAAAAATATTGTATACCCTGGTGGCCGTCTTTATTTCCTCGCGGGTCATTGATTTTATTCAGGAAGGTGCATATGCCGCCAAAGCCTTCACCATTATCAGCGATGACGCCCCGCAAATTGCCGATCTTATCACGGCAGAGATGGACAGGGGCGTAACGCTTATCCCTGCAATCGGCGCTTACTCCAAGCAGGCGAAACACATGGTGTACTGTGTCGTCTCCCGCCAGGAGATCCGCCGCCTCAGCCAGCTGGTGAAATCCATCGACCCCACGGCTTTTGTGATCATCAGCGATGTGCATGATGTACAGGGGGAGGGGTTTCGGCAAACCTAAATCCATGAATCAATGTGATTCATCATTAATAAAGAGTGGACAAAAAAAGGCTTTCCCTGCCATCATCACGATGGATGATGGGGGAGCCTTTTATTTAGCAACAACTTATAATCCGCAGAAAATATATCGTCGCAGAACTATTAACCATACGGGATCTGCCGCCGCCTGCCTCATGGCCGGATCTATACCGGCTTCCACTCCTCATTTTCGCCGCGGTATTTGCGGTATCCGGTATAGGCCAGCGCTGCCAGAATGAACGCCCCGGCAAGCAGCCCCCACCCTCCATACTCCGGCGGAGACAGCGGCAGAGATAAAGCCGGCTCATCCCTCTCTTTGCCAAACATCACCCGGACAGCGTCCTGTCCGTAAGAAACGATCTCCAGCAGGCGTGTGCGTTCGATCGGCTGAGATGAGGATGGAATACCCGCCGCGTAAGATAACCAGGAATCAAAGGCATTCACCACCTCCGGCTGGCGGGAGATGACCACTGCAGGACGGATATTGTCATATCTGCTTTGCAGTCTAGTTACTGCCGTTTTCCAATCCTTAAGATTATTAGCAACAGCACTTTGCTCCATATCGTTCAGATCCTCGCGGATCAGCTTGTAGTACTGCAGCCACATCGGTTGCTTTGGATGATTCAGGCTATTGGCAGCGAGCCTGAGCTTGGCAGCGGCAGCTTCCCACTTCTGGGGATTGATTTGCTCAGCCGCCATTGTAGTCTTAAGATCCATAACCAATGTCGTCAGTGCATTTATCCCCTCCACCGAGGTCAGGCCTTCAAAGGATGAGGATACAACAATCTGTGAAATCTCCTCGCTCTCCTGCCTTGCCTTGGCGACATTCCCTTCCAGAACATAGCTGTATAAAGCCTCTGCCGCCTGCTCCAGCCGCTGTGCTCCAGTCCTGCCGGTAAGCGCCGGAGATTCTCCGCTTACGGAACTCCCGGTACTAAGCAAATTTGCAAAGCCGGAACCTGCAGCGTCAGCACTAGAATCTGCCATAACCTTTCCACTATTCCCTCCGGCAAGCAGCCAGCATAACACTAACCCTGTCAGCACATAATATCCCCTGCGCGGCATGAGACATCCCTCCTACCCTAAATGTATGGCAGGAGGACAAGAGATAGAACAGCCTGTCAGCGCCTGTTGCTGAAGCTCTCCATGGGCCTGGTTCTTCTGCTGAAAATCCAGGCCGCGGCGGCGCTGAGCAAGGTTAAACCAATAGTGAAGTACTGCACCCCTATTACATCATCCTCCAGCACAGAAGGCAGCCACGGATAAATCCCAATCGAATAATCCACCATGTCATTGGCAAGGGTCCAGAGCAGCGCCAATGGCAGCATTCTGCGGAAAGCGAAGAAGCGGGCATAGATCAGTGCTTCAACCGCCATCCCGGTATGCGATGCGACCAGCATCCAGTCCTTCCAGCTCACAGTGTCCCCCTGATATCCCCCGGCAAAAATAATGCTTACCGCCCAGATTCCGTACTTCACGGAGGTGAGAACCGCCAGTGCTTCGATCAGTTCACGCAGCAGTGTCCCTTTCAGGCGCTTCGGCGGATACAGCAGGAGCAATAAAGCGGCCGTAAAGAACAGGCTCGCAGTCGGACTATCCGGAACGAACGGAAGCAGCCAGGCAGGATAATTAGCTGCTGTATATTCCAATTGATTGCCGTACCACATGTAACCGTAAATCGTACCGAAGAAATTCACAATAAAGAGCAGCCATATGACTCCCCGGTGTTTAAACAACCTCTCGAACCAATGAACCGGCATATCGACACATTACCTCCTAGATCATGGCAGCCTCTGCATTTACACAACCAAAAACCTGACCGCATGCACGATCAGGTTTGCGCTTATCATTATTTTACTGTTCGCTTTTTTGTTTGGCAAGCCAACCGGCAAGAGTGTCAATATCCTGCTCTGTCAGACCTGCCGCCACCGCCGTTTCATACATCGGAGGCATTTGCCCCTGTCCCTCTTTAATGATCGCAAGAATCGCATCTTTGTCATGGGTATCGCCGACACCACGAAGCGCAGGCACACTACCTCCACCCTTCATATCGACAGCATGACAAGAGACACAGGTAGCTTGCTTATAAAGTGCCATCGCCGGATCACTCTTGTCCACGATGGCTACTTCCTCCGTTTCAACAACACTTGTGGTCGGCAAACCTTTGGCTCTATTCTCTGCCGCCTTTTCCTCGCGCTGCACATCCTCAGGAATTTGATCTGTTAACGCCATTTCATGCTTATATTCCGTCCAGGCTGTATTCGTCAAATAAATGATCGCTGCGAGCGAGAGGAACATTAAAGAGGAAGCGATCGGCCGGCGGTAGAACCGCCGTTCCCGGCCAGTATCCAAAAAGGGGGCCAGCAGAAGCGCTCCAAAGGCTACACCTGTAACGCCGAGTGTGCCCAGCACAATATAGTCACCAGAGGCATAGGGCAGCTTCAAATATTGATACAGGAACAGGAAATACCAGTCTGGTATCGGAATTACAGTTGCACTGGCATTCGCAGGGAAGCCTAGCGGCGCCGGCTCTGAAATGGTCAGCACCAGGATGCCCACCAGCACGACAACACCGACCATCCATTCTTTCAATAGGAAGTTGGGAATAAACGCTTCCGATTTGCCCGGATATGCCGTATAGTCCGGCGGTGTAATGAAACCGTTACCCTTGCGGACACGGGAATCACCGACAAATACGACTTTTTCTTTGGTGTTGTCCTTGTCTTTGTGTGCCATCTGCAGTTCCCCCTTTCTGTCAATTGACTTACAGCGGACCGGAGATACCCTGTCTGCGGATCATAATAAAGTGTCCGACGAGCAGAATAAGCAGGACCGCCGGGAGGAAAAATACATGCAGTGCAAAAAAGCGGGTTAAAGTTTCTGCGCCGACAATAGTGCCGCCCTGCATCAGTTCCTTCAGCACAGGCCCCATAACGGGTACAGAATTAGCAATTTCCAGTGTAACCTTGGTTGCAAAATAAGCTTTGTTGTCCCAAGGCAGCAAATAGCCGGTCAGTCCAAGCCCTAGCATCACGAAAAAGATAAGCATACCGACGATCCAGTTCATTTCGCGCGGTGCCTTGTAGGAACCGGTGAAAAATACACGCATTGTATGAAGGAACATCATCACGATGACGAGACTTGCGCCCCAGTGATGCATACCTCGGACGATCTGCCCGAAGGCCACCTTAGTCTGCAAATATTCCACACTGGCATAGGCATTTATAATATCTGGAACATAATACATGGTCAGAAACATACCCGATAAGATCTGAATGACTGTAATAAAGAACGTAAGTCCGCCAAAGCAATAAACAAATGCCGAAAAGTGATGTGCCGGATTGACATGCTCAGGTACCTCATGATCGGCTACATCTCTCCAAATCGGCGTAATATCCAGACGTTCATCAATCCAGTTGTAGACATTTTTAAACATCAGATTTACGCCTCCTTCTTAGCTTCGGTGTTGGGGACGATATCGCCAAGATAGACCCAGCCTCCATCAATCTTGGTCTTGTACTGGTCAAGCGGCTTCGGGGCTACCTCTAGATTCTTGCCTACTTTGGTATACCTCGCTCCATGACATGGGCAATGGTATTCATCCGGATAGGACTTGTTATTGTTCCATCTGACCGTACATCCCAGATGCTTGCAGATCGGTGAAAGCGCATAAATTTCTCCGCTCTCATTTTTACGGATCCAGGCTGTCAGCGTAGCTGTACTGGCATACCATCCGTCCTGCTGTTTCAGCTCAAACGTAAACTCCTGCGGTTCATCGGTAATTTTAGAGGTCTCCGCAATTTTGATGAATTCACCCTCGCCTTTTTTATGTAATATCGGGTCTACGGCAAAACGGATCATCGGCAGGACTGCCCCGGCCCCCATAAAAGCGGTAGCTCCGCCAAGGGTATAGGTTAGAAACTGTCTGCGTGACATCTCTTTTAGGCTGGGCGGTCCTTGCGGATGCGGCTCCTGCTCTTCTTCATGGCTGCTCATACTGTGTGTAACCCCCTATTCAGAAATTGGAGAAGGCACCTGCAGTGTTATCCAGAGGTTTTTCCTGTAAATAATCCGTTTACAATGATATAAGTCACACGACATATAAGTTCAACCTAATCATAGCGTAGGGTCCAAAACCCGTCAAGAATATTGTCTAAATTGTGACAGGCATATTGGGGTGCTTTTCTATAAATTGTTGATTTTTTGTCACATTTAACTCATTTATCTTCTTGCCACATCTGCTCAATTTTTCTCCCTATCTGACTCTTAAAGGACATTATCCGGGACGCGTCAAATCCAGTCAGGGAAAGGAATAAATCGCTTTCAACAATTTCGTTGGACAACAGTTCCAAATCGGATGAAGCCACAATGACATATTGGAAGTGACTGGATTTGACTTTTCGGCAAATCTCATTTACGTATTGAGAACTGTCACCTGAGCTGTACTGAATTGCCGGGTAGGTTACAATGCGCCCTTGAAAGGGTTGTTCAATACAGTCCAGCAAATCACGCAACCGTTCAAGTGCCTCTGCCGCCTCCGGCGGACTCTCCGTACCCTTCAGGCCAGTAAACGGAATCAGGCAGGTATCGAAGTATTTGCAGTTTGCCTCCCAGCTGCTTTTGTCAAAATCACTAAATTTCATTACTGTTCATTCCCCTCAACCTGAAATGTTCAAACATTTTTGACAACCATTTCTCCTTGCTTTCTCGAAGACACTGCTAAATCCCTCTTTTACAGGAAAACAAAAAAAGAAATGCGCCAAGCGCATCTCTTATGCCAAACTTTTCAGTTCTTCAGTCAGATACCGGAAAGCCGTTTTATCTCCGGCCGCCAGCGCTGTGTCAATCTCCCGGTACAAGATGTCGGTACGACGCTTTCGCAGCGCTTCATCCCACACCATTTCTGCCGCAAGCCCTAGCATCACTTCATAGGTAGCCTTCATTTTGTCCATTCGATACACCTCCGCTGTTTAGAAGTTTCCATATTCCTTCGCCTTGTTCACATAACTCTCGCTGGTTCGTGACATTCTCAGTAAGTCCTGCTCGGTCAATTCACGGACCACTTTGGCGGGGGTACCCAAGGAAAGGGTGTACGGCGGGATCACTTTGTTTTCGGTTACAAGAGATCCGGCTCCTATTAAAGCATATTCACCAATCTCTGCTCCGTTCAACACAATCGCACCCATTCCGACTAATGTGCCTCTGCCTATCCTGCAACCATGAATGATTGCGGAGTGCCCTACCGATATGTCATCCCCCAGTATCAGCGGCAAATTCTCCGCCACATGGCCTACAACCCCATCTTGAATGTTGCAGCCTTTTCCAATAATGACTGGAGCAAGATCGCCCCGAAGCACCGCATTGAACCAAATACTTGAATACTGTCCTACACTCACATTCCCTACCAGCTTAGCCCCTTCTGCCACGTAAACAGATTCATCGAGCTGCGGTATGTAATTCCCATAAGCAATCCGCATTTTCCTCCCCCTTACTTCGGCAGTCGCTTCGGAGTAGCAGCTTCTGTCCCCCATGGCGTCATTTGGACTACCGGACCTTCAGGTGTCTCCCCAAGCCGGATCATTCCAAGATGCAGCATCATCCGCAAAATACGCTGTTCCAGGATCGATGCGGCATCATCATAATAAAACGGTTTGATCAGCCAGCCCAATCCCTCCACTAAGGAAGAAACGCTCACCCACTCTTCCGCACTTACGCTAATCCAGTATACGAGCGATGGAAGATTAGGAACAGCACCTTTATAGAGTTTTAACCAAAAGGTGAATAACTGCATCAGTCTTTCTGATTTTCCTTCCGCAAGCAGCGTCTCACCTGCCGAGGTCAACTTCAAACGGTAACCTTCTTCCGAAATATAGCGGCGGTGCCTCGCATAATCATACAGAAGCGCCATTCTTGGCGGATAATGCTCGCATGCTCTGCCGTAACCGAATCTCCAGCCCCCCTTGCCCAGCAGCGGCTCAGGAACTTGGATCGCGTTCATTACGCCCTGCTGATAACGTTTATAGAGGGCACCCTCCTGGTTCAGCTCCAGCTCATTGTCCATCACATAACGCAGGAACATCAGCAGATCGCCCGCCAGCAGGTCACCTTCCCCGCGGTATACCGCTGGCTCGCTGCTCCGGACCACATGTTCCTTGATATGCTGGCCCATCCTCTCGCGGAAACGGTTCTTCAGATCCTCCGGCACCTGAAAGAGGTATCTGCTCTGCTGTGAGGCGCCGCTGAAGAGCCATCCGCCGCTTTTGAACCGGCTGACCATCTCACGGTAACCGCCGGTTTTGCCGGCAGGTGCATCAAAGCAGGCCTGCCTCGCGGCAGCCAGCAAATCTTCAAGACTGAATTTGCTGCGTTCGTCGAACAACAGTGTGTTGAGAAACCGCAGTTCCTCCGGGGTGCAATCCCGGATATGAGTCTCCATGAAATCGCGGCTTCCTAGCGTGATCAGTATACTCTGAATCAAATCATGTTTAGAATTTCGTTTGCAATCGCACTGGTAGCGCCCCGCAATGGCGGTAAGCTGACCAATGTCTGCGTAAGTGAGCATATCCGCCAGATTCATCTTTTATCGCCTCACCGTTTTACTACCATTATGGGAAATACAGCCCTTTTTATTCCTTATTACGCAAAAAAAATAACCCGAGGCTTCGGGTTAACGCTGATTTTGCAAGATATGACGTGTACAATTGTATAACAGCGGACTCCATTCCAGTTCCTTCTTCTCCAGAATGGTCAGCGACAGATTGCCAAGACGTTCTGTGTACTTGTCCTTATAAAGCGCGGTGTACAGCTGAGCCAGAAAGCCGCCGTGGGAAATTACCAGCACATTGCTCTCCGGGTAACGGGCCGATAGATCCTCCAGAAAAGCCAGACCGCGTACCTGCAGCTGTTCATCCGTTTCTTGACCCAGCGACAGCAGGTTCCACTCTTTGCCCCACTTCTCCTCCCGCTGCATGGCAGTCATGCCTTCCACCTGCCCATAGGCACGCTCACGGATCCGGTGATCGGGTTCAAGCAGTGGAATGTCCAGCTTGGCAGCTACGATCTTCCCTGTCTCCGCTGCACGGGAAAGACTACTGGTAATGCAGTAGTCCCAGCGGTAAGGTTCCTGCAGAAGCCTGTCTCCCAGCATCTCAGCCTGCCTCCGGCCCTCATCGTTAAGCGGAATATCACTTTGCCCCTGTATCTTTCCTTCCGCATTCCAATCGGTCAGCCCATGGCGTACTAAGCCGATAAGCATTGCCATCACCCTTCCCCTCCTTTATGTTTGCTTAATAATGTATCATGAATGAAAACAAATGTCTTCTTTTCGAAAGATTATTATGCCTTTTCGCTCTTCCTGCACGGAAACAAGACAACAAAAAAAGCCCGCTTTACTTGGTAGTAAAGGGAGCCCCTCATTGTCTGCGGTAACGGTTCAACCGGATGAGCAAAAATATCGATAAGCCTACCCCTAGCATGGACAGCATCATCCAATATTGTGGATGGGTTGGCCCCATACTTACTACAAGCGGCTCGATAATGCCGCCTTCTGATTCGAGAACAGGATAAGCCGGTGACCATCCTAGTGAAAGGCCGGCCACACCCGTATCCACAATTCCGCTTTGCGCCGTGGTTGTGTTATGGGATGTCTTAAACATAGTGAAATATAGGAAGCTCGATAGAAACACTGCCAGAAAGCAGGCAATCCAAAGGCTTATCCGGCGGCGGAAAACTGTAGAATTACCGGCAGATTTCCCGTCCCCGGGCATCAGCCAGGGACTCTCGAGATAAATCCGCTCCATAACCCTGAGGTTTATAGCTTCCGCACGTTCTTCGCTGACTTCTACCTTCGCCTCAAGCATAAGCTCACTGCTCTCCTGCCACAATGCCCACTCGGAGGCGCAGTACGGGCAACTTGCAATATGCCTCTCAAGTTCAATCCGCTTGGGGTCGGTGGGGGGAGCGTCCCACAATAGCGGAATGAAATCTTGCGCTTCCCTGCAGTTCATTGGCCTTACACCCTCTCAGCCTGCTCTTCAAGTTCAGGCTCATAGAAATAGGACTCGAGCTGGAGCTTCACACTGCTCCTGGCACGGAACAATAATGATTTCACGGAGCTGACACTCTGATCCAAAATAATGGCGATTTCCTGATAATCCATTTGATCATATTCACGCAGAATGAGTGCAGAACGCTGCTTCTCCGGTAGATTATTGATCGCTTCACGGACCAGCATCATCCGTTCCTTACGAAGTGCCGCTTGCTCCGGCGCTACCTCCGGCGGAGCTACAGGAGTATAGCCGCTTTCCTCAAGAGATACATTGCCTGCACGATTCTTGCGAAGCTCACTCAGCACCGTATTACGGGCGATTGTATACAGCCATGTTGAGAATGAAGCATCCACTTCACGGAAGGAATGCAAGCTGCGGAACGCCTTATAAAAGGTCTCCGAGCAGAGATCTTCAGCAATCAGCTCCATATGGGAATTCTTAAGCATATGATAGACAAAAGCCAATATTTTTCGTTGGTATCTTCGCATCAGTTCCGAGTATAATTCTGTGTTTCCTTGCTTAATAAGCTGGATCAACTGGGAATCCGTCATGGTGAGTTCGGCCCTCCTCGCCCTTGCACGTTTAATCCCGGCCGGTCTGTAACTACTTATACCGGTCGGGGCTTAAAAAGTTGCGCTATTACGCTAAATTTGTACCGTTTTATGAAATACTTCCTATGTATATTCAAATACCCGGTAAAAAAGGCATGCCACATGTAAATACAGAAATAAATACGCATCTTTACAGGTTTCCTTACATCCCGCACGGCTCTTTTTTGATGATTATGGAAAGGAATCTATTAACATACTTAACCCAGTATAGCATAGATTCTAACAGGATGACATTAATAGACTCGAGGCAACAATACACTATTTTACATTTAGGATATTAAGTCGAATCCTGCTTCATTCCAAAGCCTGCCATCTGTGCACATAAAAAGTCAGTCGAAACGCTCTTTCTTATCAATTCCGAATGGCCTGACCTGCGATTTGGAAAATAAAGTTTAAATAAAGTGTTGACAAAATGTAAACGGATACATATAATAAAAGTACAGTATGGTTTCTCTCCACTCCTATCCAAACACTGCACAATTCCAATTCATTGTGAATTGTAGCCGCTTACTTTGTAAGCGGTCTTTTTTTGTCCATTTTCAGGCAGAGGTGCGCTGTAACCCAAAACAAACAGGGTTTTGACTTCGAAGTTTACTCAGTTAATTTGCGTGGAGTCCGATAACTTACTACAATTTATATAGCGTGAAGCATATAAATTCCTATATTTTTAAAAAAGCCGGGGCATTCGCCCCGGCTTCTACACATATACCGTATAATCGTTGTGCTGCAGCAGAATCTTAGCCCGCTCCATGTCATTCTCTTGACGGAAAGACAGCCGCATAATGCCGGGAACGTCTTCACGGCTTTCAATAATCTGCACATTGCTAAGGTTGATACCCTGATCCCCCAGCTCCGTAGCGATTCGCCCGATAATACCCGGATGATCGGGAACATCAATATGGAGATCGAACAATGGCGTAATCATTCCTTTGCGGCGCTCCGGCAGCTGGCTGCGGAAGCCGTTAGCTTCGCTGAAAGCCTCCTCAATGCCTTCTCCGTCCGCCGTCTCCAGCAATTGGATAAATGAAGATACCTCCTGATTCCAATCCTTCAGCAAGCGCAGCATCACCGTACGGTTGTTAAGCAGAATATCGCGCCAGATGATCGGATCGCTGGAAGCAATCCGTGTGATATCGCGGAAACCGCCTGCAGCCAAAGTACTGTACAGGGAATCCGTATTATCATAGGCGTGAATCTGATTCACAAGCGCGACGGCAATAATATGCGGAAGATGGCTGATCGCACCGACGATTTCATCGTGGCGTTCAGGATCGAGCCGGACAATCTGCGCTCTTGTATGTAATAGCAAGGATTCAAGTGCATGATATGCTTCTTCCGGCACTCCCGGCGGAGGCGTCAGCACATAATAGGCATTCTCAAACAGCAGTGAGGAGGCTGCTTCCACACCGGAGCGTTCGGAACCGGCCATGGGATGCCCGCCTATGAAATGCACATCAGGAAAGTCCAGTGAAACCGCGCAGGCGGCAATGCTGGCCTTGGTGCTGCCGACATCCGTAATGATGCAGCCGGGTTTCAGCGGAAGCTTGCTTAACTGCTGCAAATAATCCTCCAGCATGCCTACAGGTACGCATAGAAAAATAAAATCGGCGTCCAGCGCCGCTTCTTCAACAGAAAGTGTTGCCTGATCGACAACACCTCTGCTGACATATTTAATTGCGGATTCAGGACGATGGGCATGGCCTACGACGGTCAGGCCCTTCTTGCCTTTGAAGCAAAGGGCCAGTGAGCCTCCGATCAGACCGACACCGAAAATGGCTATTTTTGTCGTCATGTTCTTTGTACTACCTGCCTTCTATAGGTATCGTCTTGTCTGTTACAGGTTACACCTGTACCTTCTGATCTTTAAGGACCCGCTCCAAAGCGGCGATAAAAGCCTTGTTCTGCTCTGTCGACCCGACAGTAACACGGATATAAGTCGGGTAAAGCCTGTGGCCTGCTCTTACAATGATGCCTTGGCGCAGCAAGGCGTCGAATACTTCGGTTGCAGGCTTGCGTACATCTACCATAATGAAATTACCGTGTGCCGGGAAAAAGTCCAGGCTCAGGCGTTTGAATTCTCCCTGAAGCTGAATGATGCCCGCGCTGTTGAGACGGCGGCATTCCTGCACATAATCCTGGTCAGCCAGTGCAGCCAAGGCGCCAGCCTGGGCTAGACGGGAGGTGTTGAAAGGTTCCCGAACCTGATTAATCAGCTTGATAATCTGCGGACTTGCAACACCATAGCCGATGCGGAGTGCAGCCAACCCATAAATCTTGGAAAAGGTGCGCAGCACAACCAGATTCGGATACTTAGCGAGCAGCTTAATTCCGTCGGAATAGGAAAGGTCTGTTACGTATTCGGAGTAGGCTTCATCGAGCACCACCATTACATTCGCAGGAACCGCGTTCAGGAAAGTGACCAGCGCCTCTTCAGGCACAATCGTACCGGTTGGATTATTGGGATTACAGATCCAGATCACCTTTGTCCGTTCCGTCACTGCAGCCAGCATCGCGTCAAGATCATGTGTACCGTTTGCCAGAGGCACTTCTATCGAAACAGCACCTTCGATATCGGCATTGCTCTTGTATACGGAGAAGGTCTGATCTGCCATAATTGTCTCGTCACCCGGCAGGAAAAAGGCACGTGTAATCAAGGCGATGATTTCATCGGAGCCGCAGCCGAATATGATATTGTCGTTCTCCACGCCAAGGTGGCTTGCCAGTGCGCTTGTCAAATCAGCGGCCGCGCCATCAGGATACAGAAAAAGATTGTCCAGATCGGCAATAATAGCAGCTTTTGCGCTCGGCGAAGGTCCATAGGGGTTCTCATTGGACGCCAGTTTAATGACCTCGCTTAAGCCCAGTTCTTTCTTAACCTCATCAATAGGTTTGCCTGGCTTGTAGACAGGGAGGTTGATAATATTTGGTTTCGGATTCATTTATGTTCCTCACTCTCCATGGGTAAGATAGCTGCTCTCAGATCTGTTAGCAGACCGTTATGGTCTTAATTGTGCCACAAATTCACGAATTTGCAACAGTCCTTGGCTGCGGGTATCCGGATTGTCCAGCAGCGGAATCACATCCTCCACCTTGCGGACAATGGCACTGCCTACGACCACACCGTCGCAAATGCGGGCAAACCGTGCCACCTGCTCGCCCGTCGAGATGCCAAATCCAACAGCTACCGGCAAGTCTGTTGCCCGGCGTACGGATTCAATAAAGTCATCCACTCCGGTATGAAACGACGATCTTTCGCCTGTCACACCAAGGGAGGAGACACAATAGACAAAACCGCTGGCACCGGAGACAATTTTGGCAATCCGCTCACTGGAGGTCGGCGCGACAAGCGGTATCAGATTCACACCAGCCTCACGGCTACGCAGGCGCATCTCCCCGGACTCCTCCACAGGCAGATCGGGAATGATCAGGCCGCTGATTTCGTGGGTCTCAAGCTCTGCAAAAAAGGTGTCCAAGCCCATCTGCATAACCGGATTATAATAGGTGAACAAAATGAACGGAAGCTCGCTTCCCGCCTGTCGGGCCTTCAGTGCCGTTTCCATACAGGTTCGAAGGTTAATGCTGCCTCGCAGCGCTCTAGCCGATGCCCGCTGGATCACCGGACCATCCGCGAGCGGGTCGGAGTAAGGAACGCCCAGCTCCAGAATATCTGCACCCGCTGCCTCCAGTTCGGCAATGATATCAAGCGTGGTCTTCAGATCCGGATCGCCTACCGTTAGAAAAGGAATCAAGGCCGTCCGTCCGGCCTCTTTAAGCTGCCGGAAGGTCAAATCCATCCGGTTTGTCGTGTCCGTTGTCATTGCTTACCCGCTCCTTCCGTATAGGCCATTATAGATTCCACGTCTTTGTCGCCGCGCCCGGACAGACAGATGACTACAATATCATCCTTGGTGAGCGTGGGTCCGATCTTAGCAACATGCGCCAAAGCGTGGGCCGACTCCAGAGCCGGAATAATGCCTTCAGTCATACACAGCAGCTTCAAAGCTTCAAGCGCTTCCTCATCCGTAACCGGCACGTATCGGGCACGCTCTATGTCTTTGAGGTAGGAATGCTCAGGGCCAACTCCCGGATAATCCAATCCGGCAGAGATGGAATGCGCCTCTGTAACCTGTCCATGTTCATCCTGCAGCAGATAGCTCAGGGAGCCTTGAAATACTCCATGGGTTCCCTTGCTCATTGTCGCAGCATGAAAAGGGGTATCGATCCCCTTGCCTGCAGCCTCTACTCCGATCATGCCGACATTCTCATCCTCCATGAACGGATAGAACATACCGATTGCATTGCTTCCTCCGCCTACGGCAGCAACCAGCAGATCCGGCAGCCTGCCTTCGGCCTCCAGAATCTGGCGGCGGGTCTCATCGCCGATAATCCGCTGGAAGTTGCGGACCATCATCGGATAAGGATGCGGCCCAACTGCAGAGCCTAAGATATAAAAGGTATCTTCAACATTGCTGACCCAGTAGCGCAGCGCTTCATTCCCTGCATCCTTGAGCGTCCGTGATCCGGAAGTCACCGGTATAACCTCTGCCCCCAGCAGCTTCATACGGAAAACGTTAAGCGCTTGGCGGCGAGTATCCTCCTCCCCCATAAACACCTTGCACTCCATCCCAAGGAGCGCTGCCACCGTAGCCGTAGCTACGCCATGCTGGCCTGCACCTGTCTCGGCAATAACCTTCGTTTTGCCCATCATCTTGGCCAATATTCCCTGACCGATCGCATTGTTGATCTTATGTGCTCCGGTGTGATTCAGGTCTTCACGCTTTAGATAGATCTTAGCCTCACCGATATGTTTGCTGAAACGTTCCGCATAATACAGCGGAGTCTCCCGTCCGGAATACTGCTTCAGCAAATAATCTATTTCTTCCTGAAAAGCCGGTTCCCCCGAATACTTGCGGTAGGCTTCCTCCAGCTCAATCAGTGCATTCATTAAAGTTTCAGGAACGAAGCGGCCTCCAAAAGAACCAAAACGCCCATTGATGTCCGGTACTTGTATCATGATTGCTTCACCCTCTCCACAAAAGCTGTCATTTTAACAATATCCTTAATTCCGCCGCTCTCCACTCCGCTGGAAACATCCACGCCATCCGGGGCGTAGCCCGTAAGCAATTCACTGACATTCCCCGGCTCCAGACCCCCGGCGATAAATAAAGGCAGCCCATACGCCGCTGCCGCCTGCTGGAAGTGAGGAATACGTGCCCAATCAAATGTCCGGCCTGAACCGCCGCCCTGCGGATCATAAGTATCCAGCAGCAATGCATCCACCACACCGGCATAGCTTTCCAGACTACTATGGTTATCCGAAGCTTGTTCCGTATCACGGCTGACCACAGAAAGAGCCTTCCAGACCTGTACTTGCGGAAACGCCAGCTTAACCTCACGGCAGAATTCCGCACTTTCCTGCCCATGCAGCTGTATCACACCCAGTGGAACTGCCTTCATGATTTCCCGAAGCTCTGCCAGTTCCGGGTTCACAAACACACCTGCGGCTTCCGGAGCCTTGTCTGCCTGCCAGTCCGCAAGCTGCGCGGCAAGCACTGCTGCCTGCTCCGAGGTTATTCTGCGGCGGCTGGGAGCAAAGACAAAACCGACATAATCCAGTGGTAATCGCTTCATAGATTTTAGCACTTCAACGTCCTGAAGTCCACAGATTTTTACCATTGTCTCACTCATGCACGGCACGGCCTTTCCCTGCCTGCACCGGACCCAGCAGCTCATTCACCGCCTGCTCCACGTTCTGCTTACGCATTAAATATTCTCCAACCAACACGCCAAGGGCGCCGGTTGTGCTCAGATAATCTATATCGCCGGGCCCGGCAATTCCACTCTCACTAATCACTGGCACTCCCTTAGGTGCAAGCGTGGCCAGCTCTGCTGTAGTCGCAAGCGAGGTCTCAAAGGTATGCAGGTTGCGGTTATTGATTCCCAGCAGCACATTCGGATGTGCCGCTTTGCCGGTCTCCAGTAGCATTTCCAGTTCATTGCGGTCATGAATCTCAATAAGTACGTCCATTCCCAGTGAGGAAGCCAACTCTGTGAAGTTAGCAAGCCGGTTCGGGTCCAGAATAGCCGCGATCAGCAGGATGGCATCCGCTCCCAGCAGACGCGCCTCATAAATCTGTTTCTCGTCGATAATAAAATCCTTGCGCAGCAGTGGAAGACTTACCGCCTTTCTAACCTGCTGCAGGTATAAACCGCTGCCCTGAAAATACTCGCTGTCCGTAAGAACGGATAAGCAGTCAGCACCTCCCGCCTCATAGCCTTGCGCTATGGAAACCGGGTCAAAATCCGCCCGGATCAGACCTTTGGACGGGGAAGCCTTCTTTACTTCCGCAATCAGCCCCATCTCTCTGTTCCGCCGCTTCGTGAGCGCATCACGGAATCCTTTTGTGGACGGCAGCCCGGAAATTTCAAGTTCAGCCTGAGCCAGCGAAAAAGTCGCGGCCAGCACCTCTACCTCTTTGATTTTGGTGGCAACAATCCGTTCAAGATACATAATCAAGCTCCTTCGTCATGACTTTCAGCTGCTCCAGCTTGAGCAGTGCCGCGCCTGAATCTACTACTTCTCTTGCTTTCTCTACGCCATCTCTCAATGTATCCGCCAATCCGGCGACATAGATACAAGCACCTGCATTGACCAATACAATATCACGGTAAGGATTAACTTCTCCGGCCAACACGGCGGTGATAATCGCTGCATTTTCAGCTGCATCTCCGCCAAGCACATCTTCCAGCGGATGTCTGCTGAGGCCCATTTCCTCTGGAGTCACTTCATAGGTAAACACAGCCCCGTCTTTCAGCTCGGATACCTGTGTAGGTGCCGAAATACTGATTTCATCGAGACCATCCAGACTGCTTACAATCATCGCCCGCTTGGAGCCGAGCTCCTTCAGCACATTCGCAACTGTTTCCGTCTTGCTGCGGTCATAAATGCCCATCAGCTGCCGGTCGGCTCCCGCTGGATTGGTCAGCGGTCCAAGCATGTTGAATACGGTCCGGACGCCGAGCTCACGGCGGGGTGCAGCGGCATGCTTCATGGATGGATGATAGATTTGTGCGAACAGGAAGCAGATACCGATGCTGTCCAGGCACTGCCGGGCCTGCTCCGCATTCAGATGAATGTTGACGCCCAGCGCTTCCAGCACATCAGCGCTGCCCGCTCTGCCGGAAGCAGAACGGTTGCCGTGCTTGGCGACCCGGACCGAAGCGGCTGCGGATATGATCGCCGAGGCCGTAGAAATGTTGAATTTATGGATTCCGGAACCGCCGGTTCCGCAGGTATCCAGCAGCCGGGTGCGCTCCGTAAGCACTGGAGTGCCGAAACCGCGCATGGCTTCAGCGAAACCGGTAATCTCCTCCACCGTTTCCCCCTTGATCCGCAATGCGGTCAGCAAGGCGCCTATTTGCGCCGGCGATGCCGATCCCTCCATTATTGTTCCCATAAGCTCACGAGCCTCTGTGCGGGTTAGATCCCTGCCCTCGATCAGTCCGGCAATTCCTGATTGCATCAATTGACTTGCTTCCATAGTTCTTTTCCTCCTAAAAGTTTTATGGAGCATTCTCTGCTCTGCTCATCTCTGCTATTCCCTGGTTAAGGGGTATATTCGTACATGTAATCCTGGTTGATTACCTGTTTTTCTTTCACCTCAGCCGGGAACATCGCTTCCGCCATGCGGATCGCCTTCAGCATCCCTTTTGCCTTGTTGAGGGTCTCCTCATATTCCTTCTCCGGAACAGAATCCCAGACAATGCCCGCCCCGGCCTGCACATAAGCCCGGCCCTTGCGGAAGATAATGGTGCGGATCGTAATGCAGGAATCCATATTTCCGGAAAATCCGAGATAACCGATGGCTCCGGCATACGCGCCTCTTGCTTCGCGTTCCAGCTCCGAGATAATCTCCATAGCCCGCAGCTTCGGTGCTCCGGAAACGGTGCCGGCAGGAAGGCAGGACAGGAAGGCGTCGAAGAAATCCTTGTTCTCGTCAAGCGTTCCGGATACGTTCGAAACTATGTGCATCACATGGGAGTATTTTTCAATTTCCATGAAGGAATCGCATTTGACGGTGCCGAACTTGGAGACCCTGCCCAAATCATTGCGCCCCAGATCGACCAGCATCAGATGTTCTGCCCGTTCCTTCTCATCATGCAGCAGTTCCTCAGCCAGCTCCCGGTCCTCTGCTTCATTCGCGCCTCTAGGACGGGTTCCGGCAATCGGGCGGGTTTTGACCCGGTCACCGTCCACCTTCACCAGCGCTTCGGGAGAAGTGCCGACAATGATCTCTTCATCCATCTTCAGATAATACATGTACGGCGAAGGGTTCAATGTGCGCAGCATCCGGTACACATGGAGTGGCGATACTTCCGTTTCTATGTGCAGCCGCTGTGACAGCACCACCTGAAAAATATCCCCGGCCCGGATGTACTCCTTGGCCTGCTCCACATTGCCGATATATTGCTCCTTCGTCAGGTTGGAGTGGATTTGGCCCAGCTCGATATCCTGCGGTATGCTGCGCCGGTTGACGTTTTCCTTCGGTCCTTCCTTCTGCAGCTCTTCAGCCATAACCTCCAGCTTGCGGCTAAGCTCTTCATAGCCTGCGCGGATGTCCGAGTCCGTATCTCCGTCCTTGATGTGCAGATTGCCGACAAGCAGGATTTGCTGCTTCACATGATCAAAGACAATGATCCGGTCGCAGAACATAAAGCGGATGTCGTCCATATTAAGATCATCTACGGCATGTGCCGACAGCTTCTCGTAATACTGCAGCAGATCATAGCCGAAGAATCCGATGGCTCCGCCTGTAAAGGGAGGCATTTCTTCCAGCTTCGGGCTGCGGTAAGAGCGGAGCAGCGCTTTAAGCTCCTCGACCGGCTTGCCCAAGAGCCGTTTTTTCTCTCCGCCGACTTCAACGTGAATGATGCCTTTTTTGCCGGAGATCATGAGGAACGGATCACTGCCGATAAAGGAATAACGGGCCCATTGAATGCCGCCCTCTACACTTTCCAGCAAAAATGCACGATCCTGTTCGGCAAAACGCTGGAACAGCCGGATCGGCGTCTCCATGTCGGCAAGCAGCCGCTTTACGACCGGAATTAAGTTATACTCCCGGGACAACGCCACTACTTCTTCGACTCTTGGGTTCGTCATTTGAAAACCCTCCTTGGGATCTGATATTATGTCCGAAATACAGAAAAACCTCTACCGAAGTAGAGGTTTGTATAAGTGTAAGTATGTGAAAAAGCGCTCAGGACCGGCATTATGAGCCATATATGCGGATATCTCCTATGTGGGAATAGACGGGTAGCGCTGTGAAACTCTACACCAAAATAATCCCAGAAGGGAATCACAAATAAATGGATTGCCTATACGAACTAAATCCTGCACTCAACTCAGCTATACTCATCTCATCTAAACTAAACTCTGCTTCACTCGGCTAACTCCACTATACATGATGATGGAGGTCATTGACAACCCCGCATCTGCAAATTATTACTTGCTCTGTGATAGATCCGGGCGAAGCTTCTGGGCTTCGTTCAGATACACATGGCGGATATCCCGCTGCGATTTATCGGTGTTGACCTGCACCATGAGGCGGATGCACTGTGGCAGGCTCCCCTTGACCGGGATTTCGACGGAACACATGAGCGGCACCATCTCCCAGCCTTCAATCTCACGGATCGCCCTTGCCGGGAAGGTAGCATCCAGATCAGCAGTCATCGTAATCCATACGCTGCAAATATCCTCTGCAATCACGTCATTGCGTTCGACGATTTCCCGCAACAGTACAACCGTTTCACGCAGGATCTCGTTTTCCTCGTTTTTCGCTACGGTTGTTGCACCGCGTATCCCCCGGTTTACCATGGGCTTTCCTCCTTCTTAAGCTGCGCTATAACCTCACGAACAGATGATTGCTGCACATCATTGACAATACTGACCGAACCTATGGAATCTGGCACGATAAAGGTCATTTTGCCTTCTTTGAATTTCTTATCATGCATCATCGCCGCCATCAGTTCATCCTCACCATATTGCGCCGGCAGTCTTACCGGCAAGGCGAGCGCCGACAGCATAGATACCGTGTCTTCATAAATGGACTTATCTTTGCCCAGTTTGGCCGCTAAAAGAGCCGATCCGGCCATTCCGATGGCAATCGCTTCCCCGTGCAGGAATACACCGTAACCCCCCACTGCCTCGATCGCATGCCCAATGGTATGACCAAGGTTCAGTATGGCCCGTTGTCCATGCTCACGCTCATCATTGCCGATTACGGCGGCTTTGATCGCACAGCCCCGCTCGAGCGCATAACCAAGCGCTTCTACGTTCAACTCAAGCAGTTCTGCCGCATGATCACGGCACCAGTAGGCAAAATCCCTGTCCAGAATCAGGCCGTGTTTTACAACCTCGGCCAGCCCTGAAGAAATCTGGCGCAGCGGAAGGGTACGGAGCGTGTCCAGATCATACAGCACCATAGACGGCTGATAGAAGGCGCCGATCATATTTTTGGCTAGCGGATGATTAACAGCCACCTTCCCGCCGACACTGCTGTCATGGGCAAGGATGGTTGTCGGAATCTGCAGGAAGCCGATACCGCGCATGTAAGAAGCGGCCACAAAACCCGCCAGGTCACCGACCACACCGCCACCGAGTGCCAATACCGCCGAGCTGCGGTCCAAACCAGCCTGAATGGCTGTTGTGATAACCTCTTCATATACGGCCAGAGATTTGGAAGCCTCCCCGGCAGGGATAATATGGCTTACG
The DNA here is from genome assembly GCF_038593145.1 of Paenibacillus sp. FSL L8-0340. Lineage (NCBI taxonomy): Bacteria > Bacillati > Bacillota > Bacilli > Caryophanales > Paenibacillaceae > Paenibacillus > Paenibacillus sp. FSL L8-0340. The sequence goes on from NZ_CP151967.1 coordinate 4,943,687, forward strand.
ACCGTATATCCCTGAGTCTGCAAGGAGCTTTCCACCGTGGCCAGAAAATGTGGGGCAACTTCACTGTCACTGACAACCAGCAGCGGACTGCGCAGTGGAAATCCGGCTTCCTGGCAGCGTTCACCGATACCCTGAAGCAAACCGCTGCCGATATGGATCGGATAAGAACGTTCTCCCAATTCTACAGTAATACTGCGCATAATCAGTAGCTCTCCAGTTGGGACAAGTAATTATTATAGTTGGCTCTGATTTCTTCCAGGGAATCGCCGCCGAATTTATCCAGGAATGCCTTCGCGATCTCCCAAGCCACGACATTCTCCAGCACAACACAAGCTGCCGGAACAGCGCAGGCATCCGAACGCTCCACCTGCGCGGTGAAAGGCTCTTTGGTATCAATATCAACGCTTTGCAGCGGTTTGTAAAGTGTAGGTATCGGCTTCATCACTCCGCGGACAACAACCGGCATTCCGTTCGTCATGCCACCCTCAAAGCCGCCCAGCCGGTTGCTTGCCCGGTAGTAACCTCGTGAGGCTTCATACATAATTTCATCATGGACCTGTGAGCCGCGCAGTTCACCTGCCTCGAAACCAATACCGATTTCAACACCCTTGAAGGCATTGATCGACATTACCGCTCCAGCGATAGCTGCATCCAGCTTACGGTCATATTGCACATAGCTTCCAAGACCGGTAGGCAATCCTTCAACGACGCATTCCACGATTCCACCGATGGAGTCGCCTTCCTCCTTGATCTTGTCTATGTAAGCCTCCATCTTCTGTTCGGTCTCTTTATCAACAACTCTCACAGAAGAGGCTTCGGTCAGCTCGATCAGTTCATCAATCGGAAGATTGTTGGCCGGCGCTTCAATCTCGCCGATCCGGATAACCTGTCCGGCAATCTTCACTCCGAAAGCGGCCAGCAGCTGCCGGGCCACAGCGCCTACGGCTACTCTTGCTGCCGTTTCACGGGCGCTGGAGCGTTCCAGCACATTCCGCAGGTCGGTAAGATTATATTTCAGTCCGCCGTTCAAATCCGCATGCCCTGGACGCGGCCGGTTTACCCGCCGCTTCTCTTCGTCGCTGCCGGGAATCGGTTCGATATTCATAATGTTCTTCCAGTGTGTCCAGTCCTTGTTCTCTACTACCAGCGCTACAGGAGCTCCTGTCGTAGAGCCATGGCGTACACCGCCGACAATCTGTGCGGTATCTTTCTCGATTTGCATCCGGCGGCCACGGCCGTAGCCCTTCTGGCGCCGCTGCAATTGAAAATTGAGCTCTTCGAAATTAAGTGTCAAATTGCTGGGCAGTCCTTCAATAATTGCTGTAAGCTGGGGGCCGTGCGTTTCCCCCGCTGTTAAATAGCGTAAACTCATGCTGCGTTCCCCCTTCACACTTTTAAACTGTAAACCGCTAAAATCTTAAATGTCTTTGCTCATTATAGTATAGGGAATCCGCTTTGACAAGAAAGGGATGGCCTCTAATCAGGTGCCCCGCATCCATAAAAGAACAGCGCCGCCATACTCTTCCGAGTAAAGCGGCGCTGCAGAGCGTCCGGGGTCAAGAGCCTCTAATCAGCCCCCGATCCTCCGGTTTGACGGAGGTAATGTCATCTTGCTCTCCTCAAGCTGCAGCAGGCTTTGCAGCTGCAGCTCCTCAATGCCTAGAAGCTGCCCGCATTCGCGGACGGTAAGGAAGCCGCGTCTGTACGCGGCAATGACCTTGCTTTTGTCCATCTGGATTTACGACCTTTCGCATAGCGTACGGGTATCTACTACTCAGTATCACTGAAAAGAAGCGAAAGTATACGTTTACCAGATCGGGCGGTACAGCACTATTTCTTCCGGTAGAAGAACGTTTCCGTCGATTCAAAGCCATACTGCGCAGGTGTAAAGATTTGCTCCGTACTGCCCACGAACAAATATCCGCCCGGGCGCAGACTGTCCGAGAACTTATGATAGAGCTTATTCTTAGCCTCTTCTGTGAAATAGATCATCACATTCCGGCAAATGATCAGGTCAAACCCTTCGTCAAACTTATCAAGCAGCAGGTTCTGCTTGCGGAAATCAATACTTTTTTTGAGTGACTCGCTGACCTTGAACACCGGTCCCTCCGGCGCGAAATAACGGGCGGCTACATCTTTTGGCACGTCCTTTAAGGATCGTTCCAAGTAGAGGCCCTGCTTTGCTTTGGCCAGAGCGCCATCATCGATGTCAGTAGCCAGAATACCGGTCTGGGAAAGAAGATTTTTGTCGGATAAAATCATCGCCAGCGTATAGGGCTCTTCCCCGGTAGAGCAGGCGGCACTCCATAGCTTTAACCGGCGCCCCGAGCGCTGCAAATCAGGCAGAATGACATCCCGCAGGACTTCCCAGCGGTTCGGATTGCGCCAGAACTCCGAGACATTAATCGTCATCCGGTCCAGAAATTCATAAAATAAAGCCTTGTCCTTCATCATTGCGGCATAAAAATCCTGAAATGAATGATAGCCGTTCTTCATCCGCAGCGTAGTTAAACGCCGTTTCATCTGTGCTTCCTTGTACTGGGCGAGATCGATTCCCGTACTTTGCTTGACGTTATGGATAAACCCGGTGTAATCCGGATCTGCTGCTTCAATCTCTTCACGTTCTGCCATATGACTTCTCCTGCCTCCCGCCTGATGTTACATCCATGCCTGGATGTCTTTGTTGTAGTGAGCCAGTTCATTCGGAGCAAAGAAATTGGCAATTTCACGTTCAGCACTTTCCGGTGAATCCGATCCATGAATAAGGTTAAGCGGTGTATGGCTGGCAAAATCGCCGCGGATTGTACCCGGCAACGCTTCGCCTACCTTGGTCTTCCCTATCAGCAGACGGGACAGCGCCACTACATCATCGCCTTCCCACACCATGGCAAACACAGGACCGGAGGTGATAAAGCCCACAAGTTCAGGAAAGAAATCTTTACCTTCGTGTTCTGCGTAGTGCTTCTTGGCTTGTGCTTCTGTGACAGTAATCAGCTTCGCGGCAATCAGCTTAAATCCTTTGTCCTCCAGGCGGGCGACAATACGCCCGATCAATCCGCGTTGTACTCCGTCCGGCTTGATCATCAGATACGTTTTTTCCATAGAGTCACTCTCCATTTTTATGAATAGGTTAGTACATCGCTGCGAATTCAAGTGGTTTATTTTCTGATATTATCAGAAACCCGGTCATCTGTGAACGCTTATATTTCAAAGAGGAGCGAAGTCTAATAGGCTCTGCCTGTTACAAAAAATGCAATATCCCGCAGATTGCGCTTTGTTTTGTTGTTCGGAAGCTCATCCAGCGCCGCCAGTGCTTTGGCTATATAGCGTGAAGCCAGCTCTTCTGCGCGGGCAATACCTTCTCCTGACAGGATCAGATCAATGGCCCGGCCCACACTCCGCTGCCCTTCACGGATAAGCTCCAGCTCCTCCAGCAGCGAATCGCGAAGCCGGTCGTCCTCAAGGCTGTAGATCACGGGAAGTGTAATGTTACCCTGGCGCATATCGCTGCCCGGAGGTTTGCCGATTTGCTTCTCCGTTCCGGAAAGATCGAGCAGATCATCACGGATCTGAAACGCCATACCGACGTTGTATCCGTAATTATAGAGCAGCCGGGCTGTCTCCGGCTCCGCGTCAGCTGCCAGCGCGCCCAGCTGGCAGCTGATCGCGATGAGCAAGGCCGTCTTGCGGCGGATCCGCCGCAAATAGTGGCGCACACTCTGCTCGCTGTTGAAGAAATCACGGATCTGCTCCATTTCTCCGATGGACATTTCAACCATCGCCTTGGAAAGGATTTGGTGGATGCGGGGATTTTTCAGCTCCGAAGTCATAACGAGCGCTTTCGCATAAATATAGTCCCCGGTGTACATGGCGATCTTGTCGCCCCACTTCGCTTTGACAGTAAGCTCTCCACGCCGCAGCTCTGCATCGTCGATCACATCATCGTGAACGAGCGAAGCACTATGTATGAGCTCAAGCGGGATAGCTACACGCTTCAGCTTCTCCAGATTATATTGGCCAAATTTGCCGCCCATCAGCACAAATACTGGACGCAGACGTTTGCCGCCCGCCTTCAGCAGATGCAGGGAAGTCTCTGTCAGCAGACCATCATCGCCTTGAACGCTGCGGTACAGCTCTTTTTCGATCAGATCCATATCCTTGTTCAGCAAACCGAATATTTGCATTCGTTTCATTCTTTCACCCGTGTCAGCAGATTGTGGCTCCAAAGCTCCATCTTCACTTCCTGCGGCAGCAGGCCCATTTCATAGGCGTAGCGGAAATAGAGGTTCAGACCTTCCTGCTGCCTTTCCCCAAAGTCATAACATAAATTACGGAAATATCCTTCCCAGTAGGCAGCCGTTCCGCCGATAGCCATGCACGCCTCCCGAATAACTGGCGCGAGTTCGCGGATTCCGCGTCTTTTACTTTCCGCAAAGGCCTCGGCAATTTCGGCAATCGCTTTAGGCTTACTGTTCGCTGCCTCCCGGTTTACCGCCCAGACGGCAAAGGTCATGCTGAGTCCAGTCCACTCATTCCACAGTTCACCCAAATCAGTAACGATGTAGCCCTGATTCTGCCACGAGGCTTTGATCGCATTGTCGCCGATTAAGAGGCAGGCGTCCGACTGATCCATCATGTGATCCAGATCAGGCTCTGCACTGATATATTCCGGTTTGCCATGAACGGCTTTCTCCATCAGAATCTTCAGCAGATTCACCGATGTTGCGGAGGTATTAGTTACGGCAATCCTCGCGTTTCCAAGCTGCTGAACAGGCATCCGGGAGAACAGCAGAATTGATTTGACCGGTCCCTCCGCACTGACGGATAGATCCGGAAGCAGCAGCAGACGGTCACTGGCTGCTGCATAGGCAAAGGAAGATAATGCACCCACATGGATAGTGCCCTCAGCCATGCCCTGATTAAGAATGGCAGGCACTTCACTCACCATCTCTGCAGGATAACTTAACGAAGAGGGGTGAAAATTGTGAAATACCGGCCATGAGTTGGTATAGCTGATTTTACCGATAACGGTATGCTGCGAATTGACCATCCCTCATTCCCCCCATCTGCGAAATAAAGTGTGCTCAATGTTAAAGCTGTCCAGCACCTTGCCCACCATAAAGTTAATCAAATCATCCATGCTGCCCGGGCCAAAATAAAAGGCAGGCATTGCCGGGATCAGCTTGACGCCCAGCCGGGACAGCTTCAGCATATTCTCCAGGTGAATGGCATGCAGCGGTGTCTCCCGGGGGACGAGGACCAAGGGGCGCCCTTCCTTCAGCATGACATCGGCAGCCCTTGTCATCAAATTATCGGAGCTGCCATGCGCCACAGCAGAAAGTGTACCCATGGAGCAAGGCATAATAATCATCCCTTCCGTGCGGAAGGAGCCGCTGGCGATCGATGCCCCGATGTCCTGTACTTTATGATAAAGCAGAGAACCGGGATAGCCGCTGAACTTTTCGTTCAGAAAGCCTTCCCGGTCAGAGGCGGCAAAGCCAAGCTCCTCTTTAAAAACACGCCAGCCCGCATTGCTCACAACGAGATGGACCGTATACCCCAATGAAAGCAGGGTTTCCGTCAGACGAACGCCGTAAATGCCTCCGCTCGCTCCGGTAATTCCTACAACGAAATTTTTAGGCTTCTGCTCTGTCATTTGTAAAACTGCACCACCAGGTCAATCAAAGTAAATGAGAACACCACGATGCTCAGCACCCCGTTCATGGTAAAGAACGCAGTCTGCAAGCGGCTTAAGTCACTTGGAGACACAATGTGATGCTCATAAAAAAGAATGATGTAAGCAATCAGCATCCCTGCTACATACCACCAGCTTAAATCAGTGATAAAAAGGAGCGAAACGAATCCGATGCCTGTAAGAAAGTGAAATACCTTCGCAATGTCCAGCGCCCGCGGAACACCAAAGCGAACCGGAATGGAGTAAAGGCCTTCCTTCGTATCAAATTCAACATCCTGGCAGGAATAGATAATATCAAAACCCGCAGTCCAAAACACAATCGTGAAATAAAAGATCATGGCTGTCCAGTCCACAGTGCCCGTAACGGCAACCCAGCCCCCAAGCGGAGCCAAGGCGATGGTTAGCCCGAGTATCAGATGGCAGGCCCAGGTAAATCGCTTCGTGAAGGAATAAAAAACAAGGAGAAAAACAGCGATCGGCAGCAATTTGGCCGACAAGGGATTAAGCTTGAAAGCAGCCCAGAATAGTAAAAAGAATGAGATCCCAATAAAGATAATTACTTCTCCAACCTTCAGCAGCCCTGCGGGAATCGCTCTTCCAGCGGTCCGCGGATTCTTGGCGTCGCTGATCCGGTCAATCAGCCGGTTCAGCCCCATGGCCGCGCTGCGGGCGCCAAACATGGCGATAACAACCCAGCCGATCTGGGCCCAGGAAGGGAGTGTGCCGAACATGACAACTGAACCGAGCAATGCGCCCATAAATGCGAAGGGTAATGCAAAAACAGTATGTTCAAACTTGATCATTTGCAGAAAAACGCCGACTTTTTTAAACATTACAGTTCTCCTTGAGCCCAATATGTAATGCTGCGATGCCGCCGGTCAAGGGATAGGATTCCACTTGCTCAAGACCGGTTTCACGGAAAATCACCGCAAGCTGCTCTCTGTCCGGAAATAGGGCCAATGATTCGGGAAGCCATTTATATTGCTCGTATCTTTTGGCAAACAGTTTCCCAAGGAGCGGAAGTACACGCTGAAAATAAAAATAATAAATGCCTTTGAACGGCTGTTTCATCGGCTTGGAAAGCTCGAGGCAGACAACCATTCCTCCCGGCTTCACTACACGCTTCATTTCGTTCAACACTTGAACGAGATCAGGCACATTGCGAAGTCCGAAGCCTATCGTCGCATAATCAAAGCTGTTGTCACCGAAAGGCAGGTCCATCGCATTGCCCTGGACCAGTGAAATGCGGTCCTGCAGTTTGCGCTCTTCCACCTTGCGGCGGCCTACCTCCAGCATGCCTGCACTGAAGTCAAGCCCGATAACACTTCCGGTCTGGCTGGCATCAGCCAAGGCAATACTCCAGTCACAGGTACCGCAGCACAAGTCTACAGCGGAATCGCCGCGCTTCATGCCCATCTTGCGCATCGTGAACTTTCGCCACGCTTTATGGCGGCGGAAGCTTAGAATATCATTCATCAGGTCATATTTGCCGGCGATGCTCTCAAATACGGAGTGTACAAATTGTTCCTTCGGTTTGATGCCCTGGTCACCCAAAGGTGACGTTTTCTCTATAGTCATTCTCTACCCCTCCACGGCCGCTTGTCCGGAAATTTTCGTCTGCAGGAGAAAGTGGTCAAGCGCGGAGCTAAGCTCGCTGATCAGGTACTCGTCCTTAATGTCTTTCAGCAGTCCCTGTATGGACTGGAGCGACCCATGCAGCTTGTCGGTCAGCAGGGAATCGCATTTATATTTCAGCTTCAGCTTCTTCCAATCCTTCAGATCTAGATTCTGCTCGCCCAGCAGCTGCCGCTCTTCTTCGGTGGCTAATTCCATCACCTTCCAGTAACAATAGCCTTCCCGGGCACTTGCCGGATTACCAGACCGCCGCAGTTCCAGACATAAGGTCTCGCAGTGGCTGAATTCAGCCAGCAGCTTCTCCCACAGCTGGGTGAGCGACTCCTCAATCATCGGTGTAAAAGAAAGGAACAGCCGCATATTGAGCTGTACCGTGTGCCGCAGGTATTGTTCAGCGGAGAGCAGCATCCCCTTCATTTTGCCGTAAAGATGGGCTTTCATCACGTTAAAGTCGGCAATGGCCGTACTTAAGATGCCCACCATCTCAATCTGTTCACGTTTCGCAAGCAAATGGTAAAACCAGCTGCTGAAGTAATCGCCGGCCAGCACCTTGAGCTGACGGGAACGCATCTGGTCTCCCCCCGGTTCTTCAAGGGATATATCGATGCTCTCATGTGTATCAAGACCTAGCTGCACAAGTGCTGTTACCAGAGTATACAACTCACCGTTTTGTGCACCGTCCGGGGTGCCGTGATTCAGAAAAATATATAACAAATGACCACGCCCATCGGAAAACGGCGGTAATTCCGTATGCCGCTGAATCATATCGTAGTCGGTGTAAGGTTTAGCAAGTTGTGGTATGCGGTACGGTTTCATTTCAGCCTCCGAAGCCATTGACGTTATGACAATATCTTTGTTCACAATCTTGTCTATTATATCACATGTTTTTTTGTCACGCACTCTAGGGCGTTCTAGTTTCATTTACCCACATCAGGGATAAATGAACTGCCTTTTCCACAGCTCGCTTTCACGAATACGGAAGCCTTTCTTGAGCGCATCTGGCAGCGGATCATTCCCGGACGCCTCCAGCTTCTGCTGCAGTTGAAGCGACCACTCCATGCGTCTGATATCCCCGGCAAGCAATAGACGGCGGGTGTCCAGCCATTTGTCCTCGGCAACGATGCGCAGGAGCAGCTGATCGACATTCCCCGTGTCTTGGAAAGCAAAGGAGATCGCCTGAGCCATATTCTGATACAGTTCCCTAGGCTCGTGGTTATTGCCTGTTACCTTCAGATCCAGTGACAAGACGCTCTGATCAAAGTCTACGCTATCAATGGACAGGGTAAATGGGATCCCGTTCAGTATATCTACAAGATTATCATTATCGAGAATCGTATTTGCACCGCTGAAGGTTTCCACTACTCCCCGCTGATTCTGCAAGGAAGGTTCGAGCTCCGCCAGCAGCGGCAGAATTACGGCAGAAGCCGTGGTCACGAGCAATACAGTTCCGATTAGCCAGCCCCGGTTCATGACCTGCCCCCTTATCCATAATTTCCGCCTTGCCGTGCGTTTATACGATCCTGCGGACTTGCCTATACTTAGTTATATTTTGAAAAAAAGCAGGCTATGCCTGCTTTTCAGCTTTCGCTCTCCAGTTGTCCGTGTTTGCTCCATATTTCCGCCTTGCCGCGGATTTTCATAGCTGAGGTATGATCGGTGAATTGAGCGATCAGCACCTCGCCTTTGTCCAGCTTCTCTGTGTGGTGGAAGCGCGTATCCAGTCCTCTGGTAAGCCCGATTACCTGAACGCCGTTCTCTTTGGCCTTCACCACGATGTACTCGCTGCCTGACGGTGCAGGGCTAACGCCATTATTCTTCTCGGTCATCTTTGATCCTCCTAAAAGTTTTGTGAGCATCTACTTCCTTGAAATTTCTTCGTACAAAACTGGCTTCGGAAGCATTCACTTAAGTTTTGTGAGCATCTACTTCCTTGAAATTTCTTCGTACAAAACTAGCTTCGGAAGCATTCACTTAAGTTTTGTGTGAGTATACGCTTTCTCTAAGCAATTGCGGATAAAGATTGCAAAAACAAATGCCGCCTTGGAGGGCGGCATAGTTGTTACTCGGAAGACTATAGGATCGATATGTAGAAATCTCTATTTGATTCCGTCTTTAAGCGCCTTACCGGGTTTGAATGCCGGTACTTTGCTTGAAGGAATTTCGATTTCTTCACCAGTTTGCGGGTTGCGGCCTTTACGTGCGGAACGTTCGCGCACTTCAAAGTTTCCGAATCCAACCAGTTGTACTTTATCGCCGCTTTGCAGAGCACCTGTGATCGCTTCGAAAACGGCATCTACCGCTTTAGTAGCATCTTTCTTGGGAAGTTCAGTTGCTTCTGTTACTACGTTGATCAAATCTGATTTATTCATGTTTTCTCACCTCCCTGGGTAAATTTCCGGTATCATACACTGTTTCCGTTTCAACGCAAAATATACGTGATAATCCCGTTTATTGCTAGATACTGGCGCCCTTCTTCCTAGAAGCGCAACAAACTTATAGTAATACAGCCCACCCATAATTTCAAGGCGTTCCTCAAAAAAGGAGCAGAAAGTATCTACTAAACCCTCAATAAGGCCGAAAATGAGAGACTATTAATGGAAGAAATTCCTATTAACCATAAAGTAGAGAAGCATTTCCGTGTGAAAAGAGCGCGGAGGGGAAGCCATCGGATGTCATATGCCCCCACTCCGGACATAACAAAAAGAGAGCCGGAAATCCCTGCTCTCTTTTTGTTATGAGATATGCCTTACAAAATGATGGCGATCAGGCCGCCAGAACCCTCGTTGATGATCCGTCCAAGTGTTTCCTGCAGCTTGTAGCGGGCATTATCCGGCATCATGGCAATTTTGCCCTGAATACCCTCACGCACAATCGAATGCAGCGAGCGGCCAAAAATATCCGACTCCCAAATCTTGATCGGGTCATTCTCAAAGTCCTGCATCAAATAGCGCACCAGCTCTTCGCTCTGTTTCTCTGTGCCGATGATCGGCGAGAACTCCGATTCCACATCCACGCGGATCATATGAATCGAAGGTGCTGTCGCCTTCAGGCGAACCCCGAAACGCGAGCCCTGGCGGATCAGCTCCGGCTCATCGAGAGCCATTTCCGCGAGTGAAGGAGCGGCTATCCCGTAGCCGGTTGTTTTGACCATTTCCAGCGCTTCGGAGAAGCGGTCATACTCGCGTTTGGCATGGGAGAAGTCCTGCATCAGCTGCAGCAGATGATCTTTTCCGCGGATTTCAACCCCTACCACTTCCATCAGAACCTGATCATACAGTTCTTCCGGCGCATACAGGTCAATCTCGGCTACACCTTGGCCCATGTTCATTCCGCTAAGCCCTGCTTTATCGATGAAATCATATTCCGTAAACTGGGAGACCAGCCGGTCAACATCACGCAGGCGGCGGATGTCTTTCACAGTATCGCGGACGGAATTCTCATAGCTGCTGCGCAGCCAGTGATTTTCGCCCAGCACCATCACCCAGCTAGGCAGGTTCACATTGACCTCATGGACCGGGAATTCGTACAGCACTTCGCGCAGCACACCGGTCACATCGTCTTCCGTCATATTCGCGGCACTAAGCGTCATAACGGGAATATCATATTTAAGGGCCAGCTCACTGCGCAGCTGCTGTGCCTCTTCACTGCGCGGCCGGGTGGAGTTGATCACAAGCACAAACGGCTTGCCTACTTCCTTCAGCTCCGCAATGACCCGCTCTTCGGAATCAATATAAGAGTTCCGCGGGATTTCAGCAATCGTGCCGTCTGTAGTCACAACTACACCCAGCGTGGAATGCTCCTGAATCACCTTACGCGTGCCAATTTCCGCCGCTTCCTGGAAAGGAATCGGTTCCTCAAACCAAGGAGTGGAGATCATGCGAGGGCCGTTCTCATCCTCATACCCTTTTGCACCCTCCACAGCATATCCTACACAGTCGACCAGCCGGACATTCACTTCCAGCCCTTCCGCAACCTTGATCTGCACCGCGTTGTTCGGTACAAATTTCGGCTCAGTTGTCATAATAGTTTTACCCGCTGCACTTTGCGGAAGTTCATCCACTGCCCTTACCCGGTCTGCCTCGCTGGTGATGTTCGGCAAGACAATCGTCTCCATGAACCGTTTGATGAACGTCGATTTCCCCGTGCGAACCGCGCCGACGACGCCAAGATAAATGTCTCCGCCGGTACGCTCGGCAATGTCCTTGAAAATATCCACTTTTTCCAAAAGAGATCCCCTCCTCATATTACTCCGAAGAAAAAATGCCTGAAGAGCATCGACTTCGCGTTCCGCCGGCAATCTGACCCTTGCAGGACATCCACCGGACTTTCGTATGTCCGCCCGAAGCCTAGCTGCTGCTTAAGGGCGGAACACTTTTGCCCCGCGCTAAACTCCGAATGCTCGGACATGCATTTGGACTAGTATCATCATATGTATCCGGAACGGATTTATGACCCGCAGCTGCGCAATTTGTATAGTAATTTGCGAAATGAGGTTCTGCACCCCCGCAGGCGTCATGACGCCCGGAAGTCTTCTCATCAATCATATGAGCGCGGAGTAGCAAGTAGAACTACCTCTCTCCTTGCATGTGGCCGCTTCCTCAGAAGCACTGGATAATACAAAAAAACAGTCCCAGAATAACTTCTGGAACTGCTGCCGGCTGGAAACGGTCTATGGACTGTCCGGAGGCTGAGGAACTGGCTGACCATTAATCCACAAATACGGCAACGACTTCACCGGTACATAATAAGAAGCCTGCTCCAGCTCAATCCGCAGATCCTGATTGGCCGCAGGTGTTGCGCCTTCCTTGTCGATGGCAGACATAATATCAAAGCTGTAGTCGACATACACTTCACCGTTCTTGTCCATGATAAACTCCAGCGGCTGTCCGGAATAGACGCTCTTCAGCGTTATAGCAGCCGTTCCCGCCATTTTGGAATCAATGGTGAAGAAGCCCGGATACCGTTCCTCCCCTGCCGGGAGTGCGCCTCCATGCGCTGATTTGTAGCGGTTAACCTGGCGGGAGACATCATTTACCTTCTGCACGGTAACGAGATCCATCAGCTTCACGGTAGGATCACTTTCCTCGTCCAAGATAAGAAAATAGGCCCTGCCGCCCTTCTCAAAGGCCGCAGCCGGAATTTCATCCAAATAGCCTTTTTGGCGCAGCTTCTCCAAATCAATTACGAATTTCTCATAGCGTGGAGTAGATTCCTCGCTATTCAGAATCGGCAGCAGACCTTCCTCCTGCTGATAATCATCCACTGCCGCCTGAACCCGCTTGACACTCTCGCGGAAATTGCCGGCAGGCTGGTTCTGTTCTCCGCGGTACATACAGCCCGTGAGAACTAAGAGCAGTAAGCTTATCCCCAGCAGCAAGCCCATTCTGATTCCGGATGTCTTCTGTCCATCTGTGAAAAGCACTCCGTCCGCCCCTTTCTGCTCCAGCATTCTCCAAAAGTTACTTCACAAGCTTACCACAGCCCGTCCTCTTCCCCACGACGCGCTGCTTCCAGCCTGCGCCGTACTGCGGCTTTGAGCGGGTCCTCGGGGACAATGACGCTCAAATCGTTCCAGACGGCTGCCTGGCACGCCAGACGGACGCCTGAATCCAGCAAGCCGCCAAGCTTCCGCTGCTCGGCATCCCCCGGCGGCCGAAGGGCAGCCGCCTCTTCCTGTGGGACCGTCACCTTGCACATCAGGCAACCGGCTTTGCCGCCGCAGCGGGTAGGCAGGACCACTCCCGCCTTGCGCGCAGCTTCCAGCAGGGTTACCCCGTGCTGCACTACTGTTTTTCGTCCTTCAGGCTGGAAGGTGACAGTCCATCCTTTTTGCGGCTTCATGACATAGCTTCCTTCCTTTGCTTCTTGTTAAATCTGTATCGATGTCGACACTCCGAGCAGTTTCTCCAATTGCAGTCCAAAGGCTTCATCCAGTCCATTCTCCAGAACTAGCTGCTGCAGCAGTGGTAAATGAACAGCCAGATTGACCTTCATAAAATTGGCAATAGCACTGCACCGCTCCACCCTGCACCGCAGCAGGTTGAACACCAGCTCGTGAGCCGCAGGCATGAGGCGCATGAAGCCGATACCGTTAAAATCCTCGATGAGTGCATGCGGCAGAAGCTGCTGAACATCCACGGCATACCGGCGCGTGCCCGAGCTGATCTGAAAACCACATACCAGTTCTACCCTCGCATCTCCGATACGGTAACGGCTGCGCAGCGAATAGCAGCCTCCACTATAATCTTCTTCCGGACCTCCGTCCACCGAATAACAGCTCAGAGCCGAATGAAGTACTTCAGCATCCTCCAGATCGGCGTAGAGGTCGATGTCGCGCGGAGGTGCACTCAGCTGCACTCCGTGCAGCAGAAGCCCGCAGCTTCCTCCCAGTAGCCATACAGGCGGCTTCTCCAGCCAGCTCAGGTCTAACACCTCGGATATAGAGGCTAGCGCTGCTTCCAATATGTAGGGAATTCCCGAATCTGCCATCTACTCACTTCCTATTCCTGCAAAAAAAGTCCAGTGATTCTTCCAAGAACCTTCTGCCTGAATTCAATGTAAATGCTTACATAATTGAAGCGGCTCCACCCAACAGCCCGATCAGCATAATGACAAAGGCAATTAATGATAATATAGCTCTCAGCAGGCCTTTTGTCTTGCTGCGCGCAAAGGTTATCAGAAATACGGACAATCCCATTACCAGAATCGCTATTAGCGACAACCACATTTTCGTCATCGGATCCATGGACAAACCGCCTCCATCCGGCAATATTTGATTGCGACTATTATATCATGAAGACTACGGCATGAAACCTACTAAGTCTAAGGGTTCAAAAAAAAGAGCAAAAGATCACAGAATCAGGACTGATTCCGGATCATCTGCTCTTTGCTCCGCGAAGAGTAATGCTATTTTTTCAGCATCATTTTCATTAAAGACTCCATGGTGCCCGAATTCGCGCCGCCTTTTTTGACAGCGTTGATGATATCCTGCACCGTAGCCTCGCTGACCGGTACCTTCGCCATTGATGACACCTGCTTAATTAACTGGCGGAGCTGGGCTTCATTCTGCATTGTTCCCGGTTTGACCGTACTGGCCAGCTTTTGGACGGCACCTGGTGTGATGTTTTTGCCCGCTTTTTTATTGATGGCGTTCAATGCATCCTTGGAAAAATCTTTGCTCACTTTTCATCCCTCCTCCGTCAATCCCCATTACAACATATGAGGATCCCCGTCAAAAGGTGAACGTGATCAGGAATGCCACTGCTCCCAAGTTTCCTGCGAGATCGTTTCCATCTCCGTCTTGCGGTCGCGTCCCATCAGGGCCTCGACGGCGCTGCGCGGCGTTTTGCCTTTAAACAGCACATGATAGATCTGATCAGTGATCGGCATCTGCACGCCCAGCTTAAGCGAAATAGCGTATGCGGCTTCCGTGGTGCGTATCCCTTCAACTACCATGCCCATGGACTCCAGCACTTCAGAGAGCGGTTTCCCTTGGCCAAGCAACGAACCGGCCCGCCAGTTGCGGCTATGCTGGCTAGTTGCTGTTACCACAAGGTCACCGAGTCCAGCCAAACCCGCAAAGGTTAGCGGATTAGCACCCAGCTCGACACCGACGCGGGAAATCTCGGCAAGACCGCGGGTGAGCAATGCCGCCTTGGCATTATCGCCAAAGCCCAGACCGTCAGACAGACCTGCCCCAAGCGCTATGATATTCTTCAGTGCTCCGGCCAGTTCAACGCCTACCTGATCTCGATTGGTGTACACACGGAAATCATTGTTGATAAATAAACTTTGTGCTTCTGTAGCGCATCTGTCGTCCGGTGAAGCTACCACAACCGTTGTAGGACACAGGCGCACCACCTCTTCGGCGTGGCTAGGTCCGGATAGAACAACCACCTGGCCTTCAGCACAGCCCAGCTCCTCGGAAATGACGGTGGACATCCGTTTCATGGATTCCGTCTCGAAGCCCTTTGTAGCATGTACACAGAGCATATCTTCTTTCCAGAAAGGTTTGAGGCTGCGGGCGACCTGGCGCATTCCAGAGGACGGGGCAACAATAACCACCGCCTTGGAACCGGTGACCGCTGTCTCCATATCCGTAGTTGCGATGATATTAGCGGGCAAAGAAATCCCGGGCAAGAAGTGCTCATTCGTGTGAGCCTCATTAATCTCGGCAGCCTGTTCGGACCTGCGTGTCCATAGATAAACCTCCGAGTGGTTAGCCGCCAGCACAGTAGCCAGCGCAGTTCCCCAACTGCCCGCGACCAGCACGGTTACTTTATCAGACAACGCGATTCCCCTCCTTGACTTTAGCGCCGATTTTATTCTCTCTTCCCTGGGAGATCTTCACAATATTGCTGCGGTGCCGCCAGAAAGCGAAAACTGCAATGATAATGCTTCCCCACAATTCAGGTGTTGTAAATTCGGTAAACAGCAGGAATACCGGGGTAAGCGCAACAAAAATCAGGGAGCCCAGCGACACAAAGCGGGTAATAACGATGGCCAGGATGGCAATGATCCCTGCGATCAGCGCAGGCCAAAAACAAAGCGTAGCCATTACGCCAATTGTAGTTGCAATGCCCTTCCCGCCGCGAAAGTGAAAGTAGAGCGGCCAATTATGCCCGATGATGGCTGCGACCCCGCAAGCCACCGCGATCCAGGTTCCCCAGCCGCCAGCCCAGGTTCCGAGCCAAACTGCGGCAATTCCCTTCAGTACGTCCAGAACCAGCACCAGTATTGCCGGCCCTTTCCCCATCACACGCAGCGTATTGGTCGCTCCGGCATTGCCGCTTCCGTATTGACGGATATCAATACCTTTGAGCAGCCGGGCGAGCAATACACTGAAGCTGACAGAGCCAAGCAAATAGCTTACAACGATCACCAGAAGTTCAAACGCCACTACTCTTCTCCCCTAACCTTCGTTTTCGGATTTGCGCCGTGTAAACAGACGGATTGGTGTTCCTTCAAAATTGAACGCCGCGCGGATTTTGTTCTCCAGGTATCGTTCATAGGAGAAGTGCATCAGCGACGGGTCATTGACAAATACCACAATCGTCGGCGGCTTGACAGCAACCTGAGTGACATAATTGATGCGCAGGCGCCGTCCTTTATCCGTTGGCGGAGGATTAATGGCCACAGCATCGGATACCACATCGTTGACCAAATGCGTCGTAATCCGCAGAGCATGCTGCTGGGCGACATGCTGCACCACCGGCAGCAGTTTCTGCAGACGCTGTTTCGTTAATGCGGACAAGAACACTACAGGTGCGTAGCTCATGAACAGGAAGTGATCACGGATTTTGGTCTCAAAGTTCTGCATCGTCTTGTCATCCTTCTCGACAGCATCCCATTTGTTGACCACAAAGATCGAAGCTTTCCCGGCATCATGAGCATAACCGGCAATATGCTTATCCTGATCGATAATGCCTTCTTCGCCGTTGATTACCACCAGAACAACATCAGCCCGCTCAATGGCCCGCATTGCGCGCATCACGCTGTATTTTTCCGTGGTTTCATATACTTTGCCGCGTTTGCGCATACCCGCAGTATCGATCAGAACATAGCGCTGCCCGTCCCGTTCAAAAGGAGTATCAATGGCATCGCGTGTAGTCCCTGCGACATCGCTGACAATTACGCGTTCTTCACCCAAAATGGCGTTGACCAAAGAAGATTTACCTACATTCGGCCGGCCGATCAGGGCCACACGAATCACATCTTCGTCGTATTCCTCTTCAGTTGGCTCTGGAAGCTTCTCGGTTACCGCATCCAGCAAATCGCCGATTCCGGTACCATGGCTGCCGGAGATGCCGATAGGATCGCCGATTCCCAGGGTGTAAAATTCATAAATATCATCTGTGCGCTTCATATTGTCCACTTTATTGATTGCAAGCACGACCGGTTTGCCGGAACGGAAAAGAATTTGTGCCACTTCTTCATCCGCATTGGTCAGTCCGCTTTTCGCCTCGCACATAAAGACGATGACATCCGCTTCCTCAATCGCCAGCTCCGCCTGAACACGAATTGATTTCAGAATCGCGTCTTCACCGTCAATTTCAATCCCACCGGTATCAATTACACTGAAGGCTTTGCCGTTCCAATCTGAAACGCCATAAATCCGGTCGCGTGTAATCCCCGGTTTATCTTCTACAATGGCCAGTCTATCGCCAATCAGCCTGTTAAATATCGTCGACTTTCCGACGTTAGGCCTTCCTACGATGGCCACAACGGGTCTTGCCATATTCATTCCTCCTGTCATCCTTACGTAACTCATCATAGCAAAAAACAATAAAATTGGCTAACCAGCTTGTACCTTGTACCTTTTGGACTTACATGCCTGTAAAAACACAATCGGCGAACCCTCTTATCGAGGGCTCGCCGATTACTTTACCCGGTATGACAATCTAAAGGATTAGTTGTTACCCTTGAATTTGTCCAGCTTGTCGCCGAAGCGTTCAGCAAGCGTGAAGCTGAGTCCTTCGTTGCTGAGCGATACGTTAGGATTGTTCAGCACTTCTTTAGGAGCTCTGTCTCTGCTGTTGCTGCGTTCCGGTCTTGCTGTAGGAGCCGGAGCTTCTTCGGTTTCTTTGATGCTCAGGCTGACGCGTTTCTCGGATGGATTGAAGTCAAGCACTTTCACTTGTACTTCTTGTCCTTCTTTGAGCACTTCATGCGGAGTACCGATGTGCTTGTGGGAGATTTGCGAGATATGCACAAGGCCTTCCACGCCTGGAAGCAGTTCAACAAACGCGCCGAAGTTTACAAGGCGTTTTACTTCGCCTGTAACTACATCGCCAATGTTGATTTTACCAGCTGCAGAATCCCAAGGACCTGGAGCAGCAGCTTTGATGCTGAGGCTGATTTTGCCCTTTTCAGGATCAACCTTAAGCACTTTTACACGAACCTTGTCGCCTTCGGAAACAACATCGGAAGGTTTTTCGACATGGTTCCAAGCGATTTCGGATACGTGAACCAATCCGTCAACACCGCCCACATCAACAAATGCGCCGAATTGTGTCAGACGTTGCACAGTACCTTCGATGATTTGTCCTTCGGACAGCTCAGCCATAATCTTCAATTTGTTGGCTTCGAATTCTTCTTCCAGCACTTCTTTGGCGGAAAGAATAACCTTGCTGTTCTCACGGTCCAGTTCTTTCACTTTCACGCGTAGAGTGCGGCCTTTGTAGTCGCTGAAATCTTCTACAAAGTGACGTTCAACCATGGAAGCCGGAATAAATCCGCGCGCGCCGACATCAGCTACGAGGCCGCCTTTGACAACGTCAGCCACAGTAACATCGAACGCTTCCTGGGAAGCAAAATATTTCTCCAGATCTTCCCATGATTTCTCGCTGTCAATTGCACGTTTGGAGAGAACCAGGCTTTCCTTGTTGTCATTGATGCTGACAACTTTGCATTCAACTTCTTGTCCAACTTCTACTGCTGCTGCAGCATTGTCCAGTTGGACGGAAGACAATTCGCGAATAGGAATAACGCCGTCGTATTTATATCCAATGCTTACATAAGCTTGGTTATCTTCGATTTTGACGATTGTTCCTTTCACGGTATCGCCTTTTTTCAACGAAATGATTTCCAAACCTTCTTGGCTTGTCACTTCTTCTTCGTTACCTGCAGCGGGTACAGCGGATTCCACTGTTTCTGTTGCTTCTACGGCTTCGTTGTTCTCAACATTAGCCGCAGCTTCCTGATTTCTAGTTTCTTCAGACATGTGATTACCCTCCTCGATTCAAAACCCCATTTATTTAAACCCGCGTAGAGCAGAGTTCAAAACAAGCATTACCTAAATATCACTTACATTTTTAAGTTAGTATGTTCCAAAAAATAGCGGTTATGCCGTTATTCCTCAGTATCCGTAAAAAAGCGACATGATTCAACGTTTATCTTGCACTGGGCCTGCCGGTCTTGGCCATCTCATGGATACGCCCCATAATTACATCAGTGACTTCTTCAAGAGACTCGCTTCCCTTTCCATCGAACGAACTAAGGTCAATGGGAGCTCCATAAATGACAGTCATTCGGCGAAAGGGCTTGTAGGATCCGACGATAGCGGCTGGAACAACTGCTGCACCGCTGCGAAGCGCAAAACTCGCTGCGCCCTTCTTAGCCACACCGGAATCAGAGTTTCGCGTCCCTTCCGGAAAGATACCCATAACATGTCCGCCGCGAAGCGTATTAAGGGCCGTTTTGATGGATTCTTTGCTTACGCCGCCGCGTTTCACCGGAAAAGCGCCCAACTTATTAATGAGCCAGCCTAGCACAGGAACCTTGAACAGCTCTGCTTTGGCCATATACTTTACCTGGCGGTCCAGCTTAATGCCGATCGTCATTGGATCTAGCAGGCTGATGTGGTTGGCGCAGAGCAGCACCCCGCCCTCCTTTGGCACATTCTCTTTCCCGACAATCTTCAGCGGGAACAGGATGGCATAAATCAAGCGAAGCAACCCACAGCAAATGGCATAAATCATGAATGATTTCTCTCCCCGTCAACATGAGATCTGCAGTGGGAGACAATGGCTTCCACGGCTTGCCTGATATCCATAAAGGTCGTGTCAAGAAGAATGGCATCTTCTGCACGGCGCAGCGGTGAAATCTCCCGTCCTTCATCAAGACGGTCACGGGCTGCAATATCGCGTTCAAGCTGCTGGAGAGTTATTGTTTCCGTGTCCTTCAGCTCTTTGTAACGGCGGAGAGCCCGTTCCTCCACACTTGCCGTCATGAAAATCTTCACTTCGGCATCCGGCAGCACGGTCGTACCGATATCGCGGCCATCCATTACGACCCCCTTGCGAAGCGCCATCTGACGCTGCAAATGACTGAGTCTGGATCTAACACCCTCGATCTTCGAATACTGCGACACCTGGCCGCTAACCTGAAGACTGCGGATATGCGGGGTTACGTCCTCCCCATTGATCAGCACCTTCTGGATGTCCTGCTCCGGGATAAGCTCAATCACCATATCGCGGACCCTTTGATCCACTGATTCATGATCTTCCGGCTGAATGCCTCTGCGGAGCATATCCCAGGTAATGGCCCGGTACATTGCACCCGTATCAACATAAATGTAAGACAACTTCTGGGCTACCAATCGGGCTACAGTGCTCTTGCCTGCCCCGGCAGGTCCGTCGATGGCGACGTTGATTCTGTCGTAAGTATGTGTCCCCTGCCTAACCAACGGGGCATTCCTCCTCAAACACGCTTTCATTAAGAAATACGTCCACCGACGTATCTCTAGGGACTTGATGATCTTATCAAGAAAAAAGCAGGCATTGCCTGCGACTTATAAAATTATACCACAGTTTATACCTCAGTGCAAAATGGCATAGCATTAATTCAGCATAAAAAAGGCTATTTTGATGCCTTTTCCGGGCGTTTAGACGGCTATCATTAACGGTCGCGGAAATCAAACTGGCGTTCGAAGCAGTAACGGATTATTTTTTGACGCTCGGAATCCGTGATGGCGGCAAACTTTAACATGACTAGATTACGCCCGCTTTCCAGCTGCTTTATCCGCACAATCTCACCTTCAAAGTTCACATGCTCGGTGCTGCCATTTCGGTAAGGGACCAGCAGCCAACAGAACAGTTTGTCCCCCACCTCCACCTTTACTTTGGGATCACTGAGAAAAGAAGCTCCGCCTCCTCCGATATCATCGGTCCGCACCAGAAAACGGCTGCCCAGCGAATCCTTCACTGCCAGTTCAAGCTCGGCATTTACACGGAAGAAGCTGCGGCGCTGTATTTTGAAGATGGCATCCGTTTCCGGTTTGCGCACCCGGACCATCCGGATAACATCCTCTTTAAAGCCGAGTACATGCGTGTTGAAATAATTTTTGATTCCGCCTTCGGTAAGAAAATATACAGAGAGCTCGTCCCCTATAAACAGCTTTTTCAGCCGCCCGTTGCTGGCCTGCATTGGAATTTCAATCAGCAGGGCCTCATCTTCCATATCTGCAATTCTGGATCTATATTCTAGTTCTGCTTCAGCCGCATCGCTGGAAGCAATCTGTATGTATAGATATTCGTTAATTTTGGGATACAATCATGTCACCGCCACAGAGTTAGTAATTAATTCTTCATGATTATAGCATGGCCGTTTGTCCTCCGGTTAGAAATATTATTGCACAACAGAAAGAAAAAAAAGAGGCGGCATCCCCCAAAGGAACCGCCTCTCCCTCCACTATCCTGTGCAGTCAGGCTTCATTTATTTATCCTGAGCTCCCGAAGAGGTGCGAATCTCTTCGACCGCTTCTTCATTTCCATCCGCCGCATTGAGGTATATCCGATACTGTGAACCGTTGATTTTGCCGCCAAATTCATAGGTCAGCAGTTCGACGGCATCCTCATTCTCGATCCAGGCCATCCGGTTGTACAGCTCCTTGAATTCCGGATTCAGCTTCTCTCTGGCCTTGGCGAGGGACAGCTCAGGTTTTGGAATTTCACGTTTCTCCTGATGCTCACGGACATAATCGCTGGCTTGAAAACCAACGGTTTCTCCGGTATCCAGCCCGACGCGCAGCGTCATTTTCTCTGGATAGATCAATACACCGTCTTTGCTGCTTACAAAAGTTAAATTCCCCAAATTATCATATCTGTCAGCGCTGACTGCCGTCATGCCGGCATAGCCCTTCTGCTTCAGAAACTCCCCGGCCTTGGCAACAGCCTGCTTCATGGAAACCTTGGCTGGTCCAACCTCGCGATTGTCATTGTACGAAATCAGCATTCCGCCCTCCACCGTGAAATCCATACTGATGGGAGCTTTGTGATTCGGAGATGTCAAGGTAGCTGTATAGGAAGCCCATTCGGTTCCTTTACCATTTTCCCTAACATCCACCTTGGTATTAGCACCACTATCGGCAAACTTTACAGCCTTGGCTTTGATATCCTCTGCTGTGACAGGTTTACCCCCGAGCTTCTTGACAGAACGCTTGTCATAAATACTGGCAACAGAGGGGCCCCAGTCCAGCTCAGGGTAGGCCGCCACACGCTTGTCTACCGTTTTGAAGCCATCAATAATTGTATTGTCTTCCGCCTTTTCTTCTGTAGCAAGAGCTGACTCGACATCCATCCAACGCAGTTTATTGCTGATGACCTTGTTCTGTACCTCCTGCAGATCCTTGGAGATTTCACCCGAATTCTTATAGAGCGCCTTTAAATTCCCCATCTCAGCCTCAGTCAGCGGCTTCTTGGTGAAATCGCGGACAGCCGCTTTGTAAGAGAAATTAGAGATCTTGGAGAGGAACTCCTCCGTTTGGCTAAACGGCAGCAGCGTAAGCGGCAGCTGGTTGATCTCATTCTGCGCCTCGCTGGTAAGCCGCCATACATTGACAAGTCCTTTGCGGTGCACACCGTTAGAGGCTGAATTGACGGCAAGTGTATTTCCCAGCTCTCCATGAAGCCGCTCCACATGATAGGAGAGATCATGAAAAGCCCGTTGATACTGGTTCTCCGCTTTAATCAGAATCGAATTTTTCTCCTGGTTCTCCTGATACCCCCACACCAGTGCGCCAATCAGCAAAAGCGCGGTAAGCGGGAACATTATGGCACTTAATCTTTTGTACATAGGGCTGCAAGACTCCTTTCGGTAGCTTATTGCCGTTAGTTTGACAATAACTGAGAAGTCTTATGCACCGGGCAGGCTGATAATATCAAGAGAATACTTCCAAGCAGCATTTTAGCCACATTCCTCGATCTGAAATCCGCTGCTGCTGTTGCACAGACATTGCTTGAAGCCGGTCTGGATGATTCCCTCTTCCTTGTTTCCTCTTAATATGTAGCTCTCGCCGCACTGCTTACAGACAATCCGAACTTTTACGCGCAAAAAAAAGACACCTCGCTCCTCTCTGGAATTCCTTGCATACGGGAACTACCCTTCAAGTTTAAGTGTGTCCATCTCTATTACAGGTTAACCTCTTCCTCCCGCTTCAGAAAACGAAACGGCGAACGGTTGTTGGCCCGCGCCACCTTGCCCATTCCTCCATACCACAGTACGGCCATCAAAGGTACGATATACCAAATCCAGTAATTGGGCGACGTGCTCAGGATAAAATCATAGATTCCATGCCACAGCCAAGGCAGCAGCAGAGAGACCAGCAATATTCCTCTGCCTTTGCCCGGTTTCGAGAACTTGGCCCTGCCCATGTGGTAGCCCATAATGACCCCGAACATTGCATGTCCCGACACCGGAAGCAGCGCACGCATAATCATTGAACCTATTGAAGCTTGACTGTACCAGGCGTACATTACATTTTCTATTGTTGCAAAACCGAGCGAAATCGCCACGGCGTATAGTATTCCATCATATGGCTCGTCAAATTCGGTATGGTTGTAAATCATATGGTACAGCACAAACCACTTCAACCCTTCCTCCACCCCGGAGGAAATCAGAAAAGAATCGACATAAGGTCCACTGTCCAGCCCAAGCGTAAGACCTCTCTGAATGATCATTACCGGAAAAACAATCAGCAGTCCAAGCAAAAACACCTTGACCACCATATGCAGCGGTTCCTGATCGTACTTGTCTTTCAGATAGAAAAAAGTCAGCAGGGCAAGTCCCGGTGCCACTGCCGACGAAATCACCGATAACCAAAGCACCGAATAACCTCCCCTGAAACTATACCCATTTCTCCTGCATTATCTTCCAATGGTCGAAGGAAGGCAGAAAGCATCCGCTGTCCTGCCGTTCCTCAATTTGTTATTCCTGGCGCTTAAAGTGAGTGCACAACAATTGGATCGCATTTTCGGCCATAACCGTCTTTCCGTATTCATCCAGTACGGCCTCGGTAACCGGCGAAGAATCGCCGAACTCTGCCAATACGGCAACAAGTCCAGACAATGCCGGCTCCTCAAATTCCTTCGGATCGAAGTAAAGATACCATTTATTGTTATAAGAATACAGTTTCCCCTGGGAAGTAATATTGCCGATGAGTACATGTGCCGCTTCAACCAGAACCTCAAAATCGCGGAATGCATACACAATGGAGTCGCTTTGTTCAAGAGTAACTTCCATTTCATAGATCTCTTCAGGCAATTCTTCTTCACCGGGCGCACCGTACTGATGGTGATCATATTTCCCCCGGGTCACAATAACGACCATACCTTGCGCGGGCATTGCGAACACTTCTACGGCAAGCGGACCGGTAGCGTCAAAACCAAGTTCACTATACGCTTGATCCATCATTTCCGTAAAAAGGTCATGCACCTTGGGAACTTCCTGCCACATATCTTCCTTCTGGATGCCCCGCTCGCTCAGGTCGTCAAAAGTGAGGAAAATCCGTATCTTATCTTGACTTAATCGCTCTATTCTCATGACAGGATCCTCCTTTTGCAAGCTCATTTGATATTAATGTATGATGAGTCCCGAGTAATGAGCCAAAAATGGTTACTATGTATGTATGTTATCATTTTGCTGCCATAAATGCACGTAAATAAATATATTTAATCACCCAATTGTTGCGGTTTATTGATAAAAAAAGAATCATTTTGCGGATGGAATCCTCCCCAAAATGATTCTAACGCTTTGCTTTGCGGTTACAAACCCGGTATCGCTGTATGTGTTTCTTTGAGAATCTGCTCTACTTCATGCTTAACATCAGGGTTGCTGCGGATGAAATCCTTCAGCATATTGAGGTTGGCTTCCTTGGATTTAACCGTGGACTCCCCCTTGTGATCGGCACTGCTCTTCGGCTCATGCGAGCCTTTGTCCTGGGAGCTGGCGCCGGCTGCGGTGTTTCCGAATCCGGTCATGGCCATGCCCAGAATTTTGTCCTTCGCTTTTTCACCGGCTCCTTGCATCGAACCGCTTGATCCGAGCGAGGACATCATGGCGCTGCGTTTTTTGGACATAATCATACTGGCGGCTGCACCCATCACCACTCCGCATAAAAATGACGAAGTATTCATATCTCTAACCTCCTTGTATGGTAAAATCATGCTTAGTGTTCGCGAAAAGATTCCGACTCATACAGCAAAGTTACAAGAAAGCGAGATGAAAAAAGTGGTTAAAGCGACATCAGCACTGCTGCTGGCCGCCATTTTGCTGGCATCCTGCAGCAACGGCGACAACAACGGCAAGACAGTGAACAACAATGCTCAGCCGACAGCGGCGGCAACTGAAACAGCATCGCCATCAGCTACGGCGCAAGCCTCTCAGGGGAATGATGCTGCGGAGGCAAGCGCCTCACCTCAGGCGACACCAGCCGGCTCTTCAAACACTGGATGGACTGCGAGCGGAGAGACAAATCCTGCTGAAATCCCGCTTCTGTACCATATGAACAAAAATTACGACATTGTTCCGAATGAAGAAGGCACCAACAAGAAAGTCATCCTGCTGACCTTCGATGATGGCCCGAAGGAAGCGGAAATGATCAATCCGCTGATGGATACCTTGGATAAACACAAGGCTAAAGCGGTCTTCTTCGTGAACGGCTACCGCGTCAAAGAACATCCCGAGCTGCTTGAGCTTATCCATAGCCGGGGCGGAATTATAGGCAATCACAGCTGGGATCATATCAAGCTGAAGGACGAACCCTATACAGAGGTGAAGAAACAGATCGAGGATGTGCAGAAGATAGTCAAAGAAGTTGTAGGCGAAACCCCGCATTTCTTCCGTCCCCCGCATGGAGCAGGCGGCGATGTCGGCAAGAAGGTGGCGGAAGAGAACGGACTTCTCTATATGACCTGGTCCGTAGGATCACTTGACTGGGAAATGAAAGAAAAGGATGCCAATAAAACGGAGAAGCTGATTACGAATGTAACCGACCAGCTTCATTCCGGAAGCAACATCCTGATGCATGAGCTTCCCTGGACCGTGGAAGCATTGGATACGCTGCTTACGAAGCTGGAAGCCAAGGGTTACAGCTTCGTAGATCCGCGCAGCATTGAGCTGAAGATGCGCTGAGCATTGCTGCAGCTCAGTTCTAATAGAACACAATAAACAAGAGGTATCCAGCGCATGTTGCGGAGGATACCTCTTGTTTATCTGTATACATAACCCGATCCAGCGCCGCTAATCCGCTCTCTTAGCCAAATTGCTCAAGCGGTTCCTGCACTTTGCGCAGGGTCAGTACATGCATTTCTGCCGGACTGCTCCAGCGCAGCGGGAGATGAGCGGTGCCGAAGCCGCGGCTGATTAGCATTTGGACGATTGCTCCCGAGCTGTCCTGCCGCTCAAGCCGGTACATTCCGGCATTATATTGTTGATAGAACAAATCTGTATGCCTCTGCCTGATCAATGGCAGAACCACCTGACCACCATGCGTATGACCGGCCAGAATGAGATCTGCGGGCAAGCTGGGCTGCTGGGACACCCAAAGCGGATCATGAACTAGAATAATCCGGCAGCATGAAGAGAGTGATTCAGGGACCGGAGCCAGAGGGGCATACGCTTTTTTGCCGCCTTTCTTCGGGAAATCCACACCGGTCAGCAGCAGACATTCATTTCCCCGTTCAAGGGTTATATTCTCATCAATCAGCAGGCTGGCCCCGCTGCCGCGGATAATATTGTCTACCAGCGAAATATTTGCCCGGTAATCATGGTTACCGTGAACGGCATACACAGGTGCAAGTGAAGCCACAAGCGCCATATTATCAACGAGACGGTTTATGGGACTCCCCTTCTCCGTCAGGTCACCTCCCAGAAAAACAGCATCCACTTTTCCATGTAAGGGGTCGAGCAGCTTTTTGGGTAACCGGCGGCGATGAATATCTGTGATAAACAGAATCCGGTAACCGTCAAATGCCGCTGGAAGTGAACCGAGAGATATTTCCTCGGCAATAATGTTCTTTTTAAATGCCGAAACTACCATAATTGCAGCTACTACGCCCAGCAACAGGAGCAGGGCCGCCATAATAATTATTACCCAGCCGGTTACCATAGAGTCCTCAATTCAGGAGCTCCTTCAAATCCCCACCAAAAGAGCGAAGCGAGCAGCATGACAAACATTACAATCAACGAGTTGACGAAGATTTTACTCAGGCGGATACGTTCCGAAGGGTAAGACTGCGCACGGGAAGGCGTATCCTCCCCCTCCTGGTCTGCTCTATCATGCTTCACAGAGGTTCTAGCTGCGGTGCTGGAATGCCGGGCCTTCCTTGACAGCGTACCAGGCACAAGAGCAGGCGCTTCCGACTCATGGGGGGGAGATACCGCAGCTTGCTTTCTATTTTTACCTTTGACCGGAGCCTGGCCTTCGCCTTTATATTTTTTCTGGCGGGATTTCACCCGGCTTAAGTCGTCACTCATGATACCCTCCTGTAGCGAATCACCAGACCTGAGAACAGGTCGATGAAGAAATGACATAAAATCGGTGCCCAAATCGTTCCGGAATGGATGTATATATAACCAAGGCCGTAGCTGCTGAGGAATACCCACCCGGTCGGAATCCAGTGCCGCAGATAACGCACATGAATAACTGCAAAAAGAATGCTCGTCCAGTAGGGACCCAGTCCATGCTGAATGGCACCGCGGAACAGAAGTTCCTCGCAAACTGAAACAACCGCTGCAATAACAACAATATGCCACAAAGGGCGGTTGCCGAACAACAACTGGTTAATTCCTCCGTCATCCATGCTTTCTTCTGGTACAATATAAGTCAGAATAAAATCCACAATCAGCATAATTCCTGCCAAACCAAGGCCCCAGTACACAAAATTTACACCGTTAGGAAAATTTAATATGTCAAACGGATTTCTTTTCTGCAATAATATCCATATCAAACCGATAAATAAGGTAAGGCCCTGTGTAATGTAGAGATTGATCAGCAGCAGCTTGTCGGTTAACGCTTGAGGATCGGCTTTTTTAATCTTTATGTCACCTAATTTGAATTTTTTCATTGTAACCTGCCTGTTCTATATTGTTTTTACATAAGATAATTTCCATAGAAGAAGGAGCACTAATTATGAACAGTCGTACCTCCCGCACTCAAATGTTATACACGCTAGGTTTTGTATTTTTCCTGATATGCGCTTTCGCCGCTTTCTTTACGGGAGTGAAAGTAGGTGCAGACAAGACAGAAGCTAAATATTCCCACCTGATTGAAGCTGACGGCGCATCGGAGGAATTCTCCGGATCTTACCAGCAGCAGGATCTTGTTACCTTCTATCATAACGTATTTTTGCCGTATCGTGAATTCAAGCGGAATTGGAACAACGAGGTAGACAGTTTATCACGCAGCACGGATGCCCGTGAGAACGCGGCTACACTGAAAAATCTCAGTATTCTGGCGGACAAGCAATATGAGAAGGTTAACCAGGATTCCATCTTCAATGGTTCGCCACTCCTGTATCAATCCCAGCTTAACATACTTAAGAGCCTGACGCTCTTCTCCCAGGCCTCCAACAAGGTGTCTGCTGGATCATCAGGTACAGAAACAGCCAAAGCGCTGAAGAACGATAACTTCACGGCAAATGCCATGCAATTCGGGCTGCTTGCCCAGAAGGATTTCTATGATTCCATGCTGAAGTGGGGTTCCAAAACCAACAGCAAAATCCCGGCGGTACCCAGTGAACTGAAGACGCTGTCCTTCATCCAATGGAAGAAGATGCCGCTCCTGCTTAAAAATGCTTCTATCGCCGAAATGATGCTGAACCGGGGAATTTACGCCGGCTATGATCCACAGGATATTACGGCCAAAATAGACGACATGATCTACTCCGGCATGGCCAGCTCCCTGAAGCTACAGGATGTCCAATCCTCAGTTACACTGCTTATTTCTACCGGAGCCATACAGGAGCAGGACTTCATGAAGTGGCGGGAACAATATTATGGCAAAGAAACGATGCCGCAGCTTCCGTTTTTCTATGAATAAGTCTAGTATATTGCATCATAACGAAAAATGAAGCCTACTTCAAGGCAGGCAGGTTGTAATAAGCCTATTGACACTTTTGGTGCCACCATGTTACATTATGAAAAAATTAATCAAGTAAAACCGATGATGGAACAAGGATGCTGGAAGCCTTCAGAGAGCCGGTGGGTGGTGCAAACCGGTGGCATACAGATATCTTTAGCGCTCCTGAGATATTGTATCGAACTATAAGTAGATGCAATCGGATCATCTCCGTTACCAGTGTGGCCTTTGCAGGCCAATGAGGCTGCTTCTTCAATGTTGCAGTGAATTAGGGTGGTACCACGACAACTCTCGTCCCTTACTACGGCAGTAGTATGGGGTTGGGAGTTTTTTTGTTACCCGGAATCCGTCTTTTGGCCTAAAAGGCCCAAAATTGGCAGGAGACTGTCCTCCTACACTCTCTTTCTTTTATGCGACAGCGCGTTACTTTGTTATTCTGACATGCTTTTCACCCGTTTTGATGCTTCAGGTACTGTGGATTGCCTTATCAGGGCATCCTTGGCATATTAAGCTTTATCACTTTAAGGGGGACAAGAAACCATGTTTAAAGTATTAGTATCGGATCCAATCAGTGATTTGGGCATTCAGCAATTGATGGACGCAAACGACGTGACTGTAGACAAGAAGACTGGACTTAGTGAAGAAGAGCTTATTGCAATCATCGGCGAATATGACGGCCTGCTCGTACGCAGCCAAACCACTGTTACCGAGAAAATTATTGCCGCAGGCACAAACCTGAAGGTCATTGGCCGCGCAGGTGTAGGTGTTGACAATATTAAACTGGAGGCGGCAACGCAGCATGGCGTTGTGGTCATCAATGCGCCGGACGGAAACACGATTACGACCTGTGAGCATGCTTTTGCCATGATGATGGCACTCGCCCGGCATATTCCCCAAGCCTATGCCAAAACGATTTCCGGCGTATGGGATAGAAAGACATTCCTTGGCGTAGAACTACGCGGCAAAACACTGGGTGTTCTCGGCATGGGACGGATCGGCAGCGAGGTGGCCAAACGGGCCAAAGCCTTCGGCATGAACATTCTCGCCTTTGATCCGTTCCTGACTCCGGACCGTGCGGAGAAGCTCGAAGTGAAACTGGCCTCCGTTGATGAGATTGTCCGCGGCGCTGATTTCATGACCGTGCACACACCACTGACACCCGAAACCCGCCATATGATTTCCCGCCCGCAGTTCGAAGTGATGAAAAAAGGCATGCGCATCATCAACTGTGCCCGCGGCGGCGTAATCGACGAAATGGCATTGGTTGAAGCCATCGACAGCGGCATCGTCGCCGGAGCAGCATTTGACGTATTCGAACAAGAGCCGCCACAAGCGGATCACCCGTTCCTTTCCCATCCAAAAATCATCGTGACTCCGCATCTGGGTGCTTCGACCGTAGAAGCCCAGGAGAATGTAGCCATCGATGTATCGGAGCAGGTGCTGCATATTCTGCGCAACGAGCCGTTCATTAACGCTGTAAACATTCCTCCGGTTGCGCCAAGCGTAATGAATAAGCTTCAGCCTTACTTCACACTGGGTGAGAAGCTTGGCAGCTTTGCAACACAGCTGACGGACGGCGCTATTCGTGAAATTCATGTTGAATATGCCGGGGATCTCTCGGATGTGGATACACAGCCGCTTACCCGATATATTGTAAAAGGCGTGTTCACCCGCCACTTCGGCAGTGATGTCAACATCGTCAACTCCATGCATCTGGCCAAAACGCGTGATGTGAATGTTGTCGTGACAAAGGCTTCCAAGACTAAGGGCTTCACTAATCTTATCACCGTTACGCTGAAGGCCGAACCGGATGAAGAACGCCTGGTAGCCGGAACATTGCTCCAGGGCTACGGCGAACGCATTGTCCAGGTCAATAAATTCCCGGTTGATATCGCTCCGGAAGGCCATCAAATTGTAATCTCCCACAACGACAAGCCGGGGATTATCGGTCTCGTCGGCACTCTGCTCGGACAAAACGATGTCAACATCGCTTCGATGCAGGTGGGACGTAAAATTGTCGGTGGTGCAGCTATCATGCTTCTGACAGTGGATA
The DNA here is from genome assembly GCF_038593145.1 of Paenibacillus sp. FSL L8-0340. Lineage (NCBI taxonomy): Bacteria > Bacillati > Bacillota > Bacilli > Caryophanales > Paenibacillaceae > Paenibacillus > Paenibacillus sp. FSL L8-0340. The sequence goes on from NZ_CP151967.1 coordinate 4,974,926, forward strand.
AAGAGGTGCCGCAGCATGTGCTTGTGAAGCTGGCTGGCTTGCCGGAAATCAACACTGCCGAAGAAGTCGTTCTGCTATAGAAGCCATTTCGTATCATTAAAGTTCTGAGTATTAGCAAAAAAAATCGCTCTTTCGAAAATGGAGGCATCCTGCAGCCATTTCAAAAGAGCGATTTTTGTTTATTCCGGTTTATTCCGGAACTTTGAATACCGGGACGACCCGCCCGTCAGCATCAGTGAATCCGTATTGTACCGCAAGGCTGCCTACCTGCTGCGGGATTCCCGTTATGGTCATTACCTCTGGATCTGCAGCCAGCTGAACCACGGCCCGCCCGATATAGGCTGTGGACTCACTGGTTTGCAGTTCAGGCACCTCCTGCCAATGCTCTTCATCTGTATTGAGGCTCTCCAGCACCAGTTCAGTCCGCATCCAGCCGGGCGACAACGGGATCACGGCTATACCGTCTGCCGCAAGTTCTACCGACAATCCATAGGCCATGCGCACCAGCGCATTTTTAGCCAGATCATAATAGAAGTTGTCAATGTATTTGTAGTGGTCCCAATACGTTGTATGAATAATAATACCACCGCTCTGCCGGTTGCTGCGCATTAGCGGAATCGCGTAATAGTTGGTCATCAGCTGCGCTCTGACTCCCGCATCGAACATATGGCTCCAATGTTCCAGAGGCAGCTCCCAGAAGGGTTTGCTCTCGATGGACAGCTCATTACCGCCCCATACATTGTTGACCAGGATATCCAGCCTGCCCTGCTCCGACGCTATCCGCCGGATGGCTTCTTCCGTTTCGCTATCCCGGGTATGGTCACAGCGGATCGCTTCACCCTGCCCTCCAACCGCCTTGATTTCATCGAGAACACTGTCGATCGTCCCTTTACGCCTTTCTTCGTGCGAAAGCCCTGTGCTTCTGCCTGTGATATACACATACGCACCTGCTTTTGCCAGTTCCAAAGCTATTCCCCTGCCGGCCCCCCTGCTTCCTCCGGTAACCAGTGCCACTTTCCCTTGCAAATTTGTCATACTACCGCTCCTCTCTTCATTGTTGATCTTAGTATCATTGGTTCTTCTGCTTGCTATACTCATCATAAACTCTATATATGACATCAACTGACATATATATATGATAAAATGAAAAAAGAGTTAAATTAGGGGGATACCCCCTATGAGGAGGACGTATGAGAGCAGACCGTTTATTATCTATATTGCTTCTGCTGCAGAACCGCGGCAAAGTCACCTCCCGTGAGCTGGCCAGCACCTTGGAGGTGTCCGAGCGGACAATATTTCGTGATATGGAGGCGCTCAGTGCCTCTGGAATACCTGTGCTGGCTGAACGAGGCCGGGAAGGCGGCTGGATGCTCACCGAAGGCTACCGCACTTCCTTAACTGGAATGAAGCCCAACGAAATAGGCGCTCTCCTGCTCTCTGCCGATTCGGCAATCTTGAAGGATCTTGGTATTCATGAAGATTTCACGATTGCATCGCGCAAGCTGGAGGCTGCTGCCTCAGGGAATAAATCCCCTTCCGCCAACTATTTTAACCAGCGTATTCATATAGACAGTGAAGGATGGCTTTCATCCGAGGAAAGCTTCCCTTTTCTTTCAACCTTACAGGCAGCTCTTTGGGAAGACCGGAAGGTAAGTATTTCTTATCTGCGAAATGGGGAAATAAAGAACAGAATCATTGGACTGCTGGGCTTGGTGGCGAAACGGGGGGTATGGTATGTTATCGGGCAGCATGAGGAGCAGTTCAGAACCTACCGGGTTTCGAGAATCGTTGCTGCCCAAATATTAGAGGAAGCTTATTCACGACCTGACGATTTTGAGCTGACGAGTTACTGGGAGTTGTCTAAAGTATCGTTCAAATCCGCCCTTCCCAGTTATCAAGCCAAATTCACGCTAAAGTCTTCCTCCCTTCAAGCGTTAAGGCAGGAACGCTTTGTTACATTGCTGTCCATAGATGAATCTCCTGATTCTGCATGGCTGGAGGTCGAAGCTGAGTTCAACGTCATAGAAGCAGCTTGCCGAATCATGTTGTCCTTGGGTCCCCATGTGATCGTCAGGTCACCAGAGGAGCTGCGTATAAAAGTATATAAGGCTGCACTGGAAACCGTGCTATTGGGTCGTCGGGTGAGTCGTCTCCCAGCTACTGATTCATTTAGCGGCTTCATCAAGTTTCTTTAAAAACTCTGCCGGAGTGCATCTTCCATCCATTAAAGATTGATGGGCCTCCATTACTTTATTTTTAAATTCATTACTTCCTTGATCCTGGAGCGGGGTCCCGCTGGAAGTTGAAATGGAGCTAAAGATGTCTACCAGTCCTTTTTGCAGCTTATTTTCTGCCCCAGTCAGGTATTGATCGAATTTTTGAGCGGGTATCCCTGCTCCACTTTGCCAAATAAGCTTCGCCCAATTCTCTGGATCGTAGAAGTATTTCAAAAATTGTACAGCCTCCCCTTTATTCTTAGAATGTGCGGAGATTGAATATCCACCGCCGAACCAGGCTGCGACATCCGTCAGCTTGCCTCTATCAGAAGCGGGATACGGTGCAGCTGCAACATTACTCCGGAATTCATCCGAGAAATTCTCATCCGTAGCAAGACTGGATTCCCAGCTCCCCATCAAAAAGAAAGCCGCTTTACCTTGTCCAAACAAGTTGCGGGCTGCGCCGTAATCGGCAGTCAGGAAGCCGTCCGCAAGTGTCTTCTCTTTCTGGAACCTCTGTAATTCTTTAGCTGCTGCAAGAAATTGTTCATTGCCTGTAAAGGTAGCTTTGCCCGCGAGAACCTCGTCCATTTTGCTAAAATCGCCCGTATGCCGCTGAGCGATGTACTCGAACCAGATCGGTAGTGACCAGCCTTCAACGGCATTGGTTGTGATAGGATTAATGCCTTTCTCTTTTAGCATCTTGCTTGCCTTAAACCATTCTTGTGTTGTTCCAGGAACCGGGATACCGGTGTCGGCCAATATTTTTTGATTGTAGTACATCACAAAGAAGTCGGTATTTCTAGGTAACCCGTATAATTCACCATGCTGCTTGAATCCATCGAGTGAGCCGGATACGAAATGGTAGGAGATATAATCTGACTCGTTCAGCTCAGCCAACAAACCTGCATCAATTAAGGGTTTGATAAACGAGGTCTGTCCCCAGGATTGAATAATATCCGGAAGAGCATTCGATGTAGCGTATATTTTAACTTTGGATTTATAAGGCTCATCCTGCAATGCCTCGACTTCTATTTTTACATTTCTATGTTCTTTCATATAAGCGTCTATGATTTGCTGTTCGATTTTCCCCTGTCCGTTCTTGCGGTCAGCAAGGGCTGTGAACAATTTCAACGTGACAATTCCCGGTGTCTCTGTATTATTCGGATCTTTTATTGCAGGTGTCTTGGAATTCATATTCGTAATACTAAATATTGCGCAAGCTGTCAAACCGGTTATGATCAGTATGGATAGTGCGCGGTATTTCTTTTTCATCCTCTTCCCCACCTCTTGAGAAGTTATTATTACTAAAATTCAGGGGACAGCACATATATTATTACCTTAATTATAGTTATACTGATGATATTCTATGTAAAGCAGGGTGAGACAATATTAAACCTATCGTGACGCGGTATCGAGACATTTCACTGCAGTATAAACTACTGATCTGGGTTATCCCTCTACTGATCTTTACTGTAGGTTTAACTGGCCTTTATTCCTATTATATTGCCGCCAATGAGATCGTCGATAAAATCCGTCAAGCGCAAAGTCACATGGCAGCCAAAACGACGAACCAGCTTGATTTTATCACCAGCGGTACTATTAGCACAGGTAACTTCCTGTTTCTCAATCCATCCTTACAACATTTGGTGACCACCAGTGATACACTCGAGGTAAGAGAGCAAATCTACAAATCCCTCCTCCCATTGATGGTCTCGAGCGAATCCTTTCAATCCTTGCTTATTTATCGCTTGTCTGCGGGTCAAGAAGATAATGGGCCATTCGCCATTACACAAACCGGCATTGCCAGTGCTGCCTCCTTCGCCGAGTTTCAAGAAACCCGGTTTTTCAAGAACATTATGAAATCTGCCGGTGAGCCAATATGGGATATGTTGTCCCCTGAGGATCACCTGCTGCATGGAGACAGACATTATAAGCTCGTGATGATCAAGCCCTTTAAGGATTTCAATACCTATAAACGAATCGGTGTGCTAATGATTGGGATCGATGCCGATCAACTCAGCAATAATCTTTTCCGCAAAGAAAATAATGCTTATCAACTGGTTATCAATGACGATGGTGTGATTCTGGCCTCTACGGAGTTGGATAATTTGGGTGAACATATTGGTGATCTGCCTTATTTCCAATCTGCTGAACCTGCACTCTCAAAAGATGATGCGCTCAGCTACCTGCTGGATAGAGATGATTTGGTTGTCTCTCAGACCACTTCCCCGCTGACAGGCTGGCACTCTTTGGTGATACAGAATAAAAAGGATTTATTGAAAGAGCTCGATTATATCAAATCCATAACTGTTCTTATTATGGCAGTGTTTACGCTGGTAATGATACTGTGCACTTGGTTAATCGCCAAAATCATTACGAACCCTGTCAAAACATTAATTCTCTCGATGAAGCAGCTGCAGCTTGGAGACTTCAGTCAGCAGGTTAATTTTTCGGGGAATGATGAGATCGGCCAACTGGGTTACTGGTATGATACGATGGTCAAGCGTGTCAAAACCCTAATCGATGATGTATATACTTCACACCTAAAGCAGAAAGAAGCAGAGCTTAAAACGCTGCAATCGCAAATCAATCCTCACTTCCTGTACAACACTTTAAATATGATAAGCTGGACGGCGATGCAGAAGAATGAGCGGGATATCGCAGAAATGGTTCAATCTTTGTCCCAGGTGTTTAGGTTAAGTCTAAATAACGGCCAAGACAATGCTACTCTTCATCAGGAGGTTGAATTCATCGAGAATTATTTATTTTTGCAAAAGAAACGCTTTACTACCAGATTTCATTTCTCCGTCACCCTGGATGAAGAGATCAGTCATTTCCAAGTCCCCAAATTATTATTGCAGCCCCTTGTTGAAAACGCCATCATTCATGCCATAGAACCTTTAGAGGGAAACGGAATGATTGCGGTAGCCTGTTATGCTGAGGAATCGTGGATCGTACTGGAGGTTGTTGATAATGGGAAGGGTATGACTCCAGAACGGGTAAAGCAAATTTCATGTCATCCTAAACCGGTTGCTCCTTCCATTGGACACTCAGGCCTCGCCTTAAGTAATATTCGCGAAAGGTTGAATCTGTACTTTGAGCTTACGGAATTTCACATTGAAAGCACCTTAGGTCTAGGTACGCGTATCCAAATCCGAATCCATAGAGGGGGTAACTAAACGATGCTCAGGTTGCTGATTGCCGAAGATGAATTATCATTCCGGCAAGGAATTATTCAGATGATCGATTGGTCCTTTTACGATATTGAGATTGTGGGCGCAGCGGGGGATGGACGAGAAGCTATAACATTAATGAGAGAAAGGAAGCCGGATGTATTATTAACAGATATTCGCATGCCTTATATAAATGGACTGGAACTGATCCAGACTGCGCAGGAGGAGGGGCTGTCCTTCTATTCCATCCTGCTTACAGGGTACAGTGATTTTAATTACGCGAGGGATGCAGTCCGTTATGGGGCAAGCGAGTATTTGTTAAAGCCCTGCTTACCTGAAGATATTCTCCAAGCCATACTTACGGTGAAGGAAAAGATCGATAAGGAACAAAGGGAAGGCTCCACGCTGCAGCAGCTCAATCAGAATTGGACAAAAAATATTCCGCTGCTTAAAAATCAAATTTTAAATCAGTGGCTTGCGAATCCCCCGCTCCTTCTCGAAGACAGGCAGAAAATCATAGAAGAGATGGGAATCTCACTTAAGCCTTTAAAGATTCATATTGGATTGCTGCGGATTGACACCCCGGACCACCGGAATGACTCCAAACTATATAAACGGGATATGGCATTGATCCGATACGCAGCCAGTAATATTCTGACCGAGACATTGCTGCCTCTATTCCATGGGTTTATAGAACCGATTAGCTACGGAGAGGAAATATTATGGCTGGCCAACATCCCTGATCATGAGACCGGTACCTCTTTGAAGAAAAAGATGGAAGAACTCCAGAAGAATATGGAGACCTTCTTGAAAATTTCCATCAGTATAGCCATCTCTTCCGTAAAACCATCTCTGGATGAAGTACATAGCGCGTACACGGAAGCCTTGGAAGCCATGGCAGGCCGGTTTTACAAAGGAAAAGGCGGGGTATTTCTTTTTTCCGAATATAATCAGCGCGGTCTGGTTCAAACCTCCATCTTGGAGAATGAAGAACTACAGCAACTGGAGAAAGAAATAAAGCTCAACTTGGAAAATCATAATTATGAACAAGCATTAGATCATCTGGACCATTGGCTGAATTATATCCGCAACACCTCTCAATATGATAAAACGGAAGTCAATCTGCGGGCCACGATCTTCATTCTAGAGCTGCAAAAATTCTCACAGGAACGTAATCATACCGCCTTCGAATGGAAGGATGATCTCATTAATTGGGTGGAGAAAGTTCCCTTGATCGAGACATTAGAAGAGCTGGCTACCATTATGCAAAAAATCATTCAAAGCATCGTTGAAATTGACTCCCGGCAGAAGCCTCTTCACCGAACCGTTCAAGCTGCACTTGATTGGATTATTCAGAAGTACAACACCAGTATCTCGCTGGAATCTGTCGCAAAGGAAACTTATGTATCCAATACCTACTTAAGCTCTTTATTCAAACAAGAACTAGGGATTAACTTTTTGGATTATTTGCATCAATTCCGTGTGGAAAAAGCGAAGGAACTATTGAAGCAAAACTACAAAATATATACAATTGCCAAGCAAGTGGGGTATCAGGAGGAGCGGCATTTTAGAACTACTTTCAAAAAATGGACGGGTCTGACCCCAACACAGTACCAGAAAATGATCGGTTACCTTGAACCTACAAACTGAAAGTTTAAAAGGGTATTTAAAAACCAGAAAAGGGCCAACCGGAACCTTCCGATTGGCCTTATCTTCATTCAACTACAACAGCACTTAGTTATTGCAAATTATACATCTTATAAATCATAACCGAAGCTTCAGCACGGGTTGCAGTCCCAAGCGGATTCACAAGGGTCCCGTTACCAGACACGATTCCATTCTTGACCAGCGTTGCTATGTCTTCAACCGCGAAGGGTCCGATCTTCTTAATATCATCAAACCCTGCCAAGTCCGCTGCAGATCCCTGTTCCAAATGAATCTGCGCAGCACTCAATGCCCGGTTGGCCAAAGCCATCATTTCTTGTCTCGTGATGTTTGCTTCCGGTTCGAAGACATTGCCGCCTTTTCCTTGGACAATCCCGAGCTTCTTAGTTATGCCAATAGCCTCTGCATAATAAGCCGTGGATTTGACATCGGCAAAGTTATCACCTGCTACTTCTGTAAGTCCAAGTGCTTTGACTAATAATACGATAAAGTCCGCTCTTTTAATCTTTGCATTAGGGGCAAATGTCGTATCTGATGTGCCCTGTATCACTCCCTTGGACGCCAGAACCTCGATTGCCTGCCTTGCCCACCCGTGCTTACTGATATCTGTAAAAGATTTATTAACATACGCTACAGCAAATGTGCCGAAATGTGTCGTGGTGAAACTAACCATTCCGGTTTTTTCATCGTAACGGCCGCTTGGAACCGATATTAGATTTCCTTGTCCATCGATATACCAGATAGTGATTTGCTCCTTATGGGCCAATTCCGTTGCCGAAGGCGTGTAAGGAATAGACACCGTTACCGGTGCTTTCGGATTATTCCATTCAATGACCTGATTACCGGCTCGTAAGGTCAGCCCGATGACGGGATGTTGCCCAATCTTTGCTTTCACCCCATCCTCAGTAATATCCGCTACTGCAATCGTTAATCCAATGTTGTCTACACCACTCGCAACAGTTCTGCTTAGCATGTTACTTGGCACGATTATCTTCCCAATGGCCGTAACAATTTCCAGCTTCGAGGTTAAAGTCCCCGTCGTCAGATTCTCAACAGGAAGAAGTATTTCGTATCCCTTTTGTCCTGCTAATTCCTCAACTTCTATAAAGACCGTTGGGACTCCTTTGACTGGTTTCGCAGCTTGTAGCGCTGCTTTCAAATCTGCACTTGCTATCGTTGTTGTTGCGCGTCCTGTGTTAGGATTTACTACAGGCTTCGGAGCTTTGATCATCGCCTTTTGCCCATTATCAACCGGGGTAGTCCCTGGGGTTGTTACGGGATTTGTTACTGGGTTCGTACTGGGATTCGGATTTGGATTATTAGTAATATTGAAAGTGAATTCACCGACAGCACTATGATTCAAGCTGTCTTTAATAGAAACTGCTTTGATCGTCGTATCAGAAGTAACCGTAAGCGGTCCCTGATATAAGAGGCTTGTCGTCGTCGGTACGGTACCATCGGTAGTATAATAAATAGTTGCTCCTTTGGTTCTACTTGTTAGATTCACATTGACCAGGCTGTTATAACTTCCCGCACCTGGACTTGCTTGCGGTGATGCCGCTGCTGCTGCATAGAAGGAGACATAACTGTCATCCATCCCCGCTTTTACGACAATAGCCCGAAGGACTTTCGCAGGTGACACTGAGACAGGACCCGTATATAATGTGCTGTTCTTTGTTGGAAGTGTACCGTCTGTTGTGTAGTAGATTTTCCCGTCAACGATATTCGTATTGAGCTTTACGATTTGCTCGTCATCCCTTTGACTATCTTCATACAAGACATGAGGTGCTGCAGCCATTTCAAAAACCGGCGCCGGAGCGGAATCCGTTGGCTCAAGCTGAAACCGGTCCAAGTTTACTCCGTCGCCATTAATGACAAGCCGAATGGTCTGCGTGCCAGCTGTTAAAGGAAGGATCGAAGCCGCTTCAGAATAGACAACCCAGCCACCAGTACTTGGCAAGCTTGTGGTACCGGTTGTTTGACCCTTCGTCTGCAGCGATACGGAAACTCCGCCTTGTGGAGTCGCATAATTATATTTAACTTTGTAGTTGCTGGACTTCGGTACTGTAACTAAGTAATCCATATAGGTTCCCGCAGCTGTATAACCTAGGTTTGTAATTGGATCTCCTACTTGGATCACGTTCTGACCAGCTTTTACGAAACTCTCCGCTTCCACTTTCAAGATGCCGTCCCCGTCCACGGAATGAGGGCTCACTTCTTCGACTATAATATGCTGCATTTCAAAGGTGCCCACACTGCCGAGAATTCTAATGATCTGCTCCCCTGCTTCCAAATCCGCCGAAGTACGTATGAGATTCCAAGTATTAGGTCCGGAAGGAATGTTAAATGTGGCGAGCGTTGTATGATCAGATTTCATCTGGAAAGCACTGCCTCCACCACTTGGAACTACAGCATTTAACGTAAATGCATATTTGCCGGCTCTCGGAACATTAATCTTAAAGTCTACCCAGTCCCCTGCTCCTATGTCTGTAAATTTCCATCCCTCCGTAAAATCCACTCCTGAGAACTGATAGTAAACATCCGCGCTGACGGTACCTGGTATAGGTGTAGCCGGTGTCTGCCTTGCAGTCCCTTTCAGCTTCATAAGCGCTGAAAGCGGCTTACCATCAGTAGAATCAGAATAGGCGGTAGCCGGTACATTTAGGGTCAGGTTCACATCATTATAATAAGGCGTTCCATCCCATGCGAGTTTTACTTTAACCTTATCCGGGTTGTAAGTAGCGTAGGTAACAGAGGTTACTGTCACACCCTTATCCGTTGCCTCACCAGATAATGAAATGTCATTTACATTTAAACTATTAAAGGTGCCTCCGCTAAGATTCAACGTTACTTCTTTGCCGTTTACATCATAATCCAAAACATCCGGAGTAAGACTTAGCACTTTCTCCTCCCCAGGTACCGTTTGAACGTCACGGTTCCAACGGTAAGTGGCTACTGACTTGGGTGCTAATGTTGCCGCAATTTGTGTTCCGTCACTCACCAGCTTAAACGTTTGTGTTGATGCCGTCTGGTTAATAACGACCGTAACGATCGTTTTCTTATCCGGACTCATGAAGGATACATTCGTTACACTATCCTTATTACCGTAATTGCTGTCGATTCGAGTGTAGCCTGGTTTCACGAACTTTGTGAAGTGGCCCACGAAGTAATACTCCGGCGTCAGCCAATAATTATCGGTGTTCGACGAATCCTGAATTAACATCGTCGGGTCCGGTGTTCCAACCCACTGGTGGGTGTTGATATCGCTATCCAGCATAAGGACCCATGAATTATAGCTTCTTGCCCAATTTCTGAAATACTGTGCAATCCGATCCGTACCTAATGTTCCCCATACTGCACGTTCCGTTAAGTAAACGTTCTTCTCGGGGTACATATCATGCAGCTGAGACATAAGCCCAAGATCGCCGCCGTAATCATGGAAAGCCGTTCCGTCAATCGCTGCGTAGTTCTCAGAATCAGCCAGCATTGGAGCCGGATAAGACATCGTGTCGCCCGGGTTGTGGTCGAATATCCATAACTTGACGTCCAGTCCTGCTGCTGTAAGCTTCTGCTTCAGCAGCTTGGCAAGCTCCGCTTCTTGTTGCCAAGGCATTTTCGTACTGGGATATTCGATTTCAAGAAGAGGCTCGTTCTGTAAGGTCATCGCTTCGATAACAATCCCTTGCTTCTTATACTCTTGAATGAATTTGACATAATAGTCCGCGAGTACAGGCAGGTATTCATCCTTGACCTGCCCTTTAACCATGCTGTCAGTGGTCTTCATCCAGCCTGGAGGACTCCATGGTGAAGCGAAAAATTTGAGTTCCGGATTGATCGCCACCATTTTCTGCAATGCCGGAATAATACCGAAGTCGATATCCTTCTGAATTGAGAAATGACTTAAGCTTGTGTCCGTTTCCCCCTTTGGCATATCATCATAGGAATAAAACTTCTGTGCTGTAAAGTCAGCCGAACCAATCGTCACGCGCATCATACTCATGCCAATGCCTTCAGTCTTGCTCACTAGCTTCTTCAGTAATTCGTCCTGTTTCGCTGGTGACATCTTGAGCAGATTGTAAACAGTCGATTCTTCCATCGATGTTCCAATCCCCATCATCGACTGATATTCTTTGTTAGGATCAATAGTAATCGTTGTAACTTTAGGGTCAATGGCCGTTCCAACCTCAGTCAAGTCGATATTAGCTTGCTGTTCAAGCTTCTTGTCACCATCCTGCCAACGAGGATCGTAATACCATCCCATATCCCCGGAATCCCGTTCAGTGGTTACCCAGTTCTCTACTGCGTTCGCCTGTATGACCGGTGCCGGGGTTACAATTCCCCCACTATCAATTTCTGGCGCTGCGGGTGAGAAGCCTTTGGAACCAAACCAGTTTAAGTTTAGTCCGCCCGCCTTAAGCACTAACTTAATTTTCTGAACACCTGCTGTAAGGGCAATGTCATGAACTGTAGTCGTCTTCCAGTTCTGCCAGGCTCCTGTGCGGTTTACGGATAACTCTCCGAGTTTCACACCTGACTCATTTAGAATGTTAAATCCGGTAGTATCACCTTCACCGGCATGGCGGAAATCTATATCAAACACTCCATCTGCTGGAACGTCGATCAGATATTCCATCCAGTCCCCTGCATCTGCATAGCTAATATTTTGGCCTCCACCCACATCAGCAGTGCCCTCTAACTGTATCCCTTGCTGTTGTATGAAGCTCTCCGCCTCTACTTTCGCGTAGAGAGCGTTGCCCGGCTTTTGCGGAAGAGCGGGTAAAACAGGTGTGGATTCGTTTTTAGTCAATCCATACCCATAATCAAACAGAATATATTGCTGTTCTAAATTCGAGGTGCCTGCCTTCAAAGCTGAGTATGCCTCTGTGTAGAAAGGCCAACGAATCGGTAATTTACCTGTGAATTCGTAATCACCGAAAAGGACATCAGCTACTCCCTGCCCCTCCGTTCCCGGCAGCCAAGCTTCAACCAGCCCTGCAATATCCTCCAATTGATCATTTATGATCAAAGGTCTTCCGGATACGAGGACAACAATCGTCGGAACCCCAGATTTGCGGATATTATTTAACGTAGCAATATCTTCCTTATCCAACTTGAGACTGTTCAGGCCATCACCGTTTGATTCGGCGTACGGCTTTTCACCGATAACAGCAATCGCGACATCGTTGCCTGCTGCGCCACGGCCATGTTTGTTGTAGGTTACCTTCTTTGATTCACCAGCTGTGTTCTTAATCCCCTGAAGGATCGTGGTTCCTTCCGTAATTTTCCCGGATAGACCCTGCCAGCTGATGGACCAGCCACCCGACTGTATGCCGATATCATCTGCACTTTTGCCTGCGACAAAAATCTTGTTCATATTCTTAAGCCGGGAAAGGATCGGCTGACCATTTACCTTATCGTTTTTCAGGAGAACGAGGGATTCACGTACTGCCTTCTGGGCAAGCGCACGGTGTGATTTAGAGCCGAAGGTAGTCACAAGACTCTGATCCGTCATCGGATGCTCAAATGCACCTGACTCAAACTTAACGCGCAAAATACGCGTTACTGCGTCATCTATACGGCTTTGACTAATTGATCCATCCTCTACAAGTGCCTTCAGGTGAGTGATGGTTACTTTCCAATCGGCTGGCATCATCAACATGTCAACGCCGGCATTCACAGCTACTTTAATCTGGTTCTTCAATCCACTGACTGCATTACCCTCCCAATCCTTGTTGATTTGCTGCACGGCATTATAGTCCGTAATAACAAAGCCCGTGAAGCCAAGCTGGCCCTCGCCTGTACCCTTCAGCGCATCGGTGAGAATACGTTTGTTCGCGTGCATCTTCAATCCTTGGATACTGTTATAGGAAGCCATTACCGTCCTTGCCCCAGCTTCTATAGCCTTTTTGTACATAGGCAGATTCAGGTCGAGCACTTCCTGCTCAGTCATCCCGGTGATATCGCCCTGATTCACTCCATTATCCGTTAACCCTTCTCCAAGAAAGTGTTTTGCGGAGGCGATCACCCGATCACTATTCTTCAACTCGCCAATGTTTTTTCCCTGCAGTCCCTTTATGTACGCAGAGGCCATTTCAGCTACAAGGGACTGGTTGTCACTGAAGCCTTCATACGTCCGGCCCCAATTTATATGTTGCGGATCAGCAATGGTAGGACCAAAGATCCAATTCGTTCCAGATGCTTTAGCCTCCTGTGCGGTTGCGATCCCAATTTGTTCGACAAGTTCTGTATTTCGTGTGGCTCCTAAACCTATATTATGTGGGAATAAGGTCGCACCCATGATATTGTTCTGACCATGTACCGCATCAACCCCATAGAGAAGCGGAATACCCAGTGGTGTTGATAAAGCACCTGCTTGATAGGAATCCACCAGTGCCTCCCACTTCTCACGAGTACTGTCTAATTGCTTCCCGTTCGGGAAAGAACCTCCGCCACTGAGAACCGAACCTAAGTGATACTTCTTGACATCTTCCGGTGTGACGGATGCACGCTCCGCCTGCACCATTTGCCCGATTTTCTCATCCAGAGACATCCGTCCCAGCAAGTCCGCCACTCGGGTATCCACAGGCAGTGAGGCTTTATAATAGGGAACCAGGGCTTCCGTAGTTGACGCTGCTGCATAGGAAGTTGCAGGTGCTGCTCCTGCAAGTGTTGACCACAAAAGGAGTAAAGCGGTGGCCGAGGAAATTGCGCGTTTCAACATTTCATATTGCCTCCTTCAAAAGTAGTGAGCATTGAAATTCGATTACAAATTCCCCTTTCTAACAGAACCTCCTTAGGCAATTGTTATATAACGATTGAAAGCGTAATCATATATAATCATAATTTCAGCATTCACAAAAATATAGGAGTCATTTTTTAGATAACCTGCAGCATTTTTTAGATTATTCCTATCTTAAATTTATGTCAGTTCTTACAATAGACCAAACCTCCTAAAATCGCCTATAATATTACAATACACAACACTTTTATTAGGGGGAAATAGTTATTATGGACTGGATGAACAAGCTTCCGTTAAAACAGAGAATAGTTGCCGGTTGTTATCTGATTGCCGCATTATTCGCAGTTCCTGTTCTGATTACTTTATTGATCATGGGCAAGATCCTGATCGGAATTATTCTTGTTGTGGTGCTTTCAGCGCTGACTTATCCTCTTTCACGATTTATTGAGAGAACGCTTACATCTTCGTTTGACGACATTTCCAATGTGACGCACACGATTGCCAAAGGAGATTTCACAAGCCGTGCGGACGAAAGCGGGGCCATGGGCGACATCAGCCGCTCGTTCAACACGATGATCGAGAAGCTGAAGAAGATTCTGACGGAAGCTTCGGGAATTACCCGCCAGGTAATGGACGCGAGCCGGGGTATTGAAGACAAGAACCAGAATCTCAAGATTGTCATGGCACAGGTTGCCTCTTCTTCCAACGAGCTGGCCCTGGGCGCCAATGAGATATCCGTGGATATTGCAGATATGACGGAATCCATCAAAGACATAGAAACCAAAGTTTCTAACTACACAAGCTCAACTAAAGAAATGAATAAACGTTCTATACATACGCTGGAGCTGGTCGAAAAAGGACGTGTGTCCGTTGACACTCAGGCAGAAGGCATGCGTAAAAATATTCAGGCTACGCAAAAGGTGGCCGATACGATTGATGCCCTTTCACAAAATGCCCGGGGAATTACCATGATTACGAAGACCATCACCGAAATTGCCGAGCAGACCAACCTGCTGTCGCTGAACGCATCCATTGAAGCCGCACGCGCAGGCGAGCATGGCCGGGGGTTCGCCGTGGTAGCCCAGGAGGTCCGCAAGCTTGCCGAGGAGTCCACCGCTTCTACTAAGGAAGTATTCGGGCTGGTACGCAGTATCGAAGCCGACATCAAGCAGGCAATCGACAATATTGCCATCAACGAAGAGGTCGTGCAGGTTCAGAACGAGATGATCACTGAGACCGCTCATATTTTCGCGCAAATTGTGCAAAGTGTTCAGTACATAACCGAGCAAATCGCCTCCTTCTCTGCTGAAAGTGATCTCATGCTGGAAAGTGCACTCAAAATCTCCAGCGCCATTGAGAATATTTCCGCGATTACCCAGCAGACGGCAGCCGGAACCGAAGAGGTATCTGCAGCCATGAATGAGCAAATCAATGCCCTGCAATCCGTAGCCGAAGAGACAGATAAAATGACGCAAGCTGTATTCCAGCTGCAAAAGACCATTCACATCTTCAAGTTCTAGATTAAGCGTATCCTGCTCAGAGACCTCTTTATGGATTATGGCTGATTATCAGCTGTATCCTGAAGAGGTTTTTTTTTGATATTTTGTGACAAATTAATACAAGTTTCGACTTTATTATTGCATATACATGAAATTCATGGTTATCTATATGAACAGATATACATGAGGACCGCAAAGGCAAGTTTAGCTGCCCCCTCATGTTCAGCAATCCACTAACGGGAGTGATGTACAGATGGGGAAATTTATTTTAAAGAAAGATGTGGAACAGAAAGTCATCGAAATCGAATTGGAAGGCACCTTCTCTGAAGAGGACGGTCTCCGGTCTATCCAAACTTATCAGCAAACGATCAATCCTATTAACCCAGCCGACTATGAACTAAAAATTGATTGTATAAGGTTAAATGTAACCGCTCCAGATGTGGTGCCTCTGCTGGAAAGCTGCTTCGTGATGTTCAAGAGCGACGGATTTGTGAAGGTTAAGCTGACGCTGGAAAACAATCCGATCCTTAAAATGCAGCTGGCGCGGCTGGGCCGCAAGGCTGGTCTTGAGAATTTAGAGATCATTTCCGCGGTTGAAGTGTAGCAGCCGTTATGGGAGAATATGTAATTAACAAAATGACTGATTTCTCGGAAGAATCTACTGCGGCTGTGAAGTCGCTGGAGCTGCTCTGTAAAAATTCCGATGGGAGCAATCTGAGAGTTGGCGTTGAGAGTCTGGGACCGGAGAACGGTGATGCTGCTTTCCTCTGCCATGCCGGGGAACAGTTAACCGGTTTTCTGAGCTGATGCTGGTTGGACTGATAAGAGTTAATAAAGTTGACTCCCGGACAGCGGTTATCCACGATTTCTGCGTCCTTCCGGCTAAAGCCCGCCAGAACAAATACGGCGCTCAAGAAGAACCTACTCTTCTTGAGCGCCGCTTGCGTGATGGGGTGTTGGTAAAACTCGTTTCCAAATCGGTACATGAATACATTCCTGCTTACTGACGCCCCTCATGCTTCTCCCAGCCCATGGTACGCGCTACAGCATCCTTCCAGGCGCCATAGCGGCGTTCCCGTTCCTCCTGCTCCATCAGCGGCGAGAACACCTTCTCGGCCTTGTTGAAGCTCTCAAGCTCTTCTCTTGACCAAATCCCTGAGGTGAGTCCGGCCAGCAGCGCTGCCCCCAGAGCCGTCGTCTCCGCATAGGTGGTGCGGGTCACCTCACTGCCTAGAATATCTGATTGAAACTGCATCAGCAGATCATTGCGGACAGCGCCGCCATCCACGCGCAGTCCGGTCAGCGGCATCCCGGCGTCTTTTTCCATCGCCCCAATCACATCCCGGGACTGAAAAGCCAGCGACTCCAGCGTGGCCCGCACCAGGTGACCTGCCGTAGTCCCCCGGGTCAGTCCGAACACCGCGCCGCGGGCGTACATATCCCAATAAGGCGCCCCTAGGCCGGTGAAGGCCGGTACGACCACGACACCTTCGCTGTCCTCCACTTCCCTTGCTTTGTCCTCCGAGTCCGAGGGGCCGGTAATCAGCCCCAGTCCTTCCTCCAGCCACTGGACGGCTGCACCAGCCACAAAGACACTGCCTTCGAGCGCATAATACAATTCATCGCCCATGCCCCAGGCTACGGTGGTCAGCAGCCCATGAGTGGAGACGACTGCTTCTGTACCTGTATTCATCAGAATAAAGCAGCCTGTGCCGTATGTATTTTTGGCGCTGCCGGCATCCAGACAGGTATGGCCGAACAATGCGGCCTGCTGATCGCCAAGGACGGAGCGGATAGGAATTTCCGCACCGAACCACTGTGCCTGGGCTACGCCGAATTCTCCACCGGACATCCGCACCTCCGGGAGAATGGCGCGGGGGATGCGCAGAACTTTGATAAGCCGCTCATCCCATTTGCGCTCATGCAGATTAAACAGCATCGTACGTGAAGCATTGGTCACGTCCGTGGCGTGCACAGCGCCTCCGGTGAGCTTCCAGATCAGCCAGCTGTCAATGGTTCCGGCAAGCAGCTCTCCCCGCTCGGCACGTTCCCTTGAGCCCGGCACATGGTCCAGAATCCAGGCCAGCTTTGTTGCCGAGAAATAGGCATCGACGACAAGTCCAGTCTTCTCGGCAATTTCAGCGGCAAGACCTTGCCGCTTAATGTCCTCACACTGCTCCGCCGTGCGCCGGTCCTGCCAGACAATGGCCGGATAAATCGGCACACCTGTAACCCTGTCCCAAATGAGCGCAGTTTCCCGCTGATTGGTGATGCCGATGGCCAAAATCTCCGCAGCCGGGACCCGACTTCCGCTGATAGCATCTCTGGCTGCGGCAAGCTGGCTTTCCCAGATTTGCTCCGGGTCATGCTCAACCCAGCCTGGACGGGGGAAAGATTGTTTAATATCATACTGACCCTGGGAGAGCATGCCCGCTTCCAGATCAAACATAATCGCCCGTGAGCTGGTCGTGCCTTGGTCCAACGATAAAATCATGATAGATGCCTCCTTGATTTGCTGCAAGATGTTCCACGGTGAACAAGATTAAAGTGCTAGTTTCAACAAAAAGCACCTCTGCTGTCAGAGGCGCTGTCATGCTGAGTCAAGCGTTTACTGTTTTTCGACAGGAAGCCGCAGCGTAAAGGTTGTCCCCTCGCCAAGCTTGCTGTACGCGGTAATTTGCCCTTGATGCGACTCGACGATATTTTTAACGATCGCCAGTCCCAATCCCGTTCCCCCGGATTCCCCACGGACACGAGCTTTATCTGCCTTGTAGAAACGTTCGAAAATATAAGGAAGATCCTCCGGTGCAATGCCGACTCCTTCATCCCGGACTTCAATCCCCAGGTAACGCCGGCCTTCCAGAATCACCGTGCTGGTGACAATGGTAATGTGCTTGCCTGCGGGTGTATGGCGGAATGCATTATCCAGCAGATTTGTCAGAACCTGCTCCAGCTTATCTTCGTCAGCAGCCTTAAGGAGCGGTATATCGCCAGACTTGGTCAGCTCCAAATGAATCTCCCGTTCCTTGGCCCGTACGGAAAACTTTCGGTATATGCGTTCCAGCAGCTCATCCATATCCACCTGCGACTTGGCCATATCCGTATGTCCTGCCTCCATGCGGGCAAGATCCAGCAAATCCTTAACCAGCCGTCCCATACGCAGCGATTCATCATGGATAACCTGCACCAGCTCGCTGCTCTCCTCCGGCGAGGAGGCCATTCCATCCAGCAGCGCCTCGCTGTAGCCCTGCATCATCGAGAGTGGTGTGCGGATTTCATGCGATACGTTGGCCACAAAGTCCGTGCGCATTTTCTCCAGGCGCACCTCTTCAGTCACATCACGCAGAACCGCTACAGCGCCGCGGATATTCCCTTCCGAATAAAGCGGAGCCATATGAACCGACCAGACTCCCTGGCGGACATGCACATTAGAACGCTCGTCGCTTCCCTGTCTCAGCGTGCTGAAGAACAGCGGCCGTAGCGGCGGCGGCACATCGCCTGAAGCAACCGCATCAGGATCAAGCTCAGAATCGCTTTCCTGCTCGTGGTCTAAATCCTTCCAGGCTTGAAGCAGTTTTTGGCCGTGCGGGTTGGTCAATATAATCCGGCCTTCGATGTCAAACGTGATGACGGCATCGCTCATGCTGCGCAGAACACTCGACAGATGACCCTTCTCGTGGTTCAAACTACGGATATTCTCCTCCAGCTCTTCAGCCATATGGTTGAATGAAGTGGCCAATTGACCAATTTCGTCGCTCGTCACAAGTGTCAGCCTTGTCCCGTATTCACCCTTGCGGATATTGTTGGCCGCTTCAATGACCTGCTGCATCGGCTGGGTAATCTTAGTAAATAAAAACAAGGCAAAAAATGTCGTCAACGAGAACCCGATCATACAGGCATACATGAACAAACGTTTAATCGCCCCGGAATTGGCGAAGTTGCTGTCGATATAAGGCAGCAGAGACAGCCCCACCGTAATGAGCACGACAGCAACCAGACAGATGATCGTGATCCACAGCTTGCCGACAAGACTTCTCCAGAAATTCACTTATTTAGGTACCTCGAGCTTGTAGCCTACGCCCCATACTGTGGTGATCATCGCTGCTGATTCCGGTGAAACTTTATTCAGTTTCTCGCGAAGCCGTTTGACATGGGTATCCACTGTACGTAAATCTCCGAAAAACTCGTAATTCCACACATCCTTAAGCAGCTCTTCGCGCGAGAATACCTTGTCCGGCGAGATAGCCAAATAATGCAGCAGCTCGTATTCCTTCGGGGTCAGGCTTACTTCCTGGCCGCCTGCAGTTACACGGTGTGCATCATGCTCAATAATAAGATGCGGGAAAACGATATTGTTGCTGGAATTGCTCTCTTTGGATAAAAAGGCCGTTGCCGAAGAACGGCGCATAATGGCCTTGACCCGATAGATCACTTCCCGCGGGCTGAACGGTTTAACCACATAGTCGTCTGCACCCATTTCAAAGCCCTGGACCCGGTTGATTTCCTCGCCCTTGGCGGTCAGCATCAGAACAGGAGTAGATTTGACCCCTCGGAGTCTCGTCAGCACTTCAATCCCATCGATGCCCGGCAGCATGACATCCAGCAAAATAAGGCCATAATCATTGGCCGTTGCTTTGCGCAGAGCAATTTCGCCGTCTTCCGCTTCGTCGATTTCGTAGCCTTCTTTTTCAAGGTACATCTTTAGCAGGCGGCGAATGCGCTCTTCATCATCCACCACCAGAATTCTATTCAAATGCTCTGCCATTTCACAACAACCCCTTCATCAAATACAGTAGAACGTTATCTTAAAACCAAGTGCTGCGATAGTAAACAAAGTTGCTCAGTCCGTCCCCGCATAAGAATGAAGCCCGGCGATGACCAGATTAACGCCCACCAAGGTGAACATTACGACCAGAAAGCCGAGTACGGCAAGCCACGCGGATTTGCGCCCTTGCCATCCGCGGGCCAGCCGCAAATGGAGATAGGCGCTGTAGAACAGCCAGGTGACGAGAGCCCACACTTCTTTGGGATCCCAGCCCCAGAATCTGCCCCAGGCTACTTGAGCCCAGATCATGGCAAATATCAGTGCACCCAGTGTAAAGATCGGGAATCCAATGGCTATAGCCCTGTACGTAATTTCGTCGAGGTCATTCTCATCGATTCCGTCCAGTACCGGGTGTATGGCCTTGCCTAACGGCTTGCGGGCAATGAGGCGCAGGAGTCCATAGATAAGCGTGCCGGAGATCAGCGACCAGATAACCGTGTTGAATTTCCGTCCCGCATTGACACCATTCATCCATGAAGGCGCTTCGAAGAGAGGCTCCTTCATGCCGAGAAACGACTGGAATTGCTCAATTTCGCTATGATACGGCGCCACAATCGGCGGCATTTTATAGCTCACTCTTTCTATTGTACTATCTTCCTGCCCGGGGCTGTCAATCGTAACGTTAGAACGAACGAAAACAGTTTCGTATCCGGCGCCGCGAAAAGCAAAGACGCTCCCAAGAAACCCTATTATAACAATGATCGAAAAGAGAGTAAATTCGACCAGCCGCTGCTGCTTGCGGTCGCTCCGCTCCGCGCTGTCGAAATTCACTGTGCGCAGCAGATACATCAGACCGGCTGCGAAGCCGACTGCGAAGAAAGATTCGCCCAAGGCGGCCAGGGTAACATGAATGTTCAGGTAGATGGATTTCAAAGAAGGTATCAGCGGCTGAACCTCCTGCGGAAATACTGCCGCATAAGCCATAACGATGATGGAAATCGGTACCGCAAAGACGCCGAGAATGATCTTGCGGTAGATGGCGAAGATTACTGTGAAGGCAACCATCACCATCATGGATAAAAAGGTCATGAACTCATACATATTGCTGACCGGAATATGACCCGATCCCATCCAGCGGGTGATGAAATAAGCCATGTGGCAAATGAGGCCCAAAGAGGAAACTATAAACGCGATTCTGCCCCAGCGCGCGGTATGCTCTTCCGGTTTTCTGCCAGACCACCTGCGCCCCATAATAGCGATTGTGAACAACATAAACGCACCGCTGTATAAGAAAAATGCGATGATAAAGACATCACTGCTGAAATCGAGCAAGCTCATGCCATGCCTCCTCCGTTGTCCAATGATTTTTCATCGACTGTCATGTCTATCTTCTTCAGAATAGAAACGATCTCACGGCGGAAGCCGAACCAATTCTTGTTCGTATGGCCACCCAGTACAAGTTCTCCGTTCTCCAGCGTCAGCCAGATGCGTCTATGCTGCCAGTAGAAGCCGAGCACGAGCCCAAGCATTACGATCCCGGCACCAATCCAGACAAAGGGCATTGCACGGTCCACACGTACATTGAGGAAGGAGGTGGACTCTGCAAAATCAACATCGCTCATGCTCTTCACTTCAAGCTCCAGAAACCGGCTGCCGCCTCCCAGCTTATCGTTGATCGTCTGCTGCTGGAACTGATCCTTGTCAATCGCCTTCGGAAAATAGAAATATTGCTGCCCTTCCCCCGGCAGGTCCGGCCCCGTAATCAGAAAAAGGAATGCAGGCGCATTCGGATAAGGTGACTTGGATACCGGCTGCCCCTCCTCGTTCAGACCGAAATCCATATATTTCTCTTTCAGCTCCAGGGTGTAGGGACCGACCTGAAAGATGCGCTGAGAGTTCTTCATCTCCAGCTTGAACTTGCCGAATGCCTCACCCGTAGCTGAATTCACCAGCTCAGGCTGTACTGAGCGCAGTACAGGGGTCAGATCATAATCAAACTGATACGCTTTCAAACCTTTGTAGCTGAGCGGTGAATTCACACGAATATCATGGGAGATCACCTCTGCGAGCTGCGGCTCCTTCGAAGGATCGGCACAATCGGCGGTGCATTCATAAAGCTTGGCCTTTGTCTCATACAGCTTCGGCAGCACTTTCCTGCCGCGGAATTCCTCAGGCATCTCTGCTTCCGAGTAAAATTCCACTGTAAACTTCTCATTGAGTAAATAATAAGTGGTATCCGGAATCCTAGTCATTTCCCCTTGCGGAAAAGCGAGATGCTGATCCATATTCAGTCCCGGAAGTCCTCTCGCCAGTACGGCGAGCAAAAAAATAATCAGGCCGATATGTATGACATAGGGTCCCCAGCGGCTGAAACGGTGCTTCTCAGCCAGCAGAGCGCCCCCCTCTGTCCTTACACGGTAGCCTTTTTTCTTAAGCGGCTCTACAATTCCGGCCACCCAAGTCTCCGGATCTTCCTGTACACCAGTGACCAGAACAGCCTTTTGGCGGGTCAGAAACTGCCGGTGCTTGCGGATCTTCTGTCGGGTGAGCGCCTTGTACAGCGGAAGTACGCGGTCCAGGCTGCAGATCACCAGTGAAGCTCCGATCATTACCAGCAGGGTTACAAACCACCAGGATTCATAGGTGTGCGAAAGTCCAAGTCTATAATAGATATTCCCGGCTGTTCCGTACGTTTCTTTGTAATACGTTGAGGCATCAATGTTCAGAAAAGTACTCTCCTGCGGGAAAATCGTACCCAGCATGGAGCCCAGCAGCGTCAGCACAATCAGGTAAATCGCTATTTTGACAGAGGAAAAAAAGTTCCACACGCGGTCGATCACTCCGGGATTCACACGCTGTGAACGGCGGGCAACTCCATCGTAGCGCATTTCAAGATTCTCTCCCGAGGAACTTTCCTTCTCCTCCAGCGGTTTGCCGCAGGCTTCGCACAGAACGGTACCTACCGGATTCTGATGCCCGCATTCGCATTTGGTATTGCTGATCAGCGGCGTCCGATTCTTCATTCGTTCACCAGCTTTCCGATCTGGGACTCCAGTGAGTTCAGATCCAGCTGGCCTATATGAATGCTGTCCACTTTGCCCTTCTTATCAATAAAGAAGGTGGTGGGCAATGGGGATACGCCATAGCTGCGGACGGCATCCCGTCCGGTGTCCATGACAATCGGGAAATCAATTTCGACAAGCTTAACAAAATTCTCCACTGTCATCTGATCCTCGCCGACGTTAACCCCCACGACCACTACACCTTGATCTTTCCATTTCTCCCACTGCGCCTGCAGAGCAGGCATTTCCTTCACACAAGGGCCGCACCATGAGCCCCAAAAATTAAGCACAACCGATTTGCCCTTGTACTCTTCGAGCGTATGGGTCAAACCGTCTAGTCCCAACAGTTCAAAGGACGGCGCCCTTCCGCCCTCCCGGGGTTTTCCGTCTCCTCCGAATACGGAGGAACCGATTGCATAACCTCCAAGCAAAAGTATCAAAAACAGAATTACGATTTGAATCGGCTTTCTCGCTTTGCCCACACGCGAAGCCCCCTTCTGTGACGCAACTCATACTTTGTTTGTTAGGTGTGAACATCCTATGAACATTATACCGAATATTGTCACAGTTTTAGGAGGGGGAAATGTGAACTTTATGTGTCCTTGCGTGTCGTATTTGCTTTAAGCGCTCCAGCCTTGGCCATTTGCTGCAAATGATTGATTTCATCTTTGGTCAGGTGGCGGTAAGAGCCGCGTTTGAGATTTTGCAGCAAAATATCTCCGAAGGAAATTCGCTTCAGACGGATTACAGGATGGGAAATCGCTTCAAACATCCGCCGGACCTGACGGTTGCGCCCTTCATGAATCGTAATGCTGATTACAGTTTCTTTGTTGACTTCATCCACATCTTTGTATTCGACTTCCGCCGGAGCGGTCATACCGTCCTCCAGCTTAATGCCTGCCTTCAGCTTGTCCAGTGCAGTGCCATGCGGCACACCCTTGACCGTGGCCAAATACGTCTTCGGTACATGGTGCTTCGGATGCGTGAGCAAGTTGGCAAACTCACCGTCATTCGTCAGCAGCAGTAATCCTTCCGTATCATAGTCCAAGCGGCCTACAGGGTATACGCGCTCGTTAATGCCCTTCAGGTAATCCGTAACCACCTTGCGGCCCTTGGGATCAGATGCGCTTGTAATGACACCCTTGGGCTTGTTAAACATAATGTAAATCTTGTTCTCTCCCCGGATCAAACGCCCGGAAACTTTAATAATATCTTGTTCGGGGTCCACCTTCGTGCCAAGCGTAGTTACGAGTTCCCCGTTGACTTCCACTTTACCGGCCAAAATCATTTCTTCACACTTGCGTCTGGACGCAACACCTGCTTGCGCCAATATTTTCTGTAATCTTTCCATTTTCGACTACTCACCTCAGGTTAATGATAACCATCAGAGGCATAAATCACAAGTTCATTCCATGGAAAAAATGCTCCGGGACAAGAATTGCTGTGTGGTTCCACCAGCAAAGGGGAAATGTGGTAACGGGCAGCCAGCTCCAGAATCAATTTACCTGCCGTAAACAACTGCTCTTTGCGCCCCGCAAGTGGAGGGACATTGTCTTCCGCTCCGAAATCCCCTTCCAGACAAACGTGGATATAATCCGGATCTGTCAGCAGCGGGGCGGCATAAATCCCGCCGTCTGCCCCGACCCAAAAGTCAAAGCCCTTGCCGTTAATAGACGGACAGCGGGAATGATGCAGAATAAAACCTTTATATTCCATCCCATGTCGGCCTCCCTCCGTATTGCTGCAATAGCATATGAAGGGGAGGCGAGCAGGGTGAGGAATTGGTGCTAATTTTCGCGCCGCATAGAAACCGTCCCCTCATAGCGAACAGCACATGCGAACATAACATGATTTGCATGTAAGGAATTAGTCATGTAAATCGATTGTTACGAAGGCTTGGGCACCTTAGGCTTAAAGAGACTGCAATTACACTATATCTAGCAATGGAGGAATACGTATGTTGTTTAAAGGATCATGGAAAACTCGAACGCTCACAGTTGCATCTGTACTTGGGCTGCTGCTTGGAGGGTCCCTAGTGTCTGCCGCACAGCCGGCTCCGAATCCGCTGCCATACGCGCATGAGATTAAATCGCTGACAAGCGAGGATTACAGTGATCTTTCTTTCCTGAAGCCGCTGCTGAAGGACAAAACGGTCGTTAGCCTTGGCGAGAACTTTCACCGGGTAGGAGAATACGCCAGCATGAAGACGAGGCTGGTAAAATATTTGCATGAGGAATTGGGATTTGAGGTCATCGCTTTTGAATCAGGTCTGGCTGAAGCTTCCGTCGTCAACGATGTTGCTGATGAATTAACCGCCGCAGAGATGATGGACAATTCAATATTTGACGTCTGGAAATCCGCAGAAACCCTGGAGCTGTTCAACTACATCAAACAATCGCGCCAGACGGACAAGCCTTTACAGCTGGCCGGATATGATATGCAGTATACCTCCCCATTGTTTGCAGTAGCTACGCGCAGTTTCATTTCTAAGGTGAATAAGGACTATGGCAAAGCCTTTATGGACTTTGATAATGAAGCCATTAAAACCTATTATGGGCTGATCGAACAATACGCTCTGGAGAACAAGAGCAATCCAATTTACCAGCAGCAAATAGCAAAAGTCATTCAAAAGTATGTTCCTAAATATAAAGAATTCATCAGGTACATCCAGGAACGCCGGCAACAGTTCGACGCTATTTATCCCAGTGCCCCCCACACAGCAGATACAATTCTGAAAGGACTGGAAGACAGGGTGCATTTTTTAACGCAAGGGCAGGTAGCCAATGTGCGGGAAGTTTACGAGGCACGGGACAGAATAATGGCTGAGCATGTGGAATGGCTGATGAAGGTCAGATACCCCGGAAAAAAGATCATACTGTGGGCCCACAACGACCATTTGGCTAAAAACACTTCGGACATGCGCATCTTCGAGCAAGGAAAATGGCAGAATAGCTTTACCAGCATGGGCGAGCTGCTGCATCAGAAGCTGAAGGATAAGATGTATGTGGTCGGCTTTTATATGAATAAGGGCAAAGCAGCAAACCTTACAACATTGAAGGAATTCTCTATCGGGCCGATGCCAAAGGGAACCTTAGAAGGAAGAATCATGCAAAGCGGATACTCCAGTACCTTCGTTGACCTCAGCAAGCACAGCAAAGCAAACACAAGCAACAAATGGATATTTCAGCCTCAATATGCTGCTGAGGACGGGCTCACCAGGGTGGTCATTGCTCCGATGGTGATGAAATTCGTTCCGAAGGAGCAGTTCGACGGCCTGATTCTCATTGATAAAGTATCCCCGCCAACACGTGACTATTAAGCAGACTCCGGCGGCACCCGGTTGCCCGCTACCCAAACACCAGCAGGCATACGGCGATGGCAGCGATAAAACCAATGACGTCTGAGAACAAACCGACTTTAAGGGCATAGCGGCCGTTGCGGACACCCACAGCACCGAAGTAGACGGTCAGAACATACAGTGTCGTATCTGTACTGCCCTGGATCGTGGAAGCGATCATCCCGATCAAGGAGTCCGGGCCATGGACACGGATCAGGTCAGTGGTGTAAGCGAGGGAGCCTGTCCCTGTCAGCGGACGCAGCAGGCCGAGCGGCAGCACTTCCGGCGGCACACCCAAGCCTTTGAGGGCCGGGGCGATGAAACCCATGAAGAAATCCAGCGCACCGGAGGCGCGGAACACGCTGATGGCGACAAGCATGCCGACGAGATGCGGGATAATGGCAATCGCCGTGCCGAAGCCGTCTTTGGCCCCTTCCACAAAGGACTCATAGACTGGAATCTTGCGCGAATAGGCGTATAGCGGAATAAAGGTGATCAGGACCGGAATCGCCCAGGCCGAGATAAGGCTGATTAGCTGGAACACGGAAGCTCACCCTTTCATTGAAGAATGCGGAAGCGCTGTGCTTCCTCCGGCTGAATCGCCGGACTTTACCGCCGGCGGTTTCGGCGGCCTGCGCATAAGAGTAAGCCTGCGGAACAGCCTGTCGGCGGCGATGGCTGCAATCGTCGCGACTGCAGTCGCCGCCAGGGTTGTACCGACGATGCCGGCAGGATCGGCTGAGCCGTAGTTGAGCCGGATCGCTATCAGCGTAGCCGGGATCAGCGTAATACTTGCCGTATTTAGCGCCAGCAGGGTGCACATCGCCGGGGTGGCGGTCTCCTTGTCCGGATTCAGCGTTTGCAGCTCTTGCATCGCCTTGATGCCCATAGGCGTTGCGGCATTGCCAAGGCCGAGCAGATTGGCGCTCATATTGGAAAGGATATAGCCGATCGCAGGATGGCCTTTCGGAACATCGGGAAATAGAAAGGAGACTACGGGTCCGAGTACCTTGGCGATTTTACTGAGCAATCCGGCATCCTCGGCCACCCGCATAATTCCGAGCCAGAAAACCAGCACGCTGATTAGGCCGAAGCTTACCGTAACCCCGCTTTTGGCGCCGTCAAACACGGCTGCTGTAAACTCGTCCATCCGCCCGTTCACAGCGGCAAATACGAAGCCGATCAGGATCATTCCGAGCCAGATTCCATTAATCATGTGTATCCCTCCTCCCCCATCCCGGTTCTATCTACATGTTAGGAACGACATATGTTCAGCTGTCCCCCCGCTGAAAAAGTGCCCGGAGCGCGCTGCCAAGCGCCTGCAGCCAGTTCCCCGCCGGATAAGCAGGGGCTAGGGCCGCGCTGTACTTCTTGGTATAAGCCGACTGTTCCGGAGGGAGCTGCTCCGGCTCATAAACGGGTATCCGGCCGATTTCCCGGCCGCCCAGCTGCAGGACTAGCACGCCTTTTAAGCCAAAATCGCTGCTGCGCGCCTGCTTCGGCGCAGCTGCTTCCCGTTTCAGCTCAAGCTTGGTAAACAGCCTCGCCTCTTCTCCCTGTCCAAGCGGGTAGGCAAAGGCTTTGCTGGTCACGTAGCTGTATCCGCTGATCCCTTCACCGCGTTCGATTAATGTTTTGAGGGGATAATGATTGAAACCGAAATTCAGCAGGGATGCATGGTCATTCCAGTCGTTTCCGTCATTGATTGTGACCGCAACCAGCTGCTGTCCGTTTCTTGTGGCAGAGCTGACAAGGCAGCGCAGCGCTTTTTTGGTGTAGCCTGTCTTTACGCCGTCTGCCCCTTCATAGAGCCGCAGCATTTTATTTTTATTGCTCCATTTGTAGTCCCATTTCTCATAAGGATTGTCCGCCGTCTTCTCCTGCGTCTTCACGATTTCCTTGAATACAGGATTGTGGAGCGCATAGGCGGTCAACACCGCCAGATCATTGGCACTGGAATAATGGCCTTCGGCATCCAGGCCATGCGGATTGGCAAAATGACTGTGGGTTAAACCGAGCTCCTCCGCCTTCTGATTCATCAGATAGACAAAACCCTGCTCAGAACCGCCGACATGTTCGGCTATTGCTGTTGCTGCATCATTTCCCGAACGCAGCATCATCCCGTACAGCATATCCTCCAATTTCATTTCTTCCCCTTGCTTCAAAAACAGTGAAGATCCTTCCTTCGCAAAAGCGGTTTTGCTTACTTTGACCTTGGAGGTCAAATCCCCATTTTCTATTGCCACTATGGCGGTCATAATTTTGGTCAGACTGGCGATCAGCATAGGTTCATCTCCCCTGCTGCTGTAGAGAAGCCTTCCGGATTCCACGTCAATCAGCGCCGCCGCCCTGGCATGAGTGGAGATAGAACTATTTTCGGCCCGGAGTACAGGCAGTGGAAGCAAGCCAACTAGCAGCAGGCACAATATCAGGATCAAAGACGATTTAAAAGTTAATCTCTTCATGTTCATCCTCCGGCTTCTTTCTTCTCAGTTCTTAAGACAGGTTATGGCTCGGATCATACTTGTTGTACAAGTGTATGCAGCAAGGCTGACAGGTATGTCCTTCTCTTAAGTCCTCTCTATGTATGAGGAGCGGACACCGACTAGGTAAATTTCAAAAAAAAAGGGATACCGCCCGGTTAAGGCGATATCCCTGATTTCTCCGCTAGTGTGTCGATGAATTACTGGCTGCAGGATCTGTTTTAACTGCTGGCTTTGCAACAGGGACACCCACTACTTCCGCCCCGACAGGAGCACCATTTCCATTTTGGAACATATTCTGGATTTTGTCGATCAGCCCTGGAGTTGCATCAATGATTTTCTCGAACAGATGGGTTTGATTATCAAGCGGTACAATATGCACACCTTCCCTGCCCACTACGAGAAAAGCGATCGGGCGAATGGATACGCCACCCCCGCTACCGCCTCCGAATGGAAGCATTTTAACGTTGGATCCGCTGCCGTTCACACCGGGTGCATCATCCTCCACCCGGAAGTCGCTGCCCCCTGCGGCAAAACCAAATGCCACTTTGCTGATCGGCAGAATGACGCTGCCATCCGGTGTCTCCACAGGATCTCCGACAATTGTATTAACATCCACCATGCCTTTGATATTTTCCATCGCTGTCTGCATCAGACCTTGAATCGGATGGTCACTCATATTATTATCCTCCTTTAACTTCTAGGGAAATACTCTTTCTTCCACAGCGTATATCATTCCCATATCACTACATTTGTATGTAAGTCATTTCTTTCTTCCGGACAGTTGGAGCTTCCCTTAATGTTTGTGGCTCAATAGCTGTTTCCACCGGGCCAGTCCCCCCTCCACTTTGGTGATTCGGCGCAGCAGCAGAATTCCCGCGTAAAGGGTGTAGGCCAAGGACAGTTTCCCCGCACAAACTGCCTCTGTGGAGAAGCACAGCTCATCGCGGAACACCGGTGCCACAAACAGACGCGGAGCGTGCTGCAGCCGGACGAATTGCGAAACCCAGCCAATAAGACTCCATTTCATTCCCCATAGTGCCCCCGCTGCTGTTGCTGTATAGGCTGCATCGCCAAGCGAGAAATCTGTCGACCAGTCGAGCTTTGATATTTTGACATGGGCCATCAGCCCTTTCAGCCATGTATTCAGCCCCCGTGTTGCCCGCAGCGCTGCCTTAATATTATCGATCCAGCCTGACACTGCCTCCTTGTCAATTTGCTCCTCTTTATCGGAATCCTTCTTCACGGGTGCGATCCCGCTTTCTTCCAGCTTCACCCTCACTCCCCGCTCCACACCCTCATATACGAGTGCTGGCAGCTCATAATGAAACTTAATTAACCCAAATACAGCCTTAATATCAAATTCCACCCGGTCATCCTTGCCAAGTCTACACAATCGGAAGTGAAAATGAATGGAAGAAGACAGGACCAACACAATGACAACCAGCAGAAGAGCCAAAGGTATTACAAGCCATAACGTCACGGATTACCCTCCAAGCATCCTTATAATAGGAACCTTTGGTTTAGTATGGCATACTTGGCTGGAAAAAATTCGGATGGACGCAAAAAAACCGTTACTCTCCTAGGAGACAACGGCATTTCAACATAAATTTACAGCTCTCAGTTAATCCGTATGAGGATACTTTACTCCTCCATACCCTGCGGCTGCTCAACATCATCGAACGTCATTTGGCTATCCAGCTTGCTGAAAAGGAGCTGTGTCTCCTCTTCCAGCCCGTCGGAGTTATCGAAGTTAGACGGCTCCGGCAGCTCCTTCAGGCTGGCCAGTCCAAAGCTGTCAAGGAACGATTTCGTCGTTCCGTAAAGGATTGGACGGCCTACAGCCTCGGCACGCCCGACCTCATGAATGAGATCCTTATTGTTCAGCGTATGAATCGCCCGTTCAGACTTTACTCCGCGGATCTCCTCAATCTCCACCCGGGTAATCGGCTGGCGGTAGGCCACAATGGCCAACGTCTCCAGCGCCGCCTGGGATAAAGAAGATCTTGAAGGCGAATAGGCCAGCCGTTCAAAATATGCTGCATGCTCAGGCAGTGTAGCCAGCCGGTAATTCCCGGCGATCTGCACGACCTGCAGGCCGCGGCCCTGGTTGATGTAGTCGTCTTTCAGCTCCTCCAGCGCACTTGTCGCCAGATCCGGACGCTGCTCGGTGATCTCGGCAATTTGACGCGCCGACAACCCTTCGTCGCCAGACAGAAACAGCAATCCTTCAATAATCGATTTCAGCGTTTTGTAATCCACTGAATTCCTCTCCTCCTCTCCACTCCATCACAATATCCTCAAACAATTTCTCCTGATAACAGTAAATGGCCTTCATCTTCATCAGCTCCAGGATCGCCAGAAAGGTAGTCACGATCTCATGTCTGGCCATCTCATCATGCAGCAGCGCCGAGAAGCGCAACCTGCCGCCCACCCCTTTACGCTGCAGCGCCTCTGAGACATCACGAATCCGGTCCTTGACTGAAATTTCATCTCGGGTAATCCGCTGATAAGAGGATCTTCGAGCCGCCTTGCTCAGCGCCTTGCGGAATGCAGCGATGAGGTCAGACGTATGTAGCCCTTTCAGTGTGTTATCAATCTGCGTCGGCACGAAAGGACCCAGATCCTCCGGCTCCTTCGTAAAGATCAGACTGCGTTCGCTCTCCATATCCAGCAGCTGCACAGCAATGTTCTTGAATTTACGGTATTCAATCAGCCGCTGAACCAGTTCTGCACGCGGATCATATCCATCATCCTCGTAATAGTCGAAATCCTCGATCTCAATAACCGGCGGCTTCGGCAGCAGCAGCTTGCTCTTGATGGACAACAGGGTTGCAGCCATAACGAGAAATTCGCTGGTGATATCCAGTTCAAGCTCCTGCATCGTTTGCAGGTAATCCATGTACTGTTCGGTGATCACGCTGACCGGAATGTCCTGGATGTCGATTTCCGCTTTGTCAATTAGATGCAAGAGCAGATCGAGCGGACCTTCGAACGTCTCCAGCTTGTACAATACAGTCACGCGGTTTCCTCCCGCCAAAAAAAAGTAAAGTGCAGCGCCGCTATAGGGACGCTACACAAGTAGAAAGGGTTTTTATAGTCCATGCTTTCTTCTTATACTTATAAATAAGCACGATTATAGCCAATTCGTCAAGAGGCTGTCTTACTTAAAGAGCTTGTTAAGGTTTGCCATTTCGATTGCTGACGTCGCAGCATCCCAGCCTTTGTTGCCTGCTTTGGTTCCGGAACGCTCGATGGCCTGCTCAATATTCTCGGTCGTGACAACACCGAAAATAGTAGGAACACCCGTCTTGAGATTAATGGCTGCCACCCCTTTAGCCACTTCATTGCAAACATAATCATAATGCGTAGTGGAACCGCGGATGACGGTGCCCAGCGCGATGACGGCATCATATTTGCCGCTTTCGGCCATCTTTTGGCAAATCAGCGGAATTTCGAAAACGCCCGGAACCCATGCCACATCCACCTCATCATCGGCAACACCGTGGCGTTTGAACGCATCCAGTGCGCCGGACAGCAGCTTGCTTGTAATGAATTCATTGAAACGTCCTACGACTACCCCGTATTTTAAACCCTCGGATACTAAATGTCCTTCAAAATAATTCGGCATTGTGCTCATCAACCCTTCAAGTTAGTTTTATGGTTAAATTTTGGAATCCTCATTTTGTTCAATATTGTCAAACGTCAGCAAATGTCCCAGCTTAGCCTGCTTCGTATGAAGATAATTCGTGTTGTCCTTGTTCTCCGGCATTTGAATCGGCACACGCTCCACAACCTCAAGGCCGTAGCCTTCCAGTCCCTTGATCTTACGCGGGTTGTTGGTCAGCAGTTTGATCTGGCGTACGCCAAGATCCTTAAGAATCTGTGCCCCGATACCGTAGTCTCGCAGGTCTGCCGGGAAGCCGAGCTTCAGGTTGGCATCCACTGTATCCAAGCCTTCCTCCTGCAGCTTGTAGGCACGCAGTTTATTAATGAGGCCGATGCCTCTGCCTTCCTGGCGCATGTAGAGCAGTACTCCTCTGCCAGCACCTTCGATCTGGCGCAGCGCTGCTTCAAATTGCGGCCCGCAGTCGCAGCGGTGCGAGTGGAACACGTCACCGGTCAGACATTCGGAATGCACACGGACCAGCACCGGCTCCTCGCCGGAAATGTCGCCTTTGACCAGCGCGACATGCTCTTTGTCATCCACTTCGTTCGTGTAGGCAATCGTCTGGAAAAGACCGAAATCCGTAGGCAGATTCACTGAAACTTCACGGGTGACTAAATGCTCCTTCTCGTTGCGGTAATGGATCAGGTCCTTGATGCTGATCAGCTTCAGATCATGTTTCTTGGCGATCTCGATCAGATCCGGCAGCCGGGCCATCTCTCCGTCTTCTTTGACCACTTCACAGATGACGCTTGCCGGATATGCGCCGCACATGCGGGCTAGGTCAACAGCAGCCTCAGTGTGGCCGGAACGGCGCAGTACGCCGCCTTTTTTGGCAATCAGCGGGAACATATGCCCCGGTCTGCGGAAATCGGACGGTTTGGCGTCGGGGTCCATAATCGCTTTGATGGTCATGGATCTTTCACCTGCGGAAATACCGGTTGTGGTATCTTTATGGTCGATGGACACGGTAAAAGCAGTGCCATGATTGTCAGTATTCTGGCTGACCATCGGCTGCAGATCCAGCTCCTCCGCACGTTCCGCCGTAATCGGCAGGCAGACCAGCCCCCGGCCTTCCTTAATCATGAAATTGATTACTTCCGGTGTAGCACGTTCGGCAAGAGCAATGAAGTCTCCTTCATTCTCGCGGTCCTCATCATCGACTACGATGATCACTTTGCCGCGCATCAAATCATAAATAGCGTCTTCAATCGGGTCCAGGACGCTGTCTTGCTTGGGTTCTTGGCTCATGTTTCTGTCCTCCTGATCACTTTACGTGCCCTCACAGGCTATCCGTAAGCCTAGTCTTATTTATACAAACCCGTTGGCCGCCAGGAAATCGCGGCTGATCCGGGAGCTGTTCTCATCTTCCTCATGTCCTGCGCCCGCACTGTAATGCAGGAGATGATCCACATACTTGCCAAGCACGTCACATTCAATGTTGATACTGTCGCCTGAGCGTTTGTGCGTAAGTACAGTTTCTCCAAGCGTGTGCGGAATAATCGACACGGTAAACGCTGCAGCCGTCGTATTTACGACCGTCAGGCTGATGCCGTCTATCGTGATGGAGCCTTTAGGAATAATGTATTTGAACAGCGCTTTGCGGTCCGGTGCAATTTCGAACACAACCGCATTCTGGTCACGCTTCACGCTCCGGATTTCACCGGTACCGTCGACATGCCCCTGAACGATATGCCCGCCGAAACGCCCTCCGGCGGCCATCGCCCGTTCCAGATTCATTTTGCCGCCGGTCCGCAGCTCCTTCAGGTTGCTGTTGCGGTAGGTCTGGGGCATCACATCGACGGTAAAATAATGGTCGCCTAAAGACGTTGCGGTCAGGCAGACCCCGTTGACGGATACACTGTCGCCAATCTTCAGGTCATCCATAATGAGGGAGGCACCGATATTCAGCACCATCATCTCGCCTCCGCTGGAGACACTGCGCAGCACACCGATCTCCTCAATTAAGCCGGTGAACATAGAACCCCTCCTACAAGTTTGGTTAGGATCACTGCAAGCATATGCTTAAGCTTTGTTAGCAACTGCTATTACTTAGCGGATTGGAGTGCCGCTGATACACACATTATCCCCGAGCACTTCCACTTCCAATCCCTCAAGCGTGATGGCGTCCTTCATCAGCCCGACACCCGGGAATTCGAAAGTTCCGGCCGCTCCGGCCCCGCCGCCAACGATCTTGGGAGCGAAGAACAGCACCACGCGGTCAACCAGTCCGCTCTCCAGCATGGAGCCGTTTAGGGTGCCTCCACCTTCCAGCAGTATGGAGCCGATCTCCATCTCGCCCAGCTTAGTCATGGCACCTTGCAGATCCACGCGCGGCCCTGCGCCGCAGACGATGACTTGAACCCCTGCCGCCACAAGCGCCTCACGCTTGACCGGATCGGCAGCTTCTGTAGTCACGACAACTATAGGTGCCTGCCCGTCGGTAACAACGGCGGAGTCCAGCGGGATACGCAGCGAAGAATCGATCACGATCCGGACCGGGTTGAGTCCGGGTACCACCATTCTTGTGGTCAGCGAAGGATTATCGGCAATAACCGTATTGACGCCGACCATAATTCCCTGATGACGGTGACGCAGGGTATGTACTATCTCCCGTGCCTGCCCGTTAGATATCCACTTGCTGTCCCCGGTCCGGGTAGAGATTTTGCCATCAAGCGTACTGGCGCTCTTTAGCGTGACAAAAGGCTGCTTCGTCAGAATGTACTTGATGAACTTCTCGTTCAGCCGCAGAGCACGGCTGCGCAGCAGCCCCACTTCAACTTCGATCCCTTGTTCGCGCAGCATGGCTATGCCCCGGCCTGCTACCTGCGGATTGGGATCTTCACACGCCACCACTACACGAGCTACACCTTCATCAATCAGCCTTTGGCTGCAGGGCGGCGTCTTGCCGTAATGGCTGCACGGCTCAAGGGTCACATACGCAGTACTTCCCTGCGCCTTGCCGGCCGCCATATTCAGCGCATGCACCTCCGCATGCCCTGTTCCGCGCTGCAAATGAGTGCCGAGGCCGATCACCGCGCCGTCCTTCACTACAACACAGCCCACCACCGGGTTGACGCCTGTCTGTCCCTGTGCTCTTTCCGCCATATCCAGCGCCAGGGCCATATAAAACTGGTCGTTCATTGTATCCATGCCTTGCCTCCAATCCCATCGCCTTGTATTCATGCTTCCAGTCCAAAACAGAAAAACCCGTCTCAATCTCCAGGTGGAGTTCAAGACGGGTTATACGAGAGTTTACCGGCAGTCCAATAAAATGGTGCGTAAATAAACGCCACAAACATGGCATTGTGAAAGTTCGCACATAATATTCGAAAACACTGCAGTACGCCTGCCTATACAAAGCACAGAACGTCAATCTCTCCTTCTTCCATCCAGACTATACTGTCGGTCCCGGAATTGCACCGGGTCCACCGTCCGTATGCAACATACGAAGCGGGTAGCGGACTAAGCGCTGATACTGGCATTTCGGCCATATACAGCGGCATCACCGCCGGTAGGGAATTACACCCTGCCCTGAAGGATTGATATATTCAATTAAATTAATTTTTGCCTACAACAAAATTATCACTTAGCGGCAGGAAAAGCAAGTGCATTTAATATATTTACTTTATTTATGTAACTTACTTCTAGATTTCACTCTGTTTTTCCGCCCGCAGCAAATCGCGGATCTCTGTCAGCAGGGTAATTTCCGGATCTGGTGCCGGGGTCTCGACCACTTCGACTTTTACGACTTCCTTGCGTTTAAATTTGCCTACCAGCTTAATCACCAAAAAGATGGAGAAAGAAATAATAAAGAAATCTACCACTGCCTGCAGGAACAAGCCGTAGTTCACAGTTGCCTCCCGGAAAGTGAAGCTAAGCTTCTTCAAAGGGTCAATCCCTCCGCTAAGCATCCCCACCAGCGGCATAATAATGTCGGCGACCAGGGAGGTAACGATTTTACCGAAAGCTGCCCCGATGACGACAGCAACGGCTAGATCAAGCACATTTCCTTTCATGGCAAAACTTTTGAATTCCTTCCACATTGCCGATTCCCTCCAAAACTTCGAATTTAAACTATTATAGCATTTCCCCTGCGGATGACAATAAATCTCCGGCCTTGTTCTCACGGTCAGGAGAATTTTCTTAAGAAAATCATTAGATTTAGTGCCGGTAAGTCTTTAGAACTGAGTCTTAAAGTGATTGTTATACCAAATCTGTTGTAAACGAGGGGTCAAAATGTTATTTAATTCGTACATCTTTATGTTCGGCTTCCTGCCTATTGTGCTGGCCGGCTACTTTGCACTAAACCGCATCCGCCTGTTTAAGTACGCCAAGTTGTGGTTGGCGCTGTCCTCTCTGGTCTTCTATGGCTGGTGGAATATCCGCTACATCCCGCTAATCCTCTTATCCATTCTGTTCAACTACACGCTTGGCCGGTATTTACACAGCGGAAAATTCCGCCCCCCCACACTGCTTATCTTTGGCTTAAGCGCCAATCTCCTGCTGCTGGGTTACTACAAATATGCCGATTTTTTCATCACAAACTGGAATGGGCTGACGGGTTGGAATGCGGCTCCCCTTCACCTGCTGCTGCCGCTCGGGATCAGCTTTTTCACCTTTACCCAAATTGCCTATCTCGTCGACGCCTACCGGCATCAGGCACGTGAATACGGTCTCGTCAATTACATACTATTCGTTACCTTCTTCCCCCATCTGATTGCCGGTCCGATCCTTCACCACAAGGAGATGATGCCTCAGTTCGACAGACTGCGGGGCAAGCTCTGGAACTGGAACAATGTACTGAAGGGTACCCTGCTGTTCAGCATCGGCCTCGGAAAAAAAGTGATCATCGCGGATACCCTGGCCGGCTTTGCCAATAGCGGCTTTGCCTCCGCTGCTCACTTTGTGGACTCCTGGGTGGCTGTGCTGTCCTATACCCTCCAGCTTTACTTTGATTTCAGCGGGTACACGGATATGGCGATCGGCATTGCTCTGCTCTTCAATATTGTGCTGCCGCAAAATTTCAATGCTCCATATCGCGCCCTGAGTATCCGTGACTTCTGGAGACGCTGGCATATGACGCTCAGCCGCTTCCTTAGGGATTATATCTATATTCCGCTTGGAGGCAACCGCAAGGGCTTCTGGATCTCCATCCGCAATGTGATCATTACCTTTCTGCTTGGCGGTTTATGGCATGGGGCAGGCTGGATGTTCGTACTCTGGGGGCTGCTGCACGGAGTGGGGCAAGCGGTAGAGAAGCTGTGGGCACGCCGGGGTACGCCATTGCCCAAGGGTATCGCATGGGTACTCACCTTTGCCTTTATTAATGTAACCTGGGTATTTTTCCGCGCGGAGAATCTTACGATAGCCCTTAGATTATTAAAAGGAATGAGCGGAATAAATGGTTTGGGAATTTCTG
Organism: Paenibacillus sp. FSL L8-0340; assembly: GCF_038593145.1. NCBI lineage: Bacteria > Bacillati > Bacillota > Bacilli > Caryophanales > Paenibacillaceae > Paenibacillus > Paenibacillus sp. FSL L8-0340. The sequence goes on from NZ_CP151967.1 coordinate 5,012,957, forward strand.
CAGTCAGCGGCTTAATGCGGTGGGCTATCGTCCTAATTGTTATCCTGCTTGGCGTGATCCTGCTGCGGCGCAAGACAGAAATTCAGGTACGAAGCTGGAAGACGGTTATGGCCATGGCTCTGATCTTCGTCATTTCGTTGTTCTTCTTCAACCGTATCACTCCGTTCCTGTATTTTAACTTCTAATCCAGTAAACGATTCCGTTAAACTCACTCACTCTATTTGCTTAGGAGGTTCGAATGATGCCATTACCCCATATTCAAATCACCAAAACCCCGGCACAGCCACGCGGCTTACATGCCCGATCCAAAAAAATGATGACCTTATTCCTGCTGTTTCTGTTCTCGTTCGCAGCTCTCGCCGCTCTTCTTACCCTATTCCTGGATCCGCTGCAGTTCTATCATAAATCCTCATGGTATACCCCGGTTTTCTCACAGGAGGAACGTTACCAGAATCCCGGGCTGGCCAAAAACTATGCTTACGACAATATCATTATCGGGACCTCCATGACCGAGAACTTTCTGCCTTCTCAAGTAGACAAAAACTTAGGCGGAACCACAATGAAGCTGTCGATGGAGGGATCGACTGTCGATGAGCACTATAAAATCGCCAAGCTTGCTCTGGAAACCGGCAAAGTGAAGCAGGTCCTCTGGGGGCTGGATTATTTCTCCCTGAAGCTGGAAACCACAAAAGCAGCAAAAGAATTCCCCGATTATCTGTACGACGGCAAGCTATGGACCGATTACAAATATTGGTTCAATTCCTCGGTATACAAACAGTTCTGGCGCAGCCTCAAAAGCTCGATTTCGGGTGAGTCCGGAAAAAATCTGGAATATCTGAACAATTGGAACCATGTAGTTAAGTTCGGCCGACAATATGTAACCAAAGCCTACCTGAAAGCCAGTGACAACGAAATATACTTCGGGCATAACGAGGAAAATATAGATCAGCTGAAGGCACATTTCAATACGTATATTCTGCCGCTGCTGAAGGAATATCCTGACGTGAAGTTCTACTTCTATTATCCTCCCTATAGCGTGATGCGGCAGGTTGCCTGGTATTCTGATAATCCCCTCCGCTTTAGCAATCAACTGGTGATGCGCAAATGGATGTACGAGCAATTCCGGCAGTTCGATAATGTGTCGCTTTATGATTTTCAGGCGGAATCGAAGTGGACGTTCAACCTTGATCTGTACAAGGATCTTAGCCATCACAGCGAAGAAGTGAACAGCTGGATTGCCGAGGCCATCGGAGAGAAGAATCCGGATTATCTTGTAACGGATGATAACATCGGCGAGTTCAACAATAGGCTGCAGTCTCAGGCGGAAAGTGCCGTTACCAACCTCAGCGGGAACCTGTATCAGAGCAGCGTTCAGTTCGGTGGAGTGCAGCTGGGATATACCACCCGGCTGATCCAGGGGGACAAGGAGCTGTGGCTGACTGCCAAAGACCTTGGACCTGCCCTGGGGGCTAAAGTGGAATGGGATGGAGCCAGCAAAACAGTAAAGCTAACGTCCGGCGGGCACAGTATTGCAATGACTGTCGGCAGCAGTGAAGCGCTTGTGGACGGAAATAGCACAGTCCTGGAAGCCGCTCCGCTGCTCGTCGGAGGCAAAGCCTTGATCCCGCTCGCCTTCACCGCCGAACAATTAGGCTGGGAGGTCACCACCGATAAGAAGGGGACCTGGATACGCTACAGCCTTACTCCATAACTACAGTGGATTGTGTAATTCCAATAAACAAAGAGCACACGGCAGTTGATCGCCGTGTGCTCTTTGTTAGTGCTGCTATGGCAGGAAAGATGAATATCCAGCTGCCTCTGGTGCTATTCCTGCTTTCTGCGTCTAAATACCCGGCTCAGAATGAACCCTGTAAGAATCAATCCTACTCCTGCCAAATAGATTGGCAATGGACTATTCTCACCCGTCTGTGGCAGCTGGCCGCCCGAGCCGGTTACTGTCCCCGCCGGAATTTCATCATCCTCAACTTCCACTTCGCCAAGCGGGATGTCATCATCTATCGTTGTCACTTGTCCCGGAGTTGGTGAAGGTGTCGCTGACGGAGCAGGTGTAGCCTGTGCCGTCGCCCCCGGTCCCGCAGGAATCTGTGGTTCTTCGATAATCACAACAGGAGTTGGACTGCCGCCAGGTGCTACTGTCGGTATTGGTGTTGGTGATGGTGTTGGTGATGGTGTTGCTACAGTCGTCGGTACTGGTGTTGGACTGCCGCCAGGCGCTACTGTAGGTACTGGTGTTGGTTCTGTCGTTGGACCCGTTGTTGGTTCCGTTGTCGGGCCTATTGTTGGTACTGTTGTTGGCACTGTTGTCGGTACTGTTGTTGGTGTCGACGTTGGTACCGGCACCTCCTCTGTATTGTATACAGTCAGCCCCACGCTCACCGACGAACCAATTGTGACCGGATACTCTTTGGAATCCAGCACATATCCTTTCGGAGCCGCCGTCTCAATCAATACATAGCTTCCGAGCCAAATATTGTTGAATGCCGCTTTGCCTGAAGTGTTGGTAGTCAGGGTATTGATCAGCACGCGTTCTGTTCCGTTCAGCCGGTAAAGCTCAAAAGTCGCCCCTTCCAGCGCCTTCTCCTTGTTTACGGCATCGAGCTTGGTGACGACCAAAGCTCCTCTGACACCACTTCCTGTGCCCGAGCCGCTGGATACTCCCACAATGACCTCTTTGGATGTATCCTTCTCGACCACTACAACATTGTTGCCGTTGAACTTCACGGTATTAAGCAGCTTATCGCCTGTATTCGCTACGATCAGCGTCTTGTATTCCAGCACATAAGCTGTCTTGATATCCTTCAAGAAGCTGAGTTCAAAGCTCTGCTTTCCACTGGCATTCTGATTAATGTTAAGTGAATAATCAACATCCTTCACCAGTTCAGGTCCGCCTTTGGTCACTTCACCGTTCAATGATACAACGGTTGGATACAAATGGAAGGAATCCTGCAGCAGTATTTGATTAGAGCTGGGTTCGTCAATGATTTTTGCATTCTTCATGAACGACTGTGTCCTGTTGATCGCGATGCTCCAATCTACTTTATCGCCGCTTTGCAGGCCGTCTTTGTAGATATATTCACCACCGTGCGGGATCTTCAGGGAAGCAGTCAAGTCTTTCGATACCTGCTTGGTTCCATCCAGAAGTTTAGCCGTATTGGCCACGGTAGCGTCGATAAGCTGTCCTTCAAGAGATGTTTTAAATTCGATAATGTATGGCTCGCTGATGTTGCCGGCAAATTCTACTTTCAGCTCATTGCTGCCGCTGACAGCATAGGTATACGCCGATGCACTAAGCTCGGAACCTTTTGTATAGTCACCTTTTGTGTCGAGGCTCATGTTGTAAACCTTAAGCGAACCTGGAACTAACGTTTGGCCTGCAGTCAGCACATCGGTTACCACAGGATCGGCAATCGCTTTGCCATTGTAGTTCGCACCCACAGTCCAGGTAATTTCTTTGGCGGTTGCATTGTAAACACCGGATTTGAACCCGTTGTTCTTCACCTCAGAACGTGGAATGAACTTTCCAAATGCTGCAGTTGACTGATTCTGTTCAGCACTGTCCATCCAATCAATCTGTGCTTTATTAATAAAATCATCAGTGCTTCCAGTCAGCCAGTCATTGCTGAACAAGGTGGTGTAATTGATGGTATGAAACCCGGATATCGGTGAATGAAACTTCACTGTGAATCCGGCGTTCGGCTGTACTGGTGAATCATAGATTAACGTGTACTTGGAAGGGCTCACGACCAGCCAGTTTTCATCCCTTACAAGCAGCGAACCGGGAACCAATTTCTGACCGCCATCCGGAAAGCTGTCTTTCACAACGACATGGCTCATCGGGTAATTATCGCCGTTAAGCGTAATTTTCCAATCTGTCGTTTTATTCTTGTAATCTACACCCGATAACGTCTTATAGATAACGGCTGGCCGGACAAGCTGTTTTGCATCATAAGTATACGTGCTGTCCGTAACTGAATTGATCACCGTCGTTTCTTTGATCACACGGTCTTTGGCCTTGATTTTATATTCAATACGGTGCGGTGCGGATACGTCGTTTGTGAACTGCAGCTTAAAGCCCTTTTTACCGGCAGCAGTAATAGGAGAAACAGTAAAGTCCACATTCTCATTCAGGGCTGGGCCTTTTGTCGCTACAGCCGCAGAATCCAGGGTTACCGGATAAACCTTAACCGAACCGGATACAAGCTCATGCGAAGCATCGAATAAATCCGATAAGACAGCATTGGCCTGCGGGATATTTTTGCCATTGTAGTTATATTCTATTGCCCAGGAAATCACCTGATTTCCCCACTCATAGCCGGTTGAGAATTTTTTAAGTGTTCCACCGCGCTCAACAGTTACCGTTGCCGAGGAGCTGACCGGATCGCGCCCATCCCCAGTAAACGTCGCTGTATTGGTGAAAATTCTTTTATTCTCCACAGCTATAGGTGTGGTGTATGCAATGCGGTAGGCACTGCCGATTACAGGATCGGTGAAGTGAACGATAAGCTTGCCGTCCAGTATTTCCGCAGAATATTTGCTGCTGTCAAGCAGTGCCCCTTGTGACACTGTGCCGTCAAGCTGGACCGCCAGCCCGTAAACTGCAAGCGTGGCCGTGCTGTCCAAGGACAACCCTGCCGGAATAGGGTCGGTTACTGTAGCGTTTGCTACCTTTTCCAGCTTCTTGTTCACATCAACTGTCCACTGAATGCTGGTCGCATTGTAGCCGCTGGAGCTGCCGTGCTTGTCGATGGTCGAGCCGATCTCAGGCTTGAAGTTCACGATAACCTTCTGCGTCCCGCCATTTATAGGGAATAGGATTTCCTCTATCCCAGTGCCGGGAATTTTCTGTTTATCAAACTTCGTATTGACCCGGAGTGTTCCCTGCACATTGTCATGACTCTCAATATAGCTGTTAAAGGTCATCACTACCTGATGCGTGGACTTTCTGATCGTGAAGCTGCCTACTTCCCCGTCATCCGAGACCAATGCGCCGCTGATGTCGTTAAACAGCTGGAATTGCTCAGGAAGCAGGAACGTAAAGGTGTCACCTGCTGCGTACCCATGTCCGTTCGGAAGCGCCCAGGTGTAATCCAGACTGACCGTGGAATTGACATCATACACATTGTCCGTAACGGTCTGGCCGTCAGGTCCATACACAGCCATAGAGACGCTGGTAATAATATTCCTTTCAGTCTCAATCCCAGCTGCCGTAGCCTGCGAGGTGAATCCAATACCATAGGCATACTGCACAAAAAGCATAATGATCATAATGGACAAACTAAATTTCTTCTTCAACATTCCCTGGAAGCCCCCGTTTCTGATTTGATATTGGGATAATTATCCCTCTTGCAGCATATTCCTTCTCTGTCTATTCATGCTTGATTTTCGGAACAGCCTCTAAAACCCGGTACAAAAAAATGGCAGCCGACCTACACCATGACACTCAAAAGCCTCAAGCCAGTTATGTATTCCGGTTTTCCTGCTTCCATCTTATGTGACATCGCAGAAATCTCTTCCTTTTCTGTGCGGCTTGAGCATTATATACTTATATCACCTAAGTATAGATCTCTAGAATCAGAAAATGTTAAAATTCCGAATATTTATTTTTGTTAAAATAACCCGCGGGTCCCAAGGAGAGAATTCTGTGAACTTCGGCTCATTTTTTACACGGCAGCATGAGACTGATTTCAGTATGTTTTCACCGTCACACTGGGTTGCACTGGCTGTTGTGACCTTAGCTTGCCTGCTGCTGTTCTGGTCGCGTTTTGCGCTCCGTACCCGTCCATCACTCCGCCGGTTTGTGAAACTGCTGCTAGTATTTATCCTGCTTTTTTCTGAAGCCGGACTGCATGTATGGTACTTTTCGCAGGGGATCTGGAAGAAGGAGTCCTCGCTGCCGCTGGAGTTATGCGGGATTACATTGCTCTTGTCCGTCATTATGCTGCTTACCCGCAGCCGGAGGCTCTATTCCTTTCTCTACTTTGCCGGCATTGGCGGAGCTTTTATCGCCCTGCTGACGCCTAATCTGGTGTATCCTTATCCCCATTTCCGCTTTCTGCTGTTTTTTACGGCCCATGGCGCGATTATCCTGGCCTCTCTCTACATGACCTGGGTCGAAGGGTATAGGCCAACCTGGCGCTCGCTTTTCTTCACCATGCTCTGCCTGAATGTGGTCGCTGCCTGTGTCTATGCCGCAAATTCATTGCTGGGATCGAACTATATGTTCCTGGCGCATAAACCCGGCACCTTTTCCATACTGGATTATTTCGGCCCTTACCCTTACTACCTGCTGGTGGAAGAAGGGTTTGCCTTTATTCTTTTTCTGCTGATGTATCTGATCTTTTTCAAACTGCCGCAGCGTTCCGCTCTCCGGGACCGCCGCAGAAGCCGGACCCTTTGAAGCGGTGCACCAAGTGGAAACGGATACCATCCTCATAAAGACGGTATCCGTTTCCGCGAGAAATAGAAGGATAATTCATCGCGTGAAGCTTATAAATTGTTATATTTGCACAAAAGCACCCGGCTGGGATCCCAGCCGGGTGCTTTATGAATAGCCGTAAAGGGCGTATGACGCGCCTTAGTTCATTTGAATTAAGCTTCGATAATTTCCACCGAAGTCATTTTGTCGCGGCCCTGGAAAGAGTCAACATAGTCCATGCCTTCGATGACTTTACCGAATACAGTGTGTACTCCGTCGAGGTGAGGCTGCGGTGCATAGCAGATGTAGAACTGGCTTCCGCCAGTGTTCTTGCCGGCATGCGCCATAGCCAGCGTTCCGCGCTCATGCTTGTTCGGGTTGATTTCGCAGTTGATCGTATAGCCTGGACCACCGGAGCCTGAACCGTTAGGACAGCCGCCTTGTGCTACGAAACCAGGGATAACGCGGTGGAAGACCAGACCGTTGTAGAAACCGTCTTTTGCCAGCTTCTCAAAGTTGGCTACAGTGTTTGGAGCATCCTGATCGAACAAGTCGATCAGCACTACGCCGCCGTTTTCAAGTGTAATTTTCGCTTGCTTTGCCATATGTAAATGACCCCTTTCGAAATAACAGATGTAGAACACTTTTCTTAGTTTACTATGAAACCACGCACAAAGCAAAGCAAGCGGGAGTCACTCCCGCTTGCTCCAATTATTTCAGACACTAAGCCTTGCGGTGATGAGGTCCTACTTCGCAACAGCCTGCTTGGCGATGCGCTCCGGCACAATATCATTGGCGGTAATGTCCTGATGACTCTCGCGGCGTACCACTAGATCGCTCTGTCCGTTCTGTACAAAAACGACGGCCGGACGGCGAATCCGGTTATAGTTGCTGGCCATGGAATAGTTATACGCACCGGTGCAGGCTACGGCAAGCAGATCACCGCTCTCTACCTTCGGAAGCTCCACGTCCCAGATCAGCATATCGCCGCTCTCGCAGCATTTGCCCGCGATCGAGACTGTTTCTTCATTGGATTCCGTGGCACGGTTGGCAAGCAACGCCTCGTATTTGGATTCATACAGTGCAGGACGCGGGTTATCGGTCATCCCGCCGTCAACGGCGACATATTTGCGGACCCCCGGAATTTCCTTGTTGGTTCCTACCGTGTACAACGTCGTACCTGCATCCCCAACAATGCTGCGGCCCGGCTCTACCCAGATTTGCGGCAGTTTGCCGCCAATTCCTGCGAAATGCGTCTTCACCGCATCTGTAATTGCCGCTACATATTCGGATACCAACAGTGGTGTATCACCTTCCACATAACGGATGCCGAAGCCGCCGCCGAGATTGACGACAGGGAAATCAATGGCAAGCTCTTCCTTCACCTTGCGGGTGAAATCAGCGATCCGCTCCACCGCAAGCTGGAAACCTTCAGTTTCAAAAATTTGCGAGCCGATATGTGAATGCACACCCAGCAGCTGCAAATTGGCCTTATCTGAAGCCTGGCTTACCGCTTCTTGAGCGGAACCATTGCCAATGTCAAAACCGAACTTCGAATCAGTCTGGCCTGTAGAAGCATACGCATGATGGGCATGAGCTTCTACCCCTGGCGTAACGCGAAGCAGGATGTTCACCTTCACTTCCTTGCGTGAGGCAATGCTCTGCAGCAGAGTGAGTTCAACCAGATTATCCACTACGAAGCAGCCGATCCCGGCATCAATCGCCATCTCAATTTCATCAGGCGTTTTGTTGTTGCCGTGGAAGTGGATACGCTCTGCAGGAAAACCCGCTTGCAGCGCTGTGTACAGCTCCCCGTCCGACACCACATCAAGTGACAACCCTTCTTCATCCACCAACCGGCACATCGCCATCACGGAGAAGGCTTTGCTGGCATAGGCCACCTGAAACTCAAGACCGGAGGCCGTAAACGCATCCATGTACTCGCGGCAGCGGCGCCGGACCAGTTGCTCGTCCATTATATATAGCGGGGTTCCATATTCCGCTTTCAATTCCGTCACATCACATCCGCCGATCTCCAAATGTCCGGCATCATTAATTCGGCTCGTCCCGTGTAAAAACATTACTCAGTCCTCCAATTTCTGTGGAATGTCTTGTTCCACCCTGTCTATTGTATGTTATTATGCCCTACAGAGTTCCTGAAAGATAGCTATTGAGCAGAAACTCCGCTTTTTAAGGGGCTGTTTAGTGTATTCAGTATAGCAGACAGAGGGAACACCATAGAATGGACTAATTTGCAGTTGATTTGTATTTTCCTACGATTGTTTCTCGTTCTCCTGGACAGTCGGCATTCGTGTATTATCCCTTGTTTTGTTGAAGGATGGCCTTGTTTTGGAGCTGAGCACAGGCTGGCGCAGGATGATCTCACCCATTGCTTTTGCATTAAATGGTATAAACGGCCACAAATAAGATGAATTGTAGGACCGGTGCAGGGTCAGCAGTACGATGATCAGTGTGGTTCCGATCATAAAGCCCTGTACTTGGAACGCAGCAACGGCGACCAGCAGCACAAGCCTGACAATCCGGTTGGCCAGTCCAAGCTCATAACTCGGCGTTGCGAACATCCCGATGGAGGCTACCGCCATATACAGCACCACTTCATTCACGAACAGTCCGGTCTGTACGGCGATGTCTCCCACCAGAATAGCGGCAATCAGACCCATGGCTGAGCCAAGGGGTGTCGGTGTATGCACCGCCGCCATTCTCAGCAGGTCGACCCCAAGCTCGACAATCAGGAACTGGGCCAGGAGCGGGATTTTAGCTGTCTTCTGCGGTCCGATAAAGTCCAACATCTTCGGCAAAAGCTCAGGATGAATGACCATCAGCATCCACAGCGGCAGCAGAAACATAGAAGCAAAGATCCCGATGAACCGGACCCAGCGCAGGTAAGTCCCCATAAAGGGAGTCTGGCGGTTCTCCTCGGCATGCTGGCAGAGATCAAAAAACGTGGTCGGCAGGACGATGACACTTGGTGATGTATCTACAAAGATGACCACCCGGCCTTCCAGCAGATGAGAAGCTACGATATCCGGGCGCTCTGAATAGCGGACCAACGGATAAGGATTCCAGCCTCTGCCGACGATTGCCTCCTCCAGCTGCTTGTCTGCCAGTGGAATTCCGTCGATATCCACACTTTTAATTTTGTCGGTGACAGCCTTCACCTGGGTTTTGTCGACGATGTCGTCAATATACGCTACACAGACATCCGTCCGCGTCCGGCGGCCGACCTGGTGCATCTCGTATTTCAGCCCGGGGTCGCGGATTCGTCTGCGTACCAGTGCGACGTTGCTAAGCAGCGTCTCCGTGAACCCGTCCCGTGACCCGCGAACCACCCGTTCAATAGAGGGCTCATCAGGATTCCGTGAAGGATACGAGCGTGTATCCATAATAATAACCTGGGTCTCGCCTTCAATGAAGAACACACTCATTCCCGACAAAACCTTATTGATACTTTCGCTCAGCAGCTCACCTTTTTCTACCTGCATGTGGGGGATGTATTCAGTCATGAAGCTGGCCAGCACATCAGTAGAGACATTTTCCGGTGTCAGATAGGTAAGCCGCTTCAGAATCTCGTCAATAATCGTATCCTTGGCAAACCCGCTGATGCACAGGAGCGCCGCTCTCCGGCCGCCAAAGGACATCTCCCTGAACACGATATCAAAAGATGAACCCAGTCCCATGACCTCAGTCAGTGTATTTTTGGTATGCTCCAGGTTCGGTGAAACCTTGTCATTACCCTGCCAGTATTTAACCGATTCCTCAAGCGAATCAGAGCGCTCGTTGTCCCGTTTTAATTGCAGCGGGTCTATTTTTCCCTGGGGTGGAGCATCCTCCTGCTTAGCTTGTTTCTTGTCTTTTTTGGACTTCTGCGGCTGCTGGGTCTGCGCTTGTGACTGCTTCCCGCTCCCAGCCTCAGCCGTAGTTCCGGCTCCAGCCTGACTCCCCATTCCTGATTCATCGTCTGACTCAGCATCTTCCTCAGTATCCGGCTCTTCACTAAACAGTCTGGCGAAAAAACCCTTCTTGCCGCTCTCCGGCTCCTCTGCACCCAGCTCATCTGATGCTTCCATATCCTGCGGCTGGCTGCCGGTCTCATCCCCGGGATCAGCTGTGCCGGGGGACACTGCACTGTCATCCTCTGGGCTTTCCGATTCCGCTTCAGCTGCTGCATTATCGGCTTCGGGTGTGGAGGCTGAGCCTGCAGCTGCATTGCCGGTATCGGAGGCACAGGCCTGGCCGCTTCCAGCCTGTGCCTCCGCCCCTTGTCCTGCAGCTCCCTTTGCACTTTCCGCTGCGCTGCTTGCTTCCGTATCTGAACTTCCCTCTGCCAAAGGCACGGCTGCTTGTTGCGGGTCGTTCCCCTCCTGATCCGGTGTTCCTGCTCCATCCGAGGCTTGCAGATCATGGTCGCCATACCCGGTTGCTCCGGCGTCCACACCAATGTCCACACTGTTGTTTGTTCCCTTATCGGCACCTGCGCCCGGCGCAGCGGAATCTCCATTGCTCTGGTTCCCCGTGCCGAGCTCAGTTGAAGCTTCAACGTCCTGATTGCCGGCATCGGAGCCGGATGTAACTTCTGCCTCTGTATCTTTACTGAATAATGTGTTGTAAAACTCCCGCACACCACTTCCAGAGTTCTCCGTGTCTTGCGGTTGTGCCTCACCAGTAACCCCGTTGCTGCCTCCAGCCGTCTCACCATTATCCTTACTGTCTACCGCACCACCCCCAGCATTCGCATCCGTCCCCCCTGCCGGTTCCGCACCGCCAGCTTCCGCTCCGCCAGTTTCCGCGCGGCTATCCGCCTCTGCGCCGGCCTTCGTGTCATTTGACTGCTTGCTGTGAGCTTGTGCGGCTGCCGCTGCACTCACAATCGCTGCACTAATGGTACCTCTTCCGTCTGCGGCGATATTACCGGCTGTGCCTGACTGTGGTGCCTCTTGTTCCCCGGCAATCCCCGTATGAGCTTCCCCAAGATTATCCGCTGACTGGATTGCATAGCTCTCAGCTCCGTCTGCCGGAGCCGCTCCAGTTGTCCCGCCACTAACATTGCCAGCCTGCGGCGCAGCCGGGCCAGCTGTCTGATTTTTTGCTTTTTTATCATCTACCTGATCACCGCTATGAATATACCTTACCACTCCATAACCCCCTTCTACTGTTGATATACAAAGAAGTCGAACAAAGAGCCTGCAACCTTGCCGCATACCATGGCCATCAGCAGCCCAAACAGATAATGCGTCATTTGCAGACGTTTTGCCAAGATCGGCAGCACATTCAAGACCTCTGTCAAAGCAGCGGCCAGCATGCCGACAAATATCCCGTCAAACAGCCCAACTCCCAGTTCGACCACAGGACCTGAGCTAATCCGCCAGTTCCAGAAATCACTCATAGTGCCAAGCAGAGAACCCCCGATCATCGCCCCTTCATACCAATGAACTTTGTCGTAGGAGGAAGTCAGCTGAGCCAGCCGGGGCACCATATCAAGCACGATAAACAGAGCGATCACCCCTCCGCCTACGGCAATCCCCCCGGCGATTCCGAGCAGTAAATTCAGTCCAAGTGTAATCGGCGCGGTCATGCTCCATCCTCTTTAGGTCCTGATGGATCGTTTCCGCTGAGGTCCATTTTGCTATACTCCTCGTGGACTACATAATGGTCGATATTTTTCTGATAGAGGAACATTTCCACTTCGAGCGGAGTGGGCTCCTCATTCCATTTCTTCTTAAAGAGGTGGTTGAAAAAAATCACCATGCCAAACCCGATGCCCAGCGAATAGGCAATCTGGAACACATAGGGATGGTCATCCCGCCGTCCGGTCAGCATCTCCACGATACGGACATGCACTTCCTGCATGCTGACATCGGCATGAAAATTCATAATCGTCAGCGCCGATCCGAAGAAAAGCAGCAGCCACACCAGCACAAACAGCGCAACCGAAGGTTTGCGTGCTTCGACCGGCCCTTCGATCTGCACTATCGTCCGCCCCTCGCCAATCGGTTGGATGTCAGCACCCGGTATCAATTCGTGAATATGCGGGATAACCGTCAACAGGTCGATCAGAATGAGGTTCCCGTCACTTTGTGCCGGCTTCAGCAGCAGAATCGAATACAGCGGCTCCCTCCACTCCGGCTCGGTGATTAAATAAGCGATATCCCGCAGCGTGACCCCTTTCCCTTTGGGCACCATTACCCGATTCTTAAGCTGTATGTAAATGGCGGGAGCCGAATAAGTGTTCATCCGTACACCTCCTATTGTTGTCATGAAAAGCAGGATGAGACGTAAGAATAACGGTAGTATGGGAGAAAAGGCTTATTTTTACTCCAGACCAGCAGAATTCAAGTTGAGGTATCTACACTTTAGGGCACAGAAACACATTATATTGATCTGTTCCTGCGGATTAGTATCCCAAAAGTGCATCAGTTCCGATTGTATACCGGTATCGGAAAAGCAACGTATTAACTTCCAAATCCTTTACATTGTTGACTGGCTAGCGTGCTGGACAGACGCACAAAAAAGCAGACCGGGCGATTTCCCCTGTCTGCCTTATCCTTTGTTTATTGGAGCTGTGTTCATTTCTCCCGCTCGATCTAGAATCGCAGCGAGCTCCAGAAACGAGATGTCATTCCGGTGCTATATACATTTTCCATTTGCCTACTCCTTCACTGATCCAAGTGTCATCCCTTTGACAAAATACTTTTGCAGGAAAGGATAAACAAGCAGGATCGGTGCTGCCCCGATGAAGATTTGCGCCGCTCGGACCGTAGTTTGCGAGATCAGCTCCATCTCCTTCGGATTCATGCTCATTGAGCTCATATCCCGCTGAATAATTACGGTCTGCAGGAAGGTCGCCAGCGGAAACTTGCTCGAATTGTTCATGTAGAGCAATCCATCAAACCAGGAATTCCAGTGGAATACCATGCTGAACAAAGCAATTGTAGCTATGGAAGGCAGTGAGATTGGCAAGTAGATGCTGAATAGGGTGCGGAAATGATTCGCCCCGTCCATCAGCGCTGCTTCCTCCAGCTCCTTGGGAACGCCGCGGAAGAAATTGAGCATTAGAATAATCAGGAAGGTATTGACTGCTCCCGGCAACACCAGCACCCAGAAGGAATTCATCAGGCCGAGCTTTTGGACCACAATATAAAAGGGGATCATGCCGCCGTTAAATACCATCGTGAACACGAACAGCCAGGAATAAATGCTGCGGCCCTTGAAGACCGAATTTTCTTTGGACAGCGGATAGGCTGCAAGGAACGTAATAAGCAGCGTAAGCCCTGTACCGATCACCGTACGCTGCACAGAAATCCAAATGGAATGCAGGAATACCGGATTGTTGATCGTTTTTTTGTAGGCTTCCAGGGAAAACTGCTTCGGCCATAAGCCAACGAGATTGGCGTCTGCTGCCGATTTGGCACTGAAGGATACGGCCAGGACATGAACAAGCGGCACAATACACATGATGGCAAGAAAGATTAATAAACAGGTATTGAATATATTAAAGATGCGGTACCCTTTTGTTTTGTAATACATAAGTTTCCCTCTTTCCCGGTTTGAATAGGTTTAGAAAATGCGATACCCCGCCCATTTTTTGGCCAGCTGATACGAGAGCAGGATAAGAACCATACTGATGGCCGACTTGAACAATCCAATCGCCGTGCCGAAGCCCATCTCGCCATTCTGAATCGCCGTACGGTATACAAAGGTGTCGATAATATCGCCCTTCTGATAAACCAGAGGGTTGTACAAGTTGAAGATCTGGTCAAAGCCTGCGTTCAGCACATTCCCCAAGGCCAGCGTTCCTACCACCACTACCATTGGAATCAGTGAAGGCATGGTGATGAAGCGTGTCTGCTTCCAGCGGTTCGCTCCGTCGATTTCAGCAGCTTCGTAGAGCGAAGGGTTGATGCCCGCAAGCGCCGCCAGGAAGACAATTGTGTTGTACCCGAATTCCTTCCAGACATCGGTCAGAATGACCGTGAAGCGGAACCAGTTGTTATCGCCCAGGAAAAAGATGGGTTTGATGCCGAGACTGCCGAGAATCTGGTTGACGAAGCCGTCTGTTGCCAGCAGATCCAGCAGGATTCCACCGAGAATGACCCAAGAAAGGAAATGCGGCAGATAGACCAGTGTCTGGATCGTGCGCTGTACGGCGATCTTGCGGACCTCATTCAGCAGGATTGCAAATATAAATGGAACGAGCAGGTTGAAGATCATTTTCAGCACGGCAATAATGAGTGTGTTCCAAATGACCTGCATACTGTCTTCCCGTTCGAACAAATAGCGGAAATTATCGAGGCCCACCCACTCCGATCCGGAGATATGCAGCCACGGCTTGTAATCCTGAAAAGCCATGACGATCCCGCCCATTGGCAGAAAACTGAATAGAATCAGCAGTATCAGTGCAGGTACCAGCATGACGTGGAATTGCCAGTTTTTTCTTAGTGTTCTCATCCTTGATCCCCCATATAGTCAAGTTCTTCTGTATTCATAATTAAATTATAGCAACGGAGAAATGGACCAAGTAGAGAGCAAAAGCAATATAAATGGTACAAAAGCAATGTCTTTACCACAGGCGGCACAGGAGCCAATCAGCCTTCGCTGATGCGTGACGAAAGCCACATCCTGATATACCGGGAGCGGAAGCTTTCAGCAATGAAAAACAAACAGGACCGTCTCCTCCGGCGGAATCTTCCGCCGGGGAAACAGCCCTGCCCATCACACCAAACTTCAGCTTAAGAGCTTCAGCCGGTTATTTTACACTGTCATACCACTCGTTGACTTCTGCAGTAATTTTGTCGCCGCCGCCTGATTTCCAGTTCGCCACAAAGCTATCGAAGGAATCCAGCGGCTGTTTGCCGTAGATGATTTCATTGAAGGCCTGGTTTTCGATCTTGTTCAAATAGTCCATCTTCGATTTCATTGTTTCTGTAGTCGGTCCGGTGAACATATTTTTGAAGGATTTGTCCTCTTGCGTCAGCAATACTTTAGCTGCTGCCGGAGTATCCTTCCCGTAGTTGACCGATACATCCTTTTCCAGACGGGTTGTCGGCTCAGCACCGCCCGCCAGATTCTGCAGCGCCTTCATCTGGGCATTGGGAATCCGCGCTCCGTCACGCACCAGCAGGTAGCGTACACTGTTCACATAACCCCCGTTGATCTGTTCATTCGGGATCATCTTGCCGCTTGCATCCAGTTCATAGTCATAACCTGCGAACAAACCGTTGTCCAGCTTACTGCCCGGCTTAGGGTTAGCGTAATTGTCGTACAGATAGTTCTGATAAGTAAATATGGCTTCCGGATTCTTCATCTTCGTGCTGATCAGGGTTACCCCGTTGGTGAATTGTGTGCCGTGGCGCATCACCGTTCCATCCGGACCTGCCGGAAGTGCGATTGGCGTCCAAACGGCTTGCGGCGCATTCTTAATGGTATCCAAGAGCGGCCAGCCGCTCATCCAGTAAGGTCCTGGGATCATACCGGCGGTTCCCGCAACAGCAGGCTCGGAAGTCTTGTTCTCATCCCAAAGCGCAGCCTCCTGCGGAATGTAGCCTTTGTCATGCCAGTCTTTCAGCTTCGCCAGCCCTTGCTTCATGCCTTCATTTACAGAGCCGTATTCCAGCTTGCCGTCTGCTCCCATGTTCCACTGCTGCGGAAGGGTTCCATAGGCACCGAAGATCCATGAAGGATCACCCATCCAGGTGTTCATGGAAGTCTTGAAGCCGATGCTGAGCGGTGTCACTTTATCCGGTGCCAAGCCGTCCGGATTCTGATTCTTGAAGGCATCCATCACCTTCTCCATCTCATCAATGGTTGTTGGTGCTTTCAGTTTCAGTTTATCCAGCCAGTCTTGGCGGATCCACAGAATGTAATCATGGTTGTACGCGTAATCAAGTACCGGGATACCCATTTTTTTGCCGTCACGGCTGTATTGGTTCCAGACGTTAGGGTCCTGCGCCATCGCTTCCTTCCAAGTGTCAGAAGCGTATTTGTCGAACAGCGGGCCCACTTCGGCATACATGCCGGAATCAATCAAATCCTGGGCAACGGTAGCATCTCCTGTACCGATAGTCACCACATCCGGCATTTCCTGGCCGGAGGACATTGCGAGACGCAGCTTCGTACCGAAAGCGCCGTTCGTATCTGTGATCGACCACAGTGACTTGATATTGATGCCAAATTGTTCCTTGGCCCACTTCGTGGCTACGTTATTTTCGATAGATTCGCCGTTCTTGAATTTTAGCTCAGGGTCCACGCCCCATACGGTTGTGATAGTCACTTCGGGATCATATTTATCCTTGTAGGCGTTTACAGTTTCTTCCGATGCATTCGCGGCTTTGCCGGAAGCCTTGTTGTCCTTCGCTGTGTTATTGTTGCCCGAGCAGCCTGCGATACTGCCAGCAAGCAGCACGCTCATTCCCAGGAGCGGCAGCCATTTTTGTCTCTTCGCGCTCATTGTCTTCCCCCTTGGATTCAATAAGTATTGGTGATGTCTTCATTATAGGGAAAGGCAGTTTGGAGGAATACGTCATTTAAACAAGGTTTCTGCACCTTTGCCAACCTCTATCCGTCCCGGAATTCATTTGGCGTCATATTATAGTGCTTTTTGAACATTTTGCTGAAATATTGCGGATTCTGGTAGCCCAGCTCTGTGGTGATTTCGTAGATCTTCTTGTTCGTGTGCTTGAGCAGGTATAGTGCACGCTCCATCCGCATGCGGATGATATAATCGCCGAGCCCCTCGCCTGTTTCCGCCTTATAGATCTTGGACAAATATACCGGATGCAGGAACACATGGTCCGCGATCGTCTTCACCGACAGATCATGGCCGGAATGGCTGCCTACCAGTTCATGCACCTGTTTGATAATATAGCTTTTGGTATATTGGTCGCTTTCCGACAGCTCCTTTTGCAGCTTCGCCAGCATATCAAGCGCCCACTCCCGCAGCTTGTCAAAAGAAACAATGATGCTCTGGGTCAGCAGCGGATCAAACGCGTACTGGTCGATCTGTGAGATAAATTGCCCGCCCTTATGGGCAATGTACATAAACGCGTTGGTGATGGACAGAAACACCTCATACAGATGCTCCCTGGAGAAGCGGGCCGTCTCCATGTCGCTGAACACATCTGTAATCTTCTCACGGGCAGTCTCCCACTGCTTCGATTCGAGCAGATGAATCAGAGTTGGCGGACGGTACAAGCTCTCCAGAGACTTGATCGCCACCCGCTGCTGCAGTTGGTTCTCTTCCAGAAACAGCACCGGGCCGGATTCATTATGCGCCGCTAAATACATCGAACTGAGTGCGCTACGGTACGCGGCGGGCATTCCTTCGGGGAAGGTGAACCATTCCGTGACCACCAGAGAGATGTCCCCCTTCAGATAATTGCTGACCCCCGCGCGGAACCGGGCAATCGCAGCCTTAAGCAATTTCTGGCGAAGCTCCTCATAGCGGTCCGACATCTCGATGTCCCGGCGCGTAGCCGCATTAAGCTCAGCGAGCAAAATCAGGCAATCATGCGGCGCTTTGCCGAACCAGACATGGAACTGCTCATGGAACAGCTCCTCGGCGATATTGCCGATCGCATATTCCATCAGTGAGACAGAATGATGATCCATTGCCGTATAATGTTTGCCGAGCTGAATCACCAGCATAACTGCCGATGTCTCTGGATCAAAGGAGATTTCAACCTCCTGCAGCTTCGAAGCCAGCGTCCGCTCGGACATCACTCGTCCCAGCAGCAGATCATGCATCAGATTGGCCCGCAGTACGCTGTAGCTGGCTTTGCGGTTATAGAGCAGCTGATGATATTTATCATGCGCCTCCCATTCATCCCGCAGGGACTCGATGGCCCCGGAGACACTCTTGATAAACTCCTCGTCGCTGACAGGCTTCAGGATATAGTCGAAGGCCTGCAGCTGAATTGCTTTTTTGGCATATTGAAAATCGGAGTAGCCCGTCAGCAGGATGCAGCGGAGATTAGACCAGCGTTCGCTTGCCGTCTCAATCAGTTCAAGCCCTGTCATGCCCGGCATCGAAATATCCGTGACCATAATATCAATCGCCTGCTGTTCCAGTATATCGAGTGCTTCAGCCGACGAAGCTGCCTGATGTACCTGATACACACCGATTTCTTCCCACGGAATGGTGCGGGCCAGACTTTCTGTTACGTATGCTTCGTCGTCTACCAGTAAGATTTCAATCATTGTTGTTCCTCCCGGACCAGTTCTCTGTATTATCTTCGGGCAGCTGCCACAGCAAAGTGACCCTTAGCCCCCCCAGCGGAGAAGCAGCGAAGGTTAAGCCCGCTTCCTCCCCGAACCTGAGGCGCATCCGCTGGTGGACATTCCACAGCCCGCAGCCCATCTCCTCATCCATTGCCCGGCCAAGCTTAGACTCAAGCTCCCTAATCGCCTCAGGTCTCATGCCCTGTCCATCATCCTCGACGGTGAGCGTCATCGTTCTGCCGCTGCAGGAGCCGGTTATCCGCAGCATTCCGGCGGCAGCCAGCGGCTGAATGCCGTGCAGCACCGCATTCTCGACGAGCGGCTGCAGCACAAGCGGAGGAAGGTCCAGCCTGCGCATTTGCGGTGGAATGTTCACAGTGTACTGCAGGCGGCTCATTCTCATATTTTGAATCTCCAGATAATGGGTCACAAATTCCACCTCCTCGGAGAGTGCCACAAGATCCCGTTCCTGCCGGGTGGTGTACCTGTAATAGCGGGAGAGGTTATGCGACATTCCAACCACTGCCTCATGGTTGCCGAGCTTCGCCATGCTTGTGATGAACGAAAAGCAATTATAGAAGAAATGCGGATTAATCTGTGATTGAAGCTGCTTCAGCCTGGCTTCCCGCACATGTATTTTTTCCATCAGCACATTCTCAATCAATTCCTGGATCTGTTCCACCATGCTGTTGAAACGTCCGGAGAGAAAACTGAACTCATTTTTGCCCCTGATGCCTACCCGGACCGAGTAATCCCCTTGCTTCAACCGCTGGAAGCCTCCCACCAATTGCCGCACCGGCACCTGAACCTGCACATAGAGGAAATAGGCAACCACGCAGCTCATCAGCAGCAAAGCACTGACGGATACGTAGAACAGGCGGTTCGAAGTATGGATCGGCTGCAGGATTTCCGTGAGCGGCATATAGTCGATTAAGTACCAGCCCATTTTGTCGGAATAAACGATGTTTACGCTATAGGACTCGCCATCAATCTCCAGCGTCCGGTTCTCACTTCCCTGAAGCGTCTCCTCTTCCAGCTTGTTCACCAGTTGGGCGGCAAGCGGACGGTCGGCACTGCGGTTAAAGATCTCGCCCGCGCCCTGCTTATAGTAGAAGGGGTCTCTTCTGCCGCCGCTTTTGAATTTATCCAGCATATCCTCAATATTCCGGCTGTCGAACACTACCTTCATAATAGTGGTTGCCCGCTCCGGGGAGAACTGCGACATATAAGGGGTAAAAGAAAACCAGGAGAACTGAAACCGTTCTTCGCCCTGCTCGGTAATCCTCTCTACCTGCCAGCCTGATTTCACTTCCCGCTTGAGATCCTCGTCCTTGTAGGGCTGGGCATCGTTTTCGGTAACGATCCGGTGAATTGAGGGGGAGTACAGATATAATTTGCTTTTCCAGTTGGACGAGCTCTCCTGAATGCTGATTTTGGTCTGAATGCGCTTCACCAGATTGATTGCCTCGAGGTCGAGATCGTGTCCGGCCAGATAAGTATCCTTAAGATTGAGGATGTCGGGATCATGAATCAGCAGAATCGGCCAAGAGGACAACAGTTCCATATTCGTCTCCACCTGGTTCTGAAAAAAACTAAGCTGATTGTTGTTCGAGGTATTCAGCTCGCTGCGCAGCACATCGGTAGTTGTCTTATTGGAATAAAAATAAAGAATCGTGATTGGAATCAGCATGATGATCATGATGCTCACCATCTTCGTAAATAAGTTATATCTGTACATCTCTCTACACACCCCGCGAATTGACATAGCTCTAATTGTACAAAGATTCCCTGAGGACGCAAAGGTAATCGCTGGAACCCGCAACAAACGGTTTTAGATTACCGGCAGCTCCCCGCAAATGGAAAAATGGAATATCCTTCCAGCCTGATTTCAGCTTGGTCTCCACTTAAGTGTAAACGCTTCACATATAGCCATATAGTTCACTTACGCAACATTTCAGCAGTTTTTGCAGCCAATATGGATGTTTCACAAACTTGGAAGAACGAAATTCTCCGGATGGGCTGAAACAAGTGGAAACGGATACCGTCCTCAAAAGGACGGTATCCGTTTCAGCGAGAAATAGAAAGATAATTTATAGCGTGCAGCATATAAATTCTTATATTTTAAAAAAAAGGATGTCACCCACAGCCGAATGGCTGCAGGGAACATCCTCCGCTTCTACTCAAAGCCCCGGGGGTTCTCCCCTCAGGCCTACTTTATATTACTCAGAAAGCCGCCTCCCTCTAATCGAGTGCTTCCTGACGGCTCTGTTGATTAGAGATAAGAAATAGTGCGGTCCAAATCAGCGCGAAGCCGATAATTTGCGGCAAGGTTACCAGCAGACCGAAGAAAATCCAGTTGATCAGGATTCCCGTCATCGGGAAGCTGAGCTCTGCCAAGGTGGCAACGGAAGCTTTGGTGGTGTTAAGACCTTTGTAATACAGCAGCATACTGAGCAGTCCGGGCAACAGTGCCTGCAGCAGCAGATTGATCGCAATCGCCGTTGAAGCGCCCAGTCCGCCGTGTACCTGCCAGGGAGCACCCTCCATAGCAGTGACGACGAACAAGAGAGGCAATGCCAGAATGAACCGTAGTGAAGTCACCGTTTCATACTTCATTGAACCCAGTAAATAGCGGCCCATTACTGTAGATCCGCCCCACAAGGCAGCGGCACCGAGCGCCAGCAGACTGCCGACACTGATGAAGCTGTTCACATGTCCGAAGGGTGCGGTCCAGCCAAAGGTCAGCAGATAAGTCCCTGCCAGTGCAATCACTATAAGCGGTCCGAAATTTCGGGGCAGGCGTTCTTTAAGGATGACAGCCGCCAGTCCGATGGCAAAGATCGGCTGCAGCTTCTGCAGCAGAAGCACCGCATTGAGGTCTCCGCTGGACAAGGCTTTGGTGAAGAGAATCGTAGCCACGGCGGAGCCGCCCCATGATACAACCATTAACGCTCCGGCCTGACGCAGACGAATTCCTTTCAGTTCAGCGCGATGCCGCCAAAGTACCGGCGCGGCAGCCAGAAAGAGCACAACATGCTCCAGGAGAACGATCTGTGAAGAGGTCATTGATTTGAGCAGGATGATGCGGAACAGCGGATCGACGCCCCATAACGCCGCTCCCAGCACAACCAGCCAGAACCCGCCGCGCAGCGGCGCCTGGCGCATCTCTGAAGTTGAAGCAGTTACATTACTCATAATTCCATTCTCCTTGTCGATACAAACCCTCGATAAGAGACCAAAAACCCCCGCGCTGCCTTCTGAGGGGCAAGCATCGGGGGTCATTATCAATAAAGACCATCAGGAATAAACCTGTCGTCTTTATCTTATGATCCTCTCCCATCCGGACTTTACCGTCGGCTCTGGAATGTCACCAGATCAGTCCTTTCCGCTGCTGTCAGCGAGAAGGAGTCGCGGGCTGAGTTCGCTTTGAACATCACCGCCGGTCAGGAATTTCACCTTACCCCGAGAATCTTGTATTCCGTTATTTTTTTCACAATCTTAGGATACTCCCGTTTATGATTTCCGTCCAGTATTTCATGAAAAAATTATATTATTTCATTCACCACCGCATTTCGCGCCCTCTAAATGATATTTTTTTGTAATTCCTGCTGAATTCATTAAGTTATAATAGAATTATGTGAATTATCCATATTCTTCATCCAATGAAAGAGAGGCCCTTATGAAAAGACCACTTGGAACAAACTTGCCGTTATCATTTATCGCTGTAGCCGCTATTGCATTTGCCGAAACTATCGCCTTTTTCGCTATCTCCTTGTTTGGAGGGATGCAATTTTATGCCCCGCTTTCCGCCGTTGTCGCTTTTGCCCTTGCAGTTTATGCGGTGCTGGCGATCTTTGACTTGTTCAATCTGCGTATCCGGCGGATCGTGCTCGCCTCTTTCGCCGGGGTATGTCTACTGGCGGCAGGCGTTTATGAAATCAACCAGGCTTATGTGAACAGCCTCGCTGAAGTGAATGACCGGGAGATTTCTCTGGAGAAATATAAACCTTTCCAGCCGGAATCCAAGATAGCCATACTGGACCAAACCTCCACTTATAAGATCACAGACGAGCTTCCGCGGCTAGACGGTGCAACCGCACTCTACCCGCTATATTCCGCTTTTGTTCAAGCCGTCTACCCGAAGGACGACTATAGCGTATATGATTTTGAGAGCAGTACGGTAGTCTGCACTTCGACCTCCACTGCTTATGACCGTCTGATCGAAGGAGATACGGATATTATTTTTGCAGCAGCCCCCTCTCTCTCCCAACAGAAATCAGCCAAAGCAGCCGGCAAAGAGCTAGTTCTTACGCCTATTGGCCGCGAGGCCTTTGTCTTCTTCGTTCATAAGCGGAACAAGGTGGACGGATTGACCACACAGCAAATCAAGGATATCTATTCCGGCAAGCTGACGAATTGGAAACAAGTAGGCGGCAAACGGGACTCGATCCGGGCGTTCCAGCGGGAAGAAAACAGCGGCAGCCAAACCATGCTTGAGAAAATCATGGAGGGTACCCCGCTCATGACAGCTCCGCAAAAAGATGTTATGGATGTGATGAGCGGCATTATCAGCCAGACCGCCAGCTACCGGAATTATAAAAATGCTCTTGGCTTCAGCTTCCTGTTCTACGCCTCGGAGATGAACAGTAATAACGAGATCAAGCTGCTCGCCGTCGACGGGGTTGAGCCCAGCAGGGAGAGCATTCGCAGCGGAGCCTATCCTTTTGCCTCCGAATTTTATGCCGTAACCGCCGGAAGCACCAATCCGCATATCCAGCCTTTTCTGGATTGGGTAGTTTCTCCCGAGGGTCAGGAACTGGTGGCAAAGACCGGCTATACCCCGGTAAAATAAGCTTCGGACTACTCCCTACCCCAAACGCAGATACATAAAAAGGCAGCAGGTTCCCGCATACCCGGGTCCCTGCTGCTTCTCTATAATGCCGATCTTCTTTGTACACAAGCATATCTGACTGCTGCTACTCTGACAACGTCCCGGTAGATGAGCCTTAAGGCGAGTTCTCTTGTGCTGACAGCAGCCGTGTCCGCTTCTTCCGGTCCGGATCAGCCACGATGCGGATATCCTGCTCAAAGATCAGGGTAGCGCGGTCTTCCAGTGTATACTGCGGCCAAGACAGGTCTGGCACCGACGGATCGCCACGGTGGGCAAAGGCTGTCCAGGCGTAGAGCATCGCATCCGACAATCGCTCCATGGCAGGAGTAACCTCTACTCCATAATGCGCCATATGCGATAAATTATTAAATACATAGCAGATTTCCGCACTGTGCACAGCCTTCTCGAGCAGCGGATGGCCGGGTATGGTCCAGTCGAACCGGTACATCCATACCGGGGCATAGCGATGCTGCCGCTCAGCGATAGAAATGGAGCTGTCCCAGAAATAGAGGTCCGTCAGAAAATCAGCCTGTCCCTCCACGGTCTTGGGATAATGGAGCGCGAGTTCAGTCAGATTCTCTACTCCCATCATCATTTCCAGAGCTTGAAGTGACTGGTCAAAGTTCTCTGCCGAACCACTTCCCCGGAAGAACAGGTTGCCCTCATGAAGATTCGTCCCGATCACAAGCGGTATACCGCTTGCTGCACCCTCTGCAATAGCCTGCGCCGGATCTGCCGGCAAAGTATCCGGCTCAATAACGGGCTGGAACAGCATACTCATCGCATTGCCGGACAGCTTGTAAACCATCGCCCCTGCTGCCTTCAATATTTGCTCTGCCGGGAGTGTGTCCAGCAGTGTGGTATCGCCGCCTGGACGAATCCCGAGCTCGGCCAGAAAAGCTGCGCCAATCTCTTCACCTTGCTGCGCCTTCAGGGTCTGTGCAGCCCCGCTCTGCATAATAGCTCCGGCAAACAAGCCTTGTGCCGCAGGCATCGCCAGCAGCGCGGCAATACTCATGCTGCCCGCAGACTCGCCGAAGAGGGTAACCCGTTTCGGGTCGCCGCCAAACGCGGCAATATTGCCCTGCACCCATTGCAGTGCGGCAATTTGGTCCAGCAGACCGGCATTGGAGGCCAAGCCGCCGCCAAACGGCGACAAATGCATGAAACCGAACGGTCCCAGCCGATAATTGACTGTAACCACAATGACCTTTCCTTTACTGGCCATATGGGTACCTTCGAACATCGGCTGGCTGCCGGCTCCGGTTACAAAAGTGCCCCCATGAATCCATACCATGACCGGCAGAGCTTCACCTTCAGCCGCTGGCGACCAGATGTTCAGGTACAGGCAATCTTCGGAATATTCAGGAGTTGTACCTCCGAATCGGGTACTGCCGGTACTGACAGGCTGATGGCTGACCGGGCCGAATTCCCTGGCCTCTCTAATAGAATTCCATGGCTCCGGCGGCTGTGGCGCGCGAAATCGCAGCTCACCTACAGGCGGGGCGGCAAAAGGAATTCCGCGCCAGATGTTCACACCGTCACTTTGTGTTCCTTGCAGCTTCCCATATAATGTATCTGCCACGGGTCCTGTCATAAAACAATCATCCTCTCGCTTTATTCCTTTTTTTCTTCGATCACTTGATATAATCCGGAGCGGAAACGGAACCACTGGAAGACATGGGTAACGACCACCTTCAGCACGGCATAACCCGGAACAGCCAGGATAATGCCAAGCACGCCGAACATTTTACCGGCAAAAATAATGACGAAAATTATAGTAATCGGATGTATCTTCAGCGACTTGCCCATGATCTGCGGTGAAATAAATTTACCTTCAATCAGCTGGACCGCAGTCCAGACGAAGATCATTTTCAACAGCATGAAAGGAGAAGTTACCATCGCAACGATTAAGGCTGGAGTAATGGCAATGGCCGGACCCAAATAGGGAACTACCGCCGTACAGGCTGCAACGATCGCCAGCACCAGGGAATACTCCAGCCCGATAATCAAATACCCGATATAGAGCAGCGCACCGATGCAGCAGCTTACGATAATTTGTCCGCGGATATAGGAAGCCACCTGGCTGTTCATTTCGGACATTACTTCCCGAGTCTGCGGCTGCAAGCCTGTAGGGATGAACCTCATCAGGTAATCAGGCAGCTTTTTGCCGTCACGGAGCAGGTAGAACAGGATAAATGGCGTGGTTACCACAGCCAGAACAATTTCGGTCAATGCCCCAACGAAGCTGCCAACGCCATTCACTGCGTTATTCAGAAAGGAGGTAGCCCATGTTGTCACCTTGCTGGTGATATTAGTGAAGTCCATGCCAATATTCTCCTGAATGCGCTCGAACTGCTCACTGCCGGTCAGATTAACGAATTCCTGCTGAATCTGCTCACTGTATTTAGGGAAATTATCAATCAGTCCAAGCAGCTGGGTGCGGATTATCGGAATGACTGTCAGCAGAATTAGTGTAATAATCCCGGCGATCACCAGATACAGAATCACAATCCCATAGGCACGCTTCACTTTACTTCTTCTCTCCAACCGGTCAACCAGCGGATTCAGCAAATAGTAGGCGATTCCGGAGAGTAGCAGCGGAGCCGCCACTGTGTGCAGCAGGACCGATATCGGCTTGAAGATAAACGGAACCTTGGAGAACACTAGAATCGTAACCCCGATAAGTAAAATAATCAGTAAAGAAACCACAAATTTGTTATTTAAAAAAAACTTTTTAAACCTCTCAGGCCATACCTGCACCCTCTCCATTACTGCTTTCCCCCTAATACAAAGACTTATCTGTAAGTGTGATAAATTGCACTTGCTATTAGCATAGTCAACGCAGGGGTTGCAAGTCAAATTTTCAGCACTTGCCCCCCTCTATGGAATTCCGCACCTTTTACGCTGCGTTTTTGAAAGCTCCAGATCCAGATGTCATCCTCAAATCAAAGGTTTATGTAAACTTACCAGCAGCTTTTCCACTAGGCACAATGCATTCAGGGAGACCGATTCCACATGGGTTTCAAAGCTTTCAACACTTTCTTCGTCCGCATATGTCAATCAGCACCTGCGTCGCAATGCAGGCGTTGACTTTACCCACCCCGCAGATTACCAGAACCACTTGAGCCTCTCCGTAGAATCCGGAATAGAATTTCAGGGATGCTTTTTCATAAACCGAATCTATATAACATTTCTTTATCAGATGTTCAATTTCTTCATCCGATGGTCCTATTACACGAGAGATCACAAAAACAACCTCCCGTCAGCGTAAATAACAGCCATTGTTAATATCAAACGTTGCACCGGTATAAGCCCTTGACTTTCTGCTCAACAAAAAAACAACACTTTCGGCAATCTCTTCTGCCAGCAGCGGCTCCTTAGTCAATTGATGCTCCAGATATTCCGTCTGTCTCCAATCGGGAATATGGCTCATCATCGGTGTATTCGTCATTGTCGGCGCAACCGCGTTTACGCGGATATAGGGGGCGAAGTTCATCGCGCAGCTCTTCGTCAAACCCAGAATAGCCGCTTTCGACAAGCCGTAAACGGCATCCGAGCTTCCCTCCTGTCCGGATACGGACGACATGTTGACGATTGCGCCTTGGCGACGGCTTCCTAGCAGCAGCCTGCCGAACATCTGAGAGAAATAGACATAACCTTTCACGTTGATATCCAGCACCCGATCTATTTCATCAGGGGCATACTCAAGGATACTTTTGCCCAAATAGATGCCTGCATTGTTGACCAAACCATTGATATCCGCATGCTGCTGCTCTATATAGGCAAAGAATTGTTTCACCTCGCGGTGATGACTGGCATCCAGCCGATAGGCGGACAACTTGCCGGAAGCCATTTCCGATTCCAACTGCTCCAGCGCCGGGCCGTTGATATCGCAGGCTATGACGCCCGCACCCTCCCGCAGACCAAGCCGGACAATTTCCCTGCCAATCCCGGAAGCGGCTCCGGTTACTATAATTTTCATGGCATTCAGCATATGATCTGTCTCCTTGTTCCACAGCGGCTTTACAGCTGCTTCAGTCGAATTTAATATCTGCAATTTGCCCTGCTTCCACAAATCCTACAGCTTGGTAGACCTTGTTGGAATCCGGGTTTTTGTCGTCTGCGTACAGCACCGGAGTTAAGCCTTCGGCGAGCAAAATTTGGCATAGTTCAGCCACGGCTGCGCTGGCATACCCTTGTTTACGGTGAGTGCGCGGCGTATAGACATTATTAATCCGGACATGTCTCGCCGAGCGGTGTGCGATGGCCGCCATTGATACGGGCACACCTTCCACAACCCACAAATACAGGTTGCCGGCACGAACCGCTTCATCCGCATAGGAAAGAAAATTCTCCTGCTGCTCAGAAGTCCCAAAGGCATCCTCTACGAATCGGGCTGTAAACTCCGCGATCACCGGAATATGGGCCTCACCGGCCTGCAACAGCGACCCACTGACATGACCGGGTTTCCGCACCTCCGGGCAATGGTAAGCTTTTAGCATCATATAGGTATGATGAAGTTTCCCTTTGGCCGCGCAAAAAGCTTCCGCGAATGCCTTAGCCGTCTCCGGCTCTGCGCTGATTCCAGGGATTCCGCTATCCTTCACCCGTTCCGCCAGCTGCCGCACCAAATCATCCCGCTGCTGTACTTCAAGCTCCTTCGAAACCCATAACCAGGCATTGTGACCTGTCGATTGGGTGAAGATCAGTTGATCATCAATGCTTTTGAGCTTGATCGCATCCGCGTACTCCGTAATGCGGTGAATCAGATTATGTAGAACCTCCTCTTGCTTAAACCCACTGCTATACAGCACTCTATCATCCGGCTCAAAATTCTCAAACATCTCTCAACCCCCTAATTTTTCCTTTATTTCAATCATAATGCGCCTGCCGGAAAAAATAAACAGCCCTTCACCAGAATATCCGGTTCGGGCTGTTGGTCAAACCACCAGGTTTCGCCAATTGGCGTACTTGTTGGGCATTGGGAAAGTAACGGGAATAATACCCTTTACTTTCATCAGAATCCCGATTACCGGGAGGGTAGCGGGAATTCCTAACGGTAATTAAGTCGAATTCCCCTGCTACGTAATATATTGAAATTTTAGCGGGCTGATTTCCCGGCAACAGCTCTATTTCACTAAATAAGCCTAATACAGCGGTAACTATTCCCGTTACTGTGGTACCTGCTGGCCAACCCTCACCCTCTGGGTGCCCTCTCCGCCAGCCAGCCTGAATGTTGTACCGACGGGAGATTCTACTTATCCAGCGGTATGGTGATGCTCTGGCCGGTATGAGTAGCAACCCGGATTTCATGCCCTGTCAGCTCCACACCGAGAAGCTGCAACGGGTCACCTGCTGGTTCGGCAGCCATAGCCTCGTCTCCTTCACCGCTGTCTCCCGGCTCGCCATACACGGCCGAAATCAGCCAGTGGGTCCCGGGAGCAAGCTTAGCCTGCAGCGTCGGTATGACTGTCCGCGGCCGCAGCACATTGGTATTGGTATGAGGACGGATCAGCACTGCTTCGCTGTAGCCGGCCAAGCCGAGAATGCCGCTGGTGCCATGGCTGCTGATCGCTGTCATACCTGCTCCTTCAGCAGGAAGTATCTCATGCAGTCCAGGCTCCAGCGCCAAGGCAAAACCGCCTTCTGCGGCATCCAGTGTTCTTTCTGTTTCTACCCGGTGAATCCGGATATGCCAGGGAAGACCAGCCACAACCCAGGTCTGCACCTCCACATTGGACCACGGCTTCCATCTGGAGAAGAGCAGATTGTCTTCAATCCGCGTCTCTTCATTTTGTCTTCTCACCCGGTACAGATTATCGCCCGCCTCGCTGAGCGCCAGCATGGAATCAAATGCGCCCTGGGAGATTCCCCATTCCGAACGGGGAACGCTGAACCCAAAAGCAGTGGAATAAGCGAACTTCTCATATTTGGCCGAAGTATGGGTATGCTCATTGGTGCCTTTATGCCCGCTGTTGAAGGCGACGACATGATCGCTTTCTGCCCGGCGGCAAATAACAAGATGAGCAGGCTGCTGCACGGCTAGTGCTTCAAGCTCCGGAAGCGGCAGCTCCTCCGCCTGCCAGAAGGGATGGTAATCCGGCAGGGCCAGCGGCAGGAAGAATTTCAAGGACCAATACGGCGACCCCGGCGAGTTATAGTTCTCGGCCATCACCAGGTTGGGATAGGTATAACCGATGTTCAATACGCCGTCCGCGTTCAGAATATCCTGCTGGAACCACCAGCGTAAGTTGCGCAGAACGATCCCTTTGACAACACCATAAGGCACAGCTTCAACTCCTGCATAAGCAAGGGCCCCCCAGAAGGCCGATTGGGCGAACCGGTAGGTCAAGCTGCGGCCATACGGAAGCGCGGAGCCGTCCGCAGCAAACCAATAGATGAATTCAGCAGCGAACTTTCCGGCCCGTTCCCTGAACACGCTTGCCCGCTCAGGATCTTCCTCACCCATCAGTTCGGCATAGAGCAGCCCGTAGAAATGGATGGCGAACGGAACATAATAATCACTATGACCGCCGATCCCGTCGCTGTACCAGCCATCGGTCAAGTAGAAATCATCCATGCGCCGCAGATTCTGCTCCAGTTGATCGGCATCATACGGTAGGCCAGCCTTGCGGAAGCCTAGATTAACCAGCACATTAAAGAAGAGCCAATTGCAGTCATAACAAGGATGTGAGTTCATCTGGTTCAGCCAATTGAACAAATTCCTCTGCTCCCGTTCGCTCAGCGGCCCCCAGATCCGGTCCGGGATCAGCGCCAACCCGTAGCCAAATGCTGCCATCTCCACAAGGCGCTGGTCATAATCACCGACCTCACCCCAGTATTCCTTATGCTCCGGGTCGGTCCCGTTGCGGATGCCGTCCAGCAGCATCTCCCACATGTCATCTTCGCCGCCACCGGCCAGAAACGGCACAAATCCCCATAATACCCGGGAGAAGCCCTCCATTTCGGCAATATCGGGCCCGTAATGAACTCCGGTTACCCCCAGCTTCAGACGGGCACGTCCCTCACTATAGTAAGGCTTAAGCGGATAGGCCAGCTGACGGAAAGCATTTTGCATATCTTCTTTTGTGACCAGCGGATTAGCCCCAATTGGTCCCCATTGGCTACTCATCGACATCACTCCTAATTGCTTCTCGAATTTTTATAGAGTCAGGCTCCAACTATACACGTTCAGAATCGATGCGCTCACTGATGCAACTTTTGCTGTGCTGTTGGTGTTTTCCGATCATCTTCTGCGGTCCCATCGCACCGCCAATGCAATATATAGCAACCTCATCCGTGCTCATGCTCGCTGCTTTAACTTCAGCAAACCATCCGCAAACACTAGTGCAATTTCTAGCAACCTCATCGGGTCTGACCAATGTTTCTACTAGCACTCCATCCGCGCTCGCTGGTGCTACTTCCAGCAAACCCGCCACGCTCGCTAATGTACCTAAGCAACCTATTTCCACTCCCTAACCACACTCACCACCAGTAACCTACATCCCAGCAATATCCCCCTTACTCACCAGCATATCTTCTGGCATCGTCATCGGCACTCACCAGTGCATCTTCCAACAATCTCGTCAGCACTCTCACCAACGCATCTTCTTGGAAAGCTGCTCCTTCCACCAGCGTCTGCTGCTCTGCGGACTCCAGTGACGTTATTTTGCAATAATGGCCTCTTCGCACGAACGACAGGACAGATGACGCTATCCCTAGTAAAAGTCGATGATTTAGTTGATCTACGAGCAAATAAGTGCGCTGGAGTCCGGCAAGCAGGCCAAGCAAGCGAAATCCGGAAAATAAGAACTCTGGAGTCCGCAGCTTCTCTGCGTATCCACTGCCTGCTCCCAAAAAACGTGTTGCCCACGAATTCCCCCCCTATTCCCACAGCATGACGGTGGGCGCTTACTCCCAATAGAACGGGCCATTCCCCTTCAGCCGTGCCAGTCCTTCGACATAGAAGAAGTCTCCGTAAATAAGGGGAACATCAATGTTTGTTCCGGCCGGATAATTGCTCGTACCATGGAGGATCAATCCCTCCTCAGCGTCGTTGTCCCAGGTGCCGTAATTGCGGTAGAGCGATTCCAGCATCCGGATCGCAGGCTCCCGGTAGACCGGTGCCTCGGTCTCTCCGACTTTGTCGGCAAGCAGCAGCAAACCGCTTGCCGCACAAGCGCCGGCTGACGAATCGCGGAAGCCGCGCGCTTCTCCGGGTGCGCGGAAATCCCAGTGCGGGACGTGGTCCTCCGGCAAACGGGCCAGGAAGAAATGGGCCACCTTCTGGGCGGTATGGAGATATTCAGCCTTGCCGGTATGATGGTAGGCCAGCGTCAGTCCATAGATCGCCCAGGCTGTGCCGCGGGACCAGGCCGACCCGGCGGCATAACCCTGGCCGCCGATGCCTTCGAGGAATTCGCCGGTTACGGGATCGAAACGGACAATATGATACACGGAGCCGTCCGGGCGGATGAAGTGCTTCACGACCGTGTCCATATGTGCTTCGGCAATATGGCGGTAACGCGGATCTCCGCTGGTCTCCGCTGCCCAGAAAAGCAGCGGCATGTTCATCGCACAGTCAATGATCGCGTATCCGCGGTTATCTTCGCCTTCATACCAGGGATTCCAGGCCCGGATGTAGCTTCCTTTCAGATTAAAGCGGGCCGCGAGAAAATTCGCTGCCTTCAACGCTCTAACCTTGGAATCCTCGCTGGCTAGCAGCTTGTAGGAAGCCACGCTGGTCAAAGTCCACATAAAGCCCAGATCATGGTCAAGTCGGACATAATCATTCAGAACCTGGTCCAGCTGTTCCTCACAGTCCTCTGCCAGCGCGCGCAAAGACTCGTCCTTGCTGTCGTTATACAGAAGCCACAGCTGTCCCGGCCAGAAGCCGGCTGTCCACCAGTACGGCTGGGCCAGTTCATATTGGCCGCCTTGACTGGCATGGGGAAAGCCCGCGCCGATTCTCCGGCTGTTCTTCCGTGTCTTCTCCAGTGCCTTGCTCCACGCTTCCTCTACCCAGCCCAGCTTTGTTTCCGCTGTCATCTCTAGCCACCGCCATTCATTGTTTTGGATGATACATGTTGAACTCTAGATTTCCATATTAGATCGGGTTGTAACTGCGGGGGATGTTTGAACTTCCGGCCGCTGTTGTCCCCAGATTTCTTCTATTGAACCGCTCATCACGGTTGAAAGCATATTTAGTCCAGGAATCTGAATTCAAAATGATATCTTTCATGCTTACCCGGCTTCCCGGCATAAAAATCCAGACCATACCAAGTCTTCATCTTACCGAAATGGTCGTTATAGCTATGCACGGAAATTTCGGGCTTCAGCTTCGCAATGTCATAGCTGATACGCAACCCACGCTGCCCCTGCCCAGCTGCTCCTCTATTTGCCTTTCCATGAGCTTGTCCATCATCTGCCTGTCCCTGTCCCTGTTCATACCCATCTCCGTCTCCCTGCCTCTCAAGCAGCACCGTATCTTCCTCCAGAACAGGCGGAATAAAGGTAATAAACCGTTCAACCAGCGCCGCTGGAGCTTCCGCAAACCGGAATTCATCAGTCATCGCAAGTACAGGAGGATTAACGCCTGTCTCCCATTTGAAGCGGCGTGTTAAGCCCTCCAAGCTGCCAACACGGTATGCACGGGTCAAATCAAGCTCCAGCACATCACTGCCGTCCCCGGCCTTCGCTTCCTGAACTTCAGCATAAGCCTCCGCTCCCGCAACCTGGTACTGCCCGTCTATAATTGGCACGCTATGGCCTTGAGAACCGTTGCAATCATAGGAGTACCGCTCTGTTCCGAAGTAACCTGAAGTGTATTCCCCGCTGCCCAGCTCGGAAATATATACCGTTCCTTCTCCCTGCAGGATAAATCCCCCGAGGTCATTGTGGTTATGAGGTTCGTCATTGTTGCCGCCCTTGGCAGCAAACCCGAAACCGCCATCCGTACCCGAATGACGGGACAACAGCCACTGCGCATCCGGAAGATAATAGCTGGCGCTGCCCCAATCTCTTTGTCCTTCCTCCGGCTTACGCCAGATCAGATTACGCAGCGCAGGAGCCCACTGGCTGCAGTGATCCTCAGTGTAAGCGGCTCTAAGCGACAGCGGAGGTACCTCCACTTCAGGATACGCGGAAGCCAGATAATGGCTGAGTCCTAGAAATACATGGCCTGACTCCAGTGAATCGGAGAAGTTCGCCACAAGCTGCCCGCCGAGAAAACATTTCTGCTGGAAGGCCGCGATGCTGCCTACCTTATCACGCCGGAACCAGTCCAGCTGCCCCCGGCTTTTTTGGCGAAGCAGATCAGCATAGTAGACGAAATAGCCAAATCCGTAATTCCAGTACCCCAACCCTTCAAGACAAGCGCCGTCTTCACCAAAGCCCTGCAAGTAATATTCCATGCTGCCCTGCACTTTGTACAGGATCTCGGTAAGCGTTTCCTTATCTTCCATCAGCAAAAGTGCCGCCGAGCCTATAGAGCCGGAACAAACCGCCGACCAATTATGGGTGGAAGTCTCCCAATGATAGGGTCCGCAGGTTAAGTACGGTACGAACAGCCGCTTATCTATCTCTGCCTTGATCCGGGCCCGCAGCAGGGCAGGCAGCCGTTCGCCAAGAAGACAATTGATTTCGCTGAGTGCAAAGCCTGTCTCTGCCGAGAACAAATCAATCGTCTCTGTGATGCCGGTATCTCCCAGATGAGCGGGGAGACACCAGGTATATTCGTTGCAGATGCTCCACACAATCTCACACACCGCCGTTAAATGCTTCTCCCGCCCGGGTTCCAGCAGCGCCAGCAGAACAGCCGTATTCAGTATTCGCCTGCGCTCGAAATAGACCCGCTCATATTCCAGCCTTGAACCCGTGCGGGCAAAGCTGGAGAACAGCTCATACGTAAGCTCAGGAATAGGAACATCATTCAGCCGTTCGCCTTCCCGGCGGATCTCCGCAAGCTCATCACAGTATAGCGGTGATTCCAGCACATAACTCCAGAATGTCTTCTGATCACCTTCAGGATAATACAACCGGACATCCGACGGTTCCATCGCTGCAATAATGGGATGCAGTTCAATCCTTTGCATATTACGCCGCCTTTCCTGGCACACCTGAATATCAGCCCCGGTATTCCACGGGTGTAACTCCGGCATGCGACTTGAATGTCTTAATAAAATAGCTCTGGTTGTCATACCCAAGCTGCTCACAGATCTCACCGACCGTAGAGTTCGTTCCGTCCAGCAGTTCCTTGGCCCGTTCCATCTTCAGCTTGGTTACATATTCGATAAAAGTAGTGCCGGTTTCCTTCTTAAACAGCCTGCTGAAATAGCTGGAATTCAGGTGCAAGTGATCCGCCACCTCATCCAGGCTGATTCTGGAGCCCAGACGCAGAGAGACATACTGGCAGGCTTCCATCACCTCAGCCCGTTTGCTTGCCCCGGCGCCCGCACCTTTGGCGCGGGCGATGGATTTCAGGTGATTATCGAGCCATTCCCGCAGGGCAGGCAGTGAATCAATATCCACAATCTCCTTATGCAGCGTATCCGCCGAATAAGCAGGCCGGACCGACTGCAGGGAATGCAGCTTCAGCTTCAGATCGAGCAGCAGCTTCAGCGTCCAATCCTTAACCACTTCCGGTGCATACTTCTCCTGCCGGATCTGCGCTATCCATTTATCCGTTATCGTGCACGACAAATCAACGGACCTGCCCAGCAGCACCTCTCTCAGCTCCATACTGGCCTGGTCATAATGAGCGAACAGATTGTTGGTGTGGCTGCTGACCGGAGACTGCGGGGACTTCCGCTTCGCAATCTCCCCCTGCTCCAGATAGAAACGTTGTTCTTCCCCCGCCAGCAGTTGGCCAAGCTGTTGCTTCAGCCCCTCCGGCGAACCGGTCCCTTCTCCTGTAATGAAGGACATTTGAATCTTCAGCACCCTGAACAAGGTAGACTGGATCATCTTCAGCCCGGCGGCGGCTTCGGCATAAATATTGCCCTGAAGACCGGGCTTATAGGAGAATAACAAGAATGAAGACTTCACATTGTAACCGACATACAGCCCGCTCGGCTTCATTCCGTCCAGCACCTCATTCATCACATTGCATACAGCAAAATGCAGGGTCTGATCCGAGGAGAAGCGGTATTTCACATGCCGGTAGTCCTCAAGATAGGCGATCACCGGCAGGCAGCATTCTCCATTCTGGAACAATCCATATTCGGCAGCTTCATCCATCCATTTCTCCGGTGAAAGCAGCGGCTGGTGGATAAAATTCTTGATGCTCCGCTCCTTGCGCAGCTCCCGGGTCTCCCCGAACAAATGCTTGATCCGGGAATTCTCCCAGCCTGTCTTGGTTTCCTCATCCAGCGATTCCTTGAATCTGCGCAGGAGCTGCACCAGATCCTCCGGGTCCAGCGCATCCTTCAGCAAATAATCCTGCACATTCAGCCTCATCGCCTGCTGTGCGTACTGAAATTCGTTATGGCAGGAAAGAATGGCAATCCGCACCTCCGGCTTCAGCTCCTTCACGAGTGAAGACAGCTCCAATCCGTTCATCCGCGGCATCCCGATATCCGTAATCAGAATATCCGGCATCTCCAGCCGGGCATGCTCCCAGGCGTTCCAGCCATTCTCATGCGTCCCCATCAGACACAGGCCAAGCTCCTCCCAGCGGATACTTTCGGATAAAAGCTCAATTACAGGATAATCATCATCCACCAGCATGACTTTATACATCCCGGATCACCTCCCTGTGCGGAATAAACATCCTGATTGCTGTACCTTCCCCTGCTATGCTGCTGACTTCAATAGCAAATTCTCCGCCAAAAAGAATTCTCATCCGCTCGACCACATTATGCAGTCCCATGCCGGAAAAAGAGTCCTTAAGCTCTGCCTTCCCGGGAAGGCTCTCCGCTTCCAAGCTTATCTTGCGGGTAAGGCTGGATAATTCGCTGCTGTCCATCCCCCGCCCGTTGTCCTCAATCGTAAGCACGATGACCTTCTCTTCCACGACTGCCCGGATGCTGATCGTTCCCGGCTTTTGGCTGAGACCGTGAATGAGCGCGTTCTCGACAAGCGGCTGAAGAAAGAAACGTGGCACTTTAAGGAGAAAAGCTTCCGGATCAATATCCAGCTGAAGTGCGGCCTCTTCCTTCTGGCGCAGATTCATCAAACTGACATAATGGGAGACCAGATCGATCTCCTCATGCAGGAAAATCTCATCCTCCTCACGGCTGATCGTCATCCGCAGCAGCATGGACAGCGAACCGATCATTTTGGCGCTGTCCGGGTCTCCCCGCTTCATGACCTTCATCCGGATCGAGTTGAGCACATTAAAGAGAAAATGCGGGTTGATCTGGGCCTGGAGCATTTTAAGCTCCGCTTTTCTTTTGCGCGCCTGGGTATCGGACACTTCGGCTATCATTTCCTTGACCCGGTCCAGCATCTGATCGAACAGCAGGCCCAAACGCCCGATCTCGTCATTGCCCCGGACCCCCGAACGCACCAGCAGATTGCCCCGCTGCACTGCCGTTGTCACTTTGCCGAGTCGCACCAGCGGCTTCGTAAAGGCACGGACCAGCGTAATCATCAGCAGCAGAAACACAAAAAAGGAAATGAGCTGTATGGTAAATACCCGGTTGAATATGGAGCTGATATCGACGATGCTCTGTGAATATGGCTGCATCAGCACAAGCCTCCAGCCGTTGAATGGAATCTGCTGCTGGGCGACCAGATACCGCTCTCCTGCTATGGATACCACAGTGGAATCCTTGAGATGATCCACAGCAGCGGTATATGGAAACGGCTTGCCGATACTTTCGGGATCGCCACCGGAGACGATCATGCCGGCACTGTCCAGCAGCGTCACCTTCTGGCCGGCGGAAAGATTGCCAAAAATCGAATGGAGCTGATCCTCCATAATCGTGACAATGGCATAGCCGTAAATCTCTGTGCTGTCCAGCCGCAGCGTACGGGCAACGGTCAACTGATACGGATGATCAAATTTGTCATAGGAGAAGTCGGTAGACTCGACACCTATCCAATAGGATTCCAGCCCTTTCAGTTCCATTAGCTTCTGGAAC
This sequence comes from Paenibacillus sp. FSL L8-0340, assembly GCF_038593145.1. Classification (NCBI taxonomy): domain Bacteria; kingdom Bacillati; phylum Bacillota; class Bacilli; order Caryophanales; family Paenibacillaceae; genus Paenibacillus; species Paenibacillus sp. FSL L8-0340. The sequence continues at coordinate 5,050,605 of NZ_CP151967.1, forward strand.
CAGGGCTTTTTCTTAAGATCCAGCGGATTGTAATCGCTAACAGAATAGTTCATATAGTAAGCATTGTTGGTCAGCAGAATCGTAACATAGCAGTTCTGGCCTACAACCGTAAGGGTATCAAGCTGCTCCAGCACCCGGTTACTGTCCATAAAGCGTTCATACTCATTGCCGCTGGCATTGCCCGAGGCCACCAGCTTGAAATAGGCTCTCAGCCCGGGATTGGTCTGCACGTAATTGGCAATGGTCACCATTCCCTTCAAGCTGTTCATTACTGAACCGCTCACCAGCTGCAGAGAATCCTCCGCATTTGAAACCGCTTGCCGTTTTACGGCCTCTTGGGTCAAGGAATTATAAATGATTAGTGTCAGAGCGGCTGGAACGAGAATACAAGCCACAGCTGCCAGGATCAGCTTATGGCGGATGGATTTAGGGGCAAGTTCCCTCAGTCTGCTAATCATATCGGATGTCCCCCTGAAACAAGTAGAAACGGTGCGCCTCCCCTTGAAGGAAGGCATCCGTTTCTGCAAGAAGTATAAGGTTAAAACATTATATCAATTATTTTTTGTTGGCAGCAATAATTTTGTCGACCCGCTCCTTGGCGTTTTTCACCGTTGTATCCACATCCTGATCGCCGAGGATCATTTTCTCGTATTCCTCATTGATCGCCTTGTAGACCTCAGCCTGGTAGGTGGCGGGTGGAATAATCGCCGAAGCTTTAGAAGCTACGAGAGTATCTACCAGTGACTTTTTGTCCACATTCTCCGGATTTTTGGTGCCGGTGAGAATCGTATCAATGATGCCTTCCACCTGATCGCTGGTCACCTTGCTCCAGGCCGGGATGTTTTTACCTTGGACAAGCTGTCCTTCCGTTGTGTACCAGCGTACAAATTTGTAAGCCGCTTCTTTATTCTTAGATTTGGCTGCCACAGCCACATAGTCTGTAGTAACCGGAGTCAGACCGTTTTCATCGCCTGCAGTGTTCTTAGGGAACGGGGCAACCGCCACATTAAAGTTCAAAGGCACCTTTTCCGTACCGCCAATTTCCGTGTTCATCCAGCTGCCGATCAGAATCATGCTGGCGGATTGGTTGAAGAATTGTGTCCGGTAGGCCAGCTTCTGGGAGATCATATCGGAATAGGGCACCGAGGATTTATCCTCTTTCTCCATCCGCAGTCTCAGCTCAAGCGTCGCCTTGAAGTTTGGATCGTCCAGATTGGACGTGCCATCGGCTTTGAGAAACTCGGAGTTCTGCGCTTGATTCTCCAGCTTCAGCTTCAGGAATTCCATCCAGCCGCCGGCTTGAGGGCCATGGAAGTAGGTTCCGTAGCGTTTCTCCGCACCTTCACCTTTAGTCAGCTTCTTGGCGTAGTCAGCAAAATCATCCCAGGTCCATTCGGCCGGCACCGCAAGACCCGCTTCGTCCAATTGGTCCTTGTTCAGCAGCACATACCATGGATTGAATTTACCCGGAAGCGCGAAGACCTTGCCGTCCAGATGGGTATCCACCTTGTAATCCTCTTCCACCTTATAGTTATCCTTGGCAATGTACTCATCCAGCGGTTCCGCCATGCCAAGCGCGACACGCTGCGCATAACCCGCCGCATCGCTGAACATCAGAATATCCATCTGGGCTGAGGACGCTGCCTCCAGATCCAGCTTTTTGAAGGCCTCCTGTGTATCTCCCTTCTCGCTGAGCTGTACCAGCTCAATCTTCACGCCCGGAGTTGCCGCTTCATAAGCCTCCAGCGTATGCTTCCAATTATAGGCTTCTTCAGTACCGTAGGTGTAGAGCCGCAGATTAGTGGTCTCGGTACTGCCGGAGGCCCCGCCGTTTGTGCCTGCAGTCGCTCCACCGTCCGCAGCATTGTTATTGTTATTACCGCCGCAGCCCGACAGCAGGCCTAACATCAGAACCCCCGTAATTGCTCCTGCCCATACTTTTGTTCTCATTTCTATAACCCTCCTCAAAGTTTTCTTCAGCTTTCACTTACTTGAAACTGACAACTGAATTATAGAATACGCTTTCATTTGACACATGAAACAATATTTACTTTTATTGAATTATTTTTACTTCTATTAAATATAGGAGAGTTCCCGCTTGCAGCTTACCCTTTAACACCGCCAAGAGCAATTCCTTCGATAACACTTTTTTGGCCAAGGATAAAGATAATAATGAGCGGAAGAATTGCCGACACTGCGGCCGCCATGATCAGGGAATAGAACTCTCCGCTCATGGAAGTGAATTTTTGAATAGCTATCGGAAGGGTCAGCAGCTTGTCGCTTCGGATAAAGATCAGCGGATTCTGATAATCATTCCAGGTCCAGATGAACCGGAGTATAGCATAAGTGGCCACAGCAGGCTTCACCAGCGGAAGTGCAATCGACCAGAAGATTCTGGGGTGGCCCGCACCGTCTATTTTAGCTGATTCAATGAACTCCTGGTGCAGTCCCATAAAGAACTGCCGCAGCATAAAGGTGCCAAGCACACTGAAACTGCCGAGCAGAATCAGTCCAAAATGGCTGTCAAACAGCCCGATATTACGGTACAGGATAAACTGCGGAATCAGGATCGCCTGTCCTGGAATCATATACGTCACGAGTACGATCATAAACAGGAAATTACTGGAGCGGAATTTGATCTTCGAAAAGCCGTAGGCGGCCATTGCCGAGACCAGACAGGACAACGCCGTCGTGATCAGCGCTACTTTAATCGAGTTCCAGTAATATAGAGTGAACGGGTAATCCCCGAACCAGACTTCCTTGTAATTCTCAATGGCATTCCACTTCTTGGGGAGCCACTGGATCGGGTAAGCAAACACTTCCGACTCTACTTTGAACGACGTTACCAGCATCCATATAAAAGGCAGCAGGAACAAAACACTTCCCGCAAACATTACAACCGTAATAATTACTTTGCGCCAGTCCAAGCCTGTGCGTATTTCCATAGTTTCTCTTCCCTCCCTTGCCGCCCTAGTAATTAACCCATTTTTTCTCTGCCAGCCACTGGCCGAAAGTAATCAGCATCACGAAGATGAACAAGACCACAGCGATGGCCGACGCATAACCAACCTTCAGATTTACAAAAGCTGTATCGTATAAGTACCAGACCATCATTGTCGTTGAGCCGATAGGGCCGCCCTGCGTCAGGACAGCGATAATATCAAACACTTTAAAAGTGGCAATAATACCGGTTACAAGAAGAAAAAAGGTCGTTGGTGACAGCAGCGGGAAGGTGATCCGTCTGAATTTTGTCCAGGCGCCTGCTCCATCAATGTCAGCCGCCTCATACAGATCCTTCGGAATGGACTGCAGTCCGGCGATGTAAATAATCATATTGAAGCCGATGGAGATCCAGACAGAGATCATCATGATCGAGATCAACGCGAAATGCGGGTCGGCAATCCATTTCGGCGGGTCGGCAATTCCGATAGCCTTGAGCATTTCATTAATAGGTCCATAGGAGGGCTGGAACAGCACCTGCCATACGATGGCTACCGCTACGGTCATGGACACATAAGGAACGAAATAGGCGATTTTGAAATATCCCTTCATATACACATAACGGTCAATCAGAATCGCCAGCACCATCGACACCAGCAAATACACCGGCACCGTCAGCAGAAACAGAAAATTGTTGCGCACCGAACGGATGAACATCTCGTCCTGCAGCAGATTGGTGAAATTCTGCAGGCCTACCCAGCGGATGCCGTCAAAGCCCTGAACAAAGTTCCAATCGGCAAATCCGAGGAATAACGTGGCGATGATCGGAATCAGCACCAGTATCGTCACCCCGACCAGCATCGGGCTTACGAACAGCAGTCCGGAAAGCGTCTCACCCTTTTGCAGCGACCAGGCTCTACGGCTGCGCACAGGCGGTTGTTGCGGTAAAGTTTCCAGGTTTTGTCCCATGTCTAACACCTCAATAGTTTCGTTATTGGTTGTGCGCTATTTATAAATTTAGTATAAAAAAAATACCGCCAGCGCTTTGACGGTATTTTGATCATATTGGATGTAATTTTTACTTCTTCTTTTTGCCCTTCGCATCTTTCTCGGTTGCTGCAATGAGCTCTCCATCGTAAGTATAAAGCACGTTGTCTTCCAGACGTTCGCCTTCCAGAACTTTGCGCACCAGCGCTTTGGCCGATTTGGGGGTAATCTCCTTATACCACACTCCTTTCGGATAGGAAATCACTACGCAGGCATCCGAGCATCTTCCGTTGCAGCGGGTAACCGTCGTATGAATCAGCCGTTCCGCGCCCTGCTTCTCGATCTCATCCTCAATTGCATCAGCCACCTCTTCACCCTTATGCTTTCTGCAGCTGCTCCCATTGCAGATCAGCAGATGGCTTACTGTTCCTTGCAAATTCCAGGTCGTCATGGAATGTCCCACCTCTTTCTGAACAATAATACCTTTACATGAATTCTTCTAAACTCTACCGATTGCCCGGACAATCGTCAATAGGGTGAAAGACTGCTATAATACAAATGAGAATGATTATCAAACATCAAAGGAGTGATTCTATCCATGCCTCTCCGGCAACCTGGCGAATCCCGCCCTCATCCCCATCCTTTCTACTACCCGGTACGCGTTGAAAATCTAGCCGGATTAGCCGCAAGCATTGCTCCCGGATCCTCCGGACACTTGTCTGTTATTGTAACCGGAGGCAGCGGAACTATCGATATTCAAGACGAACGCCTTAGCCTATCCGGCGGCAGTATGCTGTGCTGCAGTACACAATCCGGTGTTTCTCTAAGCCCGCAGCATCAGTTGCAGGGCGTATGGATTGAATACTCTACATTTCCGCTGCAGAGCAATGATACAAATCCCCTAAACGACAGGCACCCGTTGGGAAATTGCTCGACCAAGATTTGCACAATCGCAGCCCGCCTGCTGAGAGTCTGGGAGGGGAGCGAAATTCAGTCCCCTTTCACCGTACAGCAGGTATTCACCGAATTGCTGACCGAGCTTTATGGCGAAATCAGAGAGAATAGCCAATCCCCGGCGCATTGGCTTGACCGCGTGCTGGAATATATAGAAGCACATTATTCCGAGGATATCACAAGAAGTCAGATGGCCGAACAGGCAGGGGTTAGCCCGGAACACTTCTCGCGGGTCTTCCGCAAAGCTACCGGACAAACCTTCAATGAATATGTAACCCTGCAGCGCATCCGCAGAGCCCAGAAGCGTATGCTGACCGGTGCTCCGAATTTGTCTCAGCTCGCGCTGGAGGTCGGCTATGTTGAAGGGACCTACTTAAGCCGGAAATTCAAGCAGGTCGTTGGCATTTCTCCTGCAGCCTACCACCGTAAGAATAAAAGAATTGTGGCCCTCAATTTCAACCATACCGCAAGCCTGCGGGCTCTGGAGATTATGCCACAGCTTGGAGTGTATTCCGGGTGGATGGAACGTCATGAGGCGGTTCCTTCTGCGCTTAAGCTTCAGCTCGAAGGCAGCAGCGCGGCCATGCTCTATAACAGGGTTGCCGCTGTGCGCCCGGATGTCATCATCAGCTATGACCTTCCCGGAGAGAGTAAGCAGCTGCTGCCGGTAGCTCCAGTGATAGAGCTGCCTTACATGCAAATGGACTGGCGCGAGCAGTTTCGGATGATCGCCGGGATTGCAGACCGGCAGCCTCAGGCCGAAGCCTGGTTGAGACGTTATGATCAGCTGTGTTACGAAGCTAACCTGCAATTGGACCGGCTGCTTGGCACACGGGGCACAGCCGTCATTTGGGAGTTCGGCACGAGCAGCGCATACTGCTTCAGCAGCAGCTATGGCCATGGCTGCCAGATTTTATATGGCGATCTCGGCTTTCAGCCGCCCGGCGTCTTGATGGAGCACGGGCTGATGAACCGTGGCTATCTGGAAATACCGGCTGAGCATATAGCCGATTATCCGGCAGATCATATCTTTTTCACCAGCAGCGCTTCAACCGCTGAGGGTCAGCGGCGCTTCGAGACCCTGCTGCGCTCCGCCCGCTGGCAGGAGCTTGACGCAGCCCGCAGCGGGCATGTCTATCTACTCGATCAGCCGGACATGTTCTATGGGTTTGACCCCCTCTCTTCATTGGCTCAGCTAAAGACGCTCATGAGAACAATAAGATCACAAATTTCCATAGGACAAGATCACATTAAGCCATAGTGTTCACCCGCTGAAATCTGTAAAGTGTAATTGAGAATGATAATCGTTCTACATAAGGAGGCATATAAGTTGATTAACCGGCAACATTACAGCAACACCCGGAAGCGCTGGCTCGTCTACCCGCTGCTCTTGACCCTGACTCTTCTGGTCACAGCCTGTGGCAGCAACCAGAGCACTGGCTCTGCAACTAATTCAGGAAGTGCTGCCAAAGCTTTGGCACCTTCACAGCAGCCTGCAGAAACAACCGCACCGGCATCGTTCAAAACAGTGACAACTGGAAACGGTGATATTGAAATCCCCGTTCAGCCGAAGCGGATCGTTGCCGAGGAATATCTGGGCAGCCTGATAGCACTGGACACCATTCCCGTCGGCGCTCCTGGCCTGACGCTGCAAAATATGTATTTCAAGGAATCCCTTACAGGTGTAGCGGATACCGGAACCTACGGAAAGATGTCGCCCGAGAAAATCATCGCGCTGGATCCGGACCTGATTATCTCCGGCAATGCCGACAGCTATGAAGCTTTAAGCCAAATCGCGCCAACGGTCATTGTTCCTTACGGGGATCTAAAGGATGCTCATCAGGAACTGACCTATTTCGGTGAGCTGCTGGGCAAGGAACAGGAAGCAAAGGATTGGCTGGCCGAATACGACAAACGGATCGCCGCTGCTAAAGCTAAGGTAGATGCAGCCATTCCTGCAGATGCAACCTTCAGTATCCTGGAGCATTCGGATAAAAGCACCTGGGTCTACGGGGACAATTTTGGACGGGGCGGACAGCCGGTCTACCAGGCGTTGGGCCGTAAGCCTCCTACCGAGGTCGCCGCCGAGATCATGGAGAAGCAGTGGGCGGAATTATCAGCTGAGGTGCTAAACAAGTATGCAGGGGATTATCTCATCGTGACCGATAACAGCTACACCGTCCAGGACTTTAAAGATGATCCTGTTTGGGGCAGCCTCCCTGCAGTCAAAAACGATCATCTCTATGTATGGAAAGAGGAACGTTCGTGGTATTATGACCCCATTGCCGTATTGTCCCAGACTGAGGAATTGGCGGAATGGCTGACGAAAGGACAATAAGCACAAGCCGGAGATTAGCCTTGATTGGCTGGTCTGCCGGTTTTTTTATGGTCATCTTCTGCAGCGCGGAGTATACAAGAGGCACTCTGATTAACCCATCCAGAAATGGAGATAATACCTCTAGTCTACAGTTCCCGAAAGAGGATTACTTTTCAAACACTTGCCGCCAAGGAGGACAACCGGATGAAGGTTCTGTGTATCTATTTTCTGCTCGCTTTTTTAACATTTTCACTGTTGGTAGTTGTCGATCTGCTGTCAGGCACCAGCCTCGCGATGTCGGTGCATTCCTTCTATACCGTAATTATAACCACTCCCCTGCAGGAAGCGTTCATCATGGTTGTATTTGCTGCTCTGCCCATTGTTGCCGCAATTTCCCGCTTTATCAAACGGAACAGAGCTCCACAGAAATAATAATTTACCGGTACAGTCCGAATCTGCGCCGCAGCCTGTGTACAAGAAACAGCAGAATCGGGATGACAGCACACAGAAGAGGCAGGATATTCTTTAGAAAAACACTGCCTTCTTTCATATGAACAGGGTAATTCTCCGCACTGACAAACGAAGCGAACAATACCACAACCCCTACCGGGATGACCAGCCTGCGCGTATCCTTAACCTTGAATAAATCAGCCGCAATCATGACAGCTGCATAGCAATAAATCGACATTTTGAAAAACACCCCAATAATCAGGGTCAGGATGACAAACGCATCCAAGCGCTGAATAAAATTGGCCACATTGACAAGCGTAATGGTCGTAAACATCGGAAAGGTTGTGCGGCTGTAAATGTCTGTTCCAAGCACCGACATCTCAACAGCATGCGTGAAGCTGAGCAGAAATCCGCTTAAAAGAATAGCGGCGATTCCAGTCTTCCTGACCTTCCGCGTTTTGTTCAAATGGGGAAGTATCGTCGTGAAGCAGACAAGTTCGCCAAAAGGGAAAATCCATATGCTCGGGTAAGCGGAGCGCAATGCTTCCATCCATTCCCCGGCATGAATTGGAAACAGATTCTTGAACTTAGTCAGCCCCGCCGCAATAACTACAAAGTTGCAGAGCAAACCCATAAGGATGGTGATAAAAAAGTAGATCTCTGACGTTCTTGCGAACACCTCGATCCCCTTGTACAGGATATACATCACGGCGATTACCATAATCGCATTAATGATAAACACAGGCGTCCTGTCGTATGAAGCCGAGATGAGGAGGTCTCCTGCTTCCCGCAAATTCCGGGAGCCGTTATAGAGCAAAATGGGAAGAAACAGCAGACTCAACGGCCAGCCGATCCATTTGCCGAGAATTTGTTGTGTATAACCGCTGATAATCATATTGGGAAATTGAAGATACAAATCGACGTAAATCCAATATAGGAGAATCCCCCCGGGCAGAGCTATCAGGATCGACAGCCAGACGGCATGTCCGCTTTCCAGCCCAATGGGTACCACAATCGCCGTCCCCAGTTCAAACAGTACTATCATGGAAAATAATTGAATCGGCCCGATAACTTCTTTTCTCATGAATCTGCTCACCCATTCATTCTTTTTCTGGAGCCATGTAAGGCTTCAACCTCATCCCGGTGCTGCGGATATATGCTTCAACCTGAATATCCAATTCTCCTTGCGCAAAGGCGGTGCTCCATTCCTTCCCTACCTTGTCCCAGATTGCCGGATTAGTACGCTTCAGTTCATTGCCAAAACCAAAGATATCGGTTTGTGACGCTTGCGCGGTTCGTATAGCCAGCTCAACTTCCTCCTTGGTTTTCTCCTCCAGTTCGGCTTCCAGCTTCACAATTTCTTCCTTGAGGCCCAAATCCACATAGCTTCCCGTTTCATTTATAATACCTTCCTCACGAATACGCAGATGAAAGACCGGTACACCGTTCCTGACTTCAATCCTGACAGTGGTCTTCGAGTAGAACACATTGACGGCAATATCCTCATCTTTATCCCCAGAGGCAACGTCAATATTAGTTTCTCTGACTTTATTAAGCACCCATTGAGTGCCTCTCGCCGCAGGCCCGTCCATCCAATAAATCAGCTTATCGTCCTTAAAGACACCCAGTCCGCTCATTATTGTTCCTGCCTTCGTTTCTGATTGTTCGAGGCTGGATTTCTTCATTCCATCGGCTGGATCCCCGATAAGGCGCAGGCCGTTAATCGTCAAATCCCCTTCTCCCGTGATCCCGTTAATGATCTCAAAAACATTCATATTCCGGTTCTCTCCGTATACTCTGGAGGTATTTTGCATCTTTTTGACCACCCCCATGGAGGGCAGACTCTCCAGCGTCGTCAAAATCTTGAGCACAGATGCGGCATCTGAATTTCTGGAAATCAGCACAGGCGAGTTCAGGCGAAGTTCATGTGATCGTTCAAAAATATCGAACAAGCCTTCAATTCCGCTTCTGGCCAGCGATTCACCCACAACAACGAGCTGAGAATGGGCAAAAAACAGTTGACGCGTCGCCCGCTTGGAGGCTTTACGCAATGCCCCGAATACCGTTCGGTCGCTTGCAGAAATCACAGTAACCGCAGGCATTCCGTTCCCGGACCCCATACTTGTAGATGAAGCCGACGGATTAACCACCTGAAAGGTAACCCGGAACTCCCCATTGTTTGCCGTTAGATCAATTCCGATACCGCTCACAATGGCAAGGTCATTTAGTTCTCTGCTGTTCCAGCATCCTGTGAGGATCAGAGATAGGATCAGCCAAACCGACAGCAGAACCGGCATTTTAGTTCTCATTGTTATTTCCCTGCCGGTTCTGACCGCTCTGGCCGGCTTCAGTACTACTACGGTTGATCAAACGTTTGCGGGTCTTCATGAAATGCAAAGGTGTCCGTAATATGACGTCCTTCTGATCACCCGGTGCAAACGGAGCGATTGGGGAGAGATAAGGAACACCAAGGGAACGCAAGGAGCACATATGGGCAACCAGTATCAGGCTGACAATAGCTATGCCGTAAAGACCTATAAAAGCAGCAATAAACATGATAACAAAACGGAGTACGCGTATGGACAACGCCATATTAAAGGAAGGCGTGGCGAAGCTCGAGATCCCCGTTAATGAAACCACAATAACCATGGCGGGAGACACAATCCCGGCCTGAACAGCCGCCTGTCCCAGAACCAGCCCCCCAATAATCGAGACGGTTTGACCAATGGGAGAAGGCATCCGAATCCCGGCTTCACGGATGATCTCAAAGGTAATCTCCATCATCAGCGCCTCAACGAATGTAGGAAAAGGTACACCTTCCCGCTGTGAGGCCAGATTAATCAACAAGGGTGTAGGGATCATCTCCTGATGGAAATTTAGTGCTGCAACAAAAACGGCTGGACCAAATAAGGAAATCACCAGGCAGAGTAATCTTAGTAAACGGATTAATGTCGATATATCATACCGCTGATAGTAATCCTCAACTGTATGAAAAAACATAAGGAAGGTTGTAGGTGCGATCAGCACAAAAGGGGTCCCGTCCACAAACAAAGCTATTCTGCCTTCCAGCAGATTTCCGGCCACACTGTCCGGCCGTTCCGTATTGTATAACGTCGGAAAAGGAGAGAACCTGTTCTCTTCAATCATCTGCTCAATGTATCCCGATTCCAGAATAGAATCCACATGGATTTCCTGGAGCTTCTTCCTGAACTCCTGCAGTGTCTCTTCCGGGGCAAGTCCGTGAATATACATCATGGTGACATCAGTTTTGGTTACAGCCCCAAGCGTCATTGTCTCGATCCATAGATCAGGGCTTTTGATTCTCCTGCGCACAAGGGCGATATTCGTGCCAAGCGATTCCGTAAAGCTCTCCTTGGAGCCGCGAATGGCTACCTGGGTTGCGGCTTCCGTGACAGCTCTGCTTTCACCGCCGCTTGTACTTAGGCTGATGGCATCCTTCAGACCATGGAACAGCAATACCGTGTCTCCCGACATGAGGGCTTCTAGAAGACTATTGAGATCCTGAATGAGTTTTTCTTTACCGATAGTGAGCGCCTTTTCTTGCACATAGACGAATAAGTCTAAGATTGTCAGCTCAGCAGACTTCTCTTCGCTTTGAATTCCAAACGAAAAGGCATGGGTAATGAACTCTTCTACCCGTTCCTTGTCGATGATGCCGTTGATATATACTGCAGACATCTGGTTGGCATTATCTATTGTTTTGTACTCGCGTATAATGAGATCCGGGCTGTTTCCAAGTCTGGATCTAATCACTTTAACGTTATCGTCTAGGCTTAAGGAGAGCGGGGGGCTTGAAGTGCTGCCTTCATGCGCCCCGGCGGGCTTGGGTCCTGTGTTACGTTTAGCCATCTTCGGCACCTCCTGCCTTTTACTATTCGCCTGTCACTCTCCTTTTATGCAGGTTATGGAATGTGTGAGATGGCATGAGGCTTTCCAGCCGATGTCCTTCATTTCTGAATTTATCCATGCGGAAACTGAAAAGGCTGCCCCGCCGTAGATTCTTCTACTTTGGGACAGCCATATTTATCAATCATTATGCTGTATGCTAGTGTTCATCGCTTACGCCAAGCGCCTTGTTCTTTTCTTTGAAACGGTCATTATGCGAGGAGACATAGGCTGCTTTGGGTGCATCGGGATCCATATACAGCTTGGCACTGTTCAAGGCCAGAACGGCATCGGTAAAGGTGCCGGCAATCAGGCGGACCTTGCTGCTGTAATCCACAAAATCGCCTGCGGCGAAGATTCCTGGCAGATTCGTCTCCAGCCGTCCGCTGACATTGGCGCACCAGTCTCCCATATCGAGGCCCCATTCCTTGAGTGGCCCAAAATCGCTTTTTAAACCATGGTTCACAATTACCGCGTCCACCGCAAACTGCTCTGTTTCCCCGGATTCAATATGGCTGATCGTCACCTGATCGATCGTCTCTCCATTTCTGCTGTGCAGCTGGCTTACCGCAAAAGGCACTCGTACTTCTACGGAGGAAGCCTTCATCCGTGCGATGTTCTTCTCATGTCCGCCGAACTGCTCTCTGCGGTGCACAATGGTTACGCTGGCTGCGATACCTTCAAGTTCATTGGCCCAGTCTACTGCGGAGTCGCCACCGCCGGAGATCAGCACCGCTTTGCCGCGGAATGGCTCCAGCTCTTGCACCGTATAATGCAGATTCGTAACCTCGTAGCGGTCCGCGCCTTCAATTTCCAGCTTCGCCATCTGCAGAATACCATAGCCGATCGCCAGAATGATCGTACGCGTCCAGTGCTGTTCGCCTGTATCTGAAGTTAGAATATAGGTTCCGTCCTCCTGCCGCTCCTGAGCAATAATCTGCTGCCCCAGAATAATCGTCGGATCGAAGGTCCGGGCCTGCTCTTCCAGCTGTTTAATCAATTGGCCGCAGAGAATTGGGGTGACTCCACCCACATCCCAGATCATTTTCTCGGGATAGATGAGCATTCTCCCGCCAAGCTCTTCCTTGGCTTCAATCAGCTTTGTCTTCAAATCTCTCATGCCGCTATAAAATGCTGTATACATACCTGCGGGTCCCCCGCCAATGATCGTTACATCGTATAATTCCAGTTGATTACTCATTTATTTCCCTCCGTAAGTGTTTTTGGCTTGAGTATTTTTGGTCTCTATCAAGACTTCGTCCGGGTCAGCAAATAGAGAAAATAAGGTGCGCCTATTACAGCAACCACGATACCTGTTGGGATCTCCGAGGGCTGCAATATCCAGCGGCCGATCGTATCGGCAGTGATAACCAGCAGGGAACCAAGCAGCGCGGAAGCCGGAAGCATCAGCTGATGCTTCGGACCCACCAGACGTCTGGCTAAATGCGGGCCGACCAGGCCGACAAAACCGATCCCGCCGCTGACAGCGACACTAGAAGCTGCAAGTCCGACTGCGGCTGCGAGCAGCTTGAACTGCTCTCTGGTAACAGCGGCTCCAAGGCCGGTGGCTGTCTGCTCACCCAGATTAAGCACATTCATTACCCGGGCTTTGTAGATCACATAGGGCAGCAGAATCACAATCCAGGGGAGCAAGGAAAGCACAAATTTCCAGCTGGTGCCCCAGATGCTGCCAGCCAGCCAGGTAGCGACAAATTGATACTTATCAGGATCAAGCCGCAGCGTCAGCACAATCATTGCTGCGCTGATTCCGGCTGCAACTGCTACGCCGGTCAGAAGCAGGCGGATCGGAGATATCCCCTGATACCGCTTATAAGCAAGTACATAAATCAAAACCGCAGTCAGTCCCGCTCCGACAAAAGCAACGAGCGGCAGCAGGTATACCGGTGCAGCAGCCGTGGACGGATAAAAAGAAACCATCAGCATAACCATCAGACCGGCTCCGGCGTTGATGCCGAGAATGCCGGGATCAGCCAGGTCATTGCGGAAGACGCCTTGCATGACCGCTCCGGAAACGGCAAGTCCCGCTCCGATCAGAACGGAGATAACGATGCGCGGCAGACGGAAATCGAACAGGATCAGCTCCTGCTTGTCCGTACCTTTGCCGAGCAAAGTGTTCAGCAGTTCCATAGGAGTAAGTCGTATGTATCCTGTATTCACGCTGATAATAAACACGAGTACGATTAATGCGGATATCACAGCCAGAATGGTCAATCCGCGTCTGCGTCTGGCAGATTCATAGGATAAAGCTGTTGTTCTCTGCATAACTACAGCTCCCTTCTTTCTTTACGGGCCAAATACAGAAAGAAAGGCACACCGATTAGCGAAATGATAGCACCCAGGGGCACTTCTTGCGGCGGATTGATCATTCTGGCGGTCAGATCGGCAAATACAGCCAGCAGACTGCCCAGAATGGCGGAACAAGGGATAATCCACCTATAATCCACCCCTACAAGATAACGCGTCAGATGGGGAATGATCAGTCCAATAAAGCCCACTGCTCCAACTACTGCTACCGAGGAACCGGCAAGAATCAGCACGATTAATGCACCAGCCAATTTGACCAGACCCGTCCGTTGGCCGAGGCCTCTGGCGATATCCTCACCCAGGCTGAGCATAGAGATGGAGCGGGATAAGATGAGGGCTCCAATAATCGCCCCGCCGATCCAGGGAAACATGATCTTGAGCTGAATCCACTTCGTACCGGCTACGCCTCCTGCATACCAGAAAGCCAGATCTTGTCCAATCTGAAAATATAAAGCTACGCCTTCGCTGAGCGCAGAGAGCAGCGCACTGAAGGCCGCTCCGGCAAGTACCAGGCGGGCAGGAGTAAGGCCGCCCTTAGCCATGGACCCGATACCATACACAATTGCCGCCCCGGCTCCGGCTCCCACAAATGCATATAAAATCAGATACATGAACGGTAAATTCGGAAAGAATGCAAAGCAGAGTGCAAGCGCAAACCCCGCTCCAGAGTTTATGCCCATCAGCCCGGAATCCGCGAGCGGGTTGCGGGTCATCCCCTGCATAATCGCTCCTGCCACCGCAAAGCTGGCACCTACCATGGCCGCGCCGAGCACGCGCGGCAGCCGCAGCTCGCGGATAATTTGATGATCCGTAATATCCGGATTGAAGTGAAACACAGCGGTCCACACTACAGAAAAGTTAATGTCTTTGGCTCCGAACGAGACCGAAAGCGCAATGCCTAGTGCTAATGCAATCAGACCGCCGACCAATATCAGCGTTGCTGCCCATGGGCGTGAACGGAACTTCACCGGATCTCTCCCCTGGATTAGCCCTTTGCTGGCCGTTGCCTGTTGATTCATTAAAGTCACCCGTTTTCTATGAAATTGATTCTCATTATCATTGTAATATTGTAAATGAAAATGGCGTTGTTTGGCAATGGACAAATGAAAGCACAGCGCCCAAAAACCTCTAATTTCCGTTAAAATGACAAATTTTCACCCTAAATAATACAAAACCCCCGTTATCTCTCCTGATCATAGGACGGATAACGGAGATTTCCTGTACCTTGGGACTAGTCATTTTGCAGCGTGCCGCCAAATATTTTGCGGATGTATCCCTGCATTTTGCCGATATGAGGCACAAAAGTGCTTTTGTCATACACATAATTAGCCTGGGTCACAAGCTGTGAATAGATCAGGAATACAATGGCCGCCAGCTCCCTGTCGATCTGCCTTTCGTGCTCAATCAACACATAAACCTCTTCCAGAACGGCATACAGCCGCATAAATCCGGCCTCATTAATGATTTTTCTGCGCAAAGGTACAATGATTTCGGTTGCAAGGGCGTCTAACTGCATAATGATTGCACTCATCTTCCCGTCCATACACCAATCCCTCCTGCTGCAGTTGAATGGACACAGCTCTTATACAATCCTATGATTCATAGACTCTTTGCATGCCTCAGCGAATATCGGTGTCCGCTGCACTAAGGAGCTTACAATTCAGACCGGACCAAACCGCCGGATGAGCTGTCCCAGCGCCATGGAACGGCGTGACCCTCCAGATGCAGCCCGCCGTACCATTCGTCTAGGCCTTGAACCTCTACCCTGTCTGCTAACCCGTCAAGGATCTGCTCACCAAGCTCAGTGATGGCGACCCGGCGGCTCCAAAATTCCGGAATCTGCCGGAAATCCGTATTTGCCTCTGCTCCCTCTATAGTCAGCAGAGGCTGCCTGTTATACGCCAGAGTGTGCAGATAACGGCCAAAATCAAGATCACCCATGCCGAGCCGGTGCAGCTTGTCGGAAACCAGAGGGAACAGTTCCATCGGTGTAAGCGCGCCATGGCGGACAGCCTGAAGCGTAGTCTCTTCTACGATGCCCAGGCCGTTATGAACCGAAGGAAGCCTTGAGAGATGGGCTTTGAAAGCTTCATAGGCAAAAGGCAGCGCAGATGCCGAAAGTTCTCCCCTTCTCTCCTCCAGCAGATCAGCCATCGTTCCAGGATCGGGAGACGCATAGGCCTGCCAAAGGTCGCTGCCCAGTTCCAATTCTTTGCGTCCAATGTCCTGCCAGGTTCCAGACAATGTGCCAAGCTGCGCCGGAGTCAGCTGGCCAAGACCGTGAAACAGCTCAATCCCCGGAAATTCACCAATGCAGAGCAGGCTCAGCTTCGTACTGCCGAGCTTCTGTCCCTTGAACCAGTGGAGCAGATAAGCAAGCATGCTCTGATCGAACAGATCATGCTCAAACCACAGTACTACTTCATCATAACGTTTGAATTCGCCAAGCTTCGCCTCTTGTGCCTCACACCCTGCTACATACTCTGTAGAAGGAATGCCTAATGTCTTCTCCAGAACCCCGGCCCGCTGTATCCGTTCATCGGTGGCTGCCGGATTGACGAATATCGGACCCGCGGAATAGATTTCCCGCCAGACCAGCACCTCGCCCTGGACAATTCCCTGCTTCAGCATTTCACCCACACTGTCTCCGTTCACAATATGCAGCATATTTCTGCCTCCTTCATACAGATAGTTGAACATGGAGGCGAGATCGGCAACGGGAAGAGCTCCCTTCAGCTTACGCCGCCCATCATACAGCCGCTTCTTCAGCGCCGAAACCGGAATCCCCAGATAATCAGAGATCTCCTGAAGGGAATAACCATAATAATAAAACAGCTGCATGGGCACCCGCAGCTTCGCAGACAACGCCGCAACCGTTTTCTGCAGCAGCTGCTCCCCTTCTCTGCGCTCGGCAATTTCCGCAACGCCCGGCGACTTTTCCGAGATGTGCAGGGCGTCATCAAGAGGCAGCAATAGATGTCGTTTACCTCTCAGACTCCGCTGGCACTGCCTTACGACAATCGTCTTGAACCATCCCGGAAACGCAGCCGGCTCCTGCAGCTTTCCTAGATTCAAATAAGCTTCAATATACGCTTCCTGCACAACATCTTCAGCAAGATGTACATCTTTCAGCATGTCGTAAGCTACAGCATAAGCCATACCGCGAAAATGCCGCATTAACTGCGCGAACGCCTCCGAATTCTCTTGTTTTGCCTCTTCAACCCATTGCCGCATCACTTTCGATCCTCTTTTCACATGTTCTTAACTCTAGGTGCCTTCTTTGGGAAGAAAGGTTACAATTTTCTAAATCATATTATACGCTAACCTACCATCCATGATTAGCAGGTTTACAGTTCAAGGCAAAAAGCTTCCTCTTGTGGGAAGCTTTTTGTGCTGAAGCGATACGCTTGTCAAACTTGCTTAGATTTAGCACTTTTGAACTCTACTGCCTTTTCTGTGCCTTCCAGTGTTTGAATAGCCTGTGTGAGCTGATGAAGCGAAGCATCCAGTTTATCCAGCTTCTCCCCTACCGTTTCCAGTACATAACGAATCAGAATAAAGCAGAGTGTGACCGGAAAGCCCACATTAGTAATCAAGCTGACAACATCTGCAATTTCCATAAATCTCCCCTCCCTTCCTAAACCGACGTTTTAATTGAAGGGAAACTTCGGGCTTTGTTTTACAACCGATTCCATTAAATTGGAAAACGTGTATAATATACAGGAACACATGTTCCTTTTTTGGTTGTTATTTCCCTCTTAAAAGTTCCCTATATACATAAACGTTAAATAGTAGAAAGGGGAGTGTTGGTGTGCAGCAGAGTGAATATAACCGCTATAAAACCGAAATATACCGAATTGGCTGGAGGCTGCAATATCGGGCAAAGAAGATCAAGCGACAAGAGAACAGCTACGATGACAAGCTTGCCGTCCCTTCATTCACAGAATCTTCAGATAACAAAATCGCTGCGGAACAGCTAATCAGCATGCTGTCCCCATACGAGCGATCTATTTTACAAAAAATCTATTTGGAAGGCTTGACGGAAGCTGAAGTCGCTCGCCAACTCAATATCAGTCAACAGGGGGTGCACAAATGGAAAAGGAAGCTGATTCAGCGCCTATCCCAGATCGCGAATTTTTAAATTTGCTGAACGAGGTCAGAAACAAAGACCCCGAAGCCACACTTCAACTGATTGAGCTGTACAAGCCGGTCATTCTCCGGCTAAGTCAATTTATACATTTGCCGGCGGAAGATGTGACTTCCGAAATTATCGTAGAGTTCCTGGAATTAATCCATAGCGAAAAGCAAGTTTAATACACTTGGAATACGTTTACTAGATTATTCAACTGCACCATGTTCCTCACGAGCAGATTGCTGCAAAGGAAGGCTATATTACGATTCATTTGGATCCTTTCAGACATAAAGTTGCGCTCTCCGTCATGTTACGGGGAACGCAGCTTTATTTTTGTTCTGTGTTGTCCTAACTCACCTGCCGAAACCATGGATAGTTATTAAAGACTCTAAACATAATATAGAGGATTCTAATAAGGAGGGAATATAAAAATGTCAGAAAAAAGGTTATCGATTGCAGCCTTAGGTGGTGTTCATGAAATTGGTAAGAACATGTATTTCCTGCAATACGCAGATGACATTCTTGTCATCGATTGCGGCTCTAAATTCCCGGACGAAAGTCTGCTTGGCATTGACCTTATCATTCCAGATGTATCTTATTTATTAAATAATGTCGACAAGTTAAGAGCACTGATTGTGACTCATGGGCATGAGGACCACATTGGAGGGATTCCCTACCTGCTCAAACAATTAGATATCCCCATCTATGCGTCCCGTCTGACACTGGGATTAATTGAGAACAAGCTTAAGGAACATCGTCTGCTCCGCCAGACATGCCTGCATTGCATTGATGCCGAGTCGAGCCTCACCTTCGGTTCCATTACGACAACCTTTTTTAGTACCAATCACAGCATTCCTGATTGTCTCGGTGTCGTCTTTGATACTCCTGAAGGAACGGTTGTCCATACGGGCGACTTCAAGTTCGATATGACGCCTGTCAATAAACAATATCCGGACATACATAAAATGGCCGAAATCGGTAAAAACGGTGTTAAAATTCTGCTCTCCGAGAGTACGAATGCCGAACGCCCTGGATTCACGCCGTCTGAAAAGCTTGTAGGCGCCCATATGGAGGAAGCTTTTCAAAAAGCAGACCGCAGAATATTTGTCTCCACTTTCGCCTCCAATGTGCACCGCCTGCAGCAAATTGTTGATGCCTCTATCCTTACCGGACGTAAGCTTGCTTTGCTTGGCCGAAGCATGGTGAACGTAGTCTCCGTATCCCAGGAGCTGGGTTATTTGAGCATCCCGGAAGGGATGCTGGTGGAACCTGCAGAAGCTGCGAAGCTTCCTCCAGAGCAGATAGCGGTCCTCTGCACAGGCAGTCAAGGTGAGCCCATGGCAGCATTGTCCCGTTTGGCTAACTCCAGCCATAGGCTGATGGAAATCGGAGCCGGGGATACCGTTCTTCTCGCTGCCAATCCGATCCCGGGCAATGAGCGCAATGTATCCAGGATTGTTGATAATCTATACATGCTTGGCGCACGGGTCATCTACGGATCGAAGAGCGAGCTTCATGTATCCGGACATGGCAGCCAGGAGGAATTGAAGCTGATGCTTACCCTAATGAAGCCTGAATACTTTATTCCGATTCATGGAGAATATCGCATGCTTCATCATCATAGCCTCTTGGCAGAAGCAGTCGGAGTTAAGGAGGACAACATATTTATCTTGAAAAACGGCGAGGTCGTTGAATCGCTGGAAGGGGTTGTCCGTCAATCGGGACGGGTTACCGCCGGTCAAATATTTGTGGATGGCCTGGGAATCGGCGACATCGGCAATGTGGTCTTGCGGGACCGCCGCCAATTGTCTGCCGATGGTGTGTTAATCACTGTCATTACCCTTAGCCAAACGGATGGCCGGATGCTGAGCGCCCCTGACACGATATCCCGCGGCTTTATTTATGTACGGAATTCAGACAAGCTAATGGAAGAAATCAATCAGTTTATTGCAGCAACTCTGGAGAAAATGAGCAAAGGGGATCTGGGCCAATGGAATATTATGAAGCAGACGCTCAAAGATGCCTTGAGCAAATATCTGTACGACAAAACAAAACGCCGTCCGATGATTCTTCCGATCATTATTGAAGTGTAATTGTAATTCCATCGGCCATGTGAAATCTGCAATAGTTCGGTGTATTAATGGGTATGCTACATTTGATCAAATTTAAAAGTAAAGGAGCTTGTTTATGACTGGAATTTTAGGCGGGAACCCCAAAGAAGAGCCGATGCATTATGGAGAGATCTTTAGCGTGTGGCAAGCCTCAATGGCAGCGAAAGGGGCACTCTCCTGTTACCGGGCCTATACGTATCATGCCGGTGATAATGATCTCAAAAAAGTATTAGCCGCATTAATTAATCAAGCCGAGCTGGAAATCAGCGAGTGCGATACGCTGCTGTCTGATAACGGTATTGCTTCAGCACCGGTAATGCCAAGTAGACCCGAAGCCAAGCTTGAGGATATTCCTGTAGGTGCCCGATTCACAGATCCGGAGATTGCTGCCAAGATTGCTGCTGATAACGCAGCCGGGTTGGTTGCCTGCAGTCAGGTTATGGGACAATCTATCAGAGAAGATATCGGTGCCTTATTCGCCAAATATCACCTAACCAAAGCAGCTATAGGCGTTAAAATTCTGCATCTGAACAAGAAAAAGGGCTGGTTGATTCCTCCGCCTCTTCAAGTAAAAAGACCAGAAACTGTTAAGGCTTAACTCACTCACAATAAAGTCCTCTCCTGAATAGGCTAACACATACTATTTGGGAGGGATTAGATTGTATACTTACGAACCGCAAAGACAGCACCAACATCTGGCCTGGCATGAAACTCTCGAACTACATGAGCTGACGGCATACCAGAGCAACCAGCTGATTCATTTCAAGATGGTTATTGGTGATGTGAAGGATTCCCAGCTTCACGCCTTGTATTCCGAGGCTATCGAAAGTGTGGAACAGAATTTGCAGGAACTGCTTCAGTATTTCCCGCTCGCTCCGCAAGGAACCAGAAACAGCGGCAAGGGAATCGACCTCACTGCTTTCTATGCCGGTCAGCTGTTGGGTTTCGCTAAGACAGCGGTACGCAGTTATGCGATTGGAATTACTGAAACGGCTACACCGAAGCTCAGGGAAACCCTGCAGAAGCAATTGAATGCAGCGATCCTACTACATGGGAAGGTGTTCTACTTTATGCTGGAACGCGGCCTTTATCCTGCATATGATCTTCCCAAGCTCCTCTCAAACGATGTAGCCACGGCAAACAATGCATTATCTCTGTAGTGAGTCAGAATGTTCGAAGGCCCGCAATCCTGTTGCGGGCCTTCGTTTTGTTGTCCTACAAACGGCTTTCTGCGAATATGCTTAACGTAAAGGGGGAGGTCAGCATTAATATATTTATAGGATATGTTTTTCTCGGATTATCGCTTTCGGCTCCTATCGGTCCCATTAATGCCGCGCAGCTGGACAAGGGTATTCGCGGAGGCTTCTGGCATGCCTGGGTGGTAGGCCTCGGGGCGATCAGCGCAGATATTATTTATATGCTGCTGGTCTATTTTGGAATTATACATTTGCTCGAAGCTCCGTTTGTTAAAGCCTTCCTATGGTTATTTGGTTTCTTTGTACTGGTCTATTCAGGTGTGGAAAGCATCAAAAATGCAGGTGTCATCTCAGCACCCGACATGAGAGGAAGGGAAGCTTCGCTGTACAGATCCTATTTGTCAGGTTTTCTGATGTCACTGTTCAATCCTTTATCTATTTTATTCTGGCTGGGCATTTACGGATCGGTCCTGGCCAAGGCGGCAAATGACTATCCCATGCAGCAGTTATTAGTGTATAGCGGGGCTATCGTAATCGGGATTCTCATTTGGGATGTTTCGATGGCCGCAGCCTCCAGTATCTTTCGAAGGCTGTTGACCGTGCAGGTCTTAAAGGGAATTTCAGTTGTGTCCGGCCTGTCGCTGATTGGCTTTGGTTTGTATTTTGGGGTACAGGCTATCCAGCTGCTATTTTTCCACTAAAGCTTGCTCTTCCGCAGCCTGATGCCTGTGATCCGAAACTCAGGCCCACCCGGCAATGTTTCGTGTTCATTCATTTCCTTGTCTTCTGGAGGCTTGTGTCCAGCGGAAACAGCTGCATGTTTTTTCTTTACCCGCTGGACGATCCAATCACTGAGCGCGATCAGCGACAGAATCAGGAGACTGATGTAGAAGCCTGGACGGCTGAGTGCATGAAAAAGAGTGCCTGTAACCGCTATCCCGATAAGCAACAGCCCGGTCCATCGCTTAATTCCGCTTAGTTTACTTGGTTTCAGCAGCCTGCCTGATGAGAGCAAAATAAAGGACCAGTTATACAGGATCATCAACCCTGCAGCGGTAGTGATATATTCATATACTTTCCCCGGAAGCAACAGTGACATCATAATGGCTCCAACTAGACCCGCAGAAATCAGACACAACGCAAAGAATGGATACTTATCCTTCCACTTTTTAGAGAACAAGCGGGGGGCGTCCCCTTCCTGCGCTAGGGTAATCATCATTGAAGTTATGGCGTAAAGCGATGCGGTCATCGTGGAGAAGCCGGCAATGATCAGCACTCCATTAAACAAATGAGGGACAAAAGCCAGATTGTCACTGCTGAGAGCAAGCACAAACGGGCTTTCTTTTGAATTAAAAGCCTTAAAGGGTACCATTGTTACAGCAAGCCCGATAGACAGGACATATACAGCAGCCAGCGCCAGCAGCATGACCTTTCCAGCTTTAGGTGCATCATCAGGCTTCTGGAGTCTGTAGGACATAATGCCAATTACCTCTATGCCGCCATAGGCATAAAAAGCAAAAATAAAGGCAGACCACAACCCTAAGCCCCCTGCCGGAAACAACGCAGAATAGCTAAGCGGAAGTTTGGGAGCATATTTGCCTCCGCCGATCCAGCCAGCCAGAAGAGCTGCTGCAATCACCAGGAACATTAGAATAGCCGCCACCTTGATGATAGCCAGCACATTTTCAACCCGATCAAACCCCTTATTACCAAAAAATACGATTAACAGGCTTACAGCACCAAACCCGGCTGCAAAGACCCACATCGGCACGGCAGGGAACCAGAAGCGTGAAAAAATGGACAATGCTGTTAGCTGGCTCCCCATAATCAATAGCTCCGAGAACCAGTACATCCAGCCACTGCCGAACCCTGCCCAGCTTCCGAATGCCTTTTTGGCATAGGACCGAAAGGAACCCTGCTCCGGGTGCTGTGCCGTCATTCGCGCCAGGGCATCAAATACGACATAGGTTCCAACAGCTGCCAGAATATAAGCAAGCAGCACCGCAGGGCCCCCGGTGGAGATCGCCAGACCAGAGCCAAGATAGTAACCGGTGCCTATAGTCCCTGCGACTCCCAATAAGCTTAATTGCCACCATTTCAGTTTTTTTTCCTCTTTGGTCTTGCTGGAAGTTTGGTTCATGTATTACGTCCTCATCACTTTTGGAATTTGAGATTTCTTTTCCTTCTAGAGTTCCCTGCGCAGTTTAATTTCATGAAAATTTGTTTTGTCTCTGCTTATTTTTTCCGCCATCACCTTTGCTTGGAGTAACTGCAAACAATGACAGTAGTCCGCCAACTGCCCCTACCGCTGCCATAGTACCGAATAAGACCCAATGCCCTCTATTCATCAGCAAGGATACTACTGGCGGCCCTGCCGCAACTCCGATGAACCTCATACTGCTGTATAAGGAAGTAATGGTGCCGCGCTTCTCCTTCTCAATCCCTTCCGTGATCAGCGCATCCATACAAGGCAATGCCATACCAATCCCTATTCCGCTTAAACTAAGAAAACCCACCATAAAATAAATATTCCGGCTAAATCCTGTAGTAAGCATTGCAGCCGTGAGCAAAACCATGCCGCTAAAGCCCAGCCATTTCATTAGCGTCTTGTTTTGTCCGATAATTTTCCCCGTCCCATAAGAAGCCAGACACAGCAGTGCAAGTGGTATCGCCAATACAAATCCCTTTGAAGCACCATATAAGTTATATTCGGATTCCAAGGTCTCAGACAAATAGAACAATACTCCGAAGGTTGCAAACATACATATTCCGCCGATGGCAAATATCGCATAGAGCCAGCGGCCCTTCTCATGGAGTATATCTTTGATTGCCGACAAAAACTGACTCAGCTTCATTTTTTCAGACCGCTCCTCTGCCTCTGGCTTTTTCACCAGGAGCACAACCAGCACAAATGAAACCAGACAAAGAATAGGAATGGCTATAAAGGGAGCATACCAAAGTAAAGTTCCCAGATAAGCTCCAAGGATCGGGCTTAACACCTTTCCGAAGGTGTTGGAGGTCTCAATCACTCCCAGGCCTTTGCTAACCTCTTTCTCATCCTTGAACAGATCCCCCACAAAAGGAAGCACAATTGGGAATGCGCCTGCTGCACCAATCCCCTGCAATAGGCGCCCCCCCAGTATGACCCAGTAAGCACTTATTCCAGCCATGAACCATGCAGCGGCTACGCAAACTGATCCCCCCAAGGCAGCTATAATGAGGCTGGGTAAAATAACGATTTTTCTTCCGTAGCGGTCGGATAAATAGCCGGCAACCGGAATCATCAGTATGGCTATAAGGCCATAAACCGTGATGATCATGCTCACTTGAAATGCGTTGATATTAAGCTCCTTTGATATTTGCGGCAGAATAGGCAACAGCATGGAATTTCCGAGTGTCATAATTAGCGGAATGGAAGCTAGTGCAACCAGTGCCGCTTTTTTTCCTTTCATGCACGAACCACCTTTTTATATTCACATATCGCTTATTGTGGTTTAAACGGACATAATTATACGTTTGATTTCATCGGAAACAGTTGTTCCGGGTTACTTCCTTTCAGCCAGGTGCATAAACAAGCAGGCTGAAGAGGAAACTAGACGGGAAAATATCAAATCAGATATAAGGAGGACCTTCAATTTGTATTTCTATAAAGAAGGGTTGATTAATGGCATCATCGTCGATAAGCCCGATCCCGCTGCCGCTAAAGTACTTCAGGAAATATTGGGCGGCCATTACGGAGAGATGCGTACAATGATGCAGTATTTCTTTCAAAGCAGCAATTTTCGCGGGAAAGAACTACAGTTTCGCGATTTGCTCCGCGGGGTATTTCTGGAGGAAATTGCTCATGTGGATCTGGTCCAGCATACTATTAACCAGTTGCTAAACGGGTCGGGTGAAGAGCAGGCTGGAAATGGGGGGAAAGATGGGGCTCCTTTGGACGAAGCTGTGAAATATGCAAATCCCCATCATTTTATTGTGGGCGCACAAGCCTCCTTGCCTGTGGATGCCCTGGGCAATCCTTGGCTAGGAAACTACGTCTACAGCCATGGAAATCTGATTAGTGATCTTCTGAATAATGTCGTGCTGGAATCGACGGGGGTGCTGCAGAAGACCCGAATTTATGAGATGAGCTCAAACAAAACGTTCCGCGAAACACTGGCCTTCCTGATCGTACGCGATAATGCCCATCAAAACGCGTTCGCTAAGGCGCTTGAGACTCTTGGCGTCAATTGGGGAAACATATTCCCTGTTCCGAACTATGACATCAATAAGTACCCGGAATGCCGTAAATTCGTAGACATGGGTTACCATAACATTCAATTTAACTTTAGCTTGGATCCGTCAAGAATGGCGGAAATATTCCAAGGTACTTCTCCTAGCCGCAACAAAGGGAACCTTGAAGTAGTTGCTCCTCCAGAGGGTTTCCCTGTGCCGGTTATGCCTGAAATGCCTAACGAACATAGCCCTGGGATACAGGATATGCATATGTAATCCCACTCTCCACTTATTAACCATAAAGTACAGTACAATCAAGGGGCTGGTCCACAAAAAAGCCGCCTCTCCCGAGGCGGCCCCTTCTTCTTGCTCATACACCCTGGATTTCACCCGTCACATTCACTGCCCATACTTATCCTTGGTTCACTGCGCAATCTGCTCGCGGATGTTCGCTAGGATTTTCTTCTCCAGCCTCGACACCTGGACCTGCGAAATGCCAAGCCGGCTGGCGACTTCGGATTGCGTCTGGTCGCGGTAGTAGCGCAGATAGACGATCAGGCGCTCGCGTTCGGTCAAGGCCCCAATGGCCTCATTCAGCGCAAGCTTGTCGAACCAGCGCTCCTGCGTTTCGTCAGCGATCTGGTCGATCAGGGTGATCGGGTCGCCGTCGTTCTCGAAGACAGTCTCGTGGATCGAGGTCGGCGGCTTGTTGGCCTCCTGGGCGAAGACGATTTCTTCAGGCGTCACGCCCAGCGCCTCCGCGACCTCGCCGATGGTCGGCAGGCGGTCCAATGTCTTGGACATTTCATCCTTCATCTTGCGTACCTTGTTCGCCATCTCCTTCAGCGAACGGCTGACCTTCAGGGTGCCGTCGTCGCGCAGGAAACGCTGGATCTCGCCGATGATCATCGGCACCGCGTAGGTGGAGAACTTGACCTCATAGCTGAGGTCGAATTTATCTACGGACTTCAGCAGTCCGATACAGCCGATCTGGAACAAATCATCAGGCTCATACCCGCGGTTCATAAACCGCTGCACCACCGACCAGACGAGGCGGATATTGCAGCTTACTAGCGTGTCGCGGGCCAGATTATCTCCAGCCTGACTGAGCGCGATAAGACGTTTGACCTCCGCATCGTCCAAATAGGTCGGCGGAGCTTTTTTTGACTCTGCATCCATGGCTCCAACCCCTAATTGTATAAAGCTTTTTTCGAGACGATGGTTTTCTTCATTGAGATGGAAGTACCGCGCCCCGGTTCACTTGTAACTTCGAACTCGTCCATGAAATTCTCCATAATCGTAAAACCCATACCCGACCGCTCCAGCTCCGGCTTGGAGGTGTACAGCGGCTGCTGCGCCAGCTCCAAATCCTCAATCCCGCGTCCCTGATCCTCTATAGTCAGACGCACGGTTTCGTTCTCAATCGATGCGGAGATGCTGACAATCCCTTCCGGGTCACTGTCATATCCGTGAATAATGCAGTTGGTCACTGCCTCCGAAACGACCGTCTTCAGATCATTCAGCTCTTCCATTGTGGGATCGAGCCGGGAGACAAAGGCTGCCACTACTACACGCGCGAACGATTCGTTCTCCGACAGGGCAGCAAACTGCACACTCATGAAGTTACCAGCTTCACTCTTTGTCATAACGCAACCTCCAAATCCGAGAGTGCAGCGCTCTCGTCGTCATATAGGGACATGATTTTGAACAGGCCCGACATTTCCAGCAGCCGCTTCACAGGTGCGGTGGCATCGCAGACTGCCATTTTGCCGCCTTTGCTGCGAATCAGCTTGTACCTCCCGAGAATGACTCCTAAGCCCGAGCTGTCCATAAACTGCAGGTCCTTCAGGCTGAGGATCATATGCTCGACCTGGCCGCGCATAATCGCTTCATCCATTTCCATACGTACATAATCGGCTGCGTGATGGTCCAGCTCTCCAAACAAACGGACAATCAGCACACCCCGGTGATGCTCCATCTCCACATGAGAATTCATTGCCTGCCACTCTCCTCTTCGTTGCTTTCAAAACCGCCCTGAAACTAAATGTTTTCCCCTTCAAGGACAAGGTTTTCTACATGGCAATTGAGGATTCCTGCCCCACGACAAAACTAGAAGAAAACCCCTATGAATCTACAGGAGACTCATGAGCAATCTACAAAATACCAGAAATTAATCAATCGTGAACAGCGAACCCGTCGTCCGCTTGAACAGCTTCCACCAGCCTGCCTTCGCCACATCTTCCCCTGCCTTGAGCTCATATTCCTTAATTACATTCGTCCCTTGATAAACTACCAGTTTGCCTATGATCTGATCAGCAGCTACAGGAGCTTTGAGGTTTGCCGGCAGTACCAGCTCATGGCGGATGCCTTCCTGTGTGACGCCTTTCTTCAGCAGGACGCTGTAGGTTTCCTCCGCGGTCAGCGGCAGCTCCGTTTTCACACCCTTCTCAATCTTTAGGGTGCCGATAGCGTCGCCTTTTTTGTGAATAGTGTGCATTTTATATTGGGAAAAGAGATAATCGAACATCCCCGACACTTCGCTGTTGCGCGTCTTAGTGTTCGGTTCGCCCAGCACGACTGCAACAGCACGCAGTCCGTCTCTGGCCGCAGTCGCAGACAGGCAGAACTTGGCTTCGGAGGTATAACCCGTTTTCAGTCCGTCGGCTCCTGTATAGAAACGGACCAGCTTGTTCGTATTCACCAGCCAGAACGGCTTGGCCGAATCCTTTCGCAGATAATCCTGGTAGGAGCCGGTATATTTGATGATCCGCTCATGCTTCAGCAGCTCCCGGCTGATTACGGCAATGTCATGCGCCGAAGAATAATGATTCTGCGCCGGCAGACCGTTGCAGTTGGCGAAATGGGTGTCCTTCAGTCCCAGCGCTTCAGCTTTGCTGTTCATCAGATCCACAAATGCAGTCTCGGAACCGGCGATTTTCTCCGCCATTGCCACCGAAGCATCGTTGCCTGAGGCCATTGCGATGCCCTTCAGCATCTCGTCCACTGTCATTTCTTCACCGGGCTCCAGAAAAATCTGCGAGCCGCCCATGGATGCCGCGTATTCACTGGTCCGTACCTTATCGGTCAATTGCAGTTTCCCTTCGTCAAGCGCCTCGACGGTGAGCAGCATTGTCATAATTTTCGTAATGCTTGCCGGAGGCAGCTTATCATGGCTGTTCTTCTCATAGATTACCGTGCCGGTGTCCGCATCCATCAGGATGGCGGAACGCGCACCCGGCGCAAGGTCAACGGCGGCAGTACTGCCGGTACCTTTGGCTTTTTCCTCCGCATACGCCCCTGAGGACGCTCCCAGAACCGATACAGCAATACACAGCACTAACATAACATAACGTATTCTTCTCACAATGGTTCCCCTCCTGAACATTAACCTTCAATTCATAGGTACTGTGTTCCAGTTTGGGCAGAAAGGGTGAAAATTATTCCATTTACCAGCAAAATGCTCTATAAAATAAAGGCCACCCGCATCCGGATGGCCTCATTATCTTGCTCTATGCAGTTAATACAAGTGGCAGGAAACCTGATGCCCTGATTCCAGCTCGCGCAGCACCGGTTCTTCAGTCCGGCATCTGTCCATTGCATGGGGACAGCGGGGATGGAAGGCACAGCCGCTTGGCGGAGTTTCCGGGTTCGGAACATCTCCGCTCAGGACAATGCGCTGCTGCTTCAGGGCCGGATTTGGCACCGGTACTGCGGACATCAGCGCTTGTGTATACGGATGGAGCGGCTTCGCGAATAACACCTTTGTAGGCGCAAGCTCAACGATCCGCCCCAGGTACATGACGGCCACACGGTCGCTGATAAATTTCACGACCGACAGGTCATGGGAGATGAACATATAGGTCAGTCCATATTGCTCCTGCAGATCCTGCATCAGATTCAGCACCTGGGCCTGGATCGATACATCCAATGCAGATACCGGCTCGTCGCAGACGATGAACTTGGGGTTCAGTGCCAGCGCCCGGGCGATTCCGATCCGCTGCCGCTGGCCTCCGGAGAATTCATGCGGAAAACGGTGCGCCTGATAAGGGGAGAGTCCGACAACCTCCATCAAGTGTTCGACCCGGCTCTTCAGTTCATTTCCTGCCGCCTGTTCATGTGTGCGCATGGGCTCCTCCAGGATACGCTGCACGGTCCAGCGCGGATCCAGCGAAGCATACGGGTCCTGGAACACCATCTGCATATCGGTGCGGAAGCGGCGCAGCTGCTCGGTACCCAGGCTGCGCACATCCGTGCCGTTGAAGAGGATCTCGCCCTCACTTGGTTCGATCAGGCGCAGGATGGCCCGCCCTGTAGTAGACTTGCCGCAGCCGGACTCTCCCACTACGGCTAGGGTCTCTCCTTGTTCTACCGATAACGTAATGCCGTCAACGGCTTTCACGGCACCTACTTGCTTGGAGAAGAACCCTTTGCGGATCGGATAATGTTTCTTAAGATTGCGGACTTCCAGAATTGTACTCATGATATTTCCTCCTGCTGCAGCAGACATCGGCAAGTGTGTCCCGGCTGAATCTCAAGCAGCTCCGGGCGTTCTTCATAGCAGCGCTGAACCACCATCGGGCAACGGGGAGCGAACCGGCAGCCTGACGGCAGGCTGGCCGGGTTCGGCACCTGACCCGGAATTGAGCTCAGACGGTCATTGTCTCCCGCGAGCTGAGGCAGCGATGCCAGCAGCCCTTGGGTATACGGATGCAGCGGATTATTATAGAGCGTCGCCACATCTGTTTCTTCCACAATCTGTCCTGCATACATAATGACCACTCTGTCGCACATCTCTGCAACCACCCCAAGATCATGGGTTATCATCAGAATGGACATGCCCTCGTTTTTCTGTAAATCGCGCATAAGGTCGAGAATCTGAGCCTGGATCGTGACGTCCAGTGCCGTTGTCGGCTCGTCTGCAATCAGCAGCTGAGGGTTACAGACCATCGCCATGGCGATCATCACGCGCTGGCGCATACCGCCGGAGAGCTGATGGGCATACTGCTCGGCAATCTTCTCTGGACGGGGAATGCCGACCTTTCGCAGCATCTCAACCGCACGCTCATTCGCTTCCTTCTTCCCCAGCTTGAGGTGAAAGCGGGCAGATTCGGAAATCTGCCGCCCGATCTTGAATACCGGATTGAGCGAGGTCATCGGCTCCTGAAAAATCATCGCAATCCGGTTGCCCCGGATATTGCGCACTTCCTTCGCCGGCATTTCCAGCATATTCTTGCCTTCAAAACGGATTTGCCCGGCGGCGATCCGGCTGATCCGCTTGGGCAGGAGCTGCATGATCGACAGCGAGGTTATGCTTTTGCCGCAGCCGGATTCACCGACAATGCCCAGCGTCTCACCTTTGCGCACTGACAGACTGATGCCGTCCACCGCGCGGACAGTGCCCGCAGCGCTTACGAATTCGGTGCATAATCCCGATACTTCCAGCAGTTCTGTCATCTTTTCCCCTCCGTTACGTTTATCTTTGCGTGTCTTCCTCCACACCCAGGTATTTAAGCGCAGTCAAGGCATAAACCTTGGCGCATTGAATGATCTGCCAGACTGGTGCTTTTTCATTGAAATTATGAATGGTGGACAGCTCGGCAGGTCCGTATTGCAGCACCGGAATGTTATGTGTCCGGAAATGGCGCGCATCGCTGGATGCCCATTGAAGCACACCGTAAGCCTCTTCTCCGCTCACTTCGCAAATGCTCTCAACGAGATCGCTGACGACCGGCTCCTCCGGGGAGGTCCAGTTCGCATTTCCCTGAAAGCCGAAGCCCTTGACCTCGGACTCAATGCCTGCCTCAAGCAGCAGGGAACGGGCACGGTCAAGCACATCGCGGTAATCAACGCCGAAAGGCACCCGCGAATCCACCTGAATGGTGCAGCGGTCGGCAACTACGTTGACCTTCGTACCGCCCTGAATGGTTCCGATATTCACGGTAACATGGTCGAACACCTGGTAGGCGACCGTACCGTACTCTTCGCGCTTCTTCACATAATCCTGGGAGATACGAATAATTTCTTTGACCTCCTCCGGAATATCCGGCTTGATATCCCATAGGCGCTGCAAGGCCTCAATACCTTTGGCCGCTTTGACGACTGCACTTTCACCAACCACTGGGGAGAGACTGCCATGTCCCGGCGTGCCTTCCACTGTGAATTCAAACCAGCAGCTGCCCTTCTGGCCGATCGTCGGATTCAGCGGGCCGGAGGGCTCAGCAATAACTGCTGCTGTCCCGGAAATCAGCCCGCGCTCCAGCACCCAGGGCACGCCCAGGTGGCCGCCCGTTTCTTCATCCGGCACGATAAGCAGGGACAGATCGCCTTTGAGCGGCACGCCCAGCTTCGACAGCAGGGCCACGGCATAGATCAGTCCGGCAAGACCCGCCTTCATATCGGATGCGCCTCTGCCAAGCATGTATCCGTCGACAATATCCCCGCAGAAGGGATCAAAATCCCAGCGGGACAGATCACCAGCCGGAACCACATCGGTATGTCCGCAGAAAATCAACTTTTTATCGGAAGGCTGTTCAGCTGCTGTTGTCAATGTGGATACGAGATTCAGCATCTTTTCAGTGGCCGGGTAAATGGTCGTGTTCACTCCCGCCTGCTTCAGATAATCGATAATAAAGGCGCTGATCTCACGCGAATCGCCCGGGGGATTCTCCGAAGGATAACGGATCAACTGTGAGCACAGCTCCAGCAGCTGATCCTGCCCTTCGTCGATTGCATTCAGCACTTCGCTTGTCCAGTCTGTCATTGGTAGTGGCCTCCCTATAGCTCCCATGAATTTGTGAAAAAAGAGGGACCGCAGCCTCATGGCCCGTCCGCTCTTTGTAAGTCGAATTTTATTCCTTCACCGACAATGGATAGAATCGGATGACCTCATCCGGGTAGAACGCATAGCCGCTGATCTTGTTGCTCATGCCAACGATGCGGTTGTATTCGTAAAGGTACGCCCATGGCGCTTCTGTTGTAATAATTTCCTGTGCCTGCTGGTACAGCTCATTGCGTTTGGCTTGATCCGTCTCCGTATTGGCTTGTTCCCACAGCTTGTCTACTTCGGCATTCTGATAGTTGTTGTAGTTGGAGGAACCTTTGCCATACATCAGGAAACCAAGATGATAGCCGGGATCATTGACAAAAGAAGTCCATTTAGAAATATAAGCGGTCAGGTTCTTTGTTTTCTGCTGTTCCAGGAACTGGGCGCGTGCCAGCTTGTTGATGTTCATAGTGACACCGATTTTGGCAAGCTCAGCCTGAATCAGTACGGCATCATCTTCCCAGTCGTCAAAACCGGAGCCCAGGGTGAAGTCAAATTTAAACCCGTTCTCATAACCGGCTTCCTTCAGCAATTCCTTCGCTTTATCCAGGTTATGCTCGTAGACGTAGCCTGCATCGGTGAAGCCCGGAGTGTTGCTGGCCACGGCGCTCTTCATCTGATTCGCCTGGCCGTACATGACGCCGCTCAGCAGTTCATCATAAGGAATGGCATAATTAATCGCCTGGCGGACCTTCTCGTTGTCAAAAGGCTTCACTTTACTGTTCATCGCAAAGTAGAGAATCCGGTTGCTCGCGTTGGAGGCAACGGTCAGGGCGGTGTTGCTCTTCAGGGAGGATACATCCTTAGGCGGAATCTCAATTGCCATGTCTACATCACCTTTATCCAGCAGCAGCACCCGGTTGGAGGCTTCCTTGGTGAACTTCAGGGTCACCTTGCCAAGTTTCGCAGCACCCTGCCAGTAGTCTTCGTTAGGTGTGAACACTGCTTCCGTAGCCGGGTCCCATTTCTCCAGCTTGAACGGGCCGGAGCCGGCGGCATGGGTCTTGAGATAATCGGCACCTTGTGCTTCCACCGTCTTCTGATCGACGATCGAGAAGGTGTACATGGCCAGTATTTGCAGGAAATTATGATTGGCATTAGTCAGGGTGATTTCAACTGTAGCATCATCTACGGCGGTTACGGTTTTAATCGCAGCCATCCCATAGAGAAAACTGCCGGAACTGGACTTGGCAACACGGTCAAAGGAATACACAACCGATGCTGCATCCACGGGATTGCCGCTCTGGAATTTCACTCCGGGCGTCAGCTTGAAGGTATAGACAGTATTGTCGCTCGAGGCTTCCCAGCTCTCGGCAAGCATGGGCTGAATATCTTCAGTGTTGGCGATATTTGCGCCATTTTCGCTCTTAATTCCGTAGGTAACCAACTGATCGTATGCGGCAAGTACCAGTGTATCGGAGGTCAGGTCATTCGCTTCCGCCGGGTCCAGTGTGGTGCCGCCCTCGGAATAAGCTACGGTCAGGAATGGTTTGGCAGCAGCCGTCTCTCCTGTGGTTCCCGATGCCGCTGGTGAGGCAGCCGGTGTTTGCGGATTGGCGCTGGTTGCACAACCAGCCAGCATAATTGAAAAAGCGATGAATGTGGACAGCAGCTTGACTCTTTTCATCAGTAATTCCTCCCTTTTCTATATCCTGCCTGCTAACAACATATTGCTGCTTGTGATCATGCTCCTTGAGGGGCTGGATCTGCTTCCGAGGGTCTCACCTGTCTGCAGCAGCCCTTCCGGCAGACACTAATCTATATTTATCGGGCAACCTGCGGATGTGCAGCGGGACTTCCCTGCCTGCACTCCGCTCTATTTGCCCGACCGCAACCGTGGATCAAGAACATCCCGTAATCCGTCGCCGAGCAGATTAAAGCCCAGAATCGAAGTGGCGATGGACAATCCAGGAAAAGTGACCAACCACCATTGACCGGAAATGATGTATTCCCTGCCCTCTGAGATCATCGCCCCCCACTCGGCAATCGGAGGTTTGACTCCAAGGCCGAGAAAGCTGAGACTTGATGCCGTCAGGATGGCGAAGCCCATTCCGAGGGTAGCCTGTACCATCAGCGGGGCCAGTGCATTGGGCAAAATGTGGCGGTATAGGATCACTGAATTTTTCACACCGATTGCCCGGCTGGCTTCAACATACTCCTTCTCGCGGAGGGAGACGGTCTGGCCGAACATCAGCCGCGCGAACTCCGGAATACCAACGATTCCTACAGCGATCATTGCACTGGTTAAGCCTGCCCCGATGGAAGCGGCAATTGCCATGGACAACACCAGTGAAGGGAAGGATAACAGGACATCCATCAAGCGCATTATGACCGTTCCGGTCTTTCCGCCGTAGTAAGCAGCAATTCCGCCCAGCGGTACGCCGATAAGAAAAGAAATCGCCACGGCGATCAGACCGGTCCAGATACTGATCCTTGCTCCGTACAGCACCCGGCTGAGAATATCCCGGCCGAAGTTGTCCGTTCCGAACCAGTGGCTTCCTGAAGGGGCCTGCAGTTTATTCGCCATATCTGTAATGTAAGGATCATGCGGAGCAATCCAGGGTGCAATGATGGCAATCACCGTCCAGATCAGAATAAAGATGAGGCCGATGGCAGCCAGACGGTTATGCAGAAGCAGCGTCAGTAATGTTTTGGGTTTCGGCGCAGCTGCGGGTTTGGCAGGGTTGCCCTGTGCTGAATGTGCTGCAGTGCTCAACAGAAATCTCCTCCTCTCCAAAAAGCTGTTTATTCATAGCGGATACGCGGATCAATCAGACCGTATATCAGATCTACTGCCAGGTTAATGCCGCAATAGAGAATCGCACTCACTAGGGTAAACGCCTGAATCGGCGCATAATCCGCGGCCAGTATGGAATCTGTGACATACCCGCCGATGCCCGGCCAGGAGAAGATCGTCTCAGTGATGACCGCACCGCCCATCAGATAGCCAAACTGCAGTCCTAGCACAGTAAGTGTAGGAATGAGGGCATTCACAAGTGCATGCTTATAAATTACGGCTGACTCCCGCAGACCTTTGGCCCGGGCGGTGCGCACGAAGTCCTGATCGACTACCTCCAGCATGCTCGAACGGGTCATGCGGGCTACAATGGCCATTGTGCCTGTGCTCAGGCAGATTGCCGGAAGCAGCAGGTGGGCCAGGCTGCTTTTCAAAGCGGCGGTATCACCCGAGAGAAGACTGTCCAGCACGTACAAACCCGTAATGTGGACCGGCGGATTCAGATCACCGCTGATTCGCCCCATCGGTGCCGGAGCCCAGCCAAGGATCGAATAAAAAATATAAATGAACATCAGACCGAGCCAGAAGATCGGCACGCAAGCGCCTATCAGCGAGAATACACGCGAAATATGGTCGAGGATGGATTCCTTGCGGGTCGCAGCAACAATTCCTACGGGAATCGCCACCAGAATCGCGATCAGTATGCTGGTCAAGGTCAGCTCAACGGTGGCCGGAAACCGTGAGGACAAATCACTGGCTACCGAATGCCCCGTATGATAGGCATAGCCGATATTCCCTTGAAACAGCTGCCCGATGTAGCTAAAGAACTGAACGTAAAGCGGCTTGTCCAGCCCCATGTCCTGGCGGATCTTGTTCACAATTTCCTCCGGGGCCTGTTCACCGGCCAGCATAATTGCGGGATCACCCGGCAGTACCCTGGACAGAATGAATGTGATGACGATGATACCAAGCAAGGCCGGAATCATCTGCGTAAGTCTTTTTAATGTGTAAGCAAACAATGAATCAACCCCCTTACGGCTTCTGTTGCAATCCAGGCGGTGAGCCCTTTCTTTGGCAGAACCTGCGGTTCCATGTCAGGTACTGTGCTGTTTCTTTATTCTCTTTAGTAGTTGAGCTAATTCTACATACAATTTCATGTCCACTCTACGTCCCGTTTAGCTAAAAAAAAGCACAACCGTTTGTCGGTTGTGCACTATTACCGCCTCTAAATGTCACTTTACCTAACATTAACTTCCGTAAAAATTCCAGCACGCCCTATTTTTCCTGCAGGTAATAGTAAATCAGGCACAAATGGCAGACAAATTGCTCACGCGGATCATTTAGATCGAACCCTGTAATATCACGGATCCGCTCCAGCCGGTACTTCACTGAATTGCGGTGTATGTAGAGACTGCTGGCCGTGTCAATCAGACTCCCCCGGTGCTCCAGATAATGATAAAATGTCAACAGCATGTTGCTGTCATGCTCCTGGTCATATCGCAGCAGCTTGCCCAGCTTGCGCTCGAACAACACCTCGAAGCCCTGCCCGCTTAACCCCTCCAGCAGATGGTAGACCTCCATCTCCTCGTATTGGGTGACTGCACCAGCCCCCTGGCCCAGACGTTTGGAGACCGACAGCGCTTTGCGCGCTTCATTATAGCTGGTGTGGATATTCCACAAATCCTCCGGGGTACCGATACCGGTCCGGTAGGCGCTAAGACCTTCGCTTTTGTCATGCAGCCAGCTTTCCAGCGTTGCCGCCCATGGTTCCTCCCCGCCTGCAGCTCCCGTAAATTTACGGCCTTCCGGTGTCGGCAAGAACAACACAGCCCGGCTTGAGCGGTATTCCACATGGGGAGTCACTCCGCGCTTGCGCGCTTCACGGTCCAGCAGCCGGTTCACGGTCTCCTCACTAGGAGCGGTCTCACCTTCAATGACGGCAACCTCCCATTTATGTTCAGGATTCATACCAAGCTGACGTGCCCGCCGCTCCACTTCATGCCTTGAAGGCAGCGGAGGCGTCAGCAGCTCGTCGATGAAATTGCCGCGCAAGCGAAACTCGGTATCCTCGGCTACCTTTCTCCGCATCAGCTCAAGGGCAAACACCAGCCTGGCCTGCTCGATCCCCACTTCCTCCATATCATCCAGCTTCTCCTTGTCTACCAGCAGCCTGGCCACCGTCCGCTTGTCCACATTAATGTTCCAGTTCAGCGGCGAAGTCTTCTGTGACCAGTCAAAATTGGAGGGTGAGGAAACTATAATACTGCGCTGCGTATCCACCAGTGCGACAGGCGCTTTTAGAAAGTCGGCCACATTATCGCTCACCGCCTGAATTCCGCTGTTCTCCAGCACCATCGTTGTGAGTGTGCGGTAGACCTCTTCTGCCCGGCGCAGCAGCATAGCCTGACGGCCCAGCAGCAGCTCCATCACCGGCTGGGTAATGTTCGTATAAGGGATTTCAGGCGGAATCTCGACGATCGGCAGCCCGCAGGCATTGCTCGCTTCAATCGCCGCTTGAGGAATTTCCTTCAGGAACCGGGCTGGTTTTATCGCCAGCGCAGCTGCCCCCAGCTTGTCCAGTGTGTATACCAGCTCAGTCAGCAGTGAAGGGTCATGACGGATCGAATAGGCCGTAGTGAGCAGCATGACGCCTTCACTAATCCAACCCTTCAGGTCGGGAACCTCCATAATATCTACAAAGCGGACAATCCGGTCCAGCCCCTGTCCACCGCTGACTACGGTGGCTGTGCCGAGTATCGGCAGCTGCAGCAGCTCTCTCAACGTAATTCCTCGTGTGCTCAATATTCCTTCCTCCCTCCGCTGTCTACAGTATTTCAAGTTTTCCTGAGATATGCCATAGTCTGGCGTTCCCGATAGTTTATCAGAATTCGCCTGCGAACCACAGGGCAAATATTTCAAATTGCAGATAACAACTACATCCTGCAGTAAAACTTTCTGGAGAAAATCGCTGAAGTAGAGACATCCCGCAAACTACATTGTAGCGGTGATTTACCCGGACACCAGCGCTGTTAGTTCGATCCCCCCAATTTCGGCAATCTGCGGACATCACAGTGGCTATTGCAATTGTATGAAATTGCCGGCAATTTGCCGTTTCTCCAAGGAATTACGCGACCGTGGTCCGCATGTAATGTGGAAACCAGATGCACTTTTACCTCTCATTCCGCCATGCAGCACGTTTACAGCGAAATCAGATGCACTTTTACCTCTCATACTGCCATGCAGCACACTTACGGCGAAATCAGATGTACTTTTACCTCTCATACTGTCATGCAGCACGTTTACGGCAATATCAAATGTACTTTTACTTCTCATACTGTCATGCAGCACGTTTGCGGCGAAACCAGATGCACTTTTACCTCTCATACTGCCATGCAGCACACTTACGGCGAAATCAGATGTACTTTTACTTCTCATACCGTCATGCAGCACGTTTACGGCAATATCAGATGCACTTTTACTTCTCATACTGTCATGCAGCACGTTTGCGGCGAAATCAGATGTACTTTTACATCTTATTCCACCATCTGTTCCACCACATTACGCGATCGAGACTCCGCTCCTGTGTTTCATCAAGCCTTCGAGTGATCCACAAAAAAACGTCCTCGCCGGACCGATAGTCCGGAAGAACGTTTCACTTGAGTGTGGATAGCTGTCTGCCCAGCAAATCAGCCGTAGACAAAGGCTTAGCGGCTGACAAGCCCGGGCAGAGAAGCAGCCGAAGCCGCTGCGGCACCCAGTGAGAGAATCGGGTCGAGCGCACGGATTCCAAGCTTCTCTTCCAGTTCAGCAGCCAAACCGATCGTTGCAAATCCGGTACAGGCCAGCACAATCGCTTCTGCTCCGCGCTCAACGAGCCTTGCCGCTCCGGCTAGGGCTCCGGCACGTCCCGCAGGCGTGTTCAGATCAAGCGTCGTTGTTACACCGTCGGGGCGATCCATTCCGAGATAGGCGTCCCCGAGGATGCTTCGAATGAAGAGGGGCACCTCAGTCAGGATCGTCAGAACGCCAACTCGGCTGCTGAAGGCCAGCGCCATATGCGCTGCGCAGGACCCGGCACCGAGTACAGGAATCCGTACTGCAGCCCTCGCTTCCAGCAGCGCCGGATCCGCCGCGCAGCTGATGCCGATCACCGTACATCCGCTTGCTTCAAGCTCCCGTGCAAGTTCAATGATTTTCGGTACGGATTCCGCTTCCGTCAGGGCATCGTAGACGCCTTGAGGCTGATCCTGAATGCAGCGGCTTATGACCGGCAGACCATAGCGGCGTTCTATCAGCTCACCGTGCAGATGTATGGAGCCCTCTTCTTGAAGTGTTATTACACGTATGATTCCCAGCATCCGTATCCCTCCCATTCAGGTTGCTTGTAACGACCGCTTAGGTACTTGCAAGACTAGAGCAATTCCCCGGCGCGCATAATGATTTTGTTATCAATATACACATCCGGCTTCATCACTACGGCATCTATATGTACACCTGCCGCAACAATGCCGCCAAAGGTGTTATTGCTGCCAAAGGCTACATGAATGGTCCCGTAGACCTTCTCATCCTCAAGCACCACACCAGTAATTCTCGCCTTATTATTCGTGCCAATGCCGAACTCACCCAGGAGCCGGCCATCGCCTGCTCCCAGCATCCCCAGCAGCTTGTCTCCGCCTTCTCCTTCAGCTGCTGTAAGCCGGCCCTGCTCCACCGTCAGCACCATTGGACTGGCCAAGGCGCCAATACCGGCTATGGACCCGTCTACTTTAATCCGTCCTGCGGCAGTGCCTTCAAGCGGTGCTATATAAGCTTCGCCCGAAGGCAAATTCCCGGATTCCCCAGGATTCAGGTATAGCCCGGTACTCAGAACTCCGTCCCGCCCTTCTATGGAAAAGGAGAGGCTTAGCCCGTCCTTCTCCACACGCACCTCACGACCTGCGGACAGAAGCAGGGCAACTTGTTCCGTCAACGACTTCACCTGTCCATAGTCTGCCGTAATGGCTCCATGGCTGAACATGTCGTCCGTCATACCCGGCATGGTCGCTACCCGGGTTCCCGCTGTAGCAGCCTGCTTGCGGGCCGCTGTATGTGTCATGGAGTGTTTCGTAATACACACCGCCACATCCGCTTTGGCCATCGCCTCCGCAATCGGAGCAGGCGGTTCTTCACCGGACTTGCTCCGTTCCTGCATGATCAGCAGCACCGACTCGGCTCCAAGTCTTTTGCCGGCCTCGTAGACGGATTCGGCAAGCTCCCGCTTGTCATCGTCCGCCACTACGGCCAGCAGTTCACCGCTGCTGAGTCCCAGGCAATCCTTCAGGACATTCATACTGATTATTATCCGCTCTTCACTCATATTCGTTCCTCCTGATTACACCATTTCCGCCATCAGTTTCCCTATGAGGGCATTTGACAGTACGGCTGGCACTCCTGCTGAGGCCGCCCATATTCTATGCTGCTCCACATAACCCATGCAGTCAAGCACAATCACATCCGCCTGGTCTTTCAGCCGGCTCGCTGCGGCGCGGAATTCCGCTTCAGTACCGGTATATGGGGAGACAGCAGCAAAAGGAAGGGTTGTCCCCGGCCCCGCAAATTTCTCAACCATATTCTCTTCCTGCTCAGGCAACGGGCCGATCAGCCCCAACCGGCGCTTGCCAATCATTGCCTGCACTACCGGTGGTATAATCCGGTCCGGCTCAAGCAAATGGGCACGATTCGTGTGCAGCTCAGGAAACACACCGGTGCAGAGCAGCAGAATCAGGCGGATTCCAGCAGCCTCCATGGCATCAATTTTTCCCTGCAGCACCGTCTTTATCCTTTCGCGGGAGATAATCGCCGCAGTACCATCCGCCATCCGGGTCGTCAGAACATATTCTCCTTCTTGCGGACTGTAGTATTCGCGAACCTGCGCCGGGGTGAATCCATCCAGTACCCCCGACTGCAGCAGCTCCGCACGGCCCTCCAAATATTTCTCTATAATCGGCGCCACATCGGATCTGGGGGACTGTCCAATCGTGATCAATCCAATTTTTTTCAATTTGCTTCCTCCTAGATATTCATGGAGTTTCACTTCAGTACAATCGCTATAAACCCGGGTTTAACGGGAGGTTACAGCC
Source organism: Paenibacillus sp. FSL L8-0340 (assembly GCF_038593145.1). Taxonomy (NCBI): domain Bacteria; kingdom Bacillati; phylum Bacillota; class Bacilli; order Caryophanales; family Paenibacillaceae; genus Paenibacillus; species Paenibacillus sp. FSL L8-0340. The sequence goes on from NZ_CP151967.1 coordinate 5,091,817, forward strand.
GGTTTGCCCAGTGTCTGCAATACACTCATCGTGCCGTACAATTCTGTAATGCGGTCAAATTCCGCTTCGTTATAGAACGAGCATGATCCCCCGGTCACTTCTTTGGCGGTTTCAATTGCAAAACGTACTGCGGAAGCAATATCAACCTCGTGGCTCGCCCCGGTGCCGCAGCCGGGAACCATGGACTGAGCAGTTATCGCCAGACCTACAACCGGAGCATTCGTTGCAACGGCAGGCTGAAGAATCGAGTTAATATGATAGAGACCGTTCCCGTAAGGCGTAATATCCTGGGTCGTCACCGGAAAAGTAACCGGAAACTGGCCAGTCGTCATTTCCAGAATACGCAGCAGGTCCTCGCTCACCCGCAGGATGTAGCCTTCCTTGACCGTTGGCGAAATTGCAATGCCTTTGTGGTTGACCACCCGGTTGCCTTTAGTGGTATCAATGGACAGAACCGCTTCCATTTCCGGCAGCACCTCATGTTCATTCATCTGCAGAATATCGACCGGGGAATCCATGAAATCCACCGGTTCATGCGGCAGCGTCGGAGCATCCGGGCAAATATGGGTCGTTACCAGCACATCTCCTTTGAGCACATCCCCTTGGGTCTGCATATGGGCCAATTTAAGTGCTGAAGCAATAGCAGCAACTGCGCCGTCCGCATCGGAGACAATCCCGATCCGGCTGGGACGGGCGCCGATTCCGCCAAGTCTGCCCACAATTCCGAAGGTCGGCGCCGTGCCGCCCGCCAGCTTTCCGTTGCTGCCCGGGATTGAGATTTTGACGAATTCCGTGCTGCCCTTTTCACCCTCAACCTTATGGACGTCTACCTTCACTGCCGGATAAGCTGCAAACAGCTGCCTGACCTGTTCACCGTTAGCATAAGCGCTGTCCAGTGTGTTCAATACCGTTATCGTTTGATGAAGTGCCATTATAATTCCTCCTCGGATGTGCTGACTCGCGGATTTGATAATCTGTAGAAACGCTAACGGCATTTCATGAAAAAGCAGCCAACCGCCGCCAGTCTGTACAAAACTTTTATTGTAAGGTTAGAGTTTATAGTATCTTAAATTCCAAAACGTCCACAATGTACCGCCCTGCCAAAACTGATGTGCTTTTCTTGTCCTTTGCAGATAAACCTTACGCAGCACGTACAGTCTTCAGTCGTTATTCCAATTCTCGCCTCATAAATAAGGATCAAATAAAGGAAACTTGTATCTTTCAGGCGAATTTCTTAGCTAAGCTACTAACAATGAACTGAATCGGAGGAGCCACCATGAAGCTTGAATATCTGCAGCATAAGCTCGGCGCTGAAGCTGAGACCGAAAGATTCTCTGGAGCAGTTTTGGTCAACAAACAGAGCCACACCCTGGCCGCTTCTTACGGCAGTGCCAACATTTCAGAGGAGCGGCTAAATCTTCCGGACACCCGCTTTGGCATCGCCTCCGGCTGCAAGCTGTTTACGGCGATTGCTGTCTGCCAGTTGGTGGAACAGGGGGAGCTTGCTTTCAGCAGCAAGGTGCTGGATGTGCTGAATGGAAAAGAGTTTGCCCGGTTCAGCCATGACATGACCGTTCATCACCTGCTGACGCATAGCTCGGGTATTGCGGATTACTTTGATGAAGAAATCATGGATGATTACGCGGCGTTGTGGCTGAACCAGCCCATGTACCTGCTGCGCAAGCTCCAGGATTTCGTGCCGATGTTCTCGCAGCATCCGATGAAATTCACACCGGGAGAAAGATTTCACTACAACAATGCCGGATACATCATGCTTGGCCTGCTGGTTGAGAAGATTAGCGGGATGCCCTTTACGGATTACGTGGAGCAGCATATTTTTTCGCCTTGCGGAATGAAGCATTCCGGGTATTTCGCACTAGATGCGCTTCCAGCCAATACCGCCGTGGGATATATCGAAGAAGCGGATGGAAACTGGGTCACCAACATCTATTCCATTCCCGTAAAAGGAGGCGCTGACGGCGGCGCTTTCGTCACCGCGCCGGATATGCAGCGGCTATGGCAGGGACTGCTTGATCATACGCTGCTAAATCCGGAGCTGACGGCCCTGCTGCTTACTCCGCATATTCATGATGACAATGAGGAGTACTACGGTTACGGAGTATGGATCACCAAGCGAAACGGCGAAGCACTGAAATACCATCTGATGGGGTATGATCCCGGGGTGTCCTTCCACTCCGCCTTCTATCCTGCAAGCGGAGCAACCGTTGTTGTCCTGTGTAACAAAAGCCGGGGAGCCTACCCTATCCTGAAGGTGGTAGAGGAATGGCTGCTGCAGTAATTCTTCATGGCCAGGCGCAAGTTTGATGATATTTAACGTCAAACTCCCGGAGGGTCTAGATTACATCAAATTGCAAAAAGCCGTACAGAACATTTGACTGTTCTGTACGGCTTTTCGTTTACATGATGCTGATTTATCACAGAAGTATCAAGAACCCATCACATTCCTGCACTGAATCCTAGTACCGGGTTACGCCATCTTTGGTCACAAGCGCAAACACCAGCGGCTGAGGCGGAACGGGCTGAGCGGAAATGCGGTAAGCTTCCAGCACTTTGGCTTCCGCTTCCTGCACTTTGTTCTCGCTGGCATCGTTCACATGCAATACAGCAAGCGTATCACCTGCGGCTACGGCATCGCCGACTTTCAGCGACAGCAGGATGCCGACGGCGAGATCAATGACCGATTCCTTGGTCTCGCGGCCTGCGCCAAGCAGCATGGCAGCTACACCAATCTCTTCGGCTTGGATGCTCGCCACATAACCAGCGGTTGCTGCTTTCACTTCGATAAATCTCCGTGCTGCCGGCAATGTGTCCGGCGCTTCGACCTGCGACACCTTTCCGCCCTGCGCAGATACGATTTGCTTGAACTTGTCCAGAGCACTGCCATCCTCAATATGAGACATCAGGATGGAGCGGGCTTCGGCTTCGTCCTTCGCCTTGCCGCCAAGCACCAGCATTTGGCTGCCCAGAATAAGACAGACCTCCTGCAGATCCTTCGGCCCGTGGCCCTTCAAGGTTTCGATGCCTTCCTTGATTTCCAGGGCGTTGCCGATGCCGTAGCCAAGCGGCTGGTCCATGTCGCTGATGACCGCAACCGTGTTGCGGCCCAGATGGGTCCCGATATCCACCATGGCTTGCGCCAAGGCAATAGAATCGTCAAGTGTCTTCATGAACGCGCCGCTGCCGGTCTTCACATCAAGTACGATGGCATCGGCACCCGCGGCGATTTTTTTGCTCATGACGGAGCTGGCGATCAGCGGAATGGATTCCACTGTCGCTGTCACATCACGCAGTGCGTAGAGCTTCTTGTCCGCAGGTGTAATGTTGCCCGACTGGCCGATTACAGCAGCGCCGATCTCCCCTACCTGGGCGAAAAATTGTTCCCGGCCCATCTCGATAGAAAAGCCGCTGATCGACTCAAGCTTGTCGAGGGTGCCCCCGGTATGTCCCAGCCCGCGGCCGGACATTTTGGCCACCGGAACTCCGGCAGCGGCAACAAGGGGTGCCAGCACCACAGTCGTTTTATCGCCCACGCCGCCGGTGGAATGCTTGTCCACCTTGATGCCGGCAATTGGACTGAGATCGACCTGATCACCGGACATGGCCATTTCCAGCGTCAGATCGCCGGTTTCCCGTGCATTCATCCCGCGGAAATACACCGCCATTGCCCAAGCCGAGATTTGGTAGTCGGGAATTTCACCCTTGCTGTAGCCTTGGATCAGAAAAGCTATTTCTTCACGGCTAAGCTCCCCGCCGTCTCTTTTTTTCTGAATAAGATCAACCGCTCGCATTACACCTGTACCTCACGCACAAAGGCGCGCACAAGGCCGATAAACTTCGGTTTAGTCAGATTGGCAACCTTAACCACCTGCTCATGCGTCAGCGGCTCCAGCTCATCCCCGATCGCCATATCGGTGATACAGGTAATGCCGAGTACACGCAGCTTGCTGTGGCTGGCGACGATCACTTCAGGCACAGTAGACATCCCGACAGCATCGCCGCCGAGGTACGCCAGCATTTTTAGCTCCGCCGGTGTCTCATAAGTCGGACCGCTGATGCCGGCATATACGCCTTCCTGCAGTACAAGCGCTTCACCATCTACACCTTTAACTTCAGCTGCAAGCTTTTTGGCCAAAGCCATGTACTCAGGGTCATAAGCACGGGACATATCCGGGAAACGCACACCCAGCTCCGGATCATTAGGTCCGATCAGCGGGTTATCGCCAGTCATATTGAGGTGGTCGGTAATCAGCATCAGATCGCCTGCTTTGAACGCCCGGTTCATTCCGCCGCCCGCATTCGTGATCACCAGCGTACCCACGCCAAGCTTTGCCATTACATAGACCGGAAGCACAACTTTGCGCATCTCGTAGCCTTCGTAGAAGTGGAAGCGGCCCTGCATGATAATAACATCCTTGCCTTCCAGCTTCCCGATGACGAACCGGCCAGCATGGCCTTCTACCGTAGAACGCGGAAAATGAGGAATTTCTTCATAAGGCAGATACACTGCATCTTCGATTTGGTCGCCCAGATCGCCAAGACCTGAGCCCAGAATCAGCCCGATGGACGGTGAATACGCTCCGAATTTGGATTTTACGTATTCTGCTGCTTCTTTCACCTGATTGCCGTAAGAAATATTGGTTTGTGTCATGAATTGAACCTCCCGGGTATGAATTGTTGTGGATGAATAATATTGGCATAATTCCGATGCCATTGAGTCTGATCTATAAAGCCTACATCTTCGGAATAAAGGCCAGTACCAGCTTCAAAAAGCGCTCACGCACACGTTCAGCCGTCTCCATAACCTCCGCATGGTTCAGCGGCTGGTCAAGAATGCCGGCAGCCATGTTGGTGATGCAGGAAATGCCAAGCACCTCGATACCGGCATGGCGGGCCACAATCGTCTCCGAGACGGTGGACATGCCTACAGCATCCGCACCTTGACGGCGCAGCATGACAATTTCAGCCGGAGTTTCATAGCAAGGGCCGAGCAATCCGGCATATACGCCTTCCTTGAATTCAAAATCCTGCTCTGCCGCAGCTTCCTTCGCCGCTGCAATCAGGCGGGGGCTGTATGCAGTCGACATGTCCGGGAACCGGACGCCAAGAGCATTGTCATTCGGGCCGGTCAGCGGATTGCGCCCGGTCAGGTTCAGATGATCGGTAATCAGCATCAGATCGCCGGGTGTAAAGTCCGTGTTCACGCCACCTGCGGCGTTAGTAACGAGCAGGCTGGTTACGCCAAGCTCTTTCATTACGCGCACCGGAAAAGCCGTCGTCTCCGGGCCGTAGCCTTCATACATGTGGAAACGGCCCTTCATCATTACAACTCGTCGTCCTTCGATCATTCCGATCAGCAGTTCGCCTTCATGTCCTTCTACTGTAGATACAGGAAAATGGGGGATCTCGTTGTAGGGAATTACAACCTCATCCGTAATGAGGTCTGCCAGAACGCCCAGACCTGAGCCGAGAATCAGCCCGATTTCCGGGGCGACTGTACATTTATCCTTGATATAAACCGCTGCTTCCTGAATGTGCTTTTGGCTAACTGCTTCCATGGTTTATTGCCTCCTTGAGGGGTATTGATGCTTCATAGGATTTCGTATTATTTCAGTTCTGCCAAAAAGCTTGTCCCGTATTGCGGCGCTTTGGCCCCAAAGTTGTCAGCAATTGTCGCTGCCACATCTGAGAACGTCTGGCGGATGCCCAGGTTGCCCGGAGTCTTGAATCTTGGACTATAAATCAAGAGTGGCACATACTCGCGTGTGTGATCAGTTCCGCTATGGATCGGATCATTGCCGTGGTCTGCTGAGAGAATGAGCAGGTCATCTTCGCCGAGTGTAGATAGCAGCTCCGGAAGCGCCTGATCGAATACCTCAAGAGCATGTCCGTACCCCTCCGGATCGCGGCGGTGGCCATACAGGGAATCGAAATCTACCAGATTCGTGAACAGGAAGCCGTCAAACGGCTTGCGCAGCTCCCGGATCGTAATCTCGATGCCATGCTCATTGCTTTTTGTCGGATAAGTGGCTGTTACGCCTTCACCTGTGAAGATATCGTTGATCTTGCCCACAGCGATAACGTCTTTACCGATATCCTCCAGCGCGTTCATTACCGTCGGCTCCGGCGGTTTGACCGCATAGTCATGGCGGTTGGGAGTACGCACAAAGTTCCCCGGTTCGCCGACATAGGGGCGGGCGATTACGCGGCCTACCGAGAACTCAGGAGCCATCGTCAGCTCGCGGGCGATTTTGCAGGCGCTGTACAGCTCTTCCAGCGGGATAATATCTTCATGAGCAGCAAGCTGGAATACGCTGTCGGCGGAAGTGTACACAATCCAGGCCCCGGTCTTCATTTGCTCTTCGCCATATTCGACCAGAATCTCTGTACCGGAAGCCGGCTTATTGCCGATCACCTTGCGTCCGGTTGCCGCTTCGAACTTCTCAATCAGCTCTGCCGGGAATCCGTCAAAATAGGTGTTGAACGGAACTTCAATCTTCAGTCCCATCAGCTCCCAATGGCCGGTCATTGTATCCTTGCCTACCGATACCTCCTGCATTTTGCCGTAATATCCGGCAGGTGCTGCTACAGGCTCCAGCGGCGGCAGCGGTGCAATATTGGCGAGACCCAGCTTTTGCAGATTAGGCAGCTTAAGACCCGGCACCCGCTCCAAAATATGTCCCAGCGTATGGGACCCTTTATCACCGAAACTTTCCGCATCCGGCGCTTCGCCGATACCAACACTATCAAGAACGATAAATCCAATTCGTTTAAATGAGGACATGTCCGTCTTCACTCCTTCGTAGTATGCATATTCTTTAGGTTACAGCAAAACAAGAAGAAACGGCTCTACCTTCTTCCGAAGGGACAGCCCTTCCGAAGCCAGCGGCCCATTGCCCCGCTTTTTAGGTACCCGTTTCTGCCGAAAGTAACTCCCGGGGTTCACACGCTCCGGTCTATCCTTTCAGTATATTTCCATCATAACGATCTTACTCACAAAAAGCATCTTTTTACCCTTTCCCCGGGGATTACCCGCGATTCAGGTCTTATACCCATTCCGCAGCAGCAGTTACCTCGCCCGGGGATGGTGGCTTTCGTAGACTTCCTTCATATTTTTGCGGGCAATCCCGCTGTAGATCTGCGTTGTGGAAATATCCGCATGACCAAGCATCTGCTGCACGGAACGCAGATCCGCACCGCCTTCCAGCAAATGAGCAGCGAATGAATGTCTAAGGGTATGCGGAGTGATATCCTGCTCAATCTGAGCTTCACGCGCATACTTTTTAATGATTTTCCAGAAGCCCTGACGGGTCAGCCGTCCGCCCAGACTGTTCAGAAACAGGGCAGGCTCCTCCTGATTTCCCCGCAGCAGCTTGTCCCGCATCCCGGATGTATACCCCGCCACGCACTCCGCTGCAATAGCGCCGATCGGCACTACCCGTTCCTTCCCGGAAGCCCCGCTGCAGCGGGCAAACTTCAGGTCCGTATGCACGTCCTCTACATTCAGGGTAATCAGTTCTGTAACCCGGATGCCGGTGGCGTACAGCAGCTCTAGCATCGCCTTGTCGCGCATCCCCTGGGGGGTAGCATCATCAGGGGCCGCCAGCAGCCGTTCGATTTCTTCGATACTTAAGATCATCGGCGGTTTTTTGCTCGGTTTGATCATTTCCATATCCAGCGTTGGGTCCTGCATGATCAGCCGTTCTTTCAGCAGATAGTGAAAAAACGCCCGCAGCGACACCGTATTCCGGTTCACTGTTGCGGTTGCCCGCCCTGCGGTGCGGAGCTCAGCGAGATACTGCATAATATGCGATCTTCTAATCTCCTCCGGTGTAACGGCACCACGGCCTTCGGCAAACTCCAGAAACTGCGACACATCTCGTCCATAGGACTCGAGCGTGCTGGAAGATAAACCTTTCTCTACGGTTAAATATTGCATAAAAGGCTGCAAGTGTGACTTCATTTCATTCACGCTCCTGTCTGCTCAGGCTGCTCTTCGCGGCTATGCAGCATTTAGGCATGGAGTTCAGCATCTGGCTGCACAGCGGCAAGCCAGATGCATGAACTCACCTAAGGTTCATTCGACAGTGTTCCGGCTTCTTCCTGCTTCGGGCCGGGCAATCACTCGCCATACCAGTAATATAGCCGCAGACGTTCCCCTGCATTCAGACTGTCCACACTGACAGGGGCATCCTTAAAGGCCCGGACTGCCGTGCCTTCCGGGATTTCATAATGATCTATCGGACTGATCCATCCGCTTAGCCAGCTCAGGGCGTAATACAAGAAACAGCTCAATGCAACAAGCAGGGTCAAAAAATACAGCCGGCGCACCGTTCCAGGCACAGAAATAATCATTAGGATTCCTCCTAAAAGTTTTGTGAGCTTATACTTCCCAGGGTTGCTGCGTACAAGACTCACTTCGGAAGCATAAACTTATGTTTTGTGAGCTTATACTTCCGGGAATTGCTGCGGACAGAACTCGCTTCGGAAGCATAACTCGTCCTTCACTTTATGCGCCGGCGGGCGGTGATATGTATGTCGGCCTGATGAAATCATTTAAAAAGCCCCCTCCGGCAGTACACCGGGGAGAGCTTGTGCGGTAATTTATCATCTATAAGCCTATTCGGGCGTATTGCCATCCGTAGTATTCTTGTCCTTGCAGCGGTGGCAAATCCCGTGAAAATCAAGTCTATGATCGAGCACCGTGAAATTATAATCGTTCTCCAGCCGCTCTTCCAGCGGTCCGAGCCAATCCTCACGGATTTCATCCATTGTGCCGCATTGCACACAGATTAAATGATGATGATGATGTTTCGCCGTATCTGTCCGCAGGTCATAACGGGCAACTCCGTCTCCGAAATTAATCTTCTCCACGACATGAAGCTCGCTGAGCAGTTCCAGGGTCCGGTATACAGTGGCGAGACCGATCTCGGGAGCCTTTTCTTTTACAAGCATAAACACATCTTCTGCACTTAAATGATCGTCTTCGTTCTCCAGCAGCACTCTTAAGGTTGCTTCCCGTTGGGGTGTAAGCTTATATCCTTGGGATTGTAGCTGTTGCTTTATCTTGTCTATCCGGGCTTCCATAGTATCCCTCCCCCTTGGAAAATTACCGCACCGGGCATAAAACCACTTCTTCCATTATAGGGGGAGTCGCTTTGAGAAGTCAAACGCTTTTAGAGTGTGTTCAATAGTGGTATTCCGTGATGGCAATACAGCTCTGACAACGGTTCAATGGACTAGTTAACAGCAGTGGTGTGGATTACTTGAATTTCAGCTCCGTTTTCTTCTCGTATGAAAAGAGTCCAGTTGATCAACTCCCCATTGCTTGTTATTGATTTAGTGATTGGAGCGCTGTTAAATGCCGTAGTGGAGAGTGTCGTTCCGGCCTTACTCAGGACGATCTTTTGCAGCTTATTGTTTTTGTCTTTGGCGATCACAATGATTTTCTCCGGAGAACTCACCACATTTACATCGTATAATTTGGAATAGCGTTTGGTCCAAGCTACCTTGCCTGAGGACAGGTTAAAAACAGATATCGAGTTATCGATCTTACTACAAATAACTTTATTTTGGTCCGACAATGCAAATAGTTGCGAATCACTGGTAAGAATGCCGTCTGAAAAACTCTGTTGAACGGGTTCTGCGAAAACATTCGTAGACACCATAAACAAAAAAATCATCAGAATCCCTATTTTTTTCACCTGCTGTATCCTCCTTCCTCGGCTGCTCACCCAACACCATTTTAATTCCTATATTTGCAAATATCTACTATTCATAACTTTTTGCAATCAAAGGAATAAAAAAATGCTGCCCAGTGAAAACCCCACCCGGCAGCATTCTTTAATTCACCCTATAGATACGAGCATGGGTGTCACCCATCTCATCATCACCGGCGTCACCCAGGCCTCAAAACCGGAAATGCCCAAGACAAGTACGGCCATTCCTAGCGATAATAAGGTGTACATCGCAAAAGGCCTTGTCACCGGCGTACGCCGCTTCCCCAGCACCCTGCTGCGGATCATCAGCAGCGAGAAGGCAATAGCCGCTGCGCTGCATACGAGCAGAACCGGGATCAGCACAAGATTGTGCGGAGCAACCGAGACGAGGGCAAACAGCATGCCGTGCCAGGAATACTGGCTGACGAGACAGCCGACGGTAAAGCCGATCAGCACGCCTTTGAGAAAATCCAGGATCAGAATACCGGGAAGCCCAATGACCGACAAGCCAAGAATCCAAATGAGTCCCACCCACTTCAGATTGAGCGCGGCGATACTCCAGTAAGAGTCGGGCGCAGCCGGCAGGCCCTGCTGATCAACGGTGACGAAGAAATTCCCCATGTAATCTCCCAGCTCCTGCTGCTGGTCCAACGTTAACGCACTGACAATCAGAGCCCCGAAAACGACACCAACGAGAAATAATACGGCAACAAAAATATAAAGAGGCGTCTGTTCCTTCATCATCAGCCTTAAACTGCGCATCGGGACGTTCTCCTTTCCGGTCACATATTACACCATATGAGGAGACATCCCGCTCTATGACTTGTCCTTTGGACAGGTCGCTGTTATGCACAGCAATTCTACTTTTTGTTCACCATTACTTTACCGTACGTCCCTCCGCCTCCTGCCGATAGTGCAAGTTCCCCCGTGCGGGCAAGAACAATCTGCGCAGCCAGCTCCGTTCCCGCTACTGCAGCAATCTCCGCCTCGCCGGCGCCATGCAGAATATTCATCTCCGTGCCAAAAGCCGCCAGCAGCGCGTTCATCTTGGCCGGGCCAAGTCCCGGAATAAACTCAAGCGGCACCTGATAGTGATACGGCGGACGATGGTCCGGTACGAGGGGCTGCCCGCGGTCGGCGATGGACAGAATCCGGTCAAACACCCCCTGCACCAGCTTAGGACTGCCGCAATAAGGACAACGTTCCGAAGTGGCATACGCTTCATCAATGATGCTGCCGCATCCGGCGCAATAGGTGCGGTGATACTTGCCCAGGCGCGGGTTCAGTCCAAAATTAGCGCTGACCCTGCGGCCTGCCTTACGCTCCAGTGCCAGCTTCAGTTCGCTGAAGGACGGCCTAGCCAGCTCGATGACATTGTATTCACGGCCGATTTTGCCGAGGGAGTGGGCGTCAGAGTTGGTCAGGAAGGTATAGCTGTCCAGCTCAGAAATGTATCCTGCCATCTCCGAATCCGCGCTAAGGCCAAGCTCAACTGCTGCGATACGCTCCAGGTCAAACAGCTCGGCCATACGCTCTGCGGCACAGCCGTAAAGACCTTTATGCGGTGTGAAAATATGCGCCGGAATTAGAATGCCCCCGCGTCCGTAAATCTCATCCTGCAGTTCCCTGGATGGGGCATACAGCCGCTGGGAACTGAGATTTACGTTGCGCATATGCTTGCTCATCCAGCTGCTGAAATCCGCCATCGTCTCCAGGTCCGGCATAAAGGCTAACACATGGCATTCCTTCCGGCCAGATTCGCGGATTTCAATCTCTGACCCCAGCAGGATCGTGGTGCCCCTGTAAGCAATACCTCCACCGTCTGCCACTGTCATCTCTCCGGATTCCAGCGACTGGCGGATATCGCGTTGCACGCCGGGGGAGTGGCTGTCAATAATCCCGATTAGCCCGATCCCCTTGCGCTCTGCGGCCTCCTTGGCGATTCCGGCAAAGGTGAGATTCTTGCTGCCACTGATTTTGACAGCTTGTCCTTCCGTAGTGCGGCCGATATGAACATGCAGGTCACAGTAGAAGCTGTGCAGCTTGTTTTCCCCTTCTAGTGCCATTGGCCCGTCAGCGTATAGAGATGCCATGCATACACCGCCATCATCGTTTTGGCGTCGGCGATGCGGCCGTCCGCAATGTACTGGTAAGCTTCCTCCAGTGTAAGCTCGGAGACCTCCAGAAATTCGTCCTCATCGAGTGCCATATCTCCCGCCTGGGCGTTGTCTGTCACATACAAATGAATAATTTCATCCGCGAATCCGGGCGAGGTATAAAAGGATTTCAGCAGCTTAAGGTCGCCGCTGTGGAAGCCCGTCTCCTCCTGAAGCTCCCGGCCGGCAGCGGCCAAGGGATCTTCGCCTTTATCCAGCTTTCCTGCGGGGATCTCCACCTCGGTGCGGTGCATCGGCTGGCGGTATTGCTCCACTACAAGCATCTTGCCCTGATTCAGAGCAAGCACAGCTACAGCTCCGGGATGCTTTACGACCTCGCGGGTTGCGGTATTGCCATCCGGCAGCTTAACCGTATCCACCTGCAGGGTAATAATTTTGCCTTCAAAAATCGGCTGTGTAGACAATGTCTCTTCATCCAGTGCGGGATTGCGGTGAGTTTCATCTTTTTTCATAGTTTATGGTCTCCTTTAGCTCAGTTCTGCATAGGGTGTATTATAGCAAACTTAAGGGGAAAGAAGGAATGTAGACATGAATGACATCCTTATCCGTACAAGCTCAAAAGCAGTCACAATGGTAGGTACTCCGGAGCAGATTAAAGCAGTAATCGCCGGGTGGACCCTGCAGTACGGACGTGATATGCCCCTGTCCTACATCCTGCGGCTGCAAGCCGAATCACGGCTGAGTCCGCCTAAAGCGGGGTAACCCGCTCGCAGAATTTTTCCCTTTCCATCCCAGAATGTATCCGGACCGGAAAGACGTTATTATACCTGGTAAATCCTTTTTCCCGATCTTTCGGACCGGAAAGACGTTATTACCTTGGCAAGGGGGAAAATCGGCTTCAAAACAGAACAATAGTGTCTCTGGAGTCCATTCCCTTGTAAAAAACAGGCAATTATTTAAAATAAAGTCCATGGAGTCCGGCAGCTTCTAGTCCACATTCTAAGCCACCGAGAGTCCCCATGCGCTTGAAGGAACGTTCCCAATTTTTCAGGAAAAACATAAGGAGCTGTTCCCGGGCATCGCCCGTAAACAGCTCCTTCACTGCATATACCCAGCCTCAGCTGCTGCACATGATATTTTAAGCTTTTACACTTTCCTTAACAATGGCTACAACCAGCTCAGCCGCTTTGACGATGTCCTCGGCTTTGATCCGTTCCTTAGTGGTATGGATGTGCTCGTAACCGATGGCCAGATTTACCGTTGGTACCTTTAGACCATTGAACACATTGGCGTCGCTGCCGCCGCCGGACGGGAACAGGCGTGTCTTCAGACCGAGTGAGGTTATGGCGCGGTCCGCAAGCATCACAACCGGATCATGCTCATTAAAGCTGAAGGCCGGATAAATAATCTCACTGCGGAATTCACATTCTGCACCATGCTCACGCACTGTGGTCTCCAATGCTTCGCGCATGGAAGCCACCTGCCGGTCTACCTTCTCCTGCACAATACTGCGTGCTTCGGCATCCAGCTGCACATGGTCGCAAACCACATTTGTTGGTCCGCCGCCTGCGAACTTGCCGATATTGGCCGTAGTCTCATTGTCGATGCGTCCCAGTTTCATCGCCGAGATGGCTTTGCTTGCCACCTGAATGGCGCTGATGCCATCTTCCGGATTCACGCCGGCATGGGCGGATTTGCCGAAGATCTGCATTGTTACTTTAGCCTGGGAAGGCGCAGCAACCGCAATCGCTCCAACCTCGCCGTTGGAATCCAGCGCAAAGCCCATGTCAGCATCCAGCAGTTTGGGGTCCATGGCCCGGGCACCAAGCAGCCCGGATTCTTCACCGGCTGTAATGACAAACTGGATCTGACCGTGAGCAACACCCTGTTCCTGAATGACACGGATCGCTTCGAACAAAGCAGCTAACCCCGCTTTGTCATCCGCCCCGAGAATTGTGCTGCCGTCGCTCGTAATCCAGCCGTCTTCTCCAAGAGTAGGCTTGATATTCTGTCCGGGAACCACTGTATCCATATGGCAGGTGAACAGCAGCTTGGGAGCCGCAGCTCCATTATCGGCAGGCCAGGTAACGAACAGATTGCCTGCCCCATGTCCGGTGCGCTCCTGGGAATCGTCCTCGATAGCAGTAAGACCCAAGGCGCTGAATTTTTCTTTTAGCACATCGGCAATTTGCCGTTCGTTTCTTGTTTCACTGTCAATACGGACAAGCTCCATAAATTCCTGAATCAATCGGTCTTGTGATATCATTGGACTTCCCTCTCTTTCACGATTGCGTTACAATAGTGGTACTGTCTTAAATATCTGTACGCTCTTAACTTAAACTAATTCTAAAGGAGTCACTCATGCAACGTCAAAAATGGTTCCGTATCTTCATTTATGTCATGCTGATCGCCATGGTCGGCTCTACCTTGCTGATGGTTATCGAGCCTTTCCTGGCCGGTTAACAGCAAAAAGTAGAACGTTAATAATAGCGTCCGGGCTACCCGGGCGCTATTTGACATCCCGGGTTACCGTCAAATCGGCCTGAGCATGCGGATTCGCCGGGTTGATCACCTTATACGGAAAGTGCTGCAGGAAATAAGGAATCAGCTCCTCTGATACCTGCTCAGGATCCATGGGCCGGCCGGTGCATTCCTCCAGCGAAGTTACCCCATATTCCGCAATGCCGCAGGGGATAATCCCCTGAAACCCGCGCCCGCCAATCCCCGCAGAGATGTTGAAGGCAAAGCCGTGGCTGGTAATAAAGCCTCTGCGTGATTTGCTTCTGTTAAACTTGACACCAATCGCACAAATCTTCTGGTCGCCAACCCAAACGCCGGTATACCCGGGCTTGCGGTCACCCTCTATTCCGCAGGAAGCCAAATAATCAATAATGACAGCCTCCAACCGGCGGAGATACCCGTGCAGATCGACCCTTCCGTCCTCCCCAAGCTTCAGCAGCGGGTAGCCGACAAGCTGGCCCGGCCCATGATATGTAATGTCTCCCCCGCGGTCGATTTCAAACAGCGCAATCCCTTGCTCCTTGAGCTGTTCACCGCTGAGGAGAAGATGCTCCGGGTGATTCTGAGAACCGATGGTATAAGTGGGCGGATGCTGCAAAAGGATCAGCTGTTCCAGGCCTGTTCCGGCATCAATGGCCTGCACATGTTCCTTCTGCAGCTCCCAGGCCGCACCATATTCCATCAGGGGGTGATATGAAACTTCCAGCTTGCCAGGTTGCGGGTTATTCATAACGTCAGGTCCCCTTTGAATTAGAGTCGCCAGTCACTGAATGTTGCAAAATATTAATACAGCTTGCTATCCGGCGTGTAGCCTTCCAGGTTATCCTTCACGCGCTGCAGGAAGCGGCCGCAAATGACGCCATCCAGAATCCGGTGATCCAGAGACAGACAAATGTTGGCCATGGAGCGCACAGCGATCATATCGTTGATGACCACAGGCTTCTTCACAATGGATTCAAAGGTCAATATTGCCGCCTGCGGGTAGTTGATAATCGGGTAGGACAGAATAGAGCCGAAAGAACCGGTGTTGTTGACGGTAAAGGTCCCCCCCTGCATATCTTCCAGGCGCAGCTTGCCGTCGCGGGTCTTTTGCGCTAATTCGTCGATCTCCCGGGCAAGTCCGGCGATGTTCTTCTGATCGGCCTTCTTAATTACCGGTGTCATAACGGAATCTTCAGTGCCAACAGCAAGTGTAATATTGATATCGCGTTTGACAATGATTTTATCAACCGCCCAGACGGAGTTCATAATCGGATAATCCTTAATCGCACTGACTACAGACTTCATCATAAAAGCGAGGTAAGTCAGGTTGATGCCTTCCTTGCGCTTGAACTCATCTTTAAGCTTATTCCGCAGCACGACGAGATTCGTCACATCCACTTCAATCATTGTCCACGCATGGGGAATCTCAGAGACACTCTGGCGCATTCTTGTGGCGATCGTGTTGCGGATCGGGGTGACGTCGATCAAAAATTCTGAACTGCTGCCCCGGCCGCCTTCCACCTCAATCGTCGGAATACGCGGAGATTCGCTCAGGTGCAGTCCGGACTGGCGAACGTGCTCCCGCGTTTCCTGCACTTCGGTCTGAACAGCCTGCAGCACAGGTTGCTGAGCGGCTTCGTGCGCCTGCCGTCCGGCTGCCGAAGCTGCTCCATTGGAGGCATGGACGGCTGCGGCCCCGCCGCTTTCCAGGAACGTCAGCACATCCTTCCGGGTGATACGGCCGCCCATACCGGTTCCCGGCACAGCGGCAAGATTAATACCGTGCTCGGCGGCGAGTGTCTGCACTGCCGGTGAGTAGCGGGAGCGCATGGGAGCGTCAGCTGGACCCCCGGCAGCTGGTAACGGCGGTCTGGCTGCTGCATGCGCCTGCGGAGCGGAATTAACCTGGCCAGCTCCGGCGGATGGAGCTGCCGGAACCGCTGGAGCTGCGGGAGCAGCCACAGCTACAGCAATACGGGCGATAACTTCGCCAACGTTGACGGTCTGGCCCTCTTCCGCGAGCAGCTCCACCAGTGTTCCTTCCACGGTGGAGGGCAGCTCTGCATTGACTTTATCTGTAATCAAATCGCAGATGGGCTCATATTGATCCACTTGATCGCCCGGCTGCTTCAGCCA
Organism: Paenibacillus sp. FSL L8-0340; assembly: GCF_038593145.1. Classification (NCBI taxonomy): domain Bacteria; kingdom Bacillati; phylum Bacillota; class Bacilli; order Caryophanales; family Paenibacillaceae; genus Paenibacillus; species Paenibacillus sp. FSL L8-0340. The sequence continues at coordinate 5,108,309 of NZ_CP151967.1, forward strand.
TTTGCCGATCGTCGCCGATACCAGCGACTCAGCCAGCTGCGGCAGAATCACGTCGATCAGCTTTGTATTGTCAGACATATTGTCACTCCTTAAAGTTTTGTAAGCAATACTTCTTGCAGCAACTTCGTACAAAACTCGCTTCGGAAGCATACGCTTAAAGTTTTGTAAGCAATACTTCGTGTTGAGTCGTCGTACAAAACTCACTTCGGAAGCATGTACCCGCAGAATCAGAATGTTTAGTATTGAGCCAGCCGGAGCATCTCCGCTTTCACTTTATCTTTGCTCAGCATGAAGAACTTCTCCATCGGCGGGCTGATCGGCATCGCGGGCACATCAGGGCCGCAGAGCCGGAAGATCGGCGCGTCGAGCTCGAACAGGCAATGTTCGGCAATAATGGCCGCCACCTCGCCGCCGATTCCGCCGGTCTTGTTGTCCTCATGGACAATCAGCACCTTGCCGGTCTGACGGGCAGCGGCAATAATGGCTTCACGGTCCAGCGGCTGCAGCGTGCGAAGATCCAGTATGTGTGCGGTTATGCCTTCCTCGCGCTCCAGCTCCTCCGCCGCCTGCATCGCAAAATGCAGCGGCAGGCTGTACCCGATCACCGTAATATCGCTGCCTGCGCGCAGCAGGTTCGCTTCTCCGATCGGCACGGTATAATCGTCTTCCGGCACATCTTCCTTAATCAGCTTGTAGCATTTCTTGTTCTCGAAGAATATGACCGGATCCGGGTCACGGACCGCTGCCTTCAGCAGACCTTTGGCGTCATACGCTGAATAAGGCGCCACAATCTTCAGTCCCGGTGTGCCGAAGAAAATTGATTCGGGGCACTGGGAATGATACAGCCCGCCAAATATACCGCCGCCGATAGGCGCGCGGATAACAACCGGGCAGTTCCAGTCGTTATTGGAGCGGTAACGGATTTTGGCCGCTTCGCTAATAATCTGATTGGTTGCCGGGAGCATGAAATCTGAATATTGCATTTCGGCAATGGGCTTCATGCCGTACATTGCCGCTCCAATGGCCACTCCGGCAATCGCCGACTCTGCCAGCGGGGTATCCATCACGCGTTCTTCCCCGAACTGCTCCTGCAGCCCTTTGGTAGTGGTGAACACACCACCCTTAACGCCAACATCCTCACCCAGCACGAACACGGATTCATCGCGTTCCATTTCTTCCTTCATCGCCAGCCGGATCGCATCGATATATTCCATCATTGCCATGAATTATGCTCCTCCTTTGAGGTCTGATTCACTGTATACATGCAGCAGCGTATCTTCCGGTTTCGGGAACGGTGCATTGTCAGCATATTCAATAGCCTCTTTCAGTTCAAGATTGTACTGCGCAGCCAGATCGCGTTCCTGTTCGTCACTCCACAGGCCCAGCTCTATCAGATAGTTGCGGAAGGCGGCGACGCCGTCCTTTTTCCAGTTCTCGTCAACCTCTTCTTTGGTCCGGTAAGCCAGATCGTTGTCCGAGGTGGAATGCGGTGACAGGCGGTACATCATCGCTTCGATTAGCGTTGGTCCTTCTCCTCTAAGAGCTCTCTCCCGCGCTTCCTTAACGACACGGTACACTTCAAGCGGATCATTGCCGTCTACCTGGATGCCCGGGAAGCCGTAGCCTAGCGCACGGTCACTGACTTTGCCGGCGAGCTGCTTATGGGCAGGGATGGAGATGGCGTACTGGTTGTTCTGGCAAAAAATAATGACCGGCAGCTTGTTCACACCGGCGAAATTGCACGCTTCATGAAAGTCACCCTGGTTGCTGGAGCCCTCTCCGAACGTAACAAAAGAAACAAACTTTTTCTTCTGCATCTTGGCCGCAAGCGCGAAACCTACCGCATGCGGAACTTGTGTAGTCACCGGACTTGAGCCGGTTACGATGCGCAGACGTTTGCTTCCAAAGTGGCCCGGCATCTGCCGTCCACCGCTGTTGGGATCCTCTGCCTTGGCGAACACGGAGAGCATCAGCTCGCGCATGGTCATGCCCACGGTAAGCACAAAGGCATAATCGCGGTAATACGGAAGGAAATAATCATTCTGCCGGTCCAGTGCAAAGGCCGCCGCCACTTGCGCCGCCTCCTGGCCGATGCCGGAAACATGGAAGTTAATCTTCCCGGCGCGCTGCAGCAGCAGACTGCGCTCATCGTACTTCCGTCCCATCTGCATATATTTGTACATATCTATGACCTGGCCGTCGCTGAGTCCAAGCTCCTGATGTCTGTTGACTGCTCCTACAGTACCTTGAGATTCCATATGAGAGGTACCTCCTAAAAGTTTTGTGAGCCTAATCCCACTAAATTGGTTTCGTACAAACTTGCATTAGATGTTTAAAATTATAACAACCTGTGCCTGATCTTATAACCTGGTACTAATACATGGCTTGAGTTCATTATAATCCCTTTCTGTACAAAAAGAAAAGAGAGGAAAAGCCGGAATAGAGCTATTTCGGCGTATAACGCTTCACCAGCTCTATCCGGCATTCTCTTTGGGGACCTTTCTCGTATACTAAAAACCGATTGATTTGCCATCTACCGCCAGCATGGCTTCTCCAATAATCTCAGAAAGCGTCGGATGGGCGTGGATGGCTTCGCCGATCTCCCAAGGGGTGGCGTCCAGCAGCTGCGCCAGCGCCGCTTCGCCGATGAGATCGGTCACATGCGGTCCGATCATTTGAACACCGAGAATATCCCCGCTGCTTCGGTCGACAACGACTTTGACAAAACCGTCCTTCATCCCGTAGACGATAGCTTTGCCGATAGCCGAGAACGGAAATTTCCCGGTCACGACATCATGGCCAAGATTCTTGGCCTCTTTCTCCGTATATCCGACACTGGCCACTTCCGGCCGTGTGTAGACACAGCGGGGTACCTGATGGATATGATAGGGATGGAGCTTCTCACCTGCCAGGTGGTTCACCGCGCGAATACCTTCATGGCTGGCAGCATGGGCCAGCTGCAGACCGCCGATGCAATCGCCGATACCGTAGATATGCGGCTCATTCGTCTGCATGTTGGTGTTAACCTCGATCACACCTTTATCGAAGCGGATATCGGTATTTTCCAATCCAATATTTTCGATATTGGCTACTCTGCCGACAGATACCAGCAGCTTCTCTGCGGACAAGCTCTGACTCTGTTCTCCCTTGCGGGCTTCAATCGTTACGCCGTCCTCCGTTACCACACAAGTCTCAGCATCCACGGTTGTCCCCGTCAGAACTTTGACCCCGCGTTTTTTGAGCAGACGCAGCAGCTCCCGGGCAATTTCCTCGTCCTCCAGCGGCAGCAGCTGGCCTGCGGCCTCGACCACAGTCACCTGTACACCGAAATCAACGAGCATTGAAGCCCACTCCACTCCGATTACTCCGCCGCCCACAATAATGATCGAAGACGGCAGTTCTTCAAGCGTCAGCGCTTCTTCACTGCTCAGAATAACCTTGCCATCCGGTTTAAGTCCCGGCAGCACGCGGGGGCGTGAGCCTGTAGCGACAATAAGATTGGATGAGACTACAGTCTCCATCTCGCCATTCTCCAGTTCCACCGCCACAGCACCGCTGCGCGGAGAGAAAATCGAAGGCCCGATGACCCGGCCTTTCCCTTTGAGGACCTGGATTTTATTCTTGCGCATCAAATATTGCACACCCTCATGAAGCTGTTCCACCACAGCTTCCTTGCGGCGCTGCACCTTCGGGAATACCAGCTGCACGCCTGTTGTTTCGATGCCATAACTTTCGCTCTCATTTATCTCAGCATACACTTCTGCGCTGCGCAGCAGCGACTTGCTTGGAATACAGCCGCGGTGCAGGCAGGTGCCGCCCAGTTTGTCCATTTCGATGACGACAACCGACTTTCCCAGCTGGGCCGCGCGGATCGCCGCCACATAACCTCCGGTTCCACCGCCCAGTATTGCCACGTCACAGGATATTGTCATGATATGTATCCTCCAGTCATTACTCATAAGTTCTGCATAACCTATTACATTGTACTCTCTTTTATGCCCATTACAAACTTATAATCGTCATGTATTCATGGACTTTTTCCTGGTGAAGCGTTATCATATGGGGGAATCCAAAGGGCTGCGAAGGAGATGGAACCCTCATGAAACTGCTGATTTCACGCTTCATTGCCATCCTTATTCTGGTTATTCCCGGCCTGCTGGCCATGACGGGCTTCCTTATGATGAAAGATGATATTTTCAACTATATTTCCATGCATGGTGACGATGCCGTGACACCGGATTTTGCCTGGCTGCATTTTGGCGGGGGGCTGTTGCTCTTCTTGGCCGGGATGAGCTTTCTCGGAGGCTGGATTCTGACGCGTGACCGTAAAAAGAACTATGTCGGCCCCCGGTTCAGAGAGAAGCAAAAAATCCAGCAGCCGCCTGCTGCGAAAAGTAATCCTTAACTGTAATTAACTTAAATCACTTGTCCAGGCATTTCCGAAGTCATTCGGAGATGCCTTTTTCTTTTTTGATTCTATGAATCCTTTAGGAAATAAGGTATATTTTCCCTGTAACTTATTTCAATCAGGGAGTGGTATGTCTTGCTGCATCAACAACAGGCCCCAGTACTGGACAGCAATGCGATTATCGTATCCGGCGCAGGCAAAACATTAAATCAGACCAAGATCATCCGCAACGTTTCTTTCGCTGTGCCTCAAAATAGCATTTTCGCCATCATCGGCCCGAACGGAGCGGGCAAAACAACGCTGCTGCGTCTCATCACGGGTCTCTTGACTCTGGATGAAGGAACGATTACTTATTCCAGCGATCCGCGGCAAATCTCAGTATTGCTGGAGAACGATTACTTATTTGAGACCAAAACCGGGCGTGAAAACATCCGTGATTTCTGCATCTATTTGGACGTAAGTCCCGCATTAGCTTCTACGATGATCGAACGATACGCTGCTCTTCTGCAGCTCGAAACCGCACTTGATAATAAAGTGGCTACCTACTCCAAAGGCATGAAACGAAAGCTGTCGCTGCTGATTACGCTGCTGAAGGATTCCCCCATCCTGCTGCTGGACGAGCCCACCTCCGGTGTCGATCCCGAATCAAGACTGGTCATGCGCAGTGTTCTGCGCGGTTTGAAGGATGAAGGCAAAACACTTATCCTTACCTCTCACGATTTGGCGGAGGTTCAAAAAATCAGCGATTGGATCACCATTCTGATCGGCGGTTCCATTGTAGAAACCATTCATAATCAAGAATTCTGCGGTGATTTGGAGCAACGGTTCTTCACTATACTTAAGGAGGCTAGATAATGAGGCTGCATCCGGTGAACAAATTGAATATTAAAGATGTCCTGAGAACCCCCTCCTATGTTGCCATGCTCCTAATCATGATAATCTTGCCGTTTAACTCCCTGCTGCAAATTCTGAGAACCAACACCGGCCCAATGGCCTTTATTCCGGTATATATTTACCTTGTCCTGAACCTCTCGATCTATCTCTTTCTTAATATGATTGCCCTCAGTCTAATAGTTATTTCCGAAAAAACCTCGGGGCGCTGCGAATATTACCTTGCCAATAAGGTCGATATCCGCCAGCTAACTTCTTTATACAGCCGCTCCGCCTTTGTGCTAAGCATTGCTCCTATCCTGCTTTTTAATGCTCTCGTGTTTGCCTATGCCCTGGTTTCCCGGGAAGCCTTGCTGCTCCATCTGTTCCAGAATGTTGCTTTTGTGATGTTTGCTGCGGCTTATCTCTTGTTTACCTATGCGGCCACCGGAACATTGACGCTGTTCTCCATGCTCTCCAAGTCCCCCGAGCGGGTGAGGACTTTCCTTTCGGTCAGTGCCGTTCTGTTTGTGTTTGCCGCCTCACTGCCTGGCACATTCCTCCGCAAGCTCGGGATTACACCGGATGGTAACGCCATCCTCTGGATTACCGGCTGCATGCTGCTTCTCCTCGCTGCACTCTGCACCGCTGTGCGCTCCTCTCTAAACGGGAAGCTGAGCAATGAAAGCATTATATTATCCTACAAACAGTAGCTCCATTTTTCGGAAAAGTCCAAAAAGCAGCAAACCCGCCCCAGTCCCACTGCTTGTCTGGATGACGTATCCTGCTGCTTCCCGTTAGCCGTTCTAATTCTGGACTGTGCCCTTATATCGCTGCCTCATCCTTAGTACCCCGAACCAGTTCGCTGTACAGTCCGCCTTGCTGCAGCAGTTCGTCATGTGTGCCCTGCTGCAGCAAACGTCCGCCCTGCAATACCAGGATACGGTCCGCCGCACGGATGGTGCCCAGTCTGTGGGCGATCACGAAGCTGGTCCGGCCTTTCATCAGCGCCTGCAGCCCTTCCTGAATCTTGATTTCAGTCACCGTATCAATGCTGCTGGTCGCTTCATCCAGCACCAGCATGGAAGGATTGGCGAGAATCGCTCTTGCGATCGCCAGCAGCTGCTTCTGCCCCTGGCTGATCCCGCTGCCGTCCACGGAGAGCATCCGCTCATAGCCGCCGCGCATCCGCATGATGAAGGAATGGGCATTCGCCAGCTTCGCCGCCTGCTCCACTTCCTCGTCCGTAGCGTCCAGCCTGCCGTAGCGGATATTGTCGCGGATTGTGCCTTTGAACAAGAAGGAATCCTGCAGCACAAAAGCCATCTGGCTGCGCAGACTTTCCCTGCGGATGGACGAAAGCTCCATGCCGTCCAGCGTAATGCTTCCTTTGCCCGGATCATAGAACCGCGACAAGAGGCCTATCAGTGTTGTCTTGCCGGCCCCTGTAGGTCCGACGAGGGCGATCATCTCGCCCGGCTTCGCCTCAAAGCTGATATTCTGCAATATATCGGCGCCGCCGTCATAAGAGAAAGAGACGTCCTTGAACGTTACCGCCCCCTCTACCTGTTCCAGCGATACCGCCGCGCCTTCATCCTTGGCTTCAGTCTCTTCGTCCATAACCTCAAACACCCGCTCCGCCCCGGCAATCGCCGACAGCAGTGTGTTCCACTGGTTCGCCAGATCATTAAGCGGCCGCGTAAATTGACGTGTATACTCCACAAAGGCGATGATTACACCGACAGTGACCAGGCCGCGGACCGCCAGCAGGCCGCCCACACCGGCAACAATGGCAAAGCTCAGATTGTTCAGGCCATTCATCAGCTTGGGAATGAAGCCGGAAATGGACTGCGCCCAATACCCGGACAGCATAATCCGCGTATTGCGTTCACGGAAACCGGAAATGACCCGCTCCTCCTGCGAGAACGCCTTGATAATCCGTTGTCCTGACAATGTTTCTTCTATATAGCCGTTGAGCTCGCCCATGCTGCGCTGCCGCTCCTTGAACAGCGGACCGGTACGCCGCGTTATCCAGCGCATCCCCAGCGTCATCAGCGGCACTACAATGAACGTCAGCAGCGTTAGCAGCGGACTGAGCCATAGCATGACACCTACGGTACCCAGTAGCGTGAGAACACTGGAGAAAATCTGGATCGCCGAGCTGTTTAGCGTGGAGCTGATATTCTCGATGTCATTGGTCAGGCGGCTCATAATTTCCCCCTGCTGTCTGCGGTTGAAGAAGGAAATCGGCAGACGGTGCAGATGGGCAAACAAATCGGTGCGTATCCGGTAGATTGTCTCCTGGGCAATTTCGATCATCCAAATATTTTGCAGCCAGGAAGTTAATGAATTGAGCACATATACAAGTGCAAGGGTAATGAGGAAGGTCCCCCAGGTTCTGCCCCCCGATCCCTCTAGGTAATGATCGACCGCCCGGCTGATCAGATAAGGTCCAAGCAGCGCCAGACCGGAGCTGAACAGCACCATCAAAAGCACGAGGAACAGCTTGGCTTTGCGCTCGGCAAGATAACTCCAGATCCGTTTCAGCGTAGCCGGCCAATTTTTCGCTTTCGCTTGGGGCTTGCGGCTCGAGGCCGCCCCGAAGCTTCTACCCTCTCCAAGCCCCAGATCCAGCTTCGGATGCTTGAAAGGTTCAATTAATGCTTTGAACATGATGCACCGCCTCCTTACCCTGGGATTCATATATTCTCCGGTAGAGCGAAGAGCCGGTCATAAGCTCTCCATGGGTACCTTTGGCGATTAAACGGCCTTCATCCAGCAGCAGGATCAGGTCTGCCGATACCGTGGAGCTGATCTTCTGGGTAATAAGAAAGGTTGTGCAGGACATATGCTTCAGTTCCTCCAGCAAAAGACCTTCCGTTACTGCATCTAGCGCACTGGTGCTGTCATCCAGAATGAGTATCGCTGGCTTTCGCACAAGCGCCCGGGCGATAGTCAGCCGCTGCTTTTGCCCGCCGGACAGATTGACCCCCCGCTGCCCCAGCATGGTGTCATAGCCTTGAGGAAGACCTGTCACCGTTTCGTGGATTTGCGCCGCAGCTGCTGCCCGCTCGATCTCTTCCCGGGTTGCGTGCTCATTCCCCCAGGCAATATTGTCACGTACCGAGCCGGTGAAAAGCAGTACCTCTTGTGGCACATAACCAATCGCTCCCCTCAGCTTGGCAATGTCCAGCTCCGAGCTGTCCACACCGTCAATTGCGATCACCCCATGGTTCTGCTCATATAACCGGGGAATCAGTCCGACCAACGAGGACTTCCCGGAGCCCGTTGCCCCCATAATCGCCACCCGTTCTCCAGATTTCACCTTGAAGGAGATCTCTTCCAGCACTGCGATCTCGCTCCCCGGATAACTGAAGCTGACATTTTCAAATTCAACCTCACCCTGTATAGCAAAAGATCCGGTATAGTCACTGCGTCCAGAAACGCCACGCTTACGCTCATAGGCCTGTATGCCTTGCTCCGCCGTTACGTCCTGAACTGCATCTGCCGACATCACTTCCGCCACCCGCTGCGAAGAAGCTATTGCACGCGAGAACGTCGCCATGATCGAAGACAAGGCTGACATAGCACCTATCGTCCGCAAAGAGTAGTTAATGACCGCCACGGTCTGTCCCAGGGTTGCTTCCCCTGCAGAAATCTCAATCCTTCCAAACCATAAAACCGCCATAATCCCCGCGTTGACGATCAGCATAATCAGCGGAGCTGTTGTTTCCGTCAATCGCAGTGCAGCTACAGTTGACTTCATCAGCTCTCCGCTGAATGAAGCAAACCGGCCAATCTCATGGCCCATACGTACAAACACACGAATTAAGCGGATGCCGGTCAGATTCTCCTGAATAACGCCGTTTACTCCATCAAGCCGGACCTGGACGCTGCGAAACAAACCTGATGACCTGCGTATCACCCACGCCAGGAACAGAATCAGCACCGGCAATGTCACCGTCAGCAGCAGCCCCAGCTTCACATGCACGACCAAAGCCATAATCACACTACCCAAGACAACTAGCGGCACCCGGGTCATAAACCGCAGCCCCATAAATATTGTATCCTGCAGCTGGGTCACATCTCCCGTAAGGCGTGTAATCAGTGACGAGGTCGGAAAACGGCTGAACACTTCATAGGTGAAGGACTGCACCTTCCCGTACAGCTTATCCCTGAGATCAAAGGCAAACCCCTGACTGGCATGAGACGCAAAAAAAGAGCTGAGCACACCCGCCGCAAACGCTATAACCGCGCTTACTGCAAGTACACCGCCCCACAGCCAGACTACTGAATTATCCTTCTCCCTGATCCCATTATCGATAATTTTGGAGATCAGCAAAGGCTGCGACAGTTCCACCGAAAGCTCGATAAGCATCATTACCAGGGCGGCGATTGCCGCCACCCGGTATCTTTTGAGATAAGAAAAAATTAAGTTCATCGACGTTACCCCATTTGATTATTCGTAGAGCGCATCCCGCAGGCGGGTGGACATTGCCGAACCCTGCCCCGTCTTGAGTATCACCCGCCGCAGCGCCTTGTTGCTCCGGTTCATTTCTGCTAATTCATCAAGCATTTCCGTCAATAAACTTTGCGTTTCCGGGGACAGTTCCCCACTCTCCTGAAGTGCTGCCATTTTCTCCTTATAATGCTCCATTTTCTCCGTCAACTGCCAAACTTCCTTTCTGTCAAGGCTTCTCCTGTGGAAGTCCATAATTGCGTATATTATAACATATCACCAGGGAAGCACACTTTAAAGCGGTTGCTGAATTTAAAAACACGATGGCAATGATTTCACTGGCAAGTTCAGCCACGAGTATGATACTCTAATAAAGTCGCATTTTTCGGTATACTATTACACAGGTTGAAGAACGAAAGGATAGATGGACGTGGCACAGTTGTTTTTCAAGTATGGAGCAATGAACAGCGGCAAATCCATTGAGATTCTCAAGGTAGCCCATAATTACGAGGAGCAGGGCAAGTCGGTGCTCATCTTCACTCCATCCCTGGACGATCGGGACGAGGTCGGGTATATTTCCTCCCGCATCGGACTGCGCAAGCAGGCCATAGCTATCGACGAGAACACAGATATATACAGCATAGTCAGCAGCAATCTGCCGAAGCCTCACTGCGTGCTGATCGACGAATGCCAGTTTCTGACCAAGGACTGCATTCTCCAGCTTGTGCGTATTGTGGATGAGCTGAACATACCGGTAATGGCTTTTGGACTAAAAAATGATTTTCAGAACAACTTATTCGAAGGCAGTAAATATATGCTGATCTACGCGGATAAAATTGAAGAGATGAAGACGATCTGCTGGTTCTGTGAACGGAAAGCCACAATGGCGCTGCGCGTAGAGAACGGCAAACCCGTTTACAGCGGCAAGCAAATCCAGATCGGCGGCAACGAAGCTTATTATCCGGTCTGCCGCAAATGCCACAAGAATCCGCCCTTGTAAATATAAAAGCATTCCAGCCTCTTTACAAAGAGCCGGAATGCTTTTTTGGTTAGTCCGATGACGATATCTCCTTCAACGCCCTATGTTCGTCTTCCCTGCTCACAAACAGTTCATGCTGCACTGGCAGGTTCCCACCATAAATTGCACGGTTGGTTGCAGCCCGCATGCCTCCATTAATCTTGGAACGGTGACGGATGCCCGCTGCGGCAAGACGGCTCTTCACCTTGAAATACTGGGCCTGATCAAATGTATTGAAGAGCAGTGTCCTCTCCCGCGGAACAAAGAAATGTAAGATGCCCGTTAAAAAGCTCAGTTGCGTCCTCCTCCTGTTCCAACCCCTCACTGCCATCAACTGCAGCCGCAACTAATTCAAGTAACGCTCGTTCAGCACATTCAAATGATGAAGTTCATGTCCGATAATGAGGCAGGCCTGTGCTCTAACCGACATTGCTGTCGAACGAAACATTCCTCTCCGGGTCCAGGCATCTTCCGGCAGACTGTCCAGCAGAGCCAGGGTAGACTGGCGGACCGTCTTGTATTGGCTGACCAGTTCCTGCAGAGTGAAACGTTCAAAATCACCTGCTGCCACATAATCATTTTCCTCGTACCCGGGCAGTGGCGCTTGTTCTCCTCTGGCAAAACAAAGCAAGCGGTAAGACATAATCCGGTCATTGTCGGTCAGGTGGCCAATCATCTGCTTAACACTCCACTTCTCCGGTGCATAACGGTAGTTCCCCTGCTCTTCACTTAAGGCTCCCAGCAAATCAAAAAAGCTTCTGGATTGCTCCCTCAGAATGGCCGCCAACTCTCCATCAGCTGGTACTAGAGCGATATATCGCTCCTGAACCTCAAGATACTCATTTTTTTCCGGACGCTGATTCATCAATTATCGCCTCACTTCCAACAATATTAAGAAAAATTTGGTGAAAAGAACAAAATCTTATTGTTGTATTTTAGTTCATTAGGTATAATATTTGCAAGATTAAAGGTTGCGTTAATCTGACCTTCGGGAGTGTCGGTATGCTGGATTCTGTACTATTTATCGTGTTTTCGGTACTCGAAAGTACCGCATTATTTTATCTGGCATTTAAGATATTCAAGATTGATCTTTATCCGAAAGAGATAGTCTTTGCCGGTTTGATTATGGCTTTCTTTTCTTACGTCATTCGGGTGAATAACGGTTTTGCAGGGATTGATGTATTTACCCAATACATGCTTGTTTTTTTCTTTTTATGGCTGCTATTCCGAATTCATGTTTTTTACGCAGCTATTATGACAGGTATGTCCTACCAACTCTATATGCTTATCCAATCTATATTATATTTGTTAATGAGCGCTTCAGGAATCACAAATTTTAAACTTCACTCAATATCGATAGGAGTATATTTTATGCAGACGTTATCTGCCTTGACAGCATTCTCTATCGGACACTATATTGGGAGGAAAAGGAAAGGCTTTGATTTTGTTCCGGACAAGCCCGAAGAGAGAATCGTTTTAGGCCACCAGGAAAAAGTCCTCTTTACATTAAGTCTACCTTCTATTCTTATTGTTTATTTAATGATTTATGTTTCTGAGAATTCCTCTCAGTTATTTATTCTCGTCCCTCTCGCTTACGCTGTGCTTTTGTTCGGATATTTAAACTTTTCGATCAAGAAGAACCGTGGTGATGAATTTTGAACAGCTTGGCTATTAAAATTTCAGCCGCAATAAAGCGGGCCAATCCAGAGGAAACCTGTTCTGAAGAAATTATGCAGTATGCTTTGAATATTATTTTAAACACTCTTCTAACCATCACAGCTTCCCTTGTCATTGGCAGGTTGTTAAATAATTTCACTGAAACCTTGATCTTTTATATATGTTTTAGCATACTGCGCGTATGTTCAGGCGGTTTTCATTTACGAACGGCGACTGCCTGCAATATTGTTACTACATTAATTTGTGTTCTCACCCCATTTTTTTTGAATTCCACAGGATCTTCACTTTGGATAATAAATGCATTTAGTTTAATCATTATGTTTTTATTTGCCCCAAACCCGGATAAAAATGCCCAAATTCCGCTCAGATGGTTTCCCGGTCTGAAGATGGCTTCCATAGCACTTGTTGGTATTAATTTTATTATTGGTTCGTCTGTCATCGGACTGGCTTTTCTGGTTCAGTCCTTAACAGTAATTCCATGGAAAGGGAGGTTGAAGTTATGAAATCATACATTGCGAAACAAGCATCCTCAGCTCTTGAGGCTTCCGCACGATTCTTTGTGTCTGTTATGAAAATTGGTTTACACAGCCCGGAAGCACCAAAAGAATTGCGGAAGTAATTAAACAAGGATGGGGAAAACATGCGTGTCTTACAAAACGACGGCTCCTCCCTGGACATCCAGGAAGAAGAGATATTGTATTTTTCCAGCTACAAAAATGCAATATTCGTCCATACGAAAGAAGGCGAGTTTGTTCTCCCCACTACTCTTTCCGATCTATTGGTTGCTTACAAGGGTAAAGGATTTGAGCGTCTTGACCGCAGCAATGTCGTGAGTCTCAGCAATGTGGACAGTTATGATGCGGAGCGGAAGATCGTTCTTTTTAATCAAGGAGAACAATTCGCCACGGTATCTGAGTCCAATGAAGCCCGCCTCAAAAAACACTTGGCAGGACGCAAAAAAGATTCCTCGCAATAAGAGAACAAAGGCAGCATCAACAAGCAACGATCCCGGTGCACATTAGCACTGGGATCGTTGCCTTTATTCAACATCCTTCGACCCAATCCTTCATTTTCCCATATCATTCATTTTTTGTAAAGGGGAATTCACGCTGTGAATACCAGGAGACGGATTTCTTTCCAAATGGTACCATTTAGATAGATTACTATAATTTAAGTCATTCTAAATAACCGATGGAGGAATCTAATGGATTATTACTTTCATCCTTCTCCGCGCCCCTCATCCCTTGAAATGTTATCTGACGAACAGTTATTGAACATCTATGAATTGGCGGTGGAGGCGAAGGCTTCGCCTGATTTTATTGAAATTATTAAAAATGTACTGAACGGGAGAAAATTAATGGGCTCAGAGCACCTGGATGCTTGATGCTGTTATAATCTCAGCATATTCTTACATAGTTTTACTCACGGGCCATCTATTCACCATGCAGTCATGATGAATAGATGGTTTGATTCTACCCGCCTGCCCATAAACAGCAAAGAAGCCATCCCCACTTCAATGTGCAGGGTGGCTTCTTTTATTGGGATGATTAATGAATAGATAAAGGAGAGTACTTCAGGACTACTCGATGAATTCTGTCTTGAAGACGTTGTCGAGCTTTCCGCCCAGTCTTTTTTTGAGAGGCACCTTGATATCCCGGCCCAGTTCTTTGAAGAAGGTTTCGATATCACACTTCACATTCTGTGCCATGGCGATTACGGTTCCGTCCCCCACGATATTCTGGTTCACTTCGAGAGGCACGTCCACTTCGATATCATATTTCTTGGACAATGTTTTGATGTATCTCGCGAAGATCTCCAGCAACTCTTCGTTGTTGAAATTTTCGATTGCTGCTTTTCCCTTGCTGGTAAATTTCATGTTAACTCTCATTTGAGATATCCCCTTTTCTGTGTAACCATTTTTGTTGTTGGTTTATGGATCAAGATGAATAGATGGCTGCAAGAAAGGGCAACATTATTCATTTTTGAAAACAATAGAACAGACGCACGCTCATTTAAACGCGCCCTTAACCTGCTGCACCTTAAATTGGGTAAACTCCTTAAGTGCCTGGATAACCTCGTCCTGCTCCTCATCCTTCAGCTCATAGATGCATTCCCGCAGCCACTCGCCGAAAATATAGGCCTGCCGGCCTTTTCGGGGCTGCTTGCGGAGTGAATCCAGATTGCCTTCAAATTTGTCGTTGAGCACATCGGTAAGGTTATATTTCTCAATTTTTTCTATTACCATTCCTGCCCCATATTCCGTTTCATAAACGATGACCTCATCGGAATCAAACGAAACGTACGAAGTCTCTTTCCCTTCCTTGGACCGAAACTCCTTCAGCTTGTTAAATGCCGTCTCATATATATAATCCTGGGACTGATTAAGGACAGGCAGCTTGTAGCCCTGCTTAAGCGTCTTGATGTATTCAATATCCGGCATATAATCAGCCAGATGATACATGCGGTTCTTAAGATCCGCTCCAAGCGCTTCAATGATCTTATCCAGGTTATCTTTGAGAGGAATACTTTCCCCGCGTTCAATCTTGCTGAGCTGAGAGTAACTGATGCCGCTCTTCTCTTCCAGTCCTCTTAAGGTCAACCCGCGTGCTTTTCTGAAGTGCCGGATAAAATCCCCCAGCTCATCAGGATAGTTATCGAAATCGTTCATGGGAGTCACCTCTACCTATATCATAACACAAGATAACACTTTGTGTTTCAATATAACAATTAATCCCTAAAATACTTGCTGCTTATTTAAGCATTATTCTTATTTTAGCGTCATGCTTTACCGATAAAACATTTGTATGGTAAATAATTCTTTGATTTGGAGGAAATACCCATGAAATCCATCCCCTCAATCTCAAGTAACGTTAACACTAATACCGCAAACCAAACCATTGCTTCTCCCCGTGGCAAGGAAATCCAAAGCTTATTAAGCCAAAAAAGCAAATTGAATGAAGAAATCAGCGCGGTTAAGGCCGATAAAGATTTGGACACGAAGATGAAGGCCGAACGGGTTCAGTCCCTGAGGACCTCAATCCAAAACATTGATGCCCAAATTACCGAGCTCAAAGCCCAAGAAATGCAAGAAAAAGCTGAACGCAACCGGCCCGAGCAGCAGGACAGCAAACCAATGTCAACAGACAGCTCTGCAGCAGTGCTGGACGTTGTTTTAAAGCACAGCACGACTTATGACCGCCTAGGCAAGCTGGTGGGCCTGAGCAAGAAGCTGGAAGGCTCTATAGACCCGTTAAAGAGCGAATCCAAGATGGAGCACGACAGACTGGCTAACAACCCTACCAAAGATATTGGCAGATACGAAATGCTGGAGAATGCAGAATATACCGTCCTGCAGACCAAACGGGAACGGATACTGGATATCCGCTCTACCATACATAATGTCGATCAAAAAATTGGCGAGTTGGTTTCCGAGCTCAAAGAGGATAACTCCCGCTTGTCACAAGCAAATAAAGCCGTACCGGAAATTTCCCGACTTGAGGAAGATACGAATAGTGATAAGAAGGATACCAAAGACAGCACTTCGAAAGATAAATCGCTCTCGGGAGACCAAAAAACTGGGGATGATGCTGGAGCTTCCGGGGTGGTAAAATCAATTGACGTACGGGTGTGAAGGCTTTCGAGGAGATTAACAAAAACCGCTATTCACTCGATTAGTTAATCAAATGAATAGCGGTTCAGCTAAACTGAGATTTGTTTCATTGAAGATTTCAACTAAAATTCTGATCAAAACATATATTAGTTTCACATTTAATTTTGTACCATTTACCACCATAACCCTCGTTTTCTTGTACAACCAGTCTATTTCCGCATCGTAGGCAATTCTTTGTTACGCTGCTATCTAACTTATACTCTTTAACGTATTCTTCGGCATGCTCTACCCCTTTGATTTCTTGTCTAAGTGCTTGGTCACTGATATCGAATTCTTTCATGTCTCCTCTACTAGCATGTATAGACCGGCCAAACGCACCAAACCCTCCAACCAATTCGTGATGATGAGTACTAATCCGTCCTCCACCTCTTTCAAACAACTTGATGATTGGCTCATATGTATCATGAAATTTAACAGCAACCGGGTTGCCGGCATCAATCAGAATGCACCATTGAATATAGTTGATGCAAATTATTTTTAGAACCGTTAAATTTATCGGCTCAAGATTAGGACAAATTTCATACAGATTATCAAAATCGAGAATCTCCATTTCATTATTAATGATTTTGGCCATGCCCGCAAAAATACTAACGCCTTCAATAGACATAAATTGTAATAAAACGCCAACTCTACGATAGTATTCAGCGATAAGTGTAGCGTCTGCCGTATATTCACCTTTAGACCTCACATCTTCATACCTTTTATTAGAGATATCTATATAATACTCAGCATCAATATTGTTAATTCGATTTACGGCTCTTGTATAATGACTCTTCATAATAGCTCCCTTACTTTGAACAGTTATTATCTAAACGTTCGTTCATAATCTTCGAAACGGATCTTTCTAATTTGTTTACGGTCAGTTGTTCTAACAATGATTCCTTCTGATTTGCCTGTTGCTTCGATCCCCACTTGCGTATTTTCGAACCTTGTTAAGTAAGAATATGTATTCTCAAGAGAAGTTGGAAATTGCGAACCCTTGATGGTTTCCAGAAGGGGTGCGGACTGCAAATCCATGCGCTCTACAAATCTCTTCTTCTCAATTTCATCATAAAACGGCTGATTACCATGATCTCGCCACTCCGCAATTTTCTCCTGCGATAATTCTAGTAATCTAATTAATTCATCCTTATCCAAGGAGAACACGTCAAATACACGATACCCTTGAGTTCTTCTGTCAGAATAGTTCTTAGATGCTTTAGTTTTTCCTCCATAAGATTCCTGATAAATTACGGTTAATGCCCAGTCCCCCTGTGAAAAGATATCTGCTGTTACTTTCTCTGCTAACGGTTTAAGGAATTCTGCAATGTTCCCGTAAGGATTACCGATTCTGTCTCCTTTTGCATATAACAATTCTTCTCTGGAACCAACTAGATAATCAACTTCGTTATAATCATTTTTAAATAGAATGATTCTTGAATTTTCACCATCTACTTTTTCGTAAACAAAAACATCGTCTGATTCTGAGAAGCCTTTGGACTCCGTTAATACATCATTTAAGCGGCCCCGTTCACCTAATTGATGATAGGTAAGAATGCTTGGGTACTTTGTTAAAGAATTAATTTTCTTCAAATTCAATATATAACTTCCTCTCTCAATGAAAATATTATTCAAGCATGATCGCGAAATGATTGAAGTTGGTTGTAAACAGTGTTACTCTATCAACGGTAAACTCAAATCTTCAATACCTCTATTAATATTCACTATTTTAGTTATAAAGAAAGGTAATACTATGATAAAAGTTGATAACTTATCCTTTTCATTTCCGCAAAAAGAACTCTATAAAAATATTTCATTTACGTTAGAAGAGGCACAACATTGCGCTTTTATAGGAACAAGTAGCAGTGGAAAAAGTACACTGATAGATATACTGATGGACCCAGAAAGATATATTTTCGATGGCATGTTAGAGATGGAACAGGCTTGCACAATTGGGTATGTAAGTCAGTTCTCGCAACTGGACAAATCTAAAGAAACAACAGTTTTTGAATATGTAGGAGAAGAATTTATTAAGATACAAAATGAAATAAAATCTATTTGCACTGAAATGGAAACATCATCGGATATTGATTCGTTACTAGAAAAGTATCAATTAGCTTTAGACGCATTTGATTCAATTGGCGGAGATGATTTTGAAAGCAATATTAAAAAGAAACTAAATCTAGCAAACCTCATGAAGCTAAAAGATCTTAGGGTATCCGACCTGAGTGGCGGCGAATTCAAACTTATTCAAGTGATGAAGGAAATGCTTAGTAGTCCAGACTTAATGATTATGGACGAACCAGATGTATTTTTAGACTTTGAAAACCTAAATGCGCTTAAAAATCTTATTAATTCCCACAAAGGAATGCTGCTAGTTGTTACGCACAACCGATATCTATTGAATCATTGTTTCAACAAAATTATACACCTTGAAAACATGGAGATCCAAGAGTTTAATGGGCGATATATTGATTATAACTTCTCATTACTTCAAACTAAAATTGAGTTACAGGAGCTCACGGTCGCTGAGCATGAAGAAATTGAGAGAAACGAGAACATCATCAATAATCTTAGAGTTATCGCAACCTATAATTCAGAAGCATCTAGAGGGAGAGCTTTAAAAGCTAGAGTTAGGTTTCAAGAGAGATTGGAAGCGCGTAGAATTAAAGCGCCATTCGTAGATATTAAGCAACCGAATATCAGTTTAGGTATTGATAATGAAATTGAAGACACCGTTGTTGTAAATGTCAATAATTATAGTGTTTCCTTTGATGAATTGCTTTTAGAAAATGTTAACTTTGAGATAAAATCAACTGATAAAGTAGCCCTTGTCGGTTCAAACGGAACTGGGAAGACGACTTTACTCCGAGAAATCTTTAAAAATAATCATGATTCAATTGAAATAAACGCGGATGTTAAAATGGCTTATTTATCTCAGCTTCAAAGCGAAATACTAAAGGATTCTAATACAATACTGGAAGAATTCATCGATGCCGGGTTTAAAACTTATGATGAGATAAGATCGTATATTTCAAACTATGGCTTTGAAGGAGAAATCGTTAATCAAAAGATAGAATCTTTATCTGGTGGAGAAAAAAATATGCTTCAATTGGCTAAAGTTTCTGCCAGTAAAGCAAACGTATTGCTTCTTGATGAACCGACAAGCCATTTAGACACCTATACACAAATAGCACTGGAGAAAGCCATTGAAGACTATAAAGGTGCGATTCTCATGATTTCTCATGATTTCTATTCTGTGGTAAATGGTATGGATTATGTTTTAATCATTGCCGATAAGACGATTAGAAAAATGAGTATGCGAAAATTCAGAAAGATGATTTATGCTAGTCATTTTGATAGAGACTATTTAGAAACTGAACAAAAGAAAAAATCAATTGAAATGAAAATAGAATTGGCTTTAAAAGATACTGATTTTGAACTTGCAAAAGTATTGGTTGATGAGCTGGAGGAGCTAATTAAGTTGCTTTAAACTGCAACCTTCTGGAATGAAATAATTACAAGAAGAAAGACACTGATGAATAGGATCTCAGTGTCTTTTTATATAAGAATGAATGGATAGTCAATGCCGTGTGGCAAAATGACTGCTATATCATGATATTACCCACCTGTTCCTTCTCCTCTGTCGTGCTCAACAGAATCAGTTAGCCTTCCGTCTTTCATACGGATTACATGATCTGTTGCTGATGCAACTAACGGGTCATGCGTGACGATAACCACGGTCACTTGCTTATCTGTATTTATCTTGCGCAGCAAGGTTACTATCGCCTCCGATGTCACAGTATCTAAAGCTCCAGTAGGCTCATCAGCCCAGATGACGCAAGGATTATGGACAATAGCGCGGGCAATTGCAACCCGCTGGGCTTGTCCCCCGGACAGTTCATGCGGCATGGCCTTTAACTTATCCGATAGCATGACATCTTTAAGCGCCGCCTTTGCAGCTTTGTGGGCAACTGACATCTTAGCGCCCTGACTGATAAGCGGCAATGCAACGTTATCAATATTGTATCGGTTCCGCTGGCACGGCAGTTGGGACTTAGTGTCGGTAAAACAATGATAATCTCGTTTGATGGACAAGAAGTGCCTGTAACGATTCGCGATTTAGCAGAGGAAAGCGGATTAACAGGTTTTCGCGGAACAATGCGGGCACAAGGGACCGTTATTCTCTCGGATAAGCTTGCGCATCAGATATTCGGCGTTCCAGCAGCAAGCGCACACAGTATGTTACTGGCGACGGACAAGATGTATTCATCATTACCAGGCAGTTCCTTCTTTACTGATCTCATTGAGAGACCAGTCAAAAAAGAAGCGCTATCTCATATGTCGATGGTGCAGAGTATTTTCACGCCTCCATTTTTGTTTTTTGTCGCTGTTTCTTTGTTCGCTGTCAAAATAAACGTCACTGGACAATTATCGATTCTAGTTGTATTCACCGTTACACTGACGAATTCCTATATAAGTGACCCATCTATTTATAGTGTTGTAATCCATACTCTATGCTATTATCAAAATATGGAAAACAAATTTTACAGCTTATTCCCAACTGAAAAAGCTTACAAAGATTATGTTTTTTCACTTAAATGGAAAGGTGGTATCTTTTGTCCCTTTTGTAGCTCCAAATACCATACACCCCTTCAGAACTTTAAGTATCATTGTAATTCCTGCAACAGCAACTACAGTCTTTCAGTTAATACTGTGATGCATAATACAAAATTAGATATGCGTAAATGGCTAATTTCCCTAGACTCATATTTATCATATGAAAACCTGAGTTACAGAAGACTCTCAGAAATTCTTCAAGTTGATAAGAAAACTGCCTACAGAATACTCCTCTCTCTCTCCAAGCTCTTTAAAACACATAAGCTAGATGTTGTTGTTTTCTTAGGATTAAATCGGAATATTGAAGAGGTTCTAACCCACGTATTACTAATAAATACAAGAAAGAAGGGGTACTAAGATGGAAGAATTAGCGATTTCTATAGCTACACATCAGGGTATTTTGAAAATTGGTGACAATGAACTAACCTGTGCCGTACTTGAAGATGGTTCTCGTATTATCTCTAGAAATGCAATATTCAAAGCATTTGGTAGAACCAAACGTGGTCGAAAAAAGGGCGAAGTACGAGTAATAGATGTCCCTGATCTACCCAGTTTTATTGATGCTCAAAATTTACAACCATATATTGATGAAAACTTAATGAACTTACTCAGAAAAAAAATTACATATAAAAGTGGAAACGGCAAGCCAGTCGAAGGATATACCGCTGAAATTATACCTTTATTGTGTGACGTATATCTGTCTGCCAGACTAGAAGGAACATTAAAGCCAAGCCAAATGAAGTTAGCCATTGCAAGCGAAATATTAGTAAGAAGTTTATCAAAGATCGGTATAGTTGCTCTTGTCGATGAAGCCACTGGATACCAGATTGACAGAGATAGAGAGGAACTTCAGAAGCTACTGGCTGTATATATCTCCAAAGATTTACTTCCTTGGACAAAAAGGTTCCCTGATGAATTTTATAAAGAGATGTTTAGATTACGTGGCTGGGACTATCCAAGACCTGCTGGTAAAAGACCTAGTATTGTTGGTTTTTACACAAACAAATACGTTTATGATTTATTACCACCAGGAGTCAAAGCAGAGTTACAAGCGAAAAACCCCGTTATTTCAGCAGGCAGAAGAAAATGGAAGCACCATCAATTTCTTTCACAAGATATTGGAAACGTACATCTGGAAAAACATCTTCTTAAAGTCATCACATTAATGCAAGCAGCAGACACATGGGAGGAATTTCAGAGGAAATTCAATAGAGTCTTTAACATAATGGAAATTGAACAAGTTGAAATGGATTTTGGATAATTCGGATGCATTACTTAAGTCATTCCTCGTTTTAGGCAAAGCAAAAAGAAGTAAGCCACTTCACACCCTCAGAAAGTTTGAGTGGCTTGCTTCTTGTCGCTACGTAGGAAGGGAATGCTTAAGCATCTTGCACTGTCGTCCTGCTATTGTAGCCTGTGTTAATGACGGTAAATCATACGTAATACGGTCAGCTTATCCCTCGACAAGTTAGGCTGACCACTTCTTTGCGACATTGGGTAACAATAAAAGAATCATATCAAAACCCTAGTCTTAAATCAAATTTGCAACCGCTGTCTATACGGCACTTATAGCAAAAGCTCTGATACCAGAACACTCGAATCGTACCACTACTCAAGTACAATGTCATATCTTTATCCTTACAATCATTTGACCTCAATTAGCAAAAGCCTTTCTTGAAATCCACCATTCTTGTCATGCTTCTCCTTACGAATTCGCTCCAATTCGTCAACGCTTACTCCTTTGGTCTGCACAAAGCTATACATCACTTCAAGCAAATCAGCAAGTTCCTCCAGTTGCTGATCTTCGGAAGCTTCAAGAAACTCATTCAACTCTTCCTGCATCTTGGTCTTCAGCGCTTCAATATACTCAGTATCCTCCATTACCTTGACAGTACATTGTTTTCCACTCGCTTCAATAATCTGTGGTATCTTATCACGTATCAATTTATTGTAAGTCTTCATCGTCTTCATTCTCCCCCTCTGTTCATCCCTGACAAGCAATCCAGAACTTACGTACAAGATTGCTATCCACTGCCAGTTGAAGCTCTGAGACATGCTTATCAAGCTTGCCTTGTTCCTTCATACGTTGAAGGAGTGTCTTATTCCTCTCATCAAGCCGCTCAATCATGTTTTCACTTGGTATCACATTGGACTTGCTGCTGTTACAGGACTGGTGGGCAAACACAAGGTTCCACACATCATCAGAATAAAGATATGACCAAGGAATAACGTGATCAATGGCTGGAGCCTCATTTTCAATTCTAGTACCGCACAAGAAGCAAATACAATCAGTATTCTCGATTTGAAGGTAGGATGAAAACTTCCCAAGCGACTTACGTCTTACTTGATCTTCGTCAATGATCCTCACCTTCTTCGAGAGCCTTGGCGAGTGATTGAAGTTCTCCAGCATTTGTGTCCACCGATAATTGATCGCATCAAAGACAATCAAACTATTCTCCTTGAGAGCAAGCAAGCTGTCCGCACTCATGAACAAACTGTCTGCTTTTTGCTCGTAGTGGTAGACCTCTTCAACTTCTTTGCCTTCAACCCTTAAGAAGCGGTAGCTAACATCTGTCTTTAATGCTTTGATCGTCGCATTAACAGCTTTCTGATACTCAGAAGGACAAATGGATTCAATATTGGCTCGAAACC
The DNA here is from genome assembly GCF_038593145.1 of Paenibacillus sp. FSL L8-0340. Lineage (NCBI taxonomy): Bacteria > Bacillati > Bacillota > Bacilli > Caryophanales > Paenibacillaceae > Paenibacillus > Paenibacillus sp. FSL L8-0340. The sequence goes on from NZ_CP151967.1 coordinate 5,131,662, forward strand.
ATTTCACTGGTTTAACTGTACCTGAGTGTTTCTGGTAATCAACTATCAGCTTCTTTACTATTGTCACAAGCACTGGAGGTTTTAATGGGTTTGAGCTTTGCTGAAGGTCAAAGAAGATCGTTTGTTCAAAATAGTACCGTAAGACCCTTTTTGCAATATCCCTCAGTTGTATTTCGACTGTATCTGCTGAATTTCGTAATGACTCCGCTTCAAACTCTAAAGCTATTTCTGTGATAGCCTTAGCCCATGACGTTTTGTAAGTATTGTCAAAACTACAATTTCTGATGATGTACAGCCACTTATCCAGAAAGTTCATGTTCTACTCCAATACGATTAAGTTATTACTCCATAGTGCTACTACAACGTCCATTTGAGAATCATGAGTAAAATGTGCCCCTTGTCTAACCTCACTCCAAAGTTTTAACTTATTTTCTGCTAATTCAGGCTTGTTCTTGAGAATTTGCACAGCTTTTATGGCATATTTCTTATTCTTCTGTAATCCAGTTTTTCCAGCATACTTGCCTTTTACAATACCCTGAATCATACCAGCTTCACACAAGCCAAGAAATGCACTCTTGGGACAACTCTTCTGTTGTGCCCAAGTTCCCTCACCAAAAACCTCTGATGCTACTATGTTCCATGCTTTAAGTGGCTCTAACTGTTCTTCACTCTTAATCAATCGAACAGTTCTAACTGCGACCACACCATACAAACCCATAGCCACTATCCTTTCAATTTTATAAAGATATATGACGGTAGGTATTCCATAAATCAACAAAGATAGTTATAATGACCTATACATATACTACCATAATCCAAGGTGAATATGAGCATCGAAAATTGGCTAGGAGACGTTAAAAGGAACCTTCTTTAGTTGGATTAGCAATGCAGTTGAATGATCTTTGCCTTTGTACTAGCATTCAATTTCACCTTCGGCAAATATGGAGCTTCATTGGGAGGTTGAAAATGTCGAAGGTAAATGCAGCTCAAACAATAAAGGTGAATGATCAGATTCCTGTAAGTGGAGATAAAATTTCAAATTCTGTCGCTCCAAGTAATGTAGAAGATGACCTCTACATCTGTGCCAGATGTGGTAAGTCTGCAACGAATAAAGTTAAAAAATATTGCTTGTCCAATACGAAACGCTTTAGGGGACGAATATATTGGTGTGATCATTAAAGGATGTTAGGTCGTGAGGAGGTTAAATAAATGAACAGCGGTGTAATGGAGTCATGGAAAAATGAATTTCTTGAATTTGATGATACGTATATCAATCATGTATCAAAATTTGTTGATTACTTAAGTATGATCGGAAAAGCAAATCAACCTAATAACATTGTAATAGAGGATGTCATTAACTGTGTAGGGCATTACAATAGCATTGGTAAAATCAATACAAGAACGAGTATGGTGAACCATCTCGAAGGAATAAAATCATTTTTTAAATTCTTAGTCAGTAAGCACTATACAAATGACATATTTAATAATATGGTTTCTTACCAAGACTTCAAAGATAGCCTTACACTTAAATTCCAATTAGTACAAGTCACAGAAAGAGGGCTTTGGTCTGATGTAGAATTGATTCAAATAATTGAAAGTTTGGATAATTATTTCGAAAGAAATGATTTAAGCAAATTATCAAAAACTAATGAAATAAAGAAATTTTACAAATTCTTAGTATTACGAATTTTTATCAAGCTTACATTAATTGCCCCTGCAAAAAAATCCGTCATTTATTCTTTAAAAATTAATGATTTTAGTTCTGATTACAGGTCAGTAATTATTAATTCTGTCAACATAAAGATTCCAAACGGATTGAAAAGGGACCTTCAATACTCTATTGAGTGTGTTGAAAAAAATCTAAAAAAGAAATTAAATATAAAAGATGGACTACTAGCTTTTTTGTATCCAAACGCCTTTCCGGTAGAACGCCTTAATGAGTACTTTTGTTTATTTCTTAAAGCTCACCCCGATATCGTAGAGGTAGCACCAGATTCAGATACTTTTGAACTTGAAGGAATAATGAACTCTGCATTATTAGGTCTTGTACAAAACAATGTTAACCCTGCTTTAATAGCAAAGATAAGCGGAGTTAAAATCTCAAGCCTTGAAAAAAAATTCTATACTAATGGCTTCCACATTAATGATGCTGATGAACTAATTAATAATGAATTAAGCAAAAACTCGTATTATCATTATATTTAGATACCTTTAATATGGTTCTTTCAACTATATAAAATTCAGATTTCATATAAAGCACAGCCTACGTTAAGTGAGATTTCCACCAACGTAAATGTGCCTATTTTTATTGATTAACTGGTATTACTGCCTATAATAAGCTTAAAACTTAACGTTATCTGTAACAGTAAGCGATCTGCTGTAGTCCCCCTTCATCAATTGATACTCAAAGAGTTGATCATCATCGACAAAATCAATAAGCTATATGAAGATCAGTATTCGAAAATCACACCTTTTTTTGTCGAGGATAAATCATTCACAATTCACTACAATCAACACAACTAGGTTTTATAGAAAGGATACTCAAAATGAAAAACCATGTTTTTTACTCTTGGCAATCAGATCTCCCCAATAACAACAATCGTAGTTTTATTGAAAGCTGTATTAAGCAGTGCCTGAAGGAACTAAATATATCTGAATCGTTTGATATAGAATTTGTCATAGATAGGGATACCCAGAATGAGACAGGAACCCCTGATATTGCAAGCACAATTTTTTCGAAAATAGAAAAATCAAAATTATTTATAGCTGATGTCAGCATTATTAATTCCGATTATCACAAAAGAAAAACACCTAACCCTAATGTTCTTATTGAATTAGGATATGCAGCAAAAGTATTAGGTTGGGAGAGAATAATCTGCATTTTCAATTCAGATTTTGGTTCATTTGACGATCTTCCCTTCGATATAAAATTCAGAAGACCACTTTGTTATAGTCTTGATGGTAAAAATAAGGTGCAAGTAAAAAAACAGATAGCAGAAGCAATCCAGAGTAATATTCTTTCTTTAGACTCAAAAGGAGCAATTTCGATAAAAGAGCACTCCTCATATCTTGTTATGGAATCATCGAACTTTTACGATCTGTTAGAAAAGAAGCTGCATAATATTGTTAGTAATGCTAAACTTCAAAAAAAATATAATTATTCGAAGGAATGTTATTCAATTGAAATATGGGATGACCTACTACACAGAATCGAAAATGAAGAACCAAGTGAAGAAACTGACGTAGAATACCACATTTCTATCGAATTTAATGACGATACATACTCATTTAAAGAATACACAAATAAAACATGTTCAGTATTTTTCCAATTAATAGAGAAATTCAAGCAGATTAACTTCACTAATAATAAAGTTTATACTGTATTTGAAATTATTTCTCATGGATATAGTCCTTCAGAAAAGAGGAATTACGGTGGCTTATCAGATGAAATTTTAATAGAGTTGCAGTAACACTTACAAATAAGCATTTTGATATGAGGAAGACGAACCTGCTAAATTCCGCAGGTCACATGCACATGAACACGCATCAGGTGTTATAGAAGCCCTCTACGGCACTCACAAGCTTGCCTTTGATGTGAGTGAAGCTGGACTAGCTAGTGAGCCTGAATTCAATTTGAGCCAACTGGATTGTTTCAGCCATGCCGTAACACTCGTATTAGTGCAGTTGCCACGTTAGAAGATAGACTGACGGAACATGGCTTATGGTATAGCTTTAAGATTTTTCACAATCCTTATGCGGCTATGCCGATTTCAGAGTAAGTATTTAAGGGGTATAAGCAGTTTGTGAAGAATGATACTACTAGGGAAATGGAGTGGATTGTTTAACATTTGTGAGACAAGAGCATACCGTGTTTCACAAATGTTAAACACAAATTCATCCAATAATAAAACCTTGTAACGCTAAGAGGTACTGTCTTCTAAGGTTAAACTGAGTGTTAATGCGAGAGTGCCGCAAGCGGCACGATAGGAGCGGAGCGACAGGGTTTTACGGTTTTGACTCTCAGGGAGTAGAACACATATTTTTGCTATTTTTGAGTCTGTAAAATATATTGTGTAAACTCTCAAACCCATTAAAATGGAAGTAAGAGAAAGGTTGGGGAGAACACATGGGACTTTGGTCAAAACAGCAACTTCGAGAATTTATTAAGGAGAATAATCTGGTTACAGCACAAGATGCACAGAATGCCTTAAAAGATCTATTCGCAGAGACAATTCAGGAGATGCTGGAAGCCGAAATGGATACCCACTTGGGCTATGGAAAGCATGAAGTGAAGGCGAAGCTCACGCCAAACAGTCGGAACGGAAAGAGCCGTAAAACGGTAGTGAGTGAGTACGGCGAACAGGAGATCACCGTCCCTCGGGACCGGCTGGGGGAGTTTGAGCCTCTGGTCGTCAAGAAGCATCAATCGAATGTAACGGGCATCGAAGAGCAGATTATCGCCTTATATGCCAAAGGGATCAGCACCAGAGAAATTCAGGATCATTTGGGGCAGATGTATGGCATTGAAGTCTCCCCTACGCTCATTTCCAATGTGACGAACAAGATTGTGCCTCTCATTAAAGAATGGCAGAATCGTCCGCTGCAGGGCGTCTATGCGGTTGTCTATCTGGATGCGATCCACTTCAAGGTCAAGCAAGACGGGGCCATTATCAACAAGGCCGCCTACATGGTCATTGGCATCGATCTGGACGGAAATAAAGACGTGCTGGGCATGTGGATTGGTGAGAATGAGTCCTCCAAGTTCTGGCTGAGCGTGCTGAATGAGCTTAAGAATCGCGGGGTCCAAGATATCCTCATTATCTGCGTGGATAATCTGTCCGGATTCTCCCAGGCGATTGCGGCCTGCTATCCCCAAACCGAAATCCAGAAATGTATTATACACCAAATCCGCAGCTCCACCCGTTACGTGTCGTACAAGGACATTAAGAAAGTAACTGCCGATTTAAAGCCCATTTACAAGGCAGCTACCGAGGAAGGTGCCTTGCTTGAACTTGACCGTTTCGAGGAAGTTTGGGGAGCGAAATATCCCCTAATCCTCCGTTCATGGCGAACGAATTGGGACGAGCTCGCTACCTTTTTCAAGTACCCGCCCGAGATCCGCAAACTCATCTACACCACCAATATGATTGAGAGTTACCACCGTCAGCTTCGAAAAGTGACGAAGGGAAAGAGCATCTTTCCTACGGATGAAGCCTTGCTGAAAATGCTCTATCTGGCTACCGTGGACGTCACCCGGAAATGGACAGGACGTGTCCAAAACTGGGGCCAAATGCTACTCCAGCTGTCGGTCTTTTTCCCCGATCGGGTCGGTCAACACTTGCGTTAGTTTGAGAATTCCCCCTCGGGGGAACCTATGCTTAAAAGAGTTTACACAAAATTATTGACAGACCCCTATTTTTTCTTTCATTCCACGTCAATAGTACTCTTAACCTATTCTTGATCTTCCTGCTTTACTTCAATTTTTTCATACTGGATTGGAGGTAGTGATTTTACTTTCTCCATTTGATATTTTGCTAAGAATTTAAGTCCTTCTTTTGATGTTTGAATTTGCTCAAATTGAACACCTGAAACTTTTACCTTTTCTAAAATTCCGAAATACATTAATTTTGGTGCTACTCTATAATACAATTTAATCCTCTTTTCAGTTGCACCATTTGCATTTGTAACTCCAGTTGCGAAAATGTTCGAATAAGAAACTAAAGCCTTAAGCAAGCTCACTTTGGTTACATCTTCATTACCGGATACTTCTTTTGGTAAGGTAATAATAGTACTTTCAAGCGTAGTCTTTAATTCCTCATAATCCCATTCACCAATCATTACCTTCTCTTTCTGTTGTTCCTTAGCCTTATCTAATTCAGCTTTCAACTCTGCATTTTCTTTCAATAAAGCCACATTCTCTTTTAATGTCTCTTCTGAGCTACCTACTTGATCAGCCTTAACCCATCCAATAAGTGTATCATCCGATTCAAATTCCCTAAGTGATTCCATCGTAGTAAGTCTAATATCCTTAATATCTTCATAGAATTTTGAAATATGCCCTAGCACTTGTCCTTTAAAATCCATGTATTTAGCATAGTTTAGTCGCTCTAAGAAGTCTGGATTCTCTCTAGCCTTCTCGAGCAATTTCTTCTCATCAATTACAATGGCAAATCTACGCTTTCCTAATTCACCAGCATAGTCATATTCCCAATGTGTGTAACTCTTACCTGTCTCTTCATCAATGCTACCGTATCTGCCACCCAGGATAAGCATATAAGCGTCTGATTCTTGTATCCAGCGCATTATAGTTGTTTTCTGTGATTGGTCACCGGACTTAAACAACTCCATACCAGCAGGAATATGTCCAGCATTAAGAACGGCAGAGACAGCCGCTTGTCGTTCCTCAATCATATCCGTATATGTAGATGAAATAAAAACCTGTAGCTTCTTCTTCATATGTATTCTCCTTATGTATTATTCGCTTTCTAATTATACAATATGTTACAGGATTCAACATGCAAATATAATAAATGTATCCATAAAAAAGGCTATCACTAGGAAATCAGTGACAGCCTTCCATTTTTATCAATTCAACCAGCCCATATAACTCAATCCAATTGTTCCCCTTCGTCTTCACATATAATTTTCCATTGATCAATTTACCTGTTCTAAAACGGCTCATAATCGTCGCTTCCAATCTTGTATAGTTGTTACACGAATGCCATAGCTGTCATAAAATATAATTTCGGGTCATTCATCTTCATATCATATAATTGTCTCAGGCTTGCCCCAAGCCTCTCGTATTGCATTCTCATACCTTCGTTGATTGGCTGGAGGAACAGTCTTTCCAGAGCATCAAAAACGTCCATTTGTTCAAGTTCAGCATAGCTATTGTATATGTAGTTGTATGATCCGATTTCCTTACAAAGCTTCATTATTGCGGTTGATTTGTGCTTGTTACCTTTATAACCATTGATCCAGCGTGTAACAAATTGTTGACGGTCTAAATCAGTTTTGAGGAAAAAGTCGATGATAGATGATACGACGATGGCCTTGTGAGGTGTTTCAGTGAGTCTCAAAATGTCTTCTGTAGATACTTGCTTAACTGTTGATACAGGTTTCTTAAGTGTGATGTTCACCGTATTCACCTTTTGAACATTCAACATTTGCGTTTGAATTGTCATTGTTATTGTCTCCTTTTAGTTGTTTGATGATATGGATAAAATGGGCATAGTTAAATAAGGAAATGTGTATACATTCCTTTTGAGAAATGGTAATATAAAATAGCGAATATCATCTTGTCGTGATATTAATTTATCACGATGTCATGATATTATCAACTCAATATAGGGGGATTTTTTATATGCGACTAAAAGTAAAACTGAAAGAAGTTTTAAAACAAAGAGGGATTACTCAAAAGGAATTGGAAACTATGTCTACTGTTCCCCAATCAAAAATTTCAAGTCTATGCAACAACAAATTCTCAGAACTGAATATTGCCAATCTTGAAAAAATAGCTAAAGCGCTCAACATTACCGACATATCAGAATTGATGCAATTTGAAAATGAATCAGAAAACGAATAACACACAGCACATATTGAAAGCATAGCATTAGCCACATCCTTCATAGACCGATGGACCATTGGTCCATCGGACATATATACAGACACAAAGAAAAAGCCCTAGAGAACGTGTCTTAGGGCTTGGGCATTAACATTAAAAATCTAGAACTATACCAAATTTATCTTCTATATCCAATAGAAGTAGAATTATATCTCCGAATTTCATATAACCTTTCTGATCTATGGTATCTATTAAGTACGTTTTATTTAATGATGTTTCTAACCTCATGTTCTTCCATTCTGAAGGTTTATCCGGTTGATTTTTATTAAAATTAAACTTTCCTCCATGAGCTGCAGCATTTCTAACATGTCTATAAAATTGCCAAAGTGGATCATCTGAATAATGCTTATCAACAGTCAATGCATAGGTATTGATTATTAGAAAGTATAAAGCACCATGAAAAAGGTAATCAAATCCGTCTTTATTGTACTCCAACACCTGATTAGCCAGATCATCAATATCTATAACAACGTTAGGTTGTGTCCCTGAGAAACTTAATATTTGATTCCCCATTAAGGGAGTAAGATTAAAGTTGTTTTTAAACTCTTCTTTCGTTTTATCGTTTATAACTAATCCACTAATCATATGATCAATTTTTTCTTTATCACTATCTTTAAAGAGATTTATTAAAAACCTTGAAGAGAGTTCAAATATTCCATGTACTGAACACAAGTAATTCATTATTAGAGGATAGAAGGTACTTTGTTTAATATCTTGATATGATATTTCAGGCATCAAATTCCTCCCTATATTTCTTCTTACATTTTGCTACAGAAGGAAACTCTTTTCCATGTGTAAAAAGATAGTATTTTCTCAAAGCATTCTGAATTGCGCCATTTTTATCACCAAATTCGGCTTGTATTCCTAATAGTGTTTGGTAGGTATTGTAGTCGTCTTTAACTACTGTGTCCAGGTCAACCTTAAGAGCTTTTTCAATTCTATTAGCTCTACTGATTCTTGAACTAACAGCATCATATTTACTTTTAATACTATCCAGTGATTCTAAGAATACCCTGAATTGTGTCTCCTTCATAGCCTCTCCTTTGCTCACTCAAACTAAATCATACCGCAAATTCTTATTCCCCTCATACCTTGGCTTGTACATGGCGTGTAGAATCGCTTCTATAAGGTTCAGAGCAAATAACCCTAATGAAGCATCAATAATCAAATCTACACGCTTAGTATTCATTCTGATCCAGTCTCCAACGCTATCATCATCAAGGTTATGGATACTCATTGTTGGATCAGCAAGTATAGATTTTGATAAATTACTTTGATTTCTCCTTGGATGGTAATGGTGGCTGTAGAATCTTGATTTATTCTTCTCGCTCACCTTACCAATTTTCAAGAATTCACCTTGATATTGAAATGTATAAATAGCTATATGGTTCTTTGGATATTTAGATTTATGTGGATTTCCACTATTAACAAATCGAATCTGTTCTTCTCTTACATTAATACCTGTTTGCTTTAGGATATTGAATATCAATTGCTTATCGGTTTCAATTTCTTCTTGCGTCTCCCACATTTAAATCACCCCTTAAAGGTCTTCATCATCCTTCAACAATTCAGCATATACCTTATTCTCATGTAACTTTTCATCATCAATGAACCAGTTAAGGAAGCTCTGAACAACAAGAATATTAGGCATTTCGTCTGGATAGATTCCCTCACTCTTAATTGATTTCCCTAATGAGTTGATAATCTGAATGTGTGCCTTCTGTGAATATGCATAATCATCTTCATGAGCAAATTTAAAATCCATGGATTCAATGATTGCTTTAACTGCTTTAAGTTGTAAATCTGCTCCCATAAAGATTTCATGTTCCCCGTTAATTGTTACTGTTACATCCTCTGAACGAATCAGAATGTCGTCATGAATTGACATGGTTGAATCCCCCCTATTTAGATATTTCAGTCTATAAATTGCTGCAATCTGTACTCGTCATCCATCATATCTGCATACATCATATCAGCATAATGTTCTGCCATTTCATCCGCATAATCTGGGTCAACCGACTCGAATCTCGCTTCCACTAACAATTCTTGTATATTCTTAATATAGTCAATAAAAAAGGTAACTGTTTGCTCATACAATCCTTTTAGATCCCTTGTAGTCTCGTTTACTTCAGCTACTGACAATTCAAGTTCATAATGCATTAGTTTGTTTCTGGTTAGATTAAATTTATCAATCCCCGCTATAAAAATTGGAGGAATTGAAATATCGCACAACAATTGCAGCCGCTTGATACTTTCACTAAGATTAACTGTTTTTAAATCACTACTAACTTCAAATACGTTTGATTTACCCTGTTGTATCATTTGTTTTTTAGCATTCATATACCTTCCTATATCGCTAAAAATTAGATACTCGTTTTCACGTTTTAAGATCAGTTTGAATAGAATCTCAATGGCATGATTCAATGATAAGATTGCATCTTTCATGTTGTGTTCTACGCCTTCAATTAAGTATGAAATCTTTTCAATACTATTGTAGGCAGACTTTAAAGAGTCCACACCATTCTCTAATAGGCCATACTTCATAAGCCAGTTCCTCCATTTTGAACAGAATCAAGAAAACACACTATTCATCTTTTCTCCAAGTGAATAATACTCGTCTACGGCCTTCTCATACCTCTTCACAAGCTCTGTATGCTCATTAAGTTTGTAACTACTATCTACTTCACTCTTTAACAATAGATTGTGTGTAATGCCATGTAGGAGTTGTACAGCATACATAAGTTTATCAACGTATTCGATAAAGATATTACATTTAGCAGCAGCTTCACTTCCAGATTGTCTTATGTCATTTACTTGTGTTTTGTATCTTGACAGATCATTATGAATACTTTGAAGTCTCTGTTCCAACTCTTGAAAATTTATTGCTTTGAACAAAAAAGGGATAGGAATAGAGTTGCGAATAGATTTCTTGAATATCTCATCATGGATGTTAGTGTAATCAGTCAATGAATCATTCAAATTTCTAGCTATGGCAATTAGGCTGCTCATGTTCGACACCTCATCCTGTCGAGATATGTAATACAGTAATATTTTACCACGAATGAAAGTACATCAGCATCTAATATTCTGGATTAGTGATAAGTTAATAATGCTGTAATTAAATAGTGAGAGTTGCTATAGACCTGATAAATTCCGAGTGGTAGAATTCAGGAAAAACGTCATGGGGGACTCTTAAAATGGCATCAAGGATATGTAACAACTGTGTACATGAGAATCCAGAGGAGAGTTTGTTTTGTAATAAATGTGGATCAAAGTTAACAAGTGGTAATAGTACACCAATAGAATTACATAACGAAGGAAGTACCCCTGTAAGTGTAAAAATTTCTGATGATATCACTGCAAATGAGAAAGATAAATTTCCAGTTAAAGCACTAATAATAATCATAATAATAGTATTAATAGCAGGATTAAGTGGTTTATATAATCATTATATGGATGAAAAAGAAATCAAGGCAACGAAGATAACTCTTAGAAATCAAGAAAAATTATACTCATATATTCGAGAGGCGAACTGGGAAGAAGCGAAGTTATTTATTGAAAATACTGATGCTAATAATGTTACTAATATAGACGACATTGATTATCTTAGTTTATACATAAATGCTAGATACAACTATGGACAGATTAACGATGATGAAAAACATAATAAAGAAATATTCGATAAAATTGATGGTGTATGGTATGAGTTAATGGATTACGAAGGTGAGTTTAAAGAAGACATAAAAAAATTCAATATTGAATATATTAAAATTCGTTGGAAATATAATGAGTTAGAAGAGAAATTTGGTTCAGGAAGCAATAATACTTCATCCCCAACCTTAGAAGAAGACACAGACATTAATGAAGAGTATTCAAAGGAAACATGGGATAAGACTGCTGGTAGCACCACAGGGTATGATTGGCTAAAAATGAATAATGCTCAGAAAAAAGATATTGTTGAAGGTGTCATTTTAGACTGGAAATCAAATAATTTTGATGTTTCTGTCAGTTCTACCTATTTTATATCTGCGCTTAATGCATTTTATGGCGATGTTTCTACTAATAGCACTAACCTAGCCGAAGCAATGTCTATGATTGGTCTTTCAGGAAATGTCTTGAGCAAAAAATAATACATACACAAATTCATTTGCCTACTTCGGGTGGGCTTTTTCTATGCCTATAAATGCTGACCTTAAAGTTGACCAGTGGTATGTTTCTTGTCAAGTTTAATCTATTCCCCAGCATCAATTTTCGGCTGATTTACTTACAGTATTCTAATGAATTAGTAGCTGTGTGAATGCTGGAGGGTAGTTGTTAGGGTATGAATGGAGTATAGGAAACGCTATAGAGTTATTGTAGATTAGGATAAAACAAAAAAGGCACATGTATCAGTTGAGGGCAGATGTACATGTACCTTATGGATTGAATGGTTCTCAGACGCTCTAGGACTGGCTGTAAGAGGCTTGGATTAGTCGATTTGATATTTACTCTATTCACAAGGAAAGAGTTGCAGTAGAATAAGAACTTCGAATAAAATTAGCAATAAAATTCAACGTGATATTGTAACCCATCAGAAATAACTTCAACTCCCTGGCTAATTCCTGCTTCTTTTTTTGCTTGTTTCTCCGGATTCTTTGAAAACAGTCCCATTTATGTAGTCTCCTTTAATTTTCATATAGATTTGATTATCGATTATTTGATATGTAGGATTATTTTACCATACCAAATAGTACGAGAGTATGTATTTTTTGGTTCCAGTTAGCATTACAGTACAACCAAATAAAGCAACTAAACCTAGAATAGATTAGCTGCCTTTTGGATTCGCTAGTTCTTCAATTTCCACTTACCAAGCGGACTATGATTTTGATATTTCTTCGCAATCTCTTCTCGCGTTAAATCCATATATGCTGCCTCTGTAAACGTGACCGAACTATGTCCAAGAATACGAGACAAAGTAAAGAAATCCCCGCCGTTTAAAAGATAGTGTCTTGCGAAATTATTGCGAAGCATATGAACGTCAATCCCCGCCATCTTACTAGCATCTTTTAATTGCTTTTCAAATGATTGGACACTTAAAGGAGTTCACTTGGTAGTTGGAAAAAGTAATTCTGATTCTGTATACCGATCTTTAAATCTTAGATATTGTTTCAATTCTCGCTGCATTACATTAGAAAAATAAACGTAGCGTTCTTTTTTACCCTTTGTTTTAGTCAGTAGGATCATTTTATTTTTAAAATCTATTAGATCGTCCCTCACTTCTAAGCATTCACCAATTCTCATACCTGTATCTTGTATCAGCATTACGATAATCTTATTTCGGTAACCATGAAACTTTGTATAGTCAAATTTATCAATTAAACTATTAAATTCCCCTTCGTTTATCCCCTTTTTTTGTCTCCTCACAGTTTTTATCTGCGTAATGTTCTCGACTGGGTTTTTGGTCAACTCTCCTTCTTCTTTTAACCAATTGAACAAAACTTTGATGTTGCGTATATAGTTGTTTATTGTGACCGATGAAACCTCTTTTTTATAGTCAGTCCTTTTCTCAGGAAAATTGACCTGTTTCGAAATTTCCCTGCTCACTACTGTATACTTACCCCGCTCTTGAACATAGGCAATATACTGTCTGATGTGTCCTGTTCGTACCTCGTTCACTTTGTCTACTTCGTGTTTATCTTTCAAATAAGCAATAAACAGCTTTAGCGATTGTTCATAAGAGCTAATCGTTTTTCGTGATAAATTTTTGTTTTGACAATAGGCTAAAAAGTCTTCTAAATAATACTCCAATTCCGATAACTTCATTTCGATCCTCCATCTCTTTTCCTACAAAAAAAAACCAATAAACCAAAAAGGTTTATCGGGTGAGATGGGAAAAGTTTATAGGTTTCAAAACAAGTTTATCGGCTTTTGAATACTGGCTGGATACAACTTCCAATCCCCACAAAGTCCTTCACGTATCCTGATCCTTACCCTTTCAAGAAACCTTATGTTCAATCCGCAGCTTGTCGGCTACCATGGCAATAAATTCTGAGTTAGTCGGCTTGGATTTGGAGATATTAATGGTATAGCCGAACAGGTGGGAGATGCTGTCGATGTTGCCGCGGGTCCAAGCCACTTCAATGGCATGACGGATCGCGCGCTCTACGCGTGAAGGTGTGGTCTTGAATTTCTCAGCGATGGCCGGATATAGTGTCTTGGTGATAGCACCGAGGATTTCGATATTGTTGTACACCATCGTAATGGCTTCCCGTAAATATTGGTAACCCTTAATATGGGCCGGAACGCCGATTTCATGAATGATTGAGGTAATGTTGGCATCCAGATTTTTGCCTTTGGAGAGTGGCACAACATTGTTGTTATTTCTGGAGCCGGAATAATTGGACATGCTGGAGGAGGAGCTCATACTGCCTTGGGTACCGACAAGCTGACGCACACGATTGGCCAGAACCTCCATATCAAACGGCTTAAGAATATAATAGGACGCGCCAAGCTGCACAGCTCTTTGAGTGATGTTCTCCTGCCCAAAAGCAGTCAGCATAATGATCTTCGGTTGCGGATTCAAATCCATATCACGCAGGCGTTCCAGGACGCCAAGTCCATCTAAATGCGGCATGATGATATCAAGAATAAGCACATCCGGAACTTTACGTGCCCCGCTAAGCATTTGAAGCACTTCTTCACCATTATAGGCTATGCCTGTAACGGTCATGTCTTCCTGTTCCGTAATGTATTCAGCAAGCAAGTTCGTAAATTCCCTGTTATCATCGGCCAACAACACTTCAATATTCTGCACTGGCTGCTTCCTCCTTATTTATATCTGCTATTCGAAAATAACATTTATTGTCTCCCTTACATTTTCGACATGCTAATCAAATATCCTTCTGTCGAAAATTATTTTTCTTTATTTTTTTTCGGCGTTGGATTATAATTAAATATTTTGTTTCATATTTCGATCTTTCTCGCTTGGCTTCGACAAAAAAATCTTAAGGCTAAACCGCCTTAAGATTGTAGGGAGCAATATTGCTCTGCTGAGCCACACCAGAGTCCTTCAGCATCCATTCGATGAAGCAGCCATACCCTGACTTCGGGTCATTGACGAATACATGGGTCACTGCGCCGATTAAACGTCCATTCTGCACAATCGGACTGCCGCTCATGCCTTGAACGATTCCTCCGGTTTTGTCGATCAGACGGGGATCTGTAATGCGCAGCACCAGACCTTTGGTTGCCGGGGACTGCTGCTGGGCAACATGGATGATCTCCACATTGAACCGCTCGACCTGCTGTCCGTCAACAACCGTAAGAATTTGCGCAGGCCCTTCCTTGACTTCATTGCTCATGGCAATCGGTATCGGCTGCTTATAAAGACTGTGCTCCGGATTGCGGGTCATTTTGCCAAAGATCCCGAAGTCCGTATTGCTTTGAACATTGCCAAGCACTTGGCTCTCCTTTAGAAATACAGCACGTTTCTCGCCTGGATCGCCGTCCTGGCTCTTGGAGATTGATGTCACACTGGACTGGACGATGTGACCGCTGCCGACGACAATCGGTGTTCCGGTATTCATGTCCGTAATGACATGGCCCAGAGCGCCATATACGCCCTGCTCAGGAGCATAGAACGTTAAGGTGCCGACACCGGCTGCTGAATCGCGGATGTACAGCCCCAATCTCCATACCTTGTCATTACGGTCATAAGCAGGCTTCAGCTTCGCTGTTTGTTCTTTCCCGTCACGTTTGTACACGATGGTCAGCGGCTCATTTGCCATTCCTGCACGCTCCACAAGCTTGGCTACCTTAGATACCTCGTCCAGTTTGTTCCCGTCAATCGAGATCATCAGATCACCCGGTATAAGGCCGCTGTTCTCTCCAGGTGAAAGCTTGGACTGCTCGGATACTTCAATAAGATGATGGCCCACAACCAGAACACCTGCTGACTTCACTTTGACGCCAATCGTCTGGCCTCCAGGGATGACTTTCAGCTCCCTGTCAATTCCTTGTACCGGCGTGTCAGGCGGAATATCCAGGGGTGATGCATAGGCCTGGAGAGATCCCGTAATTCCTGACATGCTGAGAAAGAAGGCAAATAAAAGGCCGGGCATTAACTTCCTGAGGTTCGGCTTCAATGGCTGTCACGCTCCCTTTTGCTTCTTTCGCTTGACGAAAAAGGTGGTCGCCAATTGCGTACCTATAAGATAACCTTGCCCCCAGGCTTTTATTACTGTCAATCATTGTCCCGCTTAGCCTAAAGCTGCTTTGCTGGCCTCGGCCAGACCAAGCATCTCCTGTGCGTGATGCAATGTTTTTTCGGTAATTTCCACACCGCCCAGCATTCGGGCCAGCTCCATCACCCGGCCTTCCGCTGAGAGGGACTCCACTTCGGTCATCGTGCGTCCGTCCTCGACTTTTTTGCGAATTAAATACTGATGATCGGCCATGCAGGCCACCTGTGGTAAATGCGTAATTGAAAAGACCTGGCAAGAAGATGACAACCTGAACAGCTTATCCGCTATGGACTGGGCAGCCCGGCCGCTGACACCGGTATCCACTTCATCAAAGATAAGAACCGGAATCGCATCGGTCCGCGCAAATATGCTCTTCATCGCCAGCATAATCCGCGACAGCTCACCGCCGGAGGCAATCTTGCCCAGCGGTCTCAGCGGTTCTCCCGGGTTCGGGGAGATCATAAATTCGGCGCTGTCGATTCCCTGTCGGGTCAGACGGTAACGCCGCCCCTGATGTTCGATACCCCGGGGGTCCTCCAGAGGTTCCAGCTTGACCTGCAGCGAAGTCCGTTCCATCTGCAGATCCTTCAGTTCACCTTCAACCTGGGTAGACAGATCCACCGCACATTGGCTGCGCGCGACGCTGAGCTTCCCGGCTGCCTCCATTAGAACGTTTAGCAATCCATCGCGCTTCACGGTCAGCTTCTCTATATATTCGTCTTTATTCTCCAGAAGGTCGGTTTCCCGTTCAATCTGCTCATAATAAGCCAGAATCTGCTCTACACTTTCCCCGTATTTGCGGCGCAATCCAGTTATCTGATCCAGACGGTTTTCAATTTCCTCCAGCCTGACCGGATTGAACTCGATTTCCTCACGGTAGTCGCGCAGCTGGAACGCCGCATCCTCAAGCTGATAATAAGAGGACTGCAGCTGATCAAGCACAGCCCGGAGACCCTTTTCATCATAACGCACCGCGTCCTCCAGCTTCGAGATCACGTTACCAATTGATTCCAATCCCTGCCTGTCATACAGCAGCTCGTATGCGCCGGATACGGAATCCATCATTTTCTCGCTGTGGGATAGTTTGACCCTTTCTTCAGCAAGTAATTCATCTTCTCCGGGTTTTAATCCTGCAGAAGAAATTTCCTCTAATTGAAAGCGGTACAAATCGAGCATTTGGTAAGCCTTCTGGCTTGATTCCTGCAGCTCCCGCAGTTCTTTCTCTACTTTGGCAAAAGCGGAATATTTCTCTTGATAATCAGCCTTAAGAGGGCCGATCACGGCATCTCCGTATGTATCCAGCAATCCCAGGTGACGTTCTGCCTTCAGCAGGTTCTGGTGCTCATGCTGCCCGTGAATATTAACCAGCTGTTCGCCGATCTCACGCAGCATACTGAGATTCACCATTTGCCCGTTGACCCGCGAGGTGCTTTTGCCAAGGGAGGTGATTTCACGGCGGATAACCAGATGCTCCTCCCGGTCGGCTCCGATGCCAAGACGATCTAGGGTTTCCCATACCGGATGGCTGGCGGGTAAGCTGAATAACGCTTCCATTTCTGCCTTCTCACAGCCGTAGCGGATCGAATCCGCTGATCCGCGTCCGCCTGCAATAAGTCCAAGCGCATCTATAATAATCGATTTACCTGCCCCGGTTTCCCCTGTAAGCACATGAAAACCGGGATAAAAATGCACATCCACTGCTTCAACAACGGCAAGATTGCGGATCGACAAGGTTTCTAACACGAATACAACACCTCCGAAAAGATGATCACTGAGTTTTTTAAATTAAGAGATATAGCCCATAATTTGCGAAATAACATTTTTGCTGTCCTCCGGCTGACGGCAAATAATCAGAATAGTGTCGTCACCGGAAATGGTACCCATAATTTGCGGCCAGTCAATATTGTCGATCAGAGCTGCTACTGAATTGGCAGTACCCGGAAGACATTTCATCACCACAAGGTTGGCGGAGAAATCAATATGAACAAAGTTGTCCACCAGCACGCGCTTCAGCTTCTGAATCGGGTTGTAGCGCTGGTCGGTCGGAAGAGAATATTTGTATCTGCCGTCATCCATCGGAACCTTGATTAGCAGCAGTTCCTTGATGTCACGCGATACCGTAGCCTGAGTGACCTGGAAACCGGCGTCGCGCAATGCTTCCACCAGATCATCCTGCGTTTCAATATCCCTCTGTGTAATAATTTCACGTATCTTGATATGCCTATGTCCCTTCATTATTGCCTCCCGTATTTAAAAAATGAACATTAATTCGATTCCCCATCATCTTTACCAAGTTTGATGAGATGTATGGCCGAAGCAGACGTGTTAACATACAGAACACCACTGCATTCGGGATAAATCAGCAGATAAGGCAGCAGGGTATCCCGCAGGCCGCTGCCGGTAAACTCCAGCCCTTTGCGCGGGCGGGATAAAATCACCAGGTAAAAATTGTCCTCTTCTTTACTGGCAACGTAGTCAATGAAAAGCCTGCTGTACATTGGAGACCCGTCCACCTGAAAGGATAGCGGAATCTTCAGTTTGCCACCAATCACCTCATATCCAGCCGCCTCCAGCAGATCTATGGCAGGATGGGGCAGAATGTCTTTATTGAGGGGCAGCCGGTCCTTGATGAACGAACGCGGAGAGCTCTGCAGCCATATAAATATCCGGTAAATCAGGAAGATCGATACCGCCACTCCAATGAGTATCATAACCACTTTATCAGAGCTCACCAAAGCAATCACCTCGGTGATTTATTCGCTTGAGGATCGCTGAAATCCTGCTTGCCGTACTGAGCACTTGGTTATTTGTTGCTGAACTAGCAAAAGAAACTCATCGTTTCTTCGATGAGTTTCCAGTGGTATTGGCAGTAAATGTCGCCGCCGCTTCCTTAATTACGGCATCAGCAAGCTCTGCAAACGAAGTCCCCGGGTCCGCCACCGATGCTGTTTCCACAGCTTCCGGCAGCAGCTTCCAATGGGCCAGAAATTCGATATTTCCTTCTCCGCCAGTAATCGGTGAGAATGTCAGACCTTCCAGCCGGTAGCCCAGCTCTGAAGCCATAGTCAGCACATTCACCAGCACCTCTTTATGAACGGCAGGATCACGCACCACTCCTGATTTGCCTACCTTTTCACGGCCAGCCTCGAACTGCGGCTTGATGAGTGCGGCGATGTCCGCAGGGCGGTTAACCAGCGCTTTGAGCGGCGGGAGAATAATTTTGAGCGAGATAAAAGAGACATCTATGCTTGCAAAATCTGGCACCGGTCCGATCAGATCAGGCGGCGTCATGTAGCGGAAGTTGGTCCGTTCCATCACGCTGACCCGCTCATCATTGCGCAGACCCCAATCCAGCTGGTTATAACCGACGTCAATCGCATAGACATGGCTTACACCATTCTGCAGCGCGCAATCGGTGAACCCTCCGGTAGAAGCGCCAATATCCAGCATTATTCTCCCGGTCAGTTCGATACCAAACTGGCGGATCGCCTTCTCCAGCTTCAGTCCCCCGCGGCTGACATAAGGATGGACAGCACCCTTGACCTTCAGGGTTGCACCGCGCGATACCTTCATGCCCGCCTTCTCGATCCGTTCTTCATCCGCAAGCACCAGGCCGGCCATAATGGCAGCCTTGGCCTTCTCGCGGCTTTCATAAAAGCCTTGTTCAACTAACAGTACATCTATACGTTCTTTAGGGTGTTCCATGTTCATCTCCCGATCATTGGGCTCCCAAGTTCAGCTTCCTTCATTCAGGAAGTAGAAGTCGTCTTGTAAGTATATTTGCTTGAAGCCTTCATTGCCTTTATACGTCCGCACAGCGCTTCCACGGTAAGTCCCGTCTCCTGGCGCTGCTCTTTAATCGAGCCATGTTCAATAAACAGATCCGGCACACCCATTAAGTGAACGCGGGCATCATAAATTTCATGTTCGGCATAAAATTCAAGCACAGCACTGCCCAGAGAACCGGCCTGGCTGGCTTCCTCCAGCACTACCATGCTGGTTGCGGCATGGGCAAGCTCAAGCAGCATGGAGATGTCGAGCGGCTTCAGGAACCGCGCATTCACAACACCTACCTGAATGCCTTCACGCTTCAGAATCTCCGCCGCTTCCTCTGCTACCTGGACCATCGGTCCGCAGGCAAGCACCGCATAATCGTCACCCGGGCGCAGACGCTCCCAAGAGCCGATAGGCAGGCTGCGCAGCTCGGCGTCCAGTTGAACTCCGGTTCCGTCAATCCGCGGATAACGGTAGGCAATCGGACCGTCGTTGTACTCCAGCGCCGTCTTCATCATATGGCGCAGCTCATTCTCATCCTTCGGCATCATCATGACCAGATTCGGAATATGGCGCATAAAGGCGATGTCATACACCCCTTGATGCGTCTCGCCGTCAGCGCCGACGAAGCCGGCACGGTCAATCGCGAACATTACGTTGGCGTTATGCCGGCAGATATCGTGAACGATTTGATCGTACGCCCGCTGCATAAAGGTCGAATACACGGCAAATACCGGCTTCATGCCTTCCATTGCAAGTGCCGCACAGAGTGTTGCCGCATGCTGCTCGGCGATCCCGACATCAATCATCCGATCTGGAAATTCCTTGGCAAACGGGAATAAACCCGAACCTCCAGGCATCGCCGGGGTAACGGCAATGAGGCGCTTGTCCTCATGACCTAGTTCAATCAGCGTCTGCCCGAAGACTTCAGTGTACATCGGATTGCCCACAGCCTTAAGGGACTGTCCAGACTCAATCTTGTAAGGAGAAATGGCATGCGACTTATAGTAATCGGTTTCAGCCGGTTTATAACCTTTGCCCTTAGTGGTCAGCACATGCACCAGCACAGGTCCGGACACATTATCCGCCTGATGGAAGGTATCAACCAGCTTTTCCAGATCATGCCCGTCTACCGGCCCAAGATAGGTAAAGCCCAGTTCTTCAAACAGCACTCCGGGAACCATCATATATTTAAGACTGTCCTTGATCTTCTCAACGGTCTTGGCCAGCTTGCCGCCGATCGCCGGAATCTTCTTGAGGGATCTTTCAACTTCATCTTTGGCCCGGAGGTAATGGCGGTCGGAACGGATTTTGCTCAAATAATTGTGCATCGCCCCGACGTTGGGAGCAATGGACATTTCGTTGTCGTTCAGTATGACCATCAGCTTGCGTTTCTCATGACCGATATGGTTCAAGGCTTCAAAAGCCATCCCGCCGGTGAGCGCGCCATCGCCGATCACAGCAATTACCTTGTTGTCTTCGCCCTTCAAATCACGGGCCATAGCCATACCCATCGCAGCTGACAAAGAGGTGCTGCTGTGCCCGGCTTCCCATACGTCATGCTCGCTTTCAGAACGCTTTACAAAGCCGCATAGCCCATCACGCTTGCGCAGCGTGTCAAACCGGTCCTGGCGGCCGGTCAGTATCTTATGCACATAAGCCTGATGCCCTACGTCGTATATCATTTTGTCCCGGGGACTGTCATAGCAATAGTGCAAAGCCAGTGTAAGCTCCACTACCCCCAGGTTGGATCCGAGGTGCCCGCCGGTTACAGTAAGCTTCTCGATCAGAAACCGGCGGATTTCCTCCGCAAGGGTAGCCAGCTCCTCGGTTGACAAGGATTTAAGTTGCTCCGGATCATTTATTTGTGGAAGCAGCACGAGTATTCCCCGCTTTCCTAGATGTTGTAAAATATATAAAACCCATTATAACACAAACGAAACGGCTGTCGTAACACAGCCGCTCCCTAAATTTTTCTAATGATCGCGAGCCATTAAATACCCCGCGATTTCAAGCAGCCGTGTATTGTCGGCAAATCCGCCCTCAAGCACCGCGCTCCGGGCAGCGTCTGTTAGGCGTTTCACCTCTTCGCGCGAGGATTCCAGCCCGATGAAATACGGGTAGGTCACCTTTTGCTGCTTGATGTCGCTGCCTGTCTTTTTGCCGAGTTTGCCTTCGTCGCCGACCAGATCCAGAATATCATCCTGCACCTGAAAAGCCAGCCCGATATGGGTGCCGAACTCACGGAGCGCCTCCAGCTGCTTCTTATCGGCTCCGGCGATCCGTCCGCCCGCCAGCAGCGAGAAAACGATAAGATCGCCAGTCTTATGAAGATGAATGTACTGCAGCTGTTTCAGATCGGTCAGCCCCTGCTCACCCTCCATATCGGCAACCTGGCCGCCGACCATGCCGCGCGGACCGGCCATTTCGGCCAGGTCCTCCACGATGGACAGCACCTGCTCCGCAGGAATGCCATGGCGGCGGGAAGCCTGTACCACGCTGTAGAACGCATGCGTCAAAAGCGCATCGCCGGCCAAAATTGCCGTCGCTTCACCGAATACTTTGTGATTCGTCAATTTGCCGCGCCGGTAATCATCATTATCCATGGCCGGCAAATCGTCGTGAATCAGCGAATACGTATGCACCATCTCAATGGCCGCTGCTACCGGCAGAGCCGCCTCGCGGCTGCCTCCCAGCGCTTCACAGGCAGCGATGACGAGCAGCGGGCGGAGGCGCTTGCCTCCGGCCTGCAGCGAATAGTCCATCGCTTCCTTCAAGTGGACGGGGACTGTCCAGGCTGCCGGAAGCGTCCGCTCCATCTCAGCCGCAACCCGTTCGCAGACTTCGGCAATGTAATCCTTCAGCGGCGGTTGCTGCGCCTTGCCGGCAGCGCTTGTCTCCAAGTCATGCTCAAAGCGGCTCATCGGCATCCCCTTCCAGGCGGGCACCGAACGGTTTTTTGCGCAGCTCCCCATCCTCCAGGGTAATCATCTCAATCTTGCGTTCCACTTGTTCCAGCTTGCTGCCGCACAGCTGCGAGAGCTTCATGCCCTGCTGAAACAAATCTATAGCTTTCTCCAGGGGAACGTCGCCGTGCTCAAGCTCACGTACGATTTCCTCCAGCCGCTCCATGGCTCCTTCAAAATCCAGTTCCGCTTCCTTCGTCATCGTCTTTGCCATCCTCCTTCATTCCCCATACCTGGCAGCTTAGCTGTCCGTCACTGAGCTTTATATTCACTACATCGCCAAGCTCAACTTCCTTAAGCGATTTGATTAAATGCTGTTCCTGTTCATCGTAGACGAGGCTGTAGCCCCGCGACATGACCTTGAGCGGGCTGAGCGCATCCAGATGGCGCAGCTCCGACACATACCGTGAGCGCTTGTCCTGCAGGCGCGCCTGCATGGCCCCCGCCAGCTGGCGGGTCATGCTCTCCGCCTGCTGGCGGGCAGCGCTGACACTGCCCAGCGGATGGAACCGCTGCAGGCTGTGGTGCAGCACCGCCTGGCGCTCACGCGCACGGCGGTTCCGGGTCTCCGCTGCGCGTGTGAGCGCCGTGCGGAGCATATCCAGCCGCTGCGCGTGCTGGGTCAGCTGGCGGCGCGGGCCGACCAGCGCCAGCGAGCGCTGCAGCGAAGCCAGGCGCTCGCCGCCGCGTTGGGAGCGGCGCAGCAGGCCCTGGCGCAGCCGCTGCTCAGCCGTGCGCAGCTGGGCGGCCAGTTCAGCCGCACTCGGCACGGCCAGCTCTGCGGCGGCCGTAGGCGTCGCCGCCCGCAGGTCGGCGGCGAAATCGGCGATCGTAAAGTCGGTCTCGTGGCCGACGGCCGAGATGACCGGAATGCTTGACGCCGCGATGGCCCGGGCGACAGCTTCTTCGTTGAAGGCCCATAGCTCCTCCAGTGAGCCGCCGCCCCGGCCGACGATCAGCACATCGGCCTCGCCCATGTCATTTAAGGTTTCAATGGCCTTCACAATGGAAGGGCCTGCACCTTTGCCCTGGACAAGCACGGGATAGAGCACAATCGCCACCTGCGGAAAACGCCGCTGCAGCGTAATCACAATATCCCTAACCGCCGCGCCTGTAGGAGAAGTCACAACCCCGATACAGCGCGGGAACCGCGGCAGCGGCCGTTTGCGTGCGGCCGCGAACAGCCCCTCCTGCTCCAGCTTGCGCTTAAGCTGCTCGTAAGCCATGTACAGACTGCCGATCCCGTCAGGCTGCATATGCGTAGCATAGAACTGATACTGCCCGTCCCGTTCATATACGGTTACATTGCCTCTGGCAATAACCTTGGTGCCTTCCTTCGGGACAAAGGGCAGGCGCTGGTTATGCGAAGCGAACATTATCGCCTTGATCCGGCTGCTCTCATCCTTCAGCGTGAAATACATATGCCCGCTGCCGTGATGGGTGAAATTCGAGATTTCACCGCGAATCCACACATCGGACAGCAGGTTGTCGGAATCGAGCTTCATGCGGATGTAACGGTTAAGATCCTTTATCGAGTAGACTTGCCGTTCTGCCGCCATGAGCCCTGACCTATTCCAGGCCGCGGCGGCGTTTGGCCGCTATCAGCGTGTTGCTCATCAGCATGGTGATCGTCATTGGCCCCACTCCACCCGGTACTGGTGTAATGTATCCGGCAACTTCCTTGGCACTCTCATAATCGACATCACCGGCAAGCTTGCCGTTATCCAAACGGTTCATCCCGACGTCAATCACAACAGCTCCCGGCTTAACATAAGATCCGTCAATGAAGTTAGCCCGGCCGATGGCTACCACCAAAATGTCTGCCTGGCGGCTAAGCTCAGCAATGTTCGCGGTGCGCGAATGGCACATTGTTACCGTTGCATTCTCACGCTGCAGCAGCAGTGAGACCGGTTTGCCGACGATATTGCTGCGCCCGATGACTACAGCATGTTTGCCCGACAATTCAGTGCCGGTACGTTTAATCAGTTCGATGACTCCGGCAGGCGTACAAGGAAGCAGGCTGTCATCGCCGATGACCAGATTGCCGACATTGATAGGATGGAAGCCGTCAACATCTTTCTCCACAGATATAGCGTCAATGAC
This sequence comes from Paenibacillus sp. FSL L8-0340, assembly GCF_038593145.1. Classification (NCBI taxonomy): domain Bacteria; kingdom Bacillati; phylum Bacillota; class Bacilli; order Caryophanales; family Paenibacillaceae; genus Paenibacillus; species Paenibacillus sp. FSL L8-0340. The sequence continues at coordinate 5,156,351 of NZ_CP151967.1, forward strand.
TGCCTTCTCTTCAATATGCTTCGGAAGCGGCAGCTGAACCAGAATACCGTCAATATCATCACGGCTGTTCAGCTCTGCCACCAGCTTCAGAAGCTCTTCCTGGGAAGTGGAGGCATCCAGCCTGTGAACTTCCGAATGGAAGCCAAGCTGGGTGCTGGATTTCTCTTTATTGCGGACATACACCTGAGAAGCCGCATCTTCACCGACAAGAACGACAGCAAGACCGGGCTTCACGCCGCGTTCGGCCAGTCCGGTAACTTCCCGGGCAATGTCGATACGAATTTCGTCGGATACCTGTTTACCGCTGATGATTGCTGCTGTCATGTAAGTCTCTCCCCTTTTGTCTGATTAAGATATAAATAGAATACTTTAAAGGTCTGCTTTGAGCGTGTCAATCTCCTGAATCATCTTGCCGAGAACACCATTGACGAACTTGCCGGAATCGTCCGTACCGAAGTGCTTGGCCAGATCAATCGCCTCATTGACGGCAACCTTAGCCGGCACATCATTGCCAAACACCATTTCGAACGTGGCCAGGCGCAGAATCTGACGGTCCACCCGGGACAGCCGGCTCATCTGCCAGCCTTTAAGATAATGCTCAAGCATATCGTCGATCGCAACCTTATGCTCCCATACGCCATTTACGTGCTCAACGACATACGCCTTCAATTCAATTTCATCTGTAATGACACGTTCAGTCTCATTCTCTTCCGAAGCTTCCTCAATCAGCATCTCCACGGCTTCCGCACTGTCTACGTCATTCATTTCCATCTGGTACAGGCTTTGGACAATAATCTCTCTCGCTAAACGTCTTTTCATGTGTTTCCTCCTACAATCTAATCTTGCATTTTATATTACACTGCCGTGTTTCCACACCAGCCTGTCGCGTTGCATTTCATACAATTATTTTAAGCTAAATCAAGCAAATTCTATCCCTAAACAAGCTTTGCGGACCAATACTGCAATTTTAAATGTACAAAATGCAATTAAACAAGCGCAAAACTTCATTTTACGTTAGTTAAATAAACCTGTAGCCTAATCTCAACTGCTAGCCAGAGGGAATTGAGATACTGCTGCGGGCAATCCTGCAACGTTCCAGCCGATTACCGCCCTGCTCCAGAAAAAAAACCGCACAGCCCTTCTTCCGGCAAAACAGGCAACTCTAACGAACGGGTTCCAGCTCCGGGAGAAAGACTATAGCGGTTCACTTGAAGGGACGCCAGCGTCCGGACAGCCGCGCTACGAGCTCCTGCCACTGAAACAGGGGACCCTGCGCGGTATCCTTTCTTTTGCCGAACGTATATCCGATGAACACTACCAGTGCAAAGAACAGCATATCCCAAAAACCGCTAATCAAATAAATCAATCCGAGAACGATGCCGAAGGTGACTCCGGCGATTCTCCCCCCGTGACTTTCCCATACTTCTCTCCAGAACATAGGGAAACTCACCTCTATTCCACTCGACTTTTGAAGCTTGGAGACTGAGTAAGGTTGGCAATATATACAGAAACGTCAGCAACCGGAATTCCGGTTGTTTCCTGCACGAAATCATGCACCTGGCGCTGCACTTCCGTTGTAAGCAGCGGAAGGGAATGCTCGCCGTCCACCACTGCACGGATCATAATTTCGAGACCGGCCTGGGAAACGCGAATGCGCGATTTCAAATCCCTGATCCCTTTTACTTTAGCGGCAGCCTTGAGGCTCAGATTCTCAATGGTCTCTATTGAGATCTGAATATCCCCGTACTCCGTGCGCTGATCCACCGAAGGCAGCGAGGCCCGGTCCCGGCGCAAAGAGATGTAGAAGAATCGGATGCTGAGCAAGAACAGGATAACAGCCACGGCTATTACAGTTATATACGCTGCAGGGTCATCCGGAATCTCCAGCGTATCCGGAATAGCGCCGCTTAAGAGGAGGATGGCAATTACAGATAATATTCCGATACTTAAGCTGTACAGAAACAGCAGAAGTCTGTCCAAAATTTTTGCCACGAGTCACTTAACCTCCTTAAATTAGAGTAAACCCTCGACGGTGCTGTCGGGGGTTTATGGAAGAACGTTGGCCCTTATTTCACGCGGAGAACCGCGTCTGTATCTTCACTCTTGTCTGGAGTGTTATTGTTTCTGAATTGCACATCATGAATATGCACATTTACTTCCACAACAGTCAGACCTGTCATTGTCTCGATGGAACGTTTCACGTTGCGCTGAATTTCTCCAGCCACTTCCGGGAGACGGTTGCCGTACTCAATAATGACGGATACATCTACAGCCGCCTCACGTTGGCCAACCTCTACCTTAACGCCCTTGGACAGGTTCTTGCGTCCGAGAAGCTCCACGATTCCTCCGGCAAAGCCGCCGCTCATGCCAGCCACACCTTTAACTTCTACGGTTGCCAAACCTGCGATAACCTCGATCACTTCAGGAGCGATCTGAATCTCACCGATCTCCGTACGTTCGAATTCCGTCGGCAATGTACTCATTTTGGACTTCACACCTTTCAATCAAAAAGTTGTTCACAATTTCAAGCGCCAAGCACGTCTCTTATTAAACATACTATATCATTTGCCGAACTTTATGACAAACAATGAGAAGCCGTCCTAAATTTCATACTCCTCGAGGAATTTGATATCGAAATTGCCGTCCAGAAACACCGGGTGCTCCAGCAGTTTCTGATGGAAAGGAATTGTAGTATGTATGCCTTCCACAGCAAATTCAGCAAGCGCACGTTTCATCTTCGCAATCGCTTCCTGGCGCGTAGGCGCCCACACAATCAATTTGGCAATCATCGAGTCATAGAAAGGTGAGATTGTATATCCCGGATAAGCTGCGCTGTCTACACGTACACCCAGTCCGCCCGGAGGCAGATAAAAGCCAATCTTTCCCGGTGAAGGCATGAAGTTACGCTCCGGATCCTCTGCATTAATACGGCATTCAATCGACCAGCCGTTAATCACGATATCTTCCTGTGTAAAGGACAGCGGGTTCCCTTCAGCCACAGAGATCATTTCCTTAATCAGGTCAACGCCCGTAACCATCTCCGTTACCGGGTGTTCAACCTGAATCCGTGTATTCATCTCCATGAAATAAAACTGTCCGTCCGGACCCAGCAGAAACTCCAGCGTACCCGCTCCTGAGTAATTGACCGCCAGTGCGGCCCGCACCGCTGCTTGGCCCATAGCTTCGCGGATCTCCGGCGTAAGTACGGAGCATGGAGCTTCCTCCACCAGTTTCTGGCGGCGGCGCTGTACGGAGCAATCCCGTTCGCCTAGATGGACAACATTGCCGTGGTTATCAGCAATGATCTGAATCTCCACATGCTTCATGCCAGTCAGGAATTTCTCCAGGTATACGCCTGCATTGCCGAAAGCCTTCTGTGCTTCCTGCTGCGCGGCGGTAATCTGCTTCACGAGTGATTCCTCATCCTCGGCAATGCGGATGCCCTTGCCTCCGCCGCCTGCGGTAGCCTTAACGATAATCGGATAGCCGATATCGCGGCCCAGCATAATAGCCTCCTCCACATCGCCCACCAGCCCGTCAGAGCCGGGAATGATCGGCACGCCAGCCAGCTTCATCGTTTCCTTGGCTACAGCCTTGTCGCCCATACGCGTAATCGCGTCGGGGGACGGTCCGATGAAGGTAATATTGCAGGATCCGCAGATTTCTGCGAAATCGGCATTCTCAGCCAAAAAACCGTAGCCGGGATGAATGGCATCGCATTCAGTAAGCGTGGCCACACTCATAATATTTGTAAAATTCAGATAACTATCCTTCGACAGCATCGGGCCGATGCAGTAAGCTTCGTCCGCCAGCCGGACATGCAGTGAATCCCGGTCAGGCTCCGAATAGACTGCCACGGTGGAAATGCCCAGTTCACGGCAGGCCCTAATAATGCGGACCGCGATTTCGCCGCGGTTGGCAATCAACACTTTTTGAATGTTCATGCGTTTCCTCCCAAAGTTTAACGAAGCTTGCAAGCTCCTCAAGTTCTGCGTGCTTTATTCCGGTTTCACCAGAAACAGCGGCTGGCCGTATTCCACAAGCTGGCCATTCTCGGCAAGGACGGAAACGATCTCTCCGCGCACTTCAGCCTCCAGCTCATTCATCAGCTTCATCGCTTCAATAATGCAAACCGTTGATTTCTCGCTGACCCGGTCGCCGACATTAACAAAAGACGGGGTTTCCGGTGAAGCAGCACTATAGAAAGTCCCTACCATCGGTGAGACAATTTTATGTAATGCGCCTTCAGCGGGTGAAGATGGCGGCTGCTGTGCAGCAGGGATCTCATAAACGGCCGTAGGTGCAACTTGCTGCGGACTTTGCGGCTGCGGTGCCGGCGTAAAGGGATAGCCATAAGGAGTCGCCTGTATTGCTGTTCCATCAGCTTCAGGGCGATCCGGTTTTCGAATAGCCAGCTTCATTCCTTCGCTTTCAATCTCCAGCTCGTGTACGGAGGAGGTTTGGTCCAACAATTTAATCAATTCCTTAATTTCGCTTAACTTGAACATTTAATAGTTCACTCCTTCAGCTTTCTCTCGAAGCCACTCTTCTGATACGGTCAAGATAACTTTATGTATTATATCACAAACGATAGAAATGGAAAGAGCCCGGGGCGCACCCGGGCTCTTTCGGCATTTTCTTTAGTTTTCGACAGGCTGATTATTGCTCGCTGACATATTGGACTCTGATCTTGTCCTGGGAAACGCTTAGTTCCTTCATCACAAGATCCACGATTCCAACTGCTTGCTTCACATCCAGCTTCTCGCTCAGCACCACCACGGTGTAAGCATCTCCGGATTCTTCTTTGACAATGGCTTCACCATATTTTTTCTGCAGTTGCTCTTCAATTCCGGTGATTTTGGTTTCTTTTTCTTCAAGCTTGTTCAGCTGTTCATGGGCAACTGCATTTTCGGCAGGGGTTTTGTCCATGTCATTGATCAGGGCCAGCAAATCGTTGTAATTCTTCAGATTCTGCTGCTCGCGTTCATAGAGGTAGTTGTTGAACAGGCTGCTTGCAGAAACACTCTGGGAGGCTACCTCATCCAGAATTTCATCGTCGCCCTTGGCTGGAGTTTTCTCTGTGGAAGCTGCTGTAGTATCTTTATCGGCTGCTGCGGAGGTATCTGCAGCTGCGGTTTTTGAATCGCTTGATTTGTCGTCCTTTGCGGCCGCTGTCTTATCGGCGTCTTCACCTTTGGCATTCGCCGGCAGGGTGCTGTCATCTTTTACTGCGGCATCATCGTTGTCACCTTTCGCGGCGACAGTGCTGTCATTGGTGCTGTCATCAGCAGCGACGGCAGTGTTGTCGTCCGCAGTACCCGTTGTTCCGGCATCAGCAGTAAGTGCGTCCTTTGTGTCCACTTCATTAATGACCAAGCCGTTATCCAGTACTGTTGAATTCGCGCCAGTTTCCTTGAGGTTATCCACTTGAATACTTCCCGCTGTTTCCTGGGGGACCGAGGCCCCGGAGTCCTCTGTGAATAAATAGTATGCGGATAGCACAACCATTAAGCTGAGCATGGATACCAACCAAATCGTTTGTCTTTTGCCCTTCATTTTTTATTCCTCCTCAAAGTTTGTACATGTAATCAATCACTGCTCCTGCTTGCGCGGCACTACGGATATGCGGTAGCTAGGCACGTTCAGACCCTTCTCGACAGCCTCTTCAATCAATCCCCGGACGACTTTGTTCTCCGCTCCCTTGGCAACGACGAGAACGCCGCGCACCTGGGGTTTTATCCGCTTGGTTATAATCGGGGTTTCGTCGCCCGATTGGCTGTAGGTGACGATCTCGCCATCCCGTGTGTATTGGGTAGTGTGCCGTTTGCCTCCGTTGGCATCGGTCTCTTCACTCTGCTGCTGGGAATCGTTCATATCCCGGACCACGACAATTTCTTCAGTAGAATCCACAGTGACCATAATATCGACCGTGCCTACACCAACGATTTTCTCCAGAATTTCTTTCGTGCGGTTCTCCATTGCCAGCTCAATGCCATCAAATGAATTGGGAGTGCTCAATTCCCCTTGCTGCAGCGTTGCCTGCGAACTCTCGCTTACCGGCGGTTCTCTTCCAGTGTTCTCGCTGTCCAGCTTTTTCACGTTCACGAAGGAGTTGAACAGCATGATTGCCGCACCCAGCAGTCCCAAAATAATCAGCCAACGGAAGGTATGACTCCTTTTCGGACTGCCGGACCCGCCCCCTGCCCATTGCTCCAGTTTCTTCAGCCAATTGCCCACTTCTTATCCCTCCTCCGGTTACCGGCGTATGCCGTATTGGTAGAGCTATATCTATAATTTCTCGGCGCCGTTTTTACCGCCTTGAATATGAATTGCACCGCGTTCTAAATTCCAGTTCTGCTCCAGCAGCTTGATGATCAATTCCTCATCGGTAGTTGCACTGGAGCTGTCTTCAACCGATGTCCCGGCTTCTGTTCCAACCTCAGCCGCCTCTCCCTCTTCACCGCCCAGGCTAACCTGCACAGGTTCCACAGGCTGGATGATGATCGGCTCTGCTGTGTCTGCGCCATTGTTTAATTCCGCACCTGTACCCCCAGCCTCCACTGCCCCGGCCGCTGCCGGCAAGGAGACGGTCACCGAAGAGATTAACGGAACCTCTTCACCGCCGCCCTCCCCCGGAGCCTTGCCCATCTCCAGTGTTACGGTGACTTTTGCCCCGCCTACCCCTGTGCTGCCGGCAATCTGGTCTCTCATCTGCCCAGCCACCTCTTCGGCGGCCAGCTTCAGACTTTGTTCCTTCGCTCCTGCAGCCAGCATCCGCCCGTCCGCCAGGATTTTCTCCAGCGAGTCTGCTCCGTCACCTGCACCGGACAAAAGACCGCCGTGTTTCTCCTGCTGCACCATCGCCACACTCAGCTCTGCTGCAGCATCTCCTTTCAGAAAAGAGACAATCGGGCTCAGCATAGTAAGCAGGACCAGCAGACTGAGCACCAGCCTGGCATAACGCTCCATCGACTTGCTCGGAAGCAGCATTTCCACGAAGGCGGCCATCAGCACCACCAGAATGAGCTCCCGCAGCCATCCGCCCAACCAGGTCATTGTCTACCTCCTACAAGTTTTGTTAGGACTGCATCGCAGTACTCGCTTCGATAATACTTACTTTGGAGAAAAAACCGCTTTGAAGCTGTTCCCTGTTCACCTCATCATGACGGTGACATTGCCGGCTGTCAGCATGATCGTGACGGCCAGGAAGAACATCAGTGATACGGCGGCCAGCGCCGCGAATACATAAATCATGCTTTTGCCGATCGTCTGCAGGCAGGTTACAATCGGTGTCTCGCCCAGCGGCTGCATGACTGCTGCGGCCACATTGTAGATCAGCGCGAGAACCAGGATTTTGATCGCCGGAAAAGCACAAAGGAAGAGGATGATAATGACGCCCGACAACCCGATGGCATTCTTCACCAGCAGTGAGGCCGAGATCACCGTATCGGTGGCGTCCGCGAACATTTTGCCGATTACCGGCACGAAATTCCCCGTAATATATTTGGCGGCACGGATGGTCACTCCGTCCGTAACCGAGCTGGTAATCCCTCTGACAGATATGACGCCCAGGAACACGGTCAGCAGTACGCCGAGCATTCCCGCTCCGATGTTGCGCAGCAGATTGGCCAGCTGGGTCAGCTTGTATTTCTCGGACATTGCGCTCACCAGATGCAGCACCGCCGAGAAGAACAGCAGCGGGAACACGACGGTGTGGATGAGCGTGCCCACCGCATGGATCATAAAAACAATCAGCGGATGGGTAACCGACACCGTAACGATGTTGCCCATCGAAGCCAAAAGCGCGAAGAGCAGCGGGATCATCGCCATCATGAAATCGATCATCCGGTCGATGGCATCCTTGGCATAACCGATTGCGATATTGAAGCTGTTGACTGCGATGACCAGCACAACCATGTAACAGAGCATATAGGCGATTTTACTGACTGATTTCCGTTCAAAAGCGGTCTGCAGCGTCTCCAGAATCATGCTGAGCACACTGACCATAACGATCGTCACCAGTAGCTTGCCGTTGTATAGCACCTCGTGCCACATGTAGGAGGTCAGTCCGGTCAGCACGCTTTTGAAGCTGAGTCCCTTCTCCCCCGGCAGCAGCATATCCATCAGCGAAGGAGTCTTCCCGTCCGGAAAAAATCCTCCGTAATCCTTCATCAGCTGGTCCCAGTACGACTCCACCTTGTCTGTCGGCAGACTTTGCATTTGCCCCTTCACCCACTGATCCACTGGAGAGGAAGTTCCTCCCTGGGTGGGTGGAGACGTTGGTGAGGCAGTTGGAGCAGTGGTTGGCGCAGCGGCTGTAGCCTTGGCGGTATCCGCACACCACAGAAACAGCAGGCAGAACAGGAGCAGCAGCAGCATTTTTAGTTTTGGCGGACGAAAAATACTGCGTTGACGCATATCCTTTCCTCCCGCCTTTCTCTGGCTTCTTTTTACTACGTGTCACGGATCAGGCGGGCAGGAGCTTCATCACCGTTTCGATAATAATGCTGATGATCGGTACGGCAAGCACCATGATCAGCACCTTGCCGGTCAGCTCGATTTTGGAGGCGATGGATTCCTGTCCGGCATCACGCACAATCTGTGCTCCGAACTCCGCGATATAGGAAATTCCGATGATTTTGAATACGGTTTTGAGATAGATCATTTCCATCCCGGAGGACTCCGCCACCCGCTCGAGCGTGCCCAGAATCGTGCCGATCTTGCCTATCAGGAACAGGAAAATCAGAATGCCTGCCGCAGTCGTCAGCAGAAAGGCGAACATGGGCTTTTGTTCCTTCAGAACAAGGATCAGAACCGTTGACAGGAGCCCTATTCCTACCACTTGAATGATTTCCATAAGGCCTGCCTATTGAAAAAGAAAAATCGTTTTGATTTCCTGGAGCAGTCCGTCCAGCATGCGGATCACCATAAACAGCACAATGATGAAACCGACTATCGTCACCCAATGGGCGATGTCCTCTTTACCCATCTGTTTGAGCACCGTGTGAATCATGGCGATGATGATGCCGATGCCGGCAATCTGAAAGATCGCGTTGACTTCAATATTCATTCCTGGCACCTCGCTAAAAGATCAAAATGACGATCAATGCTCCAAGCAGCAGACCCAGGCTTTTGCTCATTTTTTCATATTTGCCCTGATCTTCTCTGGCCACTGTCTCCTCCTGCTTCAATTGCTGCAAAGCCAGCGCGATATGCGTGCTTTGATTCGACCTGTCGCTGGTGCCGAGCGTGCAGCTCAGCTGCCGGAGGATCTCCTGCTCCGTTCCCTTCAGGGAGGCGGTTTTGAAGTGGGCATCCATCGCCCGCTGGATAGCTTCCTCGGCGCTGCGGTCATGTGGCGGGCTCATCTCTTCAGCCGCTCTCATAAAAAACGCCTTCAGCGGATCCTTGGACTGCAGCCCAATCCGGCGCAGCGCTTCCGGGAGCGGGGTGAAGCCGTACAGAATCTCGGTCTCCAGCCGCTGCAGCGCTGCGATAAGGCCTCTGATGTGCCGGGGCCTGTCAGCATACTGCGCAGCCCGCTTGAACCCGGCCAGCGTACCGGCCAGCACGATCAGCACGGCTCCGAACAGCTTAAGCATGGCGGTCACCGCCCAGCCGCTCTTCAGGCGAGACCAGCAGCAGCCCGCGTTTCTGCCCGTCCAGGATGCGGAACGACAGCCCGGCGTCCGTCCGGTGCAGGATGACATAACGCTCGAACATATGATGTTCCAGCAGTCCGCCAAGGCCGGGCCGCCGGGCCAGCTCGGACACTTCCTTGCCATGGGCCGAAGCCACTACCGAGATACCGGCGTGCAGCGCTTCGGTGACGGCTTCGGCATCCTCAGGACGGCCAATTTCATCGGCGACCAGCACATCGGGCGACAGGGAGCGGATCATCATCATCATGCCTTCCGCCTTGGGACAGCCGTCGAGGATGTCCGTACGCGGACCCACGTCAAAGGCCGGGATGCCGCGGCGGCTGCCGGCGATTTCCGAACGTTCGTCGACGATGCCAACTTTCAGTCCCGGCCGGTTGCCCTCCCGCCCTCTTGGGCTCCCCGTCGAGATCTGCCTGGCGAGATCGCGCAGCAGTGTAGTCTTGCCATGCTGCGGCGGCGAGAGGATCAGCGTGTGCATGACCCGCTGCCTCCCCCTTTCCAGCAGGTAGGGCAGAATTCCGTCGGCAATGCCGGGCAGCTCACGGGCAATCCGGACATTGAAGCCGGTGATGTCCCGCAAGTGCTCCACACCGCCGCCGCTTAAGACGGTCCGGCCGGAAAGTCCAATGCGATGTCCGCCGGGGATGGTGATAAAGCCCTTGCGCAGTTCTTCTTCCATCGTATAGAGCGAATGATTGCTGATCAGGTCAAGCAGCCGGTGAGTGTCCTCTCGGCTTGGCTTGTACGCTTCTTCGGGTCTTTGGGTCAGACTGCCGTCGCCGGTGAGGAAATGATATTTGCCGGAATAGTTGATCTCCAGCGGACGCCCTTCGCGGACCCGGATTTCCTCCACCTTGTCCAGCAAATGAACAGGAAGTCCTCTCAGCAGCGCCCTTACTTTTTCGGGAAACAATAAAAGCCAGTCGTTAGCCATACAGAGTACCCCCAAGTTGTCCTCTACTTTAATAGCTTTATTCCATATTTATGCTTGTACCTGTGCTTTATGACTATCATCTATCATTTTTTCAGAATCCCGATTAAGAGAAAGGCTACCCCGCAGCCAATCCAGCCCAGCTTGCCCCAGGACAGCTCCTGCGCCATCCCTGTGAGGCCAACCGCGGTCGTTAAGACCAGTATCGTAGGTCCGACCAGAGCCAGCCCGGAATTGACCGCCAGTGCCTTGTCCACCTGATTCAGCCGCAGCATGATCAGCGCAGCCGTTATTTCCACACTGCCTGAGAGCAGCCGAAGCGCCGCCATCCAGCTCACATACTTGTCCAATCTGTTCAACTCCTTTTTTACATTTGGAAATTGAATTGCAACCTGCCAGACTTTACCCGCGGGAAAACTGCTGTTATCCATGGATATGCTGGACTTGCCTACTTTAGACAATAAGAAATGGGCGGTTTTCAATTGGAAGATGTGAAAGAAATCATAGTGAATCCCTCTATAAAAAAATATCATCAGTATGATAAAATAATTTTTGCAGTACTAAAAAAGAGGAGCTGGAAAATATAAGGGCTGCCTGTGGGATAAACTACAACCGGACTTATCGCTTCAAGCTTCTTGTTACACTTTCATAGTTGGATAAAGACATCGGAAAAAGAGGGGATTTATGTTATGCAAGTTCGTAATTTCGTAGTGCCGCTTGTTTCAAACACAGTAGCCAAACAGGTGAGGGATGTGGCCATCATTATTTTCTCGGCCTTTCTGGTGGCGAGCGGACTCCGGCTGTTCCTTATTCCTCATCAGCTGCTCAGTGGCGGGGTAGCAGGGACGGCATCCATCCTTGGTTATTTAACGAATCCGAAGTACATTTCACTGTTCTATTTTGGTATCAATCTTCCAATCCTGATCTGGGGCTTCATTGTCGTAGGGAAGAAGTATATCTGCTTAAGCATGCTTTCGGTACTGGCCACTACCTGGTTTCTGACCGTCATCCCCCTGGTGAAACTGACCAAGGACCCGATCCTTGCCAGTATCTTCGGAGGGGTAATTATTGCGGGCGGGGTAGGCTTCTCGCTTCGTGCAGGGGGTTCTTCCGGGGGTTTTGATATACTTGGTTCTATTATTACGCGCAAACACGATATTCCAATGGGGACCGTTCTCTTTGTAATGGATGGTCTGGTCATCCTTAGCCTCGGCTTCTTCAAAAGCTGGGATTCTGCCCTTTACGCTATGCTTTGTATTTTCGTCAAGAGCCGTGTAGTCGATATGATCCACAGCCGCCACATTAAGCTGACCTGCTTCATCGTCACGAAAGAGCGGGAAAAAATGCTGACCCGCCTCAAGCTCCTGCCTCACGGCGTTACTGTCGTCAATGCGGAAGGCGGCTACAGCCATGAAGGCAATACAATGCTGATGACTGTAACGACCCGATATGAGCTTGCCGAACTGAGAAAAACGATTCTGGAAACCGATCCAAAGTCCTTCGTCAACGTCCTGGAGACCGTAGAGATTGTCGGCCGGTTCCGGCGTCTCGGATAACAGCAGCGGAAAGCTGCACATAACAAAAAGTCCTATTCTCCACTTTTATAGCGGGAATAGGACTTTTTTTGTTATTTAGCGGCGGTCCTGCGGACCGCCGACGAAGGCTTGCTCCTCTGTATCCAGATTGTAGGCGGTATGAAGCGCCTGAATGATCTGCTGCAGATTGCCGGATTCAATCACGCAAGATACCTTGATCTCGGAGGTGCTGACCATCTTAATGCTTACGCCCTTTTGGGAAATGACCTCAAACATTTGCGCGGCCACACCCGGATGGCTGACCATGCCTGCGCCTACGATCGATACTTTGACGAGATTATCCTCTGAAGTGACTTCACGGTAGGGCAGTGCGCTGTGCAGCCCCTCGATCACTTCCTTGGCCCGTGATAGCTCGCTAAGCGCCACCGTAAAGGAGAAATCCGCTTTCTCATTCTGCACGCCGCTCTGTACGATAATATCTACGTCAACGCCTTCTTCGGCCAGCTTGCCGAACACTTGGGCCAATACGCCGGGAAAATCAGGCACTCCCAGAATACTGATCCGGGCCACGTTCTTGTCATAGGCAATTCCACTAACTACTACTCCCTGCTCCATGCTCGCTTCCTCCTTCACCACAGTACCTTCATTATGATTAAAGCTCGATCTGACGACCAGCTTCACTTGATATCGTTTGGCATATTCCACGGCGCGCGGATGTAGTACTGCCGCTCCCAGGTTGGCCAGCTCCAGCATCTCATCATAAGAGATTTCCTTCAGCTTGCGCGCTCTCTTCACGATACGCGGATCTGTGGAGTAGATGCCATCCACATCCGTGTAAATTTCGCATACATCCGCTTTGATGGCGGCTGCCAGTGCTACGGCTGTCGTATCCGAACCTCCGCGGCCCAGCGTGGTAATTTCGCCGCTCTGGGTCATCCCCTGGAATCCGGCTACAATGACGATCTGCTCGCGCTCCAGTGACTCCAGTACGCGCTGTGGATCAATTTCATTGATCCGTGCCCGGCCGTGAGTCTCATCGGTGACGAAGCCGGCCTGCCAGCCTGTATACGATACGGCACTGCGTCCGATTCCGTGCAATGCGATGGAAAGAAGCGCAACAGAGATTTGTTCCCCCGTCGTCATCAGCATATCCATTTCACGTGCGGGCGGCTGAGCGTTCAGCTGCTTCGCCTGATCAATTAGATCATCCGTGGTGTCCCCCATGGCGGATACAACCACAACACAGCGGTGCCCTTCATCCTGCTTGTCTGCGATGCGTTTGGCGACACGCTGCATGCGTTCAATATCGCCGACGGAGCTGCCTCCGAATTTCATGACATAAAGTGACAAAGTCCCATTCACTCCCTATTTCGCTCTATGTAGTAGCTTATATTTGATTTCCCGCTTTAAACCAGTATAATACGAAAACCATATCATGCGTTAATGGTTTCACAAAAAAAGCGTCCAATTTCCGTTTCTTTCCGTGATTTACCAGCTGCCTTTACCCGGATAGCCAAAAGCCTCCCCCGCAGGATGCAAGGGAGGCCGGTTGGTATAAATGTAAGTTAAGGCAGGGCAAATCTTACGCGCGGGAGATGTATTTACCTTCGCGGGTATCAATCAGAAGAACATCGTTTTCATTAATGAAAAGAGGAACCTGAACGTTCAATCCGGTTTCTACCTTAGCAAATTTAGTAGCGCCCTGAGCCGTGTTGCCCTTGATGCCCGGCTCTGTTTCTACAACCTTCAGCTCAACGCTGGTAGGCAGGTTGATTCCGAGAATTTCGCCCTGGTAGCTGACGATGTTCACCGTCATGTTTTCTTTAAGGAAATTAAGCTCCCATTCCAATTGCTTAGCAGACAATTCGAATTGATCATAAGTTTCGTTATCCATAAATACATGGTCTGCACCGCTGGCATACAGATATTGCACACCACGGTTCTCGATGATCGCACGGCCAATAGTTTCACCTGCACGGAATGTACGTTCTACTGTGTTGCCGTTGCGCAAATTCTTCAGTTTGGAGCGGACAAATGCCGCACCTTTACCTGGTTTAACGTGCTGGAAATCAAGTACAGTAAAGATGTCGCCTTCTACCTCTACGGTCAAGCCTGTTTTGAAATCGTTAACTGAAATCACAAAAAATCCCTCCTGGAATCAATAATTTACCTGTTCAAGCGATCCTTACAATACCGTATAATCTTTGGACGAATGTGTGAGAAGCGAAATACCGCTGTCTGTAATCACGATGTCGTCCTCAATGCGCACACCGCCGAGGCCTTCCAAATAAATGCCCGGCTCCACGGTTACTACCATACCCGGCTGCATAATTTCATCAGCAAGCTTGGACAACCGCGGCCATTCATGGACTTCCATGCCAAGGCCATGGCCTGTGCTGTGGCCGAAATATTCCCCATAACCATAACGGGTGATAATGTCACGCGCCAAAGCGTCGCACTCCCGTCCGGTCATACCCGGCTTGATGTTAGCCAGCGTGTGCAGCTGCGCTTCAAGTACAATATCATAGATTTCTTTCAGCTTGGGATCCGGAGTTCCCAGCGCAATGGTGCGGGTTACGTCCGAGCAGTAGCCGTCCAGCAGCGCACCGAAATCGAAGGTTACGAATTCGTTGTTCTGGATGACCTTGCTGCTTGCCACACCATGAGGCATTGCCGAACGTTCACCGGAAGCCACAATGGTGTCAAACGATGAAGAAGTAGCCCCATGGGTACGCATGTAGAATTCCATTTCCAGATCTACATCACGCTCGGTCATGCCGGGCTTGATCACATTCAGAATATGGCTGAATGTTGCATCTGCCAGATCCGCTGCCCGCTGCATGACGGCCAGCTCCTCCTTGTCCTTGAACATGCGCAGGTTCTCAACTGCTTTGGAGACTGGAACCAGTGCCGCCGGCTGCAGAGCCGCAGCATATGCGGTGTAAGCACTGAAGGTTACATCATCCTGTTCAAAGCCGACACGGACATTACCGCCCTGCGGCAGCAGCTCGCGTACAGTGTCAATGAATTTCGCACCATGCTGAACCACTTTAAGTCCGTTCACCTGCTCTGCAGCCTGTGTCATGTACCTAAAGTCGGTCAGCAGATAACTGTCATCACCGGTCACCAGTACATAACCGGAAGAGCCGGTAAATCCGCTCAAATAACGGCGGTTGATGCCGCTGGTTATTAACATCGCATCCAATCCTTGTTCCTGCAAAACCGTACGCAGCTTGGAGACGCGCTCGTTGCCCATTTTCATTCTCCTCTCGAAATAGCCACATTGTATTTTAACATAGGGTCATGCCCTTGAGAAGTTTTTTCGGGCCATTAAGCCAGGCTTGTCTGCTGCTCACGTTTCCGCTCATCCGTATACTCGATCGCCGCAGTATAGCCGATGAACAAACCCCAGAGTAAAAAGATACAAAATTCACTGATTACAGAGTTCCACGGAAGCCTGAACGGAGGCTGCATGAGAAATTGCCACGACCCGGCAAGAAAGATTGCGGACCAGCACAGAACACCGTAAATCATCCCCGGCCAGGGGCCCTTCAGCTTGCGGAAGATCAGCACATAAAAGAGTGATGCTGCTACCGAGAACACGATAAAAGACAGGTATCCGGCCAAATGTCCGGCTGCTGTCATCAGAAATTCATGTTTAAAGAAAGGCTCGGCCAAAAAACCCGGAAGAACCTTGGTAAAATGAAAGGCATACATCAGCCAGCGGATCCCTCCCCAGATTATTCCGGCAAAAAAGCCCAGTTCAACGGCAAAATAAAAAGGGTTCGTATGTTGCGATTTTTGCTTTCCTGCATTATTCATCTTACTGCCTCACTTTCAATATATGGATTGCTTTTCGGCCCCTCCGCTCTCTAAATGCTAGTATGCACAGGAAAAGGCAATCCAACTAGCAATGTGGGCATAAATTAGTTACAATGTATTATATAAATCATATTAATACATGGGAAGGTGAATTGGTTGTCCCAAGAAACTCCAAGTTACGGCGGCCAAGCCGTTATTGAAGGCGTCATGTTCGGCGGCAA
This sequence comes from Paenibacillus sp. FSL L8-0340, assembly GCF_038593145.1. Lineage (NCBI taxonomy): Bacteria > Bacillati > Bacillota > Bacilli > Caryophanales > Paenibacillaceae > Paenibacillus > Paenibacillus sp. FSL L8-0340. Next base: position 5,172,522 of record NZ_CP151967.1, read on the forward strand.
GCATATCAACGTAACAGCCGTAAGAAGGAAAAATCAGGAAATCACATTTTTGGAGGTGCCGAGAAGCGATAAGAGCTGGGTCGTTAAACTGCGCAAGATTCCGCTGCTTCGCGGCATTGTCAGTATTATAGATTCCAGCGCCAAAGGCTCCAAACATCTGAATTACTCAGCGGAATCGTATGCCGAGGATGAAACAGAGCCGGAAGAGCTTGCCAAGCAGCAGAAAGAAAAAGAAAAGAAGAAGGATGAGGGCTGGAGCCTCGGCATGATTTTTGGCGTGGCGGTTATGGGTATTCTCTCCTTTCTCTTCGGCAAGGTAATATTTACGCTGGTGCCGGTATTCGTTGAAGATTTTTTATTCGGCAATGCATTTGATAACTATGTTCTGCACAACCTCGTAGAAGGTGCGATCAAGCTGGTTCTTCTGCTCGTTTATTTATGGGCTATCTCGCAGACCCCGGTGGTCAAGCGGTTGTTCCAGTATCACGGAGCCGAGCATAAGGTCATCAGTGCCTTTGAAGCCGGTGAGGAATTGACTGTTCAGAATGTACAGAAGTACAGCCGCCTGCATTACCGTTGTGGAAGCAGCTTTATGATGCTGACCATTGTGCTGGGTGTAATCATTTACTCCGTTGTCCCTTGGGATAACCTTACCCAGCGCGTACTGCAGCGGATTATTCTCCTTCCTGTCGTCATTGGCGTATCGTTTGAAGTGCTGAAGGGCACCAACGCTGTACGGGACATTCCGGGTCTCAAGTATTTAGGTTATCCTGGGCTGTGGCTGCAGCTGCTCACCACTAAGGAACCAAAGGATGATATGGTGGAAGTCTCCATCGCCTCGTTCAACCGGATGCGGGAGCTTGATGCCGCAATTGAAGCAGGGGAATATACAGAAGTGAGAGTGTCAGGCGGCATATTGGATCCTGCGAAAGGATGAGTGGCCTATGAGGCATGCTATAATTTTTTGGATTTCGGTATCGCTTGCGGTACTGGGTCTCGTTACAGGAATGTTGAGTGATGTTTTCGGAACGTTGTCGGTATTCCTTTTTCCTTTGGTATTACTCGGTCTGCTCTATTACGGGTACAAGATGACACCGGCTGGAAAAACACGGACTCCCGGCAGACCGCGCACAAAAGTAAAGCCTTCACAGAAAACCATGTCTAAAGTGGCCGGGGTACGCAAAGCCCAAACCGCACCCGGTAAACGCAAAAGCTATCCGTTCCAGGTTATCGAGGGCAGTAAGGGTAAAAGCGACGATCAGCTTCCAAAGTATCATTAACAGGTTCTTGCTGCTCAAGCAAAAACTGTAAGCACAAGTGGAAACGGCTTTGCCGTCCTCAAAAGGACGGTATCCGTTTCAGCGAGAAATAGAAGGATAATTTATAGCGTGAAACATATAAATTCTTATCTTTTCAAAAAGGCATCTCCACGTTGCATAACTGACGTGTGGGATGCCTTTTTTAATATAGTTGCTGGGGTGGGAAGATGGGGGCTCGGGGAGAGAGGGTTCCCTATTGAGACTCACTGGGTGAGCTTGTGAACGGGCGGCCTCCAGTTTTTGAAGAACTCCTCCCCCGCCTTATATCCCGCCGCGTACAGATCATCACCCTGCACCGGGGAAATATGAAAACTGGTTGTAGAAATCCCCAGTGTCGGAATTTTGACCGTCCGCACAAGTTTCTCTGTTTCGATATAACGTTCATCATGGGCCGACAGCATGGTCCCTACCAGTGCCTGCAGCATACTAAAGGGACCGGTGATCCGGTGAGGCTGGGGATCCGTCCTCCCGATCAGCTGATAGCCGACTGTAGGGATGTTGTGCCCCGGACTTATAAAACCTGCTTGTTTCTCATCGAACAGCCATAACGGAAAATTGCTGAGCAGTCCTCCGTCGACGAAATAAACGAATTGTTCAGTGAATGACTTCCCCCGGGCAGCCTGCCCGCTTAAACGCAGCATAACCGGGTCGAAAAAATAAGGAATGCTGCAGCTCATGCGGACTGCCTTGGCGACTTCAAACCCGCCTGGGGTTATGCCGTATTCCTCCAGTCCGTCCGGAAGGACAACAATTCGTCCGTTCGAGATATCTGAAGTAATGATGGACAGCTTCCCGCGCGGTAAATCGCTGAAGGTGACAATGCCTTTCTCCCGCAAAATGCCGCGGATCCAGGATTCCAGCGCCTCTCCCGAGTACAGGCCTTTTTTAATCATCACCCGCAGTGCAGGACCTATGTAAGCTGTATTGTACAACGCTCCCCGTTTCAAAAAAGAAGAAAAAGAAGTTCCTTTTATAATCCGGCTCATGGCTTCACCGTTATAACCTGCAGCCAGCATCGAGGCGATAATGGAACCCGAGGAGGTTCCGGCTACTTTACGGAAGGTGCGGCCCGCATGTTCCGTCGCCTCTACCGCTCCTGCGAGCGATATTCCCTTTACCCCACCGCCTTCAAACACAGCATTAATCTCCATACAGAGTTTACCCCCGTTCCATAGATCCTATTGCTTATCTATGAGCACGGGGGAAGTTTCATGACTTCTTATGATTGCAATTGCCGGTAATTCATCAGGATTTGAAATAGAACGTCAATAAGCTGGAGAGTCCGAACGGATCACGCACAACTATATCATTCGCACGGAACATAATGCTTCCGGCAACCTCATCGTACTGTTCGTTATATTTGAGCTGGTTGATGATTTGCTCTCCGCTCTGCCATTCGGCCTTCTGATCACTTGCTCCAACCTTATAAGCTGCCTGGCCAATGTACAGCTTCACTCCGGTACCCTTAACTTCATTTACCCACCAGTCTACCAGCTTGTCATAGCGGGCTGCGGAGAAGGATAAACTCCAGTAAATCTGCGGTGCAATATAATCGATCCAGCCATTTTTGATCCATGTCCGGGTATCTGCATACATGTTATCATAGGCCGATACGCCTGCCGTTGTGTCCGATCCGGTACTGTCGGCCTTCTTGTTGCGCCATACGCCAAACGGGCTTACACCGTAAGAAACATCAGATTTCGCGCTGTGAATCTCCCGGCCAAGCTGGCGAATAAATTCATTGATGTTGTCCCGCCGCCAATCCCCTTTACTAGAGATAGCCTTGGCGTTATATGTATTGAACGCCGCGTCATCGGCGAAAGAGCCGGAGGGATAAAAGTAGTCATCCAAATGCACACCATCAATGTCGTAGCCTTTGACAACCTCCATCACCGTGTCGATAATATGCTGGCGCGCCTCGGGAATCCCCGGATTAATGTACAGCTTGTTCTCTGCATTTACGATCCATTCCGGATGGGCCTTGGCTACATGATTGCTGGCAAGGCTTGAAGTGCTGGCATCCGTGGTTGCACGGAACGGGTTGAACCAGGCATGAAACTCCATGCCGCGTTCATGTGTACTGCTAACCATGTACTCCAGCGGATCATAACCGGGATTTTTCCCCTGCGTTCCCGTTAACACCTTGGACCAGGGAACAAGCACCGAAGGATACAGGCTGTCCCCTGACGGTCTGACCTGGACAAATACGGCGTTATAGCCAGTGGCCTGCAGCTTGTCCAGCATCGTGCTGAACTCTTTCTTCTGTTTGTCGGCATTGTTCGCCGAAGAAGTCGACGGCCAATCCAGATTAAATACGGTGGAGATCCAGGCACCTTTCATCGCCTTGCCTGTTTTTGCTCCCGGAATGGACGGGATTTCAGGAACGGTTGGCTTCGGCACCGTTGGCGTTGGCACGGTAGGTGTTGGCACCTCAGGCGTTGCCGGTGTAGTTGGAACCGAAGGGGTCCCAGGACTGATAATTTCGGTATTCGAGTACAGGGCGATATTATTTGCTGCCTTATTCCAGGCCACCTGTAGCCCAAGCTGTTCGCCTACAAAACGAAGCGGCACCATCACCCGGCCCTGCCGGCTCTGAACCGATGTTTCAAGGCTGATAGAAGCTCCGTCCACGAGGGCCGTTGTGCTGCCGCTGGTCAGCTTCAGCACGGTGTTCCCTTTGCTGATCGTGGCCGTCTTGCTGCTCTGGTTCCAATCCACTATCGCGCCAAGTCCCCTGCTGACTACAGCCACAGGCACTAGCGTTACATTGGAAGCGGTAATGTACGGCGGCACATCACTGCTCAATGTTTCCCCATCCAGCTCAATCGTAATCGGCACCGCTGCCGCACGGACACCGGGTAACCCTACAGACAGGCACAAGACAAAAACCAGCAATCCTACAATCCATTTACGGTAATTCATAATTCCTCCCAGGTTTACATTCTGAAATGTGTATAAACAAAAAGAAACGGCCCTCTCGTCCTTAAATAAGGGAGACGGCCGTTTGCTTTGGAAACGGGGTCATAGAAAAAAAGAACGTTACCCGTTTTGACGTAAAAAAACTGGAAAAGTTGCGCAAAGCAAGAAAAATCTGCTTCGTTTAAGAATCGCTGACCAGCTCATGGTGAATATCGTATAAGGTCTGGAGACGTGCTTCATCGCGCCGGAAATATTCCACCAGCGTTTCAATCCGCGTGATAGAATCCCAGCTCAAATGATGTTCGATGCCTTCCACATCCTTATAAATATGCTCCTGCTGTACTCCGATCAGGCCAAGAAACTCCTCCAGCAGCTGATGACGGTCAACGAGACGTTTTCCTACTTTTTTACCTTTGCTCGTTAGGACAAGCCCACGATATTTCTCATAGATGAGATAGTCGTCCTTATCCAGTTTTTGGATCATCTTGGTTACAGAGGAGGGGTGTACTTCCAGTCCCTCGGCAATATCCGAAACCCGCGCATATCCTTTCTCGTCGATGAGCTTGTATATGCGCTCCAAATAATCCTCCATGCTGGGTGTTGGCATTCAAGTTTACCTCTTTTCTATAATGAGCGTGGCGCGGGGGCCAACCTTGCTCTAACAATGATACATGTTTCTGCCGCTCTTTGGCAAGTCCTCCGGCCCCTTGTTGCCCTGCATAGCGATGTTTACCATGATTTTATTCCGCCCTTAACCGGCACAATAACGATATCCTCATCCCTAAGGAGCGTGAACCCATGACTGTAGTAACGCCCGAACGTCCCTCGGCCAAAAGACAGAAAAAGCCGACCGGTCTTTTCATTCCAGAGCTGGTTTTTTTCGAGCCGGATTCGCTTAATTATCCCAAAGGAGTACAGATTATGGAATGGGTCAAAGCCCAGAACATCCCCTATCGCATGACGACCTCGCATAACCGTATTACGAACCTGCCCGGCGAAACCGAGGTTGAGCAATACAAAATCGCCAAAAGAACACTGGTGGTCGGCCTGCGCAAAACGTTAACCTTTGACCAGTCCAAGCCGTCTGCGGATTATGCGATTCCGATTGCCACCGGCTGTATGGGACATTGCCATTATTGTTATTTGCAAACCACGCTGGGGGCCAAGCCCTATATCCGTGTCTATGTGAATACCGGGGACGTCATCGAAGCCGCTAAAAAATATCTCCAAGAGCGCGCTCCGGAAATCACTACCTTTGAAGCCGCCTGTACTTCCGATCCGCTCGGGTTGGAGCATATTACCGGCTCCCTGACGGAGCTGATCAACTTCATGGCCGCAGAGCCGCTCGGGCGGCTGCGTTTTGTAACCAAATACCAGCATGTTGAGCCGCTGCTTCAACTGAAGCATAACGGCCATACACGAATCCGTTTCAGTGTGAATGCCGACTATGTCATCAAGAACTTCGAGCCGGCTACTTCGCGGTTTGAGGAGCGGATTGAGGCTGCGGGAAAAGTAGCCCGGGCCGGATATCCGCTGGGCTTTATCATCGCACCGATTATCTGGCATGACGGCTGGGAAGAAGGCTATGCGGAACTGCTGGAGAAACTGGCCAAAACCCTTCCGACAGATGTGGGCAAAGGATTGACTTTTGAGATGATTCAGCACCGTTTCACCAAAACGGCCAAAACCGTGATCGAGAAACGTTACCCCAAATCAAAGCTGGAGATGGATATCGAAAAGCGCAAAAAGAAATGGGGCCGCTGGGGCCAAAATAAATATGTGTACCCCGATGAACAACAAACCGCCCTGCGGGAGTTCATCACAGAGCGGATTTTTGAACATTTCCCGGAAGCGGGAATTGATTATTTTACCTAAGCTAGAAGATTAGCCAGTCCGGCGTGACTCCCTGCAGCCAGATCGTTATCCGGAACATTTGATCTGTAAACAGCAAAACCCCCATTAAGACCATTAGTGCGCCACCGATCTTCATCAGCACATTGGAATATTTCAGGATTTTTCTCGCCCCGCCCAGGAAGAAGGCCAGTGCGAAAAACGGCAAGGCGAAGCCGATACTGTATGCGGTAATCATCGTAAACCAAGTTCCCGGATCACTGGCAGACAGCGCGATGATTGCCGTCAGAATCGGCCCGATGCAAGGTGACCAGCCCGCGGAAAAGCCGATGCCAAAAATAAAGGAGCCGGCGTAACCCGCCGGTTTCCATTTCAAATCAAGCTTGCGTTCCCGCAGCAGAAACTGTGGCTGAAAAATCCCCAGCAGGAACAGTCCCATCACAATGATTAGGATAGCCGACAATTGGCGGATCAGATCACGCTGCCCGTTGAAAAATTGCCCGAACAGCCCGGCCCCAAAGCCGAGCGTATAAAAGACTACTGAAAACCCCAGGATAAAAGCCAGCGTATGCGACAGGGTGCGGAAACGTACCTCTTTGCTGTTACTGCCACTCTTTAGCTGCTGCACGGACAACCCGGTAATATAAGATAAGTACGAAGGATAAAGCGGCAGACAGCAAGGTGATATAAACGACGCCACACCAGCGGCAAAAGCAATTCCTGCATTCAGGTTCGACAAAGCGGCAGCTCTCCTTCCGGGTTCAGGGTCACTTTGCTAGTTACATTCTTAAGAGGGTAATCCTTTTTTGCCGATCAGTGTAAGGGTCAGCAGGGCAATAAGCAGTAGAACGATTGTTGCCCCAGGCGCCAGATTCCAGACCCCCGCAACTACCAGACCTCCCACAACAGCAATCTCGGCAATGATAACCGACAGTACAACCGAAGACTTAAAGCTGCGTGACAGCAGCAGACTAATCGCCACCGGAATCGTCAGCAGCGCAGACACGAGCAGCGAACCGACAATCTTAATGGCCGTACTGATCACAAGCGCCGTAAGCACCGTAATGAGCATGTTGAGCAGCTTCACGGGCAGGCCGCTGACACTCGCCGCATCCTCCTCAAAGCTGAGCAGAAAAAACTCCTTGAAAAACAGCGTCACGACTACAACTACGGCAATCGTCACGATACCCACTACAATCAGATCGGTATTATTGAGCGTATAGATACTCCCGAACAGATAGCTCATCACATCCGCATTATACCCTTTGCCTAAGGTGAAAAAGAGTGAAGCCAGCGCTACCCCACCTGACATAATAATTGCGATGGACAGCTCAGCGTAGCTCTTGTACGCCTTGCGCAGCTTTTCGATGGCAAAGGAGGCCACCACCGCAAAAATCAGACCTGCCCCCAGCGGATAAAACCCGGTCAGGAAGCCCAGCGCCACACCTGCGATGGTCACATGGGCCAACGTGTCTCCGATCATCGACAATCGTCTGAGCACAAGAAAAACGCCTATAAGCGGCGCGGTAATGCCGATCATCAGCCCGCCCGCAAGCGCCCGCTGAAAAAAGTCACTGAATAGAATTTCCAAGATATATTCTCCTCTGAATTTCGATAGATCTATTTTTAGAAGCTTCAAACCAAATTTCAAACAATTACGACCCCTCCCAAACCCTCCCTTCCAAGGGAGGGCCCCAAGGGCTCTGCCCTCTGGACACCCGCTTAAGTGCAGCTGGCGTGGGAGAAGTGTATTGCGGTATCTGGTGATTGCGGAGGAATGAACGCTTTTCCTCCCTTACGGGACACGCTTTACCGGTGCGGGATCTGGGTACGGAATAAAGGCTAAGGTCAAAAGCCTGGTCATCATTGTACAATGGATGACCAACGGTAAACCTGCTTGTTTCAGCGGAGAAGAGCAACCTACTGCAGATGATACAATAGATTGCTCACTTTTGGCGCTGATATGGAATTCTGTTGCATTTAGTTGCTGGTTGAGTTGCTGATGCAACAGACTGATGGTTAACGGTACGGTATCCGGCATATTGTATTTACTGCAGCTATTTAGTATGTCAGCGACTGGTATGAAGTATTAAGTGTATTTGTGTGCAGCCCCGGATCAGGTAAGTGTATGCTGCAGGTTCTCCACGGCGCAATCCTGAACGTCATGAGAGTGGCGGCAGTAGAAATTGATTTTGCCGTTTTTCTGAACCGGCTCCTGCCCCAGATAATTTTTGATCATGTCGATGTCATGCGACACCATCAGGAAAGTCATATGATGATGGGCATGCATATGCAGAATGAGGTCGAAAAACCCGGCTTGCGTTTCGGCATCAATCCCCACGGTAGGTTCGTCCAAAATGAGCAAATCCGGATGATTGATCAGCGCACGGGCCAGGAATACACGCTGCTGTTGACCGCCGGACAGCTGACCAACTCTTTTCTCAGCAATATCCTGAATCCGCATTACCTCAAGGGCGTCCTCACACTGGCGCTGCTGCGCTTTGGACACTCTGCGGATCAGATTCTTATTGTTGTACAAGCCGGACAGCACGACTTCACGGACCGTTGCCGGGAACAAGGGGTTGAAAGCATTTTTTTGCGGGACATAGCCGATGCGCTCCCAATCCTTAAACTTGCGGACAGACTGGCCAAATAATTTAATATCTCCGCTGGTTGCGGGCAGGAGCCCGACGATCATCTTCAGCAAGGTTGTTTTGCCGGCGCCGTTGGAACCGATAATTCCCAGGAAGTCCCGTTCCTTCACGGTGTAATTCAGATTGGAAATCACCTTCTGCTCTCCGTAAGAGAAGGAAAGATCCTGTATCTCGATCATATGCTGATGGCAGTCCAAGGATACCGATTGCATTGTGAAGTACCGCCTTTCACTTATACTTTCCTTACTATTGTAAAGCCAGAATTAGATTTTGCAAATTTTTCTCCATTAATGTGAAATAGTTGTCTCCATTCTTGTCCTGTTCGGTGGTAAGTCCCTCAACCGGATTTAGCACCATCGTCTCCACACCGGCTTCACCAGCCAAGGTTTTGGCCAGCTTGTCAGAAACCAGTTCCTCGAAGAAGATATAACGGATGCCTTCCTCTTTTACCAAAGCCGCCAGATCCAGCAAATCCTGCCCGCGTGGTTCCGCATCCGGGGACAAGCCCATGATGGCATGTTGTTTCAAACCATAATCACGCGCGAGATAAGCAAACGCCTGGTGGGACACGACGATTTCTTTATTCGGCAGCTTGGCAAGCTCTGTCGTAAACTTGCTATCCAGCGCCTGCAAGCGCTCTGTAAGTTTGTTATAACGTTCCTCATAACCAGATTTATGCTCAGGATCGACGGACTGGAGGCTCTCTTTAATGTTCTCAGCCATCACAAGCGCGGATTTTGGACTTACCCAGGTATGGGGATCCGTATGCAGGCTGTCGGTGCCTGTTTCTTCGGAATGCTCTTCATCCGCATGTCCCTCACCTTCATGCGCATGTTCCTCGCCTCCATGATCATGCCCGTCTTCTTCATCCGTCATAATATAATTGACGCCTTTGCTGACTTCAACAGCCTTGGCTTTACTGTCGCTGTTGAGGCTTTTAAGGAAGTTCGGCACCCAGCCTTCAAGTCCGGCACCATTGTACAGAAACAGCTGGGCTTTGGAAGTATTGATGATATCCTGGCTGCGCGGGGTCCAATCATGAGGCTCCACACCGACCGGAAGCAGATTAATGACATTGGCATCTTCCCCGCCAATTTCTTTGGCAAATTCATATATAGGATAAAAAGTAGTGACTACATTCACTTTACCCTCAACGATACTCCCGCTGCTCTTGGGACCGCAGGCCGCAAGCGTTAGGATTACCAGCAGAGCAAGCACCAGCAGCAGCCCTCTGTGTGGTTTTGTTAAAGACATAATTGCTATCGACTCCTTAAATCGTAAATTTTACTATGAGAATTATAATAGTAATGGTTACGATAAGTCAACTCTCATGTTCTCCCGGACGTTCTGCTGCCAGAGTCAAATACAGCTTCAAAGCTTCATGTATCCCATGTATCCATCACAAAAAGGAACGCCCGCAGCCATTGCTGGCGTGCATGCGTTCCCTTGCAGACGTTCGGCGGGTCAGTTGAATTTGCCCATTTAGACCCGTTATTTGTTCTGGTTGCCTGCTTACTTCACAATTGCGCCGTTCGGCATGCTGTCCGGTACGGTTGCGATCGTCAGCTTGTCGCCTTTGGAAGCGGCCAGGATCATGCCTTGCGACAGCTCGCCGCGCAGCTTCACCGGCTTCAGGTTGACGATGCAGATTACCTTTTGTCCCACCAGCTCTTCTGGAGTGTAGAACTTGGCAATCCCGGACACCACCTGACGCTGCTCATAACCGAGATCAAGCTGCAGCTTCAACAGCTTGTCTGCCTTCTTCACCGGCTCAGCGGCGATGACCTGGGCCACGCGCAGCTCGGCTTTGGCAAAATCGTCGATGCCGATTTCTTCCTTATGCTCTTCCTCCGGCTCAGCTGCTGCGCCGCTTTCAGCGCCTGCAGGTGCAGGCTCCGCTTCTGCTGCCGCCGGTTTGCCGGCACCCATCGCCTCGGCGATGTAGGCAACCTCTACAGCAACATCGAGGCGCGGGAAGATTGGATCGCCTTTGGCCAGCTTCGTTCCGGCTGGAATGAGGCCGAAGGTTTTGCCGCTGTCCCAGGCTGTCAGCTCACCCGGCTGAATGCCGAGCTGCTCCCAGATTTTCGCCGGTGCGCTGGTCAGGAACGGCTGCAGTAGAATCGAAGCGGTGCGTAGGCCCTCCACAAGATGTCTCATGACGGAAGCCAGCTCGCCGGTTCTGCTCTCATCCTTCGCGAGCACCCAAGGCTGGGTCTCATCAATGTATTTATTCGTACGGCTGATGAATGCCCCGATCGCGGTAAGGGCCACGGAGAATTCCATTTTTTCCATCGCTTCTTCAACTTTGGCATAGGTGCTGCCCGCAGCCGCTTCAAGCTCGCCGTCGAACGCCGTTACCTTGCCTTCGTAAGCCGGAAGTTCACCGCCAAAATATTTCTCAACCATCGCTCCGGTCCGGTTCAGCAGATTGCCAAGGTCATTGGCCAGATCATAGTTGATCCGGTCTACAAAGCTTTCAGGCGTAAAGGTGCCATCCGAGCCAAATGCCACTTCACGCAGCAGATAGTAACGCAGCGCGTCCAATCCGTAGCGGTCGATCAGCGTAACCGGATCCACGACATTACCCTTGGATTTAGACATTTTGCCGTCTTTCATCAGCAGCCAGCCGTGTGCGAACACTTTCTTCGGAAGCGGCTCGCCCAGCGCCATCAGGATGATCGGCCAGTAGATCGTATGGAAACGCACAATTTCCTTACCGACAATATGCACATTCGCAGGCCAGAACTTGTCATACAAGCTGCGGTCCTCGGAACCATAGCCAAGGGCTGTGATATAGTTCGTCAATGCATCAATCCATACATACACGACATGCTTCTCGTCGCCCTTGACCTTAACGCCCCAATCAAAGGTCGTACGGGAGACCGCGAGGTCCTCCAGCCCGGGTTTGATGAAATTGTTGATCATTTCGTTCTTGCGTGATTCCGGCAGGATAAACTCCGGGTTCTCTTCATAATACTTCAGCAGACGGTCAGCATACTTGCTCATGCGGAAGAAATAGCTTGCTTCCTTGACCAATTCGACAGGGTGGCCGCTGTCCGGGCTTTTACCGCCGGTGATGGCACCGTTCGCGTCCCGCTCGATATCCACCAGCTGAGTTTCGGTGTAAAAGGTTTCATCTGGAATACTGTACCAGCCTTCATACTCACCTTTGTAGATGTCGCCCTGCTTCAGCAGGCGGTCAAAGATATCCTGTACCACTTTCTTGTGCCGTTCCTCCGTCGTGCGGATGAAGTCATCGTTGGAAATATCCAGCTTGCGCCACAGATCCTTAATGCCGACGACAATATCGTCAACGAACTGCTGTGGGGTCTTGCCAGCTTCAGCAGCCTTTCGTTCAATCTTCTGCCCATGCTCATCCGTACCGGTAAGATAACGGACCTCATAGCCACGCAGGCGCTTGTAGCGGGCCATAGCATCTCCAGCTACCGTAGAGTAAGCATGCCCGATATGCAGCTTGTCACTCGGATAATAAATCGGTGTAGTCAGGTAAAAAGTTTTCTTATCGCTCATTTCATGTCATCCTTTCGTCTTGGCAAACACAATAAACACAAAAAACTCCCGCCCCTTTATGGGGCGAGAGTATACTCACGCGATACCACCCAAAGTTCCCTGGTTCTTCACAGAACACAGGCTTCGCCAGTTCCCTTCCGGAACTGTCCATTAACGCTGGAACACGCTGCTATCTTACTTAAGCCGCGACAATCGGCTCCAGCTCGAACACAGTTCCTCCCGGACCATATTCAATCCGCGTACCATACCGGCTCCCAGCTGTTCTTCCCGGCTCTCTGTAATGGTCGTCCCGATCTACTCATCCGTTCCTCGGAAATTAATGTTATTATCCAAAATATACCCAAAATGCAGGCGTCATGTCAAGTCGTGGGAGCTGCTTCGTCCCCGGCAGAGTGTTCTTTGCACGGCGGTACCGGGTCCAGTCCCCCGGGATGGAAGGGATGGCATTTGCCAATTCGCTTCGCGGCAAGCCACGAACCCTTGAGCGGGCCATGGATTTCGATTGCTTCCAGCGCGTAGGCTGAGCAAGTCGGATAAAAGCGGCAGGTCGCCGGTTTAAGCGGCGAAATAAATTTGCGGTACACGCGGATTGGGGCCTGGATCGTTCTGCGTATAATAGGCATAATCAGTGCCCTTCTTTGCCGTGCGCTGCAAGTCCCGTCTCTTCTTCACGGTTCTGTTCACAATCCTTGCAGTAACCGAACACCTCAAATTTATGCTTGACCACCCGGAACTGATCCGGAGTATCCGTTAAATTCATCGGGCAGAATTGAATCGGGTAAGTCTTCATGCATTGAAGGCAAATCATATGGTGATGGTGGTGATCCTGATTGCAGCTGCCTTTGAACTTGACGCCATCCTCAAAGACCACCTGCTCCAGCACACCCAGCTCCTCCATGACACGCAGGTTGCGGTAAACTGTATCAAAGCTGAGCCCGCTGTACTTGCGGCCCATATGCTCATAAACATCCTTCGCCGACAAATATCCCGTATTCTCGCCGAATAACCTGGCAAGCGTTTTGCGCTGATCGGTGATTCGCAGTCCCTGCCCCGACATGGCTTCCAGTATTTGTTCTGTCGACAGCATTCGCTCATCTCCCATAACAAAGGTCATTTGTATTGCACTCTCTTTATAATGCCCCAAAACAAATGCCCCGTCAATGAAACGTGCCACCCAAGACTTGCTTGCTGGAAGACTTCAGATCCAATGACCCTATATTTGACACAAAAAAAGCTACCCTTCCTTGATGGAAGCGGCAGCCTTTTTTTGTGGATTGGAATGTCCGTTGCCGGACATTCCAGTATTACTTAAGTACTTCCCTGTTTATTTCTTCGGAGGAAGTGGTGTGAACAGGAAGTTGACCGACAGGTTACTGCCGGAAGCCGGAGTAAACAGGATCTCTACTGGACCTTCATAATCACCGGTCCGGTACACAACGCTGTTCAAATCGGAACTACCCAGACTTTTCTCGTTTGGCACCTGTACGACTTGATTGCCGTTAACAAGAACGGTGCCCATATAGTTTCCTCCACGCGGGTTAAAGGTAATCAGCGTATTGGCCGCTACCCGCTCCAGCCTGATTTTGTACAGTACACCGAAGTTCCCCAGATTGGTTTCCTGGAGGCCTGTCAGGGCATCGAGGCCGAGCAAGTTCGGATCATTGTTATTATCGCCGATCACGAGTCTGGCTGGAGAGGTTCCCACCAAATCCGAAACGTTAATGAGACGAGTAGAATCCGGATAGGTACCACGATTATGCACTCCGTCACGCGGCAAGATAGGCGTCAAAGGCAGTGAAGAAATCGGCTCTTTATTCGCATCAATCATCATTACGGAATAGGTAACTGCTAAATCACTATACATATCAGCTTGCATCGAGACGTTATCATTTGGCTTCATGGCTATAGTGTTCAGTTCCGTAAGAATCGATACGCTTTGTCCTGGCTGGATTACCGTTTGCTTGTACGAGCTCCCGTTCAGCATCGACTCCCAGTACCGTGTTACAGATTTCTGTCCGGTAAGCTCTGCAAATGAGCTAGGACCGCCAAATCCCGAATATTGGGTTGTAATTGTCGCAGGATACATATTGTCATTTGTGGCAATCACATATACCTTGGTGTTGATCGACAAATTATTCTTATGGTGAATCAGGAAACGTGTTGCACCTGTAGCCGTTTCACGGTACAGAACACCCTCGCTGAACACAGTTTCCGGGCTGTTGCTGCGGATCAGGGTAAACGGCTCGGAAGACGTGGCGTAATTTAGATTCGGCCAAGTAGGGACCGGGGTGCCGTCAAATTTGAATGCTGTACCAGGTACCGCGAACAGGCGGTTAAAATCCTCTTCATTATACAGCTGTTCTTCCGTAATAATAATTGTTTTCTCAAACGTATTGACGGCTCCATGGGAATCCGTAGCAGTCAGGCTGATGACTTTTGGACCGGGTGTAAAGAACGCCTGGGCTTTATTGGTCCATGTTACTGTAATCGTGTCGCCGTCTGGATCACTGCTGTTATCCGTATAAGTGATCGGTTCACCCATTTTGTACTGTTCCTTGTCGGTGACGAAATTTGCCACCGGCGCTTCATTCGGCTTCAGAACATTGATGGTCGCAGTGTACGGATCACTCGTGCGTCCATTGGCATCCACAACGGAATAAGTAACGGTATAAATACCGGGTTCATCATAATAGTCCCGCTTGTCTCCACTCCATATATCACTAACGATAGGTGTATTATTCGGTGAACTGCTGGAGGTCACAAAGTTGACCATGGTTTGACCGGCATAAATTTCAGTAGGTTGAACGGTAAAAGAAGCCTTAGGCTTTGTGGAAAGCGTAAGAATTACACGTTTCCCAGCAGTATCCAATACATAATTTAATTTCAGTGCCGATGTAATGGAGGTCAAAGGAATCATAAACGTTCCTTTGTACTGGTAGGTTGCACCCTTCATTGTAGACTTCTTGCCATTGACTGTATAGGTTTTGCTGTTCAGCTTAAAGCGCATTACATCGCTGCCTTTTGTAACTACGGTTTCCTTGGCCTTGGAATCATAAGTAACCTGCAGTCCTACACGTTCCACCATCGCCCGGATAGAGACGTAGGACACGCCGTTCTTGACTGCCATCGGCTGATTGGCCAAATATAACACACCGTTTACGTACATTTTGTTGCTGTTCAACATCAGCACAAGCTGGTCATCGCCTGTAGCTGATAGCATTTGCGGATCCATACCGTTCGTCTGCATGTACGTTTGACCGGTAACCGTTGCAGGCGGCAACGGTGTTGCCGTAGGCTCTGCAGACGGAGTCGGTGATGCTGTACCGTCCAACAATCCGCCTGACGACGGGTCAGTAGATAGGGGTACAGATGATGCAGACGGTGTTGGTGTCGCCTCTGCGGTACTCACGTTACTCGGTGAAGTGGTGCTGACGGGTGCGGCAAAAGCCGGTACTGCTGCGGCAACCTGTGCAATGGCCAAAACAGCAGCTAATGATAATTTCTTAAAATTCATGATATGACTCCTTCTACTCCCAGTTGTAGTATATAAGGCCTGCAGTTCTCTCTCTGTAATCCTTATATTCCCCGCAAAACGCATGATGCCCCCAAAGGGACAAGCAGGCAAAATTTTGCCACATGCTTTTTACAAAACATAGTATTAGACGCAGTAAGCCCTTAAAAGTTTCATTAAATGTAAAGAAAGATCAAAATCCATTTTTAACCTGTGAGAAATTACAAACAAAAAAGACGATTTGCCTTCACGTTCAAGGTTAATCGCCTTTTATAGTTATTTACAATGCCGGTTTCCTCTTACATTACTTGCGCCAGGCCTTACACTCGCCCTGACAGCAACACAATTACACTTCCCTGGATTGATCACGGTACTCCTTGGGGGACATCCCTGTCTGCTTCTGAAACACTTTAGTAAAATAACGCCGCTCCTGATAACCTACTCCGGAGCTAATCGCCGTGATGCTCTTGTCGCTGCTCGCCAGCATGAACTTGGCGGCTTCAATCCGCTGCTGAGTCACATATTCCACAAAGGTCATCGCAAAGCGGTTCTTGAACAACAGGCAGAAGTAGCTGCCGCTGATACCTATCTTGTTCGCGACTTCCTCTATGCCCAGATCATAATGCAGCCGCTCCGAAATATATTGTACTGCCAGATTCATCAACTGATCCGGTGTTTTTTTGACAGAATCGTCGGCTGCAGGCACTTCCTGAAACAGCGGAATGCTGTTGTACAGCTTATCCTTGTACTGCCTGCTGCGGATTTGCGTACCGATCTCCCGCACCTTGTTGCCAAGCTCCTCATAATGAATCGGCTTGCAGATATATTCCTTTACACCAAGGCGTATGGCTTCCCGGGCGTAATTAAATTCCTGGTAACCACTAAGCAGCAGTACCTCGCTCTCCAGTCCCATCTCCCGCAGCTTGCCGATGAACGTCAAGCCGTCCATCACCGGCATGCGGATATCGCATAGCACAAGGTCAGGCGCGTTCTCCTCGGCAATTCGTAAGGCTTCCATGCCGCTGCGGGCCATGCCGGCAACTTCCATCCCCATCTCCTGCCATGGCAGCACCTTGTTGAGATTGTTCAGTATAGGGGCTTCATCGTCAACCAATAATACTTTTAGCATAATGATCTTCTCCCTGCCCGTATTTAGGTATGACACAATGAATGATTGTTCCTTCACCGGGACTGGCACAGATGAATATCCCGTATCGGTCGCCGTATTCAATCCGGATACGGTCGGCCACACTGCGCACCCCAAGACCACGCCGCTCCGGATGAATGCCATGCTCCTGGTTCTGTCCCGCCTGCTCCGCAGATTCATGGATCATATACTGGAACATCGAGAGCTGGGCCGGAGTCATCCCGATTCCGTTATCCTCAATCTGCAGGATCAAGTTGCCGCGGTCTTCCCAGCCCTTTACAGTCACCTTGCCCTTGTATCCGATCCCCTCAAACCCGTGCTGGATACTGTTCTCCACCAGCGGCTGCAGTGTCAGCTTGAGGATACCGCAGCCCATAAGCCCTTCGGGGATGTCTATTTCATAATCAAATACATCCTCGAAGCGGAATTTCTGGATATCGAGATAATTGCGCAGGTGGGTGACTTCTTCTTCCAGTGTGATTTCATCCCTGTCCTGAATGCTGATCCGCAGAATGCTGGCTAGCCGGTAGACCATCTCGCTAACCTTGCGGCCTTCATTCTGTACAGCAAGCACATTGATCGACTCCAGCGTGTTGAACAGGAAATGCGGCTTGATCTGTGCCTGCAGAACCCGCATCTCAGCCTGATTCTTCCGCCTTTGCTCCAGATGAATCCGATTAAACAAGCCGTTGATTTTATCCATCAAATCGTTAAAGCCCTTCGCAAGCAATGTCATCTCGTCATTGCCCTTTTCCTCAACCCTTGAAGTAAGATCGCCATCCTCCACCCGCCGCATAAAGCGGACAATAACAGCAATCCCGCCCGTTATCCGGTTCATAAAGAACAAATTAAAGATGACGGCAGCCAGGAAGCAGAGAAAGATAACCCCGACAAACCAGCGGGCGAACACTGTAACCTCCCGTGACAATGAACCCCACGAGGTGATAGAAACGAGGCTCCATGGATATTCTTTCAAATGATAGACGGACAGAATACTTTTCTCCCCGTCGAACTGGGTTTTGAAGCTTTGAAAACCTTCCTTGAAGGTAATATTTTTCGCCGTAAACGACTGGAAATCCTGTCCGTCCAGCTTGCGGTCCGGATCCAGCAGAATCATTCCGTCATCGTTCACCAGCATGAAAGAGACCTTCTGGTTACTGTCCCCAATCTTCAAATTCCGGAATATGGATTCGAACTCCCAGTTCTTAATCTGCACGACCAGAATGCCGATGTCCTCAAAGAAGCTAAGCTCCTTCACTAGCCGGATCTGTGTGAACACTGCTTCTGTTCCTGTCAGTTCCGGATATTCATGCGGTGCCAGCCATTTCGGCACACCATTGAGCTTCATGACCTCCTGATAGAGAGCACTTCCTTTGAATTTATCGTAAGGGAGTGTGCGGAAATTTTCCTTGTTGAATACCGATACGATCTCCGAGCTGCCTTTACCGTTAAAATTGTACAGAAAGGCATAGCTGATCGAAGGGTGATTATACAGCAGACTACGGAAATTTCGCTGGCTGGCATTCAGGCTCAGCTGCTCAGCATCAGTCAGATCCTGTTTCGAAGGATCATCCGCGCTGAGCGCCATATGAAACACCGAGGTAGCAATTCCGTTGTCTGTCACGTTGTTCATGTCCTTAAAGACGCTGGAGATGCTGTAGCTGATCGCTTTAAGTGAATACTCGGACTGCTGGCTGTATTTCTTCTCAATTGAATTATAAGTAACGAAGAACATAATCATGCCAAGAATAAACAAGGGGATGATAATCAGGCCCAAAAATGCCGTAAATAATTTATAGCGCAAATTCATCGGCAGTGCTCCTGACTGTGAATAAGGTTATCCTTTTACGCTGCCTGCTGTTACGCCTTCAATAATTTTCTCCTGCAAAATGGCGTAAATAATAATGACCGGCAGCACACTGTAGACAATGCCTGCAGACATTTGCGCATAATTCATCTGATACTGATCGCGGAATTGGACCATTCCCACCGGAAGTGTGCGCAGCTCGTCATTCGAAAGAAAATAGTTAGCCAGCAAAAATTCATTCCAATTTCCCAGGAAATTAACAATGAATACTGTAACCATGGCGGGAACCGTCAGAGGTACAATAATTCTAGCAAAGATACCGGGAGCCTTCAAGCCATCCATAACTGCCGCTTCTTCAATTTCACTGGGCAACGAACGCATAAATGCGGCCAAAATAATAATCGTAAACGGTATTGCATTGGCAATATAAGGGATGATCAATGCCCAATGTGTATTCAGAATGTGCAGTTTGCGCACAATCGTATAAATCGGCAGCATCAGCGCATTGTTAGGAATAAGCATTCCAACCAGTACAAGCGAGAACAGGATACCGTTCCATTTGCCCTGCCGCATCCGTGTGACTGCAAAGGCAAACATCGACGCCAGCAAAATAGAAACAACGGAAGCCAACACTGAAATGTACAAGCTGTTAAAGAAGTAAGTGCTGATCTTGGCATTGACCCAGGCCTCCACATAGTTGGAGAAGGCAAATTCCTTCGGAATGCCAAATGGATTCAGGGCGATCGCGTTGTTGTCTTTCTTTACTGAAGAGAACAGGACGAACAGGAAAGGAAAAAGAATAACAAGCAGATATGACAACAGCACAACATGCGGCAGACTCTTTTTTAGGCGTGGCATCAGTATTCAATCCTTTCATTGCGCCGGGCAAACAGCAGATGATACAGCGCCGTAACCACAAGCGTGAATGCAAAGATCAGAACTGCGATGGCATTGCCGTAGCCGTATTTAAAATTGGTGATCGCGTATTTTATCATATAAGTTGCCATGACCTCAGTCGATCCAGCCGGGCCGCCTTTCGTCATCACGATGACGATATCCGCAGCCTTCATTGCACCAGCGATGGAGAGCATAATAACTACGGAAATGATCGGCACAATCAGCGGCAGTGTGATGCGTGTGGCACGCTGAAAGCCGGTAGCGCCGTCAATGGCCGCAGCTTCATCCAGTTCACTAGGAATGGATAGAATAGCCGCCAGCACCATAACAATGTAGAATCCGGTCCACTGCCAGGCATTCGTGATCAGAATGGACAGCATGGCAAACCGCTCATCCGACAGCCAGTACACCGGCTCAATGCCAACGAGACCAATCAGCTTATTAAAGAGACCAATATTGGGCTCATAAATAAATCCCCACAGAATGCCGATTACCGCAGTAGACATTATAGAAGGCATAAATACGGCTGTCTTGTAGAGTCCTTTCAGTTTCTTAACGTTGGCAATCAAAAGTGAAAAGAATACGATCAGGGGAACCTGCACGCACACGGAGAACAGGATAAACCAGCCGTTATTCTTCACCGAAACCCAGAAGCGTTCATCTCCAAGCGCTTTTTTGAAGTTAGTGAGGCCGGTGAATTTAACCGTATCCGATACTCCGTTCCAACTGGTGAAGCTGTAATAAAGTGAGCTGAAGATCGGATATATAAAGAACATGAAGAACAATACAAGTGCAGGAATAACAAACAGGATAAAGACCAATGGATTTCTGAGTGATTTATTCATGACTACCTCCGATTGCTTATACTATCTGGGAGCGATTAGGGCAGATTTTAAAAATGTACCCTGGAGCAAGCACCAGGGTACATAGAATTTACCGTTCCTATTCCACTGCTGCGTTAGCTTCTTCTTGAACTTTTTGCAGCGCCTCGCCCATTTTTTCAGGTGTTGTCTGTCCGCCGATCAGCTTCTGAATTTGAATGTTGCTGATCTCGGTGGTGACATCCGCTTGAACCAGAGAGTCAAAGGCAGGGAATGAAGACTGGGAATTATTCAGTACCGCTACGATTTCACTCATCAGATCATCGGTAATATTCTCGTTCAGGATTTTCTGATCAATCTTCATGGCCGGCAGCACTCCGTCCTCTACCAGACCGCGAAGCTGCATTTCTTCATTGTACATATTCTTGATAAAAGATTTCACTGCAGCCAGCTGACGCTCGTCATCTGCCGCTGAAGCCGAGAACCCGTAACCGTTGTTCACATCGCGCATCAGTGCCGTTTGGTCGCCTACCCCGCCGTCAACCGCCGGGATATTGAAGAATCCAACCTTGCCGATCAGACCTTCACCGGATTGTCCTGCTTTGAATACAGAGGATTTCCAAGTCCCATCATAGAGCAGAATGGCTTCGCCACTAGTGAACTGGGTGGTATACTCAGCATATTCGAAACCAAGCTCGCCTTTTTTGAAGTAGCCTTTATCTACCCATTCCTTGTATTTCGCAAAACCTTTCACTACATTAGCATCGCTCCATTTGGCTTCACCAGTCGCGAATTTAGCCGTTACATCCGGTCCGGCATAACGTGACCAGAGGTGGTTGGCCAGCATCAGTGGCACCCAGCCAGCCTTGGATGCGCCAGCCAGTGGTACTTTGCCATCAGCCTTAATATCGGCCAGTTGCTTCTCAAGCTCAGCAAAGGTCTTCGGAGCTTCCCAGCCCTTGCTGCCATAGTATTCTTTATTATAGAAGAAACCTTCACCGGAACCGCCGATTGGCAATCCGTAAATTTTGCCTTCATAAGTAAATGGATCAAGATTCGAGAACTTGTCTTTAATGCCCAATTCTTCGAGGATCGGGGTCAGGTCAAGCAATTTTCCTTCTTTGGCGTATATTTTGGAGTCAGGGCTCCCAAAGAGATCGAACACTGCCGGAGGATTGCCGGCGGCCATTTCACCGCGCAGCTTCTCTTTGCGGTTCACATCCGAATCTACACCATCCAGTTTGAATGTCAGGCCCGGCACTTCACTCTGAACCTTGCCTACCACATCCTCCAGAATAGCAAGACGTTTCTGCTTATCAGCACCAACCTGCGTATGACGGATCGTCATTTCGAATGGCTCAGCGCTGGCAGGCTCATCAGTGGCAGCAGCATTGGTTGCAGCAGCTGAATTGCTTGGTGCTGCAGTTTCTCCATTGTTGCTTGCCTTATTATTGTTGCCTCCACAGCCAGCCAGCAAAGCAGAAGAGACAAAAACCAGGGACAACAGCATAGTCATACTTTTTCTCATTACGGGTGACCCTCCCTATTTATTAATTTCCCTTACAACTCTTATTATAAAAAACAGTGTGTGTAATCGTAAGGTTAAGATTCATCTACTATAGGGATAAAATACTCTAATGTAAGCGAATACACCTCTAATCAGTCACATACCACGTTATTTATAGTTACATATACTGAAAAATAATTCCATAGAGAATAAACCTTGCGTCATTAAACCTCTACACAAAATCACTATTCCTGCAAAATAGTCCCTTAATATGCTGAAACATAACATGCCTTCTGGATCATTAAAAAGCAAAAAAGCCGTTTCCGCAGTACATAAGCTACTGCAAGATACGGCTTCGGCTTCCTATAATAAGTATCATCACTTAACAAGTGCTGTCTCGTTGCGTCCTTCTTCAATCAGCCGGTAAGCGCGCTGCACTTCTTCTTCGGTCGGTGAGGGTACCCCTTCTAGCTCATAGGGACGGCCAAGTTCTTGCCATTTATAAATCCCCATTTGGTGATAAGGCAGGATTTCAAACTTCTCTACCCCATTAAGCGTTCCAATGAATCGGCCGAGATTCAGTAAATCCTCTTCCTTATTATGGATGCCAGGAACGTACACGTGGCGGATCCACATTTTACGGTTATGATCCGACAACCAGCGGGCCAGCTTCAATGTACGATCATTCGATTTACCGGTCAGCTTAATATGCGCTTCATCATCGATATGCTTGAGATCGAGCAGCACAAGATCAGTAACATCCAGCAAATCGCTGATCTTCGAACCATCATTATAGCCATTTGTATCCAGTGTGGTGTGCAGATTCCAGCGCTGTTTCACTTCAGTGAACAGTTGTTTGACAAAATGCGCCTGCAGCGTTGGTTCGCCGCCGGATACAGTAAGCCCGCCACCTGAAGACTTATAATAATTCAGGTAAGGTTCGATTTCCGCCAGCACTTCCTCGATGCTCATTTCTCTGCCTTCATTAAGCCCCCAGGTATCCGGGTTATGACAATACTGGCATTTCAATAAGCAGCCCTGCATAAATAGAACAAAACGGATACCAGGCCCGTCTACGGTCCCGAACGTTTCTAAGGAATGTATATGTCCATTAGCCATATGATGACTTCCTTTCGAAAAGAACTTAAAATTTTAATTAATTTTTAGCAAGATTTTACCGCCCCCTGAATCAAGGGCGGTATCACCTCACTCCTATTACATCTTATACAAGAACTGTATTACACAGTTAATTTAATTACATTGTACCGTGGAATGTACGGTTGATAACATCCAACTGTTGTTCACGGGTCAGCTTGATGAAGTTAACAGCATAGCCGGATACACGAATGGTCAATTGAGGATAGTTCTCCGGATGATCCATAGCATCGATCAGTTGTTCACGGTTAAACACGTTAACGTTCAAATGCTGAGCGTTGTTGTGGAAGTATCCGTCCATCATGAATACCAGGTTGGACTTACGGGACTCTTCGTCTTTACCCAGCGCCTTAGGAACGATGGAGAACGTGTTGGAAATACCGTCTTGTGCCTCGGAATACGGAAGTTTGGCAACAGAGTTCAAGGAAGCCAGTGCGCCTTTCTTGTCGCGTCCGTGCATTGGGTTAGCACCTGGAGCGAACGGTTCACCTTTCTTACGTCCGTCAGGAGTAGTACCAGTCTTCTTACCGTAAACTACGTTCGAAGTAATGGTCAATACCGATTGAGTCGGCATAGCATCACGGTAAGTTTTGTGTTTGCGGATCATCGACATGAAGGTTTCAACCAGTTCAACCGCGATGTTGTCAACAGCATCGTCGTTGTTGCCGTAGCAAGGGAATTCACCTTCGGTTTCAAAGTCGATGGCGATGCCTTGTTCGTTGCGGATCGGTTTAACCTTTGCAAATTTAATTGCGCTCAGGGAGTCAGCAGCAACGGACAGGCCGGCGATACCGCAAGCCATCGTACGCAGAATGTCACGGTCATGCAGCGCCATTTCGATGCGTTCGTAGGAATATTTGTCATGCATGTAGTGAATGATGTTCAAGGTGTTGACATAAGTCTTAGCCAGCCACTCCATCATCGGTTTGAAGCGTTTCATTACTTCGTTGTAATCCAGATATTCGGAAGTGATCGCAGGGAATTCAGGTCCAACTTGTACGCCTGATTTCTCGTCTACACCACCATTGATCGCGTACAGCAAAGCTTTCGCCAGGTTGGCGCGGGCGCCGAAGAACTGCATTTGTTTACCGATGCGCATTGGGGATACGCAGCAAGCAATTGCGTAATCTTCACCCCAATATGGACGCATTACATCGTCATTCTCATATTGGATAGCGCTGGTTTCGATGGAAACCTTGGCACAATATTTTTTGAAGCCTTCAGGCAGTCTTTCGGACCACAGAACCGTCAAGTTAGGCTCTGGAGCAGGTCCCAGGTTGTACAGGGTATGCAAGAAGCGGAAGCTGTTCTTAGTTACGCGTGTTGTTCCGTCTTCAGCCATACCACCGATGGATTCCGTTACCCAAGTAGGGTCGCCGGAGAACAGTTCATTATAGTCAGGCGTACGCAGGAATTTCACAATACGCAGTTTCATTACGAAATGGTCAACGATCTCTTGTGCTTGTTCTTCAGTAAGTGTACCTTCTTCAAAATCGCGCTGTGCATAGATGTCGAGGAAGGAGGATACACGTCCCAGGGACATTGCAGCACCGTTTTGCTCTTTTACTGCTGCCAGATAACCGAAGTATACCCATTGAGTAGCTTCTTTGAAGTTGTTCGCCGGTTTGGAAATATCAAGACCGTGAGCGGCAGCCATTTCTTTCAGCTCGCCCAGAGCACGGATTTGTTCCGACAGCTCTTCGCGCAACCGGATTACTTCTTCAGTCATGGAATCAACTTCAAGCTCGGTTTGTTGTTGTTTCTTGTCTTTGATCAGGAAGTCGATACCGTATAGAGCAATACGGCGGTAGTCACCGATAATACGTCCGCGGCCGTAAGCATCAGGAAGACCTGTAATAACGCCGGATTTACGTACTGCTCTCATGTCAGGTGTATATGCATCAAACACGCCTTGGTTATGCGTTTTGCGGATATTCGTAAACATTTCGACAATGTTGTTCGGAAGCTCGAAGCCATAAGCTTTGGTGGCATCGATCATCATCTTAATACCGCCGAACGGTTGAATAGAACGTCTAAAAGGAGCATCAGTCTGTACGCCTACAATTTGTTCCTTGTCCTTGTCGATGTAGCCTGGCTTGTGGGAAGTGATGGTGGAGACAGTATCCAGGGAAACGTCCCATACGCCGCCTCTTTCTCTTTCTTCCTTGCTCAGCTGGGAGATAATCTTCCACAGTTCAGTAGTGTTGCTGGTAGGACCCACGAGGAAATCTTCGTTTCCTTCATAAGGCTTGATGTTCTTGGAAATAAATTCGTTAACGTCGACTTTTCTGGCCCATTTACCTTTTGTAAAACTTCTCCAACTTGACTTCACTTCTTGTACATCTTTTTCAATCACCGACATGCTAAATCCCTCCATTTATATTTATTATATTTGTAGAGATCGCGGGCTTGAAGGTTAATCCCGTGTCTCGTGATCCCAAAGATATGGTTGTAATTAAATTCACAATCGCGTCTTCATAACTGGGACCGTTCTTTATATAAACATTTTAGTTTATTTTCTGAAAAAGGACTGTGACAAATATCACCTTTCCGGTGATATTTGTCACTCCCATTCCCTTCCATATCAACCTATAACCTTATCCTTTGCTAAGCAATCACCAATTAGTTGTCGAATCTTCCGTAGAATGCGTTGCGGTATACATCAGCAAGTTCAGTAACCAGCGGCAGTTTAGGGTTGGCAGTAGTACATTGGTCTTCAAATGCACGGTCAGCCAGATAGTCTACGCGGGATTCGAAATCCTTAGGATCAAAGCCGAGTTGTTGGAACGACTCTTCAATGCCCAATTTTTTGTTCATGTCGCGGATTGCATTGATCAGGCTGGTTACGCCTTCTTCGGTAGTGCGTGCAGGCAATCCCAGAATACGGGCGATTTCTGCATAACGTTCGTCAGCTACAAAGTGCGAGTATTTAGGGAACGCAGCAAACTTCGTTGGTTTCTTGGCATTGTAACGGATAACGTGTGGCATCAGGATGGCATTGGTACGTCCATGAGCCGTGTGGTATTGACCGCCCCATTTGTGCGCCAAGCTGTGGTTGATGCCCAGGAATGCATTAGCAAATGCCATACCAGCCAGCGTCGATGCGTTGTGCATTTTTTCGCGGGCAAGTTTGTCGCCTTCAAGTGCGGATTTCTCCAGGTATTGGAATACCAGCTGGATGGCTTTGATAGCCAGACCATCGGTGTAGTCACTTGCCATAACGGAAACATAAGCTTCAATCGCATGTGTCAATACGTCCATACCTGTATCAGCAACAGCAGTCTTAGGCAAGCTATATACAAACTCAGGGTCAATGATCGCTACGTCCGGAGTCAGCTCATAGTCTGCAAGCGGATATTTAGTATTATTTGCAGTAGTTTTGTCAGTAATAACCGCGAAAGAGGTTACTTCCGAACCTGTACCCGATGTTGTTGGAATAGCTACAAATTTCGCTTTGTTGCCGAGCTTAGGGAATTTGTATACCCGTTTGCGGATATCCATGAACTTTTGTTTCAGACCGTTAAAGTCAGCATCCGGGTGTTCATAGAACAGCCACATTCCTTTTGCAGCATCCATTGGGGAACCGCCGCCGAGTGCGATGATGCAGTCCGGTTGGAATCTGTTCATCATAGCTGTACCTTTTTCCACGGTAGTTGTCGATGGATCCGGTTCAACTTCCGAGAACACTTCGATCGCTACAGGGGTCTGGCGTTGACGCAGGTAGTGCTCTACTCTTTCTACATAACCCAGTTTAACCATCATAGGGTCAGTGATAATTGCTACGCGGGTAATATCAGGCATTTTGGCCAGGTATTGAGTGGCTCCCTTTTCGAAATAAATCTTATCAGGCACCTTAAACCATTGCATATTCACGGTACGACGGTTCACCCTTTTCACATTGATCAGATTGATGGCAGTTACGTTTTGCGATACCGAGTTGCGTCCATAAGATCCGCAGCCCAGAGTCAACGAAGCGATATTGGTATTGTAAATGTCGCCGATGGCGCCATGTGTTGAAGGCGAGTTAACAAGAATACGTCCAGTTTGCAGACGGTTCGAGAACTTCATGATAACTTCTTCATTGTTGGAATGGATAGCCGAGCTGTGTCCCATGCCGCCGAATTCAACGACTTGAGCTGCGCGTTCAATCCCTTGGTCAGCGTTCTTAACCTTGTAGCAAGCCAGAACCGGGCTAAGTTTCTCAGCGGACAGCGGGTACTTGGTGCCTACGCCTTCGAGTTCAGCTACCAGAATCTTCGTTCCGGCAGGAACCTGGATACCGCACATTTCAGCGATCTTCACAGCGGATTGACCTACGATTGCCGGGTTAACCGCACATTTTTCTACATTCATTGCGCCGTTAGTCAGCTTAGCAGCTTCTTCTTTATTTACAAAGTAGCAGCCATTTGCGATCATTTTCTTTTTCACTTGGTCAAAAATCGCTTCTTCAATAATAACAGCCTGCTCGGAAGCACAAATCATACCATTGTCGAAAGTCTTAGAAAGAATAAGGTCGGTAACCGCTTGGTCGATATCAGCACTTTTCTCAATGAAGGCAGGTACGTTACCAGGGCCTACGCCGAGAGCCGGTTTACCGCAGCTGTATGCCGCTTTAACCATTGCAGATCCGCCTGTTGCCAGGATAAGAGCGACGTCCGGATTGTTCATCAATGCGTTTGTTTTGTCCATTGTCGGAAGCTCAATCCATTGGATACAGTTCTCAGGAGCGCCTGCTTTCACAGCTGCATCATGAAGAATTTTTGCTGCTGCGGCACTACATTCTTGCGCTGATGGATGGAAACCGAATATAATAGGGTTACGTGTCTTAGCGGCAATCAGTGCTTTAAACATCGTTGTGGATGTTGGGTTGGTTACCGGTGTGATACCCATTACGATTCCGACCGGCTCGGCAATTTTTTGGAAGCTGTCATATTTATTATCTTCAACGACGCCTACTGTTTTGTCGTATTTAATTCCGTGCCAGATATATTCAGTTGAGAAGATGTTCTTCGTAATTTTGTCTTCGTATACACCGCGTCCTGTTTCTTCTACAGCCAATTTTGCCAGGTACATATGCTTGTCGAGCCCAGCCAATGCCATTGCATGAACGATTGTGTTAACTTGCTCTTGATCCAGGGCCATGTATGCTTCTTGAGCTTTCTTTGCTTTATCCACCAAAATCTGAATATACTCTTCAGCGGTGGTTTGTTTCACTTGGGCGGCGACTTCGTTTTTAACTGCCATCTCCCTCGTCCTCCTGTCAATTTTTAGTTGTTTTTCTCTACACGTTTATCTTATCACATCCTCTCCAACATTTAAAGTGAAATCTTTCACAAAGTATAAAGTTTTTTTTGATTTGTTTTCAAAGCGCTTTCATTTAATCATATTCAGGTATTATTTCCATTTTATATGGTAAAATTCGTTTATATTTGTCCAATCTGCGAACAGCAAAATAAGGACTCTAACCGTATGAACCCGTTATAGGGCTTCATAAAACATTTTTTTGCTATTTATTGCTAATTACATCTATATTTCTTTATCTCATTCCTCCCGCCTTATCCTTGATTTCCTCCTCCCTCACCTAACCTTTGGAGAACTATTTACAGCAAAAAGACAGGGGAACAACGTCCCCTGCCTCTTCCGCTTTTTACATTTCATTTATAAAAATTCCCATTTTATAAACTTCCTACTCTACTTTAATAGTATCAAAGAATTTCTCCTGCACAGTTTTAGCAGCAGTATCTAGCTGTGCTTTGGAGTCGGTTCCTTTTTTGGAGAACAGCTCCTGAATCACATTGGACAGGGTTGCATAATAATCTTGAGTATTGTACTGTGCTTCCGGTTTGCCGTCCAAGAGGGCCATAATATCCGGGTTATATTGGTACACGATATCGGAATACTTGTCATATACCGCCTTTGTCTTCTTGCCGAACTCGGAATCTGCAGCATAGTAGTCCAGAAGCGGCGGGATGAAGTATTTGCCGTCCGCTTTACGCTGCTGCAGAATAGCGTCGAGCGCATCAAGTCCTTTATCTGAGAAATAATCAAAGGTAATGTAACGGAACGCCATCTCCTGCTCGTCTTTTGTAGCGTTAGGATTGATGACCAGATAGTCTCCGCCAAGTACTCCGGTATGCTTGCCGCCTTTTTCAAAAGCAGGCATCGGATAGGTCAGCACATCTGCAGGCTTCAATCCCCCTTGGTTCAGCGCTTGCTCAATAACTCCGTCGGAACCCGCCATTACCATGGCCGTACGTCCTTGTTGGAATGCACCTACAGCATCACCCCAGCCAAGTGCCCAATCCTGAGGAATGGCTTCTGCTTCCCATCTCAGCTTCTTGTAGAAGTCCAGCGCTTTCACACCTGCATCGGAGTTGAAGGTTGCAACAACCTTGCCGCCTTCAACTTTTTGAATTTCTCCGCCCGCTTCGAACAGGAAGTTGGTCCAGTTCCAGCCTGCTTCATTGCCTTTGCCCATAGGGGCAATACCGGAAATTCCTTTTTTGGCATCTGCTGCACCTTTGGCTGTATTTAGCATATCATCCCAGGTCCAATCCATTGCAGGCACCGCTACACCTTTGTCATCTAGCATTTTTTTATTGATCATTGTCGTGGTAACATAACCCTTCTGTGTTACCCCATAGACTTTACCGTCAATAATGAACTGGTTTTGCAGCACCGGATTGATCTGATCCTTGTATTCATATTTGTTCCAAAGATCGGTAATATCGGCAACCCAGCCTTTTTCAATCAGGAATTTGGCTTCTGTAGCATAAGTGTTGAAGAAGGTCGGCGCTTCATTCGCAGCCATCTTCACACCGATTTCACTTACGTTGTACTGCCAGTCGTCTTTAACGATCTCGACGTTCGGATACTCTGCCTGGAAGCGTTTGATCCGGTCATCTTCCTGTGCCCTCATTTCTGTCAAGTCCGGCGTAGGATAGTGAATTTTGATCGTTACTTTTCTCTGAGTGATATCATCCACGGGCGCATCCGTTGGAGCAGCAGTTTTATCCGCTGTATCAGTAGTAGCTGCCGGTGAAGCTTCCCCTCCCTTATTCCCCTGTGCATTTCCGTTGTTGTTATTGTTGCCGCCGCAGGCGGATAACAACGAGCCGGTCACAAGAAGACAGGCTAAAACGCTGGAATATTTACGCATTGAAACTCCCCTTTTCAATTCATACTTAGCTAACAAAATCATCATAAAAGAGAAATCGCTTACAAACGAGGTGTATTTATATTCTTTATGTGTGCATGTTTACGATCTCTGCATAGAAGAAGTCATATTCTGATTCAGCCCTTAACCGCTGACAGCGCGACCCCGCGCATAATAAATCTCTGAAAAATCAGGAAGACCAAAATTGGCGGCAGCGAGACTAGAAAAAGAATAGCGAACTTGATATTAGTATTGAGCGCCTTGACGTTGATCACATATTTATAGATCGATGTCGCAAGTGTATATTTGTCCTCACTATGCATGACGAGCGATGGCCAGAACCAGTCATTCCAGGCTGTCGAGAAGATAAAGATCGCCAGTGTGGCGAAGATTGGAATGGACAATGGTACGGCGATTGAGAAGAAGCTTCGCGGTTCCGAGGCACCATCAATCCGCGCAGCTTCAAAAATCTCAGGATGGAGCCCGTCAAAAAAGTTCTTCAGGAGCAGGAAATAAAACGTATTCGCCCCGGCAGGAAGCCAGAAAGCTGCATACTGGTTCAGGAGTCCGAGTTCCTTAAGATTGACAAAGTTCGGGATCATATAGCTGGTCGCCGGAATAAACAGCGTCATCAGGAAGAAGAAATAGAAAACTCTCTTGAACGGCACATTCATCCGCGAGATACTGAAAGAAGCAAGACCGAGCACAACCAGGGTCATAATCATATTCCCGACAAAAATATAAATCGTGTTCCTGAGGAATTTCAGCAGGTCAATGTAATCCAGCGCATCTTTCAGGTTGGCGAAATGCCATTCCTGGGGGACAAAATGCGGCGGGAACGAGTTGACCTCCTGATTGGATTTCAGGCCGTTGAACATCGTCATCAGGATGGGATACAGCATGGTAAAGATCATAATTAGAATGAAAAACACCATAATTCCGTAGACGATTTTGTTGCTTGTTTTCTTCAAATCATGTTCGGAAAGAATCCCTCTCTCTGCGCTCTTCATCTTAATTGTCCTCCTTATTCAGCTTGAACTGTAAAATGCCCAAACCGCCGAGGACAACAAACATCAGCATGCCCAGTGCAGTCGCGGTTCCATAATCCAGTCTGGTAAATGCATACTTCACAATTAGCAGAGCATAGGTCAGCGTCGTCTTATTGGGTCCGCCGTCAAGCAATGCCAGCTGTGATTGGTATCCCTGGGAAGTCGCGATGACCTGCAGGATCAGCATCAGGATAATCAGATTGCGCAGTGAAGGAAGTGTGATATGGCGGATACGGGCCCAGACACCGGCACCGTCAATTTCCGCAGCTTCATACCAGTCGCGTGGAATACTGAGCACGGCTGCCAGATAAATCAGCATCCCGGAGCCGAACTGCTGCCAGGTTTCCATGAACACCAGTGAGATCATCGACCACCTGCTGTCCGTCAGAAACGGGATCTGATCTGCACCCATCGTGCCCAGCAAGGCATTGATCGGGCCCACGGGATCATACAGCCATCTCCACAGCCCATATAGCACTACGGCCGGCATAACATAAGGCAGATAAGCCGCAACGCGTACAAAACCGCCGAATTTTCTAAGTTCCGAGATAGCAATAGCAAAAGCAATCGGTACCCAAAAGCCTATAACCAGACAGAGTCCCATATAGTAGACTGTATTTTTGACGGCAATCAGAACATCAGGGTCCGTGAGGGCTCTCGCATAATTGTCCATGCCGGCAAAGGTATTGCCTTTAACAAAATCTACAGTATAGAAGCTGTACAAAAATCCTTTAAAAATAGGTACCCACATAAACATGATAAAGATGATGATTGCTGGCAGGAGGAACATATAGCCCCAAAAGTTTTTTTTCCAGCGGTTCTGTTTGTACGGTTTGTTCTCGAGCTTCGCCGGCAGCTCCTCGTGTAACGCAGCGGTCTGGTTCATCTAGCTCCCTCATTCCTTTCGTCTTCAGCACTTTGACAAAGTGCTTCCTACCTTAATTGTAGGAAAGGCGGGGGAGGCTGAACATGTCTATATCTACCGAAGTAGTAAGCGTTCTTACTTCTTCAATTCACTAGGGCTGATTCCATAATATTTTTTGAAAATCTTGCTGAAATGCTCCGGTGATTCGTAGCCGACCCGCTCGGCAATCTCATAACGGCGCAGGTCCGTATGCAGAATCATCTCCCGGCTGTCCTCCATCCGCAGCTTAATAACATATTCCCACAGGTTATGGCCCGTATTTTTTTTGAACAGATAGCTTAAATAATTGGGGCTGACATGATTTTTTTTGGCTACCTCGTGAATGGTCAAGCCCTTCTGGGCGTAATTCCCGTCGATATATTCCTTGGCCCTCTGCACGATCAGATTGCTGCGTGTATGCAGTTCCTCTGCAGAGGGGTCAGCGGTATAATTGTTCCAATTGAAATCTCCGTAGTAGAACACATAATGATCGTTATGTTCCTTGTTCCACAGAATAGCCTTGGAAGCCTGACGGTTCAGCACCTCCATGAACGACAATCCCTTGAGAATCTGACTGATCCCGATCACCACGTTCAGATGCAGATATTTATGGATATTAAAATGCAGACTGCGGCCGAGCATATCCAGCCTGCCCACCTGGCCTGCCGCCGATTCCTCGTAGCTTTTCTCATCCCACTGGATGATAACGGTAATTTCTTCCCCGGGAGAATAAAAAGCGATGGAGTTCCACTCCTGATCCAGCAGCTCTTTGGCGATGTTAAGCACACCGTAAAGCAGCAAGCCGCTATCGCGGGCATTGTACTTCTTGCCCAGTCCTACTCCCGGAAGCTTGAGCTTGATGACCGAGAAATAAGGCCCCTTCATCTGCAGTTCATCCAGATTGCGCATCCCTTCCTCATTGCCTAACACAATGCCCGGATCAGCGAGCAGCGCATTCAATAGCTGGCTGTATGCCGGAAGCGGCTCCTCAAGCCGGAAGCTGTCGCCGATACCGCTCATTAAAGTCGCCAGCTCCGGTGATGGCTTATCCATCTTGAGCAGCACATTGCGTACCGAGTCGAGAAACTGCTCACTGTTCAGCGGTTTAATCAAATAATCCTTAGCTCCCAGCCTTACGGCCATTTGGGCATATTGAAAGGTTTCATGGGCAGAAATGATGATGGTCTGCACCCAGGGTTTCGCCAGCTTCGCATGCTGCATCAGTTCAATGCCGCTCATCGCTCCCATCTGGATATCGGTAACAAGCAGATCAATCTCTTCCATGCGGACGCAATCCAGCGCCTCATAACCGCTGCCCGCGGTATAGATATGACCGATATCCAGCCCAGAGGAAGCAAGCAGGCTGCTAAGTCCTTTGCAAATGAGCGGTTCATCGTCCACAACCAAAATATTGAACATATGCAGATTCCCCTTTCTATTCCTGATTCTCCGACTTCGGAAGCTTGACGGTTACTACCGTCCCGCCCTCCCGGCGCGGCGCATAACTGATTCCATAATCAGGACCAAAATGCAAATGCACGCGTTGATTAATATTGCGGATGCCATAGCCGCTGGCAGGGTTCGGACTCTCATCGTTCAGCACCTGTATAATCGCCTCATAGTCGACCTGCTTATATCCGTTGTCTTCAATGATGATTTGGATGAAGTCATCCTGCGCGCTTGCGCAGATGATAATCTCTCCGTCCTCATCCATGTTTTTGACACCGTGTATGATGGCATTCTCAATCAAAGGCTGCAAAGTGATCTTGGGAATCAGATTTCTTTTGGTGTCCGGCTCAATTCTCCAGATAACAGCAAAAACATAATCATAGCGGTGCTGCTGCAGTTTGATATAGGCACTGGCATGCTCCAGTTCTTCTTCCAGCGTAATCAGTTCCCTGCCCCGGCTCAGGCTGATCTTCATCAGCTTGGATAACTCCTTGATCATTTCCGCCGATTCCACGTTACCTTCCAGCGAGCTTTTCCAGTAGATGCTCTCCAGCGTGTTATACAACAAATGCGGGTTGATCTGCTGATAAAGCAGCTGCAGCTGGGATTCTTTCTGTTTCAGCTCCATTTGGTATTTATACATAATCAAGCCGTTTAACCTGCGGGCCATATCATAGGTCGAGGAGATCAGGACGCTGACTTCGTCGTTGGTTCCTCTTCTTGGGGTTTCGGGCACACGGTTCCCCGGTTCAAATTTCCGGACGAAAAAGGCCAGCTTCTGCAGCGGTGTCATTAGGGAACGCCAAAAATAGGTGATGATGATAATCCCGAATAGCGCATAGGCGACCGTTATGTATTGAATGACCTGCTTCATTTCATTCTGCTGCTGCAGCAGCGCTTTTACCGGAACCTTATAAACCAGCTTCTGCCCCAGCATATGATTATTGTTCACAACATAAATGAAATCATCTGTAATCACATCCCGCGTCCCTTCGGGATCTCCGCTCTCTGCCCCCTCCGGCAGCTTAATCACTTCACCGGTGGAATTTGCAGTGGACGCCAGCACACGGTTGCTCATATCCGTTAAGTAAATTTCTCCGTCAGGCAGAGAGATGGATTTCAATGATTCGCCGATCTTGGATTCCATCTTGGTCACCACCAGCACGCCTATCGTCCCTGATCCCCTATAAATGTTGTTGACCGCTCTGACGTAGGTAAGTGTCTTCATATTTTCCGCCTGCGGACTGAGTCTTTCCGTAAACATGAGATATCCCCGGCCCTTCTCATGCACCACCTGATCGAACCAATACGGCTCCTCCCCTGTGGAGAAAAAATAAACGCCTGCTTTCTTCACCTGCGGGAAGTTGGGTGCGAAAAAGTAATAGGTATCCGGATCGTACACATAGAGAGAGTAGAAGATTCCGTCGCCGTGTTCGGCTCCCTGTGAATAACTCCCCAGGAGTTTTTCAATTGTTTCATAACGTTCGACCCGCTCCAATACCGTATCATCCCCTTGCATATTCAGCTGCTGCAGGATCGGGTTCTGGATGACCGTCGTAGTGATTTTGTTAACTGTATCAATGTCCCTGTTAATGATTGCAAAATTCTGTTTATTCAGCTCTACATAAGCATTGGTGACATGCCGCTTCAGAATCTCCTCCGCCTTGTAATTTCCGTAGCTGTTCAGGATCAGTATAGGTGAGACCATAATCAGAAACAGCAGGATCAGCTGCTGCTTAACATTCAGCCTGACGAGCGGCTTCATAAGTGCAGACAACATCTGGATACACCTCCAGTTTCAATAATATATCAAGTGAATAAGCGCTTACATATGTATATTTTAAAGTTTATTATGGGTATTTGTATGCAATTTCTCCGGTGGGCAGACAAAAAAAGGAACTGTCACAGGACAGTTCCCTTGCATTGCCTTATAGCTAAATATTAGCGCTGTTTGGTATAGCCGTTCAGTTGCAGCCAGGAAGCGCATGCCTCTGTCCAAGTGCGGGTATGAGGTTCTTCATCCGCCAGGCCGAGCCCATGTCTCCCGTGCGCGTATACATGGAGATCGAACGGAATATGATGACGTTCTAATTCGGCGGCGAACAGCAGGCTGTTCGCTACAGGTACTGAACCGTCATCTGAGGTGTGCCAGAGGAAGGTCGGCGGAGTGTCCGCTGTTACTTGCAGTTCACTGCTGAGCAGCTTGACCAGCTCCTCCTCCGGAGTCTCACCCAGCAGATTGGCTCTGGAGCCTTGATGGGCTGCCGCGGCGTACATGGTGATCACCGGGTAACACAGAATCATAAAGTCCGGGCGGCTGGACTGACGGTCCAGCGGTTCGGCCGCCCCGGCATTTTCCCGGTCAAACGAAACTCCAGTGGTCGAAGCGAGATGCCCGCCGGCAGAGAAGCCCAGGATTCCAAGTTTACCGGGATCAATTCCGTATTCGCCAGCACGGAAGCGGATTGTACGCAGCGCTCTTTGGGCGTCTTGCAGCGCGCTTGGATATTGATACGGCGCCACACGATAGCGCAGTACAAAGGCTGAGATTCCAAGTGTATTCAGCCACTCGGCTATCGGCTCCCCTTCATGATATGCCCGCATGCCGTAGCCGCCACCCGGGCATATCAATACTGCAGCATTGTGCTTTCCTTCTACCAGATACGGCGTAATCGCCGGACGGTCCTCATCGGTACTTCCCAGAGCTCCCGGAGCTCCCTCCGGCCATAACAACAACGTTTCCATCTGCATCCCTCATACTTTCCTTCTATAATAGAATAATGAGACGGAGGATAATTTATCCTCTTCTATCATTAGTCTATCAAGGCCTTACAGTTCATGCAATCCGGTGACCACCAGATCAGCTTCCTTCAACATCTCCGCTTTACCGATACCGACAACCAGCATCCCTGCCGCTTTGCCTGCTGCAACGCCAGCCTCTGCATCCTCGAACACCACACACTCGCCGGGCTGCAAACCAAGCGCCTTGCAGGCGGTTTGAAATACTTCCGGGTCCGGCTTGGCAAGGGTTACCTTGTTGCCGTCAACAACCGCATCAAACAATCCGGCAATGTTCAACTTATCCAGAATGAACACGGCATTTTTGCTGGCTGAACCGAGGGCAATGGCTACACCACGCGCTCTCAGGCTGTTCAAGTATTCCTTAACGCCGGGCAGTAGTGCAGATTCAGTCAGACCGGAGATGTACTCTACATACAGGCGGTTTTTCTTGTCTGCCATGGCAAGCTTCTCCGCTTCACTGAATTCCATGCCGCCGATTTCCAGCAGAATATCCAGCGATCTCGACCGGCTTACCCCCTTAAGCCGTTCATTGTGTTCTTCTGTAAACACGAAGCCAAGCTCCTCGGCAAGTGAACGCCAGGCCAAGAAATGATATTTGGCCGTATCCACAATCACACCATCGAGATCAAAGATTGCGCCCTTCATATGTTCCAGCATTTATTTTCTTTCCTCTCTATATGAACTTTCCTTGCCCGTTCCTCTCCTGCTCACTGGCAGCTGCGCTATTCAAGAGACGGAGCTTGGCACCCGGCAGACATGACACGCACCCGCCGCCAAATGCGCTGATAGCCAATGGCTCGCGGTTATCCGCAGCCGCAGTGACGGCCACTTCATTTCGGCTGATCCGCAGTCTGAAGAGGCCGCCCCGCAGCATCACAGGCAATTCCACAGATTGCCACGGTCCCGGCAGCGCCGGATTTAGGCGCAGCACTTCACCGTCAAACTGTACCCCTGTAAAGCCGAGTACTGCAGCCATCCAGGCGCCGCCGTTCGCGGCCGGATGGGTTCCCCCAATGTAGAGGTCACCGACATATTGCTTCGACTCCCCGGTAAGATCAACCGTGGCTGTACGCATGAAATACGGATATCCCCAATCAGGCGAGCCGATGTCGGCGGCCACCAGAGCGTAGATGCAGGGGCTGAGGCTGGAGCCATGCTCGGTGCGCGGCTCATAGAATTCCCAGTTTGCCTGTTTCACATTTTTAGAGAAGGAAGCTTTGAACAGATTCAGCATCAGCACAACATCAGCCTGTTTCAGAATAGTTGTGGTAGTGGCCAGCCCGCTGCTGCCGCCCCAATATTCATTTTTGTTGATGACCCGGGATTTCAGCTCGGAAAGTGTCACCTCTTCCAATTTGAAATAACGGTCGAACTGCTCAATCACAAGATTCTCCGGATCAGGCTGTGGAACATAAAAATGCTCCAGCATCTCGTTAAATTCAGCCACGAAAGGTCCATCCGCAAACAACGCTGCAAGTCCCGGGTAATGCCCGGGATATTTGTCCTGCAGCAACTGCACAACCCGCAGGGCGATTTCCAGTGTCTCCTTCACCAGCGCGTTTGTAAAAGCGTTGTTGTTCACCCGCTCATGATATTCGTCCGGGCCGGTAACATCGAGGATCTCATACCTTTTTTTGACCGGGTTATAGTAGGCATAAGAATAGAAGAAGCGGGCACATTCCCAGATCACTTCTGCCCCACCGTCCATCAGCAGAATGTCATCTCCGGTAAACGTTACGTATTGCCAGATCCCGTGCACCACATCCGCGCTGATATGCACCTGCTTGTCACGGAAGTACGTCCGCATCGGGCGGCCGGTAAATACATCATTTACATTAAATAATGTACAGGCATCGTCTCCGCTGTCCTGGCTTTCCCAGGCATAAAAAGCGCCAAGAAATCCGTATTCCGCCGCCTTCCGGCGCGCTCCATCCAGCGTATGGATGCGGTACATCATCAGATTGCGGGCAATCCGGGGATCGCTGTGCAGAAAAAAGGGCAGCATGAACATTTCCGTGTCCCAGAACACGGCACCTTTGTACACTTGCCCGGATAAACCCCGCGCCGGAATCGAAACCTTCTCCGATTCAGCGGGTGCAATAATCAGCAGCTGATAAATGCTGTACCTCAGCGCAAACTGGGCCGCCTCATCACCTTCAATCCGGCAATCGCAGCGTGACCACCGCTCCTCCCAAACCGCGCTGTGAGCCTTGAGCAGCTCTTCGTAGCCTGCCATTTCCGCGGTCAGGACCTCCTGCTCCGCTGCCGCTGCGGGATCCCCAGCGTTATCAAGCCCGGTATAAACCGCGACATATTTGAACCATTCATAGGTTTCTCCCGCCTTCGCATCAAAAGAAATCACACGCATGGCACCTTCCCCGGCGGTTTCCTGAACATCAAAGGTGAAAGCTACCCTCTCCGCAACAGCTACCGGCAGTTTCAACTCACCGGTTATGGCAGTGGAGAGGGCTGTCCCTGCCTTGAACTGTTCTTTTCTCTCCGTGAGATGTGGGCCATTAATATCCCACACCTCTCCGTCGATGCCGGTCTCAATATAGAGACGGCAATCTGCTGTGCTGTGCAGGGTCAGCCTGCCGGCCAGCAAATGCAGCTGATCCATGCTGACAAACCGTTCGGCCGTGAAGGTCAGCTTACCGCCGCGGAACCCGTATTCAGTCTCCCGCCGATGAACAGCGTTACGGAAGTCCAGCTCGTGACAATGAGACAGCGGATCAGCATCCAGAACTCCAAGCGGCTGGCCATTGCAACTCAGCTTGGTGAACAGACCGTTTGGAGCGTTCACCGGCTCTCGCCATTGCTCGCCGGATTTGTCGTACAATCCGGCCAGAGTTACAGCTGTTAGCTGCTCCTTGGTGAATTCCTCCAGCGTACCGCGGTAACCCATATAACCGTTGCCGGTCATATATTTGTTTCCGTTCGTCGTCACCCTGCTTTTGTCGAAGTCATGCTCTGCTACTGTCCAGCTCATCCGGCCAACATCCCTTCACCCAGCGGAATCGCTGTGCCGGCAGCATCCACCTTCAGCTGTTGTCCATAGACAACAATCTCCGTACTTCCGCCATCCACAGCTTTAAAGCTCACCGTGTCCTTCGTGACCTCGATGCGCAGCAGCACTCCCTCATACATTACCTGGAAGCTGTAAGAGGTCCAGCGCTGCGGAAGCGAAGGCTGGAAGCTTAGACAATCGCCATCAGAGCGCATACCGCCAAAGCCGTATACAATATTCATCCATGCGGCAGCGATTGAAGTGGTGTGCAGGCCTTCCCGGGTGTTGCGGTTATAATTATCCAGATCAAGCCGGGTGGCAAATTCAAAGAAGGTATAAGCCTCCTCATGTTTGCCGATTTCACTGGCCAGAATGGAATGGATCGACGGAGAGAGTGAAGACTCATGGATACATCTGGGTTCGTAATATTCATAGTTCGCCACCTTGGCTTCTCTGGAGAACTGCCCGCTGTACAGGAACATGAACATCAGCACATCAGGCTGCTTGATCATGTCGTAACGGTAGAGACGGTCATAGGACCAATTCGCATAAAGCGGAAAATCCGTGACAGGTATGGAATGAATATCAATATGCGGCATATCGAAAAATCCGTCATGCTCCTCATAGATCCCGCTGTTCGGGTCCAGCGGAACCCGCATATGCTGAGCTTTAAGGCTCCAGTCCGCTAATTCTTCGTCACGCAACCCCGTTTTGGCCATCACCCCGGCGAACGTATCAGGTACCTGCTCTTTCATTTCAGCGACCGTTGCCAGCGTGTATTCGAACAATTTTTGGGCCATCAGGTTGATATAGCAGTTATTGTTCACCATCAATTGAAACTCATCAGGACCCATGACACCGAAATAGCCGTATTCTCCGCTCCGCTGTCCCCATTGCCCTCGTGTAGCATAGAAGCGGCTGATCTGGATCAGCATTTCTGCACCTTTGCTGTACAGGAAGGCCCGGTCGCCCGTATTCTTCACATAATGCCAGATGCCGTAGGAAACGGCAGTGCCAACATGAAGCTGCAGATTAGAATGCTGCCACAGGTCGCAGCTCTCCGTCCCGTCAATCGTGGCAATCGGATAACAGGCTCCCTCGCAGTCCACGTCTTTGGCGCGCAGCATCGCTTCCGGCAGCGTTTTATAGCGGAATTCGAGCAGGCTTTTAGCTGCCTTGGGATTGTTGAACATATAGAACGGCAGGCAGTAGGACTCGGTATCCCAGAAGGCAAGACCACGGTAAGCCTCGCCCGTTAAGCCTTTGGCGCCGATATTGAAGCCGGGATGGTCACCGTGATACGTCTGGTAGAGCTGGAAGATACAGAAGCGGATGCCCTGCTGGTTCTCAGGATCACCTTCGATGCGGATATCGCTGGTCTGCCAGATGCCGCTCCAGTAGGTCTTTTGTTCGGAGAATACCGCTTGCTCATCTAGTCTGCCTGCCGTAACCGCAAGCTCCATTCCTTCTTCCCACAGATTATCTTCACTCCGTGAGGAGTCACTATCCGTGCAATTGACGGCAAGCTTCGTGTAATGCGCGGCTTTCCCCTGGGTCAGCTCCAGTTTGAACTGCTGGCCAATAAATCGATCCCGTTCTATCCGCGAAGTATTCAGCACCTGCGAAGAGTGCAGGACAAAGCTGCTAAACAGCTTATTGCCCGTAGTCAGCGTTTCCGCCATAATCGCAGTGACGCCGTCTTCCACCCCGCTGCGCAGGCTTTTCCACATACTCTTTCCGCGTTCCTCATGAATCATGTTAAAATCAAGCCCTGTGCACACTTCTGCGGTCCCCGAGAAATTCAGCGGCTGAAAGGCAACCAGCTGCAGCCCCAGATGGGACAGGGTCATGCTGACCAGCCGGGTGAATGTTACTTTCAGCTCCTTCCCGCACTCCAGATGCCAGATGAATTCACGGCAATATGTCCCGCTCTGAAAATCCAGTCTGCGGCTGAACTCCGAAACTTTGCTTTTTGCAAGATCCAGAACTTCTCCGTCCACAGTAATTCTGGTGTACAGCCAGTCCACTGCATTTACCATGTAGCGTAACGAACGAATGATACCCTTATAGTGATTACCAATCTCCTGCTGCTCGTTCAGACCATTAAAATAGCTGCCAGGCAGTGAATCACCGCTATAACCTTCATCTGCATAACCACGCACACCCATATACTCATTGCCCAGTGAAAAAATTGATTCCGAGGTACGGTTCCTTTCCGGGTCAAACCCCTCTTCAATGATCGCCCATGGATCGACCTTTAAATATTTATCCGCCACTTTTGCCATGTCTGATTTCTCCTTCTCCCGAGTTGTATCCACATGTCCCCTGTGCTCAGAGGATACGCCGGACGCTCACTTCAAGAGTATCTTTCCGGAGAATCTTGGCCAATGTCTGCCTGTAATGGAGTTATGTGCATTTTTACGGAGTTGAAGGAATCCTGCAGTTTAGGATATGATCAATAAAGCTGAGCAGCCCTGAAAAGCATATTAAATCTCACACATTTGAAGTGAAAATTATCACAATGTTAAAAATTCGACACTTTTTGGCGAAAATTTTTACCCATAATGAGGGATTTCAAGGTATAATTAATTTAAAATTTACTGAAAAACTGAGGGAATAAAGGGGATGTCGATTATGATCAAGGAACATTATAATGTTATCGAAGCCCACGGGAATACAAACTGTTTCTCCGAACAGAACTTCAACAGACTTCTTGTCACAATGAAAGAACGCATGGTCCCTGAAGGATCTCACTTGTTTTGGGAAGGCGACTACTCGGATAAATTGTTTTATATCAAACGTGGACGTGTTAAACTGACCAAATCTACTGACGAGGGTAAGGAACTTATCCTTTATATGTATCAGGCTGGTGATATGGTAGGTCAAGCAGACCCTTTCTTCAGCACGAAGCACAGCTTCACCGCAGAAGTGATTGAGGAGAGCGAGGTTGGTGTGATTGAGCAGAAGGATCTGGAGATTCTGATCTGCCAGCACTGTGATTTCGCCATCGACTTTATGAAATGGATGGGCATTCACCACCGTCTCACCCAGACGAAATTCCGTGATTTGATGATGTACGGCAAGCCTGGCGCACTTTGTTCGACGCTGATCCGCCTCGGCAACACTTACGGCGAGAAGAACGGCGACAATATTCTGATCAACAAAAAAATTACGCATACGGATCTGTCCAACATGATTGGTGCTACCCGTGAGAGTGTCAACCGGATGCTAAGCGACCTTCGCAAGAAAGACGCTGTTGAATACGAAAACGGCATGATCGTAATTAAAGATCTTGGCATGCTGCAGGAAATCTGCCACTGTGAATTATGTCCGAACGAAATCTGCCGTATTTAATTTCCTTGTAATAATACCCTCTATTCTCCTCAATGAAACATATAGGACCCAAATTTTCTTCACAATAAAGATAGAGTGGTCTAAGACGCCTTGCGGGCGTCTTTTTTTCTGTTTGTATTGCCTTGAGGCAAAGCTACATTTGTGAAGCTGTACTACATGGAGCCTCTTTTCATCTCCCATTCCCCATAATATCCAGCCTCTGGAGACAAGCTGCCTCCGTTTAGCCAACCCGCTGCAAGTACGGCAACCGGTGAAGCCGAATCCAGCGTAATGGCTGCCAGATCCACCCACTCCATCCCCAGTGAATCCTGCTCCGCGAATACTCCGATAGTAGCAGCATGTTGAGGTTCCATGACATCCACAGTGTACAGCGCTGCGATGTGATGCATATGTGTAAAGTCATTCTCCTGATACCGCACAAAGAAATCAAAGGTGCCCAGACTGTCTCTCACCTTGACGGACAACCCGGTTTCCTCCATAAATTCTCTGAACAAGCCATCAGCCAGCGATTCATTATCCTCCAGCCTTCCCCCG
Source organism: Paenibacillus sp. FSL L8-0340 (assembly GCF_038593145.1). Lineage (NCBI taxonomy): Bacteria > Bacillati > Bacillota > Bacilli > Caryophanales > Paenibacillaceae > Paenibacillus > Paenibacillus sp. FSL L8-0340. Next base: position 5,215,899 of record NZ_CP151967.1, read on the forward strand.
GGAAGATCATATCTTCCGGTATAAGCCCCTCTTCCTTTATGTATAACCAGCAGCCTGCCCTCACGCATACAAATTCCATAAACCCCAAAATGATTGAAGCTCTTCATCGCAGATCTCTCCCTGTAAAATATAACAATATGACTTAATGTAAAGTTTCCGTTCAGGTACAGTTTAACAAAAAAACTGTCCTGCGGGCTATGACCCACAAGACAGTTATAGTTGCTTGCTATTCAAAATTTATCCTTACCTTAACGTTTGCCTCTGGCAGCGCGCACCGGTGAGATCAGCCAATAGGCCATACCCACAAACACACCGCCACCGATAATATTGCCCAGGGTGACAGGAATCATGTTATGCAGCCAGCCGGCAATGCTGATGGTCTCCGGATGGTTCGGCAGCAGTACGGCTACGCTTAGCAGAGTCATGTTAGCCACACTGTGCTCATATCCGCTGGCGATAAAGGCGAACAGACACCACCAGATCAGCACCAGCTTCGCCGCTTCACTTTTCGCACGCGAGGACATCCACAAGGCCAGACAGACCAGCCAGTTACAGAGGATACCGCGGAAGAAGAGCTCCGAGAAGGGCAGTGTCATTTTTTTGGCGGCAGCGGTAAAGATCAGATGCTCAGCAGGAGCTGCCTTGAACAGCCCCGTTCCTTGAATCAGCAGCGCCAGAATGACCGCACCGGCAACATTGCCGACAAATACAATAATCCAGTTCTTTACCGTATCCCAGACACTGGTTCTTCCGGCAAGTGTACTTACGGTAAAAAACATATTGTTCCCGGTAAACAGCTCAGACCCGGCAAATACGACCAGTGTCAGTGCAATCCCGAAGGAGGTACCCATCACAAGCGGCTGAAAAGGAGATTTGGCCGCCGCTAGCGGTGCGCCGAGTGAGAAAATAAGAATGATTCCGATCCCAACGTAAGCCCCGGCCAATAATGCAGCCAGAAAATACCTCGGCAGACTCTCGTTCATTTTGTCGCGTTTGCCTACTGCTGTTTCTACGATGTTCTCGACACTTTGCGTAAACATCTCTCCACCCCGCCATTTCTCATCTTAATTTAGCTTTGAAAAACTGCCTGTTGCAGGCTGACTTTCACAATATCTCCGTCCAGAGAAACGGGAAAGGTTGCTACTGTACCGTGGTCCGGTGCCTGAACCTCGCCGCTGCGAAGGTCAATCTTCCAGTCATACAGCGGATCGTATAAATAATGTCCCGATACGATTCCCTCAGCGAGAGGCCCACCCTTGGGATGAGGGCTGCTGTTCTCTACGGCATAGAAAGCTCCGTCCGAGGTGCGGAATATGGCCAGCTCCAGATTCCCGGCTGTTACAACACGTCCAATTTGCGGCAGGAAACTCTGTACCGGTCCTACGGCGTATTCTTGTTTTGCGCTATCCATTGTTCTCTCTCCTTTTGGGTTAATATTAGACTCTTGCCTTCTCAAACAGCGCGGTGCGCGTGCTGTCGTCATTCAGCATTTTTTTCCAAGGATCAGTTACCTGAGCCAGGGCAAAATCAATCCGTGCAGCCAGCTCCTTGCGGTTGTCCTCATTGTTCAGAATCACGTTCTGGATATTTTCCAGTCCCATGCGTTCGACCCATTCCGAGGTTCTTTCCAGGTAATTTCCGGTTTCACGGTAATACTGAATCACGGCGGAGCAGATTTCGATCAGCTCATCATCGGTTTTCACCTTGCAGAAGGCATCGGCTATCCGCGGTTTGATCCCGCCGTTGCCGCCAATGAACACTTCCCAGCCGCCGTCGTTGCCGACGATGCCGATATCCTTCGTGCAGGATTCCGCACAGTTGCGCGGGCAGCCGTTAACTGCTATTTTGAATTTGGCCGGCAAATCAAGGCGCTCATATTTACGTTCAATAAAAGCTCCCATACCCATGGAATCCTGTGTCCCGAAGCGGCAGAACTGCGAACCTACACAAGTTTTTACCGTACGAAGCGATTTCGCATAGCCATAACCGGAAGGCATATCCAGCTCTTCCCATACTTTAGGCACATCCTCTTTTTGGATACCGACCAAATCCAGACGCTGACCACCGGTCACTTTTACAACCTTCACGTTATATTTCAAGGAAACATCGGCAATTCGTCTCAGGTCTTCCGGTGTAGTTACCCCGCCGTACATCCGAGGAATAACGGTAAAGGTGCCGTCTTTCTGGATGTTCGCACTCATCCGTTCGTTGACGAACCGCGATTCCTTCTCATCCTCATGGGTATCCGGGTAGATCATGCCAAGATAATAGTTCACAGCCGGACGACATTTGGAGCAGCCTTCCGCTTGTTTCCAGCCCAGCACATTCATAACCTCTTTGGTCGTTTTCAAGCCTTTAGCGGTAATCTCTGCTACAATCTCATCGCGGCTCAAGGTGGTGCATCCGCAAATCCCCTGCTTCGCACTTTCCTGGAAGCTGTCACCGAGAACAAACTGCAGAATCTGCTCGACAACCGGCTTGCAGCCACCGCAGGAGCGGGTAGCTCCGGTGCAGGCTTTAATTTCGTCTACCGTGGTAAAACCATTCTCCGTAACGGCATCAACGATCGCCTTCTTGGTCACGCCGTTGCAGCCGCAGACAATCTCCTCATCAGCCATCGCTTCGACTGACATGCCTTTTTTTGCACTGCCTCCGCCGCAGCAGCCCGTGCCCATTACTTCGCCATAAATTTCGTCGGTCATTTCGGTGCCCTGCTTGACCAGCTTCTGCAGACTGGCGGACTCAGTCACATCGCCGAACAGGACTGCTCCGACAATAATATTGTTTCTGAGCAGAATTTTCTTATAGGTTCTCTTCCATTCATCTTTTGCCGAAATGACGGTATGTTCCGCTGTTTCAGTGAAATCACCGGCAGAGAAGACATCCACTCCGGAGATCTTCAGCTTGGTGGCTACGACAGAACCTTCATACGGCTGGGTGGAGGCGCCGCACAAATGCTTTGCCAGCACCATCCCCTGCTCGAACAGCGGAGCTACCAGCCCGTAGCAGGTGCCGCGGTGCTCTGTACATTCTCCTACAGAATAGACATCCGCCATCGAGGTCTGGAGATAATCGTTCACGACAATTCCGCGGTTAACTGTGATGCCGCTGTCTTTGGCCAGTTGGACGTTCGGTTTGATTCCGACAGCCATCACTACAAAATCTGATTGCAGCTCGGTTCCATCACTGAAACGCAGGCCGTTTACCCGTTCCTCCCCGGTCAGCTCAACCGTCTGTTTGCCCATGGCAAACTTCACACCCTGGCGCTCAAGCTCGGCTTGAAGCATGGAGGAAGCAGTATGGTCAAGCTGACGCTCCATCAAATCCTCCAGCAGATGTACGACGGTAACATCCATGCCGAGGTTCACAAGTCCTTTGGCTGCTTCAAGACCAAGCAGTCCGCCGCCGATCACCGCAGCTGTGCGGTATTGCTGTGCCGCAGCCAGCATGGCGTCGCAATCCGCAATGTCACGGAAGCCTACAACTCCATCCTTTGTGCTGCCCGGTACAGGCAGAATGAATGAATTTGAGCCTGTTGCAATAATAACTTTATCGTAAGGAACCGACATTCCATTATCTGTAATGATCTGACGGGAGGCTTCATCAATCCGGACAACAGTGGTCCCAGTATGCAGAGTAATATTGTTATCCTCATACCACTGGCGGTCGTTCAGAATGATATCCTCAATGCTCTTGCTTCCTTCTAGGACATAGGACAGCATGATCCGGTTGTAGTTGGGATGAGGCTCGCTTCCAAAGATCGTAATATCATAAGCGCCGCCAAGCTTAAGGATCTGTTCGATAGTGCCTACGCCAGCCATACCATTCCCTATCAAAACTAACTTTTCTCTCTCCACGGTCACTGTTAAGACCCTCCTCAATGCTTCTGGATTTCTTCATATACATCTCTGATAACAAAATTATACGTTTTAAATTTGAAGAGCATTTGTGATTCAAATCACAATAAATGTGAATGTTTTCACATATTTTTATGCCAGCTTATGTTAGGTTTATTGGTCAAAGAAAAATAGCCAGCTTCCCTTATGCTTCCTCTTGCATTAAGGAAAACTGGCTATGATATTTATCCTCTTACCGGAGAACCAGTGAAATCTCGAGTAAATCTTGAGGTCTCAGCTTCATATCAATTCCGCTGTCAAGCAGCGTCTTGTCGTTCACCTTCAGCTTCCAGTCTTCACTGGTGAGCGGAGTGTACCCCATGACCGTGAGTACCGTCTTGTTGTCTTCCGCCAACTGAACAATTCCGCTGCTCTTCAGCAGACCCCGGACAGACAGGTCCTCGCTATAAGATAAAATATGTGAATGTGTCAGTTCAGGCTGCTCACTCCCGCCGTTCACCGTAAGAATAATGGGCAGAAGCGGGGCATCTCCGGCTGCCGGCTTCGCAGTAATAACAATCGCCTGCTCCCGCGAGACTGGACTATTCCAATCGGTTATGATTTTGCCGCCAAGCTGAATCTGCCAGATCATGTCCGGGGCAAGAAAAATTTTATTGACTGCCAGTATGCTAAATCCGTCTTCGGCAAAAGTAACGACACCGCTACTCTTCAGCAGCTCTATAAGCGTTATTCCTGGCTTGTATGCTTCGACGAGCTGTCTCCCCGAGTTCCCTGCCAGCTCATTATCACCGGCCATTAGTGAAAAAGCCGGGCCTGCAGCCCCGGCTGCGGCATTGTTTCCGTTCGTATCTGAACCAAATGACGAGCATCCGCCTACCGTCGCAATGATAATTAAACCTACCCATAAACGCCACAGAAATTTCGTGGACATTCCCGGCACCGCCCTCTTCCGCCCGATCATAACCTCAATCATTTTTCTCAGGTCTTTAGTCATTATGTATACTATCTTTTAAGAATAACGCAAACTAGCTTTGTTCTCAAACGATAAATTCAGGTTTTTAATCTGGCAGCGAGACGGTACAGAATAAAAAAAAGTCCCCGCAGGGACTTTGAGAACAACATGCTCTATTTTACTGATAACGCAGGAACAAGATGTTATTCTCCAGATGCACATGCTCGAAGGTCATTCCCTCTAGCTCCTCCAGGCGGGCATAGGTCAGGCGGTAGGTTGTGCAGGCATGCTCTGGCGGAGTGAAGTCGTTTGTAACTCTGCGGAGCTCCCGCAAAATCTCACCCGCTCCATCATGTTCTTCTTCCAGTGTATGCAGCAGCCCGCGCAGCTCGGCCAATCCTTCTTCGCTCGGATTCTCGGAGTAGGCCAGCATCTTAGGGAATTCGGATTCTTCCTCCTTCGCTGTATGCTGGAGCAAATCTTCCCGCAGGAGGTTGAACAACCGGTAAACTTCAGCCAGATGCGGAGAATCCTCGCCATGGACGCGGAATACCTTGGTTACATTCTGACTGATCAGGGGCAGCTCTTCGCGCAAGTAGTGGTGATGCTTGCCCACAATATACTCAACCAGCTCAGCGGAGGATGCCTCATTCCAGGCAGTGTCCACATCAAGCACCGGATGCTCTTTCAGCAGCTTATGCAGATCTGCAAGCAGTGTCTCCGAATCAAGCCCTTTCTCAGCTGCCACTTCGGCCAGCGGCTTTGCGCCCCCGCAGCAGAAATCGATCCGCTGTCCCTTGAAATAATCTGCCGCCTTCGGGAATTGCAGTACAATATCTCTGACCATGTCCGCTCCGGTAAATTGGATAGGCGCTGCCGCAGAATCGCTTCCCGCATTGTCCCGTGTTCCTGTAATTGTATTATTGAATTGATTGGCCGTCATGATGGCCCCTCCCTTACGTTATTGGTTTCTGTTACCCTTCCACCTTAACGCCCAGAGAAGCTCAAGCTAGTGATTGAACGCACTGAATATATAAAATTTTATTGAACGTCAAATGTAATATTCGATAACTTTGAAAATTCCGAAAGCTTTTCCACTTTTTCATTATAAACACAAAACGCTTTGCTTAGAATTTTTAGATTTTTAACAAACTTATCATAATATCCAATTTCATTCATCAATCCCCTCATCCCTTCCGATAGATTTGTTAATTTTATATATTCTGCCTGCATATCAGGATCGTCTTTTAATCGGTAAGTATAATCAGAAATTTTCTCTCGTTCATTTACAAATCCCTCCTCTGTTATGGTAAGCCATTTCTCGATATAGTCATGAATATATTTTTCATACTTTTCAATATCTTTAATGGTCAGCTTTTCGTACATGTCTACTATTTCTTGGGGATATTTTATCGCTTCGACTTCATCTAAGAATTTAATTATGGAAATCCATGCTTCCTCTTTTTCCGGCGTATCTATAGGTTCATTTAAGAAAGAACTGTATTGCATGATCAACATCTTCCCAAAGTTCCCTGGAAAAATACGCTCAATCTGCTTTTTCATAAAGCCCTCTCTGCTTCGCTCATCCAGCTCAAGAGTTTTACTCAGAACCGATAGCTGTTTTGTTAATTGCAGAAGTCCAATCTCATCAGAATCAAAACTGCTCAGGCTGGATCGAAGCACATTTTTTCTTTTTTCAAGTCTTCTGATCTCACTGTCAAGTCTTGCCAAGTGTTGCTCTAAACAATCTTTTAACCTTTGAGGGTTCGATATCATTGTTTTGATATCTTTCAGGGGTACATCAAATTGTCTCAAAACAGATATTTGCACCAATACATCGGCATCACTTAGCGAATACTCCCGATAATTGTTTTCAGCATTAACATGAGGGCTTACTAACCCTTCTTCCTCGTAATAGTTTATTGCTTTTTTGGTAAGGCCCGTAATATCCATAATCGCACTTATTTTCATCAATAACACCTCCTTGTAATAAAATAAGCTAATACCCAAGGGAACAGTCAATAGCTTATTTCCCATAGCCATAGTTCAGATTGTCCGTGCTTATTATTGATTGCGATTTCAAGCCCAACTCAAAACAGCGCGCACCGATTGTACCGGCACGCGCTGTTGTCATAGACATTCCCACTGGTTTATTTTATATTCTTACAAATATCAATTTTCGCTATCGGACCGTCGCCTGCATATACGTCCGTTTGCCCTCAGCGTCCTTCAGATAAGGTCCCAGCCCGGCAAAGCGTGAATGGTCTACATACACCCCTGTCATCCATCGGCCCTCAGTCAGGCCGCCATTCCACTGCAGTACAAGATCGGGAGCTGCGATCCATTCCTGATACACTCTTATATTCTTTTCTTTATATTCTTTGCTGGGTTTGCCAATCTCGGCCAGCCTTAGATTATTCATATAGGTCGGTACGAAATACGTGGAAATTGTATCGAGATCATCGCCATCCAGAAAGGCTTCTTCGCCTAAGTACGGCTGAAACAGCACCGTATTCTCATACAGCGACCATATCACAGCCTGCAGCACCATGCTTTGCCTGATGCCATTATGGAAGGTGAACCTGCGCTGCTGGCTGGAGCTGAGATTGTCCGGGACTGCCGATGGTTCCAGGCAATGCCGTTCACAGCCGATACATTTCCAGCCGGTCGGGCTCTGAATCCATTTCTGAAACACGCTTCCGCTATCGTTGTCTCCCTTGTATAAGGAGGATATGATTTCGTAGGGCACTCCAATCCACGCATCCCATAACGAGCCGGGAAGATGCCCGTGCAGCATAAACAACGTCTTGTCGTAAATGAGCTGAACTTTAATTGAGGCGGTCTCCAGCTCGGCAACATCATCTTTTCCATATGTTATTTCCCGGGAAAACAAGGTGGTTTTCATCTTCCTCGCCTCCTAAAAGTTTTGTTAGCGTTACTTCTATCGAGTCCACTACGACAAAACTTACTTCGAAAGCATACACTTAGTTTTGTTAGCGTTACTTCTATCGAGTCCACTACGACAAAACTTACTTCGAAAGCATACACTTAGTTTTGTTAGCGTTACTTCTATCGAGTCCACTACGACAAAACTTACTTCGAAAGCATATTCATATACTTGGTAACGCTCGCACACGTCCGGCAACAGTTTTTTCTATTATATTATATCCTGCGGTTGATTGTGCAAGTTTTATTTGAATAAATTTGAATAAATTTGAAAAAGCCCCTTTTCCATGAAGCGGAAAAGAGGCGATCAATAGGACGCTGAAGCGCGGGCTACTCGACCCAGCTCTCTGCCCAGGACTGAATTTGCTGCATAACCGGCTCAAGTGCGCGGCCCTTAGTGGTTAATTCGTACTCGATGCGCACCGGAGTTTCCGGATACACATGCCTTACCAGAATACCCTCACATTCCAGATCCTTCATTCGTTCGGACAGCATCTTATCGCTCATTGATGGAATCAGGCCGGAAATATCCTTAAAACGCTTCGGTCCACTCATCAATGTCTGGATAATTAGCCCATTCCAACGTTTGCCTAAGAAAGAGAAGGCCGTTTCGAATCTTGGGCACATCGTCAGCTGATGTTCTTCCATTGTTCTCACCTCTCACTTGTGAAACTTACAATTAGTTAGTATATATAATTTTACCACATTTATAGCGTAATGAACATCGTTTACCAAAAAAAAGTTCACTAGCCTACCTTATTATATCCCTGATGTCAATCCACGGTGCCTTGCGGCGGCTTTCGCTGTGCAATCGCCCCGGTTACCACGTAAGCCAGATCATCGTTGCTATAGAGGGACAACACTCCAAGAACCGTATCATCGGAGATAAAGCCTGCTTCCTCCTCGGGTACAGTCAGCGCCAGTGCCCTGCTGAGCGCGGCATTGCCCTCCTGATGCGGGTAAGCCTGCAGATACAGCGCATGCGGGTCTAATTTGTTGTTCACACACCATTGGGCAAACACGAGAATCATCATTTCCTCATCCCGTTTGTAGCTTTCGATAATCTGCTCTTCCATTGATTTGCTGTACTCGTCCATAGTGTGCTCCTTTCTGCTTCTGTCATTCGGCAAGCTTCGCTGCCAGCACATGGCTGGGCAGAACGGCAGAAGCTGAGATGCCGCATTGCTCCGGGGTATGAATATTGTTCAAAAAATGACGGACCACGCCGCTGAAGCCTCTCCGCTCCAGAATTGTATCCCAGCTTCCGAAGCTTTGGTTGCGTGGCAGGGAACCCTTCTCGAATAACGTAACCTTCTCCATGTCCACCACTTCTACTGATCTGCCGTTTCCGTGCAGCTCCAGCTTCTCAAGGTCAGCTCCGGCATCCCTGACCATGCTGTACATTCCGCTCTCCCCGCTGGTCCAGGACAGCATTCCAGAGGATTGAAGCAGCCTGCCTTCCCGATCGGACTTAAGACTGCTGTGAAGCAGCTCATAATCCCCGCCGCAGAGCCAGAGCAGCAGGTCCAGCATATGAATCAGATCATCATATACAGTTTCACGGCTGCTTCCGGATTGCAGCTTCGTGCGGTGTTTGACCGCCTGACAATGGCTGATACCGCCTGCCTTGGCTAGCCAGGCCTTGGCTGCCATATACATCGGGGCATACCGGCGGTTGAAGCCTACAGCCAAAAGCAGTCCTTTGTCTTCGGCCAGCTCCGCCATCCGCCGGGATTGTTCCAGCTCATAAGACAGCGGCTTATCTACATACACCGACAATCCGTGCTCCAGACACTGGGTCACAATCTCATAATGAGTAGGCGTGGGACTGTGCACGAAGACCGCATCGAGATCCCAGGACAGCAGCTCATTTAGATCGGTGGTGCCTTTGGGCAAGCGGTACATACCAACCGCTCCCTGAACCGTAACCGGAGAATGGCTTAGCACTCCAACTACCTCGGCCTGGTCATGACGGGAGAGCAGCGGCAAATAGACTTTACGGGCGATATCCCCGATGCCGACCATCGCCACTCTTTTACGTGCAGTGTTATTCATCGCAGCATCTCCCTCTTCTGTCATTCTTAGATGTATTATACAGTGACAAGCTCATTCGACAAATGATCTTTGCTTCATTAATTACTTTTTTTTCAGTATGATGAGATGAATGAACGGAAGAAAGGGAATAGTAGAATGAGAAAATGGCTGACGGCTTTGCTGTATGTTTCGGGAGTAATCCTTGCGTTTATCTATAGAAATGAAATCTTGGACTGGCTGCGGGAGGATCACAATCTCCTTCTGTCAATCGGCGCGGCCACATTGCTGGCCTTTATTCCTGTCATACCCTATAAAGCTGTCATCGCTTTATTCGGATATGCCTACGGAAGTGTAGCCGGCGCAGCCATCTGCTGGTTAGCGACCACTATCGCTGCCGCGGTTGTGTACGGCATCGTAAAATATATATTTCAAGACAGGGCGGGTACATATTTAGCCTCCTTACCACTGCTTGAGAAATTCTCGTCCGCCGTGAAGCGGCGCCCCTTTGCTTCCATTGTGCTTGCCCGTCTGACTCCGGTAATTCCGCAAATGGCGGTGAACATCTACGCCGGTGTATCCGGACTGCACTTCTGGAGTTATCTCGCCGCTACCGGCCTAGGCAAAATCCCCGGCATATCGCTGTACGCCTTTCTTGGAGGACAACTGTTCCTTCATCCGAAAAGCGCTGTTATAGCTATTCTGGTCTATGTCGCCGTAATCGCACTGGCCGTATGGTCCCTCCGGCCCCGCCGTTCCTTGGAATAAAGAGTCAACTGAGCACACATGTAGCAGGGAGAGTACCGGCAGCTATGAGGATGTTGCTTACGAGCATTCTGCCTCACGAATGGCATCCGCTGGCAGAGTGATCTAATTTGCTTTATAATTAAATTGAATTGTGATCTATTTAATTGCATTCTATGAATGGAGGGATATTTATGAGTGATGTTCAGTCTAACCATATAGGTACCAAAACAGAAAAAGCGACATTTGCGGGAGGCTGTTTCTGGTGCATGGTATCTCCTTTTGAGGAGCTGCCGGGTATTGTCGAGATCCTCTCCGGTTATACGGGCGGGCATACGGTCAATCCGACCTATGAAGAAGTGTGCTCAGAAACGACCGGCCATGTTGAAGCGGTACAGATTACCTTTAACCCGGATATTTTCCCATACAGCAAGCTGCTGGAGCTGTTCTGGCAACAGATAGACCCTACCGATGCCGGAGGACAATTCTATGACCGCGGAACCTCTTACGGCACGGCAATATTTACCCATTCGGAGGAGCAGCGCCAGCAGGCAGAAGCTTCCAAGGCTGCGCTACAGGCCAGCGGACGTTTCTCGGGGCCAATTGTAACTCCAATCCTGCCGGCTAAACCGTTTTACCCTGCCGAAGAGTACCACCAGGGTTATCATCACAAGAATCCCGGACACTACAAGCGTTACCGCAAGGGCTCCGGCCGGGATGCTTTTATCGAGAATCACTGGACACATCAGGAGGATAAGAACAGCCTGAAGGAACGTTTGACACCGCTGCAATACGAAGTGACGCAGAACAACGCTACGGAATCGCCTTTCCGCAACGAATTCTGGGATCATCATGGAGACGGTATATACGTAGATATCGTATCCGGTGAGCCGCTCTTCAGTTCCCATGATAAATTCGATTCCGATTGCGGGTGGCCCAGCTTTACCCGGCCGATCCGCGACTATTCGGTCAAGGAGAATACCGATCTCAGCCACTTGATGATCCGCACGGAAGTACGCAGCAAAACTGCCGATTCCCATCTTGGTCATGTGTTCAACGACGGTCCCGGTGAAAATGGCCTGCGGTACTGCATCAATTCGGCTGCGCTGCGCTTTGTGCCGAAAGAAGATTTGGAGAAGGAAGGCTATGGAGAGTACCGTGTGCTCTTCCAGCATGCCTGATTCATAAAGAACAGGAATTCTAAACATCTAACGAATACAAAAAAAGAAACTCTGATTACAGAGTTTCTTTTTTTGTATTCGCTTATGCAGGGTCAAGCTTCGTAATAAGTGGTGCAAAATTAATCACTGAGAATTTATTCGCACTGGTTGGATCACCACTGCCTACAGCAACCTTTTGTGTGGTTGAGAGGCTGCTCGTCCAAGGGGTGTAATTGGCCCCGGCTGTGTCCGTACGCAGCTGGGTTTGGGAGAAGCTGGCCTGGCTGTACGAGCTTGCGCCTTGATCCTCCACACCGTGTATCATTTTCACTTTGTTATACGTCCCCAGCGCCTTCGACGCATCGCCGACATCCTTGTGGTCGGTCCAAGGGAGCGCCGCACCATTCAGATACAAGGTGGCTTGACGCGTGGAATGATCATAAGTGAGCTTAAGGTCAACCGTCTGGCCTTTGGCAAGACTCGATACAACTTGGGAATTATAGTACGTGCTGGTTCCTCCGTAGGAAGCTCCAAGAAACACTTTAAACCCGAGGTAAGAGTAGGAAATCCCCGCTTCAATAGAGGCCTCTCCGATGCCCAAGTACCAGTCGACATAGCCATTCACCGGATTAATGGTTGTCGGCAGAATAAGCTTTGTTGATACCCCTGTGTAGCTGGCTGCATTGGTAATTGTTCTAACTGCTCCGTGTCTGTTCATTCTTATCCATCTCCCTATACCTATTAGTGAGTAGAAGCTGGCGCGCCATCTTTGCTTCTCATCTATTAGGGAAATTTCACAAGGGAATTACAACCAAGCTCCGAAAAAACTTATCATCCCCTACAGGGAGCTCCTTCTTTATCCTTTATTCTCAGGTTCACCGCCATCTTCCTCGGGGGCAGTTTTATTCTCCGGCGCAGGCTCTGCGCTGCTGCGGTTCAGATTCTCCCTGTTGCTCCGCTCCATATGCGTCTTCTCATGCTGCTTGGATTTTCTCCGGAACCAGAGGACAATCACTGTAACCACACCGGCTACAAGAAGCACCGGAAGTGCCGCTGCTAGGAAAACAACCAGCCACTGCAACATAATAGACATAGCGCTCAGGCTGCTCTTGAGTGCATCCGATGCCCGCTCTAACAGCGGACCCTGCTCTTTCTTCTGCGTAACAGCAAGGCTTTCGTCCGTCTGATAGAGGCGGAGCTCCACGGTGGAGAAGGAGACATTTTGATCAATATAACGCATTCTGCCTTTAATCTGCTCGATTTCCTCCTGAATCGCTCCAAGCTGGTTAGCGAAAGCGACCAGATCGGACGATTTGGTTGCTTTTTTCATAAACTCGATATACTGGTTCTCCATCAGCTGCTTAGCCTTAAGACGTGATTCCAAATCAACGTATTCTTCTGAGACGTCCTGCCCGGTGATGCTTTGCTGAATTTTTTCATTCTTGATCTTCTCCAGATTATCCAGAAAAGAGGCGAATCCGGAAGCCGGCACCTTCAGAATAAAGGTCCCGCCCTTCTCGTATTCAGACATATTCTCCGAAAATTCAATAATATAGCCGCCGGCCAAAGTAATCATGTTCCGTACATCACTTTGCGCTGAGGCATAGTCCTTTACCTCCATATTGAGGTTTGCCCGGTAGATCAGCTTCTTGTTCAGTCCGGCTGCAACATCGCTCCCGGTAAATCCGGAAGGTTGTTCAGCACCCTGTTCTGTACCTAGATTCTTGGCTGTCCCCGTCTTGTTCGCATCGGTTTTCTGATCCTGCCCGCCTGCTGTTACTGTAGCAGACTCCGCCGAAGAATCCTTCGATTGAACCGAAGCAGCCGCAGGTGCTGAATCTGCCGCCCCTCCCTCAGAGAAGGTGTTTGTACTGAGTTGATCAGCTGCCGAGTTGTTGTCGTCGCCTGAACCGCAGCCCGCCAGCACAACTGCTAGAACCAATAAAAATAAAAAGTAATGCAGACCCCATTTTCGCATTCTCATTCCTCCAAAAGTGTAGTGGAATTTCAGCTTCTTCTATATAAACTACTCCGGCGAAAGGCCCTTTGATCTCTGAGTCTCTTCCGCGTTATTTATTTTGACGTCCCAAAAGCTGGAAGGTTGCAGGAGATTGGAGAATTCCGGACCTTTTTTGATGTTTATTCCCAAAAATAACAACGTTTACAGCGCAAACAGGATCATTCGAATACTGAATGATCCTGTTTGCGAAATCAGGCTTAATTTGCTACAATAATCGTGTCTGAAAAGACACAAAACACCAAAAACCCTCTATTCGCAAGGAATAAGGGCAGGGTTCTGTTCGGACAAGCTCCACCTTGCTGAACAGGACAAATCACAACGTTCTAATTATGTTGCCAATCCACTATAAGGGGAGGTGAACCCTCATGGCAAAAGACGTATTGTGCGCAGTGAACTCTTGCACCTATTGGGCAGAAGAGAACAAATGCAACGCTGAGTCCATTTTTGTAGCTTATCACAGCTCCAAAGAGCCTACACAGTCTGAAGAAACAGACTGCAAAACTTTCGAAAGTAAATAAGGTTAGACTTAGAAGGGACCCTCCACGGTTCCTTCTTTTCTGTTACCCATTCTATCAAGAATGAGAATTATTATCAAGTGTTTATGCTAAAAAAGATCGCCACAAAAAACCAATCCAGGGTGGTATACCCCGGATTGGTTTTTACAGTATATATAACGACCCTAGCTGGACTTCCTAGGGATATTCAGCCCCTACAGAACACTGGGAAAATGGGCGCCCGGTATAATGGACGAATCAGCGGCTGACCGCCCCGCTCTTCTCTCTGACAATCACGGCAGCCTGCACCATGTTGCGCAGCGCCGCTCCGGTTTCTTCCCAGCCCCGTGTCTTCAGGCCGCAGTCCGGATTAATCCAGAACTGTCCGGCATCAAGCACACGTAACGCCCGCTCAATGGCCTGTGCCATTTCCTCTACCTTCGGTACACGCGGACTATGAATATCATACACACCAAGACCAATTCCCTTGTCATACTCCTGCTCTTCAAAGCTGACGATCAGCTCCCCATGGCTGCGCGAGGTCTCGATGGAGATGACATCAGCATCCATCGCCGAAATAGATCCGATCATGTCATTGAACTCACTGTAGCACATATGCGTATGGATCTGCGTTGTCGCCTTCACGTGGTTGGTAGCGATACGGAAAGATCTTACCGCCCAGTTCAAATAATGCTCATGATCTTCAGCCTTTAACGGCAGGCCTTCACGGATAGCCGGTTCATCCACCTGAATCATCTCGATTCCCGCTTCCTCAAGCGCCTGCACCTCATACCGCAGGGCAAGGGCGATTTGGTTGGCTACCTCTTCACGGCTAAGATCATCACGGACAAACGACCAGTTCAGAATAGTCACCGGACCGGTCAGCATCCCTTTTACCGGAAGACTGGTGAGCGACTGGGCATACAGACTTTCCTTCACGGTCATAGGACCGGTAAACGCAACATCGGCATAAATGACCGGCGGCTTCACACAACGCGAACCGTAGGATTGGACCCAGCCCCCTTTAGTAAAGAGGTACCCTGCCAGCTTCTCGCCGAAGAATTCAACCATATCCGTCCGCTCAAATTCACCGTGCACGAGCACATCCAGCCCGAGCTCCTCTTGAAAAGTAATCGCATCTGCAATTTGCTGGCGGATAAATCCGTCATAGCGCTCCTGGTTCCAGACGCCCTTGCGCCATTTGAGCCGGGCCTGGCGCACTTCAGGCGTCTGCGGGAAGCTGCCGATCGTCGTTGTCGGCAGCAGCGGGAGCTGCCACTTCTGCTGCTGCACCTTTACGCGTTCCGCGAAGGGCAAGCTGCGGCTGTCCGGCAGCTTATCCAGGCTGCGCACCTGCTCAGCCACATCCTGCCGCCCGCGTTCCGGCAGGGCGCGGAACACATTCAGCGCCTCGCGGCTCTCGGCGAGCGCTGCGGCATAGACCTGCCCATCCTCTCCCGCCGCTGCTGCAATCAGACTCAGCTCCGCCAGCTTCTCGTCGGCGAAGGCCAGCGCCTGCCGTACCGCAGGCTTTAACTTATCCTCGCCTTGAACGGTTACCGGCACATGCAGCAGACTGGAGGATGGCTGGAGGATAAGCCGTTCGTCCGGCACATGGGACTTCAGCGCGCGGACCAGCTCAAGCTTGGCATCCAGATCGGAGCGCCAAATATTGCGCCCGTCGATAATGCCCGCTCCCAGCCATTTGTCCTCCGGCCAGCCCAGGCGCCGGATCGACGCCAGATTGACCCCGCCGTCATGGACGAAGTCCAATCCGATGCCCTGCACAGGCAACTCCAGCAGTGCTTCCAGCGGCTCTGCAGCTTCAAAGTAAGTCTGCAGCAAGACATGAAGTCCGGGCACTGCTGCAGCGATCTCTCTGTAGATCGTTCCCAGCAGTTCAACTTCTTCCGCGGTTAAGCCGGTTACGATAGCCGGTTCGTCGATCTGTACCCAAGCCACGCCTTCCTGCTGCAGCTCCTGCAGCAGCTGCACATACACCGGCAGGAAACGGGCAGCAACCTCTACAATTTGATCTGCAGCGAATCCCTTGGAGAGCTTCAGGAAGGTATAGAGTCCGACTATAACCGGCTTGCCTTCAATACCCGCCTGCTCTTTGGCGAAACGGTAGGCAGCGAGCGGTTTGTTCTCAATCAGGCGGGGAGTCTGCCCGCCGATTTCCGGCACGATATAATGGTAATTCGTATTGAACCATTTAGTCATCTCGCAGGCAGGGGCAGCCGAATTGCCGCGCGCCATGGCGAAGTACAGATCGAGCGGAATGTCTCCGCCGTCGTAGGCATAACGCGGAGGAACAATGCCAAACATAGCAGCGGTATCCAGCACATGGTCATAAAAGGTAAAATCATTGACAGGAATCAGTGCGATCCCGGCCTGCTGCTGTGTCTTGAGGTGCTGAAGCTGAATACCGGCCATTTCCGCGCGCAAGGTTTCTTCACTGATTTTGCCGCTCCAGTAAGCCTCCAGCGTCTTTTTCCACTCCCGGTTCTTTCCGATTCTCGGATAACCGAGGCTGCTCGTCTTGATGTTGTTTGTCATTACAGTCACTCCCTTGTTTATAATAATTGCCTTAGGCTTTTAGGTAATGATTTCAGTCGGTATCAATAATAAAGAGCGTCTTCCCCTAACCAGGCCGCAGGGAAAGACGCCCATGGGCTGCCAATGGGTAACGTCTTAACACCTCCCTATCTTCCGTAGGTACTGCAGTGCTGTTGAGACAGGCAGGTCTCCTGGCTAGCGGCGTCGGCATCCATCAGCAAGTCTTCCCGGCGAAGTAGAGATGGCCAGTGACATGGGCTGCTATGAACTCTTCCGTTACAGTGGCGGGACCGCATCGGCTTGACCGAATTTCCCTATTAAGCCTCCGGGCCTTTCTGATGCTCCGGCTGGCGCCTGTCTCCGATATTTGCAAATTGTATTCATCCCGTAATCTGATGCCATCATACTGAATCCGATACCTTATCCGCAACAGATTTACGGGTATTCCCGTTATACACATTCCCTATAGCTGGCGCCGTGCAGGCTCATTTTGCTGCGATTCTGCCACACATTCCCTCACAGCCTCTCTTCAAGAAGCAGCTTCAGCAGAACGTTTGGTATACAGCATAAAGAACCGGCTGCACCGTCCTTGACAAGGAGGCACACCCGGTTTCTTTTCGATAAATGATAGCAATCAACGGGCTGTTTCAGCCTGTCTTTTAGAACCAGACGAGGTAGACTACCCCGGCAAGAACGAGACGGTAAATCGCAAACGGCATGAGCTTGATCCGGTTGATCAGCTTCAGGAAAAACTTCATAGAGAGCAGCGCGAACAGGAATGCACTAATGAACCCGGCAATAAAAAACGGCAGGGCATCCATCGTGAAATACTGCCAGTTCTTGACCAGTGAAATCAGACTCGCACCCGCCATAATCGGCACTGCCATAATAAAGGTGAAATCGGCAGCCGCACGGTGGCTCATACCCAGCAGCACTCCACCTGAGATGGTCGATCCGGAGCGTGAAAAGCCGGGCCAGAGCGACAAGCATTGGATCAAACCTACCGATAGCGCCTGTCTATATGTAATTTGGTCAACACTCTCTGTCTTGATTTTTTTGGGGGCGAACCGGTCGGCAAAAATCATGAATATTGCCCCAATGACTAGTCCGATCAGGACCGTCGATGTCGAGAATAAATGCTCGTCGATGTAATCCTCGAACAGAAATCCGAGAATTCCTGCCGGAATAAGTCCCACAATGACCTGCGCCAGCTTCAGCCGGCCTTCCGTCTCCACCGGAGGTTGTCCTTCCGGCACCGCCGTCAGCTCCTTGCGGCTGAACCGCTTGAGACCCAGCAGGTCGATAAACCGGTTGCGGAAAATGATAACTACCGCCAGGATCGAACCCAGCTGGATGACTACTTTGAACGTGTTCGCCGCATATTTTCCGAGAAATTCCTGGGATTTCAGCCACATATCATCCACGATTACCATATGACCGGTCGAGGATACCGGAGCAAATTCAGTTAATCCTTCTACAATGCCCAGAATGATGGCTTTAATAATTGTTAACAGCTCCATATTGATCCCCTCCTTTTTGTTGACCTCCCCTATGAGAGGCTTTAAATAGTTCTGCGAAACCTGTGAATTTAATTAATCTGTGGTATCTACCGGTTTTCTACCGGACTGGCGTTTGCGGAAATAGAGCACACCACCCACAACAACTCCCACAGCAATCAATACGTAGACGACACTTGAGTAAGCTTCCATGTACACGCCAATATCCTCCCAGGATTCTCCCAGCGCAGCACCCAGCAGAATAAGCAGCACATTCCAGCCCAGCGTCCCGATCGTCGTAAACAGCATGAATAACCCGAATTTCATCCCCGACATTCCTGCAGGAATGGAGATCAGACTCCGTACCAGCGGAATCATGCGGCAGAACAATACCGTCCAGTAGCCGTATTTGTCGAACCAGGCATCCGCTTTGCGGATATCCTTTCCGCTGATCCGGAGTAGTCCGCCCCAGCGGTCCACAATCCGTTCTAGTCTGTTCACGTCCAGCATCCGGCCGATCCAGTACAGCACAAGTGCTCCCAGCAGCGAGCCGGCCGTTGAGGCGATCAGCACGCCGGGGATGGTCATCCCGGAAGTGGTTGTCATGAAACCGCCGAACGGAAGGATTACCTCCGAGGGGATAGGCGGAAAAATATTTTCCAGGGCCAGCATCAGAAAAATGCCCAGATAGCCGAACTGTTCCATAAAATCGGTAATCCATGTTTTCATTTCGTGCTCCTCCGCGTTCAGATGAGATTTTTTTTGAGATTGCGCAAATAACGGCTGCGGATAAGGAAGAAGTATAACCCCTGCGCAGCCAGGTAGCCGATAAGCACCGCTCCCGTTTCGGCAGCGATGGACAGATAGAACAGCCGCTGCAGCGCAATAAAGGCGAACAAGCTGTGCAGGATGGCCAGCCCCACCGGAACAAAGAACATCAGTGACAATTGCAGGGTCACAGTCCGGTCCAGTTCCTGGTCGGTCAGGCCCATTCTGGACAAGGTGGAATACTGCAGCCGGTCATGGTCAAGATCCATGTACAACCGGAAGTACAAGAAGCTGCCTGCGGCGATAAAAAAAACGGTGCCGACTAAAAGCGAAGCGAACAGCATCGTACTGTATAACGTCCGCTGAATTTCGAACAGCGTGCCGCTGACCACAACGGCATAAGGGGATTTGCTCTCGTAGGACACTTTGCCTTTGTCCGCAAGTCTTGAAGCAATGCCAACCGTCTGTTGGAATGGGTCCACATAGAACCCGGTATACAAATCTCTTTGCACGGGATTAATGGTGGCGAACAAGCTGTCACTAACGACTACTCCGCTGAAATCACCGCCATCCCTCCCATCCAGCTCCGGCAGCAGATATTCAGCAATCGGCACATGCTCCGTATATCCGATCTCCTGAATATCTACTCCCTGCTTCAGCTTATAAAGGGCATGAACCCGTTCAGAGGTCAGGCTGCGGTCACGCTGGGAACCGATCATGACCAGACCTTCATTCCCCTGGAGCGGCTGCTCACGGGAGGTAAATCCGGCTTGTTGGAGCGCCTGTTTGTAATCACTGTAAGCCATCAGCGGCAGACGCTCTGTACGGTCAGGACCGGTCTGAGACTGTACTTCCGCATATTTGATTTGGATCTCCAGCGAGCGATAGGGAAGATTCAACCGCTCCAGTTCCGCTTTTATCCCGTTTAAATCCTCTTCCGCAGCGGCCCCGGCCTCATTGCCCTTGGCCACATAACCGACCGCTGCCGGATAGTCCAGCTTCAGCTCTTTGGAGAGTGTATGAATAGAAGCAAATACCCCGACAGAGGTGAAGGATACCGCCGAAACAATCGTCACCATAAAAAACATCCGCCCGTTGTCTTTCCAGCGGTAGGTTAAGCCCGAGAGTGTAATAATGTTTGTCTTATGCCAATAAAACCGCCGGACTTTCCTCATTATCCTAACCACATATAGACTAAGCTGTGTATAGAATAAGTAAGTGCCGGCGACCGTAATCGCCACCACCGGAAACATCACTCTCTCCACCGATGCTGCGGTCGTGGTAGCGGCCAGAATATAGCCTCCAAGCAGCAGCAGGGCCGAAGCGAACGCCAGTAAGGCAGACACCCGCGGCTCCTTGTCTCCTTTGCGACCGCCCTGAAACAAACCTCTCGCCGACTCATTCCCGATAAAGGCAAAGGTACTTAACGAGATCAGCATGAACAGCAGAGCAAAGCTGCAAATCGTCAGTACCGGTGCGTGCCAGGAAAGATAAAATTCCAGCGGGCCAATGCCCAGGAACCCCGCTCCAATCATCAGGAACAGCTTGCCCAGCAGCAGACCGAGCAAAGTGCCGGTGAGGATGGCGGAGCTGCCGATCATCATATTCTCCAAAAAAACCATCAGGTTCAGCTGCCGCTTCGTCATGCCGTGCATCAGCAGGATGCCGAATTCCAGCTTGCGGGACTGCAGAAAAGATCCTACGGACACCAGCACAAACAGGGAACAAAATACAAAAATAATTCCCTCAGCCACCATCATGGTGTCAGCCGCCGTATCCAGGATCATATCGCCCGAAATCACCGGATGAAATATAAACAGTGCACAGAGAAAAAAGATCATTACGGAAAATGCGCTGCTGACAAAATAAGCAGCGTATTTACGCTTATTCCGCGTTACATTTCTATAAGCGAACTGCCGAAAGGTCATGGCTTGCTCCTCCCAGCAGCGACAGCATGTCGATGATATTCTGGAAGAAAGCCTGCCTGCTGCTGCCCCGGTACATCTCGCTGTAGAACCGTCCGTCCTTGATAAAGATGACCCGGTGGCAAAAGCTCGCCGCCACTGCGTCATGGGTGACCATCAGCACCGTGGACCCTTCCGCTTCATTGACTTCTGCCAGCAGGCTCATCACTTCGGCCGCTGTTTTGGAGTCCAGGCTACCCGTTGGCTCATCGGCCAGAATCAGCGCCGGCCGGTGAATCATTGCCCGGGCAATCGCCACCCGCTGCATCTGCCCGCCGGAGATTTCATACGTCCGTTTATGAAGAAGCGGACCGATGGCCAGCCGCTCAGCCACCTCTTGCAGCCTGTGTTCCATTTCCGGAAGCGGCACCCCGGTGAGCGTCAGCGGCAGCACGATATTTTCTTCTACGGTAAGCGTATCAAGCAGATTGAAATGCTGAAAGACGAAACCCAGTTCCTTCCGCCGGAAGAGCGCTTTGTCCTTGCGCCCGAGCGCATTCGGATTTCCGCCGTTGATCATCACCTCACCTGAGGTAGGCTCGTCGATCGTGGCGATCACGTTGAGCAGTGTTGTTTTTCCGCTGCCTGAAGGTCCCATAATACCTACAAACTCACCCTTCTCCACGGCAAAACGAATATGGTTCAGCGCATGAATTGATACCTTGCCCTCATATATTTTGGATAAATTATGGACGTCTAATATGGGCAAGTGCTTCCGCTCCTTCGTTACCTGATCGTTTTGGATTGATTTCATTATACAAACTGTAAACTACAGCTGCTATTTCTGAAACTTACAGTCACCTTACATTATTGTAA
Organism: Paenibacillus sp. FSL L8-0340; assembly: GCF_038593145.1. NCBI lineage: Bacteria > Bacillati > Bacillota > Bacilli > Caryophanales > Paenibacillaceae > Paenibacillus > Paenibacillus sp. FSL L8-0340. The sequence continues at coordinate 5,237,706 of NZ_CP151967.1, forward strand.
GCAGAATAGCGTTGACAGAATTCCGGTACGCTGCGCAGCCGATTCCTCTGTATCTATCAAACCACGGGCGTATGATGCTATAATAGTTGAATATTTAATTTCATGAGTCGGTATATAGCCGGGAGAGGAATTGTGATATGTGATGAAGGATACTCTTGCCAATGAACTGATAACCAGCTGGTTGTCATTGACCCATATACAAATGAATGTAGCAAATGAGTTAGAAACCAAACTTCAGGAGAACTACAAATTGTCTCTAAAAGAATTCTATCTGCTGCTGTTTCTCTCCGAAGCCCCGGAGAAGAAGCTGAAGCTGCAGCAATTGGAGTCGATGGTCGGGTTAAGCCAGAGCGCCGTCTCCAGACTGGTCAGCCGTTTTGAAGCCAAAGGCTGCGACGCGCTCCAAAGAAAGACCTGTGATGCTGACCGCAGAAGCATCTATACCTCGCTTACTGCCATAGGGCAAGACAAGCTGGACCGGGCCCGGGTGACTGTTAACGAGGTTTTGGCCCAATCGTTCCCTGACACCAGAGTGCAGGAGCTGCTGGAGCAGTTGCTGCGTCTGAAACAGCAATGATGGCGCAATCCTGGCTTCCTGAATGACCCGCTGCCTCATCCCAGAGGCGGCGGTTTTTTTTTGCGTGAAAAGAACCCATTCCGCCCGCGGCGCATACAACGTACAAAAAGAACTGTGAGGTGCTCTCATGCTCTTTTCGCTTATGCAGCTGATCGGCGGTGTCATTCTTTCCCTCGGCTGGCTTCCGCAAATCATCCAAATTCTCAAGACAAAATCGGTTGCGGACTTAAACCTGAAATCCTACTTATTGATGCTGCTGGGGATTGGTTTAATGGAGGCTTATGCTGTCAGCTTGGTGTTGACGGGCGTGGGACTTGCTTTTTTTATCACAAACACCATGTCTTTAACCGTAGTATCGGTTGTCGTTATTCTGATCCTGCGGTTTCAGCCCCGGCTCAGAAAATAATCCGCACTGCCGTACCCTTGCCCACCTCAGAGGAAATTTCCACCTCATGCCCCAGCTTGCTGCAGATCTGCTTCACCAAATAGAGGCCCATCCCCGTGGATTCCTGAAAGCTGCGGCCGTTCACACCAGTAAAATGAGCATCGAAGACGCGCGGTAAATCCCCCGGCGGGATGCCGACTCCTTCGTCGCGGACTTCTAGTACCGCCCTGCCCTTCTCCTGAAGATATCCGCGAAAATGAACTACACGCCCCTCCTCTACCGTATAGCGCAAGGCATTGGTTATCAGCTGTGTCAGTACAAACGTCAGCCATTTCTCGTCAGAGGTGATGGTTATGCCGCTGTCCATCGCTATCGCCGGAAACACCCGTTTGCGGATGAACAGCCGTTTTTGTTCTGAAGTCACACCGCGCACGACGTCCGCCAGCTCCAGCTGCTCTACATAGAAATCATGCTCGAACGTATCCAGTCTTGCGGTATAGAGCACCGTATCCAGCCCTTTTTTCAGCCGGTCCAGCTCATCGCCAATGGCCGTAAACGGGGGACCGTCTCTATCCTGAATAATCAAGTGGATCACCGAGAGCGGAGTCTTCATAGCGTGCACCCACTGGTTGATGAAATGAATATGCTCCTCCAGCTTGTGGCGGTAGCTGTGCAAATCATTCTGGTAGAGCCGGAACTGCTGTGCCAGGAGCTTGCGCAGGCTTTCCGCGAGCGGAGAGCCCTGCGCGGGCCCTCCCGATTCATCCAGCGATGAAGGCAGGCTCTCCAGCCGCTCATAGAATGACCGGTTGGAGAAATAACGGTACGCCAGATAGGCCAGCAGCAAAAAGGTGCTGAGCAGCCCGGCGTACAGACTGACATTCACACCGCTTCCTCCGTCCAGCCGGTACACCAGAGTAATGATCATCAGCTGGGCAAGGTAGATCACGATTAACGGCGTCTGTTCCCGCAAAAATAGCTTCACGTCACTTCCCCCCAGTTGTCGCTTAACCGGTATCCTTGCCCGCGTACGGTCTGCAGCCCGTCTTGAATACCCATCGCTGCCAGCTTTTTGCGCACACGGGTGACATAGACATTCAGCGTATTATCATCAACAAACGCCTGGTCATCCCAGATTTTCTCCAGCAGCCGGTCGCGGGTGACGATGGTGCCTGTTTTTTTCATCAGCTCGTCGAGAATTTTCGCTTCCGTATGGCTGAGGTCGACTTTGGCATTGCCGCGCGACAGCACCAGACGTTCCACATCCAGTGTCAGCCCTGACACCGCCAGACTGCGCTCGTTCGCTCCCACAGCATAGGAGCCGTAGGCACGGCGCAGATGGCTTTTGATTTTGGCCATGGCTATTTCATAATCAAACGGCTTCGTAATGTAATCATCCGCTCCGTTCTCCAGCGCCATCACCTGATCCATTTTGCCGTCGCGTGCAGAGATGAAGAGAATCGGACAGGTCGAGATTCCGCGGATCTGGCGGCACCAGTAATAACCGTCAAACTTAGGCAGATTAACATCCAGCAGTACGAGATGCGGTGCATATTGCTCAAACTCGGTCCGTACCGCTTCAAAATCGTTCACCGCCTGTGTTTCATAGCCGAACCTATGTAAATATTCCTGGAGCAGCGCCACCAGCCCCCGGTCATCCTCAATGATAAATATTTTGAACATATCAGGCCTCCGGTTTACGCCCTAGTGAAGCTAAGGGGTTTGCCCAATAATATATACAGTCACTGCAGGCTAGTCAAATATAGGTTATAATTTTCAGTCAAAGGAGCTGATGAGTGGCATGATAGATTATGGTCAGGATCTTTTCAAAGGATCGGCAGGTTATTACGCGAAGTATCGCCCGCTCTATCCTTCCGGGCTCGTGAGATTCCTTGTGAACCGCTTTGGGCTGGACGGGGAAGGCGAACTGCTGGATTTGGGCTGTGGAACCGGGCAGCTTGCCTTACGTTTTGCCGATTGGGTTCAGCGCGTGACCGGACTCGATTACGAACAGGAAATGATCCATGAGGCGGTGCGGATCAGCAAGGAAATGAGAGCGCTTAATACGGAATGGGTTGCGGGAAAAGCGGAAGAATATTTGGCTCTGTCCACCATTCCCGTCTACCGTCTAGTCACTATAGCCAAAGCTTTTCACTGGATGGACAGGGACCTGGTGCTCGGACTGCTCTACAACCGGGTTGCTCCGGGAGGCGGAGTCGCTATTGTGGATCAATACAAGCCCGATCAAGCGCCCCTGCCTTGGCAGAAAGAAGTTGACCGGATCGTACGCAAATGGTATGGCGAGGAGCGGAAGGCTGGCAATACAACCTATTCTCATCCGGTCAAAAGTCACACGGATATCGTAGCCGGATCCAGCTTCCGCCTTGAAACTCACCGGCTGCCAATGTATGAATATCAGTGGACTATAGAAGCCATACTGGGGAATCTGTATTCCACCTCCTTTGGCTCGAAGCGGTTTCTCGGCGACCAGGCACCTCTATTCGAGAGAGAGCTGAAAGAGAGATTATTGCTTCTGGACCCCAAAGGAGTCTTTACTGAAGGAATACATACTAATATTATTCTGGCCGTAAAATAACACAAAGGACTCAGCTAAACAAACAGCCGCCTTCCCGGTAATCCGGTGAAGACGGCTGTTTCTCTAATCACGCTGTACCCGCAAGGTAAAAAAGCGGCAATTCTGATTCTTGTCTCTGGCGATCCTATCTGCCATCCAGCAGATTGCCAAGGCCGCCTAGGATGCTTCCTTCTTCCTTGCGGCCGGTGTTGCCGGCAGCCGATAGAATGCGGTCCGCCATCCGGCTGAACGGCAGCGACTGTACCCATACCTTGCCCGGCCCGCGCAAGGTAGCAAAGAACAATCCTTCCCCGCCAAACAACGCGGTCTTCACACCTTTGACAAATTCGATATCATAATCTACAGACGAAGTCATGGCCACAAGACAGCCGGTGTCGATCTTGATTGTCTCTCCAGGCTGCAGCGTCCGTTCCAGCACATAGCCCCCGGAATGCACGAAGGAGAGGCCGTCGCCCTCCAGCTTTTGCATAATAAATCCCTCACCGCCGAAGAAGCCTGCGCCCAGCTTGCGCTGGAATTCAATGCCCACCGACACGCCTTTGGCAGCGCAGAGAAAGGAGTCCTTCTGACAGATGATTTTGCCGTGGTATTGCTGGAGATCAAGCGGGATGATTTTGCCCGGATACGGGGCGGCAAAGGTGACACTCTTCCGGCCATAGGCCCCGCTGTGCGTGAAGATCGTCATAAACAAGCTTTCTCCGGTCAGCAGGCGTTTACCTGCACCCATCAGCTTGCCTACCAGACCATTTGTCCGTCCAGATCCTGATCCGTCGCCAAAGATCGTCTCCATCGTTATCTCCGGGTCCATCATCATGAAGCTTCCCGCTTCTGCGATCACACTCTCCCCCGGATCAAGCTGCACCTCCACACACTGTATTTCCTCGCCCATAATGACATAATCAATTTCGTGAGCACTCATCCTTGTTATCCCCCTAAAGTTTCGTTTTTGAATGAGATATATACGCGCTCCCTCCTGCAGCGGTTTCAGCATTATGTTAAATATTGCAGGGCATGGACAGCAGACGGTCGCGCGTCTCCATATAAGCATGGTCCCAGCCCATTTTTGCGTAAAACCTCATGGCGTCCAGCCCTTTAAAATAGTGGGCACCTGTTAAGCGCTCCTCAAAATGGGCAACCGGTGTCCCCAGCTCTTCATAATGCCTGAGGAAAACCTGTGACATATCCACACCAGGTATCATTGCATGCATTGAGGCCACATCAATCATGAAATCCCCATAAATGCTGTTGCTGTCGATAATTCCGGTAATCCGGCGGCCGTCTGTGAGTATGTTCCACTCATGGCAATCATTATGGACAAAATGGCGGTGTGGCGCATTATATTTGCTGTATGCAAGCAACCGGGAGTAGCACTCGTCAAACACATCCTTTTCCAGACAGCTGCTGGTGAACAGCTCATACCAATTCTCCCAGAAGCCTTCCTGCTGCTCCTGCCCGTAAAAAGAGCGGATGAACCCCTCCCAGCTGGCATAGATGCTATTGCCTTCCTTGTTCAAGAAACCATACCCTGAAGAGCTGCTGTCCAGCTTCACCCCGTTCATCCCGGTAATGACTTGAACCAGCTCGGGAAGCAGTGCTGCCCTCTGCTCTGCTTGCAAGTCTGCCAGATTATGCCCTGCCACGCGCTCCGAGATACAATAACTGTAAGCCTTATGTAGCCCCAGCCCCAATACTCTCGGAAAAGGTACTCCCTGTGAGGCGAGCAGATTTGCAACATAGGACTCGGTTTGGAAGTCATCCTCCATTGCACTGAACCTAATAACATACTCGCGTTCCTCAGCCTTGAATGAAAAGACAGTGCTGAGATTCCCGCCTTCCATTGCCCTGATATTCTCGGCCTCCATTCCCCGGTCATTTCTGACAATCCTTCCGATTTCCTTTGCAGTGACGTTTGGTTTAACTCCGTTCATTACTCATCATCTCCCTTTAAATTGGTAAAATAAAGCCCGGTCTGCCTCCTCCAGGGCACAGCAAAAAGCCGTGAATGTTCATCCACGGCTGTACGCAAACGTTGACCGGCAATAGAGAGACCTCTATCGGGTAATGGATACGGCAGCTTGAGACTAGACTATAGTTCAACATAAGAAACATGGGCTGAGCCATGCGGACTAATCCCTCATTACTCCGGGAATACCTGTGCCTGGTCAGTTCATGCGTTATTCAGTTAATGGATTAACCGATTTCTTTTGTCAGGAATATAATCATCATCAAAGCACTGATCCCACCGTTCTTTTATTTGTTTCCATTATATAACACAATGCCCCGGCATCAACTTTTTTAATTGTTTTTTACCGGAAGGTGGTTCACTTCGCCATACAAACAAGAGGCCAGCCGGGTAAGTTCCCGTTGGCCTCTCATAATGATCCCCATGACATGGGGCTAACTTTGCCCTATTCACATTACCGTACCATCCTGCGGTTTCACGCGTGCAGGCTGGATCTTCGGCGCCTTGCTCAGCTTCGGTCTGCCCAAGGACGTGGTAAAGGTGATCACATAACCGGCTACAACCACGGCCATCACCGTATACAAGGTTTCCTTGAGAGGCATATAGAAGAGTGACAACGCCAAAACAATAACATCCATCAGGATGAATACCGTACCTACTTTAATTCCTTTCCATTCACTGATCAGCAGGGACAAAATATCGTCTCCACCGCTCGCCCCGCCGCCGCGCAGGACCATTCCCGCTCCTAGACCTGTCAGTACACCGGACAACAACGCCGCAAGCGGCAAGTTATCCTGCAAGTCGATGACCCATCCGGAATAGCGTTCCATCAGTCCATAGAATGCCGTGAAGGCCCCTACCGAGATGAAGGTGTTCACCACGAACGATTTCCCTTTGAATATCAATGCGATCAAGAGTACTGGAATGTCTAAGATTAGCGTAGATAGTGATGGTGAAATTCCTAATACGTATTTGCCGAGCAGTGCCAGGCCTACAAACCCGCCCTCGGTCAAATGATTCTGATAATTGATGTGATAATAAGTAAATGCAAGTAAAAATGTTCCGGATAAAATAATAATGAGCCGTAGCGGCAACCTCATGCCACTGTCTTGTTTCTTCATACAGGTCTCCCCTTATCGTAAATGGCGGCTTAGACGTCCCGCCAGCCTCTACGAGGGGTAAAACCAGAAGAGTTCTTCCTTCGCATACAATACTCCCTTCCCACGCAGAGGCGGCTTCGTCAATTAACAACGGTTCGCGCACATTCTACAGGGAAGCTAAGTATAAGACAGATCATAACGTTTCCAAATCGTCCTTTGGGGAATCGTCCTTCGGGGACACATGGTATCCTGATCCTTTCTTTAGTTTGATATGTTCTGTTTAGATTATACCACGCAAAGGAGTCACTCTAAACAGTTTTCCAATAAAAAGCATGAATTAGCCCTGATTTCGCAGCAGACGGTTCACCGTCTCCCGCCGGACGCCGATCAATTGCCCAATTTCTTCCTGTGTCAGCAGGTCTGTCAGCTGTGCTCCATATGAGTACTCATTCAGCCAGCGGGTCAGCAGCTCCATCCGCTCCCCCGGCGATCCGACAGTAAGGTGGTCAATGCGTGTCTGCATAAAACGAACCTTCTCCTGGAGCAGCAGAGCGATTTCCATCACTTTATCCGGCTCCTCACGCAGCTCGCGGTACCATTCCGCAGCCGGAATGACCTCCACCTCGCTCCTCATCATCGCCACCGCCGTTCCATGCGCCTCCTTTGGCGAAATGAGGGAATGATGGGGAACGGTCTCACCGGGATACAACAGGTTGAACAGCACCATGTTCCCGTTCTCATGCAGCCTTGTCACCTTAAACAGCCCGCTCTTTACCTTGTACAGATTTTGGCAGCTGTCTCCCTGGCGGAACAAAGCCTCCCCTTTGTGCAGAATCATCTCGCTCGCTCCTTTATCTTCTCGTTATATATATTAGTAATTATACAGAAATACGCCTGCAAAATGCAGTTCGTTCAGGCAAAAAAATACTGCGGGACTCAGAGTTGAATTCTGAATCCCGCAGTACGATTGGTTTACTGTCTTAATTAGCCTTAATCGGCTTCTTCCAAAGTCCCAGCGTCAGGCCGGAGATAACAGCTCCGATAAGAACAGCCAGAATGAACAGCAGCGCGTTGCTGGACAGCGCGGCCACAAAAATTCCGCCGTGCGGAGCCGGGACGTTGATGTTCCACAGCTGTGTAAGTCCGCCAGCTACAGCTGAACCAATAATACAGCTGGTCAGGACACGCAGCGGATCGGCTGCGGCAAAGGGAATAGCTCCTTCGGTAATGAATGACAAGCCGAGCACATAATTCGTTACACCTGACTTGCGTTCCGTTTCTGTGAACTTGTTCTTAAAGAATGTCGTTGCTAACGCAATGGCCAGCGGAGGAACCATTCCTCCCGCCATGACAGCCGCCATCATCAATCCGTTGGTATTACCGCTGGATGTAAATACACCGATGGCAAAAGTGTAGGCTGCTTTATTGAAGGGACCGCCCATATCAATCGCCATCATTCCACCGAGAATAATTCCCAAAATGATCATATTGCTGGTGCCCAGACTGTTGAGACCATCGATAAGTCCTTCATTGATCCAGCTGAATACCGGATCAAACAGGTAGAACATAATGCCGCCGGTAATGAGCAGACTGAATACCGGATAGAGCAGTATCGGCTTCAAGCCGTCCAGGGTTTTGGGCAGACCGGCGAACACCTTGCGAAGCAGGATGACCACATACCCTGCCAGGAAACCTGCAGCAAGTCCGCCAAGGAATCCGGCATTGGAGTTCAAGGCCATATAACCGCCGACCATCCCGGGCATGAGTGCCGGGCGGTCGCCGATGCTTAGCGCGATAAATCCGGCGAGAATCGGAATCAGGAAATGGAAGGCGCCGTCTCCCCCGCCGATCGTCTGCAGCAGCTTCACAAACGGATTATCTACACCTGCCACCTGTTCGAACAGGAAGGAGATCGCCAGCAGAATCCCCCCGCCGACTACGAATGGCAGCATATGTGAAATGCCGTTCATCAGGTCCTTGTAGATCTTGCCTCCGATGCTGGAGGAGTTCGCTGCTGGGGCATCCCCGCTACCGCGGCCTTCACTGCGGTATATCGGCGCATCTCCATTCATTGCTTTGGTGATCAGCTCTTCGGGTTTGCGGATGCCGTCGCTTACCGGTCTTTGCAGCACCGGCTTGCCGGAGAACCGGGCCATCTCCACATTTTTGTCGGCAGCGATGATAACACCGCTGGCCCGGCGGATTTCGTCCTCGGTCAGCACATTCTGTGCCCCTTCAGAACCGTTTGTCTCCACACGGATGTTGACACCCATTTCCAGGGCCTTTTTCTTTAATGCATCCTCAGCCATAAAGGTATGGGCGATTCCTGTAGGACACGCCGTGACCGCAACGACGAAGCTTGAAGAAGCGGGGTTGCCTGTAATTACGCGTTCAGGAGCCTGCTTTGTGCTGCTTCCGGATTCATTGTCCTTTTCCTTGGCCTCTTGCTCTGCCTGCTTGGCATCGAACAAAGCGGATACTTCCTCCGGGGTAGAAGCTTTCATCAACGCCTCGATGAACTCGCTTTCAATGAGCAACCTGGACAATGAAGCCAGTGTACGCAGGTGCATATTTCCAGCACCCTCCGGCGCGGCAATCATAAAGAACAGCTGTGCCGGTTCCTCATCGAGTGAGGCAAAATCAACGCCCGCTGCGCTTTTGGCAAATACAACCGTTGCCTCGTTGACAGCCCGGGTTTTGGCGTGTGGCATTGCAATGCCTCCGCCAATGCCAGTGCTGGACTGGGCTTCCCGAAGCAGGATCATTTCCTTGAACTGCACGGGATCATTAATGCGCCCGCTGCCTGCAAGACTGGCGATCAGTTCGTCGATCGCCGCTTCCTTGGTCGTGGCCTTGAGGTCCATAATCATCGTTTCTTTTATCATCAAGTCCGTAATTCTCATATATTTCAACTCCCCTTTTTTCTTGAACTGCTTGTTTACAACTGTGAAATTTCGATCAAGGGCTTGAGCTGCTCAATAAGTTCTCTGTCCGCCAGATCATCGGAGAATGCGGTTGCGCTGCCGGAAGCTACTCCTGCACGGAATGCCTGCAGTACATCTCCTGTCAGGGACAATGTGCCGACAAAACCAGCAATCATAGAGTCCCCCGCACCTACCGAATTCTTCACCTTGCCTGCCGGAGCGTTGGCGCGGAACAGGCTATTCTCTGATATGAACAGAGCCCCCTCTCCGGCCATGGAGACCAGCACATGCTTTGCCCCGAGCTCCAGCAGCTTGCGCCCGTAGGTGATAAGATCGTCCTTGCTGCTGATTTGAACCCCGAACAGCTCAGCCAGCTCATGATGATTCGGCTTAACAAGCAGCGGTCCCAAAGGCAATGCCTGTTGCAATGCATGTCCGGTCGTATCAATAACAAATTCGGCCCCGTGCTGCTTGCATACGCCAATCAGCCTGTTATAGAAATCCTCACCCAGCGAAGGAGGAATGCTTCCGGACATTATAACGATGTCACCCGCCTGCAAAGTAGCAAGCTTCTGAAGCAGCGCTTCGGCTTCGTTATCCCGGATCACCGGGCCCACTCCGTTAATCTCCGTCTCCTCTCCGGCTTTGAGTTTGATGTTAATCCGGGTATCATCCGAGACGGATACGAAATCACTCGCAATGCCTTCTTCATGCAGCCAATCTTCAATATAACGGCCGGTAAAGCCCCCAAGAAAGCCAATTGCCTTGTTCTGGACGTTCAACTGGTTCAGAACACGCGAGACGTTGATCCCTTTACCGCCCGGCAGCTTCAAATCACGTTTCATCCGGTTCAGGCTGCCTAGCTTTACCTGGTCAACTTCCACGATATAGTCAATGGAAGGGTTAAGTGTCACTGTATATATCATGATTATCCCTCATTATTATGGTTTTCTAATGTTCAAACTAATGTATAGTCCATATCCATCATTTCAAGCTCGCGGATAAAGCTCTCCGGCGTTTCCGAATCCATAATGCAATGATCAATTTCCTGCAGATCCGCAACCTTGCAGAAGGATACCTGCCCAACCTTGCTATGATCAGCCAGCAGGATGACCTGCTTGGCAACGGAGATCATTTTACGTTTGGTGGCGGCTTCCAGCATATTCGGTGTGGTAATGCCTTCGTGCACATCCAGCCCGTTCGTACCGAGAAACGCCTTATCCACCCGCACCATCTCCAGTGACCGCTCCGTCATCGGTCCCACAAAAGCAAGTGTATCCGGACGAAGCATACCGCCTGTGATAGATACTTCGATATTCCGGCACTCCTTCAGCTCGTTTAACGCCATGATAGAGTTAGTGATGACCTTAAGATTGGAGAAGGATTTCAGCTCCCTGGCAATCTGCAGGGTTGTTGTTCCTCCGTCAAGCAGGATTGCATCACCGTCCTGGATCATCTCCACCGCTTTGCGGGCGATCCGCAGCTTCTCCTCCAGGAACCGGTCTTCCTTGTCCTGAAATACTGCTTCAAAGTTGACGCTCTGCAGGGAGACTGCCCCGCCATGTGTCCTTTTCAGCAGCCGTGCTTCCTCCAGCTCTTTAAGATCACGGCGGACTGTCGATTCGGATACGCCAAGCTGTTGGCTAAGCTCCTGCACCGAGCCCCTCGTATGCTTCTCGACAAACTGCACGATGCTACGCTTTCTTTCCTCTTCAAACAGCATGACGGTTCACTCCTTAACGGAACAGCGTTACCTTCCGGCTTCTTTAGGATCTGAAATAACAATAATCCTTATACTCCATATTTTGATCGAATAGAATCAACTGCTCGATTTTGATTGAATATGACCATTTGTGATTACTTCTGCTCACTTATGATAATAACAGCGTTTTCATCATCTGTAAAGCTCCTTTTTCTTGAGCAGATCTGCTCAAAGCCGGCTGTCTGAAATATCCTCCTGAACGCCTATTTCATCTGCCCGGGGTGTTACATATTTTATAATACATATGGGGAAAAGCGGGTGAACAGGAAATGGCCAATTACAAAAACAACTTTGGAAATCGCAACCGCATAGGCAACAGCAATCTGAATAATAATCCCGGTGCCAGCAATCCGGTAGAATCCGCGGAGCTAAGCGCTGAAGATTATGAAATTATCGCTGCCGGTCTAGCCGCTTTGGGAGAAGTGTTCGCATTTTTGGCCCTCGTCAAAGCGAAGCAAGTGACCAAGGAAACCGGAGGCCAGGTAGATATCGACCCGCTTTTATTCATACAATCCAGAAAAAAAAAAGCGGCCCGACGGAAATCCCGTCCACCGCGTTAAAGCTTAATCTATGGCAATAAATTCTTTCGCATTAGGCAGACGCAAGAGGTATGGCCTGATGCTTTTCAAATATGGCGTTTATCTTCCAGCGAGGTTCTTCATCTTTAAGTGTGACAATCACAATAATATGCTCGAGGTCAGCATGTTTGGCATAGGCCTCCGCATCGTCCTTGGGGATTCCGATGCTAATCAGGCTGACGGCAAGACCGTCGATATCGAGATCAGCCCCAGCCAGCTTCTTCGCTGCAGGCCCCGCTGCCACCGCCGTATCAGACAACATATCCAGCCCTACCCCCAGTCCTCTCGCTGTTCCGAACAAGCCTGCATTGCCTTCCCCGGCTTCGGGCTTGCCAATCCCTGTATCGTGGCTGATGACCTCCAGCGTATTTTTCTCCTTCGTCACAACCGATATCTGCTTCGCTTTGACTCCGAGCTCCTGCACCGCCTCTATCGCCAGTATCGCATCGCTCCGGTGCCCGAATATTCCTACAAGCAGCATAGTCATATGACATCCCTCCTGTTAAAGCGATATTAACCGCCACCTTTGCGGCTTGAACCGGCCGGCCGGTTGTCCTGGTTCCGGATAAACTTGAATCAAACTCTCGTATATCGGTTATAAAGATAGAATCGGGTTTAGATTTACCGCGATTTTAATGTACTATTAGTATATTGGTAGATCTACCAATGATCCTGATGCTGATACATACGGGCATTATTTTGAATGAAGGGGAGGCTGCTATGCTACAAAGCAAGTATTTTCGAACATGCCTAGCCATTATCGCCTTTCTGACGATTCTGTATCTTGGCTCCAAAGTTATTTTTCTGTTCACTCCTGTGGTGGCGATCCTGAATCTGCTGCTTGTGCCGATGATGCTGTCCGGATTCATGTATTATCTGCTGCGGCCGCTGGTCTCATTTCTGGAGCGCCATAAACTGGGACGCGGATTATCCATCCTGCTGATCTATCTTGTCGCTGTGGGACTGTTCATCCTGTTCTGGGTGCTGGTCTGGCCGACACTTCGTGAACAGATTCAGAACTTTATTGACAACACCCCTTACCTGGTTCAGGGAATGCAGGATCAGTTCAACAAGCTGCAGAATGATCCTTCCTTGTCAAGATTCTTCAAAGGGGATACCGACGTGGCTGCCCGGCTCTCGGAATATTTGAACGCTGGGATTACCTGGGTTACTAACTCGATGACCAATCTTATCGGTGTCGTTTCAAGCATTGTGGTCGTCATCGCCACTTTGCCGATTATTCTTTATTACATGCTGAAGGACGGACACAAGCTGTCCCCTATTCTTCAGAGCCTGATTCCGAAAAAGTACCGCAAGGAAGGTCAGGAAATGCTGAAGGATATCGACAGCGCACTAAGCGGTTTTATCGTGACCCGGGTTCTGCTCAATGTTGTATTGGGAATTATGCTCTATATCGGCTTTCTGATTATTGGATTGCCGTATTCGCTCCTGCTCGCCGTAATTTCCATACCGCTTAATTTCATTCCTTATGTCGGCTCTCTGCTGGCGGCAATCCCGGTAGTCATTGTAGGATTCATTGATTCGCCATCCATGGCGATTTGGTCTTTGGTCATTATTGTGGTTGCCCAGCAAATTCAAGATAATGTGCTTTCTCCTATTATTTACGGCAAGTCGCTGGATGTTCACCCGCTCACGACGGTACTCCTTGTGCTGATCGGCGGAGATTTCTTCGGCATCATCGGTGTGCTGATTGCTCTTCCCGTGTATATGATTATCAAAATCATCTTTCTGCGAATCTATGAAATTATCATCGCGGAACGTATTGAAGAAGTTGAGGTCGTCAAGGAAGAACAGCTATAGCAGCTGTTGGTTAGGCTAACTTCTCATATAGGCCCCTGAAACAAAAAACAGCTGCGCCGTCCTTAATCGGGAGGGTGCAGCCGTTTTTTGTTTTGATTCCTCAGCCACGCAGGGAGCGGACGACAAAGATGTGTGTACCTTTCATCAGATTCTGCCCGTCCACCAGGGTAACCGAACCTTTGGTATGTGAAGCTATGGTTGTATTAAAAGCAATCAGCTGATCACCTTTCCACACGGTTACTGCTGATTTAAAATATACTGCGTTATCGAACTGCTGGCGCTCTCTCATGACATATCCGACGGAATGAAGAACCGGGGGCAAAGCTCTCTCTTTGGGAGCCAGAGCCTTAATGAACACAATGTCACGAAAAGGTACAGCAATTTCCTGATGGCCGATCACGGCCACCGAAGCGGCTGGATCCCATTTGCGCAGAACGCCCTTCATGATGGTGTAAGGCTCTTCCCCGCAATACATAATGACCGGTCTGCCAACCCAATGCTTCATTGCTCCACCCCCTTCGCTGTGTCCGTGCTACCTATACATTCGGTATGGACCAATCTATTCCTTTAAGGCCATGTGACTCCAGATACTGATTGGCTCTGGAGAAGGGGCGGCTGCCCAGAAAGCCACGATGTGCCGAGAACGGACTCGGATGCGGTGACTGAATCACCATATGCCGGTCCCGGTCGATATAAGCCCCTTTTTGCTGAGCATGGCTTCCCCACAGAATAAATACCATCGGCTCCGTCCGTTCATTTAGCTTCTCCATGATGGCGTCAGTAAATGTCTCCCAGCCTAGTCCCTTATGTGAATTGGGCTGGCCTTCACGCACAGTCAGCACTGCGTTCAGCATGAGGACACCCTCTTCGGCCCAGTGCAGCAGTGAGCCGTGGTTCGGAACCGGCAGCCCGGTATCCGTATGGAGCTCCGCATAAATATTGCGCAGTGAAGGCGGAATACGCACCCCGGGCTTCACTGAGAAGCTTAACCCGTGAGCTTGTCCCGCACCATGATAAGGGTCCTGTCCCAGAATAACCACCCGGGTCTTGCTGTATGGCGTCAGCTTGAGCGCCGAGAACAACAGCTCTTTAGGCGGATAAACTGTATGTTGTTTATATTCACTCGCAAGCGTGTAGCGCAGTTCCTGAAAATAGGACTTTGTTGTTTCCTCCTGCAATACCTCATCCCAATCGTTGCCGAACATCCCCGTTCTCCTTCCGATCTTTCACGTAATCATTATTCATTACCTGTTAATACACATAATATAAGGCTGGGTTGCCAGGGCTATTTCCGCCCGTAATCCGCTTTGATCTCGCCCCACTCTTTGGTCTGCCATTTCAGCAGCTTGTTGTCATATGTATTGCTCTGCAGCCACCGCTCGGCGCGGTCAATCAGTATCCAAATCTCCTCCGTAGAGGCATCTCTAGGCAGAGTCGTGGCCACCTTTTTCTGCTTGACCCATTTCATCGCGTTCAGGGAATCACTGTAAACCGTCCTGTTGCTGCCCTCCTTCTTCAGCAGGGCCAGCGCATGAACAATTGCCAGAAATTCACCCAGATTATTAGTGCCTTTCTTAATGGGTCCGCAGCTGAATATAATGTCGCCTGTCTGAGTGTCCACACCCTTGTATTCTACCGGTCCCGGATTGCCCCGTGTGCCGACATCAACGGATATGCTGTCATAATCAATCTCTGCCGAGGTTTCTACACTAGCGCTCCGTCCCCGTGAGGCAGCCGGTTTCCCCTTTGAGCCACCGGAAGCGGATGAGGATGCCCCCGTTCCCCAATTCCCCTTCCAGCCAGCCTTGTACGCTGCGTCTGCGGCAGC
Source organism: Paenibacillus sp. FSL L8-0340 (assembly GCF_038593145.1). Classification (NCBI taxonomy): domain Bacteria; kingdom Bacillati; phylum Bacillota; class Bacilli; order Caryophanales; family Paenibacillaceae; genus Paenibacillus; species Paenibacillus sp. FSL L8-0340. The sequence goes on from NZ_CP151967.1 coordinate 5,253,240, forward strand.
TCTGGATTCATAGGACTTGTATTTAGCTCCGGTGTAATGATCCGTCTGGGCCTGACATTCTGCCCAAGTACCGTACACTCCCGGCTGTTTGCCTTCCCATACTACATAAAATTTCTGCTTAGCCATGGAACAGACCTTCCTTCGCGTAAAAATTCATCAGAAGAATATTGTAATCCAAACTGCGGCCATATTGAAGTCAAATTATAATCAGAGCCTGTTGCCGCTCAAAAATCTGCGGATATTTGGACAGACACTAGCTCATACTATACGAGAAGTTTAATCGAGCACCACAAGCGTAGTATCTATAATCCCTTGTAGTTTATCTACATCCCTGGTTGTTTTGACCATTACCCTCAGTCCCACCAGGGCGTTGTGCAGATATGCCGCCAGATCCGCCGCCGGACGGCGTCTGGAAATTTCTCCGCTTGCCTGGCCCTCCAGCAGCAATCTTTCAATAAGCTGTTCTGTATCCAAGAACGCTTCGTTCACGCTGGCTGCTGCCTCGGGATCATGATAGGACAGCTCAACCGCAGTGTTCACAAGCAGGCAGCCCTTCGGGTCGATTTCTGCCATCTGGAGAATCAGTTCAAACAGTTGACGAATTGCCTCTTTTGCTGAGGCCGCTTCCTTCATTTGTTCTTCCATCTTGGCTGAGGTATTCTGCACATACCGGTCTACAGCTTTCATATATAAAGTATGCTTGTCGCCAAAAGTATCATACATGCTGCGCTTATGAATTCCCATTCCGGTCACCAGGTCCTGCATAGAGGTTTTTTCATAGCCCTGCTGCCAAAAAACATTCATCGCTTTACCGAGTACATTATCGATATCGAATTCTTTGCTTCTTGCCATCATCATGCTCCTCTCTGGATCGATTTTACCATTTATAGAACGATCGGTAAATATAATGAAGGAAATGTGAATTCCACCGCAATATTTCAGCACTAATCATTCTACATTAATTTTGAAAGAACATATCACAAAGTCACACCTACCCTAAGGAGGTTCTTTAGATGAGAAAGAGTGCAGGCCTGGCCGCAGTATTCGCTTTTACCCTACTCGTAGGATGCGGTAACTCGAGCAACAATAATGCGGCAAATCCAGATACGTCAGCAAACGGCAATACCAATGTAACGGAAACCACTGACGCTGTTACCTCAGCATCCGTAGTTAACAATGGAGAGGATTTCAAAAAAGCGATCAGTAAAGACGGCACCTGGATTGCCGCAACCTTAAATGACCTTACGTTCACCGAAGATCTCGTTGTGGACGGCCAGTTCATCAACAAGGAAGAACCGGCTCGCAAAATCGCCCTCTATACTCAGGATGCGGAGCACAATATCACTAACTCGTTCATACTGACTGCTCCCAAAATCACCATTAGGAGTGAAAATGCCCGGATTCAGGGCGGTACTTTTGTCGGGGACGTTTATGTGGAGGCGGACGGCTTCAGCGTTGTGAATGCCACCATCAATGGCAACGTCTATTTCGCGAATGCTCAATATCAATCCACCTTCGACTCATCAGATCAGGGCATTGTATCCGGCGTCACAGAAGTGAAGAAATAAACCGAAGGACTTGATTGCCGGCAATCTCGATATCCGCAGCCTTGCTGAATACTCTCTCTGGCGGACTGCGGAGTTCATGTCCTGGGAATGGCCGGGCGTGAACTGAGGGTTAACCAGTAACTGCAGGTGACACTGCCGGAGCGTTAATGTTTAAGGACAGCGGATTGCGTTCAAGTCAGGGCAGAGCAGAGTTATTATGCAGAAGTTCTAAGGAGGATGACGATTCAATGTTCAAACGACAACTCTCGTTTTTGGAGCAGGATTAACGCGATCACTTAGATGGACGCCCCTTCGCTCACTCAGTCATATCCGCCCACCGCTTCAGGCAGCTCCAGATATTCCGCTTTTGTCTTGACGAGTTCAAAGATATAGCTTCTTATTTCCTTCAGCTTTTTGGCATCTTCGGTGACCTCGCATTTTTCCTCGGACCATTCCAGTGTTTGCTCTTCTCCATTCAGCCTTATCTGCCAATGCTCTTCATCATAGGGTGTCTGGTTGCAGTTTTGCCTCGCCGGTTCCAGCTTCAGCTCACCCATTACATCAATATCCCGCAGGCGGGTATAGATGTCTGCCATTTCGCTCTCGGTAAACGTCAGCTCCGCAGTTGCCTCACCTTGGGTCACCAAATCCTTGGTTACGGTACCTTCAAAGGTATTGATTTCATTCTTCCCGGTAATTCCGAAACGGACAGAGAAGGCAAAATCCTCCGGCATCACTTCAGGCATAAGGTGGTCAGGCCTCTGCAGTGGAGCTGCAGACTGTATAGTGCTTCCGTTTCCTCCATCCGTGCTTTCACACCCTGCTAGCAGCAGAATCAGCAGCAGCGGCAGACAGGCCAGCAGCTTAGACATCTTCATTTCCTCCTTTGGCGGTTTCCCGCGCTTGCTCCATTTCTTTCTAAACGATGATAACACTCCAATATGTTGCAGATAGGCTGCCGAAAACTAGAAAAAGATACCATCCGCGTGGGATCGTATCTTTGAAATTGCTGTACTCAGAGAACACTTGCTCATTTTACGATGGAATATACATTTGTGTCATGCGGCTTGCCATCCTGGACCATATAGTTTCTTAATAGCCCCTCTTGCTGAAACCCCTGTTTAACCAGCAACGCTTTAGAGGCTTCATTTCCAGTGAATACTACAGCGCCGATCCGGGTCAGCTCCATTCTTTCGAAGCCATAAACTAGAACCCTGGACACCGCTTCCCCAGCATAACCTTTGCGCCAAAAATCGGGATTGAGCTCATAGCCAATTTCGGCCCGTTGGTGCTTTGGTGACCAGGCGTTAAACCCGATCGTCCCGATAAGCCCTTTGCTGCCCTTAAGCTCAATGCCCCACCGGATACCTCGCTTGTCCCGGAAGCTGTCTGCGAAGAAATCAACATATTCTCCCGCCTGTGCAAGTGTCGTAAGCGGCCCCTGCCCGTAGTAGCGCATGACCTCGCTGCTGGAAAAGCAGGCAAAGATCCCCTCGGCATCCTCTGCTGTAATTTCTCTTAATCTAAGCCTGTCCGTCTCCAATACAGGAAATTCAAACATTCACTTTATTCCCCCCTATAAAAATTGAATCAATAATTCTTCTAATTTGGATTGGCCGTGACTACAGAGAATGTTTGGACTTCCGGCCGCTACCGCTCCTCCAGTTCCAAAATTGCCCTCCGCCACTTTTCCCTACATGTAATTCTTAAGTTCAATCTATATAGTAGTCACTCCTCTCTTACCAGTAACTCACGATTCATAGCAGAGGGAGGCTGACGATTTCAGTACGCCCGCAATGTAACCGGACACCTCAAGATGATAAGGATGCACCAGATAAGCCTCCATGTCCGCCATTGATGCATACTGAACGATTAGCATAAGATCATATGAGCCGCTTCGGACCTCAATCTCTACTTTCAGATCGCGGATATACTCTATTCTCTCGCGCATACCAAGCAATACCTCTCTTGTCTTGGCTATACTGCCCGGACTGCTGTCGTTCAGCTTGATTAATAAGTTGTTGATAATCACAGCCTGATATCCCCCTTCTCCTGCTTCTCCAGTTGCAGCATGGCTGTAGCAGCTTCGCGTCCGTTCACCAGCAGCATTATCCGGTGTTCTCCCGGATAATGGCGCCGGGTCGTCAAATCACCCCAGCGGTGTGTCCGTGTGGCCTTTAAAGTACTGCCGCCGGGCACTGTTTTATCAGACAGGAGAAATAATTTGCGTGATGTCTTTCCTCCGGCTTTCACAAAATCAATGCCGTATTCAATCCGGATTCGCACGGGGCCGCCTTGAGCAATATGAAGGCTGTATCGCAGTTCGCAGCTTCCCCCAATCTGCACGATAGCCGGATCGACAGAAAGCGAGGCATCTGCAACAAGCGGTGTGTCCTCCGCTTCAGCCGCATATCCAAACAGCGCCATAATTTCCGGGACCGCCTTGCGGATCAGCGAACGGCAGGCATGCCGCACAATCCAGTCCGTGTACTCATTCTCACCTTTCCAGCGCTGGGCAATCCCGATGACAACATCAGGATGATCCTTCGCGATATCGTTCAAATTATTGGCCACACTCTTGCGTACATACAGCGACGGGTCAGCCTTCAGCCGTTCCAGCACCGGCAGCACCGGAGCCGGATCACGCTTGAACATCGGCAGCGCCTGCCCCCACGGCAGACGGGGCCGGCTACCCTCACTGGCCAGCCGCCGCACATGCTCGCTGGAATGGCCGGACCAGCGCAGCATCTGCGCCATCATCCGCTGCGGATCGCGCAGCAGGAAGGGACGAACGGCAAATTCCGCCGACGATCCTCTTGTGAATCGCTCCAGTGCCGCCATCGACCGTTCCCAGTGTTCCTCCGCCTGCCCGTACACCTCGACAAAGTCAGGGAAGATCAGGTAGGGAAACCCTACACATTGAGCATCTATTGCATACAGAATATCCAAGGCGTCCTCATATCCCGGGGGCAAAAAAGCCCCAAGCGTCTCTGTAATGCGCCGCATCCGTCCCTTAAGCTCCAGTTCCTCCCAAGGCGCCTTCATCGCCGACTGGACGAAGCCTTCCAGATCGAACAGCCCGTATACGGCTTTAATCTTTCCGCCGAAGCCGCGCAGAAATTCCTCGTTGTACATTACTTTTAATGGTTCAGCCATACGTTAGTCTCCTCCTGCTGTTTCATTCCGACTCTCTGTCAGGAAAGCGTAGCATAACGAACCAGACAACCTTATGTCATATTCATTTAAGGGTGCTGGTGTAAAGCCGAATTTGGGATAATGGGAGGGATGGCCGATGACCATCTCATTCTCCACAGCCACAATGGAAAGCTCAGGAATGAAGTCTGCCGACTCTCTTATTCTTTCAATCAGCCTCGATTCATCCTTGCGGTTTCCAAAAGCACGGTAATTTAGATCAAATACCGTTGCTTGCTTTAATTGATCAGCACTTCTATCTCTTCTATGCTTTTTTTCGCTCTGCTGTTCAGCCCGCGCTTATCTTTAAGTCCAAGCGGCTGCAGTTCATGTCCGGGATCTATGACCAGCGGCTCTGCAATCACAGACTCAAGCAATTGAACCGTTGTGCGGCAAGCGCTGAACAAAAGCCCGCGGGGAATGACCCCTTTGTTCGAGCGGAGGATTCCCACCAGACTTTCGGCATACATCAGCCGGACGATGCTGTCGGCGCTGAGCAGGTTGCGGGCAGCGAAGGAAGCTGTATTTTCTACGATAACAGGATCCTGGAACTGTCTGGAAAGTGCACCCAGTGCGGACACCGCCTCCCAATCACGGATAGACAATTGCTGCAAATAACCGGTTACCATCTCCTGCAACCATTGCAGCTCCATTTCCCTTGGGATTTCATATTGCTTGTACTGCTCCAGCACACCTTCACGGTGCATTTGCACAAAGCTGCCCAAATAACGGGCAAAACATTCTTTTGCTTGCTGTGTCAGGTCATTCATGAGGGTTCCACCTTGTTCTGTAGATTGTATTTAATAAGGATTATAGGGCTCAATATGCTTAAGACTGGACTCGCGGATTCCCGACTTCCGGCCTTTAAGACTGATCTCATGGCTGAACTGCATTACTTCATCATGGGCAAAATAAGTATACTCCACTTCAGGCTCATCGCTAAAACTCACTACGGCATAAAAAGGCGGTGCTTTGATTCCCCAAACTCCTTTTACCGAAGATATCGCATCATCGCTATACCCCTTCTCTTCGATCAGATAGGCCTTTACCCTGTGAGCAAAGATGAATTTGTTGACTTGCACGTATACCTCAGGAGTCAAAATAACTAGCAGAATCAGCACAACAAGTAGGTTATAAGCGAATTTCCTCATAGGCCTCACTAGAAAGCCACCTGCCTCCCTGCATAACCACAGTTTTATTTTCGCAAATATTACAAATTAAATCCTATTTTCAAAAGTCACAGCCTGTCGTAAAATGATTGAAATGACTTTATGGAACGATTAAAATTCGAGCTGATAAACGGAGGAACGGGATATGCCGCAAACACTTGTTAAAAATGCCGATTTTTTTGTTGCTGCCTTGTCGCAGACCTTTGTGTCCGCACTGCAGCTTGACCCCGATGGAATGTACTCCCAGGTAGGCTTCGGGATTGTTGAGAAATTCTCCGAAGAGTATGTACGCTTAAAAAGATTCGACGGCTCCATCTCGCACTATGACAGGGATATTACGAAGTTTCAGCATAATAAGGCCTAACGCACCGCACATAAGCTTTATTTTAATTTCCCCTTTCAGGGCAATTCCCCTGCTTTTTCTAGTAAAACAATAGCTATCCGGATTTAAAGATGACCCCAACGCAAAAAAGCGGACACTTGAATTGACACGGTGTCCACTTTTTTATGCCCTTGCAGCGGGCTATGTTATCCCTGCATTTAAACAAATGTTCAAAATCGGGCAGGGAATTACACTTTCCAAAAATCCGTACCGGCAAAAACCTGCTCTTTGCCCGGCGCAGCTTCCCCCATGTCCGGCAAAATAGCCCAGCTTACACGCTGTTTTCTCAAAGGGTCACCCTTCGCCAAACCATATTCGCGGTAACGGACGGTCTCTTCATTGGCCGGATCCTCCCAGTTATTCCAACCGCTTGGATGAATATGCCCGCCCATACGGCAATTCACCATCTCGGTCTTGGCGTAGCCGCGCCAGGGACGGCCCAAATACACTTCATCCACATTCGGGTCAGCTGTCAGATAACAATCCTTGAACAGGTAGCCGTAAGGCTGGCCCGGCGGTGTGGAGCCTGCCGTAATGTAGCCAGGACCATCATTGTAGTGCCGCAGGCTGCGGATTTCGCAATGCTCGAAATAAGCCGTCGCACCGCCAAAAATAAAATCCACCGTACCTTCTATGTAGCAATGGGTATACAGCTGGCGGTAATGGTTATGCCGCTCTTTGAGGGGGATTCCTCTGAAAGCTCCCCCCTGTTTGTTCGCCGGAGGCAGCGGACCGGTAAACAGGGTATCCTGGTGCCCCTTTAAGATACAGTTGCGGAAGACCGTTTCGTCGCAATGTGCATATACTGCAAGTGCTTGCCCGATTTCACTGCCTTGCCCGGCCGTGTTGGATAGGGTCAGGTTTTCCAGCACCAGCCTGCTCCCACCCAGAAACAAGGTAGGAGTGGCAAAGGTGCCCTGTTCCTCTCCAGTCTCATCTTTCTGCCTTGCGTAACGGTTGTTGGTAATCTCAACTTGTCCGATGCCCCTGATCCTCAGGTCCGAACGATAGATCCGCACAGCCTCATCATAAATACCAGCCAGAATATACAACGTCTCCGTTTTACCTGAAGGCAGCCGTTCAAGCGCATCCACCGCCTCCTGGATCGAATGAAAATCGCAAAAGCCCTCTTTGCCCACCAGCATTTCATTTTCCTCCTCTTCCGTCCGCATGCAAATAAATTATAGCGCCCGGCAGCGTGTTCTGCCAGTATAAATTTTAACGTGTGCATTTCATAAATCGCTTGACTTGATCCCGTTCAGGAACTACACTGGAATCGTTAACAATTCTATTTCCCGGAGAGATATTATGATTACTATCAAAGATATTGCACGAGTTGCCGGCGTTTCCCATACCACCGTTTCCAGAGCACTAAACGGCAGCCCGCTAATCAAGAAAGTAACCCGGGACAAGATCGAGAAAATCGCCGCGGAAATGAATTATGTGCCGAACTACAGCGCCAAAAGTCTGGTTACCAAACGGTCCTTTACCATCGGGCTGTTCTTCTCCAGTATTGATCAGGGAACATCGACCAGCTTTCTGGTTGACGTCATTAAAGGGATCAGCCATGTACTGGATGAGAACTTTAACCTGACTGTAAACGGAATTGACGGCGTTCACAATTACGCCAACATTCAGCCGCAGCGCTTTGACGGTATTCTGGTCATGAGCCAGAGCGACGAGGATAACGCTTTTATCTACCATGTCAAAACAATGGGCATCCCGCTTGTGGTACTGAACCGCCAATTGGAGGATCCCGGCATTATGAACGTTGTAGCCAATGACCGCGAAGGTGTGAAGGAAGCGATCGACTATGCCGTAACACAAGGGCATCAGCGTTTTGCAATTATTGAAGGCAAACCCGGCTTCAAGTCCTCAACCGAACGCAAACAGGGCTTCATAGATAGCCTGATCGCCCGCCAGCTTCAGCTGAATTCAAGTTATTTTGCAGCCGGTGATTACAGCATTGAAAGCGGATATGCCGCAATGACAACACTGCTTGAGTTGCCTGATCCGCCTACGGCCGTCTTTTGCTCCAATGACGATATGGCTATCGGCGCCATGAATGCCTGCTATGCCCGTAAGGTCAGCATTCCGCAACAGATTTCACTCATCGGCTTCGACGATATTATGTTCGCCCGCTACACGAATCCGGCATTGACTACGGTCCGCAAGCCTATTGCCGATATCAGTGAGCTCGGCACCAAGATGCTGATTCAGCTCCTGCAGCAGCCGGAGACCAAACCCCAGCAGTTGTTCGTCAAGACTTCACTGGTCGTACGGGACACGGTCGCAGAAATTTAGGGATGTGGAAGGATCTGCCCGATATTTGCCCTGCCGGTCCAATGCGCTCCGGCAGAGCAAATACCGGGCCCCTGGTATGGTTTAAAAAAGAGCCTCTCTTTTTTAAAATAAAATGTTAACGTGTGCATATAACTATTTGAACTCAAAGGAGATCAAACTAATGTCGACAAACCGTTTATCCCGAAGCACTCATCCCCATCTGCCCCTGCATCCCGAACGGATGATTCAGTTCGGTGAAGGCAACTTTATGCGCGCCTTCGTAGACTGGCAGCTGCAGCAAATGAACAATCAAGGACTGTTTAACGGAAGTGCAGTGTTGGTTCAGCCGATCGAGCAGGGTCTTGGCGGGCTGATGGCCGCCCAGGATAACCTCTACACTGTACTGCTAAACGGAATCATGCAGCAGCAGCCGGTGAATTCACGCGAGATCATCTCCAGCGTCAGCCGGGTAATTAACCCCTATACCGATTATGAAGCTTATCTCGCTCTGGCTGAGGACGATGGGCTGGAATTCATCACTTCCAACACCACTGAAGCCGGGATTGCCTATCATCCGGGTGACCGCGCAGACGGTACGCCGCCGAAGAGTTTCCCGGCTAAGCTGACAGCACTTCTGCACCGGCGTTTTCAACTCGGTAAAAAAGGCTTCGTCATCATCCCTTGTGAGCTGATCGACCGCAACGGCGAGAAATTGCGGCAAATTGTACAGCAGTACGCTGCGGAATGGAACCTGGGTGAAACCTTCCTGCAATGGCTGGAACAGGAGAATACGTTCTGCTGCAGTCTGGTAGACCGGATTGTACCAGGGTATCCCCGCGATAAAGCCGCGGAGCTGGAGGCTGAACTCGGTTATCTCGACAACCTGATGGTGACTGCTGAACCGTTTCTATTCTGGGTCATTGAAGGTCCGGCATGGCTTGCAGAGAAGCTGCCGCTGGCGGAAGCCGGGCTGAATGTCGTGGTAACGGATGACATGACACCTTACCGTGAACGGAAGGTTCATCTGCTGAATGGACCTCATACGGCGATGGTGCCACTGGGCATGATGGCCGGCCTTGAGACGGTTGAGGATGTGATGAATGACGAAACCTTCTCCCGGTTTGTGCGGGAACTGATAGAGGAAGAACTGATCCCGATGCTGGATCTGCCGAAAGAGGAGCTTCTGCCTTATGCTGACGCTGTGCAGGAGCGGTTCAAGAACCCTTTTATCCGTCATGAGCTTACATCCATTTCCCTGAACAGCATCTCCAAATTCAAAACCCGGCTGCTCCCTGTGCTGCTTAAGTACCAGCAGGAGCGCGGCAAGCTGCCGGAGCTGATTACCCTCTCATTTGCCGGCCTGCTGCTCAGCTACCGCGGAGACCTTGTGGCGCGTCAGAACAGTCCGGAGGTGCTGGCCATTTTTGATGAAGCATGGAGCAATCCTGCCAACTTCGTTCAGGCGATATTGAAGGACGAGAGCCTGTGGGGCGAAGATTTGTCGCAGGTGCCGGGGCTGGCCGAGGTGCTTGCGTCCCATCTGCAGAAGCTGGAAAGCTCGGACAGCCGGGCTGCACTGGAGCAGTTTGTAAGCTGAGACTTCTACCCTTGGCAGGTAAATGAACGATAGGCGGACTAATAATCACAGCTTCTTCTAAAGGTTCCAAAGCAAGCTTTAGAAGAAGCTGATCAAGAAAGTTAATGAAATCACCATACTTTTAGGAGGGACAGCATGAAGCGTCTAATGAAAATGAATCCCCGGGATACGGTAGCTGTGGCGCTGCGCCCCATTTCCGCCGGAGAAGAGCTTGTTTTTGAAGGAATGACTCTTAAGGCAGTCCAGGACATCCCGCAGGGTCATAAAATGGCGTTGACCAGCTTTGCGGCGGATGACGTTATTACGAAATATGGTTATCCTATCGGCCACGCGATTGCTACGATTCAAGCGGGAGAATGGATTCACACGCATAACATCAAGACCAATCTGGCAGGTGAAGAAGAATATGAATACGTGCCCGATCTTCATCCGGTCACTTACCCTTCCCGTGATTTGACCTTTCAGGGCTACCGCCGGACAAACGGCAAGGTTGGTATCCGCAACGATCTGTTTATTATTCCCACAGTAGGCTGTGTGAACGGCATCGCTGAGCAAATGCTGCAGGAGTTCAAGGCTGAACATCCGGATATGGGCACCTTCGACAACTTTACCGTGCTTAAGCATCCTTACGGCTGCTCCCAGCTTGGCGATGACCACCGGATGACCCGCAGCATTCTGCTGGATGCCGTGAATCATCCCAACGCCGGGGGTGTGCTCGTCTTCGGACTCGGCTGCGAGAACAACATCGTCTCCGAGTTCCGCAGCATGCTGGGTGATTATGACGAGAAGCGGGTCAAATTCCTCGTCGCCCAGGAGGTGGGTAATGAAGTGGAAGCAGGTCTCACGCTGCTGGAGGAGTTGTATGAAGCAGCTAAGGATGATGCCCGTGAGACGGTTCCGCTCAGCGAGCTGAACATCGGGCTGAAATGCGGCGGCTCTGACGGATTCTCGGGCATTACCGCCAACCCGCTGCTGGGCGCTTTTTCCGATTTCATTATCTCCCAGGGCGGAACCTCGGTATTGACCGAAGTGCCTGAAATGTTCGGAGCAGAGAAAATGCTGATGGCCCGTGCGGAAAGCCGTGAGGTCTATGAAGATATCGTATCCCTGATCAATAACTTCAAGCAATACTTCCTCTCTTACGGGGAACCGGTCTATGAGAACCCTTCTCCCGGCAATAAAGCCGGAGGCATCAGCACGTTGGAAGACAAATCGCTGGGCTGTACCCAGAAGGCAGGAACGTCCCCTGTGGTGGATGTGCTGCAATACGGTGTAAAGCTGCGCAAAAAAGGGCTCAGCCTCCTGCAGGCGCCGGGCAACGATCTGGTGGCCGCATCTGCGCTGGCCGCATCGGACTGCCAGCTGGTATTGTTCACAACAGGCAGAGGAACCCCGTTCGGAAGCTTTGTGCCTACGGTTAAGGTTGCAACCAACAATGAGCTTTTCGCCAAAAAAGGCCATTGGATGGATTTCAACGCTGGTCCGCTGCTGGAGGTTCCGATGGCCGATGTGCTTGAGGAGTTTATCGGCTATATTATCGATGTTGCCAGCGGCCAAAAAACACGGAATGAGCAAAACGAAGTGCGCGAGCTGGCTATTTTCAAAACTGGAGTCACGCTATAATACCCTATTTCCATTCCAAATCCATGCAAAGGGAGCGTCATTATGTTTTTAAACGATGATTTTCTATTAACAACCGATACCGCACGGCTTCTGTTCCATCAACATGCCAAAGCTATGCCCATTATTGATTACCACTGCCATCTCGATCCAAAAGAAATTTATGAAGACCGTGCATTCAGCAACCTGACCGAGGCCTGGCTCTACGGAGATCATTACAAATGGCGGCTGATGCGTGCCAACGGGGTTCCGGAATCGCATATTACCGGAGATGCCTCGGATTATGACAAGTTTCTGGCCTGGGCCCGGACCGTACCGCAAGCCGTAGGCAATCCGCTGTACAGCTGGACTCACCTGGAGCTGCGCCGTTTTTTCGGTATCCATGAATTGCTAAACGAAACGTCTGCCCCGGCCATCTGGGAGGAAGTCAACCGCAAGCTTGCGGAACCGGCCTTCTCGCGCCGTGGACTGATCCGCAGCTCCAGAGTCAAGACCATCTGCACTACCGATGATCCGGCTGATACGCTGGAGTACCACCGGCTGTTAAAAGATTCGGAGACGGCCTTCAAGGTATTCCCTACCTTCCGTCCTGACAAGGCGCTGAACATTGACGCGGAAGGATTCCCGGTCTGGATCAAGCGGCTGGAAGAAGCATCCGGCTTAAGCGTGGTGTCGTATGCTTCGCTGCTGGACGCACTGAGAAACCGGGTAGAATTCTTCCATGAGAACGGCTGCCGCCTGTCCGACCATGCACTGGATGTGTTGCGCTACCGTGCAGGTGAGCCTGCTGATGCCGAAGCCATCTTCGCCAAGCGGCTGGAGGGCGGAATCCTCTCTCCGGACGAAATCACACTCTACCGCACGGAGCTGCTGTCGGCTTTAATCGGGTTCTATCACGATAAAGGCTGGACGATGCAGCTGCATCTGCACGCCTTCCGCAACAATAATACACCAATGTTCCGGAAGCTGGGACCGGATACCGGTTATGACGGCCTGAATGACCTGCCGCTGACCGAAGCGTTGTCTAAGCTGCTCGACCGCGCAGAATGCGGGACCGGCCTGCCGAAGACGATTCTTTATTCACTGAATCCGGGCGATTATCCCGCCCTGCTGGCCTTGATGGGCTGCTATCAAAAGGACACGCCGGGCAAACTCCAGCTTGGTTCCGGCTGGTGGTACAACGACACCCGCAGCGGAATGCGCGAGCAGCTGACACTGCTTGCGGACAACAGCCTGCTGGGCAATTTTGTCGGCATGCTGACAGATTCCCGCAGCTTCCTCTCCTACACCCGCCACGAATATTTCCGCCGTGTGCTGTGCGGGCTGATCGGTGAACTGGCCGAGCGCGGTGAAGCGCCGGATGACGAAATGCTGCTGGGTCAACTGGTGGAGAATATCGCGTATAACAACGCTGCCGGATTCTTCGGTTTTCCAACCGGGGAATAAAGAAAGCAGACGCAATCTACTCTGCAAGAGCTGGCGCAAAAACACTAATATGTAATGAAGGAGAATACTTCATGCCGACACTATTTATCGCCGGTGACTCCACCGCAGCGCAGAAAGGTGCGGACCAGAAGCCGATGACCGGCTGGGGAGAATACCTCCAGGGCCATTTCGGCCCGGAAATCACCGTGGACAACCGCGCAATTAACGGGCGGAGCACCAAATCATATCTCGAGCAAGGACGGCTCGCGGATATTGAACAGGATTTCCAGCCCGGTGATTTTCTGCTGATCCAATTTGGCCACAATGACGAGAAGCAGGAGGATCCGGCCCGCTATACCGATCCCGGCAAGGACTACCGCCTCAATCTGATCACGTTTATTGATTCAGCCCGCAGCCGCGGCGGTTTCCCTGTTCTGCTGACCTCTGTCAGCCGCCGCCGCTTCACTCCGCAGGGCGATCCCGATCCTCTGGCGGTGGGAGCTTACCCGCAGGCGATGCGTGAAGTGGCGAAGCTTACCGGCACACCTCTGCTTGATATCTTCGCTTCTTCCCAGCAGCTCTACCGGAAGCTCGGTATTGAGGGGTCCAGGCATTTATTTATGCATCTGCCCAAGAACGGGCATCCCAATTATCCGGAAGGGATTACGGATGATACCCATTTCTCTAATGAAGGGGCCAAACAAGTAGCAGAGCTGATAGCAGAAGCAATCCGCCATTCTGCAGGCTTGCCCACCCTTATTCAACACATGCAACCATTGCAACAGAACCGGATTTAACTAAGAAAAGGGGATGTACCCTATGTCCGCACCGCTTCATCTTGGCATCCGCGCCCATGATTTTGCCCGGCTTCCTTTGCCGGAGCTGATCGCCAAGCTGGATCAATACCGCTTTAAGCATATTCAGTTTGCGGTACACAAATCTTTTCCCGAAAGCGTCCCCTCTCTGGCGGCATTAAGCCCGGGAACGGCGGCATACTTTGGCGAAGCGTTCCGGCAAGCCGGGGTCCGGATTGCCGTTCTCGGCTGTTATGTGAATATCATTGATCCCGATCCCGGCAAAAGGGCGCAGGCGCTAGATGATTTCAGCACCCACCTTCGCCTGGCACGTGATTTCGGAGCCAGCCTGGTAGGCACAGAAACTGGCAGCGTAGGCAAGGGCTATACAACGGATAACTTTACGGAGGAAGCCTTTCAGGAGGTAGTCGTTTCGGTCAAGGCAATGGTGGCGGAAGCGGAACGTTTCGGCGTAACGGTAGGCATCGAGGCAGGCCAGAATCATCCTCTGCACTCTGCGAAGCTGACGAGGCGGCTGCTGGATCTGATTCCCTCCAATAATCTGCAGATCATTCTGGACTGCGCGAATCTGATGTCGCCCGATAATTACCGGCAGCAGGAAGGTGTCATTACCGAAGCACTTGAGCTGCTTGGGGACAGAATCGCGGTGATTCATCTGAAGGATTTCACGGTCGAAGACGGCAGGATCGTTATTGTTCCTGTCGGTCAGGGGCAGCTGCAGTTTGCCCCCATTCTACATTATATGAAATATAACCGCCCGCATATTCAGGGCCTTCTGGAGAGCACCTCCGAACCCCATCTGCGGGAAAGTGTAGATTTCCTGCAGCGGTTATACAGCGAAGTCTAGCGAAATGCTTCACCTCTTAGGATGATGCAAAACACATTTCAGGACCAGTTTACCGCGTCTAATATGCCGAATGATCCCAGAATATATAATCTGAAATCATCCGGCGCTGCACTTGAATGCCCGGGCTCTCTGGAGTTCCGGGCATTTTTATGTAACGACGCACAGTTCTACTTTAACCATGCTGCTGCGACACCGTCCCCGCCCCGCTGCGCGTAATCTATAACTCATGAAACTGCCGCTTGTTACTGATGGGGAATCATGGGTACAATTACTAGAAACGCGTTATTATAAAAAGGATAGGTGAAACCAATGCATCATTACGGATTCGCGCGGGTGGCTGCCGCTTCCCCGGAACTGCGGGTGGCTGACTGCGAGTTTAATGCAGCACAAATTATTGAGGTGATCAAGCAGGCGGACGAGAAACAGGTAGAGTACCTGGTGCTGCCCGAGCTTTGCATCACCGGTTATACCTGCGCAGATTTATTCCTGCAGCCCGTGCTGCTGGATGCGGCTCTGAAGAGCCTTCATAGCATTGCCGCCGCAAGTACCGGACTTCACATGGTAGTCATTGCCGGGCTGCCCATTGCCATTAAGGGACGGCTGTTCAACTGTGCCGCCGTCATCCAGCAGGGGAATATTTTGGGCATTGTGCCCAAAACCTGTATTCCCGGCTACAGTGAGTTCTATGAACCGCGCTGGTTTGCAGGTGCCGAAGAGCTTGAGATCACAGAGCTGCGTCTCGGGGAAATCACCGTTCCCATCGGCAATGATCTTATTTTCGCATGTGAAGCGAACAGCAATTTGTCCTTTGGCGTTGAAATCTGTGAGGACTTGTGGGTTCCCGTTCCACCGAGCAGTCTGCTGGCTCAAGCCGGCGCTGTGCTGCTGTTTAACCCTTCAGCCAGCAACGAGCTGGTAGGCAAAGCAGACTACCGCCGCCAGCTTGTCTCCAGCCAGTCCGCCTCCTGCGTGGCAGGTTATGTCTACGCCGGCTGCAATGCCGGCGAATCCACAACCGATGTCGTATTCGGCGGCCATTCCCTGATCGCTGAGAATGGTCTGACACTTGCGGAATCGGAGCGTTTTACCCATGAGACCCGGATCATCATCGCCGATATCGACATCCCGAAAATCCAGTATTCCCGCGCGGTCATGGGTACCTTCCGTGCCGGAAAGGGCGGCCGCAATTATCGTGAGGTGCTGTATGCTGAGCCTGCCCTCCTTAACAGTGAACGGAAACTGGTTCGTACCGTCGGCGTTAATCCTTTTGTTCCCGGCAATCCGCTTCAGCGCGACGAACGCTGCCGTGAGATCCTCTCCATCCAGACCTCCGGCCTGATGAAAAGAATCCGCCATATCGGCACCAAGCAGGCCGTTATCGGCATTTCCGGCGGCCTGGACAGCACGCTTGCGCTGCTGGTGGCCGTACGGGCCATGGAGCTGCTCGGCCGCCCGGCAAGCGACGTCCTCGCCGTTACGATGCCGGGCTTCGGCACCACGAACCGGACCTATGATAATGCTGTCGGCCTGATTAAAGCGCTTGGAGCTTCACTTAAGGTTGCCGATATCAAGGCTGCCTGTCTGCAGCACTTCGAGGACATCGGCCATGACAAGGATGTTCATGACTTGACCTATGAAAATGTACAAGCCAGAGAACGGACACAAATCCTGATGGATTTGGCTAACAAAAACGGCGGCATCGTCATCGGCACCGGCGACTTGTCCGAGCTGGCGCTTGGATGGTGTACCTATAACGGGGACCATATGTCGATGTACAGTGTCAACTCAGGCATTCCGAAGACACTGATCCAGTACGTCGTTGCCTGGTACGCGGATCACGAAGCGGACGAGACGGTGAACAAACTGCTCTACAGCGTTATTGAAACGGGGATCAGCCCAGAGCTGCTGCCGCCTTCGAAGACAGGGGAAATTGTCCAATTGACCGAAAATATACTCGGTCCTTATGTTGTGCATGATTTCTTCCTCTATTATATGCTCCGCACCGGCGCTTCCCCCGGCAAAATCCTGTACCTCGCCCAACATGCCTTCGGCGATGGCTATACCCGGGAACAGCTGGTCGGGTGGCTGAAAGTATTCATCACCCGTTTCTTCACCCAACAGTTCAAACGCTCCTGCCTGCCGGACGGCCCGAAGGTCGGGACCGTCAGTCTTTCACCGCGCGGCGACTGGCGGATGCCAAGCGACGCTTCCGCCGCGCTCTGGCTGCGGGAAGTAGAGGAATTGTAGAGATACAGGCTTATGAACAAAAAAGAGCATCCGCTGCGCTGGCGGATGCTCCTTTTGTTCTATTGTCCGGCGAATGCTTCCTTGATCCGGTTGTATTCTTCCTTTGTTATAGCCAGCACAGCCGAAATCCGTATCACCAAGTTCAATCATTCTCTGATCGGACCAGTTCACAAGATCATCCGATTCCCACAAGGAGAGGCAATTATTCCTTTACTTAGAATTTGTAATAATTTGATCATTCATTTCAGATGTCGGCACATGGATAGCGGTTAATTCCCCCCCGCCCGGACGGTCCGTCTTTATGGCATCGCCTGGACGCTGGAGTATGCTTGAAGGGGAAATCACCGTGCAGGCTCTTGTCCTAAACATTGAAACGTCTGAACAATTATTGGCAGTTTACCTCCCGTTCTTTAGTGTCTGCTCTGACGCCAGTATAGCTCTAGACATGTTTTTCGCTAGTCTGTCTTTATAACAGATGTTTGGTAGCTGCTTGTAAAGTAATTAATGACTGTCAGTTACATCCTTCATAGCATTCCGATCATGCTTATATTTAAAACTAACAGAAAAAATAATTGCCAGTACGAGTGTGTATGCCCCAAAAACTAACCATATATTGTGCCAATCCTTTACGCCGTCTACTGTGAAGTAATCTACAACTTTTCCACTTACAATAGCTCCTACAGAGGCTCCTATTCCATCTACCATGGCTAGAAATAAACCTTGTGCGCTTGCACGCATACGAGGATTAACTTCCTTTTCCACGAAAATAGCTCCAGAGACGTTAAAGAAATCAAAGGCACACCCGTACACAATCATGGATAACAGGAGGAGTGTGAAGCCAAATCCAGATGGGCCACCATACGCGAAAAATACAAAACGTAATGTCCAAGCAACCATACTAATGAGCATAACTTTTTTAATTCCAAAGTTCCGCAAGAAGAATGGAATGGCAAGAATAAAAAATACTTCAGAAATCTGTGATATTGATAATAGAATGGATGGATACTGTACCACGAGACTATCTTTAAAAACAGGATTCAACCCGAAATCATGTAAAAATGGGTTGCCGAATGTATTGGTTATTTGCAGTGCAACACCTAGAAGTGTTGAGAATAGAAAAAATATAAGCATTCTTTTCTGTTTGAATAACACAAACGCATCTAAGCCAAAAAGACTAATCCATGACTTGTCTCTTTTCTCATTAGATGTTGGACAATCAGGCAGCGTAAGTGAGTATAGAGCTAGCAAAAGCGAAATACTTGCAGCTATATATAATTGAATGTTGCTTAATTCAAGTCCATTGAGGCTAACTAACCACATTGCAGATATGAAACCAATGGTTCCAAACACCCGAACTGGCGGAAAATCTTTCACTGTATCCAGCCCTGCTTTTTCAAGCGCAACATATGATATAACATTTGTCAAAGCACTGGTAGGCATGTACACTACCGAATTAAAAAATATTACCCAAAACATTGTCGTTGGATCTGAAACTTGTGCTGCGATAAATAAAGAAATCGCTCCTAGACCATGAAAAATTAAATATAGTCTGTAAGCTTTGATCCAGCGATCCGCAATAATCCCGGCCAAGCTTGGCATAATAATGGCCGCTAACCCTTTTGCGCTATAAACTAATCCAACTTGAGCACCTGTAAAATGTAATGTGTTTATCATATAGGAACCTAAGGTAACAAGCCAAGATCCCCAAATAAAGAACTGAAAGAAATTCATAATTCTAAGTCTTGTTTTCATTGTCATTTTAATGTCTCCTTTTGAGCTCAACTTGTTGCTTGTTTTTTTCTTAACCAATGTACTTTGGATTTTTGTAAGGGGTTACACATTCATTCAAGAAATTCTATAAGGGTTTTAATATTAAATCGAGCACGGCTTAAAGCAAAAGTTCTTAATGTATTTACAATAGTTAAACTCCCCCTTGATGCTCCTCAAAGTAATAAAACTATTAGTTTTGATATCCATATTCTATCCGGCAAGACTCACAATGTAAAGAACTAATTTTCATTTATATAAAAAGAATAAAGATATAACTTTATTTCTATTAAATATTCTATAATTTAACTCCATCTTTTTATATAAATATAATATTACTATAATATTTTGAGTAATATGTGCAAACCAAATAGGCCAGCTAGTGTGTACTAGCTAAGCCTTTAAAAAGTAATAGGATCCCGATCGATGAGAAATTAGCAAAGGATATCAAATATGCTACAATTCCTATTGTTTTTTGAGATAAATCAGGCATAAGCTTCACAAAGTCAAGCATAGCTAATAGACCGATATACGTGATTAACATTGCTCCAACTATCAGAGCTGTTTTTCCACCAAGTATAGCTCCGTTGCCTATGGCCTCGAATAAAGACTTTTCCGGAGCCATCTCTTTAACATCGATGTCACATTCCTCTTTACTTTTCCCTGGGCATACAATAGATGATAAAATCAAGCCCTGTGATCTTTGTAAAGTTACATTAGATCCCGAATAAAGCTGCTGCCGTGCTTCGGCATTTTGACTCCGAAATTTTCAGCTACCGAAGCTCCAATATCTGCAAATGTATTGCGAACAGACAGTTCTCTGCCTTCTAAAAACGCCTTGGAATAAATGAGTAACGGGACATACTCGCGAGTGTGATCTGTCCCATGATGAATCGGATCATTGCCATGATCCGCAGTCAAAATAAGCAAATCTTTCTCTGTGAGATTGTCTAACAGTTCTGGCAGCCGAGCATCAAACTCTTCAAGTGCATTACCATAGCCTTCTGGGTCACGTCGGTGACCATAAAGAGCATCGAAGTCAACCAAATTCAAGAAAGACAAACCGGTGAAATCCTTCTTTGCTACTTGAATGAACTTGTCCATCCCGTCCATGTTGGATACGGTCCGAATAGTCTCGGTGACGCCCTCTCCGTCATAAATATCTGAAATTTTCCCTATAGCTATGACATCAAAGTTAGCATCCTTCAACTCATTCATGACTGTCCTGGAAAAAGGCTTCAATGCATAATCATGTCGATTAGCTGTACGTCTAAACGTCCCCATTTCTCCAATAAAAGGTCTAGCTATGATGCGACCAACCATATACTCAGTGCTTTTAGTTAATTCACGTACGATCTCACAGATACGGTATAATTCATCCAATGGTACGATATCTTCGTGGGCAGCAATTTGCAAAACGGAGTCCGCTGATGTATAGACAATCAAAGCTCCTGTTTTCATGTGCTCTTCCCCTAGCTCTTCTAATATTTCAGTGCCGCTTGCAGGTTTATTTCCAATGATTTTTCTACCGGACTCCCTCTCAAGATAATCAATCAATGGAGCAGGAAACCCATTTGGAAATACCTGAAACGGCTTGTCAACAATTAGACCCATAATTTCCCAATGTCCTGTCATCGTATCTTTACCGTTAGATGCTTCCTGCATTTTGGTCCAATAAGCCAATGGATGGTCCGCCTTAGGTACACCTTTTATTTCTTTAATGTTTGATAAACCAAGCGCAGCCAAATTGGGCATATTCAATCCGTTTCTTCTTTCTGCAATATGTCCTAATGTGTCTGCGCCCTCGTCCCCAAAGGAAGCTGCATCTGGTGCTTCTCCGATACCAACTGAATCTAGAACAATTATGTGAATTCGTTGAAATTTATTATTCATATGTCAATCTCACCTTTCCACTCTCAGCCTTGTATTATAGTCAAATTATTAGTAATTAGATTCTAAGCAGGAACACAACACACATAAAAGAGGACAGCTTCACTTTAGAGTGAAGTTGCCCAATGAATTCATAAAGTTCCCATCTTATTAAATATCTTATTTAATGAGAAAATTTGTATCCATCAAATACTTTTAAACCTTCTTCGTTGAGCACTTGTTCTACCAGTTCAGGTCTTTGAGGGCTTTTTTCAAACACTTCATTACAAGCGATCATAATGTTGCTCCCAGCGATTTCAGCTAACTGATCATGTGATACGCTATATACTATTTTGCCCAGGTTAGACCACACCATGGCACCCGAACACATTACACAAGGTTCACAACTTGTATACAAAGTGTATTCGTTTAAATCAAATATATTGTTGTCAGAACAAAATTTCCGGATTAAACCGATTTCTGCATGATGTGTTGGATCACAAAATGTATTAATTTTATTTTCCCCAACCATTACGATCTCCTCTCCTTTGACCAAAATTGCACCAAAAGGCTCATTTCCCTCTTCTCGGGATTGTAGGGCAACTTCAATTGCCTTTTTCATAAAGATTTCATCTTTGTTTATCATTCCAAATTCCTCCCTAATCAATAATTATTAACTTGCTTAAAACGTCTTAACGCTTAAGGTGTCCTTTTTGTTTTTCTTCAGTAATCCAGGTAATGATACTCCAATTAGGATTAGGACGATCCCTACATATTGCGGAACACCAATGTGCTCATTCAGGACGAAGACAGACATTAGTAAGGCTGTTGGAAGCTCCATAGCCCCCAATATTGATGCTATTCCAGATCCCACTAACGGAACACCTTTCGAGAACAGTAGTGTGGAAAGAAAAGGGCCGACAAAAGCTAAAACAAAACCATATTGAACGGCCAGTTGTAATAGAAGCTTTCCGTCTGTCAAAAACGTTGGAGGTAAAATGACCGAACAAACGATCAGACCTCCGGTAGTCATGAAAGCTGTCTTCATAATCGGATTTGCTTGAACGGCGACCTTACCACTAACAAGCATAAAAATGGAATAGGATAATGCTGCAAGCAGACCAAACAAAAAGCCAAGCCAATGAACGGCAGAAATTCCAGTCGAATAAATATTCGTTGCACTTATCGTTCCGATAAGTAAAGGAATAATTGATAGTAGCTTTCCTTTTTCAGGAATTCTTCTATTGAAAATTGCCTCAAGTAACACACCGATCCATGTAAACTGAAAAAGGAGTACGATAGCCAATGAAGCTGAAATATATTGAAGTGAGAGATAATAAAACATTCCTGTAAGTCCCGTTGTAGACCCTACAGTCATTAATAAAAGCAGTTCCCTTTTACTTGGCGTTACAAACCTCTTCTGTTTTGTACTCTCCCTGCCTTTAGTAAAAAACACTCCGCCCCATAATAATATCGATCCTAATAAGAGTTGTATTCCAACAACGTCATTAACGATAAAACCATCTTTGTAGGCTAATTTCACAAAGGTAGATAATAAACCATAACAAATCGCACCTAATATGACATATATATACCCTTTCATAACCCCGCCTTTTTCTTCATCTGATTTTATCATTACTAAACCTTCTCTATAATTCCCTTAACTAAAGCAATGAAACTTTCTCTTACCATAGCGGCTACCTCAATAACTTCGTTATGACTTAGAGGCTGATCTAGAATTCCACAAGCCATGTTGGTTAAACAGGAGATTCCTAGGACCTTCATGTTCGAGTGAACAGCTACGATGGCTTCCGGTACAGTCGACATACCAACGGCATCTGCGCCTAATGTACGAATCATGCGAATTTCAGCTGGTGTTTCATAAGCCGGACCACTCCACCAGGAGTATACGCCTTCACGTAAAGTTGTATTTTGCGCTTTTGCAACTTCCGTAGCAATTTGTCGCAATTCAGCATTGTACACTTGGGAAAGATCAGGAAAACGAGTACCTAAGTCGTTATTATTTGGTCCAATCAATGGATTCGTACCTACCAAATTGAGGTGATCCGTAATCAACATCAACTCACCCGGTTTAAAATTATTATTGACAGCACCGCACGCATTGGTGATAAGAAGGTTTTCAACTCCTAGCGCCTTCATTACACGAACAGGGAAAGTTACTTCGTCCAAAGTAAAACCTTCATAATAATGAAAGCGTCCTTTCATCGCAACCACAGTTTTCCCCTTTAGCTCCCCAATAACTAATTCATTCGCATGCCCTACTGCTTCTGATTTTGCAAAGTAAGGAATTTCACTATAGGGAATTGTGAAAGGGTTTGCAATTTCATCAGCTAATGTACCCAATCCCGATCCCAAAATCATCCCAACTGTTGGACGATACGAGGTCTTACTTAAGATAAAATCTCTAGCTTCCTGAATATTTTTCGTTTTTTGCATGTTGTATTCCTCCTAAATTTATGGTGCTATAAAATGCTTAACGCACATTTCAAATTTCTTACTACAGAACTTTCTGTAGTTAATTCTAATGGCTTATTCTCTATTTGTAAACAACTATTTATCATTTATATAAAAAGTATATTATTTTCAATTGGATATCCTCTATTTAACCCGTCTTTTTTTCAAACTTTAATCATAAAAGTGATTAATGCAATATGCTATTTAAATCAGTTTTATTTAATGGTTGTGATTTTGTAGAATAATAATTAAATGAAGTGGAACTATGATTAAAAAAGTTGGATAATAAACTATATCTGTTTTGATTGGTTTCCTATAGATCACAGATCAAGGAGAAAAAAAATGCTAAATAAATTTGAGGACTTATCCTCACCTAAAGCAAAAAATTTGAAGCTGTTATATAGCTTAGTACGTAGATTGGGTCCTGTAACCATTAATACATTAACTGAACATACTGGGTTTAAACATGTAACTTGTGGTCGTTTACTGGAAGAGCTCGTTGAGGAAGGTCTTATCTATGATAGTGGGATTGGAAAATCAAGTGGTGGACGTAAACCTCTAGCCTATGTTATTAAGCAAGATTCGAATTATTTAGTTGGTGTAGAACTAACAAGTCTATTTACTACGATCTTACTCCTTGATTTAAAGCTTAATATCATAAGCGTTGAAAAATTAAAAATGACGTCTGAATTCACTGGAGAATTTACATTAAACTATATTGCAACATGCGTTGATAGCTTATTGGCTCAGAATCAGATTCCTAAAGAGAATTTATTAGGTATTGGAATTGGAGTGTTGGATTCGTTCAACCCTGACATGGGGGTTATTTCGCACCCTCAGCACTTTCCTGCAGGTGGATGGGATCTGAATATTGTTGACTACTTAAAAAACAAAATGGATATTCCTGTTTTCTTAGAAAACGGAACCAACTTAGCTGCTCTTGCTGAATATCGAATGAACTATTGGAAGGAGACGGACAACTTAGTGTTTGTATCCAGTGATATCGGAATTAGGTGTGGTACGATCTCACAAGGAAAATTAGTCAGTAGTAAACGTGAAGTGGAGGATACCTTTGGGCATATCATTATTGATATCCATGGTCGGCGTTGCTCATGTGGTTCATATGGATGTCTTCAAGCTTACAGTAGTTTACCAGCTATTCGCGAGGAGATGGTTCGGCTCATAAAACGCGGCAAACCTTCCATGCTTTCACATGAAGTAAATGATGTTGAAGATATTGATCTATTTCATATATTGCATGCTTTAGAACAAAACGATGAGCTCTGTTTATCTGTGGTAGAAGATGCTGCTTATTATTTTGGGATTGGCCTT
Source organism: Paenibacillus sp. FSL L8-0340 (assembly GCF_038593145.1). NCBI lineage: Bacteria > Bacillati > Bacillota > Bacilli > Caryophanales > Paenibacillaceae > Paenibacillus > Paenibacillus sp. FSL L8-0340. The sequence goes on from NZ_CP151967.1 coordinate 5,277,807, forward strand.
AGTAATCTTATTTTTTTATTGCGTCCTGAAATTGTCGTTTTTGGAGGTACACTAGTGCCGAAACCGCGTTTTTTTGATGTCGCTGCTAAAACTGCACAGGACCGTATAAGTTCTCATCCAAATACTAAAGTCGAAATAATTAAATCAACAGCAGCCTATAACATTGTGGCTCAGGGGGCTGGTTGTATGGTATTGGATTATTTCACTGAAGAAATACCTGTATAAATAAGGATTCAGGTTCCTATCTACGTGATAGGAACCTGAATCCTTTAACATTTCAATTCATATTACCTAGTTTGGAAGAAGTGCATTCACATGATTATTCTTCAGCAGAAAAAGAAGCATGTAAAGAAAATGGGGATCGGTAAGTTGCTCGTCATAAAGGGTACAAACTGTTAGTCATGATTTCAACCTTTCTTCAACCCATTAGATTAGAGAACTTTGGTTTAACCAAGCTGAGTTTTCATAACTGTGTACTCCTGGCGAACAGGACAGAGGAAACACCTTGTAAATGTTAAGCAGCCAGCCACCGAAGTTCGGCGACTGGCTGCTTAGGTTGGACTGAATTCTTGAAGGTAATTGATTACTTGAAGGTTTTTACCAACCGGTGCTTTGTATACAAAAAGACCACCCGACAACACTTTGATCGGTAATTCTAAGTGATTTTGATGAAATGTCCGCAGGCCCTTCGAGAATCCATAACACCATCCACAGTAAGCATCCCACATTGGCAAGATCTTTAGCTCTCGCAATAGAATGAAGGTACACCGAAGAAATTCATGATGACTTGAAGGTGACGATGCCACAGGAACAGCATCAATATAAGCTTTCATCACCGAAGATATGAAAAATTCCAAAAAGGCGTGACGAACACATATTTATCTATGCTTTACCTACAGCAAAGCTATAAGATGCGGACTCCACTAGGGGATGTGCGGTAAAAAAAATTACTTTCCTCCTTTCCCTTCTCTCAAGTTTTTAAGTTCAATCTATATAGCTTGTTGTCTTGACGGGATAAAAAAAGGGTGATATATTGATTCACAGCTTAATAATTTAGTATTTAACTATTTATCAATTAATGATTAAACGCTAAATTAACTTGTCCGCGTTTTTCCATACAGCTTACGGAGGTGAAGTTTTGTCCGATCACAATGATTTTTTTGAAATCTCTACCATGTTCAAAACGTTACTGAAAGGAATGGCTCATGGTTGGAATAAACAAGGCTTTGCCCTTAGCCTGACCCAATTCAAGGCTTTGCATTTTCTGTCCAAGGAAGGCCCGATGATGGTATCCCAGCTGGCCGCTGCGCTTAACATGACCCCTGCGGCAATCACAGGTGTTACAGACTCGCTGCTTGCTGAAGGTTACGTCGGGAAGGAACGGGCGGCTGACGATCGGAGAGTGGTTAATATTACACTGACGAAGGAAGGGGAAGCTGCAATCGAGGAGGCGCATAATAAACAAAAGGAGATCATGGGCTCCTACTTCAGCATCTTGCCTGATGAGGATATCGCACATTTAAGAAGAATTTTTGGAGTATTAATTTCGGAATTAGACAAAAAATAAAAAAACGGTGGGGAAAAAATCAATGGAACATTTATCTGATAAGCGCAAGCTTACCATTATGATCGCCATTATGGCAGCTATGCTGTTTGCCGCGATCAATCAGACGATTACCAGCACGGCTATGCCGCGCATTATCGCGATCCTGGACGGTATGGATTACTATACCTGGACGATCAATATTTACATGCTGACTTCAACAATCGCCACGGTGCTTGTCGGCAAGCTGTCCGACATGTTCGGCCGCAAGCCCTTTCTGCTGGCAGGGATTCTGATATTTATGGTCGGAGCTTTTCTGACCGGTACTTCGGATGATGTGTATCAGTTCATCATCTACCGTGGGATTCAAGGGGTGGGCGCCGGTATTATCCAGTCCACCGCATTCACAGCTGTAGGCGACCTGTTCCCTCCGCGTGAACGCGGCAAATGGATGGGCCTAATGACGGCCGTCTTCGGCTTCTCCAGTGTACTTGGACCGACACTCGGCGGTTATCTTGTTGACCATATGGATTGGCACTGGCTCTTCTGGATCTTCCTGCCGCTCGGCTTTGTTGCTTTTGCGCTGATCCTGGCCCTGTTCCCGAAAGCCAAACGCGGAGAGTCTACAAGCATCGACTATCTCGGCTCACTGTTCCTGACGACGACCATTGTTCCGCTGCTGCTGGCCTTCTCTTGGGCAGGTACAGAATATGATTGGGGTTCATCCCAAATTCTTGGCCTGTTAGCCGGATCCATTGTTTCGTTGCTTATCTTTCTGTTCACCGAAACCCGAGCGAAGAATCCGATTCTGCCGCTTCATTTATTTAAAAACAGTGTAGTTACGATTTCCAACCTGATCGGGTTCATTATGAACTTCAGCATGATGGGCGCGATGATTTATCTCTCGTTCTTCGTGCAGGGTGTGCTCGGTATCTCCGCCACTTACGCCGGTTATGTCACAATGCCGATGTCGATCGTTATGGTGGTTGCCAGTACCTTTACCGGTCAGATGATCGCCAAAAAAGGAAAATACAAACGTTATGCCTTGATCGGCGTACCGGTTATGATTGCCGGCATGGCAATTATGGTATTCATGAACAATGTGCCAATGGCAGTCCTGAGTATGATCGTATTCGGCCTCGGTCTTGGTCTGGGTATGCCTGTATTCTCGCTGGCTACGCAAAATGCAGTTTCCCATACGGAGCTGGGTGCAGTTACCGCTTCGTCTCAGCTGTTCCGTAACCTCGGCGGCACCATCGGTATCGCAGTGATGGGGACTGTTATGTCGAACAATCTTACGAAACATCTCAAGGAAGCCCTGCAGTCTTCCTCGGCAGCGGACTTCTCTCAGCTGGATCCGGCAGTGACCCAGCAAATGACGGCCTTCGCCAATCCGCAGGCACTGATGAACAAGCCGCTGCTTGAGCAGACACAAGCCAGCCTGCCAGCCGATGCCCAGCCGATCTTCGTACAGATGATTGACAGCATCCGTGACGCTCTGGGCCAGACATTGTCCACCGTGTTCCTGACAGGGACCATCGTACTGGTTGTCGCCTTTATTCTGGTCTTCTTCCTGAAGGAGCTGCCTCTCCGCACTTCGAACAAGGCTCCTGCCGAAGGGGAAGCGGAAGGCTTGAATCCTTCCAAGCTTACGGTAGAAAAAGCTTAAGTATAATGGATTAAATCACATTCTAATATTCTAAATAAAGGGCAATCCGGGGTCATTGTGACCATGGATTGCCCTTTTAGTGTAATTAGTTAGGATTGTGCCGTCAGAATCCTGTTTTGGGTATCTCTGCAGGAAGTACATTATAGGGTTCAACAAGGCCGGTCCGCACCGGATACATCTGCTCATGGGCCTGTTTCGCTGCCTGTACAAAATGTTCATACGGCCGGTTGCAGACATCCACCACGCCGATCCCGTAATTCTCCCCGTCAAAACGCCCCAGCACCGGCTGATCATTCCACTGAAAATAATGCACCCCGATCAGCTGCGGAATGGCTGCAGCCTGCTCGACATAATAGCGGTAGGCACTGCCGCGCTCCTCCCGGGTTGCCACTGCGCGTATGCCGTAAGCCAGCATGCCGCCGTCCGCTGCGCCGAAGTGATATTCTCCGATCATGACCGGCTTGCCCAGCCGCTCGCTGATATACATGATCTGTTCCCGGTCAGGAGCGAACTGGTAGCAGTTCAGCGAGAAGACATCAAACCACTCGCAGCCCTCCAGCACATCGTCGCTGCTTACCCAGGCATAACGCATGCCCAGATTGAGATGATTCGGGTCCGCCTGCTTGCATAAGCGTGCCGGAATCTCCACATACCGCCGGATCATCATCCGGTTGAATTGTGCGTAGTCCGCTTCCCTTCCAGAATGATCCGAGGCTGCCGTATCGTGCGGTGTGTACAACTGTTCAAAACTGGCGTAGCTGCTGGCCCACGCCTCATTCAGCTGCTCTACAGTCCCATACTTCTCGCCCAGCCACTGGATGAACCGCTCCTTGCTGACATAACGGACCGGTGATTTCAGCATCAGCTGCGTTAAATTCAGACTGTCCACGAATGCCCAATGCGGCTCATTGCGCATGAAATAGCCGATCATCCGCCGATCTCCGCGCAGCGGAACCAGCTGCTTCGCGAATTCCTCTGCATTCTGCTCATACTCCCGGCTGAACACGTCGGGGAAATCGCGGAAGATCGTCTGCTCCGTCGCCGGAAAATCAGACAGCGGATACACATAGGGAAGCTCCGAGCCTTTGATAAATCCGTCATCGGACCAATTGCCGATCGTATTGAATCCCCACTGTCTCAGCCGGTATTCGGTCAGCTCCGTCCAGGCGGACCGCCACTCCGACCCGAAGGTTGTGATCAGATTGGCGATCCCGAAGCTGAATTCCTGCCCAGCCTGTGACCAGGCCTCATGATAGCTCCCTTCCCGCCCCGGCAGCTGCGGGATCAAATGCTCCATGCCGGTTACGTGCATGGGAGAAGCCGGACCGGCACAGTCCATTCCCGTACTGAACAGGGCATAGCCGTCCGGATCGGCAAACCACCAGTTGCTGCCGTCAAATTCCGTCCGGAAATAGCCGGTCGCCTGAAATGCAAGTCCCTTCCAGCCTCCGTACCGGCCGAGACCGTTCCCGCTAAAATCAGCCGCAGCTGCAAGCTGCCGTTCTAAATGCAGCCCTTCGCTCAACTCCGCCTGATTGGCCGTCTTCCCCTGCCAATCTCTGCCTTTCAGCTGGCCCAGCCCATCAATATAAGGGTGGTAATCGTAGGTGAAATCCGGCTCGGCTCCACTGAGGGACAATCCGCTAATCTCCACACTCCGGCTTGTCGTTGAAGGAATGGTCGCGATGGAGAACCCGGCAATCCGCTTCCGGTCGACCCTCGCATCTCCGCGGAGCACGGTCTGCATCACACCCGGATAACGGTCAAGGAACAGCTTCTCCCCGTTCAGATGCTTCAGCGGCAAACAGATCACCGTTCTGACGCCCGGCAAAATGCCAGTATGATAGGTGATCATACGGCTGTCCTGATCACGGAAACTGAATAGCAGCACCAGTACATCATGTGAATCGTGATACACCTCTGCATTCATAAACTCGTATTCCTGCCATACAGAACTGTCCAGGCTGCCCGGCAGAAGCTCCATCCCCCCGCCCTCGGGCGTAGTGTTCAACCGGAAGCCGCCGGACGGAGTCGCAGATACTCGTGAATCATGTTCAGCTTGAAACCATTCATTGGAGAATGGGATCGTAAGGTTCATAAGTAAATCCTCTTTTCTCAGAAATAAATGATTTCATTAATTTCCCATAATCGGCTTATTTCAGGCCCATATTGGACATTACATCGACTTTGCTGGCATTAGTGTACCAATCGTTCACTTCTTCTGTAATTTGCGTGCCGCCTTTGTCATGCCATTGCTTAACAAAGGTGTCGTAAGCTTCAAGCGGTTCTTTGCTGTAAATGATCTTTGTGAAGGTTTCCTTCTCCATGGTGTTCAGCTGTTCCCACGAAGTTTGCATCGTTTTGGTCGGCGGTCCGTTGAAGGCGTTAGGAAGCAGCACATCTCTGTTCTCATAAGAAATAACATATCCGTCTTTGGCGGTTGCATCATTGGCTGCCGATCTCATCAGAACCCCATTATCCGGCTTCGCACCTTGCGCAAGATCATAGAACGATTTGCCCGGGCCGTCAACGCTTGGCGTATTCTTGGTAAAGGACATCTTGCCTACACCTTGGGCAGCATCCATGGGCGTGTTGAATTTCTTGGAATCAAAGACTACTTCGCCGTTTACGGTATCATAATCATAACCTTCGGCATATCCGTACTTGAAGTCACCCGTGCCAAATGCCGCATCGTACAGCTTGTCGTAGTACAGGAAGAAAGCTTCCATATTGTTAAAATCCTTATTGAACATGAACACTCCGTCATTCTGTTGACCGGATTGATAGGTCTTATCTCCGCTGACACCGCTGATCGTGGGATAAGCACTGATTTTGGCACCTTGAACGTTGGTTTCAACATCCTTTACACTGCCGTACAGCCAAGGCCGGCCAATAATAATGCCTGCTTTGCCTTCGGTAAAGTCAGCCAGTGCATCCCATGCGCCCTGTGTAGCCAATTCCTTGTTCAGATACCCTTTCGAATACCAGTCGCGGAGTTTGGCAAGCGCATCCTTGGTTCCTTCGGCAACCGACCCGTAAGTGAGCTTACCGTCCTCGCTATACCATTGGCCCGGAAGATGCTTGCCGGTGTAGGCGCTGAAGATCATCACGGAGTCACTGACCCAGCCTGTGTTGTAAGAATCCTTACCGGAGAAATCAAATCCGTAGGTATCCTGTTTGCCATTGCCGTCGGGATCATCATTCGTAAAGGCAGCAATCACTTTTTCAAACTCATCGAGGGTTGTCGGTGCCTTTAAGTTCAGCTTATCCAGCCAGTCCTGACGGATGAGCATCACTTGGCCTTCCGTCAAATTAGGTGCAATCGGCATGCCGTACACCTTGCCGTCCTGTATGACCGGATTGAAGGCCGTCGGGTATTCCTTATAAATCTCTTTCAGCCGCTCAGGCATATATTTGCTGATGTCCTCTGTAATATCTTTGACCAGCCCGGACTGAATCAGGTCATTCTCAAGCGAGGTGTCATAGACAGGCAGAACATCCGGGAGTTTCTCGGAGCCGGTGAGCGCGAGCCGCAGCTTGGTGTTATACTGGGTCGCATCGCCGCCGAGCAGCGTAGTCTCGATCTGGATGCCGAGATGCTCTTTACCCCAGCGGGTCAGGACATTGTCATTCAGGCTTTCGCCGTTGATGTATTTTCCGGCATTTTCATCCTGCTGCTTCGCAATGCTGATCGTAATCGGAGGATCATATTTCCCGTCCTTAAGCGTTGCTTCCGCAGCGGAGCTTGATCCCTTATTATCCGAGCCGCAGCCCGCCAGCAATCCAGTCATCAGTAAAGCGGCGGAGAGTAAAACACCTGTTTTTTTCATTGAGTAGGCTCCTTTATAGTGGGTTATTCTTTGACTGCACCTAACACGATGCCTTTCACAAAATACTTTTGCAGGAAGGGATAGACCAGAATGATCGGCAAGGTGCTGATAAAAATCTGGGCTGCCTTGATGCTCTGCTCCGACATCGCTGCCGCTTCCGATTGGCTGAGCGCCATACTCTGGGCAGAGCCTTGGACGACGACCGTCTGCAGGAACGATGCCAGCGGGTAGTTCTCAGTATTCGACATATACAGGATACCGTCAAACCAGGCGTTCCAGTGCCCGACCATGATGAACAATCCCACAGTGGCCAAGCCGGGAAGCGACAGCGGCAGGTAGATTTTGCGGAAAATCACGAAGAACGAAGCTCCGTCGATAAACGCGGCTTCTTCCAGCGCCTTCGGAATGGTCTTGAAGAAATTCATGATCAGAATCAAATTGTACGCGCCAAAGGCACCCGGAAGCACCAAGGACCAGATCGTATCTTTTAATCCAAGCTTCGTGACCAGGATATAGGACGGAATTAATCCCCCGGAGAACAGCATGGTGAAGATGAAAACCCACATCAAGGCATTGCGTCCGCGGAAATCCTTGGATAAGGCATAACCCGCAGTCGTAATAATAAACATGCTGATTAAGGTTCCCAGTACGGTTCTGAACACGGATACCTGCATGGAACCGGTGAAGTTGGAGTTTTTAAAGGTTTTGACATAGGCGTCCGCATTGAAATCCACCGGCCAAAAGGAGACCAGATTGCCGTTTATCGCGGCCTTGCTGCTAAGAGATTGCGCGAGCAGATGGAGCATAGGCAAGAAGCATGATAATGCAATCAGAATCAGAAATATATAATTGAAGAACGAAAAGATCTTATATCCCTTGGACTTATGATACACTCTCCATGCTCCTTTCTAGAATATCTTGTAGTTGGCAACCTTATAGGCAATCCGGTATGAAATGACGATCAATATAAAACTGATGCCTGATTTGAACAACCCGACGGCAGTACCGAACCCGTATTGTCCATTCAATAAGGAAGACCGGTACACGTACGTATCGATAATATCTCCTGTGCTATAGACAAGCGGATTGTAAAGGTTAAAGATTTGATCAAAGCCCGCATCGAGGATATTCCCCAGGCTCAGTGTAGCAATGACGATGATCATCGGCATCATGCTCGGCAAAGTAACATGCCTGATTTGCTGCCAGCGTGAAGCGCCGTCGATCTCTGCAGCCTCATAATAGGAAGGGTCGATCCCGGTGATGACCGCCAGGTAGACAATCATGCCGAAGCCGAAATTTTTCCACAGGTCACTGATAATAACCGTCGGCCTGAACAGGACCGGATCACCCAGGAAGAAGATCGGTTTCGATCCAAACAGATTGGATAGAAAGTGATTGATGCCGCCGTCCAGTCCCAGAATATCAATCATAATTCCGGCAACGGTTACCCATGATAAGAAATGGGGCAAATACACCAAGGTCTGGATACTTTTCTTGACTCCCACATTTCTGATTTCACTTAAGAGGATTGCCATGAAGATTGGAACGATAATGCCGACAATAATTTTGATTACAGCAATGATGAGCGTGTTGGTAATGGCCTGTGTCGCTTCTTTATACTGGAAGATTCTCGCGAAGTTGTCCCAGCCGATCCACGTTGAGCCGGTAAGTCCCAGCCAGGGCTTGTAATCCTGAAAAGCCATCACCAGGCCGACCATCGGTCCGTACGCAAAGATAAGAACAAATACGAGTGCCGGGATACAGAGCACATACAGCGGCCAGTTTTTCCTGATCTCCTTGTTCCAGGGATTTTTGCTGCTTTTTTTCCTGTCATCTGTCTTTAACGTCCCCGCTTGGGTATTTATAACCTGAGCTATTTGTGTTACCCCCTTTTATCATGCCAAGAAGTTTTTCTTTCAGGTTTAATGTTAGCAAAAGCGCTTTCATCCTAAAATGTCTTAATCTAAAGATCATAACCAATCCCTAAACATGTTTGATAAGCGCTTTCATTTTGCGGCTGAATAATCTTTTTCTTTTGAATTTAATCAATTATGATAGATTTATACGGAAGGACACGAATCCGGCAACCGCCAGTATTGGGAACGAGGAAGTGAATATGATTAAAAAAGTGAATATGAAACGGTTCATCTACTTTTTCGTTTTTTTTCTGCTGCTTACGCTGGGACTGTTTTTTATCATGAATACGTTGGGTTCAAGAACGATTCAGGACAGTTTGATCAACTCCTCCAAAAATCAGCTGGCTTATGCGGAGAGCATTATGGATGGTGTCATCTCCGAGGCAAGCATGTACGGTATCCAGTATACCGCCGACAATGATGTGCGGTTCTATCAGAACCGGAAACAGGATTTAAGCAACTATGATGGACAGATGAATAAGAATGAAATCTCGGAGCGGTTATCGGATCAGCTCTTTTCGAGTCTGGCGGTAGAATCCATCGGGATTTACTGGAAGCCGGATGGCACCTTTATTCAGACCGGCCATGATTCGCTGGCTAAGCTTCCCTTCGAACAGGTCACTGAGCGCGGCTGGCAGACCTATAATAACAGCCTGTATTATTTTTCAGTCTACCCCTACATCCATCAGCCCAAAAACCCGGCAAATATTCAATACATCGTGGGCGTGAAGCTCAAGAAGGAATATCTGGTCAGCCTGCTGGGCAAAGCGGTTAACGGCGACAGCTCCAATGCTTTTTTCCTTGTGAACAACAACCTGGTGATTAGCGGCAAACCTGTAGACAGTCGTATCGTGCAAAAAGCCAAGGAGACGATCACACCGGATACGCAGCGAATCCTGAAATTTGACTATCATACCGGCGAAGACGACTATTATGTGTTGTCTAAATATATCGAGCCTATTGACACATATCTTGTGACATATACAAGGATGAGTGATTTCCTGAATCCGCTGGACCGGAATCAGCAGGTATTCGTGGGCAGTATCCTGGTCATTCTGATTATTGGGCTGATCGTCATTCTGATGTTCTACCGGAATTTCTACCGGAATGTTCATTTGCTGGGCAAGAAATTTTATCAGGTGGAGCAAGGGAATTACAGCACACGGATCAGCGAGAATCCCGTTAATGAATTTTTTAATCTGTTCAAAAGCTTTAACCACATGGTGCTCAAAACCCAGAATCTGTTTGCGTCCCTGAAGATTGAAACAGAGCTGCGGAGAGATGCCGAGGTGAAGCAGCTGCAGGCGCAGATCAATCCGCATTTTCTGTATAACAGCCTCTTCTTCATTATGTCGATGGCGAAGACGTCTCCGGAGGCTGTCATGCAGATGAGCAAACATCTGGCTGAATATTACCGCTATCTGACGAAGCTGGACCGCCATGACGCCACTCTGGCCTCTGAGCTGCAGCTTGCGGATCATTTTTTATCCATCATGTCCCTATGCAAAGAGATTCATTATGAAATCAAGCTGCCCCCGGAGCTGGGAGAACATCGTATTATGCCGCTCATTATCCAGCCGATCGTAGAGAACGCCATCCAGCATGGCATTGAAGAGCGGCAAGGCGCCCATCGGGTCTCCATAGAGTTAAAAGCTCTTGATGACGGTGCGCTGATCATCATTGCGGATGACGGCAAGGGGCTTGCGCCGGAGCAAATCGTTCTGCTGGCAGCAAGGGTCGAAAGCGAATCCCCTCCGCCAGGCTCCAGTGGAATCGGTCTGTGGAATATACATCAGCGTCTTAAAAATGCTTACGGCGAATTAAGCGGCCTGCGTTTCTTCACCAATGACTGGGGCGGCTTGTCCGTGATGGCCTACATTGATTTCTCGCTGGATGAAGGAGGAGAACATGCGATTACTGATTGTGGATGACGGACATTACATTGTTGAATACTTAAAACATCTGCTGGATTGGAAGAAATTCGGCATACACCAGATTGTGACCTCAACTAATTCGGTTGAAGCCAAGCAATTATTGAACCAGAATCAGATTGATATTCTGATTACGGATATCCGCATGCCCGAGGTGTCCGGCATTGATTTGCTGGAGCATATTAATGAGAACATGCTTAAGACCAAAGTGGTTTTTCTCTCGGGCTACTCTCAATTTGATTATGCGCAGAAAGCGATCCGGCTGGGCGCTCTGGATTATTTGCTGAAGCCCGTGGATAAAGAGGATATGGAGAAAGCGATGAAGCAAGTGCTCAAAAGCATTGATGAGCAGCAGCTGAAGCCCCAGATTACGTGGGAGAAATTTGACGGGCTGGGTTATCTGCTGTCCGTTATTGGCGGACCCTCCCCCGCAGGCACTGATTTCAGTGCTTATGATACCGTACTGCTGAAGGAGACCTTTTGCTTCTTTCAGGTTCCAGATGCAGAGGGAGCAGATGAAATCACCTTAAGAGACAACAGCCGGGAGCTGGATCAATTGATTTGGACGACAGGCCCGGGGCTGGCAGGATTAATCCTGGAATCCGACGCTCAGAAGCTCGCGCACAGCATCAGCAATATTTCCTTTTCGGAGAAATTTGAATTTAGCCGGAAGAATGCCGTCCGGCAAATCTTCTGCCAGTTTTATTACCAGGAGGAAGTTCACGCGGGTGACTGTACCCTGCTGCAGGACTGTACTGCTCATCCTAAGTGGGAGCCTGGAGAATGGGAGCTGACCAGAAAGAACATTCTCAAGACCTTCGCCCAGCTTGGTTCCAGAAAGCAGAAAATTCTCTATCTGCTCGACTTTATTCAGCGGGTGTATTTCTCTGTCAGCCGGCTGCAGCAGGTTGAGGTCGCAGGTTGGATCTTCAGTCAACTGGCAGAGCCGGACGCTGCACTTGAGTCCATTCTGCTCTGCATCACCCAATTCGAGCGAAGCGCAAAATTGTCTAACAGCCATATTGTCCAAACCATACAATCTCATATTGCCGGTCATATCGGCGATGGTTTGAGCCTGGACGATCTGGGTAAAATTGTTCATCTTCATCCTGTCTATCTGTCTAAAGTGTATAAGCAGGAAACCGGTGAGAATCTATCGAACTTCATTGCAGCCAAACGATTGGAAAAAGCCTCCCAGCTATTGATAGAGTCCAATTTGCATGTAATCGATATTTCTCATATGGTCGGTTACAAGAAGCCGCAGTATTTCATCAAGCTGTTCAAGGATCAGTATGGAATCACACCTTATCAATACCGCAGACAACAGATTCAATAATAAACAAGGCGGTCCCCATCCTCTAAGTGAGAGAATGGGGACCGCCCTGTATTTATATCATTTAACGGGAATACACAAGTGCTCTTCCTTACTTCTGCAGCTCCAGATCCTTCTGTTTCAGCAGATCTGTGTATTCTGATTTATACTGCTCCAGCTTAAGCTTCAATTCAGCATTATTGGCATCTGTCTTCAGCAGGCTGCTGGTCACCAGAATGTTATCGACAACAGTATCAATTTTTTCGTCAATTTGCTTGATTTTATTTTTGGTGACCGCCGGCAAAGGGTCCGGTGTTGCGGTCGGCCGCGGTCCCAGGACGGCATTGGTATTTTTATCATTGGCCAATGCGCCCGCTCCGCTACCTTTCTCATCCAGGTTAATATTCTTGCCGGATATCGAAACCTTATAGCCAGCCAGTTCTCCGATTGCGCGCACCGGGGCGTAGCTTTTCCCATCAATGATTATGGCTGGATCTACCAGCTTCTTGCCGTATACGTTGACTGTATATTCCGCTTGGATTTTCTTTCCTACCAGAGTAGAGGTAGCCCCGAGCGCCTGCGCACTAACCATCAGTATTGCCCCGGCAAGAAATCCGGCAGCAATCTTTTTCATAAGAAATTCACTCCCCGTTAAATAATGTACTACTATCTTAGCATTTTACAGCTCCTGATAGAAATCGTTGGCCGACAATTTTCGCCTTCTGCTGCGGCCGCAAAGAAAAAAGGCGTATTTCCACAAGGAAAATACACCTTAGAAGCGGTTAATTATACGTTTTATGATTTGCTGTACATATTCTGATCCTGCAGCCGGATCAGCACCTTGCCGAAACGTCCGCCCTGCTGAACCGTTACCTTCTTCTCCTGATACGTGCTGCGTATATAATCCGTAACAATATTCCGGGAAACTTCGTGGGCAGGCAGATGATGCATCTTCAACAGTTGCAAGACCTCTTCAATTGCCGCCTCTACGGAAATTTCGGTGCTTTTCATTTCTCGTGTCACAATGGACTCATAGGCATAGCCTTTCAAGTAAAGCAGCTGGTTCAAATACGCCATATCTGAGGAATCCGGGTGCATCTTCCTACCGGTCAGCAGCGGCATCACCTCATTAATAAGACTATGCTGTCTGCTCCCAGCTGAAGTACTGATATAACAATATTGACGGGCACAGCTCAGCACTCTCTCTACGCTATCCCAGTCAATGATCACCGGACACATGGAGACGAATACCAGATCAAACCCTTTCTCCCAGCCCATTGCAGTTATGTCAAGGTCCTCGAAAGCTTCCCGCACTAAGGTTATCTTTTCTTTTCCGGGGCTGACACGGGCTGTATTGGCTTCAAATAAATCAGCCAGCGGTACGTTGGGCTCAACAGCGGTAACCTTGGCCCCGCGCTCGGCAAAAGGTACACTGAAGCCCCCTGAAGCCGCACCGATATCCAGCACGCTGAGTCCGGCAAAATCCACTCCCTGCCCTTCCATCCAGCCGATGATCCGCTCGCTTCTGCGTCTTCCGCCTTCACTGAATACCTCTTCATCAAACACCTTGGCCTTGTGATCGAACCCATGCGTGGGATCAATTCCAGCACGCTTCATCTGGTTGGCCGTGGATGAGGGGTCCTCCTTCCACGCCTGCTCCCACAATTGAATATCAAATAAATCTGTTGCCATCTTTGCTCATCCCTTTCTTGAATATCATTTAGCCTGCATTTAATAGACTTAACAGACTTATTATATCTATAATTTAATTGCAAAAATAACGGCGGTTATAAAGCCACCGTTATCTGTGCAGCAAGCTCGGAGATTTTTTTTTTCCGCAAATAATCTTCCATCCGCCGTTCAGCTTCCACCATTTCCTGCTGAATCAGACACTCGCTGGGATGATTTAGCGTGCAATCAAACAACGAGGCCGTGCCTTCAATGGCATGAATGATGTCGAGAAATGAAATGTCTTCCTTCTTACGTTTGAGCCGATAACCGCCATTCGCACCCGATGCAGACTCGATCAGTCCAGCTTTCACAAGTTTGGTCAATATCTTGGACAGATACGTAGGGGAAACCTCCTGCCGCTCTGCCAGCTGCTGTACGCCTACCGGCTTGTCGGACGCAGCCACCACCAAAAAGAGCATCGTATGCAGCGCATAATTTGTTGCCTTTGAATATTTCATCTTCCACCTCAATCAAAGACTTTATTAGTCTATAATAACTTTTATTCGCTCGGATTGCAAGCTGCTGTTGCTGTTATGTAGCACATTTGCATAAATTTCCAATTATAACATGCTGAGAATACTAATAGGTTTCTTATTGGTGTCTGTATAAACTTCGGCAAGGCCAAATCAGGCGCAGGCTTCCAGCCTCCCCTTTGCGTGCTCCCGCAAAATTCATGCGGCTGATCCGCGCCCGCTGCCCGCTTCTACGGATTTCAGGCTGATGCAGTTATGATAGGATAAGGGCTCAACCTGATCAAAGGAGCACATTTATGAGAAAAATTATACTTGTTGTTATGGCCTTCTTGATGTTCCCCCTCTCTGCATTTGCCGCCGGTCCGCCAGGCTCACCCTCTGCGGTTACGCTCAACATGGAGGACGCGAAGCGGTTTGGCGATGATTTTTTTAAGCAGCCAGAGATACAGGAGCAGCTGGCTGGAGCTGTTCTAGTCATCGTAAAGGATGGAAAAATTCTGCTGAACCAGGGCTATGGGTATGCCAATATTGCTGCCAAACAGCCGGTTGATGCGGAGAAGACCTTGTTTCGCCTGGCTTCCGTATCCAAGCTGTTTACTGCAGCAGGCGTGATGCAGCTGAGCGAATCAGGCAAGGTTGATCTGGACACAGACGTGCAGAGTTATCTGACGGGTCTGCACATTAACAACACAAGCGGATTCCCGCTTACCCTCAAACATCTAATGACCCATACTACCGGTTTCGACAACGGAGATGTCCTTGAATCCGGGACCCCTTCCACACTGGAGAAATTCGTGAAGGAGAAGATGCCTACCATCGTCCGCAAGCCGGGTGAGGTCTACCGCTATGACAACTTCGGCTTCTCCCTGCAAGGTTACATCATTCAACAAGTCTCCCGGATGCCCTTTGAGAATTACATGGCCGAAAAGCTATTTAAACCGCTAGGAATGGGCAACACCAGCTTCATTTTTGATGATAAGGTGATCAAGCGGATGGCCACCCCTTATGATAATCAGCTGCAGCCGACCGGGCAGATTCCCAACGACCCGCTTAGTGCTCCTGAAGGCGGCATGACTTCTACCGGGAAGGATATGGCCCAGTTCATGCTTGCGATGCTGAACGGCGGGAAGAAGGGGGAGAACCGGATTCTCCAACCAGAATCCATACAGGCCATGGAGCACAGCAGCGTAACGATCCATCCTAAGGTCCCAGGAAACGGTTATGCCTTCGAGTCTACCTACTCGCAGGACTACAACGGATATAAGGTTGCAGAGAAAGGCGGCGATTTATCCGGCTTTCATTCTAATCTATGGCTGCTGCCTGAACAGAACACGGGAATCTTTCTCGCACTGAACAGCGATAAAGGTAATCTGCGCCAGCCCATGTTCCATCAGTTCATGAACCGTTATTTCCCTGAGACAAGCAAGGCACCCGCTTCCATCGAGCCTGCAGCTACCCAAGAGCAGCTGCAGCGTTTCGCAGGCTTGTACCGCCACCTGCGAACACCAGCCTTAACTTCGGAGGTCACCGCAATAGACGGCGCACTGCTGGTTAAGGATGTGTTCGGCGAGCATAAGCTGCGGCAGACTGAGGAACTGCTGTTTTATGATGAAGAAGACAAGCCGGCCGGCTTCAAGCTGGATGCCGACGGCAAGGTGCTGTACTTCTATTACAACCAGCCCGACAGCTGGCTTGAAAAGCTGCCTGAGCCCCAGCACTTCAGCGACGTAGGCTCTGATCATCCCTATGCCAAATACATCTATAATCTTGTTCAGCTGGGCGCCATTCCTGAAAGCACTGGACCCTTCCAGCCGGATCGTCCAGTTACACGCGGACAATTCATTGCCCAGTTGATACCTCTTGCCGGATTTCAATCATCGGCCCGGCCCAGCGCATTCAAAGACACCAAGGGCAGCCCTTATGAGACTGCCATTCAGACTGCGCTTGATTACGGTGTCGTTCAAGGACTGCCGGGCAGTTATTTCGGCCCCGACCTGCCTCTGACACGTGAACAGGCTGCAACCTTTGTCTGGCGGATTGCCCATATTGGTCTGGGAGCCGCCCCGGTGAAGGCTGCTGTGCAGAAGCCCTTCTCGGACTGGGCCGCTGAGGGTGTCCAGTATGTGGTTGGCCGCGGCCTTTATGGTCCTGACGCAGAATTGTCAGACGGGCAAGTAAATTACAGAGCACAGGATCCAATGCTGAATCAGGAGGCCGCAGCTTTAATCTACCGGCTGCTGCAAAACCTGCTATAACAACAAGGCAGCCGAACAGGCGATTCGAGACGAATCGCCTGTTTTATCATATACTTTTAAGAAAAGAGGATAAAGGATTGTGAACCATGTTCAGCTTTCTTCAACGCCCCCGTGTCAGCCGTAGGATCATCTACATCTTCATGGGACTTGTTGTGCTCGCCACAACCTATATACAGATTCAATTATTCACCAATCCCTACTCAGGCATCAGCGTGGAACCGAATTCCAGCGGCGGATGGATCATCTCCAGAATCGATAGGGACAGCCCCGGTTCGAGAACAAACCTCAAACCAGGTGATCGTATTCTCGCTTTCGATGGGGAGCCGGAACCGGAAGTATTTATCGTTGACAGAAGGCGATTGCTTACTGGAACCCATAGTCTGAAGGTTGAAAGCAAGGAAGGGCAGCCGTATACCCTTCAGCTTAAAGCTGGCAGTAAAGACAAACTGGAGAATGGCTTTGCCTTCGTCATGGAAATCTTTTTGGTGGGTGTAGGCACTTATGCCCTGTGCAGGAATCCTGAATCGCTGCTGATCCGCAGATTTCTGCTGATGAATCTGTTGTTTGCATTCGTCATAGTGGCGCTGTTCTCGGATGAGCTTATGCTCTCCGGCTACCTGTTCACTTTCTGTGCAATCTGGATGCCTTATGCGATAATTTCCTTCTATCTGCTGTTTGCCTTCCGTCCTATTTATTCAAAATTCCGTGCCTTACTGCGGGGGTATCAGGTCTACTCGCTGATGTTCTCGGTCTTTGCTGTAGGCTTTATGCTGCAGCGTCATGTATATGACTGGGTAACCAATGTTCTGAATGTAGCCTTGCTTGCCACACTGCTGCTGATGGCTGCCATAACGGTCTGGCACTGGAGCAAATTCGACCGGATTGAGAAGAATCAGCTCTACATTCTGTTTACAGGAATAACCGTGAGTCTGCTTCCTTATGTATGGCTGTATGCCCTGCCCTATCTGTTATGGGACCGGTACTGGATCACGGCAGAATATGCGTTGGTCGGTCTGGTGCCGATTTCTGCAACGTTCACTTATCTGCTCGTCCAGCGTCAGGTTCTGGACATGAGATTTTATATTCCCAGATTGGCCGCGCACAGCCTGTACTTCAGCCTGACACTAGTGCTATTTCTATTGACAACCGTCTGGGGTTCGATAGGATACGCGGTACTCTTGTTCATTCTGCTGGCGCTGCTGACCGGCGGCTATCGTCTGCTGCTGCGGCGGCTGCGGCATGGGGAAAAGCGCAAAAAAGACTGGCTGGAGCAACAGAAGCTGCTTCTCTCGCTACAGCTGGCCGGAAACAAGAATATCCGCGATATCCTCAAGCTGTTTGCTGAGCTTCTGCAGGATATGATTGAAGTTGAAGGTCTTACACTGGTCTATTTCGATGACAGCTCCCTGCCGCTAGTACATAACACAGGGATTTACGAGGAGAAAGGGACAAAGGGTCCGGCTCCGTTACGGGACACCCCCGACCTTGAATGGTCCGCCGGCGGCGAATACGCTGCCGTATTCGAGCTGGTGCATGAACTGGAGGAGCAGCGGCTGGGCTACCTGTGCCTTGGACCGAAGCGCAATCAGACCTTGTTCTCTGCCGAAGAACAGCGGATCATCCAGAAATTCCGCAGTGAAGCTGTTCAGATGCTTATGAACGCCCGCCATCTGCTCCGCTTGAGGCGCGAATATGAGGACAATCAAAAGCAGATTGACCATTATGAGCGCCAGGTGCATGATTTCCGCAGCTATAGCCAGAGCTTGCTGGAGGCCCGAGAAGCAGAGAAGGTCCGCATCTCTTATTTCCTGCATGATGACCTGCTGCAGAACCTGATCTTCTTGTCCCGGGATCTGGAGGAGCTGCATGATACCGGGAGATACCAGCAGGAGCGCAATGCGAAATGGCTCAAATGTCTGGCCGATTCTCAGCGCAGCATCCGGGCGCTCAGCGATCATTTATATCCGCATATTCTCGATAAAGGCGATCTGCAGGAAGCACTGCACTGGCTGCTGCAAGACATGAATCGCCTGGAGGAGCTTAACGTGACCCTGCAGTTTGAGGCTCCATTGCCGGACGCCTTCCCTGTCTTTATCAAGGCGAGTCTCTTCCGGGCAGCCCGTGAGCTGGTCGTCAACGTTTTCAAGCATGCGATGGCTTCCGAACTGAAGGTCCGTGTCTGGATAGACGGTGACAGCATCTATTGCAGCGTGTCCGACAACGGCGTAGGCTTCAACAGAAATATTGCTGTGACCGCTCCTCCAGACGGCCGCCCCCGCTTCGGGCTGCTGTCGATCCGGGAACAGATGGAGCATCTGGGCGGAACGGCTCTGATTGACTCCGTGCCGGAACAGGGAACCTCGGTCACACTCAAAATCCCTCTTTATAAGGAGCAGTCTTCTCATGAATGATAATATAACCCTGTATATTCTTGATGATCACCCCCTTGTGCTGGACGGGCTTAAGAGCCGTCTGGACGAGGAGCCCGGCCTTGAAGTTCTGCGGACCTTCACAGATCCGGTAGAATTCCTGGCAGAGACGGCGCTGCTGCGCCCGGATGTAGTGCTGATGGATATCTCGCTGCCGCAGATGGACGGCTTCCAGGTAGCCCGGCTGTTGAAAGAGAACTACGGTAATGCGCTGAAGATTATTCTCTTATCCGGCTATACCTACGAAGAATTCTACTACAAAGCGTACCGAATCGGCGTTCATGCCTACCTCTCCAAACAAAGCTCATACAGCATCATTATCAACGCGATCAAACAAAGTGTGCTGGGCAATATTCTGGTCCCTGAGCATCTTCGGGCTTCCGCTTCTCCAGACGCGCTAACAGCAACCGAACGAAAAGTACTGCGCTGGCTGGCGAAGGAGAAAACCAACAAGGAAATTGCCACGGAGCTGGCCTTAAGCCAGCGGACTGTTGAATACCATCTGGCCGCAATCAATCAGAAGCTGGGGGTGAAGACAAGAATCGGGGCTGTGGTGAAGGGGTTTGAGTGTGGTTTATTAACTTTTGGGGATGAGGATTGAGGAAAAAGGAATACAGGCCTTCAGTGGATATCCTACAAAAAAAGGTTATCCTTATCCCCAGTGGGCTATGGATAACCTTCATGTATATTTACTGCTTTGTCAGCTTGCGGGTTGCTGTTTGTCTCTGGTTCTCGGGTTCTTCCATTGCTTCAAGTTTATTTAATCTTGAATTGCTCAAGCAAGTTTTGCAGTTCCTGAACCATGGAACTCAATGATTTAGCGGAGTGTGAAACCTCTTCCATGGAAGCCTGCTGTTGTTCACTGGCTGCGGCAACATTTTGGGTGGCATCTGATGCTTCTCCTGAAATACGGGCAAGTTCTTCCATAGTAGCGCTAATTTCCTGGGAGCCGGCAGACATTTGCTCAGAGACTGCAGATACCTCCTGAATTTGGTTAACCATTTGTTGAATTTCCACTACAATTCCGTTAAAGGCTTCCCCCGCGTGTTCCACGAGCACAGTGCTGGAATTGACCGCTTTCGTTCCGACTTCAACCGATTGTACCGCCGCTCGGGTCTCCCCTTGTATTTCTTCAATAATCTCCCGGACCTTCCCGGCAGAATCTTTGGTTTGTTCGGATAACTTACGAATTTCCGCAGCAACTACAGCAAATCCCTTACCATGCTCACCAGCGCGTGCTGCTTCAATCCCGGCATTCAGGGACAGCAGATTGGTTTGTGTACTTATTCCGCTAATCACATTGATTATATTGCCTATATCACTGGAACGTTCTCTGAGCTGCTCCATATGCGAAGCCGTGACCGAGACCGAACGATTGGCTTCGTTCATATCATGAACTGCCTGCTGAATGATCTTATTCCCTTGCGCCGCCTGCTGTGAGGTGTTTTGTGAAGCATCATGCAAAATGGATGAAGACTCAGAAATCCGTTGGATGCCGATGGCCAGCTCCTCAAGCGACCTGGCGCTTTCTTGTGTTCCCACAAGCTGCGTCTCGGCACCAGCAGCCACTTCTTGAATGGTGTTGGCTATATCCTCAGCCACTATAGTTGTCTGGTCTGCACTCGCCGTCAACTCTTCAGCTGTAGAGGCAACATGCAAGGAATGTTCGGTGACTTTACCCATCATTTTATTCAGAAGGTCACTTGTATAATTTAAATTCTCTGCCATCCTGCCAAATTCATCCTTCGTTTTCACCTCAATGGAATAGGTGAAGTCCCCTTGAGCCAGGTGCTCGGCCATTGCATTAACACGTGAAGTATGCGCTGTCAAGTTGCGGGCGTAGAGTAGAATAACCACTACAATCAGAGCCATACCAATGATTAGAAAGATCAAAGTTTGCAGCAACAGTGCATTCAACTTTTCTTTAAGTTCTTGATCCGGCAAGGCTACAGCGACGATCCAGTCTGTCTGCTCCAGCTTTGAGAAATACACATGGATGAGTCCTTCTGAGGAAGTGTAGGTTGCAGCGCCCTTTCCATCTTTCAAAATAGTTTTCGCTAAAGTGGACACGACGGGGTCCTGCTCCTCCTGAAGTTTTACCTTCATGATTTTATCCGTCTCGGGTCCTGCTAAATAAGTACCGTCTTTATCAAGCATAAACGCCCATCCGCTATCACCTACATTTGTCTCTGAGATGATATTTTGCACAGTATCCAAATTGATGTCTCCGGTAGCTACTGCAATGAAACGTTCTTGATCATCATACACAGGAACTGATGCGGTAACCATGGTTGACTTGGTTTTTTCATCATAGAATGGGGCTGTATATTGTATCTCTTTTTGATTGGCTGCAATTTTATACCATGCTTGCGCTGGATAATTGTAGCTGGGATCACTATAGTCATGTGTAACGGTAATTTGATTCTGATCGCGAAAGGCATAGGAAGAAACAAACTTTGTATCATCCTCATATACATTAGGTTCAAAATAAATGCCTACGCCGAAGGTATCTTTGTTGATATCCAGTGAGTTTTTGAGAGCCGCATCATAATCCTCCAGGCTCAGCTTACTGTAATGACCTTGAATAGATTTCGCTATCGTTTCCGGCACTCTACCGTGAGAGGTTATCCGGTTCTGAATGCTTTGATTGGTATTTGCCAGTTGCTCCTTCATGCTGTTCTCCGTCTGTTCAAGCAATAAACCATGGGATTTAAAGATAACAGCAGAAGATACTCCAATAACAATTACAAGTAAAAGCGGCATAATGAGAAGTAGTGTTTTTGCTTTGATGCTTCTAAGTTGCATTTCTAACAGCCTCATTTCCTGAATAAAATTAACAATATATCGTATATATCGGCATTATTCGACATTTTTTTCAGTGGTATTTGTTTACATTTTCCAGATATTAGAGGTATAAGATTCATCATTGAGCAACAAATTACTGCCTAGTGTAAGCAATTCTGAGCTTGCGACACAACAAACAAGCCCGACTTCCCGGGCTTGTTTGTTGTGTATGATAGCAGTCGTGTCCTATTCTCTGCACTGAAAACCGGCTTCATCTTTGCGGTAGACGGCGGCCGATCTCTATCTGGCAGTCAATATTTCGCATAACGCTCCATAGAGCGAATGCTCCAGATCCATCGAAGCAAGGGAAGCAAGGGCCGCTGCCGGACCTGAAGCTTCCTTCACCACACGGTAAATTTGTTCTTTCAATTGGAACAGGATCTGCGCATGGTTCAGCAGCTCAAATGCCTCCTCCTCCACCCGGTTTACGGAAATCCGGGCACTGGCGAACATCACTTCAAGTAATGAAGCTACCGGCAGCTCAGGGATGATAACCGTTAGCGTATGCGAAACTTCATCATATCCGGTTTCGGCGGCAATATCCCCGCCATCTGCCATCACCGTTACCCGGCTGTCGGCGAAGCCGATAAAGGACAGCTTCCAGGTCCGCCGCTCCGGCACAACTGCTGTATTTCCGCTGGCAGGGTGAATCTTAAAGGCTGCAGCCTCTCCCCAGCTCAGGAGCATTTCTGTGCTGCACCATTGCTCATCGCTGTCCTCTACAGCATCTCCGTTATCCTCCCACAGCTGAAAACAGCCGTTGCATCCGGCAAATACCATGATCTCCAGATGCTGCGGATTGGCCACCGATGAGGTATATTCCGTCAGGTCCGCCATAGGAAGAATGGCTCCGGCCTTGGCCAGCACCGGAATGCTCTCCAGGTTCCGGTAGAGCGACAGCTTTCTTCCGCCGTCATATACTCTTCCGCTGAAGTAATCCACCCAGATCCCTTCCGGCAGCCAAGCCTTGAATTCGGCAACGCCTGTCTGCTTGTCTACCGGTTGTGTGATCGGACAGGCTATCAGCTCCGTGCCAAAATAATATTGGTTCGGGACCTCATACGCCTCAAGGCGCTCCGCATGATGGTAATACATGGGGCGGATCAGCGGAAGACCTTCGCGGCTGGCATAGCGGTTCATCGTGTATAAATATGGAAGCAGACGGTGCCGCAGGCGCAGCGACTGCTTCATCACATTCTCCGCGACCTTGTTGAACCGCCAAGGCTCCTTGCTGTTGAACCGGCTCGCTGAGCTGTGCAGACGCAGAATAGGTGAGAATACACCGAACTGCACCCAGCGCATCACCAGCTCATCGTCCAGATAACCCAGCATATGACCGCCGATATCATGGCTCCACCAGCCATAACCTGCATTCGACGCGTTGGCCGTAAAGTAAGGCTGGAAATCCAGTGACTCCCAGGTGACAATGGTGTCCCCGGAGAATCCGACAGGATAACGGTGGCTTCCAAGTCCGGCATAGCGGGAGAAGGTCAACCGCCTGTTCCCCCGGCGTCCGCTGTCCAGGAAGTGGTAGTGGTTCAGCATCCACAGGGGATCAAGGCCCGGAACCTTGGTTACCCCGCCCTGCTGCCAGTCAATCCACCAGAAATCCACTCCCTCTTCTTCAAGCGGATGATGCAGATACTTGAAGTAGGCCTGCAGAAATTCCGGATCGGTGATATCAAATTCCACCGCATCGCCTTGTTCCGGATTCATGCCCAGCTCCGCCGCAATCGCCAGGTACGGACCTTCGAAGGCCCGCACACCATCCGCCGGATGGACATTAAGTGTTACGCGCAGCCCTGTGTCATGCAGCCAAGTCAGAAAACCCTTCGGGTCCGGGAACAGCTCCCTGTTCCAGGTGTAGCCTGTCCAGCCGCTGCCGTACTGCGGATCAATGTCGACCAGATGCCAATCCATATCCATAACTGCAACAGAGAATGGAATCTGCTCCAGTTCGAACCGCTCCATCAGCCCTTTATATTCATCTTCTGTATAGCGGTAATACCGGCTCCACCAGTTGCCGAGCGCATAACGCGGCAAAAGCGGTGTGGGACCGCACAATTGGTAGAAATCCTTAAGACAGTTCAAGTAATCGTGGCCGTAGCCGAAAAAATACAGGTCCTGGGCTTCTTGCCTCCGCGGCTCAACCTCACCACCTTCTTCCAACAGGAGCGAAGCACTATCATCCATGAGGGTGTAGCCGCTGCGTGACAATAGTCCGTGCTCCAGCGGAATGGCGCCGTCCGCCTGATCCAGTGTGCGTGCCGTACCACCCAAGTCCTGCGGCGTATCGCCGTAATTCCAGACGCTCATCAGGTGGCCCTGCCCGTTTCTTACCCGCACGCTGAGGCCATGGCGGGAGAAGGGCTGCTTGTCATAACTCAGATGCAGATACTCTGTAATGACTTCCAGCCTGTTCCCATGATCGATCAGCCGGAAGTCCGGAACGGCAAAGCTGCGGTTCAGCACAGTCTGGGTGGCCCGGTCTTCAAAACAGCCCGGCCCGCTGTATTCCATCCGGATCAGCTGTGGTGTCATTATCGTGAACCGGAAATGCCCGCCCTCAATTATCGCTTCAGGATGAGCATTTGGCTTGGAGTGGAGCTTGAAATGAGCAGGTATCTGCCGCTGCTTAAGAACTTTTTGTTCCATGGTCAACCTCTTTTCTGGTTATAGGCGAGAGAGGGCTATTCCTTCACGGCCCCGATCATAACCCCTTGATTAAAGTACTTCTGCACAAACGGATACACACACATAATTGGAACCGTGGCCACGATGATCACGGAATAGCGCATCATATTAGCCAAACGCAGTGCGATTTGGGCAGCTTCGCCAGTTCCCATGCCCGACTGCATCTGATTGGTGATCAGAATGTTGCGGAGAATCAGCTGCAGCGGATGCAGGTTCGGATTTTTCAAATAAATCAGCGCATTAAAATATGAATTCCAGTAGCCGACAGCAATCCATAATCCCAGTACCGCAATGATAGCTTTGGAGAGCGGCAGAACCACTTGGGCAAAATAACGCAGGTTCCCGCAGCCGTCGATCTGCGCTGCTTCCCACAAATCTCCGGGAATGCTGGTCTGGAAAAAGGTACGGGCAACAATAATGTTATAAACGCCCACTGAAAAAGGCAGCACCATGACCAGGAAGGTATCGTACATATGAAAATCGCGGATTGTCAGGAAGGTCGGAATCAGACCGCCGTTAAAAAACATCGTAAAGATGAAGAAGAGCGACAGAAACTTTCGTCCGGCAAGATCCTTCCGGGACAGTGCATAGGCTGCCGAGATATTGACCAACAGCCCAATGACTGTTCCCACCACCGTGTAGAGGATTGTATTCCGGTACCCGATCCAAATGTTTTCATGCCGCAGCAGCTCTTTGTAGCCGTCAAAGGTGAACCCTTTGGGGAACAGCCACACCTGTCCGCCCGCCACTGCAGAAGGATCACTGAACGAAGCGATAATGATAAAATACAGCGGGTACATCAGGATGATCAGAAAGACCGCCGCAATGGCATACATTACATATTCCATAACCGTGTCCGAGGAACGGTTGTTTTTTATTTTCCCCATGTTCTCCTTCACTACAGGTTCCAAGACTCCCATGTCTAAGTTCCTCCTTTCTACCACAAGCTGTTTTCGCTGAGTTTTTTGGAAATCTGATTGACGATAATGAGCAAGATAAAGTTAATGACCGTGTTGAACAGGTTGACCGCCGAGGAAAAGCTGTATTGGCTGCTGAGCAGACCAATTTTGTAGACATACGTTGAAAGAATTTCGCTTGAAGTGGCATTCAGATCGTTCTGCATGAGATAGACCTTTTCAAAGCCAACCCCCAACAGCCCTCCGACGCGCAGAATCAGCAGTGTAACCGCTGTTGGCATCAGCATCGGAATATCAATATAACGGACTTTATGCCAGCGGCTTGCTCCGTCCACGGTAGCCGCCTCGTACAGGCTGGGATCCACAGCAGACAGAGCAGCGATAAAGATAATACTGTCCCAGCCCACATGCTGCCACACATCTGACCAGACATAAACACTGCTGAACAGGCTGGAGGAGCCCATCAGATCTGGGGCTTCTTTGCCAAACAAACTATACAGATTACCGACAAGTCCGGTGCTTGGGGACAGCAAAATCATCATCAGCCCAACCATAACCACAGTTGAAATAAAATGCGGCATATAGGACACAGTCTGGAAAAAACGTCTAAACCGGTTTGGCCGCATCTGATTGACCATCAGTGCCAGCAGAATCGGGATTGGAAACGTAAGCAGGCTGTATAAGCTGATGATCACTGTATTCTTAATCGTCGATGAAAATTGATAGGAATTAAAAAACTTCTCGAAATACTTGAATCCCGCCCATGGACTGTCACTTATACCCATCGCCGGACTATAATCCTTAAAAGCAATGAGCACCCCATACATCGGTTTGTAGGCGAATAATAATGTAAGCACCACAGCGGGAAGCAGTAACAGGTACAGTCCCCAATTTCGTTTCATTTGTCCGAATGCCCGTGCCGGACTGGCTTGACCGGATTTCATGAAATCCCCCCTATAATTTTGTAAGCATCCGCTTCCTTATTCCGTTTATCTGTTTCTGTTTAATTGCTTTCAGTATATCGCCTCTGCTTCTGCGCCTACTGGACATATAGGGTGCGTTAACCGGACTTTTATGGCTCGCTTCTGCCGGTGAATATCCTCCAGCGCTTGTTTGCTGAGCCATGAATACAATGCGCCCCGCGCTAGTGAGCTGCGCAGGGCGGATTCGTGGAGTCAGAAGAGTTATTTTACGCTCATATAACGTTCGTAAGCTTCAGTACGGATCTTGATCAGCTTCTCAAGTCCCATGTCGTTCAGCTTCTTCACATATGCATCCCAGCCATCATCAATTCCGCCCTTGCTGATAAATTGGGCCCGCATGGTGTTCACGTAGGTATCGATATCAGTGGTCAAGGTAGGCAGCTCCTGGAATTCTTCCGCAGTGTACATTACGTTAGGGAAAGGCGTTGTTACATATTCGCTGCCCAGCTTATCAAGCTGCAGCTTCAAGCCGTCGCCGCTTTCGGAGCTCAGCACGATATCCTTTTCAAAAGACGGGCTTACATATTTCGGCCCGAAATCACGCAGCGACTGATCCCAGTACCAGGCATCCGCGCTGGTTCCGGCTGGCGGGTCCATGAGTGTATAGGTGCCATCATCGTTCTTCTGGATCACAGTGCCGATAGCTCCCCAGAAATTCTGAATGCTTGCTTCATTGGTGTAGAACTGGTCTGCCCAACGGGCAGCGATTTCCGGTGTTTTGCAGGAAGTGGTGATCAGCAGCTCATTGCGGGCCAAATTCATCCCGATTGGATTACCAATTGTGTAGCGTTTGCCCTCCGGTCCGGCAATCGGCGGAATGGTTTCATACTGATCTCCCCATTTGCCAAATACGGCATCGGGAGTCCATTGGTACGAGAAGCCTACAACCGGAGCATCCGGGTTCTGGAATTTGGCCGATCTCATGGTGTCGTCTTGTGTAAACAGCTCTTTATCCAGCAAGCCTTCGTTATAGAGTTTATTTTCCCACTTGAGGCCTTCCTTGTACTCTTCTGAAATAGGATAGTATTCTGCCTTACCGTCCTTGACCAGCATGTTGTTGTTATTCAAATCGGCGATTCCGAAAGGACTGATGAGATCATTGCTCACTTCAATATAAGGAATTTCATCCGCCTTGCCATTTCCATTCGGATCCTGCTCCTTGAACGCTTTCATCACATTGTACAAATCATCAAGGGTATCCGGCACTTCGAGGCCCAGTTTGTCGAGCCAGGTTTTGTTGATTATAGGCTGGCGCGAGCTTTTTGGACGCGAGGGCAGTCTTGTGGCCAGAGAGTAGATTTTCCCGTCTGGGAAGGTGCTGATTTTCTTCATCTCCGGCGTTTCTTCCATTGCCGCTTTCAGGTTAGGCATATACTGATCAATATAATCATCCAGCGGACGGAAGTAGCTTAAGTTGTTGACGATGTCGGAATCGGAGAAGGTCTGATCCCCCAGTACCACATCCGGAAGTGTGCCGCTTGCCAGCATAATGGACTTTTGCTCGGCCCAGTCGTTGGATGACATCACCTGCCAGTCAATCTTTACATTGGTGTTCTTCTCCAAATCCTTAAGCCACTGGTTCTGGGTAAAAGTGTCGCCCATGCTGCCCCAGCGGACGGTCAGAACCTTCAGGGTCACCGGCTCGCTTACAATCGGCAGACCCTCTTTATTGAACCCGCCCGTCTCGGTTGCCGCGCTATTATTCTCCTTGTTGTTACCGCCGCAGCCGGCAAGTCCCATGACCATTACAGCTGCCAGAAGACCGGTTATCCATTTCTTTGCCGATGATTTCTTGCTCTGTTCACCCATTTCATAATCCCCCATTTCGATATATACATCCTCTTTGCAGTTCTAATCATATCTGCTTGCTGCTCGGCATTCCGGACATTTTGAACCTCTTATTCGGACTTCTGCATCCGCTTACAAAATATTGAAGCTGCAAACTCATCCGCGCCCCTTTTTAATAACAGTTTCCAGACTTTTATTTGCGCTTTCCGGACTTTGCGCCGAAACGGCAGCATGTTCTTATGTTTTTTTAAACTAAAGGTTTTATAATGATTTTGTTACTCATAAAAACGCATTCATAGAAATGGCTGCGCAGGAAAGGATACTGGATTTGGGAACTATGGCCAATACAACGTCAGGTAAAGCAGCAACCAGACTGTACCCTGTTCGTCATTATGTGAAAGTTATGCTTCTGATTTCATTCTCCGTGCTTGTTCTGGATTTGGCAATCAGCATCGCTTCCATTTTTATCGTCAAACAGCAGTCCACAAGGTATTTGCAGGATACTGCTGACCTCTATATCAACCGGATCAATCATGATTTTGACTACATTAATCACTATATGGGCTGGACACTGGCCAATGATGAAACCCTCAATACGATGAACGCTTACCGGATCAACAGCATCGAGTTCTTAAAAGCAAATGAAAACCTGCATAAAAGGTTCACCGAGCTGCAGAAAAACTACGGACAGGAGTATAACTTCTTCTACTATTTAAAGAATCAGTCCTACTTTCTGAATTGCGCTCCGATCAGTGTGACCTATACCGACTACCGGGAGCTCAAGAAACAGATCATTTCCTTTATAGATGATAAAGAGTTGTATGAGAAGTTTTATTCCAAATGGACGCCTGTCCTCGTAAACGGCAAATATTATGTGATCAACATTGTCCCTTATTATAACCGCTATCTCATCGGTCTCATCTCGGCGGATCATCTGATCCGTCCGCTGCGCCAGATCAATCTGGGAGCCAACGGTTATGCATCCCTGGTGGATGAGCGCGGCATCAGCCTTACCAGCCCGGTCTCCAACAGCGGCAAAGTGCTTCAGAACAATAATGGCGTTTTCAATCGGCTTCAGCCCCGTACCACGATCAGCAGTGAGTTCACGAGTGCAACGTTCAGCGCCGAGATGGTCATTAAATTCGGAGCCTTTGAGAAAATCATGATCGCCCAGCTGCTCATTATGCTGCTGTTCTTCATAGTCACCTCAACGATATGTGTCGTTATGCTCTTTTTCAAGCGAAGGGTGCTTGGCCCGATCCAAAGCTTCTCCGAGAACCTGGCACGCATTAATGAAGACGGGCAGCCGGCAGATTTGAGGAGCAGCAAGCTTATTGAGCTGGAGCAGGCAAATGACCAGTTCAAAGACCTGGTGGAGCAGATCAAAACATTTAAAATTGCCATGTACGAGCAGGAACTGGAGAAACAGCAAATCCAGCTGGACTATATGAAGCAGCAGATTAAACCGCATTTTTTCCTTAACTGCCTGACCAGCATTTACAGCATGGCGCAGATCCAAATGTATCAGGAGATTGAGGATATGGCGATGTCAACCTCCAAGTATTTCCGCTATTTGTTCCAGAACGGCGAGGATTTTGTTCCGCTGGAGAATGAACTTGAGCATGTGCGGATGTACCTGGAAATTCAGCGTCAGCGTTACCGGGATGCCTTCATCTATCATATTGAACTGGCTGAACAGGCTGGCAGCGTGATGATTCCTCCGCTCGTGCTGCAAACCTTCATTGAGAACTCCATTAAATATGCGATTTCCAGAGATTCGGAAGTGCAGATTAAGCTTACCGTTGGACGTTGCATGGACGAGGAAGATACCCGGCTAACCGTTATCCAAATCTCTGACACCGGACCGGGTTTTCCGCCGGAGGTTCTGGAGAAACTTCATTCCGGATTGCCGCTGGATCAGACGAAAGGCACACATATCGGCATCATGAACACCCTTAAGCGCCTGGAATACCTTTATGCTAAAAAAGCGGCCGTCAGCTTCTCCAATTTGCCGGAAGGCGGCGCTGTTATCACCTTGACCCTGCCGGATCAGCAAGATCTATCATCAGGAATGGAGCGAAGCTTATGAACATATTACTTGTGGATGATGACTATTACGTAATTGCCGCCTTGCAGAAAAAGATAGATTGGAAGATGCTGAATATTGAAACCGTGTATACGGCCAATAACGTGGCGCAAGCGCGTGAAATTCTGGAGAAGCATGCGGTGCAAATTCTGATATCGGACATCGAAATGCCGCAAGGGAGCGGACTGGAGCTTCTGGCGTGGATTCGTGAACAGAATTACAGTATTCAAGCCATCCTGCTTACCAATTATGCTGATTTCAATTATGCGCAGAAGGCCATCGAATTGCAAAGCTTTGAGTATTTTCTCAAGCCGATCGAATTTGACAAGCTGATGCTAATCATTCAAAAAGCTGTCGTGCGGGCAGCGGAGCAGCAAAGTAACGAGCAGGCGATTCGGGGCGGTTACTTCTGGCAAAAGAATCAAGCGAAAAATCTTGAGCATTTCTGGCGCAAGCTGGTCAGCAGCAGTACCTCCTTCCCGCTTAAGCCGGGGGACATTGCCCATGCAATCGAAGAGCAGAACCTGTCCTATCAAATGAAAGATCTGCTGCAGCCCATATTGTTCAACGTATTTCCCCATAATGGAAGCATGGGCAAAGAAGAGAAAGGCCTGTTTGATTTTGCGCTGCTGAATGTGCTGTACGAACTGCTGAACCATCCGGGCTTCTCCATAGAAAGCATCCTGGAAGTTAAAGACTATAACTGGATCGCCATATTAAAATGGAACGAGACGCCGGAGGACGCCGGGGTGCTTAGGGCGTTCAGTGCCTCTTTTATCCAAAAAGCCAATCCCTACTTAAAATGCGATGTCTGCTGCAATATCGGCCTGCCTGGCACACTGAATAAGGCCGGGACAATTCTCAAACAACTGCTGAATATGGATGAAGAACTGACCAAATGCCGCAATCAGACCTTCTCCGTGGAAGAGCACTGCCGGCAAAATAAACCTGTCTACTTTCCGCCGGATCTGGCACATCTGGAGGAGCTGCTCAATCAGAACAAGCTTGCCGATTTTCTTGGGGAAACCGTCTCGCATCTGAACCATATGCTGAGCAACAAAGCTATCGACACCTCTGTCCTGGGCTTGTTCCGGCTGGATATTGTGCAGCTTGTGTATTCCTTTCTGAAGCTGAAGGGGATACAGGCGCATAAATTGTATACCGGCAAAACCAATGATCAGCTGCTGATGTATTCGCTGAGCTCCATTGAGGATATGGAGGAATATCTGAAGTATTTAGTCAATACCGCTATGGAATACCGTGACTTTGCCGCACAGCCCACTTCCATTGCCGAAGAGATCAAGGAGCATATCCATAAGCATTACGGGGATGATCTGACGCGCAATGACTTGGCGGAAATCGTCTATCTCAATCCGGATTATCTGGCCCGGCTGTTCAAGAGAGAGACTGGTGTCTCCCTCGGCAGCTATGTCATTCAAGTCCGGATCGCAGCCGCCAAGCATCTGCTGGAAACGACCCATATGTCCGTCTATACCATTGCCAATAAAACAGGCTATAACAACTACTCCTATTTCTCCAAGCTGTTCAAACAAGAGGTCGGCCTCTCACCCAACGAGTATAAAAAGGAACAGCAGGCCAGCACTACATAATTACAAAGCATAAAAGGCGAAGAGGGGATGTCTCCAAAAGCCATGAAATGGCTGCTTGGAGCGCCCCCTTTTTTAAAAGATAAGAATTTATATGCTTCACGCTATAATTTATCCTTCTATTTCTCGCTGAAACGGATACCGTCCTTTTGAGGACGGCGAAGCCGTTTCCACTTGTCACTCACAATTATTTGCTGCTAAAGGCAAACATGATCTCCGCCTGACAGACCAGTTCTCCGTCGACGGTGGCGGTTCCGTTGCCTTTGACAATCTGTCCCTTCACCCGGGTAACTTCGAATTCGAGCCGTAATTGGTCTCCCGGCTTTACTTGACGTTTGAAACGGCATTTGTCGATGCCCGTCAACAGTCCAATTCTATTGCTGTCTTCCTCAGAACTGGACATGGCAATGCCACTGGTCTGTGCCAAGGCCTCAACGATGAGCACCCCCGGCATAACCGGGTACTCGGGAAAATGTCCCGCGAAGAACGGCTCATTAACCGTCACATTTTTAATCGCTACCGCTCGTTTCCCCTCTTCAAGCTCGATGACTCTATCGACCAACAGAAATGGATATCGGTGCGGGATTAGCTCCTTGATTTTATTTATATTTAACATAGAACGACTCCTTCCGGTTCAAATCATTACCATTTTACCACATAATAAATGACCGATCCCGCATTAGCCAATATCATCGCCAGTGCAGCTCCCGCAACATGCCAATTCAGAACCATAATAACAGCGGATCAAAGATCAAGCTTAGAGCCGTACTGATGAATACTCCGTGAATCCCGTTTGTTGAAATAAAAAAGAGGAAGCAGCGAGTTAAACTCTCACTGTTTCCCATTTTTATAAAAGTTATAGGCTGAAGCCCAGTTCTACCAGATGAAAATATCTTTATCCAGCAATCTCAACACAGCTTCAATGAAGAAATAGTCTCCGTAAATAATCGGAATTTCTTTGATTTCACTGTGATATGCTCCCGTACCACCGCTGACAATCGAATCCTCCTCAGGATTCCAATTGCAGTATTTACGCTCGGTCGCCTGCAGGATCTTGATAGCGGAGCGGATATACAGCGGTTTCTCATATTCACTGACATGCCCGGCAATCTCAAGCAGACCGCAAGCCGCACATACCCCGGCAGTAGTGTCGTAACATACCGGTTCCGCCGGAGCGCGGAAATCCACGAGCGGGATGTAGCCGGTCTCTGCAACATTTGCGATAAAATAATGGGCTACCTGCTTTGCTGCATCGAGATATTCCGTTTTTCCAGTGTGTTTATAGCTGAGAGCCATCCCGTAGACCGCCCATGCCTGGCCTCTGCTCCACGAAGAACCGCTGTCAAAGCCCTGTCCTCCGGGATTATCAATAAACTCCCCGTTCTCGGGGTCCAACATGACAATATGATTCGAAGAACCGTCGCCACGGATTGTTGTCTTCAGCACAGTGTCCGCATGATGGACGGCAACCGCTTTAAATCTGGGATCATTAACTTCCTTGGAGGCCCAATAGAGCAGCGGAATATTCATCATGCAGTCAATAATAATCCAGCCTGTACACTCATTCCCGGAATGAGAATTCCAGGCACGGATAAATTGTCCCAGCGGATTGTAACGGCCAGCCAGCAGCGACGCGGCGTGCAATCCGCGGATTTTCGACTTTTCATTCCCGGTGATCCGGTAGTTCGCCACGGCGGAATGAAGCCACATGAAACCTACATCATGATGCAATCCCTCGAAGCCTTCCAGCGCCTCGTCCAGCCGGGCCTCCACGCCTTCCGCAGTGGTCCGGTAAAGCTCTTCTCCGGTGGCATGATACATTTGCCATAACATTCCCGGCCAGAAGCCGTTGGTCCACCAGTAAATGTTCTGCTTGCCCATATCTGTATATTTGCCGTTCTCGGCTTCGAATGGAATGTCTGTGCCGATTCTTTCACATTCCACAGCCATTTTCTTGCGGATATTTCCCCATATTTCCTCCAGCCATTGCCGGTCATCGGTTGTCAAATGATATTCCATCTTCTGATCCTCTCCCTATTCCAACTCAAAGCGCAGTGACAGCTTCATGTTCTGCTCCGTGCGGATGACCGCAAAATCAAGGGCATAAAAGGTTAGCAGGCGTCCACGATGAGCTTTATGCTGCAATTCCTGGATTTCCGGGGCCAGCAGCTTATTGTCAAAGACAATCCTTAACGCAGCTTGATCCGAAGAGAGGATGACTGCGTCTTCTTCAATCCGCGGCTTCAGCGGGGTAATAAATCTTTCCGTAACAGATTCCGGCAGAGAGGCAAACTGATAGCTGTCCTCCAGCATAAGTACAGGCTGACTTGTTTTGGTCCATGTGAACCGGCGTTTCAGCTGCAGCAAACTGTTATCCGCATAGACCTGGGCCAGGTCAAGCGAGAAGGTTTCCGTCTGCTCCCCGCTCTCCAGCTGAACATCGGCTGCCCGGTGCAACGCGCCCGGTGACTGAGCCATTCCGTTGATGATAGGAACAGAGTGGCCGAAACTTGCATTACACAGAATATTGTAGCGTTCCGGGCCGAAATATCCGCTGGTATATTGTCCAGACCCCATATCTGCTAACAATGTCGTCCCCTCGGCAAAAAGGATGAAATTGCCGACATCGTTATGATTATGCGGCTCATCGTTGTGCCCGCCCTTGGCGGCAAATACAAACCGCCGTCCCTGCGATTCATGCCGGGAAATTAGCCACTGCGCTTCCGGCAGGTAGTAGGAAGCCGGTCTCCAGGGCTGTCCCTCCGTTTCCCCATGCTGCCAGATCAGATTGCGCAACGACGAAGCCCAGCGGTAGCAATGATCCTCCATGTAAGCGGCCTCATAACTGCGCGAGGGTATATCAACCTCTTCAAACCGGGCGTGCAGATAATGGGACAAGCCCATAAACACGCCTGCTACTGTCCGGGTATCGGAGAAGCTCACGGTATGGCACCCATCTAGAAATGCTTTTTGCTGAAACATGGCAATTTGCCGGATTTTAGGTTCTGCCAGCAAATCGAGTGCTCCACCGGTCCGGGTCTTTAGCAGATCCGCAAAATAAACATAAAATCCGAATCCGTATTGCCAATAACCATACCCCTCCGTGCACGCGCCGTCCTCAGGGTAGCCTGACAGAAAGCTGTCCATCGCGGGAAGTACACGGGCCAGCACGACCGCCGTATCCTCGGCATTGTCCAGCATATACAAGGCTGCGGCTCCGACAGAACCTGCGCAGACGGCCGCCCAATTATGCTTGGATTCTTCCCAAAAGTAGCTGCGCTCGGTGAACGGAATCAGCACACGCTGAAGCACCTCAGAGATGACCCGTTTACGTACTAACTGCGGCAGATTATCCCCGTGCAGATGCAGTAATTCCGCGAGTGCAAAAGCGGTTTCAGCCGAGAATAGGTCTATAGCGGCTGCCGGAACTTCTTTGCCCGCTGCAACCGAACCTTCGGGAAGCACGGGATCACTCTCCGCCTCACTGCCAAGATGTGCCGGAACGCACCAGGTATACTCATCGCAGACTGCCCATAAGGTATCGCACAGCGCATCACGGAGCACAAGGTTATCCGGCTCCAGCCATGCCAGCAGCCCAAAGGTTCTCAGCCGGTTTCTCCTGTTGAAATAGGCCGTCTCATACTCCATCCGGGTGCC
The DNA here is from genome assembly GCF_038593145.1 of Paenibacillus sp. FSL L8-0340. NCBI lineage: Bacteria > Bacillati > Bacillota > Bacilli > Caryophanales > Paenibacillaceae > Paenibacillus > Paenibacillus sp. FSL L8-0340. The sequence goes on from NZ_CP151967.1 coordinate 5,313,472, forward strand.
TCTTTCGAAATAAATTCGAAATAAAGTATAGGATAGCTCTGGAATCGCTGTCGCCAGCAGCGCTTCCCCCTCCGCCCGGATCTCTGCCAGCATGGGCTGCAATGCCGGCGAGCCGAGCACCTTTTGCCTCAGCATCTCCGGATAATCAGCCAGATACAGCTTGGACGATTCCGTACGCAGCAGCATTTGTCTTATTTCCTTGGTTTCGAGCATTATTAACCCTCCTGATCAGTCCATCCCTCATATCACCCAATCGAATACTTCTGTCGTATTGAGTTATTTCCCCTCCTAGTTTACCTTTATAGTAATGCAAGTTCTTTGCGATTAATGTTTGATTTCTTGCGAATATTGCTGTATATGGAGGCCGTTAACATTATGAAACATTCCCAATATTATGAGAAAATTGCCGCGCCCTTGTTGGCGGGAATCGGAAATTCACCCTTATCGCCTACAAAAGATTTTCACATTCATGACCATTATGAAATTTTCCTCTTTCTGAACGGAACAGTGAACGGCTTCGTGGACCAGTATTGCTATCCGCTGCAAAGAGGCTCTGTGCTGGTATTCAATAATCAAGAAATCCATAAAATCATCAATTTGTCACCGGGACCCTATGAGCGGGTAACCATCCATTTCAAAGCAGAGCTGGTGTACCCCTTCTGTACCGCGGAGACGAATCTCCTGGCCTGCTTCCAGAACCATCAACCGGGCAAGCAGAACATTTCCCAGATGGACGAACCCCAATTGAATGAATATATGCGGCTGGCTTCCCGGCTGATTGATGCGTTAAACCACCCGCAGTATGGCAGCGATGTGCTCGCCCTGACCTATCTTGTGCAGTTGCTGGTATTCATCAATGGTCTCTACAACAAGTCACATTCCCCGGTTCCCAGCATTATTTCCGCCTTGATTGAATCGGCAATCCATTATATCGACAACCATCTGCACACCAGCCTTTCGCTGGAGCAGGTTTCCAGTGAGCTGGCCGTTGATAAATACTATTTAAGCCACCTGTTCAAACAACAAACCGGCGGCACCCTTTACCGCTATGTACTGCTAAAAAAAATAGCTTTGGCCAAGCAGCTGCTGGCTGGAGGGAAATCAGTATCCGAGACCTGCTACCTGGCCGGTTTTAACGATTATGCCAATTTCATTCGCACCTTTAAGAATATCGCCGGAGTTTCTCCCGGAAAATATAGCAGAAGCACCTGAGAAATCGGCCTGTCTAGCTGAAGTCTGTTAAAATACAAATCTATTAACATTCCCATATAAACCTTTTGAGGAGGAACTATGATTGAAATGCGGAAAATTATTTTCGTTCCGCAGCATTAGACTAATGACTCTGGCTTGCGTCCTCATCCTCTCCCCTCTCACTCCCTCAGAAGCAGGCAGCAGCGGCAGGCACCTCAGTCAAAGGTTTTTATGTAAGCGGTTCTAAATTGTACAATGCGACCACTAGCCGTTACCCCGCACAAGAACGGCATCCTCATATCCGTGCATTCGGCCTTAAAATGTGACTTTCTATCCCCATTACTGAAGTAATCCTATAGCGGTGGCCCATTCGGCCTTTGCCTGTAAGACGGGCAGGGTCCGAAGGACTGCCGCTTTTCTATTGTAGTTCGACTGTAGGCTTGTAAAGACTTATTATTCCTGCCGAATTTCATCAGCGGCTGATTTCAAATAGGCTATTAGATCAGCCACCTTATTCGCGACAGCTAATTCCGCCTGCGAAAGTCCAATTATATTAATCGTGCATGCTTCTGTTAGAGATTCACATGTATTATCGATCACGGAAAGCACATTTTGACGCAGCTCAGAGCCTGCCGACTTCACGATCGGCTCTTGAACCAATTGATAGCCGCCCCGAACCGGATTGGCATAATGCCCCCCGCTATTACGCACAAGATCGCGTATTGCCCCTGTATACATGCCAGTAGTAAAATTCGCACTATTGGAAGAATGCCGTTCAACATAACTTCGCATTTCTTCAATGCCATGTATCGCACCATCTTGAAGCAATTGTTTAATATAATATCTGATTTCCTCAGCGTTTGAGCTAAATTGTTCTCCACTCATTCTGATCAACTCCTACTTTTATAAATTGCACAGTCCTATATTCGCTTTAAGTATACAAGTAAAAAAGTATGCATACAATCAAAAACTTCTGAACTTTAGAAGTTTTAATAAAAAAGACTAAACTACGTTCTCTACAAGTGGAAACGGCTTTGCCGTCCTCAAAAGGACGGTATCCGTTTCAGCGAGAAATAGAAGGATAATTTATAGCGTGAAACATATAAATTCTTATCTTTTAAAAAATAAACCTTGATTTCTCAAGGTTTTCACACGTAGGCCGGGGATAAAGTGATTTTAATTCTTAAAGCTTGTAGCGTTCGTAGTAGTCTTCTGCTTGAATCTCAAGTGTTGCATAATCGGTAATCCCATTTTTCTTGAAGAAGTTGTCATATGCTAACTCGTCTGTAAATCTGTTTTTTGTTTTGAATTTAAAATAGCTGAAAATTTCCTCACAAGATCCAGAAAGTTCTTCCCCATACTTGCGGTTCTTATTGTAGCTTTTGAGGCCTTCTATTATCTGTGTAGCCTCATTCCGGTTAAACGGCTTTCCTGTGAGATACATCTGAATCTTGGACACCGCTGTTGTGCCAGCCTGACTTCCATCGTATTTCATAATGAACTGCACCTCTCCTACCTTCGTATATTTTGCTTTCCTTCTAGCATTCAGAAGCTTCTTATCCTCATACTAACCCACAAAGAACTAACTGTCAAGAAGTTCAGAAGTTCTAACGTTTAAGTCTCAAACATTAATAGAATGATCATCCGAAGTACAAATACCCCAATCTATGGAGCTTTATGTAAATAAATATCCTCATTACACCGAAAAGGGCCACGACGAATGCTGTGGAAATTGATATATTTAAAGTTGGTAACGATGTAACAAGTGGTTAGCCAACAGGCAAGATAAAGCGTCTCACCTATCAGGTTTTTAATTCAAATATAAATGGAGGCCTCTAATATGTACAAAGAACTAGATAACCTTTTATCCGCTGATACATCAGTAGATTCGTGGTACGATGTTGGCTGTGTCATTGCAAGCGAGATGCTTTCGGAGTTTAATTCAAGTGATTGGGTTGAATTATCTAATCAAGTGCAAAATAAACCTATAGAGTGGCAGAGAAAATTAGCGTATTGTTTGGATAATGAATGCAATGTAAATGAATTCAACATTTTATTATCATTACTCAGTAAGAATGATGAGGAATTATTCGAAATATGTATTGACACACTAAGAAGTTTTACAAATCAAGAAATTAAGAAAATGATATTAGATAACCCAAGTATACTCCAACGAATAAATGACTCATTACACACTGCTAGCTTACCAGTAAAGAAAATGCTCCAAGATTTCCTTTCGAAAATCCATTTGTGATTTTGTGGATTAGATGTTAATTACGTAGTAGGCCTTGAGATAGCCACGTCCTAGGGGATTAGAACAAATGCAGTTGGCGAAATAAAACTGTATACCTGTTTTAGATGGTGAGCTGCCTGAAGGTTTTATATCAATCGCTAGTGATCCAGGAGGAAATGAGATTTGTATTGGAATTAGTGAGAACTACTTTGGAAAAATATATTTTTGGATGCATGATATGGAGTCAGATGAAGAAATGGAAAACATGATTTTTTTAAAAAACAGTTTCAACGATTTTTTTGATAACCTATATTAGGGATTGGTTCTAACCAACAAAGCCATAATGCGAGATAGCCGCCCGTACTATGGTGTTTTATCGCTTAGCCCAAGCAGACTTAACTCAAATAATATCAGTATAAGAAATCTTCCATTTTACTTGCAAGCATAATTACACTAGCAACTTCTCCCCCTATCTGAGAACTGCATGGAAATCGAAATGGCCCTTGTCCCTCTCGTAAGCTGAACCTGCCTGATCCCAAAACATATGATCCTGACGCCCATGTCCCCTCTTCCCCGAAACACATTTAACCCATGTAGTAATCAGGGAGAGTACTTGGGCTAGGCTTAAGAGACGAGCAAAAAGACTGGTGTTAGTTGAAAAAACATACATGAGCACATGGGCGGACGGTCCATTGAAAACGGAACAGGAGGAGATTGGTTTGGAAATGCAAAGCAATCAAGAAGTTTTAACAGAAGCTAGACTTCAAGTTTTTGAGCGAATCATTGGAGTGCAACTTCCTAACCATTATCGAGATTTTTTATTGAGATACAATGGGGGCTATCCTAAACCATACTACTTCATCATTTCTGAGGGGCAAGGTAAGGGTATGGTAAATATTTTCTATGGCATTGGAGGAATGTATGATAATTTAGACAAAAAAATAGATATTTTTGACGATATACTTAATGCAGGATTTTTACCAATTGCAGATGATTCTGGTGGAAATCAAATCTGCATAGGTCTTACTGAGAAGTGTTTCGGAAATATTTATTTTTGGACTCATGACGAAGACACTGAAGATATGGGCAACATGTATTTTATTTCTGAGAATTTCAAGGTTTTTTTAGAAAATTTATATGACTGATTTAGCCCGAAAACCTACAAATACCGAGAAATAGAACTGGTATCCTTAAGGAGTGGCAAAATGGAAGAAAACATTATAAATCAGTTTGTACTACATAAAAAGTGGGTTGAGTCCATAGGTAAAGAAGGCGAAGTGTTAAAATTAGATGAAGTGGATTTAAGAGATTTTGACTTAACCGATAAATTTGTTGATCAAGCATATTTAACTGAGTGCATTTTTGATGGTCTAAAATTGGAAAATATCGATTTTCATGCATCGCTGTTATGCTCATCAACTTTTAAAAATGCGTATTTGGATAAATGCGATTTTTATAAATCAGATCTTGGGTATACAGATTTCTCTAATTGCGTCATTAAAAACAGCAGATTTAGTAAAGGGGATTGTTGGGAAGCAATATTTAGAAATGCATATGTAGTGAATTGTAATTTGATTAATGTATTTTTCTACTTAACTGATTTTAGTAATGCAAGACTAGAAAATGTAGATATAAGTGTAGCCTCATTTGAAGAAACATTATTAAACGGAGTGACACTGAAAAATATTAAAGGTATAGAAGAAGCTCATTTTAGAAGCATTAATATTGGTACATTGGAGAACCCTATATTGTTGAAATCAGAACAAGCAAAGGAATGGGTGCTAGAAAAATGCGAAATAAGTGAATAAGTAAGTGCCGCTGTCAATGAACTTGTACGTTAGAAATTATTGATTCGTCTACTGATCTGCCTGATGGATCAAAACCTTAGAGGAGGCTAACATGGAAAAAGAAGGAGCCGTATCTCTGTGGGTAGGCAATGTTCAATCTTCCGAGGAATTGGATAGGCTGCTTACTGTGTCTTATACGGATGAAGGAGACTTTATTCCATCGATCTTTGCTAAACATTTTGGGATTCGTAGATATGATGATGCTGTAAGAGAAGCAGAATATTATGAAGAAGCTAGTAATAATCTGAATCAATTACTTGAAGGATTCTCTTATGATGATGAGATTGTTTTGAGATTTACTGCCTTAGTGCAGGAAGGTTTGACGGATAATTTTAATGCAGTAGTTTTACTATATAATTTTAAGTATACTGAGGAACTTCTTGAAGCAACCATTCAATCGAATTATCTCAGATTCTTGGGTGCGGTAGAGTATCAATAGTGGGGGCTACCCGGTGACGAATGAATTCATCCTCCCCCCGTTCCGCATGATGCCGCTCACCCCCGACGTAGTTCAATCAGCTTATTCACAAACATTGGCCCTCTGCAAATTAATAATGTCATTAATATGGAAATCATCAAACTTCTCCAACAACAGAGTAAAATTATTATTCCTCAGAAAGTTCATTTCCTCCAAAAAAATAGGAAAAGCAACTAGAAACTGAATTTCTTTATCGGGCGTTTTTAGTGTGAAAAAATCAGGGTTCTCGTTTATAGGTGGTAACAGCATAAATCCGACATATGGGTTTTTGTTGCTTAATAACTGTGGAGGATCACCATTTGGAATGCTGTCACCGTAACAAAACCAATTTTGATGATCAAATGTGAACTTCCCAAGTTTCCGTAACCAGCCGAAAGGCCAATACCATTCAAAATCTTGAATGTCAGTTTTTCGTACAGGCCAATCTGAGGGTAAATACATTATTAATTCTGTGTATTGCCACTCTTCATATCCTACCTCAACATTGGAAGAATAGTTGCTCATTCCAGAAGTAACTATGGTGTGATAGTTTCTATTGGTGTTTGCCTCAAATACTATTAAATCAATATTTATGCTTTGCATGAAACCTTCCATGTTTACAAAACTAGGTTCTCCAATATTCTCACGTAAATGATTTATTAGCTCACCCGATGCAAAGTCATCCTTTTTAACCATATGTACCTCCGGAGGTTTGAACCTAATATTAAAAAATTAAAACATTTCCTTCTGGCCACTTTCCTTTCCAGCCACATGGAAGATGACCTGCTTCATATACATCAAACATTTTGAAATAAAAACCAGGAGCAACGAGATCGCTGTAGGCATATTCCATCAACACGCAAAGAAGATCCCATTCCACACTCTCATATACACTATAATTGATGTTATTAGCAGAAACATAAGATTTGAGTTCGTTAAGTACACCTTTTTGGAGTACAGCTTTCGCTTCTAAAGTAATCGTATTCCATTCTCTATATTCATTTCTCCAACGTTCATGTAAGGTACCCGTTAGATTATTTCTTATTTCTAGTTTCAGATTGTCCCATTTCCCGTTTATCCCTTTCTGAGCTTTTGTCCAACTATCAACAATTATGATATTACCTTCAAAATAAGGCTCCCTTATCTCTTCACCACAATTCTCGAACCAGCGAACTTTTGCAACTCTTTCATCATAAAAATCTTTTATTGATTTCACAACTTCGCCTCTTTCTCTTTTCCCCAGTTTGTCTCACATTTTTTTTCGTATGTTATAAAACCCTCAGTCGAAAACCTTTTTTCAAGGACCCTGCTAGCCTCGTATTTACTGCAATCCTTTTCCATATAAATTTCATCTTGTAAAAATAATATGAATATAGAACTGGATGCATCATTATTCGCCAAATAGAAACCCAATAATTCGTTGTATTGAGTGCTAAAATATTTTGAGTTTAATTTTTTTCTTACATTCTCGATTGCACTGTTCGATTTGAATTCAGACCATGGGTCGCTCGATAGGCACAATGCAATATAGATTAGGTTTAAAATAGAGTCAATCTTAAATAGAGGCCCACTAAAGTAATAAACAATGTAGGAATCGTCAATATAATTCCGGTCTTAAAATACGTGCCCCAGGAGATTCTCACACCTTTGGCCGAGAGCACATGCAGCCACAGCAGCGTGGCCAGTGATCCGATCGGTGTAATCTTCGGCCCTAGATCTGAACCGATGACATTGGCATATATCAAAGCTTCCTTAATGATTCCGGAGGTATGAGTGGCGTCGATAGCCAGTGCGTCAATCATGACCGTAGGCAGGTTATTCATCACCGATGAAATGACCGCCGCTATAAAGCCCATCCCCATTGTGGCAGCGAATACCCCCTGATCCGCAACAACCTGAATCAAATCCGCTAGTATATCCATTAACCCGGCATTCCGCAATCCATACACAACTACATACATCCCGACAGAAAAGAACACGATCGCCCACGGTGCGCCCTTAACTACTTCCATCGTTGAAATAGCAGAGCTTCTTCTGGCCATGAGCAGGAAAAAGATCGCAATAATCCCGGCCACCACAGAAACCGGAATGTTCAAGAATTCACTGACGAAGTATCCAACGAGCAGAATCGCAAGCACAAGCCAGGACAGTTTGAACATTTTTGGGTCTTTGATCGCCTCTTGCGGATGTTTAAGCTCTGAGCTGTCGAAGTTACGCGGGATGCTTTTACGGAAGAAGAGGTACAGCACCAGGGTACTTGCTGCCAAAGAAAACAGTGTAGGTATCAGCATATGCCCTGCATAGTCCATGAAGCTGATTCCGAAGTAGTCTGCCGATACGATATTGACCAGATTGCTTACCACCAGCGGCAATGAGGTCGTATCCGCAATAAAGCCGCTGGCGATGATGAATGGAAAGACCTTTTTCTCATCAAAATTCAGCGCACGGACCATGGCCAGGACAATAGGCGTCAGAATAAGCGCCGCTCCGTCATTGGCAAAAAACGCGGCGACCACCGCACCCAGAAGAGTGACATAGATGAACATCCGGGTTCCGTTTCCCCGTGCAGCTCTCGCCATATGCAGGGCGGCCCATTCAAAGATCCCAACCTTATCAAGGATTAAGGAAATCAGAATAATCGCAACAAACGCCAGTGTAGCATTCCACACGATTAAAGTGACATCGAGAACATCGTTAAAGCTGACTACACCTGCCAGCAAAGCGAGAATCGCACCGCCGCAAGCCGACCAGCCGATCGACAGGTTCCTGGGCTGCCAAATAACAAAAACCAATGTAAGCAAAAATATAAGAATTGCAAGTATTACCAAGTCTGACCCTCCCGTTTATGTATGATCTCTATTTAGTCACAGCAGACAGCACCAGATACCTTGTTGAGTCCTGCCAGAATTTCTTTGGAATCCGGAGTATACTCAAGAATAGCCTGAATATGCGGCTTGTCATTGATATTCAGGGAATAATGAACCCATTGCCCTCTTTTCTGTTCCTTGACCAGCCCTTTGCTTTTCAGTTTGCGCAAGTGCTGACTGATCGCCGGCTGTGAAATATCAAAGAGTTCAACGAATTCACAGACACACCACTCCCGGTCTTTCAATAACGAAAGCATAGAGAGACGTGTTTTGTCACCCAGCAGCTTCAGATCATCCACTAGTTCATTTAGAACATCCATGCAGGTTTCTCCTTTCTAATATATAAGTCATTACTTATATTCTAAAACGCTATTTAGAATTAAGCAACCTCAGTCCGGACAGGACATCACAAATACTCCTCCGTAGCGCTTGAGGCTGCACAAGCGCTGCTGAGGAGTAAGATCATCTATTTGCAATTTAAGTTGATATACAGGTTATTACGCGACGGCACATGGAAGTTCGAATACAAAGCAGCTTCCCTGTCCACACGAATCCTTAAGCCATACTCTCCCGTTCATCAATTCGGCAACCGCCTACGAATTGAGTCTTTATTCCCAGTTTCTGTTGTCATTGATTTCCTTCTTCCGATTGAAGGCGTCCTCCAGATTAATGTCCAGTTTGTTAGCTAAATCAAAGATGTTCCACACCACATCATACATCTCATAACCAAGATTCTCTTTCTTCTCGGCATCGGGATGAAAGGATACGGACAGTACCTCTTGCGACAACTCACCAACCTCAGTCATCAAGTACAACATCCGCTGCTCAATGGTACTCCTGTCAAAACCTTTCATTTCACTGAATTCTCTCACATACTGTTGGAACTCCGCTGTGTTCATTCCCCTGCTCCTCACCTTTGTTCAAATAATAACCTTCAATTATTCCTCAAATATAATATATACCATTTATCCCGCAGAACAAAAGTTTGCAACAAGCAACAAGGACATGACAATGCTAGCGGCTGATAGGTGATTTTTGGCATTAGACAACCTAAAATAAGCATATTTAGTTACATAAACCCTGAAGAGACGGTGATCAATCCATGACCCATAACCAAGAATTCAAAGTCTATATCATAACCTCCGGCGATATCCTGCGCTTCTTTGTCATCGAAATTATCCTCGGGACTGTAACCTATTCTATAGCGTTGAAGCTTTTCCACAATGTACTCTTGGCAAGTGCCGGAGGATGGGCTGGTACGGAAGGAATCAAGCGGCTGAACACTTTACGGAAGTTCCTGTACCGCTAAGAGCAAGCTGAAACAATATCATGCAAAAAACCTAAAACAGCAGAAAATATCAAAATCAATTATTTCCTTTCTTGTAAAGTAAAACAGGAAAGGTAAGGTGACTATTTTGAAAAAAACCACAGCGTATTATAAAACCTTTGAAGGAGACAGTTATCAAATTGGCGTATGGCTTGGTAAATGGGCGTTGTCCAAACCGGAAATGCTCAAAGCTATGTTGCTCCCTCCAAAAGTGTACCCTCAAAAGAAATTACAGGAAATCACTGAACTACTGGATCAATATTGCAGCGGTATTAATGAAGAAATACAAGGATTCGCAGATACCGTTGGTATTGAACGCGGCCAAGCATTGTTTTATGCGATGACCTATTTAGAACGCGGATGCAGCTTGTTTGCGGCAATGCCTGCCAAAACTCAGGACGGACATACTATCCTTGCGAGAAATTATGAGTTCTCCGATGTGATGGAGGAGCTTTGCTTTGCCTATACTCAACCAGCTGGTAAATACAAGCATCTCGGCTCTATGATTAACCTGTTTGGCCGCGGTGATGGGATGAATGAATGTGGCCTTGCCGTTGCCCAAGCCTCCTGCGGAATGCCTGTAGGTAATTTTGAGGGCGGAAAGAAGGCGGAAGTAAGCGGACTGCAGTTCTGGGCTGTCATTCGCGGAATTTTGGAAAATTGCCAAAACGTTAAGGAAGCAATTAATTATTGCATGGAGGTTCCCATCGGGTATAATATGAATTTGATGCTTGCCGATAAAAGTGGTGAAATCGCCTTGTTTGAATGCATTGATGGACACAAAGCGAATAAGTTGCTGGATGGCCAAACAGAGGAAACTTTTTTAAGTGCTACCAATCACGCAGTACTCACTGAGCTAAAGTCCTTTGAGAAAGTGATCCTAGAAAATTCCATGATTAGAAACGACCTTATTGTCGACTTTAGCCACGCAAGGGAAAAATTCACGAAAACAGATATAAAACAATTGCTATCTTCGCCCTATCCAAATGGGTTATGCTGCCACTACTACGGAGACTTTTTCGGCACACTGCGTTCTATGATTTTTGATGTAACAGCAGGACAGGTGGAAATGACCTTTGGTTCCCCACAGCAGAATGATTGGCAGTTGTTTACTTTCGCTTTACAGAAGGATATGGAATTTTCCGTACAGCTTCCTTACGAACAGACACCAAAAAGCTTTTATAATATTTTATAATATGAGAAAGAGAGGCTGCTATGGACTATAGGGTGCAACTGGAAAAAGCATTGATATTTATTGAAAACAATCTAAATAACACTATCTCCGTTACCGACGTTGCTAAAGCAGCCTCCTATTCGTATTATCATTTCCATCGTTTTTTTCAAGCAATGATGGGAGAAACCGTAGGAAGTTATATACGCTCCAGAAGACTGACACAGGCCGCTAAGGAATTGCTGTATACTAATAAAAGAATTTTAGATATTGCGGTTTCTTTGCAGTTTGAATCCCATGAAGCTTTCAGCCGGGCCTTTAAATCCCAGTATCATTTGACACCGAATCAATACCGCAAAAACCGTGTAGAGACCATCCTTGGCAGCCGCAGGGAAATCACTAAACCTGAAATACAGCATCGGTGTAATTCTATTACGCTGCGGCCGCAAATTGTCGATGTTGAACCCAAACAGCTCGTTGGCATACGATTTCAAACTAGTGTTGCAAACAATCAAAGCGTTAGTAAGTGGGAATATTTCCAGTCCCGGGTTCATGAAATCCCTCATGCGCTTCCTGATTCCTGCCGTTATGGCATCTTTGAGTCTGCACAGGGCTGTACATTTACTTCGTTCAGTGAGCAGAGCCAAACAAGCGAATTTATCGGAATAGAAGTAAATGATACAAGCCTTGCTCCAGATAAAATGTGTTATAAAAAATTTCCCGGAGGAAAATACGCTCGATTCACACACACTGGAAAGACACACTCATTATTTCAAAGCTATCAGTATATCTGGGGAACTTGGCTGTCTGCAAGTGATGTAGAACTGGCTGCCAGGGATGATTTCGAATGCTATTCTGAACGGTTTCTAGGCACGGATAACCCCGAATCTCAGATTGATATTTATTTTCCGATTAAATAATGAATCAGTGTCCATCTATCCCGGGGATTCATCATGAATTCTGATGCGATGGCTACGACCAGATCTTTTTCTGGAATACAGCAAATGACATTGCCGCCATCTCCCATAGCTAAGTATGCGGAAACTCCATCCTCTTGGCGTAACCACCAAAGGTAGCCGTACTTATTAGGGTTCATTGCTGTGGATTCGCGGGTCCATGCACCCGAAACAACCTCATGTTCGTCCCAAATGCCACCGTTCAGATATAGGAGACCAAAACGTGCCATATCACGGGGATTTAGCGTAAGTCCCCATCCTCCTGTGGAGTTGCCGTTCGGATCTGTAACCCACCCCTTCACATTTTCCCCGAATAGATCCTCAAAGCCGAACGATTTCATTTCATAATCCGGAATTTCTTTCATCCCGACGGGTTTAAATAAACGTTCATTGGCAAACTCACGGGCACTTTTCCCTGTGCTGCGGGTGAGGATGGCGGAAAGCAGATGCGCTCCTGCGGTGGAATACTTAAAGGTTCCAATACTACCTTGTTGGCCGAGCAGATCCAAAGTGTATTTTACCCAGTCAGACTGCATGCACAGCTTGTCGAGCGGTTCTTGCCAGTCCTCAAATGAATAGGGAGCCGTCATCGTGAGAAGATGGCGTATGCTGACTTCTTGTTTCTGCTTATCAGCACCTTGAGCATATTCAGGGAAAAAATCGAGCACCTTCTGGTCTACATTGCGAATATATCCTGCATCTATGGCAATACCAACGAGGGCAGATATGACACTTTTCGTTACAGAGGCAACATGGTGCGTATCCTCCGGGCCATAGCCATTATAATAGCTTTCATAAGCCATGTATCCGTTTCTCACAACAACAATACCGTTTATATTGCTGTACTCCGATTTAATGATTGGATCAAGCGCTGTAAGCTTCTCAGAATCCTTCCTCAAGGTTGCCGGGTCTGGGGCTTGCAGCCATTCTGAAGTGGGCCAGTAGTTTCTTTGCATGATAGACACCTCTCTACAAGACGTTTTTAAATTTTCTTTACAGGAAAATATATCTCGGTAACGTGATCCTCAGGACCAGTGCCTTGATAAGGGTCGGTTACATAAATTTCATAGGGTGATTTCACCATTACATAGCCCTCATTCTCTATCCATTCCCTCAGCTTGGCATAGACCGAAGTCAATTCTGAATACGCTCCCTTTAAAACAGACTTTGCACAAAGGCCTCCAGGCAGATTACGCGTTCCGTTTACCGTTTCTTTTACCGGGATGGCAAACTCGATATCATTACCGGCCGGATTGTATTCAGCGCTGTGATAAATTGTCATGGGTGTACCCAGCGAGGTAAGTTTTTCAATCGCAAGCTTCTCATATAACCTGCTAAAATACTTTCCGTATCCAAAAGCATAGTCATCCCTGCTCATCATCTGACGCATATAAAGCATATTCATTGGCCGGGTTTCAACAAGCTGCACTTCGATATCGTCCATATAGGACATAATCGGCAGGCCCTTCTCTACATTTAGAAGATCATTGCTAATTTGTTGCAGGGTTTGTTCAAAAGCTTTCAGCTTGTCCTGTATTTCTCGTTTCTTACGATCCAGGGCAGAACGAAGCTTCTCATCGGATTGATCTTCTTCCCAGTCCAGAAGAGCTTTGATTTCTTCCAGAGAAAAATGATAGGATTTCAAACGGTTGATAAAGAGCATCTTTTTAAGCTGCCTGATAGAGTAATACCTATAGCCATTTTCCGGATTAATCCCATCAGGTTTAATTAATCCCATTTCATCATAATATCGGAGCGTTTTTGTAGATACTTCGCATATCTTCGAGAAGTCTCCAATCGACAGCAAGCCGTTCCCTCCATTCCTTGTATTTGTATCCACTATGCACCTTCCCCTAAGGGCAAAGTCAACTACAAAAATAGTAAAGGTGCAGAGACCGGAATTAACGGCTTCTGCACCTTGTCAGTTTGAAATATTGCTTGTACCAGAGGTACATGCCGGGGCTGTCTCCCTGAATCCGCAGGAATTTGCACATCATGTGAAATGCAACCTTTTGGCTACTGGGAAATTGTCTCCCTTCCCAGTCCTACCGTGAGTCCAGCCGCTGAAAGTCCTTCGACAGTAAAATTATTATCCTGTTCAGCTTAATTGAAAATAGCGGTTGGCATTATGGTAGCAAATATCCTGAACGATGCCTCCAAGGAATGCAAGATCCCGCGGGGCCTCCCCGCTGGTCACCCAGCCGCCGATATGGTTGCACAGAATCCGGCGGAAATACTCATGACGTGTATAGGACAGGAAAGACCTCGAGTCTGTCAACATCCCTACAAAGCAGCTGAGCAGCCCCAGATTGGATAAGGAAGTGATTTGCTTGATCATTCCGTCCTTCTGGTCGTTGTACCACCAGCCGGAGCCGAATTGAATCTTCCCTTTGACTCCTTCGCCTTGGAAAGACCCCGCCATCGCAGCCAGCACATCATTCTGCACTGCATTCAAATTGTAGAGAATGGTCCGGGGAAGCTCGCCGGTCCGGTCCAGCCCGTCGAGCAGCTTGTATAAGTTGTCCGCGTAGCTGCCGTCACCGATGATGTCGAAGCCCGTGTCCGGACCAAGCTCCCGGAACATGCGTGTATTCGGATTGCGGATCGCACCGATATGCAGCTGCATCGCCCAGTCGTGGGCGGCATATTTGCGGCCCATGGCTAAGAACAACGCTGTTGCGTACTGATCGCATTCCAGTCTGCTCAAGGTCTCGCCGCTCAGCCGCTTGCTGAAGATCGTCTCCAGTACAGATGGCGGCGCCTCAGCAAAAGGAAGGTTTGAGAAGCCATGGTCAGAGATCATACAGCCCTGCTGGTCAAAGTATTCAATTCGCTCCAGCAGCGCGCATTCCATCAGTTCATAGGAAGTGATGGCATACCCTACGGTCTGCTCCAGGTTTGCTACATAACCCGGAAAGGACTCCGCTTCAATCAGCAGTGCCTTATCCGGTCGGAAGGTCGGCGTCACCCCGGTCTTGAACTCTTTGTCTCCGGCAATCTGCTTATGATACCGCAGATCATCCACCGGATCATCCGTCGTGCAGATCCATTTCACCCTGGAACGGGTAATCAGCCCCCGGGCCGTGAAGCCATCCTGGGCAATCAAGGTGTTGCAGTGGTCATAGATCTTCCGCCAGTTGTCCTGACTCAGCTGCTCCTCTACGCCAAAGTAAGCCTTCAGCTCCAGCGCCGACCAATGGTACAGCGGGTTGCCGACAGTATAGGGAAGCACCTCGCTCCACTTGGCAAACTTTTCTTCATCAGAGGCATTGCCGGTAATATATCTCTCTTCGATCCCGAATGTTCTCAATGCACGCCATTTATAGTGGTCTCCACCCAGCCAGACCTCGGCAATATTCTTGAAGCGTTTATTGCCGGCAATGGCTTTCGGGTCCAGATGGCAGTGATAGTCGATAATAGGCAGAGCTTCCGCATACTCATGATAGAGTATCCGGGCCTCCTCTGACTGCAACAGAAAATCCTCATGAATAAAAGGCTTCATCCTTATGCTCCTTAACCCTTATTTCAGGTATTTCTCCAATGTGCTCCGCACAGCTCCCGGGCCGGCCAGCATTTCAAGGAACATACCCTCAATCTTCTCCCCAAGGCCGATGTCATACAGCCGGACACCAAAGAGCTGCTCGTCTTCAAGAATTGGCCGCACATTTGCCGCTTTGGCTCCGAGTAAAATTCCCTGCAAATGTCCTTGCAGCGTCTCGAGCAGCGGGTCCGGACTCAATGTGAAAGGATTGCCTTCATCATCTACTCCAAGCAGATAGCGGCACCAGACGGCAATCGCCAGCGGGATGGCTGTGAGCTGCGCCGGATTAAGATCCTCCCGGCGGATATATGATTTAATGGTTTCTCCAAACCGTATGCCTACCTTCTGCGAGGTGTCGGTCGCGATCCGCTGCGGGGTATCAGGGATAAACGGATTGGCGAAACGTTCAGTCAATACTTCGTCCAGGAACTGCTTTGGACTGAGAATCCCCGGATCTACTACGACCGGCAATCCCTCTTTGTAGCCGATGATTTCCACGAATTTACGCAGCGTATCGTCCTTCATCTCATCGGCGATCAGGGTGTAGCCAAGCAGACAGCCGGATACGGCAAGCGCAGTATGCAGCGGGTTGAGGCAGGTTGTTACCTTCATCGTCTCCACGTTGTTGACTGTATCGCGGTCGGTAAAGATAATCCCTGCTTCCTCCAGCGCCGGACGGCCATTCGTGAACTTGTCTTCAATCACCAGATATTCGCTGATCTCCGCGTTTACGAATGGGGCTGTATAGGTATTCTTGGAAGTGACGATGACCTCCATATCGCCGATTCCCTGTTCCAGCAGCGCCGCCTGGACCGTTTCGGACGGGCGCGGCGTAATTTTGTCGATCATGGACAGCGGGAAGGCGATTAACCGCTCGTCCTCCAGATAAGTCACAAATCCTTCTTCGACAAGTCCCTTGCCGGCCCACTCTTTGGCAATGGTCACGACACCGTTCTTCAGCTTATCGCCATTGTGGGAGCAGTTGTCCATGCTGACAAAGGTCATCGGATATTGGCCCTTCAGGTAGCGGCGGTAGGCCAGGGAAGCCACAATGCTCATCGCATGCACCGGCTGGTCCGGCCCGCCTGCGATATCCTTTTCCACGATGCCGAGATACTGTCCGTTCGGGCCTGTCAGTGAGTATCCCTTCTCCGTAATGGTGAAGCTGGCCATCTGCAGGCTGGGATTCTCGAATACCTCAGTCAGACGGCGGTAATCCGCTTCACGGTTCTTGTCGGCTGCGATTCCCTCAACAATGCTGCTGACGATCTTTTTCTGGAAATCACCGTGTGCGTTCATCAGCACGAGCAGTGTCAGATTGTCGTACGGCTTGTAGACCTTATCGATCATCTCAAAATCGAACGTTTCCGCCGCGATGATCCCGGTGTCCGCCTTGCCGCTGTCCAGCAGCTTCTGGTGGGCGTTCGCCACGAATCCGCGGAAGATGTTGCCTGCACCGAAATGAATCCATTCCGGTTTCACCTGTGTATTCTTCGCCACTTGATCAAAGTCAAAGCGCGGAAGCTCTACACCCGCAGCCTTCCAGGCTGCTTCATCAGAGATACTGCTTCGGTTTAAACGCAGCATTTAGTTCGCCCCCTTGGCATTGTCAAGACTGTCCCATACGCCAAGGAGATACATGATGCCCATGGCTCTGTCATATAGGCCGTAACCCGGACGGCAGTTTTTCTCTTCGCCCCATAGATGCCGCCCATGGTCCGGACGCACATAACCGGTATATCCATTCTCGTGATAGGCTTTGACGACTTCAGCCACATCCACACTGCCATCACGCCCGCGGTGCGACACCTCTATAAAGTCACCGTTCTCAAACACCTTCACGTTGCGGATATGGGCAAAATGAATACGGTCATGGAACTCGCGGATCATCGCCGGCAGGTCGTTCGCCGGATTCGTACCCAGTGATCCTGTGCAGAAGGTGAGACCGTTGTATGGACTGTCCACCAAATCCAGGAACCTGCGGATCATTTCCCGGTTGCGGATAATGCGCGGCAGGCCAAAGATCGGCCAGGCCGGATCGTCGGGATGGATCGCCATCTTGATGTCCACTTCCTCGCATACCGGAATAATGCGTTCCAGGAAGTATTTGAGGTTCTCGAACAGTTTATCTTCCGTCACATCTGCATAGGCTGCGAACAGCTCATCAAGTTTTGCCAGCCGCTCCGGCTCCCAGCCCGGCATTGTGAATTGTCCGGCGCCTTTCAGAATCCGGTCCACCATCTCACGCGGATTATCGGTAATGGCAGCCTTTTCATAAAAGAGGGCATTGGAGCCGTCCGGCAATTTCTTGTACAGCTCCGTACGGGTCCAGTCGAATACAGGCATGAAATTATAGCAGATGACTTTTACGCCCACTTTGGACAATTTACGGATCGTGTCGATATAAATATCGATATATTTATCACGGGACGGCAGGCCGATTTTGATATCATCATGAACGTTGACACTCTCCACCACAGCAGTGCTGAAGCCCTTGGCGGTGATTTGATCCGCCACTTCCTGGATCCGTTCCATTTCCCATACTTCACCGGCTACTTTATCGTGCAAAGACCAGACGATACCCATAACCCCCGGAATCTGCCGGATATGGTCAAGCGTAATGTTGTCATTGCCTTCACCATACCATCTCCACGTCATGTTCATTGATAGAACCTCCTATAATTGTCATCGTCGTAAGTCGATCTTGTATACAAGATTTTCTTGATCATAGAACAAGAACACCCCGTTGTCAATACAATAAACTGCTTAGTTTTCACAAGCGTAAACGCTAAATTCGCCTCTTCATTTTGATAAACATTTTTATTACTGTCAAACATCATGTATACTAGTCATATTCGTCAATACATATGGAAAGCAGGAAGATAAATGTCGATCAAAGTTGAAATTATGAATACACTGAAGCACGAAATCCTCACCTTGGCCTTGAAGCCAGGCACGATTCTGAGCGAAACCGCACTTTCCGAACGCTTTCAGATTTCGCGGACACCGCTGCGTGATGTGCTGAAACAGCTGGCCCTGGAATCCTATACCGATATCTATCCGAAAAAAGGGAATATCGTATCCTATATTGATCTTGAATCTGTTGAACAAATCACGTATCTGCGCAGCACACTGGAAAAAGAGATCCTTAAGGATCTGTCTTCACAGCTTTTGCTGACCGGCGTGCACGAGCTTAAGGGAATCCTGGAGACACAGAAGGAGGCCATCGGGCACAGCGACATCGATTCCTTCCTCAACCTGGATGACGCGTTTCACCGGGCCTTGTACCGGCTTGCGGGGCGTGAGTTTTTGTGGAATCTGATTCAGCAGTCCAATGTGCACTACCTCCGGTACCGTAGGCTGCACATGCTGAAGACCGAAAAGCTGGAGGGAATCTGGAAAGAGCATCAATCTCTGCTGGAGCTTATGGTGCATAAGGAAACCGGAAAGATCGGTCCGCTGATCCACCACCATCTTCGTGAAGACATTCATTCGCTGGATTTTCAGGAGAATTTCTCGGACTATCTCAAAAAATAGGCGGCCAAGCGGAGGGGGGCATATCACTCTCCTCCATCCGTTGAGCGGTTCGCTGTGTGCCTTCCCCCCTCTATCACTGCTTGCTGTGCATAGAATCGTGCTTTGCCGCTGGATAACAAAAAATACAGGGCTACTGGCGAAAGGTTCTTTCCTTTCCAGCAGTAGCCCTGCAAACAATATTCATTCCAAATTAAACATTTTTCGTGAGCTTGGGCATTGGAGCCTCCGCCAGATCAGCCGTCTTCGCGCTTACAGCTGCAGTATTTTACGCGCTCTTTCCTTTACACTAGCCAGCTCGGATTCGGACATTTCGCAATATTTGCTGTTTGCTTCCGTTGTATTGGCATGCTGTACATACGCAAGCTTGGTGTCTTTTTGGACAATCGTATAGAACCAGGTGTCTTTCGAAACATTGTAGACCTTACCGATTTCCATCTCGATCAGATCAATATCGAACTGGTCCTCCTTCCGGTCCGCCACCAGGAGTATGGCTTTTCCGTTCACCAGAATGAACTGTTCGTCCGTCTCGAGGTGGACCTCCAGACGGTGAATGCCGTCGATGTCGTTATCCGGTTTCCAGTTCTTGATGCACACAAGCCATTCATCGTTTTTATAGACACATTGGATACCTGTCCCGTCATAAGCATAAATGTCAGCTTTCATCTTGCATCCCTCTTTCGCAGCTATTGCAGCTGATTATAGTTTCATTTCTTTCGTTCATCCCAAGCGTTTCTCAAACCAAGCCAGCGAATCCCGCATCGCTTTCTCCGGGTCCAGCACATATCTCCGATCCAGCAGCTCAAGACCAAGATATCCCTTGTAGCCGCTTTCGTTTAGCGCCTGCAGCGCTTCTTCCAGCGGCAGATTACCTTCGCCGGGAACCAGATGCCCCCCGGGGCTGCCGTCTACAAAATGCACGTACGTCAGGTTATCCCCAAGTTCTCTGATAAAATCATGAATCGAATCTTTTCCTGTAACCGCCATGACATCCGTGTCCGCCAGCCCTTTTAAATTCGAACTTCCCACCTCATTAATCATTCTGGAGATGTGCTCGGCGCTGTTAAACACATGGGTAGAGTAAGAGGTAAACGCTTCCACGGGTAAGTAAACTCCCTCTTTTTCCGCCGTCCTGCAAATCTCGCCAAGCGATTCCCTGCACCATTTCCACGTTTCCGTCTCATCCACATCCAGATAGGCCAGTCCCGTAGTCACCAGCATCTGGCTACACTCCAGAAAAGAAGCCATTTCAATGTGCCGGCAGAAGAATTCCACGCTTTTCTTGCGGTACTCCGGGTCGGGGTGACTGATACTGATCGGATAGACGCTCTGTTCCGGAGTAAGGCAAATGACCTTTAACCCTCGTTCTTTCATTTTCCGCTTCAGGTTCTGTACATCCTGTGGAGAGTAATAATCCAGGTGAAAGTGGGGGCCCGACGCCCACAGTTCAATGTGTTCGATACCGATCCGGGTAACCGAATCCAGAAAATAATCCAAGGAATATCGTTTGTAATGAAAGTTAGCTGCAGCGACTTGCTTGAGCTGTATCATAGGAACCCGATTCCTCCTTTGTTATACCTGGCAGAATCCATACTTGTACATCTATGATTCTTAACACACCTAGATTAGAGTGTTTCCCAGTAATGTGGCGGTGACTACAGATACGACAATGTTGATCATCCCTGGCAGCATGAAGCTATGATTCAGCACGTATTTGCCGATTTTGGTGGTTCCCGCTGTATCAAACGATATGGCCGCGAGGCATTGGGCGGACACCGGCAAAAAGAAGTTGGCATTCACAGCCATCCACGCACCAACGATGATGTGGGCCGGCAGATCAAGGGCAATGGCAATCGGGATCATGATTAACGTTGTAGCACCCTGACTCGTTGTTAAAGCGGCAACGATAAACATGATCACAGCAAGCATCCAGGGCTGACTGTTTACAATCGTAGCCACATGCTCTTGGATAAACGCCGTTTGCCCCCCGATAAAGGTACTGCTCATCCAGGCTAATCCGAAAGCGCAAACCATGGCAAGCGCCCCTGCCCGGAAGATGGTACCGTTAAGAATCGATTCAATCGCCGGACGGCAGATGATAATAATCAGCGAAGCACAGACCAGCATAATAATTTCAATGGTGTGGGCCATCGATAACACAGTCGTCACGCCGTCTACGGTCCATGATGGCCGTAACTCGGTGAACAGCCCCAGAATGACAATGGACAGAACGGCGAGCAGGAAGATCACCACCGAAGCTTTCGCACCCTTCGGTGACACCTTTTTCTCCGTTTGTTCTTCCGGGTCGCTTTCAACCAAACCCTCGGCGAGTCTGCGCAGATACTCCGGATCTTCTGCGAGTTCTTTCCCTTTACGCAACGTGAGCAGCGCACTAGTAATGACCCCCAGCAGGGTAGCTGGAATCGCGATGGACAAAATTGTACCCAGACTTACGCCAAGCGGAGCCATAAGTCCAAGCATAGCTGCGGTCGCCGCCGACACCGGCGAACAAGTAATCGCTTGCTGGGAAGCAATGATGCTGTTTGAAATAGGCCGCTCCGGCCGGATTCCGCTGTCGATGGATAGCTTGTTGATAATAGGCAGCAGACTGTACACAACATGCCCCGTTCCCGACAGGAAGGTGAAGAGCCAGCAAATAACCGGAGCGACAATCGTTACATTCTTCGGAGATTTATGCAGCATTTTTTCCGCGACCTTGACGAGAAAATTCAATCCGCTCGAAGACTGGAGGGCGGAGGCAGCCAGGACAACTGCCAGAATGATTAGCATAACATCAACGGGAGGTGACGCAGGCTGGACGTGAAAAATGAATACGAATATCGCAACGCCGACTCCGCCAAGCAGGCCCATGAATACGTCGCCGACCCTGGCGCCAAAGAAAATGAGTAAAAAGATGATCAAGAGTTCAAACCAAAACATAAAAAGTCCCCTTTTTTGTTTATACTGGCTTCACCGATCCACTGGACCTTCGTTAAGGCTCATCCGACTTTTCTGAATACGCTTACATTATTGATAGTAAAGAGAGGAGGCCCCTCCCCTCATATACTGTTTATACCAATGGGGTGCCGAATCCGAAAGCACCGTTGATCCGGCATATTTGAGCTGCGAACTCCGCTCCCTTACCCATACTGGTCTTGATTTTACGGAGCATTTCACTCTCCTGGTCAAATTCGATCCTGCCCTCTGAACTCCGGATCATCTCCACGAGAAAAGCAGTGATATAAGAATCTCCCGCTCCCATCGTGTCCACCGCTTCCGTTGAATCCGCCGGTTGATAAATCCATTGATCACCGAAAAGGGTGTACGATCCGTTTTCACCTACTGTCCCAACCACAATTTTCGATCCGAGCCGCTGTGCCTTCCGCATCTCTCTCTCCCGCTCTTCTGCCGTCAAATGGCTGCATGAAAGAAAGGATATATCCACATACCGGCAGACCTGTTCCAGATAGTCGTCGTTCCAGCGAACCGAGAAGTCATACGAAATAGGAATGCCGGTTTCCCGAAGAACTGTCAGATCCTGTTCAATGTAACTGTTCAAGCTCGTATGGATCACGGCAAATTGTTTGATGTAATTCAGATCAGTTTCGGTAAATTTCCATGCGTTTTCCTTGGCGATCCCGCCCTTATTCGATCCCAGAAACAGGCGTTCACCGTCTTCAAGGGTAACGCGCGCATAGCCGTTCTCACCCTCATATTCGCGGCAATGGCTGCGGTCAATGGTCAGCTCGTCCAACACCTGCCCGATATACCGGGCGACTTCATCGCTGCCGAATTTGCCTAAATAAGCGGACTCCATTTTGCACATGGTAGCGTATACACTGAAGTTCAAGGCGTTTCCACCAGGGTACATGATGCCCTGGTGGATGTACTTATCTACTACATTGTCGCCAATTCCGATTACTTTATATTGTTTCATATGAATATCCCCTCTGAAGGCTGCTGAAATGAGTACGGATTAATATTCAACCTTCCACATGTATCTGCGTGTGGTAAGCGGATGTTTTCTTTCCACCGCCAAAGCTTGATTATAGATGGGGTACACGTTGTTAAACAAGGAGTGATTGAAATAGTCAACGACCGAGCTATCGATGGTGGACAGTCCAAGATCCTTCGCGTCCAGCACTTCCACCCGCTTAGCGTACCGGTTAAGGAAATCCAGCGCTCTCTCGTCAAGTGCCCGGGTACTACCTTCCGATACCTGAAGGACGAACGGAATTTCGGCGTCCGTAATCTCAAACGGTCCATGGAAGTATTCACCGGAATGGATGCTCGCGGAGTTGATCCACTGCATTTCCATAAAGATACAGATGCTTTCCATATATGCCGCACCATACCCCGCTCCACTGGCCATCGTATAGATGACGGAATCGTCTTTGTGGTTTTTGGCAAACGTCAGGGCTCGATTCTTTACATGCTTGGTTGCCTGTTTTACAATCCGGTCGATTCTTGAAACGCCATCGAGGAATTTCTCGTAATTCGGGTACCCTTCCGTCTGTTTCAGAATTTCCACTGCGGTCATAAGCGCTTGGATCGTTTTTTCACCAGCGATATCTTTATTCTCTCCAAAGCTATACTTGACCACGTAATCCGCAAATTCCGTAATAGGAGAATCTTCGATCCAGGTGAGTGCGATAACCGGCACGCCCGCTTTTTTACCCAGTTCCGCAGCTTTTACCGTTTCCGGCGTGTTGCCTTTATGGGAGGCTACGACCAGGACCGCATTTGCACCGAATGCCTTAGGCGTGTTATGCACGAACTCATTACTGTTGTATAGGCCTACTTTAATGTCCTTAGCTTCCTTCTCAAGAAATGTCTTTGCTGGGTAGAACGCTCCGTAAGAACCGCCGCAAGCAACATAATAGACCTGCTTGATGCCGCCGCCCTCTTTTTTATCCGCTATAATCTGCTCGATAATTTGTTTCATATCCATTCTCCCTCTCCCTTGTATGATACATATTATGATTTTCCATTCCACGCCGGCTTTTGTATGGGAATGTTATGGACAAATAATAGCACAAAGCAATACATGATACAAGAGAGGGCTTTCATTTTTTATAAAATTTCTTATTTGAGCTCATTACAAGGTGTTTACAGTAACATTAGGAGAGCAGAGTAATGTAAACTGTTAACAAATTGTCTATATTGTTATACTATAGAAGTATGTGGTCAATACAATGCAATACATTTCGTTGGACAGATGTCCGATAATCCGGACGTAATATGGATAGACCTCATCTATTCCTTGCCACAGAGCCCGTTTTATAATCGATTTTTGAACCTGGAGGTATAACAAATGCTTGACCCTTCCGAATCATCTCCACTGTACAAACAGCTGCAGGAGAATATATTGGATTCTATCCAAAACGGCACACTGAAACCGGGGGACAAACTCCCTACAGAGCTGGAATTAAGCGAAACGAATCAGGTAAGCCGTGTCACAGTACGGGCCGCTCTGGATTCACTCACCTCGGGTGGTTATCTGGTGCGGATTCCGGGTAAAGGCACGTTCATTACTAAAGACAAGATTCAAAAAAATGTCGCCGAAACGATCGGGTTCAGCGATACGTGCAAGCTGCAGAACAAAACACCCGGCGCGAAAGTCATCAAGTGCGTAATTGAAGAAGCCACCTTATCGGATCAAGAGCATCTGGGGCTGAACCCGGGGGACAAAGTCATCAACATTGAACGCATCCGTTATGCCGACAACGTTCCAATCTCCGTGGAGTATTCGCGGTTCCCCTCCTCCTATTCTTTTTTGCTGCAGGAAGATTTGAACGATAAATCGCTTTATGAAATTTTGAAGAGCAAATACAAAGTCTCCTTCGGGCATTCAAGAAAATATATCGTAATGGAGTACGCCTCCTTTGATGTGGCTACCTATTTGAATATTGAGGAAGGTTATCCGCTGCTTAGTATCACAAGCACAGTCTCCAGTCCGGACGGACAAAAAATCCATCGCTCCAAGCAGCTCATATTGGGGGACAAATTTGAGTTGATTGTCTGACTTGCCGGGATGATATCCATCCGCTGGATGTTCAGGGGAATTTCCGGAGGATCTGAAAAAGTAGTCCGCGTAACAGAGAAGGGCTGCCTCTCTCGCAAAACCTTTGCGATTGAGACAACCCTTCATTCGTTTCCTGTATGAAATAAAAACATAGAACAATTCTATGTAAAGTTGACTTGCCTAATCCGTAATTCCAAAATCATGAAGCAGCTGCTGCTTGTCGAGCGCAGGCAGACCCAGCGGTTCGCGAAATTTCTGCAGCTTCACCAGCAGATCCTCTTCTTTGGCATAGACATAAGGGCTCTTCCAGACCGAATCCAGTGTAATGAGCTCACTGGATGAAGGCTTCATGGATTTATAATTCAGAATCCAGTCACGGAGCTGAACTTTGTCGATATCGGTGCGGATATTCTCCCCCAGGATGTCGATGATATCCCCCAGCTGAGCAATCCCGTTCACGGAATCCAGCTTACCCAGAATCAGGTTCAGGACCTCCTGCTGCCGCTCGTTGCGGGATATATCTGAGGATTCTGCCGTTCCCCGGTTCGATTTGCGGTAACGGACGAAATCCAGCACTTCCTTGCCGCTTAAATGCTGCATCCCTTTAGTCAGATTAATGTTTGTTCCGTCCGCATTATCTACATAACGCATATTCATCGGCACATTGATATCCAGTCCGCCAAGCTCATCCACTATGCTGCTGAACGCCTCAAAATTAACCAGAATCATATGGTCAATGTCGATCTGCAGAATACTGCTGTAGAACTCCTTGGTCTTGCTTAAGTCCTCACCTTTGTTATGGGAGTAATAATAAGCGTAATAATAATTAGCCTTATGCGCGCCGATCTCACTGCTCGTGATCTTCATGTCACGGGGGATGGACAGGATGGACAGCTTTTTGCTCACAGGCTCATAGACCACCGGCATCAGCACATCCGTATTCAGCGTCCCTCCGCTGCCGCTCCGGTTGTCCACACCGGCGAGCAAGAACGTGAGCGGTTTATTCTCATCCACGGCATCCGCAGCATCAGCCTCGGCCGAAGCTCCAGGCATAGGCGATGTTGGACTTGCCGTTTCACTCGGAGTCGTTCCCGATGCCGAAATCCGGTCAAGTGCCCGTTCAGCCTTATAATACAAAGTTCCTGCATAAACAGCTCCAGCGATCAGACACGTACCCAGCACAACGGTCACGCTAAGCAGCGTTTTCCGGTTACGTGATTTGCTGCGCTGCGCTTTCCTTCTCTTGCTTCGCTCTTGCATTCCCTTCCTCCTGTTTACTCGCATTAGTATAAGGAATTATAGCATAGACCGGTGTTAATGCTCAAAAAATGGCAGAGAATAAGCTGACCGCTTGAGGCCTTTCACAAAATACTCTTTACAGGCAAGTTGCTGATTAAATAGCCTAGCGGCCAGACAAAAACCGCAGCCAAGCCGGCTGCGGTTTCCATCATTTGTAACCTGAACTATTTGCTTATGTGTGAAAATAATTACAGCTTGACCATTTGCCCCGTGTTCTGGGATTCGAATGCAGCCAAAATGACTTTCAGAGATTTCAGTCCTTCTTCCCCAGAGATCGCCGGAGGTGTATCCGTTACGATGGACTTCACGAAATCATCAATGACACCACTCGGCACCTGTTTTTCATTGGTCGCCATAGCACCCACTTTGTAGGTCTCGACCGTACCATTCGTAAGCTCCACGATCACTTCGTCGCCCGCTACAGTCCCAATCTTCATCACACCATGCTCGCACCATAATACGGTACTGTTGTCTCCGCCTCTGTATTGTGTCCAGCTGGCAACCAGTGTTCCAATGGCGCCGCTCTTCATCCGCAGGATGCAGGCTGCGTTATCATCGACTTCCGTGCCTTCTTTATGCAGAGTGCCGATAAAACTGGCTATTTCGGATACTTCGTCGTTCAGCAAATAACGGATAAAATCGGATTTGTGTACGCCCAGGTCGCCCATCGCACCCATGATTGCTTCTTCTTTGCGGAAAAACCAGCTGTTTGCACCGTCTACACTCCAGCCCTCCGGTCCCGGGTGCCCAAAGGACGTGCGGAATGTAAGCACTCTGCCCAGTTTGCCGGAGTCGAGAATTTCTTTAGCCTTCACATGAGGCGGCATCAGCCGCTGATTATGTCCAACCATCAGGTACACTCCGTTTTTACGGGCAGCTTCGATCATCTGCTCACCTTCTTCAGCGGAACATGCCATGGGTTTTTCCACCAGAACATGTTTGCCGGCATTGGCCGCCGCAATAGCCATTGAAGCATGCAGATAGTTCGGCGTACATACGCTGACCGCATCCACTTCTTCATTAGCCAGTAATTCCTCATAGCTGGCATAACCTTTGCCGCCATAGGTTTCGGCCATTTTCTCGGCGCGCTCCATGATAGGATCTGCAAAAGCAACCAGTTCTACGTGTTCACTCGCTGCATACTCTGGGATATGTCTGCGCCCGGCGATGGCGCCGCAGCCGAATACAGCAACTTTGATTTTTTTCATATTAAGTAGCTCCTTTAAGCAATAGATTATTATTGGTTTAAATAGTTTTGTTTAAGCCAGTTATAGCTGTTCGATATACTTTCAAGCGGCGGGTTCTGACAGACATCCTGCTCCACGATCAGCCATTGCACCCCCGCTTTCGCTGAGGCCTCAATAACCGCAGGCAGATTAACGGAACCCTGTCCCAATTCAAGCGTTATCATCTGACCCTGCTCGTCTGTGCTGAAATCCTTCAGATGGAGAAGCGGCAGACGTCCGGCATATTTGTGGATATACTCGATCGGATGCTGTCCAGCGAATTGAACCCAGCACACATCCATTTCCACTTGAACCGCAGCCGGTGTGGTTTGCATAAACATGCCATCAAATGCGTTATGTTCTCCGGCCTGTCCTATAAATTCAAAATCATGGTTGTGATAACCAAAAATCAATCCCTGCTTACTGACTTCAGTTCCTATTTCCTGCAGCTCGGAGAACAATTTGCTCCACTCCTCACTGCTTTGAGGACGATCCTCGGGCATTAGAAAAGGACAGATCATATACGCTGCACCGATAGCTTTGAGGTAATCAATCTCTTTTTGCAGATCCTTACGCATGGCTTCCAGCGAAACATGACTGCTGAATCCTTGGAGACCCAGCTCATCAAGCAGCGACTTCATTTGTTCAGCGGGAATATCTCCATACCCGGCAAATTCAACGCCTTGATAACCAAGCTCCGCCACCTTCCGGAGTGTTCCTTCGAAATCCAAAGCGGTTAGATCACGGAGCGTGTACAGCTGTAACCCGATATTGATCTTGTTCATGATAACAAACACCTCTGTCTACTTAAAATTTTATTGTTCTCTCTGGTATCATTCTAGTGGAATACAGACTAAAATGAACATATACAATATCGACAGAACATGAACTATTTGCTCTGAATTCGTTGGGAGGGTCATATTCATGGACACGTCTCTGCTCATCTGCGATCACTCATATCACTATAAGCCGTTTAACCACAATCTGAAGGGCGGATTACAGAATTACCTGTTCCGGCTGCAAACCGAAGGCTCCTGTGAAGTGACCTCACACGGCCAAGAGTACACTCTGAGCGGCGGTGATCTGCTGCTGCTCCGGCCAGGCGACGATTACCAGCTGACGGTGAAGGAACCGGAACATAAGGGACGCCTGTCCAGCGGAGATTATTATCTGTTCTGCGAAGGCCCCTGGATTGACGCCTGGTGGAAACGGAGGAACCGTCCGGTGGCTAACCGGATTGGCCTGGATGACAAGCTGATTGGCTTATGGCGCAACCTTCTGCTGGAGAAACGGCGCGGTTCGCTTGAAGAGGATGCCGAGCTGAAGGATGTGCTGCTGCGCAGCCTCTGCCTGTATATTGACAGAGCGATTACCGAAAATGTACAGGCGGACCGGAAGGGTACGGCAACCCTGAAGCTCAAGCGGTTTATTGAAGAGCATGCCACGGTCACCTTTAAGCTTGAGGAAGCTGCCAGCTATGCCGGTCTTAGCCTGTCGCGGGCAGTAAGGCTGTTTAAGGAGCATTACGGCAAAACCATGATTCAATATGCGATTGAGATCCGGCTCAAAGCTGCTGTAGAGCAGATCAAATACAGTGAATTGACGCTGGAGCATATTGCCGAAACTTGCGGTTTCGCCAGCTACTCTTATTTTCACCGCGTGTTCCGGGCTCACTTCGGCGTCTCTCCGTTAGAATACCGCTTGAAATGACACCAAAGAGGCTCAGTTGTCACTGAGCCTCTGCTAACGACAGCGATACTCCTCATGCGAAAGCTTTATTTCCCCATATAAAAACGCCGGTATCTCATTACTTTTTTATACATGGATTTATCCTTAAGCTGATTAAAGATATAGGGATCGGGATTCATGTTCACTTCAATAATCCATGGCGTCAGCGACCGGTCCAAACCGACATCTACGCCAATTTGCCGAATCCGGGGGTAGGTTTTCTGCATATGAGCCGCCATGCGGGTACCCAGTCTATTTAATTCCTCTGTCAGCTGCGCAAGCCTGCGCTCCGAAAGATGGGTCGAGAGCAATTTCTCAATCGCCATGGGTTTGCCGCCGCTGTGGTAATTCGTCACTATTTTGCCCGGATGCCCGAGCCGTCCGATAATCCCGGTAGCTTCCCATACGCCCTTGGGGCTTAACTGTACCATCACCCGGATATCAAAGCGCCGCCGGTTATGCTTCAGCAGGTGAATCCCTTTTTGAATCAAATAACTCCTGCCGCCAGTCTTCTTCGCCAGACTTTTGTGAAAGGCCGCAAAGCTGTCGAAATGACGGACGGTTTCTTCATACTGGTAAGTAAAGCCCTGCCGTTCCCCCCGCTCCGCGCGAATGACCCCGTTGCCATAGGTTCCCCGTTCCGGCTTGACATAGATCATTCCATAGCTGTGGATCATCTGCTCCAGATTACGTTTGCTGAACTTCCGGGTGTCCGGAATAAAGGGCCTGATCGAAGCGTTGCGCAGCAGCAATTTGGTCTTGAGCCATTTGCTCTGCGGTAAGTTAGCATGTTTTGCCTTCACTCATGCACTCTCCTGTCTGAGAAGGGATGAATCCCCTCCCTGATTTACATAGTCACTGCATCCTATGCAGAAGAGGCCCCCGCTGAATTAAGCATCTATCCCGTATAGGTTAGATTATCTTTACGGTGATCTATGCCCGGTCATGAAGTGAATTCTCGGCATACATTAGTGCAGACGCTCATGTCAATTTGTGCACGGAGATGAACCTATGTCAGCAACCTCAGCAGGCTTAAGTGTTAGCGGTCCCGCGATAGATGTCCTTATTCCGGCGATTGAAAAGGACCTGGCGACCCTCCCTCATGTGATCGACAGTCTTCGCCGTTATGTCAGCCACCCCATCAGCAATATCTATATTGTCTCACCGGACAGCAGCAAGATCAGAAATCTGTGCTCACGCAAAAACTGTATCTTTGTCAATGAAACCACCGTTCTGCCGTTTACTAAAAAAGACATCCGTTATTCCTCCTCCCGCTGGAACCGTTCCGGCTGGCTGTATCAGCAGCTGCTTAAAATGAACGGTGATCATATCTGCCGGGAAAGTCATTTTCTGGTCATTGATGCCGATACGGTGCTGATTCGTTCCCACCGGTTCCGTACCGGAGGAAAGAGTATCTTTTATTGCCGCAACTGGAGCCAGCCGGAATATTTCCGCACCTACCGGAAGCTGCTGGGAACTGCCGCCCCTTCACCCAAATCCTTTGTCACCCATTACATGCTGTTTGAGAAAGCAAAACTGGCCGGACTAAAAAGAAAAATCGAAGCCCGGCACGGGATGTCATGGCATGCCGCCATTATCCGAAGTATCGACAAGAAGAAACAGTTCGGCTTTTCCGAATTTGAAACCTATGCCAATTATGTCTACAGCGGAAACAGCGCCGCTGTGATATTGAAAAATGCCAACAATAAGTCGCTGAAGACCTCAGCCGCTTCTCTGGGAAAAGCGCAGATTCGGAAGTATGCCCGTACGTACCGTTCGCTTTCCTTCCATCAGCGTAAAGGATATTCCACTCCCCCCAAGCATTAAGGAGGCAGACAGCCGTGCATACCATTCTTTTATGCGGCGGTTCCGGACAGCGGCTGTGGCCGCTGTCCGGACGGATCCGTTCCAAAATGTTTCTAGAGCTGCTTCCTGCACCGGGCGGAGGCACAGAGTCCATGCTTGGACGGGTATGCCGCCAGCTCAATCAATGTGGACTGGGTGAATCGGCGTTGTTCGTGACGCATAAGGATCAAAAGGCTCTGACCCGGCGGTATACCGGAAACGGATACCCGGTAATTGGGGAGCCTTATAAGCGCGGTACTTTCACTGCCGCCGCGCTTGGGGCACTCTACTTGCACTCCACCGGAAAAGCTAAACCCGAAGATACCCTCTGCGTGGCTCCGGCAGATATGTTTGCGGATGACGCGTTCTTCCGTTTATTTCATCAGTTCACGGATACATTGGCTGCCTCACAGGCAGACCTTGTTCTGCTTGGGACAAGGCCCACCCATCCCTCGGACCAGTACGGCTACATTGTCCCGGGAAAGGGGACGATTTCAGCCTATTCGCCCGTCCTTTCTTTTGAAGAAAAGCCGGTCATCTCCAGAGCCCGGGAGCTGGTACGGGAACATGCGTTATGGAACTGTGGAGTTTTTGCTTTTTCTCTGCGCTTTATGCTGTCGCATCTGGAACAAATGGGGCTGCCTATTGACCTCGCCGCATTTACAGACTTGTACCCCGGATTTCCAGTCCGCAGCTTTGACAAGGAAGTAGCTGAGCGCAGCAGCAAAGCCGTCGTGCTGCCGCATGAAGGCGAGTGGCGTGATCTGGGAAGCTGGGAAACACTGACTGCCCAGCTGAATCATCCCGTGATTGGTGCAGGGGGAATTTGGGGAGAGTCGGGTCATACCCACATTGTCAATGAATTGAACATTCCGCTGCATGTGATCGGCGTACCCGGCATAGTTGCCGTAGGAAGTCCCGAGGGCATTCTGATTGCCGGCAAAGCAGAAGCAAATGCCATTAAAGAAATCCTCCAAGACGTTTCCGCTGCACCGAGGTATGGGGAAACTGAATGGGGGAGCTTTACCGTGCTGGACGAGGCAACCAGCGGTTCGGGGCTTGTGCTTACAATTAAATTGTCCCTGCTGCCGGATCATGCCCTGCCTGAAATGCCCTGTCTTCATTCCAGCAAGAGCTGGATGATAGTGTCCGGTCATGGAGAAGTCGTTCTGAACGGATCGGTTGCTGCGGCCCGCACAGGTGAGATATTTACAATGGTTCGGGGAGATCGGCATGGAATCAGGGCTTTCACCGCCATGAAACTGATTGAGATACGGACTCTCGAAGAAGAGAATGATGATGACGATAGAATCTACGACTCGTAATCAGGGATGAAAGGGTTAGAAAGCGCTGACGCATTTTGAGGAGATCATCCGTTTCGATGAAATCATCCAATGAATTCTTTTCAAAGTATGCTATCGTTGCCTCGGGCAGTTTGATATAGCACATTGAAACTGCCCAGGCGACGGCCATTTTCACATAATACCCGCCATGCTTGTATAACCGGATTACATATCAGCTTGACAGAGTCCAATAGTCATTATACAATATTCAACGTTGAGTAATGGAGGTGGAAAGCGGTTGACACGATTACTTGTACTTGGAATGCTGAATGTTCAGCCTATGTCTGGTTATGATGTGCAGCAGGGGCTGCAGATGACAGATGCGGAACGCTGGGGTGGGGTGCTGATCGGTTCTATTTATCATGCACTGAAAAAAATGGAGCTGGAGGGTTATGTTGCGGTCACAAGCATTGAACAGACCGGGCATCGCCAAAAGGCGATTTACACCATTACTGAATCCGGAAAACAGTATCTGCAGGAGCTGATCAGCGATGCGCTAAAAGCTTCTTCTGTGCTATACCCTTCGAAGATGTATTCCGGTTTATCCTTTTATGAAAAACTGCCGCCGGAGGAATGCCGAAGAGCATTAGAACAGCAGCGCAGCACTCTACAGGATGAATACGACGCTGTGAAGCAAGGTTTTGAAGCCAAAGATGCAGCCATGCAGCATAACATCCCTCCAATGGTCATGTTGATCATGGATAATATGTTCGCTATTATCCGGCAGCAGCAGGATTTTGTTGAAAAGGCGCTGGCGCTTTTGGATACACAGGAATAAACACTCTCCCTCATAACTGAGGGAGAAAAAAATGCCCCTATACTCAACGATGAATAAACAATGTGAAGTAAAGGAGAGTGGAAAGGATGAACCTCATTGAAGCCAAAGGTATCCATAAGCAATTCCATAACCGTGAGGTAGTAAAGGGAATTGACCTGGAAATCAGGCAAGGAGAAGTTCTTGCTCTGATTGGCACAAACGGAGCCGGAAAATCAACCACCTTGGCGATGCTGTTGGGGATTTTGCAGCCGGATTCCGGCGAAATCACACGCTGGAGGGATGATTACCGTGCGCATATAGGTGTGCAGCTCCAATCGACTCCATTTTTTGAAGGATACACAGCTGAAGAGAATCTTGCACTTTTTGCGGCACTTTATCATGTGAAGCTAAGCAAGGCACAAATACGAAACAAGCTGGAGGAATGCAACTTAGCAGATGCAGGAAAAACACCAGCCGCCCGTTTGTCCGGCGGACAGCAAAAGCGGCTTGCCATTGCAGTCACTGCGATACACAATCCCGATTTAATTGTTCTTGATGAACCAGCGGCAGGGCTTGATCCCCGGGCACGTCAAGAGATTAGAAGAATGATTGAGCGGCTTGCCGGGAACAAAGTGACTGTGCTGTTCTCCTCTCATGATATGGAGGAAGTATCCCGTATCGCTGACCGCTTGATTTTGATGGATAACGGACAAATTGTTGCTGAGGGACAACCGGAAGACTTGTTGCAGCAATATCATGCTGAAAAACTGGAAGATCTATATCTTCAGTTGACCGATCATGCTTAGATTAGGAGGCAAATACAATGAATACAATATTCAGACTTACGCTTAAATCTGCAACCCGTGATCCATTTTTATTATTTTGGTCGATTGTGTTACCGATAGGCGGAACCATTGGCTTAGGAATGTTTATAAAATCTCCGGATTACCCTGAACGCATACTAACCGGCATGATGGCCGTCAGCATTTTGTTCTATTCATTTATGACCACATCCTTCGCGGTCCTGACACAGCGCCGAAGAGGTGTATACAACCTGCTGCGTGTAACCCCTATGTCTCTCTGGAAATATATATGCAGTATTTCAGGGGCATGGACACTGACTTCTCTTGTGTGTGCAATCCTCGTATTGATATCAGGTATTTTTGTTTTTGAGCTTAATATTGCAGTACGTTCGATTGTTGCATTGATTCCGGTAATAATCATCGCCACGATTAGCTATGTTTTTCTTAGCTTTTTTGCTGCCAGCCTGAGCCGGACGGAGAACAATGTGAGTATCCTGACGAATATGATTACCATTCCGCTATTGCTTTGCAGCAGCGCATTCTATTCCTTAGATGGTGCCCCAGGGTGGGTTCAGACGCTTAACCGGATTAACCCTTTTCAATGGTTTATCAACGGATTGCGCAATTCTCTGGCCATGGAGTGGTCCGGTTACTTTATAAGTGTGGGCCTGTTGGCATTGATGGGGGTTGCCACCTTTTTATTGGCATTAAGAACATTCAGATATGCTGATATATAAGTATCCCGCAGATTGAAACAGCGGCAGTCCTGGACACGAAAAACACGCCCAAAATGCCGCTGTTTTATTGCTTTTCGTTTGCGTCTTTTACCAAGAAACCCAGAAGACCTTTGGCATAAGGTTCTGGTTGACCTAATACTTCTACTGGTGTACGGTCAATTACGGTTGTCATTTTAATAAATGACCCTATCTGCTCATCCATAAAATCAATGTCCAGCTTGTCTAAATATCCGTTGGGTCCTGTTGCACATAAATAGTCAGGCGCTGGAACAAGTGAGATATTCGGTATCCCGGCGTCAAATAACGGTTGCCCTTCGCCGAAATATATATTGTTTATCGGTTTCAACGTTATACTTCTCACTTTCGTTCTTCCCTTAAGCGAATCCAAATAAATTGTATTCATCATCTCATTTGCTGTATACACAAGTTCAGTTTCAAGATTTCCGGTGTCGCTGTATCGGCTATTCTCCTGATTATCTTTCCATTCCCTGCATCCCAAGTGCTCCAGTGTAAGACCTGCCACCGCCTTCTGATGGCCTCCTTCTCCGTCCCAAAGTTCAGGATGATCATGCAGCCAGCGTGTAGTGGCTTGACCCTGTATACCGAATTGCGGAATTTGAAAGTGGCCTGTAACGAACACAAACACTAAATCCCTTTGACGCTGTTCCAATGGAAGCTTTGAGAAATACTCTGCCATCGCCAGCAGGCCAACCCCTCCGTTTTCCTCACAGGCATTCGGTCCGTCTGTATGGGTATTGATCAGGATATTTTCGCTTCTATTCGTTCCCGGAAGAATGGCATAAAGCGTATCGCTATCTGCATTTTCCTTGATTTCAGCATGCAGTACTAAACGTGCTTTAGCATGCCGGAGGGCTAGCTGCTTCAATTGATCTCCCGTGTTCCCGTCTACCCATAGAGCCGGACAATCTTTAAGTGCAGTTGTGAATGGAAGGTATTGCCCCCTAACGTTTTCTGCGGATATCTTTTTCCAGACACATACCAAGCCTAACACTCCAGCTTGTTTTGCCTCTACTAAATCCGGACCTTTCATTAACGAACTAACAACAGAATTTCTTAGTCCGAAAGGAAGCTTTGCGCTTTTAGGAAACGAGGTTCTTTTTCTAAGTGCTACCGAAGAGGGAAGTTTAGAAACGGTTACTTCCACAATCGCGATTTTTCCAGCCGCCTGTTTGAAATTTCCGGGTCCTGAACCACAATAGATCAGTTCACCCACAACGCCATCCTCTGTGGTTGTTCCTGAATAGGGATAGTAGGACGCAACGGGATATTCCTCTATGCCGCCTTGTTCCACCTGCACAAACAGATTCCATTGCTTCGCTTCCCATTTTGTGAATAAATGCTTGTCCCGGTTGACTTTCAGTCCCATGTCCGTTAATTCCTGTTCGAAAAAATCAATCAGCTTTCTATGTGCCTTATTTCCAGTAAATCGCGGGCCCCCTCTATTCAGCTCTTCTTGCCAATACCATAGCTTATCTTTGTCAGGAAGGATGTTGCTATTCATAGTACATAGCTCCTTTTTGCTGTAGCTCAACTTAATACTTTTCTTCATCACTGATTCCAGTATAAAGGTTGAAGTATACTGCAAGGTCAAGCTCCTCCTAAAATTAAAGACCCGCAGAGGGAGGGGTCATCCATCCCTTCTGCGGGTCTTTTTTGTATTTAAGCATCGCTTTTACATTAGAACAAATTTTTAAAAAGCAATCCCATCAGCACAGCAGATTCTTGATTTAACAGTGAATCCTTCGGCCGATAATGTACTGTTCCATTTGTTACTGTAACATCAGGACCATAGAGATGAAGGCCCACTACGAATTGCACACCTTCAGATGCCCATGGGCTGACATCCTCGCTTAGCTCAGCCTTTACAGGTTCAACCATTAAATTTTGCTTCACCAGCCTCCATACTATAGTACCTGCCTGCTCCCGGGTCACAGGCTCATCCGGGCGGAAGCTTCCATCCGAAAATCCCGATACGGCTCCGCTTTCAACTGCAGTCTGAATAACTGCCTCATACCGATGGCCCTTAGTATCGCTAAATTGACTAGGCCTTGTAGAAAGCGGGAAATCTGTAAACTTGAACAACTGGGCAATAAATTTGCCCCTTGTCATGGGTTCTTCCGGCTTAAATGTATCCTGGTCCTGCTGAATCACACCCAATTGAACGAGCGAATAAATATATTTTGCGTAAGGATGGTTCTCTGGAACATCAGAATATTTCGCAGGCTCAGGAAGCTTCTCAGACCAACTCCCCGCTTTGTTGTAGGAGAAATATTCCATGTTCCCGTCTTTATCCGCATGGAAGCCGGCAGGTAATCCCTCCTCATCATAGAACAGCAGATCCTTAGACTGGCGTAAGACATGCTCTCCCAAAGGATCTGACACCAGCAGAGTTCCGTCACCAGCCTTAATATCGTAGGTCCAGCCAGGCATACTCAAATCCCGATATAACCCTTCGAATGGATGCAGTTGCTCTTTCGTAGGCTTCGGCGTTTTAATCACAGGACTTATCCCTTTATCAGGGAAATAGCGGTTCATAAACTGCTCAAAGAAGGGGGCCCGAAGGTTGCCTTTATCAGTGTTAAATGCAATGAATATTCCCGTATTCTCTTCAGGCAGCAACCATAAATTGCTATGAAATCCGGGTAAATCGCCCCCCTTCTCGACGACAGTGTATCCATTGTAAGACGACGGATAAATAGTCTCCAGGCCATAACCGCTCCCCGGAATATCAGGATGAATAGTCACACTCTTCTTCTCCATCTCCAAGACTGAATCTTTCAATAAGATGTGTTTAGAACCCTGTTGTCCATAGTTAAGCATTGCCTGAAGGAATTTCGCCATGTCACTGCCTGTTGAGAACATGCCTCCTTCCGGACCGCTATCGGGGATATTGGGAATCTGTGCTTGAGGTTTCAGTGTAATGTCATAAGGGGTAGCTATGGCCTTCTTTACCTCACTGTTGAACAGCACATTACTGTTATCCATACCTAAGGGTTCGAACAAGCCCTTTTTCATATATTCTTCAAAGGTTGAGCCACTCGTCTGTTCGATAATGTAGCCCAGCAGAGAAAATCCATAATTGTTATATCTGTAGGCTTCACCAGGTTTACGGGTAACAGTAGGCACTGTTGCTTTTACATAATCCTCCAAGCTGTAGGCTTTACCAGGCTCAGGGGAGCCCCCTAAATCAAAACCCGAAGTATGAGTCATCAAATGCTTAAGAGTAAGCGGGGACCCTGTTTTATTAGGAATTTGCAAATGAGGCAAATAGCCCTGAATATCCTTATTCAAATCAACCTTGCCTGCCTCAGCCAACTGCATGATCCCCACAGAGGTAAGCAGCTTGGAGACGGAAGCCAGACGAAATACGGTCTTATCTGCATCGAAAGGTTTCTTGGCGGCAACATCAGCGTAACCGTAACCTTGGTTAAGCAATACCTTGCCATCTTTAACCACAACAACTGCAGCTCCT
This sequence comes from Paenibacillus sp. FSL L8-0340, assembly GCF_038593145.1. Lineage (NCBI taxonomy): Bacteria > Bacillati > Bacillota > Bacilli > Caryophanales > Paenibacillaceae > Paenibacillus > Paenibacillus sp. FSL L8-0340. The sequence goes on from NZ_CP151967.1 coordinate 5,351,852, forward strand.
ACAAGCTGTTCTTGAATTTCTTTCTGTTTAAAAAACTGATTGGTGAATTCCTTTACATCTGCCTGTTCCAGCTTTACATCTGAGCGCTGAACGGGTTCAGCTTTCGCCAGTGCTGTTGAAGGCAGTATAAGCAAGGTGGCAAGGGCCAGCCCGAGGATTTTTTTCATCATAAATCTCCTAATCATAGAATTGGTTAGCATGCCATAAATAAAAGGGTCTGTATAGTTTGTCCGTAGGTTTCAACTATGATGTCATCTGGTAACTCCCTCCTTTGTCTGCATCGGTATCCTATACCCTTTCTAGTTTACGCAATCAATTCTTAACAATCTTTATTTGATTCTTAACTGTTTCTTAAAAACTCAGCCCAAATCATTTTATGGTAGTATTTAGGATGTAGGAGGGGGTGCTCCAGTTGTGATCCTCCTAAAATTAAAGACCCGCAGAGGGAGGGGGTATCCATCCCTCTGCGGGTCTAACTTGTATTTCGGCCTGCTTGTATATTACAACAGATTCTGAATAAGCAATCCCAACAACACAGCCGATTCTTGATTTAACAGCATATCCTTCGGCCGATAATGTACTGTTCCATTTGTTACTGTAACATCAGGGCCATAGAGATGAAGGCCCACTACGAATTGTACCCCTTCAGATGCCCATGGGCTGACATCTTCACTTAACTCAGCCTTTACAGGTTCAACAATTATACTTAACTTCACCAGCCTCAATATCATAGCTGCTGACTGCTCCCGGGTCACAGGCTCATCCGGGCGGAAGCTTCCATCCGAAAATCCCGATACAACTCCGCCTTCAGCTGCAGTCTGAATGAAGGCCTCATACGGATGACCCTTAGTATCGCTAAACTGGCTAGGTGTTGAAGAAAGCGGGAAATCTGTAAACTTGAATAACTGGGCAATAAATTTGCCCCTTGTCATGGGTTCTTCAGGCTTAAATGTATCCTGGTCCTGCTGAATCACACCCAATTGAACGAGCTTATAAATGTATTTTGCGTAAGGATGATCCTCTGGAACATCAGAATATTTCGCAGGCTCAGGAAGCTTCTGAGACCAACTTCCCACCTTGTTGTAGGAGAAGTATTCCATGTTCCCGTCTTTATCCGCTTGGAAGCCAGCAGGCACTCCCTCCTCATCATAGAACAGCAGATCCTTCGACTGGCGTAAGACATGCTCTCCCCGAGGATCAGACACCAGCAGAGTTCCGTCACCAGCCTTAATATCGTAGGTCCAGCCAGGCATACGCAAATCCTGATACACCCCTTCGAATGGATGCAGTTGCTCTTGCGTAGGCTTCGGCGTTTTGATCACAGGACTTATCCCTTTATCAGGGAAATAGCGGTTCATAAACTGCTCAAAAAATGGGGCTCGAAGGTTGCCTTTATCACTGTTAAACACAACGAATATTCCCGTATTCTCTTCAGGCAGCAACCATAAATTGCTATGAAATCCGGGTAAATCGCCACCCTTCTCAACGACAGTGTATCCATTGTAAGACGACGGATAAATAGTCTCCAGGCCATAACCGCTCCCCGGAATATCAGGATGAATAGTCACACTGTTCTTCTCCATCTCCAAGACTGAGTCTTTCGTTAAGATGCGCTTAGAACCCTGTTGTCCATAGTTAACCATCGCCTGAAGGAATTTCGCCATGTCACTGCCTGTTGAGAACATGAGTCCTTCCGGACCGCTGTCAGGGATATTGGGGAGCTGTGCTTGAGGCTTCAGTGTAACATCATAGGGGGTAGCAATGGCCTTCTTTACCTCACTGTTGAACAGCACATTACTATTATCCATACCTAAGGGTTCGAACAAGCCCTTTTTCATATAACTTTCAAAGGATGAGCCGCTTACCTGTTCGATAATGTAGCCCAGCAGAGAAAATCCATAATTGTTATATCTGTAGGCTTCACCAGGTGTATGGGTAACAGTGGGCACTGTTGCTTTTACATAGTCCTCCAAGCTGTAGGCTTTACCAGGCTCAGGGGAGCCCCCTAAATCAAAACCCGAAGTATTGGTCATCAAATGCTTAAGGGTAAGCGGGGACCCAGTTGGATTCGGAATTTGCAGATGAGGCAAATAGCCCTGGATATCCTTATTCAAATCAACCTTACCCGCCTCAGCTAACTGCATGATCCCCACAGAGGTAAGCAGCTTGGAGACGGAAGCCAGACGAAATACGGTCTTATCTGCATCGAAAGGTTTCTTGGCGGCAACATCAGCGTAACCGTAGCCTTGGTTAAGCAATACCTTGCCATCTTTAACCACAACAACTGCAGATCCAACAAGCAGTTCTTGAACTTCTTTTTGTTTAAAAAATTGATTGGTGAATTCCTTTACATCTGCCTGGTCCAATTTTACACCTTGGCGCTGAACGGGATCCGTTTTCGCCAGTGCTGTTGAGGGCAGTATAAGCAAGGTGGCAAGGGCCAGCCCGAGGATTTTTTTCATCATAAATCTCCTAATCATAGAATTGGTTAGCACTCCATAAGCAAAAGGGTCTAAATAGTTTGTCCGTAGGTTTCAACTATGATGTCATCTGGTAACTCCCTCCTTTGTCTGCATCGGTATCCTATACCCTTTTTAGTTTACGCAATCAATTCTTAACAATCTTTATCTGATTCTTAACTGTTTCTTAAAAACTCAGCTCAAAGCATTTTATGGTAGTATTTAGGGTATAGGAGGGGGGATGGATTATATTCTTTAAAAAATTCAGTTTCTGGTTGCCGCTGCTTTCTTTGATCTGTTGCTTCATTAATTTATCTGGAAATGATGATAAAAACTTGCTACTGGCTTTTACCAGTCCGTTACTTTTATGGTTTGAACCTCAGTTGACGGATTTGCATCAATCTATGAAAAGCGAGCTCCTTTGGAAGTTTGTTCTGTGTGGAATCCATTTTTTCTCATGGCTATTTATAGCGCTTATTATAGATTGGGGAATCTCACGTTACAGAGCGGCTAAAAATAACAATTAACCGAAGGTTTTTGGAGTTCGTGATGCGATATTTGGAATGTAAAAAAACCGCCGGGCACTTTGGTAAGTACCTGGCGGGTTATGTTGTCTATTCCAGAGGGATCATGGATCGAGCCGAGGCTTCATACTCTTGGGGGATGAATGGTTTGCTGGTTACTTCAGGTAGGTACCCGTGACTCCAATTCCACCGCTGCCGTTTAACACATACACTCTCGCATTTCCTTTACCGGAGCATGTCAGTGTAATTGTGCCGTTAGTAACGGTTTTGGAATCTCCGGTCACCGCATCCACGTAAGTTCCGTTCGGAATTCCGGTAAAAGTGGCATTTCCCGAAATCGTAACCAATGCAAAGCTGTCAATGCCTTTGGCGTTGTCGGTATATCTTCGCTTAAACGCCAGGTTGCCCGTTACATTCTCTGTAGAATACTGACCTTTCTGCAAAGCAGGAACCGCTCTTCTGATTAGATTGAGCTGTCTGATATGTTTGGCCAGAGGATAGTTGAGCGAGTCCGCAAGTGTGCCGGTAGCATTGGTATATCTGCCGTAATCTTGTACCGTAACACTGCCTTCAATGTGGTCGCCGTAGTAAGCGCGGCCTGTTGTGCTGAGCGGTGCGTTTGGACCTACATCGATAACAGACCCCTTTTTAAATTCGATTTCAGAGCCATAGAAAATGGCGGGGATTCCCCGGAAAGTGAACATCAGAGCGAGATTCTCAGCCCAAGTGTCCTGTGTACCGGCAAAGCGCTGATTTTCCGGAGCCTGGTCAGGAGCATAGTCATGAGAGTCGATGTAGGTTACATTCCAGGTTGCATCGTTATAGAATTGGTCGCCGCTTTTCATGCTGAATGCTTCCTGTGCTGACTTGAAGGCCCAATGCATAGGAAAATCAATTACATCCATACCCGATTTCATCGAATAGTCAGGCGCATGATAGGTATTGCCGATCAGGAAAGCATTGTTCGAGGTAGGCTGTCCTGCTGTAGTCGAGTTGTCTGCCCACTCCTGTTCAACCGACGCTTTATTGGAAGCGTAGTCATTTGTGTTATCGCCCGGATACGATTTCGAAGATTTCCAGGTATAAAATGGTGTCGAAATTGCCGGAATCCCGCTGTTCCATACATCTCTGTAGCGGGTGGCCACTTCACCAAAGATAAAGAAGTCCGAGCCGCCTCTTGTCTTCCAGGCAGGAATAAAGTATTTATTAAAAATATAGCGGCTCACATGCTTCACTGTATCGAGACGGAAAGCATCTACACCCATATCAATATATTGGTTATAGGAGTCTATCAAATACTGGTCAACTACAGGATTTTCCGTGTTGAGGTCGACGCAGTCTCCGGCAATCTGCCCTGTCTGTACGGTATAGGATTCCCAGGAAAGACTTTTCTCCGTATGGTAAATGTTATTGTTCTGCCCCTCTGTCTTCATCAAGGCAAGTCTTGCCTGATATTGCTGATCGGGTGTCATGGAATCATAGTTTGCCGGCAGCTTATCCGTTATTTTGAGCATGTTGTTAACAGTGTCCGGCTTGGTCTCATCTTTCTTGAACATGGGGAACAGATTCTCTTCACCGAAGTTACCGGTATGATTGACGACAATATCCTGAATAACCTTCAACCCTTTGGCATGGGCCGCATGGATCAGCTCCTGATAGGAAGCGCCTGCCGATTCATACCTTGGATCTACTTTGGCAAAATTGATCGGGTGATAACCATGATAATCATAACCGCTCGCATTCTCTACAACAGGTGTAATCCAGATGGCACTGAATCCGAGAGCTTTGATGTAATCGAGCTTTTGAATCAGCCCCTTGAAATCGCCTCTCCAAGCCGGGTCCGAATCCGGATTATTCGCCTTGGCATCATCCCATGCGTGCACGTTGTTGCTCGGATCGCCATCATAGAACCGCGAAGTGATCACGAAATAAATGCTGTCTTCCCGGAAATCTCCCGACTTTCCAATGTTGTAGACGAAGCTTTGCGTGGTTTGATTACCGGCGCCGTCTATCACAAGAAACTTCAAAGTAGTGGTTTTGGAGATAAGTATGGAAGGTCCAGTCAAGCCGGTCAGTGCATTGCCTGAAATATAGGCTTTAGAACTTGCGGATGGTTCCGTACCATCATCTGTGTAGTATGCCCTCGTCGTTGCTGCCTTGTTATCTTTTATCGTGAAGGATACAGTGACCTGGGACTCAGAATGCCCAACAGGCAAATTTGCTGTGATTGCCGGGGCTTGAAAATCGGCATTTAAGTCAATCACATAAGCGAAAGAGACTACATTTCCTGCTTGACCCAATGAGTTCACACCAAAAGCCTTGATGGTCAAAGAGGAAGCCACCTGAATTGGCGAGGTATACAAGGCCGATGCTGTCGTAGGTGTTGAGCCGTCTGTTGTATAGTAAATTTTATCGCCGCTATTGGTACTGGAAAGTTTCACTGTCTGGGCAGAATCATATGTTTTCGGCGCAGGAGAGACTGAAACCACTGGAATTTTGGGGATTTCCGGGTTGGCTTCATACCACACGTTATCCGTGTAATACCAGGACTCCTTCACACTGCGGGACAAATCGCCCGTCTGTTTGCCGCTGCCGTCATTAAAAATCAGACTCGCGCCCGCAGCATCAGCAATCGTATAGCTGTACCAGTCGTTCCCATCCGGCTTCATCAGAATTCCCGGCCATGCCCCGCTTGTTGGAACGGTTGCCGGGCTCAGATTCCAATAATGGATTCGCATCGCTGAATTCCAGCTTGAAGGTTTCTTAATGTGAACCGTTACCCCGGCTGCGGTAGCTGTGGGTGTCGGCGTTACGGTTGCTGTAGGTGTTGCAGTTGCTGTAGGTGTCGCAGTTGCTGTAGGTGTCGCAGTTGCTGTAGGTGTTGCAGTTGCTGTAGGTGTTGCGGTAGCTGTAGGTGTCGCAGTTGCTGTAGGTGTTACGGTAGCTGTCGGTGTTACGGTAGCTGTCGGTGTTGCTGTCGGTGTTGCTGTTGCTGTCGGTGTTACGGTAGCCGAAGGAGTAGCTCCAGGCGAGACAGTCACATAGTCGATATTAATGTTTCCAGTGTCAGTGGAGTCGTATTTGTAAGCAACGGTATTATTTCCGGCCTGCAAGGAGAGCGTTTCTGTCTGGTCGCCCCATGTATCCCAATTGGCCAAGCTTGGTAACGTTGTCTGTTTTACTTTTATTCCATTGACATAAATGGAGAGGTTTTTGGCGCTGCCCGTTGCATTCGCATAGCGGAGAGTGGTATTATAGGCGGCCTGACTGGAAGTCTGGACGCTGAAAGTTGCAACTGCTCCGGGGGCGGTGTATCCATCCAAAAACCCGGTCCCGGAATATCCGGCGTGGTTTGTATTTACTTTTGCACCTCCTGATAAGCCTGCGTTCTCTGCTTCGTATTTCCCGGTAACCGGAATGGTGACCGTCCAGTTTTTCCCGCCATTGCTATCCCAGTAATCTGTCGGGGCCGTAATATGATAACAATAAATTAGTGTGGCACCCTCCGGCACATTGATGTTCGCCGTAAATGTGGTCCCATTCCTGGCCATAGCCGTGTCCACAGTATTCGTCCAGTTATTGGTAGTCCAGTGCAATGTCACAGCTGTCGCTGTAGAGCTTGTATAGGTGACCGTATAATCGGTATCGCTGGCCGAAGCCCCTCCTGATAAGCCGAATAAGCTGAAGCAAAGCGAAAAAATAACCAACCATGAAACTAATTTCCGAGCTGTTTTTCGTGCCAAATAAACAACCTCCTGATTAATTTTAATGGGATAGGGCGCGCAAACGTTTGCATCAAAGAGAAAAAAAAGAATAGCTTTTAATTTGACAACATTGGTCCATTGATCTCCTCCTCCGCTGGTACTTTTGGAAAGATCCATCATGTGTATACGCTTACAATTAGAGTCTTCAAGAAGTATCCGCTACGCTGTTACACAGAGTTTCATATCTCCAATGAATTTTCCTGTTATGATTATAGTCTCCATACATTTCCAGGTCAATGAATCTCTTTGCCTATTAAGCTGTAGCTATAGCTACAGAATTTTCCGATATATTCGTCCTGATTGTCGATTATTAAGCTACACTGTCAACAATTGTTGGGTCAGCAGTCCCCCCTTTCCACATGCGCAAATAAAAAAACGCAAGACCACCGCCTTTGCGGGTATCTTGCGTTTTAGAGCTAGCATTACCCTCCTAATCAGCAGACGGCCGGAACTGAAACCACTGGAAGTCAAACCGGCTGCCTGGCAGGAACAAGAAGGTTACAGTCCGGCTGCCGCTTACAGGCTCAAGGATAAATTCCCGCTCTGTGTAGCCGTCTGAACCGGCAAACTCCACAAGCTGCTTGGATTCAACCCCGGGACCGCTGAACAGCAGATGAAGCGTATTGTTCTCAAGTGCAGATCGCCCGCAGATTGCAATCCGTGTACAAACCTGCTCTCCAAAGTCCATCCCGTCAAACACGAGAGAAACATTGTTCCCGATGCCTTCGATAGCTGTCTCCGTGACGTTGAAGGTATCTCCGTAAATCCGGCTGTTATCAAGAGCGGCGAGCCGTTCATAGGCTTTGTGCTTGTGGACAAACCGGAACCCCTTCAGATGTATCTTCCGCCGCAGGACAAAGGAGAGGGAAGTGATGCCCGTCAAACGTTTGGGCAGCTTGTAGGTTTCCTCCTGATATACATTCCATTGTGACGGCTTCTGGTAGGTTACGATAGACAGCAGCCCGGCCCCCGGCTCTCCGGGAATGCCTTCCCAAATTTCAACCGGGAACTCTTCGCCGTCCAGGGAGAAAATAGGAAGAATGATTTCATCCGCCCCATAGTCGCCGAAATCAATCCGTTCGAAACAGATCCGGCTCTCCCCTTCCCGTGCCGTTGCAACGCCGCGATCATTGCCGTTGGTCAGGTTAAGGCTGGCCCCGCTGTGATAGCCGGCGGAAATAAATTCATAGGGGTCCAGATAAGCTTGGCCTAGCCCGGTGAGCTTGAATTCCATATGCGAATAGAGCCGAATCCCATCAGCACCGTTGGCAGTGCCGCAGCGAATGTACACATCCCCATCTCCAAGACCGGTAATGACCGCTGCATGACCATCCGCCTTAATAGCCGCTATATTGGCATCTATCCCTCCGGCATTGGTAATGCGCCACTCTACATCCTGAAAGGTAGCATTCTCCGGATGGAGCTTCACACGAACCGGAAGCGCGGGATGCTCCGCAGTAAGGACATTGCCCTCAGGACAGATCAGTTCCAGCTTGCGCACAGGAATTTCCGCAGCCGCCCTGCTCTGAATTTCTCCCGGTTCTTCCCTTGCCTCCAAAGGACAGTCCGCATAGAGGTATAACCCGTCTTCCGCAGCAGTTCCGGGCTCCGGTGCTGCGGACTGCAGCACAAGCCCGGCGGAAGGCATTTCCGGCGAAGAAGCACGCAGGATGATTGTGCCCGTCTCCCGGGTGCCGGCAATCACAGCGAGCAGCTTGCCGCTGAACATCTTGCGGCTTACACCTTTGTATGGATCGTAGTCCGTGCTGTCGCCATTATCCAGACCAACCAAACGCCCGGGGCCTTCTATACTAAGGCTAACCCGGTTATTGGCGTTTGCCACCGGAAGACCTTCCTTGTCAGCTGCGGTAATCGTAACAAAGATCAGGTCCTCACCATCAGCCGTAATTTGCTGCTTATCGGGAGTCAGGACCAGCGAGGCGGCATCGCCAAAGGAGGATTGCTGCTCCGTAGCAATCACATTGCCCAGATCATCATAGGCAACTGCACGAAGAACACCAGGAGAATAAGGCAGCTGCCATTCTCCAAGCAGCTTGTGGCCATTGACATGATCGATGTCATAGGTGCCTTGGGATACATCATTGAAGAACAGCTCAATCCGCGGAGCATTCGAGCAAACCCGGACATCAATGAGCTGCCCCTCCGAGAAGTCCCAGTACGGGAAAATGTGGATCATCGGATGGGTTCTGTAATCCGTCCATTCCGCCTGGTAAATGTAATAAGCATCCTTCGGAAACCCTGCCGTGTCCAATTGTCCGAAGTAGGAGTTTTTGGTGAAGTACGGAGTCGGCTCTCCGATATAATCGAAGCCGGTCCACAGAAACTGTCCGAGTGAATAGGTGGCATCGCGGTCGGCCGTGATGCAGGCCTCCGTGCTTTTGGCTCCCCAGCTGGTTGAGCTGTTGCCGAGGGAGGAGCACTGCTGATCATCGTCGGCCAGCACTGGCTGGGCCAGCGGGAAATGATAAACGCCCCGGCTTTGCACCGTTGAACAGGTCTCACTGCCATAGATGATCCAGTCGGGATGCTCCTGATGCTGGCGGTCATAATATTTCTCCCCGTAGTTGTATCCCGCCACCTTGACAATATCGGCGCATTTCTGCGCGTTCTCCCAAGGCATGTAGTTGGAGCCAATCGTTACGAAGGCATTACCCCTGGGATCGTGGGCGAGCACCTCATCCTGCAGCTGCCTTGTGACCTCCTGGCCGCGGGCATCAGCATGGGTGTCGTAGATCTCATTGCCGATGCTCCACATGATGAGGCTGGGATGGTTGCGGTCCCGCCGCACCCAGCTGGCCACATCCTTCTTCCACCACTCCGGGAAGAAACGGGCGTAATCATAGGGAGTTTTGCTGCGCTCCCACATGTCGAAGGCTTCCGAGACGATAAGCATGCCCATTTCGTCCGCCAGTTCCATCAATTCAACCGCAGGCATATTATGCGCGGTGCGTATGGCGTTCACACCCATTTCCTGCAGCAGGACGAACTGCCGCCGCAGTGCAGCCTTGTTGACGGCAGCGCCCAGACAGCCAAGGTCATGGTGCTGGCACACACCGTAAATTTTGACGTGGTTTCCGTTCAGGAAGAAACCTCTCTCACTGTCCAATTCCACCCGGCGGAATCCGAAGTTTTGCCGTTCTTCTTCAGCAACTTCATCCTGATCCAGCAGCTCCGTCTGGAGTGTATACAGACAGGGATTGCCGATATCCCAGAGCACCGGCCGGTCTACGGTCAGACGGCTGTGGGCATGAACGATAAGACGGCTGCCCTGCGCCGGAAGCGCAGATTCCCCATGTGCGATTGCCGTTCCGGCGTCGTCCAAAATGGTGTGGCTGAGCTTCAGGCCCGATGTTTCTGCTCCTTCTTCCACCTGCAGCTCACAGTCCACATCGACTGTCCAGGCTTCGCCGCCCGCATGCCGGGCGGCAATATAAATGCCATCGGGTGCTATATGAGTCTTCGGATAAGTCTTCAGCCACACAGAGCGGTAGATCCCGGCACCTGAGTACCAGCGGGAATTGGGTGATTCATGAATGACACGCATATTAATCGTATTGTCTCCCTCAATCAGATATGGGGTAATATCGAATTCAAAGGTCGAGTATCCGTATTTCCATTCGCCCGCCACATGTCCGTTCACATAAAGCGTAGAATTCATATACACTCCCTCAAAACGCAGGGACAGGCGGCTGTGGGCTGGCACTTCGTCCAGGGTGAGGATTTTGCGGTACCAGCCCTCTCCGTTTTCATAGAGCCCTTGAGTGTTGTAGATCAGCCAATCATGAGGCAGCGAAACCGGCATCCAGTCCGCATCGGCGGCTACCTTCGCCAGCTCCGAATGAAGCGGCTGTTTACTGAAATGCCAGCCAGCATTCAGTTTTCTTTTGATACTCATATGGATAAGATTCCCCCCGTTTGTGGATTCGATCTCTATACGATTTGAAACACCGGCTGGTCTTTAACAAAGTGGACCGGAAGCTGTGGAAACTGCGATGACAGCCGCTCTGCCAGATAACTCATGCCGGGCGCTTCACTCTCTGCATGGCCCAGCATAATTAAGGCTTTACCCCGCCCTTGATGGGCTGCATCTCTTATATACTCTGGAGTCTCCCACTCCGGACCTTCTCCGGCTATGATTAAATCGAGGGACTCTTGTTCAAATAAAGGGATCACCGTGGCACCGTTGCCTCTGTAACCGACCAGTATTCCCACTTTGCGGCATGAAGTAGAGAGGCTGCCTGCTACACGCAAGTAAGGAATTTGAAGCTGCCGTTTCAGATATTCTGCAACCTCCGCAACCTTCATAGCAGGAATAGTCAGAATGGATGCAGAGGGCTGAAGTGACGAAACATATTTCTGCCAATCAAGCGCCAGGAGAAGGCCTTCCATGATCCCATCCGGTGTATAGCGGTGCAGGTAATCATGAAACCGGTAAATTCCCAGTCCCGAGCCTGCGATCAGATCAGCTTTTTGCTTATATACAGGGTCATGCATGAGCCAATCCCGGTGATTCTGATGGCTGAAAAAGACGCCTTCGTGCGTAATGATCAAATTGGCGCCCAAGGCAATAGCCTGTTCTATGACATACTGTGAAGCGGAGAAGGCTGTAACGATTCCCTGCACCTTCGTCTCCAGGCACCCTGGCTCCAGCTTGTCTACAGTTTCGTCCGGCGTAGCAATTCCTGCCGTTAATTTATCTATAATGCATCCGAAAGTAGGTATCATTATGTCCTCCTAATGTTTTGTGAGCATAAGCTCTATCAAGACTCAGGTCTATTCATTGGGATGTACAATAACCTTCAGGCTGCCGCTTTTGTTATGAATGGCCCGTTCGAGCGCTTCGCGGGTTTCTGCCAGCGGGTAACAGTCTGTAATTAACACACCTGCGTCCACGTCTCCCGAAGCCAAAAATTCGATTCCTTTGGGGTACGTATTGGCAAATCGGAAGATGCCGTAAATGTCTATTTCGTTATCCGCAATAAAGGGCACATTAAGCGGTATCTCATCCTGTGCAGGCAGACCTACGATAGCCAGCCTTCCCCCGCGCCGTATGGAATATAGTGCCAACTGCAGCGCCTTCGGATTACCGGCAGTCTCCCAGGCCACATCTACGCCGACTCCATCCGTTAATTGCTTGATGGTCTCTACCGCGTCCTCTTTCCTGATATTGATTGCATGCGTCGCTCCAAGGCGCAGCGCCGCCTCCAGTCTGACCTCCTCCAGATCGGTCACAATGATCCGGGAGGCCCCATGCGATTTGGCTGCCGCAACTGCCATCAGCCCGACAAGCCCCATCCCCATGATCGCCACCGTCTCACCTGCCTGCAGCCGGCTTCGTTTGGCCGCGTGGATGCCTACCGAGAAGGGTTAATTTATGCTGCTTTCATGGTCAAGGGCAGCTTATCTTGTCTTGTGACTTGTGAATGCTTGCTCATGTCCGTTCCCCCTCAGTAAATGACCCGTTTGCTGTTATCTTCGATGCCGCTCTTCCGGTAAAAGTACGTATTGATCTGGTCGCACCATTCCTTGGCATGACCGGCCTGCTCCTTCAGGCGGTCCTCCACCTGCAGGTAAAGACCTTCTGCAACCTTGTCCTTCAGACTGGTCCACATCGACAACAGCTCTGCTGCACGCTCCGCACCTTCGAAGTGGGCATCATAAATATGCTGGATCACGGTTTTCCCGGAATGAAGTATATGGGTATACGGAACATGGTGGAAGAACAGCAGCAATTCATCGGGACATTCCTCCAGAGAATCATAGCGCTCAGCATTGCTGCCTAGATATTGGGCACTGTAACCAGTGCCCGTCTTAACTGTCCGGTCTACGCCGATTCCCCGATGGTCAGCATAATGATAGGTGCCCCACTGCGAATACTCATAGCCGTCGACATTCGGTCCATAATGATGCTCCGGATTGATCATCCAGCCTACGCCCAGCGGTGCCGTGTAGGATTCATAAATCTCCCACGATTCCAGCAAAATCCGGCTAATGACGCCTGATACTACCGGGTCTGTGCCAAAGGTCAGCAAGATCCATTCACTGGCGATTTGCTCTGCCGTCAGCTCCGGATTCCAGGCCAGACGTCCGTATCCGTACAGATTCGCCTGTGCCAGCAGATGGCCGGTCCAATTCTTGTCATTGCCCACATTGGAAACTGCTGCAATTCCACTGTAACGGTTGCCCCATAGTGATCCATCCACGATATGCTTTACAGGGGAAGCCTCTCCTTTGGCATAGGTGTTGAATTCCATGATCTCTTTCCATTGGGGGACCAGATAACAAACATGGCGCTGCTGGCCGGTATATTCCTGGGCAATCTGGAATTCAATCACCTGATTGGTCCGCTCCAGAGCCCCAAACAGTGGCGATACAGGCTCTCTGACCTGGAAATCCATCGGGCCGTTCTTGATCTGCAGGATTACGTTATCGTTAAATTTGCCGTCGAGCGGTTTGAAATGGTCATAGGCTGCTCTGGCCCGGTCGGTCTTGCGGTCCCGCCAATCCTGCTTGCAGTTATAGACAAAGCAGCGCCAGATCACGATTCCGCCAAACGGTTCAAGCGCTTCGGCCAGCATGTTGGCCCCGTCGGCATGGTCCCGGCCATAGGTGAACGGACCCGGGCGGTTCTCCGAATCTGCCTTGACCACAAATCCGCCAAAATCGGGAATGGCTGTATAGATTTCGGCTGTTTTACTCTGCCACCACTTGCGTACTTCAGGGTCCAAGGGATCGGCTGTCCCTACTTCTCCTTCATGCATCGGACCGGCAAAATTAACGCTCAGGAATAGCTTGATCCCATACAGCCTGAACACATCCGCAATTCTTGAAACATCGGACAGGTACTTCGAAATAAACAGCGTTTCAAGTGCATGGACATTCACATTATTGATCGCAATGGCGTTGATACCTGCCGAGGACATCAACCGCGCATAATCGCGGATACGCTCCAGGTCGTCCGTAAAACGGTTGTTTTCATACAAAAACGATCTTCCCGAATATCCCCGCTCCACACTGCCGTCAAAATTATCCCAATGGTTAATCATCCGCAGCCCGTTTATTGGATTGACTACCTCGTCCAACCCTTCAATGCTCTGCAGGCTGCCGATCAGGCGCAGCAGGTGAAATACACCATAGAGAACACCAGCCGGTGATGAAGCGCCTACTGCAATGCAGTCATGTTCTTCACTGGACCGGATCGCAAAGCCTTCGGGGCCCACCTTTGCAAGGGTATCTTCAGCAAACACACTGGAAATCAATTCATTTCCTCCCTGGAAGGTGCCGATGGCAATACACAGCCCATCCGGTTCGGATGATACCTTTATGCCCAGCATTGATTCAATACCTCTTTGCCATTCCTGAAGCGCAGCCTGAACCGTATTGTTCATTTCGGCAACCTTCACGGCCCTGCACCATTTCACGTATTGATTATATGCGCTCCCTTGCGGCAGCACCGGATAACTTAACCAGGCATTGTATCCACTGTCAGCAAGAGTATGTTTATTATCGTTGGATGCTTTCATATGCAGATTCCTCCTTGTTCTGGCCTGAAGTAATTTGTCTTAGTGTACTGCTTCCCGGACGACGAATCCTTTTCTTGTAAAGGTGCCTTTCGTATTATCGAGGGTCAATTCAGTAAATACGGCTGGCACAATGTCATCTTTAATCGGAGCGATCTTCCACATGCTCGAAAAAGGGCAACACCTCATAACATTCTCCATCTCCCGGACTCGCGAGTGCTGAACATTATAGAATACATAGGCTTTTGTCATAAAGACTCCTTTCCGAAGCTCTGCTTAAGCTCCCTTGTTCTGCTTGTTCTAGTTCATCCTATCATGGGTCCGGCAGCCGGGAACATTGTCAAATCGAGCATTTATTTACCCAAATCAAGCAGAACTCAGATATACTGATATAGACAAACTGCATCCATTTTGATATCGATGATAAGATCCTGATTTCCCTGCTGAGCCGCCTGAATTATGTTCTCTTTGAATCCGACAGCACCATTGCCCATAAATTAGGTCCGGTTCTCTCTAAGCTGGTGGAGATTTCAAAGTCAATTGCCGGAGATATTACGATGTCCCAGCGAATGCGGCTGCAGTCCGCAGTCTTCGATCTGTTCGCCCAGCTGTGGGAGGCCTTTTCCATTGATGCTCATTTATCTTCGTCCACTCATGAAGCAAAGGTACTTTATGCAATCTTTAAAAAACGCAAAAAAAGAAATCGCCCTTTTTGGTAAAATGGAAGTTCCACCAACCATCTCAAAAAGGATCGATTTCTTTGTATATTCAATATAGGATGAGCTCGGGAAATTCAGTCTACCTTTTCTTCCTTAAATTTTCTTCTTCCGCGGCGCTGCTTTCTTGCGGGCTTTACTCTTTGCTGCAAGCTTTTCCTCAGCCAGCTTATGGATTTCTTCTATACGAAGCTGCTCTTGGCGGATCTTTTCTGCCGCCACCTGCTCCCTTTTCAGCTGTAAATCTGCCGCAGCTTGTTCCTGAAAAGAAGGATTGGCTGTTTTCAAATAGCGCTCAAAGGCTTCCGGATACAGAAAGCTTTTTTCACCAATGGCTTCCGAGAATAACACGCTTATCCGTCCGTCGATATGGCTGACGACAATTCCAGGGCCATACCCGGTATGATAGATTTGTTCATTTACCCAGTTCATTGCGGCAATGCTCCTTTCATCCACTCTACACACAACTTTTATCCAGCTCTTTTTTCAAATATTGGCCTGTATAGCTCGTTTCAACAGAAGCTACCTGCTCCGGTGTGCCTGTGCATACAATCGTTCCGCCCTCCGCTCCACCTTCAGGTCCCAGATCAATAATGTAATCTGCATTTTTGATCAAATCCAGATTATGTTCAATAACGACTACGGTATTGCCCGCATCGGTTAACGAATGCAGCACATCAATCAATTGATGCACATCTGAAAAATGCAGCCCGGTCGTCGGCTCATCCATGACATAAATAGTAGACCCGGTAGCCGGCTTCAGCAGCTCTGCTGCCAGCTTTACCCGCTGCGCTTCCCCTCCGGATAATGTGGTGGACGATTGCCCGAGCTTAATATAACCGAGTCCCACGCTGCAGAGCGCTTCGATCTTTTTGCGGATTTTTGGAATATTCTCAAAAAACTGAACTGCTTCCTGAGCCGTCATTTCCAGTACATCTGCAATACTCTTGCCTTTATAGTGGACCTCAAGCGTTTCACGGCTGTATCTTCGCCCTTTGCAAATGCTGCAGGGCACATAGACATCCGGGAGAAAGTGCATTTCCACCCTAATCAGTCCTTCGCCCGCACAAGCCTCACAGCGGCCCCCTTTTATATTGAAGGAAAACCGTCCCGGGCCATAAGCTCGAATCTTCGCTTCATTGGTGAGCGAGAACAGCGTGCGGATATTATCAAACAATCCTGTATAGGTGGCCGGATTGGATCGCGGGGTGCGTCCGATCGGTTGTTGGTCGATATTGATGATCTTGTCCAGATGCTCCATTCCTTCTATGCTCAGGTGGGCTCCGGGAACGGTATGAGCCCTGTTGAGTGATGCTGCCAGCTTTTTGTACAGGATTTCGTTGACCAGACTAGACTTACCTGAGCCTGAAACCCCTGTGACACAAGTGAATGTACCGAGTGGAATCGAAACATGAATCCCCTGCAAATTGTTGGCGGCTGCCCCTGTAATAGTTAGCTGTTGCCCAGTTCCGGCACGGCGCGTTTCAGGTACGGGGATCAGCTTTTGCCGGGAAAGATACTGGCCCGTAATGGAGCGGGACTCCGCCAGGATGTCTTCAAGTCCCCCCTGCACAACCACTTCACCGCCATTCGTACCGGCATAAGGTCCAATGTCCACGATCCAGTCCGCCTGCCGTATGGTATCCTCATCGTGTTCCACGACGATTAAGGTGTTGCCGAGATCACGCATTTTTTTCAAAGCCAGCAGCAGGCGGTCATTATCCCGTTGATGCAGCCCAATCGAAGGCTCGTCCAAAATATACAGTACACCCATCAGCCCGGAACCGAGCTGCGTCGCCAGACGAATGCGCTGGCTTTCACCGCCTGATAAAGTTCCGGCAGCTCTGGAAAGCGTTAAATAGTTCAACCCTACGTTGTTCAGGAACTGATATCTGGAATCAATCTCCTGAAGAATAGAACCGGCAATCTTGGAATGTTCCTTCGACAAGCTCAGATTTCTAATCAATTGCAGTTCCGCGTCAATGGATAACCTGCAGAATTCCGATATATTCAATCCATTAATAGTGACTGCAAGAATAACTGGAGACAGGCGGTCACCGTGACAATCCGGACAGGGCAATACGGACATGTACTCTTCAATTTCTTTCTGCATCGCCTCAGACTGTGTCTCGCGGTAACGCCGCTCCAGATTGTTCATAATGCCTTCAAAGGATTCTTTCACATACTTTCTTAGCACTTCACTGGGATGGTACACTTCAAGCTTCTCTCCACGGGTTCCATACAGCAGCCCATCCAGTGCTTCTTCCGTAAGCTCTCCTAGCGGAGTGTCGAAATTGAAGCCATACCTTGCACTTAGCGCTTCATAGTACATTTTGCAAAAAGAATTACTTTTGACATTGTTCCAGCCGTTGGCCACAATCCCGCCTGAGTTGATCGAGCGGCTTTTATCAGGAATAACCTTACCCGGATCGACCTTCAAATGCGAACCCAAACCTGAGCAGGCCGGACAAGCACCCTCATGATTGTTGAACGAGAACATACGCGGGGATAACTCCGGCAGTGAGATCGAACAGTAAGGGCAGGCATAGGTTTGTGAGAATAAGGTCTCTTCACCGCTGGCGGTTTGACGAATAATGACCAGATCGCACGAGAGCGACAATGCCGTTTCCAGAGAGTCTGACAACCTTTGAACATCTATGTCCTTCACTATCAGACGATCAATCACAATTGCGATTTGATGTTTTTTATTTTTGTCCAAGCGTATTTCACCGGATAAGTCATGAACCTCCCCATTCACCCGGACCCGGACATATCCATTTTGTTTGGCCTGTTCAAATACATGCTGATGCTCTCCTTTTTGGTCACGGACGACGGGAGCCAGTATTTCGTATTTGGTTCCGGTAGGTAGACTGCTGATCTGTTCCACAATCTGATCCACAGATTGGCGTTCAACCCTTCTCCCGCAGGAGGGGCAATGGGGAATTCCGATCTTGGACCAAAGCAAGCGCAGATAATCATAAATTTCCGTAACTGTCCCCACTGTTGAACGCGGATTGTTTGAAGTCGTCTTTTGCTCGATGGCTACCGCGGGTGAAAGTCCGTCAATTGAATCGACATCCGGCTTGCCCCTAAGCCCCAGAAATTGCCGGGCGTAGGACGAGAGCGATTCCACATAACGCATTTGTCCTTCGGCATACAGAGTATCAAAAGCCAGACTCGATTTGCCCGATCCGCTTACCCCGGTAAAAACTACGAATTGGTTGCGTGGGATGTTAAGACTGACATTCTTCAGATTATTTTCCCTGGCTCCGTGAACACTTATATATTTATGCATAAGGCCTCCTAATTCGAACAAAAAAAACACTCTTAAATAAATTCTATCATATGCATGTCAAGAGTTTTTACCATATAATGTAATTTAATCAGAATTTATTTTTTTATCCAAATAGGTTTGAACTATATTTTTCAGGGAAAACGCTTTAATTTGTTCACCTTCCGCCATGCTATACTTTGGGCAAAATCAGTTCCACTGGAGGGTGCTATGAATATTAACAATGAGGGTTCTTATTACACGCATGAATATAGAAATCTGTTCAGAGAGACTGGCTATACGGAAGAAGAGATTCAAGCAAGGCTTGAACAGGTATGGAACGATTTGTTCTACGGGGCTCCCGATGTGCGGATCTATTATCCGGCGGACAACGATAAAGCCTATATGCTGGATACCGGCAATTCCGATGTACGCTCCGAAGGCATGTCCTACGGGATGATGATGGCTGTGCAAATGGACAAGAAAGATGAATTCGACCGGCTGTGGCTTTTCTCCAAGGTGTTCATGCAGCATACGGAAGGACGCTACAAGGATTATTTTGCCTGGCACTGCAAGCCGGACGGCAGCCTCCTGTCCCAAGGACCCGCACCGGACGGTGAAGAATTCTTCGCGATGGCGTTGTTCTTCGCTTCCAGCCGCTGGGGTGACGGGCCGGAGCCGTACAACTATTCTGAACAGGCGAAGATAATTCTCCGCGCTTGCGTACATCAAGGAGAGCATGGAGAGGGAGACCCGATGTGGGACCCGGCGAACAAGCTGATCAAGTTCGTTCCCGAGTCTCCTTTCAGTGATCCTTCCTACCATCTGCCTCATTTCTACGAATTGTTTGCCCGGGAGGCAGACGAGCAGGACCGCACATTCTGGAAGGAGGCTGCGGAAGCAAGCAGAGTCTACCTGCATCAAGCCTGCCATCCGGTAACCGGCCTCTCCCCGGAATACGCAAATTTCGACGGCACACCCGCAGCTCTTCAGCCCCATGGCGATTTCCGTCATTTCTTCAGCGATGCCTACCGCGTAGCGGCCAATATCGCGCTGGACTATGAATGGTTCCGCAGCGATCCCTGGCAGATCGAGCAGTCGAACCGCATTCAGCAATTCTTTCGGGACATTGAACCTGCGGATTACCGCCGATACACCATTGACGGCCATCCGTTCGAGGAAATGGCACTGCATCCGGTCGGACTCCTGGCTACGCTGGCCATGGCCTCACTCGCTGCCGATGGACCAGATGCGGAACCGTTCGCAAGGCTCTTCTGGAATACACCTCTGCGCAGCGGGGTCCGCCGGTATTACGACAACTGCCTGTATTTCTTCAGTCTGCTGGCCTTAAGCGGAAATTACCGCATTTATCAGCAAGAATAAAGTAAATAAAGCATTAGACTAGCCCAAATACAAAACAGCGGCAGCCGTGGACGAAGTAAAGTCCTGGACTGCCGCTGTTTTATTGAGCTAACGTTTCCTGTTAGCGGAACAAGAAACTCCTTGTGCTACTCGATTTTACAAATTGTTCTGGCAATGCGTTAAGGGTTCCACTTTAACTACGAAATCCATTAAAGTGCCTTAGCCTTTGGATGAAATCATGAAGCTCAACATCTTTCCAGTCCGAAAGCCGTTCATAGTACACAGACTCTTTTTCCTTCAGCGCATCTAAAACTTTTTGTTGCCCGTAATCGGTAAGAGATAATACAATTCCCCGTCCATCATTAGCCGACGTTTCTCGTTTTACATATCCCAAAGCTTGAAGTTGTTTGACGAGGCGACTGACCGAACTTCGATCCATTGCTGTTGATTCAGCTAAAGCGGCGGCATTAGTGGCGCCATAGGAATACAACCAGCGAACAAGATGGAAGGCAGCAGGCTGTATGGAGGAATCGAATTTAGCAGCGGCTTTTACATTTAAGGCATGTGCAGAACTAATGAGAGCATTAAGCTGTTCGCCCAATTCAATCTCAAGTCTATCCCTAGGTACGTTTATCTCTTGCATTCTTAATCACCTTTCTTTAGGTTTAAATAAAACCTTTAAGTAATTGACATATATCAACTAAATCAATATAGTGGATATATGTCAACTAAATTCATAGGCGGGTTATAGTGATTATCCACTTTTTAAGTGTATCATAGGAGGGAGAAAAGACGATGGTTAATAAAGAAAATGTTGTCATTACTGGTGCTACCAGTGGACTTGGGCAGCTTGTCGCGCTCGAATTAGGAAAACGCGGATTTGATCTTATTTTGACTGCCCGGAGTAAAGAACGCGCCGAAATCACGAGAGAACAAATAAAGGAGCAGGCACCTTCAGCGAATGTTGATTTCTTTTATGGAGACTTTTCGTCAATTAAGGATATTTTACGGGTTGGGAGTGAAATAGCTGCCGAATATCCTAAAATTGATGTGCTGTTGAACAATGTGGGGATACATGCTTTTAAGCCTCGCATCACCCCCGAGGGTCTTCCTGAGATGATTACCGTCAATTATTTCGCTCCATGGATTTTAACACAGATTCTAAAACCTTCCCTGCAAAACTCGAGCCATGCCAGAGTTGTCAATGTTGCCTCTGAAGCTTCACGCCGTCACGGTATATTGAAGCTGCCAGAGGATTTAACAGATACAACTCCCTTTACCGCACGCGGCTCATCCCCTGTCTATGGAAAAACCAAATTATTAAATATTATGTTCTCGGCTGAACTTGCGCGGCGGTGGTCAGGAACGGGTATTAGCGTAAATGCACTGAATCCTGGATTTAATGTTACCGGACTCGGACGAGAACTTTGGTTCGCCCCCGTCCTCGAACGATTATTGAAAGCCCTGCACCTTGGAGATCCGCGAAGAGGAACCGATATTATTACCCGATTAATTGCTGATCCGGAATATCTAAATAAGACGGGTGGATACTTTAATGTCGGAACAGGACAATCCATTGAGCCAGTCTCTCCCGGAGGAGATGATGCCATGCAGCGCAGGTTGTGGGAATGCACAGAAAAATTATTGAGAGAAAAGGGGTTTCTGTAGGCAATTCAACAAAGACAGCCGATCGCACTGACTGGCTGTCTACATGTCGTGTTTGAACTATCGTGTCTTGTTAGTTTAACCCTAACTTTTCCATAACCCGAGTTTATAAAATCTGTTTTGGCATGGGAATACCGCAAGATCGAATTTCAAACTTGTAAGGTAGATGTAAGGCAAATCGATAGCTCAGGCCAGCCTGGCAGGATAAGATTGGAACAAACGAAAATAGATTTTTTTGAAAAGGAGAATCGGGATGAGGCTGTTTGAACTGTTGCTTTTATTGTCGAACATCGGCTTGTTTGCATTAACAGTCCTATTAAAAAAAGGACAGCGTAGAATTCCAGTATTCGTTGCAAGCGGGATCGCCACACTTTTACTGGTCATTCATTGGACGGTGGAAGGATACAGAGTTCAGTTATTCCCCCTATATTGCATAACGATCATTTTTTTAGCCATTTCAGGGTATAGCTATTTTAAAAAAAACGGCCAAAAAAAAATCCCACGATTCATGTTGGGTTCAGCTTATACCGCTATAGCGATAATGCTGGTTGTAACAGCGGGTCTCATGTATGCTTTTCCTGTATCTAAACTACCTGAACCGACAGGCGAATTTAAGGTAGGAACGCAAACTTTTCATTTCGTGGATACAAATAGGGAAGAGATATTCGACGAAGCCAGAGAGGGTAAGAGAGAATTGATGGTTCAGGTATGGTATCCGGCTCAAGCTGGCAACGGCAAGTACGCTCCCTTTATTCCCGATCCCCAGATTTTACGTTATATGGCGGCGGACTACGGCCTTCCCGGGTTTACGTTTCAACACCTGAAGTACGTATCCAGTCATGCTAATCCGGGGGCCGAAATCTCTTCGGCACAAACTTCATACCCGCTGATCCTTGCGAATCCAGGCAACGGCTCTTCCAGGTTCCTCCACACGTCACAAGCCGAACATCTCGCGAGTCACGGATATATCGTGGCAGTGATCGACCACACCTACAATACATTTGCAACCGAGTTTCCGGACGGGCGAATCACGACCAGCACAACCAACGACTTATTCTCGCCCGGCTATGATTACCGGACAGGAAGAAAAATTCGCGACAAGTTGGGAAAAGTTTTAACCGGTGATGTGGCGTTTGCGCTGGACCAATTCGAGCTCATCCAATCGGGGCAGATTCCAAGTCATCTAAAAGGGAGGATTGATCTCGGTCATGTCGGGGTATTTGGTCATTCCATCGGCGGAGCGACGGCCTATGACGCTTCTTACGATCCGCGAATCGCGGTTGGAATAGACCTTGATGGAGGGCTTTATCGTCTGCGTGACCGAGAGGGTCTGCGAAAGCCGTTTTTGTTCATCACCTCGGAAAGCTATTTCGAAAAATTAAAAATGGTGATGGATAACCGGGTCTACACGGATGCAGAGCTTAAACGTATGGGCTCAACCAGAGAGTGGGAGGATCAAGTAACGGAAGACAAAAAGTTGGAGCTCGAACGGATGCGCGAAGCAGCCGACAAAGGGGGACAAGTCCTCTATATCGACAATACGGAGCATTTGAATTTTACCGACGCACAGTTCGTTTCTCCGATTTTCAAAATACTGGGCATTACAGGAAAGATTGCGCCCGAAAGAGCGAACTCCGTTATCAATGCCTATATGCTGGATTTCTTCGATATGTATCTGAAGAATCAAAGCGGAATCTTAATGAAAGGACCGGATAGCCGCTTTCCGGAGGTGAAGTTCGTAACCTCGCTATTATAATCACGGAACAGGCTATCGATTTTGATATGCTCCCCTTCAGTTAGACAGGTTTAATAAATAAACCGCTACTTGAAGGGGAAGCGAAAGCTATGAGCAAGGGGCGGTCTATCAATTATCAGGAACGAATAGACATTGTTCTTTACTGTCTTGCCCCTCCATCCATTTATAAGATTCTATCTTTTCATCAATCATCTTCAGGTTGTTCTTCAGTTCATTAATTTGCGCAAGAACGTTTTTTTGATGGGTTTCCAACAGCTCTCGTCTTGCACTTATTGTAGCCTCTCCTTGACTTCGCAGATCAGAAAAATGCTTCATATCACTGACTTTCATTCCAGTTACCCGCAATCGGAGTAAAAAATGGACCCACGAGATATCAGTCTCTGAATACTGGCGATACCCACTTGTATCTCGATGGATCCCGTAAAGCAATCCGATTTTCTCGTAATAGCGCAATGTGTGAACAGTAAGCCCTGTCATTTCAGAGATTTGTTGAATTGAAAAAAAATTAGGTTCCATAAATATTATTATAGCACATCAAAAAAAAACCATTGCTTTAGAGTGCACTCTAAAGTGTAACATTTAATTCAAGTTACACAGAGGAGGAATAATATATGTCAAATGAACGTTATACACGTGGTTGGGAAAAACTAATGCAAATAGATGGTGAAGGAGGAAAACGTGTTATTGAGTCAATGAGGGATATTGCTCCCGACCTGGGAAAGTACGTTGTTGAATTTGCATTTGGAGAGATATACTCAAGAGAAGTGCTTGATCTCAAACAGCGTCAGCTAATAACGGTCGCGTCGCTTACAACACAAGGCGGATGTGAGCCACAGCTAAACGTGCATATCAACGCAGCTCTCAATGTAGGACTTACACCCAATGAAGTAATTGAAGCGATTATGCATTGCATTCCCTATACTGGTTTTCCAAGAGTTCTTAATGCCGTTTTTGTTGCCAAAGAAATTTTTGAGGAACGGAATTTGAAAATTGTGAACTAAATCCTGATTTTGCATCTTTTCAATGTTGGAATCAGTTCCAATAAAATTAATTCAGACAAGTCATTAGCATCTTCAATTCTTGCCTTCTCATGGGGTACGGAATCCTAATACGAAAAGAATGCTAAACTTAGGATCACCAAAAATCCCCTCGACCTGAGGGGATTTTTTCTATTGCAATGCATTACATCTATCCTAACATTTCCTACAAACGCTATTGATAGATGAAGATGACGGAGAGAACGGCGCCTTATCCCAATCAGCATATTGATGTTCGACGCCAAAGCCGTGACGGGTTAATAAAGAATGTAGCGTATCCTGATCCGTGAACCGACAAGCAATTCGGGAAGTCGTCCGCTTATCCCCCCAATCACGCATCGTGACCCAATGCATGACATGCTGTCTAGCATCGTAACATTGTGTGCCTGATACCTTGACGTTATTCCCCTCCTTATCTATGAATGATCCCCATTCTGTCTCCTCTTGATCGGATAAATCCGTTCCCTCCGGATTACGGGTCTCGAATGCAAAGATTCCCTGGGGTTGTAAATGTTTGTGAACGGTCGTGAGCAAATCAATTTGATCTTGATCACTTATGAATGCCTGAAATGCATTACCAGTCAAATAAATCATTGAAAATCGCTTGTCCGATTCGAAGGTACGGGCATCACCTTCCATAAAAGTAACAGTCAACCCTTCCGCCTTCAACCGCGCATATGCGAGCATCGCTGAAGAGATATCTACACCGGTCATCGTTATGCCGGCTTTCGACAGGGGTATCGTTGTTAAACCTGTACCACAAGCAAGCTCTAACACTTCCCCAGGACTCGATCTAGCAAGCTCAAGATAGAACTGATATTTGTCAATTTCACCGTCAAATTCAAGATCGTAATTTACCGGATCTTGATATTCTTCAAGATTGCTATGTTCAATCAACGCCATTCCCCCTTTCATATTGTAAGACCTAGACAAAATAGTCACTGATGAGAAGCAGCCGCTTAGTCAGCCTTCACACAATCAATTGCGACAACGAACGCAATCATGATTGCCTCCATCTCCTCCACAATATAAACCAAGTATATCAAAGCTAGGTTATTCAACTTTACTGCCCGCTAGCGTAATTCATTGCATTAAACTCCCCGTTCGGTTAAAAGAGGCAGCCGATCGTCGTGACCAGCTGTCTCCATGTCATTATTAGGTTATCGTTCTCCGTTAGAGTTCAATGTAATTCAAATCAAAATCGTTGCCTAGATTCCCTTAAAAACAAAGAATCGTCCTATTCACGGGAATCATCCTTCAAGTAAAATCCTCCGAAATCATCAATAATTAATTGCTTTGTCTCTAGCTATTTTTGTAAGCTCCATGAATGTATTACTGTATTGTTCTTTTTCAATTGGCTGAACCTTATAACATTCTTATTCTTTAGGTCATTAAATAACTGATAATAATCCAGCTCCAAGGTTTCCCAATCACTATATTTTCCGTTTTCATCCAATTGTCCAGTTAGAGAGCTTACATTCGTTTCGTTAAGTAGGGTTCCATTGGAAGTTTGCCAATCGGGAATTTTATCTTTCCAATCCGCATATATAAAACCTCTCCACTTGTCCCCTAAAGCTGACTCTAATAAGTTCTTATTAACTTGATTAGCTCCCCTGAACATTTCTAGCCCAGGATGATCATTATCAATGAAGAAATTCCCACAATTTGAACACTGATAAACCGTCTTAAAAAGTGTGGATATTAATGATCGAATTCTCATTGCAGCTTCTTCTTTATCTGTAGACGACGGCCCCGATTTTTCAATAGCATCGTCAATCTCGTCTAGGAGATCAAACTGATCTTGGTCAGAAATTAAATATCCCTTATAGGATAAATAATCAGTCGTGTCGTGTATTCTTTGTCCACACTCACATCTAAAATTCATTAGTTCACCTCAGGCTGACTGCCACTTATAATAGTGCTGTTAATTACAACGTATCCTGCCCGTTAGCGGAATTAAACTTTAACCTCTATCCAAGATATGTTACCAATGTTTTTAATGGATTTCCAATTTGCACATCCATTTCACGCTCAACTTTTTCAGCAGTTTCAACCATGGATAATTGAGCTACAGAAATGGTCTTGTTGGGGTCAGAGACAAGCAAACCCTTTATATAGTTTGATACTTCATTCACATATTGCTCCTTCTTTCCTTGCATTATTAGCTCGAAGGTATTCTCAATGACTTGAACATCAATATTAATTGGTTTTGCGTGTGTGGTTGCAAATTCATTAAGCCGTTTCATTGTTCCTTCGACTGTTGCTGGATTAGTAAATAGTAGAATCTGTGGCTCTGTTATATTGCAAACGTGGTGGATAAATGGCTCATCAATTTTTATTATTGGGACTGATGTCTTAAGTTGTTCTTCGTTGAGAATAGCAATGTAATTAGTACATGTAATTAAAATTGCATCGATATTCGTATTTGCTATCCATTCAATCTGCTCATTCACTTTGTTTTGGGCTTTTGTTAAATCGAAATTTTCATCTGACGCAATTCTGCTCATTAATCCAGGGTCTACAAAGTGTACTAATTCTAAATCATTTGAAGCAATAGCTTTTTGAATATACTCAATATTTGAATAGTGGGCATGCAAACAACCAATCTTCTTCATATGATAACCACCCTACTTTATTTCCTCTTACACTACCAGTTTATTGTGTTTTTCTCCAGAAACAACTTGCTATACAATCCTGCCCTATAGTTGAATAAGCGGGGGATCTTAGAGCAATTAATTCTAGCTTGCTTTTTCAGCGCTTTTGTTGAAATTAAGTGGAGAATTCATCAATAATTTCTACTACTTCGATTTCCCCATTAATCAGCAGCTCAGGAAGTTCGTTATTTATATTGCCTTTCCAATATTCTCTGGCTTGTTTGATTTTTCGGGAGAAAGGAATTCCATCTTCCTTTGGTAAAAGATTACCGTCACCTTCAAAGATATTCCCAGTAACCCGAAGTTTAACGATCTGCAAAACTTTTCGATGATAAGAATCGAAAAGTTCTTTCCATTTCAGAGCGTCTTCATAGCTCTTAGCAGCGTATAAGCAAGACAACCGTGAAGGATATTCAGGATATTCTTGCAATCTGACCATTTCAACTATTACTTCTCTAGTAGCTCTGATTGTTTGTTCCGCATATCTAATAACTACATCTGCATTCTCTTTATCCAACTTAAAGCCGTCATTTGTATAATGACGGTGTAATATTTGAATAAAGTCTTCACCTTTGGAATTCATCTGTTCCTTCTCAAAAAAGAAGTGATATAAAGTGTTTTTTTTGTTTTTGTCAAAGCTAATTATCTGCCCAATGTCCATTTTTCTTCTCGTGACAATGTGGTAAACATACAATTCGCTTCTTTCCATGGACTGCCCCCCATTAATCATTGTTAGCATAAGTAAATTCGGAATTTACCAGCATTATCCTGGCTGTTAGCTTAATTATGGGTCCCGAAAGTCCATATATTTAGGAAATACGTCTCGATTCTTTAGTCCTCTAAGATTTGCACATTCTTAGCTGTCCAACGCTGAGAATCAACCATACTCGGGAACTCGAATAGGTCGAACGCAACTTTTTGACCCTCTTTAAGAAACCGAAAGCCGTTCGGTAGCCTAATAGGGTCTGGTCGTATTTCGCTAAAGTGAACAAACACATGGTTATCGTCCTGCCCGTCTAGCATTATCCGTCCGTAACCTTTATCTTCTTTGAACCATTTGACAATACCACATCTTCTTTCCGCCATTTAAGCACCTCCTCTGTCACTTTATTAAGTATCATAAAGATTGAGTTTTTTGCCCAAGCGGTGAATGAAGCAACCACTTTTTCATTAACGTTTCCTGTTAGTGCTTCGCTGCACTATACATAATGTGTTCCCATCGCGTTGAGTGAGTTACCTCATTTTATTTTTTTCGGGAACCCATATACGAAAAGTATCATACCGAGGAACGTAAGGATTGGCACAAAGATATTATCGAAGAAGCCTGTAATATGAGTTTTAGGTAGGGCATCGAACATTTTCGCTTCGTATAACACTGCAATTTCTTGGATGCGAGCTATCAAAGAGCCCACACGTTCAATAGCATAGATTACTCCAGCGGAAATTAGAAAGGCTGCACCTAGTTTTCTGTATAAGTCGTTGCCCATGAAATATTTGTTGCCTCCTCTATTTTTTGTTGATTACTTGTACCATTATTCCACTTTACCACATTGTTCCAATTACTGAATATTAGAATATCATTACATAACCTAATACTAGTGATTTAACGCTATAGACCTACAAATTGTAACTATCCTGCGATGAGGGACTTCACTGCTTACTAGGGAATCCGTGTCTCTTCGCACTCCAAGCGATAATCAATGCAACAAGTAGCAGGATCAATAGCGCCACTGGAAAAGACTGAGCTCCAACATGCTCTAGCAACGCGCCACCAACAATTCCTCCGCCAGCGATGGCCAAATTCCATACTGTGGTATTTATCGGCATTGCGATATCTACGCCTTCTTCACCGCTTGCATTAGCTTGGGCGGTTTGCAGCAACGTGGCAGCACCGCCGAAGGTCAGTCCCCATAACACAACTGCTGTATAGACAATCGGTACTGATGTACCGCCCACCCATAGGGCAACGGACACAAGCACAAAACCAATTAGGCTGATCAATACAAGAGGGCGTAGCATACGGTCAATTAACAGTCCGACAATCCAGATAGAGATAAGTGCGGCTATTCCGAAGACCAGCAAGACGAGATCGACACGCTCTGAGAGTCCGATTGGCTCGAGAAAGGGTGAGATATACGTATATAGGATATTGTGTGCCAACATCCAGGTAAACACCACTATAAGAATTGAACGTAAGCCGGGCATAACAAACACTTGCCTAAAAGTCATTCTTTGATTTGTAGTTTGCCCTGAATAATCCGGAACTTTCCACAGCACCCAACCAATTAAAATAAGAGTGAGAAGAGACATGAGTCCAAAAACGGCACGCCAACCAATCAGGTCACCGAGCATAGTGCCCAATGGTACTCCGAACGTAAGAGCGATTGGAGTTCCCACCATCGCAACTGCCAAAGCACGTCCTTTCAAGATCTCTGGCACCATCCGGCGTGCGTACCCGGCGATCATCCCCCATGCGGCGCCGGCAGCCATACCGGCGAAGAAACGAGCGATAAGTGTCAACACATAACTGGCCGACAGGGCGGTGACGGTATTAAATACCAAGAATACCGCTATAATGGCGAGTAACAACGGACGGCGCCTAAACCCGCTGGTAAACATGGCGAACGGAATTGCGGCCACTATGGAACCAATCGCATAAGAAGTTACCAGTTGACCAGCCAACCCCTTAGAAATATTTAGCCCTTCTCCTATTAATGGGAGTAGCCCCGCCGGAATGGTTTCAGTAAGAATGCAGATGAACCCTGTCATAGCAAGCGCCAGCAGGGCAAGCCAGGGAAGCTTAATGGAAGCGTCGGCAGATTGAAGTTTACCCGCGGATGATGAACGTTGGGACAATTTTATTTCCTCCTTAAGATGCATTTGTGGATCGATCATTCCATATATTAATCATAACACATTCACTTGTCAATTATTTATGGATCGAATAGTATAGAATTAATTAAGGAGGTTATCTTATGCCACGAACGGGACGCCCCCGATCATTTAATCGAGACGAAGCGGTTGTTGCCGCAATGATACTGTTCTGGGATTATGGCTTCGAATCGACTTCACTTGCTCAGTTGCGCGCAGCAATGGGAGACATATCTGCGGCGAGTTTTTATGCAGCATTTGAATCCAAAGAAATGCTGTTCCGCGAAGTAGTGAATCATTATATCTCTACTTATGGACAGGTTTCAGAAAGTTTCAGGGATACAAGCATAACATCGAAGGAAGCCATTGAGCAGGGATTAAGGCGATCGGCACAAATGCAAACAGAGAAGTCCCACCCATTAGGCTGTCTTCTAGTCTTGTCTGATGTGTCCTGTTCTCCCGAGCATAAACACATACGAGAGATGCTCTCCAAGGAGCGTGAGAAGGTCCGCAGTTGGCTACACGATTGTATAGACAGGGCCGTAGCAAATGGTGAGTTGCCTGATTCCACGGATGTTGCCATGCTAGTCACCTTATTTGACACCTTTCTTCGAGGAATCTCGACACAAGCCCGGGACAATGTTCCATACGAGTCAATTGACTCTGCCATTAATCAACTAATGAGCGTATGGGAAATATTATCCGTTAAGCCAAGTGCTCAGGAGACTGTTTGAGCAGTGGCCGCGTCATTTCTTGTTACCTATCTCAGTGATACTTAATAAATTGGTTGATATCATACAGTCTTCAGTAGTCCATGTGTATCTCATATTGTGCAAAACAAAGACTAACAGCCTCCTGATAAATGGGTTGCTGTTAGTCTTTGTACTTGCCTATTATTAAACTAATCTGCCTTTTAGTTTAACAAACGCAGCCGATCTCGTTGATCAGCTGCCTTCTTGTTATTATTGAGCTAACGTTTCCCGTTGCTTGGAAAGCGATCGGGAAATGCAGCGAAAAAGTTAATCATTTCATCGGTTTTATTCCATCCGAACGCACTAGTTAGAGCGGGATCCCTGAAAAATGCATTTGCAACGGTATAGTTCAATTTCGCATCGTAGACACATAACAAATATCTCCACTATTACCTGCCGGCTGCTGAAGGTTCAACGCCATTGTCGTTGCGTGCGCGGAGAAATCCACCTCACTAAGCCGAAATGTTTTCAATTCAGGATAAAGGCTCGACGTAAAATGAAGTTGCATCTTTTGCAAATCATATATGAGACTGAAAGCAGTATCATTCCGCCGAACCGCTTGTAAAGTTTCCAGCATGAATTTGAGTCGGTCATTCTCGAAAGCAGGGGACCCACCAGTAAGATGAGCCGCCCCTTCCACAAAACGTTCCATGGAGTTGCATTCGTAATCGCTGTACGTGCCCCGCCAGCACTCATCTACGTCTTCCAAGTTTCTTATCGCCTCGGAATAGGGTGTGTTCGCAATAATTGGTCTGCTGAAGTGCAGCAGCAATTCTTTCTAGGCGATGCTGGGCAGCCTTCTCCTAAGAAGCTTCCGTTTTTTTCTCTATAAGGTTCAATATCTTCTTCATCAGCCCTTTCCTCTACAAGCTGTGCCACCTTTTGCTTATCTTAATAAGAGTCAAGCTGAGTTCAAATCAGGAATTAGCCATACAATATGCTTAATAAATAATGACTTAAGAGAGCTCCCAGCATAAATAACCGCATTTTTAGACAATGCGGTTATTTTCATGTCCAGAATCAACATTGTACTTAAACATAGCCAAAAATCTAAATAACCATGATTCTCTATAATCGAAGCTTGATCTATACTTCTCCCCAAAATATCTCAGTTTCATAATCGAATAGAACACTACCATCCTGATTATTCCTATCAAATAGATTTCGCAGTTCCGTCATCATCGGATTGTAATTCGGATGCCCGGGTACAGGGCTGTAGGAAGATGATAGCAACCGGCCTCTCAAGCCCTCGAAATCGAACTCCTGACTCATTCTGAATCGCGCTTCATGCATCGTACCTTCCTTGAAAAAAGAGAGAAGCATCGTCTGAGAAATGTTTTTATGATTGACTTTTTCGTAGTCTGTTCCGTATGTATGAAGCAGTTGATCGTACTCTTCACGAAATGAAGTACCGTTTGTAAGACGGGAATTCCAGATTAGTATTACTCTCCCGCCCGGCTGTAGAATTCTACGGAACTCGGTTTGCGTTGCTAAGCGATCAAACCAGTGAAACGCTTGTGCGCAGACAATAAACTCAACTGACTGATCAGGTAATCCAGTAGATTCTGCAGAACCTGATATAGTCTGAAAGTTCGGATTGCTTTCTAACATTTGCTCGGCGGCTACCCGCATTGCCTGATTCGGCTCGACCGCGATCACATTGCTTCCGCGTTCCAGAAGTAGCTTTGAAAAGATTCCTGTACCTGAACCGATGTCTGCTATTTTACTGTTCGAACGCAAACCGACGAAGTCGTACAAATAATCAACAGCCTCTTTCGGATAGCTCGGGCGGTACTTCAAATATGAATCGACCCGGTTCGAAAATCTTTCTCTATTGTTCATCTCTTGTCACTCTCCTTTAAAAATACTTTAACCCAAGAAGATGTAACAAACCCAATAAGCCCATTGGATATATAATTAATCTTGAGTATAAGTTCTTAAAATGTTGACTTATAAATGAAAACAATAAAAAAGTATATAGCGGTAGATAGAATATCAGAATTCCCCAACTTAAATTTTCCACCATGATGAAAAAGGAACGGAAAACTCTCCAATTAATGGAGTAGTTTCGCCGATTTTAGGGGTAATTAATTTAACTTTTGCTTCGTTTGCCTTTTTTAAGGCTCGTTCCACCGGTTCTGTCCAACCATGATAAGCAAGGGTAAAAGCTCCCCAATGAATTAACATCATATTCTTCCCATTTACATCTAAATGAGCCTGAATCGCTTCTTCAGGTGTCATATGTACCCAAGGCCATCGTTTATCATATTGACCACCTTCAATTAAAGTAATGTTAAATGGTCCGTATTTTTTTCCTATTTCTTTAAAATGTGAATCATATCCTCCATCTCCGCTGGTATAGAAACGTGTATTTTTTCCAAGAATAACCCACCCGCCCCATAAGGTAGTATCGCGATTAAACATTCCTCTACCAGAGAAATGTTTCGAGGGAGTTAAAGCAACAGTTAAACCTTGAAACACAACTTCGTCCCACCAATTGAGTTCTGTAATTTTTTCTTTTGTAATTCCCCATCGATTGAGGTGGGCACCTACTCCATAAGGAACAAAAAAATGACCGGCCTTACTTTTTAGTCTTTTAATGGATTGATAATCTAAATGGTCATAATGGTCATGTGTAATAAAAACAGCGTCCAAAAATGGCATTTCATCAATAATATGCAGCATATCTTTACCGTATCGCTTGCTGCCCGCGAAGGAAACCGGTGAAGCAACAGGTCCTAACATAGGGTCTACCAATAGCTTTTTATTATCAATACTCATTAGGAAAGCAGAGTGCCCGAACCACGTTAAACTATCTTCTTCACTTTTTATTTGTTTCCAATCAATGTTTGGCACCTGAATAGGACCCCTAGGTTTACGATCTTTTCTTCCAGAAATAGAATCCTTAATCATAGAGAGGATATCCATAGCACTCATCTTCATCTTTGTTGGAACCTGATTGACAAATTTCCCATTAGAAAAATTATCAAACCCGTTATACACCAGTTTTTGTTTTTTAGTTGAGTTTCCGCCAAACGTTGGGTGTATACCTATAAACAATGAAACTAAAAGGATTGATACGACTAAAAAAAGGAAAACATAAAACATTATTTTTTCATCCCTTCCTGAAGATTGATAAGCATTCAGTTCACCAAATCATGTCCATCGTTAACGATGAACTTCACATTGAAGCCTCACCGCTCAGCCTCAAGCAATGCTGCCCATGCTGCCAATCTAATCAACATGTTATTGTTGTCCAACATTAACGATCTTCCTGACCCATGCTGGCTCACTCGTAGCCGCCCGCACAAGGCAGTCGGCACAGTCTGCGAAGGACAGCGGCCGGAACGGAGCGATGCGTGCTGATGGTCCTGCTGTATAGTTCAGAGTGGCAGCCGCGTCATTCAGTCCCGCCGGTCGTACAATGACCCAATCCAGGTCACTCCGTTGCACCGCATGCTCGGCAATGCCCTTATCCTTGATCGCCTTCGAGAAGATGCGGCGATTCATGCCTATCGCCCACCGATTGCCTGCGGAAAGCTCCTTCCCGTCGCCGCTCCATCACTTTCCTTCCAGTTCCCCCTGTTGCTCCAATAATAGCAATTTTCATTGAAATATTCCCCTCCGACTTAAATGCACATTAGTGTATTAAGAAGCAACTATGTATGTATAATTGTAAACAGAAATAAAAAGTCTACAATTCTTAAAAAGGCAGGTTCCGTGCATTAGTTCACATATCCTTTATAATTGTGTATTTATTTATAAGAAAGCTGGTGATTCTCAAGTGTTAAAGATAGATAGAAGGATACGTAAATCCCAAGAAGCAATAAAAGTGGCTGTTATTGAACTGATGATTGAAAAAAAATTCGATCAGATTACGATACAAGATATTTCCGACAGGGCAGATATTAGCCGAAGAACCATCTATCTTCACTACACGGACAAATTTGATCTTCTGGACAAGCTCATCGAAGAACATATTGACGATATTAGGGAACTCTGCGATTCGACAGACGATGACGCCGATTATGTAGATGCGGGATTGTTATGGTTCGAATATTTCGAGAGTCATTTTTTATTCTTCTCCGCGTTGCTAGCGAGTAAAGGAAGCCCTTTTTTCCGCAATCGATTCCTTGAGTTTTTTCTCCAAGAATTAGAGAACAAAGAGCCCGAAGGGAGCAATCAAGGATTAACCGACGGTGAGAATGTTGAGATTCAATTTTTAGGAGCAGCAATCGTAGGGGTAGTGGAATGGTGGTTCAAGAATGGAATGCCTCTCCCTCCATCCTTTATGGCTCAACGAGTGGGGTCATTGCTTGAACGGAATCTTGAAGTTTCTGGACAAACTGAACATTAAGTAGCCCCCGCCCAGTAGTGCAGACAGGAGCTGTAAGACGCTATAAACGGACCTGTTACGGCATGCGACAATCAGCAGGAAATATGATACGGTTTACCGCGCTGTCTGTAACGGCATATTTTCATCAAGTTCTACTCATCCTTCAACCGTCGTTGATACAAAACAACAGACACAATCGTTAATACAACGGTCCATACCAAAATAATGAGGAGGGGTTTTAATATATCTCCCGTTGTAAAGCCTGTATTGCTTATCCCTAGAAAATGCACCAGTTGACTGCTTGGCATGTAATCCAGCACTTGGAAGACCGGGTAATCCTTCTCTAGTACTGCTCCCCACGGTGCACCCATAAATATGAACGCCACAGGGAGTATGGATAATGAGGCTTCAAGCAGCGTCTTGGAGAATAAACCGCAGATGGTCCCGGCTGCTGTGTACAGGATAATCGAAAGAATGATCACTGCCACAAACGCCCATATATTAGCTGGCTCATAGCCAAATAATAATGTAGAAATAGCGAGAACAACAACAGACATCACAAAGACTAAAGAGCTTTTACCGGTTAGAACATCCAGGCTCGTGGCCGGAGTCATCATTAATGACCGTAAAGTGTTACGCTCCTTTTCTTCCGCAATCAAGCAAGCTTGTGCGAAGCATGTTAGTAATACAAACGAAGTATTAAAAAGAAAACCGCTGGCTCCAGGCAAAGACGCGCCAGCCTTCCGAAAAAGAAGTGCAAGAATAATTGGGAAAATCAGCATAATGGACAGCGCATAGTTACGTGAAAACTCCTTGTAGTCCTTTACAAATATCGCCCGCACACGTTTCAATGAGATACTCATAGTAGCTCACTTCCTGTCATTTTAATAAAAATATCACCCAGACTGGGCTCTTTCGTTTCTAACCGGTCAATTAGCCCCTGTCTCATCCAATCCGCGATTTGATCAGCCGTTCCCTCACCGATCGGGAGCTCGTAAGTTTCCCCATTAATTAATTCAACACAAATTACGTTTTCCCGGTGTTGCCGTTTAAGTTCCTTCGGTGAGCCGATGGCTTGAATTTGTCCCTGATACAGAATCGCTACACGATTGCATATCAATTCTGCTTCAGCCATATCATGCGTAGTCAGAAAAATCGTTGTCCCCTTCTCATTTAAGTAGCGCAAGCCTTTATAAATATGTGCGGTGTTAACCGGGTCCAAAGCCGAAGTAGGCTCATCTAAGAATAACAATTCGGGCTCATGGATAATCGCGCAGGCCAGCAAAACACGCTGACGCATTCCCTTCGATAAGAGATTGGCTTTCTTTTTGCGCTCTCCGCTTAAGTTCACAAACTGCAGCACCTTATCGACCGCAGATCGGGGAAGATCATACAACTTACGATACAGCTCCAGATTTTCCTCAACCGATAATCGTTCATATAGACCACTGTTATCCGTCAAAATGCCAAAGCGCATCTTCTGTGAAGACTGCTGCATCATCTCCGCCGGCTGGTTAAATACACTTGCCTGTCCACTTGTCGGATTTAACTGCGCCGTTAAAATCTTGATTAATGTTGTTTTTCCTGAACCACTCGGACCGAGGAACCCGAAAATTTCTCCCTTAGGAATTGAAAAAGACACATCTGCTAACGCATCCTTATTTCCAAATCTCTTGCGGATACGTTCTACTTGGATAACATCCATTCACACCACTTCCTTAGCGTTGATGGCTTAAACATATACAGATTGCATGCTTCCAGCCATCAAAACCCGCCGAAATGTAGCTATTATCGTCTGAATGGTACCACCCAATGCTTGATTGGTTCGACATTTCCCCGGAAATTAAATGTTAAGAAGTGCTTTTAATTCATGCAATTTTGAACGGGATAACGGAACCACCGCATCTTGGCCTGTATTTAACCGCAAGCTGTAGCTATTCTTCGTCCATGTAATAATCTCTCTTACTTTTTGCAGATTAACGATGTAGGATCGATGACACCTAAAAAACCCGAAATTCAACAATCTCTGCTCCAGCTCGTTTAGCGTCAAAGTACAGTCATAATTTTCCCCGCCCACATGAACAAGGATCGAACCCTCTACATTTTCTATAAAATCGATTTCAGGCGGATTAAATAAAATTACCTTGTCATTTCTTTTGGTAGAGATCTTCTGCAAGGTTATATTGGCCTCGTCTTGTTTCTGTACTTCCTGCTTATCCTCTTCGGAATCCCGAATATCAAGTGGATGAAATCCGGACTCGTTCAACCGGTAAATGGCATCACAGGAAATAAGTGCATCCTCTAAATTCGAAGTTAAAATTAATACTTGCTTCTCTTTCAAAAGGTCATCTAGAATCCGTCTAAATTGACGGCGATCTTGCTCTTCTAAGTAAAAATAGGGTTCTTCCAGTACAAGTGAAGGCTGATGCGCAAAAAAAACACGCAGCAAGGTCACATACATCCTTCTTGATGAGCTTAGGTCCTTGATTTTTACCTTCCTTTCCTCTTTTAAAGCAAAATAATCGATCAACGAAGCGGCACGCTCATTCCTCTCCGTTACTCTGATTAGAAAAGTGATTAGCTCTTCCACCGTTAAACGCATATACTCGTTCTGCCCAGCCCGAAATAAATAATATCGGGAATGATCAACTAATTGATCCATTAAAAGCTGCTTTCGCTTCAAGTCGGTTATAATGCCAATCGATTGGTACGTTGTCATATCTAATTCGATCTTCGGTAGAAGTAATTCCCCATCA
The DNA here is from genome assembly GCF_038593145.1 of Paenibacillus sp. FSL L8-0340. Taxonomy (NCBI): domain Bacteria; kingdom Bacillati; phylum Bacillota; class Bacilli; order Caryophanales; family Paenibacillaceae; genus Paenibacillus; species Paenibacillus sp. FSL L8-0340. The sequence goes on from NZ_CP151967.1 coordinate 5,389,316, forward strand.
TAATACATTGGTTGAAATTGCATGCCGTCCTCCCGGTTAGTGCTGCTATAGGATATATAAAACAATTATAAAGTTGGGCTGCTTTTTTGTCAGTTTCTATTAGAATATATAACAGCATACCATGGGTCGGGAAAATACGATGACAACTAAAGTACCATAACAAAGAGAACAGCCTGCGGCTGTTCTCTTTGTTATCTGCCTTAGAAGCAGGTGAACGAGCTAATCCGATTCAAATCAATGCCGAAGTACGCCCAGAAGAAACCAGTCCATCTGAACCCTGCAATAGAATTACGCCCGACGAATACCGGGAAGAACCAGAATTGCTCGCCGTTGTTCAGCCAAATGTATGTGTTGCGGAACAGGCATCGTCTGATTCCCCCGGGGTCGATGGCAAAAGCGGTAGCCGGCATTTGCGGTACGAATTGCGGTGGAGGAGCCGTCGGCGCTTGAACGCCTCCCGGTGCACCCCCCGGAAGTCCCGGAGTCCCCGGAAATCCTCCGGGACTTCCACCTGGAAACCCCGGTCCTCCCGGGACCCCAGGAAATCCTCCGCCGGTTCCCGGCGTTGGAAAAAATCCCATATATGATCGCTCCTTTCAATGATTAGGCATAATCATCATATGCATTCGCGGAAAGGACGCTTGGGCGGATGCCCAACAATAAGATTTAACATAGACCGACTATGCACAACACGGATGGTTTCGACGCAGATCCAAGATTTACAAAAAAAGAGAGTTGCACCATCATCTGGTGCAACTCTTTATCCGTAATTTAGTCTTCAATTTCAGTATAAATTTGAAAAGTCACGCCGAATTTATCCGTTACATCCCCAAACCCTGGACTGAATGGTTCCTCTTTAAACGGCATATTGACCTGACCCTCTTGCCGCAAGGCTTCATACATCCGTTTTGATTCTTCTACTTCATTCGTTGTAATGCAGATGGTGACCCGTTTTCCGTTTTCACTAGGCGAACCCCCTGGAGCATCCGATAACATGAGCTCCGTTACTCCGACCTTTAACTTGGCGTGCGCTACAAGATTACTCAGATCGTCAATGAACGTACCAGGCATGTCCGGCATTTCACCGTAAGTCACCATGGAGAGAATTTCTGCACCGATGGCTTGTTCATAAAATTGAATTGCTTCCTTTACCCGGCCCTCCAAAGTAATATAAGGGGTAAGTTTTACCGTCATAAGATTGTTCCTCCTTAAATTTTGATTGGATTCAATGTGGTTCATTAGTATAGACGATCCGGGCACCATAAACTCATCGGTCTATTGAAAAATCCTGCTTCGCGTCCAAACCTGTCGGCAATCCAAATCGAACAAATAAATCGGAGTCAATAAAATAATGGATATGAGCGATCTTACCCTGTTCCATCTCTGGAATATGAATGCTCCACGGAGCCAGCAGCCCATCCGGTCCGGCGGGTACATACTGAGCAAAAGCGGGACTATCCCCGTTAGCACGAATTGGCAGCAATCTGGAACCCAAACAATGGCTGCGTGTAATATTGTAGAATGACGACAGATTAGAGCTGCCACGAACCCACATCTTAAATGGCGGCATCGACAAGCTGCCGTTCTCGTGGAATAATGCTAACAATGCATTGATGTCGTACTGTTCGAAAGCTTCCATATAATTTGCAAGCACTTGTTGATCTGCCGGGACATCTCCCCCTTGTAATTCTTCGGACCGAAGATTCGAGCGAGCGAGTGTCGAGCGAGCCCGCTGCAAAGCACTGTTGACGGCTGCCGTGGTCATCCCCATCGCATTCGCTGCCTCATTAGCCGTCCATCGGAAGACATCAAGCAAGATCAGTACGGCACGTTGCCGTGGCGGCAATATTTGCAGCATCGCAATAAAAGATAATCGAATGGTTTCTCTGCTAACCACGATATTGGCCGGGTCACCAACGTTATCGGGGGCCGGCCAGATCCAAGAGCTCCGGGGCAAGCTGTCCCTTGGTTCCATAATAATAGCCGCTGGTTCTGAGAGATCCATCGGAAGTGCCCGACGCTTTGCATTCCTTAACCTGTCCAAACAAACATTAGTGGCAATCCGATACATCCAAGCTTTACGGGAGGAATCCTGCCTAATCTGGTCCCAGTTCTGCCAGGCGCGGAGCAGCGTATCCTGCACCGCATCTTCCGCTTCAAAAATGGACCCCGTCATCCGATAACAATATCCGATTAGTTCAGAACGCAATTCCTCGAACATGTCTATTCCATGCTTTTGGCTCATTTTACGTTTCCTCCTTTTTGACGTCCAAAAAGCTTATATCTCACTATTCATATTAACATTTCATAAGCGAGAAAACTTGATCAACAGCTTGTCAAAAAACCCAAGGTCTTTACAGGACCTTGGGTTTCTTGGGTGTGCGCCCGGCATGGGCGATAACTTGACGGTGAGAGAATCGCTATCTCTCCTTTAACCTCAATAATGTTAGCACTGGCACACTAACTGCAAGTGCTCAAAATTATATTACACCCTATACTTCTTATGCCGGTTTCAAAGCAATTGTAGTTCAATAAAATGATATTTTCCGATATTTGTATTATTGCATTATTTGAAAGGAGAGAGGGTATTGTCTTATATAGCCGCAAGTAATGGAAGAGCCACAGCAGAATGGTCAGCTTATGCCCATTTGGTCATCGGAAATCGGGTGCAAAATGAAGAACGGGGCATTAAAACAAGTGATACCAGCAATTCGATGAGTTTTGATGATTTTATGGGAGCAATTCAGAAGGACGAACAATTAAATTCGTACAATGCGCGCCAGATTTCTAATGATGAAATTTCAAACAATCGTATATATGAACAGCACAATGGTGTTTCTGCTGAGAGTAGGTTTCGTTTCTCCACGTTGCAAAAAGCTTATGAGCTAGGCCTTGTGGATAGCACCGGTGTGTTAACTTCTTCCTATCGCAGTAAAGCCTGATTAGAAGTCATTCTGTCCTGTCCATTATATTTGAACAAAATCACCCTAACGGGTGAATAAGCTTTCTAGCCAGCGGTCATTTATCCGCTGGCTCCTCTTTCTCACTAAGGTTCCATTACAAGCTTTATGCGCTCTGGCTTGGTTTCTTACGTATGCTTGTGAGTTCAAAAGCCTCTTTAGGAATCCCCAGTTCATGAGCCTTCTTCTTTTTAATCACCATGGCTTGTTGTAAGCTAGTGGCTTGAAATTCAACTTTGGTGCCAAGCGGATCCTCAAATGCATAGTAACTTTTTTTATTGGACATTAGAACTTAGCGCCTCCTCATCTTATTCTCGAATGATTCTGCCTTGCAACGCCACAAGCATATAAGCTCAATGCAGATATGGCAAATCACCCTAATATTGTGCGTCTCATCTTAGAGAACTATGCGCGAAGGCTGACCTCATAAATCAACAACGAACTCCAACAACGTTAAATAGAAGGTATTTTCGTCCACCTTAGCTTCTGTTCTGACATAGTCTACAAATGCGATCCGCCGGTCGCATCGATCATTTGTCCCGTTATCCATCGGCCGTCAGGTGACGCCGTGAAGGCGACGATGTCTGCGATATCCGAAGGCTCGCCGACGCGTCCAAGTGCCGACATCTCTACCGCAGACTTACGGCCATTGGGCGTGTGTAGCCACGACGCGTTTACGTCGGTATCGATTATGCCGGGCATGACAGCGTTCACTGTAATACCCCGCGGACCCAGAAGCTGAGCCAGGTGTAGGGTGAATGTATTTAGTGCGCCTTTGGTTAGGCTGTAGGTCATGATATGCGGATAGGCAATTCGTGTCACTCCAGATGAGATATTGATAATGCGACCTCCGTCTCGAAGACGTCCGATCGATTGCTGGACGAGGAAGAACGGCGCCTTGACGTTGACCGCGAACAGCCGATCAAAGTCCTCTTCGCTCGTCTCTTCAAATGATGGGGATGTGCCGATGCCGGCATTGTTAACCAAGATATCAAAATGGTTGATGCCCGTTCTGCGGATAAGTTCCTCATCCAAGACCTGAAGAAGTCGATCGACTCCCTCCAGAGAATCCAACTTGGCACCGATGGCAAAAGCTGTACCTCCCGCTGCTTCGATCGCAGAAACCGTCTCTGCCGCCGAATCCCTCCGTGTGCGATAATGTACTGCGACTAGCGCACCTTCAGCGGCGAGACGCAGCGCGATCGCTCTCCCTATCCCTCGGCTGGCTCCTGTAACGACTGCGATTCGGCCTTCCAAACGCTTCAAATTCATGTAGATCCACTCCTTATAATGGGTTGATACCATGATAAACCCTCCTCATAAGGGGAGAGTCAAGGAATGTACTCCAATCTTTTTTCAGACTCGTTCAACCGGCACGATCGCCTCTGCCAAACGTAGCTGACCATAAATATCTTTATCCGACGTCAGATAAATCTCCCGAACCGGTATCGCCTCGAGTGGCCGGTAGCCCGTGCCAGCAATCCAAGCCCGTAGCGTCTCGCTCGCCTTGCAATTATCCTTATACGGGTCACATCGATGAGTAAAAGAGGCAGCTTCCTTTATGCCGGGCAATTGGTGAATCTTCACCCTGCCGCTATTAGGAATCGGTTTTGAGACAGGAATAGCGACCTCGATGTCCGAAGGCTCTTCATCGCAATCGCTCCTCCGATGCCAGACGATTGTCATCTCACGGTCCGGCTCTTCCCCATGTGAGCAGACATACTGCTTCAGTTCGTCGAGCAACAGACACAGTTGGTTTTTTGGCAAAGTCTCGCGGACGTAAGCGACGAGAACCGGATCCACGCTTCGAAGCAAGAACTTCCCTTCCTCCCCAACCGCCTCATTCCGTTTAATCCGCACGAGTCGCTCATCAATCACCGTAATTTGCTGCTGAGCCTCTTGTATCTGGCGCTCCAGCTCCTTTCGTTTCTCAAGCAACGTGCGCTCCGCTTTCGTTAGAGAGGTGGTTCCGGTGAGCATCGGTCGCATCTTCTCAAGGGTTAAGCCCTGCTCTTTGAAACCTGCGATACGGCGGATCGTTAGCAGTTGCTCCGCAGTATAAAAACGATATCCCGATTCTTCGTCCACATGCGCGGGCTTTAACAAGCCGAGTTCATCATAGTGGCGCAATGTCTTCACCGTCACGCCGCTCAGTTTCGCGAACGCCCCAATTTTGAACATCCTAATCCCCCCTTTTGTGAATTCTTAGTATCGGTCTGTTCCCCTATTTATTCAGAAATATATCATTATACTATTAATTTCTAATATACTCATGACGTTTATTCGGATCCCCTTTAATAAAATATTCTTCGTTTACATCACATCACAATCTTCTTTTCAAAATTCCAGATCGTTCTTAGCTAAATCCAAAGCTACGGCAATTTTAAGCTGATTTATCTTACTACGTCCCTTGAACAAACATCAACTATAGGTGCTGTTTTTAAATCGTAGCGATCCAATTCAATCTTAATAACTGAGTGTATGTCCACAAGAAAAGTAATAATGTCTTCCCCCTGCTCTGGTGTCCAATATAAGATGTATGCTGTTTTCATTGCAGGGAAGGCCTCTCTAATAATATTTAGAAATCTTCGCATGGATATATCATTGAAAAGAATAGTTCTTGAGGTGCTTAATTCTTCTCTAAATGCTTGTTCTGTCATTGTCCCTCTAAGTTTCATGACTTGCCCTACTCTCCGATAAAAACATACTTTTTTTTACAACTTCCCCCAGATGCGAGGTCATCGAGTGGTTTGTATATCCGTTTTTCGTCCATATATCTCATCCAATTTATTAAGCTTCAAATTATAAAATAGTTCTTAACTATTTCTGCTTTACCGCCCGGTGGGTGCCTCCTTCGTGTAAATTATAAGGTATACTTCATACTTATCCTCGTTTCTATATTTATTTTGCAAACAGTGTTGCTTGTTGTCTCATCTGTTATTTTGAACAAGCATACTATTAAAGAGCCAGCGAAAGTTCCATCTGAAATACTGGGGCAGATGCCAATCCTCATAGCCTTTTAATACCCCTTGTTCCAGCCAATAAGACTCTGATTTCCCGCTTTTTACAGCTCCAGAAACATAAGTGATCGTTTTCTCCAAAAAACGTATGACATCCGTGATTCGATCTGAATTAGATACATCTCCGTGTCCAGGAATGACAGTATCGACCTTGAGGTCTTTTTGAATTCGTTTAAGGATGCGTATCCAAGCGTATGGATTACCGTATGGTATGACCGGAATGGTCTTAGTCGATATTAAATCACCAGCAATCAAAGTTTGCTCTTCTGGAACGTACACAACAGCATCACTTAAAGAATGACCGCCTCCATAAGATAAAACTTCGATTGTTCGCTTTGTTCCTTGAATAACGAGTTTATCGTCAAAAGTTATCGTGGGTATCACCCTGCAAAGGGAAGGGATGGCATCATAAAGGGCTCGCTGTACGGAAAGATCATAGTCGATTTCAGTTAGCATGTGGGGATCTCTTTGCGTTGAACGTACATGATTTAGGCTAGTTATTAACTTTTGAATGTTTTGCTGCATGAGATCAATATTCACTTCACCCATATCAGAAAGCAAATCTCTTGTCCAAACGGTAGATATAAATTCGCTTTTCATAAATTCCTGATTGCCGTTGACATGATCTCCATGAAAATGTGTATTCACTACATATTTAACCGGTTTGTTTGTTAATTGTTCAGCAGTATGACGTAACAAAGCACCAGAATGCGGCAGGTTGGTTGTATCCACTACAACGGTTAAATCCCCAAGATCAATAATTGCTGCATTCCCCAGAGAACCGCTGCCTGGAACCGAAATAGCACCCCAGATACCTTCCGATGCTTGTTGAATCGTGAAATATTCGTTGTTCATTGTTACACCCCTTTATCAATTAGTAAAGTTAACTTACAAGTTAGAGTCAACTGGAAGTCAAGAGATTTTTCAGGGTGAAGTTAGGGGCAATTGTAAACATTGGCTTTGAGTTAACTGAAAGCTGTATAATATTTTTCAATATCAGCATTAAAAAGGAGGGACAGAAATCGGATGCTTACAATAAGTCAAGTGTCAGAAAAAACGGGATTAACTCCTTATACAATTCGTTATTATGAAAAAATCGGGGTACTACATGAACCCAAGCGTAGTAATGGAGGGGCACGTGTCTACAAAGAAAGCGAGGTTTCCTACATTCAATGTCTAAATAAACTAAAAAAATTGGGCTTATCGCTTGAGGAGATTACGGAATTTACTCGTGAGGGCTGTGTAATGGATAAAATTCAACAAGGGGAGAATCCTTCTAATTATAATCCTACCTTAAAAAAGCGGATTGAAATCCTTGAGAAGCATCTGATGGGACTGGAATCCAGGCGACAAGAAATTGATTACATGATTTCTCTCGCCGAAGAGAAACTTACCTTATACCAAGAACTTACGAAAGAAGACATAGTAAATACTAGATAATCGCGGCGTAATCCTACGTGAACACCGCAGGGTGTCTGATGTAGAAATCAGACACCCTGTGCCAGTTCATTGAAAGCAAGCCCCTCCGGGACGAGCTAGCCGATCCCGCAGTGCAAAACCCTGAGCTTCCGCAGTCGCAAGTTCTGGATTTAAGAGAAATCATCGGCATTGAGGAGCAGCAGGTCTGCAGCCTGACGCTGGTGCAGCGGCCTAATCTGGCAATGACGCTGTTGTCTCTCGATAAAGGATCCTCGATTGGAGGGCACTCTTCACCCGGTGATGCACTCGTTCAAATCCTGTCCGGACAAGCCCAAATCACGATTGGCAGTGAGCAGTTCCTGCTGCAGCACAATGAGAGCATCCTCATGCCGGCCAATATTCCCAATGCCCTGCAAGCCGTTGAAGCCTTCCAGATGCTGCTGATTGTAGTCAAGCCGGAGCAGAAGGTGAGGATTGGAGGATGAAGAAGGTGGTAGGCCATAATTTCCTTGCCAAGCTGGAAAAAAAGCGTCTGCGCCCAGGCGGTGTGGTTGCCACCAACTGGCTGCTGGGTCAGGCGGAGCTGGGCAGTGAGAGCAAGGTGCTGGAGGTAGCCTGCAACATGTGCACCACCTCAATCCAGCGCGCCCGAATATTACCGGGTACTGAAGCCCGGAGGCATTCTGCTGACCCATGATATCAGCTATACGAAGGAAAATACGGCCGATGAGCTTGCAGAGCTGCGGCAGACCATCCATGTGAACGTCGAGCCGCTGCCTGCCGCCAATTGGCAGCAGCTGTTCTACTCGGCAGGCTTCTCGCAGGTAGGCACCGCTACAGGTCGCTTTAACCAGATAAAGCAGCGGCTTGTGGATGTACTTATAAGCGTAGAGAGAATACATTACAATAATCATCACGGATAACGCCGCGAGCAGCAGGAACCAGTTCTTGAACTTGTCCAGCGGCGCAAAGACCGCGTTTACCGGAACATATTTGCTAAGCACTGCGTCAAAAAACGGGGAATAGGCATATACCGCCAAATAGCGGGCATTCGCGAAGTTCATCGTTCTGACCAGATTTTGTTCTGAATGTTTGGACAAAATATCCGCAATCATGGGATCGGGTCTGACCCCGGCGCTTGTGGAGATCATATATTCCGGATTGATCAGCATGAGCAGCTCGTCGGATGAGTTCACAATTTTCTTGAGTTCTCATTCAGCTTGTTTTGGAAAATTCAACAGACAGGATGAATTGAGGTTTTCTGCTGCCCCCCGGTGAAGTTGTGGGATAGGCTGCACTTATGAAGAGCCTGCCGTTCATATCCCGGAGCTGCGATCCCGTTGAATCCATCGCAAGCTTCAGCCCGTCCATTTCCTCCTGATTAAAGGAGGACACGGTCAAAAGCCGAGATCTTTTTCTGAACCGACTGAATGTAAGCGTACACATCAATGATGTAAGTGCTGCTGTTCCGTATCGCATTGAGCCGCTGCTGCAATCTCAGGATGCTTTCCATCAGTCTTCGAAACACATTTTTCTTCCATGGAAATTTCCTTATATTCATTTCGCCCTCCACTCTGGTGCTGTTTTTCTTCACTTTGTTTTTTAATACATCGAAGCTTCAGAAGGCAATGTAAAATAAAAAAAGCTTACTAGAACGTTAGGTGTTTCCTATACGACTATCAAGCCTTTTCTAGATACCATTCACGAAAAAAAGCAAAGGGAGCAGCGCCTTCTTTGGCGCTCCCTTTGCTTCAACCTGCTGTATAAATACATACTGATTTACTATAAATCCGGGCTTGGAAGAACCAGTTCATCCAATGAAGTCGGCTGAACAAAAATGCTTAGACTAATTGATTCTCATCATAGGAGAACGTATCAAAAATATCCTTTAAATTTATCCTATTTGCTTATCCCATACTCCGTAATCTTCCGGTACATGGTCGATTTCCCTATGCCCAGCATTTTGGCTGCGGTCACAACATTGCCGCTGCAGGTTTGAAGCGCACTACAAATACTCTCGATCTCTATCTGCTCCATTTTTTTGCCGGACGCCTCCCTTACAGGCTGCTGTGACACTGCCACACTACCGCTGTTGCTGTGCTGCACAGGTGTAATCCTTACGGGGGGCAAATCCAGATGGGTAATGCAAGCGAAGCTACACACATAATAAGCCCGCTGCACGGCATTCTGAAGCTCACGTGCATTTCCCTGCCACTCATAGCTCTGCAAGGCTTCCAGAAAGGAGGGGCTGAACTGCTTTGCCGGGCCGGGATGATCACGGTTGCACTTCGTCAGGAAGAGTCTCGCCAGCGGTGCAATATCCTCCGTGCGTTCCCTTAGCGGTGACAGCTTGATATTGATCACATTCAAACGGTAATAAAGGTCGCTGCGATAAGATTTCAGGCTTACTTCCTCCACCAAATCGCGGTTGGTGGCCGCTATGACTCTTACATCCAGCGTCCGCTCATGCTTGCCGCCGATTCTGCGGACCTTATGGTTATCCAGAACACGGAGCAGCTTCGCCTGAATTTCCAGCGGCAGTTCCCCGATTTCATCCAGAAAAATAGTTCCCCCGTGCGCCAGCTCGAACTTCCCCGGATTGCCTTCCCGCAGCGCTCCCGTGAAGGAGCCCTTCTCGTAGCCGAACAGTTCGCTCTCCACAAGATCTTTAGGCAGCGCCGCGCAGTTAATCGCAATAAAGGGGCCTCCGGCCCGCAGGCTGGCATTATGAATGGATTGGGCAAACAGCTCCTTTCCTGTTCCGCTCTCCCCTTCGATCAGCACAGTACAATTTGTCTTCGCAATTCTCTTGGCAAAAGCAATTTGTCCCTGCATATAGGAATTGTCCGTGATGATTTCCTCGAACCGGTAGTTCGCCTTGAAGCCGGCCAATTGATTGACCTCTTTGCGCACCTGCCCGGCTTCCCTGATCGTGAGCGAAGCGCCAAGAATCTTGTCATCGAAGGTGAAGGGATAAATGTTCACCATGCAATCGATCTTGTTGCTGCCGACGGTAAGTGTACAGTCCGCGTAGCTTAAATGCCTCTCACCGGCAAATACACTGTCCAAATCGACCTCTTCCAGCAGTTCTTTGATGCATAAAGCTTCCATCTGTTGCAGGCTGAGCATAAAGATTGAGGCCAGTCTTTCATTAAAATGCCGTACGTGGTATTCGGTGTCAATGACAAGCAGCCCGTCCTGCATCGACTGAAATACGGCATGCATCATCTGGCTCGTCTCCAGCATATGCAGCTGCTTCTCGATACTGCTGACCGCCGACACCACAACGCCGAACGTATGGGCATGCACATCTTCGGCCTTGCCCGACAGATCCAGACAGCCAATCACGTTGCCCCGGCTATCATGAATTGGTGCGGCCGAGCAGGTCCAAGCATGGTGCGTTGTGCAATAATGCTCGCCGCCGAGCACCTGAACTTCATCATTGATAGCCAGTGCAGTGCCGACCGCATTGGTGCCCACACTGAGCTCATCCCACTTAGCCCCTTCCACGAAATTCACCTTGACACATTCTGGTTCAAGCTCCTTATTGAGCATCGTGTGCAGAAGCACCCCATCCTGATCGGTCAAGACAATTGCGTATACAGTATCCTTAATGATCTGAAAGATACTGTTCATGACCGGCCCTGCAATGGAAAGAAGCTGCTTCTTCTCCAGTAAGCGGGAAGCCAGTTCCTCTTCTGACACCTGCATTCCCTTGCCGCGCATCGGATCGACTCCGGATTGGCGGCATCTTCTCCATGAAGCGGCTATTTCCGGCTTGGTCCCGGCGGCAATCTCCCCGCTGGATATGAAATGTTCCCAGTTCCCAAGCGATTGTGCGTAGCTGATTCGCATGTCTACTGCTCCTTTCCGTTGCGTGCAGCATTTAAATCGGATAATCACGTCTGCCCGGGGCGGAGGCAATCCGCATGGATTCCCTATACTTGGCGACCGTCCGGCGGGAGAGGACCGCACCTTGCTCAAGCAGAAGCTCGGTGATTTTGCGGTCGCTATAGGCTGCCCGCTTATCTTCGCCCTCTATAATGTCACGGATGATTCTCTTCAAGGCATCCGGTGTCCAATCGGTATCTTCTCCCGTAATTCCGGAAGGAAAAAAATACTTTAACTCAAAGGTTCCCCATGTACACTGCACATATTTGCCCCGGATCGCCCGGCTCACCGTAGACTCATGAAGATCCAGTTCTTCAGCTATTCTGCCAAGGGTTAAGGGCATCAGATAATCCTGCCCTCTTTCGAAAAAAGGCCGCTGCAGCTTCAAAATGGCGCCAACCACGCTGCATAAAGTCACCTTTCGTTCTTCGATGCATTTCATGATCCAGTTGGCCTGTTCGTTCTTCTCCCGCAGATAGTTGCGTGTTTCTTCGTCTCCGCTCAGGCTGAACAAACGTTGATAGCTTTCGGCAAAGGTAATCTGCGGGCACGACAAAGGATGCGGGGCGGCTTCGTACAAGCCGTTCTTCAACACAACGGATACATCCGGCACAATGTACACCGTTGATTCCCCATGATCAAAGGTATTGCCGGGGCGGGGATTCAAGGATTTAATCACATTGCATGATTCCTTAATACTCTTTAGTGAAGTCTTCAATTCTTTGGCCACACGGACTAACTGATTACTGCCCAACTGCTCAAGATGGCGTTCAATCAGCTTCCGTAATAAGGGTGTTATTCTGCCGGTGTGTTCCAGTTGCAGCACCAGACATTCCTGCAAATTCCTGGCGCCGACTCCGTAAGGCTCCAAGGACTGAACGAATCTCAGTCCGGTTTCGATATCCTGACAGCCGACTCCCAGTCCGGCGGCCGTCTCCTCTACCCGTTCAACAAAATATCCCTTATCATCCAGGCAGCCGATCAGATAGGCCGCAAGAGACCGTTCCGTCTCAGGCAGCGAGAGCAGATTTAATTGCGACAACAGATGATCCTGCAGATTCTGCCGGGGACCGGCCACATATTGCAGCAAATGCTGGGTACTCTTTCCGCTTCTGACCCTGCTGCCGCCTAATGAATATTGAACCTCAATCAGCGGATTTCCCTCTGACAACCGGTCCACATATTGCCCCAGCTCTTGCAAGTCCATTTGTAGTACCTCAAGGGATTGCCGCAGCCCCGGCGACAAACCCATTCGTTGCTTAGTATCCAAAGCAAGCCTCATTTGCTCACCCCTCGTCGTGTATACGCTTACATTATCTCTCTCTATTATAAATCGCCATAACGTCCAAAAAAGACAAATACGATGAACTTAGTATGACAATCCGCAGGGATATAAGGGATCGGCATAGTCTGTTCATCGTATTTGACATCTCTCTGGTGAATTGAAGGCTATACGTTAAACGTGAAGATGAATGGCACGGTTATGAACGGCGTGCGCAGCTTCGTGCAACGATTCCGCAACTGTCGGATGGGCATGAATGGTGGTAACGACCTCATCCAGCGTTGCTTCAAGGCGAATAGCCAGCGCCCCTTCCACAATGATGTCCGTTGCCCGCGGTCCCGCAATATGCAGCCCCAGAATTTCATCATTGCCGGCGTCAACAACATACTTCACCAGCCCGTTGCTCTCACCCATGATCATGGATTTGGCATTGGCCTGAAGCGGAAATACCCCGGTCTTCACCTGAAATCCCTGCTGTATGGCCTCTGCCTCCGTCATTCCCACGGATGCCAGTTCGGGCCGTGTGTAGACACAGGAAGGGACCGTTCTGAAATCTATCAGCGATGGCTCACCCATAATCGCTTCCGCAGCAATAACCCCTTCTGCGGAGGCTACATGTGCCAGCATGATTCCTCCGTTGCAATCCCCGATAGCATAGATGCCCGGTATGCTGGTCTCCATATTCCGGTTGACCTGAATTGCACCGCGTTTAATCTCCACCCCGATGTCCTCCAGTCCCAGGCCCGTAGTCACCGGCCGCCGGCCAATGGACAGCAGCACTTTGTCCGCCTCTATGACATGATGGCCGTAACCGGTGGAAGTGACTACCCGCAATCCTGCCGCCGTCTGCTCGATTCTCTCCACTTTCGTCTCTGTATGCATCTCTATGCCGGTGCTTGCGAATTCCTTTCGCAGGCACTGCACAATATCACGGTCCATGACCGCGATCAGTTCGGGCAGCATCTCGATAATCGTAACCTTGCAGCCCAAGCTGCTATAGACACTAGCGAACTCACAGCCGATTACCCCGCCGCCAATAATGCAGAGGCGCTCCGGTACCGCAGGGAGCGATAGTGCTTCATCGCTTGTTATAACCCCTTCCAGTTCTGCACCGGGAATAGGCACGATCGAGGGCTCTGAGCCGGTAGCGATAATCGCCCGGTCAAAGCCCAGCGCCCGGACACTGCCATCGGCTGCAGTCACTTCCAGTTCGCTGCTACTTGTAAATTTGCCTGAGCCGCTCAGCTTGGCAATCTTGTTTTTTTTGAGCAGTGTCTCGATGCCTCCAGTGTTTATTCTGATGATCTTATCTTTGTGTTTCTGCAACTGGCCCCAGTTCACTGAGACCTCGCCCGCTTCAATACCAAGCTCCTTGGCATCCCGCTTCAGGTGTGTATACAGCTCCGAGGTATGAAGCAGCACCTTGGTGGGTATACAGCCGACATTAAGGCAGGTCCCTCCCAGCGCCTTCTTCTCCACAAGTGTAACTTCCGCCCCCAACTGCGCAGCCCTAATTGCGGCCACGTATCCGCCTGGGCCGCCTCCAAGCACAACGATCCTCATTGTTGTCCTCCTAAAAGTTTTGATAGCATAGGCTTTCTTATTTCACTTCGCAAAACTCACTTCGGAAGCATACACCTAAGTTTTGATAGCTTAGGCTTTCTTATTTCACTTCGCAAAACTGACTTCGGAAGCATACGCTTCTCACAGCAGCAGCAGTGCCGGTTTCTCTACATAGGCTTTGATTTTTTGCATAAATTGCGCTGCAACCGTTCCATCCACTGCTCTATGGTCAGCGGTCAGGCTGATGTTCATCAAGGGTCGGATGACAACTTCTCCATTGACTGCGACCGGAGTATTCACTATGGCATTGACGCCCAGAATAGCAACCTCAGGTTGATTGATAATCGGTGTGAAGGACTCCATTCCATACATTCCCAGATTGGTAATGGTAAAGGTGCCTCCCGTCATCTGCTCGGAGGTCAAGCTGTTATTTCTGGCTCCTGCCGCCAGCCGTTTCACTTCCTGCGATATTTCTGCCAGCCCTTTTTGCGCGGGATTCTTGACCACAGGAACAACTAGTCCTTCATCCAGTCCCACGGCTACGCCGATGTTGGCATAATTTCTCATGACAAGCTCGGTTCCCTCAATGGAGCAGTTCAGAAGTGGAAACTCCAGCAGGGACCTGGCTACAATACTGACCAGCAAATCTGTATAAGTAACCTTGAGCGTCTCCTTCAGCTGCTGTCTCAGCGCACCCAGAGCCGTTGTATCCAGCTTCATATTGTAGGTCACAGTCGGAGAAACCGCCTGGCTTTCCAGCATTCGTTTGGCGATGATTTTGCGCATGCTGTTCATCGGCACACGTTTGACTTCCTGCACGGCGGCCTGTACTGCGGTCTGTACCGCTGTCTGATTGGAGGCTGCTGCGAAGGAGCGGATGTCTTCCTTCATAATTCTCCCTTCTTTATGGAGCCCGGAAAGATCAATTCCAAGCGCCGCCGCTTCCTTAGCCGCCGCTGGAGATATTTTCAATTTATCTACGGATCTGCTGCCGCCTTCTGCGGCATACTTACGTACATCCCCTTCGGTAATTCTGCCCTGCGGCCCGCTCCCTTTCACCTGCTGCAGATCAACGGACAACAACCCGGCTGTCTTCTTCGCATACGGCGAAGCCTTGATTCTGCCCCCGGCAGCATGAAGCGACGTTTCACTGGAATCTGACGTAGCTACTCCGGTATCAGCCAGAGCTCTGCCCTGTTCAGGAGCGGGAACTGCCGGCATCCCGCCCCCACCGAGCAGAGCGGAAATATCCTCACTGGCATTGCCTATGACAGCAACCGGCTGGAAGATCTCAACAGTGCCTTCCTCTACAATGATTTTCCGCAGTACACCGCCAACCTTTGCTTCAACTTCATTGGAGATTTTGTCGGTCTCCACATCAAACAGGATTTCCCCTTGGGCCACGGTGTCCCCTTCAGCTTTTCGCCAATTGGAGATTGTCCCCTCGGTCATAGTGAGCCCTAATTTGGGCATAACGATAAGTTCAGCCATTGTGCACCTCCGCAAGTTTGCTTACTGACATTTCCTGAGCCTGATCAGAACATGCTCTTGATGCCCTGAATAATATCATCCGTATTTGGCAGCACATAGGCTTCCAGCGCCGGAGAATAAGGGACGGGAGTATTAAGTGCACCGATTCGCACAACAGGAGCATCCAGCTCGTCAAAACACAGCTCGGAGATCATGGCGGACAGTTCACCCCCGAACCCGCCCCGCTTCACTTCTTCGGTTACAACAAGCGCCCGGTGAGTTTTGGCGACTGAGGCGAAGATCGCTTCCTGGTCAAGCGGATAAAGCGAGCGCAGATCAATTACCTCTGCTTCGATTCCCTCTTTCGCCAGAGCTTTTGCGGCACTAAGCGCATCATCCACTTGCTTGCCATACGTAATAATGGAAACGTCGCTTCCTTCCCGCTTGATGCTGGCTACGCCAAAAGGAATCGCGGCAACCTTGTCGTCCACCTCATATTTCTTGGAATACAGAACCTTGCTCTCGATATACACCACCGGATTGTCATCTTCAATCGCAGTCAGCATCATCCCCCAGGCATCCTGAGCGTTGGAAGGATAGACCACCTTAAGTCCCGGAACATGCGTCACCCAGGCCTCCAGTGATCCGGAGTGCTGTGCCCCCGCACTGATTCCACCGCCTGCCGGCAGCCGCAGTACGAGCGGCACGGAGATTTTGCCGCCGAACATGTATCGCATCTTCGCAGCCTGATTCACCAGTCCGTCCATGCCGAAGGTCAGAAAGTCAATGAACATCAGCTCGGCAACAGGTCTCAGCCCTGTTGCTGCTGCCCCTACGGAAGCCCCAACAATAATTCCTTCGGAAATCGGAGTATCCCGTACCCGCTCTTCACCGAATTGCTCCCAGAGCCCCTTCGTTACCCCGAAGGTTCCTCCGTACGGCCCGACATCCTCCCCAAGCAATACCACATTCGGGTCCTCCAGCATTTTGCTGCGCATACCTTCACGGATTCCTTCACCATAGGTCATTTTTCTCATCTGCTGCGCGCCTCCTCAACGATATCGGAATAAATACCTTGAACCGAAGATTCCAGAGCCGGATAATCGCTGGCAAAAGCGAAATCAAGCGCCTCCTGAATCTCCCCGTCAACCTCATCCCCGATCTGCTTCAACTCGTCTGCCGTCATTAGCTTGTGCTCCATAAGGTACTCCTCAAATCTGGGAATTGGGTCCTTTAGCAGCCAGGCCTCTACTTCTTCCTTCGGTCGGTATGCTCCCGGATCACCTTCGAAGTGTCCGTGCTGTCTGTATGTTTTGAATTCCAGCAAGGTAGGACCTTCACCATTTCTCGCCCGCTGTACCGCCTCTTGCACATGTTCATACACCGTAACCACATCGTTGCCGTCGGCCGTAAGGGAAGGCATGCAATAGCCCTCGGCACGTTTGGCAATATCCTTGATCGTCTGATGTCTGGCCTGGCTGACCGATATCCCATACAGATTGTTCTCACATATAAAAATTACTGGCAGCTTCCATAAACTCGCTAAATTCATCGCTTCATGAAATGTGCTCTGATTCGTGGAAGCATCTCCGAAAAAGCACACGCTGACCTGATCGCTTCCTCTATAATGAGCGCTCCAAGCCGCCCCGGTTGCAATCAGATGGCCCGCACCAACAATTCCGTTGGCGCCCAAAATGCCCAGCTCCGCATCTGCAATATGCATAGAACCGCCTTTGCCTTTACAGTATCCGGTTTCTTTGCCGAACAGCTCTGCCATCATATATTTCAGATTCCCGCCCTTGGCCACGATATGTCCATGCCCCCGGTGGGTACTCGTAATATAATCGTCATCCCGCAGATTGGCGCATGCCCCGACGGCTATTGCTTCTTCCCCGATGTACAGATGGACAAAGCCCGGTATTTTCCCTTCAGCAAAAAAGGTGGATGCAGTCTTTTCAAATTTCCGGATACTCAACATCTTCCGGTACATCCCGCCAAGCAATTCTTTTGAAATATGCAAGTGAATCCCTCCTCTTGATTTGGCCTTCACCTATATACAGAGCAAATTTCGTGCCAACTTTGCAGGATTCTCTATTTTTATTTTTCCAGGCCGGTTTCCTTGAATTATAGCTGTCAGACGGGTTATCCGGTCGAATGAACGGCGGCAGCAAAAAAACACCCTTTCCCAAAAAGGGAAAAAGGAGTGTTTGAGATTTTCCCTTTTTGGGAAGTTTCCCGGAATGGGAATATAGATGAGTTAACCAAAAGCTTCCGCTTATAACATCAAACGAGTATATACTATGAAACATGGACTTGTTTTTGTAGTTAGATCAGGATTTTATTTGACTCACATATGCTCCGATAACAACATCTTGCGAAAGATCCAATAGCCTGCCATTTATCGTTACATTCTCAAACCTCACGTTCTCTACCCTGCGGATTTCATCATAGCCTGCTATATGGGATGGATTAGTGCTGCTGCCGGAATAGCATATATTTCGGAATAGAATATTCCGGATGATCTTACCGGGAGCTGGATTGTATTTGAGGTTCTGAAGCACTCTCACGTTAAACAACTCTCCGAGTTCAAAAGGTTCAATGCGTATATCCTCGTAAGTAACATTCTGTACCGTGTTATTGTCACCCGCATTGATCGCCAGACATCCCCAATAGTCCGGCTGAGGCTCGTGATGTTCAAGGATATCAATAACGTGGAATAGAATATCTTCAATCACATCCCCATTGCCTTCATGGTTGCCGTGCGTCCCAATATTGGCCGGATGGGCAACATCCGCCCAAAGAATCGAACGGGTAACGGCAACTCTGCGGGTATCGCCCTGGTAATCGCCGCGCGAAGCATAGATGGCGATACAATCATCTGAGGTGCGGAGAAATACACTGTCGATCTTCACATCCGTGCAAGCCATCATATCTATGCCGTCAGACCAGCCGCGGGTACTGAAGGTTTTGATATTCCGGATGTCGATTCGCTCTGATTGTCCCAGCAGAACCGTATAATGGGGCGGATCAATAACCGTAATGCCTTCAATGGAGATGTTCCGGGAATAGCTGATTTCCACACCGCGGTAATAGGTCGTCTTCTCGAAATCCGACATATACAGAACCCCCCTGCCGCAAATCTGCACATCATGGACATGACTGCAAATAAAACCGCCATAAACCACGGCCCCGCCCGCGATATAAATCACTGTATTGGAAGGTAATTCAAGCCGGGCTGAATCCAGGCGGTGAATGCCGGGTGCAAAATAAACCACCTTGGGTTTCTCATCTGCAGGCAAACTGGCCAGGGTCTCCTGGATTTCTGCCGTGACATGGGTTCCCGGTTCCAGAGTAAGCACTTCCGAACCGGCGATAGCCGGGATATTCTCATCCAATGGATTGGCGAAAATATGCAGGTTGTGGAACCGTTCCCCGTCCGCTTCCAAGGATAGCTGCCGCGGGCCATCCAGCCGGAGCAGTATCACATTCCTTTCGCATTCACAGTTTATATCCGCTGATAGAGGACGTACAACAGCTTCCTTAACGATCCCGTCATTCTTCACAATCTCCAGTTCCACCGGCCCGGAACAATCAAACGAGACCATGGAGGCATTGCGCACTTCATGCATATCGACCTTCACATTGTGGCAGAACAAGGGCTGCCATTCCCCCTGCGGCCTGCGGACCTTCACCGAGAAATCCGGGTTTCCAGCGGCACCTTCCGGCACCGGATATACTACCAGCTCTGTATTTGCTTCCTGCATGATGTTAGACTCCCTCCGGCATAATGAGGAGACCGGCATAGAAGCGGGCACGTTCTCCGTGTACCGCTTAAGCCGGTCTTCCGTTGCTCACACTATATAGATTGAACTGAGAGGTTTAGAGTAAAGGGTCAGTCGCAACTGCGGGGAATGTTTGGACTTCCGGCCGCTGTTGTCTTCGGATTTCTTGATTTAGACTGCTGTTCGCGGTTGAAATCCGAAGACAAAGGCGGTCGCTATCGCTCCTCCAGTTCCAAACTTCCCCTCCGTCGCTCCGCTCCCTTTCCTCAAGTTTTAAGTTCAATCTATATAAGTTCATTTTATTTACTGCGTTCCTCATAAATCTTTTGTGCTTCATCAAG
Organism: Paenibacillus sp. FSL L8-0340; assembly: GCF_038593145.1. Classification (NCBI taxonomy): domain Bacteria; kingdom Bacillati; phylum Bacillota; class Bacilli; order Caryophanales; family Paenibacillaceae; genus Paenibacillus; species Paenibacillus sp. FSL L8-0340. The sequence continues at coordinate 5,409,044 of NZ_CP151967.1, forward strand.
TTCCGTCTGGCCGCCGGAATTGAGCCACTGGGACCGGAAATCATCAAAGTCTTTATCCGTATTGGATTCGCCGGAGATGGCCTTGATATAATACTGCGCCTGAAGTGTATTCAGGATGGCCTCATACTGCGCTTTTGTTGTCATCACCGTTGACTGCATCAGATCGGTTAGGACCGTCAGTCCCTCCACATTTGTCAGTTTTTCCTTGTAAGTAAGCTTTTCCGGGGAATAGTGGTGCTTCATCATCGAATTGACCTTGCCGCCAAAAGGATTGTAGAAGCCGGTACCTAACTCACCCATTAATTCCGTTCCCGTTGCCGCTTCTGTAATTACTGCCAGATCACCTTCCAGATTATAAGAGTTTCCTTTTTCTCCAAAGGCTGTGGTCAGATAACCTTCATCATCGCTAGTGACATATTCAAGAATCTGCAAAATTCTGATCCGTTTGGCTTCATCCTTCTCAAGCTGTGCGCCGAATAACAGCGGCGGCTGCAATGCTCCGTTTGCCATGGCATATTTCTTGCCATCCGGACCGGTGAACGGGACCCCTGGAACCAGTTCAATGCCCTTATCCTTAGAGACCAGGCCAAAGTAACCGTCATCATATAAATGATGCCACATTCCGGTCTCGATAAGTCCGGTGCGCAGGCTGATGAATTTGGTTTGAATTTCGCCGTTGCCGTCCGTAATAAACTCGGGGTCGATAATCCCTGCTTTATACCATTTATACAGCAGCTTCAGCGCATTGCGTGCTTCCTCCGTAACCGCACCATAGGTCACTTTGCCATCGGCGTCCAGTTTAAACTGGTAAGGAGCTACACCGTAAGCCGCGAACACTGTATTGAACAGCTGTGCCTGGGCATCCTTGCCGCGTCCTGTTAGGCCATACGTGTCTTTTTTGCCGTTTCCGTCAGGATCATTATTCGTGAATTTGGTCAGAACATCTTCAAGCTCCGTAAGATCTTTGGGCGGCTCGTTGTATCCTACGGCCTTCAGCCATTGTCCGTTGAAGGCGGGAACAAAGCCCGTTGCACCTTCGCCCCATACCTTTGGCACACCCCAGTTTTTCCCGTTGTAACTGCCAGGGTCCCAGGCGTTGGGATCAACGCTCTCCACATCCGCCGTATATTTAGGCATGTATTGCTTAATCTCCTCTTTGGAAATGCTGGCAAGGATGCCCTGATCCGCCCATTGCACCATATCGCCTACAGTGCCGTCCACGGATATAATGTCGGGGATTTCACCGGAGGCCAGCATTACGTTAAATTGTTCTTTCCAGGTTGCCGTCTCAAAGGTAACATTCTTAAACTTGACATTAAATTTCTGCTCCAGAAACTTCTGGACATAATTGTTGTCCGCTTTCGGTTTGTTCCAGTTGTTGGCGAGTGTAATTTCAATCGGTGCTTCTTTGCCGGCATTTGCGGCTTCTCCTGCATTGTTTTCTTTAGCCGCCTTGTTGTTCCCATTGCTGCTGCAACCGCTCACAATCAGCGATACTGACATTGCCAGCCCCAGCATACCGGTGACAAGCTTCTTTTTATTCATTTCTAATAGCCTCCCTTTTGATCGTTAGCAATTTTATAATTTCATCAAACCGCCGTGAAAGACAGCTTCAGCAAACACCGGTTAACCTTTAAGCGATCCCACCATGGTTCCTTTGACAAAATACTTTTGCAGGAACGGATAGACAATAATGATCGGCAGCGCCGTGAACATCAGGGTGGCCGCTTTAATCGGCTCTCCATAACCCAGTTCAGAGCCCTTAACATCGTTCGCAAACAGGGAGAGATTCTCTCCCGTGATAACCACCCGTCTCAGGAAGGTCTGCAGCACCTGCTTGGAGGGGTCCTGTATGTAGAGAACCGCGTCAAACCAGGCGTTCCAATGTCCCACCGCCGACCATAGCGACAATGTCGCAATGACGGGCAGCGATAACGGCAGCACAAGCTGAAACAGAATGCGCAGATCATTGGCACCATCAATTTTAGCCGAATCCTCAAGCTCGTCGGGAATCTCCTGAAAGAAATTGCGCAGAATGAGCATGGAGAAGGTACTGATGAGACCAGGAATAATATAGACCAGGCGCGAATCCAGCAGTCCCAGGGACTTGATCAGGAAATACGAAGGAATCATCCCTCCGCTGAAAAACATCGTGAACACAATAATCATTGTGTACACATTGCGGTGCGGCAAGTATTTACGGGAGAGCGGGTAAGCACCAAATGACATGAACAGGATGGAACAAATGGTGCCAACTACGGTACGAAAAAGTGTGTTTCCGAACCCCGTCCAGATATCAGGATTGCCCAGCACTTTCTCCCAGGCGAATAATGAGACCTTCTGCGGGTACAAATGGATTCCCAGTCTCAAAGCTTCCGCCGGTGTGCTGAACGATATGGAGAGCATATGGACGAATGGATACAACATGACGATACATAAGATGATCATAAAAGTAATTAAACAGGCCTGAAAAAGGGTACTACCCAAACTATGTTTCACTGTCTTATCCTCCTATCCGGTTTTTCCGTTTAAAAGATGCCTTGCTGTCCCAGCTTTTTAGAAACAAAGTTCGTAATCAACACCAGAGCAAAAGCGATCACATTCTTGAACAAGCCGACCGCCGTCGTCAGGCTGAACTGGAAGTTCTGCAAGCCAACCCTGTAAACATAGGTGTCCAGAATATCTGCCACACTATAGGTCGCAGGTGAATAGAGGTTAAGAATCTGATCAAATCCGGCATCCAGCACACTGCCAATCCGCAGAATAAACATTAGGATAATGACCGGTAAAATCGTCGGAAGTGTAATACTGAGGGTCTGCCTCCAGCGGCTGGCTCCGTCCATGACGGCAGCTTCGTACATTTCGGGCTGTATTCCGGCGAGCGCGGCCAAATAAATGATCGTCCCCCAGCCCACTTCTTTCCATATCCCCGAGGTTACCAGCGTGAAGCGGAAATAATTAGGATTGCCCAGGAAATAAATCGGCTCTAGTCCTACAAGCTGCAGCAGGTAATTCACTACACCGCTCGACGGGGACAGCAAGGTGATCAGAATTCCCGAGAGAATGACCCAGGAAAAAAAATGCGGCAGATACGTCAGCGACTGCGCAACCCTTTTGAAGCTGCTTGAGCGGATCTCGTTGATCAGCAGCGCGAGTATAATCGGTGCGGGAAAGCCGAAGGCAATATGCAGAAAACTGATCGTAACCGTATTCTTCAAAATCCGCAGAAAATCAGGGGACTGAAAGAACAGGAACTCGAAATGTTTGAGGCCGACCCACGGGCTGCCCCAGATGCCATCCATAATCCTAAAATCCTTAAAAGCCAGTTGAATACCGTACATCGGGGCGTAGGCAAACACTGCGTACCAAATCATCACCGGAGCGAGCAGCAGAAACAAGTATCTGCATTTTTTGTACTCTCTCCAGGTTGCTGCAATTCTCGACGGCCGGGCAGGGTACAATCTCTTCCCTCCGTCAATTTCCGGACGATTCACCGGGTTCATGTTGACTGCTCCTTTCCAAAATCCAAAATCCCTCAAACCACATTCCCATCTTAGGGTCCTGAAAGCGCTTTTTCCATTGCAACTTCATTCGAATCTTTATAAAATCTTTCACTTCTGCCCTTAAAGGCAAAAAAAAGGCCGTTGACTGGAAAGCATAACCAGATGCTCCAGCCAACAGCCCTATCATCATCTTATTTTAACTTATCATTCTCTTACTATTCGTTCTCTAAAAACAAGGTATCGAGGGCCGCCAGCTGCGAGTTCCGGTATTGGACGGGCGTGACACCAAAACGCGTCTTAAATTTGCTGTGAAAATACTGGGGATTACGATACCCGACCTGCGAGGCGATCACCGACACCGAAAGGCGGGGCTGGCAACGCAGCAGATCCGCAGCTTTTTCCAGACGCAGCCGGGTTACATACTCCGTAAAAGACTCCTTTGTCCCCTCACTGAACAGTGTGGAAATATAAGCTGGAGCAAGTGATACTTCCTTTGAAAGGATCTGCAGGGATAAATCCTCGTGTAAATGGTCTTCAATGTAATTCTTCAGGGTACGGATCAGATCCGTATGCGCATGGTTACCCGAATATTTCAGATGCTCGGTAATCTGCATGGACAGCACCCGTATCCCTTCAACCGTACCGGTGAGCGTGTCTTTCTTTAATTCATCAAAGATATTCGAGTGCGGCAGAAAGTGCTGCAGCTTAAGCTCAATTACGGATTGATACAACTGCATAATCAGCTGAAGCAAGGCCAGTTCCACCGCCTCAATCTGCAGCTTGCTTTCCTGGAGAGTCTGCAGAAAATGATCAAGGAAGCTGTTCACGCTATCCTCGTCTCCCGCCTGCAGCGCATTTTTGAAATGATCGTAAGGAAACAGATGAGGCGCCGTATTCAGCTCAACGATACTGGAATAGGCAACAATGGAATCCTTCCCGTATAAAAAATGATATCGGTCCGCCTGTTTGGCCATCTGGTAGGAGTCGGCGATTTCCTCCGGGTTGTTCACTATCGTACCGATGGCTGCCCCGAAGCTTGACGCTTGCTCTGAAGACTGAGTTTGCTGCAGATCGGCAAATATAACCCTTTCCTGTTCCGGCTCAGCCCGCGGAATATAATAAATAATAGCCGCTTCCTGCTCATTCAAGGCGACAACTACGCTAGGCAAGCAGTGGTCCATCCGCTCATATTGGCTTTTAAAACCTTCAGTTCCCTCTTCAAGGTTATTCAGATAAACTGTGCAATAGCTGTAATCCGGCCTGATGAAGGACTCTACCTCCATTTCCAGGTTTACCCCGAGCAGCAGATTTTTCAAATCATTTTTTCTGGCCTGTGTTTCCAGATTCACTATTTTCTCTTCCAATAAATTAAAGGTGCTGCCAATAAACGCATATTCATTGCCCCATAACGTGACAGAACCCGGCGACTGCAACCCTTTAATCTGCATTACCAGTTTTTTCACCGGAATATACAATTGCTTGGAGAAAAAAAATGACATTAAAAGACCAAATAGCACGACCGCCCCGCAGCTGATGAAAAGGCTTTCCTTCAACTGTTCGGAAGAAAGTACAAAAGAATTCATCGGGCGGTACATCGCATATGTCCAGTCATGCGCCGAATGGGCCGGCTCTAGATACGAAAGGACGGCTTTGCCTTCTGACTCCTCGGTGATCTGTTTGCCGTTCCGCCGGTTTTGAATCGTTTCCTTCAGCAATCCGCCTAAAGCTTCATCATACTCCCCCGTATGAAGAACGGCCTGCCCGGAAGGGCTAAAGATATACAGCCGGTCAGCCGCAGAACTGAGCATTTGGGCTGCCGCCGTCTGAAGATACTCCATGCCTACATCGATAAAAAAGTACCCCATGGTCGGCACACCCGGTGTCTCATAAGGCAGTTTAATCACGTAGGTCATGACCTGACTTCCATCCGCCAATGTCCGGAACAGCCATTCTTTAGGCTTCACCCTGTTCAGCTTTAAGATAAACGCCGCTTCCTCCGAATTCTCAGTCTTCATATAAAATTGACTGGAATCCACCACATAATTATTGGCCGGGAAATAAACGGTGACATTGCTGAGCCCTTCATTTTCGATCCTGTAAAAATCCAGATCCTGCCGAAAGGAAGCGATACGGCTTAAATTCCCCTCCCAGCTCTTGTTGAGCAGCAGATTCAAATTGAAATTTTCCTGGATAAACCGGATGGAGAGCGCTTTGTTTTGCAGATTATCTTCGTATTTCTTAAGTACTGTCTGTTCGATATAATCCTTAGCGGAATTCAGCCGGTTCTGATTGTCTTTAACAATCTCATCCTCCATGATTCCGTTGGTTTGGGTATACCAATACCCTCCCATGATGCCGATCAGTACAACAGACAGGATCGTATAAGACATGATAAACCGTATAAAAATGGTTTTTTTATATTCGGGCATATACATCATCCCCCCTCTTTGTCTCACTCATCGCTTTACACTTTCCATTATAAATGCGATTCAGGTCTCCTTTTACACAAAGTGTCAGGCACTGCTCCGGACAAAAATGATAGCGTTAACAATAATCTGCTGGTAATGAACTGTTCTTACGGCTTAACCTATCAAAATCATCCTCCAAACACCAGTGTAAAATCTTTAAATTCATTCCATTTTCTTTAAAACACCAAGTAGAAACGGTCGCCGTCCTCAAAAGGACGGTATCCGTTTCAGCGGGAAATAGAAGGATGATTTATAGCGTGAAGCATATAAATTTTTATATTTTAAAAAAAGTCCCGCAGCTACGCTAATAGCCCGGGACCACCTTTAATTTTGTCTCGCGTTGATCTAAACCAGATTCCAGAACATTGCCGTATTCGCTGCGGTAATCATGGTGAACAGAATGGTGTTCAAGAAGGAGGCCAGCCACACATTGTTGGTCTTCTCAAAAATCTTCCGGGCATATACAGCAGCTATTAGGAGAAGCGGCACCATGGCGAACAGCAGAATACCGTTTAAGGATTGCCCTGGATAAAGTGCAACACCCGTAATGAAATCTTTGCCATATTGAGCTGCCATCCAAAGAATAAGTCCGCCCACATTCAGAATAATGGATAGCAGATATCCCCTTCTTTGCCCTCTTGTATTGGCATTTAGTGCAACAACACTGACAAAGTAGTAAATAAAGAAAAACGGCATATACCGAAGCCCGGTGATCAAATGCTCGATTTCAAAGGTACGTACAGCAAAGGTCCAAAGACGGAAATCTGTGCCAGCTACTGCCTGCACGGCGAACAGCAGCAGATAACCAACGAACACAGCTGCAATGGCAGTGCACAAGCTGGCGATGATGGTAATAGAGTTCAGATGGATCCCATAGCTGCTGAATTTCGTACCCGCCTGCTTTTTCGAGAAATAGTAGAACGCACAGGTTATAAAGGCAATAATGAGACCGGAGACAAGCGCCCAATATCCAATCTGATTTGTTGTAGGTTCGTTAAAGTAAGAACTGGTCGAGAGAATACGACTTGATTTTTCAAAGACGATCCACAAACCCAGCGAAATTACCGCCAGCAACGCACTTCCTATGCCTATGTTTTTCATTTTGGCGCGGACATCCGGGTTCGCCTTCTGGCTGTTGGCCAGAATAAAGCCTGCGGCCGCTGCGGCCAAACAAATGATTAGCAGGATAATGGAAATTACACTCAGAACATTCAGTCCATCCGCTTGCTTATCCATTAACGTAGGGAACAATATGGCCGGAAACAACGTCGAGAACACAATGGCTGCCCAATAGGCGATTCTCTGCATCCCGGTTGAAGGCGCGCTTACCGTGGTTGTGGAAGCCGTGACCGAACGCTTCAGGAATGGAGCTTTCAGCAGCAAGCTGATCAAGGGAACCAGTAGCAGAAAGAAGCCCACCAATGCTATAGCATTGCCCGTTTCTTTCATCCACCAGATTTGATTGCCTGAACCAAGATCAGCGTTTGTCTGGTTGGGTGAGGTCACACCTTTAAAGGCATGGGCATAAAAATCAATAAAGCTGGCGGTTGCAGTTTTGGAAAAATGGTTCCACGGGTGAGTCTGGCTAGGTGTAAATAAGATATGCTCACCGCTCTGCGCTGGACGAACGACCTTATCTTCAAGCTTCAATTCTCCAGATTCTACAGTGTAGAACTTTCCCGTCTCTGCAGCCGGATTGTCCGCGGCAAGTCCAAGGAATCCTTTGCCCGAGATCGTTGCCGCAAAATCCTTTTCCGTAACGGTCCCCTGTACTTTCTTCTCGGTGGCACTCTTTTCAGCATCCGACTTATTGAAGAAGAACTCATCATATTTCCCCGCAATCATGCCTACCGTCCGGCTGCCAAAAGCAGCTTGAATCTGATCCTGAGGAGCAACCGCGGAGGCGTAAGAGAAATCGGCACCCGCAGAAATCCCGGCATAAATCATGCGCTGTCCGGTCTGTAGCGAGGTCAGTTCATCCATGTACATAGCTACCAATGAGGAGAATCCGCCCATCGAATGGCCGCTGACCGCGACATAAGCGTTACCCTTATCATCTTTTTTGGTGTAATCCTGTTCAAAAATGTACTTGGACGCGTCAAATTGGGAATAAACCCAGAAGGTGCCGAATAAGTCCTTCACGGGGATGTCACTTTCCCAGCGCGAATCACCGTGATCATACATATCAAGCGCCAGGACAATATAACCCCGTCTGGACATTTCGATCGCCGGAGCATCCTGCATTTCTTTAGTATTCAGATAGCCATGTGTCGTTATGATTACCGGCCTGGGATCCTCTGCACCAGCCCCATCGGGTGTATAGAGCAGCCCGGAAAGTGTACCATGATCACCCTTGAATTTAATTTCTTTCACGTTCACCGAGTAAAATGAAGTGTTAAACATATTGGCGATCAGACTTCCAAGAATGATCAGACTCAAGGCTAAGGCCAGCAAGCCCTGTGGTTTTTTGAATTGCGAAACCATTTTACTCATTATAGATAGCTCCTTTGTCTTGAACTTATGGGGTTACATCATCACAGCCCCTTAAATGTAAGCGTTATCAATACTCGCAATAGGTATAGCAGCGCTAAGAGATCTAACGCTGATACCTTTTGAGAATGTGATCTTTTTATTTCAATTGATCCGAAAGCTCCTTAAAAATAACCCCAAGCGCATAGGCACCCGCATCCGGATATCCAATGCTTCTTTCGCCAACAGTGCCTGCGCGTCCCATACGTGCCACAATAGCTTCTGTCTTTTTGGCTCCTTCAATGGCTGCATCGGCACCCTTCACAAAAGCGGTTTTGAAATCATCTCCGGCCTGACTGCTCTTCGACCAGGAATCTGCACAAGGCACAAGAGCGTCGATCAAGGTTTTGTCCCCCACCACGGCTCCACGCCCGAATGAACGTTCACCGACTGTTTGTATGCCTTGTACAGCGGCCTGCATCATGTCAGCAAATTCAGAAATACTTATTTCTGTTTTCGCACCAACAGCCTTACCCGCTGAACGGAATGCAGAACCCCAGATCGGTCCGGAAGCCCCTCCGCAATATTCCATAATAACCAGTGAACAAGCATTCATAAAGCTTCCTATGTCCGCTTGGCTATGTGCCAGAATATCTTTCCACTCCCGCTTCAACTGCCGGAATCCTTTGGCAATACTCATCCCGAAATCGCCATCACCGGCATGTGAATCCAGTTCACAGAACGGAACTTCATTTCTAATAATGATTTCGCTCATCTTGTCTAACAGATAGACGAAATTATCGAGTGTAAAGGTATCGCCATTGATCTTGGCATATGCTTCAGGTGTTTCTGTCTCAAAGGATACAGATGATTCTGTGAGATTGTCCCGGGCAATATCAACATACGGAACGCTTTCCGTAGGCCCTGAAACTTTGAAGGCAGGGGTATCGCTTTCCTTGAATAAGAGCATTTTCAGTTCTTCGTCCAATTTCATAAGGGTGATGGAGGCTCCGGCCATATCAATGCTTGTCATATAGTTTCCGACGAAGGTTTTACAAATCTTAATATTTTTCTTCTCTGCTAATTCCCGGGTCACGGCGTTATTTAACAGATACAGCTCCAGCAGCGGAGTTCCCCCAAATCCGTTAACGAGTAGTGCAATCTCGGAAGAAGCTTCGCCCCCGATCTTTAAATCCGCTAAAAGTGCCTCCACCATACGTTTTGCCAGACTATCGGCAGTTGCTATTTTTTCGCGGCGGATTCCCGGCTCCCCATGAATGCCGACGCCATATTCCAGCTCATCCTCAGCAATTTCGAAGGTGGGGGTTCCCTTGGCAGGAACCGTACATGAGGTTAATCCGAAACCGATGCTGCGGACATTTGCAGCCGCTTTCTCCGCAGCGGCTTTCACCTGCGCCAGACTCCAGCCCTCTTCTGCAGCCGCCCCGGCAATTTTATGCACCAGTACAGTTCCGGCTACTCCCCGGCGCCCTACCGTATATAAACTGTCCTGTACCGAAATATCATCTTCTACCCGGACATAATCGACTTCAATCCCGTCTTCTTCAGCCAAAAAAGCTGCGTTCTTGAAATTCATCATATCACCGCTGTAATTCTTTATAATCATCAAGGTACCCTTTTTGCTGGCGGTTGCCTGAATGGCCTGATATACCTGGATCTGGGACGGGGAGGCGAAAATATCTCCGCATACCGCCGCATCCAGCATGCCTTTCCCCACATATCCTGCATGTGCAGGCTCATGTCCGCTGCCACCGCCACTAATCAGGCTGACCTTATTTTCATTGATTTCTTTTTTCTTAATGATTTTATACTTCCTCACAAATTCAAGCTCCGGATGAGCCATGGCAATGCCATTGCACATTTCAATGACCGTGTTCTCCGGCTGATTGATGATCTTCTTCATGGATTAGGCCTCCCGGGCTGTTTTGTAGTTTTGGCCAATTCTGTCTGCCGCGGCAATCGCAGCTGCAACTTCCTTTACAGTGATAGGGAACGGCATCGCATGAATGGATTCTTCAGGAATGCAGGCTTTTTCAGCGACTTGAAGCAGTTCCTCAGCTGTAATATGATCTACGCCGATATCCGCCAGGCACACAGGCAACCCTACCTCCAGACAAAAATCCAGAACCTGATGCAATTCCTCCGTCGGGGCATTCTCCAGCACCAGTTGGGCAAGTGTGCCGAAGGCAACCTTTTCTCCGTGATAGTAAGAATGTGTTCCTTCCAGAATCGTTAAACCATCATGGATCGCGTGTGCGCCGCCCAAGCCTGCGCTTTCAAAACCAAGACCCGACAATAAAATATTAGTCTCCACGATATTCTCCAGCGCCTGTGTAACCACATTACTATCACTGGCTATCTTCGCTTTCGCCCCGTCTTTAAGCAGCATTTCATAACATAGGGTTGCGAGGGCGAGCGCTGCGTTCGTTCCTACAGCAGGGGCACAGTAGCCTTCTCTTGAGCCCATGGGCAGACTGGCGTTCACTCTCGAATAAGACTTGGAGGTCGCTCTTGCTTCAAAATAGGTGGACAAAGCGTCCCCCATCCCTGCCACAAGAAAGCGTGTAGGCGCATTGGCTATCACCGTCGTATCTACCAAAACAACACTTGGACTTTGCTTGAAATAGGCATAATCATCAAAAGCCCCCTCCGGTGTATACAGCACGGCTGAATGGCTGGTAGGTGCATCGGTAGCAGCAATCGTCGGGCAAATGATCAGAGCTTCTCCCTGAGCGACGCATTTGGCCGCATCAATCGCTTTGCCTCCGCCCAGGCCGATTGTGCAGGTACAGCCCTTCTCTGTCGCAATAGCCTGTAATCTGGTGACTTCCTGACGTGAGCACTCTCCCTTAAAACCGCTTTCAACAAAGGTGATGTTAAACTTCTTAGACGTAGCATCGAGCTTATCCTTTACCCGTTTCACATCATCCGGATGGGCAATCAACAAAGCGGAGGAACCAAATGAAGTTACAAAGTAGCCAAGATTTAATAACTCGTCTTCACCTTGAACATATTTAGTTGGACTAATGAATGCTTTTCTCATGAATCTAACGCCTCCTGTTTTTTATAACAAATTTTATTATTTAATTAGAGTATAAAGCAGGATATTGATCTTGATAGTGGAATATCATAACCAATAATTATAATTCTTAATCGTAATTATTTGCACTGTGCAGTAACAATGGTATCCTCTTGCCATAAAGAAGGTCCTTATTATACGATTTTAAATCGAGGGGTGATTTTTTTGATGCAAGAGTCCTTAAATATAAGCAAATTTTTGGATCTCAAAAAATGGAAGCGGCTTCAGGATTCCTTGGCTACCGTTACCAAGCTGGCTATTTTGACGGTTGATTACAAGGGAATCCCTGTGACCAGCCACAGCAGCTGCCAGGCTTTCTGTCAGAATGTGCGGAAGGATCCGGAGCTGCTGCCGTTTTGCCAGAAGTGTGATTCCCGCGGCGGGCTTGAAGCAGTTCGATTAAATGCACCTTACGTTTATCTATGCCACTTTAATATTATAGATATTGCGATTCCGATCACTGTGGATGATAAATACCTGGGTGCTGTGATGGCGGGGCAGGTCAAGCTTTCCGATCCTGAGAACGGTACAGATCTGGAGCAAATTGTATCTTCGCCAAACAAATCATCACATCTGCTCAAAGGAAATCAATTGAAGGCATACTACGATGATATACCAACGATGACCTATGAAGAAGTCGTGAAAATATCCAACATGCTGTTTCTCCTATGCAACTATATTATCGAAGAGGCACTCAACAAAAATCTGCTGGTCGAAATGTTCGAGAAGGCTGCCGGAAACGATGAAGCCCTAAACCTCTCCACTATTCTGCCCGGCTACACCATTAAAAATATTGAGTCGATCAAAAAAGAAATGACCAATGCCATCGCGGATGCCTACCTTAAAAACACATCCTCTGATATGAGTATTTGTACAAATCCGATCTTTAAACCCGCCTGGGATTATATTTACAATAACAAAAGTGAAAATATAACATTAAGTCATATGGCTGAGCTATGTCACATCAGTCCCAGCTATTTCAGCAGACTTTTTGCGAAGGAAACAGGGGAAAACTTCACCACTTATTTGGCAAGGCTTAAGGTGAAATGGGCGAAGCAGCTGCTCGAAGTGACCGATATGCCCGTTTCTCAAATCAGTGATGAGCTGGGCTTCAATGAACCCGGTTATTTCATTAAAATCTTCAAAAAATTCGAAGAGATCACACCTGCTCTTTATCGTAAAGGTTATCGGGAAAAAGCAGGATCAACTTGAGCACTTGGATGGACGCTCCGCGAACGGACCGTTGTTTCAATCGCTGCCCAATCCAGATTTTAATGATTTGCCTAATATAAATTGAACTTAAGATCTTTACATGGAGAAGGACGTTTTAAAAAAATGGGGGTTATTAGTACATGAGTATTGAATTTAAAAAAGTGAGCGACTTTAATCGAGGAATACTCTTTGAATTATTGAAAGATACATATTCATTTGATTGCAGATATCAGCAAAGTAGTAATTCTGATTGGCAAGTTTTTGACAACTTTTTCTTTGACAATTTGCAAATTGCAGATAAATACGGGTTTATCACAACACTAAACGATGAAGCCATCGGATTTGTTTCATGTGACCCGAGAAATATGCCTGAGTATGCGGAAATTGGCCATAATTGCATTGCTTCAAAACACAAAAGCAATGGTTATGGTAAAATACAGCTTCAAGAAGCGGTCAATAGAATTACCCAAGATAATGTAAGAAAAATCATTGTAACCACAAATAATGACCTAATCCCTGCTCAACGAATGTATGAGAGTGTTGGGTTCACAATATATCAAAAAAGGGAAAATCAAAATATTGCAGATTTTGTTGGTGAACACATAGATTATGTATATTTTTGCTGAAGCAAGCTTCAATGGAGCAAAACTGAAGAGCAGCGATTCCCCAATAACGGGAGAATCGCTGCTCTGTTTTTTAGAAAGAAGAAGATTAGACCTGGTCATAGAAAATCGACTTTTGGGACACCCCCATATAGAATGAACTTAATAACTACACAAAAGGGAAAAGTGGCGGAGGGGAATTTTGGAACTGTAGGAGCGGCAGCGTCCGCCTTTAGGTTTGGATTTCTACCGCGATTCGCGGTTAAATTCAGGAAATCCAAACCTAACAGCGGCCGGAAGTCCAAACATTCTCTGTAGTCACGACCAATCCGGAAACAGAAGAATTATAAGTTCAATCTATACAGTACTTACATTCCCACAGCTGAAGATATCGCGGCAAAGACTGCAGCCACCAGCCACAAGATTGGAAACAGCTTAAGGATGACTTTGAGCCACTGCCCAAAATTGATCCGGGCGATTGCCAGTCCTGCTAATAATACTCCACCTGTTGGGGAAATGAGGTTGGTCAACCCGTTTCCAAATTGATAAGCGGTTACTACCGCTTCGCGGTTGACACCGACCAGATCGCCCAATGGGGCAAGCACGGGCATCGTTAAAGCGGCCTCACCGGAGGAAGAGGGCACCAGGAACGTGATAATATTATGCACGACCAGCATGATGGTAGTGAACAAATAGTTTGGCAGACCTTCAAGCAGGTTTGCCAGTGCATTCAGGATCGTATCGATAATCATGCCGTTCTCAGCAACGACGAGAATTCCCCGGGCCAGCCCGATAATGACCGCCGCATAGATGAATTCGCCACAGCCCTTTACGAAATTCTCAGCGATTTCCTTCTGATTCATCTTGGTGACCACACCCGAGAAAATACCAAGTGCGAAGAAAAGGGCGCCGATCTCGGTCATATACCAGCCCTTGGTCATAATTCCCCACACAATCAACCCCAAGGTAGCGATAAAGCCGCCAATGATGAGTTTATCCCGATGGGTGAAGCTCACCTTTATGTCTGAGTTCTCTTTAATAAAGTGCTGACGATTTAAAATGTCATTCTGGAATACAGGAGATTTCTCCGGATTTTTCTTCACCCGCTGCGCATACCACATGGTAAAACCGATTGATATCGCAGTGAAAACAATCCATTCAATAAATCTCAGCCATAGCTGTGGATTGCCCTGCACTCCCGCTACGCCTTGCGCAATCAATACTGAAAACGGATTAACGGTGGAGCCGATATAACCGATCTGTGTTCCAAGATAAAGGATGAGGATGGCCGTAATGGAGTCAAAACCGAGTGCAAACATCAAAGGAATAAAAATGGCGTAAAGAGGTATTATTTCTTCACTCATTCCGAACGTGGAACCTCCAAGGCTGAAAATAACCATCGCTATCGGAATCAGCAATATCCCTTTTTGTTTGAGCCGTCCGGCCAAGGCCATCAGCGCCCGGTCAATCGCACCGGTCTGCAAAATAATCCCAAAGGCTCCGCCTACAATAAGTACGAAGGCAACCACATCAACAGCATTGATAATGCCTTCCATTGGTGCACTGGCGATTTGCGCAAGTCCCTGCCGCAAATCGCCCTCTTCACTGACTTTCGGTACGGAATGATAGGTTCCCGGGATAATCGTTGTCTTGGCTGAACCATCTACAATGATTTCCTGCCGGTCAAATTGACCGCTCGGGACAACCCAAGTCAAACCGGCAATCGCTATTATAATCAAGAAAATCAATGTATAACTATGAGGCAGAGACCATTTTATTTTACGTTTAGAGGTTTCCATTTTATCCCTCATTCCTAGTAGCGTCGTAGGTGATTTTCCCGGCAGCAATAGTTAATACGACTTGTGCGTCTCTGATATCGGCAGCTGTTGTATCCAGAAGATTGCGGTCAAATACAGCAATGTCGGCATATTTCCCCGCTTCTAAGGTTCCCGTGCTCTCTTCCATACCACAGTGCCTGGCCCCGTTAAGGGTCCATGCCTTTAAGACTTCAGATGCTGGCATTCCCTGCTCAACATTCCAGCCTTCAGGTGGTGACCCGTCAGGAAACAACCGGAAAGTGGCCGCGTAGATCGAATCAGGAACACTAGTGAGGAACAACGGTAAATCAGTGCCAATGGAAATGGGGATGTTCGCATCCAGCATGGACCGGTAATCATAGAACCGGCTTTCATTCGCTTTTCCAGCCACAGCCGCCATATACGCATCTTCATAGGAGGGATTTAACAGCAGGATCTGGGCATATACCTCGGCGAAAATCCCGTTTTCCCCCATCCGTTTTAAATCATCGGGGTGAGGGTATTCCAAATCACTGATAGAATGTTTAATTGGATGATCCCCCTGCTGTTGACGGCAGGTTTCGAGCATATCTACAGCTCTGCGAATTGCTGCATCCCCTTCAGCCGTAAGACAGCACTTGATTCCATGCCTGTCTGCTTCAAATACTGCAGCTTCAATTACGTCATAGTCAACCGGCTGCAAAGTAGTTACTCCCGGCAGATCTGCGTAAGGCTCCAGCATATCCCCTGTATGATCAGCCACAACACCGTCTATCATCAGCTTGAATCCCTGAAAGCGGAGAACCTCCCCTTGATAGCGTTCTTTATATTGAATTCCGGCGGGAATATCAATCGGCTGCAGCACAGGTTCCAGCGCAAAATGAAACCGCAGCGGCAGTTCCCCGGCAGCTTCCAGTTCTTCAAGAACCGGCAATAAACCGCTGTGCTGGTCAAAGCCTATATCTTTGATGGAGGTTACACCCCGCTTGGCAAGCATCCGGGTGAAATCCAAAAACTCTTTTTTGACTAATTCCCGATCCTGCATCATTTCATACAGTAAGCTGGCACGCGCCTCGGCACTGCAATGATCAGGGGTGAACCGATATTTATCCTGGGCGATTTGGTTCATCCAGCAATAATTTTTCGTCCGATTCATGGCAATGACGGCCCTTTGAGGAAAAGCTATATCTAATATACTTTGCTCTGGGAGCTTTCCCCATAACTCCCGGCTCCAGCCGTAAGCGTATACATTTTGATCTTCAGGTTGTTGTTCCGCTTCTTCTATAAGCAATTGCAAGGCATCTTCTATAGAGGCTGCATTTGTCAGATCCACGCCACGGTGCAAGGACATATATCCGGTAAAAAACACATGATTATCATGCACACCAGGCATAATCAACGCATCCCTCAGATGATGGACAATCGTCTTCGGTCCGATCCAGGCTTCTGCCTCTGCCGGATCGCCGACCGCGGCAATCCGTTCCCCTTGCAGGGCGATGAATCCAGGCGAGGCATCCTCCTCTTTTCCTGTAAACACGGCACTAGACATTAGTACTCTTTCTGCAAAACCATGTTTAACTGCTCCCATGATCTCTCCGCCTTAGTTCAAATTTATAATACGACTTATAACGTTATACTATAGCTACTGCTTCTCCATCATCGGAAGAAACAGTAGCTTTTACGTATTTAAAATTCCAGCTGACTCTAATGAATTACAAAGTAAATTGGTAACGGTCACCAATAATGAACTGCTTCCCTACATGAACCGGCTTACTATACTGGTCGTAAATAATGGTGTTCATGTAAAACAAAGGCTGGCCGATCGGAACTTCAAGTAATTTCGACTGAGGTTCGTCAGCCAAGACAATTTGTAATATCGTCTCTCCCGGCTGGTTCGGATCAATATTGTATTCGTTCCGCAACAGCTCATATATCGAGCCTTCAAGATTGGCCTCCATTAAGAAAGCGAAACGGTCAAACGGGTAATAGTTATTTTCCAGCATCAGCGGTTGTTCGCCGGCATATCTCTGGCGCTGAATATACAGCACAGACTCACCTGGCTGGATTTGCAGCCGCTCTGCGGTATCTGAATCGGCTTTCACCTTTTTTCTTTCCGTGACTACGCTATGCGATGAAACTCCATTCGCTTTGCAGGCAGCCGTAAAACTGATGATATGCTCAATCTTCCGGCCGATCTTGGGCCTATTCACAAACGTGCCCTTGCCCTGCCGCTTCGTCAAATACCCTTCTCTCACCAATTCCTCTATCGCTTTGCGAACAGTAATCCGGCTCACATTATAGGTCTCGGCCAGCTCAATTTCAGTTGGTATTTTATCCCCTTGATTAAAGCTGCCGTTGGCGATTGCGGATTGAACCGCATTTTTCAATTGAATGTATAATGGCTCAGCGTTTTCTGCATTTAACATGGTTTACCCTCACTTGTTATATAACGTTATATTACTCTTTCTTTAGAGTAACAAACGATTCTCTTTTTCACAAGCAAAGATAAGTGTTCCCATTAATATTGGGCTCCGAATCCAAATGAACCCTCTACCAGACAGCTCTTGGCAGCTAATCTCGAACCTTCCTTCATTGCGGCTTGAATATCCCCGTCCTTAATCATGCTTAGTAAAAAGGCTGTAATATAGGAATCCCCTGCTCCCATCGTATCCACAGCATGGATGAACTCCGGCGATTGATAATAAAAGGCTGTTCCATCATAGGCGATAGACCGGTCTCCGCCTCGTGTTGCAACTAATACCTGACCCTCTCTCTTGCGTTTGGAACGAATATAACTTTGCGTCTCTTCATCCGTCATATGGCTGCAGGAAAAGAAGGCAAAATCGGCATTTCCTATATAACGTTCTACTTGCTCTTCCTCAAAGTCATCGGAAAAATCAAATGAAAGTGGAATCTTCAGATCATTCAGCTCAGTAAGCAGGTGCCCGGTGTGGCTGTAAAGACCCGTATGGACAATATCGAATCCGCGGATGTATTCCTTATCGTCTTCACTAAGTTCTATGGGATGAAGTCGGGTAACCCCGCCTTCGTTGCTGCCGAGAAAGACTCTTTCCCCGTTCTCCAGCGTTACGCGTGCACATCCATTTTCACCGCTGTGATGTCTGCAGTGCGAGGTATCTATCCCCAGCTGTTGCAATGTATTCTCTACCAGCCTTGCCTCATCATCATCACCGAACACGCCGAGGAAGGCCGCATCCGCACCCTCTCCTTTGGCGAAAACACTGAAATTGAGTGCGTTGCCACCGGGGTACATCATACGCAGATGAACATACTTGTCGACCACATTATCGCCAATCCCTAATACTCTCATGGTTTACACTCCCGTTCAGTAGGCTACTTTCCCCATATAACGGCGGGTTTCCAGCGGATGACTTCTTACTTCGGCCAATGCCTCGCGGTAGACGCAGATAATACTGTAGAACAATACCGGATTAAAGAATTCCACGACTTCGTCGGCAATAACACCTAAGCCAAGCTCCTTAGCATCAATCACTTCGACTTTTTCAGCATATTGATTCAGGAAGGTGCGTGCGCGTTCATCCAGCTCACGGGTGCGGCCTTCATTAATCATTAAGATGAATGGAGTTTCTTTATCGGTTACTTCGAACGGACCATGGAAAAATTCGCCGGAGTGGATAGCCGCTGCATGAAGCCACTGCATTTCCATCAGAGAGCAGATCGCAAATCCATAAGCATGACCATAAGAAGCTCCGCTTGTCAGGATATAATATAACTCTTCGTTGCGGTACTTTTCGGCAAATACACGGGCTCGTGGAGCAACCTGCTTTTTACCCTGGTTAATAATACCGTTAATGGTTTGCAATCCTTTTTGAAAAGCGTCAATATGTGCATAACCTTCGGAAACCTGCAAAAATTCAACAGCTAGCTCCAAAATGATCGCCATTGGATTATTTTTGACGTCACTGTCATCTCCCCATTCATACAGGAAAGAATAATCAGAAAATTTCAGCAACGCGGCATCCTGATTATGGGTTAAACCAATGGTGTGTGCGCCTTTCTCTTTGGCAGCCTGTGCAGCAGCCACCGATTCCGGTGTATTTCCGCCATGAGAACAAACAATAACTACCGATTGTTTGCCCAGACGTTTAGGCAAAGCATGAACAAACTCGTTAGCCGTATATAGACCCGTTACCAGCTTTTTCGCTTCGCTTTCCAGAAAATACTTTGAGGGATACATATCAACCAGCGAACCTCCGCAGGCTACAAAATAAACCTCTGAAATCCCCTTGGCCACTTTTCCATGAATAGCTTCAACAACCTGATGTACATTCATTTGATTCTCTCCTTTGTATAACGTTATATAACGTATTGTTTACGAGATAAATATAACCGCTTTCAAAACAGCTGTCAAGCCCCCCTTCGGCTGAATTCCAAAAAAACTCCTCTCCAGAACTTGTGATTAGGCAAGCCCTGAAAAGGAGTATTATGGTTTAGGAGAAAGAAGCCTTGGCACCTATAAAGTAGCCAATTGAAACAAAAAGGAGTGACCAGGTCAGCGCACATGCAACGGATATCCATACATATTTTTTGAAGGGCATGGCACTGATGCCGGAAATATAACTGGCAACATGCCTGACCCCCGGAATAAAATAGGCAAAAGCAACCGTCCAAATTCCAAAGCGTATATACCATCCCTTGACTCTGATAAACCGCTTCGGGGTAAGCCCAATCCACTTACCGTATTTATTCACAACCGGTTGTCCCAGCCGCAGACCAATGGTGTAGCTGATCATCATTCCTGTTATGGACCCTATGCAGCCGATCAGTACCGAAAGTGTGAAATTCAGAACCATAATGGACGACAAATACCCTACAAACAACATCAACACTTCGTCAGGTACGGGAAGTCCAAGAATTCCAAGCGCCAAAAGAGCAAAAATTGCTAAATAACCGTAATGTGAAATTAACTCCATCATCCAAGGCATCAATATTTCACTTCCTGTTGAAGTTTTTTTTGAAAGAAGGGAAGGGAAGCCGGCTGATCATCATTATAGACAGCATCAACATTAATACGACTATGTATTCCGGTTTCATCCGTCCATCCAGCAAAGAGATCATCGAAAGGATCACCCCTGCAGCAGTAATCGGCATCCCAACGAAACCCTTCGAAGAAGCTGATATATTAAATCTGGCCAACCGCAGTGCGCCGCAAATCAGGAAAGCAACTGCAGCCAGGGTCCCCAGCCACTGAACATTTTCCAGCTTGTACAACAAAATCAGAAACGCAGGAGCCAATCCAAAGGATATGATATCTGCCAGTGAGTCCAATTGCTTGCCGAAATCGCTGGTACAATGCAGCCACCGGGCCAGCAAACCATCCATTACATCACACAAAGCCGCTAACAATATCATGGTTAATGCCAAACTATATCGTTCTTGAATTGTGAAGAGCAAAGAGAATGCTCCAATTCCCAAATTTGCCAAAGTAAACATTGAAGGCAGCCAATTCCATTTCATGCTGTCTTACTCCTTTCGCTACAGTACATGTATTGGTGGGATTAGCCTTCAAATCTAATCATAGATTTGACGCCTTCCTCGATATTTTCCACTGCATAACTACAGCCATGCATATCCAGTATCCGCTTTGCAATGGAAAGCCCCAGTCCCGTTCCACCTGTCAGTCGGCTCCGGGAAGGCTCAACCCTGTAGAACCGCTCCCAGATTTGCCCCAGCTGATCTTCGGGTATCGACTCACCTTTATTATGAATAGAGAATACAGTAGACTTCTCATCGCTCTGAACATTCACGGTTATGGTACTTCCATCTTCAGCATGCCTGATTGCATTGGTTAGAAAATTAAGAATAACCTGTTCGATCCAGCCCGCATCCGCGTATACCGGCATTTCATTAGCAGGAATTATCATCACTTGCAACTGCTTTTCCTGCAGAAAGTGAATCAGCCTGTCCGCTACCTTTTCCGTCAGTTCCGTCAGCATGAAGGAGGTCTTCCGGAGTTTAGTTGTCCCCGACTCCAATCTGAACAAATCTAGCATATCATTCACAAGAAACCCCATTTTTTCAGATTCCTCAATAATGACCTTAATGTAGTAATCCTGTTTAGCCGCACTTACTCCGTCTTCTAATCCTTCGGCAAATCCTTTAATAATACTTAGAGGCGTCTTCAGTTCATGAGAGGCATTGGCAAAAAAGTCCTGCTGCATGGTCTCCATTTTTTGTTTGCGCTCCATATCTTCGACCAGCTGCTGATTGGCCTCCCTCAACTCACTCAAGGCAGAATCCAAACTTTGTGATAAGGTGAACATGCTATTGGACAAGCTCCCCAGTTCATCCTTCTGCCGGATGGAGGGATGTCCTGTAAAGTCCAGGGAAACCATACGTTTGGCAATTTTGTTCAGCTTGATCAGTGGACGGGCTACCATTTTAGAATAGAAGTAGGACAGTATTAGAATAAATACAAAGCCTCCGATTCCGAGATATAAAAAGAACCAGCGCAGCGCATCATTCGAATCCTTAACCTCCTGTAAGGAGGTGACAGTGAATAACAGATCAATATCTCCGTTGCGTTGCTGCACAGGCAGAATCATCACAGAGTTGCGGATCCCACCCCAAGGAGCTGTCCAATCCGCTTTCTGCATTTGTAGCCCTTTGAATTGTTCCACCCGGGCCTCAGACAACGGAAACCACTCGTCCAAGGCCTCAAACAGGATGCCCTGACGCGGGTTCCATATTTTCAGATTCGGTAAAACGATCTCCGTGACAATACCGGAAAATTGAGTGTCTCCTCCCTCTGATTCATCCCCAATGGCTGCGGACCCTTGCTTTTTTATGCTAGTGGGGAATATGAGCTCCGGTGAGTAGACATCTCCTTCAATAAGCTGGTCTCCCTGAATGGTCAACGGATCATCCAGCTTAATATTTGCTGCGCTAAACTCATCTCCATACTGATTCATGAACAGGGATAAAGAAACAGCTATGATCTGGCCGTCTTCATTCATAACCTTCATATGAAACGGGTCTTCCGATTTCATTTTGCCGTCCAGCTTCATAATAACCAGCTGCGTTTTATTGCGCAGCATGAAGCGGGCAAGCTCCTGAGAAGTCCTGCTCGTATCCCACGACTCACTTGTGTAGCTTGAACCAAAGCTCTTGAGATGCTTCTCCACGCGGTTTTCTTTCTGCTGCTGATAGAAGCCGTCAAAGAAAAACAGCTGGCTCAAAATCACCATCCCGTAAAAGCAGACAAAAAACACTACTGTCATTACGAACAGCTTAAAGGTAATTCCCCATCTTTTCATGCCTCGTCCTCAAATATGTACCCGGTGCCAATCACCGTGCGAATATAGCGTGACTCATACCCCAGCTTACTTCGCAGTTTTTTGATGTGGCTGTCCACTACACGGGAATCGCCTTCGAATTCAATCCCCCATATCCGGGTAAGGATCGTGTCCCTTGAGATTACAATGCCCTTATTTCGGATCAACAGCCATAACAAATCATATTCCTTAGGGGTAAGCTCTATTTCTGCACCAGCAACCTCAAGCCGATGAGCCAGCGTATTAAACATTGCGGAACCAAACTTTACGATGCTGGATTCCGGCAAATGGCCTCCTTCGACCCGTTTCATTAGCGCATTCGCCCGGGCTATCAGTACTTTTGGGCTAAACGGCTTCGTCACATAATCATCCGCACCCAGTTCAAAACCGTGAATTTTATCTTCATCTCCGGATTTGGCCGTCAACAATATGATGGGTATCGCTGCCTTTTTGCGGATTTCCCGGCACACTTCAAAGCCGTCCATCTTGGGGATCATAATATCCAGAATCAGCAGATCCGGTTGCAGCGAATCAAACCAGCTCAATGCATCTTTTCCATTATCCGCCTCTTGTACTTCCCAGTCGTTCTTTATGAAATAATCGGAAACAAGCTCACGAATGCGGCTTTCATCCTCAACGAGAAGAACTTTCTTTTTCAATATAGTCCCCGCCCTCAAACCATTTTTATATTTTTCAGCTTAATCGAGTGATATGTCCTTCATGTGTCCTTAGACAGAACAACCCCCCACTTGATTCTACAGATACAAGTCCAGATATAAAAGTGTTGATTGTGGACGCTGGTGAAACCGGGAAAGGTGGATTGAAAGTAGGCCCTAAAAGCCCGCAGCGGGTTCGTTTACTCGTACCGGACCCAGGGGGCGCTATGGAGAGTAAAATCCCTGTTTATTCTCTTTTGCGGACCCAGGCGACCTTATCTGCTCTGCATTCTCTCTAAAAACGGCCAGCAGGGAGAAATAACTGCGCTGGAGTCCGTTGTCCTCCTGTAACAGGCTAAAAGCCCCAAATAAGTGCAACTCGGTCCGTTCGTGCTCAGAG
The DNA here is from genome assembly GCF_038593145.1 of Paenibacillus sp. FSL L8-0340. Taxonomy (NCBI): domain Bacteria; kingdom Bacillati; phylum Bacillota; class Bacilli; order Caryophanales; family Paenibacillaceae; genus Paenibacillus; species Paenibacillus sp. FSL L8-0340. The sequence continues at coordinate 5,432,566 of NZ_CP151967.1, forward strand.
CCAGGGCAAGTAAGACCCGGACGCAACCTTCATGCGGAGCGGCCAATGACAAAACAAAAGCAGCGATCCTCCAGTAACAAGAGGATCGCTGCTTTTTTAACTTTTTTGGGTTTCTATAGTGAGAAGGATCATTGGGTTCAGCCGAGGCCGATTCCCACGGTCACAATTTCATGTCCGCCAACCGGCAGCTCCAGCACAACGGCGCTGCCGCAGTCCAGGAGTGCCGATTTGTCCTCTAGAATATTGGATTTGTAAAATCCGGTATTCGGTATATCCGTCTCCAAGTGCAATTCACACGGCTTGCCCTCCATATTGAACCAGCGGACCAGCAAGTCCCCGCTGTCCTCATTCACTTTAAGAGAGGACAAGGCAGCAGTCTTACCGCTCCAGCGAAGTGGTGAATAAACGGCAGGAAGGGTACCCGGATGAAGCTCCGCCTGGGCGGTGATCCAAGGAATCTGGAACTGATAAGCCCCGGCGGCAGCGCCGGAGGACACAACGTCTCCGTCATGCGGAATGAGCAGCATTTCCGCTGTCTGTTCGCCCTGGCACTGGGCTTCCGGCGTAGGAAACCAGCCCCAGTCTCCCATCTCACCGACACAGCGGAGCAGGGTTACGGCTATCGTATTACGGCCGTCGCGCAGAATTTCATATTCATTCAGCCCAAGATTGGCTACCACAAGTCCTGCGCCTGCTTCCGCCACATCCACGAAAGACTGCTGATGTTGTGTATTGCTGGGATTCAGCCACTCCGGCGCCGGCTCGTTCGGGCGTTCGGCCAGCTCGAACATGGAATCGGCACGGTGGGTGGACGCGGCCAGATCGGTCGGGAACAGCATCCGCAACCGATGGTCCTTCGCCGTATTGCTGATAAAGCTTTCGATCTTCAGACCTTTGCCGCCCTGCTCCAGCCTCAGCACCGTGTGCAGCTTAAGCAGCACGGTTGCCGTGGAGCGCTGCGCCTGCCGCTCGGGATAGTAGACCAGCGAACGCTGTTCGTCTTCCAGAAGGGAGTCGGCTGCAGCCGGAATTGCCCACTCATGGGTAATTTCTACGGAAGCCCGGTACGGCGTGTCTTCAATCACGCGGATGCCGGCCGCTAAGCCCTGGGTAGTGAGCGGCGTTTCACCTGCCGGCTGTCTGAACATATATTCGTTGCCGATATCGCCGGTATTCTCATAAATGCCAAGATCACGGTACACCTTGCCGCTCGGCTTATGCGTCAGCGCAAAGGAACCGTCCGCCATGATTTCTACACGCAGGTTTGCGTTTTCCAGCACCTGCTCTCCTTGGAGCAGGGAGACCTTTCCGGTAAGCGGGGAACCTTTGCCCTCTTGAAGACGTACCCATGCGTAGCTGCGCCAACCCAGCGCCGGAACGTCCGCAGCCTCAAAGGTCAGCTTTACCTTGCGGCACATATACGGCTGCCGGAACCTGTCGTCCGGCAGATCGTAGCCAAACGACAGGCCCAGATCCTCGACGGTGCAGGGAACTTCTGTCCCCCGTTCGTTGATCAGCACCCGGCCGTCCAGGTCTACCGCTTTCATCCGGCTGGCCGTTACTTCCAGCGGCAGACCTTCGCGCAAATACAGGCGGGTTACGTCCAGCTCCACGCTCACCGTGCCCGTGCGGCTCCAGCCGCTTGTATTGACCGCTACAAGCGGCAGGGCGTCTTCGCCAAATCCGGAGAACAGGGAAGTATCAACCGCTTGGGTGATGGTTTGCATGCTGCCTTCCACAATGCCTTCGGCGATGTGGCGGCTTTTATCAAAGCGGGTCACCATCTCGCGGTGCACTTCATCCACGCTGCAGCCGCAGATCGAATCATGCGGATGGTTCTGCAGCAGTGTCTTCCAGGCGTAAGTAAACAGATGATGCGGATACTCCCCGCCGTGCAGCCTGGCGATGGAAGCTAGCGGCTCCGCCACCTTCTCAAGCAGCGCCTGGCCGCGCTGGTTCATCTGCTTCAGGTACACCCGGGCCGAAGCGGTATTGACCAGCGTCCCCCAGCCATCGGTGCGCTGGCTCCGCAGCTCGCCCTTGACCGTGGAGAGGCCGCGGTCCAGGGCAGCGGCTGCCACAGCTCCTACATAGTCCGCAAAGTTGGAATGGACAAAAGCCGTCTGCGGATACAGCCTCTGCGCTGTACGGATTGCCTCCGGCAAATCGGTTTGCAGCGGCTGATGATCGCAGCCGTTCATGAACAGCAGCTGATCCGTAGCCGCGAATCGTTCGGCGTCGGACAGCTTCCGGTCCCAGAATACCTTCGCCTCCGCCGGATCGACCGGAATCTCATTCCCGTTCGAATACCAGTTGGCGAACAGGATTCCCAGCACCTTCGAGCCGTCCGGACCTTCCCAGAGCAACTCGGAGAAGGAGGATTCATAACCGTCGTCGGAAACGGTGTTATTGAATCCCGTCGGCTTGACCCCGCGCCCGAAGAATGCGTTAGTAATTCCGGCCTGCGCCATGAGCTGGGGAATTTGTCCCGTCAGGCCAAAGGTGTCGGGAAAATAACCAATCCGCGAAACCTCCCCATACACGCGGGCGTCCTTATGGCCGATCTGCAGATTGCGCACATTGGCTTCCGGGCTGGTCAGAAAGGCATCCTGGAGAATATACCAGGGCCCGATAAAGATTCTCCCCTCGCGGATATGCCGTTCCAGCCGCTCCCGGTTGCCCGGGCGGACCTGAAGATAATCCTCGATAATGATCGTCTGACCGTCAAAGAAAAAACTTTTGAAGTCCGGGTCCTGCTCCAGTTTGTCCAGCAGGCTGTCCACAAGCTGGACGAGACGGATATGATGCCGCTCATAGGGCAAATACCATTCCCGGTCCCAGTGGGTATGTGAAATGATATGCGCCGTTTGTTGTTTGTTCAAGTGTGCTACACCTCAGCCTTCAATGGGAATTCCTCCATATACTCAAGCAGCTCATCCACGGTGGTAAAGGCGAGTCCGGTCACGGTGTCGGCGCAGCCGTAATAGATGGCGATCCGGCCCGTGGCCGAATCCGTCAACGCCGCGCATGGAAAGGTTACATTCGGCACATCGCCCACACATTCATACAAGGTTTCCGGGCCGAGAATATAGTTGCGCGAACGTGCCTTTACCTTCCAAGGTTCGTCCAGATCGAGAAGCGCGCAGCCCATTCGGTAGACAAACCCGTTGCAGGTATTGATTACGCCGTGGTAGATCAGCAGCCAGCCCTTGTCGGTCTCAATCGGAATGGGGCCCGGGCCGATTTTTTTGGACTGCCAGGCGGATGCATCCCCATTAACAGTGCCCATTACATAGCGGTGCTTGCCCCAGAAGGTAAGATCAGGGCTTTCACTGTAGAAAATATCTCCGAAAGGCGTGTGCCCCGTATCGCTCGGACGGCTGAGCATGGCATAATGGCTGCCGATCTTTCGCGGAAACAATACACCATTGCGGTTATAGGGCAAGAAGGCATTTTCCAGCTGGTGAAAGGTTTGAAAATCAAAGGTATAGGCAAGCCCGATGGTTGGCCCGTGATAGCCGTTGCACCAGGAGATGTAATAACGGTCATCAATCTTGCAAACCCGGGGATCGTAACGGTACTCCCGCGTAATTATTTCGGGGTCTCCTTGGAACACGATGGGTTCATGATTGATCTTCCAGTTCACGCCATCTTCGCTGAAGCCGGCGAAAATATCCATGCTGACGGATTTGGAATCGCAGCGGAATACGCCGGCAAACCCGTCCTTAAAGGGAATGACGGCCGAATTAAATACACTGTTGGAACTCGGTATGGCATTGCGCTCAATGATCGGATTGGCGTTATACCGCCATACGGGTGCATTTATGCCGTCCGGCTTATCCTGCCAAGGGATATTTGACAATTTGTCTCCAATAATTGTAGTCATGATCATGTCTCCTTTTCAGTTACAAGATTTCTTCTCTTAACGCCTGCCAGACCAGCTGCGAGAACAGGCTGTTTGACCAGGCGAACCACTTGCGGGTAAAGATATGCGGGTCATCTGCCAGGAATCCTTCATGCATGTATCCGGTATCGGCGTCGGTTGCTTCCAGCATCTCGATCATCGCCAGCTTCTCTTCCTTGTTGTCTGCCGTTAATCCCTGCATCGACAGCGCCATGTGCCAGATATAGCCCGGCGGTGTATGCGGACTGCCGATGCCTTTGGCAACCTTGCCTTCGAAATAGAAAGGGTTCTCCTTGCTGAGCGCAAAACGTCTCGTATTCTGGTATACCGGGTCGTCGTTCTTCACGTAGCCAAGGTAAGGAATGGAGATCAGGCCCGGCGTTCCGGCATCGTCCATCAGGCTGTAGTTGCCGTATCCGTCTGTTTCGTATGCATAAATCGGTCCAAATTCCGGATGGCGGTAGATGCCGTACAGCTTAATACCATGGTCGACCTCCTGCTCCAGCGCCTTAAGCTCCGCCAGGAAATCCAGATCGCGGAAGACCCATTCGGCGAAATCCTGCATCTGCCGCAAGGCCACAACCGCGAACATATTGCCCGGAATGTTGTAATGGAAATCACAGGCATCGTCGCTGGAGCGGAAGCCGGACCAGATCATCCCGGTATAATTGACCGGCATGCCCAGTCCGCCGTTGCGGATCGAATCCTCGGGAATCCCGTTATTGCGGGTGAAGCGGTACGGGGATTGCTCGAAGTGATGCTGTTCCCGCTTGAACAGATCGGTAATGACCCGCAGCGCTTTTTTGAAATCCGCCGTGAAGAAGCCGGTCTGTTTCGTCTCTTCCCAATACGCATGGGCCAGCCGGATCACGAAGCACAGCGAGTCGATTTCGAATTTGCGCTCCCAGACCCATGGCGACATCTCCGTCACATCTCCGGCATTCCAATGCCAGTCATTCGCCGTTTCATTAAACGCATTGGCGTAAGGGTCGATCAGAACGTATTGAATATGGCGCTTGATCAGCCCGCCGATGATACGCTGGAGCTCGGGATCATTGCCCGCAAATGGCACATAATGAATGACCTGCTCGACCGAGTCACGCAGCCAGCTTGCCGGAATATCACCCGTAATGACGAAGGTGGTCCCGTCCTCCAGCAGCTTGGTTGTCGTTTCCAGAGTGTTAGGAAAACAGTTGCGGAACAGCTGCCGCAGCTTCGGCCGGTGTGCCAGCTTCTGATCGGCTTCCGCCAGTACCGCCGCAATCGACGGAGGCAGCGGCAGCTCCGGCATCAAAATATGAGGAAGTCTGAATTGTTCCAATATGAATCTCTCCTTCTGCCTAGTCTAGGAATGAATGATTTTAATCGTCTTGATTTCGAAAGGAGCAAATTCCAGTTGGAGACCCCCTGCTTGTTCATGAAGTACCTCTGTTTCTTCCTCCAGTGCATTGGACAGGCATACCTTCGCATGCGGCAGCGGCCAGCTGATCTCAACCGTTTCACGGCCACCCGCTGATTCATACAGCCGCAGAATGCTGCCGCTCCCGTCTTCCGACAATTTGACCGTGTCCAGCACTACATGATTCCCGCTATAGCCGATCAAAGAGCCCAAAGCCGGCAGCTTGCCTTCTTCTGGTGCACATGCAGCCGCATGTGCCGGAAGATTTAGCTCGGCAGCCTTGCGCAGGGTATGGGCTTCACGCCAATCTCCCGCATGCGGATAGAGTGAATAGGTGAAATCGTGGGTGCCGAGATCCGCCGTGTTGTCCGGCCATTTCGGCGCGCGCAGCAGCGACAGCCGAATCGTGCTGCCCTGTACGTCATACCCGTATTTGCAGTCGTTCAGCAGACTGACGCCGTAGCCATGCTCCGCCACATCCACAAAACGATGCCCGCACACCTCATATTGTGCCTGTTCCCAGCTTGTATTGCGGTGTGTTACCCGTTCCAGCGCACCGAATGGGATTTCATAGGTCGCCTTGGTGGCCATTACATCTATCGGGAAACCTACCTTCAGCAACTTATGGGCTTCGTTCCAGACCACTTTGGTCTTGAAATCAATCCGCGGGTCTTGATGGTAGAGAACCAGTTCCTGCTCGATTTCGGATTGGCCGATACTCCAGCGGAAGCCCAGCACATCACAGATCTCCCCTGAGGAGATCAGCTTCTTCTCCAGCAGAACGGCCTCTCCGGCCGGCTGCTGTTCGTAGCGGCTGTCAATGTCCCAGGCGTCCCATAGAATAGGACGGTCATGGAAGAAGTGAAAGCGGTTGGCCTGCTCTCCCGGTTTGACAATCTCACGCCCGCCTTGTTTATCGTATAGACTGGCGATCTCCCCCCGTTCATTGAACTTCAGGCGGTAAAATGCGGTTTCCCAGCTATCTTCAAAGGAAGCCGCACAGTTCCGGTCGATTTCCGCTGACTGTTCTACTTCTCTCAACCAGACTGTCTTGTACCCAAACGGGGGAACTTCAGGCACACGGATGCGAAGGATGTTTTTAGCATCAATGACAAGGGTCTCCGATTCCAGCCTGGTTCCATCCTCCTGATAGGCCGACAGGAAGCTGTCTTCCTTGATCCCAGTCTGTATGTCAACAATCATGTCCCGCTGCCAGCCCAGACTGTTCAGCACCACATACGGGGCGCCCTCCCCGCGTGTATCGATTCCGCCAATCACCGCTTCCATAGCCAACTCCAGGCTGCCTTCGCCTAGGCTGAAAATACTGCGGTACTCCTTCACCGAGGTCTGATAGACCTCTGGAATGGATGAGCCCGGGATAATATCGTGAAACTGGTTCAGCAATATCAGCTTCCAGCCCTTATGCAGCGCACGTCCCACTTCTCCGGACCGGTCCGGCTCAAGGAGGCTGCCTGCAAGGGTCTGCCATAATTCCGCTTCCCGGTACAGAATTTCAGCTTTGCGGTTATTGCGCTTATTCCGGGAGTGTGTCGTGTACGTTCCACGGTGCAGCTCCAGATACAGGTCTCCCTGCCAAGACGGCAGCTCCGGCCGGGCTTGCTCAATTCCCGCGAAGAATCCGGCTGCGGTGCTGTAAGCTGAAGCTGGCTGACCTACCATCAGCTCAGAACGGTCAATATATTCCAGCATCTCTCTAGTAACCCCGCCGCCTCCGTCGCCATGCCCGTACAGCAGCATTTGCTCGCTGTGGGCTGACTTTTCACGGTAAGACTGCCAGTGGTCATGGATATCCTTAGGCAGGGTATTCTCATTCACACCATGGTTCATATAAGAGAGCATTGAGGTGCCGTCAATACCGACCCAATGGAACAAATCGTAAGGGAACAGGTTCGTATCATTCCAGCCGAGCTTGGTCGTCATGAAATAACGCACTCTGCCGTGTTTCAATATTTGCGGCAGCGAAGCGCAATAACCGAAGGTGTCCGGCAGCCATTCAATCTCGGAGTGTTGTCCGAACTCCTCCTGATAGAAACTCTGGCCGTAGAGCATTTGACGCATCAGGGATTCGCCGCTGGGAATGTTCAAATCCGGCTCCACCCACATGCCCCCTACCAGTTCCCAGCGTCCTTCCCGAATCCGCTCCTTCACTTTGCTGTACAGTTCAGGATCATTCTCTTTCAGATAAGCAAAAAGCTGGGGCTGGCTCTGGGCATAGCGGTAATGCGGATATTCCTCCATCAGCGAATGTACGGTCGAGAAGGTCCGGCTGGCCTTGCGGACGGTTTCCCGCTTTGGCCACAGCCAGGCGATATCAATGTGCGACTGCCCTACCATATGAATCAAGCCTTCACTGTTGCCGCCGACTTTCCGGACACTTTCGATCAGCGCTTGTTCGATGCCGCAGATCAGGCTGCCGTCCTTTACCTCTTCAAGGTGCAACAGGACAAATGAATCCATGGCCCGGTTCAGCGCCTCCATTAAGCGGGCACGCCGGAAATCCTGCTCCGGCAGCAGCAGCGCCGAATCACGGATTACGGTCGCAGTATACATTAAGGACTGCACAGGCCGGTTAATCCTCACCAGCGCGGTGGTGAGGGAACGGATCGGCGGCTGAATCACCGCCTGCTTGTTCAGCGGATCGTCCGGCTCCGGAATGGGATCATACAATTCGATCTCCAGCTTTGGACTTCTTCCAGCCACCTCCGGGTTCAATGTTGCGAAGGTATGGTTGCGGTCCAGTCCCTGCCAGGACCTTCCGTTAAGGCGCAGCAGGCCTTCTCCACCGGATTTGAAGATGAGTCCGATGCCCATCCCGGGCCATTCCGCGGGAATTTCCAAGGTGGTGCGGAGAATATAAGTCGTCCCCTGCACACTGGGAAACAATCCAAAGGATTCACTCCCCGGGAACACCTGCAGCGTGTCATAATCTCCCGGCTGCCGATATTCCGTGGAATACACCTGCCAATCCTCAATAGCCTTGTATTCAAGCCATTGCCGCTCGGCCAATTCGCGGATAAACCGATTGATTCGTTCCATGTCTATTCCTCCACCACCGCAAGTTCAATATTGAGCGTATCGTTGACATTTCTGCCAACTCCAATTCTGAATATTCCCGATTCAACCACTGGTGTGTACTCCGGTCCGATATAGCTCAAGTGCTCGGCGTTGACCGTAAAAGCAACCACTTGCTTTTCACCCGGCTCCAGCCGGATTTTGCGGAAGCCTTTCAATTGCTTGGCCGGCCGGGTTACCTTGCTGACAAGATCGGAAATATACAGCTGAACCACTTCCGCTCCGCTGCACCGGCCGGTATTTTCCACTTCCACCGTCACTTCGGCAGTCCCGTCCGCATGAATAACAGCGGGCTCTGCCCGCAAATTCGTATAACTGAATTCGGTGTAGCTTAGCCCGAAGCCGAAGGGATATTGCGGCTGCGAATCTGTCTCCAGATAACGTGTGCCGCGGGACCGTTTGCCCAGATAGTGAACGGGAAGCTGCCCTGCATCCTTGGGGACGGATACAGTCAGCCGCCCCGAAGGGTTCACATCGCCGAATAGAATATCCGCGATGGCATGGCCGCCTTCCTGTCCCGGATACCAGGCTTCAAGAATCGCATCCGCCTGCTCATCTATCCACGGCTCGGCGATGGGCCGGCCATTGATATAGACGACCACTATAGGTTTGCCGAGAGATTTCAGCCGCTTCACAAGTTCCCGTTGAACACCGGACAGTTGAAGCGACATCCGGTCAATGCCTTCCCCGCAGTCCATGTCGCTGAGAACATTCTGCGTAACCTTAGAGGCTCCGGTTCTTAAATCAATACTTCCTTCGCCAAAGTCCCGTGCGCTGGACCCGCCCAGTGCGAGGATGATCGTATCTGCCCCGGCCGCCGCCTCCACTGCAAAGTCAAAGCCTTCGGGGGAAGGGTCTTTGATGCGGCAGCCCGGCGCGTATCTTACCCGCTCCGGCTCTGCGGAGAGCTTATGCCGGATGCCATCCAGAACGGTTGCCACTTTGGATGGAGGCTGCGGCGAGGTGTAATCGCCGAGCTGATTATAGCCGGCATCGGCGTTGGGCCCGATGACAGCGACCGTGCCTCCACGTTTGGACAGCGGAAGGACACCGTTATTTTTCAGCAGTACAATACCTTCTGCGGCGATTGTACGCGCCAGACCGGCATTCTCTGGACTGCCAATGACCCTCTCCGCCCGATCAGGATCGGCGAACGGCTGTTCAAACAGGCCCAGCCGGAATTTCAGGTCCAGCACACGGGCAGCAGCTTCATCCAGCAGCGACTCTTCCAGACGGCCGGAAGTGACGGCCTGCAGCAGATGACGGCCAAACATCTCGCCAGACATCTCCATATCAATACCGGCCCGAATGGCCTGAACAGCAGCCTCTTCACCGTCCGCTGCCGTATCATGGCCGGAAGCCAGCATGTCAATGGCACCGCAATCGGTGATGATCATGCCGTCGAATTCCCATTCTCCACGCAGCACGTCCCGCAGCAGCTCAGTATTGCTGGTGCAAGGCACTCCATCAATTTCGTTGTAGGCAGGCATGATTGACACGGCACCGGCTGCGACTGCCTTGCGGAAGGGATACATATCCACTTCCAGAAGCTCTCTCTTCCCCATATGCACGGGACCTGCATTCCTGCCGCCCTCCGAGCTGCCATAGGCAACAAAATGCTTCAGCGTAGCGCCAACACTGGATTCGCTATCCAGTGCATCGCCCTGCAGCCCTTCAACGGAAGCGGCGGCGAACTCGCCGATAAGATAAGGGTCCTCTCCAAAACATTCCTCGGTACGGCCCCAGCGGGGATCACGCACCACATCCAGCACCGGCGAATACGTAATCGTTCCGCCTTGGGCACGGGTCTCCAGCGCGGTTGCCCGGCACATCTCCCTGTAAATATCCACATTCCAAGTGCTGCCGAGAAGCAGCGGAACGGGAAAGACGGTTGCGCCAATGGCCATGTGTCCATGGGAACACTCTTCCCCGATCAGCATGGGAATTCCGAGCCGGGAATGCTCCAGCACATAGCTCTGAATGGCATTAACCGCCTCGGCCCCGGCACGCGGGCTCAGTCCTGTCTCCAGCGTAACGCCGGTCCAGGGGTCGGCCCGCAGGGTTCCGTACAGGGAGCCAATGCCGCCTTCCCGGACTTGACGTTTAAAGCTTTCGTCCAGCTCCACTCTGCCTTCTGTATATTCATAGGTTTGCCAGCCGAAAAGCTGAATCAGCTGGCCCACCTTCTCCTCCAGCGTCATCAGCCCCAGCAGGTGCGCTGTCCGCTCCTTAACCGGCTTCGTACGGTCTTTGTAAATCATTTTGTCCCCACACCCGCTCTCCTGTTCTGTCTTATTCTTTAACTGCACCTACGGTAAGTCCTTGGATGAAATAACGCTGGAAGAATGGATATGCAAAAATGATCGGACCTGTGGCAAGCACCACCATGGCCATACGCGATGTATCCTGAGGCATCGACCGCAGCGCCTCCAGACTAAGCGAACTGTTTTGCGAGTTTTGCAGGATAAATTGCATGCTGGTCTCAATCCGCATCAGCATCGACTGCAGCGGCACCAGATCGGGATTATCAATATAAAGCAAGGCGTTGAACCAGTCGTTCCAGTACCCGAGCGTGCTGAACAGTGCAATCGTAGCCAGGCCGGGCAGAGACAGCGGCAGAACAAGGGTAAGAAACACCCGGAATTCGCCGGCCCCGTCGATTTTCCCAGACTCAATAATGGCATCCGGCACGCTGGTGCTGTAGAAGGTACGCAGAATCATAATATAAAAGGCATTGACAGCCAACGGCAGAATCAAAGCCCAAATGCTGTCCTTCAATCCAAGAAACTGGGTCACGACAATATAGGTCGGCACCAGCCCCCCGTTAAACAGCATTGTGAAGAAGGCGAAGAAGGCGAAGAAATTGCGGTATTTAAAGCTTTTACGTGATATGGCATAGGCGTACAGCGCAATAAACAGCAGGCTGACAATGGTGCCGATCACCGTTACAAAGATAGTCACCCCGTATGAGCGGAGTAAAGTGTCACCTGAATCAAAGATATATTGATAGGCCCCAACGCTCCATTTAGAGGGGATTAGCTTGTAGCCCTCCCGGGCGAGCGCTCCTTCATCGGTGAACGAGATGATCACCACAAACAGAAACGGAAAAATACAAAGAAAAGCAAAAGCGCCGGCAATACAATTAAAAATGATGTTCCATCCTTTAGACAGCTGATGGAAGTTGCGCGCTTTAGCAGGATTTGCAGACATAGGATTCCCTCACTTTCCTTCATTGACCTTTCATTGACCTAGAATAAGGCACTGTCCTTATCGAATCTCCGCACGATGTAATTGGAGGTAATGACCAGAACAAAACCAACCACTGATTGATACAAGCCCGCAGCTGTGCTCATGCCGATCTCACCGGTCGTCTTGAGTCCGCGGTACACATACGTATCGATAACATTGGTCACGCTATAGAGCGTCCCCGAATCTCTTGGCACTTGATAGAACAGTCCGAAATCCGCATAAAAAATCTTCCCGATCGCAAGCAAGGTCATAATGGTGATAATCGGGCTGAGCAAGGGGAGCGTAATGTTGCGGATCTGCTGGAATTTGCTTGCTCCGTCGATCATCGCCGCTTCGTACAGCGACTTGTCAATGCCCATGATCGCAGCCAGATAGACTACGCTGTTATATCCTACTGCCTTCCACAAGTACACGAAGATAAGAATGAAAGGCCAGTATTTCGATTCTGAATACCATGAAATGTGGCTTCCGAATATTTCGTTCAGCAATCCCCGCTCCGAGCTGAGGAAGCTGAAAGCAAAATAGCCCACGACCACCCAGGACAGAAAATACGGCAGGAACATTCCCGTCTGATACAGCTTGGCCAGCTTTTTATTGGCAATCTCAGACAGCACTACCGCCAGCAGCACCGATAAGATCAGTCCCACCACGATAAAAGCCATGTTATACAACAGTGTATTGCGTGTAATCAGATACGCATCGTTCGTGGTGAATAAGAACTTGAAATTATCCCAGCCAACCCACTTGCTGTTTACGATGCTGGCCAAAAACCCGTCCTTGCTGAACCGGTATTCTTTAAAGGCAATGACCGTCCCGATCATTGGCAGATAGGAGAAAAATAAAAACCATAACGTGCCCGGAAGAACCATGAACAGCAGTACTTTATTTCTCACAACATCTCGGGTTGTATTTCGAATTTTACCCATATTACTAATTCCTCCTATCCCGCAAAGATCAATGTCTTCATAATCAAAAGACCGGGCTAAGTCTAATCACCCGCCCGATCTTGAATAAGTTTCTACTTATTGTTCGCTGCTTTCCAGGCATCGAGCTGTGATTGAGCTTCAGTGATAATTTTATCCAGTCCGGCAGCCTTGAACTTTTCATTGGCTTTGGCCAGATATTCTTCCGGATCTACCGCTCCCGTCATAAGCGGGGCCCAGAATTCCTCTTTAACATTTTGTACCGCCGCGATTTCATTGGTTATTTTCGACGTATCGAAGTTGAACCCGAGCAGCGGCGCATTAATGCCGGCATCATTAAATTTCTTGAACTCTTCCCATTTATTCTCAGGGTCGCCTTCATTCAAATAGTTGATCATGATGTTGCCGAGTGAAAAAGTAGGCATATCGTAGTTCTTCGCATCCGGCAGATTCTTGACCATGTTGTCGCCGACCTTCTCGTAATGCACGCCTTCAATACCGGAATCAATCATATTGCGCAGTACAGGGTCTGTGTTCAACAGATTAAGGAATTCCATCGCTTTCTCAGGATGCTCGGAGTTGGCGGAGATGGCCTGCATCGAGCCCATGACGGACCAGTTATAGATGTAAGGCTGACCGGCTGGAGTGGAGACCACCGGATAACCGTAGCTTGCGGACCACAGATTGTCGGCCAACGGCTGGGTAGCCGCCCGGTCCGTGAACCATTTGCCTGATTTGTACAAGTCATCAACCGATGAGGTGGTTGCTACTTCTGGAGAGATATAACCAGCCTTATAGAATTTGCGAACCGTTTTAAGGGCTTCTTTAATCTCAGGAGATTCCAGGATATTTACAACCTTGTAGTCCTTAGTGTCCATATATACAGCCATAGGCATTTTCTCAATAATGTAATCGAAAGGCATGACCGGCATAAAGTCCTTGACCATTGCGTATGGAGTCACTTCCGGTTCATTTTCTTTGATCGTTTTCAGCAGCGGTTCCAGATCTTCCATCGATTTCACGTTTGTGATATCCAGTTTGTATTTGTCCAGCAATTCTTTATTGAAGCGGTATACTTCCTGTGCGGGAAGCTCTTTATTCGCGGGAACAGCATAATTATGGCCGTCGACTTTGGAGCCCTCAAGGAAGGCGGGATCAATCGTATCTTTAATGCCCTTTCCTTGTTTATCCAGCAGCTCATCCAGCTGCATAAACGCACCTTTACGTGCATTCTGCACGTAATCAAAAGCCCAGGAACAAGTAAACAGAATATCCATAGGCTCGCCTGATGCGACCATGACTTGCATTTTTTGCGTGTAGTCCCCGAAATCAATCATTTTCATATCAATGGTTGCATTGATTTTTTCGAGCGTGTATTTGTTAACTTCCTCAAGCACTTTGTCCAAATCCTTCTGCGGTGCTCCAATGGTATACCAGGTCAACTCTACGGGTTTCTCAGAACTTCCCGTTTCTGCCGCGGTGTTGTTGCCCGCCTTGCTCTCCCCATTGGTGTCAGTTGTTTTGTTGTTGTTATTGCCTCCGCAAGCGCTTAACGTTAGAGAAAGCGCTAACAACGATGTCAGCAATAAGGAGAAGCTTTTCTTTTTCTTGCTCATCTGCTGTACCTCCCTTTTTATTAGCTTGGGAATCCAGTCTTGCCTGTTATCAGCGGCAACCTGTTTCCTTAAGCTCTGTCTTCATTTTATTGAATGAAAGCATTTTCAAATAGAAGATAAACTATATAAACTGATGTATAAAATAAAGAAAATAAAGGGCAACTGTTAGAGCAGCCCTTTGAATTCAGTCGGAGAAATGCCTACATACTTTTTAAATTGCTTGTAAAAATAGCCCATCTCCCAATAACCTACATTTTTCGCGATTTCATGAACCTTGCAGTTCGTCGAGCGCAGCTGTTCCTTGGCTTTCTCAATCCGGTAACGATTCAGATATTCCGCAAAAGATTCACCGACCGCTTTATTAAATAGCTGCCCTAAATACACCGGATGAATATTGAATGTATAACCCAGCTTTTTCAGGGACAGATCCTCGCCATAGGATTTCTCGATGTAGTTCAGCACCTGATTGACCACCGGGCTTTTCACCTCGCGCTCCAGCAGCTCAATGACTTTTTTGGCTGTATTCTTCAAAGCCACAGACAGCGCCGGAAGGGAATTCGCCGTTCTGATGGAGGTCAATACATCCGCAATAAGTTCCCGCTCCATCTCGCTTCGGATATCCTTGATCAGCATGCGGAAATACAGAATCCAGTCCAGTGCGATCTCCTGAAGCAGGTCAGGCGTGATCCCTTCCATCCGCTCCTCTGACAAATACGAGTCGATCCTCTCCATTAACGCTGGCATATCCTTGGAGATGATTAACTTCGTATATTCGTTCCAGTCCTCCGGCAGGCTGTCTTTTAAATCTTTCTTGCGCTCCTTCAATTGTTCATAATAGATCAGCTTGCGCTCCGGATGGATGGTCAAAAATTCCAGCGCCTGTTTTGCTGATTCATAGCTTAGGTGGGCAGCAGTCTCCGTTTCCTCTATCGCTCCAACAGCAGCGCGTATCCGCAGATCAGAAGGACAGGTGCCGATCATTCTCTTTAGAAGGGCATCCATTTCCGCAGGCCCGGTGTCTTTATCCTCAAAATTATGTACCAGCACAAAATCATTATCGGCGTCCCAGAAGGTGAAGAACCAAGGGTTGCTCTCAGCCAGCGCAGCGGTATTCACCTGAAATGATTCCGTTTCCATCTCTGTCTGAATTAAGGCTACTTGAATAAACCGCTTATTGATCGGCAAGCCAAGCAGCTGCAGCCGCTCCGACAGCTCGTTCCGGTCAATCTGATTCCGCATCCAGCGCAGCAGCATGTTGTCCTTGAGCACGGATGCCGTATACTGTGACCACTCCATATCTACTCTGGAGACATTCAGCTTCTCGACGACAGTTTCCAGGGTACTCTGGAATTCTGCCAGGTTGATCGGCTTGAGCAGATAGTTCTCAATTCCCAGCGACAAGCCCTCCTTGACGTACATGAATTCATCATATCCGCTGAGCACAATCACTTTTATTTCCGGGCGGAACTTCGTTACGGCACGAATACACTCCAGTCCTGACATGACAGGCATGGAGATATCGGTAATCAGAATATCAGCAGGCACTTCCCTAAGCATATCCAACGCTTCCTGCCCGTTCTCAGCTTGGCCGACAATCTCCAGCCCGAGCAGCTCCCAATCCAATATGTCGCGCAAGCCTGTAAGTATGAACGGCTCGTCATCCACAATAAACACCTTATACATGGTTCATTTCCTCCTCGCCGGGATAGGGATAAGTAATGATGACTGTGGTACCCGCTCCCGCTCCTTCTTCACTCATAAGCTCAATGCCATAAGGCTTTCCGTACATTAGCTTGAGGCGGTCATGAATGCTCCGCAGACCAAACGACTCCGATTCGGATAGCCCGTCGTCTTGCTCCAGATCCAGCCGAAGCCGGCTCAGCTTCTCCTCCGCGATGCCCCGGCCATTGTCACTAACGACGGCACGGATTACTCCTTCCTGTGGATAGACGCTGATGTTAATCCAGTTATCCTTCTGCCCGGTCCGCATTCCGTGCAAAATATAATTTTCGATGACCGGCTGAAGCGTCATCTTCAGCACCGGCAAATTCTCCAGCTCCTTCTCGCATTCGATGGTATACGCGAAGCGGTCTGTGTAGCGGATCCGGAACAACTCCAGGTACATCTTGCATGCCTCCAGTTCATCCTTGAACGTATACCTGGCTTTGGGCCGGACATAGGATTTGAACAATACGGACAGGCTGTAGATCATATCGCCCACGTCTTTGGCGCCGCTGGAAACGGCACGCATGCGGATGACTTCCAAGGTGTTATAGAGAAAATGCGGATTCACCCGCGCTTCAAGCGTAGCGATTTCGGTACGCTTTTGTTTGATTTCAGCTTTAAACACCTTATCAATATACTGGTTCAATTCGTCCAGCATGTCGTTAAAGCTTTTGGCGATCTGCCCCAGTTCATCTTCCCGGCTATCCGAGATTCGCGCATTGAGATCCCCGTTCTTCACCTTGCGGGTAAAGCGGATAATGCGATGTGTCCTTTTGGCGAAACTGGAAATGAACATAGCCGGCAATAATACCGCGAACAAAATGCATACGGCAGCTATGGTAATGATCGTATTGCGGGCACTGCTGTACGTTTCCTCTAGCTCTTGCTTGGAGATAAGGCTGACTACCGAATAACCGGCTTGGCTCTGGGTCAGGCGGGTAGCCACCATACCGTCAAGGGAAATATCCTCATCGGATGTCATTTCTTGCAGTTCCAGATATTTTTTACCGTATTTTTTGCCGGAGGTATCAAATAGCACATCGTTCTGAGCGGAAAGCACAAGAATGGTGCCCTTGAAATCCTGCTGATAATTCTTCATGCTCTGCCAAATGGAAGCGGAATCAAAATATACGAGCATCTGGCCAATATTACGCAGCGATGCCTTATTGCTGATGGGAATGCGCACCGAGAACATCGGCGACCGCTGCATACCGAGGCTCTTAAGCACCCAAATATTCGGAATGGAAACATTGCTGGCCTCATCCAGATACATCGTATCCGGGATAAACGAATGGGCGGCATTGGTTGACACCATATCAAACTGCCTGCGGTTGCTGTAAAAATACATTACCTGCTGGTTGGCGCTATACAGCATCAAGCTTCTGATATCCGGGTCATCGTCGATTTTATTCTGAAAATATTGCACAACGTCGGAATTCGACTGGTTCGAGATAAAAAAACGGTCCAGGCGGTGCTCGACATATTCGCCGAAAGGATTTTCCAGCAGAAAGGTGGTGTTGCTGGCCAGATCCCCATCCCGGTATACATCCCGTATGATGTCCTGGACGGATTGGTACTTGTGCTCCACATAGTTGCTGACGCTCTCCATCGTCTTTCGTTGAATATCCATCTGCCTCTGCACCGCAGATTGTGATATCAGCATCAACATGAGATAGGAAAAAACTATAATGCTGGCAACGAATATGCAGGACACAATCAGAGTAAAACGCAAAAACAAATTATCTTTAAAATATCTGCGATACAGGGTTTCTCTCCGCATAAGCAACCCTCCTGTATATATTGTCGAAGTCTAGTATATCATGTCGTTTTTTCTGTAACACAGGAGAAATATCCCTTTCTTCGATACTGAAGAGGCGCCCGCCTCCCCTTGTTGAAGCCAGGGGGGCAAGCGCCTTGATGATTGCTTCATTTCAGAAAATCCATTCCCGTCAAAGGCAAGGTTCTATTTGCCCCGGAGATATAGCGGCTCTGAACGGTTGCCGTTGTAATCTTCCATAACCGCCGTTACCACACGCGCGGTCGAGGTAAAGGAAAGGCTTGCTTTGGTCGTTCTTCCCCGGATAATCATCGGCTTATCTCCTGAACTGTAGGTGGTGGGGAAGGATTTGGCTACACCGTCCTCATAAATATAAAGGTAGCGCCAATCCCTGCTGTTTGGCATCGGCAGGTTCAGTGTATTTCCTGTCCATGACCAGTTCGCGGCATAGGGTTCAGAAATTGTATCGGTAAACCTGCCGTTATAAGTAACCGTATTCGTTTGACCCGTCTTCAGAGTAACTGTAAACTCATCACCGTTAACCGGCATTTGCCCGAAAGATGCGGACGTGCTGCCCTCCGGCAATACCTTTTGCGCGGTTACAGGCTGCGGAGTCGTAATCTGGTTAATGGAATTCACAGTCACTGTAATACTGCCGGAAGACGGCTGCGGGTTCGTCCATTTGACAACGAATTTACCGTCAGCACCGACCTCTGTTCCGATGCCCGAGACTGCTGAATTCAGGTCAAAGGATACCGTTGCGGCTTCACCTTCCAGTCCGTCCGCTCCAACCGCTACCACCTTAATCACTCCGGATTTGGCAGGCAGCTTTTTAATATAAAAGGTCTCGTCGTACTTTCCGCCCACATAGACATCATTCACATACACATTGTACTGCTTAACCTTCGAATAATCAGAATTGAGACTCCATTTCACGTACATCTCATTCGTGTTGGGAAGCAGTTGGGTAATCTCCAGACCGGCCGGAGGGGCAGGCTTGACTGCCGAACCGTCATAAATCCGGATCTGGCCAAGGTTCACCTGATAGTTGGTTATGGTTTTCTGACCCGGTGTGAAGACCAGTCCGAAAGCGGCGATTTTTTTGCCGGCATATGCGCTTAAATCCAGCTCCTTGGTCACCCAGCCCGCAGTTTTCTTCCCGCTGTCCGGAAGGGGAACTTTTACCACAACCGCCGGCTGATCTTCGAAGATGATGCCTGCTTGCATTACAGACTGATCATCGGCAGAAGGTTTATTGTACGTGACCGACATTTTGGAGCCGGAGTTCAACATCAGTTCGCTTTTGTATAAACGCAAGAAGTTTTCTTTGGAGAGATTACCGTTCACAGCCAAGGAACTCCCCCCGTTATAGCCTCCCAGCTGTTGATAGTTCAGGCGGTTTGTTCCCGAAATATCATATTTGGTACCGTAGTCGTAATCAACCGTTAACCGGTTGCCTTTGGTGTCCTGCCACCACTGCCAGGTTACCGGCACATCCTGCAGACTCATGTTGGACCACTCATCAGGACTCGAGATCTTTCCGTCCACATAATAGGACAGCCCGTGCCCGGTGTTGAAATTGGTGTAGAAATTGGAATTCTTAAGCACAGAACGTTCCGAGATGACCGAAGCAATCCCCGGCCAGTATCTGTTATCCGCGTAAACATCTGCAACGGTGTTTGTTGCCGATTTCGCCGTATTTTTTGGGTCCACATTCGGACCGGACCACCAGAGCTGCTCCCGGAGGTTGGTCATCCATTGATAATTGTTCTCCGACCGGTGCGAAACCGGCCAGGATAGCCCCATATCCTCATCCAGACCGGCATGGACGAAATCTGCCCCCAGTGTGGCAAGGCTTAGGCGGGGAATTCCGTTGTTCAGCTTATTATTGAGCGCCGTCCCTTGAACACTTTTAAACCGGTCTCTGCCTGCTTCCAGACCGGCAAAACCGACATCGAACAAGTTGAAGTTAGTTCCGGCCGAACTATTCAGTTTATTTAAGTACGCAGCCGCACTGTTAATCTGTGTATTTCCCACGCCATAATCAAAGAAATAGGAATCTGCAACGTTCTCACCGGCTGCTTTGTCGTACAGAAAGGAGATGTTGTTGTCATTGATCGTTCGGGCAAATTCATTTTTACCTGTGGATGAATTGAGGGAATCGTACCATTGGATATACAGCCCGTTTTTTTGGAGCGTCTTCACAAAAGCGATGTAATCCGAAATGTCTGCTGGCGCTACATTGTTAGGGCTGATTTCCTCCTGATTGATGAAATAACCGTCATAGCCGAAGTAATGTGCCATTTCGATCAATTTCTCAGCCACCGGGAATTTTCCGGTAGGATCCTTTACAAGCATTTGCTTGTAAGTCTGCTGTCCCCGGTCATTGTCGGAGAAAAATATCCCGGCCAGGGACATCACCCCGTTTTTGTGCGCCGCATCGGTATAGGTCGGGTTGGGAATATTCAATATTCCGAACTCAAACCATTTCTGCTGCCAGTCTTTCTGCGCCAGTTCGTCGTAATATTCTGGCGGTGTATAGGCAGTCGCCGTGCCATGCCAGTAGGAATAATAGTCAATATACTGCCAGTAGTTGAAGTGATACTGGGCAAACTTGTTGGTGTAAGGGGCATTCTCGATAAAGGCGTTGCCATAATCCCCGGCGACTGTAATCATTTGCACCTTGGGATTAAGTTTGGGATTAGCCTGTGTAGCAGCAAATGGAGCAATACGCTGCTGCAGGGGTACCCGGGATCTGAGAAGCGCTGCATAAGGATCTGTTTCAGGACTCCAGTCCGCGATTTGATTGCTGGTATAGCCGTGAACACTCGGTTGATTCTTGCCATGAGCGCTTTCATTCTTGAACGGCCATGTATCTCCCGCCAAGGCAGTTTGCGGCAGCAATGTAACCAGAAGCGCTGCCCCTACAACCGCCGAGGTCAATTTTTTAAGCTTTTTTGTCCGGGCATAAGATACCATTGTCCACTCTCCTCATTTTGGTTTAATCCTTGGATCACCTAATTCAGCAATGGTGGAATTGCAAGCGCATTCACAATAACCTGAACCTTATCACCTCTTTTTTAGATTTGATGCACATCTAATATAACGAATATAATGTTGAATCCCATAGGAGATAAATTAAAGATGTACTAGACAAATTAAAGGAAAATAATCTCTTGGGGACACCTTGTAATATCCAAATCATAAAAAAACAGCCCAACCATTCATATTCATCACGAATGATTGGACCGCAGCTATAATTATGGTACCGGTATATCTAAAACAATACCCACATATAATGCAGGGATTTGACGGCTGTCCGCGCGTAACCGGCAGCTTCCCTCCAGATGGACTTTAATGGCTGTCGCGATACCCCTCCACTTCCAGGGAAGCCAGTAAAAACGGCGCCACTCCCATAGCGGCATCAGACACCATAGCCTCGGAAACGTAGTAATCATAGGAGCCGTTGCGGTCCTTACTCAAACCCGCTCCATGGCAGATCTTGTGCAAATGAACACCCTGTTCATCCTCTGAGGTCAGATGGGCCAGGATGCCTTCATAACCTTGGAGCATGACATCTTTAAAAGAGGGCTCCAGATAGCGCAGCCTCAGCCCTTTGGCCATCGCATACACAAACATGCAGGAGCCGGAGGCTTCGAGATAATTACCCTTCCGTCCAGCCTGATCCAGTACCTGGTACCAGAGGCCGGTCTTTGAGTCTTGAACCTCTGCTAGTGCGCCGCACATCCGCTGGAAGATCCCGATGATCGTTCCCCGCTGCGGATGGGTAACCGGGAAATGCTCCAGGCAGTCTACCACAGCCATCGCATACCAGCCCATCGCCCGGCTCCAGAAATGGGAGGACAAGCCGGTGGACGAGTCGGCCCATTCCTGCTCCCGGGATTCATCCCAGCCGTGATAGAGCAGACCGGTACGGGGATCGCGGGTTCTGCGCTCCACCAGCAGCAGCTGATGGGCCGCCTCATCAATCAATTCAGGGCGCTGAAAAACTTTGCCGTATTCCGCAAGAAAGGGCGATGCCATATAAAGCCCGTCCAGCCACATCTGGAATGGATATACCTTCTTATGCCAGAATCCGCCTTCGGAGGTACGGGGATGCCCGATAAGCTGCGCAGCCAGCAGGTGTGCTGCTTCGGCATAACGCGTCTCTCCGGTTTGCTGATACAGCCGGAACAGGTTTTTCCCCTGGTTGATCTGGTCCAAGTTGTATTCCTCCAGCGTATAGGAACGGATCGAGCCGTCCTCCCGGATGAAGCTGTCCATATGCCGCGTCATAAACGAGAGATATTCAGGCTCTGCGAGCTGGACTCCGGCACGTGCCATAGCCATCAGCAGCATGCCTGGGACATAGGCCCAGCGTTCCAGCACGTATTCGTTCTCCCCCTGCCCGTTGCAGGCTCCGAGAATTGTATCCGCGATTTTACGGGACCAACGTCCGGTTGTTGCTTCAGTTATACTCATCGCTATTCCTCCTGTCGCTTGTGTATCTATATAGATTGAACTTGTGGTTTTAGAGTACAGGAGCAGTCGCAACTACGGTGAATATTTGGACTTCCGGCCGCTCTTGTCGTAAGAATTTCTTGATTTTAACCGCTAGTAGCGGTAGAAATCCGAAGACTGCTTATGCTTTCGATGCTAGCTTTCCTTCGGAAAGCTTTCAGGCGGACGCTACCACTCCTCCAGTTCCAAAATCCCCCTCCGTTGCTCCTTTCCTTTATCTCAAGTTTTTAAGTTCAATCTATATAGTTAAGTTTGACTTTCAGCTCCGGCAAGCTGCTTCAGCAGCCAGGCAAATGCCGGTTCACCGTGAATCTCATGCCCTCCTGCAAAAAAGTCCGCCTCGACCTGACCGCCCCTGCCCGAGGCAGTGTAAATCTGCTGCAGTCTGGCCAAAGCCAGCTTTGCTCCGTCCGGGCCAAACAGATGATCAGCGTCTCCCGATTCCAGGAATAAGCCGCGCGGCGCAATCAGGCCCAGCAGATCCGGCATTTCCGCCTCCAGCAGAATACCGGGAATATAATTATCCAGGCAGTGATTCCGCGTCAGAATGCTGTCCGCGAACGTATTGGCATACCCGCTTACAACCGCACAGGCAATCCGTTCGTCAAGCGCAGCGGTGAAACCTGCTACCAATCCGCCGCCGGAAATGCCCATAATTCCGATTCTATTGCTCCTAACCTCTTCCCTTGTCTGCAAATAATCCAGTGCCCTCATCGTTTCGTAGATACGGTAGCCAGCCATTGTCTGACCCGCCATCAGCAGTGCCGAGGACAGGCGGAAGCAGGAATTGCGCCCGGGCTCACCGCTGGTGAGGTCCTCCACAAGGCGCCTGTCGCCAAATCCCAGCAGCTCGGGTGCGGCGACTACGAACCCCCGTTTCACCAATGAAACGGCAAAATCCTTATGCAGCCCCGGATCCCCTTCACGATCCGAGCCATCCGGCTGCAGGGCGGTGATCTCCCGGATGCCGTAGCCATGACCATGAATGGCAAGAACGGCGGGCGCAGGAGAAGACAGCGGCTGCTCCGGGATCAGAAGATAGAGCGGCATGCGCAGCCCTTCATAGGTAGTGATCTCGATCCGTTCCCTTGTATAACCGTTACAGACCGTCCGCTCCATAAGAATGGGCTGAAGCTGGGCTGGCCTCTCCGGGAACCCGCCCAGCCTTCTGGCGAGGCCTGCGGCAAGCCCGGCCCGCCATTGCCCGTAGGGAATGTCCGTACGGAAAGCGGAGCTGCGCGGTGCGGAACCGGTCAGCTGTTTCATGTATTGTTCCAGTGGTTCCATCCGAAGTTATCCTCCTCATCCAATCCGCAGTGTGCGGATAGCTTAATAACCTTCGGGATGCCAGCCGTCCAGTACGGACAACACCCTATACTCCGCAGCTTCCTCTGCAGTCAGCTGCCGGGACCACGGCGCTCTTGCTGCCGGATTCGCCCCTGTTCCGCTGCTGCCGAATTCTTCATACCGGCTGCTCATCTCCCGGTCCGGCTGCCCCCAATTATGCCAGCCTTCCCCGATGACCGAACCATCCATGACCGTGCGGATGAAGGCAACATGCGCAAAAGGCCGCCAAGGGCGTCCAAGATACACTTCGCTTACCCCTTCGCCGCCGGTAATTTTACAGTCCAGGAACACATAACCATACGGGGCGCCCTCCGGTGTGGAAGCAGCAGTAATATAACCTCTGGATCGCTTATTGTGCAGATGGCAGTGATCAAATAAAGCCGTAGCGGCACCAAAAATATAATCCACATCGCCTTCGATATAACATTCGTTATAATATTGTCTGCCCTGTCCGGTATAGAGCGTATCCTGATCGCCCAGCAGACGCACCCGCCGGAACACCGCCTGCCCGGCATCGACGAAAGCCGCCACCGCTTGACCGGTACCCGGGCCAGAAGCATTCCGGATAGTCAGATTCTCAGCCGTGAAGCCTTCGGCGAACACATTCAGGGTGCCGGACCGGAAGGTGCCCAGCGGCTCTCCGTCCGGGCCCAGCGTATGGGCATTGTCAGACCAGGTGATGACGGTGGAATGGGGATCTTCCCCCAGCAGCAGAATCGGCGGCGATTCCTTACCCACTGTTATTTTCCCCTCGTAAATGCCCGGTTTGATCCGGATTGTTACCTCCGAAGGATGTCCCTTCGGAATGGAATCCAGCGCTTCCTGCAGACTGCTGTACCCTTCATTGCCATTCTTCGATACTGTAATTAACATTTGCGGCTCCTTTCCTATCAGCCTGTGTTTATTCTATAATAACCGTAACGGTTCGAGAGAGATGAGGAAATTCATGAACAGCGTGAGCAGCCCCAATCCCAAATATCATATTGAAGAAGGCCGGTTCAGTATTCAGCACATGAAACGCAAGGGCATCACTGCTATGCCGCGCCCCCACAGCCATGAGCTGACCGAGCTGTACTACCTGACGGAGGGGGAACGGGTGTACTTTGTGGACGAACGGGTAGTTACGGTGCACAAGGGTGAGCTTATTCTCATTCAAGGCCGGGAGCTTCATGCCACCGCAAGCTCCGAAATCGCCGAGTTTGAGCGGGTGCTGATTAATTACGACCCGGAGCTGCTGCCGGAGCTGCTGCGGGAGGAATCCAAATGGTTCCATAACCGCAGATACCGCCTGTTCCGGCTGACCCTGCGCGAGCAGGATGAGGTGCAGAGCCTGCTGAACCGGATGCTGGATGAATGCCGGCTCCAGAGGGTGTATTACGAAATCTCGGTAGTCACACTATTCGCCGAGCTGATGATTCTGCTGCAGCGTTCAGAGAGTACCTCGCAGACCGGCGGGACGAAACATCCGCTTCATCATCTGGTGACGGATGTCGCCACTTACATCCGCGAGCACTACCGTGAAGCGCTGACTCTAGAAGAGACGGCGGGGCATTTTTTCATTAGCCCTTCTTACTTGAGCCGGGTGTTCCATCGGCTGACGGGGTTTCACTTTCGTGAATACATCGTCCATATACGCATCCGGGAAGCCGAACGCCTCCTTGCGGGATCTGCAGGTAAAATTCAGGAAATCGCTTCTGCCGTCGGATTCGAGCATCTCTCCCACTTCAATAAGACGTTCAAAAAATCGACCGGGCTGACCCCGCTGCAGTATCGGAAAGAAGTCAAATCGCAGCCTTCGTCCCCATTCAAGGGATAACTATCATTCCACCATTTCCAGATCTTCTGATCGGAGAAGCGATACATTGCTGCATTGATGCATTTGCAGCTTAGGCAGCTTAGCCGTCTGTAGCTGGATACGGTCCAGCGAAAGACTGTCAGCATGCCTAAGAACAATTCCCCGCTCACTCACCGCATGGAAATTCTCGACGCTCAGTCCGGCAAGCGGCATCTCCGGCAGTCCATTCACGAGCAGTGCGGTTGCCGCTCCATGGCAGACGATGTTCTTCAAGGCAATATTCCGGAACTGCGGGGTCGCCTCGGTAACCGGGAATTGCTGCTCATTGTATCCTTCCGACCCTTCAACACCCTCATAGAACATGTGGAAAGACACGGCCTCATGGAGTATGCCGCTCATGCGGATGTTCTCCATGACAATATCCTCCACTATGCCGCCTCTTCCCCGGGTACTTTTGAACCGCAGGCCGATGTCCGTGCCGATGAACACACAGTCGCTGACTCTGACTGCATGCACACCGCCGGACATCTCGCTGCCAATTACCACTCCGCCATGCCCGTGATAGACCGTACAGTGACGGATCGTAATATACCGGCAGGGCATCCCCAACCTGCGGCCTTCTTCGTCTTTTCCCGACTTCAGGCAAATCGCGTCATCGCCCACATCGAAGCTGCAGTGCTCGACAAGAGCGTGCGTGCATGATTCCAGATCGAGGCCGTCCCCGTTCTGCGAATACCACGGATTGCGCACCCGGATATTCCTCACGGTAATGTGCTCGCAGCCCAAGGGATGAAGACACCATGCCGGAGAATTCTGGAAGGTCGGCCCTTCCAGCAGCACCCGCCGGGAATTCCGCAGGCTGAGCAGCGCCGGACGGAGATACGCGCGGGCAGGCAGATACGCCTCCATACCCGTCTCCCCGCTCTTCCGCAGCATTTGGCAGACTGCCTCTCCCTCCATGGCTTCACGGGAAGGCCACCAGATTTCACTCTTGTAATCAAGCGCTCCCCCGGAGGCGGTCAGACTGTTCCACTGTAGCTCCGTCATCTTGAACCGCTTCACCGGACGCCAGCCTTCACCGCTGCCGTCGAAGATTCCTTCCCCTGTAACAGCCACATCACTCAGGCCCTCCCCGTCCAGCGGGGCCTGGCAGCGCCAGCCGGATGTTCCCTCGAAATGGGAAGAGAGCAGCGGGTATAGGGCAGGATCGGGATCAAACAGCACTAGCGCGCCCCGCTCGGCACAGAGATTAATCCGGCTGCGCAGCGTAAGCGGCCCTGTACGCCAAAGGCCGGGAGGAATCACCACCTTGCCGCCTCCGGCAGACGCGCAAGCGTCCAGCGCGGCCTGAATAGCGGAGGTACACAGCGAAAGTCCGCCGTCTTCTGCCCCATAATCTGTAATCGTGAAGGTCCGTGCCGGAATCTGCGGAAGCTCGGGCAGGGCATAATCGACATTGTTGCGATTGCCGCTCATTGAACTGTACCTCCCAATCTATTCGAGTCCTTCATAGCTGAACCAGCCAAAATCGGCGTAATTGGCGCTTTCCGCGCCTTGGGAACTGGCATACATGCCGAGATAGGCTCCTGTAAAACCGCCCGCCAGATCTGTGCTGAGCACTGTTCCGTCCGCTTTCCCGCATAGTCCCGTCCACTTGTCGCTTTCGGAGCTTCTATAATAGAAGCTGTAGTCCTGCCCCTTGGCTTCCACCTTCAACTGCACCTTGTCTCCCGGATAAGACACCGAAGCAAGCAGCTGTTCACTGCCGCCGCGGCGTTCGATCAATTGCAGTGCCGGCTCCCCGGCCTCCAGCCCCAATTCACACCGGAAGTGGTAGTCCGCATTCTGGAGCAGCACAAGTCCGGCAACTTCACTTTCGGCGGCGGGTTGGAACGTCATATCCACCGCTGCCCTGAAGCTGAGATGCTGCTGGCGTCTTCCGACATAAGAGGGATTGCCTATTTCCGAGAGACGCTCCGGTTTCAGGCGCAGCCGCAGGAAGCCCGGATGATCACTCAGGCTCCAGAATTCACCGCGCGGCGTGCGCAGGAAGTTCCAGACCGGTGCCAGCTCTGCTCCTTCAAAATCATCGCACGCAGGCAGCTGCGGCCATGTCGTTTCCGGCAGGTCCGGAGCTGGCGATTCAAACTCCAGCACCCCTTTACCGGGGTTCACCACAGGCCATTCATTCTCCCAGGCCACCGGTGTCAGGAACGTTTCACGTCCGAGATTGCGGTAATAGCCGCCGCTGGTCCGGGAAGCCAGGCAGAACATCCACCAGTCTCCATGCTGCGTCTCGATCAGTTCCCCATGGCCGACATTGACGATCGGATAGGCTCTGCCGAGATGGCGGTGCGTCAGAATCGGGTTGGCTTTGTGGCCTTCATAGGGGCCGGTCACGCTCCGGCTTCTGGCAATCGTAATCGCATGGGTATGTCCGGTCCCGCCTTCGGCAATCAGGACATAATACCAGCCGCCGATTTTGTAGATATGGGGTCCCTCCTGCGCGTGGGCCACCTTGAGTGCACCTTGCCAAATGCTATGCTTCGGTCCGACCAGCTTGCCTTGGCCCAGGTCAATCTCCTGCAGCCAAATATCCATATGCTTCGGATAATCCTGCCCTTCGGGCGGAACACGGTTGCCGGTATAGTACACTTTGCCGTCTTCATCGAAGAACAGGGACGAGTCGATGCCGGGGGCATCCTCCAGCCAGACGGGGTCTGACCAGTCTCCGGCCGGATCCGTTGCCGTCACATAGAAATTATGCTGATTCTTATCATTGTCGACATACGTCGTGATCATATAAAAGATGCCCTCATGAAAACGGATTGTCGGTGCCCAGATTCCCATGGACGGAAGGGTTTGATCCAGATTAAGCTGGGACGGGCGGTCCAGCACATGACCCAGCTGGCGCCAATTGACCATATCCTTGCTGTGGAAGATCGGAACACCAGGGAAAAACTCAAAGCTGGACGTCACAAGGTAATAATCTTCTCCCACACGGATAGCCGAGGGGTCAGGGTAAAATCCCGGCAGCACCGGATTACGGAATGTTCTCAACACAGAAGTCCTCCTTCAAACAATCGAATTGTAAGCACCACCAATTATAGTTCGTACAAGTTCAACTTTCTTGCATTTTCTATGTTCTATTTCTTCATTTTTATACTTTCATGCTCAATTCGTAATCTTTTACCGCTTGTCAATGAAACGGTTGTCCCTCTAGAATGGGTATACTAGGATTTACGTAAAGGGGCGATCATCTTGGGAAAGAAAAAGAAGCTGTATACCCGCTTTTTTATGAGCCTGACTCTGATTTCGGTAGGCTGTATTCTTGTTCTGGCCGTCGTGATCTTCTACCTGTACCGGAATATATCTATAGATAATGTCAATAAGGCGAACCAAAATGTGCTGTTGAATACTGAAACTGTTTATATGAACTATAAAGAGATTGTCCAGAACTACACCATGGATTTCTATGCGAATCCCAATATCAACGCGCTGATGATGAACGGGGATACGAGCTGGAGCGACCAGCTCTACAGTGCCCTTAGCCAGATCCGTGGCGCACTGGTGGTCAACCAGTATTTGGAGAATGCTTACATCTTCGGCACGAATGAACCTGTCGCGATGTTCGAGAACTTGCCGCTGAGCCCCGAATCCAAGCTGGAGCTGTTTCAGCGGATACGGACCAGCCGGATCGTCGAATCTCCGTTTCTGTGGAAGGCCACTTTGAACAATGGAACCCCCGTAACCCTGCTGACCGTCTTCTATAATGACCGTGCATTTGCCAGCAGTGAGTATTACGGCGCAGTAGCACTGACCGTTAATCCGGGCAAGCTGCAGAACAATCTCTTCACGCAAAAAGAAGGCGAAGTCACACGTTACGCAGTACTTGACGGAAATGCCAATGTGCTGATGCACAGCGCACTCTCCGGCAGCCCCTTAAAGGCGGACATGCTGAAGCAGGTCGTTGCCTCCACCTCTGAGAGAGGCTCCTTTGTCTACAGGGGTACCGGAGAAGCGCAGCTGATTACCTATATTTATTCCGCTAAGGACAAGCTATGGTTTATTTCGGAGACGTCCTATAAGGACAGCATCCGCGACATTTCAAATGCCCGCAATCTGATGATCAGCCTGTGCCTGGCTCTCATGTTGGCTGCGGCGGCAAGCGCTAACCTGATCTCCCGGCGGATGTACAAGCCCATCGGGCGGCTGTTCGGCAATATTGTTCACCTCTCCGGCAATGAAGAAGCGCTGAAGACAGGCGGTGATTTCGACACCGTAAGCCTGGAGCTAGAGCAAATCGGTGTCAAGCTGGTGCAGCTCAAAAAAGAAAGCGACGACAGCGCCTTGATGCGCTGGCTGCTCTCCCCCCGTGAAGCCTCTGACAATGGCGATACGCCAGTGATGAGCATCGGTGATCCCGGAGGAGCCTACTGTGTATGCGTGCTGGCCATAGAGGAACAAGGCCCGGCAGCAGACACCTTAGAGTCCGGCGGAGAGGGCATTGAGGTGATTCGCACTGCATTCAGCAGGCTGGCGGCGGTGCAAGCCTTCCGGCCGCATGTGGGAACCGCCGTACTCGTTCTCAGTGAACTTCACAGCGGCAGCTTCGGAGATTATGCCTTGTACCGCGGCAAATGGGAAGAGATTGCGGCCTCTCTTCCTGAAACCGGTGTCCGCTGCTCCATCGGGATCAGCGGGTTCTCAAATGATATGGGCCTGCTGAGAAGCAAATATAATGAAGCAACAGAGGGTCTGCAATATATCAAATTTCATGAGCGGCAGAACATTATATTTGCCGATGATACCATCCATCTGAACAGCAGTCCGCTGCCTGACAGTACCCTTGAACCGGTGCTGCTGGCCGTCAGGCAGAGTGATCAGGCGGCCCACATCCCGCAGGCAGTGGAACGGCTGCTGGCCGTGGCCTGCAGCTACCGTGCAGAATCTGCCAATATCGCTTTATCGAGGCTTGCCTTTGAGCTGAGCCGCACAGCGGAATTGAGTACTGACACCCGGCACTCCGGCTTTCTGGACGATTACCAGCGGATCCGGCACATCCAGAGCTATGACAAGCTGCGGAGCTGGATTGAGGAGTGCTGTTACACCGCCC
This sequence comes from Paenibacillus sp. FSL L8-0340, assembly GCF_038593145.1. Classification (NCBI taxonomy): domain Bacteria; kingdom Bacillati; phylum Bacillota; class Bacilli; order Caryophanales; family Paenibacillaceae; genus Paenibacillus; species Paenibacillus sp. FSL L8-0340. Next base: position 5,463,031 of record NZ_CP151967.1, read on the forward strand.
TTGAGCGGATTGCCAGCATGAGTGCTGTACAGACCCGGAATATTGCCACTGAAGCCATTAGCTATATCAGGGGGCATTATACGGATCCCGGGCTGTCCCTGAATGTCCTTGCCGAGAAGCTGTCGCTCAGTCCTGCTTATCTCAGCAGGCTGATTGCCGAAGAGGTAGACAGCAGCTTCCCGGATTTCGTTAACCAGCTGCGTCTTGAACGGGCGCAATTGCTGCTGGTTACGGAACTGGAGATGGATATCCGGCAAATTGCGGAAAAGGTAGGGTATAACAGCAGCACCTATTTTACAACCCAATTCAAAAAACGATATGGAGTTACACCCTCCAAATGGAGAATGAATCATATTCTGCAATCCAAGTAATCCGAAGGGGATGCCTCCGGCTGCCATAGAGCAGCCGGGGGCATCCCCTTTTGGTGTAAGACCGCCTGCATCACTCGGGCCTCCACAGTACGGATTCTACCCTCAAATGGGGCTATTCATAGCCTAAAAAGCAAAATAGTGCTGCTTTTTTGCTTTTTTTAAGCCTATACATTCCGTTTTTTTAATTTTTTTTCGTTTATTATGATAGCGTTTACATTGATTTCAGCTTTATGCTTTGCCTTGTAGAACATGCTCCTGGAACACGGGACAGAAATGATAATGCTACTTTAAAGGAGTGGACGATTAATGAGCCAAGAGGCTATACCGGAGACCACGGGGCGGCACAGTCTGAAGACCCGGACGGCCAGAAGCCGTAGTTTCCGCAAATCTCTGAGGAAGGACAGCTCGCTGTATCTGCTCGCACTGCCGGGCATCGCCGTGTTGATACTTTTTGCGTACCTGCCGATGAGCGGACTGATTCTTGTCTTCAAAAACTACAACTTTAACGACGGGATCTTCGGCAGCCCCTGGGCAGGCTTCTCCAACTTTGAGTTTTTCTTCTCCAGTATGGAGGATGCCCTCAGGGCGACACGCAACACGGTAATGTTGAATGCGCTTTATATGCTGACGGGCACGTTTTTTTCGGTGGCGATCGCCATCATCTTGAACGAGTTGCGCAGTAAATGGTTTATCAAGGTAACGCAGAGTGTGATGTTTTTCCCCTATTTTATTTCGTGGATTATTATCGGAGCGATTCTCTTCTCCCTGCTGGATTATGACAAGGGTATTCTCAACCAGATGTTCCATTCGCTTGGACTTGCCCAAGTCGACTGGTATTCCAGCCCCTGGCTGTTCGTTATCATCCTGGTACTGGCGAATATCTGGAAAAGCGCAGGCTACGGAGCGATTATCTATTATGCGGTGCTGCAGGGAATCGATCCCTCCTATTATGAAGCCGCGCGGATCGACGGTGCCTCAAGATGGCAGATCATTACCAAAATCACGCTGCCGATGCTGATTCCGTCCATTATTTTGATGACACTGCTCGGTATTGGCGGCATGCTGAAAGGCGATCTTAGCATGATTATGGGGGTAACCTTCTTGAATCCGCTGCTACTGCCCACCACCGATATTATTGATGTGTATGTATACCGTACAGCCATTCGTTCCGGCGAATTCGGCTTCGCTTCAGCCATAACTCTCTATCAATCCGTCTTTGGCTTCCTTCTGGTGCTAGTGGCCAACAAGCTGGCCGGCTGGTATGACAAAGACAGCAAACTATTTTAGGAGGCCGCAAGATGCCAACTACCGACAGCAAAGGGCTGCTCATTTTCTTTTATTTCTGTATTGCCATATTCTCGGTCATTTGTCTCGTGCCGTTTGTTCTGGCCGTATCCGGCTCATTATCCACCGAAGCGCGAATCGCTGCGGAAGGCTACTCCTTCTGGCCCCGGGGCTTCACTTTTGAAACCTATGAATTTCTGTTCGGCTCCAAAGCGCAGCAGATCCTGAAGGCGTATTCCATGTCGGTGATCGTTACGGTGCTGGGTACTCTTTCCGCAGTGCTGGTTACCACTGCCTATGCCTACGTTATTTCTGTCAAAAGCTTCCGGCTCAAAAATGTCTTCGCCTTCTTCGCTTACTTCACCATGCTCTTCAGCGGAGGCACCCTGCCGTGGTATTTACTGAGCACCAAATATTATCATCTCGGCGACACCCTGCTAGGCTTGTTCGTGCCTTATCTGCTGAGCGTGTTTCTGATGTTCCTGATGGCCAACTATTTCCGCAGCATTCCGCATGAAATTGTTGAATCGGCGGAAATTGACGGTGCCGGCCACCTGCGGATCTTCTTTAGTATTATGGTCCCGCTGGGCCGGGTCGGACTGGTTACCATCTCCCTGTTCTACGCGCTGCAGTTCTGGAACGATTTCTATCTGCCGCTGATGCTGGTGTCCAACCAGGATCTCTATACGATCCAATATTTGATGTACAACATGATGGCGAACATCCAGTTCCTGGCTTCCGGCAACGCCGCACAGGTCGGTGGCGCAATTATTGCTCCTCCGCTGGAGACGGCCAAAATGGCAATGACCTGCCTGACCGTCCTGCCGATCGCCATATTGTATCCTTTTCTCCAGCGCTTTTTCGTTAAAGGTATTGTCGTGGGTTCGGTCAAAGGCTGATTCCCCGCCAGGTTTTGCCCTAAATTGGATTGCACCAGGCTAATGCTCCCCTGCTTCAACTTGTTGTACAATGGGACGTAAGGGAGCACTGCCATTGCAATATAGCTTCAAGCATATCGATTCTATTTCAGGAGGGTTCATCATGAAAAAGAAAAAAGGTTGGTTAAGTTTGCTCCTGTCCGCTGTGTTCTTGTTAAGCGCCTGCTCCCAGGGCAACAATGAAAGCGCTAACTCTACTGCGGGAGCCGGAAGTGAAGGTACAAGCCCCTCTGCAGGCAGTGATAACCAAGCAGGCAGCGGCCTGGCTCCCGCCAAGCTAAAAATTGTGCTGTACGGGGATGAGTCGAACCGGATGAAAGCATTGGGCAAGTCGGAATTCCATGATGTGATCAAGAAAGAAATCAATGCCGAGGTGGAATTCCAGTTTCTGCCCTGGACCGAATACGGCGGAGGCAAAACTGACCTGATGTTGTCTACGGGAGAGGATTTTGCCACTTACACTGACAGCAATTATATGGTGAAATCAGTCGCCAAAGGGCTGTATACCGATCTTACTCCTTATGTGGATGCCGCACCTGACCTAAGTAAAAATGTTGACGCGGCTTCCTTCAGCGCCTTCCAGCTGGACGGCAAGCAATATGCAATTCCTGTCGGCAACAAGCCGAATTCCGCAGAATTCTACAGCGTGCTGGTCAGACAGGATCTGCTGGAGGAGGCCAACATGACCAAAGTCACCTCGCTGTCAGAGCTGGAGCAGTTCTATGACAAGGTCCATGCCATTCATCCGGAGCTGATTGGTTATGCCTCCACAGATGCCCGCAGAATGCTGCAATATGATTACACGGACAAGAATCTGTACTGGCAAAATGATTTCATTGCGCTTGATGAGTCTGCTAAGGACGATCAAATCATCAGCTGGTTTGAAAGCGAAGAATTCAAGAGTTATGCCAAGCTGATGCACGGCTGGTATGAGAAAGGAATCATCCCGAAATATGCCGCCACCAATGTTCCGCAGCTGCAGTCCGACTGGAACTCCGGCAAAGCAATGTTCTGGGCGGGTACGGCAGCGCGTCCTTTCGAGGGTGCGGCTACGATCTCGCAGGCGGTGCCTGAAGCCAAGCTGGTTAACTATTTCCTTGGCAGCGGCCGTCCGAAGATCAGCCGGGGCACCTACAGCAGCGCCTTTTTCGTCTCCGCCGCAGCTAAGGACCCGGAACGCTACGTGATGTTCTTCAACCTGCTGCAAAAAAATCAGGAGCTGTATGACCTGTTCGCCTACGGCATTGAGGGAACGGACTTCTCCCTGGATGACAAAGGGCGGCTCACGAAAATAACCACCGATCCGCTGATTCCCGACTGGCTGCTGATGAACAAAAATTTCATCCGCTTCGACAACACGGTGCCGGATGATTTTATCGCCGGATATAAAGCCTGGGATGACGGGGCAATCATCTCCAAAGGCGCAGGCTTCAACTTCGACAATACGCCGGTCAAGAATGAAGAAACGAAGCTGAATGGAGTATTTACTGAATACCTCGCGCCAATCGGCAGCGGCTTCAGCGATTATGAGTCCGCCTACCCCAAAGCGCTGGAAAGACTGAAGGCAGCGGGAATTGACAAATATATCGCCGAATATCAAAAGCAGTTCTCGGAATGGTACGCTAAGCAGCAGTAAATAGCCTAGCCTGGCTAGCGCTGGAAAATAGTGATGTCTTGCAAAGCAAAACCAGCGTGCCCCCTATTATACGGGAGGCACGCTGGTTTTCTGTATTGCGCTAGTTAGTTAAATTCACCTTCGCATTTTTGCACCGCTTCCGGAATCAGCTTACCAACGCTGTTTAGAAATTCAACTCAAAGTCTTTAATGAGGAGTGTTCCCGCTGATGCGGTTTCACCTGATCCGGCATATACCTTAAATTGAACTCCCCTAACATCAATTGCATTTTCCAGCTTGGCTTGATTAGCCCAATTTGTTTTTGCTGATTTCCAAATGGGAGAATGAAATGAATATACGACATCGACAGATTCACCAGGTCCGATAATCCTCTCCACTGAAGGATCGGTTGATATCTGGCCTCCTGTTTCCTGCCATACCCATCCACCGTTCGTTCTGACTACCAAAGAAACATGAACGGCACTCGTTCCGGTATTGGTTAAATTACAGGAAACGCTGGCATATTTAGACCAATCATCGCCTATACCAAGACCAGGCTTGGTTTCAGTTGCTACACCTGCTGAAACTGTATCGCTGATCGTTGAATTATATTTCACAAAAAGAGTCTCCCCTTCCAACCCGCTGGAAACATTCCCGGTGTATGAAGGTTCAATGAGATTCCAAGGATAGAAGCTTGCTGTTTTGGGGCGGTTCATTTCTGCGATCGTCGCAGCATACGCTGTCTGCTCCAAATCAAAACTGATAGTATGCAATTGAAGACTGCCCGCTAAACCACTGCCTCCACCTTGTACACGTAAAATTATACGATTTACATCTTTGTTCGTGAGACTTGTCAAAGGTACTGTGGAGATAATGGTAGTTTTCGCAGGAATTTTAATGTACTGTCCTAATTCAACCCATGCCCATTCGCCGTCTTTTACAATCGGTTGGATCTGAACCTCAACTGCATTGGGATTGGAAATGATGAGGTTCATATTACTGTAGCTACTCCAATCTTCAGCAGGGTCCGGATCTACCTGGAAGCTTGGATAGTTCTCCGTCTGCAGATTAAAGGTCATACCAAGTCCGCCATTCTCAAGCGGAGACAGTTTGGCAACCGTCGGGGAAGCCGGCTTGTCGGCACCATTGATTCCAACATACCAAGTTGTGTATTTATCTATAATCCCCGGATCAATAACTTGAATGTTGCCAGGATCCCCCGTAATGATCCCGACAGAGTTGCTGGCGGCTGATTCATTTCCGGCATCGTCAAAAGCCTTAACAGAAAAGGTATATGAGGTTGCACCTGTCAAACCGGATGCTGTGTAGCTTGTCTTTGCACTGGTGCCTTGTAATTCTCCATCCGCATAGATGTTATAGCCAGCAACGCCAACGTTGTCAGTTGACGCGGTCCAAGTCAGACTTGCCGATGTGATAGCAGGGACCACAACAAGACTGGCTGGAGCAGTAGGCGCTGTTTTATCATTGCTGTCAGCTGTTTTTATACTTACGGCATTACTTGCAGCAGACAAGTTACCTGCGGCATCGATCGCTTTTACAGTAAATGCATAAGTGGTATTTGCTTTGAGGCCAGTAACCGTGTAGTTAGTCGCTGGGCTGATATTAACCAGAGTTCCGTCCCGATAAATATTGTATCCTGCCACCCCTACATTGTCTGTTGATCCTGTCCAAGTCAGCACAACTGTAGAATATGTTGGTGATGTACCGGACAAATTCGAAGGTGTTGTCGGCACCTGATTATCGGAGGTTCCTTCAAATACCGTACTTAGCTTCGAGGTTGCTTTAATTCCGTTTGGACCGTTGATAATGGCATTCCCTTGCTCGGTATAGCTGGTTCCGGCCCAATCGTTTGACATATCCAGATACTCCAGCCCGGTACCATTTCCTTTCCACGACCATCCAAGATAGCCGACACCCTTTTGCTGAGAATAACTCATAATCGTCGCTTCATCAACATCTCCGTTTGTATGTTTTATTCCGAATTCGCCGATTACAAGAGCCAAATTTTTATTCAATACATTGTCTATGTTACTCTTAACCGTTGCAGCATTTCCTCCGGCATATTCGTACATATGGATTGAGAACAGCGTATTTTTCAGCGGGTCCGCATTAAACACCTGTGTTCCATAATCAACTATGGATTGCGGATATTGTCCCCATCCCGCTCCGTCAACCATGATGGTATTTTTGATTCCGGCATTTCTAAGCTTCGGGATTACAGAAGCATACCCTTTTGCCCAGTTTGCCCCATCCCATGTGCCGTACCACTCATTAGCAATGTTGAGGATGACGGTTTTTTCTTTTCCGATGAGTGCACTTTTCATTTCAATCCAGTAATTCGCTATATTATTAAGTACTGCTTCACTATCCGAGCCAGTTCCATCATGGACTTCGACGACTACCACCAATTTATTCTGTTCGCACAAGGTGATGAGATTTTGTAGGGCTGCCAGACTGTCTTTCGACCATTGCTGCCCGTCTGAAAGGACAACTCTAATGGTATTTGCGCCTGTCTTGGCAATTGCAGGAATGGCAACAGACTCCTGACCTTTGTACCAAGTGTAAGCATGGTTAACCCCTCTCATAACAAAGGGAATTCCGTTAGCATCATATAAAGTTGTCCCGTTAATATAGAATCCCTGGTTGGTGGCAGATGCACTGGTTGTTACACTCAGAGCCGTACTTGCCACCGATATATTATTTGCTGCGTCCTTTGCCTTTACCGTGAAGCTGTATGCTGTATTTGCAGTCAAGCCGGTTACGGTATAGCTTGTTGCTGTGCTGGATCCGGCCAGAGTCGTTCCATTATAGATGTCGTACCCTGTTACGCCTACGTTGTCTGTGGATGCTGCCCAAGCAAGGCTTACGCTTGTTGCCGTTTTTGAGGAACTTATAAGATTTGTTGGTATGGTTGGTGCTGTGGTATCTGCAGATGCACTGGTTGTTACACTCAGAGCCGTGCTTGCTGCCGATATATTATTTGCTGCGTCCTTTGCCTTTACCGTGAAGCTGTATGCTGTATTTGCAGTCAAGCCGGTTACGGTATAGCTTGTTGCTGTGCTGGATCCGGCCAGAGTCGTTCCATTATAGATGTCGTACCCTGTTACGCCTACGTTGTCTGTGGATGCTGCCCAAGCAAGGCTTACGCTTGTTGCCGTTTTTGAGGAACTTATAAGATTTGTTGGTGTGGTTGGTGCTGTGGTATCTGGGGTCGTTGTGATCTGCGTAAATTTCCATTTCTGTTGTGCATTTCCGTTATCTGTCCACTGCTGCACTTTAGCTCCGTCTGCAGATGAGCCTCCTGCTACATCCAAGGCTTTACCGCTGCTTTTGGAGATTAATTTGTAGTACCCGCTACCTGCATCAATAATTGCCCACTTCTGAGTGACTGCACCGTTGTCCGTCCATTGCTGCACATTGGCTCCATCGGCCGCAGGGCCTGCGGCATCCAATGCCTTACCGCTGGACTCAGCAATCAATTTATAGGCTCCGCTGCCAACGTCAATCACTTTCCACTTTTGTTGGGAGTTTCCATTATCCGTCCACTGCTGCACATTAGCTCCGTCTGAAGTAGCGCCTCCTGCCACATCCAGGTTTTTGCCGCTATGTTGCGCTGTAAGCTTATACACCGCACCAGAAATAATTCCATTATCCACCGGTCCGCTATCCGAATACACTTCAAAATTCCACAGGGAATACCCGTATTCGGTTGCCCTTTGTGTTCCATACATTCTTACATATCTTGCACTTTGGGTTGCAAATGAAATCGTATCAACTCCACCGTCTCCTGTTGTAGTGGAAAACACTGTAGTCCAGTTGCTGTTATCTGTGGATAGCTGAATCTGGTAAGACTTTGCGTAGGCAGCCTCCCAGTTCAGCATTACACCATTCACATTGATGGCGCTTCCAAAATCAATACTAATCCATTGAGGATCAGAATAACTGGAGGACCACCTTGTTGAAGCGTTTCCATCAATAGCCATATCCGGTGTTTTTGTTGAATCTTCACTTGAACTTGCAGTTGCAGTTTTATTGAATTCGATGTTTGTTGCTGCACTTGCCTGAATTGGCGCTACCATCCCCATAAGCAAACCAAACATCATAACAAAAGCTAAAATTTTCTTCAAGCAACATCCCTCCCATTAATTAATAAATTTTAAATTACGTTACATCTCTTACTTAAATTTGCATGAAAATACAAAAAAGTTCCTTCCTCCTTCCTCGTTATACGCAAATTGAAAGCGCTCTCTTATCTAAAAAGAGCTCTAGATGCAATGATCTAATGGTTCCCACAACATATTTGGCATACCACTAAATCAATGGTTATAAGGCCCGTTGTTTCCAACAACCCTCTAACCATTACAGAATATTACTTTGTTAGCCTAACCGTCAATGGTTTCAATAACACAATTTTAAATATTATTTCGAGCAATTTTGCGCTTGCTATGAATGATGTTTATTCCATGAGTAGTGTCTGAACAAAAAAAGATCGCAGGCCCCTCATTACTTTATGAGAGCCATGCGATCCTTCCTTAAGATTATCGGTTATCCTTCCAACACACTTATATTTTTGAACTCACCCTTTTTGTCGACCTCAAAACGAACGTTATTATTCCTCTGATCCATTCCTTGAGAAACTCCCTTATCATGAACCTCTATAGTATGCACAGAGATACAATAGAGCCCTTCAGTAAGAACATGACTTTTTTCATAATCGTTTGCAATATCCTCTGCTTGAGGAACGTCTTTGTCTTGTTTATAGGTGTTAAAATCAAAATTAAAATTAATTACACCCCGATAACGGTTACCCTCTTTACTTAATGGATCAGACATGTCAGGCAGAGAATTTAGAGTATCTATTTTTTGAGTCCCTCTGAAAGTATCTATAAGTTCATCCGCCTGTTTTGTATTCAGATTAACATTAAGATAGTAATAGTAGTTCCCTTTCATTTTATCGTACTCACTTGCCGATTTCTTCATTAAATCATATTTATCAATCAGTTGTTCGGTTACTTTCATTACCTCTGGATGCTGTTCGATATAGGCACCTTTATATAATTCAAAAAATACATTATCACTTCTTTCCTCTGCAATTTTGTAAGTATCCCGTTCGAGCATAATATAAGCAGTCGCATGATAGGGTTTGCCGATTTCAATAGCTGTCTGATGATCAATACCTTCAAACCAATTATCATCCCATGTCAGAAATTCAAACGGCTCCTTGAAGCCATATCGCTCATCTAAATAATTTTTAACCGGTTTTTTCAGGTCCGCTTCTTCTACACTTCCACACCCGCTTAATGAAATTACAAAGATAACCATGGTTAAAACAAACAATAAATACTTTCTACACATCGTCAAAGTACTCCCATCCTTCTTACGGTTAAATATGCAGAATTTTAATAATATCAGGCAACGAATGAATCGACGTTACTCCAGGAGGTGTCTCTTTGTTTTCCCGATTTAAAAACAACGGTTGAATTCCAGCATTAGCAGCACCCGTGACATCACCGCTTAATGAATCGCCAATATGTATCACTTCGTCTGCACTCACCCCCGAAACCTCCAAGGCCAGTTCGAAAATTTCCTTGCGGGGCTTATAAGCTTTTGCCAGCTCGCTTGTAATCAGTCCATTTGGTTGTAACCCCATGTTGAACAATGCTGTTTCCACAAAAATAGTATCGCAATTCGTCACAATGTATATCGGCAACCGGTTGGCTGAGAGAAAAGCCTCGACATCTTTGTACACAGGAGGATTACTCCAATGTTCTGCAAGCCTGTCAGCAAGCTTTTTGGCATCCGCTGTGGAAGAATAATGCTGAATGGTTGTCTCAAACGCCTGGACAGCCAGTTCATACTGTGGCAGAAACGTCTCTCCAAATGAAGCTGCACGCAGCTCTGCAAAAGATCTCCACCAAAACCTGGCAGCTTCCATTTTGTCCTTTGCATTTCCAGTATTATAGACCTGGTCGATTACCTCCATCGTAATTTCACTGTTTTCATATACCAGCGTACCGTAAAAATCAAGAAAAATTGCTTTCGCCATGTCTTGTTCATCTCCAATGTTGTTTAATTACTTTACCTATATAGATTGAACTGAAAAGTTTAGAGTAAAGGTTTCAAGTCCAATCTATATCCCCCAGTCCTCCTGCAAATAATCCACTTTCAAATTATATCAAATTTAGCATATCACACCCTCCATTTGTTACCACAAATAAAAAATAAATCCCATTCTGAAGAGGAGTTTGATGAGCTTGCACGCTAGCTCAGTAACTTTCCTGACAGAACTACGTTGTAGGAATTTCATGCGGAACGCTACCGTCTCTGAACAAAATAAACACCAGCTAACTTCGTTTTACCTTCTGCACACTGTCCTACGCACTCATTTATTAGATACATATCGCTGAATGAATGTTCAGAAAATGATCAGAGGTTTGGGGTTTAATAAGAGAGTATTTTGATAATCTGGCCCTCTAGCCCCTCTAAAGGAGGATAAAATGGATCGAGAAAAAGTCATAGTTGAATTAGCCAAGCATTTGATTGAACAGTACCCCAAAAAAAATGATGTGAGGTTCCGCCGGGCTGCAGCTCTTAGCCGGATAGAAACCATCGTTGAAAGTGACCGTTCACCATTTGCCAAGGTGCGAGATATCAAGATTGTACTGGCAGCACTAAATAAAGTAGACGACATAACCTGATGTGCGCTATAAGCCATGGACCGGCGGCGAGGCTGAATGAACTTCGAATACAAAAGGAAGGGCACCAACATTATGAAATGGAATGAGTTAAATCCGGGGCTAACCGTGCAGATCGTAGAAGGTCATAATAGTGGGTTTGGCGTACGCTGCGGTGAAATTATATCCATCGGAACCTTCGAAGGCTACAGTAAGCGTATAGGTGCAATGATTGATATTGGAGAGCCGCTATTAATGGTAATAGAACCGGAAGCCTTAGAAGAAGCCTCAAAGGTTCTTATTGGCATCAGGATGGGAAAAGTTCGACTTATAATCGCCTGATCAGTCTTAACGGATAGGGCCTAAACCGAATTTAGCACCATCTACTTGACTCCCAATAAAAATATGAGTTAAAACTTTTTCAGCGTACTCTCTACGTTCAGCATTCAACTGAATCACCTCGCGCTTTATATTACCATAAATTAGGGCTTACCAATGATGAAGCTGGTTGGACGTAAGATCCCGTATAACAAGCGATGCTATGGAGCGACAAGAAGAACCGTAGGGGATGCCGGTGAATCTAAAATTAAAGGAAGAGAGCCTTTTTCCACACTTTGGTGCAATGAATTTTCATAGTAGTTTTCAAATGATGAAAAAAAATTAATCTTTTCACATATTTATCAACTGACTTTTGTAGCTTTAAGTTCTCTTCATCAAGGTTACTCATAACGAGCATTGCCCATCGTGTCGGTTTCATCAGAGTATAAGAACCCTGTGCCTTTTAATGTACATACAGGGTTCTTTCGTTTTTGACATGAGAGAACTTTACTCTAATTTAAAGTTCCTTATTGATTGAAAATTATTTAGTAATCAACTTGGTATTGGAGATATTACCATGGACTGAAGCCATATGACTCATGATCATTTCGGCGGCCCGCTTATAACCGCCGGCCTGCCGTAAAGATTCACCGATGAGGCAAGCCTGCTGTTTATAAAATGGATTGCTTAGGACTTCTGATAATGCCTCTCTCATATCCGTTGCACTGAGCTTATGTTTATTTAAAGTGATACCCGCCCCTAACTCCTGTACCCGATTGGCTACAAGAGGCTGATCCGACGTTAGTGGAATCATTACCAACGGAACGTTGTAATAAAGCGCCTCACTCGTACTGTTCATTCCGGCATGTGTAATAAAAACATCCGTATGTTGTAGCATATCCAACTGTGCAATGTATGGCATGACGATAAAATTAGGAGGAATTCGATCAGCCAGCGGCTCCATATCCGTGTATCTTCCTGAAGATAGAACCACATTCACCGGCATATCCCCAAATGCTTCAAAGCAAAGCTGATAGAAATCCAAGTTTTTATTTAAAATAGTACCCATAGCAATGTACACAGTTTGCGGGTAACGTTCACGAAGCAGCTCGAACGAGAAGGTCTGAGCATCTTGACGCGGTATGATCGAAGGACCCGTGAAAATAAAACGATCATCCAGTTTTTCTGCCTGTGGCTGAAAATAACGACTTGTATACACAAGATTTAACCGACCTGCATGTGCCGGAATCTCTTCCATGACGGGAATACTCACTTGAAACTCTTGCGCTAACGCACGCGTTATCTTCATCGTAGCCTCATACAGTTCCTTCGTATTCGTATCCATCTCCTTCTCATTCATGCCTTCGCCAGCCCCCAACGGATCTACGAAAGCAAAGGAGGCAATCGAACACACCGCGGGAATTCCTAGTTTTTCTGCAAGAATAGTCCCTCCCCAGCCCATCAGTGAATCAAAGATCAAATAATCGAACTTTTGATTTTCGATCACTCGAAGCACCTCGGGTATAATCCTCCGAATGATACCGCCTACCATCATATAAATGAACTGATAAGGATGCTTGTACTCCTGCGGTTTCAACACTGGATCATGAGAAAAGGCATCTTGCGGAAATGGATAGGTAATCAACAGGGCTCCGGTTTGTTCAATTCGGGAACGATACTCCTCCGTGCACACATAGACAACTTCCTCTCCACTGTCAATCAACTGAGTAACTAATCCTAACGACGGATTCACATGGCCTTCAGCCGGAGTAATGACAACTAATACACGTGCCATTTTATCCACCTCCCAATGCAATTTCCCCCCGTTCTTCTTGATGTTTTTAACGACGCGACCGTCATCCGTTACATGGGAATGTTATCTTTCGACTGGCTGATCGGATGATGTTCTTGATGAACGAGTTCGGTGATTCGTAAAGATGCCAAGAAACTTAATAAGACCCATAGTAATTGGAGTGTTAACACCATCATAACTCCTGTCGATATGCCCCACTGTAAAGTTTCTGACAAGGCGATTAGAGCGCCGCCAACTCCGATGCTTACTCCCATATAGAAGGAATCCACGAATTGAAGATTCGCAGACATTTCTCCCTCTTTCCTAGGCGCCGCATGTTGTAAAGCAATGGCCGCAGTTGTAGGATTAGCCAATCCAACACCGAAGCCGGTAATCATTTGCGAGAGCAGAATGAGTATAATTCCACCGTCCGACAACATAAGGGCTAGGATCACAAGTACAGTCCCAGCGATCATAATCCCGATACCTACCATAACTCTGCGCTTTCGGCCACGACCTTGATCTCGTACATCAAGCTTGGCTTGCAACCACGCTGCGGCGGACCAGCTCAAAGAACCTGCTGCTACAATGAGGCCTGCAAGGTCTGCCGATAACCTCTTTACTTCGGTTAGTGCCAAGATCACAAAACTCTCCGTTGTAAAATAACAAGCCACATACAACCCTCTGGAAACCAATGTAGCAGGCAATCCTTTTTTCACCACAAAAGTGCCCTTAGGAAGAAGTTTTCGCATTTGTGGGATCATGACGAATAAGCCACCCAAAGTGAGTACTATTCCTTTCCAATCGGTTATCATACCGAGTCCTGTGAGTAACAGCCCCGTTCCAATGGCAAGTAGAATCGCATGAAGAGTCTTCGAGTCAGCTGTTTGGGCTGGGCCTGTCAGTACTTGCCGAAGCTGCAGATCACGGAAAGAGCGGAATGTGAGACTCAATGCCAATCCAATCAGGGGTAAAACAATCCAGAAAACAAATCGCCATGACATATAGGAGGCAATAAGGCCTGCCAGGTAAGGCCCGATTAAGGAAGGCAGGACAAATGCCATGGAGAATGCCGCTAAAATTTGAGTACGAAGAGCATCCGAATAATGCAACGTTACACAGGTATAAACACATGTGATCAGGGCTCCCGCCCCAAAACCTTGAAGGGCTCTTCCTGCAATAAGCATGTGCATATCTAAAGAAACAGCCGCAACCACGGTTCCTAGCACAAAAATACTAAACGACACGAGCATGGATGTAAAAACGCCGCGCTTGTCAACCTGCTGACCCATAACCAGGGTTCCAATAAGCTGAGATAACAAAAATGCGCTGAAAATCCAACCGTATAAATGAATACCCTGCAAGCTTTGTGTCATTTTCGCGGCAATTGTCGTAATAGCCAGCCCCTCGAAAGCTACGGTTGTCAGAACCAGCATAATACCAATCGTCAACGCCCTGTGCTGCCTATCAAAAATTCCAATCTGATTGTTGTTTGTCTCCTACACCTCCATAATAGATGATTTTTATGGTAAAATTCACCTTTTTATGATCTAAATATACAATAATCACCCTACTTTGTAAATAAAAATGTTTAATAAGTAGAAGTGACGAAAATGGTTTTTCAACTAACAAGAAAAACCGCCAAAGGCGGCTTGAAAGTAGTCCACAGAAGTTATTCTCCCAAAATAATGACTTCTGTCTCCAAATCAATATTAAATGTCTCATATACTCTTTGTTTGATTAAATGGATTAACTCCAAATAATCCTCGGCGGTTGCACGATCTGCATTAATGATAAAATGAGTTCGTAAAGAAATGATTGCGTCATCGCTGAAATGAGATGCTCTTTCTTTATTTTATGCTCAATAGGAGATTGTGTTTGAAAATATGCCATTTTCATTACAATCAATTTGAAGAAGTTCATCCTGTAAAATCCAAGCATCTGAGCCTCCACCCGCATATTTTGCATAAATCCTTACATATTGGGCCTCTTCCAAACCCCATTCATCCTTAAAAGAATCAATAGCTTTTTCAGATACTTCAAATGGTATCATTCCTCTTCTCTCCTTCCTGCAGTTTAATCACATTTTTTAACTTCGCCCCGATAGTTGGCCATTCTAAAACTGGCCCCACATCCACATGAAACTTTTGCATTAGGGTTATTCATGGTGAACCCGCCTAACATTCCGCTTTCTTCATAGTCAATTTCAAGACCATCAATATATGGAATACTCTTCGTGTGAACTAATATACTGAATTTATCTTTATTGAATACTATATCCTCCTCTGTTTGCTGCTCGTCCAAGACAAGGGTATAAGATAATCCACTGCATCCCCCTTCTTCAACGCCTACTCTAAGAAAAGAATGTCGGGTATTTGCGCTTAATAAGATTTTGGCGATTTTCTCGGATGCTTTATCACTGACCTCAATGTTCATCTTCATTCCTCCTATAAAAGCTTAATAATTTCTTCAGGACTGGTATATGCACACTTCATTCATTTAGTTTTTGGTACCCCAGTCCATTAAACAGGGTATGAATGTAGCGAGAGCAGCTCCTTTTGGTGTAAGTTCATAGATGGATTGTGTAGGGCGTTTCAGACTTGTTCTTTTAACCAAATTATGATGTTGAAGATCCTTTAAACGTTTGGAGAGGATCATTTCCGAAATGGAAGGAATACTCTGGGAAATTTCGCCAAATTTCTTCGGACCGTAAGAAAGAGTGAATAATATATGGATAGTCCATTTAGTCCCGATGATGCGATAAGCTATAAAAAGTTTCTCCGTATCTTCAGTGGACAATGACCGGTACACCCTCTTTCTTAGGATCCGCATTCTAGATGGATTGTTGTGAGATCCGAGTGCTCGCAATTATACTCATGACGATCAACAAGAGATGGAAACCCATGGCTACAATTAAGCCGGATTGCAGTGACATTCCGCCAGCCTGACAAACTACAAGGATGGAACCACCAATCCCGATAACTACACCGGGTGTAAAAGAATCCGCAAATTGCAGATTTGCCGAGGTTTGGCCCACGCCTCCTTCCCCCGTTTGGGAAAATGCTACAACACCGCTAATCGGATGTGCCAATCCAATACCGACTCCTGCGATGATCTGACCAATAACTGCAACGGTAACGGTCACAACAGGTACCCAAAATACGATGGCAATCCCTATGGCAAGCAGCAATACCCCAAGAATAATTCTCATATGACGTCCACGGCCCTGATCTGCCGCATCCCACCGTCCTTGCAGATACGCAATTATACACCAACTTAATGCAGCACTCGCTACGATTAATCCGGCCTGAGAAGGTGTAATTCCTTTCACATCGATTAAAGCCAATACCAAGAAATTCTGTGTGCTGGTATAGGCAGCGAAGAACAACCCACGTGTTGCCAGAATCGCTGGCATACCTCTTCGCAACGTAAGCGTTCCCTTCGGTAGCAATTTACGGAGCGGAAATATCATAAATGCGAGGCCAATCATGACGAATACAAATCCCATAATGCTCGGAAGCATACTTAGACCAACCAAGAAAATGCCTGTACCCATCGTTAAGAGTAACGCCATCCAAGTGGATGAAGGTCCGCTATCCCCTCCCGTATTCTGCACTTTCAATTTCCTAAAAGCAGGTAAACTAAGCAATGCTGAAACAACCAGCACAGGTAAGATCCCCCAGAAAACAAACCGCCAGGACCACTGATCTGCTATAAGACCTGCTACATATGGACCGAGCATGGACGGAAGAACATAGGCTGTACCAAATGCTCCAAGTATTTTGGCACGTAACTCATCCGGGTAACTTAAGGATATTGCCGTATACACACAAGTCATCATAGCTCCGGCACCCAAACCCTGCAGGGCACGTGATCCTATCATGTTATACATATCGCCTGCTGTTGCGGCAGCGATCAGCCCTACGATAAACAACAGAAGTGCAAAAGTGAACGGTGCTGCAGGTCCTCTTTTATCTATGATCCGACCGACGACCAGCGTTCCGATAATCTGCGCAAGCAGATAGGTACTGAATATCCACCCGAACAGGCTAAGACCGTTCAAGTCTCCAGCAATCGAAGGAGCAATGGTGGTTACGGATAGTCCTTCGAATCCAACGGCCATCACTGACAAAATAATCCCTATGGATAGTGCAAAATAACGTGGGCTGAAAATACTTTGATGATTAGACGACATGTGACCTCCAAGAAAATTGGTATGTATACATCGTATCCGGATACTTAGTAAACATTTATGTTTATAATGTCTAAGCTACAGTTCGGCTTTGACTTTGTCAACATTTTTGTTTAAAATGTAGTGAGTGATGTAGATTAAGTTGCTTCAAAAGGAGGTGCACCATGAGCCGAAATCAAATCAAAAAGGATGTCTCCACCAGTACTCGAAGAGCGATCATTGATCTGTTAAAGGAGCGAGGGGGAATGGATGTTGTGGCACTCTCCTCTCAATTTTCGTTGTCTGGAATGGCTATTCGTCAACATTTGAATGCGCTGAAAGAAGAAGGGTTGGTTACGAATGTGGAAGAGGCCCGTCCCATGGGTCGACCCACCAAGCTATGGATATTAACTCCCGCGGCTAATCGTTTTTTCCCAAGCGGATATTCGGATTTATCCGTCAGCCTCATCAATTCGATGAAAGAAGCTTTTGGTAATGAAGGGCTGGACAAGCTGCTGGAAGTTCGAAATAAAAATATGCAAGAACAATATCTTCAGCATCTTGGCGATGCATCAGACGTTCGAGAGAAACTGGAGAAACTGGCCGAGATACGAACAAATGAAGGTTATATGGCGGAGGTTAAGGCGCAGGATGATGGCAGTCTCCTATTCATTGAGAAGCATTGTCCGATCTGTGAAGCTGCTGCTGTATGTACCGGGTTATGCAAGAATGAGTTACATTTATTTAAAACGGTTCTAGGAAATAATGTTCATATTGAACGGGGGGAGTACATTTTAGCGGGAGGAAGAAACTGCATATACACCGTTAGGCAAGATAAGCCGTGACAAAAAGAGCAACCTCAATGGAGATTGCTCTTTTGTTTACTTCACATCCTTAGATACGAGCCTCCCGTCTTGTCCTCTCTTCCTTTCAGCCTATGAACGAACGGGGTGGGCAGAGCATGCCATAAAAGCCGCGTTGTCTGTTCAGCTTCCGTCCCGTCTTCGGGACGACTAACTCAAGTACCGATTTCGAATGACCCCCATGTGATGAAGTTCGTGTCCCGCGCTGGCGTACGCGAGGGCGCGAGCCGTAATGCTTACGTTGTTGGCTGTGCCCTTGCGGGACCACGCCTCCGCCGGCAACCCGCGCAGCAGCGTGATTGTCGATTGCCGTACGGCCCGGTAGTCTTCGGCCAATTGCGCTGGTCGAAACCGGGCAGAGGCGTCTGGTCCCCCAGGCGGTAGGTCATAACGCCCCATCCGTTAGTCTGACTCCAACGACCACGGTGCAAATGGTCTATAAGTTGTTCAATTTTTCCCCTGCTAATAACGTCAATTAACACCATGTCACTGGACCAAAAATACGAACCGTTCATGCATTCACCCTGTATTACAATCGTTACAATCCCATGAACCTTCTTTCCATATTTCAGCTTCAATCCATACATGACGCTTCGAATAGTCCATGCCCATCTCCTCCAATTAGCTTACAGCTAACGTCTCCTGTATTTATTAATCTATCTTTTTAAGAAGTTTCGAAAGTCCAAAAATAAAAAGCAAAGTTATTCCTGCAAAGATTGGCATTGATGAAGCAAATAACAAAACTACAATTACGAAGAGCAAAACTCTAATTACCTTAATTGCAAGTATCATACGAAAACTCCTATTAGGTTTGTTCCAAATATATTTCTTCAATAATTCCGAAGTATCCTGCCTGTTAGATAAATAATGACTATGGTTACGTTCAACAAACTTGGGGGAAGTCTGGAAAACTATCGAAGTGGCATTATCAATCAGGGAAAAAAATTTCGCCGTCGTTGCTGCTAACATCAAAAAACCCTACCTTGTGTTTTATAGCCAAATTCCGCATCGTAGTATATGCTTCCTTAGCTACGGAATAAGCGAAAGCCGCATAGATGACGGCGGAGCCCAGCGAGTACTCGGTTAACCGGTTTTCAGTTCCGGCTTCCTCCATAGCTTCAAAAATTTCATCATCTACATTCATATTGGGGAAATCCTCCGATAGCTTACTATACAAGTGCTGCAACGACTCTGAGCAGACAAAAGGATCATTATATTCATGATCTTCCGACCATTGCACTTGCTGCTCAAACCAATCCATAAACTCCTTCCTTTCCCTCGGTGCCCTGGACGGCTCGAAAACCATCAAATCATAGCTCATTTGAAGTCCTCCTAGATAGATTTCACTTCTATTATGGTGCTGAACGCTTACCCCGCATCTTCTAGCTTTCACCACATTTTCCTGGAATTATATGCCCGATTCGCAGAACAAATGTAGCGAAATCTGTCATTAGTACATTTCAAATTTCGGCGGAGTGATATGGTAATCCTCTATTTTTTAATAGAAGATCATACCGTTCACCCTGCTAAACTGCTCTCTAGTTAAATCGCTCTCATCTAATGGGAAGTTGCCTATATAGTTTCCCTTTAGTTGAATATAGGTTTTTTGCGATGTTTTGTTATTTGTTCAAAAGAATAAGCTATGCGAATTAAGGCCGGTTCAGTAAATGCTTTTCCGGCAAAAGTAATGCCAAATGGTCTGCCGTTTGCTCCATACCCCGCGGGGATAGCAATAGATGGATAACCAGCTTTGGCACATATATCCGCTCCAATATAAGCTGGAAACATTATCGCATCTAACTGATAACTATTTATCGCATAATCAATTCCTTCGTTCTGGGCTAGATATAAATCCATAATAGATTCCATGATATAATCCTTATTTTTCAAGGGATCGGTTAACCCCTCCCGGAATTCTAATATATCTTGACCGTATTTCAGGGCTGCATCTGCATACTTTTCATTCCAATTGATGAGTTCGGACAATGAATGAACCGGCATATGTGCCGGGAGACGCTGCAAATAATTCTCCACTCCATGATTAAATTCTAAGTTCATCTTGTTCCAATGCCATGGACCATGAAACGAAGGAATGTCGATATTTTCTACTACTTCGGCTCCTGCTTTTATCATTTCGGAGACTGCTTGGTGAAATAGCTCCTGATTATGTTCACCAGATTCACGCAGGTAATCTGGTACTTCACAAAAGACCCCAATTCTCGCTCCCTGTAGTCCATTCTTGTCCAAGAATGGTGTGTAATCCGGTATAACATGGTCATTACGCCAGGTTGCTGGGTCGTGCTCATCCCTCCCAGCTAATGCGTTAAGTAGAACTACCGCATCTGAAACCGTCCTTGCCATCGGCCCTGCTGTGTCTTGTGAATAAGAAAAAGGAATAAGTCCTGAGCGGCTAATTAAGCCTACGGTCGGTTTGATGCCGACAATAGACATCTGTATGGATGGACTCAGAATTGAAGCGGAGGTTTCTGTGCCTATCGCCGCTGCTGCAAAACTCATGGCCACCGCAGCTGCAGATCCCGTACTGGATCCGCCTACGAAAAAGTCACCATAGGGTGCGCGACCTGCCCCCCCTTTGAACTATAACCTGCCCACATTGTCGAGGAAATACCGTTGGCCCATTCTGTCATATTCGTCTTGCCCAAAATGATGGCTCCCGATTCTCTTAATCGGCGAATCAGGAAAGCGTCGCTCGTACTTACATGCTGTGCCAGTGCTAAAGCTCCCGCACTGGTCCGCATCTTGTCTCCGGTTTCGATATTATCCTTAACGAGAACCGGTATGCCATGAAAAGGTCCTCTACTCCCATTCCGCCGACGTTCTATATCAAGTGCTTCTGCGATGAAAATGGCATCGGGGTTAATTTCCATGATGGAATTTATGTGAGGGCCATCCTGATCATATTTTGCGATACGTGATAAGTAGCAAAACACTATTTCTTTTGAAGTAAATTCACCTTGTTTGTTTATTGCATTCAATAATACCACGATGGATAGACAATATGACCAGGATAAAACAAGCATAATTAAACTATCCTCCCGTTAGCTTAAACCATCTAGGTTTGCTTCTAAAGGAAGGTTTAATCTGCCAGCATGCTTGAGCTAGTGTTTCTCGTTTGTTTAATCTTCTACCGAAGGATGGAATATTTATCAAACTTAGTACATCATCTTAAACCTTCCCTTGCTTCCTCAAACGGTTTCTTCTCATCTACGAATTTTCTTAATTCAGTCGTATTCATTTCAATCGCTCCTTTGGTACACGAATCAGTCTTTATTTCGCCAAGGTATTCTCGCTATCCTGCCCGATATCTTAATGACAAAAAGCAGCCGATCGTCTTGGCCGGCTGCCATCGCTCTTTATTCAGCAATCGTTTCTCGTTAGTTCCACGACTTCACACTCTTTATGATTCCGTTCACCGTAATGTATCTAAGCACAATATTATTTTGACCACAAGGTTTGCATCTCAATATAAACATAAGCCCACTCCTTTGGCGGAAGCGGCCTTTAAAACAGAATCTTTAATTATCTTCAGTTTTCACCCAGGTCAAATCGGACTCCCCCTCATTTTTATGTGCAATGATGGGGAAGTTAGATTTAACCTCTCCTATGCGTTCTATTATCAGGTTATAAGGCGTGAGTCTCTGATGCCAGTCGCTTTCCTGTATTGCCGAGAGGGAATTAGACAGATAATCATTAATGACTTTTGTTAATCTTTCTTCAGTTAATGTGGAGTCATAGCCTATTCCAATTTTGAACACATTCTCTTTTTGGTCAGCTGCATAACCCACTAACGTTACGCCTTGTTCATCATTCAATTGGTTAGAATGCTGGGCTAAGCTTTTACTTATTTCCGAAAAGTCATTGTTCTTATTCGAGCCAAAACAACCAGTCAAAGATACAATGATAAGTGTAACTATAACAAATATTGCCCACTTTTTATTTTTCATTGCTATTCCCTCCCTTTCTCCAACGTGTATTCTTATAGACCAAATAAACACAAAATAGTTGCATTATCCTGCCCGTTAGTTGAACCAAGGTGGCTGATTATGTTACTAAAGTACTGCTTTCCCATACCCAGTTTCCGGGGCTAATGCCAAAAACACAATCCAATGCCTTGCCAGTCTTTTCACTTCTCCCTAGTCTGAGCGGTTTGATCATGATCTTTATCCCTCTTCAACCGGAATATAAATTTTTACTTCTACCTTTTTTGCATCCTCCCCTATATACCGCCCACCATAATACTCAAAATCAAAACCGCCCGACAACGTAACATTGTGCTTTACCAACCATGTTCCGTAAATATAACGATACGTAAAGGGCAATGCTTCTAGTTCCCCTTTGTGCCAGAAAACCTGGTATTTTCCTGGCCGAATTTGAAGCGTTACTTGATCTTCTGCTGCCTTAGTTAAATCGTGTTTTACCGCTGCGGTGTACGTAAAGGCAGCCTTCCCCTCCATAGAAAAAGGGTATTGAATCAATCCATATTTAGGGGTGCTGAAATCAAGACATACCTGATACAACCGATTCCAGCATTCATATATGCTTCCCACCGAGCTATCAGCTGACTGATAACCACGAATTTCAAGCCCATTCAGTCGTACTTGTTCTACATTCTCGGGTTCCAGTTGTTGAAGATGTTTCAAATAGTCTTCCCTTATTTCCTCTTTAAATAGATTGGGCGGTATAAACAGAGATTTCTGCTTCCACTGGTGCGGATTAACGGAAAACCGTGCTTTAAACGCCCTACTGAAGGCCTCATGAGATTCGAACCCGAACTGGTAAGAAACATCCACTACTCGAAACTGTCCCTCGCGGAGGAGTTTCCCAGCCTCTGTCAACTTGCGGCCCATCATATATTGCCCGATCGTCTGTGAGGTTACCTGATGGAATAGTCTTTGGAAATGGTAGTTGGAGTATCCAACATGCTTCGCGATATCTGCGACTCTTACTTTTTGGGTAAGATGGTTTTCAATATACCGCACAGCTGACATAATCGCATCGATGTACTCCATAACGATTCCTCCATGTGACTTGCCTATTTCCTATATCATAGCATTATTTATCAAGAAAATAGGTTTCTCTCCTTATATGATCAAGACATAAAAACAAAGAGGAGTGTTATAAAATGTATCACCCGCGTCTGCAAGGAAATCATTATGAGTTGGGAAATCATTATGGAAACCTATTATATAAGAAAGGAGTCCAATTCGATGGGTTCTTCAAGCTTGAAGAGGAGCAGCTTCGATATGGACTTGAGTCGGAGGCGATCTGTAAAGCCGTATACCCTGAAATTACTGAAGAAATTCGCGGTATGGCTGACGGCTTGCGAATTTCATATGACACATTTGCCGCTTTTTTACTTAATCTCGGGGTCTTTGGTGAGTCCTACGGATGTACCTGCTTCTGTTTCCAAGTGGGAGAGGAGATAATCTTTGCCCGTAATCATGACATGTTTACGCAGTTTAAAAGTACCACGGAGAGTTGCTTGTACCGACCAACGTCCGGGTACACGTTCATTGGTCAAGGCGACGCCCTCATCGGAAAAGAAGACGGGGTGAACGAACATGGGCTTGCTGTAGGAATGACCTTCGTCGCTTCCGGAAAGACCAAGCCGGGGTTAAATTTCCTTATGATTGTACGTTATCTATTAGAGAAAGCACGAAATGTTCAAGAAGCTATTCACCTTCTACAGGAGCTACCGTTGAGCACGGCACAGAACATCATCCTTGCCGATCGAAGCGGGGATATGGCTGTAGTAGAATGTTGCGCGCAAAGCATTGTTACTCGTAGGCCCAAACCTGGCCAGTGTTTTATCATTGCTACAAATCAATTTATAGATACTCGCATGATAGCTCTGGATGAACGCCCTGAACCAAACTGGTATTCGACCCAAACGCGATATCATACCGTTCAACATTCACTGACAGAACAATTGGCTCAAGCTCAAGATCCATTGCAACTTGCGCAGGATATCCTATCCGGCAAATGCGGATTTGTTTGTCAGTACGGCAAGGAGCTTCAATTTGATACCCTCTGGTCTTTTGTCATCAAACTGAGTGATCTGACTATTTTCCGAGCGGAAGGAAACCCAAAAAAAACAAAGTACCATGAAGATACACGCTTACGCTGGGCTCTACGCCATAAGATTATTTAAGGTTATTTAGATTAAGTATGCATCCTGTTGTGACGCTTGGGTTTTTGTCCATTTATGGTACGATTCCCCCGTAATTAATCTTCAGCTGCCCGTTAGCCAACCATGCAGCGCAAAATCAGCGCTGCACCACAGAGAATGAAAATTTTAGCTCGGTATTTTATACTGGAAGTACGGCTGGGAGAGGAAGGTCGATGAACTATGGTGCGATTAGAGCCCATCCGTTAGTCTGACTCCAACGACCACGGTGCACCACTGAATGTTGCTCCCGCTGGGAAGAACTCATAGTAGATTAATCCTATTCTGGTTGTTGCACCAGTCTCCAATCATGATGCCGTAGAAAGGTTGAATGGCGTGGATGTAAACTAAAACTGTATTTCTTCTTAAGTTAGTGGACTGGATTAAGGAGCACAGCTGTACTCATGTCGCCATGGAAAGCACAGGTGTTTATTGGAAACCTATTGTAAATTTAATTGAGGCTGAAGAGATCGAATTTCTGGTTGTTAATGCCCAGCATATGAAAGCTGTGCCTGGTCGCAAAACCGATGTTAAAGACGCAGAATGGATTTGCCAACTCCTTCGCCACGGACTGATTAAAGCCAGTTTCATTCCAGACCGTAATCAACGTGAGTTAAGAGAGCTTGTTCGTTATCGTCGGAGTATCATCGAAGAACGAGCCAGACAGCATAATCGAATCCAAAAAGTATTAGAGGGAGCTAATATTAAGCTTGGTTCCGTTGTCTCAGATATTATGGGAGTTTCCTCTAAAAGCATGCTTTATGCGATTGCTGAAGGTATAGATGATCCTGAGCAACTGGCCAACATGGCCCTTCGAACACTAAAACGAAAAAAAGACGAACTTGAACTTGCCCTCCATAACTCACATCGACTTTCTAACTCAACAAATTGATATGTTGGATCAAGAAGTTGCACAGCGAGTAAATCCTTACCAAGAAGATATCGAACGATTAGACTCAATTCCAGGCATATCAACACGAATGGCCGAACAAATCCTGGCTGAAATCGGTACAGATATTAAAAACCAGTTTCCAAGCGCAGCTCATATGTGTTCCTGGGCAGGACTTGTTCCTGGCCATAACGAAAGTGCGTCCAAAAGGAATTTGGCTAAAACCAAAAAGGGCAACAAATATTTAAGATCAGGCTTAACCGAAGCTGCTCATTCCGTAAAAGGATCTAAGAATTACCTTGGCGCACTGTATAGGCGTACAGCAGCACGGAAAGGAAGGAAAAGCAGGAATAGTAGTCGCCCATGCCATGTTGAGAATCTCCTATTACCTTCTAACTCGTAAATGAAATGTATTTTGATCTAGGGGAAGACTACTTCGATAAGCAAAGAGAACAATCCATTGTGCGACATGCTTTAAGCAGACTTAAAGGACTAGGCTACTCCACTACCATCACTAAACCAGAACGCTCTTGATCTATATAAAGCTGCAATAAAAGGCTACCAGGCGATTTCATAGTAGTTCAATCAATTTTTACTCAAGTAAGCCATCTTAATAAACGATAAAAACCAATAATTTTAGAAAATAAAAATTAAAATGTATATTAATCCGACTGCTAATTTAATAAGTGAAATAACGTATTCTTTTGAGCCTTTCAAATACCTCCATTCGATAAACGCATGTTGTCCCATGGCAACTATAAATAATATTAACCAGAACCACTTAAGTGAGTTGATATTCGTTGTATCCAAAACGAAGAAGAAAATACAAAAACTAATGACAGCAAGTAGTCCTTTTACCCACCTATTGATATTCTTTCCAATAGTATCCGAGATCTTATTTAAATCTACTACAATGAAATACTTCTTTATAGTTAGATCTATTAAGGCTAAAAGTATCACTAATAATGACATTGATAAACTCGTGGATTGTATATTTGAAATTGAATACGTCATGAATACCCCCTTTTAGTATGGTTAATAACCATTACTCTAGAGCTTTTTAAGACATGACAATTATACCATTAATTAGGACGTTAAAAATAAATCAATGTTGCGCTATACTGCCCGTTACTTCAATGAAAACAGCAGGCTACCGTAGCACCTGCTCATTAATGTATATAACTAAAGTTCCCAGTTAGCTCAATAGTCTTATGTTTTAATTAGAGTCGCTGCTTATAGTTGTGAGGCTTGCCGAACACCTAATGCAGGGACGTCCCGACGGGCTTAGGGGGCTGGATGTAGTCACTCGCTTCTCAGAGTGACCCGGAGCGTCAATATGGTGTTAGCCAAAGGAAGTTCTGGAAGCAGCCACTGCATTTAAGGCGTTCTCAAAATAGCTACATACTTCATCTGCAATTCCCAGAAACTCTTCAACAAGTACATTACTATCCAAGCAACAAGCATACAGATAATCAACTAAAGCGGAGTCAATCTCACAATAGTTTAATATGGCATTCTTCATCTTAATAATGTCATCTTGCCATACACCTGTATCTTCTAAAACCAAAGAGTATAATGCACGAATTAATCTCTTAGAGTAACCTTTAATATATCTAGTTTTCATTGTGTTATCACTAGCATTAGAAAGTAAACTATGTATACGATCTACTTCCTCCCTGGTCTCTGTATTTAAGTCTAAAATGAACTCTGGAGAAATAATTATCGGTGGTACCTTTTCACCAACGTCATGACCATATATGCAAACACAAATTATCTTTACCCAAAAACCCCACTCATTTGGTTTACTTAATACATCGTCAATCGAGCAAATTATCGTATCAATCTTAGTTACTACTGGATATTCTTCCAAAAGCCTGTCTTTAATATTTGACAATCTTTCGTAATCAATATCTCTGGGATTTACACATACAATAGTAAAGTCTGCATCTGACTTAAAAGGTTTAGCAGTTCCTTTTGGAATCGAGCCACACATATAAATGCTATGAATCTTACCTTTAAATTCGGTAAGTATATTATCTATATACTTATCAACAAAATCCTTATATTCACTTTGTATTACAATTCTATTTATAACTTTTTCTAATATCATATAGACTCCTCCTAAACTAAGAACTTCTTTCGGCTAACGTCTATTTTGCGAACCTCGTAAATTCGTCATGACTTAAGTTATTCGCGAAATCATTCAACTATCCTGCCCTTTAGTGTAAGGCCGCCGATTATGCACGGCAGCCTTGTCTTGGTGTGTTTATTGAACTATCGTATCCCGTTAGTTCAATCGTGTTTTTAGGGGCTGACTTCGAATCGGCATACTTAGTTATTTTCTTTGAGCATCACGAATTTTTTCTAATTTACTTCTTGTATCTATTCGATTCCTACTCCAATAGCGGGGGCAGCAAATCGCAGCAACTACGATTGGATAATCCGCTCCCCCTCCAAAGCATCCCAGTTCGGCGTAGGCACATCCGACCTGGTCCTCAACTCGGCGAATGTGTAATTCAACGCATTAAGCTCCACATCCGTCCCATCAATCAACCGACTAATCGGGAGCAAGAAGAAAAGCTTTAGGGCCCAGCGAACTAAGCGTGGATACCGGATAATCCAAGATGCTTGACCCACCGGGGTCAGCGGGTAACCCAATGAATCCAGTACGTGAAAGCCCTCCCCCATCGCCGCCACCAACTGACGCAATCTCTTGTCGTCACGAACAACCTGTTTCATTTGGAAGCCATGGAACAGAATGACCATGTTCATTGGCACGACTAACACCATGTGATTTTTTAGCCAGTCATCGATCTGATCATGATAGTTGAGCTTGTACTTGGTTCGCTTGAATGCCTGCTCCAGCAGGGAGCGGAACGGAATGGGGCTGTTCAATCCCCCGATGATCATCTGCCCATGGCCGCCACGGATGCAAATGACTTGCCCATCGGCACGAATACCAGCGGTAGTCTGGAATCCAAATGCGACCTGCTTGGGTGACCGCCCAGCCTTCAAATAGTCCTGCATAGCATAAGTATCCATATTGTTGCCAACCAGTATAATATTGCGGCTATCGTTGTTCGCGAGGATCGGCAGCACAGCCCCAAAGTCCGAATATTTCATCATGACGAAGATCAAGTCATACAAGTCACCCGGCTCAAGTGTACGAATCACACGAACCGGATCGAAGGTTGTCTTGCGCTGAAAGTAATGCCGGATGACCACTCCCTTCTCTTCCAGTTCCTCCGCTCGCTTTCCTCTTGCCAACACGGTCACATCATGACCGCCCCGAACTAGGACGTGCGCTAAATAGCTTCCCTGCACACCTGCTCCGTACACAAGTATGTTCAATATAGTCCCCTCCCCATGCAATTAACAGATGTTGAATATATAACACCTGTGTACTACAATCAAGGTATCATTGGAACTAAAGCAAGCGCAATGGCTAATCGTAACTGCTTTTGTTGAGAAATGAACAACGAAAGCTGGATATGTTCAAGAAAGAGGGGGAAAACATGGATCGACGCATCGAGCGATCAAGACAAATGATTATGCAAGCGTTCATCGGGTTGTTGGAGGAGCAGGATTTTGAGAAGATCACCATTCAAGGGATTGCGGATCGGGCCAATGTCAACCGCGGAACAGTCTATTTGCATTTCACAGACAAATATGACCTGCTGGAACAGAGCGTGGAGACGTATCTGATGATGCTTGTTGACAGCTGTTTACAGGAGGAAAGAGTAGCCACTGAACTATCCCGGGAGCTGCTGATTCGTGCATTCACGTATCTGAAAGAGCATGCATCGATCTACCGCGTGTTAATGACCAACAAAGGCAGTCCAACTTTCAGACATCGTATGACACAGTTCATTAAGGGAAATATCACCGTGGTGGTGAACTACATGAATCTGGAAACGGGTATCCATCGAGATGTGATGGCGCAATTCTTATCTATTTCCGTTACGGGGTTGATTGAATGGTGGATCGTCGAATCCATGCCGTATACGCCAGAAGAGATGGTCGAACAGATGACTAAGATACTGGAAGCACGGCTGCAGCTATGGTGAACTTAATTACTAATCCAAGTATAACATCGTCGTTGCAACTAACGTGGCATTTAGTTGAATAGCGACGAATTCTAAAGCTGATCCGTCGCCATTACAAACTAAAAGTATCGTCGATAAAGTTCTCTCCGACGTTCGCCGCGGAGTTGTGCGTAGACTTGAGTGGTCGATGCCTTCTCATGACCGAGCATTCCTTGAATGAAATCTAATGGAGCACCATTATCAAGGAGTTGGCATGCATAAGTATGTCGAAAGCGATGCGGGTACACATTCACTTCAAGTTCTCCCCGATCTGCAAGCCGTTTTATTGCCCACCTAATCGTAGGTATAGCCATTCGTTTTGTTGGATGCGTATCGGTAACAAATAAGGCTTTGCAGGAATCCTCACGGCTGGCCAGGTACTTCTTTAACCATACTTTGCACTCTGTCGTAAAGTAAACTTCTCTTTGCTTCGATCCCTTGCCATTTATGATTGCTGAGCAGTTCTCCCAGTTTAGGTCTTCGATGTTGATTTTTTCTACCTCCCCAACCCGGCAGCCGGTGCTGTAGAGAAACTCAAGCAGTGCTCTTTCCCTGAGTGACTGACATGAGATTTTCAAGTGTATGACGTCTTCCTCAATCAAAAACTTAGGAATGCGCTTATCTAATTTGGGTTCTCTTAATTTTAGAGAAGGATTTGAAGTCAGATACGTCTCTTCATAAGCATACCGGAAAAGAGAACGAATAAAACGAATTCGATGACCAAGGCTGTTTGGCTTCAAACGAACTGCTTGCTTTGCCAAGTACTCCTTCAGTATGGTTAACGTTACCTCTGTGACATCGAGATTGCCTAGCTCCATCACTAACATCTTGTGCTGTAAGGCGTATGCTTTTAATGTTTTTGGACTGAACCCTTGAATGCGTTTGTCAGCCTCATACAAACTCCACAACTCATTTAAGTTCATAACAAAACCTCCACTTTAGAAGCTATTAAATCTAGTTTGCTTCTAAGGAGAGGTTTTAATCTGCCCGCTGTATTAAACTAGCGTTTCCAGTTAGTTCAATCGTGTTTTCCTATCGCTGACTGCAAATGTTGATACTCCAATGAACGATTTTTCTTATTGGCCATTTCACTCAGCTAAACTTTCGAAGATATAACTCCCAAAGCTCCAATATAATAAAAGAGATCTGTCCTAAAACTAGCCCTCATTAACAGTTATTCAGAATATGCTTTAAATACAATCAAGGGGGATAAAAAACTATACAGCTAGATTAGTGTGTAAAACCACCGAATCTAGCTTTACGGCACGACGGTGGTTTTTCTTGCGATTTCCGCTTCGATTTAACCTTTAATGTTTTTTTGTGTAATACTTCCACACGGAAAAAAATACGATCAAAACAAATAGTAGGGTAGCCAGTAAGGTGTAGAATATCAAGGAATTGAAGAAACCCGCAATCACGGAAGCGATGGCCAGACCTACGAGAATCATGACTATGCTGAGCAAGCTGGCATTCTGGATAATCACTACACTCCGCTCGTCGTTCTCCTCGATGTACAGCTTCTTCAGCTCTGCGTCATTTTTGCTGGCTTTAATGTACTTGGCGAGAAAAAAAACGAAGCACAATTCAGCGCCGATAAAAGCACCTGTGTGAAATCCCTTTATAAAACTGGGCAATTCGGGCAGACCACCGCGGTAAAACACAAGTCCCACATAGATCAATAGCGTGGCAGCAGCTACCAGTGACAGTACGTTCTTGCGAGTTTTGACTTGAACCTTGTAATTGTCCATTACAATTCCTCCACTTCGCTGAAATCAAAAACATCTTCAATGGCGAGTCCAAAATGCTTAGCAATCTTGTAGGCAAGAACAAGGGAAGCCGCATATTTTCCCGTTTCAAGGGAGGTGATGGTTTGCCGGGTAACGCCTACGATCAGCCCCAGCTCTTCCTGGGACAGCTTGTGCTGCTTACGCAGTTCCGCAATTCTTGTCTTCAAGTGACCACTCCCTTGCAATGTTTACTTTGCATTAATAGCATAGTTTACTTTGCACTTTATGTCAAGCATACTTTGCATTGTTTGCAGCGTTTATTTATAGCCGACGATTTTCGCAATAATAAAAGCGCCCGATCCCTCTGTTTCTGGATGGTGGGCGCAATCTGATGTAAACATCGGTGGGTTACGGCGAAGCCAACCCGATGGTGGTGACATTTTATCCCTTCATGAACAAACGGTGAAGTTTCCGGATGTGCGCTCAAATTTGAAAGCCTTATAACTATCCTGCCCGTTAGCTCAATGACCTCTTCAAGTCAATTCTAGAATAAGTTTTCTCATAAGTAGTCCCATCATCATTGTAAAAAAAAATAGCAGTTTTTATATATGGTTCGGAAATAGCTTCGTACCCTTGTTTTGTAATGAGCTTTATCATCTTTGGATTTTCTATTGGGTCAACACTAACGATTAAATCAGAATAGCCAAGACTTCTTGCAATTTCCTCGTGATATCTTATTAAATCCGTTCCGACGCCTTTACCTCGATAAAGTCCCGCTACATAAAGGTCACTTAATTTTGGAAATAAATTCCCCTTTAGTTTTAGAACACCAAAACCTAGAATTGTATTTTCTTCAGCGGCTACTGCCAAATATACTTCTTTATTTTCATGTTGTTTCAAATACTTAATAAACAAGTCCTTATTATTTCTAATATTACATAAGCCATTAATATCTTCTTCATTCACCGCTCTTATACTGTATTCCATTTTTCGCCTCCTACATTGGTTTCGTTCATTACGTAGGCAACATTTCAAGTATCGTTTCCCATTAGCTTAATCTCATAGACCTTAAACAATTGTTGCACTGTACCCTGTTTCCTTACCTTTTTCAACTGCATTGTTATAACCATCAAAGTAATATGGTATGTCATCTTCTTTCCCATTCTGAATTCTACCTCTAACTTTATCGAAAGCAAAAATTGAAATTGAAAAATCTGGCTCACCAGTGATTAAAACAGGTTGTTTTCTATCTTGTATCCAATAATAATTCCCACCATAATTCCTTCTTGCTACTTCGAAAATGTAACTTCCAACCATAGAAGAAACAGAATCCAAAGAATCATTATCTATTTCATACTCACATAATTCTTCAAGAATATCGTCTACTTTACGTAGGCTTTGTACACTAAAATCAAAATTCCCTTTATCAGAAAAATTATTTGTGAAGCTTTCTGCCGTTGAAATAATGTCCTGTTCTAATCTACTTTGCATAAATTCTAGCCTCCAATTATAAACATCATTGGAATATGGACATATCCAAAAACGTTTATTTTTCACTTTTATATCCCATACATACATTTTCATTATCCTGCCTCGTTAGCTTAATGAGGTCGCCTATTGGTCCGCGGCGGCCTAATGATGTGTTTTCTGAACTAACGTTTCCCATTAGTTGAATCCTATTTAGACAAATCCATCCCGTAAGCAGAAGGAAGCCGGTCGATTGACCAGCTTCCTTCGTTATTTAATATTTTGTTGCAATTACTTTAACGAAAGTAAGAAGATTTTCCTCGTCCGCGGCAAGCAATTCCTGATCACAATTTGAATTAAGCCAAAGCTCCTTACTATCCACAATATTATTAGCGAAATCAATAGTCACATGCTTTGTTTTATCCCAGTGATTTCCCCACCATTGATACGTTCGGAAGGTATATAGATCATTGCTCCAAAGACTTTTCAATTTCTCAGGCAGGTCGCCTTGGTTGTTAATATCTTTGGTTACTCCAGGTACGACTATACCCATTTGTCCTCCGCTTTTCACTAACTTTTGAAAATACCAAGAAAAATAGAGTTCTTCGGTTCCAAAATAGTGATAAGCATCTATACTTATGATGGCATCAAAAAATTCCATTGCATATGGTAATGAATGAGCTTCAGCCTTTATGGGGAATACTCGATCCTCCACACCTGATTGTTTAATACGTTTTAGGTTGTCCGTAGGATCGACCCATAAATCATTAGCCCAAACTTGCACATCATATTCTCTCGCTAAAAATACAGAGGTGATAGCTTTGCCACAGCCCATATCTAGGATTTTCATGCCTTTCTCAAGGTTCATGTCCTTAGCTAGGTCTTCAAGAAGCCATAATGGGTTAGGGCCCATATTGTTTTCGTTAATCCAGTTAGGATCATAAGTTGCCGTACGCGGAAACCTGTTTTTCAAGTTCAATTCATCTCCCGTTTTTTTTAATTAGATATCACCGCAATCATCTTCCTAATGTTATTATTCAATATAAACAACTCCCATTGATTTAATTTTGAGCATATTATCTATGCTACTTGTTACTTCTATTTAAGTTGATGAAAAACCTTTTTATTCCACACTAATCTCTCTTTTACTTAATTTCTTAAATACCGTGTATTCCTTATTGGACTTAATAAAACGTAATATTTTTTCGGCACATTCTGTTGGATTCATCTTTTCCGTATTTACTTCGAGGTCATATTCATCAAAGCAATATACTTGAGTAAACTGTGAATCTACTAGTCCTATCGTTCTATCTCCTCTTGTTTGCTCTCTTCTTATGAGTTCTTCTTTCGAGCATATTACACCTGTAAATAACGTAGGCTGATCTAAAAATTGATCAAGAAACTCATTAAACCTCTTGTCAGTGTTGATTACGGTATCCGCTATTACATTAAAACCCAATTCTAATAACAATTTAATTGTCGAATGGTACACAGTGAATATGGAATCATCAACTATTTGAGAGACAACTTGATGATCTATTGCCTTTGGAGGTTCATCTGGAAATTTATTGTTAATAAAATCATTGTAATTATTAAAAAAATCATCAATTGATAAATGATAAAAAAGAATCTCTTTCTGATTGATCAGTTCAGTCGATATGGAGGTCTTTCCGGAACTTGAAGTTCCATTTAAAAAAACTAATATCCCTTGCTTCAATTTAATCATCCCTTCAAAAAATAATCATTGCGCATCTTTCAGATAACGTTATATTCACAAAGTTCATTAAATTATCCAACTGATAAAAATATTCGAGAAACGATTAAACTATCCTGCCCGTCCCCCGGTTTTAAGGGTTTATCTCACATATACTCACTCATTCGTAGGATTTCGTCGCCCTCTACCCCAAGGTGGATTAAAACCTACGTTTTACGGAATCCTTGGTATTCTCTGCAATTAAACCATCCGATACATATAAAACCTCCTACTAGAGCAATTATAGCTTGCTTCAAATAGGAGGTTATAGACTACTGATTCAACTAGCGTATCCCGTAAGCGAAGTGGATTTTCAGCGCTTTTGTTGAAATTAAGTAGAGAATTCATCAATAATTTCTACTACTTCGATTTCCCCATTAATCAGCAGTTCAGGAAGTTCGTTATTTATATTGCCTTTCCAGTATTCTCTGGCCTGTTCGATTTTTCGGGAGAAAGGAATTCCATCTTCCTTTGGTAAAAGATTACCGTCACCTTCAAAGATATTCCCAGTAACCCGAAGTTTAACGATCTGCAAAACTTTTCGATGATAAGAATCGAAAAGCTCTTTCCATTTCAGAGCGTCTTCATAGCTCTTAGCAGCGTATAAGCAAGACAATCGTGAAGGATATTCAGGATATTCTTGCAATCTGACCATTTCAACTATTACTTCTCTAGTAGCTCTGATTGTTTGTTCCACATATCTAATAGCTACATCTGCATTCTCTTTATCCATCTTAACGCCGTCATTTGTATAATGACGGTGTAATATTTGAATAAAGTCTTCACCTTTGGAATTCAACTGCTCCTTCTCAAAAAAGAAGTGATATAAGGTGTTTTTTTTGTTTTTGTCAAAGCTAATTATCTGCCCAATGTCCATCTTACTTCTGGTGACAATGTGATAAACATACAATTCGCTTCCTTCCATGAACTGCCCCCCATCAATCATTGTTAACATAAGTAAATTCGGCATGTACCAGCATTATCCTGTCCGTTAGCTTAATCAAATTTTTAGCTACACTTATACTATGAAACACCAACTAACGCCAAACTTATCAATAAATGAGACTAAACATGGACTGAAAAATATTAGACCTACGGCAGTGCAGCCACCCGAAGCAATAAGAGAGCAACATTTCATAACGGCTTCTATGTTAAAACTATAGAGGAAAAGAAAATAAGGAGCTGAGTACTGATGAGCAAATTGACAGGAAAAATAGCATTAGTAACGGGGGCCAGCCGGGGGATCGGGCGCAACGTCGCGTTACGTCTGGCGCAAGAGGGCGCTTTTGTCGCCGTTCATTACGGTCAACGCCGCCATGAAGCGGAAGCGGTCGTGCAACAAATCACCCAAAACGGAGGAAACGCCTGTGCGATTGGCGCAAATTTGAGCACGCCTGACGGCATTCGCGAGTTGATCGCGGCGCTGGACGAAGCGATTCAAGAGCACGGGGACGGCGGCGGATTCGATATTTTGGTCAACAACGCGGGAATCGGGCAAATTCTTACTTTCCAAGAAGCGACGGAAGCTACTTTTGACGAAGTGATGACGATTAACGTCAAAGCGCCGTTTTTTGTAACGCAGCAAGCTTTGCCGCGGTTGAAGGACGGCGGGCGCATCATTAACATTTCTTCCTTCGTGACGCGGGTAGCTTCACCGGGTGTCTTCACCTACAGCATGACAAAAGGAGCGATCAATACCTTTACGCTGCTGCTGGCTAAGCAGTTGGGGAGCCGGAATATTACGGTCAACTCCATCCAACCCGGCATCATCAACACCGAGATGAATGAAGGAACTTTAAGCGATCCTGACGGACAAAAATATGCGGCAGGCCTATCCGTTTTCAACCGTTGGGGAGAACCCGGAGACATTGCGGATATCGCCGCCTTCCTCGCTTCTCAGGACAGCCGCTGGGTAACCGGTCAGTTGATTGACGCAAGCGGCGGTTCGCATCTTTAAAAGCCTGGCAAGCCGATCTAGCAACAACATATTTGATATATAAAAGTATGGATATCCAAACATGCAAAACAACACGAGTGCAGATCACTACGTGTTGTTTTGCATTGGACTATTTCGGTTGATCGTATTGTTAGGTCACTTCCACAACAATTCATTAATTGTCAAACGTAATGATTAGTCTAATATCCGATGAATTTTTCCTCCCAACTAGACGGTTAACGGCTTCTAAAAATGTACGCCCACATTCCATATAATTGACGGATCCATTTATTTTCTCACCGTCCATGGTCTCATCTTCATACTCAAACACTTGATTCCAATTAAATTCGAACAGCTCTTTTGCAGTAAACCACGTCGTACTATGGCCCTCTAAAACTATAATTTGAAGCGGAATCTCTGGACTAACGTTTTCAGGTAACCCGCGCGGATCACTGATATAAGGCAGATTCTCGCAATTCCGCTGATTAGCCAAAATTGCAAAAAGGTCATAATTCCTCTCTGTGAAAACCATATCCTTTCGTTCGACCTTCCAAATAGGTCCTTCATCTCGTTCAGGATAAAGAATTGCCCAACTGCTTTTAGTCCATTTGTCAATCGATATCCATTTTCCCGTCCGGTCAGTTTCATTTATGCCGGTGCGATACATTTTTTCCTCTACAAAACAGTGAATATCTGTCCCCATTAAGCTCCTCCAAATTTTCAATATTTGCTGACCGTTCGCTTAATGAAAAACGATCTAATGAGATAATATTACCTAACCAGCTTATAAGTGCTTTTTAATATGAACAATCATTTCAACATATTCTTCGTCAGTTAAATAAGTATCGCCCGGGTTCATTTGGAAGGTGGAGCCCCAATCCTTTTGATCTGCATATTTAGGAACAATGTGCATGTGCAGGTGATGCAGCTTGTCTCCGTAAGCCCCGTAATTCAATTTATCTGGCGCAAAAGCCTGATCCATAGCTGCGGCCACTTTTTGCACATCCTTCATGAATGCCGATAATTCTTCTGCTGTAAGCTGAAATAACTCTTTTACGTGATCTTTATATACAACATTACATCTGCCTTTATACGTCTGCTCTTTAAACAGAAACACGGTCGAAACCTCTAGCTGAGCCACCTCAATCATAAGGTTGTCCCTTCTTTCATCCCCCATACAATACATACATTCATTATTTTTCTCCATGTCCTGCATCCTTTCTCCCTATGATTATGTACAGCTCTATCCTGCTCCAAAAATTTGCTGTTTACAATTAAAAGAGTTACATCCAACCACACAAAATACGGCCCTTTCGGACCGTATCGAATAAGTGCAGGATTCATTTTCCACTAATTTAGTTGACCGATTTATCATATTGTAAATAAACCACATGGGTCTGGAGATATTCGTTCAAACCATGTTTGCCGTCCGCGCCGCCGATGCCGGATTTTCTCCAGCCTGCATGGAAGCCTTGCATTGCTTCAAAGTTCTCGCGGTTAATATAGGTTTCCCCGTATTTGAGACGCTTGATGACTTTCATCGCAACGTTCAGATTCCGGGTATACAGGGAAGAGGTCAGTCCAAAGTCACTGTCATTGGCAAGCGCAATCGCTTCATCCAGGTTTGCAAAAGAAATGATCGGGATAACCGGTCCAAAGATCTCCTCTTGTACAATTTCCATATCATTGGTGGCACCGGTAATGACCGTCGGCTCAAAAAAGCTGCCTGCTCCCTCTACCTTTTTACCGCCGCAGGCGATCTTGGCGCCCTCTTGTACTGCACGGTCTACCTTCTGCTGCACGGATTCCTGCGCTGCCTTGTTAATCAGCGGGCCCATATGAATATCCTTGTCTTTCAGCGGATCGCCGTACTTCACCGCCTTCATCGCCTCGACCAGACGGGTGGTGAATTCGTCCTTGATCTTCTCATGCACATAGACCCGCTCCGCACAGTTGCAGACCTGCCCTGTATTGATCACCCGGGAATCCACGATTGCCTTGATAGCCAAATCCAGATCGGCATCATCCATAACAATGGCAGGCGCCTTGCCGCCAAGCTCCAGACTGACCTTGATGATATTTTCAGCAGCCGCCTTCATCACCTGTTGTCCTGCCGGCACACTGCCTGTTAGACTGACCATACCGACTTTTGGGTTACTAGCCAATTCGTTGCCGACCTCTCCGCCTTTACCGGTAACCAGGTTGAACACGCCCTTAGGAAGGCCAGCTTTATCAACAATTTTGCTGAAAGCCACCGCATTGTTCGGAGATTCGGCACTAGGCTTGACTACAATCGTATTTCCGGTGATCAGGGCCGGTGCCATTTTTCTGGCGATCAGAAAGAACGGGAAATTCCATGGTAGAATGCCTGTGGTGACCCCAATCGCCCGTTTAAACACAAAAATATTCTCATTATCACGATCACTCTGAACAATTTCCCCTTCATAACGTCGTGCCCATTCTGCCATATAATCCATATAGTCTGCTGTAAAGTTAACCTCTACCGTGGACAATTCCAAGGTCTTACCTACTTCTTCGGAGATCAGTCTGGCAAGGATATCAACCTCTGCCCGAATCCCATCGGCAATGGCATGAAGGTACTTTCCTCTTTCAACCGCAGGTGTTTCCTCCCAGGCTGACTGGGCTTCTTCCGCTGCGTTAATGGCACGCACCACATCATTCCTTGTAGCTTTGGGAACCTGTGAAATGACTTCATCTGTTGATGGATTGGTTACATTCATCCACTCGTTGCCTTCTGATTCCGTAAACTGGCCGTTGATATACATCAAATGCTTTTCCACTGTCTCTCCCCCTCAAGGTAGATTATTCCATTCAATCCTCTCATAGTGTAAACGTTATCATTATTTTATGTCAACAACATTCACATTTTTTATTTGTTTTTGTGTTGTTTTTCATTGACTTCTTGAGTTAAGCTATTCTTATCAAGGTTGCATTGGGAGGGATCGAATTGAAAGTCAGTATTTTATCGACTTGTTTAGTAGACCTAATGACCCCGAATGTCGGAATTGCTATGGTCCAAGTTCTCGAAAGGCTCGGCTGTGAAATCGACTTTCCGGCTTCCCAGGTGTGCTGCGGTCAACCTACTTATAACAGCGGTTATCTTGAGGATTCCAAGCTTGCGATGAAAAACATGATGCTTGCCTTCGAAAGCTCCGATTATGTCGTGGGTCCGTCCGGCTCCTGTATCGCTATGTTTCATGAATACCCGAAAATTTTCAAAGGAGATCCACATTGGGAATTGAAAGCGATTGCTTTAAAAGAGAAATCATATGAGTTCACACAATTCATCGTAAGGGTGCTTGGTATTACCGATGTTGGCGCAAGGCTTGAAGGCACCGCTACCTACCACCGTTCCTGCCATATGACAAGACTGCTGGGAGAAAAGGAAACCCCCTTCCAATTGCTCGAACAGGTACAGGGACTCCAATTGGAGCCGCTCAAAAACAGTGATAATTGCTGCGGCTTTGGTGGAACCTTTTCCGTGAAAATGCCTGAGATCTCCGAGCAAATGGTAGATGAAAAATGCGGTTGTGTCGTTGAAACCGGAGCGGACATTCTGATCAGCGCAGATATGGGATGCCTGCTTAATATCGGCGGCCGCCTGTCCCGCAAGGGCGAACCTGTGAAAATAATGCATATTGCAGAAGTGCTGAACCATCACAATGCTGCTGCTGCCAAGGAGGAAGCCAGACATGAGCCTGCAAACGGATAAACGGGATTTCAGCGAACGGACTACAGATGGACTTGGTAATCCCTTCATGAGAAGCGCCGTAAGCTTAGCCCAGGACAGCCTGAAGACCAGGCGCCTTTCCGCCGCAGCCTCTCTCGGGGATTGGGAGCAGTGGCGTACCCTCGGCCAGCAAATCCGCCAGCATACGCTGAAACATCTGGATTATTACTTAGCGCAGCTGGCAGATAACATTGAGAAAAAGAGCGGACACATCTATTTTGCAAAAACCAAAGAGGAAGCAAGCAGCTATATCCGGGACATCATCGTACAAAAAAAGGCTAAAAAAATCGTCAAATCCAAATCAATGGTCACCGAGGAAATTGAGCTGAATCATGTCTTGATGGAAGCAGGCTGCGACCTGATCGAGACCGATCTTGGGGAATATATCCTTCAAATGGATGATTGGGACCCGCCTTCACATATTGTGGCCCCTGCACTGCATAAAGACCGGACGCAAATCCATAAAGTGTTCACTGAGAAGCTTGGATATACAGGTGATGAAAGTCCCGAGAACCTCGCCCGTTTTGCCCGTTCGGTGCTGCGGCAAAAGTTTCTGGAGGCGGATGTCGGGATTACGGGCTGCAACTTTGCCATCGCTAACCTTGGAGCCATTAATCTGGTGACCAATGAAGGCAACGGGGATCTTACAGCCGCCATACCAAAAACACATATTGCAGTGATGGGGATGGAACGAATCGTCCCGACACTTGAGGAGATGGAGGTTTTGGATAATCTGCTCTGCCGAAGTGCTGTGGGGCAGAAATTGACCAGCTATATTACTGTAATGGGCCCCTCGGCAGCCGGGGAGACGGATGGTCCGGAAGAGTTCCATTTAGTCGTAGTAGACAACGGGCGCTCCGAGATTCTGGGAAGTGAATTCAACGAAGCCCTGCAGTGTATCCGCTGCGGTGCCTGTCTTAACGTCTGCCCGATCTACCGTCATATTGGCGGGCATGCTTACGGTTCCATTTATCCGGGTCCGATCGGGGCAGTAATCACCCCGCTGCTGGGCGGATACGATGACTACAAAGAGCTTCCTTTTGCCTCCAGCCTGTGTGCAGCCTGTACGGATGTCTGTCCGGTTAAAATCCCGCTTCACGAGCAGCTTATCCTGCACCGTCAGAAAATTGTGGAACAAAACAGAACCGGTGCAGGAGATAGACTTCAGATGAAGGCGGCCAGCCGTCTGCTGTCTTCCCAAGCTTTGTTCGGCAAAGCACTGCGGTTTGCGAACCCGGCCAGCCAGCTGATCAGCAGGCAGGGACGAATTGTTAGAGGACCGGGCCTAGTCCGCGGCTGGATCAACGCTCGTGATCTTAGTCAACCGGTCAAGCAGCAAGACAGCTTCCGGGCGTGGTTTGACAAACGTAAAGGAGGGGCTGGCCAATGACGGTATCAGGCAAGGAGTCTTTTCTAAACACAATCGCCTCCAAGCTGGGGCGAGAACGTGTACATGATGTGCAGCGGCCCGACCTGAAAGAGTGGATTCCAAACAGCTATGGCGATTTAACAACCGGTGAGCTGATAGAGATTCTTAAAGAGCAGTGCTTTTTTATCCACACTCAGTTGATTGAGTCGAATCCCGAGATTTTGCAGAGAACATTGGATGATCTGATCCAAGCGAATGGCGGAGGCGCTGTAATCACTTCCGGAGATACCCGGTTTTCCGATTATAGGTTAAACTTCCCGGATTCGTACGTCTGGGAGGAAGCGGCAGGAAGAGAGAAGAATATTCTCCGCTCCGAATGCGCCAATACCGCGATTGTCTTCGCCGACTACGCACTAGCCGAGTCAGGAACGATTGTCGTAGAAAGCCGGCCGGATCAAGGCCGCTCCCTCCACTTTCTGCCTGCCCATTATATTGCGATTATTGAAAAAAAGAGGCTGGTACTTCGCTCCACTCAGGCCGCGGCCGATCTAAACCGGCGAGTTCAAGCAGGTGAGCCTATGGGCTCCTCCATCAACTTCATCTCCGGTCCTTCGAATTCAGCCGATATTGAAATGCAGCTCGTTGTCGGCGTTCATGGGCCTTTGAGAGCAACCTATGTACTAATTTAGCTTCTATGATTAACACAGAAAGAGGCCGCTCCATGCAGAGCGGCCAACGTATTACTTCCATATGATTCTCTATGTAACTGGTTGAAGTTTATTCGCCAAACCGGATATTTTTTACCGTCCTATTAATCAATGAAAAATTATGAAAAATCCGTTCCCCGCCTTGGCCTACCGGTGCCTGCGCTACAAGACCAACCTTAAGGGTCTGACCCACCGGTAAAGTGAAGAACCGCATCATGTCGAACTTGATCCCATCCAGCGAATAGTGGAAAGAGAATGCATTATCTACTCTAGTAACCTGCAGCCATACAATATTTCCGTTAATATTACAGCCGTTGGCGTCGTCTGAAGTATGATTGGTTACAACGCTAACTACAGCATGGGTATCAAAGTCTGTCTTTTCAAAGCAGGCTTTGGCCCATACTTGAAAATCCTGCATCACCATAATCGTCGCCGAATCATAAGTATCCTTAAAATCATGCGAAACCTGAACCCGCATCACAAAATCTCCGGTTACCTCTTTGTAGTAAAAGGGGGCAT
Organism: Paenibacillus sp. FSL L8-0340; assembly: GCF_038593145.1. Lineage (NCBI taxonomy): Bacteria > Bacillati > Bacillota > Bacilli > Caryophanales > Paenibacillaceae > Paenibacillus > Paenibacillus sp. FSL L8-0340. The sequence continues at coordinate 5,505,467 of NZ_CP151967.1, forward strand.
TTAAGAGGCTTTCCGGGGTAATTCCTGTTTCCGAAATAGCACCATTATTACAGAAGAAATCCGTTTCAGCCGGTGCTTCAATAATCAGTTTGTCGTCTACATAGCTCGCCTTGCTTTGGTTGATCCACTCAAAATCATCAAAGATTGATTGTTCCATTCGAAATTCTCCTTTGATTGTTTTTCATACCATTGTAAGCAGTATCTTTTTGGGGGACGCTGGTGCTCTAAGAAAGCATAAGTTATCCTATTTCAACGGTCAAGCACCCTTTTGGATATGAGCACCTTCTGTGGCAAGACCGCCCTCCTTAACTCGTCTCTTCCCGCAGATCATGCTCCATGAAGAGGATATCGCGTTTCATTTCTTTCATGCCCTGTCTGGAGAGACGCCCTGTCTCGAACATGGATTGGATATGATCTCTCTCCAGCTGAATTCCGACCCGGGCCAGCTCCTGCAATGACATGTCGAACTCTTTTCGGGTGCCGGTGTCGGATTCGCTTCTTGTCAGGCGCAGCAGCATCCGTTCATATTGCAGAACTACCGAGTTGACCGTCTCCATATCCGGCCCTCCTTCTGTAAGCAGAGTCTTTAGCTGCTTAATGACATAAGCAGTATTTTGAATACTGAGGCTGGTCAATTCGGCACGTCTTTCGCGGATGCTTAACCGGGCTTGCTGCAGCACCCCGGCCACCTCGTCCCAATGCTTAACGGGGAACAGCTCTCTTTTATACTGGGGATTCCGTGTGTGCATAAACAGCAGCCGGTTAATTCTGTTCAGATAACGGTACGCTGTATATGGATTCACTTTTTTGTTGTCCAGCGCAAGCAGCGTATTCTCTCTTTCCCATTGCAGGACAGCCAGGCCCAAGGCCTGCTGTACCTTATCCTTCTTCTCATCTTTCCTGAGCGTTCGGATTCTGGAGGTATACGTATTGATGATCTGGGCAGTAGCCAGCCGGTTCTGGTCCGTGGTCAGGTCGTTTAATCCGCTAACAACATTCCTCAGAATCTCAATTTTCGTCTGAATCTCCTCCTCTTCCTGCTCTGTTTGCGTTTCTTTCCCCAATAAAAGCGGCAGCAGATAGTTGGAGGCCAGCAGAGTCCACAATATAACTCCAGCCGCCAGGAAAATGATCAGATCTCTGGCCGGAAATACTGTGCCATCATTAAGAAAAAACGGCAGCGACAATGTACTCGCCAGTGTGATCGTTCCACGGACTCCTGACAAACTAAGGATAATTGCCTTCTTGAATCTGAGCTGCCAAGGGGCGCGCGGTTCGGTCCCTTCGGGAATATTCATCAGAAGGGCCCAGATAAGGCGCAGCCCGAGTACAGCCGCAGTCAATAGCAGCGTGTACATAATCACTTTAAAATTCCCTATTTCCGGGCTGTTCCAAATCGTCTGAATAATCTCCGGAAGCTGGGTGCCAAGCAGCAGGAAGACCAGCCCGTTCAATACAAAAATTATGACCGACCAGGTGCTTTTAGAGACAATGCTCAGCTTGGCTACTTCGGGATTCATTTTCTTGTATCCGAAAGAATGGGCAATTCCTGCGGCGACGACGGCAAGGATGCCGTTAACCCCCAGTTCCTCGGCAGCCATAAAAATCAAAAAGGGAGTCAGGATCTCAATCAGCATGTGAAGTGTAACATTCTCCATTCCCAGTCTCCGCAGCCATTTCACCACTCCATATTTCACTAGCGTGAGCAGAAGACCCAGCACCACACCGCCTAGTGAAATGGAAATGAAGCTGAGCCCGGCGGATTTGAAGGAGAACACCCCAGTGACCATAGCGGCCACGGCAAACTGAAAGGAAACTAGACCCGATGCGTCATTTATTAAAGATTCTCCCTCAAGGATTTGCATCGTCCGGTGGGGGATTCTGACTTTCTGCTCCAGTGCGCCCACCGCCACGGCATCAGTAGGCGCTAATGCAGCCGCCAGTGCAAAGGACGCCGCCAGCGGGATGACCGGAAGCAGCCAATTAAGGAAATATCCCATGACTCCTACCGTTACAAAGACTAGACCCAGCGCCAGCAAAAGAATGGGCTTCTTCAGCTTCCAAAGTGCCTCTTTGTCGGCATGCCTGCCGTCATTGAACAGCAACGGGGCAATGAACAGCAACAAGAACAGCTCCGGATTTAGTTTCAGTTCATAGTGCAGGGGCAGCCAAGTAATCACTATCCCCAGCACGATTTGAATAATAGGCACGGAGACCGAAGGGATAAACCGGTTCACTAAATTGGATAAAGAGACTGCCGCCAGCATCAGCAAAATATATTCAAACAATTCCAAAAGATCTTACCTCCATATCTGAGAATTCATTTTAATGTAAGATAAATGTTTAAACTGAATGTAAATCATCTTGTCACTTATATAAGTTGAACTTTAGACTTACCCAACCGGCATAGAACGCAACTGCGGTGAATGTTTGGACTTCCGGCCGCTGCCCTTCTCCCGATTTCTTGATTTAACCCGCTATTTGCGGTTGAAATCCGGAGACTGCTTATGCTTTCGAAGCGAACTTTCCTACGGAAAGCTTTCAGGCGGTCGCTATCGCTCCTACAGTTCCAAAATTCCCCTCCGCTGCTTTAGCCTCAAGGTAGTTCTTTAGTTCAACTTGTATAGGTATTTTTATCGGGAATCGCCAGCTACTTCGTTAATACAGCCTGCTCCATCTATTCAACTCTTTAAGATTTCAGATTCTTGCTGCTGAACAGCGTCTAAAGTGAATTCTGAGGAATAGATATCTATATACGGGAAACTGGAGACCAGCAAAATCCGTTATAGCAAAGGGGGATTTGTTATGCATCCGGCTGCAACCTACGCCGCAACCGTCTCTCCCCATACCTGTACCACATTTCGCGCTCTTGTTGAAGCAATAATCCCAAATACTGCGACAGGCTCCGTATGCGGGGACGTGCAAACTGCAGGTGCTGTTAATTTATGTGTTCACGAGTATATGATCTGGGAGCTGGACCACTCTCTTTCGCTTGTGCAGGGTTTTTATTTGACAGTTGTACCGCTAGCCTCTCCTGTCGCCGGGTTGCTCAATTGCGGTGCCGTTCAATTCGTCGCCTCCGGACAAATGCAGGCTGTTATTGATTATTCCGTTTGGGAGGGAAGTCCGTTCGCCGCCCTTCCGGAATGATGCAGGTCTTATACGGTATAACATAGATTTCCTCAACAGACAGACCATGTTTGGCAACTACTCGGAATGGCCGGCATACGGAAAGACCCGGCTCAGTGTTCCGACGAAGCGGAGACTGGAAGGGTTCCGGTGGGTTGGATACAAGCAGAATACCCGGGAATTGTCTCTGGTTATCGGGCCCTGCTTGGCAATGTGTTGACTATTGAGCGGCAGGGAGGGGGATCATCTATTGTGTGCAGCTGAGCCCATGTTCGATGCTGATGTAATTGTTATCGGGACCGGCGGCGGAGGTGCCGTTGCGGCTAATGAGCTTGGAGAAGCGGGGCTGAAAGTTCTGGTACTGGAAGCAGGGGCCTGGTACGGAAACAAGCAATGGGTGAATCCGAACAGTGAACACGGCGGAGAATGGAGCGCTGATTACAAGGATTTGGTGGAAGGTGAAGAGTACTCCCTCTCTGAAGGGTAATTAATTCTGAATTTGACTTCAATCACTTTCTGATCATCACCATAGTTGCAGGACAACCCGATCTTACATTTCCAAAATCCCCCGCTCCAGTGCAACGGCAACCGCCTGCGAACGTGAATCTACTCCAAGCTTATTGTAAATGGTCGTTAAATGTGCTTTTACGGTACGCTCGGAGATTCCCATATCAATGGCAATTACTTTGCTTTTGAACCCCTTGGCGACAGACTGCAGGATGAATATTTCTTTGTCAGTCAAGCGATTGGCTTCATGTTTCAGAGGAATTGGAGCTTTCTGCTGCGACTTGACTGCAATTACCCGTTCCATAATATCGGCGGAGAGCAAGGTTTCTCCACGTACTGCCGACTCAATGTTTCTGAACAGATTCTCACGGCTGGTATCTTTCAACAAATATCCTTTCGCCCCCATGGCCAGGCCACTAATCATTAGATCGTCCTCGTTATAGGTTGTGAGAATTATTACCGGAATCGTGCATCCTTGGTTCCTTAACTCCTTCATCGTATCCAGGCCGCCCATAACTGGCATATTCAAATCCATCAGAATCACGTCTGGCTGCAGCTCCTTGATCAATTGCAGTGCCTCTGAACCGTTCCCGGCTTCACCAACCATTTGAAACTGCTCACTTGTCTCCAGAATCAGCTTTAATCCTTCCCGGACTACAAAGTGATCGTCTACAATCATAATTTTGTATACATTCATGTAAGTTCTCCTTCAATGAAAGGTGTCTCCAGCTTAATGCGGGTTCCTTCTGAGTTACTGTCCACGTTAATCTCTCCTCCAATTAGTCTTACCCGCTCTTTAATTCCCAGCAACCCATAGTGTCCGGCATCCTTGCCAATATCATCTGTTTTAAATCCAATGCCATTATCCCTAATCTCAATAATCAGCCTGTCGTATTGCGTGGAAACCACAACCCATACTTTATCAGCCTTTGCATGGCGGGCAATATTGGTCAGACATTCTTTAATGATATGCAGGCTATGTTCCATCAGCAATCTGGACAACCGCTTGTTCAAATGATATTCCGTGGATACAAGGATCCCGGTGGCGTCATTAAAATGTTCAATTTCATCGCCAATGGCCTCCTTGAAATCAATCTCGGGTGCTGATTTCAAGCGCAGATTGTCAATCGCTCTCCGGGCTTCGGCCAATGTCCGGCGTGCATGCTGCATCGACTGCCTGATAATTCCCTGCGCCCGCTCCGCATGATTCTGTGACATATGAGCATCTGCGGCTTCGAGCTGCATAATGAGTCCGGCAACCCCTTGTGCCAGTGTATCATGCAAATCCCGGGCCATACGCTGGCGTTCATTCGCAAGGGTTAACTCCTCCACCTTCTCATGGGCTTCTCTCAGATCCTCCAGAAAGCTCTGAATTCTGAGCCGCTCTTGGACCTGCTTGAAGAACAATATTGCATAAGCCAGCACAATAATCAGCATCAGAATAAATATAGGAAGAAATAAGATAAGTTCACCGGAATCTCCAACAGTCAAAGCGGAATTAAAAAATACCACAATACTGATAAGTGAAACGAATACTGCTCTCTTCACCCGGAAGGAAAGACTGAGGCTCTGAGCTATCAGTATAGGCAGCAGTCCGATTAAAACCGCCTGATAACCATCTCGCATTAAAATCGCACACAAATAAATTAAAGCCGCTTGAATTGAGAAATACAGCCAAAATTTATTGTGAGTGACTCTGTAGGAATTCCAGTGTAATAATCCATGAACTGTAAACAAGCCTGTAAATACAGCACCTTCTAAAATCAAAGGCTCCTTAAGAAATTGCAGTATTATTGTTCCTGCATAAACGATTGACACCCAAATCAAAGTCGGCAGCCTTGAAGCGAATAATTCACTAATATCCTGCATTCCGTTTTTTTTATTGTTCAATGGTCCTCCCCCTGATCGTCTCTCTGATCCGTAAGTTTTATTTTAACCTAACTGCATTCTGCTGTAATCCTCTATTAAATACATGTAAAAGCATCCCTAACTTTATAATTTTCCACTTCTTTTAATTCTATAATGTTGTAAGACTTTCCACACCGTCCAAAAGGGCAAATGATATTTGCCCTTTTGGGCAGTGTGGCTGAACTCCTCATAATACACAAAGAGACATTGCATGGAAATCTCCATCAATGCCTCTTAACCTTTGCTTACGAGTATTCATTGAGCGTGCTATGGGTTAATACGCCGCCAGCCACCATCTGCCGCAATCACAGTTCCGTTGACAAACTTGGAATCCTCGGAGGCAAGGAAAAGGGCAACGGTCGCAATTTCTATAGGCTCAACCGCCTCACTGCGCTGAGTTCCTAGCAACGATGCCCACGGCTGCCCCTCCGGCCAGATTGATTCCGTCCACGACCTCAGAGACCACATCCCCGGATCGGCCACCACAACCATGGCACCTTCCTTGGCATACAATTCCGCTATCGCCCGGCCTACCCCTGACGGTGCACCTGTAACAACCGCTACTTTATTGTGTAATTTTATCTTAATTTCCTCCTTTAACATGGTACAGAATCCCTCTCTTTTTGAGCCAGCCGATGACCATGGCATCCATAAAACCTGTGCACCCCTCCTTCAAAATCCCATATTTAGATACGCTGTATTTCCTTCTCTGATGGGTTACCGTGACTTCAAGGACTGAGAATCCATTCATCTTTGCGAGTGTCGGCAGAAAACGGTGCATTCCATTGTATAAATGAAAGCTGTCTGCCACCTCCCGGGTGAAGAGTTTCATAGGGCAGTCTGTATCATAAATCGAATCTCCGGTGATCCAATTGCGAATTCTATTTCCGAGCCGCAAAGATATTTTCTTCAGCATGGGTTCTTTGCGATCCACCCGTTTTCCATTTACAAAATCGATCCTCTCAATAAATGGCATCAGTCTGAAGATATCCCGGGGATCTGTCTGGAGGTCTGCATCCATAAGGGCGATTAATTCGCCTGTAGAGCGCTTAATTCCGGCCCAGACCGCAGCCGTTTGCCCATAGTTTTTCTCAAAATGAATGACCTTTACCGCCTCATCCATCTGGGCGATTTCATTCAGCAGGACAGCACTTCGATCTCTGCTGCCATCATTCACCAGCACTATTTCATAACTTTCCACTTTCTCTTTCAACGCGTTCGTGATGCTTAAGTAAAGATCGTAAATATTACCCTCTTCGTTATAGACAGGTGCGACCACTGAAAGGCGGGTCATGGAGCAACACCTCTTTGCCAATGAATTACTGCACCGTACACCAATCCCGCATACCCCACCCCAATAACGCCTATCCTCACTGCAACCTCCCCCAGTTTCTTAACGATTTATGGATAATAATGCGGCAGTCATTGAATATTGTACTAATCAACGGCTGCCGCTTCTTAAACCAGCTTATTCTAAGGGTTCAGCCAAGAATCTGATATTAGCTTCCTTCACAAATTTCAGCTGTTTCTGTTCTACTTCCTTCATAACTTCCTCACCCTCCACATCCAGGTTGGGAAGCAGCCGGTCCAGCCACTTTGGAAAATACCAGGCCGACTTCCCAAGCAGGGTCATAAGACCAGGAACAATCAACATCCGGACTACAAAGGCATCAAACAGAACCCCAAAGGCGAGCGCCAGTCCCATGACCTTGACCATAGGCTCCTCTGCCAGAATGAATCCGGTAAAGACGGCAACCATGATAAGTCCTGCTGCGGTTACGACTCCGCCACTGTGGTGCATACCGGCAAGAACAGACTTCTTGGCATCTCCACTCTTCTTGAACTCCTCACGCATCCGGCTGACCAGAAACACTTCATAGTCCATCGCCAGGCCGAACAGAACACCAACTACAATGATCGGCAGGAAATTGAACACCGGCGCTTCCGCATAGAATCCGAACAGCTTTTGGAAATGACCATCCTGAACAACATAGGTGACAAATCCCAAGGTCGCACCGAGCGACAGAATGAAGCCGAGCACTGCCTTGATCGGAACCAGAATCGAACGGAACACCAGCATCAGCAGTACAAAGGCCAAACCAACAATGATCAGGCAAAATTTAGGCAAGGCCTGATTCAACTTCTGAGTGATATCAATATTGACAGCAGTACTGCCGGTTACCCCAATTTTGACATGATCCTGCTGCTCTATTTCCGAAGCCTTATCACGAATCAGATGCACAAGGTCTAAGGTTTCTGAATCATTGGGTCCCGTTGCCGGCACGACGGTAATCAGCGACACTTTTCCGGATGGTCCAGTCACCGGCGGGTTTACCATAACGACGTTGGGGTAGGTCTTCACTTCTTCAATCACTTTATTAAGATTGGCGGCAGCCGCTTCCCCGCCATCTGTTTCTGCCAATATTACTAACGGTCCATGATACCCTTCACCGTAGGCTTCACTTAGGAGGTCGTAGGCCCGGCGCTCGGTTTTATCCGGCGATTTATGACCGTCATTCCCAAGGCCCGTCTCCATGTGGAAGAATGGCAGAGCAATGGTTGCCAACAGCGCAACACCCAGCACTACAGCCACTAAAGGCTGCCCGGTAACAAATCTTCCCCACAAATTCCCGCGGCCTGCCGGCTTCTGCTTGCTTTCTGAGCCCTTGGAACGCTTGACCGGTGCTTTGATTTTACCTCCCATTAATTCTAGTATTGCCGGCACCACAAATATCGTCATCAATATAGCAGTGAATACACATAGCGCGCCTGCCATGCCCATAGCACTAAGGAACGGTACGCCCACAAAGGAAAAGCCGAGCAGAGCAATAATAACTGTTATTCCAGCAAACACCACTGCACTCCCGGCTGTTCCATTCGCAATGGCGATTGCTTCCCGTCTTTCATAGCCTTCGGCAAGCTGCTGGCGGTATCTGGCGATAACGAATAATGCATAATCGATGCCGACAGCCAGTCCAAGCATACCGGCCAGCGATAAAGCAAACGACGGAATGTCCAATATACTCGTTCCGATAATAATCAGCATAATACCAAAGCCAAGGCCTAAAGCCGCTGTTAAAATCGGTAAAGCGCCGGTAAGGATAGAACCAAGAGCAACTGCAAGGATTACCAAGGCCACCAATACCCCAAGTGCTTCGGCCGGACTGCTGGTTGCTATTTTTACGTAGCCGTCGCCGATCAATTCGGCCTGCCAGCCGGCATCCCGCAGGCCTTCTGCAATCTCGGTAACTGAATCCTTCGATGCCTCTGTAACTTCGTCACCTGGCACTTTATACGTAATTGTGGCATAGCCAATGCTGCTGTCCGCATTCAATGAATGGTTGTCATACGGACTTACAACCGAAGCTACCTCCTGATCCGCTGCCACTTCCTTAAGCTTCTCCGCAATTAGCTGCTGTGCTGCTTCAGAGGATAACGTTTCATTGCCGGGAGCCTTTAGCACCAATTGGGTTTTCCCGAGGTCACCCTGCGGGTTTGGAAATTCCTTTTCCATAACCTCCAGTGTTTTTTGCGAGGCAAGTCCGGGAATGGAGGTTTCCTCACCAAAATGGATACCCATCGACAGTGCCACAATAGCTGCTGCCACCAAAAGTGTAATGCTTCCCAGTAGGACTTTAATCCGGTTCTTCGCCGACCAAAACCCCAGCCGGTATAATAATTTTGCCATTTCAGTATCGTCTCCTCTATGCTAAATGTTTTTCTCTATGCCTTTATCTTATAGACCGGGAGACCTTCTGCCATCGTCCAAAGGGGCACGGAGAATCTGCCCTTTTGGGCAGCCCTTTAGACAACAAAACATGCGAAAGTTATCTTTCGACATGTTTTGTTCATTATGGTTTCAAGAAGCTCATATTCCGCAAATAATTGCCCATTGTGCAATTTTGCTCTTTGGGCAATAATATAGAAATAGCAAATAGAGAGCAGAGCATCCTCTGTACTCAAGAAAGGAGGTCGCTTGGAACTTGAACCCCAAGCCGACATTGCGCGATAAAAAGAAGGAAGCCACAGCTTATGCCTTATCCCAATCCGCCTTCGAGCTTGCACTTGAGTTGGGTATGGACGGCTTCATTGTCGATGATGTTGTCCAGAAGGCCGGCTACTCCCGGCGGACCTTTGCCAATTACTTCTCGTGCAAAGAGGAGGCGGTAGCAGAGTATTTTATGGGCAACATTTCAAAAGAGGACAAGAACATACTGCTAACAGGCTTGGCTCCGGATGCAACACCACTGGATGCCTTGTACAAATTGCTGAAGCTGCAGTTTACTTCCGAGTTTCTGTATCAATTACGCCAGTTCGTATCACTTGCTAATCAGTACCCTTCGCTGGAGCCTTATATCCTCAGCGTATTCCGCCGTTTACAGATCGCAGCACAGCAGACGCTCGAGCAGTTCTCTCATGGACGTTATGCGGACGGATATACCCATCTTCTTGCGGGTGCTGTCTATGGAGCGTTCGTGCCAATTCTGGACGGACGGCTAAACGTGCTGCTGCCGGGCGAGTCACAGGATGAACACACCGGTGCATTGTCGTTCGATCAATATTTGAATTCCATGTTTGCTTATTTACGCAACGGCTTCTAAACCAGAGATAAAAAGGAGAAACCATTACATGTCAACATTTCTATACCGATTGGGAAAATCGGCTTATTCCAAACCATGGTATTTCCTTACGGCCTGGATTCTTATTCTCGGTGTTGTAGGTGCCCTGCTAGGCGTCAATGGCATCCAATCCAGCTCCGAAATGAAAATTGAAGGCACGGAATCGCAAAAAGTTCTGGATATGCTGGCTGAAGAGCTTCCTGCTGCTGCCGGCGGCCAGGCGAGCGTCGCCTTCACCGCGCCTGCCGGAGAACGGCTGGACACGCCGGAGCGGACAGCGCTGATTCTGAAGGCTATCAATGATGTCTATAATATGGAGTATATTATCAACCCGGCCGAGCTGGCTGCTCAAGCCGCCGCTGCTGCGGGACAAGCTACAGGAGCAAACCCGTCAGCCGCTACGGGACAGACTGACGCTGCGGGTCAAGCCGCTGCCGGTGGTCAATCTGCCACTGCTGATCCTTCCGCAGCTACGGGTCAGACTGATGCTGCGGGACAAGCTGTTGCCAGTGGTCAATCTGCCACTGCAGACCCTTCGGCCGCAACGGGTCAAGCGGCTGCTACAGCTCAGGCAGCTCCTTACGGACCGCTGTTGGCTGACGGTGTTCCGGTTCCCGGCGTCATGTTATCCGCCGACGGCAGCATCGCCCTGTTCCAGTTTCAATTCACTGTTCAGCAGACGTCGCTGCCATCTTCCGTACCGGATAACATCATCAACACTGTGACCGAAGTCGAGCAGGCAGGCTCTGGCATCACAGCCATTCCGAGCGATTCGCTGAAGAGTATTCCGTCGATCGGATCGACAGAAGCGGTAGGCGTCGTCGTCGCAGCCATTGTACTGTTTATTACGCTTGGCTCGGTCGTTGCCGCAGGGCTGCCGCTGATCACCGCACTCCTTGGCGTCGGGATCAGCGTCGGCGGAGCGTTTGCCCTCTCAAGCATCATCCAGATGAATGACATCACGCCGATTCTCGCCGTTATGATCGGTCTGGCTGTCGGCATCGACTACTCGCTGTTCATCGTCAACCGGCAGCGACGGTTGATTCTCGATGAGAAATTAAGCGCCGGCGAAGCAGCAAGCCGGGCATTAGGTACCGCCGGCAGCGCAGTATTTTTCGCCGGACTAACCGTTATCATCGCCCTATGCGGCATGCTGGTCATCGGCATTGGCTTCCTGTCAACCATGGCTCTAGTGGCCGCTGTCAGCGTTCTGATCAACGTCCTGCTGGCGCTGACCCTGCTGCCTGCGCTGCTGGGTCTGGTGGGTGAACGGATCTGCACCGCTAAGGCCCGCTCCAAAAACGTTGCTTCCGTTAACAAAGCCCGCCACGGGTTCTCACACCGCTGGGCGAACGCTACCGTGAAATACCGCTGGATCATCATTATTCTGGTGGTTCTGGGTCTTGGAACAGCGGCGATCCCGGTAACAAAAATGGAGCTGGGTATTCCGTCCGGTGCCTCGGCGAACCTGGACACCCCGGCACGCCAGAGCTATGACATTATCTCCAAGGGCTTCGGCGAAGGCTTCAACGGACCACTGCTGCTGGTGGCCCAGCCGAACAACCCGGCCGACAAGATTTCTATGCAGACCCTGGGCAAGCTGGTTCAGGAGCTGCAAATGCATGATAACGTCACGCTGGTGTCCCCAATGGGTGTCAATGCGACCGGAGATATCGCCATTATCAGTCTAATTCCAAAAACCGGCCCGACAGATACAGCGACAAGAGATCTGGTACAGGATCTGCGCGATCCCGCTTCCGGCCTCGCATCCGGGAATGATGTTAAGCTTGGCGTGACTGGCTTCACCGCCATTAATATTGATATGTCCTCCAAGCTTTCCGATGCTTTCCCAATTTATATTGGCATCATCGTAATTCTGTCGTTAATCATCCTGCTGCTCGTTTTCAGGTCGGTCATCGTTCCGATCAAAGCGACAGTTGGCTTTATTCTCAGCGTGCTCGCCACCTTCGGCCTTACCACAGCCGTGTACCAGTGGGGATGGCTGCACTCCCTGTTCGGTTTTGACACCGGGGGTCCGCTGCTCAGCTTCATGCCGATTCTGGTCACCGGCATTCTGTACGGGCTGGCGATGGACTATCAAGTGTTCCTGGTCAGCTCCATGCGCGAGGCTTACGTCCACGGACGCCGTGGCAACGACAGCGTCGTTCATGGCTATGATCTCGCCAGCCGCGTCGTACTTGCAGCAGGCATAATCATGGTTTCCGTCTTCGCCGGCTTTATCTTCGCACCTGACGCGATGATTAAGCAGATCGGCTTCGCGCTGGCCTTCGGTATCCTGATCGATGCCTTCATCATCCGTATGACGCTCGTTCCGGCCGTAATGGCGGTCTTCGGAGACAAAGCCTGGTGGCTTCCGAAATGGCTGGATCGTCTGCTTCCCAACCTTGATGTCGAGGGCGATAAGCTAATCGCCAAGCTCCATGCCGAGGGCGGAGAAAAGAAATAAAAAAAGGCGGCCGTTAGACCGTCCCCCAAAATTCTTAAAAAGCAGAGCCTGCGGACAATGTCTGCAGGCTCTGCTTTTTGTAGTACAGCCCAATATATTCATCGGGCGCAATCTCCCTTTTTTCCATTTCATAAGGGGGCTTATTAAGTTGAACTAGATATATGAACTCCTGTCGCTGTCCGCCCTCTCAGTTGCCCGCTTCCCCGGACTTCTCCGTCAGTCCGGCAACGATCTGATTGATCGGATTCGTGAACAGAGCATACAGAATTGCAGCATTCTCCTTTTTGCTCAGCGCATCTCTGGACTTGAAATCAACAGCCCCCTTGGCATTAGCCTTGATGTCAGGTCCGTACAGTCCCAAAGCCACGGCCATCCTCACTGCCGGAACCGCCCATTTATCCGTTTTGCCGGCCAGCTTCACATCTTTGAACAGCTCATCCGGGTACTGTGCGCTGAGCAGTTTCCACACCATTACCGCCGCCTCCTGGCGGGAAATGACCCGGTCAGGCTGGAACTCTCCGCCTGGCGTTCCTTGAACCATTCCGAGTTCAACGGCCATCTGTACATATGCGGCATCAGGATGACCCTGCAGATCAGGGAATGCCAGCTTCTCTGTCTTGCTCTCTTTTATATTGCTGCTCTCCAGCATCAACCGCACATACTCGGCACGTGTAGTTCCCGCCTCAGGCTGAAAGCTGAGCGCCGCATCATTCGGCAGATAGCCCAGCGACTGCAGCATCATAACCGGGGTCGCATACGGATGGCTCGCGGTGACATCGGCATAACCGACACCATCCGGCCCTTTTTGCTCATAGCTGTAAGGATTGAGGTACGGTTCTTTCAGATAGGCGCCTTGTCCGCCCGAAGTCATTTCAAAGCCAGTAAATTTCTTGGTAAGCGCATCAATGAACAAATTATCGTCCACCTGACGCAGCTGGCGGGTGCCCAGCAATGCATCACTAATGCTAAGCGCACCATTTTTTACAGCAACCGTGGAGACCAGGCTCTTGAGACGGAGATCCGCATAGTAACCCGTGAACGCATCCAGGGCTTCGGCGCTCAGCGGCTGGAAGGTTCCCAGCTTCGCCGGTGCGGCATATTGCGGGAAAAATTCCTGGATAAACGCCGGGTAAAACAGCTCCCGCAGCACGCTTTGCTGATTATAGGCAATAAAAACTCCGGTATTCTGCTCCGGAATCAGGAACATATAAGAGCTGAAGCCGATTAAATCGCCTGCCTTGGTGATAATCTTGGAGCTGCTGCCGGCACCGGGAAGCTGCATGGGTGCTTCGAAGCCGTAGGTGGTATTCGGCAACAACGGGTTGATGGAGGAGCGATATTCCTTCATGGAGTCTACTGTACTTTCAGCCAGAATGCGGTTATTTCCCGCCACACCCCCATTCAGAAAAGCAGTCATGAACTTGCCGATATCATCGGCGGTGGACAGCATGCCTCCATGCGGCATGACGGTTGGAGTTACTGTATACAAGTCAAGCGCCTTGCCTGCGGCATCATAGGCCGTAGCGAGATCTTCCTTCAGCTTGCCTTCCAGCAGGAAGCCGCTTTTATCCATATTCAGCGGTGCAAATACATGCTTCTCCATATAATCCTCATAGGACTCGCGGCTGGCCTTCTCCACTACCAGACCAAGCAACAGTGAAGCGAAGTTGTCATACATGTAAGAAGTGCCCGGCTCTCGGACAACCGGCGGCATGTGCTGCAGCACATAATCCTCAATAGATACCTTTGTCCCGAAATCATCATTGATATCTTCCGGCTGAGGGTCCTGAATCCGGAACCCAGTGGTATGGGTCAGCAAATCCTCCACCGTTACCGGAACCCCGAAGGGATTCTCGAATTCAATCGGTCCTGTATAGGTCTGGAAATCCGCTTTCAGATCAATTTTCCCTTGCTCTACCAGCTGCATAGCGGCAGTGGCGGTGAAGGTTTTGGATACCGAGGCCATGCGGAAGACCGTTTCATCAGGGTCTACCTTCGTTTTACCGGCCTTGTCCGCATAGCCGAAGCCTTCTTCAATCACCGTCTTGCCATCCTTGACCACAATGACAACCGCACCGGCAAGCTGCGCTTTTACCTCTTTCATACTGAAGAATTGCTTGAGGAACGCCGCGGCATTCTCTGTCGTCAGCGGCTTAGCTTGCCGTTTAGCAGATGCCGGAGGAGGAGACGCAGGGGAAACGGCAGACGCATGCACCATCGGGGCCGTCAGAGTCAGAATCAGGGTAGCGGCAAGCACTGTCCTCGTCCAAAAAGCGGGACCGCTACGCAACATTGACAAATTCATTCACTTCACTCCATTTCCATTAAAATAATAGGTATAGCTGTTATTACGGAATTTTATGGATTTGGATTCATTAAATTCAAGCTCCAATAAGGCGAATATAAAATCATATTTGTTTCACCGCAGCAGCTCATGCGGGAACAATCTGTCCCTGGAACAAAAAAAAGCTCCAGCCCAAATGAGCTGAAACCTTTGATTTCATGATTACCAGAATCAAACTTTAATAATGTTCCATTCAGGACAGGTTGCGCTGTTATAAGGTTTTGGGGGCCAGCACTTCTTCCATTTTCTTTAGCTTTCTGTAAATAACCGATCTGTCCACACTTAATTTCTTGGCCGCTTCTGTTCCGTTACCATAACAATCTTTCAGTACTTTTTTTATATAACGCCCCTCTGCTACTGCAGTGAAGTCTTTCAGAGTAGACAGCTGATGTTTATTCTTTTCTATGAAGTGGTCTATTGAATACCAATCCGCAACATTATCCTCTTCCTGTTGGCTAATTCCCATGTATTCCGTAACCACAAGTCTTTCGATATAGTTCCTTAACTCTCTCGCATTCCCATGCCAAGGCTGACTAAGCATCTTATCAAACTCTTCAGCACTTAAGACATATTTCTTACCATACATTTGATTGAAGCTGGCTATAAAACTGGAGATTAATCCTACAAGGTCTAGTTTGCGGTTGCGAAGCGGAGGAATATGAATCGGGATCACATTAATCCGATAATATAAATCTTCCCGGAACAGCCCTTTCTTTACCATACTCCACAGATCCCGGCTAGTAGCTGATATAACACGACAATTGATCGGTATATTAGTGATGCCGCCGACTCTTCTCACTTCCTGATTCTCAAGAACCCGCAATAATTTGGCTTGCATCTCGAGAGGCAAATCCGCAATTTCATCCAGAAATAGAACCCCTTCATTGGCAATTTCAATCATGCCTGTCTTCACTTCCGCCTGCCCTTCAAAGACTCCTTTTTCGTATCCAAACAATTCATATTCAAATCCAGCCGGAGCAATAGCTGCGCAGTTAATCGCAATGAAGGGACCCTTCCACTTTTCACTCTTTAGATGAATATATTTCGCTATAACCTCTTTGCCCGTTCCGGATTCACCATATATTAACACTTTACTGTCGTAGGATGCTATTTGGTTGCAGACTTTAATAATTTGTTTCATTGCCAAACTTTCGGCAACAATACCTTTCCCTTTTCCCGCTGCAGCTTCTCCTAATTGCTTGCTGATTTGCTGGGTTACAGGTACATTAGCCTCATAATAGGTGTGTTCCTGTTTGAATTCATTTGAAGTGGTGACTACCAGCTGCACCTCCCCGTCCTTATCCAAAATAGGAATAGCTGTCGAGAATATATGAAACCCTCTTGACGTAATGATATTCTTAGATACTTTTTGTTTACTTTGAATGGCTTCCATCGTAATGGAATGACCATAATAGCCTGCCTTCACCAAATCCTGGACGTTGGCCTTTAGCAGCTCTTCTAATTGAACTCCAATGGTTAAAGCGGTAAATTCATTGGAAATTAATATATTTCCGTTTGGATCGGTGACAAATAAAGTAGACGGCAATTCTCCAATAATTTCGTCTATCGTACGTTTAGCTGTTTTTTTATTTCTTTTAGTCAAATTTATCAGTCCTATACAGTTGTATTAACGCTTACTTCATATTTAGAAAAAAAGCCAAATGATATCATTACGTAAATGATACCACTTGGCTAATATATATTACACTTTAATTATGCACCAACAACTGATAATTTCCCCAGCTTCTCAAGGATTTCTTGCGCCTCTTCAAACATAGTGGTAATCATCTCTTCAACCGTGGTAATCTCATTGACCATCCCACAAATTTGTCCTGCCATTACAGAGCCAGTATCCGTATCTCCTTCGAATACGGCTCTGCGCAAAGATCCTAAACTTAATTTCTCTAACTCTTCACGAGAAGCCTTTTCATTTTCAAGTCTAAGGAATTCAGCGATCATACTATTCTTAATACTTCTTACAGGACCACCCAGGCTGCGGCCAGTAACCGTTGTGCTCGTATCATCTGCTGTAATTACTGCTTGTTTGAAGTTCTCGTGAGTAGGGCATTCCACTGTAGCCAGGAACCGGGTTCCAACCTGAACACCCTGTGCTCCGAGCGCAAATGCGGCTGCGACCCCACGGCCATCCGCAATCCCGCCGGCTCCAATAACCGGAATGGAAACCGCACTAACTACTTGAGGCAGCAGAGCCATCGTCGTTGTTTCACCAACATGTCCGCCCGCTTCTGTTCCCTCAGCAACAATCGCATCAACACCTAATGCTTCCATTTTCTTGGCGATTTTTACAGAAGGGACTACCGGAATTACGATAATGCCATTTTCTTTGAGAGTCTTCATGTATGGAGCGGGCGTGCCTGCACCCGTGGTAACAATCTTCACATTTTCTTCTATAATGACTTGAATAAGTTCAGGGATATTGTTCATCATCAACATCAAATTTACAGCGAAGGGTTTATTGGTGCTTTCTTTTGCCTTACGAATCTCGTCACGAAGACGATCAGCAGTAAATCCGCCTGAACCGATAATGCCTAGCCCTCCCGCATTAGAAACAGCACCTACTAGAGGAGAAACGGCGATTTGAGCCATACCACCTTGAAAAATTGGATATTTAATACCTAATAATTTTGTAATCGACATCCTTATAAACCTCCATTTTTTGATTGTTTTTTATCGTTAATGTAACTAAGTTTCTTAAGCAGCTTTAGCGGCTTCTGGTTTTGGCTGTTGTTTTTCCATTGCTTTGAAAACAAAGGTTAAGGCAAAACCAACCAAGGAGATAACCAGAGCGATGTAAAAAGCATTCGTGAACATTCCGTCATTAGCTGCTGCAACCTTACCGGCAATTCGCGGTCCGAAGAATGCTGCTCCTGAATAACCGATAAAAGTTACACCATAGTTCACGCCGTAATATTTCATACCAAATTTCTCACCGACAATAGAAGGGAATATTCCCATGGTTCCGCCAAAGCATAAGCCAATTCCTACGATGGCTACTGCAAATCCGGCTATTGTTGTAGATAATGCTATAGTCAACATCATGCCCGCAATGACCAGATAGATAATGAGCAGACATTTTACCCGCCCAATTTTATCGGACACAGCACCCCAGAATACACGACCAATGCAGTTACTGAGAGAGTATAAACTTACATATAGTGCTGCGGCTGCGGCCGAAAGTCCAAACATCTTCTGACCGATTACAGAAGCATTAGCTGTTACCATCATTCCTGACAAGGCACCGATTAAGAACAGGCAGGCTATCACATAGAATAATGGCTTCTTTATCATTTCGTGCCACTCTATATTAACTCCACCCTTAGAAGCTGCAGCAGCCGGAGGCGTCCAGCCTTCAGGGATATACCCGGCCGGGGATGCTTTAACGAGTAGAGCAAGGCTTAGAATGACTACTAAGAAGGCGGCCCCGAGCATGATCAATGCTGGCTGGACACCATTGCCGCTAATTAACGCGTTAGCTATAGGTGCTATAACGATGGAACCACCGCCATATCCCGCTGTAACAATTCCGGCAGCTAATCCTCTTTTATCCGGGAACAGCTTAACGCTGTTCCCAATTGTAGCTGAATACACAATTCCCTGACCTATTCCGGTAATTACACCGTATGTGATATACAGCATCCAAGGAGCGGTTGCCAATCCGGAAAGAATAAATCCAAGCCCAAACATTGCTCCGCCAATGAATATAGCCTTCTTGGCTCCCCCTTTATTTACCAATTTCCCTCCCAGGATCATTGGAATTGGAGATATAGCCGCATTAATAGTAAAAGCCATCATAATATCCGGCATCGTAACATTAAATACTTTGGTTAATGGCAGTGCAAAAATACTGAATGCGTATATTGCACCTACACAGATATTAATGATCGTTGATGCAATCAATATCCTCCAACGATTCAATTTTACATTCATGACATCATCCCTTTTCATGGTTTATTAAATCAGTAAATAATCACTATACTTCCAATAAAATCTGATTTTTTGCGGCAATAATAGACTTCAATTTTCCCCAGTTTTCCTGGAACATGGCTTGATCCATCTCTTTAAGATTTGGTGAGATCGCCGGTTCAAATTCCATTTGATCCAGAATATGAGTTTGCAAGTCAACACCTGGTGCTATTTCAGTTAATGTAACTTTTCCATTCTGCAGTTCGAATACTGCGCGCTCAGTAACATATACAACGGGTTGCCCAACTTTGGCGGCATATGAACCGCTGAACGTGATTTGTTGCACCTTCTTAATGAACTTTTTTACTTTTCCCTCTTGGAGTATTTGCAATTTTCCATCTTCAGCCTTGATCTCTAGCCCGCCAGCTGTAAATGTACCTGCGAACACAAGCTTTTTGGCAGCTTGAGAGATATTAATAAACCCGCCGCATCCAGTTACACGAGTTCCAAATTTGCTGACATTTACGTTCCCGAACTCGTCTGTTTGAGCCAAGCCAAGGACAGATAAATCGATTCCGCCACCATCATAGAAATCGAACTGCGAGTCATGATCTACAATAGCTTCAGAGTTATAAGCATGACCGAAGTCTTTCAGACCTGCGGGAACACCACCAATCGAACCCGCCTCTGTTGTCAAAATCAGTTGGTCGCTTACTCCCTCTTCTGCTGCTATGTTTGCAACATTAACCGGAATTCCAACCCCAAGATTCAAGATCGTATTCGGTTGAAGCTCTACTGCAGTTCGGCGGGAGATGATTTTGCGCTCATCCAGCAGTAGGGATTCAATAGACTCTGTAGGTACTTTTACATGACCGGAGAATGCCGGATTATAATGAGTGTTTTCTGTCTGGTAATGATTTTCCGGTTTAGAAACAACAATATAATCTACTAAAATCCCTGGCACTTTAACATCTTTAGGATTAAGAGTGCCACACTTTGCGACCGTCTCTACCTGGGCGATAACTATGCCTCCCGAGTTGCGGACAGCCTGAGCGATAGGCAGAACCTCCATATGCAGGCCTTCTTTTTCAAGAGTCAAATTGCCATTCTCATCAGCCACAGTTCCGCGGATCAAGCCGATATTAATAGGGAAGGATTTATAGAACAACCACTCTTCGCCCTCTAATTCAATAACCTTCACTATGTCTTCCTTCGTAGACGGGGACATTTTTCCGCCTTCGACCCGAGGATCTACGAACGTCTCCATGCCTACTTTGGTAATCACACCAGGACGCTTAGCTGCAATTTCCCGGTATAGCTGAGTAATTACACCTTGGGGCAAATTGTACGCTTCACACTTGTCTTCTTCGATGAGCTTAGCCATCCCAGGAGAAGCAATTGCAATTCCGCCAATCCATCGTTTAATTAATCCCTCATGGCCTAAGTGGCTCATTCCTTTGTCGCGGCGGTTGCCGACTGCACTCGCATGCATTACAGTCAAATTCTTCGGTAATCCTGTTTGCACGAAGCGATCTTCAATGGCTATTCCCATCTCTTCTGCCCAGCATGATAATCCAAACCCGCTGGCTGCAACTGTATCTCCATCTTTAATGAGCTCCGCTGCTTTTGCGGCTGAAATTACTTTTGTCATTTAATCTGCTCCCTCATATGTGAATATTTTCACTTTTCTGATTAAAAAAATAAAACTATTGCTTCGCATGCCTTAAATCTATTGTGAAATATTTCGCAATGTCATCGTATTACAGAAAAAAGAACGGGTCAACAGGCCCGAAATAGCTCTACATCAAGGTTTTTTTCTGTAGATTTTTTGCGACTCACTCTTTTGAACACACTCTTTTTAAGCGCATTTTTTCTTTAATGATTATAAGCTTGTTGGAATAGACAAGTGAAATTCAACTCTAATTTTTTCTTATTCGGATTGGATGTAACAGTCGCAAAATAACCACACTATTTCATTCATCTTGTTTAAAAGATATTAAAACAACCTGGAGGTGACCTTTCATATTCGGCGAATTATACAAATTCGTGCAGAATGCATTTTAAGATATTTTACAAATATCAAGAAAAAAATAAAATATTTTTCCCATGCTGCGTAAATTGCATTTTTGCAACACCTGAATCTCTTGAAAAAGACAGAGCTGTAGTTCAATTTAATATGCCTTAGCAATATGCAACACTGGCAACGCAAGAGGATTTTGATAAGTTTTATATATAATTATAAATCAGTGGTTTACAAATGATATATTTATACCCTATAATCGTATTAATTAGTGGTTAAATAACCACTAAAATAAAATAACAGAGGAATATATTATGGGAAACAACAACCCTTATTCTTGGAAAACTAGTTGGAAACACGCTGTTTTAGAGTATCAGATTAAAGAATTAGATACCTCACAAGACCTCTCCAGATCAGCAATTACGAGTAGAGCAATCGTTGAAGGAGCCAAGATAACCGATTGGACAGTACCAAAAGAAAAATTGGCCTTGATTAAGAGAATGGATATTCCAATTCCTACATCTATGCAGGCAAAACCAGATGAAGAAGCATCAGAAATGCTGCCAGACATTAGAACTAAAATTCTTTGTGATTTGGAGGGAGAACTTGAAAGACTTCAGACCCCATATATGATTCAATTGTTGTGGGTTAACTATTTAGAAGTGTTGAAACAGAAAGCATTAACTGTAGGAGTAGAAAAGGCAGATAAGGATGACCTCACAGGTCCAGAAATGGTAAAAAGACTGGTTCAGATTCTTCTGTTAAACAGGGATGCAGACGTACAGATTATTGAGAAAATCAAAAGTGTCTTACTGAAATGGGAGGAATAGATAGTATGTATCAGAATGTTGTAAGTCCAACCAAACAACAAAAGGATATGACAGATGGCACTCCAGTATATCAACGAATTGCTCGGATTACCAGAGCTACAACTTCAACAAATCGTCTCCATGGATACACAGGAGGTTCATCTGGAGGCATCGCCGGTAGCCTACAAACAACCTTACCCCACAGCCGGGCTTTCTGTATCCAAACGGTAGAACAGGCGCTTGGCTATAAAAGCTCTTCCAGTCGAAAGCGAGTGGCTTTCCAAGCAGGCTTGGCGCGAAGCTCTAGATGATTGGGATGCAAAAGGAACTGCTAGCTGAAGAAAAACTGGTCGCAGGAACCCATGCACTACTCACTGATCTGGAACCGACCGTTGGCGGGAAAGGATCGTGACTACGGCGAATGTCTGGACTTCCGGCCGCTGCCGCTCTTCCATTATAGAAAAAAACCACCCCAGATAAAGGAGATGGTCGCAGGAATAAGTTGCAATACTTCACTCGGAAAATTTAGAATTCAATTTATTCCAAATCTTCACCGTTGCTCTGGATAACCTTTTGATACCAATAAAATGATTTTTTCTTACTGCGTTTCAGTGTCCCATTCCCTTCATCATCACGATCAACGTAAATAAATCCATAACGCTTGCTCATTTCGCCTTTGGTCGCACTAACCAGATCAATACATCCCCAAGTCGTATACCCCATCAGCTCAACGCCATCTTCCAGGACTGCCGCTTTAAACGCCTTAATATGCTCACGCAGATATTCGATTCGATAATCATCTTCTACATAGCCGTTTTCATCCGGTGTATCCACCGCACCAAGCCCGTTTTCCACTATAAATAATGGCTTCTGATAACGGTCATATAAAATATTCAGCGCTGACCTCAACCCTAAGGGGTCGATCTGCCAGCCCCATTCGGAGGATTTCAAATAAGGATTTTTAATGGATTTAAATATATTTCCGGCCGTTTCATGAGCAACTGATGGATCGGTGGCAACAGCCCGGGAAGAGTAATAGGAGAACGAAATAAAATCAACTGTATACTGTTTTAATAGTTCCCGGTCTCCTTGCTCCATCACAATATGAATATTTTCCCGTTGGAATTTTTTTAGTGCATAATTCGGATAGGCGCCCCGGGCTTGAATGTCAATGAACAGATAATTTTCCCGGTCCTTTTCGACTGCTTTAGCATAATCCTCCGGACGGCAAGAATAAGGATAATTATTTCCTCCTGCCAGCATACAGCCAATCCTATTCCCGGGATCAGCTTCATGCGCTATTTTAGTTGCAACAGCACTGGCCATTAACTGATGGTGCATGGCTTGATATTTTACCTGTTCCTCATTTTCATCTGGTTCAAAGCATAAGCCCGCGCCCAAAAACGGTGCATGCAGTATCATATTCACTTCATTAAAGGTCAACCAATATTTTACCAGCCCTTTGTAATGATTGAATACGGTACGACAATAGTTCTCAAAAAAACCAATCATTTTACGATTACGCCATGAACCGTATTTTTTGATAAGAGTAACTGGAACATCAAAATGGGCTAATGTTACCAAGGGTTCGATATTGTGCTTTCTTAATTCCCGAAAAATATTCTCATAAAAGGTTAAACCTTCTTCGTTCGGCTTCTCTTCATCCCCATTGGGGAAAATTCTAGTCCATGATATCGACATACGATAGGTTTTAAAGCCCATTTCAGCGAATAACTTGATGTCATCAATATACTGATGGTACATATCAATTGCTTCTTGAGCCGGATAAAAGTGCTGATCATCAAATTCAAGCATTTTAATTTTCCCGGCCATTACTCCTGCCCGATCTTTGCCCGTAGGCAATAAATCAACATTTGCTAAACCCCGGTTTCCTAAATTATATCCGCCTTCACTTTGATTTGCCGCGGTTGCACCGCCCCACAGAAAGTTAGGACCTAACCCCATTCTATATCACCTCATATGATTTTTTCACACCAATCACAAGAACATCGCTTTCGAAATCATGCATATCTATTACTGTCGTTTTCTCTTTAACAGTGATTACAGCTCCCGCAAATCTGCGGTGTTCAAGATCAATGATGGTAAACTCGTATTCACCAAGCTCCGCATTTAACCTTAGCACTGTATTGACAGGGACATAAATGGCAACCTTGGACAAGCTGGCGGTTGCCGCTGCCCGGATCTCTTCCGTGTTCTTAAGCACAATGTCCCACGGCTGCAAACCGGTCAGCCCATACATCTGAAACAGCCATTTGGCAAATCCGTAATCCCATGCCCCTTCGAATTTGAGGGCAGTCTGCCAATCATAGGGGCTGTCAAACCCTTCTCCGGTAACTCCGAACCGCTCGCCCTTCTTGTGCCAGCTCCAGATTCCGTGCGCACCGTAGGTTACACCGGCGGCTGCTCCGGATAGAAGACTTTGCCACGCAGCCTTGCGCACATCGGCCCGGCTAAACCGGCCGTAAACCTGGCGGCTGTACCCCATCATCTCGTAGCAAGGCTCCGAGTTCAACACCGGCCGTGTTACCGGCTTGCTGCTGAAATCCATAGCTAAGGTATAGGCCATGGGCTGAAACTGTGAATTGTGGCCGGACTGATACATGTAGAAATCCAAAGCGGGATCATTTATGAATTCGTCCGGCACCGCCGCTGTTCTTCCTTGAATATGCAGGGTGGTCAAGCACTCCGGGCTATGCTTTTTCACAACATGAAGTGCCTTCCGGTAATATTCGTTCGCCCGTTCGGACGGAAAATCGGTGTCCCCGCTCACGACATAAATCGGGCAGTATTTGGAGAAACGGTCCGCTGCATAACGCACGTATGGCTCCACTGCATCAAGCGGCATCTTTTTATCCTCCCGGATTCTGGACGCCCAGGTATCCGGAATATAATTGCACCAGAGCAGGACCAGCGCCGGCACAAACCCTTTGCCCACTGCTATGTTCACCATTTGCTCAGCTCTTGCGAAATACTCTTCATTTAACGAATAAAAATCATAAGTACCGTCTTCACACCGGGCAAACGGCTCCTGATTCAAATCACTGCCGCTGGCATCCCACTGCCGCAGCAGATTGATCTGCAGAACATTAAAGCCCTGGCTTTTCCTGTAGTCCAGGTAATAGTTCCATTCCTCCAGCGAGATATTGGTGAATGCGCTCCAGACCGTATCCGCCAGGTAGAAAAACGGAGCCCCCTCGCTGACGAAATAACGTTTGTTCTCCGCTATGCCAAGCTTGATCATACAAGCTTCCCCCCTTCTGGAGTAATGACAGAAAACGGCGATGAATCGCCGTTTTCCGGGTGTATTGTCCGGTTATGAGGTGACTGCTCCGGCATTGACTCCGGCTGCATCTTCCTTCTCCGAGGTTTCCTGTGCATCTTGTTCTCTCTTCAGCGCCTGTCTGTCGAGTATTCTAAAGAACGGATAGTAAATCAGCATACAGACTGGAATAAGTACAAGCTGCGCGACTGCAAGTCTCCAGCTGCCCTCGATGATCCCCAGCGCAAAGATCGGAGTGCCGAATGCGGGATATATTCCGATAGGTGCTGGCAGCAAGCCGATGGTGGTCGCAAAATAGCCCAGCACTACACAAACGATAGGGGAAGCGATAAACGGAACCGCCAGAAGCGGATTCAGAACGACCGGTATGCCGAAGTTCAGAGGCTCGTGTATCGAGAAAAACGTCCCCGGGAGGCCCAGTTTCCCAATCGTACGCAGCTGCTTGCTCTTGGCGAGAAAGACCAGCAGCAGCGCGAAGCCGAGCATTGGTGCATAATTTGCAAAGATGTACCAGAACGCCAGTCCGATAATGTTCGGCAGCGGTGTACCGGCCTGAAAGGCTTCGAGGTTCGCAAGATCCAGACTCATCCAGATAGGCTTCACGATGGCCAAAGTCACGATAGCTCCGTGAATCCCGAACATCCAGAGCGCCTGCATAATGATCAGCGCGATAATCATGGCCCCCAGCGATCCGCCCAGCCCTTCCAGCGGCACTTGCAGATAGGTATAAATAAATTGATGGACCGTAATGAAAGAGGTCTGCATGAACAGGCCTGAAATCACCACGAATACAACAGCTACGAGTATCGCCGGAATTAATCCCGAGAAGGTTTTGACGACCGTAGGCGGAACTCCCTCCGGCATTTTAATGGTCCAGTTGCGGTCAACAATCCAAATATACAATCTCGAGGCGATCAAGCCGACGAACATGGCTACAAACAACCCCTGTGCACCAAGCCATTGGAGCGGCAGCGCCCGAACCTTGTCGAAGGTCTCTACCGGCGTGAGGATAAGGAACGAGAGCAGTGCAGTCGCAGCGGGAACCAACGGGTCCTTGTCGAAGGCCTGTGCCAGTCTGTAAGCAATGAAGAATACGGCATACAGGGCAATAACCCCCGTAGTCATGGTTGATGCCAATCCGATAATTCCCTTTACCGGTGCAATAAAGTTCTGATAAGGCTCCCAGGCAAGCGCAGAGAACAGCGTCGAGAACGCCCCGACAATCAGAAAAGGGAGTGTTGACATCAGACCGTTCGAAATAGCACTCATATAGCGGTTTTGCTGAATTTTACCTGCATATCTTTGCAGCTTGTGGGATAGCTTTTTTTCATTTGCCATATCCGTTCAACTCCTGCTTTAGAATTTCATCTGATAACCATCACCTAGATAACGCTTCCATTTGATGAAATTATGTTTTGCACCAATAAAAGCTGTTCTTGCGAATCCGCCGCAGCTGCTTCAGATGGCAAGGATTACAGGCTTAAAGCATCAGCAAGCACTTTCTCACCGTTCATCATGCCATAGTCCATTCGGTCAATTACGCTCACTTTAATGCCTTTAGGTTCATATTTGCTTTTAAAATCGCCTTCCAGATAACCGACCTGCGGCCCAATCAGCAGCACATCCGTCTTGTCCGCGTACTCCTTGAAGGAGCTTTCAGAGGTAGCCCTGATCTCTACCTCAACATTTTGGGCCTGGGCGGCCTTCTGCATTTTCTGTACCAGCATACTTGTAGACATTCCTGCTGCGCATACCAGAGTTATTTGTTTCATTCTTAGTCCTCCCTGATTGTAGTGTTATGGACAACCGCCGCTTCATAGCGGTTCAATCTGCTATATAGCTCCACAATATGTCCCGCCAAATCCTTTGTCGTAATGGCCGACATCAGATGATCCTGTGCATGTACCATCAACAGTGTCACTTCATGTGCGACTCCTCCCGCTTCCTGCTGGATCAGCTTTGTTTGCGATTTATGCGCACCCACCAGCTCCTTCTTGCATTCCTCCAGACATTCTGCTGCCTGCTCTGCTTGGCCTTTCTGGGCAAGGGCAATAGCTTCCATAGCCTTGCTCTTGGCGATCCCCGAATTGGTTATAATCCCCATAATGATTTCCTGATACTCATCCAAAGCGTTCACCTCTTAAATTTCATATCTTTGTTCTACAAGATCAGTGTATACGATTACAACTCACTTCTAAACGTAATCCTTTTCCGCTACAAGCGGAAAAGCTTACATCCGCACGCTTTCAGCATCCAAAGCAGAATACAATATCCGCTGGGGAAAATAAAAAAGGCTCCACACCGCCATCTGGCCGAAAATCCGGTCAAACGACATACAGAGCCTTGGTCCTTAATACAGTTTATGTCTGACAATAATCCGGGCAAACTCCCCATACGTCTTGCATTCCAGCATTTGCTGGATAATCTCGGAATCGTCGACCAGTCCCATTAGATGCTGATACATTTTCGCCTGGGGTTCTTCGCCGCTCTTGTCAATACTGAGCAGGCAGATAAATTGCACCGGCCGGCCGGACCAGTCAATCGGAGACTTAAGTGTACAGATGGCCCATACCGTACGGTTGCTTTGCGGAATGATGGGATGGGGAATGGCCACCAAATTCCCATAAGCTGTCGGTGCGGCATTTTCCCGTTCCAGAACCAAGCCGATGAAACCTTCGGAAGAGCGGATCAACCCGAATTCAGACATTTTGTCCCCGAGGAAAGTAATGATCTCTTCCTTCGTGGTGAAGCTTTGTCTCAGAAACACGAGTTCTTCCATAATGTAGCGGAAGGAATACGGCCTCTCGCCGTTCAGCAAAGCATCTATGTTATCCATATCCCCGCCGCCCAGGAGTGTCTGCACGACAACCACCGGAACAGACAACGGCTGTGGGATGGGGACGGTGCTTACCACAAAATCAATGTTATGCAATGGGACCTGCTGCAGCTTGTAAAACTCGGTCGTCCCCACAACCTCCAGTCTCTCGCCGAATTTGCTCCTTAGCTTGTAATAAAGCAGACGTGCGCTGCCTACACCCGAAGTGCATACAACCAGGCAACGTTTGGGCCTGGTATCCATCTGCTGTCTTTCCATGGCTGCACCGATATGAATAGCCAGGTACCCCATTTCCGTCTCGGGGATCACAATATTGAGCTTACTCTCAATCAGCTTGGCTCCGATGACCCCTGCCTGAAAAGCCAGGGGATAGTTGCTCTTCACATGCTCCAACATCGGATTGCGGATACTCATTCCGTATCTGACACGGTTCAGCGCCGGCTTCAAATGGAGGCAAATCCCCATCAGCAGCTCTTGATCCCTGCTGATTCTCAGGTTAAGGTCCCTGTCTATTTCAGCAAGGATTTCCTTCCCCAGCTCATAAATCCTGCGATCCAGGAGCTTCTCGGGACCGGCATTCTCCGTCTCTTCCCCGGTGACCCCCGCAAACCACTTATTACCGGCCAGATGCATGGCTATATAGGCAACCTCATCTTCAGGAAAAGATAAGTCCAATTCTCGTTCAATCAGCGCGACGATCTGCTCAGCGGCCTGGAATTCCTCAGCGGCCCGGAATTCCTCCTTCTCATCCAAAAGCATCGCGACCCGGTTCCCGTCACGAATCCGCTTGCAGGCGATCGCAATATGAATGGATAAATTGCTGAAGGCGACATCCGACAGGCTTACGCCAAGCCTCTGAATCTGTTCCAGAATAATGCTGCGTATCAGCGTCATCTCGCGGGGAGAGACAATACGCGGCGCATCCTGTATTCCTCCGGCGCGCTCTTCATCTGAGCGGTTCACGATAAATTCAGATATGCACAACCGCAACCGGACTTCATCGCCCCTCAGTTTAATGCCATAGTTCGGTCGTTTGTCGATGCCAATCCCGTAGGTAAGCAGCGTCTGCTTGACCTCCCTGAAATCGTTCTGAACAGTGGACTTGCTGACATAGAGCTCATCTGCCAGCTCCTCAAGCTTCAAATATGTTTCGGCAAGCAGGAGACGCCTGATTAAATAAAGCTGCCGGTATTCAGGTGATCCCGAATCTTCCGGTTCATTGTTCATAAACAATTGCTGCAGCAGCATACGAAAGCTGCTGTCGTCTGTAATCTTCAGTTCATACCCTTTTGAGCGAACAGGTTGAACCGATGCTCCATGCTTGGCCAGGAACTCATCCAGCTCTCTGATGTCACTGCGTATGGTGCGTGAAGTAACCTGGATCAATTTTGCCAGATGCTCGCTTTTGACAGGAATGTCCGCAGCCAGCAGATGCTGTAAAATCGAAACCATGCGTGAATTCATTCAAGGTCCCCCTGTTCTTATAAATGCAATACGCTTCTAGCCCAGCCCGGAATCGGCGGGAGCCGCACAGGAATTCCGTTCCACCAAAATGGTGTCCACTATAATTTTGCTTGTCCCCTGCGGGCCCTGCGACAATGCATCAGTCAGCAGATCAACTGCCAGACTGGCCATTCTTTCTTTATCTACGTGAATAGTTGTCAGTTCCGGAGTGACAACCAGCGACTCGTTAATATTATCAAAACCAATGACCGAAGTATGCTGCGGTACCCGGATGCCCAGTTCGTTCATTGTCTTCATAGCGCTGATAGCTATGTAGTCACATTCGCAGAACCAGGCCGTAGGCATACTGTTCCCGTTCTCCAGATAGGCCGTCAACTGCCGTTTCAGATCCTCCTGAGAAGTAAGAATAGTTGGCGCTACGGACAAATGTGCTGCCTCAGGTACCCTCAGACCCCGCTCAGAAAGCGCCGCCATAAAGCCGCGTTTACGTTCCTCAAAATTATGGATTCGCAGATTGGAAGCGATATAGCCAATCGAGGTATGTCCAATGTTGCACAAATAGGCCCCGGCCTGATATGCACCCATTACATTATTAATTTGAATGAATTGTACAGGCAACGTTTCAAAGCAGGTATCCAGTACAATCAGATTCGGCAGTCTGGCATGAATATCCCTGATTTGTTCACGGGTCAAATTGGTGCCCAGCAGTATGGTTCCGACACTGCGTTTCTCATCGGCGACCATCTGGATATCCCTCTGGAAAAATTCAACATCTACCGTTGAAAAAATCAGGGAATAACCTTTCTGCCGGCAGCGTTCTTCAATAAAGTGAATCAATTCTTTGAAAAATGGCTGCTGATAATATTCTTCAAGGATAATCCCTGAATTTGTACATACAAGAAAAAGCAACGATTTATCTGCTTTTGTAACCGCTACTTCCCTGCTCTTGGGGCTGTATCCAGCTTCATAGGCTACTTGGAGAATGCGTTCCCGCGTATCCGGACCAATTCCCGGCTTGCCGCTGAAGGCTAACGAAACGGCTGCTTTGGATACATTGGCCAGTTTAGCGATATCTTCCATCTTCATGCTTTGAATCTCCATTTCCTAATAAGATAACAACACAACAATGTGATACGTGAAGTTTACACCGAATCGGAATTCGATGCAATGTTTAGCTAAAATTAATCTATTTTATTTAGTTATAAGTTTAGCGGTTGCAGCTAAACAAAACTAAATTATTCATTGACACCGCTTAATTCCAATGTTAACATGGCCTCGTACTAAATAAAAACGCAATGTTAAGCTGAAATAACTAAACCAGGCTCACTTTGTTTAGTTATTCTCATTTCAGCAAGATTGAAATATTCCCTACCGAGGAGAAATGATGATGAAGAAGTTAAAGCTGGGTTATGCCCCAACACGCCGTTTTACGTTTAGCGCTGAGGATGCTTTTAAGTACAAAGTAGAAATCCGCAAGCAAATTGAGAGCTTTGGAATGAATATTGACATTGTAGACCTGGAAGGCCTAAACGAGGAAGGGCTGCTGTACGACGACCATATTAATGCCGATCTGATTGTCAAACGGTTCAAAGAGGAAGAAGTCGATGCCGTATTTTTTCCGCACTGTAACTTCGGCACCGAAGACACCGTAGCCCGTGTTGGCAAAGCGCTCGGCAAGCCCGTTCTGCTC
The DNA here is from genome assembly GCF_038593145.1 of Paenibacillus sp. FSL L8-0340. NCBI lineage: Bacteria > Bacillati > Bacillota > Bacilli > Caryophanales > Paenibacillaceae > Paenibacillus > Paenibacillus sp. FSL L8-0340. Next base: position 5,536,485 of record NZ_CP151967.1, read on the forward strand.
TGGGGGCCGCGGGATGAAGCGCCGCTTGCGGACGGCATGCGCCTGCGGGACACCCAATGTGGTATTTTCGCCACAGGCAAAGTTTTACGCAGATTCGACGTTCCCTTCACCTATGTAACCAACAGCCGGGTGAAGGATCCCGTATTCGAGCGGGGCTTCACCAACTTTGTCGCTGCAGCCAATGTTGTACGCCAGTTCAAGAGCCTGCGCATTCTCCAAATCGGCCCGCGTCCCGCTTCATTCTGGACCATGATGTGCAATGAAGGCGAGCTGCTTGAACGCTTCGGCATTGAGATTCATCCGATTACCCTTGTCGATATTCAGCTCCGCACCCGAAAAATCGCTGCCGGCAGCAGCGCTGAGCTGCTGGATACGATCGATTACATTAAAGAAAAGCTCGATTACAGCGAAGTGACCGAGGATGATGTACGTCGAATCGCCGCTTTAAAAGTTGCCATGAAATCCTTTGCCCGTGAGACGGGCAGCAGTGCTATCGCTATCCAGTGCTGGTCCTCGCTGCAGGAGGCGATGTCGATCATGCCGTGTCTGGCCAATGCGATCCTGACGGATGAACAAATTCCGGTCACCTGCGAAACGGACATCCATGGAGCCATCACCTCTATTATGGTGCAGGCGGCTGCCATGAATGAATTGCCAACCTTTTTTGCGGACATTACCATCCGCCATCCCGAAAACGACAACGGGGAGCTGCTTTTCCACTGCGGAAATTTCCCTGTCTCGCTTTCTGTGGAGCAGAAACCGAAGCTGCGTAAGCACTTTCTCTTTGACGACCATGCTCCTGGAACCCATGAAGGTGAAATCCGCGGCGGCGGCATGACCATTGCCCGGTTCGACGGCGACCACGGTGAATACTCAATGTTCCTGGGCAAGGCCCGTGGCATTGAAGGCCCTTATACCCGCGGATCTTATGTATGGGTGGAAGTGAATGACTGGCCACTGTGGGAAGAAAAGCTCGTCAAAGGTCCTTATGTTCACCACTCCGTAGGCATCCATGCCAATGTTATTCCGGCCATCTATGAGGCCTGCAACTATATCCCCGGACTGACACCGGATCCCGTAGATCCTACGGAACAGGAAATCCAAAGCTGGCTTCGGGGTTCTGATCTTGCCCGCACTACACAGTCGAATCTTCACGCGTAAAAAACAGATCTACTCTATTAACATCTATAAGAGGAGGATATTATGGAAATCCAGGAACTGAAAGTCAAGGCCGCACAAATCCGCATGGATCTGCTAACCATTATTCACCGCGCCAAAACGGGTCATACAGGGGGATCTTTGAGTAACACTGACATTTTAACGGCTTTATATTATGAAATTATGAATATTGATCCCGCTAATTCGAAATGGGAAGACCGTGACCGCTTCATTGCCAGCAAAGGTCATTCCGTTGAATCACTATGGTGTGTTCTGGCTGACCGCGGTTTCTTCCCCAGAGAAGAACTGGAAACCTACAGCCAGTTCGGCACCCGGCTCATCGGCCACCCGAATAACAAGGTTCCCGGCATCGAGATGAATACCGGCGCCCTCGGCCATGGTCTGCCCATCTCCGTCGGCATGGCACTGGCTGCCAAACGGGACGGGCGGTCTTACCGCGTGTTCTGTCTGATGGGAGACGGCGAGCAGGCTGAAGGCTCCAACTGGGAAGCTGCCATGGCAGGCGCCCATTATAAGCTGGATAATCTGGTCGGCATTATCGACCGCAACCGGCTTCAGATCAGTGGAACTACCGAAGAGGTCATGGGCCTCGACCCGCTGGACGAGAAATGGGCTGCCTTCGGCTGGAACGTTGTCTCCATCAACGGCAACGATATGGAAGAGCTGCTGCAGGCATTCCGCGCCGTACCGGAAGTGCCCGGCAAACCAACGCTCATTCTGGCCAATACGACCAAGGGCAAGGGCGTATCCTTCGCCGAGAATGTTCCCGCCTGGCATCACCATGTACCGAACGACGAAGAACTGGCGCTGGCCCTGTCTGAATTGAGCGCGTCCATTGAGGAATTGACACAGAAAGGGCAGGTGTAATAACAATGAACAAAATTCCTAACCGCCAAGTCATCTGTGACACACTGCTGGAATTGGCCAAAGACGACCGGGATATTATGGTACTGGCCAGCGATTCACGCGGTTCCGCCGCGATGGCTCCTTTCGCCAATACTTTCCCGGAGCAATTCGTCGAGGTCGGTATTGCAGAACAGAACATTGTAGGCATGTCCGCCGGATTGGCCCACAGCGGCAAGAAACCTTTTGTCACTTCACCCGCCTGCTTCCTGAGCATGCGCAGCATTGAGCAAATCAAGGTTGACGTCGCTTATTCACGGACCAATGTGAAGCTGATCGGGATCAGCGGCGGCGTAAGCTATGGTGCGCTTGGCATGTCCCATCACTCCGTACAGGACATCGCGGTGGCCCGCGCCATTCCGGGACTGGCGATTGTGCTTCCCGCCGACCGCCACGAAACGAAGAAGCTGACCGAAGCGCTGGTTAAATATGACGGCGGCGTATATGTGCGGATCGGACGCAACCCGGTCGAGGACGTATACGAATCCGACGATTACCCGTTTGAAATAGGTAAGGCTGTAATTGTACAGGAAGGTTCCGATATTACGATCATTGCCGCCGGTGAAACCGTACGTATTGCCCTCGATGCCGCCAAAGCTCTTTCCGAAAATGGCGTATCCGCACGGGTCATCAACATGCATACAATTAAACCCTTGGACGAAGAAGCCATAATTGCTGCGGCACGGGAGACCGGACGCATTATTACAGTTGAAGAGCACAGCATTTACGGCGGTCTTGGCGCTGCCGTGGCGGAGGTTGTCGTACAGCATCATCCCGTTCCGATGAAGGTGCTAGGCATCCCGGATGAGCCGGCCATTGCCGGCAAATCAGCGGAGGTCTTCCGCCACTATGGGCTTACAGGCGACAATATCAAGCAAATCGCACTCGAATTGATCAACAAGTAAAGGGCGAAGCATATGGACCACAACCAGAAATATATCTTGGCCATTGACCAGAGCACTTCAGGCACCAAAGCACTCCTGGTAAACTCTGAAGGAGCCGTCATCGCCCGCAGCGGAATGGTGCATAAACAGCACTTCCCCCAGCCCGGCTGGGTAGAGCATGATCCGCTCGAAATTTATGATAATGTCATAAAGGCGGCCCGCAGCGTGCTGGAGCAAACCGGCATCCACCCAGCGGAGCTGGCTGCCCTGACCCTTACTAACCAGCGGGAAACTGCGCTGATGTGGGATAAGACAACCGGTCAGCCGGTATATAATGCCATCGTCTGGCAATGCCAGCGTACTGCCGACCTATGCGCCGGGCTGAAGCAAGCGGGGCACGAAAGCACCATCCGCGCCAAAACAGGACTTATGCTCGACCCTTATTTCTCCGCCACCAAATGGGGCTGGATCATTAAGCATGCAAAAGGAGCAGCAGAACTGCTGGCCGAAGGAAAGCTGCTCGCCGGAACCATGGACAGCTGGCTGATCTGGAAGTTGACCGGCGGCAGCACACATGCTACCGACTATACGAACGCCAGCCGAACCTCCCTGTTCAATATACACACCTTGGAATGGGACGAAAAGCTTCTCCGGATTTTCGATGTCCCGCCTTCCCTGCTGCCCGAGGTTAAGCCGTCCGATGCTATATTCGGATATACAGCAGACAATAACCTTTTTAATGAAAGAGTCCCGATCTCAGGTGTGATCGGAGATTCCCAGGGCGCATTGTATGGCCATCTCTGCTTTAAGCCCGGAAGTGCCAAGGCCACCTTTGGTACCGGCACCTCTGTGTTGATGAATATAGGCGACACCCCGATCGATGGCGGTGACGGTCTTGTAACTGCTATCGCCTGGGGGGCAGGGGGAAAGGTGACGTACGCGCTTGAAGCCATCATCCGGACAACAGGTGATAGCATCAAATGGACGCAGGATAATTTAGGACTTTTCTCTACCTTAGAGGAAATGCAAGAATTGGTCGAAAGTGTTACCGCGAACGACGGCGTTTATCTTGTGCCTGCTTTTGTCGGAATGGGTGCACCCTATTGGGATCCTTACGCCAGGGCGGCTATTACCGGCATGAACCGCGGAACCACCAAAGCCCATATTGTCCGGGCTGCTCTGGAGAGCATTGCCTATCAAGTTAGGGATGCGGTGGAATTCATGGAGCAGCAGTCCGGCATTCAACTGCTCGGTCTGCGGACCGACGGCGGAGCTTCATCCAATGTCTGGCTCATGCAATTCCAAGCCGATATCCTGGGCAAAGTCGTGACACGGTCGACCTGTGCAGAGCTGTCGGCCATGGGCTCGGTATATCTCGGCGGGCTCGGCACAGGTGTCTGGTCCGACCCCGAGCAGCTTGCAGCCCAACTTACGCTGTACGAGACATACGAACCCAAGCTAGATGAAGCCACCCGCCAAGATAATTACTCAGGCTGGCAGCGGGCTGTCCAGTCCGTGGTGCAGCGGTTTTAAAAGAGTCCATTTGAGCCTCAAAAGGACGCAGGGGTACGGCTTGTTCCATGAATACCTTGTTAACAATCCTTCATACTTTCGTCTGGGAACGACAGAAATTGAAGTCCATTTACCAGAATTATTATTTATATGTTAGAATATATAACTCAAAAACCAAAAAATAAGCTCTGAGAGTTCAATTGATATTAATTATTTTAATTTTTACGTTATTATTATTGACATTTGTGTTGTGACTATTTATATTGACAATATAAGATTTCAACGACACAACATTGTGTCAACGAAGGATGCAACGGTTTCTCCCCACAATGCTGTGGCTCGGATGGCTTGTTGCACCGGTATTCTTACATCTACTTATAAAGTCAGCCACGATGATGTGGCTGCAATTGGCAATGGGGCCGATTAACAAAATCCGCAGTGCGGGTTCTGTCAGTCGGCCCTTTTTTGCCGATTCCCTTACTTGGGGTTCATAAAAAGGAGGATGTCAGCAATGGAAGCCAAAGGTTTTCGCAAGGCGGGTCATGCCCCGAGTTTGTTCTCAGCTTTTTTGTATTTTGACGTAAGCTTTATGATTTGGGTGCTGTGCGGAGCTCTATCGCTCTACATTACCAAGGACTTCGGATTATCGGATACTCAAAAAGCAGCCATGGTCGCCATCCCTATCCTCGGCGGCTCGATATTCCGGATTCCGATGGGCATACTAGCCGACCGCATTGGCAGTAAAAAAGCGGGCCTAATCGGGATGTTCCTCACCATTATCCCTCTTCTGTGGGGCTGGCTTGGCGGAACCAGCCTGCTTCAGATCCATATGATCGGATTCCTGCTCGGTTTTGCAGGTGCAAGCTTTGCCGTATCGCTTTCCCTTGCAAGCCGCTGGTACCCTCCGCAATATCAGGGGCTGGCGATGGGCATTGCCGGCGCAGGGAACAGCGGAACCGCGCTGGCCACTTTTTTCGGACCGCAGATCGCCCAGGCTTACGGATGGCACAGTGTGTTTGGGCTTGCGCTGATTCCGCTGGCGATCGTTATGATTGTTTTTGCTATATTGGCTAAAGACGCTCCGAATGCCCCTGCTCCCAAGCCGCTCAAAGACTACCTCAGCGTCTTCAGGCATGCGGATACCTGGTGGTTCTCGATGTTCTATGCTATTACCTTCGGCGGGTTTGTCGGGTTCGCCAACTATGCGAGCATTTTCTTCTATGATGTGTATGGCGACGGCGTACACTCCGGGGGTCTAACCAAAGTTCAGGTGGGATACCTGGTTACCATCACAGTCATCGCGGGCAGCTTCTTCCGGCCTTTAGGCGGCTGGATTGCGGACCGGATTGGCGGCATGCGCCTCCTGCTTGTTTTGTACAGTGTAATTTCGGTATGTGCGTTTGCCATTGCGTCAATGCCGGGTTCATTCCTGGTGATGCTGCTCTATACCAGTGTAATGATGGCCTGCCTCGGGATGGGTAACGGCTCGGTCTTTCAGATCATCCCCCAGCGTTTCTCCAGTGAGATCGGAGTCATTACCGGAATTGTCGGTGCTGCAGGAGGTCTTGGCGGATATTTGCTGCCGACCTATATCCTGGGCCCGCTGAAGCAGTCCACAGGCTCACAGGTTACCGGTTTTCTGTTGGTCGGTTCCATTGTGCTCCTTACCACCCTTATCTTTTACGCGGTAACAAGATCCTGGAGAAAATCCTGGGCGAAGGCAGAATCCGGGGTTAATTTCTAACCAGCTTGTGCAGAAAACTTTGAGGCGGTGAACTCACATGACAACTGGCAAAATCAAAAGCGTCTGTCCTTACTGCGGGGTTGGCTGCGGGATCGTACTCGAAGTATCGGATAACCGCGTGGTCAAAATCACCGGAGATAAGGAGCATCCGGCCAATTTCGGCAGGCTCTGCACCAAAGGCAGCACTGCTGCAGCCGCGATCACAGAATCCGGCCGGATGGAGTATGCATACAGCCGCCCGTCCAGGGGGATTGAACCTGTCCAAATGGAAATAAATGCAGCCATCCGCGATACCGCGCAGCGGCTGCGCAGTATTCTGGAGGAACACGGCCCGGAAGCCCTCTCCATCTATGTATCGGGCCAGATGTCTCTGGAGGCCCAGTACCTGATTAATAAGCTGGCCAAGGGCTTCATCCGGACGCCAAATATGGAGTCCAATTCACGTCTGTGTATGGCAGGCGCCGGCAATGGCTACAAGCTCTCTCTGGGAGCAGATGGCCCTCCGGGTTCTTATCAGGATATGGATCAAACGGATTTATTCTTCGTTATTGGCGCCAATATGGCCGACTGTCATCCGATTCTGTTCCTCCGGCTGATGGACCGGGTGAAGAGCGGAGCCAAGCTGATTGTCGTTGACCCCCGGCGGACGGCAACTGCGGAGAAAGCTGATTTATTCATGCAGATCAGACCCGGAACAGATCTCGCCCTGCTCAACGGACTGCTGCATCTGCTTGTAAAAAGCGGCCATACGGACCCGGCCTTTATCGCCCGGTTCACCTCGGGTTTTGAGAGTATGGAGGAATTTCTGGAGGATTATCCTCCGGATAAAGTCTCCGAAATAACCGGCATCCCGGAAGCGGATATCCGGCAGGCGGCCGAGTGGATAGGCGAGGCGCCGGAGTGGCTGTCCTGCTGGACCATGGGTCTCAACCAGAGCATCCACGGCACCTGGCACACGAATGCCATTTGCAACCTGCACCTTGCTACAGGAGCCATCTGCCGTCCGGGGAGCGGCCCCTTCTCACTCACCGGACAGCCCAATGCCATGGGCGGCCGGGAGATGGGTTACATGGGTCCAGGCTTGCCCGGTCAACGTTCTCTGTTGTCGGAAACCGATCGAAGCTTCATAGAAAAGCTGTGGGAGATCCCCCGGGGAACGCTTCGAACCGATGCCAGCGGCGGCACCATTTCCATGTTCGAAAGCATGATCTCAGGCAAAATCAAGGCCTGCTGGATCATCTGCACCAATCCGGTGGCTACCGTCCCCAACCGCAAGAAAGTAATCGCTGCCCTGGAAGCGGCTGAACTGGTCATTACCCAGGACAGCTTCCTGGATACGGAGACCAACCGGTATGCGGATATCCTGCTGCCCGGAGCCTTATGGGCTGAAGGTGAAGGGGTGATGATTAATTCGGAGCGCAACCTGACCTTAATGCAGCAAGCCGTCGAGCCGCCTGGAGAGGCCATGCCGGACTGGCAGCTTATCACCCGGGTAGCCGCTGAAATGGGTTATGCTGAAGCTTTTTCCTATTCTTCTTCGGCAGAGGTCTATGCGGAAATCCAGCAAGCCTGGAACCCGAAAACAGGGTACGACCTGCGCGGGGCCACCTATGCACGGCTGCGTGAAACGCCTGTGCAGTGGCCTAGTGCGCCGGATCAGCCGAACGACCGCAATCCGATCCGTTATTTGAACCGTCAAGGCGGCACTGCACCAAGTGAGCTTCCAGATGACAGTTCTCTGGGTATCGTGTTCCCTACAGAAAGCGGGAAAGCTGTATTCTGGGCACGTCCGTATATGCCGCCTGCAGAGATGCCGGACAGCGATTATCCCTTTGTGCTGAATTCCGGCCGCTTGCAGCACCAATGGCATACATTGACCAAAACAGGCAAAGTTCAGAGGCTCAATAAATTGAACCCGGGTCCCTTTGTGGAAATTCACCCGGAAGATGCTGAAGTGCTGGGAATTAAAGACCGAGATCCGGTAGAACTCCGTTCGCGGCGGGGGCTGGCAATTCTCCCGGCGCTCCTTTCAGACCGTGTACGCCCCGGCAACTGCTTTGCCCCCTTTCACTGGAATGATGTCTTTGGATCACAGCTGGCTGTCAATGAAGTTACCAATGATACCGTCGACCCCCTGTCCTTACAGCCCGAGTTGAAATTTTGTTCTGTGTCACTGGTCAAGGCTGCAGGCCAGCCTTCCGGGGAACCGCATGCGCCTGTTATCGACAGCAATCCGGCTTCAACTCCAGCCAGCGCTGAGACCGCCCGTCCGAAGGAGGCCGTAACTATGAAGCAGCTCGACACGCTCGCGGGCATGCTTGGGATTGAAGCCCCCGCAGCCATGATTCTGCATAACCACGAACAGGCTTATCTGTCCGGCTTCATCACTAGCCTGCGCACCGAGGCCGGCCGGTCCGCTTCCGGCATTCCGGTGCTGCCGCCCGCCGCCCCTTTTGAGCCACCAACCCGCTTCTTTGTTGATGGCCTGCTGGCGGGCATGTTCTCCCGCACTCCCCTTCCCGGGGCTGAAGCTAACTTTAGACCCGAACCGTTATCGGAGTCGTCCCCTTCGGAGGCTGCCCCGTTCCCGGAGAGCCCCACGACAACCAACCTTCCGGTAACCATCCTATGGGCTTCGCAGACCGGAAATGCGGAGGGTGCAGCCATTGACTGTGCCAAGAAGTTACAGCAAGCCGGTTATGATGTGCAGCTCGTAAATATGAATCAATATTCCGTGAGCGATCTGGCCAAGAACCAGTCTGTCCTGTTTATCGCCAGCACCTTCGGAGCCGGCGATCCTCCGGACAATGGAGAAAGCTTCTTTCAATCCCTCAGGGCAGAGAATGCCCCACAGCTACAGGATCTGCGTTATGCCGTGCTCGCTTTCGGGGATTCCAATTACGATCTCTTTTGCGGCTTCGGGCGGAATCTGGATACCCGTCTGGAGGAGCTTGGTGCACAGCGGCTGCTTGACTGTGCCCATTGCGATACGGACTTTCAGGAGCAGGCGGAGGCATGGACGAATGATGTCTCTGCACTGTTGGGCGGATTTACAGGCAGCCCGAAGCCCGCTATACCCGCCGCAGTAAGCGGCATCTCATCCACTCCGGTTGCCGTATCCATCCCGGTTACCACAAACCCGGAACCACGCGGATATCACCGGAACCACCCGGTACCTTCACGGCTGCTGTTCAAGCAGAATCTGAACAAGGCCGGATCTGAAAAGGAGACCCGCCATTACGCCTTCGACCTTACACCTGAAGGAGTGCAGTTCGAAGCAGGCGATGCTCTGGGGGTGTGGCCTGCCAATTGCCCTGACTTGGCCCGCAATCTGCTGCATACGCTGGGCATTGAACCTGCTACACCAGTAATGGTCAAAGGCCAGGGAGAACTGCCGGTGACCGAAGCACTGCTGCGTCATTTCGAGATTGCCCGGGTGACAACCGATATGCTCCGGTTCATCCGGGACCGCGCTCAGGATGCCCGGTTAAGCAAGCTGCTAGACAATGAGAACCTGGCGGACCTCAAGCAATGGCTGTGGGGCCGTCAACTGATTGATGTGCTGCAGGAATACCCGGTTTCCCTCAGCGCACAGGAGCTTGTGGAACAGCTCAAGCCTTTGCAGCCCCGCCTCTATTCGATTTCTTCCAGTCCGAAAGCAAATCCCAACGAGGTTCATATTACAGTTTCCACCGTTCGCTACGAGAACAACGGCAGCGCCCGCAAGGGAGTATGCTCTACATTTCTCGCCGACCTCGCTACAGAGGATACGATCATTCCCATTTTCATTCAAAAGAATGCCCAATTCCGTCCACCGGCAAATCCCGATGCCCCGATGATTATGGTTGGTCCGGGTACAGGCATTGCTCCGTTCCGGGGTTTCCTGCAAGAGCGTAAAGCGTCCGGAGCCAAAGGAAGAAATTGGCTGATCTTCGGAGAACAGCGGAAAGACAGTGATTTTTATTTCTACGACGAGCTTGAAGCTCTTCAGAAGGAAGGCTTCCTGCATCGGCTGGACACAGCCTTTTCGCGCGATCAGGCTGACAAAATCTATGTACAACACCGCATCCTTGAGCATGGAGCCGAGCTATGGGCCTGGCTTCAGGAAGGCGCGCACTTCTATGTATGTGGAGATGCCCGGCAAATGGCCAAAGAAGTAGATGCCGCACTGAAAATGGTAATCCGGCAGCACGGCGGTATGCCTGCGGATGAAGCGATTAATTATGTACAAGAAATGTCGTTATCCAAGCGGTATGCGCGGGATGTCTATTAAGAAGACTATGTGAACTCGCTTTTTCTTTTTTCCATTTATACAACAAACCTAGTACTGGGTACTGGACCGGGTACTGGGTTTGTTTTTTACAGAAACTGTATGCGTTTTGCAGGGCTCTCGGGGCTAATGATTACATATTATTTCAAACATTATTACAATAACTGCTCCCAGCTTAATGGAGTTCCAATTTTTAGATCTTTTTAATTTGCTTTCCCAAAAGTAGATCATAGTATTTTGGATCCAAACCAAATCCTGGACGAATCACTTTTATATTTTCCATTGTCAATACTTCGCCAGCCTTTATATCCTTTGAAATATAAAAAGGGAATCGTATTAAGATTCGAGTTTTCGGGTGAAGCTGGATAACTGCTCGTGCATTTTAATAAAATGAAATCAACGCAGCCTGCATCCTTAATTGTTTTTACTAAATTTTCAATTTCACCAAGTGAAGCCATCCCTGTTGAAACAATCATCGGCTTTCCTTTTGATGCGACCTTTCTTAATAAAGGGATATCATTATTTTCGAAGGAGGCAATTTTGTAGCAAGCAACATCAAGGGTTTCTAAAAATTCAATGTTTTTCTACGGTATAATAAACATCTTTAATATGGTCATAATTTGCTGCAATTTGCCGTAAAGTATCATTAGCTTTTAAATCAGCGGCAATTACGGTATCAAAATGCTGACTAATTCGAATCAATTCACTTTTATTTTCGTAAAATATAAAATGAACCGCTTGATGTGGATATATTTTTGTAAGATATTCTTTAAAATGAAAAGGCACAGCCAGTTTTAGAAGTATATTATCTCTATACATTCTTTTTGTTTCTTTTATCATCGTTTCAAGGTTGCTATTTTTTTCCAGGTCAGAGCAGAAAAGCAAAATAGCCCTATTGTAATCATACATACAACTGCTATTAATTAGCGCTAGATCAATTTCTTCCCTTATTCTTGCAAGTTCAATGTTATTTTTTATTTCAGTGTAATGATGTTTAACAATTGTTGGTGTATGTTTTTCCCGTAGAAGTCTCCCTGCATTTTTCCTTTTCTCGTTTTTTTCTTCAGTATTATAACTTTTGGATTTATAATGATAAATATAGCAATCATCGGCAACCTTTAGTTTAAACCCTGCATTGACTGCCCGAATACAATAATCATCCTCTCCCCCATAGCAAGGAAAGTTTATTTCATCCTGATCACCTATTTTTTCAATGACGGAACGGTTAATCATAAAACAAAACCCATTCACATGATTAACAACTGGAAATATTCTTTTTGATTGTTGTTCTATAAAATATGCCATTTGTTCAATGGTTAGCTCTTTACCGCCTAATTTTTCCAATTCGTTTACCGTGCCTCCATTTCCATTAACATCCTTAGGTACTGACTGATAGCTGGCCGAATTTGATAAAGGTCCAACAATCCCTGTACTGCTTTCAGATTCCATACAATCCATCAGTTTTTCTAACCAATGAATAGATACAATTGTGTCACTATTTAATAACACACAATATTTTGATGTAAACAATTTCAGTCCTTGATTTGATGCAATTGTGTAATCAGTCTTTGAGTTATTAGTTTTTAATTTACAATCATATTTCCTTGCGAAAGAAGCTAAATAGTCTTTTGTTTCTTTTTCACTCCCACTATCCACAATGATTAAATTGAATGGAATGGTTTTTTTTGCTATCAAGGATTCTAAGCACAATTTGACATACTCCAACGCGTTATATACACAGACTATTACATCTATAGTATGTGATCTGTTTAAATTACCACTTTCCAATAATCTCACCTCTACCTCTATTTTTTCTCCCTTTTAAAGGCTAAAAGTTCATTCTATATAAGCGATTTCGCATTTTAATAATTTCTGGACGTCTTTTTGAAAGACTTAATGATTCAACAATAAAAGTTGAATTAGCAGTTGGAATTAGTTCATGCTTAAACCCCTGTGAATGAGTGCGTTTAAATATTTCTTGTGTTGCCCCACCATATTCATCAACACGCTCACAGAACATGCCAGCTCTTATTAGATCATTTCGGTAAACACAGGAGAAGTTCTCAACAAATCCTTTTATTATTCCTTTTGTACCAAATAACCATTTTTTAGGCATTAGATTTTTGACAAATTCACTAATAGCATTGGAATGCATACTTATACGCTGATCGCAAAATACTAAAATATCACCACTTGCCTCTATTATCCCTACATTACGAGCTCTAGCTAGCCCATAATCATTTTCCTTTCGGGATGTGTTTCGATATACAACTGGAAAAGAGACTGAACGTGCAAATTCCTCTATTACTGACTGATTTTCACTATTCGGATTGTCATCACAGATAATTAACTCTTTATTAACATAATCTTGGGCAGCAATAGATTGTAAACAATTAAGTATTGTATGATGATATTCATAAATTGTTACAATTACAGAGACTGGGGTTCCAGGAAAAAGGGAACTGTAAAGCTTTTGATAATTGTATGCTCTGCGTTCGTCTGCTTGTTTTGAGCCAATTTGCCAAGCTCTCTCGCGCATAACTAAGAGCTCTTGCTCGTTGCTCAGAAGATTCTCAATAGCATTTGTCAATGAAGCGACATCATTTAATGGAGACTCTAATAATCGCATACTATTCTTTTTGTTAAGTTCTGGCACATGTCCGACTAAACGGGAAAGAATTGGCACCCCAGAGATCATGGCCTCTAATATTGAAACAGGTCCAATCTCACTTTCATCCGAGTTACAAACGAATAAGGTAGACTGATAATACAATTGTTGAAGTTCTTCCTTACTCATCTCTTGTCGGTAAGTAACACGTCCAGTTTCTAACACTTTAGTTAAATAGCTTTCATCCGATTTTCGACCAACCAATAAAAGGTTTAGCCCAAGGTTACGGCATGCAACTGCTACTTCAAAAACTCCCTTTTCTTGCTTTATTTCATCGGTAACCATAATCAAATTTTTATTATTCGTCCACTTGTCATTAAAAGTCCAGAAATTAGTATCCACTGTTAAAGAAATAAACACGCTGCCCGGTATTCTTCTTTGCATCGTTTTATTTGAAGAGACTACTTTATCAAACATGCTATATTGACTGTTATTTAGATAATCAGGAATATAGTTGGTTAATATTTTTTTCTTCTCTGAAAGCCAGGGATACCTGTTTAATAGCAAAAGCGCAATATGAGGATGTTGAAAATCAATAATGTCTGCATCCTTACCGTATTTTTCGAATCGCATAAGTTGAGAAGTACTTGGGGTTGTAGGATGTACATCCAAAACTTGGTAATCATAGCGATCCATATAGGGCAATAAACCATTAGCTAAATAATCTATATCTGAACCGATCTGGTCAATTACGCTAACTATTTTTAACAAAATTATATCCCATCCTTTCCTCCCACTATAAAATAATAAATGCTTTTCCACTCACATCCTCAATTAACTTATGTCTCAAATTTAATCATTGTCACTTAATTTGAAAGAAAAGGCTACTGATTGTATTCCCCTCCCCCGGCCACATCAGCGGGTATATCTTAAAAATTTTGCTGGGTTACCAACAACTACATTGTTTTTCGGAACATCACGCAAAACGGCACTATTCATCCCGACAAGTGAAAAATCACCTATTGATACATTTTGTTTTATTGAGCTATTTGTTCCTATATAGCATGATTTACCAATTGCAACAACACCGGAAATACAAACTCCACCAGCAATACAGGAGTAATCGCCGATAATATCATCGTGACTTATCACTGTATTTGGAAGGATGATTACATGATCACCAATTTTAACATTTGATGTAATCGTGACATTCTGGAAAATAACCGTCCCCCGACCAATATCAGACATTTTTGATATATGGGCAGTAGGATGAATAATAGTTTCGAATTTTTCGATACCGACTTTCGTCTTTGCTATAATAGATTCTTTTTCCCAAAAATTTCGAGGACTTCCTATACCGTTCACAATAAAATGCGATGGAGGAAGATCTTTGGCAGTGGGAAGCGGGCCAAGAATGGGTAACCCTGCAATCCTTTGTCCCCAATGATCTGGGTTATCATCAAGGAATCCGACACATTCATATTTTAATTGAATAGCATTAATGTCATTTATTGTATCCAAAATATCAATACAGTTTCCACCTGTACCTAAGATAACAATTGGTCTGATTGTCATTATTACACACTCCTTGAAAGTCGATTAGTTATATTAATGTATGAGACATTAAAAATGTGTTTAATCGGAAGTTCCATTCATGTCTATGGAATGTTAAACATCCAATGCATAATATAATTTTGAAACTTGTAGATGGATTTTTCATGAGTTGATTGATTGACTAATTTGAAAGGAGTAACTTATGGAAAAACTCAAGATATTATATATTAGCCGTGATTTTTCCAAAAAGACGGAAAGACATCCATATTATCTCTCTCAGGCATTGTCTAAGGTAATCGATTTAGTGCTATGGAGTGAGCCAGGGGATATTCAAAATATCCTGAATCATATCAGGTTTAGGCCGGATTTTATATTGATCAATGATCCGGTTGACAATCGTTCTCCCGTCATCACCGGACTCTCCTCTCTTAATATCCCATTCGGTGTTTTCATGTATGATCTTCATCGACTCGTGCAAGAACGTATCCTTTTTATTGAGCAGAATCATGTTCCATATATTTTTACACTTTGTCGAGATTACTTTATAAATAGGTATCCCAAATATCTCCAAAGAATGAGGTGGCTGCCTCACTTTGCCAATGAAGAGGTCTTTAAAGATTATGGGTTACCTAAAGACATCGATTGTTTAATGATGGGGGTAGCAAGGAGGTATTATCCGTTAAGAAAAATCATGTATGATGCTTTAATAGATAAGCCTTTTTTTGTTTATCATCCACACCCTGGTTACGAAAACCAGGATGAAACCAGGAAAAATATTATTATAGGAGAAAAATATGCTAAGGAAGTTAATCGAGCAAAATTATTTTTAACATGTGATTCAACCTTCCATTATCCATTAGCAAAGTATTTTGAAGTTCCGGCTTGCAACACTCTTTTGCTTGCGCCACCCTTAAAAGAGCTAGAGGATATAGGATTTATACCGGATGTACACTTTGCCTCTATTAATGAAAAGAATTTTTTGGAAAAGATTGAGTTCTATTTAACCCATGATCAAGAACGGGCAAAGATGGCAAATGAAGGTTATAGAATGGTTCATACAAAACATTCAGCGACGGTACGTGCCTTAGAGTTAGTAAATATGATTAAGAGTATCTTAGGTACTCACAATTGATATAAGAAAGTGGAGTTACAATTTTTTCTAATTTGATACCAAAAAGAGGGGATGCAAATGATTGATAGATTTAGTGAGAATGCAAATATAGGTGAACTGGTCGTAATTCAGGAGGGTGTCGTATTAGGAAAAAACGTTTCTATCGGGCATCATACGGCTATTTTGGGAAATACCCGAATTGGGGATAACGTAACGATAGGATCTCACTGTATTATCGGGGTTTATCCCGGTGGAAATGCAAATATGCGAAAAACGGAGACTACTTTACCTCCACTTGAGATCAAATCTAATGTCAAAATAGGAAATCATGTTTCGATTTACACGGGAACTATAATCTCTGAAGAAGCATTCATTGGGGATCAAGCAAGTATCCGTGAAAAAGTACGGATTGGAGCGAATACTGTCATAGGTCGAGGTGCCATGGTTGAATTAAATACATCAATTGGTTCGCATTGCACCATCCAAACCTTAGCTTATGTTACGGCAGATACTACGATTGAAGATCACGTCTTCATTGGTCCATGCGTTTCCATGTCCAATGATAAATATATGGGAGCAAAAGAATTTACATTGAGAGGTCCTTATATTAAGGAAGGAGCAAAAATAGGGAATAATGCATCATTGTTACCTGCCATCATTATAGGTAAGAATACTGTGGTTGGTGCAGGGGCCGTTGTGACAAAAAATGTGCCGGATTTTGAGACAGTTGTAGGAAACCCAGCAAGAAAAGTACCGGATGAAAATACCTTGTAAAGGATTGAAAACAAATGATACCTCAATTGGATTTGAAGGCGGAATACGAGAGTGTAAAGGATGAGATACAGAAGTCAGTTCATGAAGTTCTGGAAAGTGGATCCTATGTTCTAGGGAATAAAGGAAAGCAAATTGAAAAATTGTTATCCGAATACGTAGGGACCTCTTATGGCATTGGGGTTGCGAATGGGACAGATGCACTCCTTCTTTCATTGGAAGCCATGTCTATTGGGGATGGAGATGAAGTCATTACTCCCCCCTTTACCTTCTTTGCCACAGCAGAGGTTATTGCTCGTGTCGGGGCAAAGCCTGTTTTCGTCGATATTGATCCCATAACGTATAATATGAACCCCGCTTTGATTGAACAAGCGATAACAAAAAAAACGAAAGCAATTATGGTTGTACACCTTTTTGGACTATCGGCAGATATGGAAAAGATTATGGAAATAGCGAAAAAATATCGTTTAAAGGTTATTGAGGATGCATGCCAATCCATCGGAGCCACTTTTAATGGAAAAAAAGTAGGATCATTTGGTGATACAGGTTGTTTTTCGTTTTTCCCTTCCAAAAATCTTGGAACATATGGAGATGGAGGTATGGTAGTAACGAGTGATAAGGATTTATATGAAAAAATTAAAGTATTGAGAAATCATGGAAGCGAAAAAAAATATGTACATTCTGATATCGGTTTAAACAGTCGGTTAGATGAAATCCAAGCAGCCATATTAGAAGTGAAATTGAAGAGACTAGATGATTGGAATCAAAAAAGGAGAGAAATTGCGAACCGCTACTCAGAAAAGTTGATAGGTTTGGTTAAAACCCCTATTACGGTGAAGAATCGGGAACACGTCTTTCACCAATACAGCATTGAAACAGACAATCGCGACGAATTAGCCTCATACCTAAACCATAGAAAAATTGCTACAGGCATCTATTATCCCCTACCCCTTCATCTTCAACCTGCCTTCCATGGACTCCATTATCAAAAAGGAGACTTTCCAATAGCAGAAAAGGTTTCGGAAAAAATCCTGGCCCTGCCGCTTTATCCAACGTTAAAAGAATACGAACAAGATTATGTAATATCCTCAATTAAAGAATTTAAGGGTGATAGTAATGGAATTAATTAATATTGGGGTAGCCGGAGTCGGAATTATGGGCATGAATCATTGCCGAACCCTGGATAAGATGAAAAATGTCCATTTTGTTGGTGTTTATGATAACGATATGAAACGGTGCCTGAAAATAGCTAAGGAGTACGATGTTTGTCCTTTTTCGTCATTTAGTGAATTATTAAAAAAAGTGGATGCAGTAATCATTTCTGTTCCAACCAGTTTACATTTCACTTTCATCCAACAGGCATTGCAGGAAGGAAAACATGTTTTGGTTGAGAAACCATTCGTCAGTTCGATGAAAGAGGCAGAACAAATCAAACCATTAATCAAGGCTAAGAATGTCATTGTTCAGGTAGGGCATGTGGAAAGATTCAATCCGGTAATTCAACAGCTAAACAAAATTATTAATCGCCCCAAAATGATTTCCATTGAAACGAGGCGATTAGGGGCCCTCAACCGAGTGATTGACATAGATGTTATTTTTGACCTTATGATCCATGACATTGATATTGTCTTAAGTTTGGTCGGAAGTCCGATTCAAAGCCTTTCTGCGGTAGGTTATAGCCTGACTGAATCTGGGCAGATGGATGTGGCTAATGCTGTGCTTACATTCAAAAATGGGGTCATAGCAAATCTGGTAGCCAACCGCTTATCTCAGGAAAAAGTAAGGACGTTGACGATCACCGAAAGAGATCGGTTGATCAAATCTGACTATATGACCAAAGAGTTATTTATCTATCAAAAAGTGGATTCTGTTATAGAAAAAAATCTATCCTACCGACAAGAAAGTATAGTTGAAAAGATCATCGTTCCCAACACTGAACCCCTTTTTGCTGAAATCGATCATTTTGTGCAATCCATTCGAATGAAGCAATGTTCCATTGTAGGGCCTGAAGAAGCATCCAAAGCCTTGGAAGTCGCACAGATGATTAGAGCATACATCGAGGGGAACAAGTTACAAGTGGAGGTGGACTATGAGGCCTAAAATAAAAAATAGCACGATATTAATTACCGGCGGTGCGGGATTTATAGGGAGTCACTTGGTAGAACAATTAATGATGAATGAAGCGAAACAAGTCATAGTTGTTGACAATATGTTTTTAGGAAACAGAGAAAACTTATCAGACGCATTGTCCAAGGGAATGGTCTTATATGTAGATGATGCCGAATTAAAAGGCTCTCTGGAATATATAATAGAAAAACATAAGATTGATATTGTTTTCAACTGTGCCACCAAGGCATTGAATTATTCCTTTATCAATCCATCGAATGCCTATATGACAAATGTGATCGTTTTAAATAATCTGCTTGAGTTACAGAGAAAAGGAGCATTTAAAACACTCTGTCACTTTTCATCATCTGAGGTTTATGGCAGCGCACAATATGAGCCGATGGATGAACAGCATCCGATACTTCCAACTACGGCCTATGCTGCAGGCAAGGCCGCTGCTGACACCATGTTATACAGTTATGTTAACATGTTCGGTCTGGATGCGTTTATCGTCAGACCCTTTAATAATTATGGTCCTAGGCAAAATTATGAAGGCCCTCTATCAGGAGTGATTCCTGCAACGATTATGAAATTGTTAAATGGTGATGCTCCGGAAATCCATGGAACCGGTCTACAAAGTAGAGACTATATTTATGTAGTAGATACAATCGATTCTATAATCAAGGTTTATGATGTGATTAAACGTGGAGATTGTGTAAATATTGCAGCCGGTAATCACATTGCAATTAAAGAAATTATCTTAAAAATATCAAAAATCCTCAATTATAAAGGTCCTATTTTATATAAAGATTGTCGACCGGCAGATGTAGCCTGTCATCATGCAGGCAATCAAAAGATCAAGTCGATGATTGATTTTAATTTAGTGGATTTTGATGAAGGGTTATTAAAAACGGTTCGATGGTATAAAGAAATATATAACAAGAGGAATGTTCTTAAATGATAAAATTAATAAAACCTTATATTACCTTTCAAGAAGTTGAAGAAGATTTCAAAAGAATATTTGAATCAGGAATTTTTACCAAAGGAGAATATGTAAACAAATTCTTACAGGAAATAAAAACTTATTTAGGAGTCGATCATGCCTTCCTGACCACCTCTGCGACTACAGCATTGACAATGTGCTTAAAATCACTCGGAATAGGATTGGGAGACGAGGTGATCGTATCCGACTTTTCTTTTCCGGCAACCGTAAATGTTGTAGAGGATATCGGAGCGATGCCAATTTTTGCGGATGTGGATCAGGATACTTTCAATATGAAATCGGAAGAACTAGAAAGGAAAATAACCAAAAAAACAAAAGCAGTCATATTCGTGGATGCGTTCGGAAACCCAAGCGGAATATCTAAAATAAAAGGGATATGTGAAAAACATCAAATACCGTTGATTGAAGATGCTGCTTGTGCCATCGGGAGCAGTGAAAATGGAGTCAACGTAGGTAAAATCGCAGATCTTACCTGTTTTAGTTTTCATCCCCGGAAATTGCTTACGACTGGCGAAGGAGGAGTGATTACAACCAATAAGAAAGAAATCGCGGAAATTATGAGTGTTAAATTAAACCATGGAGCGATTGTCCGAGATGGAATGGCTGATTTCATTAATTATGGATATAATTACAGACTATCGGAGCTTCAAGCAGCAATGGGAATAAAACAATTAAATAAATTAGAATCAATTGTGAAAAGTAGGAACAGTATAGCTGACGAGTATAAAAAGAGACTCCATCTTTTAGGTTTTAAAAGGCAAAATTCGCTGGACAATGTGATTCATAATATTCAATCCCTCGTTTTTATGGTTCCCGAAGGGATGAATAGAGATCATTTAATCGCTTATTTAACGGAAAATGGAATTGAATCCACAATAGGAACGTATTGCCTGAGCAATACAACTTATTATAAGAACAAATATAATAGTGTTCAGCCAATTGCGAAATATCTTGAAAAAAATACCGTAACTCTTCCTTGTTATGATAACGTGGATCACAAATATATTAGCAACATAATAGAAAAATATGTGAGGACTCTCGAGGATTAAGCAGTCCAATGGGGTGGCTGCCGATTTCTTCTATTAGAAAACACCCGTCAAGGCTAAATGAACGCTTCGTTGCCTTGACGGGTTTACGGTCCTGGACAACTACTCCAGCTATTTTCGGACAACCCGTCCCATCCTCTTTTGGACATTATGTGGTACGTAGTTATCTTAAGCGATCATTCGCTAATAGACTCGAGGAGGGCATACTATGAAGGTAGTTGTTTATACTTCATTATTTGGTAATCATGATTCCGTTAAAGAACCCTTATGTATAGATAAAAGTGTGGATTATATTCTGTTTACAGATGACCCGAGCATAAAGTCTGAAAATTGGACGATTAAAGTATTGGAAAAACAATTTGAAAGCGCAAGAAAAATGGCTCGTTTAACCAAATTGTTATCTCATAAATTTCTACCAGAACATGACCTAAGCATTTATTTGGATGCAAATTTTAAATTAAAAGCAAAAGATATTTATGAGATGATAGTGGAATGTCTAGAGGGCCAAGATATTGCCTTATACAAGCATCCAAGACGAAACTGCACCTATCAAGAATTAGAACACTGTTTAAAAGTCAACAAAGTAAGCACCGAAATTGCGGACCGTGTAAAAATAAAGTATCTAAATGAAGGATTTCCTCGTGATTATGGATTATTTGAGAGTGGATTTATTATTAGAAAAAACACGGAAAAAATAAACCAATTGAATGAACTTTGGTGGAACGAAATCGCTACTGGAAGCGAACGAGATCAGTGTTCTCTAGTGTTTTGTCTGTGGAAATTGGGAATCACTGCAAATGAAATCAAAATTGGCCAACAAATTCGTATAAATCCCTATATCATTGGGTATAGACATAAAAATAATTCATAAAAACCTTTTGTTTCAAAGAATTAGCCCCATGATTTGACACGGAGCCCCTGCGAGCACGATTTTCTTCCGATCGGACGATGCATTACCATTAGCTGAACGCGTCCACTCGTCCCCCCCTACAAGATAAAAACGCCTTGCTTCCTTCATTGGGGTCAAACCGTTCCATGTCCTCCAGTTCCCGGCGTCCAGATGCTGATCGAACCAGCCATCCCCATAAGAATCGGCGTATGCACACATCCTTCCTGCCTTTTCTTGAATATATTTTGCAGACCGTTTAGGCATTTTAATTAAGCATAACAAAATTAAACGCATATTATTATATGAGACTATTTTGGAAGGGGAGTAAAAGTGGGAAAAAATCCGATTAAGATAACATTTATCCCCAAAAGAAGGCCTTTTATAAAAAATGCCACATCAAGACTTCGGGCTTTATATCTAATAGATCATCTTCAAAAGTTATTTCCCAACAAGTATATAGCTAATCTTGATGATCCGGAGAATGCTGACATTATTGTTGTGAATCAATCCGCTTCACAAGAAAATTTAATAAAAATTCTAGATCAAAAAAAGAAACGAAAGGTTTTTCTCATCTATGATGTGGTAGGACGGCAGTACGATGATGCCAGAGAATCATTTAACCAAGTTGCGCAGCAAGCTGATTTAATTACTGTTGCAAATGAAACTCAAAAAGCGCGGATAGAGGAATTGAAGCTAGGTAAACCATGTTGCATTTTGAATGATGGTATCGATTATGTTGAACAATTGAACCCTTCCCTTTCACCATTTAACGGAAAAGTAGTTTGGTTTGGTAATCACCAACTAGGTAATTTAGAATCAGCAATGTGGGCAATTGATTATATATCCGCGCAACCTAAATATTCAATAGGTGTTATAGGCAATAAAGAAATTAAATTAGACAATGTTGAGTTAATAGAATGGAAATATGAAGGATTTATTAATAATCTAAAACGTTATAGTCTATGCTTTTTGTCTCACGATAGTTTGGAAAAACAAAAGAGCAATAACAGATTGCTAGTGACGATTGCAAATGGTATTCCCACAATTGTATCAAATTCTGCTGCTTATTCTGAGTTACTTCGTAAGTTCAAGTTAGATTATGCCATTGTCGAAAATGAAAATGAATTACAAAAGGCTCTTTCCATCCTTAGTGATGAGGAACAAAGACAAAAGTATTTAAGTGAGATACAGCCTTATATTTTAGAGAACTACAATTATAATGCTGTAGCAAAAAAGTTTGATCAGATATTAAATCTCTACTACTTAAAAGGTATATAAGAGGTGTAATTAATGTCCAGAATTGCCATAGTAGGTACAGGTTATGTTGGTTTAGTGTCGGGAGCAATCCTGTCAGACTTTGGCCATAAAGTTACATGTGTTGATATTGATCAAAACAAAATTGCTCGTTTAAAACAAGGTATTATTCCCATATATGAGCCAGAATTAGAAACAATGGTCGAAAAAAATTATTATTATAAACGACTATATTTTACAACTAATATCCAGGATGCTGTAGAAAAAAATGACATTATCATCATTGCGGTTGGAACACCGCCAGCAGATGACGGAAGTGCTGATCTTCAATATGTTCTTACTGTTGCCGAGAGTATAGCTACTTACATGAATGGATATAAGGTGATTGTCAATAAGTCGACTGTACCCGTAGGAACAGGACAAAAAGTCAAGTCACTGGTGCAAGATGCTCTAAACGAAAGAGGGGTAAACTATACTTTCGACGTAGTTTCAAACCCTGAATTTTTAAGAGAGGGATCTGCAGTTAGAGACTTTACTCATCCCGATAGAGTAGTTATCGGTGCTGAAAATGAAAAAGCTATCAATCTAATGAAAGAAGTATATCGAGTCCTATATATCAATGAAACTCCTTTTGTCATAACGAACATTGAAACGGCAGAAATCATTAAGTACGCATCAAATGCCTTTCTTGCCATGAAAATTACCTTTATTAATGAAGTAGCTAATCTTTGTGAAAAGGTGGGGGCTGACGTTCAAAAAGTAGCTAAAGCAATGGGAAAGGACGGACGCATCTCCCCCAAATTTTTACATGCAGGTCCTGGTTATGGAGGAAGCTGTTTTCCAAAGGATACCAGATCTCTCGTTAAAATTGCCCAAGATAGCGGTGAACCTCTCTCTTTAATAGAAGCTACTATAAAAGCTAATGAAAGACAAAAGCTTAAAATGGTAGATAAGATCGTGGATGCTCTGGGTGAAGTTGAGGGAAAAACTATAGCGGTTCTAGGGATTACTTTTAAACCTAATACAGATGATATGAGGGAAGCACCTTCATTAGTCATCTTACCAGAATTAGTGAAGTATGGTATAAAGCTAAAGGTATATGATCCAAAAGGACGTGAAGAAGGTACATGGCGTCTTCATGATATAAAAGATAACCTGATTTGGTGTGAAGAAACTTACGAGGCTATTACAAATACGGATGCTACTTTGATTCTCACTGAATGGAATGAATTCAGAAACCTGGATTTTGATAAATATGATGAACTAAATAGTGGAAAGTATTTCTTTGATTTTAGAAATATTTACGATAAACAAGAATTAACTGGAAAAGGATTTAAATACTATGGTGTAGGTGTGTAAAATGAATTTAAAACCTGTAGATAGCACAAAAACATATCTTGTTACAGGTGCAGCCGGCTTTATTGGTATGCACCTTTCCAAAAAGTTATTGAGCATGGGTTGCAAAGTAATAGGATATGACAACATGAACGATTATTATGACGTGAACCTTAAACTTAGCCGTTTAAACATATTGAAGAAATTTGATCATTTCACTTTCCATAAAGCAGATTTAATTGACAGGGACTATCTTGAAAACTTATTTTCAAAAAACAACATTGATATAGTAATCAACCTGGCGGCACAAGCAGGTGTAAGATATAGCATTGAGAAACCACATGTTTATATACAATCCAATATTGTGGGATTCTTCAATATTCTCGAGATGTGTAGATACCACAAAGTAAGCCACCTGCTTTATGCTTCCTCAAGTTCTGTGTATGGTTCTAATCAAAAGATACCATTTTCAACAGAAGACATGGTTGATCAACCAGTTAGTTTATATGCAGCTACAAAAAAGTCTAATGAACTAATGGCACATACTTATAGTCACCTTTATAAAATACCTGCAACCGGATTGCGTTTCTTCACAGTTTATGGTCCGTATGGAAGACCTGATATGGCATATTACTCTTTTACAAAGGCTATTATTGAAGATAAAATGATAAAAGTATTTAATAATGGAGATATGTACCGGGATTTTACTTATATTGATGATATTATTGAAGGTGTCACTAGACTTATAGAAAACTCTCCTGCAATATTTAATAAAACCTTACCCTACAAGGTTTATAATATTGGGAATAATAAACCTGAAAGATTAATAGATTTAATTCAAGCGATTGAACATTCAACTGGTAAAAAAGCGATTAAAAAATATTATCCAATGCAAGCTGGGGATGTGTACCAAACCTATGCTGACATAAAAAATTTATTTGAAGATGTAGGCTTTAAACCAAATACATCAATTGACGACGGTATCAACAAATTTATAACCTGGTATAATCAATATTACAATCAAGTGGACATGAATTAGGGAATTGACTTATGTGTATTCTGTCAATTCCCTTTTTCTTCATTATTTAACATATTGTCGAAAAATTGATACTGCGAAAGACTTGCTTTTTCTATCGAATAATTTTTAGCAGTTTCTATTCCATTTAAGAAAAATTTATTTCTTATACTTTTATTTTCTACTAAATAACTTATAAAATGAATAACCTCTTCATTATTAGCAGTATCAACTAAAAAACTGTTGTATCCATGTACCGCATATTCATATATTCCTCCTATCTTTGGAAGGATAGTAGAGCAACCAATTGCCATTGCCTCTAATCCTGAACGTCCAAAAGCTTGATAAGTTGATAAATCAATAAAAATATTGGAGTCTTGTAAAAGCTCTGCAACTTGTTCCCTATGGAGTATCCCCTGATTTTTAAAATCAAAATTCAAAGGAACATTTAAAGAGTTCAATTCATTATCAGAGCATCCAAATATAGAAATTTCTATTTTTGAATTATATTTTTCTTTTATCGCTTTCAACACATTCATTGTTTCTTTAGGCGATCTTCGAGGAGTTTTTGGCCTGACCATTGCCACAATATGAACAACATCTTTTTTACTATTATTTATTGTCACTGCAGGTTTAAAAAGCATGTTGTCTAAACTCGGAGCAATTTTATAAACCTCAATTCCATGATTTTCTTTTATTATATTACGGATCCAATTCGTTTTGGCAAAAGCATTAATATTTAGAATTAATGTATAAGATTCTATCGCTTCTTTATACCAATGATGATCTTTATCAAACATCAATGGTTCATAATCTTGTATATAGTAGGAGGGTTTTATATAGGGGTGACATTCGATGATGTTTTTTAACATTTTCACCGTTGTAAATACGGTAGCTACTACGATGTCGAAGTGTTGAGAAAGGCGAATTAATTCATCTTGATTTTTATAATAAACACAAAATTCATCAAAATTTAAGTATTTTTCAGAAAATGGAATCTTATAGTTAAGATTGTTGGCTATTTTTGCATTTACATTCAATGTACGAAGTCCCATTGTTTCCTGTACAACTGAGTGTGATCCCCCATCTCCTCCTTTTGTTGGCAAAATAAATAAAATCGAGATATTACTTCTTTTTAACTTTTCACCGTTTTCTATCGCATTTTCAACTTTTTTCCTCAAAGTGTTTAGTTCCTTATTTTCTTTTAAAACTGTCATACAATCTCTTATTTTTTCACTGGAATACTTTCTGCAAATTAGCTTATCTGCTTGTTTTTTTAACAATTTTTTTTGGTCACTCGTGTAACTACTAGATTTATAATGATACACGTAACAATCATCGGCTACTTTTAGTTTGAAACCAGCATTTTTTGCTCGGATACAATAATCATTTTCTTCGCCATATCCTTCCGAAAAAGTCTCCTGATCAAAATAACCAATTTTATCTATAACCTCTCTTTTAACCATTAAACAAAATCCATTTAAAAGTGGAACTTCTGGATAACATTTATCTGACCGGTTTTCCACTAAATTTGACATTTGTTCCAAGTTCATTTTTTCTGGGAGTGAATTTTTTGCCCAATCCTTTTGTTCAAACAATTTTGGTACGGATTGCCAAGAAGCTGCATTGGAAAGAGGACCTGCTAAACCTACAGCTTTCTCAGATTCCATACATGCAATTAGCTTTTCTAACCAGCGAAGTGTAACGATTGTATCACTATTAAGTAACACACAATATTTAGAAGATGATGCCAGCAACCCTATATTAGCGGCAATTGTATATCCTTGTGCATAATCATTTCTAATAAGCTTACAATTATAGACTTCAGCATAAGCCCTTAAAAATCTACTTGTTTCCTTGTTACTGCCATCATCAACTATAATAATATTAAAGGTTAATGTTCTCTTAGCAATTAATGACTCGAGACATACCTTTACTTCCTCTAAAGCATTATGCACACAAATGATTACATCAATTTCTTCAGTATTAGTTTCATTACGTTCATCATTACTTATTAGTTTTTGCTTATTCAGTCTGTCTTCTTCTAAAATTAAACTTATTAAGCCCGGTTTTTTTTCAGTCATTCCATTATTCATATTCTCGTAAATTTGTCTCCTTGTTCTAGCATAATCCCAAATTCTAACATTAGTAATTTCACCAATAAAAAAACCGTAATTACTCAGACCCCCGATTATCCCTGAGGCAAAAACATTTGTTTTCAGGCTTTTCAAACCCATTTTTCTAATCTCACCATTAATAAAAAGATATGGGGTTTTATCACGATAAACAATTGCAATGTGAGTCCAGTCAGTAATACTTGTTTCATATACTAAAGTAGCTGGCAGATGATTTGCTGTATGTTCAAAAACTGAAACACCATTCGTCCCTACTGACACTCCTGTTCCAGCATACTCATTATCGCCCCCATAACCAGCCGCAATAACATACCTTTGATCTGAAATACCTGAAACACCTATAACTGACTCTTTTCTAATTTTATGAGCTGCTTCAGGCTTAACCCAGAATTCATATGTGAAGTTATTCTTTACTTCCTTAAATATGGATTGAATTGTTAATTTATCGCTACCACCGAACCTCATTTTAATATCACCCTTTTTCTTTGAACATTAGCATTGCATCGAGCTGTCAATGTTCACGGAATACCATATCGGAGGTGTTAACTGTCCCATCAAAAGGAAAATACCAACGGAAAGGACTCAGCAAGTAACAGTCACTTTCGCTTAGAGAGCCCCTCCCCGGGTGGCTCTCTTTATAAACATCACGTCGCTCTCACTTATTAACTCAATGGCTCTATTCCACCGAAATATTCATTCTTCGTGACTTTAATACTTCGTATTGACATTAGATCAAAGATTTTTTTTGATTTGTCTGATGATCGTGAATTCTCCATTTGAAGTATTTATTATCCCTAATATAATCATCGAGAATAGAAAAAGGGGTATTATACTTCCAAGCGATATAATTAAAGCTCATCTGATCTCTTTTACTGAAGTTTTCAACTTCATTCCACCAAGCGTCCATTGTTTCTATAATTTTTGGATCCTTGTGTCTCCTTAAAATTACTCCAGTAGAAATAAGGCCATTATTTTCTGGATATCTCTCTTTTTCATATCTTTCAGCTTGGGCAAGAATTACATTTTTGTCATCTTTATTTCTCCGTATGCAAGCTTCTGCTTCTTGATATATACAGTTTCTTCCATCAGAGTGCCTAAAAAAGACAAGAGAAGATTCCTTCAAATAACTTTGCAGCAACTCGTATAGATCTCCAACGATAGTAATATTTGCATCTACCCATACACTGTAGTTATAGTCTTGAAAAAACAAGTGAGGTAGTATTTTTACATATCTTGCCTTTCTTGTCGAATCAAGATTATGATGTGGTAGTGGTATTATTTTCCAAAAATTTGACTTTATATCCGGATTGTCAGTAAAGCATACATAATCAAATTTATCGGATTTATACCGGGGTTCATAAAGATTGTCATAATTAGCTGTGATAGCAGTATAAACGACAACTTTATTTTTATTAATTTGACCGACTGAAGTACCTACATCAGATTGATATATTATTTTGTTTTGCTCCATTAGTAAATACCTCCAGTGTGTTTGCTAATCTAAAAGTGTACCACTTACACAGCGTCTGCTAACGCAAAAGTTCTGAGCCAGGTACCTGTTATGCTGAATGAAGCTCAGCAACCTGGGGGAGAATCTCCGATCCTTACAATGTTAGGTGTATCTATATTTTTAAAGGCATTTCTTGTATCTATAATTAAGTTAGAATTTTCCGAAATCTCTTGGTAGTTATAAACATTATGGTTTGTTAATAAGATAATACAGTCAAAATTACGAAGATTTTGATGATCCAATTCAATTGAATGTACAATATTTCCTTCATTATCTGTAAACTGGGCTGCATAAGGATCATTGTATTCAACTAAAGCGCCCATTTCTTTTAATGTATGATAGATAGAAAGACTAGGAGATTCCCGTAAATCATCAATATTCGGCTTATACGCCATGCCTAGTAATAATATTTTAGAGTTTCTGACAGATTTATTAACATTATTAAGTGCTATTTCAACCTTATTTAACACATACTCCGGCATAGAATGATTTATTTCATGTGCTAATTCAATGAAACGGCTATAAAAGTTTAATTCTCTTGCTTTCCACGATAAGTACATAGGGTCAAGAGGAATGCAGTGTCCTCCAATACCAGGGCCAGGAGAAAATGGCATAAAACCAAAGGGTTTTGTACTCGCTGCTTTAATTACTTCCCATATATTTATTTCTAATTTTTCGCATAACATCGCCATTTCATTAATAAATGCAATATTCACACTGCGAAATGTATTTTCTAAAAGCTTACTCATTTCGGCTATCTTAGGGGAAGAAACAGTCACAAGTGATTGAATGGCATCCTTATATAACAAGGTTGCTATTTCAGTACATAATTGTGTTTTTCCTCCAATTACTTTTGGTATGTTTTTTGTATTATATTCGCCATTACCAGGATCTACTCTTTCTGGGGAAAAACAAAGAAAATAATCCTCACCAGCTTTATATCCTTTTTTTGTCAATTCATATTCGATCAATTCCTCTGTTGTACCCGGATAAGTAGTACTTTCTAAAATAATGAGTAATTCTTTATGCATATATTGTTTTATTTCTTCAACTACTGATTTTATATACGACATATCCGGGATGTTATCCTTTGTTAAAGGAGTAGGAACACAAATGTTAATAGAATCTAAAGATGAAATTACTGAAAAATCATTTGTAGGAATAAATTTTTTACTGTTTATCACTTCGTGTAAATCTTCTTTATTTACTCCTGAAATATAGAAATCCATGTTCTTTAATCTACTGATTTTTTCTACATTAATATCAATTCCATAAACTTGGTAACCTTTTTTTGATAATTCAATTGCTAAAGGCATCCCTACATAGCCAAGTCCAATTACGCCAACTTTAGCCTTTAGAGAAATTAATTTTTCTTTTAAATTAGAATATGGTGAGTTCTTCTCCAATTCTATTACCTTCCTTCTTTCTACATTTTTTACTTATAATTACATTATTTTTCAGTTAAAATGGATTGAATGGACTTCGTGATATAACAGGCTTATTGTAACTAGTCATGATTATGGATACCCTTGTCAATCAATATCGCCCCCCCTAGTGCTGTCTACTTTCATACTATGTATTGATAATCAAAACGTAATAGGATATAAGACTAAATTTAGCGTGTGAATTAGTCTCATCTAATTTTCATGTTGTTTTTAATGTGGCCAATATCATCGGATCCCCGCTTGCAACGGCATCGCATCATCTTAGGACGCTAAAAAAATTAAACCTGGTTAAATACCGCAAAGAAGGAAAGCTGGCGTTTTACTCCCTGGTAGATGAACATGTGCGGCAGCTGATTCAGCTTGCTTCTACACATAGTCAGGAGTTGATGACAGTTGGAAAATAATACACAAAACGAAGATGAAGAAGGACTGATGGAAGTCAAATTCACGGGGGGAGGTGGGGATTTTTGGAACTGGAAGAGCGAAAGCGTCCGCCCGAAAGCTTTCCGAAGGAAAGCTCGCATCGGAAGCATATGCTGTCTCCGGATTTTATCCGCTAGAAGCGGTATAAATCAGGAAATCCGGAGACAGCAGCGGCTGGATGTCCATAACATTCGCCGTAGTTACGGCAATTTAAGATTGAACCTTCATTAACAAATGATCGATTCGATGTTGAAAGGTGTGTGAAGTCAACACGCGTTTTCTTGCTTTTATAGCAATTTGTTTGCGTTCTTCGTCGTGTGCAATATAATAATGAATCTTCTCAAGTAAATCATTCTTATCTTCGAAAGAAACAATTTCCTTCCCTTCCTCAAAATGATTTACCAGCTCCTCTTTAGAATCAATAAGTTGAAATGCTTCGCAACTGGCAGCATCAAAGGTACGGTTGTTGATACTTTTGGCAATAATACCCATACGATTTCTATTGTATTTCTCATCAGAAGGACGGTGGATATTTAAAACAATTTTTGAACCATTATAATAATTCACAACGGTTTCGGGCTTTACCCAGGCATTCACTAAACCTAAATCTAGATTTAAATTTTTGTTCCATTCATTATTATGCTTGCCCCATCCTCTCCCAACGATTTGAATTTGATAGTCTGTTCTCTTTAACAAGAA
Organism: Paenibacillus sp. FSL L8-0340; assembly: GCF_038593145.1. Taxonomy (NCBI): domain Bacteria; kingdom Bacillati; phylum Bacillota; class Bacilli; order Caryophanales; family Paenibacillaceae; genus Paenibacillus; species Paenibacillus sp. FSL L8-0340. The sequence continues at coordinate 5,567,881 of NZ_CP151967.1, forward strand.
TTCTATAAGCTCAATTCGATTACTATAGGGAACTCCTACTAAACAAATATCACTTGTGAACTCTTCAGAGACTAGTGTGGAATGAAACACTTCCGGATCTGTTCCTAACGGAAGATGATAAACATTTGGATGCCCAAGTCCTTTATATTGTTCCAATGCAGCTTGATCGATGGTAAAAATATAGTCAAAATAAGGGATAAGCGGAAGGGTCCAATCCATATAATAAGGATCTTCCGTCATCCAAATGACCGACTTTACTTTTGTTTGTTTTAAAAATTCTAGTATTGGTTTGGAGATTTTCAAACCGGCTATTGCTAAAATAAGATCTGGCTGCAAAGATTCTTTCTTAAGTTTTAAAGCATTTAAACCATTATTTAATGTAAAAGATTCACAATAGTGACCTGCATTCTGAAATGCTTCTACTATACTTTGTTCAAAAAAGTAATAAACTGCTCTAAAACCTGAAGTAATAAAAATAATTTTCATTTTTCTTCCTCCCTTGTAAATTCGAGGTTTTTTTAGTTAATAGGATATTGACACAAACATAAAATAAAATAAGTCATATGATGGTTTTATAAAATAAGTGGAGGTGAAAATATGGCACAAACCTTAGTTGAATTCGGTAGAAGCGTCCAGACAAACCTGGACAATGGAGTTATTGTTCCAATTAATTCCACAGCTAAGTTGATATTAGAATTTGGTATTAATGTTCCAACTGCAACCAACTTTGTAGAACTCACTACTACAGTAGGTTGGCAGGTAACGAACGTTTTTGCTACACCACCAGATCAACCCAAACTCTTCCTTCAAGTCCTTACGGATGGAATCGTTGTTGGTAGCGCTGAGCAAGAGTCCATTTCAAACGATGAAGATGAACCACTTGAAATGACTACAACGTTCCAGACAATTCTTACGAATGTATCAGTAGGATTTCATGTATTTCAGGTGTTTGCCTCAAACCCTGAAGACCTCCAGGGGGATATTACCTTAACTGGTCCAGTCAATATTACTGGAAAAGTTTACGCGCCTGTGTAAACTTACTAAGCTTCCTCGGCTGACTCTGTTCGGCTATATAAATTTTCCAGTAATGACTCAGTAGACAAATCATCATTTCTCGGCCCATACTTTTATTAATCAAAGTAAAAACTCCTTTGTAGAAGTCTTGTTTGTTTTAGGGAACAAACAAGGTCAACACCTTCTACTTTAGGAGTTTTTTAAAAGATGAAAATAAATGATCTCCAACCATTACCTTCCATTAGATTTCCATATGCTTTTTTAAGAAATTCGGTTCCATATACTATTCATCTGAATGACGGCATATGCTAAAACAGTTGAACATTTAAACATATTTTCATTAGCGACCCGCCTGATGTTGTAGTTTCTTATCTTTAAGACGCAGTTCCTCCAGCAAGTTGAATCATGGAATACAGCAAGGATGTTAGCCTTGGTGAGCTTAACATCGAATTCAATCACTTCCGCTCCGTAATCCAAGGCGGCTTACACTACTCTATTTCATTGGAGGCGATAAGTCCTACCCGGTAAGTGAAGAATTTCAGAACACGCATTCCGTAGCGGTCAACGGACGCTTAAGCAATTCCCATCCGGTCTTGGCGGATATAAAAGAGGCCAGCTCCCATCCCATCCGGTAATGCGTCTGATAGCCGGGATGATAACGGCCGCCCCATCCTTCCACCTCTGGATGAATCAGCCCTAAATCAACCAATAATATCTTTCCGTTTCCATTTTGATTAAAATGGGCCACGACCTTATTCACACTGGCGAGATAGTTGTTGTTCATGGTTCCAACACAGCAAAAGACATAGGGATCGTTGTATTGATCCAGGATAACCTGAATGAATTTTATATAAGCGGCAATATACTCCTCATCATCAATTGGTGTAGAATAATCGTTTTGACCCAAATTAATGACAATTCCATCAGGAATATACCGGGAAAAGTCCCATGGCGCCGTGTCTTTGCCGAGGGTCCCCAAAAAATGCTCCGGCAATCCATGCCTGTTCCCTACGGCATCCTGCCAAACGCCAATGCCGCAAATGGCCATCGTATGATATTCCGCGTTCAACATTCTAGCGCTGATCCCGACATAGGACATATAGCCGTCGTCAAGATGCGGGGCTTCAGCGAGCACATGCGGATGGCCGATCCCTGCTCCATCTGTGATGGAATCCCCAAAGTATTCAAGCCGGATAGGTTTGGCCGCAGGCGGGGCAAGGAAGCTTCCGCCGCCAGGAAGAGAAAAATGATGAAATGCGATATTCCCGGTCAAAATTCCCGTCCGCTTGTGGATTTCCAAAGTGTGTTCTCCATCCGGGAGCCCCTGTTCGATTATGTATACATGAACCCCCTTCTTCAGATTAATCCAATTACGGGCGATCCCGTCCAATACGATTTCAACGTAATCCTGGCCGCCGGAATCCCCTGCTGTCATAGAGATGGCCGTACCCCGGAAGGCAAGATGAACAGCACTATTAACCCATCCGCATTTCGGATTCCCTTTGTCAGTCAGATCAAATCTCCCCATCAGCCTGGTGTACCTGGTAAAATCAAAATCCAAAGTAACTCCTCCCGTCAATTACCGCATTGACTATCCATTCCCCATCGGCACAGGCTGCTATCACCCCCTGCATAAAGGACCCTTCCGGAATGCCTACCGTGCTTCCGGAAGGGGTTCATTCAGTTAGTTCATAGAAGTAAGCCCTAGCTTCGGATTCGCCAGATCGAGTTTATACATGACTTGATTGTAGTTATACCGCGGTGTCGCTACATGATTCGTGAACGTATTCGTATAAGTCCCCTCGAAGTAGATTACCCGGCCGCCATCCTTATTGAAATTTTTGTGCTGGGCAACGTTGTAAAAAGTATAATTATTGTGCGTTACGATCTTTTTGGCATTAGTCCACGGACCTTGAGGCGCCGGAGCTTCCGCGTACCAGATTTCTCCGAGCACCGATGTCTTTCCCTGCAGCTGCTGCCCGATCATCACGTAACGCTGCCGGTAATTGTTCCATTCGACGGCGCTTGAGGAGATTTGAACCTCTTCGCCGGTATCGGCATCTTTCAATTGATAATAATGCAGGTCGGCCGCTTGGATCACCCCTAAACGGATCAGCTCCTTCTCTTGATCCTGCTTAAGCGGCGGAGTATTCTTTTTCCAACCCCATACAAGCTGGCCGTTTGCGTCGCGTTCCAACGACGTTTGAGCTCCGTTGTACGTCGTTCCCGGTGTTAAAGCTGTAAACGATTCATATTGAGTATAGTCGATGATGGCGTCATAGCTTGCGGATACGCGCAAATTTGGCATCCGGTGTTCGGTAAAGAGCCAATAGCCCACCCCGTTCTCCTCATAATAGGTCGCCTGGCCGCCCGGATGGCGCCAATCGTCTTTGGAAGGGAACTGGACGACTTGCTCGAATTCCTTGATATTGTCATTAAAGGCAAGAATGCCGAAGGCGCTGAGTCCGGGATTATGGGTACTATATCCGGCGAGCAGGCGTTCATGTCCGGCACTGTCCTTGGCAGTCATCAAACCGAACACCCAAGCTATGCCGGCGCCGTCAGGCAGCTGCGGCACCAAGCTTTTGACGAAACCGTCCTCTTTAGTGAAATAGTCCAGATTCACACCGGCGTCCGGATCCAATCCGCCGTTTTGCGGCATCTGAGAAGTTGCTCCCGTCACACGGAAGTTCCCCAGCGGATACGCTGGTCTGTCGGTATCACCCCAGAACCAATACAGCTTATCTTTGTACGTGATCGTCTGCACAGAATCCTGTCCCATGACCAGACCGTTTATCAGCGGCTCCTGAATCGGCGCCCCCAAACCAAGGAGCATACTGTCGCGATAAATACCTTGGCCCGTAATCCGGTACAGCCGTTCAGCGATGTTGACCCGGTTCATCTCGATTGTAATCATACCCCCGGGCATAATCTGTACAGCCTGCCCACGATTGCCAAACATATCGGCGGGGATATCATAACCGTGGCTCGACAGATGGAAGAAGACCGGCTGATCCATCAATCCGGGTTCACTGAACGCCACTACACCAGCACTATCCGTGTAATACAGAACGTTGTTCGTCGTCTTCAGCTCAACAAGCGGAATGCCCCGGCCCGTCTCGGCATCCACGACCTTGATCTTGAACGGCTCCTGGACCCCTTTCTTTACAATGCTCAGATTCTGCCCGTCGCCACTTTCCGCCGCCTGCGCTGCAAACGCGCCGCCCGGCGCCGTCATAATCATCAGCACAAGGCAAGTCCATATTCCCGCACTTTTCCACTGTTTCATTTTCATTTCGTTGACCTCCCGGCCTTAGTAGATTTGATAGAATGAAATCGTTGCGCTGCAAAACACCATCTGTTCAAACCACTGATGATGTACTCTCTCCCACAAGCCACCCCCTGCTTATTCATATCGCTCCTTGCGAAGCGCCAATCGAATGGTCTTCACCTCGAACGGACGGAATTGGAGCCTTACATCTCCGCCTTCGTGCGGCACTTCTGCAATCTTCTCCTCCAGCATATTCGCCTCACTAACCGCCGCAACGGACAGCCCGGCGTGAAGCTTGCAGACTACCGTGGCCCCTTTACTCTCATACAGACGCACAACCCAATCGCCCGATCCGTCTTCGGCAAGCTTGACCGTCTCCGCAATCACATTGGCTTGATCGATGCAGAGTAAGGATTGTGCCCCACACCCTCCTCCAGGCACAAGGCTGACAGGATAGTTCAGCTCATAAGCTTCGCGCACAACAGGACTGTCGAGAAATGCACCGTTCCAGAATGTAAATCCATAAGTAAAATGATGCAACCCTTGATCGGACGTTTCATCCGGCCAAGTCGGAGCCCGAAGCAGTGTTAAGCTCATCGTGTTATCGTTGACGGAAATGCCGTATTTGCAGTCGTTCAGCAGTGCGAAGCCGCGGTTTGCCTCTGTAAGGGCAGACCACTTATGCTGAACCACTTCGTAACGATCCGCATCATGCGGACGCGAAGCATGATTCGGCCTCTTGACGTGACCGAACTGAATTTCCTGCAGAGACTCGTTCGTATGAATGCGAACCGGAAAATCGACTTTCAGCAGCTTATTCTTCTCGCGCCATTGAATCGTTGTATGGAATTCCACCCGGCGGCTGCCCGCACGCAAGCGGATATCCTGAATCATGGTCGAGTGATTCAATTCCCGCTCAACCCGAAGATTTGCGAAGAGCGGTCCATTCGCAGTAACGGATACCTTGGCGTTTGCATTCAGCTCAATGGGTGCCAAGCGGTAGCGCCGGTCAATCTCCCAGGCATCAAAATCCGAATTTTGATCCCGGTACATCCGCATAACATTGCAGCAGTCTGCTGCCCATTCCGTGCCGGTCTCCTTATCGAAAATCCGTGTAATCTCACCCTTTTCGTTAATTCCAAGCGCAATCCATTCATTCTCCATATGCGATTCACTTGCAGAGACTGTCGACAGAACAGGAACGACCGGCACTTCCGTTTCAGTCTTGTACGTCGACCAGCCCATGGAAGGAGCCTCCAGCTGAGCATAGCTAACACCTTCGTGCAATTGCACCGGTAGAACGGCTCCATTCCTATCCGCAATCCCGTGAACGCCATTAGGTAATGCTACCAGTTCCCGTCTTATCCAGGACAGCGAGTTAAATACGGTAACACTGGAGGACTCGCCGTCTGTGATTGCACCTCTTGCTTCTGAAGCCACGTCGTACACGTCCTTATTCAATTCCATCAGTTTAAGCTGCGCCTCTTCATGGACGCGGTGGATAGATGAGCCCGGCAGAATATCGTGGAATTGGTGCAGCAGCAGAACCTTCCACAGACGGTCCAGCTCCCCGTAAGGATAGGTCCGGTTATTTAAATGCTCCGCTGCAGCCCCCCATAACTCCGCCTCACGGAAGCCAATTTCCGCCTTCCGGTTCAGCTTTTTGATGACCGCTTGTGTTGTATAAGTCCCGCGGTGAGCGGGATAATAGAGCTCTCCTACGTACTTGACATCAGGAATGCCCTTTTCGGTCTGATCCCGGAAAAATTCGATTGGCGAGCCGTGCTTCGTCTTGGGGACGCCCTCCAAATTGCCGAGCCTGCGCATAAACTCAAGATCGTCCCGGTTGGAGCCTCCGCCTCCGTCGCCATGTCCGAACTGCGTGAGCCGCGTAGAAATCCCTTCAAGCTGGACGCGATCTTTCCACTGATGGATTAAGAACGACGGGCGGATCCGAATCGGGTAGTAGTCTCCATAGTTGAGCAGATGCGACAAGATTTGCGAACCGTCGATCCCTTCCCACAGAAACGTATTATGCGGGAACGGATCTGCTACATTATCATAAGTACCGAACAATTTAACGGAACCGAAATATTTAATCCCGCAACCCTTCATAATTTGCGGCAGGTTCCCGGAATAGCCGAACACGTCAGGCAGCCACAGCATTTCGTTGTCTACACCGAATTCTACCTTGAAGAAGCGCTTGCCGTACATCGCCTGGCGGATCAGGCTTTCGCCGCTGGGGAGGTTCGTATCGGGCTCTATCCACATGGAGCCTTCGGGAATGATTCTGCCTTCCTTCACCGCTTGTTTGATGCGCGTATACAGCTCAGGATACAGCGTCTTGACCAACTGGAATAAATAAGGCTGGCTCTGCGTGTAAGTATATTCCGGATATTCGTCCATGAGCGCAAGCTGATTGGACATGGTCCGTGCAATTTTACGCTTCGTCTCCTCAATCGGCCACAGCCAGGCCACATCCAGGTGGGACTGTCCCATAAGGTACAGGGTAGGCGCCGTTGAACCGTTCACACAAGATAAAAGCGGTTTCATAATCTCCCTGCACTCTTTTACGTTCTCTCCCAACAATTCCTGACGCAGGGTCAGGTCGACCGTCGCAAATACCTGAGTCAGACAACGATCAATCTCCGCAACGCGGAGAGATTTGACATCGAGATGATTGCGAAGATCGTACAGGCATTCCAAATCGATAAAAAACTGGTACACTTCTTCTTCAAAAATACAGAGTTGCGACTCTCCGAACAATGGCTGAGAATCGGAATGGCCGGCGTACGCCTCTGCGACAATTTCGAATTGCTGGCCGCTTTTCGCCGAACGGGTTAAGGTTACGTAATGATGGTTAAGATCCTTTGCACCACTCACGATGCCGTCAACATACACGGTCGCTTCGGCTCCAAAATCAAGCATAGCCACCAGCCGTTTGCCTTCGGCCTCCTTAGGGGCAATGATTGTGGACCGGAACCAGCCGTACCCCCAATTCTCCCCCCACTGTTGTCCCCTGGTTATGCTCTGGAACGGTTGCTCATCCATTTCATGAATGAACAGCTGTTCCTTTGTCGTAAAACCTGAAAACTCCATTGGAGAAACCTTTGTAATCATAAATTGATTTCTTTTATTCAGAAGCTTTTCCACATGGAATAAAATCTCTTTTTTCTCGTTCAAAACTCTTCTCACATCCTATGGTTTCGTTATCTTACATCCTATCGCTTTGCGATATATTGCCGCCCCGAAGCAATCAGCAACAGAGGGACAATCTCTATTAGTTTGCTGTTACTCTTTGCGCAGCATCGTTATAAATTTTCAGCGCTTCATCAATGGCGCCCATTTTTTGGACCTTATCAATGAATACCTGCCAATCATCGAAGCTGCTCTTGCCTGCCACGAATTTGGCCTGTTCTTCCGTAACAAACGTTTTAACCGGGTTCATAATCTCCGAGATCCGCTGGTTTTCATCGCCTGTGAGTTGAATCGAAGGTTCGCTCAGCCAGGAAGGAACATATTCGTTCTCAGGCATGGGTAAGCTCGTCAGGAATTGTGACTTCTCAATCGGCACCTCTTCATATTTCCCGTTAAATACGGTATAGTCTATCGCGGCAAAATCTACAAAAGCTCTTGCGTCACTAACCATCTGCAGGCCAGGGTTATGATTCCGGCTTGCCCGCATGCCGTATTTATCGCCTTCCAGCCACGGATCCTTGGCATTTTTCAACGAGTCCACAAAGGTCGGAATACCATTCTCCCCAATCGTATAGGTCGTACCCTCAATCCCCCAGGTGATGAGTCTGATCATTTCATCCGAATATTGATAATCGATGAATTTGATCAATTCTTCGGGGTTTTTCACTTTTGAACTTAGGCCGTAAGCTGCCCAGCCCAAATCAGGAGTATTGCCATTCACCACTTCCTGCCAGGCTTTCCCGTATTTCGGATTGTCAGGATACAGGGAAACTGCAAAAATCTTGCCATCATTGGCCGTTCTTGTGTACTCGGCCGGAGTGGTAAACCACTGCGTCAGCCACATGAGGTTGTCGCCATTCAGCGCTTTTCTTTTCAGCGTATCATCTGTATCAATCGTATACTCCGGATCTAACAGCTTATCGGCATACAGCTTATTTGCAAATTGGAGCGCATCTTTAAACCCTTCTTCCAGAACCCCATATACATATTTCTCGCCGTTCCAGAAGATTTCGTCCTTGATATGGTTCGCAGAGAACAGCGATCTCAGGCTGTTCCATTTGGTTGCGACAGGATATTTGTCGGGATAGAGTTTTTTAAGGCTTTTGGCAGCCTCATAAAATTCATCAAGTGTTTCCGGAATTTCGATATTATTCGCTTTGAACACGTCATAGCGGTAAGAGGACGTATTCTGAATGAGCATACCGCGATCCTCAGGGAACCTTGGAGTGGAAGTTTCCATAAAGGTATACATCTCGCCGTCAGCATTCGTCACCCGCTTCATTCCATTTTTCACCTTGCTAATGTAGTTCATATAATTCGGCATTAAATCTTTATATTGGGCTAATTCGAGAAGCTGGCCCTGACCGGCCATTTCGCTCGTATCATAAAATAACGGCGTCACGAAGAAGTCCGTCAGATCGTCGCTTGCAATCATGAGTTTGACCTTCTCGTCATACTCGGAAGACGGAATATAGTTATATTCAATTTCCACCTTTTTACCCATGTATGCTTCCATGCGTTTGTGCCATTCCTTGCCTACGAGACTATTCGGATTATCCACGCCATACGTAGGCAGAGTCACCGAAAAGCGCATCACTTCCTGATTCTCTCCATTGACGGCAGAATTCTTAGAGTCATTCGAACATCCTGAAAAAATCATCAGCGCGGCCAACCCGAGGACAAGTATTTTCGCCAGCTTGTTCATTTCATTTCCCCCTAATTTGTACGATAAACCTGCTTTTTCAACTCTCATCATTAACAATGAGCCGTCCGGGCACCCACCTCTTTACACCGGCACATCCGCAGCTCAGCCTTTGACGGAGCCTACGAATAATCCCTTGGTGAAATGCTTCTGAAAGAAGGGATAAATGCACATAATCGGAAACATGGTAATAATAATGACACTCATTCGTACCGCCTTTGGATCAAGTGTTTCTCCCGGGGCATTGACAGCAACAGCACCGCCTCCTACCCGGCCTTGAATCGCAGTCGTATCCAAAGTGAACAGATAGTTTCTTAACACCATCTGCAAAGGGTACTTATCCTGATCCCGCAAGTAAATCAAAGCTTCGAACCAGCTGTTCCAGCTTCCGACCAGACCGAACAGAGCAAAGGTTGCAAAAAGCGCTTTCGACAACGGCAGTATGATTTTGAATAGGACCACTAAATCATTCGCCCCGTCGATATAAGCGGAGTCCTTCAGCTCAGACGGAATATTAAGAAAGAAGGTACGAAATAAAAATACGTTATAAGCGCTGATTGCGCCCGGGAGAATCATGACCCATACCGTGTCTAACAGGTTCAAACTGCGCATAAGCAGATAGGTCGGAATTAAACCGCCACCGAAAAACATCGTTATCATAAGGAAGAAGGTTAAAAATTTCTTACCCGCAAATCCAGGGATCGTGAGCGGATACGCCATCATTGCCGTAAAAAGCAGCATGATGCCCGTTGAGCCTGTCGCATAAATAATCGAGTTCAGATACCCTTTAAAAATGTATGGATCATGAAATACCGTCGTGTACGCTTCCAGATTAAATCCCTTAGGCCAAACCGTTACGCTCCCGGAAGAGATGTAACTTGCACCGCTTAGCGATGTCGCGACAATGTGCAGAATCGGATACAGCACAACAACCAGGATTAACAGCATGATCATAACGTTTATTGCATCGAAAGCTCTGGAACCTAAGCTAACCCTTTTCAACCTCTCACCACCTAGAACAAACTTGTCTCTGATACTTTCCGGCTAATCCAATTGGTCAAGTAAAGAATAATAAAGGAAATAAGCGACATGAACATTCCGATTGCTGTCGTGTACTCGTATTGCGCACCCAGTATACCTTGACGATAGACATAGGACCCGATGACATCCGCTACTTCGTAAGTCTCAGGTGAATAGAGCAGAATGATCTTCTGAAAATCACTTCCAAGAACTCCCCCTACAGTGAAAATCAGCAATATGATTGTGGTCGGCTTGAGCGAAGGCCATGTAATGTGCAAAACCTTCTTCCATCGCCCTGCGCCGTCTACTTCAGCCACATCATAAAGCGTTGGATCTATTCCGCTTAATGCGGCAAGGTAGATGATCGTGCCGAACCCGACGCCTTGCCATATACCGGAAGAGATGAAGATGGACCGGAAAAAATCCGACTCCAGAAGAAACATAACCGGTTCTCCGCCGAAAAAGGCGACAATATTGTTAAACAAGCCGTCCCTCGCCGTAAATTCCTTAAGCATCCCCGCAACAATGACGACCGAAATGAAGTGCGGGAAATAAGATACCGTCTGAACGATCTTCTTAAATCTTTTGTTCCGCAGTTCATTGAACAGCAGTGCCAATATAATCGGCGCCGGAAATGACCAGAATAAAGTATACAAACCGAGAAGCAATGTGTTCTTCAAAACCCTAAACGCCATGGGATCATTAAAAAAAGAAATAAAATACTTGAATCCCACCCACTCGCTTCCCCATATCCCCTTGGAAGCGTTAAAATCCTTGAAAGCGATTAAAATTCCGTACATCGGAAAATAGTGAAAAACCAGCAGTGTCAGGAAGCCGGGAAGCACCATAAGGTAGAGATAGCGGTGCCTGATCATTCTGGCTATGAACCTGTTATTACTTGTCTTCACAGAAACACCTCCTGACTGTCAACATGTTGTAGTCTGATAGGCTGGTACTAGGGCTCACAGATGCGTGAACTCCGCGACTCAGCCGGCATGCAAGCGCATTCAATTCACCTCCAGATTGGACCCTAACGTTCGCCGAAGCCGGGTTGCTTCTGCTTTCCGTTTTATACAGAGTAGACCATCATGATGCCGAAAGTTATTATGCTAGGTAAAAAATAGCACATACTATTTACTGCGTCAATATATAAAATCCAAATACAAATTAGATTTATTTCGTATACTATTTATGAATATTTCCGAATTGGCGGTATCGATGGGGCGTCAGGTTGTGTCTCCGCTTAAACAAGTCATAGAAGTAGCTAACATTCTCAAGTCCGATTTCCAAACTGATATCCACGATTTCCATACCCGTGTTCAGCAGCAAATTCTCGGCGTAGGAAATTCTTAATTCATTGATATACTGGGTCGGAGACATCCCGAGATACTCTCTGAACATTCTGCACACGTAAGCATGCGATTTGCCCGACAGTTGGACAAGCGCGGCTGCTCCCCGCGTAAATTGTTCTTTCTGTTTCACCTCTCTGCATAGAGCCTTTAACCATTCCGGCTGTCCTGCCGGTTCGAACGGCTCCGCTTCAGCCTTGATGTAGCGGGAGAACAGATCGGTCAAGATGGCTCTTACCTCTGCTTTGATAGCCAGCTTCTTCTCCTGCGGGATCAGACTGAGCTGCTCCAGCCGATACCGCACATATTCCTTCTCCGTTTTGGACAACAAAGTCGACGGCGGCATGGCCGGCTCAAGAAGCCTTCCACTCGGGAATCCCTCTCCCAAGAAAGCAATCAGGTCATCCAGGACCTCCCGGTTGAACGACAAATTGATGAACTGGCAATCGCTATCTGTCGTCTGCTCATAGCAATGCACATCCCGGTCCCGTATAAACACGAGAGTATTTTCCTGCAACAACTGCCGGTTGCTGTTAATGACATGTACAACGCTTCCCTTCAGAATAAGAAACAATTCAAAAAAGTCATGACTATGCATGCCGATCGTATCGCGCACCGAAGCGATCAGCCGGTAATGGGCCTGAATCTCAGAATCAATGCCGTCCGCCGCGAGAAGCTTCAACATTGGCCATCTTCCTCCTTGTTCGTATATGTACATTGATAAAGACAAGTCTTACAATGTCAAACCACCATAATGCATTTAAAATTGGAGCAAGAATTGGGACATAGCTATCCATTAGGATAGAATTGTTATTGAAGCCTGAAAGGAGATTGCCACAAATGAACTTATTGCAACTGCGTCAGCAATTTGAAGCAAACAAACGCATTTATGAAAGCGCCAAGCTTGTTTTCCACGGAGTCGAAGACTTCGATGTCTACAACCCTACGATCCCGTTTGAATGGAACGGCAAGCGCTACATTTATGGTCGCCTGGAAAAACGCCATGAGTGGGCAAGGTCTTGGGTCCGCCTGTTCGAGCAGAGTGGTCCGGATGAGTGGACTGCCGTTCCGGACACAATGATTTATCAGCTTGAAGACCCTTACATTAGCATAATCCACAAACAGCTCATATTAGGCGGTACTCATGTCCGTTACAAGCAGGGACAGCTTGATACTTTCTACGGTTACTTCTACAAAGGCCATGATATTCATGATCTCTTCTACTTCACGACCGGTCCGGATTATATGAAAGACATTCGGCTTGTAGAGCTTCAGGATGGCAGGATCGGTGTCTTCTCACGACCACGCGGAGAAGAAGTACGCAAGGAATTCGGAAGTGAATCTTTAGTTGGATTCACAATCATCAACAGCCTCGACGACCTGTCTCCGGAGGTTATTGAGAACGCCCCCAATATCAGAGGCCTGTTCCATGAGGATGAGTGGGGGGGCTGCAACCAGGCCTACTTGCTTGAGAGCGGGAAGATCGGCGTCATTGGCCATATCTGTTATGCTCAAGGAGATACATCGACCTATATGAACATGGCCTTCGTATTGGACCCGCAGACGAATCAGTTCTCAGAGTTGAAAATCATCGGCACGCGTCCTTGTTATCCCGAGGGTCCCGCCAAGAAACCGCATCTAACGGACTGCACATTCACCGCCGGCATCGAAATGCGTCCCGATGGCAAGGTCAATCTGTACAGTGGCATCGGCGATTGCGAAGTTGGTCGTATTGTCATCGACTACCCGTTCGGGAAGGAAGGCACTCTTGTTACTATTTAAATGAAATACTCAAGCGTCGGGCTGCTGGATTTTCCAGCAGCTCTTTTTGTTGTCCGTTGACGGCGTAGCGGACTGCAGTAAAGCTATTATGTTAAGTTAATGAAAGAGCATACTTTATTTGACCCCATAGTAATACAGACCTGCACAAATTTCAAATATTTTATGTTATTAAGCCCCATTATTACTTAATTTTCGAGAATCTCCTGCTTATTTGATAATAATCCATCTAAAACACACTCTAAGTACGTATACTTTTTAAAACGATATACGCTATAATTGAGGAAATGTCGATATGAGGTGAACTTACTTGAGCAAGAAGGATTTGACTCTGACAAAGTACCAGATGGTGAAAGACTATGTCTTATCCCAGATTGAGAATCAGGAATTTACAGAGGAAGACCGGATTCCTAGCGAGTCGGAATTTTCCAAGCTGCTGGATGTCAGCACTATCACTGTGCGCAAAGCTCTGTCAGAGCTGGTGAACGAGGGCGTGATCTACCGTATCAGAGGTAAGGGGAGCTTCGTCGCCAGTCAAGCGGCCGTCCCGGAAAAGACCTCGAATCTGGTGGCTTTCGTCATTTCTGGCGTCGAACTGTACGATAGTTCGTATATGCAGATCATGAGGGGCATCCAGTCCTTTCTGGGCAAACATGGCTGCAAGCTGATCATTGAATTCGTGGAAAATGACTTCGAACAGGAGTGCGAGCTCGTTCTGGGGCTGATTCAAACGGAACTAAGAGGATTACTCATCTATTCCTCTGATCCCGAAGCTGCAAAGGGCTATCTCGGGGAAATTCGAAAAAAAGCGATCCCATTCGTTATGCTTGACCGTTCGCCTTCCGGCTATCCTGTCAACGTCGTCACATGTAATAACCACGACGGTGCTTATGAAGCAGTAGAATACTTGATACAGCAAGGTCATCGACGAATCGGATTTGCGGCTTACGACTATCATCTGAGTCCGGAGATTGACAGATATAACGGTTACCGCAATGCCATGTTGAATGCGTCCATTCCAATCTCCGAGTCTCTCTTGTTCCTGGATAAGGAAATGGACCACTCTGTGCTTGCACACCTGATACAAAGCGGGGAGCTGACTGCACTTTTCTGCGCGAACGATAAGCGGGCCCTTGAGGTCATAGAACGGCTGACCGCAATTGATATCCGTATCCCTGAACAAGTATCCCTAATCGGCTTTGACGATTTCGAGAGCTCCAAGTTCGCTAAAGTCGCCTTGAGCACAGTGAAGCAATATTTTGACGTCCTTGGCTATGAGAGTGCCAAGCTGCTGTTCGAAATTACCGAAGGCTCATCTTACGGCAATAAGAAAGTCATGTTGCCTACAAGTTTGGTTATACGTGAGACAACTAAGCGATTTCAGGGTTAATGCAATACAAATATAGCAGACCGCCATCGATCAGTTGAACGCATGCCGAGGCCAGATGATGGCCGATAAAGCCGATATTTCTGAAAACTGTACGCCTCCTCCCCTTCTACGCTAACCCCCTGAGCAACAGCAACTGTCAAGTCTGATGCTGCCCATCCCCTACTTATTATTAGAGAATCAAGTAGGGGGTGCCCCAAAAAGCCATGAAATGGCTAATTGGGGCACCCCTCGTTTTTTGAGCAGGATCAACGTAAGAAGACATCCCACAAAATCATCTCGTTGGTTTCGTTAATGCCGCCGTTAATCGCTTGGACGATTCTTGGAGCAAGGCGAGAACATAAACCATGACGCCATGCGAAGCACCGCTGATCATTCCACTGTTACAGGAGAAGATACAGATATTTTTGTTTCTGACCCGTTATCTTTTTCTACATAAAATTCAACATAGGCTCTATAAGTTGTACCCGCAGAACCATAGTAGAATGTATCGTAGATGTAACTGATAGCATCATCTTTATAATTATCGCTAATCAAGATTTCCACAGGCAACCAATAACCGTTACTTTTTTTTTGGATCGATAACTCCTTAATCCCTAACTTGTCAACAATACCTGTAGCTCCCACGTAGGATTCAACCCTTAACTTTCCGTTTCCATCCGCAAAAACGTTAATACTTGAGGATCGAATGTATGGACTTGCTCGAAGCACTTGATCATCACCGGCTGCAAAAGCCGTGGAATAAAATGATAACAATAGAATCATAACCATCGACAACGATACATACTTCCGCAACATACTCATCAGTCTTGACCTCCATTTGTAGGTATAGATTCAATCATCTTCTTCATTTCCTCTACGGAAATTCTGCCATTGATATTGATTACTAAATTGGTATTTGCCCAAACAACTTGTGTCTGCTCCAAGTTATGAAAAATGTAATATTTGATGCCATTTTGATCGAAGGTAATTACGGGCGTTTCATCCTTTTCGAAAGAAGTCCCTCCTTCAACTACATATCCTTGTTTATACAACAAATAATCAATAATAAGAATGTCATCCGCTTGTTCAGAGGAATAATACAACATGATTCTAGTATTTGTTGTTCGTTCAAATTTCTCTGCATACTTAAAATGGAAGCCCTCTGGTAACCACTCGGGCAAAAGTGGCCTGGATTCCACATTTTCAAAAGCTTTATCAATGCTCTCGTAGGTTTGATCGTTTGGCGCATTATCGGTTGGCCGCGGCTTTGTTTGTGCCATAAAATCGAAAGTTTCTTCTCCCCAACTGGCAACTATTTTGAAAAAGTTTAACCCGAATGCATTGGCTACAATGGAGGAGAAGCAAAAAAACAATAAGAAAACGGCTGAAACTCTAATTATTAATTTTTTTACAACAGTTCTACGTTTAGTCAATTTCCAGGTCCTGTATTGGTTTTCAATATTCCTCTGCATGGCTTGCGCCTTTTCATCTGAAAGCGGCAATGTGTCTTCCTCAAGTAAATCAAGGGTCTGAACACATTCTTTTAGCAAATCGGTATCCATCGTCTCTGCATCAGCCATCGAAGCCTCATGCAAAATCCGATAGAATTTATCTTTAGCAGCAGCATCACTACTCCTTTCTTGCAGAATTTCCTTAAAGATCCTTTGATCCTCTTTCCGATTATTCATTAGCTATTACTCTCCCCATTATGTACATTACATTCGTCTGTTGAGATCACAATGTATTTCAAAAAAACTACATCTCCTTAAAGTAATCATGTATATTATTTGTTATTTTTTTCTTGACCCGATAGATTCTTGTGGTTACGGCAGTATTGGAAATATGGTATTTATCGACCAATTCTTGTACTGGTAATTGATTTCTAAAATAATCGTTATACAATTGAAATTCACTTTCATTAAGACCACTCAATACTTTTTTACTCAATTCATCTATTTCATATGTCTCTTCCAGGCATGCTGCAAGTTCATCATCATCACTAAAGAATTGCATTCCGTCATCTAAAACGATCTCATGCCGCCTCTTTATGTACATACTGCGATAGCTATTTCTGACCAAGTTCCTCGCGGTAACATAGAGCCATCCTTCAACATTAGGATGGTTTTGCAATCTCTCAATTTGCTTCCGGGCTTCAAGGAACGTATTTTGGGTGCATTCTTCTACAATGTCACTCAGTTGTACTTGCCCTTTGGTTAAGCGAGTGCAATAGCCATGGATATTTTTGAAATATTTCACACAAAGTTCTTCGTAAAAATCATCCTGCTGCTTACCTTTTCTTCCCCACAATTGCTGCTCTCTCCCTTCATACCCTTATCGGAAGAACCAAAGGAGGATTACTGACAAGATGCGTCTCCCAATATTATTGTAAACTATTATATATTTTCCCTTATTATATAATAGTTTACTATAGTCATCCAGAATGTTACAAAAGATACATAGTTAAGAGTCAACATGTGATTCAAGCTAATGAATGTAATGTAGTCGATTACATTGAAGAACCAGGCTAACCCTTTATACTAAAAATCAATCGCAATGGAGAACCGTAGCCCATTGCGATTGATCTATTTTTGTTCCTATAATTTTCGCACTCTTAAGCACATTCAGAGCAAAATGGAAGCTAACTGCCGGTTTCGCTCCGATCCAGACGGTATTGCTTCTGATCCTCCTTATTCACGTAGAAGATCGATTGCCCCTCGCAATAGAAGCTCAGTACAGGCATATCTGTTAGCTTGTGGAGGTCAGAATCTCGCAAATCCAGGGCATAAAGCTTTTGCTGGTCCTTCCGATTTAAAAAAAGCAGCTCGGTATCGGTCAAAACAAAGGCCTGTGTAATAAGGTCGGGGACTACCGTCTCGGAATCCGTCTTCGTGTCATGCTGGACCACCTGGGATTTTCCATCGACATAATAAATCGTGCGGCCGTCAAATGCTATACTTCTCATGACCGGAGCCCGAAGCACAACCTGCATATCCCCGGTCAGCCGATTGACTCGCCGAATTTCATCTTGGCCGATGAAGTACAAACTATGCTCATCCAGAAAGAAAGCACTCATGCTCATAAAAAAATTCACATCTTGAGCATTCGCCTTCGCCAGACCCAATAGAGGACTTTTGTTCATACTCAGCTTCTTTTCGAAGACAACTCGTTCACGAAAAGTCGTTGTATCCACCTCAATCATGGACAATCGATTCACATTCTCCCTGAACCCTGCTTTGTCCGAATCATATTTTATGTAGTAGACATGTGTGCCTTTTCCAAATAACGCATTCTCCACTCGGGTTAAGGAGGGCATCGGGTTGCGGATAAAGTTGTGCTTTTCACCAGTTTGTTTATCCTCAAAAACAATGCGAATATTCTTCAGATCTGTTTCGTCTATGAAAAAGCGATAATGCTCGTTTTCATAGGATTGCTTGGAGGAATAATTAAAGATAACCCTTGTTTCCGTATTGTCACGAGAGGAACAGCCGGCGATCGCGGACAATGCCATACATAAAGTGAGCATCAAGCTGACCGCTCTTATTCCCCGCTTTCGCTTCCCTGTGCTCCACATATTAGTACGCCGGTTCAAAATCACAACTAGTACACCGAGGCAGAGAATGAGCGTGACCGCAAATACGACGCTCCACACAGCAAGAGAGACTTCCCGAAAGACCACATCCAACTGATTATTCAGTGGATTACGCTCGTACTCTGTGCCACGCAGATAACCGGTGGATACCAGAAACCCCAGGGGCCCTGGCAAAAAGTATTTCGTCGATTCCAGACTTAGTCCATAGTAGGGAAGCAGAATCACCGCCGTACAGGAAAACAAGGCAACCGCATATTTTTTCAGGCACACTGAAACCAACAAAATCAGCGCGGCAAAACACAAGCTGCCGAACAGCTTGCCCGCCGTTACCCACATAAAAGCTTCAAACAGGGTGCAATCCCGGGTGGACGTCGCGAAGTAAGACAGGCTTTGCAGTGGGTAACCTCCGTTCTCCAGACCGTATTGAAACTGGTAGAAGATATACCGCAAGCCTGTGGACAGCAGGCAAAGCACAGCAACCGTTGATAACGCTAGTCCAATCTTGCAGACCGCATGGTACCGGGTCCCCTTGCGAACCGTAAGGAGGAGTGCATCCATCCGGCTCTCATATTCGAAGCAAAACACCGGTGTTACCAGAAGTAACAACAGTAGTACCCACAATAAATCCAGGCTGTCATGGGCGAGCAGTCCGTTCCAGCCATTCGTGTATAGAAAATAACGATTGGCCGGATGCTCACGGACATAGGTATATTGGTCATAGATCAGCTGAAAGCCCTTCTCGTTTTGCAGGAGCGCCTCCAGCGGGCCGGACGTGGACAGAAACGCTGCTTTCCCCATTTTCCCGTCGTAATAATCATCGGTCGCTTTTTGCAGAGCGACCTTGGCGTCGGATATCCGGGCGGCCTCCTCCATAAAGAAATGTTCGGTTGCCTCTGTGTACGGTCCTTGCACTTGCTTCAGATAGGGCGAATAGAGCGAAGCGTTCATCTCCATGTCCGGGCTCTCGGGCTTATCCAGAACCAGCATAACCGCCGCACTCAAGACAAAATACAAAATGATAAACAACAAGCCTTTCTGCAGGAGGAACATTTTTTTCATCTCATACATCCAAGTTGACACGATTTCCATCCCCCTTGCGCAGTGCATTCTTTCTCATGAAAATTGCCAGGCCGCAAAGAAAGACAATCCCCAAGCTGGCTGCAATCAAGAGGGCGGCGATATAGCTTGGCAGCGGGTAGCCCAATAAAGATACAAATTCGGCTCTCCGGAACAGCTCGCGATTCACAACCAGCACAAACGGATTGATAATTTTGAGCAGAATACGCCCGGAGCCTGCGAAGGCTTCTTGCTGGTACATGCAACCGAAGGAAATAAGCAAGCTGAGAATAAAAGGGAGCAACGCGTTACGAAACAAAGAAGAGATCAACAGAAACAACAGTCCAAGTACAAGCATGCCCGCCGTTTTCACCAGTGCAGATAACAAGGCGTATTGACCCAGGTTCATATTCAGCCCAGCGTGGATGAAATCCTCCAGAGCATACAATGGAGAAAAGGCTGCGTCCCACGAGTCAAAGAGGAGGGAAAAGGCGAAAAAATCAACCAGCCAAAACCAAAACGAGACACTGCATACAAACAGAGCCGAGGCCAATAGTTTAGCCCAAGCGGTTTTAACGCCTCCTGCTTTAGTGGTCAATAGCAACGTGTCCATCTCTGTTTCCTTCTCGGACAAAAATACGTTCAAGAGACCGTAGAGACAGATTAGCAATACCAGCAGCGCAGAGAAGTCGTACTGGACATAGTAGTTGTACATCTCCGTATAGGCGAAGCTGGTGATCGACCGTCCTTGAAACAGTTCCGCAATGGCTGCATTCTTCCGAGAATCATAACGATTGCCCAATGCTTCATAAAACGTTATGTTGTTCTTGGCGCTGGTCACTACACTCTCGGCATATGCCTTGTAATCGTAGTCATATTTCATCGGATTCACAAAACAATAACGAAAAAAGTTCCAATCGGTATAGACATTGCTCAAACGTGTACCCGGAGGGCGATAGGTTGTGCTTGTCGTCAGCTCGGCGGTCTGGTTCGCCAGTGGCTGGTAAATAGCCATCAGCCTCCTGATCTTCTCATCGGTAATCGTTCCGCCGAAGTCGTGAAACTGCTCTGTATACAACGCCCCCCATCCCGGGTTCTCAAGCAGCGAATTACTCTCGTGCACACTATAAATTTTCCCGACATTCAACACTGTAAATAAAAGCAGCGCGGCGATAAGCGACCCTTTGCGAAAATGCTTGCGCCATTCATAGCCGATTAACGTTAACATTGCTCGCCCTCACCGAAATAATACAGGAAGACATCCTCCAGATTGGCCTGCACATTCACGGCGCGGATATCCGGTTTTTCATCGTTTATGACCCGTAAATGAATCTCTTCCTGCTCCCGCAGCATATTGCTGATTTTGAGCCGGTGCAGTTTCTCGTCCAGTGTGTCCTCCGACGCGGTTACCTTCCACACCTTTCCAGCCAGCCCGTCCACAAGCGCATGCGGCGTATCTTGCTTTAAAAGCCGCCCGTCCTTCAGCAAAATGACCTGGTTAGCGATGAATTCGATATCGGAAACGATGTGGGTGGCCAGCAGGACAATCCGTTTCTCCGAGAATTTGGTGATCAGATTGCGGAAACGGATGCGTTCCTGGGGATCGAGTCCTGCGGTCGGCTCATCAAGAATCAGAATAGCGGGATCATTGAGCATCGCTTGGGCAATGCCGACGCGCTGGCGCATCCCGCCGGATAAAGCACCGATTTTTTTACTGGCGGCACCGGTTAAGTTGACAATCTCCAGCAGTTCTTTTGCCCGTTTCTCTCCTTGCTGTTTGGGGATCTCCTTCAGGACGGACATGTATTTCAGGAATTCCAACACTTCGAAATTTTTGTAAAATTGCGGAAACTGCGGCAAATAGCCGATTTGGGACAGGAAGTTCACACCGAGGCTTCGCGCATCTACATCATTGATCAGGATCTGACCTTTATCACTTTTCAAAATGCCGACAAAAATATTGATCAGCGTCGTCTTTCCCGCCCCGTTGGTCCCGAGCAGTCCATAAATCCCGTTATCCATCTCTGCCGAAAAGTCCTGTAAGGCAAACTTCCCCTTATATTGCTTGGAAATCCCTTTAAATGTGACCTTCACAGGCTGATCACTCCTTTTAAAACCGCTTGGCCACGATTTTCGGTTTGATATCGAGCTGCCGCGCCCCCAGCAATACAATATAGGTCCTCTCATCATCGAAGACTTTAACAATCGGGTCGTTGGCCATATAACGTGCCTCTCCGCCGCTTGATAGGTGTTGCTCCGCTTGCAGCTTGCCGGTGCTGGTATCGTACACCCGAATTTTCCAACCGGTTTTGCCCTTTTCCGCAAGAGTGGTGGCAAAATAACGCCCCTTGTCTGACCCTGTTACAAATCCGCTCTCCCCTTTTTCGGTCAGTCTGAGAAAATTCTTTTTGCTCCCGGGAGTGCCCATGACAAGCAATCTTCCGGAGGGAATTGTAAAATCCTCTGCGAGAAGCAGCCGCTGGTCATATGCCGTCAATTCCTTGCAGGTGTAGTTGTCAAAGGTCAGATTTGCCAGGCCACTGCCATTCAGACTCACCGTTCCGCATGAATCGAAGGAAGTCTTGCCGGGTGCCACAGGGATTTCTAGACTCTGCGCCTTAAAAGCCAAACTCTTGTCCTTATTGGTAAAACCAATTTGTTCAAAAGTAACGATACCTGAACGTTTTGCGATATCCTTTGCTTGCAAATCAATGACAGTTGTTTTTTTCTTGGTATTGAAGTTATACAAATAAAGTCCGTTATTTGTAGCGTAGGCGGCTTGTGTTCCATCAGAAGAAATTGCAATGGCCTTCAGAAATGAAATATGCTCATTCTTTTTAAGCAAAGGACTAAAGTCAAACGTTGTTAGTTGCTTAAGCATCTGGTCATAAAACACAGCGCTGAACGCGACTTCGCCACCCGTTGTTAACCCTCCGCCGCTATTATTGCCGGTAGTGATTTTCACACCGACTGCTACATATCCACGTTTGGTTGTCCACATCAATTGCTGATCGAAATCCATTCCAGCAGTCTCAGCTATTGCTCGTCCAGTTTGCAGGTCAACCAGTACCAATTGATCTGCCGATAGAAAGGCCTTATTCTCATCCGCGTAGTAGATGTTTCGGATATCCCCCTTTATTTGTCCGAATGACAAAGAGACAGGAGCCTGCACGGAGGATGAGCTCGATAAAGGCTGCTCCCCTGCTTTCCCCACACTATGGGTCGAGGCAACGAAGGTTGCATGATTGGAGCTGACGGTTTGACCCGTGATTATTTTGCCAGGTTCGGTACGGATGCATCCTGTTATCACAAATACGAGCAATAGCAGAAGAGCACCGATTTGTTTTGATTTCATTCCCATCACTCCTTTCCTTTGTAGAGCAGTACGGATGCTGTTTTATCCAAAATGATCACATCATCAGGAAAATCATTCGCGTTAAGGGGCGCGGAAACGACATAGAACGTATTGAAATCCTCCAGTTTCTCCACTTCAATGTCGGCTTCAATCACCGATACATTGCCTTTGGTCAGCTTCGTCTCAAAAGAAACCTTCTTGGCACTAATGGCTTGGTGGTTGATATAGAATGTACTTCGATATTGTACACCGGGATGACCGAATAACTTGAAGGTTACATGTACTTTATCTTTTCCTTCGATTGAATAATTGTCCATACGCACGTCACCATCTATTTGAAGCTCGTTATAGACTTTTTTATCCAATGCATTGAGGTCTACCTTTTCGAATCCGCTGGCCTTTTCCAGTAATTCCCGGGTAATGGGCTCCGTGGTCTGACGAACGTCACTTAACACTTCTTGTTTCATGATGGAGGGGTCATCCAGTGGCTTGGGATCCGTATTAAAACTAATGATTCCATCCAATTGCAATGTTGTTTGGTAACCTCCGTAAGAAGAAGTTTCTTTCATATCTGGAGTGAAGCCAGGATTATATACACTGATGATATTGATTGAAAGCTGATCCCCTTTTTTTCCCGTGATTGGGGTGAATACAAAAGTAAATGGAGTATAGTTTTCATCATCATCCGGCACCTCAAAAATGTGCATATACTCATACGGAGTCTCTGTTGAATTAAACTTGTAAGGCTGCGGCTGTCCATTGATAAAAATGAGAAATCCAACATTATTGGCTTTTCCAGAGGCGGCCACCTGATAATCAATTTTCATTTCCCCGCCATTGTACGCCATAGGAGCCCTCTGTCCTCTTTGATCCAGCTTTGGATTAGCAAACCTATGACTCATCCTGCCTAAAATCACTTGATTCTCTCCGTCTGTCTCAAATGGATTTTTGGAGGGAGCACTTGCCTTTTGAGGCTCAGCACTAGGAGAGAGACTTGAATTCAAGGTTTGCGTCTTATCCGCAGAGCACCCAATAAGAACTAATGAAATGATAAGCATTAATAAAACAAGTCTACATCCCTTTCGTATATTCACATTTTCATCTCCTTTGTGTAATGTGGACTGCTGCTGCATCGGGTTTCAAAGTAAACATATAATTTCACTTTTTGCTTTCCCTGAGTTCGGGTAACATAGACTGCGTTGTCGACTCAATAAATGACGAAGGCTTGGAATTGGGTTTAACATCCTCCCCGACACCCTCTCTTAAAACAGCTCCTGTCTCTTCTTTTTTCAACTCATTCACTGGGCGATCCTCTTTGATTGGAGACGAGGAAGGCACAGGCGATGTTACGGGAGATGCTACGGGTGAGGGAAGTGCTGAACCTTCAGGATCTTTCCCTTCCTGGTTGGATACAATCTCATTTGCTGCGGCTTGTATTGACGACACTGGCAACGCTGTTTCAGGCTGTGCTGAATTCAGTTGCAAAACTACGCCTGTTCCAACGGCTGCTAAAGAAATTACGATGAGAAGGGAAAACCCCCATTTCTTGCCGCGGGTATCCATAATGGAATACACTCTTTTCTTTAAACTCAGTTTATTGTCAGAAAAGCTGGTGGAGAACGCGCTGCGTCCTATCGATTGATTCCTCACAACATTAATAATAGCCTCTACATATTGCTGCCGGTTGTTCATATCGGAGTGCATGACGACTGCTTCATCACAGGAAAGCTCACATTGAATAGCGATTTCCCGTGCCATCCGGTAGACGAACGGGTTAAACCAATGCAACGCAGCAGCTGTAAAAACGAGCAGCTTATAGCCTAAATCCTTGCGTTTGAGGTGAATGAGCTCATGCTTCAGGATGAACCGCAAGGCTTGAATCGAGAGACGATTCGAAGGAAGCAAAATAACAGGATGAACTAACCCCACCAGCATTGGACTCGAAACAGCGGGACAAATCTGCAAATCTACATGCCGGGTGACATTCAGTTCAGCTTTTAACTGCTGCAACAATCGCAATGCCTGTCTGTCGTTGGAATTTTCATTCCAGCGTTTTATCAAACGCAACAGACGTCTGTGCCGGAACATATGCCAGGCGGTGAATAGGACAACTCCTGTTATCCAAACGCCAACAGCTACACTGAGCCAAGGGAATGCTGTTGCGGTAATTCCGGGAAATGCTGCTGCTGTTAGCGGATTAAAGTTGGAAGGATCAGTACTGCCCAGAGTAGAGAATAACGTATCCACAGAAATAATTGAGACGGGAAGATGGAAACGAAACGGAACAATAAAGCCGATAACAATGACCAGCCAGGCGTAATACCTTCCTTTTGCTGTAAAACGATTTTGCAAAAGAGGCGTAACCGCCATATAGATAATCCCAATAACCGTCATAGAGACCGAACATTCGAGCAGAGTGATGAGAAAGCTATGCATTGTCACTCCCTCCTTTCCTTCGCCCACTTCAGCAGCTCATCCAGTTCCTTGTCACTCGGACGCTTCTCGTTATAAAGTGTGTTCACGAAGCTTAAAAATGAATCATCATGATATTGCTTCAAGAAATGCTCCGTCTCCAAAGCGAGATACACATCCTTATCGACCAAAGGGTAG
Organism: Paenibacillus sp. FSL L8-0340; assembly: GCF_038593145.1. NCBI lineage: Bacteria > Bacillati > Bacillota > Bacilli > Caryophanales > Paenibacillaceae > Paenibacillus > Paenibacillus sp. FSL L8-0340. The sequence continues at coordinate 5,593,193 of NZ_CP151967.1, forward strand.
TACGTGCGTTCTTTGCCTTCCTTCTCCGTACGTAAAAATCCTCGTTCCACCAGCCGCAGCATAAGGGAGATCACTGTTGGAGCTTTCCACTCGCGCTCTTTACCAAGCTGTTCCATTATCGTCGCTGTCGTAATAGGTGGTTCATTGGCCCAGGCCACCCGCATAATTTCAAACTCGGCCTCTGGAAGTTTCTTCATTTTCATGTAGCCTGCTCCTTTTTTGGCAATTGTCTTTTTTCAATATTTTACAATCGTCAAAAATAGATGTCAATGAGTTTTTTACAATCGTCAAATATAAGTTCAAATTGATATGTACTACATAGAAAAAAAGTTTATGCCCATGCAGATAGAGCGCATCTCCTCCGTTTTATTCTGCATGGCATAAACTTATTTCAAATAACAATCAATGATCAGAGATGTGTATATGTGAAAACAGCATCCGCACTATATGTGTTGCCGCCTTGCACCCCGTGTGTCCCATAAACAACATATACGTTCGACCCTAACGGTGACAAATATCCATTGTAGCTGGTCGCGCCTCTTGAACTATTGATCTGCGACTTCGTAATAACTGTAGTGCCGTTTACATTTTGTGCAGAGCCGGCGATTGTCAGGTAGGCTTTGTCACTGTTATAACTTACCGAAGTCGAATAATTTGCAGTGGAACCCGAAGCCGACAATGTACCAGTCAGAGTACCATAGCCGGTTACAGGTTTGGTGTCCGTATTTGCAAACGCAGTTACTGCAACCGCCAAAGATGCCACAATAACAGAAGTACTAGCAATTAATTTTTTGCCGAATTTCATAGAAATTCCTCCTTAGAATTGTTTTATTATTACTCTGAACTCTGATCCGCAACGTATAAGCTAATCCTTTTGAGGTCCTCTTGATTGTCGATTACTGGAAATTTTTCTCAATGAGGCGGCGACGGTATTCATCCTGTACTTCCTGTTTCCACTAATCATCTCCTTTACATTGCAGATTACTATGAAAAGCTGGAGGATAAATAAATATGTAGAATCTATAGCTTTTCGCAGTTTCTCAAAAGCGGCCTCATATATACCATTACATTGATAATAGGAAATCACACTAAATCCCAAAATTTTTTCAGAGAGAACATTTCGTTGAATTCAGTCAAAAATTATGCGAGCCGGCAGGGAGAATTGTCGGATGTGAGCTCAGAGATAACATCGACTGTGATAGGAGAAAGCGGTAAAGTGCGGGAAACTCGCGTTGGGCAGTGAGATTAAACGAGCCGATGTTATACGTTGATTTTGTTTACAAGTGACGCCATAAAAAAATCCTCATTTGAGCTATCTGTTTTGTGAAGAACAGATAGCTCAAATGAGGACCTCTAGCATGGAATCCTGTGCGCCTGTCGCAGCCCGTTTGAAGCACACAGAATTCGCTATTATTCTGGTTTGCGGAAATACCCGCTTATGAATACCTTTGGGCTAGCTTTTTCTTATGGGAGTGGAATATTTCCTCTAATGAAATATCATACTTGTTTGCGATAACAATAAGATTTCCAAGCACATCCCCAAGTTCTTCCGTTAATTGACTTTTATTTTCTTCAAATGATCCTCTGCTCTCATCAGGCCGATCTCTGCCGATTTCCAGTGCCCGGATAGCTCTTGCAACCTCACCCGTTTCTTCGGCTAAAAAGCCAATACGAATGAATATATCCAAATCCGACCAGCCTCTGTCTTGATAATACTGTTTTACCCACTCTTGAAAATCAGTAATGTCCAATGATGACCCTCCAAAATGTAAAATACAATTCATTCAATGCTTTTGTATGATGTACACTCCCAACACAAGTAAAACTACACCCACAATTCTATAAGGGTTGATTAGGTGAACATCATTTCCTAAAAGACCGAAATGGTCAAATAAAATGGCAAGAATGATTTGACCACAGATTATCAGGCTGAACATATTGGCAAATCCGATTTTAGGAGAAGCGAATATGGTTGTGAAAATATAAAACGCACCAAATAGACCACCTGCTAACATCCACCAACGGACACCCTTAATCGTATTTTCACCCGACATTGTATAGGTACCGTTTGCTAAAATATAGCAAAATACAAGAGCAAGACCCAATGCCCCTACAGCAAAACTAATGAAAGAGGAGAGAATTGGACTTCCGACTTTTGAGCGAAGCTGTCCATTTATTCCAACTTGTAAGGTTAGAGAAATCCCCGATAAAAATGAAAGCAGATAATACAGTAGTGACATATTTGTCGCCTCCCTTGCGGATAAGTCATTGACTAATTCTTTCAGCTCATTATATTGAATAAATAGATATAAGTGAAATACGATTTTCGGATAGGAGGTATACTGAATTCTTATATGTCTATTAATTTAGAGCTTTATAAAATTTTTTATACGACTGCAAAATTGGGAAGTATCTCTAAAGCTGCGAAGGAGTTATTTAGCTCTCAGCCCGCAATAAGTCAATCCATAAAGCAATTAGAGGAAAAACTTGGGGGGCGGTTATTTTATAGAAATGCAAAAGGTGTTTCACTGACCGTTGAGGGAGAAATTATGTTTCAATACATCGAGCAGGGTTACGGTCTGATGCTGACAGCCGAGCGGAAGTTTTCTGAACTGAAGCAGATGCAGGCGGGACAATTACGGATATCAGTATGCAGTGCGGTATGCAAATACGATTTATTACAATATATCAGCCAATATAATCGTGAATACCCAAGTATCAAAATGTATATAAAAGATGATTCGAGTCATGAAATAGCGAGGCTATTAAACGTAGGCGAAATTGATATCGGTATTTTGAATCTCTACAATACGGATGAAAGCAATCTTGATATTATCAAAACCTTACAAATGAAGGACTGTTTCGTTGTAGGCGAAAAGTATAAACATCTTTGTGAGGAATCTTTATCCATTCAAAAGCTTACAGAAAACTACCCTATTATCCTCCTTCAACAGGGTGGGAGTACACGAGAATATATTGATGAATATTTTCGTTCTCACGGAGTCGCTGTAGACCCACAAATCGAACTTAGCAACATGGATTTGATGGTAGAATTCGCCATTAAGGGATTAGGGATTGCTTGCACTATGAAGGATTATGTTCAAAAAGAATTGAAAAGCAAACTGTTATATGAGTTAGTAATTGCGGAAAAGATACCCTCAAGAAGTCTGGGAATAGCTACAAAAAAAGGAATGCCTCTGTCAACAGCTACACAAAAATTTATTAATATTTTTGATACACAGTAGTAAAATATGGCCTACGTCGAATTCGATTCCACGACCTGCGTCATAGTTGTGCAAGCCTCTTACTCGCCAATGGAGTCGGCATGAAAGAAATTCAGGAATGGCTGGGACACAGCAACTATTCTACAACAGAGGACATTTATTCTCACTTGGAATACAACTACAAAGTATCTTCAGCATCAGCGATGAGCAATGTTCTGGTCCTTTAATAAAAAAGATCGCATTGCCCTCAATATTCCATGAGAGTCATGCGATCTTCCCCTCGTTCTCTCCTTCGGAAAAAGGAGAGAACTGCAGGAGAGAACTCGATAAAAAGTTCTCTCCTAATCTGTTTCAAAACCAAGGTTTTCGGAAAAACACCTTATAAATCAAGGATGCCGAGGACAGGGGTCGAACCCGTACGGTACTCACGTACCGCAGGATTTATACGCCACCATCCAGCATAAACCCTTGATACATAAGGCTTCCTGGTCTTTTCACAACCTATACCGTTCTGCTAGACACACAGTATTTTGGGTAGTAACGGTGATTTAATCACGTTTACACACCCTCGAATCCTGTGCGGCGAATAATTTGATATTATCACGTGCTTACTCAGCATACAAGCTCATTTCATGTTATCTCTCATTAAACTCAGCAGATGCTTAAGCGGTTAACGTTATGCCAAGCTGCCTCACTCCCCGTACTGTCTCCTTTTCAAATCAATTACTCTATCCAATCTGTCTATCCAGTCACTACCAAGATGTGCATTCAAGAGAATATTAATATCCTCATAAGTCCATACTTGAATCCGTTTATCGAACTCCCTTATACTTCTACTTACATAACCAGTACAAAAAATCACTCCACGATTCACTTTATCTTCCAATATCGTGTCACGGAATGCTCTAATGGTTTCTAGCTTTAATTTGGTTGTTTTGTATAACTTACATTCCACATACACATATTCTCTGCCATCAGTCCGATCAATACTAGCAATAACATCCTTGCCGCCATCATGCGTAGCACTCTTCCATTCTGTGTCGTATCCCATCCTTTCATAAAGATATTCGACGAGCCATTCAAATTCAACAGACTTCAAGCTAAGAAGAGTATCTAATTTGTTTTCAAAATGAATGAATTTGGAGAATATAATTTGGACGCATTGGTCTATACCAGTTATCCTATCATCAGGCAAATTAGGTTGAGAAGACACATAGCTTTCAAGTGCTTTAACAGCACTATAAGGACTAATTGGAAGTAGTTCCAGAACCCATGTTAAACCCTCCCAAGCATCTTTTCCATAAGCTAGCCTTTTATATCTTTCGTTATGCGACATTTTTTCTGCCATTATATTAAGCGTTTCATCTTCAGATTCACATAGTAATTGATATTGGTTATAATCCGATACGTCTAATCTTCGTGTGACAGGCTGCAAGAGACATCTTAATAAATCTTTCACATCCCGAGTAGACTGACTTTCAATGTTCGAGATATAATCATCCACCCAATCACCATAAGGAATCCTTAGAGATGGATATACTTCCTCATTATTGTTAAGCACAAGATCATACCATTCATCAAATGTGTTGTAATTGGCCGTGTTATATGACATTCCATCATCTCCTAATTTCTTATTAAGTAAGTTACACTATCATCATTCCCAAGAGCCTGACACTAATACCCAAGATTAGTAGGGTTATATTGTGATATCTAAAATAGTTCAATTACAAGGTATCATTATGAAATGATAAGATAGCGCCTCCTAAATACTCGACTACCGCTCACTATGGGGATGAAATATTCCATCGTATCGTCGCCCATGATAAGGATGATGCCGTCTTCGTCTGGGGTTGACCGGAGCGTTACGTTGGTGATGCACTCGTTTTCGTTATTGAACGAGTAGGATACGTCCGTCTCGCTGTAGGCTAGAGGCAGCGTCAATCAAAACTTCGGGTTCGTACGGTGCGCGAGCGGTTTATCCTTCGTTCTATACCCGTGTTTATCATCCTCTGCATAGAAGATGTGTGAATATTTTTCTTTGAACTCTTTTACAGTCAGCCCTAGTTGTGCCGCTCCGTGGGTAAAAACCTCCATCCAATTTACGTATTCATCATTATCTACTTTAATAATCTCACAAAGCACCCTACTCTTCACACTACCATACGGAAAATCTTCTCTACCACAGTCGCATTCTCCAGTACTCATATAGTCTTTGCAATTGACTCCAACTTTTAAGGTTTTCAAACCACTCAACTCCTCTAGTCATTATTTTATCACTTAGCAATATAGAAAGTAGAAATTATACGTCCTATATTGTCGTAGCGACCGCATAACACCTCTTTCTGACGGAAGCTAGGAGATGATCCTTTTCCATACGCACACAAAACGCCGTCTCCCGCAGGAGATGGCGCTATTTTGTCGAAATACTACGGGAGATATCACAAAAGGACTACGCATATGAGCCGATATATGAAGCCGTTAACCTCTAACGTGTAATTTTATACCGCGCAAATAGAGCGCCTGCCGATCATTGTGTTCATCGGAAATGAACTTAAGGGCAGCGGAGTTATCGAAGATATTACGGAGGTATCCGTTAAGATACGCGGATCGCACTATATTCGCGTTAGATGTACGTTTAAATACGCGAGCTAGGAGGTTTACATGGAAGAAGAACGTAAGGATGTCGAAGGGTACGAGGAGATTTACGAAATTACACGGTCGGGCCGCATCATATCGATAAAAACCGGTAAAGCGCGCCATCGAAACGGTGATGCGTACGGATACGCTAACGTCCACTTACATAAGAACGGCGACCGCGAGCTCGCTAAAACGTTCGAACTATGGAAACACGCCGCCTTCCCGGAAGCGAGTCAAGCGGAGTATAAAGGACGCAAATAACACTCGGACGTGTTTTTTTAAATTTTCAGCATCAGGTAAATCCCGGGCCACGTGCGGAAATTCATAATGTATTTACTAAATAATACTGAGAGGAGAAATGAAAGTGTTTTATGTTTCGACTGAATACGGTAGTCAGCAAATAGTTGAGTACGACATTACCTGCCCCCATTGTTTGAAGCCTATGCCTCACGCTGATCAAACGATTATTCACGCTCATATTGCCCAAGAAAGCGAGCAACTCGAATTAATTTATCACTGCCCTCGGAGCGTTTGTGATAAGACGCATATTGCTATTTTCGAATGGGAAGACAAGATCGGTTACTTGTTCTCTCACACGACTCCAGCACAAAATATACGTGTTGAGTTTGATCGAGAGATCCAAGAAATTTCAAGCGAGTTTTCAAACATATTTAACCAAGCAGTGATATCCGAGCAGTTAGGGCTCAACCACATTTGTGGTATGGGATATCGAAAATCACTTGAATTTTTGATAAAGGATTATGCAGCGTTTAAGAACCCAAGCGTTGCCGAAATAATTAGGGAGCATAAATCGCAACTTGGACAGGTAATCCAATCCTACATTCAACATGAGGCCATTAAAGAGACCGCTAAGAGAGCCGCATGGCTTGGTAATGATGAAACGCACTATACCAGGAAATGGATCGACAAGGACATAAACGATCTAAAAGCTTTAATCAACCTTACTGTACAGTGGATCAAGCTCGATTTAATGACTTTACGGTATACCTCAGAAATGCGTTAAGCTACATCACGTAATATCACATGATAAACTCCGTAAACACTGGACTCCGCAGCATCCCCGCGCGAGTCCAATTTCGTATTTTCACGCGTGCTCTGATACGCGGCTCAACGTATACAAAATCGTGGTCCTCGCCGGTAATCAGCGCCTTACTCACGCCATAAAACGCCTTCTTATGCGTAGGTGACACGCCGAACTCGATAACGCCGGCCCTCATTCCGCAGACTGCACAAGCCCATGACTGTCACTGTTTTATTGAACTTCCGTGTCCTGTAAGATAAACATGGGAATAGCAGGAATATTAGTCATCCTTCATGTTAAAATATACTAAGAACTAGTTACATAGAAAGGAAAATCCCTTTGAAATTATATAATAGAGATTATAATGTATTAACAACTACTGAACTAATAGCATATTCACAAATTTTGGAGAAAGAAAAGGAAGGTATGATCGGGACTTTAAAAACTAAAAATCTGTTTAGAGAATATCCAAAGGCAGTGAGACATAATAAAAGCTTATTTCCGAATAATTACTTAGATTTCGTAGAGCTGGATAATCGAGAAGAAATTGAATCAACTGTGGAACAGTTCTTAACGAAACTTAATGACAAATCTATTAAAAATGAAATCGACGTTTTAAAATTCATTAATAAAGATACAAGAGCATTCTACCTAATAGGATCAATATTCAACTATTATGACTTCGGACACCATGATGCTTATGTATTCCCTGAATTCCAGCTTAGCGAGATGTATAAAGTGGATTATTTATTGATTGGAAAAAATTCTGACGGGTACTCTTTCATATTCGTGGAATTAGAACATCCCGTTAAAGATATTACTTTAAAAAGCGGAGAGCTTGGGAATGCTTTTAGGAAAGGTATAAATCAACTAAAAGACTGGCAGACTTTGTTGATTACTAATTTTGCTGGGGTCACCAATACATTGAAGAAGTATAAACACCCTGACGTGCAGTTACCTGACGAGTTTTATACCTTAGACCCTACTCGCTTTCATTATACGGTCGTAGCTGGACGTAGAGATGACTTAGCTGATAAGACACGTAAGATTAGACGAGAACACCAGATCCAACAAGGAATCAAACTTCTACACTATGATAATATATGTGACAATACACTAGCCCTACTCAATCAAAGAAATTACTGAATACTGCTTATATATTATTCACTCTACAACAAAAGCGCCAGGAAACAACTCTCCGTTTCCTGGCGCTTTCTGTTGTGTCTTACGTGGAATAGGCGTACAATAGCGTTGAATAAGTACAGCGGAGTGATAACCATTATCTTGGCGGATGGCCGGTTATTTTAGCTCCGCTTTTTTCTGTCTATCACTAATACCAATGAAGCAAACGAGATCATTAACGTCAAAGCCTCGTTTAGAGTCAACATGTTCCTCACCTCCTTTAAGTATTCACGAACATTCCTTGTTAGCTGAATTATCTTGTCTATTTTCATGTGGTCTATCGAAAAGCAATAGACAGCATTAATCTCAACTCGCCCCTCCTTCGTCCTCAAAATAGCGATCCAACACTACGCGGATAATATGCAGTTTTTAGCGTGAGCCACTTGTATCAATACCTCCCGCCAGTCAAGTAAAGAGCTTAGTTTTTCAGATATTTGTTCAATCTCTTCATTGTATAATTTCTTGTTTGTTAAGTAATCATAGCTCATATCTGCTAACGTATCGTCCATCACCTGAATATTCCAGATAACCACCTTCCAAGTTTTTCCTGATATTGTTGGAGGCACAGACCTAAGTGCAAGAAACCGAAGGTAGTATGGAATTGTTACTTCCGCGATCGCTGCTTTTTTACTAATAATCTCGAATTCCTCATCGCTTAATCGTATAGGAACCATGTTATTCCTTTTTCGATTCTCACTCCCCATCCCACCGTCTCCCTTCCTCATAATTTATCCCACACCAATATGATACAACGAAAATAAGAAACTACAAACTTTTATGGGTTTGGCTATCCGCCTAGAGAAATCATCCCGCAAGTTCCTCCGCAGTCCTCCCGCCATTTACCGCCGCTGACTCCGCCCGTTCCTTCCTCTTAATCTCCGCCTGCAGTCTCGGAATGATTTCGTAGAGGCGTGCGTTCTCTTCCTCAGCGTTAATCGCCCGCTCAATAGCGATCAGCCAACCGGTGCGTGCTTCGACGATAAACGTCGCGTCCGCTGGAGAAGGCGCATCCCCGCATACTTGATCGTACGATTCGGCGTGGCTCCGAAGTCCATTACGATGCTTCCATCGTCTGCGTAAAATGCTCCGCAGTCTTCTTCGTTTGCTACGTTTAAGTGCCAACCGCCATCAGTCGCTGCGCTGCAGATCGCTAGGTCCGCGTGTAAATCAAGTTGTGTTTCTGTAGTCATCCGTCTGACACCTCCGATTATAGTCTGATAGATTGCGGATCGTAAAACGCCAAATTCGGCGATTCCGCATTTTTGGACGAGAAATAACAATATGCAAAATGAAGTTGTATGATAACTTATGAAAACCTATTTTAGCTATTTGATGAAAAATGTATTACGTTTGATAAACTATGATAAACTGTGATACACACTGTAAATGGCCTGCTTTTATATCAATCTCCCGTTTTCTACTTATTCCTCCGCCATTCTTACGTTTTCATTTTTTGCCAATTCTGGCCGACACTCCGCACACCACTCGTAGCCGAGCACTACCGGATTGAACCCACCTAGCGCAACCCTCAGCGTCCAGCCACGCAGCGACCTCCGGATTCTTACGCGATTCTACGATGAACCGCTCGTAATCCGCGCCAAGTTTACGTATTGTTATTTCGGACCTCCGTTTCCTCGCATACAATAATATAAAGATCACGCGATATAACACACATTTGCGCATTATTTGCGCGCTGTTCCGTTGTTGTGATCGATAATATCGTTAACCGTCTTCACTTACACTGCCTCCTACTATATAAAAATTGATTCCGCCGACGATCTGATATTAAATACGTCACTTTACGTTTTAATACTGGACGTACGCTACCTTCTCTACACGTTTCGCAGTCGCAGAGCGCATAACCGTACATGTACGCACATAAACGAAGAGAAAGCCGGTCGGCCTGCGAAGGCTTTCCGGCTTGATTGCGTTGTTTCTAGTTTAGCGTATAATGCGGATTCAGCACGTCATTCATCGGTGAGAATGAGAGGTGCTGCTCTTTTAGCGACCGGTCTGATGGCGTTGTGTAACGCATAGTGGAGCGTGGGTCCGTACGCCCTAAGATAGCGGAGAGGTGGCGCATCGACCCTCCGTTCTCCATAAACATCGTGGCTGACGTGTGACGAAATAGATGCAAGAATAAATTCGCATCAATACCCGCGCTTCGTGCGTGTTTCTTGATACGATCCCTAAGTCGATCGTCGCGCAAACGCCTGCCTTGTTTTGTTAAAAATATGTACTCTGATTCAAACTCTCCGTTCATATTGATAAGGATTTTTAAAAGCCGCAATGTACTATTTGATACAGGAACAGACCGCCCTTTACGCGTCGTAACAATGTCAGCGTCAAAGTGGAGCATCCCAAGCTTAAAATCAATGCTTGTTTCTATGAGTGATAGTATTTCACCGACCCTAGCAAAACTATCAATAAGAACGTTTATCGCCACGAAATCCCTAAAATCTGGATAAGAGTCAGTAACTATGGCGTCAAGCAATTGCTGTAGTTCTTCTACCGTGAGTATCCTAATCATATTCTCTGGCTCTCGAACCTTCCCTATTCTCGCAGCCGGATTACGAGGAATAATCCCCTCCTCATGAAGAAATCGGAACATCGCTTTGATTAACTTCATTTTTGTATTGACGGTAACGGGACTTAATCCTAATGTCATGTTATCCTGGCTTTTGTGCGGGTGCTCATTCCATTTGAGCTGCCCGTAAAGCATCCAGCCCATATATGAGCGTAGCAACTCCGGAGTAACTGACGAGAACACCTTCTCTATCCCGCATTTGTCCAGATACCTGCAGAAATATCGATAATACTCCTCGTATGATTCCAGCGTTCGGGGTGCCCGGCCCTCGGAGAGCTTAGCGTTTATAAAAATTCGAAATAAATCATCCAGTTGCTTATCCGCCGCCCTCGTACTCCTTGTTAATTTGTACTTTTCTACCGCTGAGCTATTGACCATTTTAGACAACCTTTCCATGTATGTATTAGGCCAAAATTGATTATATAACGATAAAAGCAACATTAATAGACATGCACTTTTATTCATTAGTGAACACCGTATAACGCAGAAAAAGCACCCGATCCACAATGGACCGAGCGCTTTTTTCTCATTTCTTAATATTCGTATTCCGTTTAGTTGTCGCCGTAAGCTTTCATTAACGAACTCGCCTTCGCGTGCTCTACCTTCAAGTCTTCATTAGCCAGCGCGATATACCTTCGCGTCATTTCCATACCACCATGACCCAGCGTCTTTTGCAGCACGAATGCGTTCGCTCCATTGCGAATATACTCGAGAGTGAACACGTGCCTGAGATCGTACGGCCGTATATGTACGCCGAGTTGATTACTATACGTCTCCAGCCGATCGCCCCACGTATGGCGGTTCATCTGCCGGCCTTCATACGTACAGAAGATCGGCGTGTCCGGTCCCCATTCGTCGGGCCTTGCGAGTAGCAGCTTACGGAGGGCGCGTACGGTCATGTCCGATATTGGAAGCGTCCGGCTTTTGCGTGCCTTCGCAATCTTAGCGGGTATGTATATTTCAGCCGCTCTTTCCTTAAAATCTTCCGGCAGTAAACGGAAAGCTTCCGACGGTCTGATGCCGCAATCCAGCGTCATAAGGATGAGACAATAATCACGCAGTCCTGTGTACTTGTCTTGATCCGGCAGCTTTAAAAGCTCGCGCAATATCTTTTCGTCAATGCTTACAACGCGCGGTTCAGCCTTCTGCTTCTTAATGTTCGCGATCGGATTCGCGCCGATAATTCCACGCTCTACACACCAGCCGAAGAACGTCCGCAGATAGATCAGGCGGTTGTTATACGTAGACGGCGCGATGTCCTCTGCTAAGTACTCGAACGATGCCTCCGCTAACCTGTCCGATGTTGATCATGCGTTAGGGTAACGCTTCATAAACCGGCTCACGTGCTGCGTATAGTCGCGCTGGGTCTGCTCCGCCAAGCCTTCCGCGCGTTTGTATTCGAGGAACCGTCCTAACGCTGATTCCCACGAATGATCCGCCTTAACCGCCATAATTCTCGCCAAAACAAAAACGCCTCCATTCGTAATGAACGGAAAGCGCCCGAGTCCTGTGCGTCAGCTAAACGTGATTGCGCAAGTACACAGGATTAGCCTGTACCTGACGTTCATTTAGCGTTGATGCAACCGTGATTTACTGCGTGATGCCGAGGACGGGGGTCGAACCCGTACGGTACTCACGTACCGCAGGATTTTAAGTCCTGTGCGTCTGCCTGTTCCGCCACCCCGGCATGAAATGTGCGTTGTAACGCGATTTCTAACGTTTTGCCTACGCGTTATTTTCGTCCCTACGCATGGGACCCGGACCGACAAACGGAATGCTATACGTTTGTAAGCGCGCTTTATTCGTTTACCGAACGAATTAGAGCATACCACGCTTTTACCCGCTGTGTCAATGCGCAAATATATCCGCTTGAAATAACGCATTCTTGTGCGTTATAATACGAACATATATTCGCACATGAACGGAGGCCATACGCATGTCTACGCCGCAAGTAATCACCGAAGAGGACCACGCGCTCATTCGCCCATACGTAATACTGCCGATGGTCCAAGCGGCATTCGAGCGCGACTCACGTGTTTTTCTCACGCTGCGTACTCCGGACCCATACGTCGATTGGTTGACGCAGGCCGCGAACGGTTGACTCAAGAGGAGCGCATGGTAAAAGCGCAGGCCCATCGGCGCGGCATTAGAATCACGGATAAGCAGCGCATAAACGGGACACTCATCATACGCTATCAATGTCGCGGCCAATGCGGCGGCCTGACGATACCTGACGCGGAGGTCGCGGAAGAAGCAGCGGAGTTAATGCGGCGGCTGCTCACGTTCGAAAACGCGCACCAATAACAAAAAAAAGCGCAGCCCTCACGGAGTCACACCCGTAAGAACTGCGCCTTTTTATTATTCCTTCGTACTATCTGCCGGGAACGTTTTGTAAATACCTACGCCAATAATCGCATACGTTACGATATCAACGGCCGCTTGATATACGCCAGCTTCCGGAGCCACACCGTATTTTACGAGTAGTTGATACGTAAGCCCCGCCACCGCTGCGATAAATACCGGATTTAACATGCGTTTCTTCATTACATAACGCCACCTTTCGTATCTACTTTCGCTGTCTTGCTAACGTTATCCCATGCAATGACCGCGCCAAGTTTCTCGGCCACCTCGCGCAATGGAACGTATACCGCTCCGTCGATGATTACGCCGTCCTTCGCCGCCACTCCGTTAATGACTACGCTCGCTTTGTCTACGTGCAAATCGTCATCCCCCGCGTTTAACTTCGAATCGACCAGCGCTTTAAACTCCGCCCACCCCGTCCACTTTCCGCCATCGTACATTAAGCGCGGACATATCTTGCCGGACCAATCGTAGTGTCGGCGCAGTCTATCTACGCCCCATCCGCGTTCTTTTAGCATCTGCGCTACGAGGGCAACCGCGTTATCGAGCGTCTTCGCGTAATCACCGCTTTCGCATATTTCAACGCCAATCGACGTCCGGTTTCCGCTTCGCGGTCCGCTGCCGTCTCCGCTATGCCACGCGTTTTCGGTCAGCGGTAAACATTCGACCGCCTCCTTTTCGTCGACTGCGATATGAAACGAAGCTTGGCGCGCGTTCGATGGGTTCGTCAGCCATGCGCGTTCACCGGCTGCGGAGGACTTCGGATTGCCCGTATTATGAATCGTAATAGTTGTTGCAGACATGACGAAGCCCGGCCGCCGATTGCACGCGGTCCCCTTTGGTATATAGTCCTTGCGGTAGTTAAACTCGCCCATATTACGCCGCATCCTTTCCGTTCAAATTCGCCTTGATATCGTGTACATCCGATGCAAGCCCTTCGTATTGACCCGCCAGCGCCTCGAACCGGTCCGTTAGTCCCTCCGCCAGCTTCATCAAACGGTCTTCTCGCGCGATTGCCTCCGAGTGCATCCGTTCACGCTCCGTTCGCGCCTCTGTGCTAATCCGTTCTTCGCGCGCTTTCGCTTCGTCAGATATGCGGTTCATCTGCTTCCACAACGCGTAGGCAACGACCGCAGCGGCCAGCGCGAATATTCCGTTCTTGGCGACTTCCGCCCATAATACGTCCATCAGGCGGCCGCCTCCGTTTCCTGCGGTTCAAACTCTGCGAGGGCAACGCCGACCGCTTCGTCGAGACTGCGGAGGACTGATTCGCGCTGGCCTGGCGGAATTGATCCGAGGACTGCGCTGATGGTGTCCGTAAGCTCGGCGGCGGGATTCGCGAGGTCTAGCGTTAATTCGAGTAATGCGCGTGCTTTCATATAACGTCTCCTTTACGTAAAAAGAGCCCCGCCGGTAAGGGCGAGACTCTTCGTAGTTTATTCGTATTTTATTCGCCGAGCTGCGCCTTAATCTCAGCTAACCGTGCTTGAAGGAAGGTGAGTTCCGCTTCCCATGTCTCTACTTGCTTTTTAAATTGTGCGTAGTCGTCTGCCGCACGCTGTCCCATCGTACCACTATTTGCAAGTTCATCCGCTAATGATTTATATGTCGGAAGTATGTTGTCTTTATATCCCTTGATTTGTTTTTCGTGACTCTCGATATCCGCGACTACTTTGTCCCGTGCTGCCTGCAGTTCCTTTACTGCCGTTTCCCCTTGGGGTGCGCTCGTCGTGCTGGTTGACGTATCTCCCATAATTATCTTTTTCCCCTCGACCGTAAGTTTTGACCCTGTAGCTTCGGCAACGGCACGCACAGGAGCGTAAGTCGACCCGTTTACTATCACAGCGTCAGCGACCTTTGTCCCATTCTTTTCTATAGAAAATAAGCCCTGAACCTTTTGCCCAATTAGGCTCGACGAGTCAGCAAAAGCAGAAGCACCCGCAAACAGCAATACGCCGACTATTAATCCGGACACAAACTTTTTCATATGTTAGCCCCCATAATGGTATTTTACCTTATTGTACCATTACGCAGCAGATAGCGTAAACGTTTCGTCGCCGTT
The DNA here is from genome assembly GCF_038593145.1 of Paenibacillus sp. FSL L8-0340. Taxonomy (NCBI): domain Bacteria; kingdom Bacillati; phylum Bacillota; class Bacilli; order Caryophanales; family Paenibacillaceae; genus Paenibacillus; species Paenibacillus sp. FSL L8-0340. The sequence goes on from NZ_CP151967.1 coordinate 5,608,288, forward strand.
CGATTACGCTCCGATTGCGAGCCAAATTGCCGCCAGCTCATCCGCTAATGTGTTCGAACCGTTATGAAGCCGTTCCCATCCCGCAACTATGACGTGACCTGTATTTGACGGAGCCAGGCGCACATTGTTTCCGCTCAACGTAACGTCAGGCGAACCGCCAACTATAAGACCGCTCGCAGGCGAATTGTATATCGTAGACTGCACGCCACCTCCAGCGTTAAAGATTATACGGGTGATGCCGTTATCGTACGCCGGAATCTGGATACCGCTGTCCTCGCTAGCATATACGCCGAACGCCACGCTCGCCGGATCGATTACTACGCGCGGATATACGGAGTCTGACGTTTGTATCTTAGCGCCAGTTATCGTACCGCCTTCTATTTCGTTACCAATAATCTGGCTCGCGCGGATCACGGACGATATTACCTCGCTGTTCTCGACCTCTCCCGTAAGTTTAATCGACCGCGCCACGACGTCGCCGGCCATGTTTACGCGGAATGGTGCGCTGTTAAAGTCCGCATGTCCAGCGCTTATCCCATGCGTATTAATCTGCACGACTTTATTACCGCTACCAATCAGCGTTGAAACGAAATTACCGAATTGACCAACGACTGTCTCCGCGACAACTCCGGTTGCTGTTATTGCTGATCGTGCGGTTGCCCCGCCGTCCGTAGACACGATTATCCCGTTAGATGTCACGATTACCATATCGTTCGGGTCGACGAGTGATTGCGCTACAATTCCACGCGTATCGTACTTAACCTCCGTCTTACTTGCGTTGATCTCCTTAACCGCAGCCGCCGCGAATGCCTCGAACGCTTCTGCCCGAATCCGTCCGCCGCTAAACACGTTATCAATCGCACGCCGCGTCGACTCTAGGTCCGCGATAATCTGCGCATAGTCGCGCCGCTGAACGTTGGCAACCGTTACCTGCGCGTGCTTATCTTTAGCGTACGGATACTCGGTCAGTTCCGTAATCCGTGCGTTAACATGCGTGAGGTCCATGTCCGGGTCGACCAGCGTAACGGTATCGCCGAGGCCCGGTCGCGGCTCCGTACTGTCGAGCTTGTATAAGTCCGCAGCCGATACGCTGACCTCAAGCGCAGGCACTTCGCGTTCGGCCAACCGTAAGCGCGTGGCCTCCAGCAGTTTCAGCGGATCGGTAACGTCCTGCTCCGTCAGCAGATCGTCGTAAAACGGAACGCTTGCGCTGGCCCACGCGGACGCATACGCCGATACGAGATAGTTGACGCGGAGAATGCCGTCAGTGATTGCGCCGGGAATCGCCTCAAGCCGCGCGCGTTCGTCCGCCGTAAGTATTGACGCAGGCTGACCGATCCATGTGCGCGAGTCTTTCATCTCCGCAAATAGGCGCGTACACAACGAAGACGTATCGTCGCTTGCGGACGAGCTTACGATATTTTTGCCGATGCGGTATTGTAAGGCTGACGCCGAATCGCCGATCTTCTTGCGCAGGTGAATAACGAAATTATCCGGATCGACCTCCGCTCCGTAGAGATTTATTACCGCGTTCAGCGCTTCGAGACAGTTACCGCCGCCGAACTCTTTGACGTCCGCTAGGTCAAACGTATCGTCGACCGCGAAGCTAAAAACGCCGCCCGTTGCCGCTGCGATTAACGACGTGAGCTGCGTTATTTGCTTGCCGTAACCTTCCGCGATATATGACGCGTACGGGAACTTATAATCCGCGAGTTTATACATGACGTGTGTGCACGATATCTGCGCGGTTAGCTTGCGGCCGTCGCGGTTGCGCTGGCGCTTGTTGATTACGTAATATTGACCGCGCTCGTCCTGTACGTGGCCTTTTAACGGCAGCAGCTCGCGGTAATCTGCGGACGATAAAGGGACGGTGAAGCTTAGCGTATAGTCGGCGTTGATGCGGCGGGTGCGTGTGATATCGTCTGCGAAGACAAGTGCGCCGATTGGCGTGAGATGGCGGTCGAGTGATAAGAGCGTTGAGATGATAGCGTCCTCCTTTCGTGTGATAACGGGAATATGCGCAACATAAAAAGCCCCGCGCGTGGGAGCGTAGGGCTTGTGTTGGGGATGTATAGTCTAGCCCATCAGGGAAAAGCCGAACAATAGTCGACACGTTATGACAGCTTTACAGGTTTAGTAAGTGTATAATGTTTAATAGTTTATTGAAAGGGTGATTTTTTGAAGAATACACAAATTCAGAATGTACAACTAAGAAGGTTGATTCGGTACTTTTTAAACGTCGCCAGTTTAGAGCAGTTAGAAACTCTCTCAGGCATTCTTGATAGATGTATAAAGAAAAGAAAACTTAACCAGCCCAAGGAATTAGATAAAGACCACTCTGCATAACTGTGGTCTTTTTTGCTATTACCATTCTGAGCGTTCTATCAATTTAATAAGTCGTCTATGTCATTTTCCCAAACTGCATAAGCCTCGCCGTTGAGGTGAAGCCCGTCATACGTCCACTTTTCGGGAAGCGCACCGTCCTTGTCCGCAAAAACAGAGAATAGGTCAATGAACTCTGCGTCGTATTCATCTGCAATACCCTTAATTAGTTTGTTTGTGTCCGCTATGTTGGATTCACTTAATGCAGGATAGCGAGAGTAGTCTGCTGGGGTTATGCTTTGGATGTAAACTTTTGTGACCGGTAAGGATTTCTGAATTTTTCCAACTATTTTCGAGATGTTATTTCCAATTTCTTGTGGAGACCTTCCTATAGCTAGATCATTTATACCTGCCATAATAAAAACTTTTGATGGCTTTATCTCAATTATTTGATTCAATCTATCTAGAATGCCTGATGTTGTATCCCCAGAAATCCCTCTGTTCACTATTTGAACCTTTGGAAAAGACTCAGCCCATTCATTGCCCTCCGTTATGCTATCCCCTAAAAATACAACACTGCCCAATTTAGGGGATTTGTCTTCAAAAACGGATACCCTAGTTTTGTACTTAGTGTCTGGTTCGCTGCTGCTTTTGCCGAGAAGATTTGAAATCGTTGCTGTTACATATGTCAAACCTCCCCTCTTCGCCACAACGAGAGACAGCCCCGCAATAAGTACAAGGTTAACTAGCAAAGAAGCCACGAGTACAAACTTTAATTTTCTACTCACCTATATCCCACCTCATCATGTATAAAACATCAAGGAATATTATGTCACATAATGAAAGAATCTGTATGTGATATTCCTCAATTTTACATAATAGAAATGGATATCGCTGAATTGTTCGTCAAGGACCCACTAAAGTTTAATGTCAACACCTTCGTAGTGTCGTTAAAATCAATTCCACTGATTCGTCTCGCACCTGCTAATTGTCCAGAAACCAGCTCAGTCTCTTTATACAAGGCGAAATAATATCCAAATGAGCCCGCCCCGATTGTGTAAACGTATTCCACTACCGCCATTTGATTGGAGTGTACTGATATTTTAATAGTTGGGTTCCGGTAAAACTCATCTTGGTTAAATTTAACGCCATTTGCACGTTCAATATGATCGAGCTTTACTGCAATTGAAGATACAGATAAGGACCCGTCATATCCTTCAGGATGCGTAGTGGTTAAATATATACCGACTGCTTCTGAGGCTTTGTTTGCCCAGTAATCAATAAACTCCATACCGTTAAGAGTACCCTCACCGGAGATTTTCACCACGTTCCAGCCCTTGTTTACCTTTATGAACGTAAACTGCATCGACCGCTTTACCGTAAGATTGGAGCTGCCCGCGATATAGTCTACGTTACTAAGGTTGTTATCCGGGTTTATTACCTTATCCAGCGCCATATCCAAAGTGTTTTCGGGCACAACTGTCCCGAAATTGGCTTGGATACTCATTGACTTGGAGGGCGCAACAACCATGTTGGGTATCGCGATTAAATCATCTGTCTCCGCCCAAAATGTGTAATAGCAGGCTCCGGCAAGCCCGATGTCACACACTAACGGATATTGCTGTTCTGGCGGTGTCGATCCACCGGAATATTCGTATATGTTTACGGCGCCGACCGGGATAAACCCGTCTATTGTCCGGCGAACAGCCAGCTTCGATCCGCTTTGCACTCGGTTAATGTTCTCCGGACCCTCGCCAAGAAGCATAGCCGCCACCTTTGCGGCAAACACCTTATACCCGTCAGCGTTAAGGTGGACAGAGTCGCTATAGACCGCACCGCTGTAATTGCGCAGGAATACCTCACCGTCAATCACCGGAATACAATACTTCGCGCCGAGTAATTGAAGGGAATTACGGAACATGTCAATTGCCTCGTTGTAATCCAATTGAGAGTGCCGGGCTTTCGGCGGGGTGAGGATGATAACGGCCTTATCCCACAAAAGTTCCCGGATAATCAATTGCTCGTACCACTTTACGTATTCCGCAATATTCCCCCGCGTCGCCTCAGGCACCCAGGCGGCAGTTGCATCATTTGTGCCGAGCATAAGGATTGTCAGATCGCTGTTATGCTTCTTATTCCAACGTGTGTATGCCCGTTGGCACCAGTCTCCGCTGTACCCCCGGTTAATTACCGTAACGTTCGGATTGATCTGCTGCAGGAATTGCTGCAACGCCTCTGGAAACGTAGTGGACGCTCTTGTTTCAGTATGTGTTGATCCGTCAGGGCAAAGCGTTGGGTCTGCTGGGCGCTTATCCGAGCTTGTTGAATCTTGGCCGTATGTCATACTGTCACCTTGGCAGCATATCCGTGTGGTCAGACCTTCCCGAAGCTTTTGAAAGAATTGACCATAACGGACAATTTGCATAGTGCGCAGCGCCTCAACATCCACCCGCTTATTCAGCGTATTGGCGACCTCGTCAATATCCGCTGCTAATTTAAGCTGCGCAATATCCGCTAACTGCGCAGTAACTCCGTCATACTCCGCGTTCAACCGGTCTCCCAACGTCGGATAAACGGTCCCACTCACGCTCGCCCGCGCAGCCGCCGCTTCCGGCCCGCTGTCTCCCGCGATAATGGCCTGCGTTAGCTCCGTCTTAACACTATCTACCGCTTCCTTCAAGTTCTCTGCGCCCGACACTTCGCCGCTATACGTAATCGTCTCGGCTGCGTGCGCGCTCGTGGACGCCTTATGCGTTGTGATATCGCCCTGCGCTGTGCCAATACGCGCCTCGTGATCCGTTAAATCCGTCTCAATATCCGCAAAGTTAGCGTTATGTTTCGCTAGATTCGCCAAGTCCAGCGCGCTCGATATTACGCGTCTTACAAATCCCATCCGCAATTACCTCCGTTAGTATAAGTATTTGTACCGGTAGATGAACTCAATCCGCACGTTAACCGCAGCGCCCGTAACCGTAAACGTCGTATCGCCCGGTAACAACATCGGAAACACGCGGTTACTCATCGCGTAAGCATTCGCGCCGTTCTTTTTCACCGTTTGCTTATCCGTTGCGCAGTCGATCTCGATAACGTCGTTGACTCCGGTTGATCCCGTAAGCGTCAGTGTATCGAATCCGTCTGATAGCGATAGATTCGTAAACGCGCCGGTTATCCGAATCAGCGGTCCAACATCGTTCGAGCCTGCGTTGTTAACGACAAAAGACTGCCCACTCGCCGTGACTTCGTAACTGTGATCCGTATAAAAATAGCCCTCACCAACGGAGAGCCCCTGTCCATACTCGCGTAATTCCGTAGTCTGCGCGCTTGTCGGCCACGGATCGTTCATCCGCAACTGTACGTCAATTAAACGTGAGCCTGTCGCGCCGAGCGCCAGTGTTCCCGCGTAGACACAGCGCCACTTTTTGTCCGGCATATCGTTAAACTCTAGCGCTAGCTCTCCGCGCCGAGCGTTAAACGTGCGCGCGAGATTCGCAACCGTAGCGTTAAACTCCTCCGCAGACGACGTAATCTCAAACGTCAGCGTCATCGTTCGCGGTCCGTATGTGCCGCCGAAATCGAGCACGCCGTCCCTATCCGCGAGCTTAAGCGTGTTATCCTCTACGTCGGGCAAAACGGGAAGACGACGCTCATAAAGCGCCGCCCCTACCGTTGACATCCATATTCCGTTTACGTTTACGTCCGGCTTCGTCAAGACGTTTTCACCCCCGCAGCTTGTATCCGCGCCATTGCCCGCGCCCGCTCATCATATAAAGTCGCAATGTCGGCGCGATCTTTTATCTCAACGTCGTTGACGCTCATGTCGATCTTCTGCGTAATCTGCGTAACGGCCGCCGGAGCCTGCGCAGCCATACGCGGAATAGGAATCGCGCCCCATAACGCTGACTGCTGCTGCGTGTTAAGTTTGATTCCGCCTGCGCTCGACATGATAGGTGCTGCCGCTCCCACTGCGCCGCTACCTACGCTTGTCTTCGCCGATGTCTGCGGAGACTTAACGGTTGCCATCCTCGCGTTGTACTGCGTAATGAACGCGTCAAGCTCCGTGAGGATTGCGGCATTAGCGCCACTACTTGCGCTGACCCGATACGCTGCGATTCCGTCTTCGACCGTTTTGATATTGCCGCTATACGCTTCGAACGAACTCAATAGCACACTGTACTGCGCCTCGGCTGCGGATTTCTCAGCGTCGTACGCCTGACCCTTCGCGTCCTTTTCGTCCTTGAGCGCGTCCTGCTGCGATTCGAGCGTACGGTCCGTAAGATCGCGGTCGTGTTCGAGTTGCATACGCTCGATTTCCTTGAGTACTGCGTCACGTTCCGCTATGCCCTCCGGTCCGACTGCGCTCTGCAATTCCGCTGCCCGCGTCCGTTTCTCGCGTAATTGAGTCTCGTAATCGGCGTCCGCATTCAGCGTTTTATTAGCGTCGCGTAGCTTTTGGATCGCATCAATCTGCGAATCGTAATCGTCCATAGCGGCCTTTTTGCGCTCGTCGATTGCGTCGAGGTCCGCCTTCTTTGCGTCGTTAATCGCGTCCTTTTGCGCCTTGACGAGATCGTCCGCGAGTGCTACCGTCTGCTTCGTGAGTTCCTTGCGGGATTGATACGCCTGTTCGTCGGCCTTCGCGTAATATTCCGAATCCTTCGCGTAACGGTTACGTATGCGGGTCCACGCGTCGAGTTTCATCCGCGCTATTTCTGTTTCCGACTTGCCCGCGTCCTCCATACGGCGTTCTTCCGCGTCGATCCATTTCGCGGAGGCGTCGTACTGGTCGCGTGCTTCCGCCTCGGTTGCGGTCGCTACGTCCTTCCGGGATTGACGGCGCTGGTTATCGGCGGCTTTATACTGCTCCGAATCCTTAGCGTATCGGTCGCGTAATCGCGTCCAGCTTGCGAGTTTCACCTCCGCTATCTGCAGCTCCGTTTTACCGGCGTCTTCCATGCGCTTCTCTTCCGCGTCGATCCACGTTGTGCTGAAATCGTAGCGTGATTGTGCGGAGTCTTCACCGAGCCGCTTAAGCTGGAGCGCCAATGTACGCGAATCATCTACGGACTCTTTCAAAAACGCTGCATGGCGTTTCTTAAGCGCGTCATACTTCGCGATTTGCTGGTCCGCAGTCATATCGTAAAAATCCGCTTGGAACTGGACGGTTTTAAGGTCAGCGTCATATGCAGCTTTACGCGCTTCCGCAGCGAGTTCGGCCGGCGTCTTTCCGGTCTTTTCCTTAGCTTTCGCACCCTTCTTCGCGTCAGGTGCGATAACGTCCTTACTGAACGACTGCGTACCGCTCTCGACCTCGGCGGCAAGCTTTTCCAAGTCGCGCGATGCATTTGCGTATTTTTGTTGCTTTTGCAGCGCCTCGTCTAACTTAGCGTCAACCTCCGTTTTAGCACCGGACGTCACCATTTGAGATAAAGCCCCGTTCATCACGATATCTCCGACAGCACCCGAAGACTGGCGTCGTCTCTGCTCGGTCCGCGCTGCCACGTCGTCCGCAAAGGTGCTGGCGTTATATCCGGATACAACCGCCAATGCGTTACTAAGCCGCTGCAGGTTATCGATCTGCGCTTGTACGGCCTTCGCTTGCGCTTCGTTTTCGCGTGCAAAGTTGCGGATTCTAGCGGTCGTGTTTGCCGCTGCCATATCCGTGAACCGCTTATCCGTATCGATTTGCGAGATAATCGTGTCGATGTTATTCGCGCGTATACGGCCATCTTCGCCTTGCCGTGCGTTCAGTTCCGGGTATTGTGCGATCAATTTTTCCGTTATATCAACCAGCCGACCTTTTTGCGATGCGTCAAGCGTCTGCGCGGCATTCAGCGTTTTAAACTCCGCCGCATATGCGCTCATTTCCTTAAGCGTGGCCTTTTTCGCGGCAAGCGCAGAAGCTTCGGCTTTATCCTGGTCGGTGATAGCGATAGTACCCGCTTTGACGAACGCGTTCATTTCGCCTAGCTTTTCGGTGGCCTGTTCGACGCCAGTGTAACCGAGGTCCTCAAGCTTTTCGTCGAGTTCGCCAAGCGCTTCGTTGACGTCCATTGTTTCCGCGAACATCTCCGGCATCCACGTGCCGTTTTCCTGAGCTGCGTTCAGTTCGTTTAACCGTTCCTGCAGCCGAGCGCGTTCTTCGAGAACTGGCGTCAGTTCCTCCGTTTTGGCCTTTAACCCTTCAACATCCGCTTGCGTACGGTCAATCGGCGCTTTGTCGAGTACAGCGTTAAGATCAGCCTGCTGCTTGGCGAGTTCTTTCGTGGCTGCTGCAGCTTCGGCGTTTGCTGTCGTTAGATAACCGATGCCGCCCGCCAGTGCTCCGATCGCAAGCGTAATCCAGCCGACCGGTCCCGCAGCCACTTGCATAGCCTTAAATCCCGCAACGATAAGCTTAAGCGCGGGTGGCACCGTTGCGAGGACCGTAACAAGCCCTAATACACCGACCGCACTAGCTGCTACAGCGGACACGAGCGCCTTGTTGTTTTCAACGAAATCCGCCAACGCAATAATCGTAGGTGTCAGCGTTTCGAGTACCGTTTGGAACAGCGGTGTAAACGCCTGGCCGAATGCGACTGATGCCTCGTTCGTTGCCTGCGTAAAGCGAGCCTGTGTTCCGGTGAATCCTTGCATGGCCTCGTCTGCATTCCCTACAAATAGCCTACCTTCGTTTATGAAGCCGTTGTACGCCGCTTGTATCTTCTGCGCGTCTGTCAAGCGTCCGGCCGTTGTTCCGATAGAGGTTGCGTATTCCTTTTGCATGACCGACAGGTTCTTCGTCACACCGACCGCGTCCGAAAGTACGGAGTTGCCGTTTTTAATCCCGTCCAAACTGGCTTGGATCGCGCCGCCCATCGTATAGAAGGACTGCCGGTTATATGCGGCCGAATCCGCGAGTGAGTTGATTAGCGCGGTGGACTGCTCTAGTCCCAGCCCCGTAGACATTGCGGTTTTATACGCCAGCGCCGCCTCAGTTAACGATAAGAAGCCGCGCGAAGCCAGGTCCTGTACGGCTGCCTGCGCGTCTTTTGTTTGTATTCCGAAGCCTTTGGCAACCGCGTTAAGTCCTTGGAATGCGTTGAATAGCTTATTCGCTTCGTTGACAGCGTCCTTCATCTCACGGACGAGCTTATTAAGTGCTGCTCCTGCGCCTATTCCCGCCAGTGCCGACGACAGATCACGCATACCATCTGCGCCGCGCCGTGAATCGCGTTCTAGGTCTTGTATTCTGCGTCGGGCCTCGTCCATTTGCCGCCGGAACTCCGACATCTCAAGCGTGATCCGCGCGCGTATTTCTCCGACGTTAGTACCACCCGTTGTCATCCTAGCGCCCTCCTTACTGAGTCGTTTATCATGCGTTGGTATAGCCGCTGATTCGTCCGGAGTGGCTGCGATAAAAACTTCGGACGCGTTCCTGGCGTTGTCGGATTTTTGTACGCGCCCATTTCATGTACACGCAAGGCGTAATTAAAGCGCGCACCACTCCGCCCTTCTTCCGTTGCAGAGTAGAACACCTCTCCGTAAACCTGTCCGTCCTTTACCTTGACTTCCTTCCCAGCCGTCATCCGGAGAGTTCCGGTCTTTAACGGCGCAATATCACGGCTGGTCGCGAGCAAATGGTCGGTAGCGTCGTGTACACCGGAGATGGCCGCCTCGATAACCGTCTCGCGTTGGCGCTCTAGAAATCGGTATAATTGTGTTGCGTCCATGTTAAAATCCATTCCGTTCACACCCTTCCCGAGCGCATTTGGTCGCGCAGTCTATTAAATCCGGCCTCGTCAAACGTTGGCTTATCCGCTATCTCAAAGCCCGCTTTACGCTGCAGTTCGTTCGAGTAGTTGCGGAAGCCGTCCGCATCCGTCGTATGCGACATTATGTTAACGTTTAGCAAATCTAAGGATTCGCCAGCTCTGCGCCGTGTCTCCGCATCGAGCACGTCAAGCAAGTCCATAACGTAATAGCCCGTCTCAAGCTCGACCTGCGTTTTGCCGAGGCGGACGGCTGCGTCAATGAAAAACTGATCAAGCGTTATTCCGCGCTCATCGCTGCGTCCGCTGCTTTGTCCAGCGTTTGCGTCAGCTTTAGAGCGCCTTGCACGTTTTTTAGGAGTCCGCCGAAATCGTTCACGCGCGCGACGGCAGTAAAATACGCCATCAATTCGTCCGGCGCTACGTTTTCCTCAATCCACTCCGGCTCGAACCGGGTCAATACGCTGACCACCTGCACGATATCGTTGAGTGCGTGATCAATGACCGCGAATAGATAAGCTGCGCGATTCTCTGCCGGCGCTGACATGACGCCCATTATCAATTCCGGTAACATGTTTACGGCGGCGAATAGTTCACGCCATTGGCCGACCGCTACCTTCCGCACCTTTACCATCCTGTCTCCGAGTTGGATTACGTTTGGGTCAATTACGATATCTGGTGCGGTGGATTCCGCTTTATCTGAACGCTTGAAAATCGGCATTTATTTTCGCTCCTTATAAAGAAATAGAGGCGCGGTTAAGCGCCCCTTTCAGCGTGATTTATGGCGTTGCGGTAATCGTATCGTCGCCCATGATAAGGATGACGCCGTCTTCGTCCGGAGTTGACCGGAGCGTTACGTTGGTGATGCGTTCGTTCTCGTTATTAAACGAATAGGACAGGTCCGTCTCGCTGTACGCCAGTGGCAACGTTATCCAGAAATCCGGATCAGTAGCGTGAGCCAGCGGTTTGATTATGGCAATCTTCGCGGTATCAATCAGATTCAGACCGACGCCAGTCTTGACGATAACCTTCGAACCACCAGCCCCCGTCACGACCTCCGCTCCGGTCATGATCTTCGGAATAGTTGGCAGGTCATACTCGCCGAACGGGACTGTAACGCTGACATTACGCCCAGTTACCCGCTTGCCTACGATTGTTTCCCCGGTCTGATCCGTCTTCTGGTCGCGGTATGTTGTTTCAGTCGTAAGTACAACGCCGCCGATAGTCGTTTCAAATTTGACCATGCTCGCGCCAGTTCCGTACTCAACGATTGCCGGGCCGACTTCGATCTTCGAAAAATTCTGAGCCATTCATTGGTTCCCCCTCTATATTTGCGCATTAAAAAGAGCCGCCCGATTACGGACAGCCCTCGTATTTATAGCGACGTTGTTAACGTAAAATTGACGGAGTATAGTGCGCGGCTACTCTCGTCAGGCCCGAGATACCACGGCGCGCTTTGATCCGCCAGGCACTTCACCACGCGCGTACTCCCGAGCATAAACTCGGTCTTGCCGTGTAGCGCCGCGATTAACGCGTTACCCTTCGCCTCTGCGGTCGCCGCCAGCTTCGCGCGGATCACGACTTGAAAGGCCGGAAAAGCAACGGACGACCACTCTCGGGGAGCGCCGCCGCCCGTTATCCGCACATATGCGCAATCGTCCGGATTTGCTGCGATAAAGTCGTTGCCGACTACGGTAATCCCCGGCATTGCCAGCCGCACCGCTGCGTTTATATCCGCTAGAGTTAGCGACATTATACGTCCACCTCCGTTAGAATCGGACGACCGCTCAGCATCCGTTTTACACCGATGGTTAATGGATCGTAGGTCGCCTCGTCTCCTAATTCGTTGGTATACGTAAGCTTAGCGTCTAGGCCGATATCTGCGAGCTTATCGAAGTAGAACGTTCCGACGCTGACAACTTCGGCTCCGTGTTGATTACGGACCAGCTTAACGCCTTCTTGGAACCGGCATTTCAACGTATAAGGGACGCCCGGAATCGGCGTATTGTAATCCGGATCGAAGCCGCCCGCCGGCGTAATCGTGACCGTTTGTTTCAGCGGTAAGATCGCCATTACATCGTCACCCACTTAACCGCGCGCTTACTGAGCTTAACGCCATTCTCCGCGCCAATTAGCGTGTAAACGACGTCAGGAATTAGCGCGTCCAAGCCCGTTTTCAGCCCGTCCTTAAACGTAAAATTCGCTACGCCACTGATACCGAAGCTCGCTACGCCTTGCTGCTGCAGCGCGTTCGTATCGTTAAATGCGGTCGCCAGCGCGTTCGCATATTCGTAAACCGCCGCGTCCGGTATCGTATATTGAGCGTATTTGTTCGTCAGCGTCCGTCCTGCCACGTTAACTATCCGTAGTTTTTTGGCGTCGTCTGCGTCCGTCCAATCGTCAACGTTGATACAATTCGCGTTGATATACGTTGTTGCGTCTTCAACCGTTAGAGCCATGCGCTCACCTCCCGTTATTTTGCGGAGGTATTCGCGGGAGCCTTACGCGGTTTAGGCGCGGGCTTAACGGCTTCCTCCGGTGCTTCTTGTTTGATCCATGTTGGAGATAGCGCATCTAACAACGCTATTTCATCCGCGCTTTCTGTTTCGTACGTGCCTTCCACGTTAAACTCAATTCCGCCGACAACGGAGTAAAAAGGGCTTGCGCTATATTTCGCCACGTTTAACCTGCCTCCAGTGTCGCTATCCGCGCTGCAAGTTCCGCGAGTATTCCCTGTACTGTTGTCGCGGTGCCGGGTCCGATTGCCGTTGCGGTTACCTGCGTTGCCGTGTGTGCATGGTTACCGGCTGCAGCGGTGGATGCCGTAGTCCCGAGAGCTAACAGTGCGGAATTACCTGCCAGTGCCGTGCCTGCGGTTGTTCCGAGAGCTAAGGAAGACGTCCCTGCTCCAATCGCCGTACGAGCAGCCGCTGCGTCCGCTGCCTTAATAACGCTACGTCCGACGGTAGTTGCGTCTGTGATATCCGCAGCCGTTACGGTGCTACCCCCGCCGCCTCCCGCGCCTTCTTGCAGATCTTGAATAATATCGCCGAGACCTACGTCATTAGCTGCAGGGCTGACGAGGTTTAAGCGTTCTTTGTCGCGATCTGTTATTGCCACTATTCGTTCACCTCCGTAAGATTAAAGGGAGCCGAAGCTCCCACGTAATTAAGATACCGACGTAGAGATGTTCTCAAGGATTGCGATTTTCTCGGCCGCATTTTTCACCGTCACGCCGTACTCACCGCGAATCTGACGCGCAACAAAGTCAGCGCCAGGAACCGTAGCATCTGCGTCGTACAAAGCACGTCCGCTCAACGGATCGATAGACAGGATATCGCGGTCGAACAGCGCGATTTTGTTTTTCGGGAAGTTCGGGTCGACTACGACAGTCGCAACGGAACCGCCTACGATATCGGACACGAATGTCTGAATCTTGTGGCCGGTTGCGGTATCTGTGCGCTCAGTACGGATAGTATCCGAAGCAAATTTCGTAATCTGACGAGCGCCTGCAGTGTTAGTCAAAATCGTATTAACGGAACCGCCACGCTGGTACACTTTCTCCGCGAGGTCATTCAGCATCTTCGGTGTGATTTCGCCACCGTTCGCATTCTGTTTAGCGGAGCCTTTCTTATCCGCGAAATACAACAGACCACCGGTTGTGCGCGGAGTCCCTGCGCCTGCGTCAATGCGGCGACCATAGATCAACCAGTCGTTTTGTTCCCGCGCGATCTCTTTCAACCGAAGCTGTACCTGGTAGTCGAGCTCGTTGGTAACGTTGTAAGTCCGCACGTTCTGTTGAGTACCGGATACGGCCGCATAGCGCTCGATGATCTGAGCGTAGTTGAAATCAACGAGGCGATCGTGGCCCTCATCTACGCCAGGTAGCGCACCTTCGAGCTGTGGTCGGGATACGATCCGAATCTCTGCGCCATTGGCTACGGCTGCTGCGGTTGTTCCGTCGTAGCCGCGCACTACGGTAATGACGTCGCCTGCTACGGCTGTGACACGCAGGTACTCCTCGCCGATAACCACGATTGCATTAACGCGGAATTTCAGTCCATCACCTTCAGCTACAGTAATCGAAGTTGCGCCAACCAGTGCCGCCGCTGCCGCTGTAGCGCGGTTAGAGTTTAGATTATCCGACATCCACTCGTATTTCGTTTGATACAGGGGAGTAGTTCCGATTCCGATAAGGCCGAGCAATGTCGGAGCGTCGTCGATGATAAGTGAAATACCTGCTTCGAGCTGGCGTACTTGGTCCTGAAAGTCATAAGATTTCAACATTAATAAGTTCCCCCTTGGTTTTGGTCAAAATAAAAAGGCCCGGAATTTTCCGTAGCCTCGGCTTACTTTTTCGCTAGTTTGTTTGAGATTTCGATTACTTTAGAGAAGTTTTTTGCCTTTCGTGCTTCGGCGAGTTGAGCTTCGAGTGTCTTCCTCTCGTCCTCATCCGGATTACCGCCACCACTGACGCCAATAGGCTTCGGTTTTGTCTCCGCAACTAAGTACGGTTCCGCTGCGATAAGCGCCTCGACCGCTTCTTTCACGCCGACCGCGTTTCCTTCGTCATCTACAGACGCATTACTCAAGTCCGCTAATTTCAGCGCGGAAGCCAGACGGTCAGCCGGCACGTTCTTCTCGCGCGCCAACGCTTTAAACTCCGCGTTAATCAAGCGTTTATTTGCGGTAACAATCGCTGCAGCTCCGCGATCCTCGGCTTCCTGCGCTTTAGTACGTGCGGCTTCCAGATCAGCCGCTAAACGTTCTGTCTCCGTCAGTTCCGCTTTCGCACGCTCAGCCTCCGCCTGTTCAAGCGCGGTCAGCTTCGTCTTCAGTTCGTCGTAGTCGCCGAATTTCTTGCGCTCACGGTCGACTCGCTCCGCAATGACGCGGTTCAACTCCGCCTGTTGTTCCGCTGAAAACTCAACTTTTGGCGGCTTGCCCTCTCCGCCTTCACCGCCACCACTTCCGCCTTCTCCTCCGCCGTTATCAGCGTTATAGAAAGGGATGAATCCGTTAAATAATCGTCTCATATCGTATCCTCCCGCGTTTTAGCGCCGCGTAGCGCATAGAGTGTCTGACCGTCCAGTTTATCGCGTCTTATACGTTTGGGACGCGGAGCCTTATTGCTCCAACAACTTCGGATCGCGTATCGCAGTTACTAAATGTTTACAATTTGGATGAAATATCTCGTTACGTGGAAGATCGCCGATGTACCGGTAATCCCCAGGCGCGTCCGGCGTCAGCTTAACGATCATTCCTTCGTAGCCCCGGCATTTATCAATCGCGTTATGCTTCGAAATTACTCCGTAGTAAGCGCCGCGCCCGACCGCCTCATTGACGGTTGACTCGCGATTAGTGGCCGACATCTTTGTTCGCGTGACCATTTCGACGTAAACTTCCGGACGCCAACGCCTGCCCGCTGCGTCAATAATGCCGGTATCAATCGCGCTGCCGAGCGTTTTCTTCATACGCGCCACGATGTCCGCGTTAAGCGTTCGGTTACCGTTGATCCCGCGCGTGAGATTCGCACGCATTGAGTCGGCGGTTACCTGGCGGATTGCTTGCTTAACGCGACGGTCGACGTTTTGTGTAACCGCAAGTAAGTCTGCCTGTGTATCTGCCACGGCCGACGCAACAAACTCGCGATTGATCCGGTTAAACTTAACGATATTCTCCGCGTCCTGCAGCGTATCAGCAGCGCCAAGAGCAACGATAGTTCGCGCGATTCCGTCCGTCGCAGCCTTTGGAATATAGCGCTCAACCCATGCAGCAGATTCGTCGTTCAAGGAACGCAAAATAGCCGCAACCTCGGCGAGCGTAGCTTTCGCATTTGCGCGAGACATTGCAGTTAAGTCTAAGCGTGAGAGTTCTGCGCTTATCGAGAGCAACGAGGTTTTATATGCGCGGACGAGTATCTCGATATCGTAGTCGTACGTCGGGTCCGGTATAATCGGCGTCATTCGTTAAACACCGTCGATTCTACCGTTCCGACCGTACGCTCCTCGTCCGCGTCAATGCGCGTGATGATTTCCGTAGCCTGCGCGTCATCAACGCCGTCGAGCGTCTTCACGGCGTCGTGTACGGATTGCGTAGGCTTGCCGCCAGTACGGATATTAGCGACTTCGGCCGCTTCTTTTTCGTCGATCGGCAGGCCGTCGCGCCAAACGATACGCGGATAAACGGGCTCGTACGGCACCCATCCGTCTACGCCACGATTCGCGAAGTTTTCGAGTTGCATTGCGGTCCATATCGCGTCACGGAGAGCTCGGTCAACGTGCGCACGGATACGGTTGACTTTCGCCAAGATCGGCATAAATCGCGCTTTGATTGCGCCGCTGTCTGTATGCGACGTGCCGGTTCCGCCTTTATCGTTGGCGAGCGTTGTTCCGAACAACCATTGCGGCGTTTCAGACATTTGATAGACAAGGCCAAGCAGAATGTCGAGCTCTTTAAACGCAGCTTCGAGCTGACCTTCCCATACCATGTAGCCGGGAACCTGGTCCTCTTTTCCCACCGGAATATAGCGCCCGCCTCCACGTAAAGCGCCCGTAGTATTGTCGCCGTCGTCGCCGAGGTCTTCCGGTCCGTACATCCACGGATCACTGTGCTTCCACAAGATGTAGTCAATCTGCGCTAGCCTTTCGTTAATTGCGCTCAGTACGCTTTCCAGCTTTTCAACTCCGTTGATACCTTCCCAGCGGTCATCTACGGACTTGTACGGAATATGGCGGACCAGCAGTTCCGGAGTTCCCGTTTCAACTACATCAACCTCGCGGCCAGTATCGATCTTATCCCCGATAAGGTACGTAGAAATCGGAACGCCCCATTCTGAATTAACACCAGCCTCCGCGAGTTCATAGCGCTCGTACACAATATAGCCGGGAATGTAACGTTCAACCACAAGATACGGTACATATGACTCCGCTTTGCCATACAGCCAGCGCACAACTTTACCGCCAGGCTCCTCGACCCAATCGATCCATGCGACATTAATCGCTCGGAACTTCTTGCGTGAGCCGCGTGATAATTCCGGAAAGACGAGATTAGCAGGGACCGCTTCGATAATTGGTTCGAGACGTACTTCTGGCGCAGGCAGCCCGAGTTCTTCCGTTTCCGTCACGTCTGCACGCGAGGCAAAATACGTTTTCAAAAACGAGTCGCCGCGATAGCCACCTCCGATAGTAAGTTCATGCGCGGTTAACGTGAGGTCGTTCTCTTCGACGATTGAGTCAAGACGTTCTTGTTCGCGTGATCCCGGACCCTTTCCGCTCTCATACGTAGGCGGCTCACCGGTCAGCAAATCCGCCGGCTTCGTGAGTAGAATGTCCATAAGGTTAACCGCGATGAACAGCGTTTTAAGCTGCGCAGCGTGTGGCGTATCTTTCAATAGTGACGATGCGCGATCGTAGATTTCCGGATGGCGACCGTCGAATATCGTGCGGCCGCGTTTATATCGGGCCAGACGCGGTATGTCGCGAGGTGGCGGGTATGTGTTCCCCGGCTGAAAAAGCTTGTTTGACATTACGCAGCCTCCCTCGTGCTGTAGTAAGTGGAGACTTCTCGCATTTTAAGCATCTTTCTTCTCATGCCTACTGCACCGATGGGGTATAGTATCTCGGAGATGCGAGAGATGTCTCTTATATTGCGGACTGAGATTTTGTAAAGTGGACACCCTATTCGGTTTGTAATTAAAATAGAGGGTTTTACGCCGAAAGTTTTATTGAGCATGGCGGAAACCTGACTAATAAAAATACTTGATGCAGAACATATCTCGAAAGCATATGAGTAACTATTCTTACGGCCTGGGCGTTTATTAAAGTGGATACAACCGTCACCCTCGAATACGCCCCGGATAAAGTCAGCTACAAACCTTTCGGGGATGTCTGAGATGGACAGAGTTCTTGATTTTCTCTCTGTCACCCCATACCGCGCCAAGACTGCAGCGACTATGCTAGACGTGAAGCGTACGGTGTACGTAGGTTGACCCTCGTTTCTAGTCCGTGAGAAGATAGTACCCGTATAATGGACCGTCTCTGCAAGCCAGCTTATTACGTCATGGTCGATTAACTCTATCCCGACTCTCGATCTCTCGCTCACATAGCCATCGGTAGCGAGTAGTCCTAAAATGTAAAATAAATCTGAGGATTCTGTAAGAAAGAAATCTTCATCAATCAGACATGTCTTCCTCGATATTCCATAAGTTGCGGCTATTCGTTTAACACTCGCAGAACAGCAGCCGTATTTTTCTGCAAGTTCAATATAAGTTCTCCCCTCAACGGTCAGTTCTTGACGTAGAACTTCCTTTGTTAATCGTTCTGATAATAACGATCTACTCAACAGGCGTCCTCCTTCCGTTTTACATTCCTGCGGGTTTATTACGTACTTTCTTCCGTCCTGTCTTCGCAATACTAACTGCCATTTCGAGCGCATCCGGTAAGTCATCATGAGTACCGGACGGATACATTTCGAATTGCTCCAGCAATAGCGCATGTTTCCGGCTGAACTGTATCTCCCCGCTCTCAATCGCAGGCATCATTGCCTCAATTCGCAAACCCTTCCGCGAACGCTGGTATATTTCCTTGACGCGGGTATGCGCTGGATAGCCCGCAGCCTTAAGTGCTGCTTTTAGTTGCGTAACAAAAAACTCCTGCGCTGCCTGCGCCTCGGCCGCGATCGCATTCGGTTGATATCGCAGCGCCTTCTCGACGATTACACGCAAAAAAGCGTCCGGCTTTATTCGTTCGCCGAACGCATCGATAACGTATTTTGTTCCGGTCTTTTTGTGGCGCGCGATAACGACGATAGCGCTATAATCCCCCCGCGTCTTCCCCATCGCGAAGTCGACGCCCATATAAACGTCGAAAATGTCAATCGGGCGCGGATACTGCGTTAAAAGTTCGTGAATTGGCGCGCTATCCCAATACGTGAACGCCTCCGGATTGAATATCATCGACTCCTCGTCGACCGGGTTGTTCATATACTCTGTGTTAAACGCTTTAGAGTTGTTATCCCACTTCCAGCGCATCAACGTCCATATCGGCTGAGCTTCCGGCCACAGTACGACACATCCGCGTTCCATCTCCTCGCGGTTCAGCTCGTATAAGGCTTTCGCGTCAGTAACACGCTGCTCTTTCGGGCGGTCTGGGTCTTTATAAACGAGACGGCACGCTTCCCATAGGTCCATACGCTCTGGAAATTCGATGATTGCGCGATAAACTCGACTCTTAAAGTCCGACCGATTGTATAGCACGTCAACGAGCAGCGCTTCGTGATGGACCGTTGTTCCCATGTAAACGAAGGCTGTCCGCTTTCCCTTCGGATCTCCCAGCGGTACGACAGTCTGTGAGAACCAGTCTTTCATTTTCTTGCGCAGTTCTGGAGTGGCCGCGTTCGACTTAATATCTTCAAGGTCATCGCAAACAATTAAGTCTGGCCGCACACCGTTCCAGTTACGTCCGCGCAGCGCTTGATTGGCGGAGGCGGCTTCGAACTTAGCGAGTAAATGCTGCGTTCCGTCTTCGTTACGCTCCCACGCGATGAACTCCGAGCTATTATCCTTCGGATTCTCCTGTTGCTTCGGCGATAGTAACGGACCGAAGTCGCGACGGAGTTTAGCGTTATGCTTGAGCTGCAGCGATATCCAGTCGAGGTTACCGCTCGATACCGTCGGCGTCTCCGATATGATGATTCCGTATTTACGCTTGCGGTAAACGAGTTCCCGCAACGGAAACGCCTTCGATAAATACGTTGATTTAGCGTGTGAACGTGGCGCGGCGACCGCTACCTTATCGTTCGTGTTCACGTTAGAGACATCGTCCATTATGTCGCAGATTTCACGGTGAAACGCAGGCGCATCCGCGATATCTACGAGGTCGAACCCGTCCCAGTTACCGGAGTTGCCCGGATTCTTCGCTTCGCTGAAATATTCGAGTGAGAACGCAAGTAAATCGTCCTCGCACGCGTTGATTATAGTTAACCGCTCAAGCTCCGCGATCTGTTCGTCGACCGCACGCTGATCTTCGGCCGGAAGAGACGCGATATCTACGCCGGTCAGCGCAGTAACGAGTCCGTTCAAGCCGCGTATGTTTTCGTCGCGTTCGGCGCGTGCGACCCATTTTCCGCTAATCCATGCGATAGATATCGCCTCCCTTCCGTTTAATAATTACCGTTGATTTACCGTCAAATTAGCGCTTGTAATGCGCTACCCTTCCGCTTATACTCGGAAGAGGCTACGCGGGCTAATTCAACGGGGATTTAACGGGGAAATTACGCGATGCTTACGATATGATCGCGCAGTTCCGCAACCTCACGGTCGAGCTCTGCCAGTTTTCCGCGTATGTCGTGCGTTGCATATTCGTTAATGACGGACTGCTCCGCGCTGTGATACGATTCCAGTAAGTCAAGCGCAATCTGACGTAGCTCTTCCACCGCCGGCACCTCCGTAAAGTCAAACGTTATTTTTGGTGCGCGGATTGTAATACCGCCTAAATTCACTTACTTTAAGTAAGCCCTTGGGGTCTTCACCGCGCCACAGCATTAACGCGCTAATACTTTAACGTGCTAAAGCAAATCCGCAGATTATAACGATTCTAATATACACGTTTATACACGTACATGTGCACAAAATACGCGTTATGTGTATATGTCTTCATCAACAAACCGCATACCTACGCCATTCTTCCGCGCCTGCCTAGCCGCGCCGTATTCACCGCATATACATTTACCAGTACACACGGAGCAAGAACGCTATAACGGCGCGCCTTCCCGGCGATTAACGTGTACCTTCGCTTCCAGTTTATACAGCGCTGACTCTCCGCTCATACATACGTTTATGCAACGCTTATACAACGACCATGCGTTCGTATTACGTGTGATTAACGCTGTACTACGGTAAAGCGCGAAAAGTTTACGGAGGGTGCGCGCCAGGCGACCCGTGCAGGTAAAACAGGCGCATCCGAACGTATCCGAAACGTAGCCAATCGCGTTCCTTCATCTAATAGCGCAATTACTCTCCGCTTTCGGATCGCTGCTTCAACGCCTCGATACGCTGTCTCAGCGCCTCGACGTCCGTACCTCCGCTATCCTTCGTCTCAACTTCGATCTTATCCGTTAACAGACCGCTTATCTGTAGCGCTAACTTCGCCATTGCTGCGTTGCCGTCCCGTATAGCAATCGTACTCAACGAATCGACTAACTCCGGTAACTTAGCGCTGTTATCACGTATGATCGCACGTTTAAACTCCGCATCGAATGTCGCATCCTTACGCCAGTTCTCCAGCGTACGCGCTGTTACTCCGCACATCTTCGCAATCTCTTCGTATGTCTTACCGCCTTTACGCGGCTTCGCTAACCATTCGATTGCTAGCGTCTGTTCTGACGTTAATTGCTTCGCCAATATAACCGTCTCCCTTCCGTCTAATTAGCGCTTAAGTACGCTATACTTACGTTTATACTCCTGCGCTATAATAGCGCCTATATTAACGTTAATCTAACGCTATTCCTACGCCCGGGCAGAGCGTAAGAGTAGCGCTACAAATACGCGTTAGCCCATCCGTCCATAATGCGTCCGATACAACCGCGCTTAATAGCGAAGCTGACCCCCAACCACATACGCCATTTACATGCGTACACTAATCCGTCCTCTACGTATGTCGTACCGTAGCTTAGCGGTAGTAACTGCTTAACGTACCACATGCGTTACCCCCTCCGTTTACTTTCCGAACTTAATCAGCGCATATAATCCGATAGTTAACGGTAGCCATATAACGTGCATTAATACGCGTTCCCATAGCGAACAATTAAGCGCGTATGGACGGAAGTATAATCCGGTAAGTAGATACGCAATTACGATTAATGACACGATTAACATTGCGTTATCCCTCCGCTCACTGTACGTTCGCTACCGCTTTAACATCCGCGTTATTCTTTGTGGTTGACTACATGAGGTACTTCTTCGATTAATCATCATGAATATATAAGAGTTCAGTCCTTTGCAAAACCTATCTCAGTCACTGCCGTTCCTTCGAAACTATCTTTATTCGCGATTAATCTATTAATTATATAAGTTCCACGAGGATTCATGAGCGTAGCGAATTAATCCGATGTGGTAATGTTTTGTTTATTCTTACATATTCGTTATTACACGTTTGTTCTTATTACCGTCACTCTCCGGTGATTTAGGTAATTCACTGTAGAGTGATTAAGCTAATTCACTCCTCGGTGAATGACCGTATAAAGCGTCCAGATTAGCGCGTATCTGCACATCTGTCAGTTCGCTATAATACTGCGGATAGTACAGCTTGTCGCGCTTATTGGACGTATAGTCCATCGCTGACTTAACGAGGCCCACCGCCTCCAGCACGTCACACAGCGGTTTCACTCGGTTACGACCAATCCCCGTCTCGTCAGCGATGCGTTGTACGGAAGGAAACGCGCTCATATAACGATCATTATCCGGCTGTCCATTAACCATCGCTAGGAGATACGTGTAGAGAGCCGCCATATGGACGTTACCCTTATCGTATTCACGCGCGATCGGGACTAACCGGCGGAATAAATCGTGTGGAACAGGCGCGTAATGGCCCCGTTCCAAACACGCTGATTTGCGTCTTGCTGCTTCGTGTCCTAAATCACGGAATTGTTTACTCATACTCCACGTCACTCCACTCCACGTAATTTATCCGTTTACTTAATTGCGCTATACTCGTCCAATGACCGTTTAACCGCGTCGTCCTTCGCGAATAACCAGAAGCGTCCGCCAGTCTTTTCGTTAAGCCCTACGCATATATATCGATGTCCTGCAGAACGCAAGAAATGGAACATGGCGGGCGAGTAACAGTAAAGGTAATTACTAGGCAACGAGCAACTCCCCTTTCAAACTTCTTATAACCTCGCCGATCTCTTGTACAGACAGTGCGTACTTTATACGAATCATAGGAACGCCCGCCTTATCACAATATCTGTCTTTTCTACGGTCAAACTCCTGCTGGAACACGAAATTATCGCCGGCCTTACTTGCGTCTTCTCCTTCAAATACCGCCGGACGGTAATGCTGTTCCCCATCGTATTCTATAAACGCAATAGGTTCTCCGGAGAGGCCGAGCACTGCGAAGTCAAATAGCAGGGGTCTCCCGCAAACTCCGGTAACACCCTTCCTGCGTACTTGCGTTCTATATTCTAACTGGTAAAAGTCTAACCAGTATTTTACGGTTTTCTCACCAGCGGACTCACTGCCGCCAGGATCAATAATGGTATTAATATCGTACATACATTTTGGGCATAGGTCGGTGCCGTACATGCGATCTCTCCTAACAAGAGACCATTTCCGCAGCCTCCCTACCTTACCGCAAGCGTCGCATATGGGAGTAACAAGCTTTTCGCACCCCCGCGGTAAATCTTCTATTGATACCTCTATCTTCTTTATGCCAGGGCCTATATAGTACCCTCTGTCTATGTAGTATTGACGGTTGCGAAAAGCCGTACTTACCTCTATCGTCTTCTCTAAAACTCCCACTCTACTATCCCCTCCATCGTTAAAATAACGTAAGGACGTGCGGAGTATACCCGCAGCATTCGTAACCCTCACAAAATTTCCTTCATAACGTATAGGCGCAAAAATACGCTTTTTATAGGTAACGCAGTGCCTTTCCCGCGAATAAAAACGCCGTCTCCCGCAGGAAATGGCGCTATTTTTGTCGAAGTACTACGTATTACTCCACGAAAGGACTACGCATATGAGCCGATTTATGAAGCCGCTAACCTCTAACGTTCAACTGTATACTGCGCAAATAGAGCGCCTACCTATCGTTGTATTCGTAGGAAACGAACTTAAGGGCAGCGGAATTATCGAAGACATTACGGAGGTATCCGTTAAAGTGCGCGGCGAATATTACGTACGCGCAGCCTGTACGTTTAAGTACGCAAGCTAGACGGCCCGCCGCTTGATGACGTATAATACGTACATACGTTCTCACACGGAGGGATTTACGCTTATGGGCGGTCACATAACGGTTGAAGAGCGCACGATGCTGCGCGATTACATATTACTTCCGCATATCGAGGCGATGGTCCAGCGCAGCATTGACGATATTGAGCGCTCGGGCAACGTGCTCAAACGCTTATACGCGGCAGCCGGGACATATATCCAGCGCCAGATTGCGGAGGACACGCGGCGTCTCAAGGCGGAACTCAAGCGCGCAAATATCCGCATACTCGGCGAGGAGCATACGGACTTTATCTTGTATACGGAGATTAACTGTCGCGGATATCCGGAGCGCTTCGGACTCACGCGCGACGTCATGCGCACGGAGATTAGCGTACGGCTGACGCAATATGTGGCGGAGTTTGGTGCAAAGATCGCGAACCGTATTTAACACGAAGGAGATGCGTTAGTTTGATCGAAGAAACTCGCGGAATTAAGAGCTACGAAGACGTCTACGATATTACGCGGTCCGGCCGTATTATATCGAAAAAGACCGGACGCGTGTGGCACAGAAACGGTGACGAATACGGGTACGCAAACGTTCACCTCGTCAAGAACGGAGAAAGAACGCTGCGGAAGACGTTTGAGCTATGGAAATGCGCATTTCATGACGCAGCGGAGCACGAGTATAAGGGCGAGAGGTAGCACTCAAGGGTAGTAGAATTATCGATAGAGCAGCGGTTCGACTGGGCAGTGTTGATTGCCTGAAACAGTACTTTTCTTTGACTTTTAAAGTTTAATTAATGGAGGTTATCAATGGCATACTCAAAAAAATGGTTAGACATTCTTGATGAGGTGCATGACTTTAGAAATCAGGACGCCTCTTGGTTTCGGGGACACTCTAACCTAGACTACGAGCTTAATTCTGGTTTGTTTCGGTTGGATTTCGATTCGATAGAGAAGTATATATCCGCAGAAGCCGTCCTCTATAGAAGGTTCCTCAATTTAGGACACCTACATCATACCGAAAGTGATTGGAATCTTCTGTATGTCATGCAGCACCATGGTGTAATAACTAGATTGCTAGACTGGAGCGAGTCCTTTAACACAGCACTCTTCTTTGCGTTTATAAACTGGAACCCCAGCGAAGTGGCAAGTATATGGATGCTGCACCCAACAAAACTTAATTATTTGTCTACGGGAAGTTACCTTTACCGCCTTCCCCGAGAGCAACATCAAACATATGAGGATACTCTTCTCGTAAAAAAAGGGGAATTCAACCATAACTCAATCGCACTCTATCCCACGAGAAATAGCGATCGAGTTGTTGCTCAACAAGGAGTGTTTACTCTACAGGGTAACTCGATGGTGCCTCTAGACCAAGAGTTCGGAGGTAAGCTTATTGACGAAGGAAACCTAAAGAGAATACTCCTTACACCTGATTTAAAACTTGATGTAATGAAATACCTTGATATTTCTGGGGTTAATTATTATACGTTATTCCCAGACTTAGACGGGCTCTCAAAGTATATCAATGATGCATATATAAAAAAAAGAAAATCTCCTCTAAACAAGTAGTTAAACGATAAACTCCGTAAACACTGGACTTCGCAGCATCCCCGCGCGAGTCCAATTTCGTATTTTCACGCGTGCTCTGATACGCGGCTCCACGTAAACGAAATCGCGATCCTCACCGGTAATTAGCGGCTTAACGACGCCATAGAACGCCTTCTTATGCGTAGGCGACACGCCGAACTCGATAACGCCCGCCGGTCTCATGCGGCCACTATCCGTAGGCACAGACGCGAGCCAGCCGAACTCTCCCTTTTTATATCCGCTCAAGTAAACGTCGGCGTACGTCCAGTTAATGATCTTCTGCCACTGGGCACTGCGTTTACCGGTCTCGTATACGCTGTCCTTACGCTTGGCAACAACGCCTTCCATCGCGCGGGCCTCCATTTGCGCAAATAACGCCTCGCCTGCACCTTCAATATACGGAGCGACGCCGAAATGTGCGTTAGGCATCGTTAGGCTCGCGAGTATTTCCTTGCGCTCCATTAGCGGACGACTACGCAAGTCCTCGCCTTTATAGCGCAGGATGTCGAAGATAACGTATGTGACCGGGAGCTCAACGGTAAGCCGCCGTATCTTATCCGCACGTTTCGCCTGAAAGCGCGACATTACGGACTCGAAGTTGATTGCGCCGGTCTGCGGATCAACGCACGCGATTTCCCCGTCGAGCGTAATGTCATGCGGGAAGGCTGCGCTTGTACTTCCGTTGATTTCGGGATACTGGCGCGTGCATTCGTTGTTATGGCGCGTGAAGAGTTTTACTTTCGCGCTTTCTTGCGCATATATTAAGCGGTGGCCGTCGATCTTCGGCTCGTAGATATAGCGCGAATCCGAGAACGGGGCGGCCGCTGTTTCGAGTAACATCGGAGAAATAAACACGTAATCACCTCAACGTTAATTATAACGCGCGGCGGGCGTTCTTTGAGGCGGTAAGTTATGGAACGCAAAAAAGACCGAATCCTCTCCGGTCTCGCTCGCTAATGTTCGTTGCTTCCTTATTGTTTTGTGATAGGTTCATTAGTCTGCGCGTTAGTTGCTTTTGCTTTCTTCTGCTCATCACGCACTCTTTGTACAATTGCGTGCAAATCTTCGTAAAGCTCGCGGTTATTGCCGCCATACTTCGTCATCAATCTGACGAGCTCAATTTCAAGTCCCGTAAAATCCATCGTCACCCCCACCTCCCTCTACGTTATTTTAACCCCCCGCTATCTCACGCGTCTACCAATAACAACGAGAGTTCAAAGTAACTACCACAAAGCCGCCCGTTCATACCGCGTCTCTTCCTCCGGTAACAGCAACGAAAAATCCGTACGATTGGTCCGTCGTTAGCATATATGCGCATCAACCAACCGTCCGCCTCCATAATGCGGCGATGTCTCAACGCCTCATCTACGCTATCATATTCGTACGTCACCGTTACAACCCGTTTAATCCGTTTCATTTACGCAGCTCTCTCCGTATTTCTGCTTGCGCTTTCGCCCGCATCTCGCGATTAAGCGCCTTATAAACGTGATTCCTATACGACAGCAGCCGGTAACGACGCCAGCGCCAGCGGTCATACTCCGGATCAGCCCGCAGCCTTTCCGCGTATTCCGCCAGCTTACGGTCGAGGTAGGCGCTGCGGTCAACGGAAGTTTTAGCGCGAGTCATCGGCCCGCCTCCGCTAGAACCGTATCCAGCGCAGCCAATACCGTCCGCACGTTACGGACCTTCGTGAACGGCGAGTAGTCTGCGTTAATAATGCTACGTATCATTCCGATTGCGCCGGCGTAATAGTTTCCGTTGGATTCGCGGATTATGTCGAGCGCGAAGTTGAGTTCGAGTTTCATACGTGTTACCTCCGTTATGTAATGCGGATTCCCGCGACGGCCTTGCGACCGTCCGTCCGCTGGAGCCGTCGTCAGGCGGATAGTATTGCATACTCACAGTCTGATATAGAAGCGAATTCCCTACCTTCAAATAACTTACTAATAACGATGTAGTATCTTGAATTGTCCGCCCTTAAAACTTTGTGAATTGCATATCCTTTAAATGAGCAAACATATGCGCTCTTCATCGTGCTTCCCCTCCCAGTTTAGAGCCATCGGCTATGGTTTAGAGGGGCCGGAGCCCCTTGTTATCTGACTTCCATGTATCTCCGTGTGTGCGCATCCTGCCATCCGTGTTCTAGGACGAGAGACTTACAATAACGCCGTGCTCGCATTTCAGCCATTTTCCACTTGGTGCTTACGTTACAGCTATGGCCGTCCGCTTTTGCTTGCGTTTCGTATCCTTGGATTTCCTTCATTGTTTTATAGAATCCGTTCCAAGCTGTCTCTCGTTTCATCGTTTTATCCCTCCCGCGTATGCCCGCCGGCTAAGTTTGTTACGTTTACCGTACCACTTATAACGTAAATATACACCGTTACGTTTAACGTGTCAACACATTTCGGTACTTTTCCCGTAACAAATTATACGCTATACTTAACGCAGGAGGTGGCAATTGAATGGCCGCTTATAAAGTCCGCCTTAAACTCGACGCTATCCTGAAAGAACGTGGCATTGGCGATCGTGAGTTCGCGCGCATGACCGGAATCCGCCATCCGTCCGTAGGTGAAATGCGCGCCAACAAGACGCTGCGGCTCCCGTTGGATAATCTCGCGATAATCTGCGAAGTACTCGACGTTGAGATAACGGATATACTCGAACTAGAAAAAGAGCCGCGCGATTAAGCTGCGGCCTTTTTCTTCGTCCTCTCCGCGAAACACGCTTTTGCGCGCAAACAGCTCGTCGCGTATTTCTCCGTACTCCTTTCCTAATCGGATCAGTGCACTTATAGTCGATTCAACATCGACGACCTTACGTAAGTCCTCTGTACTCAGCGCGTCTCGCAGTGGCTCATCATCGCCGAGTCCGTAGGCTTTACGCATTCCGACCGCGTCAGTATCGAATAGAATGCGGTATACTAGATTCGTAAATGTAGCGTATTCGAACGGCTTCCCCTTGAGGCTACCGCGATAATAGGTTTGGATTGCGTCGGTTAAACGCCTGCGTTCGCGCTTGGTGATTTCGCGCTCAACCGCCCACTGGCGCTGTTCTTTGTCTGCAATCTCCTCGACGTTGAGGAGGTAGTTGCGAACAGAGCGTGCGACTTCGGATTCCGTGAGCAGCATACCGATACGGAGGAGGCCGCGTCGGGATAGGAGAGTCAGGGACGGAACTGATCGGAGGTCTGGTTCAAGCTGAACCAGTGCTCTAAACTCCGACAACTGCTTGGCCCTTAAGACTCGAAGCTCGCTGTACTCGTTAAATTCAGACCGACTCCGTTTAATAACGGTACGAACTGTCTCTACCGGAACCTCGTAAAAGTTCGCGGCCATTTCGACCGTCACCTCCAGCGTCCCGGCCAGAACCGGCACAACCTTTACGCGCTCAAGGACGCTGTCTTTAAATACGTAATCATCGCGCATATACCGACTCTCGGTAAGAACAACCTCGTTTTGATGTCCGCTCATTATGCTGCCTCCCTTACGTAACGCTCCGCATCTTCTTCTGCCGGTTCTACCGTAATCTCATTCACCGCGCTCATATCCGCCAGCCAACGCGCACCAATCCCGCGCCGCTGCGTAAACTCTTCCGTAAGCTCCCCGCCCGTTTCGCGCAAGTTATACGTAATCTCCGGTCCCGGTGCTGTGTCACGTTTGTACTGTGCTGCCCGCGCTTTATTGCGGATCTTAGCGTATTGGTCAACGAGCATGCCTTCGCCTTTGCTGCGCTTTCGGCGGCTTGGTGCGCTGTAATTCCGCCCGTCGACGCCGTAATCCTCCGCTGCAGCATCCGAAGCCTCGCCGCCCTGTCGTCGCGCAAATTGGTGCTCGGATAAGAACGGATACTCCGTGTTGCGCGTTTTCATCCGGTCCGTATCCGTAAGCTCCTCGCGCAGAATGTAGTCGCTCAGGCGCTCAAGTTCCGCCGCGTCCGGAAAGGAACCTACGCTATCAAAGTATGCGTCAGTCAGCGCATGGACGGCCGCCATCCGTTCGGGCCGATCCGTAATATTCTGCGCGATCAAGTCCGTCACTGCAGCGTGAAATTCCGTTTTGTAATCGTTCATTTATGCCGCCTCCGTTTCATCATCGAGCGCATATTCTACGTCAATTTCTCCGTAATTCCACTTGCGGTAAACGGCCGCGATCTTCTCAGCCGCTTCATCTACGGACTGCTTAACGGTCGGCTGCGTAATCCCCATCTGACGCGCTGCCTCTGCTTGCGTAAGGTCGACGCCGTATACCCACGCAACGGACTCCGCCTGGCGATCCGTGAGGCCTGCGCTGCTGATTGCGGAATTTAAGTCAACGAGCGTATCCACGGCGTTATAGTCTCCGAGAAATTGCGCGCTGTTAATGTGGTGGCGATCGCGCAGCAGCTTTTTAACGCCGGCTGCGTCATTCAATACGTAGCGCACTGCGTATGTGCGTGCGCCCTTTTCTACGTCGATTTTTACGGAACCCATATGTGACCGCCCCTTTTTCGTTGTTTTGCGGAGACTGACGCTAGAGACGCGGCCGCGTCTTATGTGAACGAAGTCGCGCGCCATATCTCCGCTATTATGAATTTTTCTAACGTTGAAATTAGCGAATACTAATCCGCAATCGTCCGCTCGATTCCGAGTTCCGCCCGTATATACTCGTCCTCGCAACGTCCTTCGTGCGTTCTGTATCCGCCGGTAAATGACGTACACACATCTCCTACGTAAATCTCGCCGTCACACCAGGCGCAGTATGCGGATACTCTCGGTTCATCAGGCGGTTGGAAGCGTTCGTCCAGCGGGCTCCACATTCGCGCTCACCTCCGTTTTACATGCCGCTAGAAAACCCGCGTTATATCCGATCTCCCGACCGGCTGCATATCCGCGATCGTACGCGTCGCTCACGGCTTTCGCGATAGTTGCATCGTATATCGCGCGTTCTGCTCCGCTCATTATGCCGCCTCCTTAAGCGTTAGATAATCGGCAGAGGGCAGCCGAAGGTAGCCCATAATCTCATCAATCTGCGCATACAACTCCGTCAGCCCCGCGTCATTCACCACGGTAAAGTCCGCCGCGTATCCGTCGAGAGCTGTTTCCGTTCCGTGCATCAAGTCCGCATATTCGAACGTGTCACCCGATTCGACTGCGCGCTGGATGCGGAGGCCGTCCGGGGCTACTACGCGGATGAGGACGTAGCTGGCGGATTGGAGCGCTGAGAATTCATTTGGCTGCCTGCAATCCGTGAGCACAACGGGAGCGTCCGTACCACTTACCGGACAGTTACGTGAGTATTCGATGTTCTCGAAGCACGCGTCTACCCACACGTTCTCTCCGTAGTGTTCGCGCATAAACTGACCGTGAAATTGATAGCCGGCGCGAGGTTTAGGATCACGAGGAATCTCCGGATAACGGCGGTGGAAATCGCGTTTGAGCTCGTCACCGAACGCGAACCGTGTGTAGCCGTACTTGTCCGCGAGATAATCGCCGACCGTATCCTTACCGCTGCGAAGGCGGCCGAGGAGCGCGATATTAGGCAACGTCATCAGCGCTCACCTCCGCCCAATTTCCGTCCGCGTCAAGCGCAACAACTTGCGAGGGTACGGCGGTTATCTTCGCTACGGCATATTGCGGAGACTTTTCGTAGTGATAGCGCAGGGCCAGCTTAGCCGGACCGCTTGCTGTGTACGCTTTGGTATGCGCAATCTCTCCGGTAGATGTGTCGATGATTACATACGCCGTGTAAGCCGTCATATTACGCAACCTCCTTGCACAGGGAAGACGCAATGTCCTCCCGGCTGTCATCGATAATTTGCGCGCCGTGTCTTACGGCAGTGCTGCGGTAAGTGTGAGTGTGAATATCTAGTGTACGATCTCCGTCTGCGCCAACGATTGCCTTGCGCCCGTCACCGCTGTTACTCGGGTAAAAAATGATATCACCCACGCGGACCTCCGGCGGCTGCGGCACGCTCAGATACTCCGCAGGAACCGTCAGGCCGAGCGCACGGTGCAACGCGATTGCACGTCCGATATGCGCATTGAACGTCTCGCCTGGCGCACATTTCGCGGTACCCTTCGCCCAAACTTCTCCGCCAATCCAGCGTATGAGCGCGACTACAGTACGTTTTTCCGCGTTGACTACGAAGTTGACCTCGTCGCATGCAGAATAGTCGCAGCCTCTTGGGTAGAACGACATCACGCCGCCGCTCAACGTATTGACACGCATAATCTGCGGAGTCTTCGTTAGCGCCAACACGTCAGCCTTCGCGCGCTCAACGATTTCGTCGCGTATTTGTTGCGCGGACTTAACCGGCGGAGCAGCGAACATTTTAGCGGCGAGATCAGCGTATGCGTCGGCGGTACTCGGCGATTTACTGAACGTAGGCGGCGCAGCCTCAACGGGACCGGACGCAACTTTCCGCTCAGCAATCGCGGATTCCAGCGCGGTGATCTTCGCTTCGGCCTGCGTGAGTCGGAGCGCAAGGCTGGCGATATTGGCGGCCGCTTGAGACTCCGCAGGTTGAGCGGAGAGGAGTGGCGCGTGTTCAGCAGTTGCGACCGGCTCGAGTACGCGGCGCGCGTTAGGATTGACGGACCACTTTCCGATAAGGTACACGTAGTCATTGCCGCATCCGTTAAAATCAACGTCATTGTCCCCGCAATAAACTCCGACGGTACCAACACGGAAAAACTCCCCGTCTGAGCCGCCGCTAC
This sequence comes from Paenibacillus sp. FSL L8-0340, assembly GCF_038593145.1. Lineage (NCBI taxonomy): Bacteria > Bacillati > Bacillota > Bacilli > Caryophanales > Paenibacillaceae > Paenibacillus > Paenibacillus sp. FSL L8-0340. The sequence goes on from NZ_CP151967.1 coordinate 5,640,575, forward strand.
CGCTGCGGTCATTTACGATAATCACGCGCTCGCCCAACGCAGCCTTACGGTCGACTAGGCGGAAGCGCTCACGTTTTCCGCGCGGTTCGTCCGTTTTGATTACGATGATATCCGTAGGTTCGAGGACTGCGTAGTCCATTTCTTTAACCGCCCACCAGTCGCGCTTGTCGAGGTATTCGGCGGTATTTACGCTTCTGATGCGTACAATCTCACCATCAGGGAATCGGTGACCGCAGTTGTTGTCCACAATCTTAACGAGTTCACCTACGCACGCCTTCCGCTTAACCTTGCGATACTCACGCATAAGGCCGCCGAGTGATTCGTCGGGGAGGAGCGTAACTCCGTGGATATCTGCGGGCATAATACGCAAGCCGACTTCGTTAATGATATGGCGTTCTCCGTTCGCTGCTTCTACGACCCATAATGTAGCGCCGGGGTAACCGGTAAGATGCGGACCTGACGTTAGTAGCGTTACGATGTCGCCATTTTCCAGCTTCTTGCGCGAGTCCTTTGAATCACTCGATGCGGCCGCTTCGGGGTATCCGTGTCTCTCGGCGAAATCTCTATACGTTGAGAAGCGTCTGCCTTTTTCTGTAATCTCCGCTTTTCTACCGTCAATAATTTTCGTCATTAATAACCGTCTCCCTTATCGTATATTCCCACCGTTGGCGCGGCGGGTTCTTGCGTGTCTGGACGGAAATTTGCCCGTTATTCCCGTCCGTCTAGCGGTTAATCCTGCGCATCCAGCAACGCCATTGTCGCGCCATCTTCCAGCGTCTGTATAAGCGCACGGCGCTCCGTGTAGTTGACGCCGGAAACCGCGCTGTACGTATCCTCCGTTAAGCGGCCCGGTCCAAGCGCAGCCAGGACAACGCCGGTTACGTGGCCAGCCCGCGCCAGTCGAGCGTAGTGTTCGAGTACGTCGGCGACCGGATTAGGGAACTGAATTATTTCTGCGCTCATTAGCGTACCTCCCCTACGATAAGTACCGTCTGTCCTGTATCCGCGAGACTTGCGACATATTCTCCGGAGTAGACTGCGCCTTGATGAGCGTTGAACTCATACCGCGACTTAAAGCAAACGTAGCCGGAGTCCTCGTGCGGCGTAAACACGTACGCGGCTGATTCGATCATATCGCGCTTAGTCATTCGCGCTCCCTCGCTTCCGCTGTCAATTGCGTAACCATAAACGTGTGAAACAGGTCGCGCAGTTTCTTCGCCACTAGGACGCGTTCCAGTACGAATGCGTAAAGCCGTACGAGTCCGTAAATCCCGGCCGCCACCAGCGCAAGTACTCCGATTAGGCCGAGCGTCAGGACTGCGTAATAGGCGATCGCCATGACAACGTAGATCATTCGTCAGCCTCCTTTCGCGTGAGATTGTCGAGCGTGTTGCCGACGATTGATAGCGCGACAACTACGAGGATTGCGAAGATGTACGGATGCTCTGCGATAAATACGTTCATTCTGCGTTCACTCCTTCCGTTGTGACTCCGCTGCTACCGAAGCCTAATGTCCCGCGCTCGCTCTCCGCTAATTCCGTGACGACTTCGAAGGATGCACGATAGACTGGCGCGATTATCGCTTGAGCGATGCGATCTCCTTTGCGGATAAGATACGTCGGGTCGCGGCGATCTTGCCAACCGTGGCGCGTATACTCTCCGTCAAGGGTGTGTACGTATTCCGACTGATCGTACGTTACCTCTCGTTCGTTAAGGTCAATTTCGCGCGCTACCGGCTGCGCTATGTTATCGATCAATACGCAAATCTCGCCGCGATACGATGAATCTCCGGTCCCTGGCGAATTAGCTACACGCAACTTCGTGTTAGCGCTGATACCGGAACGCGGACGCACCTGCAGCTCCGTACCGACCGGCAGCTCTACGCAGATACCCGTCCGCACCTTAACCGTCTGACCCGGTTCGACTACGTAATCCTCTTGCGCTACCAAGTCGAAGCCGCTATCGCCTGGCCGCGCATACTTCGGTAACTCAGCGCCGGGCAGCAGCGTTATCTTTACGTTAACTTCGTTCACTCTCCGCTCACCTCTCCGTAATTTATCGAGTAATTCCGTGCGCTTACGCTTTCTGTCCGCCACGATGTCCGCTTGCTTGCGGTCGGGTACGCGCCGAATCATTCCGCAGGCTCCAGCGCCGTTATCCGCATAATCGTACCGCCGCAGTGTGCGCGACTCCTTTTCGCGGAGCTTAGCGAATCGTGCGCCTTAATCGAGGGCTTCGTACTACTTCCGCCACCCTTCGGATACCCTGTGACATTTCCGTCAACATCAACGTGGGCTAATACGTAAAGCTCCCGTCTAATTTCCAATTACGCCACCTCCTGCGCGGATAACTCCGCCTTGATCCCGTCGAGCATTTCCGTAAGCTGCGCGAGAAGAACAGCGTGCGACTCTTCGTCCGTAATCTGCAGCGCATACTCATCCGCGCATTCGATCAATTCGCTGATCTCCGCGTCCATTACCTCCGGAATCTCAAATCCGGAATCGGACAATGTTACCGCGTATGAGCCGAGCGCTACGATTGCTGCCGTCAATTTAGCGTTCACTTTTCCGCCTCCCGTTCCTCAATTACGTAAATCTGCCCGCGCTGTTCGATGATATCGTATTTCACCGCGTCGATAACGCCGCCCGGACGGAGTGTTACTTCGTGGCGGACCGCGACTGGCTCCGGATACACAGCGTTAAACACTACGCCGAGCAGTCCGACAAGCGCGAGTGACGCGAATAGTACGCCGCTTCCACGCTCTTTCGCCGACCACGCCACTGCCGCAAGGATGCCGAAGATTACGAGAAATACGGCTGCCGAAGCGATGGTAAATACGTCATATCGAACACCGCCGCCAAACGTATTCAGTACGTCCATTAAGCGGCCTCCTTCGCTTCCACAGCGCCATAGTCAACGTCGGTGTCGTCGATGATTGCGCAGTTTATAATAGCCGTGTTCATTCCGTTGGTGAGGCCGTACGATGCGGGATAGGGTGACGGTCTACTGGCGATCACTCGCGTTTCACCGACGTATGCCCCGCTGACTTTGCGGATAACTGCGCCAGCATACGCTTTCTCCGGTTGCGGTGCGTCCGTATACTCGGTCGGCACCGCCAGACCCAACGCCTTCCGTAGCGCGATCGCTTTGCCGATTTCCGCGTGGAATACGTCGGCTGGCGAACACTTTGCGATTGCCTTAGCGCGAACTTCCGCCGTGTCCCCGTATACGTACCGGATTAGCGCTGTCACTGCGCGTTTGTCGCGGTTAACGTGAAACTCCGCTTTGTAGAACGTATTCTCAAACGGAGTGCCTTCCGGAAGGTCCGAAGAAGAATCGCCGCCAATCCGCAACAACTCCGCAACATCAGCGGTCGCCTTCGCGATAACCTGCGCGCGGGTCAACTTCGGAGTAATCGGCGCGAGTTTACCGTCAGTAACCGTAAATAGCGGTGCAGGCGATGGCGGGGACACTTGCGATTCCAACTCCGGCAGGATCGCGCGAATGGCTGCGGCGTTGTCTACGACGAACTGGCGGAAGGCTGCGTAGAGGGGATCGACGGATAGCGGAGAGGCTACGGCGGTTATCGGTTCAAGAACGACGTACTCTCGGTCATGCGCTAGGAACTCGTAATCCTTTCTACCCATGAAGCGTGTGTACCCGTCGTGGTCAATCCGTGTAATCGTAAATACGTCGCCATTTTCGTAATGTCCACCCGTATACCCCGCCGCCACGATCTTAATCCGTTCCCCCACCGCTGCCTTACGTTTAACTTCGCGATAATTTACGTTTACCATTAACAACCGCCTCCTGCGTTTTATTTGGCGCTTCTTCCGCGCCTTACATTTGGTATGACGTGAGCCAAACGGATAACGTACACTCTTGCGTAAACTTTTTCCGTCGGCTCCGCGCCTTACATTATGTATGCTCCCGCTAAGCAGGCTTCCGCACACTTTCGTAAATAAAAAAAACGTAGGGCCGGCGGAATTAACCGCTAGTCCTACGTTTTGCCTCCGCTAGTTTCCGTTCATACTTCGCCAACAATCCGCCATATACCGCGATCGCACGTTCAATCTCCGCGATTTCGGCGGCTTGGGCCTGCGCTAGTTGCTGCGTGAGGCGGTCAGGCTGCGTCATGTCAGCGCGTCCTCAAGCGCTGCCCTCGCGCGGAAACAACGCTGAGATATTGCGCCGAGTAAGAAGTGCGCTTGCGTCCACATTGCGCGAGTTTCCGGGTCTGTTACGCGCTCAATATCTACGTACTCTTGTACCGCGTATCCGATGCCCTCGTCTTCGATGATATCCGCTAATTCTGCGTTATCAAACATCCTCATGCCGCAATCCCTCCGATTTCATCGATTAAGTTCTCGCGGATCAGATACGCTAAAATAATCGCGCACGCATCCGAGTCGTCATAGCCGGCGCTGAATTTGTAATCCGGAGCCAACCGCAGATAACGACGCACCGCCTCCGCCACCTGCGCTTTCTCTGCGTTGCCGCTTCCGGTAACGAGTTTTTTAACGGTCTTAGGCGAAATGTCGTCGATTACGGCCAGGCCCAGGCGCGAGAGGGCCCGGTCAACCGCTGACCACGCGCCATGCACCTTATCGTTCTGCTCAAAATTGCGGCTAGGCGGCCATATCTCGCGAACAATGGCGCTGTCTGGACGATGCTGGCGGAAGAATAGCAGCGCGTGAGCTTCGATGACCTCGTATCGCAGAGGTCGGTCCTCGCTGGCGTCCGTCTTAACGGTTGACGTCGCGACGAGCGTCGGCACACGGTTTTTAACGTCGATGACCGCAAAGCCCGGTGAGGTTAGCGATAGGTCGAGTCCGGCATGGCGCGCGGTCGGCGTTTTAGGCTGCACTGGTTTCTTCGCGATTGCCTCCGCCTCCTTCCGCCTCTATTAGCGCAAGCATACTGACGCAAGATTCCGCCAGCATTTCGGACAGAACCGGAGCATACTCCGCCCACTTCACACCGAAACCAATGTCGCGCAGTCCGTCGAATACCGCATTAGCTTCGCGCGGAATCCCTGCGATTACCTCACCGCCGGACACGCGCTTGAGGTGCTCTGTTAAAAGGCCAAGCGCTCCGAAAACGATAAACTCACGCACGAGTGTTTCGTCCATTATGCCACCGCCTTTCGGAATGTATATTCGCTATTCTGCGTCCAAACTACGAGTTCGCTAGCGCCGGCCAATACGTTCGTAACCGGAGAAGTCCGCAGCAGCTTATTGTAATCGTCGCGGTATACGAGGAGTAGCGCCTGGCCGACCGTACAGTTAAGGATTTCTACGCGCTGGCCTTTGCGTTGGGCCTCGCGTTCGTGCGCTGTTCCGTCGAGATTGCGGATGGATTCGATTACGTAGAGTTGCGACATTACGCGGCCTCCTCTTCGCTAATTTCCGTAACTCCCGCGAGGTAATTCCGCAGACTCTTATGCGCTGCTTTCCCCGCCATCGATCCGTGAGCCATCGCCGACTCCGCACGCTGCAGCAACGCCAAATTACCCGCACTAAGTGTGGCCGCGCAATGTCCGCGGAAAGCGCAGAATCCGCATTTATCCGTCATCTCAACGGTAACGGACGGAACTTCTCCGGCGTATACGAGCGCAGCCTGTCGTGCTAAGTCGTTGAGAAGCTGCGTCTTCATTACGTCCGTAATCCGGACATAGAACGCGCGCATGTCCGTAAGGGGAGCGCCCTCTTTCCACGTTTTTTGCCCCTTCGTAACAGACGACGACTCCTCGTCCGAAAACCACGATGGCTTATGCGTGGACTCATATACGATGAGCGCCTCGTCAATTCCGAATACGAGTGACTCCGCTACGACCTGGCGTTTGTGATCGTCCTGCGCGCCTTTATAATCGAGCTTACCGTTCATCGGCCGCAGACCGCTCGCCTTCGTTTTATACTCGAAGATAATGCGGGAGCCGTCCGGAGCATAGTCGAACTTACCGTCGGGCTTAGCGGTAATGGCGAACGAAATGAGCTCGCCTGTTTCCGGATGCGGATGCGTAAGTACCCGCCGTTCCTGCGCCGCGTCTTCGAAGTCCCATTCGCCATTGTCGCGGACAGCCATTGTAAACGGCGCAGATTTACCGAGGCGCTTCGGCATATGCAGGATATCGAGTTGAACGTAATCGACGACCGCTGTGCCCTGGCGGCGCTGCCGTCCTCGGAACGGAATGTCGGCGGACTTCTCTGCGCGCGTGCCTTTATCGTTCTTAAAGTAGAGTTGGCGGTCACACATATTCGTACCGGATGCGCCGAACGTTACGAGTCCGTCGTTAGGATACGGCTTGTATCCGATATGGCGAAGTTTCTGTTCGTAGAATTTCCGTTCAAGCGTGCTATCGTAAAATGACGTATCCGGTGACGCGTAATAAGCATCCATTTGCGTTAGGAAATCGTTAACTAGCGTCTCTGCTCGTGTAATATTAAGCCGCCTCCTTTAGGATTACGTTCAAACTCGCAAACTCCTTGAACACTTCTATAGCCTTTCTGTTGTACGCCTCCGCAGCTTCTTCCGCAGTTACAAAGTACCCAAGACTGTGCTGGAGGCCGTCGATAGTGATGTGCGCCCGCCACTTCTTCGCCTTTCCGCGCTTATAGAAAGAAACACCTCGGTATCCTGATGTGTTATGAGCATGAATTTTACTATTGGCTGCGTTTTGTTGAAACGTCGCCGCTCTAAGATTGCTCCGACGGTTATCTAGCGGGTTACCGTTCACGTGGTCAACTACGACTCCGCTTTCGTGTACGGGCATTAGTTGTCTGTGCATGTACTCCTTACTTCTGCCCTTAACCTTTCGGATAGCATATCTACCATCGTACAACCAGTGAAAAATCGCTAGTTCCTCGTAGTCCTCGTCGTCAACGAGCGCGACCTTTCCTTGTGTTAGCGGAATTTCCCGCAAATTACGCCACTCCCTTCGTTTTATCAATCGTAATCACACGCGCACCCGGCGGCGTATACGTTAGAGGGCGTTCTGCGCTATCTACGACAACGTTGCGGTAATCAGTACCGGCCGATTTCGCCTTCTCACGCAGGATCGCGTAAAGCTGCAGCGTAGCCTCTACATCATTCATCGCGCGGTGGTGTCCGTTTAATTCAACGCCATATCTGGCGCAGACATCCGCAAGCCGCGCGCTTTCGTCTGGATCGACTAGGCGGGACATGGCGCGGGTACAAGCGAACGGTAGCGCGCCAAATCCGGCGAGTTGGCGGTGTTTTTCCGCAATAAACGCTAGATCAAAGGGCGCGTTATGCGCTACGACGCAGGACATGCGCGTGAAATACCACAACGTAGACAGCGCGCAGTCAATATGCGGAGCCCCGCGCAAGTCCTCCGCGCTAATCCCCGTCAACTCCGTAATCTCTGGCGGAATCTCAACCGCTTCGCCATTTACCGTCGGCAGCGCTACGAACGTCTGGAACCGCCCGATCTCGCGTATCCAGCCCGGACCAACCTCCGCTCGGATAGCGGCGATCTCCGTAATGTGATCCGTAGTGGGATATAGACCCGTCGTTTCAATGTCGATTACCGTAATGATTTCCGCGTTCATGCTGCGTCCTCCTTCGCAGGTTCAACCGGATGCCAACCACTGGCTGTACGTACTGCCGCGCTGATGACTACGTAAGTATCTTCACCATACTCTGCGATGGCCTCCGCTTGTTTCTGCGCGAAATCTGCGACCGTCAAGCAATACGAACCCTCGCCGGGATACTCCGCCTCATAAACGTGAACGCCGCGCTCAATTACCGTCTGCCATTCCGTAGTCGTAACGGGAACCTCCGCGACTTCCCACATGCAGTTCGAACTCTCCGGTGCGGAAAACGAATAATCCTCGTATCCATAACGCTCCCAATACAACCACGTCTGGAACATCGCGCCGTCACTCTTACGTTTTAAGAGTAGCGTGCGAGTTTTACCGTCATCGTCCATGTCTTCCTCCGTAACGGCATCTTCCTCGTACGTCTCCCCGTCAATCTCGATAGGCTCCTCGTTCCATATAGCGCGGCGGTGTTCTTCCGTTAATTTAATCGTTGTCATTTACGCAGCCTCCTCTTTTCGTTTGAACCATTCGTCCGGAGTAACGCCTTTCCCCCAGCGCAGCATAATCGCGATGTCCGTTCCGTTGGCAACGTTGCCCCACGAATACGACTGTGTCATGATGCGCTCAATAACGGCGATGTCCTCACGGGTGAAGTCCTCGGGAATCTCGAAGACTAATTCGTCGTGAATCGTTCCCCATAGCGCCCATCCTTCGCGCTTCTGGCATTCCTCGTGCGCTTTAATCATTGTTACTTTCGTTTGGACGGCGGAACTTCCCTGTACGCGAGCATTCGTACCCTGACGCATAGCCCGGTTAATCTTTCCGTTATGCTTGCGCCACTCTTCGTATTTATGATCGTTCCACTTACCATACGGTATTTCTTTACGCTTAAGTGTTCCGTCCGGCAAGCGCCGTTTCCGCTGCTGCTTATCCGCCCATACGAAACCATGCTTAGCGACGTGCTCCTCGTTTGCCTTAAGCCATGCGGATAATTTCGGCATGCTTCCGAACAGCTCTTCCTTAAACGCGGTTGCCTCCGGTTTCTTTAACTTGAGCATCTCCGCGAGTGAAAAGTAGCTCATCCCGTACAGTGTCGCCAGCCATACGACTTTCATTGCTTTACGTTCTGGCGTATCCTCACCGTTAGGAAGCTTGTAAACTTCGTGATACGGGCGCTTGTAATACATGCTCGCCATATTAGCGTATGGATCGATACCCTTCTCGAACGCTTCGATTAGGACCGGTTCCCCGGACATGTACGCGGTACAACGTATCTCCTGCGCCTTAAAGTCCGCCGATACTAAGACCTTTCCCGCCGGCGCTAGGAACATCTTCCGCGCTTCCTCCGGCTGGTTCTGAACGTTGAACTGGTTGGAATCCGCAGCATCCTCGTCTTTGCCGGAGCTAAACCGCCCGGTGACGGTCCCCATCGGATTAAACCGCGAGTGCCAGCGCTTAGTCGTCGGATTCTGTTTCGTTGGCAGCGCGTCGATGTACGTTCCGCTGAGCTTCGTTATCTTGCGATATTCGAGTAAGTCCGCGATAACCCCGAACTCACGGCCCAGCGGCTTGAGCGTCTTCTTAGCGTCCATATTCGGAATATCACGGCCGATTTCTTTCGAAAGCACCGCCTTCATCTGCGGCGTAGAATTAAGGTTTAGCTCGCCGTCCCCTTCGTGATGTTTCGCTAGGACTCCGATAAGCTTCGTATGCAGCTCTTTGGCGCGAGCGCTCAGTTGCTCACCGTACTCTTTCGCGAAATCTAAGTCGAGGACATAGCCGTTCGCCTCCAAGTCAACGATTACGTAAAGCAGTGGCACCTCAACCGTTTCGTAATATTCGAGCACGGTCGGAAGCGTTGCGAAGTGCTTGCGCTGGAACTGGTACATCCGCCATGTCAGGTCGGTATCCTTTGCCGCGTATGCCAGCGCAATGTCTAGCGTAATCTCGTTGAACGGCGTCTTGCCGAATAGTTCCGCGAACGTATCAGATTCCACTCCGAGGTATTTCGGCGCTAAGTCTTTCAGGCGGAACGACGGTTCATTCTCGTTTAGTAAGTGCATCGCGACCATTGTATCCCACGTTACTCCGCGCAGATCGGAGCCGTGTCGCCGGAACATCGCAATATCGAATATAGCGTTATGGAGGACCTTGCCGATATCCGCGCTATAGAGAAACCAGCGCAGCTCCGAGAGAACGTAATCTCGCGAAAGCTGCTCGCCCTCATCGTGCATAACCGGAATATAAACGTGCATTCCCTTTACGGCCAACGGCGGAATACTTACGGAAGGCAACGTTAGTGATATCCCGACAATCACGTCAGTATAAACGTCAACTCCCGTAGTTTCCGTGTCGACCGCTACTTCCGTCTCGTTACGCAGCCGGTCGCTAAGCCGCGAGAGTAAGCGCTCGTTATCGATGAGGAAATAATTCGCCGGAGTCTTCGCGACCATACTCCGCAGTCTCTCCTCGCGGATCGAAACGCGCAAGTCCTCGTAAATCCGCATAGCCTCCGCTTTGCTGAAACGTTTGCCGACGCAGGACGGGTGCCTGCCCGTCACACCCGTGTCCATTGCGTCTTTTACCGCGATTAACTTTTCGCGATCGGCATCCGTATTCTTTAGCGTGAATATGCGAATCCAAGCGTCCTCTATCGTTTCCTCCGCTGCCTTCTTACGTTTGGTAGCGCTGGCTATGCGCTCCGTTACGTCTTCCGGTTCCTCTGCGGTCGGACTGCGTAGATTAAGCGTTAGTTTAACGTCCATATATCCGCGTCACCTCCGTTAATTTAGGCTGCCGATTGCGCGTCGAAGCGCTGCTCGACCGGTACAATTAGCGCTGCACCTTCCGCAGTTACGGCGCGGTAGGCTCCGTCATGAAGGCGCAAGCCCATTCCGATATAATTATCGTCTCCCTGCGGAGTCGGACCGTCCTCCACGCGCCCGTAAATCCAATCGCCTCCGCCCATTACGCGCTTAGCCTCTACGATATCGCCACGCTTAAACTCGCCGACCTTACGTCCGATTGCGCTCCATTTAGCGATTTCCTGCGCTTCCTCTGCGGTCAGCTTAACGAGTTGTTCCGGGAGCGCGTATCCGGTCGGCTGTCCTCCGCCTGTAATCTGCACTTTACCGTTTCCGTGCGGGGATTTAGGCGATAAGACCGTGTATACATTTCCGGTCTCGTAGTCACACAGTCCTCCCGTCTCACCGCCACTAATCAGCCGGACTTTATCGCCTTTAGCGAAGTCATCGCGCGGGTCCTTCGGTTGTGTGGCCGCGTTATACTCCGCCTCCGTAATCTGGCGCAGGGCGTCCGCGTTGGCATACCCGGTGCAGCCTCCGCTAACGTCCAGTAGCTTAAGCGCTCTTACGCGGCCAGCGGGCTCCACCGCTACCTTAACGTAAGCATTCGGATGTTGGATAGCGGTAGGGCTGGCGTTATCCGCGTTGGCGTTAACAATCTGTGCAAAGCCTCCGTCAGCGAACGGACCGACCGCGATTTTACGTTGAGCTTGCGCTACTTCTTCCGGAGTGGCTGGCGTGAGCCCGCGCTTCTTGTCGGCATAACCGGTCCGGCCGTTAAAGTTCCTAACGCGGAAATGGCGGTCGTCTGGCTCATGCGGGTTCTCTACGACCTGAACGACATCGCCGACAACAATTCCGCTGAGAAAGCCGCCTTCCTTCGTAGCAATCTTCGCATAGTCCCCGACGGTCAGGCGCTCAGGTTCCGCTGGACTACGTTGCTCCCAGAACTCCGCTTCGGTTGCGGGCTCCAGTTGGTAATCGCGGATGTAGTTTCCGAGCTGTCCGTCCGCTTTTCTGGCCCGCGTGAAAGTGATATGGCCGCGCGTCCAGTCCTCCGCAATTTGTACGACCGTTCCGATTTCGTAATCATTATCATTATCGTTAGGTCCGATAACCTTCGCGTAATCCCCGACGGTCAACCGCGCAGGCTTCGGCTTTTGCAGCTCCGCCTTGGCTGCTTCAAACGCGGCCTCATCCGCAGGTTTGACATCATTCGTTACGAGCCAGTTGCCGCGCTTTCCGTCCGCAGTCTCTGCGCGGAACTGCTGACCGCCGTAATATACGTTGTCTTGCGTTTCCGTGATTTTGACTACGCTGCCCTCCGCGTAATCGTGATGCACGGAGTTGCCCGTTACCTTAACGTAGTCACCGGCGGAGTATTTCGCAGGCTGAGCGGTTGCCAACGGTTCAAGTACTACGTATTCACTAAGCACCACGAGTTTACGATTGAGCTCTCCCGCTGTTACCCGCACGTCACCGTCTCCGTCTACGTCATTCACAGTAAACTCCGCTCCCTGTTCATAATGGCGCTCGTTCGGATGAAGGTTGATGATGCGGATGCGCTCGCCCTTTTCTGCCCAGCGCTTAACTTCGCGGTACTCAACGGTCGGGGTAGCGATAATCTGCGCTGCTTCCTCCGTTACTTTTTCGTATACGTCGAAGTCAAGTCCGGCCGTATCGAGATCGTCTCCGTCATCATCCGTAATTTGCGCATCGCCTACGAAGTCAATTTCGTCGACAACGTACGCCTTACCTGACGTAAGGTAGCTGCGCGGAGCCTCCGTAAACACGATAACGTCACCTTCGCGGGCCGAGCGGTCGACCTTGCGGTATTGTGCGCCGTCGAACGTGGTTGTGGCGGTCTCGTCCGGAGTAGGCGTAGAAACTGGCGCGAACGTCTCGTAACGATCACGGTGATCAAGGAACACGAAGCGTTCGTCCCCGCCATCGTCCTTGAACACAGGGTCACCGTCTCTGTCCGCGTACACAGCGTAGAACGCGCCCTCAGCGATATCCATGTGATCTCTCAGCGCCTTAACGATATCGCCCGCCTGCGCCTTGCGGTCTACTTTGCGGTAAGCCTGACCGTTAACCATTACGTCTACTGCCGGATACGTTACGTTCAATTTCGCCATTTATTTGCGTCTCCTTTTCGTTTAGGCTGCGCGGGTCTCCGCGATATCAGCCGCTTGCACTTCCGCTCTATTCCGATTAAGCGCAATCGATAGTTCCCGCCAGCCATTCGCAGCCAGACGCGATTCTACCGACCAATACTCCGATTGACACGTATTCTCAAGGATAAATACGCGCGGCACCTCGCCATTGTCCGCAAGAACTCCGATGATCCAATCCGCGTCAGCGAGATCATACGTAGTCGCATCGCCTTTACGCGCATAGATTACGAGGTCATTGCCGCGATCCGTCCGCCGTCTAATCGTCTTACACTGGATCTTCTCCGCGCGCCCAGTCTCCGGATTCGTAGCGAGCACGTCATACGCCTCTTTCGTGCGGCTTTCGTGCGGAATCCATCCGTTAGCCAAGAGCGCTACCTGCGCAATCATTTCCGAGTAGCGCCCCGTTATTTCCGTTTGGTGGGCCGTCTGAACCACGTCCTCTCTCGTTAAACTCATCTCCGTTATTAACGTCGGCCAGTGCAACCAACACGCGGACCGGCGGCTTATTACCGTTGTTACCTGATGTCAGCGTCTGCGGCCGTTCTGGACACGCGATCAAAACGGAAGATCCTCATCCGAAATGTCCAGCGGTGCGTTAGCGTCGGCCGGCGGCGGAGTCTGCGTATTAGCTCCCGCGCTAGGCTGCGCCGAGGCACCGATAGACAATCCGAGCCGACCGATATCAAAGCCCGCGATTACGAGATTCTTCGTCTGCTCGGCGGTGTCGGCAACGTACAAGCACGATTCGAAATCCGCCAAGTCGAACGGAGCCTCACCGAGCTTATCGAAGTTGGCGCGTTCCTCTGCGGTCAGGTCGCGGTCCATTTTAACGATGGCCGACAGCGCAACGACTGCGTTTGTCCCGGTGCCTTTCTTCGTCAGCTTAAACGCGATGGCGTCGAGGTCGTCGAGGTTATCCTCAATCGTTGCCTTAAGCGTCTGCTCTTGCTTTGGACTCAGGTCGACTACGATATCCTTACCGGTTGTGAGGTCGAAGAAAGCGCGCAAGTAACGTTTTTTACCTTTGTAGAGATACGCCTCATCCGTGAACACTTTGACCGCAGCTTCGTCCGCGCCGGCTTCTTTCGCTGCGTTAGCATCCGCGTAGAGCAGGTCAGCCGCTTGATCCCACAATGACGGATTTTTCGTTACGTAGCCTTTAGCATTGCGCTCGGCGGCTTTCTCCGGAAGAAACGTGTTTACTTTGCCGAACATTCCGTATCCGTAGTACTCCGCAACATCGTTAATCGACTTGACGCCGACCTTAAGCGTTGTTCCGGATTTGAACGAGATAATCGGACTCTCCTTCGCGCCTCCTTCGTTGTTACCTGCTGCCGCTGCCTCTGCGCCTACCTTCGTAAACATGCTCATTCGATCACGTTCCTTTTCGTTTATTTCGGACTATAGCTTCCTACGTCCGCAACACGGTATTAACGCATACTCCCGCTAAGTTTCGGGATGGCATGACTGCCCTTCCTCGTTAATACCGCGTTGCTGGCGTAGGATAAACGCTCAGCTTCATCTAATAGGCGTCAAACGTAGGCCACGACGCCTTTCATCAAGTTCGTTTTCTCGCGCTGTATCTCCAGTAGTTCACGCGCCAATTGCGCACACTCTGCGTCAATCAACCCAATACGCGCCGTCATTTCTGCGACTACGCGGTCGGACTCCGATTTCGCCCGGCGGAGGTCAAGCTGTGCGCGCTCTACGGATAACTCCGCTTTGCGAACTTTGATACGCTTCGTTTCGCGCTTTTCCTTGCGCTCCGCTGCGCTTACCGCACGCTGGATAATCCGGTCAATCGGCGTACGGAGTGATTCTGGCGCTTGATGGCGCGGGTATAATGTAAGGACCGTTTGCTCCGTGGGCGCTACGATAAAGGCCGTACGTTGATATGCGAACATTCGCGCAGGCTTGCCGTCCTCATCAACGACGTGCTCCGAAATTAGCGTTGCCTTGCGCAGCATATCCATAACGAACATTGGCGCTTTGCTGCGGTCTACTCCGAAATATTCAACGGCGCGGTCAAGTGCGTGCGGCGTTACGAAAATCTTACCGATGAAATGCGCGCCGGCTTGCGGGTCAATTGTTGCGGCTTTCATGCGATCACGCGTCCTTTCAATACGTCAGGCCAGCCGCGACGCACGTCAATGTAATCCGCAGCGTCTTCGTATTCTTCGTAGCTTCCGTTATAAATGCGGTCGATATTACGCGGTGCTTTATGTGATGATTCCGTGTCATTTTTACGTTTCATGGCGCGTTCCTCCGTTGTTTAAAGATGGGCGTAGTTAAATAAGCGTTGACAACCGCAAATTTTTTGCGTAAGATTGAAAACGTAGGGTTTCAAAAAGGAAATATTAGGCTATTCTATACATAAGCATTTAAGACTAATTGTTTGACCCTTGTGATATAATTAATAGTGGAACGGACATCATGCCCGATAATCCGTTCCGTGAGTGACACTTTAGGCGATCACATATTCACGCTTGACGCCGTATCCTTCCGGCAGGTATTCGCGTATATCGCAACCTTCCGGTAAATATCGGCCTAAACGGAGTATCTTTCGATCTACTGTGTTACGCGCTATTCCGAGCGATCTTGCAATTGAGAAGGCGTTCGCTCCGGACTTGATCTCGTTAACGGCTGTAACCGTTACGTGATCCGAACCTGGTCCCTCAACGGCTGTAACCGTTGTTGGATCGAATTGAATCTTGGCGGATTCGAGAATGCGGGAGATCAGTTGGCGCTGGTCTTCCGTATTCTTTCTGCGATTAAACACGTATTCATCTGCGGGCGCTTCCGGCGTTACGTTGGACGTTGACGCGTCCTCTTCGTAATTCGGTTCGCCTACCGTTACGCGATTATCGACGTACTTCTGTCGCGTCTTTTCCTTGCGGAAGTGGTCGATACGGCCGTTGCTTAGCGCCCTGACAAGCGCTTTTCCGAAATCGTCGACATCTCGTTCGGCCAGGCGCATGATCACGTCGTTGAAGACCATGTCAGCGTCGTCGTTATCGCCGTATCCGGAACTCCGCATCTTGCTGCGGTTAAGTATCCGGAGCAGCCTCGAAGCCTCGCGGTAAATGTCCGCGAAACTATCGGACGATGGCGCAGTACGATACTGTCGGTAAAACCTATTCAGTTGTTCAAAGTTCATTAGCAGCACTCCTTTTCGTCTCTTACATTTGGTATGACGTTGTCCGTAGCAATAACGTACACTTTGCGTTAAAATAAATTACGAATACTTTTAACTTAATAATGGAGGCGCTAGAATGTACGTTGTCGGTGAATGCCGGCTTCGGGCGCTACTCAAAGAACGTAAGCTTTCGCAAGCCGAGTTAGGCCGGCGGACAGGCTATTCTCGTTCGCAGATTGGACACTGGATTAACGATCGGAATAAGGTCGGCGTCATGGGTCTGGATAAGGCGCGAACAATAGCGGACGTTCTTGGACTTGAGTCTCCGTACGATCTGTACGAATGGACCAGGAAGGCACCCGATAAGGCAACGAGCGAATAACTTCGTTCGTACCGATAAAATGTCGTAAAATTTGACGACAATTAACGTATTACTAAGCGCGTCCGAAACATAGCAATCCGCACAGCTTCTTCGCACGCTAGTCTAGTTGCCTCCGTTCCAGCCGCATTTAAGTCCTTATGGCCGTCCGGTATTCTCACGTTGTATAAGCGCATATGTCCGCGTAATTTCTTTTCGATCTCCCAGCGCAGTTTCTCGCCGGCAGCATCGTTATCGCCCGCAATCAGCAGATCCTCAACCGGACTCCGCCGTAGCATTTCCGCCTTCTGCTCCGTAAACTCGCTGCCCCCTACCGCAAGTCCGAACGTACCCGCCGTCGCTGCCGTCATAGCGTCGATCTCTGCCTCCGTAATGGCAGCCCGCTTAATCTTACGCGCATATGCGATGTCGATCCCGTAGACCATCGACTTAACCGGAGACCCGCCCGCAGCGTACCAGAAGGCTTTGCCCCACGTCGCACGCCACTTCGCATTCATAACGTTACCCGACGGACCCGCCCACGGCATCACTACGGCGCTACGCTTACTGTCGTATCCGCAACGGTAAAGCCGCTGGATAACTGGCGCAATGCCGCGTCCCGATAAATACGGTATCTCTCGCTGTATGTACGTCGTGATGTCGATGGGCCTGCGCTGGGTTGACGTTTCTGGAGCGCGCAGATTAATCCGTAGGCTTGGCGGTGCATTCTCGTCCTCTGCGCTGTATAACATTGTAAACGCTTCATGCTCCGTTATGTTGCGCAGGAACGCGAATAACTTTACCAGGCTGCCGCGCGCCCAAGCCGGATCAATAGCTCCCGCGTCATTCCACGCACCAAACGCTTCGTCGTGCGGATCAATAACCGCTGAAAATGACGGCGTATTGTCCGCGCGAGAACCGAACGGGGACGACGCGATTAAGCGGCCGCGAGCGTAAAAGAGATTGCGCCAAGGGTAGCGCTCGATAGCGTCGAGGAAAATAGCGTGATTAATTGCTTTGTTCAATCTATCACCTCAGTCTTCTTTCTTGCTTCCCTTCATCCATGCAGGAGCTACCCCGTCCTCAACATAAAGACCGTACTCTGTGAGATACTTTCGGTTGTCGTCCTCGTCGTAGGTTCCCTCTTCAAGATCATATATTTCCGCCGCAGTGTCTGTGCGAGTCAGGCCCAACTCGTATTCAGCATCATAGAGCGCTTGGATTAAGATGTCCCTCACTAGGACGCTTCTAGGCTTATCCAAGTAGGCAGCAATGAAGTCTAATCTTCTTAGGTCTTGTTCGGGCAGAGATACAGAAAACTTGGCGGGAATACTGCTATTATTGCGTTCGGTTTCCCTGCGCTCTCGCTCCAGTTTTTGGAAAAGTTCCTTCACTTTGCTCATATTATAACCTCCATATTTTCCCTTTCGATTACATACTATCACCCATTAATAATATTTGCAATAATACCAAGAGAATATTATAGAGAATTAATAAATAACCTCTGCTAAAACAGTTAACTCCCGAATCTACTAAGGCATAAACTGCGCGGCCTCCTCCGCTAAATCCGTTTCCTGCACGATGCCCCAATTCGGCAAATATACGATCTCAACGCGCGCACCTTCGCCGCCATTGCGCCCCTTCCCGATTGCTACTACGCCGCGCCCTTCTTGATTCAACGTATCGACACCGAGTAGATTCGTTGAGTCTTCGAGTATCGCCTTCGTTTTCTTCACGGCTTTACGTTTCGGCGGGCACAACTCACGCGTTCCGTCTTCGCTTTCTTTCTCGTCCTCTTCATCCGCCTGAGTAACGACGTGCAGCGTAGTCTTCCGCCGCCCGGCCAATCTGCGCAGTTTCTTTGACGTTTCCGCGACATCCCCGCCGGCCACGCGTGACGTATTCGCTTCGAAGTCCATCAAGTAAATCGGATCGACGACGACAACGTCCGCGCCAGTCTCCGCCATGTCCGCCTCAAGCGCGGTTACTGAGCGGTCAACGAAGTTTTCAGCGTCAGTAGCACGCAGGATAATCCGACCAGGTATCGCGTCATTGAGCGTTGCAATGAACGTTTCAAGCTGCGTCTCAACCTCCGCGTCCAAGCGCCCCATCAGCATGCCCTTGTTATCGAATCCCGCGTCGTAGTCAACGCCGTCTATCTTAGCGTTAAACAAGCCAGTACGCGCCGAGATCGACGAGAGTGCACGCGCAAGCCACTCGTATTCGGACATTTCGAGAACCCATAAGAGTACGGTTGCTCCGTGAAATGCGGCCTCAATCGCTTCCTCCATTACAATAACGGATTTACCGCGCCCTGACTTGCCGAACCACGCATACATATTTCCGGAAAAGTAGCCGCCGATCTCATCGTTTATCGTCCGGAATTTACTCGGCCAGATTTTAAACGACGTGCCGGCTTTACGCGCTCGATACTCCGCTAAGAACTTGTCCGTATGACTGGAAACATCTGTTAGTGTTCGCATTTCTGTTCGTGTTTTTAGTCTAATCTGTTCGAGCTGTCGCGTCAAGGAAATAACGAACTCTTCGGTGCTTTTTTCGTCAAAATCCGCCTGCATTCGCGGGTCACTCAGTAACGCCGCAGTCTCACGCTTGCCGGCTGCGTCCTTAATCTGGCGCGTTAAGTATTCAAACGAATCGGTCACGCCTGGGATATACGCACACACATCGTCAGGAAATTCCGCTACGAACGTCGATAAGGACGGCGCTGCTCCGGCATTCTCGGCCGCATACTTAATGATAAAGTCGTGCGCTTGCTGTTCGCCTTTTGTGGCGTAGTCTGTTCGCGTGACTCCGAGGCGCGTTAGCGCGAGTACGTCGCCGGTATCGACGATCTTTGACAATAGTTGCTGTCCATGCGCTGCCATCTGTGTACACCTCCTATTTTACAGCCGCTTAACATAACGTCCAAATCCCGTATAAGGCCGTATTTCTGTTCGCACTTTCGACACGTTCGGGAATATTTGTCAATCATTGGACGTCATTAGGAAATATTTAACGCTATTAACGATATTCTCAGCGGATTATCACGCGCAATATGTCGAATATAGCCGTAGTTATTCGCGTATAAGTAGGATACTCACGTATGCTTACCGTAGCTACTATTTACGCTGTTTTCCGTAAACCTCGCTTACTCTCGCCTACGAACGATATCTCTACGCACTGCTCTCGTATGCGGTCGGCCAGACGCGCATCGAACACTTGCGCCAAGTCCGCGAGCAGCACGTTCGATGTGTAAACGGTTGGCAACGCATTCGCCACACGGTGATTAACGATGCTGTGCAGGTCCGCGCGGAAGGCTTCGGTTGCCGAACGTACGCCGATATCGTCGAGGACCGCAAATGGGGCGGCTTTCACACGGCGTTCGATCGCGTAGTATTCGGCGGCCAGCGGTTCGGCGGTCTCGGCTGGAACGTGCGAACGGTTGAAGCCGAGGAATAGCGTCTGCCAGGCGTTCACGTCGAGGAAATACGCCGGCCTTTCGAGCGGTTGTATTCCGCGCTGGACCGATCCTATATAATGGCGGATTATCCATTCATGGACTAGCGCGGCGGCTGTCGTAGTCTTACCGGTTCCTGGCGATTCGCTATACAGATACATCGATTTTATACGTTCCTCTGACGCGTCACCGAATTGCCGCGTAAAAGTGTCGGCATATGTTGTTACCACGTTGTACGCTCGGTACTCCCTCGTCCTGTCCCGCGCCATTGCGTCGCGCGCCGGCGAATTGGCGAGTGTTACGCCGCTGTAATCCGCCGGCACGTTCGCAGCGCCTACGCGTCCGCCAAGTCCGTTGAATCCGTGGCAGGCGATAAATGACGGACAGCGAGCGTTACACTTGGCGGAGTCAGCGAGTGAACACTGCGCGGATAATATGCAGTTTTTAGCGTGCGTCAATTGCGTTCCTCCTTACGTAGGTAATCGTACACCTTCTCGACCCTCTTGAACATAAGACCATTCACCTAGATAATTACCTTAAAGTTAAGTCATGAGTCTTTTGTACTTATTTCCGATCATTAAATTATCCTAAATAGCGTGTTTTAACTCATTTTTACGATTAATAGCTATTTTCACTTTTAAAAATAGGTTCTTAATACCCACCCCTTTTCAAAGCAAAGTCAGCATCTCGTCGAGGCTAGTTCCGCCATTTACCACAGCTGACTCCGCCCGTTCCTTCCGCTTAATCTCCGCCTGCAATCTCGGTATGATCCCGTTAATCTGATACGCCATCGCGAAGCCTGCCGTTAGTAACGGATATTCCGGCGTTGGCTTATATCCCGCGAATCCAACCTCGCAGGCCGCACGCAGTAACTCTGGACCGTGCGTATCTATCGCGCGCTTTAATGCGCCCTGCTCAAACGCCCAGTTACGCATTGGAGCATAATCCAGTCCGTAGCGCTCGCGGTTCATGTCCGCGAAGTAGGCGTGGAATGTACGTACGTTCCAGTCGGCGGTCGGAAGGGTGCGCCAGTCTGCGCGTTGTGCCGCTGTTATGCGCTGTTTAGGCGGTTTATTCTCCGCTTTCTTGCGTGGAGCCATTGCGCAACACCTCCTCGTCCGCAAACGGATCTCCGCTCTCTTCCGCGTACTCCGGTAGCACCTGTTTAAGCGTCGAGACAATTTGCGGAACCGGATCGGACGTGGCTCGGATATGCGTGTCGATTTCGCGGAGAGCAGCGAATAGTTCTTCGTTCTTCGACGCATAGGTTACCGCTTCAATCGTTGCGGACTCTGCACGCGCTACCTCGGACATAGCATCAAGTTTCCAGAAGTCGCGTGATTCCGTTATCTGCCGTACCTCCGCCTGCAGGCGCTCGTTCTCCGCAACTACCGGCGAATATACTTCGCAATAGAAGCAGAACGCGCCCTCTACGTGGCACATGCATGCGCTACTCATTTGCGTCCACCTCCCGCATAAACGTTGAAACCGCGATTGCCAACGCCTCGTCAGCGTCGCCGCGTTCGTAAGCGAAGCGTAACCACCCGATCGCTTCTCTGACGCGTCGTAACTCGCCCTCCGCGTTAATCGCCCGTTCAATAGCGATCGGCCAACCGGTGCGCGCTTCGGCAATGAATGTTGCGTCCACGTCTTCGTATACATCTCCGGTAATACCGTCTACTTTCGTATCCGCGGACCAGCTACCAATACCGCTCGCTGTCCACGGCCCCGCTGTCGCCACGCTGCAGAGCGCCAAGTCAGCGCGTAAATCCCTGCGGTCATTTCGTTGTGTTTCCGTTGTCATCCGTATGACACCTCCGATTATATTAGGCGGGCCGAGTCTCAGCAAATCGCCCACAACCGATTAAGGCCATAATCACAGTTGGTATAACTGGATAAAGTTTACTGTAACATATTTGTGTTTATATCTTTCTATTTTGGATATATTAGATTTTCTATTAATTGAGTGCAGAAAATCTAATAAACCAGAAATAAAATTCCCAACTCCGGAAGACTGCCGATCTTTCATTTACTCTTACTTTCTCGACTATCCTTACAATTTCATTTCCTCGCTCCCTTCGTATAGTGTTCGATAATGTCGTTAACTGTCTTCACTTGCGCTACCTCCTAATGCTAGCAAATATCGTGGGGAAATTGTGGGACAAAATAGGGAAAACGTGGGGAATTAATGAGGAATTACCTAGCCACCCTCCCGTCCCACGCGTCGAATCGTTCGACAGCGGCTTGTTTACGCGCGGCAGCTTCGGCTTTTATTGCAAGGCGCTCAACCAACCGCTCTATCGTAATAGAAGCGAGCGTAACGTAGTCCGGACGTTCTGAAGTGTACGCACTATGCCCGTCAAAGTACCGCGTTCCTCCAAGCTTGCGGAATCCAATCTGCTTGCGCTTCGTATAAACCGTTACTTTCGCGCTGGCTGACTCGAACACATTCGCTGGCTCCTCTTCAATCTTAACGCGATACTCCGTTCCGTCCGGCGCGGTTACGGGAAATTTACGCAGCTCCATCCGGTTTCACCTCCGTTAATTTTGTAATTTTGCGATGATTGCGGCTAGTCCGATTGCTTCCGGCGCAGTACTCGCGAATTCGTCCGCCCACAAACCGGAAAGCACAGCCGCCCGATACACGCCTGGTTCACGCTTAGTTACGATTCCGAGTTCAAACGAGTCTAACACCGTCCACGCATCGGAAATGACCGTCGTATAATACGGAATCAGTACGCGTACTCCGTTAGCCTCGCGAAATGAGCCGTAGGTTCCTCCGCCGAATACTACGCGCTCGACCCACGCGTCCCTTTCTCGCGCTGTCAGCCCCGCCCACTTTGCGATAATCTCCTCGCGTGTCATTAGTGTTCACCTCCGTTAAAATAAGGCGCAACCGCCACGCGACCGACCGATACCGCTACATTTCCGAACGGAGTCTCCACCGATACCTCACGCGTGTAAAAGTTCTGCCCAACGCATTTGTATACGCCGGAACCGTCTACTGTTACATACTTATCGCGGTAATCGCGCTGCTGCATAGCGCGAGCCTCCGCTATTGCCTTTTCCCAATCGCTCATTGCGCCACACCTCCCGTTACTTCTACGATACCCTCACCGCGACAATGGTGGCAGACCTCGCGCTTACCGTCTTCCATGCGCGACAGGAACGAGTTGATATACACTTCGAGATTCGCCTGCAGCTCCGCGTAATCTTTGCCGCGCATAACCGGGGTCACTTCCCTGCCTTGCGTTCCCTGGCTGTATCCCGGTCCGTAAATCTCGATTACCTTAACCGTCTTCCAACGTACCTGCAGCGTCTCAATTCGTGGCTTGCGCGATCGGGCCGTCGGATAGTATGAGCGCGTTGTCGTTTCGTGGTACGGGATCGATATTCGCTCATTAACGCGCAGCGCTTGGATATTCCGATAGTCATCCATTTCGTATTTACCTTCGCTCGCGCTTACGTGCTCCTTAACGCGATCCCATAGTAATTCGAACACGATCTTTCCCGGAATAAAGCACGGATATTTATGTTGCGTTTCTCGATGCCGCGCGATATTATTCGGAAAGTTAATCGTCACGTAGCTCGGAATCGTAACAGGCTCGCAGTTTTTATCGATAATCTCGAATTCTACCGCTTCCAAGTACGGCTCCGGCGTGCTGTATGTGGCGTAGTAAAACTCCGCATTCTCCCCGCATAAATCTCCGTCATCGTCCCGGGTAAAAGCATCGGCCGGCAGTTCATGCGGTAGTTGCGTGATCTCCTTATAGCGATCGTACAGCGCATATCCGACGCGATGCCCCGGAGCCGTCCGCTTAATCTCGATAGACGTTACGGTCCCGTCCACAATCGCGTAGTTCTTGTCGCCGGGCGCAGGCACCGCGTCCACTCCGTTAATAACGTAGCTCGATCCGAAACCGCTGTATGACGATAGCTTAGCGTAGGACACTCCGTCCTTTTCCATTACGATGATTTTATCCGCCATTATCCGCTACACCTCCCGTGTAATATCCGCAGCATACGCAGTCTCGAATATCTGCGCTCCGGCTCCGTAATTCCTAAACGCCCACTCGCCCGCTTGCCTGCGATCCCTTGCGTATACAACGTCGACGATGTTATTTCCGATGTAGACTACGTATGTTCCCGGAGCCATCGGCTTTCCTATGCGTACCGTCATTTTACCGTCTCCTCTACGTTAATTTAGCATTCCCACCCGTTACCCTTCCGCTAATACTCCGGACGCCTCAACGCCGCTAAATCGACGTTAAAAGCACGCGATTATCGTAGCAACTTATAGCGCGGTACATTGCGCCGTTGACGATGTAATTACCGCCAAGGTAGACGGTGAAGTCGCGGTCAGCGATCACACACGGCCCGCCGAGTACAACGATGACGTCCCCACGCTTAACACTCGCCATTACGCCGCACCTCTCTTCGTTACAGTAACGTCCGGCCAATACGGAAGCCGCGAGTCCAGCGCTGCCTCAATCGCTAGTGTCTCCGTCTGCAGTAGCGTAATGAACTCCGAGAGGCTGCCAGTGTCCGCGCTGACCGCCGCATGAAACCGTACGTAATCGAGCGCCGCACGCAGACCGTCCGTATTAACCGGATAATAAGCCGCGTCGTCCCACACTTCGCGTTTAGCGGGCGGCTCTACGCCTTCGACCGCTTTATAGCCGGGAGCCTGCGTCGGGTCTACGATGCGGCGACGTTTGATAACGAAGTTCTGAGCGTTGGCGTCCGATTGGATTACGTAGTCTGGCGTGAGTTGTGCGTTTAACATTAGGCGTTCACCTCCGGGATTTTGATGTTCAGCGCGTCGAGTACGAATACCATTCCGTCCGAAAACGCAATGTCTTCGTCGGACGTTTCATAACCGGAGTATCCGTCACAGACCCTCGCGTATTTACCGGCAATATCCTCTAGCGTCTTCTCACGCACCTCTTCCTCCGTTAGCTCACGTTCGTATCCGTCAAGCAGAGCGCGCATTAACGTGTCGAACGGGATTTTACGTAGTGTGACGGCGGCATCTCCGGAAATATTAATGTCGGCGTAAAGTAACGCTATCATCTCGTTTGAGTACGTAGAGCCACCGCCCTCAACCTTCCGCAAATACTCGATCGCGTCCGCCACCTCGCGCGGAATTGTTACCTTTGTCATTACGCGTTCACCCCTTCGATTTTTATTCCGAGCATATTAAGCGTATATTCCATCCCGTCAGCAGCGGACCAGCCGTATAGCCTGTTCTCACGCCAGTAGGCGTACTTCTCGCGGATTAACCCGTGCGCTTCATCTTCGTGTGGAGGCCCGTCGGCGGATTCGTATGTCTGCGCAAATACCTCCGGCTTACACGGATATCGCTCGCCCAAAATCCCGGTAACAATCCAGTCGCCCGCGCTGATTTCGTGGAATCCTTCGAGCGTTTTAATCGCGGGAACTTTGCGAAAAGCTGGCGGTACCGGCGTCCTTTTATCATGGTAGCCGACGAAGCGACCTCCGCCAATTACGTAACATGCGTAGCCGTCTTCGAGGCCCGGCGTGTACTGGACAGCGTCAACGAGAACGGGTTTCTTGCGGAATTCCATAATAGCGTCATCTCCCTTTACTGCGTATGACGTACGCCAATCTCAAAACGTACACTCTACGCGCTAATTTTTTCGTAGCGTTCATAATCCGAGCGAACACGGAGGATCGTTGCGCGGACGGCCTGACGCGACATATCGAGTGAGCGCGCGACTTCGGACTGCGTATAGTCCGCCATTAACATGCGAATGATCCGCTGCGGCACCGGCTTTAAGCGCGCAATAAAGGCGTCCGCTTCAAGTCCGCTGTAGTCGTCCGCACATCTGCGCTTATCTTCGTCCGGAAGTCTGTCCGTCTTCGTTATGCGGATGCTTCGGAGAGCCTGGTGCGCCTGCTTAACGTTGATGGCGAGTTCTAGCGCTACGACTTCCGCACCCGCATCCGCCAGACCAGCGCGATTAATCCGTTTAATCAGCGGATACAGCCAGTTCGGTATACGGATGCCGCTGGTCGGCCGCCGGGACAGCGCGTTGCGGATTTCACCATATATGTGCGGAAATGCAAACGAGCCGAACGGTACCGCAGCGTCGTTATAGCGATCGTATGCGTTGATGAGTCCGATAGCGCCGTCGTTCATCGCGTCAGTGCGCGGCGTGCGTGTGGCGGCGAGCTGCCCGCGAAAATAGCGCACGATGATCTTTTCGATGAGCGGTGTGTTAGCGGTAATAAAGTCGGCGCGGGATAGCGGACCGAGTAACGGGTTATCCGGGAATTTTGCGTTCATATACGTGATACCTCCGAGTGTGAAATAGTACAAATTTACGGTGCGTGCGGCGGATATACGGCTGGGATGCGGTAAGATAAATGTTTACAAACGCGGCGCCATGGGTTATATCTTTAAATCTTTTAAAGACTTTAAGATCTTAAGTTCTTTAAATTACTTATTCACTTACGTTCATAAGTAATTCGGACCGGATAAAGTGCAATCCGTCCCGAGATATCAAGAAACGCGCGTATTAAGCCTTGTATTACACATATCTAACTGCGCGGATTTTAAAACATAAGAGAAAAACCGTTCCCGATGCGCCCGCCGCCGCGATCCTATCCGTACCCTTCGCTTGCCCCCCCCGTCAATTTACCGCAGAATCACCGTTGAATTAGGCGTTTTGATAGCGTGATGGTAGATTTATCCCTCCCGGATATTCCAGGCGCTAATTTCACGGTGATTTTACGGTGATGCGAAAGAGGGCGTAAATTAAGCGGATGAGGCTACGCATAAGGTCAGCGCAAGGATTCCATTTGTGCTAAATAGTGCAAAAACGCGTTGCGCTAACTTTGCGTAAGTGTAAGAAAGTGCAAACGACTAAGCTGTGTTCGCTACGTTTTCCTGCGTTGGACATTTGCCCGTTACGCCCAACGCGGATAGTTCGAGGTCGAGTATCGTCTCGATTTCGTCGAATTGCGTATAGTTGATCCGGATTAACGGAATGCCGTTGGCGCGGCAGTAATCCGTTTTGATGCGGTCCTTGCGCTGGCGGTCGCGTAATTGGCGTTCCGCGCGCGCTATGTTCCCTGAGTAGACTACCGGACGAAAGTGGTGCTCCCCGTCATATTCGATAAGTACCATTTGAGTCGTGCCTTTTACTTTGAAATCAAAGGGAAGACGCTCCTTGTCACGGCAATCGTCAATCTTGTACTCTCTTGAGAACACGTATCCGCGAGTCTCTAAATATGTCAGTATCCTCATTTCTCCTCGACTAGCTTTACAGTAAGGACAGCGCCTTCCATTCGAAAGGAATGTTCCAGCCCTTAAGTCCCACTCATGGCCGCAATCATTGTGGCGCATCCTTATTTTGTCCTTTCCACGCGAGTACGTACTTAATACCGTATACTCGGCACCCTCAAGCGCGCATACCTCATCGACAAACTCTTCATGCGTCTTGCGCTTTGATACTACCGCGCATACCGGGCATCTATTTCCCGCCGATAGAAAGTTGCTGGGAAGCGCTGGCCACTCATGGCCGCATAAGTTGTGGCGCATATCTACATGAAAATGGTATCCCACGTACTCACCGATTACGCTGTACTCTTCTCCCACTATCGCGTGAACTTCTTTTATGAAATCTTCCTCGGTCCTTTTCCGAGTTTCTGCGGAACTCTTGGCAACTTCACCTATTGAACAGGTGGGACAGCGCGACCCTTGCAGGAGGCTGTTTGGTCGCACGGGCCATGTTCTTCCACAGCACCGATGCAACACGTCAGTAGGATTATCTGACCCCGTATACGCGCCTATAAGCAGATACTCCCCGTTAGTGATATCCAGTAAGTGCGCCCTAAACGTCTCCGATGTCCAGTACTTACGTTTACGACGTGTTCCTGTCGGGCTTGCGTGTTTGCGTCTTTCCGCAGCGTAATCACTCCTGCATTTATTGCAGCGTGCATTCGTTCCACTTATTAGTCTCTTGTCGACACCAAACTCCGTCAGCGGCTTCGGTTCTCCTCCGCACTTCGTACACACCTTACCGTCGACCTCTATCGTAGTCCCATCCGGACCAGTTATCGGCACCTTTACGATTTCTACACGCTTACCTTCCGCCATGCTTACGTCAGCTCCTTTCGCCTTATACTAAATATGACGTAAGGGTTTCGGATAACGTACACTTCTCCGCAAAAAAAATAACGCCAGCCCTGCGGAAGTTACTCCGTAGAGACTGGCGTATTACACATGTCTTACAAACGTTCTAATGGCGAAAACTTAGCGTGCTGTTTCGATACGTCTGTTCCGAATAAATTTACGTACATCCTAACGATTTCCAGCGAGGTGTGTCCGAGTATTTTCTGCAGACTAAACGAGTCGCCACCGTTCATTATATACATTTTCGCAAACGTGTGTCGGAACGTATGCGGCGAAACCCTCACCCCTTTAATCTGCGCAGCTTGTCCGTAAAGTTGTACCGCCTGCTGAATGCCGCGCACTTGAAACGGAGCATTGTCGATGTTTACGAATATGCGATCCGTATCGAGCACGCCGCGCATTTCCGTGTATTCACGCATGTGCTTTTCTAGCGTACGGCTGAACGGGACTAAGCGCTCTTTACGGCCTTTCCCGTAAACCTTTAGCGTACGGTCGCGCCACTCTATGTCTGTCACGCGTAGGCCCGCGAGTTCACTTACGCGAATGCCCGTATCCAAAAGCGTCATCATGATAACGTAATCGCGATAGCCCGTAAAGGTAACGCGGTTCGGCGCATCTAGTAGCGCCTTAATCTGCGCATTGCTAAACGTTTCTATAATGCGCTTCTCCGCTTTTACAGTTCCAATCCCTTTAAACGGATTAATCTCGACATATCCCTCCGTATGTAACCAGTTGAAGAATGCGCGCCAGCCCCGTATAAGTTTGTTAATCGTAGCGTCAGCGGGAGTATCAGACCGTCCCCGCAATATCTTAGAATTACGCTTAACGTCCAGCGCGGTCATTACGTGATAGCGTGTAACGTCGATCGGCCTCGCCACTTCTTGCGCTGCGAGCTGTGTGCGGAGCTCTTTGGTAGTATCGCGGTAAAATGCGAGCGTTGTGTCTGAGAGGTTTCGTATACGGCAGTAGCGCAGGAATGCGGTCTGTGCGGCTTCAAAGTCTGCGGATTCTGGCGGGAGTTCTGTTGCGGGTGAGTTGCGGCCGGCTGCCGCTAGGTTGACGCGCCGTTTCCGTTCTGTAGCCATAAATAAACGCCTCCATTCGTTCTATCCGTTGGCAATAACGAATAAAGCGAATGCAGGCGTACAGGTTTCCGTATTTTACGATTCGTAGGACTAGCGTAGGTTATACCGTTGGGGACACGTACCGACACCGTAATGCATATCGGAGACCGACCGAAAACTTAACGAGAGCATACGCTAACTTTTAAGTCCTGTGCGTCTGCCTGTTCCGCCACCCCGGCATGAAATGTGCGTTGTAACGCGACAAGAAATATAATATCACGTATCCAGCAAACACGCAATCAAAATCCCAAACATTTTTTTTGCAAAAAAACATCCCGGCCGGAGCCGGGACGGATCAAGATCAAGCGGGCGGGCACTAGCGGCGCTCGCGTTCACCGCTTCTGCTGCGCATACCGGCCAGCCCAAGTAGTCCTACGAGTCCTAACCAACCCCAGTTCGAGCCGTTGTCGTCATTGTTTGTGGCTGCTGTAGTGGTGCCGGTGGCCCGGTATTTAGTGCCGCGCGAGGCATCTGGATATTGTGTCATAGTGCCATTTGTTCCTGTACGGATCTTATCGTTCATGATCGAATCGTTGTTGTTTGTCGTTCCTGTAGTCCGGTTTAACAGGTTATTATCTTGCTGGTTAAGCATTGGGCCTCCGGTTCTGGTCCCCATGTCGCCCATGGTGTTGCCTGTTCTGTTCTCAGTCCTCATTCCATTCATTCCCGTATCAGGAACTGCCGTGCCCATTCCGCCCGTACCCGCAGCATTGGCTGCGTTACCGGCTCCAAGCAAACTCATCGATAATACTGTACCGCATGCAAGGCTTGTGATCAGCTTCTTCAAGTTGTTATGCCCCCTTCATGGTTTGTCGCTGATAATTTCCCCACAAGGTGCGGCATCTATTCATACAAGTTATTCCTTAACGAGGTTGACGGTCTTGCTTGCGGCATCATAAGTTACCTTGGCGCCAAGCGCTTCGGCAACCGCCCGCACAGGCGCATACGTTGTCCCGTTTTCTACAAGTCCGGTTGTGAGCTTACGCCCGTTCAGCATGATGGAGATCCCTTGTTCCTCTGCCGGTTCGTTTCCGTTGATCTTAGCCAAAGCCTCTTGCACCTGTTGTTCAGTCGGACGTTTTCCGGCCTGTAGCTGAGCGGTTGTAAGTCCGAAGGTCATCTGCAGATGAGGATAGTCTTTAAAGGAAGTCCAATCGCCGCCCCATTCAAACCCCAGCTGTTTAGCTAACGCAGCCACTTCCTGCCAATCTGCGGCCTTATCGCTGTCTCCGTCCCGGTTCATATCCCAGGACACGTTGTTGCCATCCGGCAGCAGCAGCGCAAAATCAATGGCCAATCCGTAATTATGATAACTGCTGCCTCCCCGGGCATTCGTAACAATTGGTCCCTTCTTGGTTCTGCCCTGCGCATAAAGCGCATTCTGCTCTGCAATTGTGCGCATCCCCTGAGTAATGATGATGGGAACACCCTTGGCATAGCTCTGCTGGATCAGCTCACCCGCAGCAGCTTGCAGCACGGGATGAAGCTTGCCCAGCGATCCGGCAGATTTACTCTTAACCTGATCCAATGTCAGCATATAATCACCCCCTGGTATAGTAAATGCCTTCTCATGCTTCATTGCTTGTATACCTGTCTTGATCAAGCTCCCCGGTGGATGATTTCCGCAGGAAAAGGCTAAAATAACAATGAAGGGTGGGATAACACAATGGAGATTCACAGCGATAGCTACAAGGTGGCTGCACTTGCCGATCAGGAAGATGCCGTGGAGGTGATCCGCCAGGCAGAAGCAGCAATTGCCCAAATCACAGGCAACAAAGCTGTTACCCTGATCGCTTATGAGAAGACGGAGGCAACCGGCGTAAATTGAAATGATATACTGGGATAAGCAGTTCATATCAGATGTGGAAAATAATAGATTCACATGGTAAAATTCATTTGTGAAACTCTTCACAGGAAGATTATTGCCATGACCTTACAGGGCACTTCCAAGAGGAGTGCCTTTTGTATTTTGCTTACCTAAACTGGGCTTGGGGGGCAGATGTGAACATCACTATTCATAATGTAGAACAAGTGTACCGGAATAACAGCCATGCACTGTATCCGGTTCATTTGGAGCTTCACGAAGGGGTTTACGGTTTGCTGGGACCAAACGGAGCGGGCAAGTCCACCTTGATGAATATTCTGACCATGGCCAAAAAGCCGACAAGCGGAACTGTCTACTGCAACGGTGTGGATATCAACACAATCCAAAACGAGTATAAAAGCAAGATCGGCTATTTACCGCAAACCTTTGGACTGTTCCCGGCCTTGTCAGGCCGAGAGTTTCTGATGTATGTTGCCGCTCTAAAAGGATTATCCAAGAGGCATGCAGCGGGCAGAATACAAGAACTGTTAAGTGCGCTTAACTTAAATGAGGTCGGTGACCAGCATATCGCCAGCTACTCCGGCGGGATGAGGCAGCGGATCGGCATTGCCCAGGCTTTGCTTAACAATCCCAAGTTCCTG
This sequence comes from Paenibacillus sp. FSL L8-0340, assembly GCF_038593145.1. Classification (NCBI taxonomy): domain Bacteria; kingdom Bacillati; phylum Bacillota; class Bacilli; order Caryophanales; family Paenibacillaceae; genus Paenibacillus; species Paenibacillus sp. FSL L8-0340. The sequence goes on from NZ_CP151967.1 coordinate 5,671,820, forward strand.
CTGCTGGATGAACCCTCGGTGGGACTCGATCCCGACGAACGGGTGAATTTGAAGAATCTCATTACCAAGGCCGCGCAAGAAGCAACCGTGATCTACTCCACCCATATTGTGTCCGATATTGAAGCACTGGCTGGAAGCATTATTATCATGAAGCAAGGCAGAATTCTGGCGGCTGGAGCCGTGAACCAATTAACAGAACTTGTAGAAGGCCTGGTATGGAAGATGAACGTGGATTACAGCGGGCTTGCTACCCTTCAAGACAAATACATATGCAGCAGCAATAGATCAAACGACGGAATTGAGGTCCGTGTCCTTTCGTCAACACCGCCAAACGCCTGGGCCGAGCCGGTCTATCCCACCCTTGAGGATGTCTACCTCTATCTCATCCACCAGGATAAGATCAAAGGGGAATCACCAGCATGACAAGAACCGCCTCCGCCTTAAATCTTCTGTCTATATCTCTCGTCCTGGTGAAGGAACGCATAAGAAGAGCAAGCTTTCTGTGGACAATCGTCGTGTTTGCGTGTTGTACTTATTATTACTTTCCGGCAAGTGATACTACCGGCAGCCAAACCACCGTTATTAAAAACAGTCTCCTTGACGGGCACTACAGAGGGACCTATAACTCCGTATGGATGGGTCTGCTGGTGGTGTTGTTTTTTAACTGTCTGCTGCTTTTTGGGGGCATCTTCCTGATCCGAAACTCCATCGGAAGAGATGTTACGCTGCAACTGGAGATGTACTATACTACCTCTCCCCTAAATGTGCATCAATATGCGGAATCTAAACGTTTGGCGAACTTCCTCTACCTTGCGCTGGTTGCTCTGGCCGTTGAAGTCATGGCTCTGATCATGCAGCTCAGCAGGGGGGAAAGCTATGCGATTGAGCCTCTTTCCTATTTAATGCCTTTTGTACTGCTGATTTTACCCTTTATCTATGTATTATCCAGCGTGACGGTTTGCATGGAGCTACTCCCCCCGCTGCGCAGAAATCTCGGCAATCTGCTGTTGTTTATCCTGTCCTACGCCTATCTCTCTATAGTCTTCACCGGTGCGAACAAAACAGAGATCAACCCGTACTTCGATGTTACCGGTCTGCAGTTTATCGTTAAGAATGTATTCAGCCAGTTCAGGCAGTACTTTGCGCTGACCCGTCCAAATGATCCTTCCGTTTCCTTTTTTGAGACGATCGGCGATTATAACAACACTTTTCAGATTACACCATGACTTGGGAGTTCAAATTTGTAATCAGCAGGCTCGTTATTGTGCTGGTTGCGTTTATATTTATGCATCTGCTCGTTGCCTTAACAAGCTATGAAAGGATCTTCGGAACCTCCCGTCCCCGGGTCAAACCGGCAAAAGCCAAACGCAGCTCAGCCCGGAAACTGGCGAAATCTCTAGTACCGGTGAATCCAGCCTATACGGCCCCGGCTCCAGCACCTTTTAAGGCCCAATTCATCAGCATCATCCCTTACGAGCTGAGGATTGCCTTCAGGGGATCTGAAAAGCTAATGCTGCTGGTGCTCCCTCTGCTTGCTGCCCAGTATTTCCCGTCCTCAGACAGCTTGCATGCGATAGGATTACGGCTGGCCTCCCTAATACCTCTGTTTATTCTGTCAAGCAGCAGATTTCACAAGCAAGAGGCCTATATTTACGCCACTGTAGCCTATAAGAACAAATACTATTTCAGTAAAATAATCATGTACATGCTGCTGCTTGCCTTATTTTTCTCCGGGACCTTATTCAATTTATTCGTATACGCTCAGTACGCCGGTATACTTTCGCTCATTGTGGGAATTACGTTTGTACAAAAAAATATAATCCGCATGCTTTCCGGCAACGGAGCATCAAACAATGTAAACCTCCAAAATATCGTCCACGTTGACCCATTTCCATTCCTCCGCCCACTGCAGCTTGAATTCGCGCGAGTGGGTGTGAATGGAGGTCACAAAGCCGCTCAGCAGCTTGCGCTCAAAAGGATCAAACAGCACAACCGTCACACGGACATGCGCCCGCAGCGACAGAGCCAGCGTACACTCGATCTCTTCCAGCTTCTGTTCATCCAGAATCGGCTTAATCGTGCGCAACGTTTCCCGTTCATCTCTTTTAATCCGGCTCTTATGCTCCGGCAGCATCATCCGGCTGCTCTCCCATAGGCCATTGCCTTTCAGCTTCTTGCCGAGTGTCATTGCCATTCCCCTTCCCGATAGTTAATACTAAACTTATGTTCCGTATAACACGAACGTATGTTTGTATTATATCCGGAGTCCCGCTTTTTAATCAACCAGAAATAAATGACAGAGGGAATTGCCTGTTTTCCAGAAAATAGGTGTATAATATTATATATTATGAATGGAAAGGAGAACTTCATTTGAAAAAGGATGCTTCTTGGCTTCTTATCATCTCTTCTTTATTACTAGTGATGATTCCTGTTGCTAACAGCAATACACTGTCAGATTGGACCAAAGGAATATCGGTTGGAATGTCCCTTGGCCTCATGCTCGTAACGTTAATGCTTGCCTACATAAACCACAAGGGAATTTCGTTTAGTCAATCCCGCTTCGGTAAATGGAAAAACCGGTTGCTCCGTTCCAAATAACGAACAAAAAGGCGCACACAGCCTGCAGCTGTGAAGCGCCTTTTACCATTCTGTGTAAGGATGGACCTCAACTTTAATTGTGGGTATTCCTTATTTGCCGCCGGTAACGGTGGATGTCCCGGAATTTGTGCTATTCTCTGTCGTCGGAGCCAGCTTTACGTCCGTACTGCCCTCTGCTGTACCAGACTCCGCATCCGCAGTCCCCGCAGCTTCTGTACCGATCTCGTCCTCGATCAGCCCTACAGCAGCCCTTGCTTCGTTCAGCTTGGAAATGCCATACAGCATCGCCACATCCGCCTGCTGGTTCATTGCATTGAACTCATCGGCCGTAACGTCGGGAGAAACGGCGCTTTTCGAGGCTTGCTCTTTAATGGAGTACGCACTTTTAAAAGCGATTATTGATTCATTCAGCAGCGTTTGGACCTCTTTAGGCAGGCTTTTGGAAATTTTCACATCCCCCACCTCATCGGCAATTTCCGATGTCGTATCCTGGAATTGATCGACCGCTTTCTCCAGCTCCTTGTCCGAAGCTTTTCCTGTCGAATAAGAGGTTAAAGTAGTGTTGAAATTATCCAGGGAAGACTTGCCCTTTTCATCGAATTGTGACATCTTATCGTAGAAGTTTTGTACGGTCTCCTGCGCTTCTTCTTCTGATGCAGGGGCTGAACTATTATTGCTGCAGGCGCTGAGGATAACCACCACCATAAGTAATCCTGTCAGTAAAGCTTTTCTCATTTTTGAATCCCTCCACTTAACAGAATAATAGCGACTTTTGCAAAGTGCAAATGAAAATATTGTAAAATGCGCCCGAATGAATCATTTTCCTAAAATTAAGCGTATTCATGGTGGGTAAAAGATCTCCGGCCGTGACCGGAAATCTAATGGTATACTATAATCATTTCATCCGGAATAAGAGAGGAAGATCCCTTATGGCTTATTGCACAGCCTGCGGCGCGGAAAACAAGCATGGCGCCAAATTTTGCGGAAAATGCGGAGCACCTGTCGATGGAACGGTTCCAGCGGCACCGCACCAAACGTCAGCTAAAGGAATGTCCGGCTCAGGTCCGGAAGTCAAGCTGTGGGAGGGCAAACCCGCCGGCATTTCCGACCGCTTCAAAGGCCTTATACGCCTTAACACAACTACTTACACGATCACCAGTCAGCGGATTATGGTCAAGACCGGACTTATCGGCAAGGATCTCGAAGAAGTTGAACTGCTGCGGGTAAATGATTTCTCAGTAGCCCAGTCCATTCCGGAACGTCTGCTTGGAATCGGAACGCTTACTGTATTCTCCGATGACCCTTCATCACCACAGCTTTTGTTCCGGAAAATCCGCAAGGTGCAGTCTGTGAAGGATGTACTGCGAGGCGCTGTCCGCAACGAGAAAATTGCCAACAACATCAGCTACCGCGAGCAAATCTAAGTTTTCACAGCAGCCCGTTACGGAAGATACAACGCTCCGGCCGGAATAACATCTTTAGGCTGGCTGGAGCTTTCCCACATCAACACCGCCTTCGCATCGCCCTGGTTCTCATAATACTCCACCTTCAGCTCATACAGCTTGCCGGCAATCAGGCCGATGCTGCCCTTGCGCTCCTGCCCGCTCTGCTTCATCCAGCTGTCAATCACCAGCACGCCGTCAATCCACACCCGGATGCCGTCGTCCGAGGAAGTGTAAATCGTATAACCCTCGCTGTAATCCGCCTTTAGCCTGCCGCTCCAGCGCACTGAGAATAAATTGGCCGGAACCGCCGGATCGGGAGCACCCTGCTTCCAGATGAAATTAATATTGGGATCGGTGCGGACCAGCGCCGGAGTACCGCTAAGTGACGTATTATTGTAATACTCTCCCCTAAGTCCTGGCAATGAATTTGCCGGAGGCACCGAAACTGGTACCGCAGCCTTGACGGTATACTCTGACCGCGTGATTACAAAGCTGTCCTTCATAAAAGCCTTAATGACCGCATCACTGTTATTCTCGTACAGCAATTTGCCCCAGGTCATCTGGTACGACCATTTATTCTGCGAACCTGCCAGCAGGGCCGGGGACGGCATCTGTCCGTTCTCCCCAATGGCTATCAGCTTGCCCCGCCCCAGATCCCACAGCGTATCGTAGTGACTCTTTTTGAAATCCCCCTCATAAATATCCAGCGCCAGCACATCCACTTTTCCCGCACCGGGATAATAACCCGCAGGCTCGTCACACCACTGATTTTTGGCATTCGGACTCCACACCCAGAGCAGATTATGCAGCTTATGGTAAACCGTGTACCGCTCGAACATAAGGTTCCAAAGCTCGGTAAAGCGGCGTTTTTGCCCCCACCAGAACCATCCGCCGTTCATCTCATGGTACGGTCTCCACAACACGGGCACACCGGCATCCCTCAGTTTTTTTAAAGAAAGGGCCGTCTTGTCCAGATCCTTCATTAACGCATTGTATTGAGCGGTGCCGGGAGTGAGGTATTTGGCAAAGTCAACTTCGCTAAGGCTCATAGAGACATTGGACCAGGCCGGAGCGGTACCCGGTAAATGGGCATGGTAGCTCATCGTCACAATTCCGCCCGCCTTATGCCAGCGCACCGCACTGTCTACCACCGCCTGACGCTGGCTCTCTATAACTTTCTCTGTCTGATTGTTGATCGCACCCAGCTCATAGCCGTGGAGTGCGGCATATTGTCCGCAGGTATTCTTCAGCTTGTTGCTGAATTCATCCGGACTCTCCAGATAATCATGCTGCCCGCTGAGGATTGCCTTGCCTTGCAGCGAATATAACGTATTCAGCACCTTCAAGGCCGGAAGCACCAGTTTGGTGTCCGCCGGAGTTCTAAGCAGACTGCTGAATGCTGCCTGCCACTGGGCATCATTCACCAGCCTTGAAGCCGAATCGAGCATATCCCGGAGTATACGCTGTTCCATCCTTGTTCACCTTCCCTTGGTTTTATACCATGTTATGACAAGGTTTGGGACAAAGTGGCGGCGGATAGACAACAAACGGCCAAAATTATCGGTTCCACAAAGAAACGGCTCCGCACTCCTTTTCCAGGGACGGAGCCATTTATGCGGAAAGATCAGGACGAAATAAAGTATGATACTTTATTAGGAGTTCCGCCAATTGACGCGGCAGCAGTCAGATTGGTGTACTGCCTTTCATGTAGCCATACACGTGGTGCAGTCAAATGCACTTTTACCTCTTATTTCAACAAATTTACCATGTACAGCGGATTCAATTGCATATTTACCTCTCATTGCACCATATAACCCGCATGCGGCGAATTCAAATGCACTTTTACTTCTCATTTCACCATATAGCCGCATGCTGCATCTGCTAGCAAAAAAGAGCCCGAAGGCTCTTTGGTTTGTATCTCCGGCCTGGGCTAATCCTCCCATTGCATGGCCTGCTAATCTCATTGACTCTAGACGTATGTATAATACCGGAACGGCTGCCTCTTACCTTGCATACCGCAAAGGCAACAAATCAATTACATCGACCTTGGTCAGATTGTCATCCTCGATTAGAATGACCTTGCAATCCTTGCCATAGTCAGCGATCAGCTCCCGGCACATGCCGCAAGGTGAGACAACCTTGATCTCTCTGTCCTCGCTGTCCGGGTCCGGGTGCCTCACCGCAACGATGGTATCGAACTCCTTGTACCCCTCGGAAATTGCCTTGCCGATCACCATCGCTTCCGCGCACACAGTAACCCGGGAGAGGCTGGCCTCGAGGTGAACCGCCGTGAAGATCTCTCCTGTCTTGGTGCGCAGGGCCGCACCGACATGATGCCGCTCCCACTCATACCGTTTCTTGATAATCTCCACCGCAGAGGCGATAAGCGTCTGGTCTTCAATTGAAATCTCTTTTCCCATCTCCCTGTCCCCCCTTTATTTTCCTAACTTAGTATACTAAAGGACACTGAATTTACGCTATACTAATTAAGCTATGCTTCCGATGCCAGTTTTGTACGAACCTGAATCATGAAGCTATGCTCACAAAACTTTTAGGAGGAGCAGATGTGAAAAAGAAGAAATTCATCTCCAGTCTTATCATCATTGCACTGTTGGTCCTGGCGGCTTACTGGTTTGAAGATAATGGCCAGAACGTCACGACGCCTTCTTCGGAAGACTCCGAGGTAGTCCAGCTCGAATTCCCGGCGGATCGTTACCCGGAGACAGCCGGACATATCCAGGAGGCAATCAGCAGCGGGGAATCGGCGATCTGCACCATCAACCGGGGGGAAGCCGAAGCAAACCGCAAGGAATCCTTAAAAGGGGTTCCGACCAAAAAAGGCTACGACCGTGATGAATGGCCGATGGCCATGTGTGACGAAGGCGGTGCCGGAGCCGACATTGAATACATAACGCCAAGCGATAACCGCGGGGCAGGAAGCTGGGTAGGCAATCAGCTGGAGGATTTTGCTGACGGAACTAAGGTAGAATTCATGTTCAAATAACAAAAAAACGGATACCGTCCTCCCGGAGGGTATCCGTTTCTTGTGTACGTAGCGCTACGCAGATTGCCTCAGTCATCCTTCCAGTGGCCGCTGATTGAAGTATGCGCTCCAGGCCCGGGAGTTTCCCAGGCCACCAAAATAACCGCCGATTCTATAGGCTGTGGCGGCTGCCATTGGATATGACCCTCCAGCACCAGCTCGCGAAATCCGGAATAGATTCCCGCCGGTGTCCGCCCGCTGAGCCTTGCAAGCTCAGGCAGTGTTGGCATCCTCCGGAAGTGGTTGCTGAAATGGTACATGATCCTCAGCAGCTTGCGCGCTGTATCATCCAGCATAACGGGCCTTTGCCTGGCGCCAGGCAAGGATGTTTGCTGTCCGGAATACCCTTGGACCGCCCGTGGTCAGACAAGTGGCCCGAAGCAGCCCGGCTTTAATCCCATGAACCTCAACTCTGCGCTGGGTGATGTTCCCCGACTTGTCCTCATATATGATCTCAATTACCTGCCCGATCAGCTTCTCCAATTCTTTTGCACTCATGTAAACCGCCTCCTTAAGAAATCCCAGGAATATTTGTATGTATTATATGCGAACAAATGTTCTTTATGCAATCTTCCGTGAATTAGGCGTAATATAAAGTGGGATAATATTCCACGCGCGGAGAGCCAAGGTGTTCTATATTTGTTATCGGGGAAAAAGGCTTTACGGGCCCATGTCTGAGGAAGAAGCCTTCAAGGAATGGTTTGCACTTGCAGGCACGGTAAAAGAACTCTATATCATTGAAGTCGACGAAACCACGGGAAGAATCAAACGTCAGATTGGACCCACAGCCCGTAAAAAAAAGAAATAGCCCCATCTGGCATATGCCTGACGGGGCAACATTCGATTGAGTCTAAATTAGAATATACAGGCTTTTGTAATAATTACCAGAAGAATGAAGAGAACCAGAATGGAGTTTGTCGATGTCCATGGACTTACTACCGGCATAACTACCGGTGGACCTTGGTTTACTCCACCAACGTTATTACCGCAACCATAATCTATACCCATTATTTAAATTCCTCCTCGTGAATATTGAATATAGCACAGAATATGACAAAGGCTGATGTACCGTATAGGCCAAACGGCAAAGAAATGTCATTCACCTAAAGTATCGGCCTGTCATTGTCGATATACAGTAAGTAAATTCAAAGCTGTGAAGCTTCAAAAAACTTAGCGTATGCTTTCGATGTGAGTTTTGTACGAAGAACTTTCAGGAAGCATTGCTCACAAAACTTAGCGCATGCTTCCGAAGCGAGTTTTTTGTGACGCAGCATCTAAGTAGTAAAGCTTCAAAAAACTTAGCGGACGCTTTCGATGTGAGTTTTGTACGAAGAACTTTCAGGAAGCATTGCTCACAAAACTTTTAGGAGGTGGAACATGGACATTGCTGCATTATCAATGGCGATGAGTCAGACGTCCCTATACCAGGCTTCAGGGCTGCAAGTCATGAATATTGCCACAAAAACGACTGAGATCCAAAGCCAGAATCTGGTCCAAATGCTCCAGCAGAGCCCACACCCCAATTTGGGAAAAACACTTGATATTGTAGTTTGATTGATTTATGATTACATATATAAGAACATGAGTTCCGGTTATCCTTGAGCCCTTTCGGGCTTTTCTTTTGGCCAATAATACGAACATACGATCCTATATCGAGGTGATTCCCATGCAATCCTACTATCAAATGACCGCCCTGGAGAAATGGACTGAAGATTTATATCAGCGGTTGAACGTGCAACAGCCGTCGCAAATCTCCATTGAGTACATATCGGAGCGGCTGAATATCTGGATTCATTATCTGGATGTAAGAAGCAAGAGCATTGAAGCCTCTGCAGGCATGTACAGCATGTTTATTGACAGCCGCCTTCCTCCCGGGCTGCAGCGTCTCGAGTTCCTCCATGAGCTCTGCCATTTGCTTCGCCATGCCGGTAACCACACGCTGATGCCCGAACAGTTCACACAGGCACAGGAGGATGAATCCGAGCGTTTTATCCTTTATGCGGCGATGCCCTACTCCATGATTTCTGCCAGAATGTTGCCTGAACTCCGTGAAGATGCCGTCCAATATATCGCTTCAACCTTTCAGGTTCCTGCTGAGCTGGCCATGCAGCGGATTGACCAGATTCAGAGACGAGTGTTCCAGGGGCAATTGATGGCCGTGATGGAAAGGAACGAAGACAGAAATTTAATCCACCGACATATTCGGTAAACGCTGCGGGGATAATAGCTATGCATAATGAAATGCAGAGACCTTATGTATAGTGTGAATTTACCCGTAAGGGGGAGCGAGATGGACGCCATTCAAGTCATCCAGTTATTAATGACCCATCCGGATTACAGCGTGGATGCCGTGCATCCTGATATCCCGGATTTTGTTGGCATTGAGACCATTGAGGTCGATCATGAAACCCAGACCTTCTCCATTCTGCTGCAAGGACCGAAGGAAGAAGATTAGGAGAACCCATGGACAAAAAAGTGACCCCGCCGGCGTCTGGCAGGGTCCATATCTATTAATAAGGGGGGGGATGTGTTTACTAATGATAACGCTTGTCTGCACTACACTGCTCGTTCATGAGAAGAACGAATGAACAATCTGGCTAGCCTGAGCTCACAAACTGCATTACGCCTATTGCCGTCAGCAGGAAAAACACGATCAGAATCCCCCATATCACCCTGCGCAATATTTTTTTCGGGTCGTTGCCGGGTGGATGTCCGCCTTGATTCTCCAGCGTAGCTATCCGGTGCTCAAGCTCCTGAATTTTCTTTTGCTCAGACATATTCTCCATCTCCTTTTTTGTATATACTCAATAAAACGCTTCCAGATCCATAAAGTTTCATAAAAGGAAATTAACCTTTCTTTCATCTCTCTGTAACCTATCTCCCAATTTATTCCTATACTATGGGAGGAGGAGGGGATTTCCATGAAAACACTCTGGGTTCTTATGTCCGTAATCCAGCTTATGTTCGCATACAGTCCGCAAGCCGGTAACATAGATGAAGATAATAACATCCGTACATTCCAATATTCTTTGGAAGCTGGGTACAGCTGGAAGGCAACTTCAGCAGGTTCAGGAATGTATCAGGCAGATAACCGTATCTATATGAGCAATGACAGAGGCATATCCTGGCATAAGCTGAGCGATTCCTTGAGCGGCACTTTGCCAAGCGGCCCCATTGGAGACCTCAAGTTTAAGACGAAGGACACCGGCTGGATTACGGTCCATTCTCCACGCCAAGGCGATATTGGACTATATAAGACAACCGATGGAGGAATTCACTGGGCCAAAGAGCTGCTTGAAGTGCCTCCTAAATACGCTGCTGTTCAGTTTAATCCTGCCTCTCCTATATTTTTCACCTCTACAAATTATGGAATCGTGCTGCTGAACGAGGAAGGCCAGACCAATACCTCTCTTCTCTTCTATGCAACACAAGACAATGGACGTCATTGGACAGCCATCATGGATAGAACTGAGGGGCAATGGAACGATTTATCATGGATGGCTTCTTTGGATCAGAAATCCGCAAGCTACTTATGGAGTATTACTATCGGCGATAGAACCTGGACTTCATCCAACGGGGAAATCTGGTCTATTAATTAAGATCCTTAGCATTTATAAAGCTGGTGTCTTGAAGAATAGGCACAGCACTGCTAATATTCACCTGGCAGCAATAGGTCACATCGTCTTCATACCCGCGCTCACGAAGTTCACGGGCACTTGCACAATCCCATATAAGCTCCCTGATGGTTTTGCTGGAGTACTTCAAAGCTCCAATACAGACCTCAGCCTCAGGAGATTTGCTGCCGGTTAATTGGGAAAGAATCAGACCTGCACCTAAATAATCTTCAATGCCTGGACGCAAATTATTTTCACCATCCCTAACATCGGACCACCTTTCGCCGCAGGGAACCACAGTGATATTTGCCTGCAATTGCTGCATTAACCGGTTAGCAACCTCAGCCACGGCAGACGCATTAAGGAAACATCCGATGAGTAGCGCCGGCACCTGTGAAGCAATCCATGTACACGCAGCACCATTTAATGAACATAATACAAAGTCACGGCCAAAATCCGCAGAACTAAACGACAATGGTGACAGGGAATGCCCTCCTTCTCTTATCGCCTCCGCTCTTCCCCAGACGATTTCCGCACTGTTGGCTCTGGCATAGGCTTTGGCATTCTCATTGATTGGCGGGGGATACGGAAAGACATTGGCCTTGTGCTGAACCGCTGTCACTACCGTAGAAGAGAAGCTGAGCACATCAACTATGATCACAATGTCCCCACGTTCAGACGCGGCCCGCGCTCCTCTTTGCCCCCATTCCAATTTGACTTTATAAGGTGCCTGGTCATAAAACATCGGACTTCCTCCTTTATCCCATTTTTAAAGTGGAGATTATATTTGCTATAATATAAAGTTAAAAATATACAATTACTAGAGGAGGAACTATGAAATTCCTGTCCCGTATATTGTTCACTATCTCGGTGATTGCTCTGATCCTTTATACCTTCGATTTTGCTGAAGAATACAATAAGGATCTTCTGTACCTTCTAATGACAGGCTTCACAGGTTGCTTTTTTACCAGCTTCTTGGGGAAAAATGCCTCCAAACCGCGTATCCTCAGATGGTTATCTGCGCTTGTTGTAGCGGGTATTGTGCTCTATATTTTTGTCTTTGGAACACTTTGGGGGCTGGCGAACAGACCCTGACAAACATATACCTTTTATGAATGCATCAGTGAACGGCAGCTGAGGAGAATCTTCTATGAACGCACCGGCGTAGGCACCAAAACCTTTACGCGCATCATGCGCTTTCAAAGCGTTCTCGGGATGCTGAACAGGATGGAAGGCAGCAAATTGACCGCTGCAGCACTGCAGACCGGATATTATGATCAGGCTCATTTCATACATGAATTTCAAAGCATCTGCGGGCTGCTTCCCAGCGAATATATCAAAAGCTTGAACTAAGCCTGTCCGTTTTTTACAATTCAGCTATTGTCATGTCTTATACAATAGAGCAATACAGGAATTAGGAGGCTAGACATGACAAACATACAGTTCAGGCTCGAACAATACATGCAAACCTGGGAGGATGCGGAACGCTTTAGCGGAACCGTGCTGGTTGCCCAGGGAGATCATATTTTATTGGAGAAGGGATATGGATACGGAAATCATGAGTATGCCCTGCCGAATACACCCTCCACTATTTATAATATAGGCAGCATCACTAAGCTGTTCACGGCAGCGGCTGTAATGCAGCTGTATGACCGGCAGAAGCTTCGCCTGAACGAGCCCATGGAATATTATTATCCCGGCTATAGACACGGAGACCGCATCACCATTCATCATTTACTGTCCTCCACCTCGGGGATACCGGATTATACAGAGCTGAGCCAATATAGTTCAAGAGACCGGCTTTCTGCCGAGAGCATTCGGGAGTGGTTAAATCACGAACCGTTGCAAGGTGAACCTGGACAGCAAGTGCAGAAGAGCAACTCGAATTTTGTCTTCCTCGCCAGAATCGTTGAGATGGTGTCGGGCATGGAGATCGGCGCTTATTACGAGAAATTTTTATTTGCACCGCTCGGACTTAAGCATACCGGAATAAGCTGCAATGAGGAGATTCTCACCAATAAGGCATACGGATATTCCTGCTCGGGTGAAGGCGTAGTCTGTGCAGAGTATTACGATATGACTGGTGCCTTTGGAAGCGGATTTCTCTATTCCACTGCGGCCGATTTGTTCACATGGGTCAAGGCGCTGGGCAGCGGCACAGTAATAAGCAAGGAAGCCTATGACCGTATGCTTTCTCCTTACGGATATTTGTGGTACCTGGAGGCTTCGGTGGGATATGGCTGTTGTGTAAAGGGCGAGCCTGTAGAAGAAATGTTTATGGACGGGAATATTTATGGATACACCTGCACCCTGCAGCAGTACATATTAGGGGATTTCACCATAATTGTACTTAGCAACAACGATGCCAGCCCTGTAGCCCGCCTTGTAAAGGGCCTGAGAAGCATTCTGTACACTGGGGCGACCTCCATAATAGTCAAACCTGAACTTGCGGACGCCGCGGACTATGAACAATTTAGACACTTCGCGGGGGTGTACTGCTTTCCGCCAATGGGCTGGCATTTTACAATTCATTATGAAGAAGGCCTGCTGTATGTAGACCGGCTGTTCAATCAGGAGTTCAAAAAAAAGAAGTTCCAGCTTAAATTAGTTGCAGATACCGCGGAAGCAGTAGTACTGGCCTGTGTGGTGTGTGACAGCACCTTTACTTTTCATAAGGCTACGGAAGTAAAGTCCCAACAGGTAACCTACAGTTTCGATACCTTGAACCTGCCTTATGAGAGATCCGGCGAATAAAGCCGGTAAAACAATAAAGCAGCGGAAGCCTGAGCAGGAATAATACTCTTGGCAGCCGCTGCTTTTTTGTGTCTGTACTTTAGGAAACCGGATAAGCAGAAGTTACAGCCAGAATGATTTGGTAATAATTACGAGCAGAATAAACAATACCAGAATTGCCGCAGTCGATGTGCCCAAACCGCCTACAGGACCAACATTTTCTCCGCAACCACATGAACCCATTTCTCATTCCTCCTTCAAAAGTGAGTACAGCATAGAATATGCAGAATGCTCTTCACTGCTTGGGTGAAATGGAAATATGTTGTTGTGTACTCAGCCGGTCTGGTTTATTTATCCGCCATGAATGTTACGTATGTTGCTGCTGCAAATACAACAACCAGCACCAAAGAAATGACACCCATAATCCGTTCATTTTTCCAGGCACGTATTGTGTTTGCAATATATAGGATCATGAGCCCTGCCATCATTAGCGACAGATTGATGCCCGTTATAAACAACACAACAAACCCTATCATTACACAACCCCAAATAATCATGAACCACAAAGGATAATTTTTAAAGATCGTTTTAAACATTTTTCCGTCTGCCTCTATTCCATCTCAAATTTATACTTCCCTATAATCTCACAATCCAGTCTCGCTAGCAACGGAGGAAGTTTGTCCGGCAGCCGTAAACCAAAAAAGGACAAGCTCTTAGAGCCTATCCTTATCCATATAGAACACATAATTCCATATTGATCCAATTTATACGAGAGGTGCTTGAATCAATGTTGCGAAATTGAACTTGTGTACGTGACCATCATTTAAAGTAGTTTGACCTGTAACAAAATGCATATGGCTTGCTCCTGCCCGAATCGCTTGTCCTGTAACTCCTGCGAACCGGTGGTTGTGCCGATCTGCACCTTCTTCAGCCAGTTTAGTGCTCCCTTCAAATTCATGTACGTGTCTCTGTGCCTGGGTTGAGCCTGTTCTTATCTTCTTTATTGTAGGCCGTTTCTTCTTCATCCAATGTCTGCCTCCCTAAAATTATGCAACTTCACATCATCTTATTTAAGACAAACTCGGATAGGTGCACAGCCATTATCAGGTCTTTTCTGGATTCAAAAAAAACCACAACATAGCAAAAACCCCTTGCTAGGCAAGGGGTTTAGTGAAGTGGGCCCTACAGGACTCGAACCTGTGACCAATCGGTTATGAGCCGACCGCTCTAACCAACTGAGCTAAGGGCCCGGATCTAAAGTATCCGTATGATAAACAATGGCTGCAGGAAAATAAATTGGTTGCGGGGGCAGGATTTGAACCTGCGGCCTTCGGGTTATGAGCCCGACGAGCTACCGGGCTGCTCCACCCCGCGTCAGTAATCATATTCAAACAGCGACAATAGTTAATATACAATATAGCAGGCACTAAAGTCAAGGATGATTTTGTTAATTTATTCAGGGCAGGAAACGTACCCCGTAGCGGCCCTTGCGGGAGCGATAAATTTCCACAAATCGCGGATCATGATAGCCGTAAATCCAACCGTCCTGCTCCAGCCTCTTGGCCAGGCAGCCTGCTTGAAATCTCGTCCTGAACAGCTTCGCGAAGTATATCCAGTTCATGATGCCTTCTTCTCCTTTGTTACGATAATGGATGTCTTCCTTCCCTGAAGTTATCATGCCCAGTTTATAAAATATAAGCCGCAGAATACGGTATCCGCCAATAAAAAAACAGCAGGCCCTAACCTTGCGGTGAGGGCCTGAGAAACATTGCCGGATACAATTCTGCTACACGCCGAACGAGGCCGGATCTTTGCGCCAGGACTGCAGCAGCGCTACATCGCTGTCAGCGATTGTGCCTTGACTCAGTGCTACATCAATCAATGTGCTGTAGTTGGACAAGCTTTGCAGCGGCACACCAGCTGCCGCAAATGCCTCAGTGGCCCGGTCCAGCTCATAGCTGAAGATGGCCAGCACGGCCAGCACCTCTCCTCCGGCTTCCTGTACGGCCTGCGCCGCCTTAATCGAGCTACCGCCGGTAGAAATCAGGTCCTCAATCACAATGACCTTCTGTCCGGGAGAGATAATCCCTTCGATCTGGTTCTGTTTGCCGTGGCCTTTCGCTTTGTCGCGGATATATGCCATCGGCAGATCCAGCTTGTCGGCCACCCAGGCCGCATGCGGAATCCCCGCAGTGGCTGTGCCCGCAATCACTTCAGCGTCCGGATAGCTGGCTCTGATCAGCTCTGCGAAGCCAGCAGCAATGTAGCCGCGTACTGCTGGAAAGGCCATGGTCAGGCGATTGTCACAATAGATCGGCGACTTGATGCCGGAGGTCCAGGTAAAAGGCTCCTGCGGACGCAGCGCCACTGCCCCAATCTCCAGCAGATAGCTGGCGACTTGCTGGCTTTTATTCGATAATGTGCTCATGCTTGAGTCATCTCCTCAATAATAGATAGTGCGGCTGCGCGCGGATCCGCCGCAGCCGTAATAGGCCGGCCCACTACAAGGTAGTGGCTGCCTTGCCGGATAGCTTGTCCCGGCGTCATCACCCGGGACTGATCGTCCAGGGAAGACCCTGCCGGACGAATGCCCGGGGTAACCGTGCGGAACTCCGGGCCGCACGCGTCAGAGATCGCCGCCGACTCCTTAGGTGAAGCTACCACACCGTGCAGGCCGGCCTCAGCCGCCAGCTTGGCGTAACGCACCACGGTGTCCGCTACATTCCCGGCAATGCCAATCTCGCTGTTCATCACTGCCTGACTGGTGCTCGTGAGCTGTGTCACTGCGATAATCAGCGGCATTCTCAGGGACGGGTGCAGGCTGACCGCCTGGGCAGCCCCGTCCAGCGCGGCAGCCATCATAGCCGAGCCGCCGGAGGCGTGTACGTTGAACATATCCACACCGAGCATCGTAAGGCTCTCCGCCCCACCCCGCACCGTATTGGGGATATCATGCATTTTGACATCGACGAACACAGAATAACCGCGGGCCTTCAGTTCTCTGATGAAGTCTGGTCCGGCTGCATAGAACAGCTGCATTCCAACCTTCATGTAACAAGGAATGCCTTCCAGCTTCTCAATGAGCAGTCTCGCTTGCGCTGCATCAGGATAATCCAGGGCAATCATCAGCCGCTCAGCCATTTCATCCCGTCTGGTGATTTCTCCGACATTCTCGTGTTCAAGCTGCTGTGGGTCCATCTGTTTCACGTACGGATCAGCTCCTTTGGTCATTTTTTAACAGTTACCGGGTCCCCGGGCATAGCGGAACGGTCTGCGATAACGCAAACCGTTCCTGTGGCATGCCCGAAAGGGCTACTCATACATCTATAGGTTATTGTCCGACAAAAGCGGGCATGGACTGGGACGAGAAGTTGATCGTCTGCAGCATGATCAGCAGCGCCGTTACCGTATCCAGTGAGGTCATACATACGACACCGTTCTCTACCGCTTCACGGCGGATGCGGAAGCCGTCACGCTCCGGCGTTTTACCTTTAGTCAGCGTATTGAAGACAAAGTTGGCCTGACCACCGCGGATCAGATCAAGGATTGTCGGCTCTCCTTCATCCAGCTTGTTGACATTCATCACGTTCAGGCCTGCCTGCTCAAGGGCATGCGCCGTGCCGCCGGTGGCAATGATTTTGTAGCCCATGGCGTGGAAGCCCTTCATCAGCTCAACTGCCTCAGCTTTGTCTTTGTCTGCTACCGTAACGATGATCGCTCCGGTTGCCGGAATTTTCATGCCTGCTCCGATCAGACCTTTATAGAGCGCTTTGGCATACAGCTTGTCGCGGCCCATGACTTCGCCGGTCGATTTCATTTCCGGTCCTAAGGTAGGCTCTACTCTGCGCAGCTTGGCAAAAGAGAACACCGGCACTTTTACCGACACATAGTCGCTTTCCGGCCAGAGGCCTTCGGTGTAGCCATCGTCTTTCAGCTTGCCGCCGAGAATGATCTTGGTAGCCAGATGGGCCATAGGAATGCCGGTTACCTTGCTCAGGAAAGGAACCGTACGCGAAGAGCGCGGATTCACTTCTATCACATATACTTCATTCTGGTAAATGACGAACTGGATGTTGACAAGGCCAATCGTTTTCAGTTCCTTGGCTATCTTGATGGTGATTTCGCTTATTTTCTGCTTCAGACCTTCATCCAGATATTGCGGCGGGTAGACAGCGATGGAGTCACCGGAGTGGACACCCGCACGTTCTACATGCTCCATAATACCAGGGATGACCACAGTCTCGCCGTCGCAAATCGCGTCAACTTCGACCTCTTTGCCCAGCATGTAACGGTCGATCAGCACCGGATGCTCCGGATTCACCTTCACCGCTTCAACCATGTAGCTCAGCAATTCCGCATCGTTGTAGACAATCTCCATTGCACGGCCACCCAGTACATAGGAAGGACGTACGAGTACCGGATATCCCAGCGATTGAGCTGTTTCTACGGCTTGACTCACATCGGTTACCGTCTTGCCTTTAGGTTGTGCAATATTCAGACGGGCCAAAAGCGCTTCGAATTTCTTGCGGTTTTCAGCTTCGTCGATGCTTTCCAGACTGGTGCCGAGAATATTTACACCGGCTGCAGCCAGCGGCGCAGCAAGGTTAATAGCAGTTTGTCCTCCGAACTGAACGATAACGCCAATCGGATTCTCCTGGGCGATGACATTCATGACATCCTCGAAGAATAACGGTTCAAAATAGAGCCGGTCCGAGGTGTTAAAGTCGGTCGACACCGTTTCAGGGTTGTTGTTAATGATTACAGCTTCATAGCCGGCTTTCTGGATCGCCCAGACCGCATGAACGGTACTATAATCGAATTCAATCCCCTGACCGATCCGGATAGGTCCGGACCCGAGCACGATAACCTTCTGCTTGTCGGAATGGATAACCTCATTCTCCGTCTCATAAGTGGAGTAGTAGTAAGGTGTGGAGGCTTCGAACTCAGCCGCGCATGTATCTACCATTTTGAAGACCGGAGTTAGTCCCTGCGCAAGGCGCATAGCACGAACATCCACTTCCTTCGTCTGAGCTCCGCCCGGCCGGCCTTCCGCCCGGATCTCAGCAATTGCCCGGTCAGTGAAACCTTTGCGTTTCGCTTGATACAAGGTTTCGGCACTCAGCGTCTCTTCACTGCGCAGCACATCCTCGAAGTTCACCAGGCCTTCAATCTTGGACAGGAACCACCAATCAATGCTGGTGATATCCTGAATCTCCTGCAGGCCGTAACCGCGGCGGAACGCTTCCGCGATCAGGAACAGCCGCTCGTCATCCGCTTTGGCAAGACGACCCCGCAGCACGCTGTCTTCCAGCTGCTCTGCGCCCGGCAGGCGGAAACGGTGGACACCGATTTCCAGGGAACGGACTGCTTTATGAATCGATTCTTCAAAGGTACGGCCAATCGCCATGACTTCGCCGGTCGCTTTCATCTGCGTGCCCAGTTTACGGTTCGCCGATGTGAACTTGTCAAACGGCCAACGCGGAATTTTGCTGACGATATAGTCCAGTGTTGGCTCGAAGCAGGCGTAGGTCTGTCCTGTAACCGGGTTAACGATTTCATCCAGCGTGTAGCCGAGAGCGATCTTGGCTGCCATTTTGGCAATCGGGTAACCGGTCGCCTTCGACGCCAGCGCCGAGGAACGGCTGACCCGGGGATTTACTTCAATGACATAATATTGATAGCTTTGCGGATCAAGCGCGAACTGCACGTTGCAGCCGCCTTCGATATTCAGCGCGCGGATGATCTTGAGTGACGCGCTGCGCAGCATTTGGTATTCGCGGTCGGACAACGTCTGACTCGGTGCCACAACGATACTGTCGCCAGTATGTACACCGACAGGATCAAAGTTCTCCATGTTGCAGACAACGATACAGTTGTCGTTCGCGTCCCGCATAACCTCATATTCAACTTCCTTCATGCCGGCGATGCTTTTCTCCACCAGACATTGACCGATCGGGCTGTAACGGATACCCGCTTTGACGGTTTCACGCAGCTCTTCCTCGTTGTCGCAAATGCCGCCGCCGGTTCCACCGAGCGTATAGGCTGGACGAACGATCAGCGGATAGCCGATTCCTGCGGCAAAACCCATCGCTTCTTCCACAGTGGTGATAATCGTGCTCTCTGGTACTGGCTGATCCAGCTCGCGCATCAGATCGCGGAACAAATCACGGTCTTCTGCCTTCTCGATGGATTCCAGCTGTGTGCCCAGCAGCTTCACGTTCTCCGACTGCAGCACACCTGCGCGGGCCAGTTCCACGGCCATGTTCAGGCCGGTCTGTCCGCCCAGTGTCGGCAGCAGGCCATCCGGGCGTTCCTGGCGGATAATCGCCGTAACAAACTCAAGTGTAATCGGCTCGATGTATACCTTGTCGGCCATATTGGTATCGGTCATGATCGTGGCCGGGTTGCTGTTGATCAGCACTACCTCCACGCCTTCTTCTTTGAGTGCCTGGCAGGCCTGTGTTCCTGCATAGTCAAACTCGGCAGCCTGGCCGATGACAATCGGGCCGGAGCCGATGACGAGAATCTTTTTAAGTTTATCGTTCTTTGGCATGTTATAGAGCTCCTTTCACGGCTTCAAGCTGTGCTTTGGGTTGTGGTGCCGTGATTCTGGCATTTGCGGCAAGCTGGGCCTGGCGTGAGCCTGCTGGCGTTTTCGCTTTGTGATCAGCAATCATTTGCAGGAAACGGTCGAACAAATAGCTGCTGTCATGCGGTCCCGGCGCCGCCTCCGGATGGTACTGCACCGAAAATGCGGGGTAGCGGGTATGTTTGAGTCCTTCGACTGTCTTATCATTGTTGTTGATATGTGTAACCTCAAGCTCGGTATTGACAACTGAATCCTCGTTAACTGTGTAGCCATGGTTCTGCGAGGTAATGAAGCAGCGTCCGCTTTCCAGTTCCTTTACCGGGTGATTCCCGCCACGGTGGCCGAATTTAAGCTTCTCTGTGTCGGCGCCGCAAGCCAGGGCGAACAATTGGTGACCCAGGCAGATGCCGAAGATCGGGTATTCGCCGAGCAGCTCGGAGATCGTGTTGACGGCATACGGCACGTCTTTAGGGTCCCCAGGGCCGTTGGAGAGCTGAATGCCATCCGGGTTCAGGCGGCGGATCTCATCTGCAGTCACATCATGCGGCACCACTACAACATCACAGCCGCGGCTGTTCAGTTCGCGCAGGATACCGGTCTTCGCGCCGTAATCGACCAGCACGATCCGTTCTTTGTTCCCCGGGCTGCTGTACGTTTTGGTTGTAGATGTCCGGGCTACCTGATTGCGCAGCTCCTCAATGGTCGTGTCGCCCATCATTTCCATGAGCTCCTCCACACGTTTGTTGGAAGTGGTTAGAATGGCCTTCATCGTACCGTGGTGGCGGATAATGCGGGTCAGCATCCGCGTGTCGATCTCGCTGATTCCGGGAATGCCATATTCCTTCAGCAGGTCATCCACGCTGTATTCGGCGCGCCAGTTGCTTGGCACTTCCTCATGGCGGCGTACAACAAAGCCGTGTACAAAAGGACGCACAGATTCGAAATCATCACGGGTAATGCCGTAATTTCCGATCAGCGGATAAGTCATGGTGACGATTTGCCCGCAGTACGAAGGGTCCGACAGCACCTCCTGATATCCCGTAATTCCTGTGTTAAAAACAACCTCGCCCGTCTTTTCGCCTTCAGCGCCAAATGCGGTGCCTGTAAACAGCGTTCCGTCCTGTAGCAGCAATCTCGCCTGCATTCCCATCCACTCCTTCTTGTTTCTGTAGTCTGATTCTATGCCTTGCATCATTAGCGGAGTGTAACGCGCCAAAATGCCGCCGCATGTTCACCTTGCCCCATACAGCCGGCATCTTCGCTCCACCAGTTCATTAATTAGCTTTAGTCCAAACCGCTGTGCCGTCTACCCATGTCATAACCGGCCAGCCTTTAAGCTTCCATCCGGCAAAAGGAGTGTTGCGTCCTTTGCTGGCAAATGAAGCCGGATCTACTTCCTGCTCCTCCTTGAGGTCGATCAGCGTCAAATCGGCAGGGGCCCCAACCGTTAGATGGCCTGTATTCAGCCGGAACACCCGGGCCGGATCAGCGGTCATCCGCTGCACCAGCAGGGACAGATCCCATTTGCCGGTTGCCACAAAAGCGGTGTAGAGCAGCGGGAATGCTGTCTCAAATCCGACAATACCAAACGGTGCAAGCTGCATGCCTTTCGCTTTCTCTTCTTCACTATGCGGCGCATGATCGGTCACGATGATATCCAGCGTCCCGTCCAGCAGACCCTCGATGCAGGCTTCCACGTCGCGGCGCGAACGCAGCGGCGGGTTCATTTTCCAATTGGCATCCATGCCCGGAATGTCTTCCTCTGACAGCAGCAGATGATGCGGACATACCTCCGCGGTCACCTTGATGCCGATTTGTTTGGCCTGGCGGATCAGCCGCACCGATTGTTCTGTGCTGACGTGGCAGACATGATAGTGAACACCGGTTGCTTCAGCCAGCAGGATATCGCGTCCGACATGGATCGCTTCCGACTCGTTCGGGATGCCTTTAAGGCCATGCGCGGTTGCGAACTTGCCTTCGTTTACCGCACAGCCCTCAACCAGCGAATCGTCCTCGCAATGCGCGATTACAGGCATATCCAGCCCGGCAGCCAATTTCATAGCATCCTTCATCATCTGGGCAGTCTGTACGCCTACTCCGTCGTCCGTGAAACCAATGGCTCCAGCTTCCTTAAGTGCGGCAAAATCGGTCAGCTCGCGTCCCAGCTCATTTTTCGTGATCGCCGCATAAGGGAGCACCTTCACCAGTCCGGCTTCGCGCGCTTTGTCCTTCACAAACTGTACGATTTCCGGACTGTCCGTTACCGGGCGTGTATTCGGCATGCAGGCGATAGTAGTAAATCCGCCCTTGGCAGCCGAACGTGCTCCGGTTTCTACCGTTTCCTTATGCTCAAAGCCAGGCTCGCGGAGATGCACATGCATATCAATCAGTCCCGGGATCAGCAGTTTGCCTTCGGCTTCTATGATTTCAGCGGATTCGTCGAGCACATCCAGATTACTCTCAATTGCGGAAATTATGCCGTCCTGAACTACGATATGTCTAGTCTCTAACTCGCCTTCCTGGTTGAGCACGCTGGCGTTTCTTATGATCACGGTTATGATTCTCCTTTTACCTGCAGGCCGCAGCCGCAAGCTCTCTGATTATTATATAATAAAAATTCAACTTTGTGTATATTTATTAGTGTGTTTATGTCAGCTTTTTTTAACTTGAAGAGTTCTTATTGAAGGGCTCTCTCCATCACAGCCATCCGTACAGGCACGCCGTTGGACATCTGCGGAAAAATCCGCGACTGGCTGCTTTCGACCACTGCGTCATCAATCTCTACGTTGCGGTTCACCGGAGCCGGATGCATAATGATCGTGTTCTTATCGAGCCGGGCCGCCCGTTCTTCCGTCAATCCATACTGTTTCCGGTATTCCTCAGCAGACAGCAGTATGCCGGATGCATGGCGCTCAAGCTGAACCCGCAGCATCATGACCACATCAGCCTGAAGCGCTTCTTCCATACTCACATAAGGAGCGTAGGCAGCAAGTTCCGGCGCCTGCATATTCTCCGGTGCGCAGAACTGCACCTTGGCCCCCATTTTTGTCAATCCCCAGAGGTTCGAGCGTGCAACCCGGCTATGCATAATATCCCCGATAATCGAAACTTTGAGGCCCTTCAGCCCGCCAAAATTTTTGCTCATTGTATACAGGTCCAGCAGCGCTTGCGTCGGATGCTCGTTATTGCCGTCTCCGGCATTAATCAGCGGAATGGACACCTTCTCGGCCAGCTGCTGCAGCACGCCCGCAGGCTTCAAACGCACAACTCCGGCATCGATCCCCATTGATTCCAGTGTGCGTACTGTATCGTAGATCGACTCGCCTTTTTCTACACTGGAAGCCGCAGCCGTGAAATTCAGCACCTGAACGCCAAGGCGTTTCTCGGCCATTTCGAAGGAAAAGCGGGTGCGCGTGCTGTTCTCAAAAAACATGTTGGCAACAAAATGTGATCTCAGTACCGGGGTCAGCTTCTCGGCCTGATTGTCCCAGTACGCTGTTCTCTCCAATAACTCACGGATTTCCGAGCTGTCCAGCTCTTTAATCCCCAGCAGACTGCGTTCCTTCACCTTGGTTGCCGTCATCATTGTTATCGTTCCTCCCGGTTTGAAATAATGTAAACTTCATCCTTGCCGTCGAATTCGGTCAGCGCCACTTCGATCTGCTCATGCCTGGAGGTAGGTACGTTCTTGCCGATGTAATCCGGACGGATCGGAAGCTCCCGGTGTCCACGGTCAGCCAGTACAGCGAGTTGGATCATCCTTGGCCGTCCGCAATCCATCAGGGCATCCATCGCCGCGCGGATTGTGCGTCCGGTGTACAGCACATCGTCGAACAAAATCACTTTTTTGTCGTGGATGCCGCTGACTCCTTCCGGCAGGGTCAGGTAGCTCTTCACTACCGCCCGGTCCATCTCTTCGCGGTCATCGCGGTAATGTGTGATGTCCAGCTCGCCGTAAGGAATATCAACACCTTCAATTTCCTTGATACGTTCTGCGATCCGCTGGGCCAGGTAAATGCCGCGTGTCCGGATGCCTACCAGCAGACAATTCTCGATACCTTTGTTTTTCTCCAAAATCTCATGGGCAATGCGCGACAGCGCGCGGCGAATTGCCGTTTCATCCATAATGACATTTTTCTCAGTAACCATAATCCGTCATCCTCCTGCTTGTACGCCCGTTCAAGCTCCCGGAAATCAAAAAACTCCTTGCCCAAAGCAGGCAAGGAGTGAAATCCGCAGATTCAAAAAGATGGCGTGTCCGCGCGCATAAAAAGACCCTCCGTACTCATACGGATTCCTTCCTTAAGTCGCGAACCTCGATTCACGTTACCTTGCCAGCCTCACGGGACTGAATTAAAGGCGCATATTCATTTAACAGAATTATGACAGAAGTCATGGCTTGTGTCAAATGGGAGGCAGTGGAACTGAAAATATTAGATTGTATAGGTGAGAGGACGCAGGCTGCGGGAATGTTTGGACTTTCGGCCGCTGTTAGATTTGGATTTCTTGATTGATACCGCTGCTATATAGATTCAATTTAAGATTTACCCATTTTGGTCGAGGACGTAACTACGGTGAATGTTTGGACTTCCGGCCGCTGTTGTCACCAGATTTCTTGATTTTACCCGCTATATGCGGTGGAAATCCGGTGACAAAGGCGAACGCATTCGCTCCTACAGTTCCAAAATTCCCTCCGCAGCTTCCACCTAAACGTGAAATTTTTCAGTTTAAAAGAAAGAAGCAAAAAGAACGCCAGCTGCTGTAATAGCTGCAACTGTTCGTCTTTGATATGATGAAGACCGGAGGCGACTGATAATGGAACTGGAATTTATCACAGCTGCGCATTGGAATGATAGCTTATGGGAGTTAATTGAACCCATGTACCTGGAGGCTTTTCCAAGTGGAGCTAAACCGGCAGGAATACTACACAATATGCTGGACAGAGGAATAGCGTATTTGCATGCTGGCTTAGCTGATGGACATATTGTAGCAATGGCTGTAACCGGGATGGTTGGAGGGACGGCCGACAAGCGGCTTATCATTGACTATCTGGCAGTTGCCAAGAAGTCACGCGGAGAAGGCCTCGGCTCATTGTTTCTGGAAAAAATCATTCACTGGGCTGAACAAGTGCATAAGGCCGGTGGAATCATCATTGAAGTGGAAGCCG
Organism: Paenibacillus sp. FSL L8-0340; assembly: GCF_038593145.1. NCBI lineage: Bacteria > Bacillati > Bacillota > Bacilli > Caryophanales > Paenibacillaceae > Paenibacillus > Paenibacillus sp. FSL L8-0340. The sequence goes on from NZ_CP151967.1 coordinate 5,697,009, forward strand.
GAAATACAGCTGCGCATCTTGAGCGTATTCATTTCTGGGAACAGAACGGTTTCAAGCTGACACCGTATATCCATCAATATATTTGGGTGCCGGAGCCGTATCAGGCAATGCTGCGCCCGCTGAAGCAGGGGGTTGCTGCCGAAGATAACGGGGAGTCCTTATTCCGTTATATTAACAAATTTCACAGAAAATCTTACCGCCCGTCTTGAGCGTGCTGCACTAAGAAGCCGCCGCAGATTTCTCTGCGGCGGCTTCTTGTTGCCCGTTAGTTTAGAATTCAAATTCAACGTCGCTGAGGCGTCTTTGAATTTCGGAGATTACACGTTTCTCTTCCTCTTCACCTTTGGCGATAAAGGTCACGGAGAAACGTACGAATGGACCTGCATCATCCCAAGGCACGGTGGAGATCAGCTTCTCGCGGATCAGGAACTGCGAGAAATCTTCGCCGGATTCGAAACGGCGTCCGCCTTTGATACCCTTTGGTGCAGCTACATAAAGGAAGAAAGAACCTTTCGGTTTCTCTGCCTTGAAGCCCAGGCTGTTCAGCGCGTCCACCAGCATGTTGTGGCGGCGGGAATACTTGGCAGCAATCGCTTCAGTAATCTCAGGGTGTTCCAGACCGTAGGCGGCAGCCTTTTGAATCGCGATGAACTGGCCGGAGTCATTGTTGTCCTTCACATCGCTGAATGCTTTCACGACCAGCGGGTTGCCGGCAACGAAGCCGATTCTCCAGCCTGTCATGTTGTAAGACTTGGAGAGCGAGTGCAATTCTACGCCGACATCCTTTGCGCCGGGTACGGACAGGAAGCTCAGCGGCTTCACACCGTCATAAGTCAGCGCTGCATACGGAGCATCATGGATGACTACGACGTCATATTTTTTGGCCCAGTCTACAACGGCGCTGAAAAATTCAGGAGTTGCGCTGGCACCCGTAGGATTATTCGGATAGTTCAGGTAGAGCAGCTTCGCTTTGCGGGCGATATCTTCCGGAATGGAATTCAGATCAGGCAGAAAGTTGTTCTCTCTCTTGAGTTCCACCGTATAGACTTGTCCACCCAAATATTTGGTGTGGGTACCCAGTACCGGATAACCCGGAACCGTCATAATGGTGATGTCGCCCGGATTGATGAAGCAGGATGGCAGCATGGCTAATGCCGGCTTCGAACCGATGGAATGCACAACCTCGTTTACAGGGTCGATCCCCTCTACACGAAATACATCCTTCAGGTAAGCTGCAGCGGCAGCTTTGAATTCAGGAATTCCGTTGTCGGAATAGCCGCGGTTTTCTTCTTTGGCCGCTTCAATGGCAAGTCTTGCAACAATGCCTTCATCCGCCATCTCGTCAGGTTCGCCGACGCCCATATCAATCAATTCAATATTAGGAAAATCCTGTTTCGCCGATGCTTTGGCGCGTTTGATTTTCTCGAATTTGTAAATGGCTGTATCTTTGCCGTAGTTCGCACCGCCGATGCGGTCCGCAAAATTAGTCTGAATGAAAGTCTCTTGATACTGTTCGATACTCATAATTTTGTTCTCATCTCCTGGCTATTATTAAATATATCATTAAATATGAAGCAAAATCGTCTCCAAAACCATGGATTTATGATCACTTCATTTGTACTTATCTGCTGCGCAGCGTAAACAGCACTTCTTCCATATCTGCCGGAATCGGTCTGCTGAACTCCATATACTCACCCGTGGAAGGATGCTTAAAGCCCAGTACGGCGGCATGCAGAGCCTGTCCGTTCATCATAATCCCCTTGCTGCGCCCGTATACCGGATCACCGACCAGCGGATGCCCGATAAACTTCATATGCACGCGGATCTGATGCGTCCGTCCGGTCTCCAGCTGCAGTTCCAGCAGTGTGCAGTCGCCAAAGCGTTCCAGCACGGTAAAATGGGTCACGGAACGTTTGCTGTTTTTCTCGGTTACCGTGTACAGCTTGCGGTCATGCGGGTCACGGCCAATCGGGGCGTCTACGGTTCCCTGGCTATGGGCCAGGTTACCATGCACCACTGCGATGTAGCGGCGTGTTACACTGTGCTCTTTAAGCTGGGCAGCGAGTGAAGCATGACTGGCATCATTTTTAGCTGCCATAATCAGACCGGAAGTATCTTTATCAATGCGGTGAACAATCCCGGGACGAATCTCGCCATTGATGCCGGACAGATCTTTGCAATGAAACATCAGCGCATTGACCAGTGTACCGGACGGATGCCCTGCTGCCGGATGCACGACCATGCCGCGCGGCTTATTGATTACAATAACATCGCTGTCCTCGTAGACCACTTCAAGCGGGATATCCTCCGCAATCAGATCGGTAACTTCAGCCTCTGGAACCGTAACAGCGATAACATCGCCTTCATTCAGCTTATAGTTGGCCTTAACCGGAGAACCGTTAACCTTAACATGTCCGCTGCTGATCCACAGCTGTACCTGAGAGCGTGAAATTTCTTCTTCCCAGGCCTCCGTAATATATTTATCAACCCGCTCCCGGGCATTCTCTCCAGAAACAATCCACTCCGTGACGTCCCTTTCTTCTTCGAAGGCAATTGCACCTGCCTGCTCATTGACGTCCTTGTTCAAATCATTCATTCCCTTCTTTTACTTCCTTTGATTCCTTAACTTCGATGATTTCGTCCCCGCTCTTCATATCCAGCAGTGTATCGAGAATAATCAGTCCAACCCCAATCACGATGCAGGAGTCGGCAACATTAAAAATGGGGAAGGTGTAGCTTCCGAAGTTGAACATCAGGAAGTCGACAACCTCACCGTTAAGCATCCGGTCCAAAAAGTTGCCTATAGCTCCGCCCAGCACCAATGCCAGAGCGGTAGGAAGCAGCTTCCGCGAGGCTTTGGCCTTGTTCATATACCAGACAATTCCGACGACAACAACAACCGTAACTATAAAGAAAAACCATTGCTGTCCTTCAAGAATTCCGAAAGCGGCTCCACTATTGCGGTGGGAGGTAATAATGAAGAAGTCGTTTATGACCGGAATCTGCTCGCCGAGCTCCAGCCGGGTAGCAATCACATATTTGGTACCCTGGTCAATCAAAAACACAATTAGCGCAATCAGATAGTACACCACAGAAGTTGTCACTCCGTTCTTATTTTTCCCGCGTGATAGCGGTACAAATACTGAATAAAGACTTGTATATTGTAGCACAGGCCTCAAGAAGCCGTCTATTGCGGACCGTATAACCCTTTTAAGGCCGGGGGGACTATTTACCATCGCTAAAAAGACGCTTCTCCGGTCAAGCTATCAAAGAACGAACCGGCAGGAATGCCGGGAAGCGTACGTTATGACAAAAGCATCTGAAAGGAGCACTCGCCTATGAGCCATCTGACATCACAGCAGCTCTCGCAGCTGCGGGCAGCGCTGCTGCAGCAGCAGGAGGAAATCCGCCACAGGCTGCAAAATAACGAGCATTACGGTCTGCAGGAAGCCATGCGCGATACAACCGGGGAATTGTCCGAAATCGACAACCATCCCGGCGATGCCGCCACTGAGCTGTATAACCGCTCGATAGATATTTCCCTGCTGGAACGCGACGAGCATGAATTGGACGATATCGAAGCCGCTCTGCAGGCCATGGATGAAGGCACCTACGGGATTTGTATTGCCAGCGGCAATCCGATTCCATATGAGCGCCTCTCAGCCCTTCCATCCACCAGATACAGCAAGGAGCATGCCCCACGCCAGAACGCCCCGTTTACCCGGCCGGTCGAAGAAGAGCTGCTGTTCCCGCCTTTTGGACGCACCAGCCTTGACGAACGCGAAGAGCAAAACGGTTTTGACGGCGAAGATGCCTGGCAGATCGTCGAAAGCTGGGGCAGCTCCAACTCCCCGGCCATGGCCGAAGGCAATGATATCGGCTCTTACAACGATATGGAGATTGAGGCCGACGAAACCGAAGGCTTCGTGGAGCCGTGGGAGAACTTTGTGGCGACCGATATCGCCGGGAACCATTTAACCATCATTAAAGGAACCAGTTACCGTCATTACATGGACACCGAGGAAGGCAGCTACCTGCTGGATCCGTCCGCTAAAAAGGAAAGGGAGTAGCCATATGCTGCTCCTTTTTTAGGTACACATGCCAGATCAATGATTCTCTAATCCCTAAAAAGTCTTAAGCTCCAGCTGGTGCTGTACGATCCGCACAATATCTGCAATATAATCTCCGATAATCGGCAGGTTGAGTGCCCCCAGCATCTGCAGTACATAAATGATCGTCGCCGCAAAAAAAGTGAATCCGAGGGCAACCCCCACCCCGCGCGCTATTCCTGATATTATGTTCAGCCAGATCAGCCGCCAGGGCGAATGCAGCAGCTGTGTATATTCAGCAATCCGCGATTTCTCCATCTCCCGGGCCAGCCCCAATGTCAGCCGGTATACCGCGCTCAATTTCTCATCCGGGGAAAGGGCCTCTGCTCCCGCTTCAGCTTCCCGTTTGAAATCCGGAGCCTGATCCGGTCCGCTACCCTTGCCTGTTGCGGCGGAGATTTCTCTCTGCTGCCCGGAGGCTTTGCTTCCTTCTTCCCGACCCTCCAAAACACTCCTGCTCCTTCCCTAACGTCCACAAAATAAATGAGCCCGGTTCGGGGAGAGGCAATCTCTCCCCGAACACGGGGCTCGTCATTTTGCGCATAAATATAAGGTTCTCAGTAATGATCCTCATATTTCCGCAGAAACGGCTTTCTGATCAGCAGTGCATATACCGCCAATCTCGAAAGCCCCTGCCCGATGCTAAAGGCCTGGACGTTTCTTCTTATGCCGCTAGTATATGTCATTTGGAGACAAGCGATACGGGGATCAGCATTTAGCTTCTCTTTAGGCTCCGATATGGATTCCAATGGATCTGCCGCCGGCATCCACCGTTTCAAATGGATGCACTCCGTCAAACTCAACGGTAGTCACAAGCACATTTTCACGCAGTACATGTTCAAAAGCAGTCACAGCCGCTTTCAGTTCATCATCCAGCTGCAGCGTGAGCGCGATCCGTTTCTCGATCGCCAGATCCAGGCGTTTGCGGTAATCCTGAACTGAACGGATAATTTCACGGACCCAGCCTTCCTGCTCAAGTTCAGGAGTGATTTCCGTGTTCAGCGCTACCGTGAGACCGTAACCGGAAGCTGATGCAAAACCTGGTTTGGCCTGCTTCTCAACAAGCAGCTCCTCGGCAGTAATCTGCAGTTCTTCCCCTTCCGGCGACACGATGGCAATCACACCGTCCTGTACCGCTTTGCGGGTAGCGTCGCTGTTCATCCCTTTCAGGTAGCCTTGCAGGAAGCCTACACTCTTGCCGTATTTTTTACCGGATACCTTAAGGTTCAGCTTCAGCGTGAAATCAACAAACCCGCTGTCGCTGTTCTCCAGCACAATTTCTTTGACATTGATCTCATCCTTGATGATCTCTTCATAATCCGTTACATCAAAGCTGCGGTCCAGGGAAACGATCAGCTCGGACAGCGGCTGGCGTGTCTTGATGCCAGCCTCGTTGCGCACGTTGCGGGCAAGCTCGACAATGCCTCTGGCACTCTCCATATCCCGCTCCAGCTCAAGATCGATCAGACTCTCGTCGGCAGCCGGATAATCCGCCAAATGCACACTTTCCCCGCCGCCAAGGTTCATATAGATATCTTCCGACAGCATCGGTGTGAACGGTGCCATCAGCGTAGCCGTTGTGAGCAGCACATGTGTCAGCGTACGGTAGGCATCCAGCTTCTCTTCGTCAAGCCCGCTGCCCCAGAACCGGTCGCGTGAGCGGCGGATATACCAGTTGCTCAGTTCATCCACGAAGTTCTCAATTGCTTTGGACGAATTGACGAAGTCGTTGATGGCGAGGCCTTTTTCCACAACTAGAATCAGACTGTTCAAGCGGGAGAGAATCCAGCGGTCGAGCTTATGCCCCGATACTTTGAATGGATGCTCTGCAGGGTCGTACCCGTCAATGCCGGCATAGAGCGTCAGGAACGCATGCGTGTTGACGAGCGTATCCACAACCTTGGATTTGGTCTCACCAACCAGACCGCGGGAGAAACGTTTGTTATTCCACGGCGCACTGTCGGACAGAATCGCCCAGCGGAAGGCATCGGTGCCGTATTCGTTCATGATTTCCCAAGGGTCAATAACATTGCCTTTGGATTTGGACATTTTTTGGCCGTTCTCATCGAAGATGTGGCCGTGGGCAATAACTGCCTTGTAAGGCGCTTTGCCCTTGAACAACGTCGATACCGCAAGCAGGCTGTAGAACCAGCCGCGTGTCTGGTCAATTCCTTCACAGATCATATCTGCCGGATACTGGTCGGCGAATCTGTCTTCATTCTCGAACGGATAGTGGCTTTGGGCAAACGGCATCGAGCCGCTGTCAAACCATACGTCGATGACCTCAGAAGTACGCACCATCACGCCGCCTTCGCTGAACGGGCTGCGCAGCTTGATATTGTCTACATATGGCTTATGCAGCTCGATATCCTCAGCGACTTCGCCGATCGCCATCGAGCGGAGTTCTGCGATGCTGTGCGGCGCAAATTCTTTGCCGGTGTCCTGGCAAACCCAGACATTCAGCGGTGTGCCCCAGTAGCGGTTGCGGCTGATATTCCAGTCCACCAGTTCTTCCAGGAACTTGCCGAAGCGGCCTTCGCGCACATGGTCAGGATACCAGTCCACGTTGTTGTTGTTGGCGATCAGCTGATCTTTGATCGCTGTCGTTTTGATGAACCAGCTGTCTGTCGCATAATACAGCAGCGGAGTATCGCAGCGCCAGCAGAACGGATAGCTGTGCTCGTATTTCTCTTTATTGTACAGCAGTCCTTTTTCGGACAACGCCTTGATGATGTCTAAATCACAATCTTTCACAAACCGTCCGGCAAAATCACTTACCACGTCAATGTATTTACCGGAAGTATCCACCACATTAACAAAGCTGATGCCGTTGTCGCGGCAGCTCTTATAGTCATCCTCACCATGTGCCGGAGCCATATGCACGATCCCTGTACCGCTGGAATCCGTTACGAAGGATGCACTAACAATCACATTATGTTTCTCCGCCTCGATATAGCTAAACGGCGGGGTATAGCTTTGACCGATAAAGTCAGAGCCTTTATGCGTAGAAAGAACCGTATACTTCCCTTTCAGTACCTCTTCCACGAGGTTCTTGGCCAGCACGTATACGCCGTCTTCCTGCTGCGCACGGACATATTCCATCTCCGGGTTCATTGCCAGCGCCATATGCGCCGGAAGCGTCCAAGGGGTGGTCGTCCAGGCCAGCACATAGTCGCCGCTGCCATCCAGCTTGAACTTGGCCGTTGCACTGAGGTCCTTCACCGTCTTATAGCCCTGCGCCACTTCATGGGAGCTTAGCGTTGTCTGGCAGCTCGGGCAATACGGGCTGACGCGGTGTCCGCGGTACAGCAGACCTTTCTCATGCACCGTAGCCAGGATGTTCCACACGCTTTCGATGTACGTATTATCCAGCGTCACATACGGATTATCCAGATCGGTCCAGTAACCGATCGCTTCCGTGAACTCACGCCACTGCTTCTCGTAGCCAAATACGCTCTCTTTGCACTCTTTGATGAACTTTTCCACGCCATACTCTTCAATTTCCTGCTTGCCGGAGATTCCGAGTTTCTTCTGCACGCCGAGTTCAACCGGCAAGCCGTGAGTGTCCCAGCCCGCTTTACGCACAACGCGGTAGCCCTTCATCGTCTGGTAGCGGCCGATGAAATCCTTGATGACCCGGCCCAGCACATGCCCGATATGCGGTACGCCGTTAGCTGTCGGAGGTCCTTCATAGAACACATAGTTCGGACGGCCCTCGCGGTTCTCCATGGATCTGCGGAACGTATTCTCATCGCTCCATTTCTTCAGTATGCGGACATCTCTTGCCCGCGCTTTTTCTTTGACATCTACTTTTTGCATTGCTGGTCAATCCTTCCTTAGTTTAGTCTATAAAGCTGCTCGGGCCCGCTAAAGCCCTTGCCCTTGCTCTAGTCTTGGGCCCCCGGCCCGCGATCCCGTCAGGGCAGCGCTGGGTCGGGTTGCCCGCGGCGGGGCGTAGCCGACGCAAATGTCTTTGCCCTTTGCTCTTGCCTTTGCTCTTGCCTTTGATCTTGCCCTTGCCTTTGATTCTTGCCCTCGCCTTTGCTCTAGTCTTGGGCCCCCGGCCCGCGATCCCGTCAGGGCAGCGCTGGGTCGGGTTGCCCGCGGCGGGGCGTAGCCGACGCAAATGTCTTTGCTCTTGCTCTTGCTCCTGCTCTTGCCTTTGATCTCGCCCTCGTCTTTGTTCTAGTCTTGGGCCCCCGGCCCGCGATCCCGTCAGGGCAGCGCTGGGTCGGGTTGCCCGCGGCGGGGCGTAGCCGACGCAAATGTCTTTGCTCTTGCTCTTGCCCTTGCTCTTGCTCTTGCTCTTGAGCAGGAAAGGCCCCGCAGGCGTACCCGCCAGGGGAGCCTAAGAAGGGCCGCTCCCCCGTCGAACAAATCCCTACCCGTCCGCGGACGCCACTCTCTGCACAATGCCCTTGTTGCAGGTGTCCAGAGGGCGGCCAGCCCTTGGGGTCCCCCTTGGAAAGGGGGATTTAGGGGGATCGCACCCCGCAACAACAAAAACGAGCGCCATCCCACCCCCAAAGGGGCGAGACGACGCTCGCGATACCACCCTAATTCTGCGCTTCACGCACATCCTCAGGGGGAGTGTATTCAGCACAATCTCAGTTCCGCGCAGACAATCTAAACGCGCGGGTCCGGGATAACGTCCGGCAGACGGCTCAACTTACGCACGAATTAACGCTTCAGCTCAGCTTCTAGGGGAAGATCTTCCGGCAAGGTGTGAACAATCGGCTCGCAGCAAACACCGACTCTCTGGAGAACGTAACCTTATCGTACTTGTCCCGTCATCGAATGATTATGGTACAGATATGTTTTAGTTATAGACGTTTCAAGACAAAATGTCAATATTCATAGCCGCGGTATAACAGTGGCCGGAAACAAGAGATATTCATCTCACAAGATATGCTCAGCTTTTCAGAAGGTTAAAGCACGTTCTCGCTGACCTCGCGGCTCTCCAGGGCGTTCCAATCATCCTGGGACAGCAGTTCAAGCTGTGCTTCGACGAGAGTCCGGAAACGGGTGCGGTAGATGGAGGCTTGCTTACGCAATTCTTCCGTCTCAATCGCTACTTTCCGGGATTTGGATAACGCTTCGTTGATAATCCGGTCAGCGTTCTTTTCCGCTTCCTTGATAATCAGCTGTGACTCCTTTTTGGAGTTGTTCTTGACATCATCTGCCGCCTCCTGCGCGACGATGATTGTCTTGGACAAGCTTTCTTCAATATTCACAAAATGATCAAGGCGCTCTTGAATAGACAATAGCTGATTGTGCAGCTCCTTGTTCTCACGAATGACACTTTCGTAATCCTTGATTACCTGATCCAGAAATTCGTTGACCTCGTCTTCATCATAACCGCGGATTCTCCGGGAGAATTCCTTGTTATGTATATCGAGCGGCGTTAATGGCATGCTGTGCACCTCCTAGAAATTTCGGACCTCTTATGCCCATAAAACATAATTTGTCCCGGCAGACAAAGAAGAAAGACTGTACTTTAAGAAGAAACGAACATGCCTGCCTGGATAAAGCGGCAAGTGTTTCTGCAAGAAAAATAAGGCTGGTTATCATTCCGAATGCCGTTTAAGGATCCGCCTCTTCTACAAGTATCGGCGCCCAGCTTTCAAAATGTTTGCTTCCCTAGAGATAATGAATTTCGACAAGCAAATCCGGATTCCTGCAAACGATTCAGACAAATTTGCCAACCTGAACCCGGTAACGGCCTTTTTTCGTCAAACTTCCGATCTCCAGAACCTTAAACCGGCCAAAACCTTGAATGGAGACCATATCGCCGTCTTTAAGTCCACAGGAGGGGTCTTCCTCTACCTTCCAGTTCACCCGGACCCTTCCTGCTTTGATCGGGGCAAGTATCTTGCTCCGGCTGAGCCGGGTCACATCCGCAGCGATCCCATCAAGCCGCAAGGAAGCCACGGTCAACTCCATCATCTCAAGTTTAACCTCACTGCTCCGCAAGCCGGACAACGGCAGAATCTCTGTGCTGACATTAATCCGGTGCACTCCTGTTAAATTCACGTCCAGGAAATTAGCGATATCCGCTGCCACTACAACATGACAGCCATCCTCGAGCACATGTATATCGCCGATTTTGCCTCTTTTGATGCCCAGCCCAAGAATTGAACCCATATAGTCGCCATGCTCCAATGCTAAAAACTTCTGTTCCCCGGAGGTGATGGCAAGCACCTTGAGTTCCATATCTTCTTCTGAAAGGTCACGGTAATCGGGTGCCACTATTGCCCGCTTCCGCTCAGCATTTTCTGAGCCGCCCTCCCATCTTACAGCAACATCGGGATGACGGTTCACAAGACTCTGCAGAATATAGCCCTGACGGGGATCGAGAAACTCAGTCAGCTTGAGCTCATGATACTCTCCTGCATGAGTGACCCATTCCCAGGCCTTGTCCACAAATTGCCGTTCGTCAGGGTGAAAATGACCATAAATTTCATTCTTCATGTCATTAACGGAGCAGCAGGCCCACAATGGAGTGCAGACCGCCTTGAGCAAATTGAAGCACGATCAGCGCGATGATCGGGGAAATATCTATCGTTCCGAACAGTGGCGGAATAATCCGGCGGAATGGACTCAGATAAGGCTCCACGAGCTTGCCGAGCAGTTCTCCGATGAAATTGTCACGGACATTGGGAAGCCAGGACATGAGGATATAGAAAAAAATCATGTAGTAGTAGATCTTGAAAAGCAAGTTAATAATTAAATCGATTTGGGACAAAGCCCGTTCACCTCATTCTGTTGTAGTCTTGATCGTCACCCAGAATTTCCGATATGGAACCTTGAATTTCGACCGTATCCGGTGTGCACATAAATATATTGCCCCCAATTTTGGAGATTCCTCCACCCAGGGCATAAACAGTTCCGCTGAGAAAATCAATAATCCGCATCGCCTGGTCATTACGCACGCGCTGCAAATTAATTACGACCGTGCGGTGCGAACGGAGATGGTCGGCAATTTCCTGAGCCTCGTCATAAGAACGGGGCTCATAAAGCACTACCTTCACATTTTTTTGCGAATGGATACTGACGACGTTGGCCCGCTGGTTTTTGCGGTTTTCTACAGGGGCAGGCTCGTATTCATCCTCTTCACGGGAAATCTGCTCCCGCTCCACAATTTCCTCTTCCTCCTGCAAGCCCAAAAAGCTCATAAACCGGTTCATCACGCCCATCAAGCTCCCTCCTCATGACCTACTAATACCGTTCCCAGGCGCACCCAGGTGGCTCCTTCCTGTATCGCCACTTCAAAATCATTCGACATTCCCATCGACAGCTCTTGTATAGGCTCAGGTGTCAAAGCTAGCAGATTGAGCGCATCGCGCAGTTCGCGGAGTCCGCGAAAGACCGGGCGGGTAAGCTCGGGATCCCCTTCATAAGGCGCCATCGTCATAAGGCCGATTACTTTCACATTATGCAGAGGAGCGATTTCACGCAAAAATTCAGGCACCGCTTCAGCAGATAAACCAAATTTCGTATCTTCTCCCGAGATATTCACCTGAAGGAAGACGTTTACGTCTATACCGGCGGCTTCAGCCTTCTTGTGCAATTCCTGTGCCAGCGATAACCGGTCCAAAGAGTGTATATATTGAAATTTGCCGATAACGTCCTTTACCTTATTGGTCTGCAAATGACCGATGAAATGCCATGTGCCTTTGTTGCCCAGGGCGTTCCATTTATGTTCGGCGTTCTGCCAGCGGCTTTCGGCAATGTCCTCAAGACCCGCTTCCAGTACAGCGGATACCGTTTCCAGCGATACATATTTCGTCACTGCGATAACCTTGACGTCACTTGCATCCCTGCCGCTTGCCGCGCAAGCCCGTTCTACACGTTCCTTGACCTCGGCTATTCTTTCTTGCAGTGTCAAACCCAACTTTCAGCTCTCCTTTATTCCGATCCAGCTCGTCATTCTTCCTGTAACCCCGTTTTCCTTACGGTATGAGAAGAAGAGATCACTGTTACAGCTTGTACACCAAGTTGTACATTCGATATGAGTCGGCAATATTCCTGCTTTAATCATAATGCGTCGATTCATTTCTTTCAAGTTCAGCATGCTTTTGCTGTCATCTGCATCCGACCTCCTGTATAAGACCGGAGCGTTCTCAGCCAAATTCAGTGTGCTAAGTTCATCCTCCAACCGGTGGACATGATTCATTACATAATCATCGACCTCATAACAGCATTCACCGATAGAAGGTCCAATGGCTGTCAGGATCTCCTTTGGACGGCTGCCGTAGACCTCACCCATTGTTCTGACCATAGCCCCGGCAATTTCTGCTACAGTCCCTTTCCAGCCGGCATGCGCAAGACCGGCCACCTGCCGCAAAGGATCATAGAAATATAGCGGCACACAGTCCGCATAAAAGGAAGTCAGCAGCACCCCCGGCACATTGGTCAGCAGCCCATCAGTGGACTGAAAGGCGCTTGCTCTGTCCAGATTGCCGTATCCTTGGTTTTCTTTGGTAACAACCGCAATATTTTTCCCATGAGTTTGTTCCCCGCATGTCCATGAATCCAGTGTAAAACCGAGACTCTCGGCGAGCATCCTCCGGTTGCTGATCACATCTTCCACGTCATCGCCTACATGAAGAGCACAGTTGAAGCTTTCATACGGTGCCTTGCCCGCACCACCTTGTCTTCCTGTGAATCCGGCAGTAATTTGGGGATGTGCTGAACACCACCGCTCCAGATGAAGCTGCACAGGCGTTCTGTCGATTTGTACGAACGGTTCCATCTTCTCACCTCCGCCTAAGTGTACCACAAGACCTCCCACAAAGTGATGTTCAGACTTCGGAGCCCGGTTATGGGCCCCATTTCTTACATAAGCTCTATACCCGTTTCCGTCAAAAAAAGACGCACCCGGTTAATATGTGCGCCTTTCACTGCGGTCCCCCCGTTCCAAATACATCGTTTCCCGCTCTTCCTGACCTTGGGGCATTCTGGACTCCTCTATCTTTACGAGCACAACATCAGCACCAATCTTAACGATATTCCTCCAGGGAATGATCAAATCAGCGCCACCTCCAAAGAGCCCCATAAACCGTGTATACCCGGGCACAATGATTGCATCAATAACTCCGCGGCGCAGATCGAGCTCCAGATCACTGATTTGCCCGAGCCGCTTGCCGTCGACAATGTTAATGACATCCTTGGTCTGAAAATCAGAGATTTTCATTTTTTTGCCTGTGCCTATTGAATCCTCGTTCACCTCACCACCCCTGTACTTTCAGACATATAGTCCAATATATGTTGCTCGGGCTTGGCAACATGCAATGCAATATATATTTTCCAATATAGTTCTACATACAAAGGGGTATCCATAAGGGTTTATAGCCCCTTGGATACCCCTGCTTCATCTATCGCTGTTACTCAGGTCTTCACATGCTTTTGCATTTGCTGGATGGCCGATTTCTCAAGTCTGGAAACCTGGGCTTGAGAGATCCCAATCTCATCGGCGACCTCCATCTGGGTCTTGCCCTCGAAGAAACGCATGGACAGTATCCGCTTCTCGCGTTGTCCCAGTTTGCGCATCGCTTCCCGCAATGCAATTTCCTCAATCCAAGAGACATCTTTATTCTTATCGTCACTAATCTGGTCCATCACATAAATCGGGTCCCCGCCGTCATGGTAGATTGGCTCAAACAAGGAGACCGGGTCCTGGATGGCGTCTAAAGCAAAAACCACATCTTCTTTCGGAACTCCCAACGCCTCGGAAATTTCAAAAATCGTCGGCTCCCGGGAATTCTGGTTCGTCAGACTGTCACGCACCTGCAGGGCCTTGTATGCAATATCCCTGAGCGAACGTGATACCCGAATCGGGTTATTATCGCGTAGATACCTGCGGATTTCACCGATAATCATCGGCACTGCATAGGTGGAGAACTTCACATTTTGCGATAAATCAAAATTATCGATGGCTTTCATCAACCCGATGCAGCCTACCTGGAACAGATCGTCAACGAACTCTCCCCGATTATTGAACCTTTGAATAACACTAAGAACAAGTCTAAGGTTACCATTTACCAATTTCTCTCTGGCGGATCGCTCGCCCTGCTGCTGCAGCGAAGTGAACAGCTCCCGCATTTCCACGTTTGTTAGAACGGGCAGCTTGCTGGTGTCCACACCGCAAATCTCGACTTTATTTCGGGTCATGATGATTTACCTCCCAAGGAGAAACATTACTGTACATTATCTCCCCGGTCCGGCATTTTATTCCTTGCTGATTTATGCTTACACCATCTTGTTAAACTCCTTGCGCAGCCGCTTGATAATTCTTTTTTCCAGACGCGAAATATAGGATTGGGAAATACCCAGCAGATCGGCCACATCCTTTTGCGTTTTTTCTTCTCCCCCGCGCAGTCCAAATCTTAGCTCCATAATCAGGCGCTCCCGCTCACTCAGCTTTTCCAGTGCCTTCTGCAGCAGCTTTCGGTCCACTTGCTCTTCGATGTTACGGTAAATGGTGTCGTTCTCGGTGCCAAGCACATCGGAGAGAAGCAGCTCGTTGCCGTCCCAGTCAATATTTAGCGGTTCATCAAAGGACACCTCACTCCGTGTCTTGCTGTTGCGCCGCAAATACATCAGTATCTCATTTTCGATGCAGCGTGAGGCATAGGTAGCCAGCTTGATTTTTTTCTCCGGATCAAACGTATTGACTGCCTTGATTAGTCCAATGGCCCCGATAGAAACAAGATCTTCAATGTTAATGCCGGTGTTCTCAAATTTCCGGGCAATGTACACAACGAGCCGCAGGTTGCGCTCAATCAGCATAGCCCGGACGGCCGCATCGCCGCTGGACAGCCGCTGCAGCAAATACTCCTCCTCTTCCCTCGTCAAGGGAGGAGGCAACGCCTCGCTTCCACCGATATAATAAATTTCCTGGCTTTTCAGCCCCAGCAGAAACAGCATGCGGTAATATTGCAGTTGCAGCGCTAACTTCCATTTGACCATTCTTGTTCCTCCTCCAAGAAGTACACAGTAACCCTGTGATATTTCTTATCCCATCCATTTCCCTGCTGCCCTGCCCAATTCCCTTTGTCCGATATTAGGATTGAAATGCAAATGCTTCTGCGGTTATCAGCATGGCAGCGCCGCGTCAGCAGCCTGTTCTCTTTGGGCGAGGTCAGGGTGTATGACCGCCCGGTACGCGCCGTCTCCCGACAGTGTCCCGCCATCCAGCCCGATGAGCACCCTTTTGCTGTAAAAGGTCTCCTCACCCAGCTGTATCTTCACAAGATCCGGCTTCAGCGCAAGCATAAAGGATGAACCACGGTTGATGCCCCTATAAGGGACAAGCCGCATCCTATCCTGCCAGGCAAAAGACTGCCCGTCCGTTTCCAGCAGAAGGGTGTCTGCGCTCGTCTGTGTCAGCCTCCCTTTCCATGAAGCAGGCAGATGGCCTTCCCAGAGCGACGCCTCCATCACCATTACCGGAATCCGCGTCAACGGATCACTGAGCCGGTTCCCTGTATCCAGCAGCCCTGGACAGACCACAGTTACACCGTCAATTTCCACTGTTACCTCACCAATATACGATTCGAGCTGCTCCCTGCGGACCCGTGAAGAATGGAAGAGCTTAAAGAGGAGCAGTACCAGCGGTAAGACCGCAAGCACAAACCAGAAACCGATCTTCATCCGGTATGCTTGGCCTCCTGAAGAGGTAAACAGAATACCGTTCCAGATGTCGCCTGAGCTCTGCAACAAATAGTGAATACCTACAATGCCGCCGGCTGCTGCAAAATTAATAATATAAAAGGCCCCCAACACGCGGAGGTAGCTTTGCAGACTCCTGAATCCAAAGGCAATCCACAGCATGACTACCGACAATCCGAATTTAATGAGGAAGGTATAGAGAAAAGACAGCTCCGGTACGAACATCATCACTACATAAAGCGCGCCAACCAGCGCGGAAAGCGCCAGTCTCCACCAGGAGACCTTAAGTTTAACCAGCCAGCCTGTCAGCCATAGAAGAATGCCATCGATCAGCAGATTGGCAGCGAAAATCAAGTCAATATAAACTACCAATGCATTCACCTGCCTAAGGGCTGCTCTCTATCCTCAAGGCCAGGGATCAGGCTCTCTTTTTGGACGATAAGATTAGTATAGGAACTCTCGCATTCAAAGTCTGTCTAAACTTGGGGGGCGTTCTTAAGGTTTTTTTGTCGAGTTATAGCGTGACAGAGTTAACTTGAGGGGTTGGAGCGGCTCGAGGCTTATCATTACAGCATAAAAAAGCCAGCCTCTAAATCTAAAGGCTGACTTCAAAATCCCTATTCTTAAATTCGCTTCATAGACTCTAATTCTTCATCTGTAAGACCCGTTGCCGTTCGGATCGCATGATAGTCTAGTCCCATCGCAAGCAGATTTCTGGCCACTTCCAATCTTGCTTCTAATTTCCCCTCTAATTTCCCTTCCAGCTTGCCTTCTAGCTTGCCTTCTAGCTTGCCTTCTAGCTTACCTTCCAGCTTACCTTCTAGCTTGCCTTCCAGCTTGCCTTCCAATCTCCCCGCCAGCTTGCCTTCCGCCTTACCTTCCTCTATACCCGCAGCTCTTCCTACCGCTCTTCCCTCAGCCAATCCTTTGGCAAAGCCCTCTGTAAGCGCCCCGTCTCTTTGCGAAGCCTCATCCAGCAAAAACTTCTGGCGGGCTTCATACTTCATGCGGGCCTCCTCATCCTGGCTCAGGAATTGCAGCGTATCCATTGCCTTTTTCAAGACAGGCTCATTCATGCTAAGCACCTCCCAATTCGAATCGTCTATTCCTTTCAGAAACAGCAGCCAATTGACCAAACCGCCTTCACCGGGAACAGGCGTATGCTCCAGCTTCGGCAGCTCCAAGAAATGAATTTCAATATCGTCTGCGAGCGGAGTTCCATTCCTATCTTCCCGCAGATGAAACACACTATGAGTATGCTCATTGGGCAAAACTTTATAATTTAATATATTGATGGTCACACATTTTTTGAGATCTTTATACTTGCCTGTCTCCTGCAGCTGCCCCGAATATCGTTTGCTCCAGTAATAGAGCGTGCGTTTCTCAATATCATATTTATTAAACAGCTGCATTTCAATATTAATCAACTTGCCTTCCTCGGTCTTGGCCCATATGTCGAATATCGATTGCTTATCCAGCAGATCATCCTTATCCGTGTATGGATTCAGCAGCACCACTTCATTCAGCGGAGGTTCCCCCGCATCCGAAAAAATACCGTTAAGAAAAGCCAACAGCACATCCTTATTGCCCTCGCTTGCAAAAATACGTTTAAATACAAAATCAACCCGGGGATCAAGCAGTTTCATTGTATCCTCTCCCGTTACTAGTATTATAACAGCCGGTAAACCAAAAAGCACCGTATCCACCCATAGCTGATCGCTAGGGAGATACGGTGCTTCCGTAAATCTATTTACACTATACTATTTTATTAGTCATTATTGCCGCGCGTACGGTTGCGCAGGAATGTTGGAATGTCCAGCTGGTCTGAGGCCGTCTGATTGCCAAACGGACGCAGATTGGCATTCTTATCAGGCGCAGCAGGTTCGCTGCTCGCCGATGGACGGCGGGCCGGAGCAATAGGTGAAGGTTTGTGTTCAAAGCCGGTAGCGATTACCGTAACTTTGATTTCATCCTTCATGCTTTCCTCAATGATGGCACCAAAGATCATATTCACTTCAGGATCCGAAGCAGAGGTAACGATCTCGGCTGCTTCATTCACCTCATACAGGGAAAGGTTGGAACCCCCTGTAATGTTCATGATCACGCCGCGAGCACCTTCAATGGAGGTCTCCAGGAGCGGACTCATGATCGCTTTGCGGGCCGCCTCCGAAGCACGGTTCTCGCCAGTGGCGATACCGATACCCATAAGCGCTGAACCGCGCTCCGTCATAATTGTCTTCACATCGGCAAAGTCAAGGTTGATCAGGCCGGGAACCTGAATAAGGTCGGAGATCCCTTGCACCGCCTGGCGGAGTACATTATCCGCTTCACGGAATGCCTCCAGCATTGGGGTTTTCTTATCCACAATTTCCAGCAGTCGGTCATTGGGAATCACGATCAGTGTATCGACCTTTTCCTTGAGCGCCTCGATGCCAAGCTCTGCCTGAGTTGCACGTTTTCTGCCTTCAAAAGTAAACGGACGGGTCACGACGCCAACCGTCAATGCTCCGCACTCTCTGGCAATCTCAGCAATCACAGGCGCTGCGCCTGTACCGGTGCCGCCCCCCATACCAGCGGTAACAAATACCATGTCCGCGCCTTTCAGAGTATTTGAAATCAGATCACGGGACTCCTCGGCCGCTTTCTTGCCCACCTCAGGATTGGCACCCGCGCCAAGTCCCCGGGTCAGCTTGTCCCCAATTTGCAGTTTATGCTCCGATTTGGCCATATGCAGCGCTTGGGCATCTGTATTAACTGTGATGAATTCCACACCCTGAACGCCATTTTCAATCATCCGGTTGACAGCATTGCTACCGCCGCCGCCCACGCCGATGACCTTTATTTGCGCCAAGCTCTCCATTTCAAAATCAAATTCCAACATATTGTTCCATCTCCCCCTCAATGTGCTTGGATGGCCAGTCCAAGTATATCTGGACTTACACTTATATGAACTCGCTGAACATATTCTTTAGACGTTCCACCAAACCCGGCTTCGATACAGCTTCCTGATTTGGAGCTGCATTCTGCTTGTTCCGGTTGACCGTCTTTTTATTCCCGCTGCTGCTGTTTCCGCGTCCGCGGAATCTGCGGACAACGTTATGCAGGATGCCTACTCCTCCGGTAAATCCGGGATCGCGGACTCCGATATAATCCGGCACCGCAACGCGCACAGAGGCTGATAGTTCAGTCTGGGCTGCTTTTAATACCCCCGGCATAGATACAGTACCACCCGTTAGTATATAACCTCCGGGAAGCTCATTGTAACCAAGCCGCTTCACTTCCTGACGAATCAGATGGAAGATTTCCTGCACTCTCGGTTCAATGATCGCCGCAAGATCTTCCTGATTAAATTCTTTTTCCACATTGCTGCCGATCCGGAGCACCTTGAACACTACGTCAGAAGCGGCGTCGTCAATCCAGGCGCAGCCATACTTCAGCTTCACCTTCTCCGCCTGATCAGTAAGTGTACGGAGACCGTATGCGATATCATTGGTTACAAATTCTCCGCCGATCGGGATCGTGGAGGTGGCACAAAGGGAACCTTCTTCATATACGGCTATCGTCGTTGAGCCCGCACCGATGTCAACCAGCACGGAGCCCATTGATTTCTCATCTTTGGAAAGCGCCAATCCGCCGGCTCCAAGAGACATCAGTACAAGATCTTTGACTTTAAGTCCTGATTTCTCTACGCAGCGAAGCAGATTATGTATTGGCGTTTTGGCCCCGGTAATAATCGTCGCTTCCACTTCCAGACGAACTCCGATCATCCCGCGGGGATCCTGGATTCCTTCAAGGCCATCGACGATATATTGCTTGGCGACAACATCAATTACCTCGCGTTCAGGAGGCAGTGCAATAACTTCTGCTGCCTTGATTACACGATCGATATCATCTTCGCCGATTTCACGATCCTCATTCTGAACGGCCACGACACCATGACTGGATTGAAGCCCGATATGATTGCCGGAAATGCCGACATAGACCTCGGATATTTGTATACCGACCATTTGCTCCGCATGATCTACAGCACTCTTGATCGATTGCACAGTCTGGTCGATATCTACAATCGCACCTTTTCGTATTCCTTCCGAATCAGCAGATCCAACGCCAATAATATTAAAGGTTCCATTAGTAACTTCCCCAATAATTGCCCGAACTTTGGATGTACCGATGTCCAAACTAACAATGATGTCATTGTTGCTCAAGCCCTATGGCACCTCCTGTTATTATCAAAATGAAATGTAAAGCTGATTTAGTTTTTGGTTTCCATTGAAGAAAAACTTCTCTGTACATATTCAACATCTCTAATCCTTTCCCTCTTTTTTCTACAAATTTTTTGAGTGGGATAATATGACAAGCATCTCGCATGAAGACAGCAGCTGCTAGAAACCTGAAAACAGGCATTTTATTACATGAAATATAAGTGTAATAAAGAAATGTCATCCATATTTGATACTTCATTTCAAAAAATCCGAAGAAAAAAGAGGGACGTTGCCTATTGCCCGTAAAACCGATTGTAGCATTTTTTTCTTACTATTAGTAGGGCCTATTTACTCTTGCGTGTCCTCTTTCACATTCTCCTCTTTTACAGGTGCAAAAGGAACATAGGAATCCGCTTCAAGCATCTTGATCAGTCCGGGCTCCTCTGTCTCTATCACTTGATTTAAATACTCTACTTTATCCTTAAGCAAAGAAATTGCCGTAATGACTTCAAAATGCGAACGGGTATACAGCTTGATGCGGTCTGGAAAGGATAATGTTGGTGATGGCACAATCTCGGAAATGTCACTGGTCAGTTCATTCGGAATACTGGCGAGAGCCTGGCACAATTTGGCTTTATGGGGATCATCTTCCCCCCAGCTTGTCAAGATCGGCTTCTCCACCGCAATGCCCGTTTCATTCACGGAAACAGCAGCGCCGCTGGATAGAATAGCCTCCAGTATGCCATCTTGATCCAATTCATAGGCCACTGCAGGGTACTCCTTAATACTGATGGTGACTAGTCCGGGAAATTTTTTTTCCACACTGGCCTCCTGAACCGTCTTGAGCTCCTTAAGGCGATCAGCCACTGCATCATTAGAGACGGCAAAATACTGTCCTCCGAGGGCAAGTCCGCTTTTCTCAAGCAGCACCTCACGGGTGGAATATTTGTTTCCCTGAAATTGGATCTCTGTAATCCGGCTCATTGACGAGCGGAAGAAAATCACGGCCAACAGCGCAATAAACAGCAGCAGCAGAATGAAAGTAATCTTTCGGCTCATTTTTTTGGTAGGCTTGTCCTCTTTAAGAAGAGGTAAACGGGTTTTTGGCATCTCATATCTCCGTAATAAGGCCCTGTCTCCTTCCCACGCATGAAGCTGAAGGAGACAGGGAGCTTTAATTGGCCAAATCAAACGGACCCGGCACAGGTACTTTGCGGCTGATGCGTGCACCCAGCTTCTGAAAGAGCTGCTCAATGCCGTCATATCCGCGGTCAATATGATGCGCCTGCTCAACAACCGTGGTTCCATGAGCGGCGAGTCCGGCAATCACCAGGGCAGCTCCCGCCCGCAGGTCGGTTGCTTCCACCGTTGCTCCATACAGTCTCTGCACCCCGCGGATAAACGCACGGTTCAGATCAATGGAAATATCGGCGCCCATCCTGGCCATCTCCTCCACATGCTTGAAGCGTCCCTCGAATACCGTCTCTTTGATGACGCTGAATCCGTCGGCCAGCGACAGCAGCACCATTACCTGAGATTGGAGATCTGTGGGAAAGGAAGGGTAGGGAGAAGTAACGATTCGTTCCACCGCACGGGGGCGTCCCATGCAACTGATATTAATTATATCATTGCATACGGTGATTTGAACACCAGCCCTCCTAAGCACATGGATCAGGGAGGTTAGATGCCCGGCATTGGTATGGGTCAATGTAACGTTGCCCCGCGTGGCGGCAGCGGCAATCATGACCGTTCCGGCGACAATCCTGTCGGGAATAACCTCGTACGTACAGGGATATAGCTTCTTTACACCTTGAATCGTAATGGTATCGGTACCGGCACCTATAATCTGGGCACCCATCTGATTCAGGAAATTCTGCAGATCCTGAATCTCCGGCTCTCTGGCCGCACCCGATATCGTTGTCGTTCCTACTGCCATGGAAGCAGCCATCATAATGTTCTCCGTGGCTCCGACACTAGGATAATCAAGATGTATATCGCTTCCCTTAAGTCTTGCGGCCCGGCAGGAAATCCGTCCATTACTCTCTTCAATTTCCGCCCCCAGCTGCTTCAGTCCCTGCAGATGAAGATCAATCTTGCGCTCCCCGATCGCACAGCCTCCCGGCTGATAAATCGTCACCTCTCCAAATCTGGATAATAACGGTCCCATCAGAAAAATAGACGATCTCATCTGCCGCATTAAATCCTCAGGAACATGGGAAGTGCCCAGCATTGACGTGTCAATGGTCACCGTCTCGTCTTCATGCACGCCCCTGCAGCCCAGCCGTTCCAAAATATTCAGCATTGTTTCGATGTCCAGCAGCTTCGGCACATTATGCAGTGAGTGAACTCCTTCGGCCAGCAGGCTTGCCGCCAGGATCGGCAGCGCCGCATTTTTTGCTCCATGGATACGTATGGTGCCTGACAGGGGGTTTCCACCCTCAATCACCAATTTGTCCAATGTATCACCTCCGAGATTACCGCTCACCCACCACAAGCACTTCCCGTACAAGGAGCAATGAAATGTGCGGGATGGCCCTCCCGCTTTGTCATCTCATAAACCGGAAGTGCCCTGGGTGATTGTCACGATTATAGGATTATCCTATGTTCATAACCCCGGGTGTGTGACAGTGGAGGATAACAAGAAGAGTAACGCACTAAGGACTGGTCCGGCACGGAGAATTGCTTGCTGTTCACCAAGAAACTCACAACCTCTTAACTAGAGAAAAAGTGCGCATTTCCCGGCCTAATTGACTGTTCATGTAAGCGGGAAACAACATCGACTTCAGTTATACATCACCCAATAGCCTGCAGAAGACCTAGGCTTTACGGTTGGCCACGAGCCTGCGCAGCTCAGCCACGACCAGCGAGGCGGAATCTCTTTTGCCGAGACGTCTTGAGGCTTCCGACATGCTTCTCTGCACATCTTCTGCGCCAATAATATTCTGTACAGCCGCCAGCAGGGTCTGGCCGTTCAGATCCTTCTCCAGCAGTACAACCGCCGCGCCTTCACGTTCCAATTGTCTAGCATTTGCTTCCTGATGATTATTCGTCACGTTGGGTGACGGGATAAGGACGGAGGGAATACCCAGTGCCGTAATTTCTGCAAGAAAAGATGCGCCTGCCCGGTTCACAATCAGAGAAAGACAAGCCAGAACCTCGGGCATATTGTGAATATAGGGAAGGATATGCAGCCAGCTTGGCTCGCTTCCCAGCTTTTGACGCAGGGCTTTCCGGGTTTCTTCGAAATAGGACTCGCCGGTAACATACACATAATGAACACCATTACCCTTACCCACATAAGGGGCCATCTCAATCATCGCCTGATTGATGGCCTTAGCCCCCCCGCTGCCTCCGACAACCAGCACCACTGTGCTGCCTTCAGGAATGCCCAGTGATGCGAACCCTCTCTGAGCGCTGGCAGTCGTTACGGTAGTTGCCCGGGGATTGCCTGTATAAATGACGTTTTTGCCTCCCGGAAAAGCCGATTCAGTCCCTTCAAAGCTTACGGCAACTGTGTCAGCATACCGGCTAAGGAAGCGGTTCGTAAGCCCGGGAATGGCATTCTGCTCATGAATCAAGGTCGGAATTCCAAGACGGGAGGCCGCATAAACGACCGGGCCGCAGACATAGCCCCCAGTACCGATCACGACATCCGGTTTAAATTCCCTGAGCATTTCTTTGGAGGCTTTAACCCCCTTGAGGAAACGCATGACTGTCTTTACATTGTCCATGGAAGGCTTCCGGCGGAAGCCCGTAATATCAATCGCCTTGAATGGAATTTTCTCCTGGGGAACGATTTTGCTCTCCAGACCACGCTTGCCGCCGATATACAAAAAGGCAGAGCCCTTGTCTTCCTCTTCCAGCTGTCTGGCGACGGCGACGGCGGGATAAATATGTCCCCCCGTACCCCCGCCGCTTAATACGATACGCATGTCTCTCACCTCGCATAACGGGATAAATTCAGTAAAATACCGAGTGCTGTAAGCATCAGGGTCAGCGACGAGCCTCCATAGCTGATCAGCGGGAGCGTAATGCCCGTTACCGGCATCATGCCGATGACAACACCGATGTTGATGATGACCTGGACAGCCACCATACAGACGATGCCTACGGCCAGATAACTGCCGAAACGGTCAGGCAGGCTCATCGCCACCTTCATCCCGCGCCAGATCAGAATCAGAAACAGCAGCAATACCGCCAGCCCCCCGATAAATCCGAGCTCTTCGGCCAATATAGAAAAAATAAAATCAGTCTGCGGCTCCGGCACGTAACTGTACTTTTGCCGGCTCATGCCCAGTCCAAGACCGCCAAGGCCGCCTGGTCCAATCGCATACAGTGACTGGATAATCTGGTAACCGGCGCCGAGCGGATCCGACCAGGGATCCAGGAATGCTGTAATGCGCTGCAAGCGGTATGGTGCGGCAGCAACCAATCCGGCGAACCCGGCGATGCCGGCCACTCCGAGTGACAGCAGATGCTTCATCCGGGCTCCTGCTGTGAACACCATCATCAGAGCCGCACCGAACATTACTGTACCAGTGCCCAGATCCGGCTGCAGCATAATCAGCCCAAAGGCAGAACCAATCAATGCCAGGGGAGGAAGCAGCCCGCGAGTGAAGACGGAGATATCATAATCATCCTGTCCCAGCCATTTTGCCAGAAAAAGAATCATCCCCATCTTCATAAACTCGGAGGGTTGAATTCCGAAGGAGCTGATGCCCAGCCAGCTCCGCGCACCGCCGCGCACAACCCCGATTCCGGGAATGAGCACCATCACCAGCAGAACGAAGCAGATGATCAGAGCAGGCTTCGCAAATTTTTTGAGCACCAGATAGTCCGTGTTGGCAGTAACAAACATTGCCCCGAGACCCAGTCCGGCAAACAGCAGCTGCCTTTTAACAAAATAAAACGAATCGCCATAATTGCGGAAGCCCAAAACGGACCCGGCGCTGTACACCATCACCATGCCGATTGCCAGTAGAGCCAGAATCGGAATCAGCAGCCAGATATCGGGCGCATGACGGGATTTCTTCATCAGGAGCACACCTCTTGCATCCGTAGTAGGGGCTTATCCACCCCCCTACTTAAAGGTTATGCACCGCCTCTTTAAAAATACGCCCGCGCTCCTCATAGGAAGTAAACATATCCCAACTTGCACAGGCAGGAGACAGGAGAACAACATCTCCTTCTTCCGCAAGAGCGGAAGCCTCCCGGACAGCCTGCTGCAGCACGGCGGCGGCGCTCTCCCCATTATCGACGGAGATGATGTGCTTTACTCCTGCCATTTGCGCCACACTGGCCAGCTTGTCCTTTGTTTGCCCCAGGACCACCAGCCCCTTCACATTGCCGCTGAGGACAGGCAGAAGCTCCATATAATCGGACCCGCGGTCGAGTCCCCCGGCGATCAATACAATCGGCTCGCGGAACGAAGCCAATGCCATGGAGGTGGCTTTGGAGTTTGTTGCTTTGGAATTGTTGTAGTAAGCGGCGCCAGCCTTATCCGCCACATATTCCAGACGGTGCTCCACCCCGCGGAAAGAAGCCAGCACAGCCCCAAGATCCTCCGGAGCTGCTCCGGCAGCGATGGCGATTCCGCAGGCAGCCAAGGCATTCTCAACATTGAACCGCCCCGGCAGGCCAATGGAATCCACCGTGGCAATCTCCGTCTCGCTCTCCGAATAATCACGATAAATGATTACCCGATTGTGGTCATCTTCGGTATCCGGCACAAAAGAGGGACGGACAAAGATGCCCTGAACCAGCTCCTCCGTCATGGAGAAGGGCAATATGCTGCCTTTGATGTAAGGAACCAGGCCCCGGCAAACCGGATCATCCCAGTTCAGCACAGCCGTGTCAGAAGGCTCCTGGTTAGCAAACAGCTTCGCTTTGGATGCCACATAATCGTCCATATCGCCATGATAATCCAGATGGGTTTCGGCTACGTTCAGCAGAGCACCCACCTTGGGACGGAAGGTCTCCGTCCCTTTAAGCTGGAAGCTGCTTAGTTCGACAACCATCCAGTTGTCCTCATCCGCCTCCAGAGCGGCCTGAGAGAGCGGCGTACCGATGTTGCCGGCAACAATCGGCTTCATCCCTGCGGCCTCCAGCATGCGGCCTACCCAGGTCGTAGTCGTTGTCTTGCCGTTGGAGCCGGTAATACCAATCATGGGGGCGGCACAGAGCCGGTAAGCCACCTCCACCTCGGTCACAACCTCGATGCCTAGCTGCAGCGCCTGCTGCACTGGAGGAACAGTGTAGGGAATGCCCGGATTTTTGACCACCAGGCTGACACCTGAATGAATCAGTCCTTCCGGATGCCCGCCGCATATAACAGAAATTCCCAAAGTTTCCAGTTCGGAAGCTTCGGGACTTTGATCTCTTTCCTTTTTATCGTTGACCATAACTACCGCACCGCGCTCATGCAGCACTTTGGCCACCTGGACGCCGCTTTTAGCCAGCCCCAGGACGACCACCTCTTCCCCACGGTACATATCCGGATGTTTCATTGTTTACAACCCCTTGCTGATATATAGTCCTACTGCCGCCAGCACAAGGCTAACCGCCCAGAAGGAGACAACGACCCGCCATTCCGACCAGCCGCCGAGCTCAAAGTGATGGTGGATCGGGCTCATTCTGAAAATGCGCTTGCCGCGCGTTTTAAAGGAGGCTACCTGCAAAATAACAGACAACATCTCAACCACAAAAACTCCGCCAATCACAACAAACAGCAGCTCGGTTTTGGTCACAATCGCAATAGCCCCGATCGCACCGCCAATTCCGAAGGAACCGAAGTCTCCCATAAATACTTTTGCCGGATGGGCGTTAAATACCAGAAAACCTAACACCGCCCCGATCATCGCCGCTGCGCAGACACCGGCAGCAATCGAGGTAGCCTGCATGGCCACTACGGCAAAGGCGGCAAGCGCAATCGCGCTGACACCCGACAGCAAGCCGTCTACTCCGTCAGTAAAGTTTACTGCATTCGTGACCGCCATCATCATGAGGATAATAAATGGATAGTAGAACCATGCGCCCCAATCGAAGCTGATGGAGGTTCCCGGTATGCTGATGCCTGTATTATGGCCGGCGTTAATCAGCAGAACGCATAACACTACCCCGATCAGCAGTTGACCTGCCAGCTTTTGGCGGGCTGTAAGTCCCAGCGAACGCTTGAAAGCAATTTTAATATAATCATCAAGGAAACCAATCAGCCCGTAGCCGAGCGTTGCTACCAAAAGGACATAAAAGTCCGAATTCACCACGGAAAATTTCAGAAAAGATAAAGTGAAGGCCACCATAATTATGATGCCGCCCATGGTAGGCGTTCCAGCCTTTTTCAAATGAGTTTGCGGTCCGTCATCACGAACCTGCTGTCCGAATTTCATCCGTCTCAGCAGCGGAATGATCAGCGGAGCGGCAATGACCGCAAGGATAAAGGACACAGCAATCGTCAGCAGCAGCAGTTGATAATCCATGGGTACACCCCCTCCAATATGTTAAGTTTGCTCAAAATGTTTGTTTAGGCTGTGCAGTACTTCTTCCAAGCGCATCCCTCTGGAAGCCTTGAACAGCACAACATCGTCGGGACTGCATTTCCCGATCAAGACTGAAGTCAGCTCCGCTTTGTCCGTAAAAGAAAAAACGCGTTCTGCTCCGAATTTGTCCCTTGCCGTCTCAGCAATGTGGGCGGAGAGGGGTCCATAGGCAAAGACCAGATCTGTTTCCTCAGGATCGAGATAAGTCCCGATCTCTTGGTGGAACGGCACTTCATCCGGACCAAGTTCCAGCATGTCCCCCAGCACGGCGATTCGGCTGCCAGTGCATTTCATAGACTGCAGCACATCAATCGCTGCTTTCATCGAGGTAGGACTAGCGTTATAAGCATCATTCAGCAAGGTGAGTCCCGAAGAGGTCAGCATCACTTCAATCCGCATGCCGGTTAGCTTAAGCCTCTTCAGCCCATCCTCTACGTGGTCATCAGTTACGCCGAAATGACGTGCAACCGCAAGCGCGGCCAATGCGTTGACTACGTTATGCCTGCCCGGCAGCGGGAGCGTATAGGCGCGCTCCTTATGGAGGTAACTTGTAAAGGTCATACCTCCGCTATGCGTCATCATCCCGGTCGGATAATCATCGTTATCCGTAGAGATGCCGAAACGCAAGGTATGCATTCCCTCCGGCGCATGGAAGGAGGCTTCAGCCATAACCTCAGCTAGCAACGGCTCATCCCCGTTATAGATCAGCAGACCTCCCGGCTTCAGCCCTTCGGCAATCTCCAGCTTGGCCCGGGCAATCTCCTTACGGGAGCCGAGCTGCAGCAAATGGGATTCACCTACATTTGTGATGACGGCCACATCAGGCGCAGCAAGCGAAGCGAGCAGGGCGATTTCGCCCCTTGAGCTCATCCCCATCTCCAACACAGCGATCTCCACATCCTTGCGCATAGAAAGGACCGTAAGCGGCAGTCCGATATGGTTATTGAAATTGCCTTGAGTTTTATGGACCTTAAATTGTCCTTCAAGCAAGGCTGTAATCATATCCTTGGTAGTCGTTTTGCCGTTGCTGCCTGTAACCGCAACAACCTGCGGAGCAATTTCGCTCAAATAAGCAGCAGCCAGCTTCTGCAGTGCAGACAGCGTGTCTTCTACCAGAATAACCCCGCCGCCTTCAGGCGCAGTCCCCTTATCCTTCTGCCATAGCGTTGCGGCCGCTCCCGCAGCCAAAGCTGCAGCACCATAATGATGTCCGTCAAAGTTGTCTCCGGCAAGCGGAACGAACAGACAGTCAGATGTAATTTTGCGGGAATCGGTAACCACTCCGGCAATCTTTACATTCATATCTTCAGCGGAAAACACTTCTCCCCCGCACATGTCAGCGATATTTCGCAGCGTTCTTGTAATCAATAGCTTCGGCCCCTTATCACTTCTTTGGCGACAATGCGGTCATCGAAATCATGAACCACTCCGCCGATCAACTGGTAGGTCTCATGACCTTTCCCCGCAATCAATACTACATCGCCGGGGCTTGCCATTTCAATAGCTTTTCTGATCGCTTCCCGCCGGTCGGGAACCATTTCATAACGTTCCTGTGCTACCCCATCCTCTTTCAGTCCTGCTTCAATATCCCGCAGGATCAGCAGCGGATCTTCGGTCCGGGGGTTGTCGGAGGTCACAAATACACTGTCGCTGTATTTGGCTGCGATCTTCCCCATCAACGGCCGTTTGGTGGTATCTCTGTCGCCGCCGCAGCCAAAGACGGTAAGCACTTTGCCGGTGGCGAATTCGCTGACTGCCTTCAACACATTTTCAAGGCCATCCGGTGTATGGGCATAGTCAACGATAACCGCAAAGTCCTGCCCCTCATCCACCGATTCCACCCGTCCATCCACACCTGGCACAGACTCTAAGCTGGCTTTGATCTCTTGAAGCGGCACATCTTCGAGAAGTGCAGCAGTGATAGCAGCAAGTGCATTATATACGTTAAACTTGCCGACCATGCGCAGAGAAATGTCTGCCTCTCCCTTAAACGTATCCACATGGAAAAATGTTCCTTTGGATGTGATTGAAATTTGTGAGGCCCGGACATTTGCCTTGCTGTCAATGCCGTATGTAATCACTTCCGCTGCTGTCTGGGCAGAAAAATAGGCGCTCGCCTCATCGTCCGCGTTAAGTACGGCATATTTGCGCTCTTCTTTCCAGGGAGAAATAGCGTTGCCGAGACGGGAGAAGAACAGGCCTTTAACGGCGCGATACTCTTCCATTGTATGATGATAATCGAGATGATCCTGGGTTAAATTCGTAAATATCGCCGTACGGTAATCCGTCCCCTTCACGCGTCCTTGCTGCAGCGCATGGGAGGAGACCTCCATTACGCAGCAATGTACACCTTTAAGCACCATATCTTGAAGCGTACGCTGCAGTTCAAGCGACTCCTGCGTGGTGCCTGACATCGGATAACTTTGTCCGTCGTATCGCATTTGAATGGTTCCGATCAGTCCCGTTTTTACACCATGGTCCTGCATGATCCGTTCAATCAGATAAGTGGTGGTAGTTTTACCGTTGGTGCCAGTGATCCCTATCATTCTCATGCGGCTGCTAGGAGATCCGAAGAAGACATTTGCCAGCACGGACATAGCAAACCTGCTGTCGTCCACTACGAGCTGGGGCAGATCAATATCCAGCCTCCGCTCGCAGACGATGGCAGCGGCTCCACTCGCGGCAGCCTGGGGGGCAAATTTATGCCCATCCACAGTATGTCCCGGCAAACAAATAAATAAATCACCCGGTTTCACCTGGCGGGAATCCGTCTGAAGATCGGAAATCTCTGTTTCACCATCGCCGTATAGGCGCGAAGCTGCAAGACAAGAAGATAATTCATTAATGTTCATAGCAATCCCTCACTCTGCTTTGTCGTTCTTATGATTCACCTGAAGACCCCATATAAATCCTGATCGTCGAGCCTTGTTCGACTCTAGCTCCCGCTTTGGGGGCCTGATTGACTACGGTATTGCCTGAGCCTGAACGCACGAGCGTAAAATTCATGTTGAGATCTTCATAAATATCCTGAACTGTGGCGCCTGTCAGATCGGGAACCGTCACAATCGGAGTCTCCCCGTACTTATAGGTTTTGGGAAGCTGGTCTTTACGCTCCGGCACCTTCAAATAACGCAGGGAATCCTCAAGAATGTTCTGTACGATCGGAGCCGCTACCACGCCCCCAAACTGTATGCCCTGTGGATTATCCACCGCAGTGTACACAACAATCTGCGGGTCATCCGCAGGCGCAAAGCCTACAAAAGATACGATATGCTCCGTAGGAGAATATCGGCCATTGATTACTTTCTGTGCCGTCCCTGTCTTGCCCCCCACACGGTAGCCGTCAATAAATGCCGGCCGTCCGGTGCCTTTGGCAACTACGCTCTCAAGGGCAGCCCGCACCTTCTTCGAGGTTTCCTCTGAAATAACCTGCCGCACTTCTTGCGGCTTCACTTCTGATACCGTCTCACCGGTATCCGGATTAATCCATGCCTTGGCAACATGAGGCGTGTACAGCTTACCGCCGTTTATTGCCGCAGACACTGCCGCAATCTGCTGAATCGGCGTAACCGATACCCCCTGGCCAAAAGCTGTTGTAGCGAGTTCCACCGGCCCCACCTGCGAAGGCTTGAACAGGATGCCGCTTGCCTCCCCGTTCAAATCGATCCCCGTCTTCGTGCCAAAGCCGAAATCACGGATATATTTGAACAAGGTATCTTTGCCAAGACGCTGGCCCATCACGACAAAACCCGGATTGCAGGAATTCTCCACCACTTCGAGAAAGGTTTGGCTGCCATGGCCGCCTTTTTTCCAGCAGCGCAGCTTCGCCCCCCCGACCTCAATAAAACCGGGGTCAAAAAAATGCTCATGCTGCAAATCCACCTTACCCTCCTGCAGTGCCGCAGCCAGGGTAATAATCTTGAAAGTCGATCCTGGTTCATACGTCATCCATATCGGCAGATTACGGTTATAAACTGCCGCATCGTATTCCTTGTAAGCGCCAGGCTCATAACCCGGCCGGCTCGCCATTGCCAGAATCTCGCCATTTTTCGGATTCATGGCAATAGCCCAGCTGCCCTGAGCCTGATATTTCACCATTGCCTGATCCAGCTCACGCTCCATAATGGACTGGATCTGCTTATCAATGGTCAACTGCAGACTCAGTCCCTCCTGGGGTTCGAAATACTTCTCAGAGGAGCCAGGCATTAACCGGCCGCCTGCATCAGACAAATAAGATATTTTCCCGTCAATTCCCCGCAGCAGTTTATCGTAAATATTCTCAACGCCGGTGATGCCCTGATTATCAATTCCCGTGAACCCAAGAATATGGGCAGCCAAATCCCCGTAAGGATAATAACGTTTGTTGTCCTCAGCGACAACGATGCCCGGCAGCTGCAAATCACGGATACTTGCGGCAAGCTCCATCGTAATTTTGCGGCCGCCGGGCTGTAACTTCACCGAAGACTTCCCTTTAGACAGCAGCGTCACTAGCTTCACCTCAGTCATGCCGAGTAGTGGAGCCAGCTGTTGTGCTGTTCCTTGCTTATCCTTCACCTGCACAGGAACCGCATAAATCGTAGGCGAGCTGACATTATAGGCCAGTGACGTCCCTTCACGGTCCAATATTTCACCGCGTTTTGCAGTAAAAGGTATGTCACGGCGCAGCAAATTTTCCGCCTTGGCGCTGAGTTCTTCGCCTTTGGACAACTGCACATAGGCAAGACGCACGGCCAGAGAGCCGAATAATACGGCCAATCCCAGCAGCGTCCACAGCATTCTCTGCCGAGTTACGACTTTCGAAACCTTCATTCCGTTCTCCCCGCTTTCGCTCGTATAGACATGATCTCTTATCTCATGACTATTCGGGACAAACAGGGCTTAGAACAGCCTGTACGATTGCCGCTCGTAAGCTAATCGGGCTAACACGGTTTTACCGCTGCCGGAACGGCTTTGGTTCACTTCTTTAAATAACCTGAGATCCCCGGCTACTCTTCCGCTGCATCCTCCGCCGGCTCCGTAACCGGAATATCCTCACCGTATTCATTGATCGGATTGAGCTTCAGAGTAACCAGCGGCTTGCCATTTTTGATACCTTCCGTTTGCCCGGAGACATACCCTTCACCATCCACTGCAATGCCGATCTTCAGAAGATTGAGAATTTCCAGCGCATCCCGCAGGGATTGCCCGCGCAAATCCGGAATGGTCTGTTTGTCACCCTGCTGAGTTAACAGGTAAATGCGCTGTCCTGTTGCAAGCACAGTTCCTTTCTCAGGGTACTGGCTGACCACAGTAGCTCCTTGACCGACCGCTTCAAAATCATATCCCCCATTGATAAGCAGCTCTCTGGCTGCCTTCACGGTTTTGCCCGTCAGATCAGGTGCCTTGCGCTGTACAGAGGCTTGCGCCTTGACCGTTTTCTTGCTGCTGCTTGTATCGCTCGTGTCACCTATTTTGGGCACGCCCATATAGGGCAGAGCCTGGGATACAATCTCCTTGAACACTGGCCCTGCTGCGACACCCCCGCCGGCAGCGTCGGCAGGCTCGTCAATAATGACATAGACCGCGATCTTCGGATCATTAACCGGTGCGTATCCGAGAAAGGAAGAGCGCACCTTGTCCCGGTCATAACCACCCTTGCCGTCAGGCTTGATCGCCGTCCCGGTCTTGCCCGCCACACGGTAGCCCTCAATGTAGGCGTATCTCCCGGTCCCATGCTGCAAATCCGCAACAACCTGCTCCAGATAGCTTCCGGTCTCGCGTGCGCTTTCCTTCGAGATAACCTGACGCACAACCTCAGGCTGAGTGACTGTTGTCTTCCCGGTATTCGGATCGGTAATTTCCTTGACGACATGCGGTACCATCAGCTTGCCGCCGTTCGCAATCGCTGCCACCGCCGTAAGCTGTTGGATCGGAGTAACTTCCAATTTCCCGTGACCGAAAGAAAGTGTGGCATTTTCCGACACATTGTTTGGGTCGGGGTTGACACGCCCGATGATTTCTCCCGGAAGATCGATGCCTGTTTTATCTTTGAAACCAAAATCAGTGATATATTGCAGCAGCCTTTCCTTCCCAAGCATTTCATAGCCGAGCTTGACAAAAGCTACGTTGCTGGAACGTTTTACCCCTTCAAGATAAGTGATTTCACCCCACCCTGCTCTCTTGATGTCAGGAATAGGCTTGCGCAAACCCTTGAGTTTGATTTGGCCGGACATGAAATAGGCATCCGGATCAAAGAGGTTTTCCTCCACCGCACCGGCCAGCGTTACAATCTTGAACGTCGACCCCGGCTCAAATCTCGACATGATGGCGTGGTTATAGAAGTCCCCCGGTTTCGTTTCCGAATTCCAGAATTCATTGGGATTGAAGGTAGGCAAATTGGCCATGCCCAGAATCTCCATCGTGTTCGGGTCGGCGGCAATCACACTTATGGATTTTGGTTTATACAGCTCATAAGCTTTTTTCATCGCTTCTTCGATGTAATACTGAATGGTGCTGTCGATGGTCAGCTTGAAATCACTGCCGTTCACGACAGGCTGAAAAGTATCCTGTGAGTCAGGCAGCTTGAATCCTTTGCCGTCACTCTGGTAATAGAGCTTGCCGTCGACGCCTTTAAGCTGCTTATCGAAATATTTCTCCAGACCCGCTATGGCAATGCCGTCTCTGTCGGTATAACCCAAAATATGCGCGGCAAGTGTTTTCTTGGGATAATAACGTCTCTGCTCCCTGACCGTGCCGACGCCGGTTTCGAGAATATCATGCTCCTTGCGGAGCTTTTTGATAAAAGCGTCCACCTTGTCCTTCATTTCCTGATCGATTTTCCAGCCTTCGGTGCGGACCTCGCGATTCTTGAGAAAATTGCCTTTATCATCCTTGGCCTCAACCAGTATCTTCAACTGATCCACCGGCTTGTTCAACAGGTCATGCAGACCCTGAATCACTTCTTCCCCGATTTTCAGCTCAGCAATGACCGCAGGGTCCACCACAACGGTATACGCCGGGACATCACTAGCCAGAACAATGCCATTGCGGTCTTCGATCGTTCCCCGCACCGCTTTAATTTCCGAAGTATGAGCCCACTGCTTGGCCGCCTTTTCCTGCCAGGACTCGCTTTGCAGAACCTGTATCCAGAAGACCCGGGCGACTAAAACAAGAAAAAAGAGGGTAATACACCCTCCTATAAACAGCGTGCGAAGTTTTATTCTTTTTACCATAAGGAAACCTCACAAACTCTATTATTGCGACTTCTGCCAATCGCTATTGGTTATCTCCGTCAGTTGAAGTACTACCCACCGGCACATAAATAGTGGTATCCTCAGGCGGCTGCACGTATCCCAGCTTTTTTGCCTTCTCGATTACCAGCTGCTCTAAATTCTGCTTCTCCATCTGATATGTGGCAATCTGCTTTTTGTTGTTTGCAATTTCGCTGTCCAGCTTCTGAGCCTGCAAGTTCAAATCATAAATGTGGACGTAACGCCAAATCAGGGCGACAGCCACCAGCACGAATGCTCCCAGTGTCAGCATATACATCAGCTTCTCCTGCAGTGGAATCACCATCCGCCTAGTGACAACTTTTGTCTTCTCGCGGTAAAGCGGGTTTACCTCTTCTTTTCTCTTGGGCTTGACTGCTAAATTGCCGCGGGTATAGGCCATCTCTGACTCTCCTTTATCGTCTTTTTACAATTTCTCTGCAATACGCAGTTTCGCTGAACGGGCGCGCGGGTTAAGCTCCAGCTCTTCCCCGGAAGGAACGAGCGGCTTGCGGTTAATTAACTTGAGAGTACCTTCAGCACCGCATACGCAAAAAGGAAAGTCAGGCGGGCAAGTGCATCTGCTTAAATAGCTGCTGAAGATTTGCTTGCAGATCCGGTCCTCCAGAGAATGGAAGGTAATTACAGATACCCTTCCTTCGGGTGCCAGGCAGCGTACCGCGCCATGAAGTCCTTCCTCAAAAGCGCCAAGCTCGTCGTTCACGGCGATTCTCAGACCCTGAAAACTGCGTTTGGCGGGATGTCCACCCGTCCTGCGCGCAGCTGCAGGGATGCCTTCCTTAATCAGCTCAGCCAATTCGCCTGTACTTTCTACTGGCCGTTCCTCTCTTCGCTCCACAATTTTGCGGGCGATCCGCCGCGAGAACTTCTCTTCTCCGTATTGGAAAAGCACGCGGGCGATTTCCTGCTCGCTCCATGTATTAACGATTTCGGCTGCAGTCAGCTCTGCGGACTGGTCCATCCGCATATCAAGCGGAGCATCGTGATTATAGCTGAACCCCCGTTCCCCTTCATCGAACTGGGGTGAGGATACGCCAAGATCAAACAGGATTCCGTCGACCTGGGGAACACCATCTTTTTGCGGCACAAAAGGAAGCTCCTTCAGCACCTGCTCAAGATCGCGAAAGTTGGTCTTAACCAGAACAATCTTCTCCCCGTATTCAGCCATCTTCTCCCTCGCATTGTTCAAAGCCCACTCATCCTGATCCAGACAGATCAGCCGGCCTTCGCCGCTAAGCTTGGATGCGATAAGAGAACTGTGTCCGGCTCCTCCGAGCGTACAGTCAACGTAAATCCCATCCTTCTTGATGTGCAGCCCTTCTGTCGCTTCTTCCTTAAGCACCGTGATGTGGTGAAACAAGCTGCATCCCTCCAGGGCAGTATTCGAATTGTGTTTGTGTATGTTATAGATCAAAATTGAAATCCACCAATTTTTCGGCAATCTCGTTGAACGATTCCTCTGACTGTTCGAAGTACTGCTCCCATAGCTCCTTGTTCCAGATCTCCACCCGGTTCGAAACGCCCAGAATAACACAGTCCTTGTCCAGCTTGGCATATTGCCGCAGGTTCCCCGGCAGATTCACCCTGCCTTGCTTGTCCCATACACATTCTGTCGCTCCTGAGAAAAAAAAGCGGCTGAAGGCACGGGCATCCGATTTCATCAGTGAAAGGCTTTTGAGCTTTTGCTCCATGATTCCCCATTCTTCCATGGGATAAACAAACAGGCAGGAGTCGAGGCCGCGGGTCGCTACGAAAGAGGTTCCGAGCAATTCACGGAACTTGGCCGGAATAATGATGCGGCCCTTGTCGTCAATGCTATGCTGGAATTCCCCCATAAACATAGTTTTACCCACCCCTTGCTACCGATTCCCCACTTTACCCCACTTTACACCACCTAAGCATAATAGATTCGCCATTAAAAATCAAAAACCTTTTTCCGCAGCAAGGTAATTTTTTCTTATTTGTCAAGTCATCCCCTCCACAGGCACCTGACTCTATGCATTCACCCATCCGGATCAAAAAAAGAAGCCCGCACCATATACATGGCAACGGGCCTATCGATAAGGATAAAATACCGCTTAGTCGTTCAAATTCCAGCTGTCCAGATATTCCACCTGCGCTGGAGTCAGGCTGTCGATAGCAATTCCCAGACTTTCGAGCTTGTAGCGTGCCACCTGCTCATCCAGATCATAAGGAACATTCTCCACTTTGACACCGATGCTCTTGTAATTGTCATTCACATATTTAAGCGACAACGCCTGCAAAGCGAAAGTCGTATCCATTATTTCCGCCGGATGCCCATCGGCCGCCCCCAGATTGACCAGCCGGCCTTCAGCCAGCAGATAGAGCTTGCGTCCGTCCTTCAACTGGTATTCCTCGATATTTTTACGCACGGTACGCTGGGATACCGATCGTTCCGCAAGTTCCGGTTTATTCACTTCCACATCAAAATGTCCGGCATTGCACATAATTGCGCCGTCCTTCATAACATCATAATGCTCGCCGCGGATGACATACCGGTTGCCGGTAACCGTAACGAAGAAATCACCGCGTTTGGCCGCTTCCAGCATCGGCATCACATGGAATCCGTCCATATGCGCCTCCACTGCCTTGATTGCATCCACTTCAGTGACGATTACGTTAGCGCCCAAGCCTTTAGCCCTCATGGCTACCCCTTTGCCGCACCAGCCGTAACCAACTACAACCACGGTTTTGCCTGCTACAATCAGGTTGGTTGTACGGACGATCCCGTCCCATGCCGACTGGCCCGTACCATAACGGTTATCAAACAAATATTTGCAATACGCATCATTAACGGCAACCATCGGGAACTTCAGGATGCCCTGCTTCTGCAGTGCCTTCAACCGGATGATCCCTGTAGTGGTTTCCTCAGCACCGCCGCGGATATTCTCCATCAGGTCGGGACGTTCCGAATGCAGCAGGGTCGCAAAATCTCCTCCGTCATCGATGATCAGATCCGGCTTACTCTCCAAAGCCTTGATATTCAGTGCCTTAAACTCCTCCGGTGAGGGATTATATTTGGCGAACACTGTAATGCCGTCTTCGACAAGCGCCGCGCAGACATCGTCCTGGGTCGACAGCGGATTTGATCCGGTTATTGTAACTTCAGCACCGCCCGCCTTGACTACCTTCGCAAGATAAGCCGTCTTTGCTTCCAGATGCAGCGTAATCGACACCTTCAGCCCTTTGAAAGGCTGCTCAGCTTCGAACTGCTCGCGGATGCGGTTCAGCACCGGCATATGCTGGCGGACCCAGTCGATTTTCAGATGCCCTTCATGCGCGAGCGACATGTCCGCGACAATACTATTTTCTTTCGACATTGAACTCATTTATGAAACCTCCTAAAAGTATTGTGAACATAGACTTTCTTGAACTAGCTTCGAACAAAACTTGCTTCGTAAGCTTACTTTTCTTTTCCTACATATAAATAATACGGTGCGTTCCGCTGAAGTCGGCGGGTATGGTCATCAGTTCATCCAGCCAAGCCGGGCCGTAGCGGTTCAAGTAATACATCATATTGTATACTCTTTCCTGCGGCTTTCCCAGCGGCATGAGTGACAGCTCAATCCGTTCCCATTGGCGGAGCGCAGCTTCATTTTGTTTCTCCATGGCATCCTGGGCTTTCCCCTGTAAAAATGCAATCTGATCCAGGATCTTCTCTTTATTGTTATTGCCTAATTTAAGCAGACCGGCCTGAATCGTTCCGAGCTGTTCGATCAGCGGCTCATACATGACGGAGAAGGCTTCCTTCGTTTCCTCGAACCGGCGGCCAAGCTCCAGTTCATCCTGGGCAGTGATCCATTCTTTCCGTTTCTGCTCAAGCCCTTGTCTTACATCCGCGAAGGAGAGGCTGTATTTATTCATATGCTTGTGCAGTGTTCCTTCTATGACTGTAAAAGACATGCGCGGAAGGATCAGCGGCATCTGCCCGCTGACAACTTCGAAGGCATTGCGTGGAATGGCCCAATAGGCCAGTTCCCCTTGTCCCAGTACTGTGGCCAGAACCGGCAGGACATAATCCTGCATAAGCGGGCGTGTCAGCACATTGTTACTGAAGCGTTCAGGATGGTCTTCAAGCACTGCCAGTAATTCCTCCGGTGAGAAGGAGACAACACCCTTGCGGTCAGTATATCGCCCATCCGCCTTATGCAGCAGCAGCCGCGCACCTTCATGTATATAGAAAAGATTCGCATTCCCGGAGGTCACATCTGCCTGCAGCTCATAACCTCCTTCAACTATACGCATCGCCGATTGTTTGTAGGCTGCTTCCAGCTCATCATTGCGTTCAATCAGTTTGGCAAAAAACGGTTTCTCCAGCCTGCGCAGTTGCGGATCGGCAGAATCCAGCAGAATCAGGCCGAATTTGCCGAATAGCGAACCGATCAGCTTAGCAAAAGCATCGCTCATGCTGCCCGCCATTCGTGAAGATTCACGGATAAACTCCATGATTTGCGGTTTGAATTCACTTTCTTGAAGGAGGCCATCCAGTTCGGCAATGACCTGCTCCCATCCCGATTCTTCCAC
This sequence comes from Paenibacillus sp. FSL L8-0340, assembly GCF_038593145.1. Taxonomy (NCBI): domain Bacteria; kingdom Bacillati; phylum Bacillota; class Bacilli; order Caryophanales; family Paenibacillaceae; genus Paenibacillus; species Paenibacillus sp. FSL L8-0340. The sequence continues at coordinate 5,736,341 of NZ_CP151967.1, forward strand.
CTTAATATCACTGACAGAAGAACGGGGGCCTTCAGCTTTGTCCAGCTTGATTCTGGTGATCTCCCCGGTGCGGTTTAAGACAAATGTATGATTAACCTCATCCCAGTCATGATCTTCACCGGCAATCCAAAAGAGCGGCACAACCGGCCGTCCTAGCTGGACTGCAGCTTCTTTTGCCGCCTGAATGGTGGTGAGTGCCTTATATACGACAAACAGCGGACCTGTAAACAGGCCGCTTTGCTGCCCCCCGGTCACCACCAGCGTCCCTGGCTGCTCCAGCAGCGCCAGCGAAGCCTGCACAGCTTCGTGTGGATTGTGCACGGCATTGTAACTACGCAGACAAGCCGCAACATCGGCGCGATCGGCGCGGGCTTGCTCGCTGCCATCCAGCCACTCCGCCCGCCGGCGTCTACCCTCTTCATCGCGGAAATCGCCGCCGTACAGATTGCTTACCTGTTCATAACGTTCTATATAGTCGCGTGCGAGCGCAGATCCGCCCGGGATCGGTTCCGGTATTACGTTCATAGCTGTGGCCTCCTCTTCTCCTGTTGCTTCATATATGTAGAAATTGATACGGATAATACTATCTGATTGTATCCAAAGTGAAGGGCGGCGTCAAAAAGAAATGAAAAAACTAGACCTGGCCGAATATCTCAGCTGGTCTAGCTTTACAGATTGACTATCCTTATATTTTTTTATAGTGATTGTAACTGCTGCCTTTACCAATGCATTTTGACACATGGCATTTCCCGCGGTGATAACAATTACAGGAAAACACGGCATGGGACCGGGAATCCATCGTTAATGAAGTTACCATAAATTCCATTTTTTTCTCCTACTTCTCGTTTTACCAGTTTACATCCATGCCAAACAACCGGGTTTATACCCGATGCAGCTGTCTCCTTTGGATACACATACACTAAATGAACATCTACCACCTTGGTAACAATCACAGGAAGATAATTTCGGACAACTCGAGCCAAGCACTGAATAAGATGGTTCTACTAAAAAGGTCATGTGTGAATCCTCCTATAAATAAATATTTATTTATATAAAGTCCGTATCCGGTTGACGGTATTGAACACGGGCTTATATATTAAGGCGAAGCCAGGTATACTTGAGGCTTCTTCTGGTTATGTTCAGTATCCAGATTGATAATCTCATCGCATATATCCATTACATTGCTGTCATGCGTAACAATAATGATTATGGCCTCATTCTTTAGCCGAACAAGAGTTTCAAGCAGACAAACGGTTGATTCCTTATCCAGCATGGATGTGGGCTCGTCCAAGATGAGTAGCTGCGGTTTTTTTAACAAGGTTCGTATTATAGATGACTTTTGGGCTTCCCCGCCAGACAGTAGCATTTCCCCCTGTGACTGCGTTTCGGTCATTTTTCCTTCCAGCTTAAAGCTCTGGATGAACAGATCCAGCTCGGAGTCCCGTAGGGATGTTAAACCATATGTAAGATTTTCTTTGAAGTTATTGCTGACGATATAGGGGTTTTGTTCGACAATGCCAATCAACTCTCCCCTTAATTTGTACATATCCAGTTCTCTGATATTAGTATCATTAAAAAAAATATTTCCGCCGTACATCTGATACAAACCGGTGATTACATTGACAAAGCTGGATTTTCCCCTTCCGTTATATCCGGTTACGGCATAAATATTTCCTTTGGTAAAAACATAGTCATACCCGTCCAGAATATGGACATTATTCAGTTCAAATGAGACTTGCTTCAATATCACTTTATCAATGGTAGATAGCACAGCTTCGTTGTTCATTTCAGGAGCCACGGATAAGTGCTCCTCCAATCTGTCCATGGAGGCTTTTATAGTCTGATACTTGCTGAAATTATCTATAAAATATCTGGAAGAGCTTACTGCGGAACCAACATAGGAGGTAACAATAACTATCTCTCCGATGGTCATTTTCCCTTGAACAACAGAGACGGCGCCAATATACAAAACAGCAATATTGAACAATTGCATAACAAGCCCGTTGGCCGAGGAGGCTAAGTTCAATATTCTCGAATTATGGATTAATCCTTTCATGAAGCTCGCCGAATGACTCAGCAGTTCTTGTTTCAGTGACTTGAACCAGTTCTGCTGTTTGATTAACTGTATATTGCTTAACTGCCGGTTCATCTGGGAGAAAAGCTGTGACTGCTCATTTTTCATGAGATAAGCACTCTGGTAAATAGGCTTCTTGAACATAAAATAAACAACCGCATAAACAGGTACAGCCAATAAGAACAATACACCAATCAATATATTGATTTTGAACATTAAAACAACCGTTGATATTAAAATCAAAAGACTGACAAAGCCCTGGATCAGAAAGTCCAGGAAGAAATCTGTCACCACATGACTGTCATTGTTCACTTGTTGGGTTACAAAGACTGGATTGATTTTGTTGGAGTATTCCAAAGGTGTCTTCTGAATATGCTCAATTACTTCAAAGTTGACCTTCAGCGCTACCCTTGAGCCGGCAACGCTATTAAGCAGGCTTAAGAAAAAGGAAAGAACAAGCCCTCCCGCATTCACAATTAACAAATAAAATAATACCGTATATAGTCGGTGTTCGGCGCCTCGGGTCAACTCATCAAAGTATTCTCCATTAAGATTGGGAAGAAGCAAATTAAAGATGACCGATGAAAACAAAGACATGATAAAGAGAGGCGCCAGGCTCTTGTAGTTGCGGGTAAACACGAGTCTCGTTAATTGTTTTATTTTCATATTCGCCCCAACCTGCATTGCCGCCCGGATAAGGTAATGCATTATCCGGACGGACAACCGTTAGTAAATGTTGATGACTACATCCAAGCAATACAGCCTGGCTTGTGCGCAATACAGGAGCTGCCCTTGTCTACACATACATGAAAATTGCAGTCTCCGCCCTGGTAACAATTACAGTGCTGCAAGTTGGGACAGTTGGCGGCACTTCCAGAATACATAGGTTGAACAAGAAATTCCATGATATAACCTCCAATAAAGTTAATTTATATGATGCTCATCCAATAAGATGAACCCACATACCTAGACTTCAACCTTTTCTTTGGCTTCCTTTTGATGCTCGATTACGTATTTGGCGTAATTTTTAATCTTCCTCTCCAGATTGTATTTAATGGCTGCACAATAATCCCCCGCGTTATTCAGCCGTTCATAGGGACACCCCCCCATACACAGAGGCAAATATTTGCAATTGGCGCACTCTTCATTTTGCTGCGGCTCATACAGCATGTACTGAAGCTTCAAGCCAATGTTTCCTTCAAAACTGTAATCTACCAAATTCCCAAAACTTTTCGACATATCACCAACCTCAGTCCAACAGTTGTAGAGATAGCCCTCAGGATCGATCACATAAGAATTTGCACTGTCAGCTCCGCAGTAAGGACCGGTAGGCGCAGGATATTGATAAAGATTGCTTCCGATCCCCATAAGATGAGCCTTTTTGTCGAAGTTGTCAGATATCTCTGTAAATGCGGAGGTAGCCATACATACATTAGTGTTATAACATTCATTCTCGTTCTTCACCTGGGCAAGATAGACTCCGACTTTCGAACCCAACCCTCTTGCAACAATCAAATCCAGCAGAGAGTCCATATCATCCTTGTTGCTGTCATCCGTATTGATTCTTAATGTAATAGGCAGAATTTCGCTGGCTTTCTCTACATTATTTAAGATTCGGTCAAAAGTGGGCTGTCCTCCAACCAGAGGCCGTCGCACATCATGAATAGGCTTCGGCCCATCAATGGTCACTTGGGCAAACGTGACTTTTAGGCTTGCCAGCTCAGCTGCGATATCTGGTGTTAAGTTATAGCCGTTGGTTATAATGCTCGCGCTATATTCTATTTTGTTACTCTCGCAAATATCTATAAACTTATTGGAAAGATCCCTAATTACAGTCATATCCAGCAGGGGCTCTCCGCCGTACCAGCAGATACTAAGGAATTTAATCGTTCCCGCCTGTTCCTCTACAATGCTTACTATTCTGTCTTTAACCTCATCGCCCATTTTCTTATTACTCCGAATATCTTTCTCGAAACAATAAACGCAACCCAAATTACAATTAAGTGTTGTGGCAATAGTCAGGTCAAGGGTATCCGTCTTGTATCTGTTCCGCAGCAGATGATGCGTGATAATATCATGCTCATTAATATCATTCTCCAGAATAAAGCCGCCAATTTTCAGTTTTTTGAGAAAGTCTTCGTCTAGACCAGCAATTACCGAGTTTTTTTCAAACTCCAGATATTCCTTATAATTTTTGGGTTCCAGCAAGGCTAGTGATGCTGTTCTTGAATTATAGGCTAATACTTGATTACTTTCTGGAAAATCAATAAAAAAGTTATAATTTGAAGATTTCATATAAACCTCCTATAAAAATACTTTTATATAAATATATATAGCATCTTTAGAGTGGGTGAAAGTATGACAAATGTTATAATAAGTAAATGTTTTCTATATTATTCCTTTTAAAAAAAGAAGATACATTAGAGACCACAATGGCTCTAATGTATCTTCTTTTTGAACGTATTTCAACTGCATTCAGTTATACATATTGCTTGGTAACCCAATGTCCCTTGGAAACTTCAATCAATTCAAAGTCGCTGTCATTGCTCTTCTCGTTAGCCGAGTAAATCGGGCTGCCAAGCTCATCATGCAGATGAATACGCTTCTTGTTGGCTTCAATTTCCGGATCGGGAACTGGAATCGCCGACAGCAGCGATTTCGTATACGGGTGAAGCGGGTTCGCATAAAGCTCTTCACTTTCTGCAAGCTCAACCATTTTACCCAGGTACATTACTGCCACACGGTCACTGATGTGCTTAACCATGGACAAATCATGCGCGATAAAGAGATAAGTAAGTCCAAGACGGTCCTGCAGTTCTTTGAGCAGGTTGACAACCTGCGCCTGAATGGACACGTCAAGTGCGGAAATCGGCTCATCGCAGACGATGAACTTAGGGTTTACCGCAAGCGAGCGGGCAATCCCGATACGCTGGCGTTGGCCGCCGGAGAATTCATGCGGATAGCGGGTAGCATGGTCATGGTTAAGTCCAACCATATCCAGCAGCTCTTCAATCCGTTTCTTGCGTTCTGCACGGCTTCCGGCCATCCCATGAATGTCCAGTGCTTCCCCGATAATATCGGACACCGTTAGACGCGGGTTAAGTGAAGCATACGGATCCTGAAAAATCATCTGCATGTCACGGCGCAGCGCCTTCATTTTGCCCGCGGATAATTTATAGATATCAGTGCCATTGTACTTTACGCTTCCTGCAGTCGGTTCATACAAACGAAGAACCGTACGGCCGGCAGTAGTCTTTCCGCATCCGGATTCCCCAACCATACCCAGGGTTTCACCTTCGCGGATCGAGAAATTAATATTATCAACAGCCTTAAGAACTTTACCTTTGCCTACATTAAAATATTTCTTAAGACCTTCAACTTCAATCAGGTTCTTACTCAAACGAACTGCACCTCCTTGGCCATCGAATGCAGATTCCAGCAACGCGCCATATGCGTTTCGCTGAACTCTGTTGCACCGGGATCGATTTGTTCGCAGACATGCATTGCTTCACTGCAACGCGCTGTGAACGGACAGCCGATCGGCGGCTTAATCAGATCCGGGGGAGTCCCGATGATCGGAATCAAAGGCTCACCCTTCTTTTGGTCCAGACGCGGCATCGACCGCAGCAACCCCCTGGTATACGGATGCTGCGGATTCTTAAAGATTTCCCATCTGGTACCTGTTTCCACCACTTCACCAGCATACATAACGATGACCCGGTCACACATGCCGGCAACTACGCCGAGATCATGAGTGATCAGGATGATGGAGGTCCCCAGCTTTTGCTGCATCTCTTTCATAACATCCATGATTTGCGCTTGAATGGTAACGTCAAGCGCCGTTGTCGGCTCATCTGCAATCAGCAGAGCCGGGCGGCAGGCCAGTGCAATGGCAATCATTACACGTTGGCGCATCCCGCCGGAGAATTCGTGGGGATATTGGTTAAAGCGAGCCTCCGCATTTTTGATGCCAACTAATTTCAGCATCTCAATACCATGCTTTTTCGCTTCGGCCGCTGACATATTCTGATGTTTGATCAAAACTTCGGTTATCTGTTTGCCCACTTTGATAGTTGGGTTTAAAGAAGTCATCGGGTCTTGAAATATCATGCCAATATCTTTGCCGCGAATACTTTCCATTTGTTTCATGCTTTTGTTCAGCAGATTCTGTCCTTGAAAAATAATCTCGCCCTGTTTCACTTTGGAGGGCGGTGTAGGGATGAGCCGCATAATCGACTGCGCCGTAACGCTCTTACCACTGCCGGATTCACCGACAATGGCTACCGTTTCACCTATGCCTACTTCAAAATTCATACCGCGGACAGCCTGTACTTCTCCGCCTTTTACAAAAAAGGAAACATGCAGATCTTTGACTTGCAGAATGGGTTCCATCAATGTTCACCTCCTATTTCTTCAGCTTAGGATCCAGTGCATCACGGAGTCCATCACCAAAAATATTAAAGGACAGCATGGTCAAGCTGATAACAAGCGCAGGGAAGATCATCCGCCAAGGATAGTACATCCAGCCTGTAAGGGAGTCATTGATCATGGAACCAAGTGAAGCTACCGGTGCCTGTACGCCAAGTCCGAGGAAGCTGAGGAACGCTTCGGAGAAGATTGCGCTTGGTACGGACAACGTTACGGTAACAATAATAGGTCCCATTGCATTTGGAAGCAAATGCTTGAACAGCAGCCGTTTCCAGTCAGCACCCATAGAGCGTGAGGCCAAGATGAATTCACGGTTTTTGAGCTGCATAATTTCGCCGCGTACAATCCAGGACATATTGATCCAGCCCGTAATGGTCAAGGCAAGTATAATCGTCCACAGACTCGGTTCAAATACTACAAGCAGCATAATTACTACGAGCAGATAAGGAATCGAATATAAAATTTCGGAAAACTTGTTCATTACTGTATCGATGCGTCCACCGAAGAATCCCATGACCCCACCGTAAATAACACCAAAGATTAAGTCGATCATCGCAGCGGCAAGGCCGACAATCAGCGAGATCCGGGCACCCATCCAGGTGCGGACAAATACATCGCGTCCAAAATCATCCGTTCCAAACAAGTGATCCAAGGATGGTTTCTTGTTCGTACTCATCAAATCATTCGAATCATAAGTATAAGGAACCAAATGCGGAGCAACGATGGCCATAATGACAATCAAGATCATAATAACCAGCGCAACCATAGCTAATTTGTTCTGGCGCAGACGCTGCCATGCATCCTGCCAAGCGGAAAGGCTTTCGCGCTGAATCACTTCCGCTTCCTTCTCATCAATGCCGATTTTACGGAAATCTTCGGGCTTCAGGTCCACATGTGGAGCAACAGTATTATTATTTGCAGCCAACGTTAATCCTCCTTTCCTCCAGCAAGTTTTATACGTGGGTCAACAGCAACATAAGCGACATCCGTAAGGAAACGTGCGACCATCAAGATTACACCATAGAATATGGTGATACCCATAATAATCGGATAGTCACGTGTATTAATCGCTTGAACGAACTGTTTACCGATACCGCCGATACCGAAGATTTGTTCAATGACAACAGAACCGGTAATAATGTTCGCGGTCATCGGTCCCACATAAGTAATTACCGGCATAATACCGTTGCGCAACACGTGGCGGGATAAAATCGACATCCAGTTGAGGCCCTTCGCCTTTGCTGTCTTGATGTAATCGGCATGAAGCACTTCAAGCATGCTGGAACGTGTAAGACGTGCAATGACTGCAATCGGCGACGCCGTCAGTGCCATAACCGGGAGGAAATAATTCATCGGTCCTTTAAAGCCCATGACAGGGAAAATTTTCCAATGATAAGCCAGCAAATATTGCAGCAATGAAGCCACAACAAAGCTAGGTACCGCAATACCGAGAACAGCCAATATCATTGCGACATTATCGATCAATTTCCGGTGATGCAGAGCCGCAAGCATCCCTAGCCCTACACCTATGATAATCGCTACAATAATAGCCACAACCCCAAGCTTCAGCGATGAAGAGAAGGTTTGTGAAATAATATCTGTTACTTCCTGGTTAAGCATTTTCATTGAAATGCCCAGGTCACCTCTAATAATATTCTTCAAATAAATAACGTACTGCTCAAAGACGGGCTTGTCCAAATTATACTGCGCGTATAGACGCTGCAAAATTTGTTCAGGAATTTTCTTTTCTGCTGTGAATGGATCTCCGGGAATTGCCTTCATTAAGAAAAAGGTCGCAGATATCAAGACAAACAGAGAAATAATCATGTGGAGAAATCTGTTGAAAATATAACGAACCATGCCCGCCATCACCTCCTTCGACAATATTTTTACTTACCTATTCTAAGGAAAAAATACTCATTTGTCCATTTAATCAAATTGTTATTTTTTCCAAATAATCTCATTTACTATCCCATACAAAAAAAAGGGATATATATGGAGTTCCACATATATATCCCGAAGTAATATAAAAACCTTCAGATATTATATTACTGTATTTTGTTGCTAGCTTCTCTCTTAGTGTTCGAGCAAGTAAGCGCGGGTCAGGTCGATTGCACCGCTGAAGTCCAGAGTTACACCTTTAAGGTACTCTTTAGTCAACGAGTTATTTGTGTAGTAATAGATCGGAATCAGAAGCATATCATCCATAAGTAATTTTTCTGCAGCAGCAAACTTCTCTTGACGAAGGGCATTGTCTGAAGATTTTTTAGCTTCGTCGATCAGTTTGTCATACGCTGGGTTGGAATAACCAGCATCATTGTTACCGCCGCCAGTTACCCACATATCAAGGTATGTCATTGGATCATTGTAATCCGCGGACCAAGCAGCGCGTGTTACTTGATAGTTCAGGTTCTGTTTATCTTTGAGAAAGACACCCCACTCTTTGTTTTCCAGTTTAACTTCAACGCCGAGGCTCTTTTTCCACATATCCGCAATAGCTACAGCGATTTTCTGGTGGCCTTCACTTGTATTGTAGGAAAGAGTGAAGCTCAGTTTATCCAAGCCTTCTTCTTTCAGACCTTCGGCAAGCAATTTTTTAGCGCCTTCTACATCTTCACTGAAGTATTGGGAATCAGCTACTTGATCACGGTATGCTTTCTCATTGCTTTGGATGCCCGGAGGAACAAAACCAAATGCTGGCAGTTGTCCGCCCAAAGTGATATTATCGATGATTGGCTGACGTTGGATAGCCATAGCCAAGGCTTTACGGATTTTAGCATTTGTAAAAGGTTTTTCAGTTACATTGAACTGGTAGTAGTAAACGCTGGAAATACCTTTTCTTGCAAATTCTTTAGGGAATTCTTTCTCAACGATTGGCAGCTGCTCGGTTGGAATTTCTCCAATCGGACCGCCTGCACGGTCAAGTTCGCCGTTTTTGTAACTCAAGAGTTCAGTTGCACCACTGTTTACAACGGAGAAATTGATGCCTGCTGCTTTAATTTGATCTGCAGCATAGTACGATGGGTTCTTAACTACGGCCAGAGATTGGCCAGTCGTCCACTCCGACAAAGTGAAAGGTCCGTTAGTGATTTGGGTTTCAACCTTAGTTGCCCATTTTGGATCATTTGCAACGGAACTATGCACTGGGTAGTACGTATAGAAAGACAACAGACCCAAGAAATACGGTGTAGGGTTGGCCAGTGTCACTTCAAGTGTTTTATCGTCAACTACTTTAACGCCAACTTGGCTGAAGTCAGTGATTTTGCCTTCATTGAAATCTTTAGCACCTTTGATGTAGTACAGTTGGTAAGCGTAAGGAGCCACTTGTTCTGCATTCGGATCAAGGACACGCTTCCAAGCAAAGGCGAAGTCTTTAGCTGTTACAGGGTCGCCGTTGCTCCATTTTGCATCACGAAGTTTGAACGTATACACCAGGCCGTCAGGGGAGATTTCCCAGGACTCAGCAATACCTTCTTCAGCTTGCCCAGTCTCTGCATTTTGACGAGTAAGTCCTTCATACAGCAATTTCAGGATAGCATTGGATGTGCTGTCTTGAGCTTGTTGCGGGTCAAATGTAGGAGGCTCGGAGCTCAGGTTGATCTTAAGCGTCTGGTCAGCAGCTAACTTCTCATCGCCAGTTGCGTTTCCTGTATTCTTGTTACCTGCATTGTCAGCCGGCGCATTGGTCGGGCTGGCATTTTTGCCATTGTTAGCATTGTTTCCGCCGCAGCCAGCAAGCACTGTGCCGATGACTAAAACTAATGCAATCATGAGCAATAGACTTTTACTCTTCTTCATCTAGCAGTTCCCCCTAAATAGAATGTGGTATATGGTTTATGATTATACAACCAGTGGTCAAAAAAATCTAGAGCAATATTTTCTGAAAACCGATTTTTTTTTAAACTTAAAAGATTTGTGACATTGACGCTTCACCGAAGCAGTGGAACATTACATCGCTTGTGATATGTATCGAATGAGGCCTACGACCAAAAACAGAATGTAACTAACGGTCATAAAAAAGAAAGAAAGCCGCCATACTGCCCGAAGTAACCGTTTTCCATCCACTTTTCCTTTTAAGCGATTTTGAGCCCCTCCAATCAATCCGGTGGATATTAATACAATAAGTAGTATAAGATAGAAGCCCCAACCCGAATCAAAGATGATATTAAACAAGGCCGATACGGAAAGAAATAAAAATAATGTAGTCACGTCCATTGCCAGCAAAAAAGTGCTTTTCTTTTCTTTTTTGAGGCCTATTCCCGCAAAATAGACGATTAAAAAAGGAACAATCGGAATAACGCTTATAGTAATGAACGAATTCCGCAGAAATTCCAAACAGCCTCACCTCTCCCTCACAAGCATGCCTTCTACCATCCGGCAAATCCAGCGGTGTTGTGGAGCATCGATGCCACTCCGCTCCGCCATATCCACAATGCTCCCATTAATCCAGCGTATTTCCGTTGCTCTTGAGGACAACACATCGGCAAGCATTGATGAAATATTGCCGGCTGTTGCCCGGCAAACCTCCATGATGCCTTCCCAGGCGTTACTTTCAAGAGCAATACCGCAGGCTTCATATACGGCAATCGCTTCCTCATACAGTTCCTTCATCAAATGTATGCGCTGCTCGGAAGCGAGCAATTCACCGTTCGGTACGCGCCAGATCGCTGTAAGGGGATTGATCACAGCATTGATTAAAAGCTTCCGGTAAATCATGGTATCCACTTCTTTCGACATAGAGGCGGAGAATCCTGCTGCTGTGAGCGTTTCAATGAAACTAATTAGCGCGGATGGACCATGAGTAGTATTGCTGCCGCCAACCTTCCCTATACATATTTCTCCTCTCCCTGCATGAATAACCTCCGTTAATGTTTTTCTTTTGGCTGCCTCAGTGGTTACCGCTGCCCAAACTGCTGCTTGTGGCAGCAACTCCTGCAGCAGCTCCAAATGGCCGTAGCCATTCTGAAAACACACCGCTTGAATCTTGCTATGCTTTAGTGGAAGCAATATCTGCGGGAATTCATTGTGGAGTGCATTCTGCTTGACCATAATTGCCATGAACTCCCCCGGATCACGCAGATAAACTTCGGCAAAGGTGTTCACAGCTGCTGACCTAAATTTGTCGGGCGGAAGGAAAACCGGGGGTTGGCCATCCTCATAGCTTATTGTAATACCGTTCTCCTCCAGCGCCCTGCCCTGTTCTTCACTTCGGCACCAGATTCTGACCTCGGCTCCGGCGCCGATAAGTTTTCCTGCCAGCAGCAAACCAAGTGATCCCGCGCCAATAATATCAATTTTCACGCCTTGCCTCCGCACCCTTCCAATAATTTCCCTCATTATATCCGCAGGCTTCCGCAAATGCAAAAACAAAAAACCGCAAACACTGTGCCCGAAGGCAGCTCTGTTTGCGGGTCATACTGTTGCATAACTTTATTCCATACGTTCGAGATTGCCGTTGGCATCCATTTTGAACCGCGTCTTCATTTCCTCTTCCTCTTCGTTAAGGAAAGCAAGTCTGCGGGCACGGTCCATAATCTGAATCAGTGCCTTGTAATCATCGTTTACCACGCGGTAATCACTTTGGGCGAGGTTAACTTCCTTCGATAACCGCTCATTTTCCACCCTGAGCTCGGATAATTCATCTTCCTTCTCCCGCAGATCTCTTTCCAGCATCTTCAGCTGGCGTCCCGCCTCGTGAAAGGTTCCTTTCCACTGTCTGAGGAAACGGATAACCGCATCAATGGATAACGAATTTTCGTTCAAACCTTCGCTTCGTCCATATTCTTCTTCAATGTCGCCGAGAATCAGTCCTGCTACCTGTGCTCCCCTGTTCATCGGCTGTTTTTTCAAATAACTCCGCTTCTGGCGTTGACCTTTGGCGATGCCAATTGCATCCTCATAGCTTTTGCGGACACAACTGTTCCAGCGAAATCCGCATGCCGCCGAGGTCCTTCCGATTTTTTCTCCCACCTCTTCAAAAGCAGCGAGTTGCGTACTGCCTTCCCGGATATGACGCAGCGTTATTTCTGCCAAAACCAAATCATCTTCAGCACTCCAAGCATCTTGTCTAACGGCTGTCATAAAGCCTAACCCTCCTAACAACATCATGAAATAACCATCTTCATAACCGGCAGCTCCGCCGGGTAGTGAATAGGATAAAAGCTGCTTACTCCATTTCTATGCCTCTGATAGAGTTCATAGAATCTATTTGATACTAAATTGTATTTCCATTTTGCTTAAACATCATACGCACATTGCTATAATTTCTAATTTTTCTTACTAAACACATATGTCAATGTCAAAAATCATATTAATTTAAAAAACAAAGGTTTTTTTCAATGAATTCGTTTACAGTCTTTTGTCCAGGAGGTATAATCAATCCAAAGAAGTCATATTCGGGGACCATTCTAAGAAGGGGGACACTCTCTTGGACCGCATGTTTCGCGTATTGGGGTTTTTCACGCTCGTAATCGGGCTGATGGCTTTTGCCGGGGATTTAACCGAGATGGCCTTACTTTTCTTCTTACAAACCGCCTTTTTTGTAATACTTGGCTATCTGAAGTTTACAGAAAAGACCTACATCATGTTGTTCTGGGGATATATGATTGTTACATTTACCGGCTTCAGCTACTGGACCATCTTTCAGATGGGGTTGCCGCTATAATGGCTATTGGCCAATCAAACGGAAGTCATTCCTTAGAAATAAGGACGGCTTCCTTTTTTGTTTGTCTTTTTTTGTAGGCCGGGAGGCGGAAAACAGGGTATGATATTTTAGCAGGACAAAACATATTAATAGTACATACCTATTCTATTTTGCCAAAGGTGGTGGTGTAGTGCTTTCCCGCAATATTTTAAGCCGAAGGTTCGCCTTCCTGCTCATTCTGCTTCTCTGCACGATGCTGCCGCTGACCTCTGCGGCCTCGCTTTCCATGGGCTCTAGTGCTGCCGCCGTCTCTTCTCCTCCTGATTTTCCCGATAACGAAGAGACCCGCAGGCTGCTGGAGCAGACGTTGTCCTCTGCTGAAATCGAACGTGAGATCCTTAGAATTACCGCGGAGCAAAAGGTTCTCGAGAAGAAGGTTTCACTCCTCAGCAAACAAGCAGCAGAAAAAGAAGCAGCTATCGCAGATCAACAAGAACGTGCCGGGGCTGTCATTCGCTCTTATTATATGGGGGATAGAGATAGTCTGCTGGCTGCTCTGCTCTCCGCTAAAAGTATCAGCCGGATGCTTGCCCTGTACGATTATTACGAGATTATTATTGGGCAGGACCGCGACATCCTGAATCATTATGAAGAGCAATACAAAGATATGAAATCCACGATAACGGCTTCGCTGCGCAGCAGCAAGGAGCTTGAGGAGCTTAAAACGGCTCTTACCGAACAAAAAACGCGGGTGGCCGCGTTAAATGAGGAGATTGAAGGAGGAATCAGCGCCAGCAGCGATCCGGAGAGCATGAGCACGCTGCTGAACGAATTTACGAGGTATTGGGAGAACATTGGTATTCATGAAGTGAAAACCTATTTTAAGGCTTTGTCATCGGCAATGAATCATCTGCCGCAATTTGTCCAGAGCAAAAGCGGGATGCTGACCCGCAAAGGAATGACCTACACCCTTGCGCTGAAGGAAGAGGATCTTAATACCTTTCTGATTTCACAAAATGAGCTATTTAAGGATTTCGCTTTTCATTTCAACAAGGGTCAGGTGACTGCTTCGGGAACCAGCGGCGGCTTGACGCTTACCCTGACCGGTCATTACACGATTGAAAACGAACCTGTTAACGGGCTAATGTTCCATGTCGACAATGTAGTATTTAACGGCCTGGAGCTGCCTGATTCCACCCGCCAGTCACTGGAGGAAGAATTCGATCTAGGGTTTTATCCCGAGAAAATCGTCTCACTTCTGCATGCGACCGAAGTAGAAAGCAAAGAAGGCGTGCTTTATGTAAAGCTCTCCATCTCATTTTGAGGTTGCTGCCAGTGCTTCCCGGTATCCTGCGGCATCCAGCTTGCCGGTAAGGAGCATTGCCACCGCCGTGGAGAGCTCACTCCAGCCGCCAACCGGTCTTTCCTCAGTGATGGCTTCGTCTGTCAGCAGCACCCGGGAGTCAAAAGGAAGCCTGGCCATCTCCGGAAGTCCCGAACGGTAAAGCTCTTCCAGCGCAGGCAGACGCCCCGTGTTCTCCAGCCATTCCAGCTGCGCGGAGCTGGAGGTAATATAGGCGAGCCATTTCACCGCCGCCTCCGGGTTGCTCGACTCTGCGGGAAGAGCGAAGAAACGGCTGAACATTGCCTCATAGCCTTTACTGCTCCCGCCAGGCAGTGGCACTTCCACAGCCAGCGATGAATTCCCGTGCTTCTGGAATTCAGAGAGCGGAAGTGCAGCTACGGCGACCTTTCCCTCCTGGAGCATATTCCAGAGCTCTTTATTGTACCGGCTGGTCAGATATAAGGAGCTGCGGGCGTTCTGGGTCCACTCCAGCATTGCCGTATTCTCTGAAGTCAGGCTGGCCCCCATACTTTCCAGTACCGCAGAGTAACCATAGGGATTGCGGGTATCCATAGCCAGGATATATTGTTCCTGATCCTGTTCTTCTCTGAAATGCTTCAGCAGCCCGCTCCACTGCTCCAGATTTTTCGGCGCTTCCGAAAGGCCCAATTCGGCGAGGCGCGCCGGAGAATACACCAGTACGTAAGGATCAATATCGAGCGGAACTCCCCAGTCATATCCATTCCACTGCATCTGCGGAATGAGCAGGGTCAGCGGGGCGCTGCCGGGAACGCTCTGGTAGACATCCACCGGTAGCAAATACCCCCGGGTGGCCAGATCGGATATATTGCGGCCATCGGTCATCACAATATCCGGACTGTCTCCTGTAGTCAGGTCCTGCTTCAGAGCTTCAGCCGATTCCTCGCTGTCCACATTGCTCAGCACAACTTCAATCCCGCTCGATAACGTATAGTTTCTGCTGATCCGTTCCAGCTCACGCAGCTCTTCGCTGCTCAGCGAAACACGAATCTGCAGGCTTTGCACATTTCCAGTCTCTCCCGAATCCGGGCGCTCTGATTGATCGAGCGGCAACTTCTGCGGACGGGTGCGTTCGCTGGTGTCCAGCTCCATGCTGGGTGACAAGCTTGTCAGCGCAAGCAGCAGTATTGCAAACAGCAGCCAATAGTTTTTGCGTCTCAGCATTTCTTTTTCCCCTCCGGCCTAAACACTTGTCCCCCTATTTTACCAGATGATTCTTTGATTGTCTGTGTTAGCTGAAAACGTTCTCTTTCTATTATATAGGTGTAACGGCGGAGGCCTCGAGACATTTGCGATATAATGTTACATTACAAGAAAGATCTGGACTTCCGATCGCTGTTATCCTCAGATTTCCTGATTCTATATAAGTTGAACTTTAAATTTACCGATCCGGCATAGAACGCAACTGCGGTGAATGTTTGGACTTTCGGCCGCTGTTGTCTACAGATTTCTTGATTTAACCCGCTATTTGCGGTTGAAATCCGTAGACAAAGGCGGTCGCTATCGCTCCTACAGTTCCAAAATTCCCCTCCGCTGCTTTTGCCTCTAGGTAGTTCTTTTGTTCAACTTATATAGTTCCGCCTGCAGCGGAAGAAATTCGAGGATAAAGGCGAACGCTAGCGCTTCTCCAGTTCCAAACTTTCTCTCCATTCCATTATCGCGTATAAGCTCTGAAACCTCCGCCGTTCAGGGGGCCGGCAGGCAAAAAGCCGGGAGACATTGATCTCCCGGCTTTACGGCGTTGCTTATCATGATTTGGCTGCGCGGTGCTGGGTATGTTTCGCAGCCTTTTATTGTGTCATTACAGCAGCCGGCTGACAAATGCTGCCGATTACAGTAAATCGGCGGCCAGCTGGGCCAGGCGGGAACGCTCGCCTTTTTCCAGTGTGATATGACCGCTAATCCCTTCTTGCTTAAACTTCTCGACAATATAGCTGAGACCGTTGCTCGCTGCATCGAGATAAGGATGGTCGATCTGCTCCGGGTCGCCCATAAGAATAACCTTGCTGCCTTCCCCGGCTCTGGAGACGATGGTCTTCACCTCGTGGCGGGAAAGGTTCTGAGCTTCATCAATAATGATGAACTGTGAAGGAATAGAACGTCCGCGGATGTAGGTTAGTGCCTCCACCTGGATGCTGCCGAGGCCCATGAGTATTTTATCAATATCCCCGGACTTCTTCGTATCAAACAGAAATTCCAAATTATCATAAATCGGCTGCATCCACGGACGCAGCTTCTCATCCTTCTCCCCGGGCAAATATCCGATATCTTTACCCATCGGCACAACCGGCCGGGCGATGAGCAGCTTCTTGTAGCGGTGTTCATCCTCCACCTTGAACAATCCGGCAGCAAGCGCCAGCAGCGTTTTGCCTGTTCCTGCCTTGCCGGTAATAGTTACCAGCGGGATGTCATCGTTCAACAGCAGCTCCAGCGCCATCCGCTGCTGGGCATTGCGGGCACTGATACCCCACACCGCATCATTGCCCAGATAAAGCGGTTCAAGGCGTGTGGCGTCGCTGTTTACTTTGAGCAGAGCAGATTTGCCGCTGCCGATCTCATCCTTCAGAATTACAAATTCATGCGGGTAGAGCGCATAGGACAGGGGCAGTTGTTTGACGGACAGGAAACGGTGGCTGTAATATTCATCAATCAGCGAAGGATGGACCATCAATGACTGGTAGCCGGTATACAGCTCGTTCAGATCACCTGTACGGTCAGATAAATAATCCTCCGGTGTAATGCCAAGCACATCCGCTTTGATGCGGACAAGTACATCTTTACTTACGAGTACCACAGGACGTGGTTCAGCTTTCTCGTTCTCCTCATGAAGATAATTGAGCGCTACAGCCAATATCCGGTTGTCGTTGGATACCTCACCGAACATTTCCTGTACCTTTACGAAGCTGCGGTGGTTAAGCTCCACCTTCAGCATGCCTCCATGTTCCAGAACTACACCGCTATGCAGGTGGCCCAGTTCCCGGAGTCCGTCTAACAATCGTGACACAGTGCGGGCGTTGCGGCCGATTTCATCGGCATTACGCTTCTTGGAGTCGATCTCTTCCAGAACCACGGCCGGAATGACTACTTCATGCTCCTTGAAAGCAAAGATCGAATTGGGGTCGTGCAAAAGCACGTTGGTGTCTAGTACAAATATCTTTTTCATGCTATCCCCTCCACAGCGCCTGGTTTGATTGATCATACATAACTCTTTTCAGCAAGGGCAAGATAAAGTAAAGAACTGATTTCTGACTGAAAGGAGTAAGCACATATGAGAAAATCAATGTGTCTGTTGCTGGTACTGCTGCTGCTGACAAGCTGCGGTATCGCTAATAAAGAGACATCACCCTCTCCTCAGGATAAACAATCGGCCAAGGCTTTAAGCAGCCAGGGAAACCGCGAGGTGCGGTCATTATCTAATGATGGTAATATGGCCCCTTACGCTGAAGCCGGACAAACTTCCGGCGGCAAGGGGGAAAGCGATGTTGCACTCAAGGATCATTTTGAACAGCTGGCCCAAAGAGTTCCAGGCGTCAACGGTGCCCACTGTGTCGTAATGAACAATGTCGCCGTGGTTGGTATTGATGTTGACGGGAAGCTGGAACGTTCGCGTGTCGGAAGCATCAAATATTCGGTGGCTGAAGCCATCCGTAAAGATCCGCGGGGCGTCAAGGCCTTCGTCACTGCCGATATGGATATCTCCAACAGACTGAACGAAATGGGCCGCCATATCTCTAAGGGAAATCCGGTGTCCGGCTTCGCTGCAGAAATGGCGGATATCATCGGCCGCATCATACCGCAGCTGCCAGAGGATACCAAGCCGAAAGGCAACAATCAATAAACTGATTCTTTGGACAAAAAAAGCCTAGTGAGATCCTCACTGGGCTTTTTGCATGGCGGCAAATACTTGGCCGTCCAGCTTCTCAGCCGCACGCGCATCGTATACCTTAGCATATTTTGGAGCGGACTCCAGCTGCGCGCCATAGAACAGCGCGTTGCGAACCGCTTCAATTTCAACATCAAAACAGCACATCTTGAAGGGAACATCCGGCAGCGGATCCTGCCTCACAACAGCACGCCCATTAATGGCATGAACGGTGCCCTCGCCAAAAACTGTTACGGTTACCATTGGATTCACCTTCATGTTGTTCACAAGTCTGGAGCGGTGGTCTACCGCCAGACGCACGATAGAAGGGCTCACTGCATAAATCCAGGAAATCGCCGTAGACGTAGGGCCTCCGGATTCCGCATCAACAGTGTTAAGTAGGACAAACGTTTCCGACTGCAGCATCGATAGCAAGGTTTCATTGAGCTGAGCAACGGCTTCGGACATAAGTACAGGCCCCCTATGCGGCAAATGTGCGTTCACTTTATTATATTATAGCACACGCCCAAACTTGCATTCAATTTAGAGTTGCTTCCAGACCTTCGTTAAGGAGCAGTAGACTCTGAGGCAGCAGAGGAAACCCCGGCAATCCGGTCCTGAAGGCTCTTCTTTGCCGCTTCAAGCTCTTTATCGTTAATATATACATACGGGCTGCGCCAGGTTCCGGTCACCGGCACAAATTCAATATTCTCTTTAGATATTTTCCAATAGGTAGAAATCATGCTTTTGATCTGTGCGTTCTCAATGTCACTATGCATATTGTCGCCCACAGCGTCAAAAACCTTGCCTATTTTGAGCACTCCTCCAATGGACTGCATTTGTCCAACCAGTCCGTTCAATACCTCGTTCTGTCGTTTATTGCGGTCAAAGTCATCGGAAGCCTGGGTCCTTGGACTACAGTTAGACTTGCGGTAACGCACATAATCAAGCGCCTCATCCCCATCCAGCTTGGCCGGGCCTTTCTTCAGATTAATATCTGTTCCGTCCACACTGTCCGTATAGCACATGTCGGCACTGATGTTGACATCCACTCCGTCAAACTCGTCCACAATATCACGGAAGCCTTGAAAATCGAGTACGGTGACATAATCGACATCGATGTCCAGATATTTGCCCATCATCGTCTTCATCTCATCCTCAGCTAGAATGCCTGAGGTTTTCTCCTTGCTCTTGAAGCGGGGGTAAAACGCATTGATCTTGGTCTTCTTATAACCGCTTAGCTCGACGTAAGTATCCCGCGGAAGCGAGACAACCGTCGCCGAATGCGTCTTAGGATTCAGTGCAGCAACCATAATAACATCCGTGAGATTAGACGGATGCTTCGGGCGGTTGTCGGTTCCCAGCAACAGCATAGTCAGCGGCTTAGACGAAGCAAGCTGGCTGTCCTGAACGGGCTGGTCCACTCCAAATCCTCCCTGCTCGAACTTATAGTACAGAAACCCTACGTAGCCCAGCACTCCCAGAATCGCAACTAAAAGGATAATTAATAGCATTTTTCCCAAACGGGCTGCAAATCCCCGTTTCTTCACTTTTTTCTTGCCCTGCTTCCCAGGAGCAGCCTTAACCTGCTGCCCTCTGCCCGTTTGTTGGGGTCCAGCGGGTCTTCTTGGAGGTAAATTTCCCTTGCTTGTACTCATAATAGAATAAGGTCCTTTTCATTTCGCATAGATTAGGTTGATTTATACTTACTATAGACGATTTCAAACGATAAAAGTTGCGTTTATTGTCTTTTGGCTGCTGCTGCAGCCTTGCGCTTCTGCCGGGCCTCTACAAAATAACGGACCCGCACGAGCAGCATAAGTCCTACAGCCACCAGCAGGCACTGAATGATAGGCAACTTGTCGTGCTGAAAAATCAGCAGCATGCCTGAACCAAGTGCCATCATCAGATAGAGCACGATTTCTTTGCCGATGGGGAGCTTCTGATTCACGCGGAATACACGGTTATACACATAAGTCAGCAATATAAAAATGACAATATAGGCCACAATAGGATGCTCCGCAAACCAGCTCTGCACAGCCCACCACTCCTCCC
This sequence comes from Paenibacillus sp. FSL L8-0340, assembly GCF_038593145.1. Lineage (NCBI taxonomy): Bacteria > Bacillati > Bacillota > Bacilli > Caryophanales > Paenibacillaceae > Paenibacillus > Paenibacillus sp. FSL L8-0340. The sequence continues at coordinate 5,756,787 of NZ_CP151967.1, forward strand.
AAGGTATGTATCGCTTACATTATATCATCCCCGGGAGCTTTAATCCGCAAATAATCCCTGCAATTTAAAAGATCGCCTCACAAGTGGAAACGGCTTCACCGTCCTCATAAGGACGGTACCCGTTTCAGCGAGAAATAGAAAGATAATTTATAGTGTGAAGCATATAAATTATCTTTAAACAAATACAAGCCGCCGGATTCAACATCCGGCGGCTTGTTCTATATCAGCTTAGGCCTGGCTGGCTTGTGCTGACTTACGCTGCTTTTCTACACGTTCACGTTCGCCCTTGTTCAGGATCTTCTTGCGAAGACGAACGGATTTCGGGGTGATTTCACAATATTCGTCATCGTTCAGATACTCAAGCGCACCTTCCAGAGAGAACATCCGTGGGGTCTTCATTTTTACCGTTTCATCCTTTGTAGCGGAACGCACGTTGGTCAGTGCTTTTTCCTTACAGATGTTAACGATAATATCGTTATCACGGGTATGCTCACCGACGATCATACCTTCGTAGATTTCTGTTCCTGGCTCAAGGAATAGAATACCGCGGTCTTCTACGCCCATCATACCGTAGAACGTTGTACTTCCGGTCTCACTGGACACCAGCACGCCCTGATGACGTCCGCCAACCTGGCCGCCGATCAGAGGAGCATAGCTGTCAAAGGCATGGTTCATTACACCATAGCCGCGTGTCAGCGTCAGGAAGTGTGTATTGTAGCCAATCAGGCCGCGTGCAGGAATCAGGAATTCCAGACGAACTTGACCAGTACCGTGGTTAATCATGTTGACCATTTCAGCTTTGCGGCTGCCCAGGCTCTCCATTACGGCGCCCATGCTTTCTTCAGGAACGTCAATCATCAGACGTTCAAGCGGCTCCATCTTGGCTCCGTCGATTTCTTTGACGATAACCTCAGGCTTGGAAACCTGCATTTCATAACCTTCCCGGCGCATATTCTCGATCAGGATACCGAGGTGAAGCTCACCGCGTCCGGATACGATAAAGGCGTCAGGAGAATCTGTTTCATCCACACGCAAGCTGACATCTGTTTCGAGCTCTTTGAACAGACGCTCGCGCAGCTTACGGGAAGTTACCCATTTGCCTTCTTTACCGGCAAACGGACTGTTGTTCACGAGGAACGTCATTTGCATCGTAGGCTCATCGATCTTCAGGACCGGAAGGGCTTCAGGATGCTGCGGATCAGCAATCGTCTCACCGATGTTGATATCCTTAATGCCGGCGATAGCAACGATATCGCCTGCGCCCGCTTCTTCAGTTTCTACGCGTTTGAGGCCCTGGAAGCCGAACAGCTTCTCGATCCGTGCCGTCTTGCTTTTACCGTCACGCATAATAACAGTTACGGATTGGCCTTGCTTGATAACACCGCGGTTTACACGTCCGATGGCAATACGGCCAAGGTATTCATTGTAATCCATCAGCGTAACAAGGAACTGCAGAGGTTCTTCAACCTTTTCGGTCGGAGCCGGGATATGCTCAACAATCGTTTCATACAAAGCAAGCATGTTGTCATCCTGTTTCTCAGTATCCATGCTCGATGTGCCGTTTAGTGCGGATGCATAAACTACCGGGAATTCCAGCTGATCGTCACTGGCTTCAAGCTCAATGAACAGATCCAGCACTTCATCAATAACTTCCTTCGGACGTGCAGCCGGACGGTCAATCTTGTTCACTACAACGATTGGTGTCAGGTGCTGTTCCAGCGCTTTGCGCAGAACGAATTTCGTTTGCGGCATGCAGCCTTCATAGGCGTCAACAACAAGCAGTACACCATCAACCATCTTCATGATCCGTTCAACTTCGCCGCCGAAGTCAGCATGGCCCGGGGTATCTACAATGTTGATCAAGAACTCTTTATAGGTAATTGCTGTATTTTTGGCTAGGATAGTGATTCCGCGTTCCCGCTCCAGGTCGTTCGAGTCCATGGCACGTTCTTGCAGGTGCTCATGCGCGCTAAAAATTCCTGATTGCTGCAAAAGCTGATCGACAAGTGTTGTTTTACCATGGTCAACGTGGGCAATGATCGCAATGTTGCGAATATCTTTTCTTGAATGCATGATTTGTATCCAAATCCTCTCATTTATCAAATTAAAAATGTTTAAATTTATAGCATGTCACGGCAGTCTCACAAAAGAAGCGCCTGGCAGAAAGCCGACGCTCCAACATTCCTTAATATTATAGTGAAAGCACTATGAAAAGCAAGTCTTTTTCTGAAAAAACGATTTCCAACTTCGTTTAATTTTTCTAATTTCGAGTCAGATCCTTTTTTCCTTGAGAAGATCCACAAATTTCACAGCTGCCGGTTCACTCACCAGCCCCCGTTCCACTTCTTGCGGCTTCGCGGTTTTCCGCGCCCGGCCATCAGCCAAATCCCTGCAGCAATCAGTACCGCACCTAATAAATACAACGCTCCTGTGCCCAGCAGACTGAAGATAAACAGTACCAGGCTCAGTGCTCCCAGTATGACAGACGTAGTCATCAGACCGCCGGTCCGCGCAGAAGAATACAGCGAATATTCATACAGCCCGACAGCGATGCCTAACAGCAGCAGCGGCCACAGATGAGTCATAAGCCCCCAGCCCCAGGTATTGCATAACCCGAGCAGCAAGCCATATACAGTCAATATTCCGGCCGGAATCAACACGGCTGCCGAAGCGCGGCGGCTGAAGAAGAGCACATGCAGGAACAGGCCTGGAACCAGTATCACGAGTGGCCATAAGGCCCGCCCGAGAAACCCGAACACCCCCAGCTTTCCGAATAGAATCACAATGCCGGCGGCGGCAATAAAAATACCCAGTTTCATGTCGTTTTTGGAAGACATCAATCACCCATCCCTTCAAATTCACGGTCTATTCCTTGCCTCGTCACTTCGAAAGTTCATTCCTGCGACAGGATTCCCTTTATATTTTATCTGAAAAATAAATAAAACACCATCATTCATCATATTTTAGGAGATGACAAGTGGAAACGGCTTCACGGTCCTCAAAAGGACGTTATCCGTTTCAGCGAGAAATAGAAGGATAATTTATAGCGTGAAGCATATAAATCCTTATATTTTGAAAAAGCTGCTCAGTCTAAAGAGGCTGCGCCCCAGCTTATCCAGCTTTTGGCACAGCCTCTAGTATTGCCGCTTCTTAACCTGCGGATACGGTCCTCCGCTTAATCATGCCGGACAGGACAACGATAACACCAAGTGCAAGCGGTAAAATGGAGTGTAAAGACGGCAGCATAAAGGAAAGCACCGCACCAAACTTGGCATCCTGCAGCAGCATTTCTCCAGCAGTATGGGCGAGTATGTAGGCGCCGATGAAGACAAGCACAGGAAACCGGTGCAGCCAGCCGACGATAATACCGCTTCCCCAGACGACGATCGGAATGCTTAACGCGATCCCGATAACGATTATGGCCAAATCACCTTTGGCTACTCCCGCAATCGCCAGCACATTGTCGAGACTCATGATAAAGTCCGCCAACAGAATGGTGCGGATGGACCTCCACACGGTAGAGCTTTCCTCCACCCTAACCTCCTCTTCTTCCTCCAGCAGCAGCTTGAAGGCAATCCATAGCAGCAGAATGCCTCCGCCCGCTTCAATATAGGGGATTTTCAGCAGCAGCACTGCCGCAAACGTCAGCACACACCGAAGAATGACAGCGCCCGCAGCCCCCCACCAGACAGCAGTTTTGCGGTTCTTCTCCGGGAGATTTTTGCTGGCCATCGCTATGACCATCGCGTTATCTCCGCTCAGCACAAGATTGATCATCAATATTTCCCCAAGCAGCAACAAGGAATCCATTAGCTTTTACCTCCCCGGACTACATGTAATTACATGTATGTGGAATGGCGACAAGCTATGCTTCCTGTCCAACTTTTTTCCCGGCTGATGCATGTCCGGCCCTTTTTTAGCGTATACAAAACTATACCTATCTAATGCTCTGACCAACAAACTATGGGAGTGACCCGGCTTGAATACAACTGTTACCGATTTTATATTGCCCTTGCTGAATATCGTCTTTCTTGATTTGATTCTGGCGGGGGACAACGCTATTGTCATCGGGCTTGCTGCACGAAATTTACCGGCAGGCACCCAGAAAAAGGCTATTCTGCTTGGAACGGGCGGAGCCGTTGTGCTGCGGATCATCGCTACCATACTGGTTGTCTGGCTGCTGAAAGTCCCTTGGCTGCTGCTGTTCGGTGGGCTGCTGCTGATCCTGATTGCTTACAAGCTGCTCAGCGGGGAAAATAACGATGCGGATATCAAGGCCGGAGGCACACTGTGGGCGGCTGTGCGGACAATTATTGTTGCCGACGCGGCCATGGGTCTGGACAATGTCATCGCCATTGCCGGAGCAGCCAATCACAATATCACGCTGGTTGTGGTAGGACTGCTTATCAGTGTTCCCATTGTGGTCTGGGGCAGTACGCTTTTTATTAAGCTGATTAACCGGTATCCCTGGATTATTTACATCGGTTCCGCAGTGCTGGGGTACACCGCCTCCACCATGATTACCGGTGAACAGAAGCTCCAGCCTTTTTTTGAGCAGCACCCGCTGCTGCATGTTCTCTTCATCATCCTTGTGATTGCAGGCATACTGGCTGCAGGGCACTGGAAACGGCGGCTGGAGCATAAAAAGATCCCGCATAGCGGGACCTCGGGGTAAGATATACCGTTTCATCAACAAAAAAAGGGGGCCGAAATCTGTCAACGGTTTCGGCCCCCTGTTATTGTGTTAGAACCACTCTTCCTGCAGCCCGGCTTGCGCCGGAACTACATCGCTTGGTTTCTCATCCCCGTAAGGCGTAATGGAAATCGTCTCTGTCCCCGCGACAGCAGCATCCAGCCGTTCGGCATATCCGGGCAACGTCGCTTCAATCTTGTCCACAATCCGCAGATTCGGGTTAGTCGTAGGTGATTTAGGCACAAATAACGTGCAGCAATCCTCGTAAGGCAGGATAGATAAATCATACGTGCCGATCATTTGCGAAAGCTCCACAATCTCGCTTTTGTCCATCATGACCAGCGGCCGCAGCAGCGGCAGTGTTGTAGCGCGGCCGATGACATTCATGCTGGACAACGTCTGGCTGGCCACCTGCCCCAGACTCTCCCCGGTAACAAGTGCAAGTGCCCCTTCCCGTTCAGCCAGCCGGGTGGTAATCTTCAGCATCGCCCGCCTCATCAGCGTAATGATCAGGTTATCCTGGCCAATCCCCGTAAAAGCGGTCTGCACCTCCGTAAACGGAATGAGATGCAGCTTAATCACCCCGGCATAACGAGACAGTACCCGCGCAAGATCCACGACCTTCTGGCGGGCAAGCTCGCTTGTATAAGGATAACTGTAGAAGTGGACACACTCCACTTCCAAACCGCGGCGCATCGAAGACCAGCCTGCCACAGGACTATCAATACCGCCGGACAGGAGGAGCATAGCCTTTCCGTTGGTTCCCAGCGGAAACCCTCCGACCCCGGGGATATTCTCACAGAAAATATAAGTATACCCCTCGCGAATTTCGATCTTGAGCTCCATCTGCGGTGATTTCACATCCACGATCAGGCCGGGGTAGCCTTGCAGCAGCGGAGTTGAGATCAGCTTATTCATCTCGATGGAGCCATGCGGGAACTCCTTCCATACCCGGCGCGCGTTGACCTTAAAGGTAGTACCCGGGGCTGGAGCGATAATCTTCAGGAATGTCCGGCTGGCGGACAGGATATCGTCAAACTCCGATAAAGAGACCTTGACCGGACTAATAGAGGCGATGCCGAATACATTCTTCAGCGACGCCGCCAATTCGCCGGCCGGCTCACCGTTCAACTGCACATAAATCCGTCCGAATTCCTTGCTCAGCACCACTTTGGGATACGGCTTGACCATCTCCCTCACATGGCTCAGCACCGTCTTCTCGAACCGGGCCCGGTTCTTGCCCTTCAGTGTAAATTCCCCGAACCTCAGTATAAGCATATCTGCATATTCAATACTGCTTCCGCCGCCTATGGCAGTTCCAGTTTCCTGCTCTTTCATCGGTTATCTCATGCCTCCTTCAACAATCTTCAAAGACTGTACAGCCTTAAGCAGCGCCTGCTCCAGCAGGGCAATATCAGCTTCCGTATGGCTGTCGCCAAGGCTAATGCGGATTCCGCCAAGTGCCGTAGAAACATCCCTGCCCATGGACAGCAGAATCCGGCTCGGCTCGGCCAGCCGCGAGGAGCAGGCCGAACGGGTGGATACGACCATCCCCAGTTCCTCCAGCTTGCGGGCCAGCACTTCCCCCTTCATACCGGGATAAGAGAAATGGACAATATGCGGAGCTCCGTCCTCCCTGCTGTTGACCTTCAGTTCCGGGATGCCGGCCACAAACTTCAACAGCCGGTTGCGCAGCGGAATCATCACGTTGTTAACCTGTTCCCTCCGCTCGCCGCTCATGCGGATGGCTTTGGCGGAAGCCACAACCGCCGGCACATTTTCTGTGCCGGCGCGGAGTCCGTTTTCCTGGGAGCCGCCAGTCAGCAACGGGAATAGCGTAACCCCTTCTCTTACAAACAGCAGCCCTACCCCGCGCGGGCCGCGGATTTTGTGGGGGGATAAGCTGTACAGGTCAGCCTGCCATTCACCAAGTCTTGGCTCAAACCCGCTGTAGCCCTGCACTCCGTCCACATGAAACAGCGTCCGGTGGTTGGCAGCCTTCACCAGCCGCCCGATCTCCAGCAGCGGCTGCACTGTTCCAACCTCATTATTGACATGCATCACGCTGACAAGTACAGTATCCCGGCGCACCGCAGCGGCAATACGGGAGGGCTCAACTATTCCTGAGCTGTCTGGTGCTACAAAGGTGATCTCCCAGCCCATGTTTTGCAGCTGCAGGCAGCTCTCATAGACCGAAGGATGCTCTATTTCCGTAGTCACGATATGGCGTCCCCTGCTCTGATACTGAAGAGCAGCACCTTTAACCGCGAGGTTGTTGCTTTCGGTAGCGCCGGAGGTGAACAGAATCTCCTGCGGCTTCACTCCGAGCGCGGCTGCGCAGACTTCCCTTGAACGTTTGATAAGCCGGTCCGCTTCCGTACCTGCACGGTGCAGCGACGAGGGATTCGCATAATGCTGCTTCATAATCTGCTCCATCGTCTGCACTACTTCTTCATAAGGGGGTGCGGCAGCGGCATAATCCCAGTACAGCATATATCGGGTCTCTCCTTTGCTTCTGTGCTGATCATGCGCGAGAATATAGAATAACTGATCCGGAAAAAAGGATCAAACGGGTCCCGCCACCAGAGTGGTCCAGACGACACCATTTGATCCTTTTTATTATACTGCGTATTCAGCGCGGGCGCGTTCTATTTTGAGAATATAGTCCTGGGTTTCTTTCGGAAGCTGGGAAAGCTTCTCCATCAGCTCCTGGTCACTGTTGACTCCGAGCTTGTTTACCCGTCCGGGCCCGGCATTATAAGCGGCAAGCGCCATCTTCTCCTGCCCGTCAAAACGCTTCAGCTGATACGATAAATAACGTACCCCGCCGTCAATGCTCTGAGCCGGATCGAAGGGGTCGGAAACGCCGAGGCCATTCGCCGTGCCATCCATCAGCTGCATCAATCCCTTCGCTCCCGCCGAAGAAACGACATTCGGGTTGAACGAGGATTCCGTATCGATTACTGCCTTGATCAAATCTACCGGCACACCATACTTCGTACTGGCCGTCTGAATCAGCTCTTCATAATCGGTGGGCCTGGTTTCCGTTATTTCCCCGGAAATTGCGTCATATGAATCGCTTGTCCCTCCAAGCTGCTGCCACAGCAGACCGCTTAAGGAGGAGTTGTCGCCAAGGGAATTCAGTGCAGTGGCGCTGTCCCTATCCCCCGGCTGCAACGTCCGCTCCTGCAGCAAAGCGGAAAACTCCGCTGACGTTGAACCCGATACTTCACTGGGATTTTTCCCTGTTTCACTTTTGAGGCTCGAACTTCTTAAGTTCACCCATCTTAGTTGCCCAACTCCGCTCCCTGAAGCCGGATTGATCGCCATATTGCACTGTCCTTTCCTTCTGCTGATCCTCTATATAAAATTCCTTACCTTAAGAAACTCAATTTAAATTTAAAATACGACTTTATTTTACAGTCGATTTATAATAATTGCTATATGCTGACATGAAAAAACAGACTTCAGACCCTTATAGTTAGGTCTAAAAGCCTGTTTTGATTTCATTGCTTCCGGTTTCTTCTTAGGTTAGCGGGCAAATGGTATCATGACAAAATAGCTGAGCGTAGATACAATCCCCAGTCCCATTGCCCATGCGCCTGTAGTTTTTTGCCCTTTGGCGTAAGCATAGTACCCAAGTATGGCAGCTACGGGACCCAGAATAACCGACCAGATGAACAAGGAGGCAATCCCGAAGCCCAGCCCGACCCTCCCCAGCCCCTTGCTGCCGGTCTCTGTCTCACTGCGCTCCTTGGATTCGGCTGTTTTGCCGCCTGTGCTGTGAATATGTGCCGGAAGCGGGCTTATCTCCGCGGCATACTCTTCATTGTGGGCCCGGTCCCGCCGGGGATAATCCACTCTCCGCGGGCGCAGGATGATTTTTTTCCTTTCGGACGGGTCAAGTTTGGATTTATCACTGTGTTTGTCCATTTTCAGGCCTCCTAGTTGTTAGGCTTGAAGGTCAGACAGCAGGTCGCGGACGAAGTTGCGGCATGATCATGATGATTGTTAGCTATCATCTCTTCGGCATATTCTTCCTTGAACCGGCTGCCTACATGCTTGTCAATTTCAATAACGATCTCCTCGGCCCGGCATAAGTTCTGTTCACCCCAATAATGACAGTTGCTCACACTACATCTTACAAGCGGTTTTGTGGTTGTCATGTGATCACCTCAGGAATCATTATGTCCGTGGAATTTCATCTCTATGCGGTAGATGAGGTGCCAGTCCCCACCACAATACCCACAAAAACACTCTGTCCCCACGCTTTGCAGAAAGCTTAATCAATCAAGTGGAAACGGCTTCGCCGTCCTTTTTAAGGACGGTACCGTTTCAGCGAGAAATAGAAGGATAATTTATCGTGTGAAACATATAAATGCTTATATTTACAAAAAAGACCGTTCCGCCATGTGTTCATGACAGAAACGATCCTTTGAATTTCGCGAAATATGACATAAGATGTTAAACCTGGTTTTGCATACGCTTTTCAGTTAAATAATCATTCTCATAATAATTGAGGTCATCGCGCAGCTCTTCATAGACTTTGGTAATCTCCATAATAATATCACGGGCCGGGCGAACAGGCTTTTTGCGGAAACGGATGGCATCCTGGCCTGTGTAGGCGTAACGGCCGTCCTCGGAGTAACTTTCATTCTTTGGATAAAAGAAATTGTTGACTCCATAATGATATACATTATATAGCGCTTTTTGCGCGAATGCTTCGTCAAATGTGGCGCGGCGCAGGGCAACTCCCAGCTTCTCATAAGACATTTCCGAGAATACCAGCAGGTGGCGGAGATCGGACAGGAAACCTTGATAAAAAGCTACCGTTTCTTCATCTTCTTCGGTTACTAGCTGAGGCAGGGCATGGTTGTTGAGGAATAATTCCATTTTACCGATCACGGATTTAAGTTTTTCTCTCGTCGTTTCACACAATTTCTGCACATTGGCTGCTGACATGGCGAGTGCTCCCCCTTATTAGTCCTTGCTTCTTGTAGTCATTTTCAACTTCTGGTAGTCATTCTCAATAGGTATTGCTTATTTCCCTGTAACTTAATTATTCCTATTACTCTTTTTGATATTAACATAAAACCTTGGGACGCGGTATCCTTTTCTGTGATGCATAAAAGGGGCACTCTCTTCTAAACCTATAGCTATTACGATGCCATGAAGGAGCGGAAAATATGTCCCGTAAAAATTTAACCGTCGCCGGTTTAGTCACCGCTGCGTTCACGGTAGTTCTACTGACGTTTGCGTTGCGGCATGAAGGAGACGGGAAACTGAAACAAGCAGCCGTACCTAATCCCTCCCAGGAAAAAACAGTCAAGAAAACTTCCCTGGTTCAGGATGTTAAAGCTACAGACCGGCTAAACCGAACTGACGTGGGCAAGCACCTAAGAACAATGCTTGCTGATACGCATGGTGCAGCGCCCCGAGATATTTCAGCATATGCCAAACGTCTGCAGCAAGGACACGGACATATCACCATGCTTATCTGGATCGATTTCGTTACCCAGCAAACACACACCTTCAAATCCTCCCTGCCGGAGGGCAGCGGTCAGGAGAATAAACAGCTGCTAAAGTACCTGAACACGGCAAAATCAGCGATCAGAGGCCATCAATCCTATGAATCCCCCTCCTTCATCATCGGTCAGAAAAAATATTATTTCATGGCTCAGCGTGATCAGGATGGAAAAATTGGCGTCATTGCCCTGATTAATCAGAAGATCCTCGACCGTGTCGCCGATCATCAGCTCAAAAATCTGCGGCTGATTCCTTATCCGAAGGAAGGGAAGTACCGGGTGGAATCGATTCATGCTGATACGCTGAAGGATATCACCGTCAAGACCGGCCATGATAACGAGAACGCCAGCCATTTCTACGAGAATGAAATCGTCGTACGCTTTAAGAACGGCTATCTCACTGCTGGACAGATCCAGACTATAACTGCGGACATCCGCTGCAAGGAGCCGCGCAAATTGGGATATGCCTATATTTTCCGTTCGGATAAAATGAACTATGCCGAGCTTAAATCCTACTTCACCTCTAAATGGCAGCCTGAATATACGGAACCTCACTATATGTATTTAACCAATGAGACCGCAGTCGAAAATACAGGGGCCAGTGTAATTACACCCAATGATCTGCTGTTCTCTACCTACCAATGGAATTTGCCGGCTATTGAAACAGAGCAAGGCTGGAATTTGTCCAAGGGCAGCAAGGAAGTGGTTGTGGCTGTGGTCGATACCGGCGTACAGGCAAGTCATCCGGATCTGCAGGGCCAGCTCCTGGCCGGATATAACGCGATCGCAAAAGGTTCGACACCGAATGATGATGTGGGGCATGGAACTCATGTAGCCGGCATTATCGGCGCGGTGATCAACAACGAGGAGGGAGTGGCCGGCATCAGCTGGTACAATAAAATCCTTCCAGTCAAAGCGCTGGACAACTCCGGCGCAGGCACCACGTATTCCGTCGCTGAGGGTATTATTTGGGCAGCCGACAAAGGAGCCAAGGTGATCAATCTCAGCCTCGGCAACTATGCCGATTCGCAGTTTCTGCATGATGCGATTAAGTATGCCTATGACCGCGATGTCGTTATCGTTTCCGCTGCGGGCAACGATAACACTGAACGTCCGGGATTTCCTGCTGCTTATGAGGAGGTTCTGGCGGTTGCCGCGACTAACGCTAATGGAGAAAAAGCCTCTTTCTCCAATTACGGGGATTACATCGATGTCACCGCACCCGGGGAAAGCATCGCCAGCACCTACCCCGACAACCAATATGCAGCATTGTCCGGCACCTCCATGGCCAGCCCCCATGTAGCTGCACTCGCGGGACTTGTACGTTCGCTCAACCCGGCGCTGACCAATAAGGAGGTCATGGAGCTGATGATTTCGAACGCCGTCGACCTCGGCGATACCGGCCATGATAAGTATTATGGCTGGGGTCAGGTCGATATCTATAGGACACTCCGGGCAGCCGGGGGAAGTGTAGTTCCGCTGCAGCTATTCCCGCAGCATGTCGATCGTCAATTGAAATCCATGCAGCACAATCTGGAGAACAGCAATTAACGGACAGAGCTGAGATGCTTGTCCAAGAGCCTCAGGAACAGCCGCAGCCCGCGTTCCATATCCGCTTCCTTCATCTGCGAATAACATAGCCGGATATGGCGGGAAGGGACCTCTCCGGAGTAGCAGACATCGCCCGGAAGGAAAGAGATGCCCTCCTGCTCTGCCAGCTCATGCAGCCTGCCGATGCCGCTGGGCGTGGGCAGCTGCAGCCACAAATTCAGCCCGCCCTCAGGCAGATTCCAGGACACTCCCTGAGGGGCATGCTGTTTCAGCAGCTTTGCCGCCTTCTCCATACGTCCCCGCAGCGCGGTCCGCAGTTGCTCTGCGTAAGTCTCATATTTGCGCGCAATGAACGGAAGCACCGCCTTCTGGGTCAGCAGCGGGCTCCCGAGGTCACTCGCCGATTTGGCGGCAATCAGCCGGGAGAGAATGTTGCCTCCGGCGGCAACGCAGGCAATTCTGCAGCCCGGGGCAATGACTTTGCTGAAGCTTTTCATGTACACAACATGCCCTTCTGCATCCATCGATTTGATCGAAGGCGGAGGCGGCTTGCGGAAATACAGATCACTGAACGGATCATCCTCCACAATGAGACAGCGGTAGCTTCTAGCTAGTTCCAGCAGCCGCTGTCTTCTTGTGATACTCATCGTGACGCCGCTCGGATTCTGGAACGTAGGATTGGTATAGATTAGCTTCGGCGGTCTCCGGTCGCATAGTTTAGTGAGCACATCCACCTTCATTCCTTCGTTGTCCATGGGCACAAAGATCATCTCCGCACCACGTCCGGCAAAAACATCTATAGCCCCCGTATAGCTGGGCGCTTCCAGATACACGGTATCCCCGGGGCCGACAAACGTCCGGGCCACCAGATCAATACCCTGCTGGGTTCCGCTCGTGATCATTAAATCAGATGAGCGCAGATGGATTCCATGACCTTGCAGATGTCTGCACATCACTTCCCGCAGCTCCAGATCCCCCTGAAAATTGCCGTACGAAGCCATTAGCTCCGGCTGTTCGGTCACAAGAGTTGACATAGTCGCGCCGATAGAATCCAGCGGAAGCAGATCGCCATGAATCGCCGCCATATGAAAAGGATATTCCACCTTGGAGTAATCAAAATTCAGCCATAGCTGAGCCCGCGGCAAAAAGTCGTCATACCCGTCCTGCCACCCCGTCCCAGCATCCAGGGACATCCGCGCTCTCTCGGCCACAAAACAGCCCTTTCCCTGGCTGCAGGTGATATGCCCGTGACTTTCCAGTTCAGCATAAGCTTTGCTTACCGTGACCTGGCTTACCTTCAGGGAAGATGCCAGGTTTCTCACGGAAGGCAGGCGGGCTCCCGGCTGCAGCAATCCCGAAGTGATCCGCTGGGCCATCGTTTCGCTGATTTGCTGCGGCAAAGATTTACTGCCGCTGCGGAGTAAATCAATATGCATCTGCACTTCCCCCCCACTGTTATATTCAACGCTTTACTGTTATACCGCTATGCCGTTATGATACAACAAAATTGTAAAGCGGGGAGCATTTTTTATGAAGATCAAATACTCTACGATGACGGAACATCTGGGATCCTCGGCAGTTCGCGAAATTCTGAAGATTACCCAAGGCAAAGACATCATTTCACTGGCAGGCGGACTGCCCGCCGAAGACTTCTTCCCGGTAGAAGCTGTTCGTGAGGCTTACAGCCGGGCTCTTGCCGGCGAGACATCGGCACTGCAATACGGTCTCACCGAAGGCTATATTCCGCTGCGTGAGCAGGTTGCGGCCAGACTGACCCATCAGGGTATCCAGACGGATATCTCGGAAATGCTCCTCACCACAGGCTCCCAGCAAGCCATAGATCTGCTGTGCAAAATACTGCTTGATCCCGGAGATGCTGTCCTCGTGGAAGCTCCAACTTATATGGCAGCTTTGCAGGTGTTGAACTCCTACCGGGCGGACATTCACATTGTTCAGAGCGATGAATCCGGCATGCTGCCTGACCATCTGGAGGAGCAGCTTCGCACACACCGCCCCAAGCTGCTCTATGCCGTCCCTACCTTCAACAACCCCTCCGGGGCAACCTGGAGCAAGGAACGCCGCGAACAAGTTGTCTCCCTGTGCCGACGATACGGCGTGCTGATTCTTGAAGACAACCCTTACGGTGAAATTAAGTTCGACGATTCCGCTGATGCCTATCCTCCATCACTGGCAGCGATCGACAGAAGCTACGGCGGGGAATCCTGTGTCGTCTACACGGGAACATTCTCCAAGATAGTCGCGCCTGCCCTGCGTACCGGTTGGATTATCGGTCCGGCTGAGCTGATCCGGATAGTTGCCAAAGCCAAGCAGGCAGCCGACCTGCATTCCAGCACCATAGACCAGCGTGCCCTCTATGAACTGCTTCGGGTCTTTGACCTTGAGGGACATATCCGTCTTATCTCCCGCGAATACCACTCACGGATGAAGCAGCTCTCAGCCGAACTGGCGTCGCGCGGCTGGGAAGACGCAAAGTTCGAAGAACCCCGGGGCGGGATGTTCCTGTGGCTGAAGCTATCCACCGCTATTAACACTGCCGGGCTGCTTCCATTCGCCGTGGAGCAAGGTGTAGCCTTTGTGCCCGGTGAAGTGTTCTATTCCGCCAAGCCTGTGAAAAATGCAATGCGGCTGAACTTCACCCATACTCCGCCGGAGCTGGTTCCGCTTGCTGTAGGGCGGCTGGAAAAGGCCCTCATCAAGTACTCCCAGAGCCTGGAGACAACGCTTATGCCGGCGCTGGAATAACAGAGCCCCCGCTGCGTTGCCTGCCAGATATTGTTGCTTCTGCTAGAACAGCCAACCAGGAATACTCCGGCACGTTCGTGCTTAGTCTGAAGGTGGAATTCCGGAAAAACGCTGCTCCTTGCCTTGAAGACTCTATATGAGCTGCTTTTGGCACGGACTCGAGGGACCTAATTTGTCAAAAATCAGCTCAATAATGCCTGGTGCGGACTCCAGTGCAGTTATTTAACAATAGAACAGCTATTAACCTCACTATTTTAGTAAATAACGCCGCCTGAGTCCGCTTCTACGACAAAAACAGTATTGTCGCATAAATAACGTCACTGAGGTCCGCCAGAGTGATCATCTAAAACAACAAAAAAGATCGTACCGTCCTCATAACAGGGAGCGATGCGGTCTTTTTAATTTTATCTTTAAACTAAGGCGCACAAAAAAGCGACCTTCCAAAGGAAGGCCGCTGTCTGTCGTATATAAGCTTCACAGAATAATAGTTCATAAGAGTTGTCAGTTAGGAAAGTTTGCCGTAAGCCGGGTTCTGTGCTCGTCGTGGTTCAAACGGGAACTACCCTCCCACCATAAGCGACAATCATCTATCTAGGCCATACATTACTGCACAGCTCCAGCGACCAACCTAGACACGCCTCAGGCGAAGGCTGCTCTTCCGGTTAAGGAAGCGCTGCGTCTCATTAGGTCTTGCTCCAGATGGGGTTTACCAGGAACGAAGTCACCAGCGTTCCTCGGGGTCTCTTACACCTCGGTTCCATCCTTGCCTGTGCCGCCCGAAAGCGGCCATCGGCGGTCCATTTCTGTGGCACTATCCTTCGGCTCGCGCCGACTGGATGTTATCCAGCACCCTGCCTTGTGGAGCCCGGACTTTCCTCCCGCGGCGTCTTCACGCACACCGGCGATTGTCTGTCAAACTTCCCGATCAACATTGTATATTATACAGATTTGCCGCAACCTGCACAAGTGTAAATAAAGGGAATCTACAGGAATTTGAAAGGCTCTGTATCAATCTGCGAAGCATATACCGCTGTACCGTACTTATGCTCAGCCAGCTTGCCCTGAATCCAACCGGCCACTTTCTCCTTCATAATCTTCTCCGCATTATGTCCCGGATCAATTAATGAGATGCCAGCCAAGTAAGCATCTTGAGCCGTATGATAATCGACATCGCCAGTCACCAGCACATCGGCTCCTTTGAAGATGGCGCTGTTATAATACTTCGCCCCCGAGCCGCCCATAACAGCCGCTTTGCGGATGGGCCGGTTCAAATCGCCCACAACACGAACGTGATCAACCTTCAGGCCGGTTTTGACCGTCCCGATAAATTCGCCAAGCGTTGTTGGCTCCTTAAGCTTGCCTACTCTGCCGAGTCCGAGGCTGCGGCCTTTAAGGTCCATGGAATAAAGATCATACGCCACCTCTTCGTAAGGATGCGCTTTAAGCATCGCCTGAACTACTTTATTGCGGATAGACAGCGGCACGATCGTCTCAATGCGGACTTCCTCAGCGCGTTCCATTTTACCCGCTTCTCCAATATAAGGTTCCGAGCCTTCACGCGGAATAAAGGTGCCGTAGCCTTCGATGTTGAAGCTGCAATGGCTGTAGTTGCCGATCCAGCCTGCACCGGCATTCAGTATGGCGTCCAGCACCTTCTGGTGATGATTCTTCGGCACGAATACAACCAGCTTAGACAACTGCTCGGTATGAATGTCCTTAATCGGCACACCGTTCTCGATGCCAAGCGCTTCCGCCATCCAGTCGTTCATCCCTCCTTCAGCGACATCCAGGTTGGTATGGCTGATGTATACGGCAATATCATTTTTGATCAGCTTCTCATAGAGCTTGCCCATCGGTGTTTCGGTCTGTATCCCCTTAAGCGGACGAAAGATAATCGCGTGATGGGCGATGATCAGGTTGCAGCCCTGAGCAATCGCTTCGTCCACAATGTCGTCGTTGACGTCCAGTGCAACCAGCACGCCGGTAATTTCTTTCTGCAGGCTGCCCAGCTGAAGGCCGATGTTGTCCCATTCCTCAGCCAGATGTTTTGGGGCAAGCTGCTCCATATACCCGATTACAGTTTGTCCTTTGGCGTACATTTCAGCACCTCCAAGATTGTTGTGATCTGTGCCGTGATCCTGCTGCGCTTTTCTTCCGCCGATTCAAGCTCCGAGCGGGACAGAGAAGCCAGAATCCCTTCCAATTTTGCAATCTCACTCTGCCATTTGGCAGTAAATACAGCGTTTGGCGCTTGCAGCAGCCAAGGCCCCATTTGCAGAAGCAGCTCCTTGCTGCATACCATATTGCCGCCAGCAAGCTGCCGTTCACGATAAAGCTGTTCATTTGTGATCCCTGCAGCTTCACCGTCAGGGACCGCCGTCAGTATTTCATATATTTTCCCGTCTTCTTCCAGGATATGCTCTGCCGTAAGCACCCAGTGGTTGTTTAGCAGCCAGCGGCGCAGAATATCCTCGCCCACATTTGGCTGCAGCGCAAGCAGCTTCACACCTGCAAGCTTGCCGAGGCTTTTGCCGCGGTCCAGAATAGCGGCTATCAATGCGCCGCCCATTCCGGCGATGGAGATGCTGTCAGCTTCACCCGGCTCCAGCACTTCGAGGCCGTCTCCGCGCCGCACCTCAATCTGTTTGCCCAGGCCCGCCTCCGCCACACCTCTACGTGCTGCTTCATAAGGTCCTGGATTGACTTCACCTGCTATTGCAGAGACCGCTTTCCCGCTTCTCAAGGCTGCTACCGGAAGCAGCGCATGATCCGAGCCGATATCGGCAAGTTTGCTGCCTGTTGGAATCTGCTCCAGCACAAGCTGGAGCCGGTTTGATAATTTTACGTTGTTCATGAGGCCACCCACGTTATCCATTTTTTTCGGAAAATAAACAGCAGCGCAAGGCCAACTGCAATCTTAAATATTAACACCAGCGACACCCATTCCGGATAATCCGGTCTGAGCCACAACGCATCAATCTCCGGCATCAGCCACAGCGACACTCCGACGCCCAGATATACCCCTGAAACCCCTTTGATCCTGTGGTACAACAACCAGCTCAGCCAGACCATCAGTATACAGAGCGGCAGCCAGAGCAGCTCAAGCTCCAGGACTGAAGCATCAGGGCGCATTTGGCCGGAGAACCCGGCATAGAGCAGGGCCCAGAAGGCAAACCCGCAATAGTGCAGCAAGCCTATACGCAATGTGAATCCGAGTATCACCCACAATAGGCCGCATCCTGCGATCAGCAGCGGCCGCCACAAGTCCGCGTTCAGATCATGCAGAGCAATGAGCCAGAGGCCAAATCCTATCGTCAGTACACTGCCAACTCCTGCCAAAACAAGACTGATCATGTGGTTTCGGTCCCGGTAAATAGCCGAGTAACCGTAACAAACAATTAGTACACATAGAGCTGTGGCAAGTTGCAAAGGCCAAGGAAAAACGCTAAAATAAAGACTAATCAAGAAAATCAAGGAAATAATTCCAAAACCAAACAACCATATTTTGATGCTGCCCTGCTGAAGATTTTTCAGCGAGATCGGATTGCTGTCTTTGATCTCCTTTTCATCATCGTAAAGGTTGGTCAAGAAGTCGCAATACTGCTCAGGTAGCAGCTTGCTCCTTCTCCAGTAATGAATTTCTCTTAATATAATTTCTCGTTTTTCCAAATTCAACGGCTAATCCCTCTCTTTTCACACCTTTACTTAGGTGTATCTCAAGATAAAAGGACCTCCTGCCACCGTGCAGCAGAAGGTCCGGTTTATGAAACCTATTCGAGGAAATCTTTAAGCCGTTTGCTGCGGCTTGGGTGGCGCAGCTTACGCAGCGCTTTTGCTTCAATCTGGCGGATCCGCTCACGGGTTACGCCGAATACTTTACCCACTTCCTCAAGCGTTCTCGTCCGTCCGTCATCCAGACCGAAACGAAGACGAAGCACATTCTCTTCACGCTCGGTGAGCGTGTCCAGCACATCCTCCAGCTGTTCCTTCAGCAGTTCATAGGCTGCTGCATCCGCAGGAGCAAGCGCCTCCTGATCCTCAATGAAATCGCCCAGATGCGAATCATCCTCTTCACCGATTGGTGTTTCCAGGGAAACCGGCTCTTGGGCAATCTTCATGATTTCTCTGACTTTCTCAACCGTCAATTCCATTTCAGCCGCAATTTCTTCCGGCGAAGGCTCGCGCCCAAGCTCTTGCAGCAGCTGACGGGAGACACGAATCAGCTTGTTGATGGTCTCCACCATATGCACTGGAATACGGATTGTCCGCGCCTGGTCAGCGATCGCCCGCGTAATGGCCTGACGAATCCACCAAGTAGCATAGGTACTGAATTTGAACCCTTTGTTGTGGTCAAATTTCTCAACCGCTTTGATCAGCCCCATATTGCCCTCCTGGATCAAATCCAGGAACAACATGCCGCGTCCAACATAACGCTTGGCGATACTGACAACGAGCCGCAGATTGGCTTCAGCCAGCCGGCGTTTCGCTTCCTCATCACCATTTTTGATTCTCATGGCCAGTTCGACTTCATCGTCAGCCGAGAGCAACGGCACACGTCCGATTTCCTTCAGATACATCCGGACGGGGTCGTTAATTTTGATTCCCGGCGGCAGCGACAAATCGTCGTCAAAGCTGAAGTCGTCAGAGTCGCTATTCTCGTTGTCCTCGCTCTGGCGGAGCGGCGAACCTTCTTCGTCATTCTCATTTACAACCTCGATACCGAGGTCGCTGAGCTGCTCGTAGAATTCCTCCATCTGCTCGGGGTCTTGATCAAACGGCGACAATTTCTCCATAATATCTTTGTAGTTCAATGATGATCTTTTCTTGCCGTGCTCAATAAGCTGGTCCTTAACCTGATCCAGAGTAAATTCTGCTTCCAGTTCAGTGTGCTGATCGTTCGCCATAATTCGACTCCCTCCTCCCTAGGTACATCCTGTCAATTTCTTATTGTCTCTCTAGGGTTATAATCTCACTTGCAATTTGTGCCGCACGCAAAAAGTCACCGGATTTCTCCGCTTGAATCATTTCTTCCCGTTTTTGCTCCATCCTGCGCTGCAGGGGGTACTTCCTTACTTCACGGATACAATCGTCCAAAACCTGCGTATTCCAATCCGGCGGTGTGTCCATCATGGATATCGCTGTTGCAGTCTTTTCCAGACGATCATCCTGTAGTGATGATAAAAAACGGCTGATGCCGGGTGGTTTGCCTTGCGCATAATAGGCATATAGATAAGCGGCGATTGCCGCATGATCATCGATGTTGAACTCTTCTCCGAGGCGTTCGCCTACATAAGTAGCAGCTTCCGGGTCCTGAATCATAAAGGATAGCAGGCGCCGTTCCGCAACATGATAAGCGGGCAGTAAAGTAGGTGTCTGCACCTGCCCTTTTTTATGCCTACCATTATTCCACCTTTTATCGTTATTATCCCCTTCGGGGATGTTTTTTTGCATCGACGCCCGCAGTAAGTTGCAATCCTGCTTTAAGCTATCATATGACAGCTCCAGCTCTGAGGATATTTCCCGCAGATAAACTTCACGCTCGGTCGAAGATTGCAGTGATGCAATAATCTCCAATGCCTCCTTGACATAGGCGATTTTGCCGTCTTCCTCTAGGAGTATATGGTTTTTTTTCAGATATATAAGCTTAAATTTTATGGATGAAACCACCGAATCCATCACCTGTTCTTTGAATCTGTCCCCGCCGTGACGGGAGATAAATTCATCCGGATCCAGACCGCTCGGCAGCACGGCAACCTTCACCCGCAGATCATTGCTTTCCAGCATCGGGATCGCCTTCATCGCTGCAGCTTGTCCAGCCCGGTCACCATCGTAGGCAAGAACAATCTCGTCAGCCAGACTTTTCATCAGGGCTACATGTCCCTCAGTCAGCGAGGTTCCCATGGTAGCCACGCCGTTATGCACACCTGCTTCCCAGGCCGAAATGACATCGCCGTATCCTTCGAAGAGGACGATTTGCCGCGTTTTGCGGATGGATGCTTTGGACTGGTGCAAATTGTACAGAATCCGGCTTTTGTTAAATAGTCTGCTCTCCGGGGAATTCAAATATTTCGGCTGACCTTCCCCAAGAATTCTTCCGGCAAAAGCGATGGTCTTGCCTGTGCGGTTCGCAATCGGAAAAATAACGCGCCCGCGAAAGCGGTCGAGATACCCTTTGCCCTCGCCCCTGGCAGACAACAGCCCGCCTTTTTCCATTTCAGCAAGATCAAAATTCCGTTTCTCCAGAAACTGCAGCAGGGTGTCCCAACGGTCTGGAGCATAGCCGATTTGAAACTGGTCGATCATTTTATCACTGAAGTTCCGGGATCTTAAATAATTCATTGCGGCAGTGCCGTATTCCGTGTTCTTCAGCAAAAAATGATAAAATTTGGCCGATAACTCATAAGCCTGTATCAGCCGGTCCCGCTCAGGATCGGGAGGAGATAATGTGCCTCCTTTGCCTTCGGGAATAACAATATCACTTTCTTCCGCCATTATTCTGACTGCTTCGGGGAAGGATAACCCTTCGATTTCCATCCTGAATTTGATGGCATTTCCGCCCATACCACAGCCAAAGCAATGAAAAACTCCCCGGTCCGGGGTTACGGTGAAGGAAGGGGATTTCTCCGAATGGAACGGGCAGAGGCCCCATAAATATTTCCCCTGCTTGGACAAATGGACAACCTTACCGACGGTATCGACAATGTCATGCCGCGCCAGCACGCTCTCGATAACTTCTTCTGGAATATTACCGTGTCCGCTAGCCACTTCAACCACCTTCATCTCTTAACAAATAAATATAATTCGCTATAGCTCCACATTCTCCTGCAAAATTGTTAAAAGTTTTGTCAGTTTATGTTGAAAATTCATTTTTTCCTCTGCGGTGATCGCTTTTGGACCCTTGGAATAGTGCCCCCGCCTGCGTTCCACTGCACTGGCATGCCTGCTCTCCAGCATAAAATCCATGTTGGAATTGTCATATTCCTGTCCCCGGTTAGAGAGTACCTTGCAACGTTTGCCGAGCGCAAGTGCCGCCAGGCCGTAGTCCTGGGTAATGACTACATCTCCAGCAGAAACATGATTGGCAATATAGAGGTCTGCACTGTCAGCACCGCGGTCCACCTGCACCACAGTAACACCTTCTTCAGCCTGCAGCACATGGTCAAAAGAAGAAACCATCAATACCGGAATGCCGAAAGAACGGGCTACAGCAACGATTTCCTTCTTGACCGGGCATGCGTCCCCGTCGACTACAATTGTTCTTGCTTGGGATCTCAACATGACATCACCAAATTCCCGTGTAATATATATACGCTTTGCCAAACGAAAATCCTTCTTTGATAAAGCATAAATACGGAACGAATGTCAACTTACGCATTGGCACCGTTCCGTATATTTATACCCTAAACCATCGATCTATACCATGAAATTCACAAACATTACTTGGATACTGCCGGGTTTTACCAAACCAGCTTACCGAAATCAGCAAAAGATTTGGAGTCGGCATCAATGCCTGCCAGCAGCGCAAGACGGTTGGCACGTATTCCCTCGTCTTCAGCCATGACCATTACGGAATCGAAGAATCCGGTAACGGCATCCTTCAGGCCGGAAAGAATCCGCAGCGCCTCAGCAGCATTTCGGGCAGTGAGCGCTTCATGATACGGCGTGTGAATACCCTGCCATGTTTCGTACAGCTTAAGCTCGGCCTCTTCTTTCAGCAATGAAGGCACAACCACAATACCTTCCTGCGCCTTCGCTGCCAGATTGCTGATACGAGTCAGCGAATCCACAGTGATCTTGAAATCAGCGACGGCATTCACAGCATCGGTAAGCGCACGGCTTCTGCCTACAACAGCGACAATATCATCAAAACCAGCGGCAGTGACTGCATCCACCACATCGTATCGGATATTGTCGTCGGACAAGAGTCGTTTTACGCGCAGACCGAAGAACTCGTAAAGGTTTATACGCAGCTCAGGGGCAAAATGTTTCTCTGTGCGCAAATTTTCATGAATTTCCAAAGCCGCAGCGAAAATTTCCTGCAAAGAGATCGGCAATTGATGCTCCAGCACCATCTGCACGATGCCTGCCGCCTGGCGGCGCAGCGCATAAGGGTCCTGTGAACCGGTCGGAATAATGCCGATGGAGAAGCAGCCCACGATCGTATCGATTTTATCGGCCAGACTGACTACAAGACCAGCTTGTGTAGAAGGAACTGCATCTCCGGCAAAACGCGGCTGGTAATGTTCAAAAATACCTTTTGCCACATTTTCCGCTTCTCCCGCTTTGCGGGCATAATCTTCACCCATTGTGCCCTGAAGCTCAGGGAACTCATAGACCATCTGCGTCACCAGATCGAATTTGCAAATATCAGCCGTACGGCTGACTTCAGCCGCGGTATCTGCGGACAGCCCCAGCTTCGCAGCGAGCTTGTCAGAAATGGCACGGATGCGGCGAACCTTATCGCCAACGCTGCCCAGCTCTTCGTGATACACGATGGATTCCAGCTTAGCCAGCGCATCGCTGATCTGCAGTTTCTGATCCTCTCCATAAAAGAACTTCGCATCCGATAGTCGGGCACGCAGCACCTTTTCGTTCCCCTTGGCAATGACGTCCAGCGATTCTGCATTTCCGTTACGAACGGTAACGAAGAACGGCAGGAGCGTGCCTGCGCTATCTAAGACCGGGAAGTAACGCTGATGCTCCCGCATCGAGGTGATCAGCACCTCCTGCGGGATATTGAGGAACGAAGGATCGAAGGTGCCGAACAGTACCGTCGGTGTCTCTACCAGGAACAGCACTTCCTCCAGCAGATCTTCTTTGATGGCAATTGTCCAGCTTTTCTCCTCAGCCAGCTTATTAATCTGGTTCAGGATCAACTCTTCACGTTCCTTCACATCTACCAGCACATGCTGCGCACGCATAGCTTCCACATAATCCGCAGGTTCAGCAATAACAGCATTCGTTCCAAGGAAACGGTGCCCGCGGCTGGTATTGCCTGCTTTGACCCCTGTAATTTCCAGATCAATGATCTCTTGCCCGAACAAGGCAACCAGCCAGCGGATCGGACGGACAAATTTAAAATCATACGCTCCCCAGCGCATATTTTTCGGAAAGGTCATCGAGCCGACAATGCCGCTGAGTCCTTCGGACAATAGCGAGGAAGTATTTACACCTTCACTGTTTTTGGTGGCGTAGATATACTCCACTCCGGCCAATTCTTTAAAGGTAAACTGCTCCGTCGACACCCCTTGGCTGCGGGCAAAGCCGAGTGCGGCCTTGCTCCACTCGCCGCTCGCGTCCAACGCGATTTTGCGGGAAGGGCCCTTCACCTCTTCGCTGATATCCTCTTGCCTTTCGGCGGCATCCTTCACCAGAACCGCAAGGCGGCGCGGTGTTGCATATGCGTTGACTCCGCCATGGGAAATACGCGAAGCTTCCAGCCATTTAGTTGTTCTGTCTTTCAACTGCTCCATCGCAGCGCGGATGAAGCGTGCAGGCACCTCTTCCAAACCGATCTCGAACAATATATCTTTAGACAAGGTCAGCACCTTCTTTCTTCAGCAGCGGGAAGCCAAGCTTCTCGCGTTCCTCAAGATATGTCGCCGCAACGGTACGGGCCAAATTCCGCACCCGCGTAATAAAGCCCGTGCGTTCGGTAACGCTGATCGCTCCGCGTGCATCCAGAAGATTGAAGGTATGCGAGCATTTCAGCACATAATCGTAAGCCGGAAACACCAGATGGTGCTCCATGGCTCTGCGTGCTTCCTCTTCGTAGGTATTAAAGAGTGTGAACAGCATTTTGACATCGGAGACTTCAAATGTATAGGTCGAGTGCTCAACCTCCGGCTGATGAAATACATCACCATAGGTCATGCCGTCCACCCATTCCAGATCAAACACATTTTCTTTCTTCATGATGTTGGTAGCCAGACGTTCCAATCCGTATGTGATCTCAACAGCAACCGGTTTGGTCTCAATTCCTCCGACTTGCTGGAAGTAAGTAAACTGAGTAACCTCTTCGCCGTTCAACCATACTTCCCAGCCAAGGCCTGCACAGCCCAGCGACGGATTCTCCCAGTTATCTTCGACAAACCGGATATCATTCTGCAGCGGGTCTACGCCAAGCGCCTTCAGGCTTTCCAGATAAAGCTCCTGGATATTGTCCGGGGAAGGCTTGATAATCACCTGGAACTGGTGATGCTGGTACAGGCGGTTCGGGTTCTCGCCATAACGTCCATCCGATGGACGGCGGGAAGGCTCAACATAAGCTACTTTCCAAGGCTCCGGTCCAAGCGAACGCAAAAACGTCATGGGGTTCATCGTTCCCGCCCCCTTTTCCGTATCATACGGCTGGACGAGAATACAATTCTCTGCTGCCCAGAACTGCTGCAGTGTCAAAATCATCTGCTGAAAATTCATACTACCGACTCCTTCGCTTACAAGTTTTTGGCACACTGTGCCTTGAGGCATCTTGCTCCTGCGCGATGGAGGCGGTCCTCTTTTATACTTGCGGCGGTACAGGATTCTTGGTTAAGATCCTCGCCACAAGGCAAAAAAGCTCCCGCCCCCATGCCTGATATACAGACATAGGGACGAGAGCTTAACTTATTCTCCCGCGGTTCCACCCTACTTGATTACGCATCCGGTATCCGGCCAATAAAGCAGGCCACATCCGATGAGCGCAATCCACTTTTCATTCTGCCGTTACCGTACTCCCGGGTGCCCTGTTCATGAACCTTGTCCCGCCAGGCTTCCACTATCCCCGGCTCGCTTAAGCGACAAATTTGCCCACTACTTTCCCGATCACTGTACGTCTCCAAATGTCAGAGCAACAACGGCTGTATACAAGAAGAAACTGTCACCATAGTAACGGAAAATTTGGATTTCGTCAAATATCGTATTTGTCGAGCTGATCAAGAAATCCTTGCGACTTCAGCTTCAGCCCGAGCTGCATGTCCATAAAGGCACGCATAATCTTTTTAAGTTCTGCGCGGGTGCCTTCCTTCACGTCGACATTTCCAAGCCGGTTTAAATCAAGTGCAGCGAATAGACGCAGCAGCTTCAGCGCCCGCGGAGAAATCTCCATGGCTGGAGGATCATTATGCCTGCAGCTGCGGCAGAGCACCCCGCCGAGACGGGGACTTATTCTGAGTTCTTCATCAGGTTTGTCCAACCCGCATACGACACAGGCATCCAGTTCCGGACCATATCCGGCCGCCTGCAGTATTTTCATCTCAAAAACATTTATAATGACGCCGGGTTCCTTGCCGTCCTCAAGTGCATTCAAGCAGGCGGAAAGCTGGCGGAACCAAAAGCTTCCCGTCTCCTCATCATGCAGCACACGGTCAAGCAGCTCGCAGGCATATGAAGCATATGCCGCTTTGAACAAATCCCCGCGCAGCGGATGGTGAGACTGTGTAATTTCCCCGGCATTTAATGTACCCAGTCCCCCGTTGTTGCGGAAAAACACAAATTCCCCTACAGTGAACAGCTGGATCAGGGCAGCATGGCGGCTTTTGACCTTCTTGGCGCCGCGCACCAGAACGCCTACTTTGCCGGCGTTCTCGGTGCAAAGCGTAATAATCGCGTTCCCCTCGCCGTAGTCCATGCTGCGGATGACGATCCCTTCCACCCTGTGTAGCATGCCTCTTCCCCCAACCATTCGGCAAGCAACCAGTCCTTATTGCGCTTCTTCATCAAGGGCCTTCTCTTCCTCTGCAAGCAGCAGTCCGCCTTCATCCAGCGGATCTCCGGCTTCCCTGTACAGCAGATAAGCATCGACATCTCCAGTCATTGCAAAATACTTCCACGAAAAGTCTCGCATTCGTATTCATCCTTTCTTCGGAAACACGATGTCTCTTCAGAAATAGGATGTGCGATGTACCAGGTTCTATCCTTGCAATTCCTGCCAAGAAGCTGCGGAGCCCAAGATTAAAGGTCTTTATGGAAGCCCAAATCCCGCAGTACGCGGTCCTGATTGCGCCAGTCTTTTTTCACTTTTACCCATAGCTCCAGAAAAATCTTCGATCCCAGCAGGTTCTCGATATCCGTACGGGCGCGCCGGCCCACTTCTTTCAGCAGCGCACCCTGCTTGCCGATAATGATCCCCTTCTGGGAATCGCGCTCCACAAAAATAACGGCGGAAATATGCACAACTCCATTGGGTTCTACACTCATATCCTCGATGGCCACCGCGATGGAATGCGGTACCTCTTCGCGGGTCATATGGAGAATCTTCTCACGGATCAGCTCCGCGCAGACGAACTGCTCCGGATGATCGGTAATCTGATCGTCGGGATAATACTGCGGACCTTCCGGCAAATATTTCGCCACCTGATCCAGCAGGGTATTCACATTGTTACCCAGCTTGGCGGAGATCGGCACGATTTCGGCAAACTCATGCAGCTTGTTGTACTGTGTAATCAGCGGCAGCAGCACTTCCGGCTCAATCTTGTCAATTTTGTTCATCACCAGAATAACCGGTGTCTTGATACTGTGTAATTGCTCGGCGATAAAGCGGTCGCCGCCGCCGAGTCCTTCGGATGCGTCCACCAGAAACAGCACGGCCTCCACTTCATGCAGCGTGCTCATCGCCGTCTGGTTCATGTAGTCACCCAGCTTAGATTGTCTTTTATGGATACCCGGTGTGTCCAGAAATACGATCTGCGAGTTGTTGGCAGTGTAAACCCCGTGGATTTTGTTTCTGGTTGTCTGCGGCTTGTCCGACATGATGGCAATTTTTTGGCCAATCACCTGGTTCATTAGTGTCGATTTGCCTACGTTCGGTCTGCCGATAATGGCGACAAACCCTGATTTGAATTTCAATATAATCTTCCTTCCTTGACATAACTTCAAATTCATAAAGTTTCTTGTTAAAACCTTTTCGATCCCGGTAAATCCCCCTTAGCCAAGAGGGACCCCAAGGGCCCCTGCCCTCTGGACACCCGGAATGGGATGGCACAGTTAGGTTCGACGCTTGGGTGAGACGGATGGTGCTTAGAGCGCTTTCGTTCCCTGCGGGAACACACTTGGCTGGCTGAACGGGAAACTTGGCCGGCTGAGCGGGAAAGCTAGTCAACTGTTTGTACCACGCGGAGCGGATAAATTAGTTAGCTGCATATGCGGCAGTGCAGCGGTAAAGCTGCTTGTCGGCGATGGAACAGATAACTCTTACTTCTAGGGCTTTTTGGACAATCCTTCGGTTTATGCAGTTTAATTGTATTTTGTACAGTTAAATACCTTTGAATCGTTACCTCTATGATTTTAGCTGCATTATGTACAATTAAATTTGGCAAAAACCGCTGCTTGGAGCCATTATGCTGATTTTAGTTGCAGGTTATACAACTAAACACATATCTTGCAAAAAACAGGTTAGTTTAGCTGTACAAAATACAACTAAACTAGGCAAGCGTAACGGGAAAGGCAAAATGACCTACCGCCACACATTTGTTCTGCAATAGCCGGAAACGTCAACCCTCCCGCTCTGCCATCTTCCCAAGTTAATAACGCTGTAAACAGGGTTACACCTATCAAATATCTACTCAGGAGCTTGCCCCTGCTCCAAATCGTCCGGTCCGAAAGCACCCGGGAGCAGCTCACGCACGGTAGTCTCCACGATGTCGCCTTTCATGTTCCCGAGGATGACCTTCATGTCGGGACCGCATAGCTCCACCATCACCTGCCGGCAGACACCGCAGGGCGATACGGGGCCATCGGTATCGGCAACAACCGCGATAGCCTGAAAGCTGCGGGCTTTATGGCCGTCCGCGATGGCGCGGAACATTGCAGTCCGCTCCGCACAGTTGGTCGGCCCGTAAGCAGCATTTTCAATATTGCAGCCATGATGGACATGACCGTCCTGATCCAGCAGCGCAGCACCGACGCCAAAGCGGGAATAAGGTATATAAGCACTCATTCGTGCCTTTATCGCTTCTTGAAGAAGTAGCGCAGAATCCATAGTGATCCTCCTAAAAGTTTTGTAAGCATAGACTTCATCGAGTTACTTCGGAAAAAACTTACTTCGAAAGCTAACCCTAAGTTTTGTAAGCATAGACTACATTAAGTTGATTTGGGCAAACCGTTTCCCCTACACACCATTAAAATTGTTCAACATACAGGATTCTTACTGCGAGAAGTATGAATCTAACCAAAGATGGCGGAGCGCAAAACGCCGATCCGCCTCTCCCCGAGCTCAAGTTGTAAACTGATTATGACATAAGTCCAGTGATCCAGTCCATTACCGGGTGATAAAAAACATAGATTCCCGTAATCACAGCAAACACCGCCGTAAGCAGCACAGCACCTGCGGCGGTATCTTTGGCAGTCTTGGCCAGGGGATGAATCTCCGGTGAGACCAGATCAACCGTCGCTTCAATAGCCGTATTCAGCAGCTCAGCGGTCAAAACGAGCGTAATTGCCAGCAGCAACAACATCCAGCTTGCTGCAGGAAGTCTGAATACGGCGGCAGCGGCAAGCACAAGAACAGCCAAGCCGCTATGTACCTTCATATTCAGTTCGGATTTGAACGCTCCCGCAATGCCCTGAGCTGCAAATCGAAACGAATGCCAGAACTTTTTGTGGCCTACCGCCGTATTTTTGACCATTAGCGTGTTAACCCGACCTGAGCCAGCACATGCTCCTGCTTGGACATCATTTCGGCCTCAGAAGCAGCATCCTGATGATCGTAGCCCAGCAGATGCAAAAATCCGTGCACAAACAGGAAACCCAGCTCACGCTCCAGGGAATGGCCATATTCCAAAGCCTGCTCCTGCGCCCGGGTGACAGAGATAATGATATCCCCCAGCACATTCGGCACATCTTCTAGCTCTTCATTCTCATCTTGTCCGTATATAATTTCCAGCTCATCTTCGCTGGTTTCGTTCATGGCAAAGGAAAGCACGTCCGTCGGACGGTCAATTCCCCGGTATTCCCGATTGAGCTCATGAATCCGTTCATTGTTGACGAAGGTAAGGTCCACCTCGCCGCCCTCAATGCCTTCGGCTTCACCCGCTTTTTGCAGAATGCGCTCCAGCAGAGATATTAGCTCGTCATTAATCTCGTGTTCTTCCTGTTCATTGTTCCAAACGATTGCAAGACTCATGTATTTACGGCTCCTTCCTCTTTTTTAGGTTTCTTCACTTCCTCCGGATATTCGATCCGGGAATGAAAAATCCCCATAACCGTTTCTTTCAATGTCCGCGCGATAATATCCAATTCCTTTATCGTAAGATCACATTCATCGAATTGATGGTCATCCAGCCGGCTTTTGATAATCTTCTCGATCATCGTCTCCACCTGCACAACCGTCGGCTTGCGAAGTGAACGGACAGCAGCCTCCACACTGTCGGCGATTCCGACAACTGCAGATTCCTTCGACTGCGCCTTCGGCCCAGGGTAACGGAAATCCTCTTCCGTGAAATCAGGCTCCACACCCTTCTCTTCGGCCAGCTTCAATGCTTTATGATAAAAATAATGCAGAAATGTCGTGCCGTGATGCTGTTCAGCAATGTCACGGATCGGTTTGGGCAGCTTGTACTCCTTCTGCATTTCCACCCCGTCGCGGGCGTGGGCCACGATGATTGATTTGCTCAGCTTCGGTTCAATCGAATCATGCGGATTCTCCATGTTGTTCTGGTTCTCGATAAAATAAAACGGCCGCTTCGTCTTGCCGATATCATGATAATAAGAGCCTACGCGGCAGAGCAGCCCGTCCGCCCCGATCGCCTCCGCCGCAGCTTCTGACAGATTGCCGACCATTACACTGTGATGATAGGTTCCGGGCGTTTCTGTAAGCAGCTTGCGCAGCAAAGGATGATTCGGATTCGACAGCTCTACCAGCTTGAGTGCCGATAGAATGCCAAAGGTAGCCTCAAAGAAAGGCATCAGGCCGATTACCAGCACTGCGGTCAGCAGACCGCTGGCAAAGGCAAAGCCGATAGCATACAGTGTCTGCGTCTGATTCCAGTCTCCGCCGCTCAGGAGCGTCAGCATAAACACAGCCACACAACCGAACAGAGACACCATGATTCCGCCTTTCAGCAGCGTTGACCGCTGCCCGGCGCGGTGGGTGGCGAAAATTGCCACATAGCAAACGATAAGCGCAAAGAATCCGAAGTTGAAATCGAACACCGTATTTTGCTGCACATTCAATATAATACTGGAAAGAATACTGAACAGGATGGAACAGAAATAAGCCAGCGTCATATCCAGCAGCATTGCGATCAGCATAGCGCCAATGGCTACCGGAGCCAGGAACCCGACATAAGACCGGACATCCGTCTGTAAAAACGCGGCAAGCCGCATCGAGATGATCGTAATAATAAACACAAGCACCAGCATAAGCAGCTGGGAATTATTGTACTTGAAGCCGGAGGTCCCCCCGGTATAACGGATGAACATCAGCAGACCGGCGGAGAGCATAGCTGACAGCAGGAACAGGCCCAACTGCGGCCAATAATTGACCTCATTGCTCAGCAGGCCGCTCTCATCCAGCAGTGCGTACAGCTCGGGTGTAATATACTCCCCTTTAGCAACAAGCACATCCCCCTGCTCAATGAACACATCCGGCGTGTTCTCGCGGGCCTGCACCTTAGCTTCCTTGGTAGCTTCCTCATCGTAGAACTTATTGCTCGTGATCACCAGCCGTACCAGCTCCTGCACCACCTCACGGGCTGTGCGCTGGCTTAGCGAGCTGACGCTGACCTGCTCCGCTACCTTCGCGCGCGCAGTCTGGGCATCCACAATCTGGTCGTTCATCAGCTTGGTGACAATATCCCGGGCAACCGGCTTCATCTCGATGATGTCCTGAGAGGTCAGCCGCGGAATTTTGATGTAAGTCTCCTCCGGGATGACATAGGTCTGTTCTTTGATGACGGACTGCATCTCATCGAGCAGTGTGGTGGAATACGTGCCGGAGTTACGGCTCGAATTCACAAAGTTCACGATAAAATCATTGGCCCGCTGCGGGATTACATCCTTGTAAATGCCGGCCTTCTCACTTTGTGAAATCAGATCATCCTGATTGAGCCGGTCAATCCGGTCTATCAGCAAGGTTACCAGATTATCGAGCCTCATCGGAATAATCTCATACCTGTTCTGCACGGTCTCAGCGGCGGCTTCCTGAGCCTTCAGCGTAGCCTTGCTGTCGAGTATTTGCTTCGGCGCAGTAATTTCCTTGGCACTTTTGGTGTTCTCTTTAATGTCATAGCGTTTAGGCAGCAAATCAGGTGAGAGACTGAAGTAGAAAACAATCCCCAATAACAGGAAAAGAGCATAGCGCGTCGCCGCGCTATACTTCCAGCCGTTGTTGCTATATACAAATCCGCTTAATTTCGATGGTTGCTTTGAGGCCATGGAGACAGTCCCCTTTGTTAGTCCTGGTTTTCGGCAGAGCGGTCATAGGCGACGATAATTTTTTGCACCAGGGAATGCCGTACGACATCCTGTTCCGCAAAATAAACAAACCCAAGCTCCTCGATGCCTGACAGAATCGCCTTCGCTTCGATCAACCCGGATTTTTTGCCGCGCGGCAGGTCAATCTGGGTAACGTCACCCGTAATAACCATCTTGGAGCCAAAGCCAAGCCGGGTAAGGAACATTTTCATCTGTTCAGGAGTCGTATTCTGGGCTTCATCCAGAATGATAAAAGAATCATCCAGCGTGCGTCCGCGCATATACGCGAGCGGTGCAATTTCGATCAATCCCCGTTCCAGTGCCTTGGCAACCTGATCGGGGCCCATAACGTCGTATAAGGCGTCGTAGAGCGGACGGAGATATGGGTCAACCTTTTCCTGCAAATCGCCGGGAAGGAAGCCCAGGCTTTCTCCTGCTTCAACTGCAGGACGTGTAAGGACGATGCGCTTCACGGAACCTTCCTTCAGCGCGGTGACGGCAAGCACAACGGCGAGATAGGTTTTTCCTGTTCCCGCAGGTCCGATGCCAAAGACGACATCGCGTTTCTTGATCGAAGTCACATAGTGCTTCTGGCCAATCGTTTTGACACGGATCGGCTTGCCGCGGAAGGTTGTCGTAATTTCACCTTTGAACAAATCAAGCAGTTGGTCGGCGCGGAAATCCTTTGCCAGCTCCACCGCATACTGCACATCACGTTCACTAAGTATGTAACCGCTGCGGATCAGAGACAGCAGCACATTGAACAGCTGTCCCAGCATGTCCACTTCCCGCTCGGCCCCGCGTATTGTAACCTCAGCTTCACGCGAGTCGATAACCGCCGGTATTTCACTCTCGATAATTTTCAGAAAACCATCCTGCGGGCCGAACAGGGATTGCGCTTCTCCCGCATTTTGCAAAGATATACGAATGCTTGCAGTCTGTTCTGACAAGTAGCCTCATTCTCCTCGGTTGTTTACTATCGGAAGTTCTTCCGTGATTCTCTCTTCCACTTCAAACATCACTTTCATATAAACTTTACCATTCTCTTTCTTCTCATGCAAAATTTTTTGACTTTTAATAACGCTGTCAGTGCCGTAACGGGCCAAAATATCATTAGTTGCCCGAGTAATCCCTTCCTGCCGGGCAGCCTCCGGAGTTTTGGTGCCGGAAGTATACTTGACCTCCATTTCCTTCTCAGTCATCAGTCCAAGCGGCACCTGCAAAGAACGCCAGGACAGCAGATCATGCTCTGTAAGCGTCCGTGATTTCTCAAATCCGGATTTCCCGTAGCCCCAAAGTTGAACCGCCCAATTGCCGATCACCAGATATGTGCGGTCTTTCCGGTCCCCTGTATATGAACTGCCGGTTGTTTTGAGCGGCACCTCAATGTTGTATTCATGCCATACTAGACCCTTTACCTCGCCTTTGGCAACCACCGTCTGCATATTGTTTTCATCACCCAGGGTGCCGGAGATCAGAATATCCCCTTTCTTGACCCGCGAATTGCGCGCTACAACCGGTCTGCCCTGCTCGGCGTAGATCTCGGTAACCACCGCATCGGTTCTGCTGATCAGATGGCGCTGGCTGAGCAGCGGCTTGTTCTCAGGCTTGTCAGCCTCGACAACCTGGATAGTAATGCTCGTCCCCGTCCGCTGCACCCCTACCCAGGAAAGTCCCGGCATCCTCGAGGTCATCTCCCTGGAGAGCTTGTCCGGCTCCTCCATACGCCAAATCCACTGGAATGGATAGATGCCTTCTTGACGCGCAGCGTCCAGAATATCTTCGGAGGCAATGAATTGATTCCCTTCGACTTTGATGCTCCACACCATTGAAGAAAGCAGCAGAAGGCCAATGCCAAACAGCAATAAACCGGCAGCAAAAAACTTCCGTTTCCACAGCCGCGCGAGCCGGAAGGGCAAGCCATTCCTGCCTGTCACATGCATGCGGCAGCCTGTCTTTTTTAACAGCGGCCGAAGGATAAAAAAGTCATTCAGCAGCAGATTCAGGGAAGCGCCATCCCCCGCAGGCCTCACATCCCATATGAGGATGCCTTGTTCGTTCACTGCATTGATAAACCTTTCCACCTGCGGTCCCGTCACATGCAGTGTAACGAACCCCCGCAGGGATGCCAGAGGCGGTTCTTTCATGGTTTCTCCTCGCTTCCCTTATATCTGATCTCCCCGATTAAACCCTCTACAGCCAGTTCCTGGCCCAGAATATTCCGGATCACTAATCCCTCGCCGGAAATCTCCAGATATCCATTGACTAACGCAAGCTTAAGCTGCCCGGAGGAAAAATGCAGCACGCCGCGATGGTTCTCAATATACAGCTCCTTATTGCCGATCAGGGTGATTCGGGGCATCTCCTGCAGCACATCCTGCGGAAGATCCAATACCCCGTTTGTCCATCCCCGCAGCCTGCGGCCGATACGGGTCATATGTAGACTTCTCCCCCTTCCTGCCTTCTGTACACCTTATGCGGCAATGCTGATTTTTATGAGAAGAACTCACCCTGCCTACTGTAATTTCAATTTCAGCATAGAATTTGGCTTACCCGCTCCAGTCCGTATTTTTGAAATTGGTTGAAAATACAATCCAAAATGAAAATCTCAAAATATAATAATCTATCTAACAGGAAAGGAGGAATTTACTATGGCAGTCTTCACCAGCACAACGGGTCCGATTCTGAACGGCTCGGAGACAGGAGTCCGGGCTCAATTTGTCCGGCTGCTTATCAGCAATGACGCAGTTACCGATTTCGCATCGATCGAAATAAGTGTGTTTGCAATTGATGATAACTCTGTCAATACACCCAAAGTACCGCTCGCCCGTCAAGCATTTTCGCTGAATCCAAGCTCGGTAACGAATAGGACAATCCCGGTCAGCGGATTTCCGGTTTACGAAGTACAGCTCTCGGTAACTACGCCTAACCCTGATATTGAAGTAGTCGTTACCACCGTAGGCGTGGACGCAGGCGGCAAAATTGTGGACAACCAGCAGTATCTCTACACTCAACTGACCACAATTCCCGCTCTGACTCCGTAATAGCATATCTTCCCCACAACACCAAGAAGGACTTCATAAAAAAAGCGGCAATCAGCACCGGTGGAATACCGGCGGCTGATTGCCGCTTAATACTTCATAGCTATACTCAACGCCGCGAAGAATGCGGTTTGCGTGAACGGGGAGGAGCAAGGATTTCAGCCCATACCAGACCGTTCCGCAGCGATTCACGATTATCTGCCAAACCATGACGGGCAGCAGATCGCGCGGAGACAGTACCGCTCTTACCAGTAGTCCCTGCGTCCCATGCCTCTGAAGCGTCTGCCACGCCGTCAAACGACGCCTGCAGGCGTTCCAGCTCCCGCTGCATCCGTTCTGTACGCGCCTGTACGCTGTCTTCTCCCGATTGCTCAAGAGACATTCCTTCACCTGTATCATAGTCAGGAGAAGGCCGCTCAGGAGACTCCTTCCAGACAGGAGAAGAATCATACTCACGCTCTTCATAGGACACGGAAGGCTGGCCCGGATAGGAAGACTCGCCTGGAACAGGAAACCCGCTGCCCTGACGGGCCGGGCTTTCATCCTCAGGGTTCCGTTCCTGCTGCCGGGCACGGCGGAGAGGACTAGCGTCCCCCCCGCCGCCAAAAGTCGGCATACCGCCGCGCGGAGCATTTTTCTGTTTATTCTTCCCCGCTTTGTTCATGTTGGAAAAGATCGCAATCACAATGACTACGGCGATATAAATCAAACTGCTCATGGGATCTCACATCCCCTTATTTATTGGTCGGACGGCTTGAATCATCGCCATCATTTAATTTGCCGAGCGAGCCGCGCATTTGCGTATCGGCTTCAATGTTTTTGAGGTTCATGTAATCCATGACCCCGAGTTGACCGGCACGCAGCGCTTCAGCCATAGCCAGCGGCACCTGGGATTCAGCTTCGACGACCAGCGCCTTCATCTCAACGACGCGGGCTTTCATTTCCTGCTCATGGGCAACAGCCATCGCTCTGCGTTCCTCCGCCTTGGCCTGTGCAATTCTTTTATCAGCTTCAGCCTGCTCAGTTTGCAAATAGGCTCCGATATTCTTGCCAACGTCGATATCTGCAATATCAATGGACAAAATTTCAAAGGCCGTACCTGAATCCAAACCCTTGGACAAAACTGTACGCGAGATTGAATCCGGATTCTCCAGCACATCCTTATGGGAGTCACTTGAACCTACTGTTGTTACAATCCCCTCGCCAACACGGGCGATAATCGTTTCTTCGCCGGCACCGCCGACGAGACGGTCGATATTCGCCCGTACGGTCACTCTCGCCTTAACCTTAACCTCGATACCGTTCTTGGCGACAGCAGCGACAATCGGCGTCTCAATGACACGCGGATTAACACTCATCTGTACGGCCAGCAGTACGTCGCGGCCGGCAAGATCAATGGCTGCGGCGCGTGTGAATTCAAGCGGAATATCCGCCCGCTGGGCGGCGATCAAGGCATTGACAACCCGGTCGACGTTACCGCCGGCCAAGTAATGGCTTTCCAGTTGATTGATATTCAGGCCAAGCCCTGCTTTGGTGGCTTTAATGAGCGGGTTAACGATCCGGCTCGGAGTAACCCGGCGGAGTCTCATGGCCACCAGGGTAATAATGCTGATTCTTACGCCGGATGCCCATGCGGAAACCCACAGCATCACCGGGAAGAAACTGAAGAACACGCTCAGTACGATGATCACAACAACTGCGATCAGCAAAATTGGAATTAAAGACGCTTCGCCCATACTTTTTGTCAACCTCCGTTACATTTTTAAAATTCATAAACATACTGGCTGCAGGCTCCGCTTATTTCTCGGATTCCTTCACAACCACACGGCCTCCCTCGACCTTCACCACGGAAACTGGAACCCCCGAACTGATGAAGCTCCCTTCGGTTACCACATCCACACGTTCATTGCCGACCAAGGCCGTTCCGGCCGGACGAAGCGGTGTAATGCTGACGCCCGAGGCACCAATCAGACTCAATTTCTCCAGCACCGGAACAAATCCCTGCTCTTTGGTTAGACTGTCGCGCAGAATAAACCGGTTCCAGATGCCCCGTTCCTTGAAGACCACAGCTACGATGGCGATAACTACTGTGGCTGCCGCAAAGGCTATTCCCAGATTAAAAAATGCATGCTCTAAGCTGAAAGCAGCCCGAACGACGCCTGCCACAAGGCTTACAGAGCCCAGCAAACCCAGAATCCCGAAGCTTGGGACAAACAGCTCCAGCACAAGCATGACAAGTCCCAGAATGAACAACAGCCAGGTCTCCGCTCCAGCGAAGCCCGCCACATAGTTGCCAAAGAAATAAAGGGCAAATGCGAGCGTCCCGATAATTCCCGGAGCGCCAAAGCCCGGCACCAGCAGCTCAATGACAATTCCGGCGATGCCGATGAAGAGTAGTATCGTCATAATAATCGGATTTGTCAGAAAATGCGACATTTTTTCTGCTCCGGTATGTTCCACGCGAAAAATGTCGTCTGTGGAATAACCTAACAAAGTGATGGCCTCTTCCGGCGTATCGGCAAGATAATCGGCATATCCGGCTTTCACCGCTTCATTGCTGGTCAAGGCAATTATTTGGCCTTGCGCTTTGTTCACCCCGAGTTCAGGCTTGTTCACGACAAGGTTCACATCCATCATTCCTGCAGCAATCTCCGGATCACGCCCGTTCAGTGAAGCGGCGCCAACCATCTTGGATTTCCAGTAGGATACCATCTTTGCGTCGTCCACGCTTTTTCCGTTCATATCCACCAGCGATGCAGCGCCGATCATACTTCCGGGCTTCATAATAATTGAGTTGGCGTTTAGGGCAATATAACTGCCGGCAGATGCAGCATCTCCTTTAATATAAGCAGCTGTAGGAATTTCACTGTCCCTGACCATCTGCCCGATTTGTTCCGCAGAGTCGACAAGTCCCCCTGGTGTATCAATCTCCAATACAATCAGAACCGCCCCGTATTTTGCTGCCTCCTCAAATCCCCGCTCCAAAAAGCTTTGCAGTCCGCGTTCAATCTCCTGGTCAACCGGAATAATGAACACCGGCCCGCCCTTCGGCTTTTCCGCAGCCGTTCCTCCTGCAGCCGAAGAGGTCCCCTCTGCTTGCGTGTAAGCTGCAAACGGCGTCAAGAGCATCAGCAGCAGGACGGTGACTATGCCCGAAAAGGCAATTTTACGGATTTTTTTCACTTGTAAACCTCCTTTCTCTAAAAATAACTTCAGCACATAATCCTTAGTACGCCATTCCCGGAAATATGTTTCAAACAATCGTCGGGTCGGATCAGGAACACATTACCGAAAACAGGGCGGAGCAACAAAAAAAGGGAGGAAGTAAGCTGCGCTTTACTTTCTCCCTTCATTTTATCCACCGACAATGAAAAACACCCCTTTATTCAAGGGGTGCTAGCGTTATATTATTGCAGAAATTGCAGAACCGCCTGGTTCACGAGTTTACCATCGGCGCGACCTTTGACCTTAGGCATCAGTGCGCTCATGACCTTACCCATTTCACTTTTCGAAGAAGCACCGGTTTCCTGGATGGTCTGCTGTACAATCACTTTAATTTCTTCTTCGGAAAGCTGCTCGGGAAGATACTTAATGATAATCTCGATTTCTGCCTTCGTACTCGCGGCAAGCTCGTCGCGACCCGCTGATTCAAATTCTTGGAGGGCATCTTTGCGCTGTTTGATTTCACGACTAAGGATATCAAGCACTTCGTTGTCGTCTAATGTTCTCTTCAAATCTATTTCAAGATACTTTATTGTAGAACGAACCATTCGAATGGTGGAGAGTGTGAACTTGTCCTTACTCTTCATCGCTTGCTTCATATCTTCGTTTAATCGTTCGCTAAGATTCATGCGTGGGTAATCCTCCTAAAACTTTCTCTTACGAGCAGCCTCAGACTTCTTCTTGCGCTTTACGCTTGGCTTCTCATAATGCTTACGTTTCTTCACCTCAGCCAAGACACCATCTT
The DNA here is from genome assembly GCF_038593145.1 of Paenibacillus sp. FSL L8-0340. NCBI lineage: Bacteria > Bacillati > Bacillota > Bacilli > Caryophanales > Paenibacillaceae > Paenibacillus > Paenibacillus sp. FSL L8-0340. The sequence continues at coordinate 5,795,718 of NZ_CP151967.1, forward strand.
TAGCGATGGAACGTTTAAAGCGACGAAGTGCAGCATCAATTGTCTCGTTTTTACGAACTTTCGTTTCAGACACCAGTTTTCCCTCCCTCCGACCAGACCGTCCAAGAGCATAACACGGTTCATCATATTTCATTATAGGTCAAACCGAAATAAGGTGTCAACCTTCGTGTTATTCTTTTTTTAGGCAGGTTATCAGAATTTGAAATATCTGCTAAGCATGTGATGCGGAATTGCCGACAAGTGCGCCCAGTTTGGCACCGCCAAGCAAATGATAATGAAGATGAGGCACGGCTTGTCCGCTGTCCGGACCGCAATTGTTGATCAGACGGTAGCCTGTCTCCGCAATTCCGAGCTGAATAGCAATTTGCTGCGCTACAGCGTGAATCTCACCGATCAGAGGCAGATCTTCAGCCGTAACATCATTCATCGACGCGATGAACTTCTTAGGGATAATCAGCACATGCACCGGTGCGGCAGGCTCAATATCGTAGAATGCCAGTATCCGCTCGTTCTCGAACACTTTTTTGGAAGGGATTGAGCCTTCAATAATCTTGCTAAAGACAGTTTCCATACAACGCTTCCTCCTAAAAGTTTGTGGAGCGATACTTCCGTAGTAATTCTCAGACCGGCCTTCTTCGCCACAATTTGTTTTTATGTTCTCTAATCATACAGGATAATCATGGATTACGAAAGCGGCACAAAAATAATACAACGCAGGGAAGCCGGAAAAAGATCATATCATCAGTTAAATGAAATGAATACACCGCAAGCAAGAGGACAGCTCGAACAAGGATTGGGACATTGCTTAGTGAAAATGTGTGCTAGGGATAATACAGAACTCTGCTTATCGCCATGGCTGTATTATAGACAGTGTTAGCTGCTGGCAAACGGGGAGGCATTGTTTTATTTATTTCGCTTGTGGCCAACCCCGGAGGTATCTATCTGCCCAGCCATATATATTTATGTGGAGCTTTATATCCCGCTTATCTGTATCAGATACAGGAAAAGTGTATTCTGTTTGTCCAAATCTTCCGCATCCAACATTCAGGGTGATCATCATACAAAGTAATCGTTGTCAAAAAGGCACTGCTGAGGTGCTGCTCTATGTGTAGTTGCGGGTTCGGTACAGGGGAACAAGGTAATGATAGCTTAATCTAATCGCATATCTGACAGGGATCTCGAACTTCGGGAGCCATCAGACTCCTAAAAAAAGCAAAAAAAAGAAACACCCTACCAGCTTAAAAAGCTGATTCGGCGGCGGGCGTATGAAAAGGAGGATTTCCCGGTCATACGTCCGCCGAGGTGTTTCAAAATGATGTCGGCTTAGCTGTATTATAACAGGGGGTTGAAAGTGTATCTGTGACTGTCATCACACCTTCAACCCGCTTTCACATTTTCTCCAAAAGAATACGCGAACCGCCCCCGCCCTGCTCTGCAGGCACTACTATCAGCTTGCGCGGCAGTCGCGCCCGGAGCTCAGGAACGTGGCTGATGATCCCGACGGACAGCTGGTCATTATGCAATCTTTCGAGTGAGGTAATGACGGTGTCCAGCAAATCCGGATCAAGAGTACCAAAGCCCTCATCAAGGAAAAAGAATTGCAGCGGATACTGACCCCGCAGCTGAATCTGTGCCGATAAGGCCAACGCCAGTGAGAGGGAGGTCAGGAAGGTTTCTCCGCCAGATAGCGTCGAGACCGGACGTCTGACTCCTCCATTGCCATCATCGCGGATAACAAAGCCGCCTCCGGAGTCAACTTCCAGTGCGTAACGCTGCTTGCTCAGGAACCGCAGCCGCTGTGAAGCGGCCTGGCATACCTGCATCAGCTGTTCTTCGGCGATATATTCAACAAAGGCGTTGCCGCGCAGCACAGCCTGCAGCTTGGACAGCCGGTCCTGCTGCGCCGCATGCTCCTTACGCTGACCTTCGAGCTCCATCCAGCGGATATGGCGGTGCTGCAGATCCTCAAGATCACGCTCTGCGCGCGCACGGCTCTGCAGCGAGCGTTCATCGTCTTCCTTGCATGTCTGCAGGGCAGACTGGCTCTCCTGCCATTCCTCAGTGCTTAAGGAGGCTCCGGACAGCTTCTCTTCGATGCTCCGCAGTTGCAGCGTCACTTCCGCTTCTTCCTCCCGGTGAGCCCGAATACGGGCAGCGGCTCCGCTGCGTTCTTCCGGCATGAGCGCCGCCCCTTCAACCTCAGAGGCGGAAGCAAACGGAGAAGAGTTCAGGCTCTCCTCCCAGTGGGCCGCGGCCGCAGTGCTGTGCTCACGCGCTGATTCCGCCGCCTGGCGGGCAATGGCCGCCTCCTTCACCTCGTGCTGCGCCTTGTCCGCTGCCTGCCGGTGCCTTTGCTTATTATTGTCCAGTGCCGCCTGCAGCTCCTGAAGACGCCGCTCGCATTCCTCCAGCAAGGCGGCGGCGGAACGGCCCCCTGTCCACTGGAGCAAACGCTGCTCCTTCTCGCGCTCGAGTGCTTCTTTGCCTTCCAGTTGGGCATTCCATTGAGCAAGCTCTTTATCCAGCCCGGCAATCTCTTCCTGCAGAACTTGTACAGCATTGCCTTTCTCCTCAAGAAACTTCACGCTGATGTCAAGCCGGCCTCTAATTTCTTCGGCCTGTTCGTCCTTTGCCAGCATCCCGCGATAGGCATTCTCAGCCTCATCCGCGGCCAGTTCAGGGAACAGCCGCGCCCATTCCTGGCGCAAGGTGCTCAACCGGGCGGCAAGCTCGCCAGCCTTGGCGGCAAGCCCTTCCACCCAGGCCGTCTCGGCAGTGGCCGCAGCCGCTTCCTGGTGGCACAGCTGCTGCTGTTCCTGCATCCCCCGCTGCCATTCCGCTGCTCCCCGGCGCAGCTCGCCGGAGCGGGCTTTCAGGGCTAGGTGCTGCGCCTCCAGCCCGGATAAGGACATTTCATCCGGAATGATCCCGGCGGAAGCTGAATGCATAGAGGCATCCGTGCCGTCCTGCTCCAGTCCTGCAGCCGCAGGTGTTTTCAGAGCGTCGCCTATAACTCCTTCACCATAAATCTGTTCCAGCCATGCACCATCCTGCTCCAGCAGGCTGCGGAACAGATGGCGGGCTTCCAGCGCGCGCCGTTCAAGCGCACGGATATGCTGGAGCTGGGTTTCCAGCCCTCCCCGCCCGCCGTTGTCCTGGGACAACGCAGGCAAGGGATGATGCTCGCTGCCGCAGACCGGGCAAGGCTGCCCGTCCTGCAGCTCACGGGCTAGGGTAAGCGAGAGCCTGTGCAGCTCCTGCTCCTTCAACGCCGACTCCAGCGTGCCGCCGTGCAGCTCCAGGCGCTCGGCAGCATTTCTTGCCGCGGCTTCCGCAGCCCGCAGCTCCTCCTGGTGCAGCGCAGCCGCAGCAATGTGCTCCCCGCGGGCTGCGGCCAGCGACTGCCGCCGGGCTTCGGCTGCGGCCAGCCGCGCCTCTGCCGCCGCGAGCACCGCCGCGCGCTCGCGGCGCTCCCGCTCCGCCGTCTCCCACTGGGACTCGGCGGAGCGCAGTTCCTGCAGTCTCTGCATCGCTTCCTGCAGAGACTGCCGCTCCTGGGAGCGGACCGCAAGCGGCTGCAGGCTTTGCTGCAGCTCCTGCTGGCGCTTTTGGCCCTTGGCCAAAAGCTCACGCTCCCGGGCCATGCTCTCCCGCCGGGCAGCCAGCCCGCGGGAGGCCTCGCCTTGGCGCGCCTGCACCGCAGCGCGCTCGCGCCGCAGTTCGCTGAGCTCGGCTTCGAGCTCCAGCGCGCGGCGGTAGGTATCGGCCCCCTGCCGGAGGGCCGGCTCCTCCGCGGCCAGCGCAGCCTGCGCCGCAGCCTCGGCCGCAGCAAGCCCCGCCGCCTCATGCTCGGCGGCGGTTGCCAAGGTCTCCCGGCTCTCGGCAACAGCGAGCCGGCTCCGCCAGGCGTCCTCGGCGCTTCGCCACGCCTTCAGCACAGGCAGCCGCTTCTCGGCTTCGTCAGCCTTGACAAGCTTTTGCTCCAGCAGGAGGACGTTCTCCTCCTGCAACAGCAATTCCTGCCGCCGCCGCTCACGGCGGATACGGTCCTCCTGCAGCTCGCGGATCTTCGCGAAGCGCTCGGCAAGCTGCATAGCCGCCTCCAGCTTCTTGCGGCATTCCTCCGCATGGCGGACCGCTTCCTGCAGCCGCTCCGCTGCGGCCTCTACATCCGCCTTCCCTGCACTGCCAAGGCCCTGCTGCTCCGCTTCAAGCGCCCGCAGCGCCGCCTCGTTCTCCTTGACCCGGCGGCTGAGCTTGAGGGCCAACTGGTCGCCGTACTGCTCCAGGTGAAAGAGCCGTTGAAGCATTTGCCTGCGGTCCACACCCCGCAGCGACAGGAACTCGGCAAATTTGCCTTGCGGCAGAACCACCGCACGGGTGAAATCATCCATTTTCAGCCCGATATGCTCTTCTACACAGCGGGTAACATCCGCCAGCTTGTCAGCCATAACCTGGTCTCCGTCTTCCGTGACCTCGATGAACCGGCTGATTGTATTGCTGATGGACTGCTCCCCGGTCCGTTTGAATTTCCGCTCCACCCGGTAACGCCGGACACCGGCGGAGGAAGTGAGCTCGAAGGTGAAAGCTACACTGAGCTGATCCTCGGAATGGTTCATAATTCCCTGCGTTCCGTTCACTGCCCGTTCCACCTTGCCGTACATCGCTAATGTAATAGCGTCCAGCAGACTGGATTTCCCGCTGCCGGTCGGTCCGAAGATCCCGAACAGCCCGGTTTCTGTCAGACTCGCAAAATCAATCTCCTGCTGCTCCCGATAGCTTTGCAGCCCGGATACTTTTAATAGAATCGGCTTCACCTAGTTCTCCTCCCCTTCCTCCGGCTGGCGCCGTTCTTCTTCCGTCAGTTCAAGGAACAGCTCAATCAGGCTGTCCTCCGGCTCCGCACCGCCGGTCTGCCGCTGGTAGAACTTGCGGAACAGCTCCTGGACCGGCATCCGTGAACGGGAGGTTTCCTCCAGCTCATGCTCCATCTGCGGATAAATCGGGCGGATATGTATAATCCCTTCCCGTGATTTGCGGAGCCGCTGAATATCATTCATCGACATCGCTTCGCTAAGGCGTAGCTCCAGATCGATAAAGGCGGAGGCATCCCTGCCTTCATCAAGCCAGCCATACACCTCCTGCAGTCCGCCGGAAGATTTCCAGTTCACCAGCGGACGGCCGCAGCGGAGATAGATTTCCTCAAAGGAAGGCTCCCCGCCCGGTGCCACATCAATCATCGTCACCGATTTGGCCTGGCCCGCTTCGGAGAAGCTGTAGGCCAGCGGTGAGCCGCTGTAGCGGATCATGCCCTCGCCTTTGACCCGCTGGGCGCGGTGCAGATGTCCGAGCGCCGTATACTGCGCACCGCAGGACAAAGCCGAAGGATCTACCGTATACGCTCCTCCTACCTGAATGGGGCGCTCCGAATCGCTTTCCACCCCTCCGAGCACATAGATATGGCTCATGGCCAGATTCACCGTCTGCGGTGTAAACTCCCGGCCGAGCAGCTTCATCAGCTTGCCTACCCGCGCACTGTAGGCCAGCCGGAGTTCATCCTCACCGCTGTCCCCGGCGAGCAGCTCCCCGAGGCGGGCTTCGGAGGGATAGGGAAGTGCAGCGATTTTGGCAACTTCACCGGTCCGGACGGCATGTACCGTCACCGGCTCCGAGGTAGGCAGTCCCACCAGGGTGATGCCCTGTCTGCGCACAAGCGGAGACACGGAAGCTACCCGCTCCGGCTGGTCATGATTGCCGGAGATGACAACAAGCGGCCTGCCGTTCGCCGTCAGTCTGGCTGCAGCATCATAGAACAGCTGCTCCGCCGCAGCCGGAGGGTTGACTGAATCATAAACATCCCCCGCCATTAGAATAAGATCGGCCTTGGAGTCATCGGCAATCTCCACCAGCTCATCCATGAACTGCTCCTGCTCCTTCTGCCGGCTCCGTCCTTCCAGCGTACGGCCCAGATGCCAGTCGCCCGTATGCAATATGCGCATTTTCGCCCTCTTTTCCCCGCCCTCACGCGGCTATCATATAGGTGATATAAGATCAACTTCCGTCAATCTCACCTTTTGGGTTAGTTTTTCAGTTTATCTTCTATAGTAGATTTATAGTTTCAGAGCATGTCCGCCGTCAAAAAAGTACAGCCAAATCTCGCTGACCGGTTCGCCTAAAATATCATTCAGCGCCTTGCTGTACAGCTCCAGCTGAAACCGGTACTTTTCCTTCAGCCCGTCCAGTCCGCCTTCATGCTCCAGCACGGCATCACTTTTATAATCCAGCAGAATCAGCCGTCCCTCCTCGCGGAACAGACAGTCAACCACCCCTTGAATCAGCACTGCTTCGTCAAGCGTCCGGCGGCCGTTGTCCATTGAAAGGTTAGAAAGTTCTCTGTCAAAATAATCAAGTCCCCGGTAGGCTTCGCCTGCCGGAACCATGTAACTGAACGGCTGCTCTCTGCGCTTCCATGATGCTCCCAGCAGTCTTTGCCCAAGCTCACCGGCGTAAAAGGCCTCCACTTCGGCAAGGTCAACCGCCTCCGCCTGCTCCGTGTTCAGAATGGCGACCCGGGTCAGCTGCGCAATCACAGTTTCCAGAACAGCACGGTCCACAGGCCCGTCCAGCGGGACATGCTGCATCACCGTATGGTACGCCGTTCCACGCTCTGCCTTTGACAAGCCCCGCTTCTCCATAAACTTTGGGCGCCGCAAATGGAGACTCTCCGCCAGTGCAGTACTGCGGCCAGACCCGTTACCCCGGCTTGCAGAATACCCTTCTTCGAGCAGGTCATAGGAAGGCTGTTCCTCCATAGACAACATGGCCTTCAGCTCCGTCACCGATGTTTTGGCCGGAATGCCGGATGCTGCCGCGAATGGATACTCCCATTTCAGTCTTCCGGAGATTTCTGTTTCATCCGGTGTTCCTAGTGAACGCAGTGCACTGCCCGTGCGAAGCGCATCCTGGACAAGCCGCCGTTCTTCACCTTTTGCAGCATCATCCGCCGTGCCGGCAAAAGAACCTGACCCAAGTCCGGAAGCAGCCTGTACAGAGATGCTCCAATTGGAAGCATCGCCATGCAGCACCGTTGAGACAATGCCTTCCGCTCCCGCCAGCTTGCGCAGAATAGCTGCGCCGGGGTGACGGATCAAAGCGGGACCTACCCAATCCAGATAACTGCGGCCCCGGGCCAGCAGATGATCAGCCAGCAGCAGTTCCTCGCGGCCCTGCATACCCGTCCAGCCTGAAACGGCACGCGGTAAATCCCTTACTGTGCCGACGAGGATCATTTTGTCTCTTGGGCGGGTCAACCCGACGTAGAGCACACGCATTTCCTCCGCCAGCAGTTCCAGCCGCGAGCGGCGGTTAATAGCCAGATAGGGGAGAGTCGGATAGCTGACACGCGTCTCCCGCTCTACAAACCGCGGGCCGAAGCCCAGCTCCTTGTGCATCAGGAACGGGGAATACAGATCCTGCCGGTTGAAGGGCTTAGCCATCCCGGCCAGAAAGACAACCGGGAACTCCAGGCCCTTGGATTTATGAATCGTCATGATTCTGACGCCACCGGCTTCCTCACCGCTTCCCCCGGCAACACCCAGATCGCCGCCGTTCTCCCGCAGCCGGGAGATAAACACCAGGAAGCGGAACAATCCGCGCGCGGAGGTATCCTTCTCGAACTGCACCGCCCGGTCGTACAGTGCTTTAAGATTGTTCTGGCGTTGAAATCCGCCGGGTAGGCCGCCCACCCATTCCAGATAGCCGCTCTCGCCGTAGATGCGCCAGATCAACGCACTGAGACTGCCCTGACGGGCTGCATTTCTCCAACCCTCTAATAATACTGTGAAAGCTTGCAGCTTCTTCCGCAGTGCAGGCGGAATCTGTGATACCGCTGCTTCATCGGCTCCCCATCCGGCGCCGCCTAATTGCAGTGCACCGGTTAAACCACCGGATTCAAATTCTTCTGCGGAAGCTGCAGGAACGTTATTATGGGGGAATACAGCCGCAGCAACCTCAGCCGCAGCAGTAAGCTCCTGTTCAGCCATAATGACTTCACCGGTACTGCCCGCAGGCGAGTCACCTGCAGCCGCCATCAGGGCATCATAGAAAGAACCCGGGCTGCATAGACGAACCATCGCCAGCTCTTCCTCACTTAAATTGACTACAGGTGAGCGCAGCACCCCCGCCAGCGGAATATCCTGACGGGGATTATCCACTACTTGCAGCAGCGACAGGGCAATTTCCACTTCCGTTGCCTGGAAATACCCCTTGTTCTGATCGCCGTAGGCCGGAATGCCTTCCAGGCGGAGCTCCTCGATCATCAGCGGTGTCCATATCCGCGCAGAACGCAGCAAAATAACGATGTCGCCGTACACTACAGGACGCATGATACGCAAGGACTTGTCATAGATAAGCAGCGGCGCACCGCCAGTCATCCCGGTCATCTGCGAGATACGCCGGGCGATGGCCCGCGCTTCCAGCTGCGCCGTCTCGCTCTCGATGGCTTCGCTCTCCTGGGGAGGAAGCTCCCCGTCTTCAGCGGCTTCCTCCATGCGGCCCGCCGGTGCAGTCCCCCGGTCAATCAGCAGCAGCTCCGGCGCAAAATAAGTATCCGGACGGTTCTCCTCCGCTCCCGGGAAATTCGCCCCGTAGACCAGCTCGGCACGTTCATCGTAGCTGATCTCTGCAACGGTCCTGTTCATGATCTGGCGGAAAATCATATTGACGGCATTCACAACTTCCATCCGGCTGCGGAAATTACGCGCCAGATCGATCACCGAGCCCCGGGCAGCAGCTTCTCCGCCCTGCTCTTCCTCATCTCCGGGAATCCCCTCTCGGGCAGCTCCGTTATTTGACGCACCAAAGCTGAGATACTTGTCCAGAAACAGCCCCGGCTCCGCCAGGCGGAAGCGGTAAATACTCTGCTTCATGTCGCCGACCATAAACCGGTTGCCCGGCGATTCGCGGGAGATAAGCCGTACGATCTCTTCCTGTACGCTGTTCGTATCCTGGTATTCATCCAGCAGTACCTCGTCGAACTGCTCGCGATATTCCATTGCCGCATCCGATGGCAGCGAATGGCCCGGCACAGAATCAGGATGGCGCAGAATCTGCAGGCAGTAATGCTCCAGATCGCTGAAATCGACCAGACCGCGGCCTGCTTTCTCAATCCGGTAACGTTCACCGAACTCGATGACCGTCTCAGCGAGCTCCTGCATCAGCGGAGCCGCCTCATGCAGCTCCGCCAGAAAAACCTCGGCTGGCCGCCCAAACAGCGATTTTTGCAACTCCAGCAGGCTCTTCTTCACATTGTCCCGCAGCTCCTTGACCGTCTCCTGCAGTCCGGGGTCGGTTGCATCCTTCTTGCAAGCCTTAAGCTTTCCAAAGGATATCTCTATGAAAATATTATAGAGCTCTGCCCAGGATTTATTTAGCAGATCATCCTGCAGCGCCCGGACCATTTCCAGATCCGCAGTCAGACTCTCCGCATAGGGAGCCGGTCCGCCGGGCTGCAAGGCGATTTCATGCCCCTGAATAAGCTGGCTGGCCGCTCCGTCCAGCGTAAGCTTCGCCTCGGCAAGAATACTCTGCACCCAAGCCGTGCGGCTCAGAGCTTCCGTGTCCGGCAGCGAGAAATCAGCCGCAGTATCCCTCAGCCATTGTGCCGGCCAGGGATGGCTGCGGGCAAAATCATGCAGCCGCTGGACCAGCGCATGCACCGCATCATCGGTACGCTCGCCGCTGAACCAGTCAGCAAGCTTTACAAAAATGCCATCTTCTCCGTCTTCGGAGACCTCACCGTATTTCTCTTCCAGCAGCTCCTCCAGCAGCTCTTGACGCATCATCTCTGCCTCATGCTCATTCAGAATCCGAAATCCGGGGTCAATGGGGATCTGCTGATAATAACGCCGGATAACTTCCAGGCAAAAGGAGTGCAGGGTCGTGATCGACGCTCTCCCCAGCAAAGCAAGCTGGCGGCGCAAGTAGTCATGGCCCGCTGCTCCGCCCTCTTCTGCACCCTCTTGCTCCTCCAGCTTCCGCTCCAGTGCCTCGCGGATCCGCTGCCGCATCTCGGAGGCTGCCGCCTTCGTGAAGGTGGCCACCAGCAGACGGTCCACGCTGAAGCCGTTCTCCTCGTTGCTGATTTTGCGGATGATCCGCTCGACCAGTACGGCTGTTTTGCCGGAGCCTGCCGCTGCCGCAACCAGAATATCATCGCCGCTCTCGGCAATAGCGCGCCATTGATCATCGCTCCACAGGCTGCCTTCCGGCTTGGCCTCTATTTCAGCTCTAATGCTCATGGCTTCTCTCCTCCTTTATGGGACAGCAGATCCCAAATCACGTCTTTGCCCGGCTTGGCAAGATTGTTATAGCCATTGCCCTCCACAGCCTCATCAAACTGGCATACCGGCCGGAAGGAACAGAACGTGCAGGCTGTTTCCTGCTGAATCCGGTAGGGCTGAATCGCCACATCGCCTTCAGTAATCCGCGTCCCGATATCGGAAATATTGCTCCGCACCGAGGACAGCAAATGCCCCCACTGCTCAGGCGTGGCTACAGAGGCGCTGCTGTAAAAGCTGCCGTCGCTCTTCAGCGCTACCGGCACAATTGAGGAATGCCCTTTATCGAGCGTAGTATCCATTAGTGAAACGACCTCACGGTCCGCAGTCAGCAGACCCTTCATTTTGAACCGTTTCAGAAGCTCCTGCTCCGCCTGCTCACGGTTCAACCCGTTTGGCGACGAAAGCAGCGGATCATGCACATGGAAATAAAGGGTTCCTGCCGGAAGCGCAGCCTTGCCCAGCCACTGCTCGGAATAGGTGAGCAGCACATCGAGATAAGTCAGCATCTGCAGCGACAGCCCATAGTACACCTCATGCAGCTTAAGATCCTTCTGGCTTGATTTATAGTCAATAACCCGCAACAGAACTCCATGCTCTCCTTCGGCCATATCAACACGGTCAATCCGGCCCACCACCTCCATTACACAGCCGTTAGGCAATGTAATTCTCAGCGGCGGGAGATCTTTACCCGGGCCAAAATCCAGCTCCAGCCCCACCGGCTCGAAGCTGCCCCGGCGGGCATGCTCGCCGAGGATCACGGAAGCGCGGCCGACAATATTCTTCAGTTTGCGGGAAATGTAGCCGTAGCGTTTGCTGCTCATCAGAATTTCGCCCTGCAGAAGCGGTGACAGCTTGTCTACTGTCTCTCCGGCTTCCCGGCGGCACTCCTCAGCCGTCAAGCTCCCCCAGCCGCGGCCCTGCTCCTGCAGCCGCTTGGCCATATCGCTGAGCGCGGCATGGAAGAGCTGTCCAATGTCCGGCGCCTGCAGCTTATAGAGCTGGCGTTCTTTCAGCCTTAAGCCGTATGAAGCAAAATGGGAGAAGGAGCAGGCAACGAACTTCTCCATACGCGACACGCTGCCGCGCAGTGTTCTGCCTCCGTATAGACGGAGGCTGGTCTCCCGCTTGAGCGGAATGCCGTCATTGCGGTAGAACAGCGAACCCAGCAGCTGCTGCAGCTTCGGACTCCAATGCTCATCCTCCGCGAACCAGTTATAGACATCCCACCACAGTCCGGGGATTTCCACTCCCTGCCGCCACTGGCGCAGCTGCATAATCAGCATGCGCAGACTTTGTCCGGGATGCCCCACAAAGCCCAGATGCAAAGCTTCACCTGCATCGGTTTCGTCAGGAGATACTGCTGCGGGGAACCCGGAAAGGGACCGTTCTTGCAAAGCATCCGGGAACATGCCATGCAGCTGGCGGATGATTTCCGAAGGCAGTAGCGCTTTGCCCTCTTCATCGGCTGTGGCATAGCTGATCCACAGTCTAGTGCTGGCCGTTGTCAGCGCGCCATAGATCAGGAAGCGCTCATCGAGCAGCTTGCGTGAGGATCCCGGAGCCAGCTCCATTCCGCTGTTCTCCAGCAGCAGCCGTTCTCCCTCGGACAGGATGCCATCCTCTTTGAACTGTGCAGGGACAACCCCTTCGTTGAATCCCAGCAGGAAAGCATATTTCACACCTGAAACCCTCGTCCGGTCCATGCTTCCGACCAGCACCTGATCCAGAGCAGGCGGAACCAAACCCATCTTAAGCTCGCTGAGTCCGGTCTCCAGCACCCCGGCAAACAGCTCAAATTCCATTCTCTCTGATCCCATCATTTCCGCGATCTGATCCAGTAAATCGAGCACTGCATCCCATAACTGGCTATGTTCCCGCGCACGTTCCGGCTGTCCCAGTTCAAGCGCCTCTCTGCTCAGCTTCTCCAGCTTCCGGGCGGTATCTGACTCCCGGAGCAGCAGGTACACCGCTGTACATAGCTCCAGCCCGCCGCGGCTTTTCTTGACTCTTTTCTCAAAAGCATACAGCGGACCAGTAATGCACTCCCGGCACCGCTCCATTTTCAGAAGCAGCTCCTCATCCACAATCCGGCTGCCTTCCAGCGAAAGACTGGGGATTCCTTTCCAGGAACGTCCATCGGTCCAGCGGTATCCATGGATGCCGCAGGCCAGCACATAATTCTCCAGCCCGTCCATATCCTCGCGGGTAATACTGCCGTCAAGCGGAAGCAGAAGCTCGGTCTTCACACAGCGGAACACATCCTCATACCGCCAGCGGCGGCGCACCACATCAAGTGCGGACCGTATAAATTCCACCAGCGGATGATGCAGCTCATTCACCTTCTGGTCCAGGAAGAACGGGACGCCATAGTCTTGAAACAACGGAGTAATCAGCTGCTCATAATCTGAAATGTTGCGCATGAATACAGCCATCTCGCCGTACTCCGCCCCTTCATCCCGGGCCAGCCTGATCATTTCACGCAGCGCGCCCTCGACCTCTGTTCTACGGGAGACTGCAGCGCTGATCGTGATGGCTTCCGCAGCCTGCCCGATATCGCCGCTCCAGCGGCTGCGGCGGTGAAATCCGCGCTCCAGGTGAGCTAAGGCCGGACTACCGGCGAATCGCGGAAGCACAGGCGGCGCCAGCAGCTCGTCCCAGACCGCAAGGCCCAGCTCTTCAGCCATCCCGCGCAGCTTGATATACGTAACTGCGGAGGGATGAAACAGCTCCAGTTCATGCGGCTGCAGCCCCGTTGGATAAATCCGGTCAAGCGTAAGGGCCACTGTCACCCCTGATGCATGCTGCATCAGTTCGCGCAGCACCATAAATTCCTGCGGGGTAAAACCATGGAACCCGTCTACCCAGATCTCGGCTTCTCTTATGTAAGAGGAATCCGCAATATGCTCCGCCAGTTCAGCCAGCCGGTCTTCCTGATCTATATACAGCTGTGACATTTCCTGCTCCAACTCGCTGAATACGATATGCAGATCATCCAGCTTGCCGGCCAGAATCGGACTGCTTCCTATGGCCTCACGCATTCTTGCCAGCTGTTCTTCCAGATCGGAAGCGCCCAGGCAGCAGCGTTTCAGCTCAGTATGCAGTGCGCTGAGCCGTTCCACAAAGCCCGGTCTGTCGCTTGAAGCGCCGAACAGCTTCAGCTCTTCCTTGCGCCGGTTGATGATCTTGTATATCAGCATTTTTTTGCCTTCTTCGCTGATGGGCAGACTGGCGCTGCCCCCGGTCTCCTGCTTCACCCGGAATGCAAGCCGCGAGAAGCTCAAGGTCTGGGCCCGGATGCTGCCCTTCACGCTGCCTGCTGCCAGCAGGCCTCTCTCCGCCCCGAACGAGCCCTGCTCCGGAACAAGTACAATGATCGGTGCGCCCAGCGGTTCAGACTCCAGCTTTGAGGATACCGTTTCCCATATTCTTGTTGTCTTGCCGCTGCCCGAGCGGCCTATCAAAAAGTTTACCGTCATTGCAGTAGACTCCTTCCGTGGCCAAATCTATGAATACAACCGGTATCAAATTTCTCAACCCAGTTGATGAATCCGTCCCAACATTATAGCATATCTCTTCCAAACGGAACATACGTTTGCCATTGTTTTCAAGTTTCAGCGGATGGATATCCGCATGTACAGCACAAAGAGACTGCCGCGTTTTTAAGCTGCTTCAGTCTCTTGATCATTCACGGTAATATTCACAACTAAGCATGGTCCAGCTTCGCTTCCCTCCCCTTTCTTCATCTGCAGCGGTTCCAGCCACCGGGCCGCCTCTTCCTCAGAAGAGAACGCCAGAATGATTATCAATGAAAAATGAAAAAAAGAGCCTCTTTACAGAGACTCCCCCAGAGCTGGCCTATGGGCCGGGTTCGTTATTTCTTGCTGCGCACTTCGAAAATGGCAAATTTCAGATAATGACCTTCGTCGACACCGAGAATTTGCGGATGGTCTTTCCCCGCGGCCCGCCATTCAATCAGTCTCAGGACCTTACCGGCATCCTTCGCCGCTTCGGCAATAGTATCCAGGAACAGTTGCGGCTGCATGTGGTAAGAGCAGCTTGCCGTCACCAAATAACCGCCCTCATTGACCAGCTTCATGCCGTGCAGGTTAATATCCTTGTAACCACGGCAGGCACCGGCAACAGCACTTTTGGTTTTGGCAAACGCCGGCGGATCCAGAATGACGACATCCCATGTGCGTCCGCCGCCAGCGGTCATCGGCTTCGCCGTATCGGCCTTGGCCGCCGGCTTGGCTCCCGTCTTAGCCTCCACTGCACCGGTTGCCCGCTCCGTCCGCTCTTCCAGCCCTTTAACCTGATTGCGCAGAAAAGCAAAAGCATCATCCACCACAAATTCCACACGGTCTGTGAATCCGTTCAGTTCCACATTGGCCTTGGCGCTTTCGATCGCGTGGGCGGATACGTCGAGGCAGGTAACCTTTTTGGCTCCGTATTTGCAGGCATGCAGTGTGAAGCTGCCCGTATGCGCGAAGCATTCCAGCACTGTCGCACCGTCCCAATACGGGAAGGTGACCGGCTTGCCGCTTTTGTTCACCGGCAGGGTCTGAACGAGACCTTCATCCGTCTCGAGCTCCTGCAGCGTAATTCCGCTGCGGCCGCCCCAGCCTTTGATCAGCGGAGCGATGGAGGCTCTATTCTCGCGCTGGTCGAAAAAGTAGCCTGTCTTCTGGCCTTCCTCGATATCCACGATTACCTTCAGACCGTTCTCGCTTACAGTAATGTGGCGCGGACATTCCCCGTAGAGCACTCCGGTTCTTTGCTCCAAACCCTCCAGCTCCCGGACAGTAACATCACTGCGCTCATAAATCCCGCGTGGATTCATCACTTGAACCAGTGCCTCGACAATCTCTGCGCGGCGCAGATCCATGCCCAGCGTCAAGAGCTGAACGACAAGAATCTCGCCGAAACGGTCAATAATCAGGCCGGGCAGAAAATCAGCTTCGCCGTACACAAACCGGTACGCGTCTGCTCCCGGCAGAAAACGTTCCCGATGCTGCAGGCAGCTTGAGAACCGCTCCGCGAAAAAGGCCGTATCCATGATGGCCAGCGGACTCTGAGAGAGAATTCTCACCCGGATTTGCGAAGCCGGATTATAATAACCTGCACCCAAAAAACGCCCCTGGTGATTAAGCACATCCACCAATCCGCCTGCCTGCGGTTCTCCGTCCACCGAGGCCACCTCGCTGGCGTAGACCCACGGATGACCCTGCTCCAGTCTTTTCTTGCGGTTTCGTTCCAGAATAACCGATGCCAATGACTTCAACTCCCTGTTCTAGTTAATGATTTCATACATGTCCACTGCAATGCTTTCATATATTGGTGTACAACCCCCGTTCAAAGGAGCCTATCCTTATGATCCGCGACTTGCTGTTCCCTATTATATATGGTCTAGTTATCTTTCTTGCCGGCATGAAGGTTATGGAAGCCGCGCTGTCGCGGCTTGCTGGACCCCTGCTATCCCGAGGCCTGCATAAGGCCACATCTACGCCAGTAAAAGGCCTCATAGCCAGCAGTCTGCTGTCGGCACTGCTGCAGAGCAGTACTGCCGTCACGGTACTGACCATCGGCATGGTCAATGCCGGCCTGCTTACCTATGCCCGGACCCTGGGCATCATTCTCGGCAGCAACATCGGCACCTGCTTAACCACCGAGCTGATTGGACTGCAGATCAGCACGATGGCCACGCCGCTGCTGGCTGCCTCGCTCTGCGTCTGGGCCGCGGCAGTCATGATCGGCGAGCTGCCGCCCTACTCCTGGCAGGCGGCAGAAGCCTGCCGTAAAATCTCCGGGCCGCTTCAGTTCATCAGCCTGGCGGTGGCCGGCTTCGCGCTTGTCCTATGGGGCATCGCCGTCATGCAGTCGATCAGCCCCGCGCTGCAAGCCAGCGGACTGTTCCGCTGGTTCCTTGGCCATGCTGCCACAAGCGCTCTCTGGGGGCTTGCCGCCGGAGCCTGTCTGACCGCAATGCTGCACAGCAGCGCGGCGGTGATCGGGATGGCGATGGGCTTGGCTTCCACCGGCGTGATGCCGCCGGAGCTGGGCATCGCCATCGTGCTAGGCGCAAATGTCGGAACCTGTGTCACCGCCGTAATTGCCGCAATCGGCGGCTCGCCTTCCGGGGTGTTCGTCGCCTGGTCGCATGTGGCGCTTAACGTCGGCGGCGCACTGCTGTTCCTGCCCTTTATAGGGCCGCTGCAGAGCCTCGCCGCCTGGATCGGCGGCGGTCCCGCCGCACAGCTCGCCCATGCCCAGACAATCTTCAATGTGGTCTGCTCGCTTGGGGCATTGCCGTTATGCTACCTGCCGCTATGGTCCAGGCTGGAGCAGCGGCTCCAATCATAAAGCACCTCATTGGATTAGCTTCAGCTATGGCTTCAGGACGTATTCATTCGCTGTATTATTATACTTCAATCAGCCCTGCAGTACTAATGCAATCTCCATTCAGCCTATACAAAAAGATCTGCAGGACCGCCATAACAGCGGTTCTGCAGATCTTGTTCATTTCATCTGGGTTGCAGGCAAACTATTTCACCTTAACGGATACCGTTATGGTTTTATTGTTCAGCTTGCCCTTAATTGATGCTGTTCCTTTGCTTAATGCTGTAATGACGCCGTTAGCATTCACTTTCGCCACGGCTGGCTTGGAGCTTGTCCATACCACGTTTCCAGTAACATTTGCCGTTTTGCCGGTATCGTACTGTGCCGTCACCACTACGCTCTGAGTTGCTCCTGCAGCCAGAGCAAGTCTGTTCTCACTTACAGACAACTTCGTAAGTTTGGGAATAACGGTGATTTTGACAGTGGCGGCAATTCCTTGATAGGAGCCTGTCAGCGTTGTTGATCCTTCAGTAACAGCCTTGACGGATGCCCCTTTCACTGTAGCTACCGCCGGATTGGAGGACTCCCAATCCATTCCGCTGGAGAAATTCGCCGTTTTCCCGTTGGAGTAATATCCGGTTACTTTAATTGTTTTGGAGCCTTTGATGTTCATATCAAGTGTGCTTGGCTCCACAACCAGCTTCACAACCTTTTGCTCAATCGTTACCGGAATGCTGATACTCTTGTTGGCATAAGTTCCTTTGAGAGTGGCATTGCCCTTGGCCAATCCTTTAGCAGTCTTGCCGTTTGCCGTCTGCTTAATGATGGCGTTGGTTCCGCTAACTTCCCATTCAATCGTCTTGGATACATCGAGCTCGTCGCCATTTTCCAGCACGGCCTGAATCTCAGGCAACGGCTTCTCTTCGCCGATGACAAGACCCAATGCACCTTCAGGTCCGATTAGAACAAGCACTTTATTCTGAACTATTACTTTTTGTACAACAGTTTTGCCCCGCACAGCAGCAGATGAAGTTATGTTACCTTCTTTGATCTTACCAGTGATGGTTACAGTGCCCGCCTTGCCGGCTACAAGCTTGCCATCCTTAATTAAGGCGATCTCTTCATCGGCCGAGGTCCACTCGATCTCATCACTGAAATCCATCTTTGTGCCGTCAAGCTTCGTTCCGTTTACCTTTGGCAGGCTTACGGAATCCGCTGTGTAGATCTCCTGCTCGGCCTTATCAATGCTGAGTTCGGTGAGTGTCGGATATACAGTCAGTTTAAACGATTTGCTGACTCCTAGGTTTTCCGCTTTAACGACCGTACTTCCAACCGCTTTGGCCGAAACGATCGCAGCCGCATTCTCCGTGGTCGATGTGTCTTTAGTTACCGTTGCGGTCAGCTGATTGTCAGAGGTCCATACTGCGTTTGCAGATTCATTCCTAGTCGAATTCACAGCATTTCTCATTTCAGCTTTAACCTTCAAGCTCTCTCCCATGAACAGGGACTGATCACCTGAGGGGTCCAGCAGCAGCGCCTCGTAAGGTGAGCGTACATACACATCTAACGATTTGGAAACACCGAGGTAACTTGCTGTAATAACAGCCTTACCAGTGGCCAGCACTGTGATTTCCCCGGCTTTTACCGTTGCAACACTCTCATTGGAGCTTGTCCATGTTGCCAGATCGGCAACATTTTTTTCGGGGCTGGTTTCAGTCGCCTTAGTTGCCGCTGTTAATTTTACCGCAGCGTCTCCGACCAGCATTTCAAGTTCCTGGACAGCTACGTCCTTATCTTTCAGCACAATTGCCGAATATGGCAGCTGTACTACTGCCTTGAAGGTGGCGGTCAATCCTTTATATTTAGCTGTAATTGTTGCCTTTCCTTCGCCAACCAGCGTGATCTTTCCGCCAGTAATAGTGATTACACTTGTATTCGAACTGCTCCATTCGGCATCAGTTGTCACATCTTTAACAGATGTTGCCGACTCTCCGCCAACGGCTTTTGCTTTAACGAGCAGCGTTTCCTCGCTGTCGCCCAATTTATAGTTTCCATCAGAGCTGCGCTCCAATGTTAATTCCTTAAAGGGATGGGTAACAGATACCTCAAGGGTAGCTATCGCATTATTATATGTAGCCGTGATCATTGCCGAACCGGTGTTGACCGGCGTCAACAGACCGTTGATTACTTTAACTACATCGGTCTTGGAGGAGCTCCATACGGTTGCACCGGTAACATCCCTCTTGGATGAAGAACCTTCTACGCTTGCATATACTTTGAGCTGCTTGGGCGTCTGCCCGACGGTCAGTTCCACTTTTGCCGAACTTTCGAAATCAATCGAATTGATATCGCCTGTAGCTGCAAAGACGTTTACCGGAAAAGCCACGGCAGCGAGCAATATCATAACTAGTAGCATCTTTGTCATTTTCCTGTACACAGTCATCTGTTCTCTCCTTAGGCATTAAGTTTATATTTCCACACTCTTCCACTATATCGACAATTACACCCTCACTGTTTACCCTATTTCCTATTTATTTTCAGTTTCCGCTGAATTCAGGACTTTTCGACTATAGAATCTCAAGGGCCGGGCTGATATAAAAGACCATGCATAAAACAAGAAGAAACGGCAAGCTTCCTTTAAATAAAGGCAGCCACCGTTTCTTCTCTGTTCCCTTAACTATTCAACTACAAGAACGGACTCACGACGTTCACTTTGGCTTACTCGGACCAGTTCACCTCTGCACTCGTTGACACCAGCTTCCGTAATCTTCACCTCGCACAGCTGACCCTGCAGCGAATCATCGCCGCTGAAGAAAACCTGCAGGTAATTGTCGCTGAAGCCGTGCTGTGTGCTGCGGCCCGGCGCCCCTTTGGCCGACCGTTCAGGAATAACAGACAATGTCTTGCCGACGAACCTGCGCGCATAGGCAAGCTGCATCTCCTCGGATAGGTCGATCAGTTCCTGTACGCGGACGTTCTTAATTTCCTCGTCAACCTGGTTGAGCATTCGTGCCGCCGGGGTGCCTGTGCGCTTCGAATACGGGAAGACATGCATCTCGGAGTAATTCACGGCCTTCATAAAATCATAGCCGGCGCGGAACATCTCCTCGGTCTCGCCGGGGAATCCGACAATAACGTCGGTGGTGATTCCGACATCCGGCATCGCCTGGCGGATCAGCTCCATCTTGGCATAATACTCTTCGGTGGTATATTTGCGGCGCATCGCTTTGAGCACCTCGTTATGTCCGGCCTGCAGCGGAATATGCAGATGACGGCACATCTTGGAGCTGCGGTTCAGCACCTCAAGCAATTTATCGTCAATCTGGCTGGCTTCAATCGAACTGATGCGTACCCGCTCCAGCCCGTCCACCTTATCCAGCTCCCACAGCAAATCGGCGAGACGGTAATTCTCCAGATCGTCGCCATAACCTCCGGTATGAATTCCGGTCAGAACAAACTCCTTGTAACCGGCCTCCACCAGCTGATGTGCCTGGGCGACAATCGATTTTGGATCACGGCTGCGCGACAGTCCGCGCGACCACGGAATGATACAGAAGGTGCAGAAGTTGTTGCAGCCATCCTGGATTTTCATAAACGCCCGCGTCCGGTCAGCAAAACCCGGCACATCCAGCTCTTCGAATTCACGCGTCTTCATAATGTTGCGGACGGCATTCACCGGCTGGCGGGACCCCTGGATATTTTTGACGTGAGTCATAATCTGTTCACGGTCCTGGTTCCCGATCACGAGATCGACCCCGGGAATATCAAGGATCTCGCCGGGTGAGGTCTGCGCATAGCAGCCCGTTACGGCGACGATAGCCTCCGGGTTGCGGCGCACGGCGCGGCGGATCATTTGGCGGCTTTTCTTGTCGCCGGTATTGGTTACCGTACAGGTGTTGATTAGATATACGTCGGCGGGCCCTTCGAAATCAACCTGCTCGTAACCTTCATTTTTGAATAGCTGCCAGATGGCTTCAGTGTCATAGAAATTCACTTTACAACCTAAAGTATAAAATGCTACGGATGGCATTGTTCAAGCTCCCCCCATTTCTCCGGATTCATACAGGATGCAGGCTGCAGCGACCATGCCGGCCGTCTCGCAGCGCAGAATACGCCGCCCCAGGCCTACCGGTACCGCTCCCGCCTCTTCGGCCGCGAGGCATTCCTCCGGGCTGAATCCGCCTTCAGGACCGACAACGACCATCACCCGGCCCGGAGATTCCGGCGCCAGCGCAGACAACCAAGGTGCGGCGGCACTCCGCAGCTGCATCCCTTCTTCCTTCTCATAACAAAAGTAAACGGCATCATAGTCGCGGAAGCTTTGCAGCAGCAGCTTCCAGCTCAAAGGCGCATGAACGGCCGGCACTATATTACGGTGTGCCTGCTCCGCTGCCTCCTTGCAAATCTTGCGCCAGCGTTCCAGCCTCTTATTCTCCTTGCGCTCGTCATACTGCACTATCGTGCGCTCTGAGAGGAACGGGGCAAAGGCCACCGCACCGATTTCAGTGCACTTCTGAATGACGGTTTCCAGCTTGTCTCCCTTCGGCAGACTCTGGGCCACCGTAATCTTGATCCGCGGCTCATGCGTCATCTCCAGAGATTCCAGTATGTCCACTGTAATCTGGCCGATCTCGATTGAAGAGATCTCCGCCAGCGCCTCGCGGGAAACGCCGTCGCTGACAATTAGCTTGTCTCCGGCTTTGCCGCGCATCACTTTAGCAATATGGCGGGCATCCTCGCCGTCAATGGTAACCTGTTCCGGGCCGAACTGCTCCGGTGCTACGAAATAACGCTGCATCTTCATCCTCATCCTGTCCATTATTCAGCGTAAAAGCAGCGGTGATCCTGCTGTTCAGGTCTCCATCCGCTGCTCTACGCACTTGTAAACCGTCTAAAAATTCACATTACATCATACAACGTTTGCCTGCCTGTGAACAGCCCCTGTTCAGCTTTACCCTCCAAACAGATTGAAGAACAACCGGAAAAAGTCGTTCCCGATTTGCAGTGCCCAGCTGTTCAGCGGTTCGATCGTATAGGCACGCAGGCCGGGGATAAAGATGATAAGCAAAAAGATAAAGACCGTCCACTGCTCATACTGCTGTAATTTTGCACGAACCGGACGCGGTGCCACATCCTCTACGATCCGGTAGCCGTCCAGGGGAGGCAGCGGAATTAAGTTAAACAGGAATAGGAAGAAATTAAATTGTATGAACATGCCAAAGAACCAGTACACTGCCCGCAGCAGCTGTTCATTCGTAATGGACTCAATGGCGCCGCTGGCATGCAGGGCAGCATATACTAGAGTACCGAGAATACCGAGCAGCAGGTTGCTGATCGGACCGGCCGCAGACACGATAACCCCCATCAGCCGGGGGCGTCTGAAGTTGTCGCGGTTCACCGGAACCGGACGTGCCCAGCCGAAGCCGGCAATGAGCAGCAGGATTATACCGAATAAATCGAAATGCACTGCGGGATTCAGCGTCATGCGACCGAGCAGCCTTGCAGTTGGGTCACCAAATTTATTGGCAAAATAGGCATGGGCGAATTCATGTACAGTAAATGCGATCACCAGTGTAATCAGGAAAAACGGAAGCTGCTGCAGGGGTACTACTAAAATTCTATCCAAAAAATCCATTTCTACCTCTTTCCGGCTGTAAAGGCCACCCAATCTTCTTCACGGGATACTTCCTTAATCTCAAACCCGGATGACTCCAGCGCCTGCGCCACGAGCCCTTCCTTATCTTTATAAATGCCGGAGGTGATATAGACGCCCCCCGGCTGCAGGGCACGGTAGACATCATCGGTGAACAACACGATGATCTCTGCCAAAATATTGGCGACCACAACCTTCACCGGCAATGTGACACCAAGACTGTCTTCAGCTTTTGGCTTCGCTGGAACAGCCTGCTGCGCGTCTGAATGGCCGGATCTTGCCGATGGCCACATCTCTCCCGCCGCCGTATCTGCTGCACCTTCACCGCCGAGCAGTGACAGCAGGTCGCTTTCTTTTACCGTAATGGAATCCTGCAGCCGGTTCAGCGCCACATTCTCACGGGCACTTTCTACAGCCACCGGATCCAGATCCAGCGCCAGCACAGACTTGGCACCCAGCAGCACCGCGCCTACAGCAAGAATGCCGGAGCCCGTTCCAACGTCAATCACTTCCTCATCGCCGCTGATATGTTTCTCCAGTGCCCGCAGGCACAGTGCTGTCGTCGGATGTGTTCCGGTTCCAAATGCCATGCCGGGATCAAGCTCAATAATTTTTTCTTCCGGGCCGGCAGGGGTATATTCCTCCCAGGTGGGCTTAATCGTCAGCCGGTCTGATACGCGAAGCGGCTTGAAATACTGCTTCCAGGCATGCGCCCAATCATTTTCATCCACAGTTTTCCACGAAATCAGTGCTTTACCGGGATCGATCCCGAACTCTCTCAGCTCTTCGATCCGTGGAGCCAGCTCTTCGATAATGGCATCCATCGGGACGGTTTCGGCATAATATCCTTTAATCACCGCTTCCCCTTCAGGGATATCATTCAGCGGCTCGTCGTATAATTCACCATAACGTGTATCCCGTACCTTATTCAGGGTTCCGGATTCCTCGATAGAAACACCGCCTGCCCCGGCCTCATACAGCAGATTGGAAATCATCTCCTGCGCCTCTTCTGTTGTATGTACTGTCAGTTCATGCCATAACATCTTTGTGGATCCTCCTAAAAGTTTTGTGAGCGCAGCTTACGTGGTTATTCTTCGAGCAAAACCGGCTTCGGAAGCATACACTATTAGTTTTGTGAGTGCTGCTTAACAGTATACCATTTCTTCCCCGGGTAGCGCCAAACTGCGGATCAGCCTCCGGAAAGCCGACTATTGCTGCAGCAAAAGCATTCCTGTGTATGGTCGTCCACCATTCCTGAAGCTTGCATAAACGCGTAGCAAATGGTTGAGCCGACAAACTTCATCCCTTTTTTACGCAGCGCTTTGCTCATTTGGTCTGACTGGGAGGTTGTAATCGGTACTTCCGCTCTGCTCTTCCAGTTATTGATCACCGGCACACCCCCGGTAAAGCTCCAGAGATAGTCTGCAAAGCCGCCCTCCTCCTGGACGATCTGCAAATACACGGCCGCATTCCGGATGATCGCGTTAACCTTGAGGCGGTTGCGGATAATGCCCGGATCGCCCAGCAGTGCAGTTATTTTGGCTTCATCATATTCCGCGATTTTCACCGGATCAAATCCGTCGAATACTTTGCGGAAATGCTCCCGCTTCTTCAAGACGGTGTACCAGCTTAGCCCGGCCTGCATCCCCTCCAGCATCAACAGCTCGAACAGCTGCCGGTCATCATACAGCGGCTTGCCCCATTCTTCATCATGATAAGCAATATATAGTGGATCTTCATTCACCCAGTCACAGCGGGTTATCTCCAAGCTTCATCCTCTCCTTTGACAAGCATCTTATAGAATATAATATCTTATTTTTATTGTATCAGCACAAAAAGCCCCCCGCCGTTAGGCCGGGGAGCCTTTCGTGACCGGAGGATTAAGGCCGCAGCAGTACCCGCGTCTCCTTATCCGGTTCATCAGTCATGTAATAGAACGTATAAATAGAAGCTTCTGTTCCTTTGTAATCCTTATATATATCAATAGCTTTATTATTTCCGTCTCCCGCAAAATTGATAGTTTCCGGTTTGCCCAGAATACGCTCGTTACCCAAGCCGATATGAGTCTGGTTGACTCCGCCGAAATGTGGGTCATCACTTTCCGTCTCCACATAAAGGTCATTTCCCTGCATATAGTAGGTCCACTTCACCTCGTAACCACCAGTGTCCCGAATCACTGTTTGTTTTTCTGCAGAAATATTTTTCAGAAGCAGCGGGGTCTTATCATCCTCATGAGTGGTAACTTTATATTTCCCCACAAAGGTAATATCAGTTTGCTCGTCTATAACAAGACCGGATGGGCGCTCAAATCTAAGTGTGGTCAGGAAAGGATCATCATTCGGAGACCGGAACAGGTTCCCCTCTAATGTAGTGCCGCCTACTTCAAGATTATATTTATAATAAGGCAGCTGCTCATACTTCTCCTTCGCCCTTAGAGTTACACGAATCTGCGTAGGTGTAACAACCATCTGTTCAAAGGTGTGCATGGTATCTCCCGCTTCCAGCGGTGCATTCAGCGCCGTCTTGATCGTCCCGCTCTCCATCAGCTTTTT
Organism: Paenibacillus sp. FSL L8-0340; assembly: GCF_038593145.1. NCBI lineage: Bacteria > Bacillati > Bacillota > Bacilli > Caryophanales > Paenibacillaceae > Paenibacillus > Paenibacillus sp. FSL L8-0340. The sequence goes on from NZ_CP151967.1 coordinate 5,820,599, forward strand.
GCTTAGCTTCAGATCAAAGGACCACGGTCCGGCGATAGTTTGTTCCACCTTAGTATATTGAAGTTTAAAGATAGTGTCTCCGCCGGAAATTTCGGAAGGCTTAAAATACTGTTTCATCGTATATTCTCCGTTTTCCCCCGGTGTACCCAGCGCTCCCCCAGGAATTGGCTCTACCCGGGTGTCTCCTTTGTAAGCCACAATCATCGGAAAGGTCCATTCCTTGGCCTCCGGATTATCGTAGTCTACTGCTGACGACAGCAGCAGCTTATCCTCATTCTGCTCAAAAGACTTGACCTCAACGCTCTTCATTCCCTCTATGCCTAGCGGAAAGTTCTGCCGCTCCGTAGAACTGCTGTTCAGCGGCAGCTCCTGCTCCGCCTGGCTTAAAGCCCGCACAGCCGATGCAGTCAGGGTAACCTCGGCTTCATCCTTCCCGGGTGTCCAGTCACTTTCAAAGTACCCGTTGTACAGCTGTTTCTCTTCATCCCACTGCTGATAGCTGTACTCTCCCCCACTGCTGTTACCCTGCTCATCCTTAAGAGACATCCCTTTGACACCCCAAATCTCTGTATCCGCCCCTTTACCGACATCCATGCTGTACAGGATCACTGTCCGGTTATCATCTACGAGAGCTGTGTGCAGTGTCAGCGTTACTCCGTCTCTGGTTATAGATTGCTCCAACGACTGCCCGAGATTCTGGTCCAGCGCAGCCTGAACACCGTCCCTGTAACGGAGCAGATTACCCCAGTCATACTGTATTGCGGCATATACTGGAGCGGCCGCCAGCAGCGCACTGAGCGAGGCGGCAATTGTAATTCTGCGCCAGTTTCTACCGCGTTGCCCGCCCCGGAGGTCCGCTGTGCTCATCCTTACCGGAGAGGTATCTCCAGCCTGCTCCAGCCTGCTCCACATATCACCAAAATCAGGATAAGGTACAGCTTGTTCATCATTTAGTTGATGCTTCAATGTATTTTCCAGTTTGTTCATAATATTCTTTCCTCCGCTCTTCGTCTTCAAAGCCAGCTTCCTGCAGAATGTCCTTCATCAGCTTCAAGCCTTTATGCAGTCTTGATTTGGCCGTACCGACCGGAATGGACAGTGCTTCCGAAACCTCAGCCAGGCTGAAATCATGCATATATCTCAGTGTCAGCACAGCTCTGATCTTCGCAGGCAGCCCTGACATATAGCCGCCCCATTCCCGCGCCGTTTCTTTCTGCTCAATCGTCCGTTCCACCGTTGTTTCTGTCTGGTTTTTCCATAAATCCAGATTTCCGGTCACCTTCTTCTGCAGGCTGCGCGAACGCTTCAGATGATTCAGGCAGTTATTGACCGCAATTTTCATAATCCATGCCCGGGGATATTTAACATCCTCCCATTTGCTGCGGAATACGGTGATGAACACCTCCTGGCACAGGTCCTCGGCATCGGCGGCATCATGCACCATGTAATAGCAGGTACGGTACACATCCTTATTGTAGGTTTCAAATAACTCCCGATTGCTCTGCACATGTCTCCCTCCTTTCTTGTGTGATCTGTCTATTTAACAATCCGGCTCATCAAAAGGTTCATTTTCTGAGCATAAACAATAAAAGCTGCTGGCGCATCCTTTTATTGGAGAAATTGATCACAATAAAAAAGCATGAATCCCGGAAGGTCCATGCTTGCTTAAAACTATATTTACAGGCTTTGCGTCCCCAGCAGAAATTTCGCCTCCAGCTCCTCCGGCGGCAGCGGGCGGCTGTAATAATAGCCCTGCACCTTTCTGCAGCCGCTCTCCACTACAATATCCAGCTGCTCTTTGGTTTCTATACCTTCGGCAATGACCTGCATATTCAGATGCCTTGCCATAGTAATGATAGTGGACACTATGGCCCGGTCATCGCTGCTTGCGACAATATCCTTGATGAAGGAACGGTCAATCTTCACTTTATGAATGGGATATAATTTCAAATAACTGAAGGAGCTGTAGCCTGTTCCAAAGTCGTCAAGGCTGATACGAATTCCGTTCCGGGTCAGATTGTTCAGAATTCCGGCAGATGCAGAAGCATTCATCATCATACTTTCCGTAATCTCCAGTTCAAGATACTGCGGAGCAAGCCCGCTCTCCTCCAGAATCCCCATGATCTCCCCATGCAAATTGTACTGGTGGAACTGCCGGGACGATAAATTCACCGCCACAGGAATTAGCGGACCGCCTGCATCCTGCCATAGCCGCATCTGGCGGCAGGCTTCGCGCAGCACCCAGTTTCCGAGCTCAACAATCTGGCCCGTCTCCTCCGCATGCGAAATGAACAGGCCAGGCGGCAGGAGCCCTTTGTCCGGATGCTGCCACCTGATCAGCGCCTCTACTCCGATAATTTCATTGTTATCCGTCCGGATTTGCGGCTGGTAGTACAGAATAAACTCGCCGCGCTCCAGCGCTTTCCGCAAATCGCCTTCCATTTCAATCCGCTGGAGCAGCTGCTCATCCAAATCGTCTGAGAAAAACTGGTAATCATTTTTACCGTTTTTCTTAACCTCGTACATGGCAGTGTCCGCATTCTTGAGAAGCTGTACCTCATTTTGACCATGGCAGGGAAAGAAGGCGATTCCGATGCTTACCGTAACGTAAAAATCCTGCTCCTTCAGACGATACGGCTGCTCAATCGCTGCCACCATCTGCTCCGCAATGGCTGTTACATTCATGTTCTTCCGGGAGAACCGGCACAACATCGCAAACTCATCTCCCCCAATCCGGGCCAGCGTCACATTCTCGTTCACCACACTATGCCGGATACGGCTGCTCATTTCCTGGAGGAACAGATCACCGTACATATGCCCCAGTGAGTCGTTGATGATTTTAAACCGGTCAAGATCCATAACCATAACAGCAAACGGCTCCATCGTTTCACTATGCGCTTCAATGGTTTGCGACAGCAGCTCATTGAACATTCTTCTGTTCGGCAGACCGGTCAGCTCATCGTGGAAAGCAAGATAATGATTTTTCTCCTTAGCCCGCTTTTCTTCCGTCACATCTCTGGCAATTACATAGGTTCCGACCACCTGTCCGTCGACCATAACCGGAGCGTTAACCACACTGATCTCGACCCGGTGCCCGTCCTGATGGATGATCGCTGTTTCATAGCTCAGTTCCTCTCCGGCAAAAGATCTTGAGAACAGCTTCTGCATCCGCTCCTGCTCCTCCACAGCTACAATCGAGAGAATGAACATCATGTTCTGATCCTTGAAGACCTTTGAGCTGATTCCCGTGATTCTTGATGCTGCAGGATTAAATCCGATAATGCGCATGTCCAGGTCAATCGAGATAATGCCGTCCTGGTTATTTTCATATAGCGACCTGTACCATTTCTCATTAACCAGTATCTCTGTGTCCTTGTTCAAGAACCGGCGGGAAATGAACATTCCGGCACCAGATAACCACAGCGTGAACAAAGTCCCGCCTGCAATGACATAGGCAAGCCATTTCTGATCCAGGACAACGCCGGTAATCCGTGCAGCATGATGCCATGGTTCAAAGTGTACTGCCAGCATACCGGTGTAATGCATGCCTACAATTGCAGTTCCCATGATCAGGCCGCTGCCCAGCTTCCTCCAATATTTGTCTTCTTCGCCATGACCGATAATACAGGAAAATAACCCGAGCGCTGCATAGGATGCAACAAAAGCTATCACGATGGACAGGATTACATATCCGGGAGTATAGGTCACATTAATTTGCATCGCTGACATGCCGATATAATGAATCGCTGAAATTCCAATCGCAGAAAATACGCCAGCTCCAAGAAATTGAAGAATACCCGTCTTGCAGCGGCTAATCGCAACAAGGGCGATAAAAGAGGCAACGACAGAAACCCCTACTGACAACAATACAGTGTTCAGATTATAAGCAACCGGAAACGGCAATGATATGGCCAGCATTCCGATAAAATGCGTTGACCAGATCCCCATGCCCATAATTACTGCACCGCACACCAGCCATAGCCAACGTTTCTTCCCTTTGGATCTGCCTACTGCCCCTGCCAGACTTAAGACCGTATATGAAGCTGCTACCGCAATTACATATGAAAATAATACAAGTACCCTATCATGAGTACCATAGATATGCTCCACTTAAGTACCCCCTCTCTGTCTTTTCTAAGAACTCCCCTGATCTTCTCCCGATAGTAAATATTTTAAATTTGCACTATTTCACTATTATTATCGACATAAATAGACCTGAATCGACAGATCAGAGAGTGTTTTTATAAAAAAAATTTACACTATAACTGAGCCTTCTCAGACTCCTTGTTAGACGCCGTGTAGAGAGGTGCAATCCTATGAATGGAATCCTATGAAATGAAAGTTTCCCGCTCCCGGAATCCGCTCCCCGCCTCCATTTATTGTGCGTATACAAAAAAGGGCCCCGCCAGCAGCTGGCGGGGTCAAGGTATGTAATAAGGGGGGTATGTGTCTAATATACAGTCCCAAGCTTAAAACAGTATTAAGTCCTCCTAAAGTTTTACTTAAATCTTCAGAAGCTTAGGTCCTGCTCCGGATTCTTCAGCAGCACCTGTCTATTCCGCAGCAGCTCCCGCAATCTTGCCTTCATTGCGCGCCCGCAACAGGGTATGACGGTTCATCCGGATGAAATGCGCTTCCTGCAGACTGCGGCGCAGCAGATCAGCATCCACACCAAGCTCTTCCAAGGTGGAGGGTCCATGTACAGTACGCAGCAGACCTCGCAACATTTCCGGTGAAGGAAGTCCGCTAATTTCCTTAAGCACCTGCGCCCACTGCTCCTTGTCCGCCAAACCCTGCGTATCCGCCAGCTCATGGTACAGCGCGGAAATTTCCGCACAGGCCACACCGACCTTGGCGCCATGCAGCAGTTGTCTGCGTCCGGTGCGGATGTACTCCATCTCCCAATAATGGGACAGATGATGTTCTGCACCGGATGCCGAATGGGATTGCCCAAACAGCAGGATCGCCAGACCGGATTCAATCAGCGCTTCGGTCAGTACACGGATTCCCAGTTCGGTATGATTTCCTATCTCCTCTGCATGATTTACACAGGCCAACAGCGCCTTTTCGGTAATGGCGGCAACTGCCGGAGCATACGGCTCGTCAGCCGTCAGGCGGCCGAATTTCCAGTCGAACAACGAGGTGTATTTGCCCAGCATATCGCCAAAGCCTGCCGCCACCATGGGAGCCGGCGCCTTGCGCAGCAGCTCTGTATCAGCGAAGATAGCGGCTGGACCGGCCGCAGGGATCGTTATCTTATTGCCGCGGATAATCAGCGGCGAGCCGTTCGAGGTGAAGCCGTCTACCGAAGGAGCCGTTGGGACCGACACAAAGGGAATGGCAGCTGTATAAGCCGCATAACGCGCCACATCATGCAGTGTGCCCGAACCTGCCACGATGACGGAATCTGCTTTAACTTTTTGAATATCCAACAGCACCTGCACTACAGAGGCTTCATCTGCAATAACATCGCCCTGCGCATTGGGCAGCACCAAGGTGGTGTGGACCGAAATCCCGGCTTCCCTGCATGCCAGTTCCAGACTTGCTCCCGCTACTTCCAGTGTATGTTTATCTGCCACAAGCACCGGCCTTTCCCAGCTCTGTGCGGCCACATAAGGAATGACCTGCTGCAGGGCACCCGGTTCTACATGAATGACCTGCGGAAGAGCAAAAGCTGCCCCTCCTTCTATTTCAGCCGCGGCTGCCTTTATATTATCCAGTATGCTGCTCATATCGAATTCCTCCTAAAAGTTATGTTAGCAAAGGCTTCCTTATACATTTTATCAGAAGTCCAATATACAGGAAGAAACGGACGTACCGCACTCTGAGCGAGCGCGGTACCCGTTTCTTGTCATCACACGAATATAGAGAGAACTAGAGCAGCTTCCAGGCGATATCGTTCAGGCGCAGTTCATTGCGGAAGGATCGTGTATTGGTATCTTTGTCGATGACTACACATTCGATGCCGACCATTTCGGCGAAATCAATCAACTGCTCTGTAGTCACCACATACGAGAATCCGGTATGATGTGCGCCGCCGGCCAGAATCCAGGCTTCCACGCCTGCCTTCAGGCTTGGCTGCACTTTCCACAATACGCGGGCAACCGGCAGGTTCGGCATAGCTTCGGTAGGCTCAACGCCATCCACTTCGTTCACAAGCAGGCGGAAACGGTTACCCATGTCGATGATCGAAGCATTCAGTGCTGCACCAGAACGTCCGTTGAATACCATACGGGCAGGGTCTTCTTTGCCGCCGATACCGAGCGGATGCACTTCAAGCTTCGGCTTGTCGACAGCAATGGTCGGGCAGACCTCCAGCATGTGCGATCCAAGCACCAGCTCATTGGCCGGATCAAGGTGATACGTGTAATCTTCCATGAAGGAGGTGCCTTTGTTGCCGGCGATAATCTTCATCAGGCGGACAAGTGCCGCTGTCTTCCAGTCACCTTCTCCGGCAAAGCCGTAGCCCTGCTCCATCAGGCGCTGTACAGCAAGTCCCGGAAGCTGCTTCAGTCCGTGCAGATCTTCAAAAGTAGTAATGAAAGCTGTATATCCGCCTTCTTCCAGGAAAGCTTTCATCCCCAGCTCAATACGGGCCTGGTAACGGATGGATTCACGAACAGGTCCATCCTGATCTCCGCCTTGGGCAAAGTCATACGCCTTCGCGTATTCTGCCATCAAATCGTCGATCTGCGCTTCGGTAACGGCATCCACACGTTCCACAAGGTCACCTACACCATAGCCGTCAACGGTCCAGCCCAGCTTGATTTGTGCTTCTACCTTATCACCTTCAGTTACAGCCACCGAGCGCATGTTGTCGCCGAATCTGGCAACCTTCAGCGTTTGGCTCTCATTGAAGGCAGCAGCGGTGTTCATCCAGCCGCCGATGCGGCCTCTAACTTCACTGTCTTCCCAGTAGCCGACAACCACTTTACGGGCAATGCCCATGCGCGCGCCAATGAATCCGTACTCGCGGTCGCCGTGTGCCGACTGGTTCGTGTTCATGAAATCCATGTCGATGGAATCCCATGGAATATCGCGGTTAAATTGGGTTGCCAGGTGCAGCAACGGCTTGCGGAGCTGCGACAAACCGGCGATCCACATTTTGGCAGGGGAGAAGGTGTGCATCCAGGTGATGATCCCTCCGCAGTTCTCATCACTGTTCGCAGCAATTGCCAGCTTGCGGATTTCGTCCGCTGTAGTCAGAACCGGTTTGAATACTATTTCAAAGGGAACCGTGTCGTCCGAGTTAAGGCCTGCGGTAATTTGGCGGGAGTGCTCCGCTACTTCCTCAATCGTTTCAGGGCCATACAAATGCTGACTTCCGGTTACGAACCAGAATTGATAAGGTTTAATGGATAACATGTAATTACCTCCTAAAAGTGTTGTAAGCATAATTTCACTGAATGATTCCGTACTATACTAACTTCGAATGTATCAACGTACTATTCCGTAACATCCTCTTTAATCGCCTTAAGATGCTTCATGACATTGTTCTCGCCCCGGCCGAAATAGTCATGCAGTCTGGAATATTCCTGATACAGCTTTTCGTAGACTGCTACGTTTTCCGGAATTGGAACATAGGATTCTTCGCGGATACGGGCCATTTTTTCTGCCGCTTCTACGATCGAATCGTAGCCGCCTTTTTGAGCACCGGCTGCAACTGCTCCGAACATTGCCGCGCCGAGCGCAGGCGTCTGCTTGCTTGCTGCCACTTTAATTTCACGGTTGGTAACGTCAGCGTAGATCTGCATCAGCAGGCGGTTCTTTTGCGGAAGTCCGCCGCAGGCATAAAGTACATCAACGGCTACACCATTCCCGTGGAATGCATCCACAATCTTGCGTGTGCCGAAAGCTGTAGCTTCAAGCAGCGTGCGGTAAATTTCTTCCGGTTTGGTCAGCAGCGTGCAGCCGAGCAGCAGTCCGGTCAGGTTCGTATCCACGAGCACGGAGCGGTTGCCGTTCCACCAGTCCAGTGCGAGAAGTCCGGTTTGGCCCGGCTTGTAGGCCGCAGCCCGTGCTTCCAGCCAAGTATGGATGTTTACGCCTTCTTCCGCCGCAGCTTCTTTCGCATAGGCAGGGACCGCTTCTTCCACATACCATTCAAAAATATCGCCAACAGCGGATTGTCCAGCCTCATACCCGTAATATCCCGGAATGATTCCGTCTTCCACAACACCGCACATGCCTTCAACTTCTCGTTCGGTATCACCCAGCACCATATGGCAGATTGAGGTACCCATGGACATTACCAGTTTGCCCGGGGTAACTACACCTACAGCGGGTACAGCGGCATGCGCATCGACGTTGCCGACGGCCACGGCCGTACCTGCCACAAGGCCGATTTGCTGAGCCATTTGAGCAGTCAGTTCCCCGGCTTTCGTGCCCAAGGGAGCGATATCCCCGCGCAGCTTCGTCTCGGTCAGGTTCTCGAGGCGCGGATCAAGCGCTTTGAAGAACTCCTTATCCGGATATCCGTCCGCTTTATGCCAGATGGCCTTATAACCGGCCGTGCAGCTGTTGCGTACAATGTTGCCGGTCATTTGCGAGATTACCCAGTCGGTAGCTTCCAGGAACTGATCAGCCGCATCATAGATTTCAGGTGCTTCGTCCAGGATTTGCCAAACCTTAGCCATCATCCATTCGGAGGAGATTTTGCCGCCGTAGCGCGGCAGCCATTTCTCACCGCGTTCAGCGGCGATGCGGTTGATTTCATTCGCTTCATGCTGTGCGGCATGATGCTTCCACAGCTTCGTCCAGCTATGCGGGTTCTCCTGATATTCAGGAAGCAGGCAGAGCGGCTGTCCTTGTTCATTAACTGGAAGCATCGTACAAGCGGTAAAATCTATGCCTAGACCCACGACATCCGCAGGATCAATGCCGGACTCACGGATTACCTCTGGCACCGAACGCTTCAATACTTCAATGTAGTCTGCCGGATGCTGCAGCGCCCAGTCATATTCCAGTTTTTTGCCGGTTCCCGGCAGAATCTCGTCAATCACGTGATGCGGATAAGGCGTTACATGATCCGCGACTTCCGTTCCGTCGGCCAGATCTACCAGCACAGCGCGTCCGGATTGGGTTCCGTAGTCGACGCCGATTGCATATTTTTTACTCATGTACGAATTCTCCTTTATATTTAGTAATTAGCTTTGGCCGTAATAGGCATTTGCTCCATGCTTGCGCAGGAAGTGACGGTCGAGCAGCGTCTGGCTCATCGGCTGCACATTCGGGTTCAGCTGGAAGGTCTGTGTTGCCATCTTCGCAACTTCCTCAAGGACAACGGCGTTATGAACCGCATTATGCGGATCCTTCCCCCAGTTGAAGGGAGCATGGCAATGTACAAGCACACCCGGAATCATGTCCGGATTCAGATCCTTGAATGTCTCCACGATCACATTGCCGGTCTCCAGCTCATACGCACCTTTGATTTCCTCATCTGTCATCGGGCGGGTGCAGGGAACTTCACCGTAGTAATAGTCGGCATGGGTGGTTCCGAGAGCCGGAATGCCTCTGCCGGCCTGTGCCCAGCCTGTTGCCCATGGCGAATGGGTATGGACAATGCCGCCGATGTTCGGAAATGCCTTGTATAGCACCAAATGAGTAGCTGTATCAGAAGAAGGGCGGTAGCTGCCTTCAACAATATTGCCTTCCAGATCAAGCACAACCATGTCGTCCCGGCGCAGCTTATCATACTCCACACCGCTCGGCTTAATAACCACCAGTCCCTTGTCCCGGTCAATGCCGCTGACATTCCCCCATGTAAACGTTACCAAGTTGTAACGGGGCAGGTCAAGATTGGCTTCCAGTACCTCTTGTTTCAATTGCTCCAACATTCGTAATCCTCCCTATGGTCTTAGGTATGATCGTACTTTTGCTTTGCCACCTCATTATACACTTGTACGTACAATTAATCTATAGTTTTTTAATAAAACGGAGAATAGGTACATACAAATAAAAAAACAGGCTTCATCATCCTAGTATCGGATGATAAGAGCCTGTTTAGCCGCAATGAACGGATCCAAGCAACGGTTTTCTTCCCCATTGTTTATTCTGACCTGGACAGCAAATACAAAAAATAAGGTGTACTCAGCATAGTGATGATGATCCCCGTCGGTATATCCGTTCCGAAACTGACCGTCCGGGTAATGGTATCCGCAATGAGCACCACCAGCATCCCGGTCAGCGCCGAGGCCGGGAGAAGAAGCTTGTGGTTCGGGCCAACCAGCTTGCGCGCCAGATGGGGGCTAATCAGACCGACAAAGAAAAAATTGCCGCCCAATGCCACACTTCCGGAGGAGAGCGCCACTGAAGCCAGAGTAAGTCCCAAAAATTCCGGTTTTACCGCAAGCCCTAAGCCCGTCGCTGTCTCATTGCCAAGATTGAGTGTATTCAGAACCCGCGACTTGTAAACCGTATAGCCCACCAGCAGCAATGTCCATGGGGCCAACACCGAAATATATTTCCAGTCATCACCCCAGAGGCTGCCCGCCATCCAGCGCTGGGCAAATTCGAACTGCGTATGATCCAGCCGGAGTGTAATCATCAGCGACAGCGCTCCATAGCCGCTTGACATGGCTACCCCCGTAAGGATTAATCCAGTAGGTGATATCTCCCTGCCCCGGCGGAAGGACAGCAAGAAGATCAGTACTGCTGCAGTCATGCCTCCGATAAAAGCCAGCACCGGCAGCGCAATCGCCGAGGAAACACCTTTAACGGAGAAAATCGCGATATAGATGAGCACAAACAACCCGGACCCGGAGCTGATACCCAGCGTTCCCGGACTAGCCATGTCGTTCCTCAGCAAACTTTGCATGATAGACCCCGCAACGCCCATTCCGATGCCAACCAGTATACAAAGCACAATCCGCGGCAGCCTGAATTCGAAGACAATCAGGTTCTGCTTGTCTGTTCCTTTCAGCAGCAGTACACGCAGCACCTCCATGGGAGACAGGTTCATTTGGCCCGAATTCATTCCTATCACCACAATCAGAATGACCAGTACTACTAGTAGAAGGCACAAACCAATTCCCCGGGAAACGGTATAAGCTCGCTGCTTCATCCTAATTCCCCCTTTTGCCGGCGTGACAGATAGAGGAAAACGGGAACGCCGATGATTGCAAAAATAATCCCTACAGGTGTTTCATTTGGGCGGTTAATGAGCCGGCCGAACAAATCAGCCCCCACCATGAAGGTCGCTCCATAAAGCCCGGACAGCGGAATAATGTAACGGTAATCTACACCCGCCATATAGCGGACTACATGCGGGATAATCAGGCCCACGAAGCTGATGGGGCCGACGATCAATACCGACAATCCGGTCAGCACCAGCACAATAAGTGTGGAAATCCCCTGGATCCGCCCGGTTGGCAGCCCCAACCCGGACGCAACATCATCTCCCAGACTCAGCAGCGTAACCGAAGGGGCCAAAGCAATAGCAGCCAGCACGCCGACGGCAAACAGCGGCGAGATAATGCTTAGCTCTTTCCATGTGGTACTGGCTGTCCCTCCGGCCGTCCAAAACGTAAGGGCTTGTCCGATGTTGTATTTAATGGCGACAAAGCTGCTAAACGCGGCAAATAGCATGGATACCGACATTCCCGCCAGTACAAGCCGCTGCGGGGTCATCCCCCTTTTGCTTAAAGAAGCGACTCCATAGGTCAGCCCGGTTGCTGCACCTGCCCCAAGACAGGCATATAGCATTGTCTGTGCATAAGTACGGTCCGGCAAAAAAGCCATGCAAAGCGCCATTGCCAGTCCCGCACCAGAGCTGATGCCCATCAGTCCCGAATCGGCCAGCGGATTTCTGGTAGTGCCCTGCATAATCGCTCCTGTCATCGCCAGGCTGCAGCCGACGATAACATCCGCAATTGTGCGTGGAAACCGGAGGTTGTGAATGATCTGGTGCTCCGTTTTAGCGGGATCAAATTTAAAAATCGCGGCCCAAGCTGTATGCAGCTGCATATCAGCAGATCCGAAGGAAATGGAAGCAGCCACAACCAGCACGAGCGCCAGGAATCCTGCGGCCATCAGCAGTGAAAAGGGTACTCCCCTTTTTTTTCCATATGTACCTGTATCCACATCTTTCATCATACCCTTCGTCCTTCATCAGTAATTTAGGCTAAGCTGTTATGACTGCGGTGAATCCAGCAGTGCATTTACAATAAAGTTAACCTGCGCCTTAGCGGAATAAATGTCGGTATAATAGCTTAAGCCGAATTCCATCTCGATCAGATGATGGTTCTGGATAGCCGGCAGAGAGCTCCATACCTGATTTTGGCTCAAATCATCCATGCCATCATAGGTATTGCGAATGATATAATCCCCTGCATATTCGGGAAGCACCTCGAGGGATACCGATTCTGAATAAGTGTTCTTATCGATAATTCCCGTTTGCACACCTTTTGGCGCTTTCAGTGAGAGCACATCGTAGACAATTCTGCCCGCTCCGAACAGCTTGCCCATGACTGTCATGGAATCATTACCGCCTTCAAATACAGAAATCGTTTTATCAACAAAGCCGGCATCCAGCAGCTTCTGGACAGATTCTTTTACATTCTGATCATAATCCGCAAGCACCTGCTCGGCTTCCTTCTCTTTATTGAGTGCTTGTCCGATCAGCCTTACTCTTTCTTCCTGGGTAATCTCCCCGTAAGGCACATAGATAGCCGGAGCGATTTTGGACATCTCCTTGGCCTGCTCCTCACCAGCCGTGATAATCAGATCAGGGTCCAGCTTCATGACGGCTTCCATATCCCACTCTGCCCAGTGCCCCAGATCGCTGCTTTCCTTTACCTCTTCCTTAAAAGCCGCACCCTCATACGCCTCAGAAATTCCAACAGGCTGCACACCCAGAGCAATCACATCACCCATCAAGTATTGGACCAGCACACGCTGCGGATTGGCAGGCACTTCTACACCACCAAGTACAGTGCTTATTGTCCGTGTTCCGGTGTCCGCCACAGCCTCAGGTGCAGAAGTAGCGGATCCGCCGCTTCCCGCCCCCTCCAGCGCGTTCCCTCCAGTTGTTGCATTACCCGTGGCTGCCGAACCGCCTGAGCAGGCGCTAAGCAGCAAGGTCATACACAGCATTGCTGTGGCAGCCATTGTTTTTTTCTTTTGTCTCATCTGAAAATGATCCCCTTCCACCTGTTGATTATGATAATCATTATCAATATAAGACCAAAACTCATCCTTTTGAATGGCATATCCTTGCTCCGGGGATGGCATATCTTCATTTACGGCTGTCTGAAGCCCTTCAGATCTATACTTGGAGGGCGAGATACCCATATGCTTTTTGAAGCTGCGGCTGAGCGTATAACCATCCGGATAACCCACACTTTCGGCAATCCCCTGCAGATTCGCTTCTGTTTTGAGCAGCAGCTGCGACGCTTTCTCTACCCTCACACGTGTTAAGAAACGCATAGGACTTTCACCCACCTTGTTTTTAAACAGCTTCGATAAATGTCCCTGACTGCATCCGAGAGCCAGAGCGGTGCTTTTCAGTGTTACCGAGTGTCTATAATGTTCAAGAATATAACGCTTGGCCTGCTCAGCCAGATCCGTTTTGGCCAAAGTGTGCTTCGTGAGTTGAAGGTGCTTCAGTAGCTCATAAACGAACCTGTAGAGCAGCGACTTTACGTACAAGCGCCCCAGACTGTCATTGGACTGCCATGCGGCCTCCATCTCCCTAGCCGTGTTGAACAGCATCAGCTTGCGGGTGTTCTGCACGCCATACTCCCGCTGAAAGGGATTGCTGTGCACCATAATTTCCTGGATATCTTTCCTCCCGGGTACTGGAATCGCGGCTTTGTATAGGATCAGATAATATTCAAACCTTGCCCCTCTTTCTGCCACGATGTCTAGACGCATACCCTTGCCTGCATGAAGAACATAAGAACTGCTGACCGCGAGGAACGTTCCTTCAATACATATTCTCGCTTCTCCTTCAATGACATAGATAAAAGCACTGGCAGGCAGGCGGTAAGAATACAGTTCTTCCTCTTCCCCTATTCTCACCCGGCGAACATCCATCACTTTGACGGACGCATGGTTCCACACCAGCAGATGTTCATTCCATTCCATTGATTCCGGCACTTCCTTTGATATGGTCATTTTAAACCATTATAGTGATAACCATTCTCAACAACAACCCGCACACATATATTCCTTAAATTCCAGATAACTAAAACGCGAAAAAAGCCCGCACCCTGTGCGGACTTCCGTTACTGTTATTCAACTGCGGTCTAACTGTTCCAGCCGTTTCGTTGAGCTTCTCAGAACCAGCTCCGGCTTATAAATCCTGTCCTTCGGCGGCTCAGCACTTTTACGCTCAATCATGTCAATCAGCATATTGGCTGCCTCTATACCCATAAGCTCTTTCGGATGTTTAAGGGTGGTCAGCTTCACTTCTGTCGCCGTCGCCAGCGTTGAATCGTCGAAGCCGATAATTGACAGATCGTCGGGCACGCTTAATCCCGTCTGGCGCGCGGCCTCCAGCAGCAGCACTGCCAGCTCGTCATTGTAACAGACGAAGGCTGTAGGCCGCTGGCGTCCCTGCAGCATTTTTAAGGCCGCTTCATAAGGCACGCTATGCTTCTGTTCGCTCGTATAATGGGTCACGGTATCCGCTCCCAGAGGAAGGCGGTGTTTGTGCAGCGCCCGTGTAAAACCCTTTAACCGGTTGGCTCCCTGGAGATCGTCTGTCTTGAAAAATCCGGCAATCTCCCGGTGGCCCAGCTCAATCAGATGCTCCGCAGCCATAAATCCACCTGCTTCGTCATCCAGCTTCAGGCAGGGACAATGCAGCTCGGGATACCGCTCATTGATCATAATGAACGGAATGCGGTGGATTTCAAGTGCCAGAAACAGCGGCAGATTAGGATTACCCTGTGCGCTTTTGGTCGGCTCAATAATCAGTCCCTTAAACGGCTGGCCCAATAGCATCTCCAGGTTCTCCCGCTCCTTATCCTTGTCATTGTCGGTGCTCGACAGCATCATGCTGTATCCGCTGCCGCGAAGCTGCGCTTCTGCGCCGCGTACAAGATGAGGAAAGATATAATCGGAAATATGTGTCGTCATCATGCCAATCATGCTGCTGGTCTGCAGCGGCCGCGTTTCCTGCCGGGCAACAAAGGTTCCCTTCCCTTGCAGGCGGTACAGCCATCCTTCCTTCTCCAGTTGGCCAAGTGCCTGGCGAACTGTCTGTCTGCTCATGCCGAACTGTACGGCAATTTCATTCTCGGATGGAATCTGGTCATCCGGCTTCAGCCGTCCGGACTCCATCCAGGACAGCAGTTCACCCTTTAGCTGCATATATTTCGGTATCGGTTTATCCGTCATGGTACACCTCAGGCTACTTATATAGAGTAATACAAGTCATTATAACATAAGCCACTTGTATGTACATGTTATGTCTTTACTTTTTTGAATCTTCAGCCTCTCTTTTATCCATTTGGTTTAACCGGGGGATTCCGGAAAGCTGCTGTTTCACGCAAAAATGCCCCACACTGGTGGGGCATACGAATGGAACAGTTTGGCCTTTCATTTCGCTTCATTTAATAAGCCGGTACTGCACCCCTGTCAGCTATTCCTTCTTCAAAATTTCGTGCAGCTGACGTTTATCGGCTTCCTGTGACCGCTCAAGCGCCTCCAGATCATCCTGATCCGCTTCCGCCGCCGAGAACTCCACATCCTCAAATTTAGCTTCGAAGAGCATCTTCTGCTTGTCTGTTTTAGAGAAGATCTTTGAGTTTTCTCTATCCATCGGTTGTCCATCCTCCTGATTTGTATTGATGTGTCAAGACTTAGATCATTCCGCCGGCCTCTTCAATTATGGTCAATGCCTGATTATAGGAATTCTCGTCCACGATAACTGTCAGCAAAATATTCCGGCCTGTCGGTCCGCCGTCACCGCCGTGACTCATGCCGCTGCCGCTTGTATGCGCTGCAGACAAAATACCTGCATGCGGGCTGACAGAGGTCATGGAATCCATACTTGCCAGATTGCCGGTCACCGGATTCACACCTGCCTGCAACCCATTTCCGCCAAATCTGCTGAAACGGTCAATGGACAGCTCGCTGACGCGCAGCGCCTGAAGCTTGCGGGAGACGCCCTCGGCTTCCTCAGGAGCCTTGAAGTAGGCTAATATAGATCTCTCCGACATTATATCCCTGCTCTCGCCTTTAATTTATAACTCTGGATGCTTGGTTAGGTTGTCTCAGGCAAGCCTATTTTATGCTTCTGCTGTTATTAATTCTACTATCCGGCTGGAATTTAAATGCGCTGTTAACTTCACCATAATATGGTTCAAAAGTGCTATATTCTATTTCGGATTAAACCTGTAGAATAAATGTAATTTTCATTTATATTCCATTTTTTAGAAGGAGGACAGCAATCACACGGCAGTTAAATTTATGTTTGGGAGGATGAAGCTATTTTGAAACAACCATTTAGGCATTCTATTCAAAGATTTGGTATTGGCGCAGCAAGTTTCAGCTTGGCCGCTTCTCTATTGTTTCCTGTTTCCGCCTTTGCGAACTCATCCCTTGAGTCATCCTCAGGGCTATCTGCCCAAACAACCCTAGAACAGGCCCGGAAGGTGATCCCGCAAAATTATGCGGGAGTAAATGCCGGATTAGCTCCTGTTACAGTGATTGTTGAACTGACCCATAAGCCGGTCAATGTATACGAAAGTGAAGCCAAAACCTCGGCTGCGCGTTCCTCCACCTCTCAACGAAGCAAAATTCTTACCGAACACAACTCATTCAAAACTGCAGCGAGACAGCTCGGAGCTGCTATTGAAAATGAATACAGCGACATATTTAACGGATATGCAGTGACTTTGCCGGGAAATCAGGTCGACAAACTGCTCAAGCTGCCTGGAGTGGCGGCTATCTATCCGAATGATGAAGTCCACGCGCTTGCAGACAGCACTGACTCTGCCACTCTTCCGGCAACTCGCAGCTACTCTGATACCGGAGAACTGATTGGAGCAGATAAGCTTCATGAGCTGGGTTACACCGGCAAAGGCATTCAGGTTGCCGTTGTTGATACCGGTATTGATTATAAGCACCCGCTCCTGAAGGATAATTATAAGGGCGGCTATGATGCGGTGGATAAGGATAACGATCCATACGAAACAGAGCCTGATCCCACCAAACCGCCCAAGGGCACCAGCTCTTATGATACCTCGCATGGCACACATGTATCGGGCACCATTCTTGATATAGCGCCTGAAGCGGATTTATATGTGTATCGTGTGCTTGGTCCATATGGCAGCGGCACAACAGCAGATGTCATCGCCGGCATCGAACGCGCCGTTCAGGACGGTGCGGATGTCATCAACCTTTCACTGGGCTCAAGCATGAACCAAAGTTACTCCGCCGATTCGATTGCGATTGACAATGCCGTGAAATCCGGTGTAGATGTCATAATTGCTGCCGGTAATGCCGGTCCGGACGAATCGACGCTCGGCTCCCCTGGCGGCGCACAGCTGGCGCTTACGGTCGGCGCCTCCACTGTTCCGGTCACCATTCCTTTCTTTGATATTGGTAATCTCAAAGATATCCCTGGCCTGATTTCCACATACTCCCCGGAGTTGACTGAAGACATCTCGGACTTAACGATCGTTTATGCCGGCCTGGGCACTGAAGCTGACTTTGCAAATGTCGATGTTACCGGCAAGGCAGTACTAGTGGACCGCGGACAGATCAACTTCGGCGCGAAATCGCTGAATGCCAAAGCTGCCGGTGCCAAGGTACTATTGATTGCCAACAATACCACCGGTGAATTGAACGCCACTTTAGGAGCACCCGGAGACTATATTCCTACTTTCGGCATCAATCAGGAGAACGGCAAAAAGATTAAGGATGAGCTGAACGCGAGCAGAAATTCAATTAGCTATGTTCCCGTAGCGGAGAAGAATCAGCTGGCCGATTTCAGCTCTACCGGTCCTGGACTGCCAGACTATTTGCTGAAGCCGGATGTAGTTGCTCCCGGTGTAAGTATTAATTCCACCGTACCTATTTGGGAGAGCACGGACGAGACGTATGATAACGCCTTCGGTCTGAAGCAAGGAACAAGTATGGCAACTCCGCATGTGGTTGGAGCCGTTGCCCTGTTATTGGGCAAATACCCGGATCTTGCACCGGACCAGATCAAATCACTGCTGATGAATAATGCTGATCCTATATTTGCCCGGGGCGGCAGCTCTTATTCCCTCTATCAGCAAGGAGCAGGTTTAATCAATCTGGTGAAATCAGTTGAAGCAGGCTCTATCGCCAAGGTAGGAGAGATTTTTTACAGCGGCCTTCCAGGCTCTGCCGAAATTCCATACTATGCGGGTTCCCTGTCCTTCGGCCTGCAGCCGAAAGGTGCAAGCGTGACGAAAGCCGTCTATGTGGAAAACTTCAAGGACAGCGGAAAGAGCTATAATCTTTCTCTTGAATGGCTGACCAACAAGCCTAGTGACATCTCGGTATCCACAGCACCTAATGTCATTACCTCCGGAAGCGGAGACAGCAGTTATATTCCCGTTGTGCTGGGCGTTTCCGCAACAGCACAGGACGGAGCCTATGAAGGCATTCTGAAGCTTACTTCCGGAACCGAGGTTCTGCGTCTACCGCTCAACGTTCTGGTAGGCGACAAATTCAATCTGGATCCAGTAAACCAGCTCAGCCTGGATGATGCCGAAATTTCACCAAATGGAGACGGGCTGTTCGATAAGACAGGCTTTTACTTCTCGGTGAACAAAGATCTGCAGAATATCCGGTTTGCCGTAACAGCCCAAGATGCGCCGGCTACGGTAATCGGTGATGTGTATTCCGCCCAAGGGACCCTCTACCGGGGAGCGCATGAATTCCTGGATTGGGGCGGAACGGTAACAGATCCTGCAACCTCTAAAGTAAGTGTGCTACCGGACGGACACTACAATATCACGCCTGTTTTGCAAGGAAACATTTGGCTTACCGATCAAGCCATTCCATTCACAGTAGATACTGAGAAGCCGCTCTCTTCCGGATATGCAGTCGGGGAATATGAGCTGGAGTCACCTGATGATGCAAGAGTGGCCAATATTAGTGCAACCATTGACTCCGACCTTTTGGCCGATCTGATTTCCACCTCCAGACCTGTGTCTTCTCTCTTCAGCGTGTATGCACTTGCCGAAGATGAAAACGGAGAAATATCAGCCTACCCAGGAGTTATCGCGCCTGACGGTTACTTCGAAATTGATGTGCCGGTCAGTGAAGGCGTTAATGATTACATTGTTTATGTGACCGATGCCCTGGGCAATGGTGCTGCTGAAGAGGATTACAGCCAGCATCTGGTATACAACACCAATGGCGGTGTTCTTGTTGCTCCTAAACTCTCAGCACAGACCATTGAAACCGGTCAAACGGTTACGGTAGATGTGTATTTCTCGGCAACGGATGCGGTCTATGGTGTGAACGGCGCTGGAGTCAACATCGTCTACGATGAAAAGCTGGCTGCACCGTCAATTACACCGAGCGTACAGCTCGCTACGTACCAGGAGCAAAAGTTCCCGGGGGTTCCATTATTACAAACGGATACGACTACCCCGTCTGCCGACGGACTGAAGTTGACATCTTATGCAGTTCAATTAGAAGGAGGAGCATATAGTGGTACCGGCTCACTGGTACAGTTCACCTTCACTCCAAAGACTGCCGGGATCTATTCCTTTGAACTGAATGATTTGCTTACCTGGAATGAGAAGAAACTGGATAACGTTCCGTCAAGCTATTCTACAGTGACGGTGACCGTTAACGATCCGGTTAAACCAACCGATCCGGAAACACCGACCAACCCGGAGACACCAACCAATCCAGAGACACCAACCAATCCGGAAACACCAACCAATCCGGGCTCACCAGCTAACCCGGGCTCACCTGCCTCTACACCGGCTCCGGCTGCCGGCACATCGCTTAAGTCCGGGCAGCTGGTAGAAAAGGCTGATCCTGCGGGCGGCAAGCCAACGGCTGTGCTCAGTATTTCCGAGGCAGCTTTGACTGCCGCCCTGCAAAACGCATCGGAAACAGCCGTTTCACTTGATCTCAGCGATGTGGATTTTGCGAAATATGGTCAAGTGAGTTTTACCCTTACTGCAGCTCAGGCTGAGAAGCTTAAGTCTTCAGCCAAAGCGCTAAGTCTCGCAGGTACTGGATTTACACTGCTCGTTCCGGCACCTACACTTCCCGGCTTCATTTCCGGCAGCGGGCTTACTATGAGCCTTAGTCTTGCCGAAGGCGCCGATACGGGTACCCTGGCGGGAAGCACCACAGCCATTGACCTGAGCTCTGCTACTCTGATTCTCAAAAATGGCTGGACTACCGGAAAACCTGTCATTATACAGCTTGCCCTCAATAAAGACGGCCTAAAGGATGTCCGCAAGACAGCGGTCTATCAGCAAAAGGCTGACGGAAAATGGGCTTATCTGCAGGCAGGCACACTTCCTAAAGAAGGGGTACTGCAATTTACTATTACCGGTGATGGTACCTACAGCGCTGCCGTACACAATACAAGCTTCAAAGATATCGGCGCACACTGGGCCAAGGAAGATATTGAAATTCTGGCCGCTCACGGCATCGTAGCCGGCAAAGGCACTGATGGCAGTTTCAAGCCATCCGATACCTTGAGCCGGGCCGAATTGTTGACACTCTTCGACCGCTTGCTTGGCAAGGGAGATACCTGGTCGTCCCGCAGCAAGGAGAGCGGATCTCGTGAGGTATTGACTCGTGAGGAGGCTGCAATCATCGTTGCAGAGGCCATCGGTGCAGACGGCACTTCCAGCACCGCCTTAACCTTCAAGGACACAGGCAAGATCTCTGGAGCCGCCGGCAAGGGTGCAATCGCCTTTGCGGTAGACAAGGGCTACCTGAAAGGAGTAGGGGCCAACACCTTCAATCCTGAAGGTACCCTGACCCGCGCGCAAGCAGCATCCATTCTGCAACGCGTGCTTGAGGATCTGCGCTCTTAAGATCACCATCCACTAAAAAAAAACGGCTGCACCCTCCTGAAACTGAACTGCACCCCGTCAAGTAGACAGCGTAAATAATAAAAGATCCTTAAGCGGCCTTAGTCCTGAATTCATTGGGACTGAGGCCGTTTAGTTTTGCCTGTAACCGTTCGTAATTGTAAAAATGTATGTAATTATCAATGTCTTGTTGGAGCTCTTCAAAGGTTTGGTAGGTATGCAAGTAGTACTTCTCACATTTGAGTGTCCCCCAGAAGGATTCCATGGGTCCGTTATCAATACAGCAACCCACCCGGGACATGCTTTGCGTTAGTTCTGCCTCGTCCAGCATCTGCTTAAAGTGCAGAGAGGTATACTGGAAACCACGGTCGCTATGAAGTAAGGGGTGGGTCTCTGGTGCTGCCTGCAAAGCCAACTCCAGCGTCTTAAAAACCAGCGAATTATTATTAGAATGACCCAGAACGTAAGCAACAATGGACTTGTCATGTAGATCTTTTATTGCACTTAAATACGCCTTCCGCCCGTTACCATATTTAAATTCCGTTACATCGGTTACCCACTTTTGGTTTGGCATTTCCGCCTCGAATTTACGGTTCAGTACGTTCTCTGCAACCTGCTGAGGCGCAGAGCCTACGTACTTCTTCCTCTTTCTGCGGATGACGGACTGGATGCCTTGGAGCCTCATGAGACGGTACACTCGCTTCGCGTTAATGACTCTACCCATTTGTCTGCGCAAATGCAGGGTCAATTGACGATACCCAAAGATTCGTTCCACCTTCTCATACAGGAGAAGCATGGCCTGTGTAAGTTTCACGTTGTCGGTCTCCCGGGAACTGGGTTCACGATTCAACCATTTGTAGTAGCTTGACCGTGAGATCCCTGCGATGTTACACAAAAGCTGAATAGAGCAAGACTCCTCTTGCTGAACGGCCTGAATAGCCAGGTAGATGTTCTCCTGACGAACGTGACTTAGCGTCTCCTCCTTTCGAGTTCCTCTAACTTTTTTAGAAAAGCATTCTCTGCACGCAGCCGCACATTCTCATATTCCAGCTTTTGCATCGCGAGTTTGTGGCGATCTGCTTCTGTGAGCTCTTCAGGTGCTTTGGTACGTCCTCTGCCGTCTCGTAATGCCTCTTCGCCGCCTATTTCGTACTTCTTCACCCAGCTATATATTTGTTGGTAAGAAACCTGGAAATGGTTTGCTGCCTTTGTGTAGTCTTGTCCATTCGACAGGCAGTACAGCACGATATCCATCCGTTCCTGCCAAGTGGTTACGCGTCCTTTGGTCATAGCTCTAGTTCCTCCTGAATTAGCTGTTAAGCTGCTGCTATGACCATTATACTTCTTAATCCAGTTGGCGAGTTGGGTTCGACTTGCGATCTTATACTTGTCGATGATTTGATATTGCGACAATGCCCCCTCCATATAATCTTTAACGGCCTGGCGCTTAATTTCCACAGTATATTTTCGGTTGCAGGACCGGACTTCCAGCCCCTCAAAACCGTACAATTGATAACGTCGTCGCCACTTCACTAGAGATGTTTTAGATAATCCGTACTTTCGAGCTGCAGCCTTGAGCCCGATCTGGCCGCATTCAACCTCTTGGAGAATCGTTAATTTTTCAAATGCTGTAAACTTCTTTTGTTCCATAAAAATACTCCCCATACAGTAACAGGTTTTTATTATTTCACCTGTCTACTATATGGGGAGCATATCAAACTTCAGGAGGTACAGCCGTTTTTGTCTGTGCAAGTGAAGTCTCAAGCACTCCATTCATTACAATAAAATAGCCCCCTAACCTCCGCACAGCGGAAACAGGGGGCTATTAAGGTTATCATGAGTGAATAAATCAGTCCCCGCGGAATGCACGTTTCACACGGTCAAAGAAGGATTGCTCCTGCTCATGTGTGTTCTCTCCATTGTAAGAAGCGAACTGGCGGAGCAGATCCTTCTGCTCTTCACTTAGTTTGCTTGGAGTGACTACGATGACACGGACATGCTGGTCACCTGTTCCGTTGCCGCGCAGGCGTGGCACACCTTTGCCCTTCAGACGGAAGAAGGTGCCGGTCTGTGTTCCGGCAGGAATCTTAAGCTTTACTTTTTCCGTCAAGGTAGGAATCTCGATCTCGTCGCCAAGCGCTGCCTGAGCGAACGTAAGCGGAACCTCGCACATGATGTCATCATTCTCACGCACGAAGAAATCATGGGTCTTCACGCGGATCACAATGTACAAATCGCCGGCAGGGCCGCCGCGTGTGCCGCCTTCGCCTTCTCCGGTCATGCGCAGCTGTGCGCCGTCATCGACACCGGCCGGAATGCGCACATGAATCTTACGCTGCTTCTTGACCTTGCCTTGACCTCCGCAAGTAGTACATTTTTCCTTAATGATCTTGCCTGTGCCGCTGCAATGGGAGCAGGGACGGCGGTTGCGCATTTGTCCAAGCGGTGTATTCTGCACGAATTCCTGCTGGCCGCTGCCGTGGCATACGGAACAGGTCTCCGGTTTGGTACCGGGTTTAGCCCCGGAGCCGAAGCAGGTATCACAGGACTCTGTGCGTGGAATGGTAATGTCGGTTTCTTTACCGAATACCGCTTCCTTGAATTCAATGGTCATCGTGTATTGCAAATCGCCGCCGCGCTGGGGAGCATTCGGATCACGCCGTCCGCCTCCGCCGCCGAAGAACATATCAAAGATATCGCCAAGTCCGCCGAAATCTCCACCTCCGCCGAAGCCGCCCCCCATTCCCTGGTTAGGATCAATATGACCATACTGGTCATAACGCGCCCGTTGCTGGCCGTCGCTCAGCACGTCATAGGCTTCCTTCACTTCCTTGAATTTCGCCTCGGCGTCACTGGCTTTGTTAACGTCAGGATGATACTGTCGCGCCATCTTGCGGTACGCTTTTTTCACTTCTTCGTCTGAAGCATCTCTACCGAGGCCCAGAACCTCATAATAATCGCGTTTGTCTGCCACTGCTTTCACCTCCGTACATCAATTTCCATAATCCCTGTAACATGTTAAAAGGAAAGCCAAAACACGGGATGCCCCGGTTTTGACCTTCCCTTCTTACAGAAATACATTTATCGTATAAGGTTACCCTTGATTCTTCTCGTCGTCAACAACCTCGTAATCGGCATCAACAACATTATCTTTCTTCGCACCCTCTGGAGCACCTTCAGCACCCTGTTCAGCCTGTGCAGCCTGCTCATACAACTTCACGGACAACTGCTGAACAATCTCTGTCAGCGCTTCTGTAGCTGCATTGATTTCTTCCAGGTTGTCAGTTTCCAGTGCCGCTTTGAGCTTATCCTTGGCTTCGTTTGCTTTCTCAACTTCGGAAGCATCCACTTTGTCGCCGAGGTCTTTGATCACTTTATCTGTGGAATACACGAGCTGGTCAGCGGAGTTCTTGGCTTCTACCAGTTCTTTACGCTTGCGGTCTTCCTCAGCGTGCAGTTCGGCATCCTTCATCATTTGTTCAACTTCCGCGTCGCTCAGGCCGCTGGAGGAAGTGATCGTGATCTTCTGGCTCTTGTTCGTGCCTTTATCTGTTGCGGATACATTTACGATACCGTTAGCGTCAATATCGAAGGTTACTTCGATTTGCGGTACGCCGCGCGGTGCCGGTGGAATCTCGTTCAGCATAAAGCGT
This sequence comes from Paenibacillus sp. FSL L8-0340, assembly GCF_038593145.1. NCBI lineage: Bacteria > Bacillati > Bacillota > Bacilli > Caryophanales > Paenibacillaceae > Paenibacillus > Paenibacillus sp. FSL L8-0340. The sequence goes on from NZ_CP151967.1 coordinate 5,845,245, forward strand.
CCCAGCGTCTTGTTGCCGTTCGCCATTTGGCGTTCGCCTTGCAGGACGTGAATTTCTACGCTCGGCTGGTTATCAGCAAAGGTCGAGAACACTTGCGATTTACTTGTAGGAATCGTAGTGTTGCGCTCGATCATCTTCGTGAACACGCCGCCTGCAGTTTCAATACCAAGGGACAGTGGAGTTACGTCGAGCAATACAACGTCTTTCACGTCGCCGGTCAATACGCCAGCTTGAACAGCAGCACCGAGGGCTACTACTTCATCCGGGTTAACGCCTTTGTGCGGCTCTTTGCCGGTAAGCTTCTTGATGGCATCCTGTACAGCAGGAATACGTGTGGAACCGCCGACCAATACGATACGGTTAAGATCAGCCGGAGTCATGCCAGCATCGTTCAGCGCTTGACGTGTAGGTCCCAGTGTGCGTTCTACCAGGCTGGCAGTCAGCTCATCGAATTTAGCACGGGTCAGGTTGATCTCCAAGTGCTGAGGCACTCCGTCAACGACAGTGATGAATGGAAGTGATACTGTAGTTGTCAGTACGCCGGAAAGCTCTTTTTTCGCTTTTTCCGCAGCATCCTTCAGACGTTGTACAGCAGCTTTGTCCTTGCTCAGGTCAATTCCTTGCTCTTTCTTGAATTCTGCTACGAGGTAATCCATAACCAATTGGTCGAAATCGTCACCGCCGAGACGGTTGTCACCGCTGGTTGCTTTTACTTCGAAGAAGCCATCGCCCAGCTCAAGGATGGATACGTCGAACGTACCGCCGCCAAGGTCATAGACGAGGATCGTTTGGTCTTCGGATTTCTCCAGACCGTAAGCAAGCGCCGCTGCTGTCGGCTCGTTGACGATACGCAGCACTTCCAGACCGGCGATTTTGCCCGCATCCTTCGTAGCCTGACGCTGACTGTCATTAAAATATGCAGGAACTGTAATAACCGCTTGGGTTACTGTCTGGCCCAGATATGCTTCTGCATCGGATTTCAGCTTCTGAAGAATCATCGCCGAAATCTCTTGTGCGGAGTAATCTTTGCCGTCAATGCTTTCTTTGTGGCTCGTACCCATGTGGCGTTTAATCGAAGCAATTGTACGGTCAGGGTTCGTAATCGCCTGGCGTTTCGCTGTTTCGCCGACGATGCGCTCGCCGTCTTTCTTGAAGCCTACAACCGAAGGGGTTGTACGCGCGCCTTCCGGATTCGGAATAACAACGGCTTCGCCGCCTTCCATAACGGCAACGCAAGAGTTGGTGGTTCCAAGGTCAATACCGATAACTTTACTCACTGTAATGTGCCTCCTCAAAAATGATATGGAGCCCTAGCTCCTATAATAGTTATTTATTTATTATGATCATGCAGCAGGGTGATACCCGGCTATATAGACAGGACTACATGCTGACTTTGACCATGGCGGGACGAAGAACTTTATCTTTCAGGAGATAGCCCTTTTGGACCTCCTCCGTCACGATACCTTCCTCGTGCTCGTCGCTCTCCACCTGCATAATGGCCTGGTGATATTCAGGGTTAAAAGGCTGTCCTACTGTTTCCATGGCTGTAAGTCCTTCGGACTTCAATACCCCTTCAAGCTGGCGGAAAATCATGTTCACACCTTTGCCGAAGGCCTCGGATTCTGTACTTGCCGAAGCCGTGGCGAGTGCACGCTCGAAATTATCCAGTACAGGAAGCAGTTCACCGACCAGCTTGGAAGTGGCATATTGCGCCAGCTCTTCCTTCTCCTTCTGCGTACGGCGGCGGAAGTTGTCAAAATCGGCTTGCACACGCAGCGCGCGCGCTTGATATTCCTCAGCCAGCTCCTGCAGGCGCTTTTCACCGCTGCCCGAAGCCTCCCCGCTGGTCTCTTCCCCCGTAAACGAACCGGTCTCCTGTGCTGCTTCTGCTTCATCGGCTGCCTGGTTCTCATTTATAGCCTGATCTTTAATTTCATTTGAATCTTGCACTTGATCCTCTTTCAAGTTGTCTTCACCTCCTTAAAATCAGTCACGTTAATCTTTAACACTCTGTTCACTTATACCAGTGTGCCAGCATTGCTGTCAAATCCCGGGACAGAATCCCCAGTATGCCCATTACTCGTGCGTATTCCATCCGGGTCGGGCCAAGGATGCCAATGCTTCCCAGCGGCTTGCCGTCGAGCGAATAAGTAGCGGTAATCAGACTGCAATTGGCGAAGGCCTCATGCTTATTCTCGGTACCAATCCGCACCTGCATACCGGTTCCGCCGGATGCGGGGGCCAGCATTTTGAGCAGGGTCGGCGTTTCCTCCAGCAAATCCAGAATATTCTTGACCTTGTCAACGTCCTTGAACTCCGGCTGGGTCAGCATATTCGTCGCCCCGCTGAGATAAATGCGCTGTTCATGATCGCTTTCCAGCGCCGTGTCCAGTACCTTCATTAATTCTTCATAATGGGAGATGTGGCGCTGCATTTCCTCCCCAAGCTCGGAATAGAGCTGGCTCTTCAGCTTGTAGAGCGGTACGTTCACCAGCTTGCTGTTCAGCAGATTAACCACTTTCTCCATTTCGGAGAGGGAAATCTCCGGAGGGATCTGAACCGTACGGTTCTCGACCTGTCCAGTGCTTGTAACGATGATCGCCACGGCGTTGTTATCATCGAGCGGAAGCAGCTGAAAATGGCGCAATGATGTATGAAAAACCTCCGGTCCCAGCAGGATGGAAGTATAATTCGTCATATTGGAAAGGATCATTGCCGCATGTTGGATTACCTGCTCCGTCGCATTCAGCTTCTCTGCGAAGAAAGCGCGGATCGTGCCCATTTCTGCCGACTCGGCGGAATTCCACGGTACCAAATGATCCACATAATAGCGGTAGCCTTTATGGGAAGGAATTCTTCCTGCCGATGTATGGGGCTGCTCGAGATATCCTAAATCCTCCAGGTCGGCCATTTCGTTGCGGATAGTAGCAGGACTGTAGCCTACATCCCCCCGTTTGGAAATGCTGCGCGAGCCCACTGGCTCAGCGGAAGATATATAATCATCAACGATAGCGTTAAGTATCATTCTCTGGCGTTCGGTTAACATGTAATTCCCTCCTATCGGCTGTGGCTCCGATTCGTTAGCACTCTGGTCAGATGAGTGCTAACCACTAATACAAAAATACCAAACTGACCTTGACATTGTCAAGTCAGTTCAGCATAAGGTGTGCAATCCAGGAATGAGTACTTAATATCAGCTTCTATATTTATGTTACAGGCTGCTTGCAGCCCGGTTAATTCAGCATCTTAAGCACGGCGATTTCGTCGCAGGCATTCTGCTTCTTGCAGTTAACGCAATCGGTCCATACCTTCTCGGGGAAGATTTCTTTCTCTACGACAGTGAAGCCGTTTCTGAGGAAAAAATCAACCGCATAGGTCAAGGCCATAATCTTCGGAATTCCCTGACGCCTTGCTTCTTCCGTCAGCTTCTCCAGAATCATTGAGCCTACTCCCTTTCCCTTGCCCTCATCACGCAGACCGAGGGAACGAACCTCGACAAGATCATTGCCCAGTCTGAAAAGCGATCCGCAGCCGACAAATGTGCCGCCGATTTCAGCGATCACAAACTGATCAATCTGGCGGGCCAGCGCTTGCCTGGAACGGGGCAGCATGATACCGCTCTGAGCGTATTCTTCAATCATTAGAAACAGCGGTTCAACATCCTCCACTGTAGCATTTCTGCATATCACCTTCTGGTCTCCTGCAGGAACCGAATGGCGGATCATTTCCGTTTTGACAAGCACTTTGACTCACCCCTCGTTGTTAATATGAATAAATATACAACAGAGTGAATTACAATTCAAGGGGTATTTTAAAATTAAACCTCTGTCAAAGCACCGACAAATTCACCAAATACATCATTCCCGAACAGGATTCCCTGCTTGCTCAGACGGTAGACGTCCCCATCCTGCTCAAGCAGCCCGGCATACAGCATTTTATGCAGTGAGTCCGCAAAAACAGTCTCCAGCGATTTGCTGAACTGAGACTTAAACGCCCGGTCCGACACGCCTTCACGCATGCGCAGACCGACCATCATGAAGTCCTCCATCGCCTCCTGTTCGGAGATCGGGAAGGAATCCAGCCGCGGCAGCCCGCTGCGCGAAGCCTCGATATAAGGATTGACACCCTTAATATTCATATGCCGCTGCCGTTTCACATATCCATGCGCCCCCGCGCCCAGGCCGTAATAATCTTCATTGCGCCAGTACGTAATATTGTGGCGGCTTTCCATTCCCGGCTTGGCGAAGTTGCTGATCTCATATTGTGTGTAACCCGCAGCCTCCATCGTTGACATCAGCAGCAGGTACATCTCCAGCTCATCCTCTTCACTTGGCAGCGGAAGCTTGTTCTTGTTAAACAGCGTGTGGAACAGCGTGTTCTCCTCCACCTTCAGGCTGTAGATGGAATAATGGGGCAGGTCCAGCTCCAGCGCCTTACGGATGCTTTCTCTAAGCATATCCACCGTCTGGTTCGGCAATCCGAACATCAGGTCAACAGAGAGATTATCCAGTCCGACCGCGCGTGCGTTTTCCAGGCTGCGGTATACATCATCCACATTATGAATCCGTCCGATGCCGCTAAGCAGCTCATTCTGGAAAGCCTGGACACCAAAGCTGACCCGGTTGACCCCGCCTTCTTTCATTACCATTAGCTTATCCTTGTCCGTAGTTCCGGGATTTGCCTCCATCGTGAACTCGATATTCTCATCCCACTGCGGGAAATGCTTGCGTACTGACTTCAGAAAATAGGCCATTTCATCCGGCTTCAGCACCGTCGGTGTTCCGCCGCCGACAAAGATCGTCTTGATAACACCCGGAGGGGTGTTCTTCACCGTCAGTTCCATCTCCCGGTCCAGGGCATGCAGATAATCCATCACCGGCTGGTCCTTCAGAACATAGGAATTAAAATCACAATAAAAGCACTTGTTCGTGCAAAACGGGATATGAATATATACGGCCTCAGGGGGACGGCCATTGTTTACTGTGTTCATAGCTGTCTCCTTACTATACTAAAGTCGTCAGCAAAGCTGACTTGATTATAGAAAAATCTTGACGCCTTTATATTGGAAAGGCCTTGATCTTCCCGATATCCATACTTCACTTATCACAAAAGGGAAGCCTGACGGCTTCCCTTGCAGAGCAATCACTTGCCATTGACATCCTTTAAGACGGTTTACTCGTCAATCTTCAGCACGGCCATGAACGCTTCCTGCGGCACCTCAACGCTGCCGACCTGCTTCATGCGCTTCTTGCCTTCCTTCTGCTTCTCCAGCAGCTTCCGCTTACGCGAGATGTCCCCGCCGTAGCATTTGGCAAGAACGTTCTTGCGCATCGCCTTAACAGTCTCCCGGGCAACAACCTTCGTGCCGACAGAGGCCTGAATCGGCACCTCGAACATTTGCCGCGGGATGATGCCGCGCAGCTTCTCGCAAATGATCCGCCCGCGGTTGTACGCGCGGTCGCGGTGGACGATGAACGATAGGGCATCGACCTGCTCTCCGTTCAGGACAATATCCATCTTCACAAGGTTGGACTGGCGGTAGCCGGAAATTTCATAATCGAAGGAAGCATAGCCCTTCGTGCCTGACTTAAGCTGGTCGAAGAAATCATATACGATTTCCGACAGCGGAATCTGATAAGTAATCGTCACCCGATTGGAATCGAGATACTCCATGTTAACGAATTCACCACGTTTATTCTGGCACAATTCCATTACGGTACCCACGTAATCATTCGGGACGATTATCGCGGCCTTAACGTACGGCTCTTCCACGTAATCAATAGTACCAATCTCCGGATAATGCGACGGATTATCGATCTGAAGCATTTCACCGTTGGTCAGCATAATCCGGTAAATAACGCTCGGTGCTGTCGTAATCAGCGGCAGATTGAATTCGCGCTCAATCCGCTCCTGAATAATCTCCATATGCAGCAGTCCGAGGAAGCCGCAGCGGAAGCCGAAACCGAGCGCGCTTGAGCTTTCCGGCTCAAAGCTGAGCGACGCATCATTAAGCTGGAGCTTCTCCAGCGCTTCGCGCAGGTCGTTGTAATCCGATGTTTCGATCGGATATAGACCGCAATATACCATTGGATTGATCTTACGGTAACCAGGCAGCGGTTCCGGGGTTGGATTCTTAGCATCCGTCACTGTATCCCCGACACGGGTGTCGCCTACATGTTTGATTCCGGCTACGATAAAGCCGACATCGCCGATGTTAAGCTCATCGACAATGGCCATGCGCGGCATAAACGCCCCGACTTCAATAACCTCGAATACCTTCTCGGTTGCCATCATCTTGATCTTGGAACCGGTACGGATCTTTCCGTCCATAACACGGACATAGACGATAACGCCTTTGTACGGATCATAGTGAGAGTCAAAGATCAATGCCTTCAGCGGTTCTTCAGAGTTGCCGGTTGGTGCAGGAACCTGTTTGACGACCTGCTCCAGAATTTCCTTGATGCCGATACCGGCTTTGGCAGAAGCAAGTACTGCTTCACTGGCATCCAGTCCAATCACATCCTCAATCTCCTGCTTAACCCGTTCCGGGTCGGCGCTTGGCAGATCAATTTTGTTGATAACCGGAAGAATTTCCAGGTTGTTGTCCAATGCCAGATACACGTTAGCCAGCGTTTGCGCTTCAATCCCTTGCGCCGCATCCACTACCAGCAAAGCGCCTTCACAGGCCGCAAGGCTGCGGGAAACCTCATAGGTGAAATCGACGTGTCCCGGTGTGTCAATCAGGTTGAGCAAGTAATCCTGGCCGTCGTCAGCACGGTAGGTGAGACGCACAGCCTGCAGTTTAATTGTAATCCCGCGTTCGCGCTCCAGATCCATCTGGTCAAGCACCTGCTCTTGCATTTCGCGCGAGCTGAGTGCACCTGTATACTCAAGAATACGGTCAGCCAGTGTCGATTTACCATGGTCTATATGTGCAATAATCGAGAAATTGCGGATTTGTTGTTGTCTTTTCTGAACGTCAGTCATTCCTTACCCCCACAGACAGCCTAATGTTAATCCACTTATTATAACAGTACGCGCTTCCCCCATCAATCCCGTCCCCCGCAGGAAAATAAAGAAAAGACATCCGGTTGATGTCTTTTCATATAAGGCCTATGTTATAAAGGCTCTTCCTGGCCTTTACAGCTGCAATGAATAAACCGGATGCATTCTTCGTGCGGGGTGCCTGTCACTCTTCGACAGAGTCAAACAGGGAGACTACCCAGCGGATGCTTTTTTGCGAAGCCTGCTGCAGCAGGCCTGCCGTCTTATCCGCCAGCACATCCACTCCCCTGTTTTGCTCCTCCGGAATCAGAATCTGCTCCGGGGTCAGCGTGCTGTAATCCTTCACTTCCTGCTGCGGGAGCTGCCCGGTGCCATTAGGTACCACGGTTTGCGTGTGGACCCCCGGAAGCACCGTGTAAGCACCTGTTGCCGGATCTATAGCAACGGGCACATAAACGTAGGCCTGCCCACCCTTAACGGCTCCCGCCCCTGTTCCAGTCATGGCGGATGCTCCTGCTGCTTGTCCGGTCTGGGGGGTCCCGGATATTCCGTTCCAGCCCGGCAGCACCGCGGAGTTCTTAGCGACGCTGCTGCCAAAGCCCCCAAACTGCATACCAATTAATATGCCGATTCCCGCCCAAATTCCGACTATCGTCAGTTTTTTCCCGAACCGCGACATAGCTGTCACTCCTTTTAATACTTGCTGATACTTGCTGATACTTGCTAATGCTTGCTGTAAAACCAGCCCACTTAAATAGCACTTTATGAATTAAGAAACGCCGCCTGTGCTTTTTGCTCCCTGGACGCCCTCAGCTCCGCTTTCCTGCGTCTGAATATCGGCGCTTTTGCCCGGGACGGCAGCTTTTTCGGCGTCATGGCTGCTCCAGTACACATCGGCGATGGCATCGGCTAGAACGTCTGCTGTACGTTTCAGCTCCTCGGCAGTATTGTCAATTCCGCCCACCTCAATCAACACGCTGTTTGGTGAAAGACTCTGGTTATACTCCCCGTTGTTTCCGTTTCCGGACGACTTGCCCCAGATGCCCCGAGAGAGACCCGGATAGCTTTTCTCCAGCAGCTGATGAATCTCGTTGGCGAAAGCCTCATTTTTCTTCCAGTTCTTATTCGCATGGCCAAGAATGAAATAGACCTGGGCGTAGCTTTTGCCTCCGATCTCTGCAGTCGTTTTGCCATGGCGCTGTGAATCTCGGTGTATATCGATCAGCTCAGTCATTTCCTGATTCCCGGCAAGCGCTGACTTAATGGTCATCCGTGAATATTTATAGGAAAAATTCCAGCTGTAATCCGGTACCTTCGTCGCGTAATCCTCCTGTGCATGCACCGTTCCAATTCCCCGCTTTTCCAGCCGCTTTGTTATATATGATCCTACCAGCATTACATTTTTGGAAGGCACGCCGGAGCTTGGATTGTCGCTTTGCACCCCCAGCAGAGGATTGTAAGCCTCGCGGGGATGGGAGTGGTAGACCAGAATGCGTTTAATTGATGTATCCTGCACATTCCCCCCGTTATCACCCGGGCTGCTGTTGCCCCCGTTTTCTCCGGTCTCGGAAGAGTCAGGCATCGCCGTAGCCTCAGGCTGCGGAGACGCCTCTGTGTCCGGGTTGTCTGTGCCTTCCGCCGGAGATGGACCGTGTTCATCCACCATACCCTCTGCGCCAGTCCCTGTTCCGCCGTCCGAGGCCAGCTCATCACTGCCCGGATGATAATCAGCCGGTGCTCCCGTAGCGCCGCCTGAGCCTTTACGGAGCAGGAAAGGATCATCCGCTGCCAGCCCAGGCACCTCACGCGAGAGCAGACTCTTCGGATCACCGGGATCGACGCTTGTCAGCAGCCGGAACACGAAGGAGGTGACCTTTGGGCCCGAAAATGCCGAAGGCTCGTCCCCTTTAGGCAAATGCGGAACCTCCATGCCCAGAAGCTCCATAAAGAATCCGCTGGAAAGCGAAGCAGCCAATCCTTTCATAGAAGGAATGGGTGAAGAGTTCAGCTTCTGTCCGGCTAATCCACCGGCTCCAAGCAGCATGAAAAACACAAGTGAACCTCCGGCCAGCAGCAGCATTGTTCTCCCCAGCGACAGAACATCCAGCAGCTTTCCCCGCAGCCGGCCGATATTCCACAGCTGAAACCATTTTCTGTTCATTATTGTTATGTCCTCCTCCAGCCCTCTGTAATCTCTTATATTTCAAATCTATGAGCCAGGGAGGAATACTAGAACCGAAAAAGAGATAAGTAGAAACAGCAGCGGTGGAATCTGCCAGCCGGTAACAGAAGAAAACCCGCACAGGCTTTGCCGTTCGGCAGCCTGTACGGGCTCTATATTCAGGTGAAAATTAATGCGTGTAGGCTCCGACATTGCCTGGATCCACGGCTTCATGCAATGCAGCATTCAGCCCGCTGGCAACGATATTGGCAATTTCCTCAATAAACTCATCGATTTCCTTAGGGGTAACAATCAGATCATGTCCCAGCGGCTCAAGCACTTCCTTGACCAGCGCAAGCCGCTCCTGCTCGGAGATATCATCCAGCATACCCATGATTTCTTTCGTATGGGCTGCCCCGTCTCCAACCTGTGCAAAGTGATTCTTCATCATCTCCAGCACATTATTGACGATGGTGGACGCGTAACAAACGGTAGGAACGCCGATAGCAATGCAGGGAATCCCCAGAATCTCCCGGGTCAGTCCACGCCGTTTATTGCCGATTCCCGAACCCGGATGAATCCCGATATCGGCAATTTGAATCGTCGTATTGATCCGCTCAAGTGAACGGGAGGCCAGTGCATCAATCGCAATAATGACATCCGGCTTCGTGCGGTCTACGATCCCTTGCACAACCTCGCTCGATTCAATGCCGGTCAGTCCGAGCACACCCGGGGCAATCGCACTCACATTGCGGTAGCCGGGAGAGACCTGATCCGGAACCAGTTCATAGAACTGTCTCGTAACCAGCGCGTTCTCCACCACCAGCGGACCGAGCGAGTCTGGAGTTACATTCCAGTTGCCCAGTCCCACTATTAGCACGGAGGAGTCTTTGTTGATTCCGATCCGGTTCAGGAACTGTTCAAATTCGCGGGCAAACACGGTGGACACCTTCTGCTGCAGACCGGTATCTCCGCCGCGAAGCGCCGGAACTTCCAGCGTCACATAATTTCCGATCGCTCGCCCGATAGCCTGTGATCCTGCATTATTAGCTACTCCAAGCCGGGTTACCTTGATTCCGCCCTCTTCTTCCACCTCTTCATTCACACCGGGAATCGGCGTTTTTTGCGGTCCCTGGGCCATTTCCTTTGCCTCTACCGCCAAATCCGTACGTACCGAATACAGCTGAAGATCCAGTTCCATTGATAGTTCAGCCTCCTTATAATTTAATGAGCATTAGCTTTTGCTTTTTGTCGATAGTGTGCGAGAGATAGCTATGGTTTATTCAGGGCAGCAAGGTTTAATTCAAATTCAAAATAGGTATCACATTTGAAGCTAATTCAAAAGCTTTAAGTGTTGCTTTTTGCTAACGGTCATGCTAAACTATTTTAAGTTGTGAATCATATGATGATTTCGAATGTCTTCCAGGAGGTGAATGCAATGCCAAATATCAAATCCGCGGTTAAACGTGTCAAGACGACCGAAAAACGCCGTGCACTGAACGCTTCCCAGAAGTCGGCGCTTCGTACAGCTGTGAAAACTGCTGATGTAGCACTGACAGGAACGGAAGTTGAAACTGCTCAAGCTGCTTTCCAAGCTGCTTCCAAAAAGCTGGACAAGGCCGTAAGTAAAGGTCTGGTTCATAAAAATGCGGCTGCCCGCAAAAAATCCCGCTTGGCGAAGAAATTGAACGCTCTTAAGGCAGAAGCCTAAGCCAAGGGCGACATTCATAATGAGCATTCTAAGAACCTGACCGCTATGCTGCATACGGTTAGGTTTTTTTGTGCCCATTTCCCCCTTTATAATAGTAGGAACTGCAAAAGCCTGCCCAGTGATATTACGCAACGGGGCAGGCTTTTTTGCAGTATGTTCTATGAATGGTCTTGTTCCGGTTCAAGCGCCCAGCTGCAGCATAAACATCTCCAGCCCAAGCACCTTGTCTATGGCTCCTGTCTTCATCTTGTAATCCAAATCGGCCAGGGTGCTCAGAATACTCCGCAGGCGCTGGCTTTCAAATTTACGGGCCTGCTCACCAGCCAGCTTGACGGCATAGGGATGCAGTCCAATTTGCGAAGCAATCTGCCCCTGTGAGTAGCTGAGGGCGGACAAATCCTTAACCTGCAGAATGATCCGGAACTGCCGGGCGATCAGCGCGGCAATCTTGATCGGTTCCTCGCGCTGCTTCAGCAGCTCGTAAAGTGTATTAAGCGCCTTGTCAAGGCGTAAGTTCGCTATATCCTCCACCAGGGTGAACACATTCTGCTCAGTGCCGCGGTGTACCAGACTCTCCACTGCTGCGGCATCCACGGTTCCGCCCTTACCTGCGAACAAGCACAGCTTGTCCATCTCTGCTGACAACCCCTGGAGCCCTGTCCCGGCACTGGCTACCAGCGCCTCCGCTGTTCCAGACGCTGCGCTGCAGCCACGCTCACGGAAGCCCTTCTCCACCCAGCGCAGCAGCTCTTCCGCACCCAGCGGATTGAAGGCCAGCACCGTGCCTGCGGCTTTGGCCGCTTTGACGATTTTTTTACGTTCATCCAGCTTGTCATTATTGACCATAAATACGATTACACTGAAATCAGCCGGCTGCTGCATATAATCGCTAAGCATTTCTACACGATGCTCAATCTTTGCGTTCTCTTTCCCCGCCGTGAACAGGGAAGCATCTCTCACCAGCAGCAGCTTCCGCTCCACCATAAACGGCACAGTCTCCGCTTCTTCTATAACGGCCTGCACAGGCGTCTCCGAGAGATCGAAGGGGATCACCGCAAAGTCACGGTCCTCTTTGGCAATCAGATGCTCCTCCAGAAAGGCCGCAAATTCATTCATCCGGAACTTCTCACTGCCGTACAAAACATACAGTGGTGAAATATTCCCCTGCTTGATGTCCTTGGCCGCCGTTTTGGCATCCATCCCGCCACTTCCTTTTCCATTGCATTCCTCAACGCTTAGTATGAATCCAATACATTTTTATATTTTAACAAAAAAGCAGCTATAAACATAGGCGTCTTTCTCTCTAGCCGTCCAAGTTTTTCTGAGGCATGACATGCAAAAACGGAGCAACTTCGGCAGCGTTGACCAAAGTTGCTCCGTTTCAGCGGCGCATCTATATAAACGACGGAAGGAAAAGCTCTAGAAACTTCCCTTCCGGCGGTCATACCGATGAAACTCGCAAATCCTGAAATTCCTGTCCTCTTACCATAGCATATTCCACTAGCTCTCAAAAAGTTCCACTCTGCAATTATTTATTGGACGTTGCCGCGTCCGGGGTAACAGCAGGTGAAGCTACCGGCGTAGAATCCGGTGATGCTGCGGATGATGCTGCCGATGAGGGAGAGACACCGGCTTCAGGAACTGTATATACATTGGCTACTTCAGCGCCGTTCTGCTCGGTCACATAGGAGAACTGCAGTCCGTCAGCCGACCAGTTACCGGAAACCCACGCTCCTTCCAGTGGAAGTGAGGTCAGGACCGTCCGTTCCTGCTCTGGCCCGTTTGAAGGAAGCTTATAAATTACCAGCTGCTGTTCGGCCAGTTCAGCTGTGTAGAGGCCATCGGGTGAGGTCCACGAAGCTTGGGCTTTGAGAGCAGAAAAGCCCATATTTCTATCTTCCCCCGCCCCGGGCTCATGAGAGGCATCCAGAGACTCCTGGCTGTCGGCTGCTGCAGGATCCCCGCCTTCGTCCAATCCCATCCCCTTCATATCGTTATTGCTGCTTTTGGAGTCCATATCCGCAGCTCCGGGTGCCGGAGTTGCTGTTCCGGTAGTGCCTTTCCTACTTGAAGACCGCTTATCTGATCCAGACTTTCTCGTCATGGCAGGAGCTTTATCCGTTGCTTTTGCGGTTGGAGGAGCAGAAGTCTCTGCCGGTGCGGTACTGCCGCCGGTATTCTGGCCCCCGTCAGCGGAAGTAGGATCTACCTTCTCGGAGTTCTTCACCTCTTGCTTGTTCTCACCCGGTGCAGCATCCTGAGCGGAACCCGAAGCATCCGAGGACATTATGCTCAAGGCCTCTTTGCCGGCGTTGTTCTCAGCTGTCTGTTGCAGCGATTGCTCCACATCCGCCGTCGGCATGCTGCCCGGCATATTAAACATAGCAATAAGCAGGATAACCGCTGCCGCAGCAGCTCCTATGCCTGTCCGCGCTGCCAGGGAAGCTCCCTTGGAAGCTTTGCCATGGGTGCTTTTGCGGGAAAAAGGCACGACCTTTGATTCTTCTTCAGGGCTTACCGCATCTGCGCTTTTCCCCTGGACGTTTAGGTCCAGTTGATCAAGCTGAGGCAGGATTGAGTCAACCAGACTGAATGGGGGTTTCACGTCCGGCAGCTGCTCCAGTTGCTGGGAGAGCAGCTGAAGCCGGTCAAAGACTTCCGCGCAGGAAGAACAATCATCAATATGACGGAACATTTCAATCATCTCGTCCTGACTGAGATCATGATCCAAATAGCGGTGCATCCATTCCATCACCTCCGCGCATTTCATCCTGATACACCACCTTTCTGGTACTCCTGAAGTCTATTCTGCAGCTGCTGCCTTGCCCGGAACAGGTAAGATTTCACTGTATTCAAAGGCAAATCTAAGCAGTCTGCTATCTCGTTGTAAGAAAAATCCTGCAAATACCGCAGTACAATCACGGTGCGGTGATGCTCAGGGAGTTGGTCAATCGCTTCGCGGATATCCTCCTGCAAATAGGCGGACATCACTTCGCGCTCCACATTATGTTTATTGTCCTGAAACACCATTTCGTGTTCATCAATTGAAACTGTAGGTTTTGTTCTTCTGAATTTGTCGATGCAAATGTTGGTAACGATCCGCTGAACCCATGTTTTGAACTGTGCCTTCTCTTCATATGAACCAATTTTGGTATACACTCTGATGAGTGCCTCCTGTGATGCATCCAGAGCGTCCTGTTCATTATGCAGAATATAGAAGGCTGTTTTATATACATGTCCCTCAATTTCTCGCAATAGGGTGATTAGAGCGTCGCGATCGCCCGCTTGAGCGGCTCTGATGAGTCCCTGCTCCACCACGAAGGTTCCCCCTCTCTATGCAATCTTACTGACGCGCAAGACTGCGGATTTGTTGCAAGCCTGTAATCATTATTTTTAGGGTACCAAACTTTGTTTATTACGTCTTTCCGGACGCTAGGGTTTCAGCCCTTAGTTTCACCGGAACGGTCTATAATCCTTACTAAGCATACAGGGGAAGCACTGAATCTTCAAATACTCTTTTATAGAAGTTCGTTACAAAATTGAAACTAAATAGCCCCACGGAGTGGGGCTGACAGCTAAATCTATGTATTTGGCAATCATTCATCCTATTTATACAAGACAGTTTGGCACAGCATTAAAATGGAATAGTTGTCTTTCTGCTCATCATCCACAATATAGATTTCACCGCCCACAAAAAGCTGCGGGTTGTTGTAGTTTCGCTCCAGCCTGTAAATCTGGCCCACCGTCACCTTGCAGCCATGCTTGCTACATTTAATACATATATACTGCGCGTCATCCTCAGTAGCTGGGCTTAGCAGCTTATTGTTATAGGCAGACATCCAACTCACTCCCGGCAAACTAAATTATAACGCCGCTTTCTACTCTACAGTTTATTGTTTTTGTCCCTGTTCTATACAATGAAGCTTTGAAAAGAACGGCAAAAGCCGTCCGGCCGGCAAGTACCCGGTCGAACGGCTTCTGTCTTGTAACATTTGGGATTCAAGGTTTATACGCCCTTGATCTCCTTGAACTTGGCTACATACTGGGCAGCCAGCTCAGTGATTTGATCATAGCGGCCATGCTTGGCGGGGGCGGTAAGGTTGCCGCCAATGCCTACAGCGATACAGCCGTTTGCAATCCATTTCTCCATATTGTTCAGATCCACGCCGCCTGTCGGCATGATGTTGACATGCGGCATCGGACCTTTGACCGCTTTGATATAATCCGGTCCAAAAGCGCTGCCCGGGAACAGCTTCAGAACATCCACACCCAGCTTGAGCGCTTCCTTCATTTCATTCAGCGTCAAGCAGCCTGGCATGTAGGGAATCCCATATAGATTACACATCTTCGCCGTTTCTTCTTCGAAGGAAGGGCTGACCACAAATTCCGAGCCTGCGAGAATAGCGATTCTTGCGGTAAGCGGGTCGAGCACCGTGCCTGCACCAATCACAGCACGGCCTCCAAAATCAGCTACCAGCCGTTTAATTGCCACATCGGCATCCGGTGTAGTAAAGGTTACCTCAATGTTGTTCAGTCCGCCTTCAATACAGGCGGCAGACATCCGATAAGCATCATCGGCATTGTCCGCACGGATAACGGCAACTACGCCAACGGATGTGATGTTTTGCAATACTTTTATTTTCTTCATCGGTTAACTCCCTTTCTTTATTCGAATATAGGATGTAAGAAATACTTCTTTAGATAAACTAATTTATCTAATTTACTAACATCAGCTCAAAACCTTATATGAAAATAGTAATAACAATGCTGTCTACAGTCAATATATATTTATGTGAATAACGAGTTAATTCTTAGCTTCAGTCACAAAATGCTTATAAATAAAGGATTTATGTTATATACAATATTAAATTCTCTATACAGGCTACGATGAAAGCGTAATAACTTATTGTACAAAACCGATTTATATGATAATTTCAAATTACAAATCATTATACAGGGCTTAGATCATTACCCTGAGGAGGAATTATCCATGAGCAAATCATTAAACGCAGTCACATTCGGGGAACCGATGGCGATGTTTTATGCCAATGAAGCCGGACCGCTGCATGAGGCCACTTCATTCTCCAAGGCGCTTGCCGGGGCAGAGAGCAATGTAGCGACCGGGTTGTCGCGCCTGGAACACAAGACCGGCTATGTCACCAAGCTTGGTGAAGACAACTTCGGCCAATTCATTGCCTTAGCGCTGGAGAAAGAGGGAATAGATACGGAGAGTATTACGTACACCAAGGAATTCCCGACAGGCATGCTGATCAAATCCAAGGTACTGACCGGTGATCCGAAGGTGGAGTATTTCCGCAAAAATTCCGCAGCCTCCAAGCTGAGTCTGGCCGACTTCAATGAAGAATATTTCACTTCCGCCGGTCACTTACATGTCACCAGCATCTCTTCTGCACTTTCAAAGACCTGTCATGAGTTCTCCCTGCATGCCATGGAATTTATGAAAAAGAACAGAAAAACCGTCTCTCTTGACCCTAATCTGCGCCCCATGTTATGGCCGGATAAGGAGACTATGGTTAGTACAATCAACGACTTGGCGACACGTTGTGACTGGTTCCTGCCTGGGCTTGGAGAAGGCAAGATTCTGACCGGACTGGACACACCGGAGGATATTGCCGGCTACTACCTGGATCGGGGCGTATCCCTGGTCGTGATCAAGCTGGGACCTGAAGGCGCATATTATAAAACCTCCGGTGGAGAAGAAGGTTATGTCGATGGCTTTAAGGTAGAAAAGGTTGTTGATACCGTAGGTGCAGGTGACGGCTTCGCCGTCGGCGTAATCAGCGCGCTGCTGGAGCAGCTGCCGGTAGGGGAAGCAGTGAAGCGGGGCAATGCCATCGGCGCTTTGGCTGTAATGTCGCCAGGTGATATGGACGGACTGCCAACACGGGACGGGCTGGAAAAGTTTATGAACGCTAACGTGTAATTAGGCAAATACTCACTGACTGTAAAATAACTGTATGAAAAGCCCTACACAGTTTTAAAGGGACTGTGTAGGGCTTTTCATTGTGAGGCTGAACAGATCAGATTGTGATTAACAGTGCTTTATAAACCGTTTTATTTAGCCGGTGCCTGAACGGACTGCCCCTGCTGGAGTGCGGGAGGAAACCGGTAGGTGATCGGAACGGAAGTATCCTCGTTCTCAATTAAAGACAGCATGATTTTGGCTGCCTGCATCCCCATCTCATAGGCCGGCTGCCGGATGGTCGTGATATCCGGGTTATAAATCCGTGCAAACTCGGCATCGTCAATGCCGATGACGGACAACCGGCCGGGAATGGCAATGGAGTGGCGGTTGGCGTACTTGAGAATTTCCCCAAGCACAAGGTCATTGGCTGCAAGCAGCGCTGTCGGCGGCTGCGGCAGAGCGAGCAGCGCATCCAGGGCCGAAGCGATTTCATCCCTTGGGACGCTGCGCATATACTGTTCGTTCAGCGCCAGCCCGGCATCCTCCATCGCCTTCCTGAAGCCGCTCATCCGTTCCCTGCGCGGCGTAATGGCATGCTCTCCAAGCGGCAGCGAGAGCAGGGCTATCGCCTCATGGCCATGCCGCACCAGCTCCTTGACTGCGGTCTTCACTGCCATTTCGTTATCCAGCAGCAGGCTTTGCGTAGTGACCCCTTCCACCAGCCGGTCCATAAATACGAGCGGGTAATGGGCTTCGATAAGCCGGGTATAGGCGGAAGGATTGTCTCCTGTCGGGAAGATGATGAGGCCGTCCACCTGGCGGGCCACTAGCGTCTCCACGTAAGTATTCTCCTTATCGGCATTTTCGTCGGCATTACAGATAATGACTTGTATCCCGTGGCGCTGCAGCTCATTCTCAATCGCCCTGATGCATTGAATCGACAGCGAATAATCTATATTGGCCACAATGACGCCGACCATAAACGTGCGGTTCTGCTTCAGGCTGCGGGCCAGCCCGTTCGGCTGATAATTCAGCTCTTCAATGACGGCAGCAATCCGGTTTTTGGTCGCTTCGCTCATATATTTAAACCGTTTATTCAAAAATTGCGAGACCGTGCTTTTCGACACTCCCGCCTTTTGGGCAACATCCTCAATGGTCAGCTTCTTCATCTTTTCCGCTCCACTCTTTCTTATAGGAAAAATACTTGTCATTCACGAACAGTCAGAGAGCAGCAGCAAAAAAAGCTATACTTTCTGATATTATCAAAAAGTATAGCTTTTTTTTAGTAAATTATCTAGTAACCGATTGAGCAGATAGATGAAGAAGGTATATTTTTATCTCCAGGGATCTATATTTATCCCATATTCTTGTTCCATCCAATCAAATAACCATTGTTCTCCTATCGGCAAAGTGATTTCCGTTGACCGTTTCTCACCCTGCACTTCATAATGAGCGGTCAATATCAATCTCTCCTTTAACGTATTGATGTTGCTATCCATAAAAGATATGTTAGTTTTGGCATCAGTAACTTGTTCATCCGTGCTGATGGTGCCTTCCAGAATCTGCACGTTGCCTGTTTTGATATCATAAAGCTTATTGTGGGCGGTATAACCTCCCTTTCCATCTTCAACATAATACAATAGCAGTACCTCTTCCTCCTGCGGGTTGACAGCGATAAAAGATTTGGACTCAGCAAATTCGTTTTTCAAAGTCAATAGTTCCCAAGGCTCTGCAGCCCTCCCGTCAGCCGCCTCTTTGACGTTAATTACAGACAGCTTGGCCTCGGATTGCAGCCCTGGTTCACCTACTGTGTATGTGCGGTTCACCATCAGGATATAGTCTCCGGCTCCATAGATTCCGGCCAGTTCATAATACGACTGCGCACCACCGGCGTAGAGCGGGAAAGTGTATATTCTTCGAGCTGTTGCAGCCGACAGCTCCGCGTGGCCTTGAGGCGTCAAATAGAGCGTGTACGGCTCCGTGTTGTGTGTATACTTCGGTTTAGTATAGTTCACCATTGGCGGTGGCGGTGACCAAATGATTCCCTGCGAGGTTTCGGCTGCGTAAGCCAGTGCTTTGTTCCGGTCCATCGGCAGGGGCATGTAATACTTCTGGCCGCCAATTTCAAACTCTGCAGAGCCTATAGGCGGATTAAATCCCTGTGAAGCCGCTGAAGGAGAAGCTGAAGCTACAGCTGATGGCGGCAATTCAGCAGTTGTGCTGCTGCTGAACAGAGAGGATACCTGATCTATGTATCTCCCCGTGCCCGATTCGCTGAACGGCCAAACCAAAACCCCGAGCAGCAGGATTGCAGCCAGTCCCGCCAGGCCAAGGCTTTTGCCGGAGCGGAAAATCCAATTGCCCGCTGATTGATTATCTGCCGCCTGCTGTATCCGGGCCATCAGCTCCGGTGTGAATCCGTCGTCCTGAAAGGGAATGCGCCCGGCCTTTGCGTACCAGTCCTGTGCCCCGAACATGACATTTCCCTCTTTATCTGAGTGCTGACTTTTCACAGTTCTTCCTCCTTTATCGCCGCTCTTACTTTCTCTCTGGCCCGGGACAAGCGGGATTTGACCGTTCCCTCCGCTATACCAAGCATTCTGGACATTTCAGCAATCGACAGCCCCTGCTGGATATCAAGCACCAGGACCTCTCTGTGCTTATCAGGCAATTCCATAACAATCTCCCAAATCCGGCTGACATACTGGTTGCCCATTGCTTCCTTTTCCGCAGAACGCGCCTGGCCTGGAGTATGCTGCTCGCCCAGCGGAATGAACCTTCGCCAGAAGTTATTCCTTCTCCAGCTGAACGCCGTATTTCGGGTGATGGTCAGCAGCCAGGTCTTTAGCGTCGAGTGACCGCGATATTTGCCTATATTTCGATAGGCTTTCAAGAAGACCTCCTGACTGATATCATCCGCCTGCTCGCGGCTGCGTGTCAGAAAAAAAGCATAGTGCCAGACATCGGACCCATAACTCTCCATCATTTCCCGCAGCGTCATTGACGGTGTACACGCCATTGTATAGGACAATTTCTCGCTGTGCATCTTTGTTATCACCTCTCGCCAATAAGACTCTCCAACTCGCAAAGGGTTCCATCATTTTCCTCTGAAATTAATAATTTGCTGCTGCTTGCTTTATTCCTTTATAAGCCCCCCTTAAACTCAGGAAAATCATCGTTTCTCCTTCTCCGGTGTTGGCTGTTCCTCCTGAGCTGCCCTAAGCTTATGGCGAACTGCAATCTCCTCCTGTTGCACCTTCAATTGAATTTCCCCATGCAAATCGGTCCGGTATACCGCAGTATTCGATTCCGTCAAACGTTCCAATACGTCGCCGTTCGGATGCCCGTACGAATTATTGACGCCTGCTGAAATCACAGCAAAAGCCGGCCTCCAAAATTCCAGCCATTCGGCTCCGGTCGCGGTCTTGCTTCCGTGGTGGGCAACCTTCAGTACATCGATCTTTGCACCACTGTCTAGTCCACTCTGTTCTGCTGCCAGAATTACCGCCTTCTCCGACGCTTTATCCATATCTCCGGTAAACAAAAAATTACGTCCGTTCATCTCCAGCCGAAACACCACCGATTCGTGGTTCTGGTCTTCCACTGCCGGAAGTACAGACTGCCCGTCAGTTTGCGGCGGCTCCGGCCACAGAAAAAACAGCTTCGTCTGATCATCCGGAGCCAGCGTCTGCCCCTGCTGCACAGCGTACAGCCGGGCCTTCTTCGTAATAGCGGTCCTCATGAGCTTCCGGTAAGGCTCACGCTCAGCCAGCGTGCCATTGAACAGCACAGCCGACACAGGCATTCCCTCCAGCACTGCCTGCAGTCCCCCGGCATGATCCTGATCACCATGCGTCAAAATAACGGCGTCCAGGCGGTGGATGCCGCGCTGCTTCAGCAACGGGAGCAATGTCTTCGCTCCAACCTCAAAGGGATCACGGCGGATGCGCCACTCCTCCTTGTTCCCAAAGCTCAGTGTCCCTCCTCCATCGACAAGAATATGCGCCCCTCCGGGGGTTGTAATCAGGATGCTGTCACCTTGCCCCACATCCAGATAACTGATGGCTCCCGCACCCTCAAGGCTCACTACATGGTAGCCCCTGTAGAGCAGCAGCACCAGCCCGGCAGCACATATCAGAACCGCAGATCCGGCCAGTCTAATTCCGCCCCGGGGCTGGAAGGATAACGCCAGGGCATCGCGTTCACGGCTTCTTCCTTTGCCTTTGCCGTTGCCTTCCGGGGCCAGTTCAGCCAGCGGCCTGGTTTCATCCACCATGTATTGCGGAATCTCCCGTACCTGTGCCCCTGCCCGCTGTTTCAAGGCGTACAGCAGCCCGTACAGCAGGAGGTAATAGCCGCAAATCCACAGCAGTGAAGGTGAGCGCCAGATCAGCACCCCACCGGAGAAGCCGTTAACCCATTCCACCGCTCCAAAGGTGGCATTATTCAGCAGTTCGGCAGCATCTGCGACAACACCTGCACCTGCTTCCCAGAACCAGCCCAGCAGGAGAGCCAATGTTCCCAGCGGCAGTACCAAAAAAGTGATGAAGGGCACCAGCACCAGATTTGCAGCAAAGGACAGCAGCGAAAACTGGTTAAAGTAATAAATCGTCAGGGGAAAAGAAACCAGCTGGGCGATCAGAGTTACCGATATGGAACTTCCCAGCCAGCCCGGCAGACGCTTCATCAAAGGATTGGCAAGCGGCACATAGACCATCAAACCTGCCGTCACCAGAAATGACAGCTGAAAGCTGACACTCATCAGCAAATACGGATTCCAGACCAGCATAATAAGTGCCGCAGCGGCTAGAATATTCAGACCGTCCTTGAGCATCCCAAGCCGCGCGGCAAGAAGCGCGATCATGCCCATCAGTCCCGCCCGTACAATTGACGGCCCTGCCCCGGATAACAACACATATACCGGAACCAGAAGTAGTGTAACAGTCAGCGCCGTTTCTCTTGTTACCCGGCAATGCCTGAGGATAAATAAAAGCACGGCGACATACACCGCCACATGCATGCCTGATATCGCCAGAATATGGGTCAATCCCAGCTGTGAGAACTGCCGGAAGGTCTCCGGGTCCAGGTCGTCCTGGATCCCGATCACCAGCCCTTTCATATATCCCGAATGCCGGTCCTGGAACAAGCGGTCCATTTCAGCCCCAAGCACAATACGCGCCGCATCATTCCAGCGCAGCAGGGTTGAAGCTCCCCAAGACTCTGGAGGCGTAGCCTCCACGCTTCCGGCCCCGCTTCCTTTCAGGAGCCAGTGGATTCTTTGGGTATGCAGATAAGCACGGTAATCGAAACCTCCAAAATTACGCGCCTCCCCCGGCAGTACCAGTTCACCCGTCAGCACCACCCGGTCTCCTCTTGCCCAATTGGCGGCCACGGCAATTTCCGCTTCAGCTTGGAGTTTGATCTGAACGGCGACAAGTTCCCCCTTCACCTGTGCTGCAGTCTGCCCTGCTGCATTGCTCCGTATCTGTGACAGCTTCAGCGTAAAATCCACCCGGTCCCCGTCCCGTTCCACAGGAGACACAATCATGCCTTCGGCTTCCACATTACTCTCCTGCTGCTCTGCCGGTTGCGAGGCAAGCACTTCTGGCAGCTGACTGACATTGCGGCCTTCATTCCACTCCCAATACAGGGCGGCGACAGCAAGTGATATTGCGAATACTGCAAGCTGCTTCCAGCCCAATCTCCCACAGGCTGCATAGATCGCGAGCAGCAGCAGACAGCCTGCCCACAGAATCAGCAGCTTGTAGCCCGAGAACAAGCAGGCTGCAGCACTTCCTGTGATCCAGCAGACTGTAAACCCTAACAACGGCCTTCCCTTCATTTATTCCCCTCCTTCTGAAATAACCGGACAACAAAAAGAACCCCAATATACGCGTACATCCGCGCATACAGAGGTTCTTCCCCTTTACTCATTTAATTTCGCATGGATTCTGTTACTCCGAGACGGTGATCATCGTTTCTGCCGGTGGCTCATAATTCTCCAATTGGCGGAATATGATCCCTTTGGTAGTCAGCATATTCTCTACCTTCTCCATATCCTTGCGGTACGGGCGCAAATAGACAATCTCCACAATACCGCTGTTGGCCAGCATGTTGGCGCAGGTCCAGCAAGGCTCATCGGTGACGTAGACCGTACTTCCTTCCCGGTCGCTCCGGTCAGTGAACAGCAGCAGATTCTGCTCGGCATGAATTGTGCGGATGCAGCGCTGCTTCTTCACCATCGTTTCCACACCGTCTACGATCTCCCGCTCATATTGTTCGGAGACCATGCAGCCCGCCTCCGAGCAGTCAGGAACTCCCATGGGCGCTCCGTTATACGCGGTACCCAGCAGCTTCTTGCCCTGCACCAGCACAGCACCGACATGGCGGCGGTTGCAACGCGAACGCGTAGAAACCATGCAGGCAATATCCATAAAATATGTATCCCAGTTTTTGCGATAGGCCACACTCATCAGTAATCTCCGCTTTCTCTTCAATAGTTGTTCACTATTGTAGCATATTGCAGCTTGCTTTCACTAGGAGAACAGTCTCCTCTTCTCCGGAAACGGCATCTCCCGTTTCAAAACAGTACCCGAGGCTCAAGCTTTTCCAGCATCCTTGGCCCAATCCCCTTCACCTCTCCTAGTTCGGACAAGCTGCGGAAAGCCCCCTTGCTGCTGCGGTAATCAATAATCGCCTGCGCCTTCTTCTCGCCAATTCCCGGCAAATCCATAAGCTCAGCGGCTCCGGCGGTGTTCACATTGATTTTCCCTTCCGTCTTCTCATTAGCTTGTGCCGTGGAAGCTGCGCCTTGTGCCGATGGAATACCCTCTCCGCCTGCCACTGCAGGGGTCCCAGCTGTTTGTGTGCCCGCCGTTGCCGCCGCCTTGCCCCCTCCGGTCCCGCTATTATCCTGAGATGCGGCCCCTCCAGCCGGGTCAGCAGCATTTGGACCGCTGTCCGCCCCGGCTCTAGTAAACGCAGTATTACCAGCCTGTGCTGCTGCTCCGGCTTTTTTGGCTCCTCCGTTTACTTCAATCCCCTCTTTACTGCCTTCACTCTGCAGCGCAGCTGACTTGCTGCTCTTACCAGCGGGGAGTGTTTCCTCTGTATTCGCTCCGCCAACCGCCAGCGCCATAGAGGTGTCCATCGTCTCCCACCCGGAGATGCCGCTGTCTTCTTCCCGATCCGCAGCCCAGACCAGCCCTCCTCCCAGCAGTACTGCTACAATAACACTGACCATCATTCTCTTATTCAAGTACCTGTCCTCCTCTACAATTTGCCCTGATTATTTATGCAATCCTTATGCAAAACCAAATATGACGCAACTTCTGGAATTTTATTCAAAAATGCGGGCGAAACCTGTCATGTGTCCAAGTGTACACTGCATACATTTAACGAAGAGTATTCCTGCAAGCCCAGCAACTCAGGGAAAGGAGGTAACCACAGAATGAAAGTGGGATTTATCGGAACAGGCAGCATGGGCAGTCTGCTCATCGACGCCTTTCTTTCTTCAGGAGCACTTGATGCATGCGACGTGCTGGCCAGCAACCGCAGTTCAACCCGGCTGATTCAGCTTCAGAAGCACCACCCTGGTATCACCATATGCGGCAGCAACAGGGATACCGCGACTGGCAGCGACATTGTGTTTTTATGTGTCAAACCTTTGGAATTCAAAACGCTGACGGATGAAATTGCACCCTGTCTGAATAGTGAGCAGATTGTCGTATCCATTACCAGTCCGGTCCAGCTGTACCATCTGGAATCGGTTCTGCCGTCCAAAATAGCCAAGGTCATCCCCAGCATCACCCACAGTGTCAAAAGCGGAACTTCACTATGCATTTTCGGCAGCAGAATTAATAAAAAAGACAGGCTGTTGCTCCTGAGACTGCTGTCTTTCATAAGTGTTCCGGCGGAAATCCTGGAGAGCCATACCCGAATTGCTTCGGATTTCTCCAGCTGCGGTCCTGCATTTATCAGCTATTTCATCGAACGCTGGATCGCCGCAGCAGTGGAAGCCACAGGTATTGAAGAAGCCTTGGTCAGCCGTCTAGCCGGAGAAATGCTGCTCGGGACAGGCAAGCTGCTGACAGAAGCAGACTTCACCCCGCAGGAGCTGCAGGAACGTGTCGCTGTCCGCGGAGGCATTACAGCAGAAGCCTTAAATCATCTGCGCAGCAGTCTGGAAGGCGTATTCGAGCGGCTGATTACCACAACGCATGATAAATACGATGAGGATGTCGACAGGCTTAATTCACTCTTCGGCCGGGACGGTATTGTGCAAGGCCCTTTGGATCGCTAGAAGCCTGAACGGCTTGAGAAAAAGCGGGCCTCCGAGCTGCATTGGAACATCCATGAATTTTGAACCTTAACAAAAAACCCGCAGCACGGAATACTCCGTAGCTGCGGGTAAAAATGCGTTCTTCGCTTAACCCACTACAATATTTACAAGCTTTCCGGGAACCGCAATGATCTTGCGTACGGTTTTGCCCTCTACAGCCGCCTTCACACTAGGAAGAGCCAATGCATGATTCTGCATGTCTTCCTGCCCCATATCCTGCGGGATCTGTGCACGCCCTACAATCTTGCCGTTAACCTGTACAACGATCTCCACTTCTGCATCCACCGTCAAAGCTTCATCATAAGCTGGCCATGATACATAGCTGATGCTGCCTTCGTGGCCCAGCAGCTGCCAGAGCTCCTCAGAAATATGCGGTGCCAGCGGCGACAGCATTTGTACGAAATGCTCTGCCGATTCACGGGACAAGCTGTCCTGCTTATAGGCATCGTTGATGAAGATCATCAGCTGGCTGATCGCCGTATTGAAGCGCAGATTCTCGAAGTCCTCGGTAACCTTCTTCAGTGTCTTGTGCCAGGTGCGTTTGAACTCGTCTGTACCGCCATCCACGGAAATCTTGGCACTGAGGCTGCCGTCCTCGTTCACGAACAGGCGCCATACGCGGGAGAGGAAGCGGTGAATGCCTTCCACACCTTTTTCATTCCAAGGCTTGGTTGCTTCCAGCGGCCCCATGAACATTTCATAGACACGGAGTGTATCTGCGCCAAAAGCTTCCACAATTTCATCCGGGTTGATGACATTGCCGCGTGATTTGCTCATTTTTTCGTTGTTGTTGCCCAGGATCATGCCCTGGTTCACCAGCTTGTGGAACGGTTCCTTGGTATCCACTACACCGATATCATACAATACTTTATGCCAGAAACGGGCGTACAGCAGGTGAAGCACTGCATGTTCAGCTCCGCCAATGTACAGATCAACCGGCAGCCATTCCTTTTGCTTCTCCGGCGAACACAGCTCCTTGTCATTATGCGGATCAATATAGCGCAGGTAATACCAGCAGCTGCCGGCCCATTGCGGCATTGTGTTCGTCTCGCGGCGGGCTTTCATCCCGGTTTCCGGATCAACGGTTTCCACCCACTCGGTGACGTTGGCCAGCGGAGATTCGCCCGTACCCGAAGGTTTGATCGCGTCCACATCAGGCAGCACCAGCGGCAGCTGATCCACCGGAACAGTCTTCATCGTGCCATCTTCCAAATGAAGAATCGGAATCGGCTCGCCCCAATAGCGTTGGCGGCTAAACAGCCAGTCACGCAGGCGGTAGGTTACCTTGCCTTGGCCGCTGCCCTTTTCCTCCAGCCAGGCAATCATCTTCACGATGGCTTCGCTGTTATCCAGACCGTTCAGGAAATCGGAATTCACATGCGGGCCATCGCCGCCATAGGCTTCTTCTTCCACATTACCGCCCTGTACTACTTCGACGATGTTCAAGCCAAATTGCTTGGCGAATTCCCAGTCGCGGGTATCATGTCCCGGAACCGCCATAATAGCTCCGGTTCCGTAACCGGCCAGCACATAATCGGCGATCCAGATCGGCACCTGTGCTCCATTGACCGGGTTAATAGCGTAAGCGCCGGTGAATACGCCGCTCTTCTCCTTGGCCAAATCCGTACGCTCCAGATCACTCTTGCGGGCAGCTTTGTCGCGGTATTCCGCGACCGCAGCACGCTGAGCTTCTGTCGTGATAGCATCAACCAGTTTATGCTCTGGTGCCAGCACACAGTAGCTTGCGCCGAACAAGGTATCCGGACGGGTTGTGAACACAGTCAATGCTGCATCATGTCCATCAATCGCGAAATTGACTTCCGCACCGGTTGATTTGCCGATCCAGTTGCGCTGCATATCCTTGATGCTTTCTTCCCAATCCAGCTCTTCCAAATCCTCCAGCAGACGTTCGGCGTACTCTGTAATTTTCAGAATCCATTGGCGCATCGGTCTGCGGACGACGGGATGACCGCCGCGCTCGCTTTTGCCGTCAATAACCTCTTCATTGGCCAGCACCGTACCCAAAGCTTCGCACCAGTTCACCGATACCTCAGCTACATATGCCAGGCCGCGGTTGTACAGCTGGATGAAGATCCATTGCGTCCATTTGTAATAGCCCGGATCGGTTGTGCTGATCTCGCGGTCCCAGTCATAGGAGAAGCCCAGCGATTTGATCTGGCGGCGGAAATTGTCAATGTTCTTGAAAGTGATATCACGCGGATGTTGTCCGGTATCCATCGCATACTGCTCTGCCGGAAGTCCAAAGGCATCCCAGCCCATTGGATGCAGCACGTTATAACCGCGCATCCGCTTGTAACGGGAGACAATATCCGTCGCCGTGTAACCTTCCGGATGGCCTACGTGCAGCCCTGCGCCTGAAGGATACGGAAACATATCCAGGGCGTAAAATTTCGGTTTACTTGAATCCTCACCTGTCTTAAACGTTTTGTTCTCATCCCAGAACTTCTGCCATTTGGGTTCAATGCTCTGGGCGCGGTAGCCGGCCCCAGTTGGGGTGCTCACTTTGTTTTCGCTCATCTTATGCTCCTCCTTGGAGTGTTGCTTACTTAGTTAAACCTGCTGTTCTTAAAAGAATTCAGAGAATAAAACTCCGCTGCAAAAAAGTTTTGGGCTTCCGCCCGCTGTTATACTCGGATTTCTGATCTCACACTAAGCGGTTGAAATCCGAGTATAAAGGCGGCCACTGACGTTGCTCCAGCTCCAAAATTTTTCTCCGTTCCGTTTCCCTGTAACTCTTAAAAATCCCATCTGTTTTGCCTGACGGGCAGCAAAGTCCAAGAACCAGCTCAAGACTCGCTGCTCCGCTGGGAGATGTCTGCCTTCGATCGTCTCAGGCAGACTTATTGTTTACCGGGGCATAGCCCAACTCCGCAAAAAAACCTCCCATCCCTAGCGTATGATCGCTAGGGACGAGAGGTTTGAATTCCCGTGGTACCACCCTAGTTAGCGGCTGAACATGCTTTATTCTGCCACTCACTTTGACACCCTTTAACGGAGGTGAGGCGACGACGGTTCACACACTGGCCTTTCGCAGCATCTGCCCTGCGAAACCTGCGGCTTGCGCCGTTACTCGGAGGTGAGTTCATTCCGTTCCGTTAACCGGCTTGCACCAATGCACCGGCTCTCTGCTATAACGTCGCGTGAGTTAATACTCCTCTTCATCGAACTGCTATTCATCACAACATAATCGTAATATTACACAACATTATAACCAAAAACGTTGACTATAGTCAACGTGGAATTATCCGAAATATAAGCTGTAGAGCGACAGAACGCCAATCAGCCACGGTATATCTCTTCCTATCCGTACGATCTTAACCACTCCGGTGGCTATCAATAACAGACAGAAGATCAAAATAAAATGCGCTATGCCCGGAAGAAACAATAAAGCAACCGGCCAGGGGAGCAGCAGCATGGGAATACCGATCAGTACGGCAATCGGAAGTACAATATTGATTAAGAGTAGATTCATAGAACGGATGTAGCGCTGTGGCTTGGTCAACTGTTTTGTATTTTTCCATTTAATCAATGCGTACAAGGACCACACATATAAAATAACAAACAATAACAGAACAGCATTAATAGTTATGTGTATTTTATGATAATGAGGCAGTTTATCTACAGAAGCCACCTGCTTGATTTTGCCAACGAATGCTGCTCTGTTTCTGCGAGGCTAATAGGGTGAGTATTCAAGGCGGACCTCCATTATGATGTGAATGTACCGCGGTTGCATTCAGTCTATCATCCTATGCAGAGGGTGTCCGCTCCGGTACGTTCAATAAGTAACAGTGTAGGGTTGGGTGCTGTCGTTGGACGGATTACAAGCGTTGGGATTCAATGATCCACTCACTCAGATTACATCCGAACCTCTCTCGGAAGCTAGCTGCAAAATGGCTCGGGTTGGAATAGCCCACCATAAGCGCGGCTTCACACACATTGATTCGTTCCATTTCGAGCAGTTCCTTCGCCTTATCCAGCCGCTTTTCCTTTAAATATCCGAAGACGGTAGTGCCGAATAGTTCCTTGAAACCGGCTTTCAGCTTGGAATCGCTGATTCCGGCCAGCTTGGACAATTCCAGCAATGACGGCGGCTGCTCCATCCGCTTCTCCAAAATCCCGAACGCCTCGCGCACTCTCGCGATATCCTCTTTACGCAGCCAAATTCTGCCCCGCTGTGCGGGTACTTCGTCTTCAAACAAGGTTTGCTGGAGCCAGAGGGCAAGCAGCTCCAGAGCTTTTCCTTCGAGGAACATTTTTCGCATCGGTCCGGTAAAGGGATGGGAGCGTAGATCCTGCAGAATGGCCTGCACCTTGGGCAATATGGAGTGATGAAATATGAGATTCTCCCGTCCACCAAGAATCAATGAAGAGCTGTAACGCACGTGTCCAAGTTCATCCATTAATTCATCAAATAAAGCTGTAGACAAACGAATTTCACAGATGGCTATTGGCATCCCTGCCGCATATTTTAGTTCAAGCTGCTGCTCCAGGCCAAATGTAAGGTGGCCAAGACCGGGGAAATCTGCTCTTGTATTCCTGAATGAAGGATTTCAATATAGCCCTGAATCCAGAAGGTCAGATCGACCATTGGAAGAACGCTGCGAAGCTGCATGGTATGGTCGTCCTTAATCTGGAAGTCAGCCATGATAACCTCCATACCGGGTCTGAGACGTGTCCGGCTGATGCTGCCGCTTCCTATGGATTCAGGCAGAAGGATCCGGTCGGTATATCGATCGTTTGAGCTGTAAGGGAGAAATGGAGACAAATACCTGTTGTAATGGGAATGAAGCTCTTCATACTGCAGGGATTGCAACGTTTGCATGCGTGTTCCCTTTCTTAATGTTGTAGTGTGGGATCCGATGGTATCTCCGGCTAAACCGGCTTTCGCTTAATATAATAAGCCATTATGTGCTGAATTACGACTTTTCCGGCTGCAAAACACGGGACCGCCAGAATAAGGCCAATCATTCCAGCCACCTCTCCGCCGACCAGCAGGGCAAAAATAATCAGCAGCGGATGCAGATGCAGCCTCCGTCCGACCACCTGGGGCGAGATCACATTGCTCTCCAGCATCTGGCATAGCGTATTCACTACTGCCACCAGCAGGACAAGGCGCAGGGACAGAGTTGAGGCCATCACAATGGCCGGAGCCGCCCCCAGGAACGGGCCCATGTACGGAACGATGTTGAACACAGCGACTACACAGGCAAACAGCAGCGCGTAAGGCATCCCGATGATGGCATAACCGATATATGCCAAAACGCCGATAATAATACAGACGAGGAACTGTCCGCGGATATAGTTTCCCAGCGCTTCATCAATATCCTTGAGCAGCTTCACAATCGTTTTGCGGCGTGAGCGGGGCAGGCAGGAAACCACGGTCCGCTCGAACACGTCAAAGTCCTTGAGAATGTAGAACACGAGAAACGGAACGATAAATGCATTAAACAGCACACCTATCGTTGTCCCGATATTGTCGAGGAAATGTGATATTCCTTTTGCCAGGCGTTCCTCCAGCTGAAAAAACCAATTGTTCATCCCCATCTCAACACCGGGCGGGATCAGCCGGGAATTCATATTCTTCATGAGGCCTTGCGCATGCAGTGTCATCTCCGGCAGATGTTCGTTCAGCTCCTCAAGCTGCTCGATAAACATCGGTATGAGATTGATGGCAATGACCGCAATTGAAGTCAGAAATACGGCGTAGATGAGAAGAACGGCAACGCTGCGCGGCATCTTCCGTCCCGCCAGCATACTGACCACCGGATTCAGTACATAAGAAATGATCATGGCCGCCAGAAACGGCGCAAGAATCGCTTTTAGAAACTGGAATATCCCCTGCAGCATCGGACGAAGCTGCCACACAAAATACAAAATGATCAGGGCGAGCAGCACTCCGATCATCCAGCGGAACCATTTACTTTGGGACCATTGCTCCATGAGTGCACCCCCTAGCGGTATTACTGGACTGGCTTCGTAAATAAGTATATGTATGCCTGCCGCAAAATAACCGCTGAACGTAAAGCCAAGCAAAAAAAGCGCCAATAACCCTCAGCAAATTGGACGCTGAAAGGAAACTGACGCTTGTTTTTAAAAATATGTACCCGCTGCTAGCCAGTGCGAGGACTTATATCAGGAGGATGCATGGATTTGGGGGAAATCCTGGGCAATTTCTTCCCCGAAGAACAGATCGTCAAGCGAACTGAGCGTGCCGTCTTCTTCAACCTGATAAACCGACATTTTCTCGCCGTTAACCGTAAGTTCGATGAAACAGCCCCAGCAATAGAACTGGTGGGAACCGATCTTGCCGATATCCTTGGAGTTGCAGTTTGGACACTTCATATAATACATTCCACCTATCCGTTAACAATATTAATGGCTTTTTGGAGCCGTTCTTCGCTCATCGCGGGAACCAGTACGGAATCCTCCCCAATGGACATTTCTTCAGAACAAGGCAGCCATTTGCGGCCTTCGATCAAATCAGTTACAAGCCCGTCACTGATTTCCAGCGCTACTATTGTGTTTCCCAACTTCTGGTCAAAATAAACATCGGATATTCGTCCAAGTATCGTTCCGGATGCAGTCAGTACCTGCAAATCCTTCAATTTCTTCTTTCCTAAAAGAAAAGTATAGGGTATATGGTCAGTGTCGGCCTTTAATATCGACTGTTTACTGCGAATCATGACAGCATCTTCGCCATAAGCGACAATATCTTCCCATGCCACAACTTTCACATGACTGGAAAAAAAAGATTTGCTTTCCAGTTCAATACCCGTAATATTCCAGTTTGAATCCAGTACAACATCGACAATTTTGCCGATTTCATTACCTTCTTCAACTTCATATACAGCCAGGCCGATCATATCTTGAAGTTTCATGGCTGCTTTAGTCCCCTCGCTTTGAGTGTACTTTCAAGTCACTTTTGGTTAAAGAGCCAAATACCGAAACGGATACGAGACCGAAAAAAATCCTAGTCTACACTACGCAACCGTCTCAGGATGGTTTCAACTTTTTCTGCAACAAGCTTTATTTCTTCATTAGTATTACCCAATCCTGTGCTAAAACGAATCGCCGAGTCCAAAACTTCTTCCGGAAGATTCATCGCTTGCAGAACATGCGAAACCTCCAGTGAACCAGAGGTGCAGGCTGAGCCGCTGGCAGCAGCAATCCGCTCCATATCCAGGTTCATCAGCATCACATCGGTCCGGGCTCCCGGAAAACTTACATTCAGTATTCCAGGTAAAAAATGCTGCCCGTTTCCGTTAATCACATAGTTCTGCCGCCCGATACGGCTGTCCAGCTCCTGCAGCAGCACATTCCGCAGCTCAAGCGCTTTATCCTGCCGCCCCGGAAGCCCCTGCACCGCCAGTTTCACCGCTTTGGCAAAACCTGCTGTGCTCGCAAGACTCTCCGTTCCGGCCCGTCTGCCGCGCTCCTGGAGTCCTCCGTGCTGTCTGGAATGCAGCGGTGCACCGCGCCGTACGTATAGTCCACCGATGCCCTGCGGGCCGTTTATTTTATGGGCAGAAAAGCTCATATAATCCACGGGAAGCTCACGAAGTGTGATGGGAATCATCCCGAGAGCCTGTACAGCATCGACGTGGAATAAAATGCCCCGTTCTGCAGCGAGACGGCCAATCTCTTCTATAGGCTCTACTGTTCCTACCTCATTATTCGCAAACATCACACTGATCAATACCGTATCATCTCGCAAAGCGGCTGCCACATCTGAAATCGAAACGAGGCCTGTCGAATCAACCGGAAGATAGGTAACATCATAGCCCTGCTTCTCCAGTTCTACGCAGGTATGTTGAACGGCATGATGCTCAATTGCTGTGGTGATGATATGTTTGCCCTTCTCCGTGGTAGCAGCTGCAGCTCCAAACAACGCCAGATTATCGCTCTCCGTGCCTCCACTGGTGAATACCCATTCATCGGGAGCACAGCCTAAAAAGCCCGCGATGGTATCGCGTGCCCCGTTCACAATCTTTTTGGCGGAACGTCCGAACGTGTGCACACTGGACGCATTGCCGTATTGTTCAAGCAGCATATTGTACATAACCTTGGCCACCTCCGGATGAACCGGGGTTGAGGCGGCGTGGTCCAAATAGATGGGTTTCATGACTAAATTCTCCGCTTCTTGAAATTTAGGATTTTCTTACAGGACTACTCGATTATACTGCTGAATGCCGCCTTTTACCACCTGTGAATAAACACAATATTGTAACAACCTTTAGGGGGCTGTTAGTGGGATTTTCCGCTAAGCCACTCACTTTCCAGCACGTGCCAAAGCTTCCAGCCTGGCAGAGAGCTGCTGCTCAGAAATCACTTCAATACCGTTTCTTCTTAGCAGAGCAGACGTTACACCTTGACCGGGAATTTTCACACCGGCAAATTGTCCGTTATAGATCATCGCACTGCCGCAAGAAGGGCTGTTTTCTTTGAGCACTACGGTGCTGGCTCCGATCTCCCGGGCTTTCTCCAGCGTTTCATAAGCCCCTTTGAGGTACATTTCGGTTACATCATTTCCTGAACGGTCCATTACCCTGGCTGTCCCCTCCAGCACCTCCTCCCCGCCGCCGCCGATAATTTCCGCCGGTTCCCTCGGTGTCGAGAATCCGCCAAGTAATTCTGGACATACAGCAACTGCCTTGTTATTATCCAGCAGTTTTTGAAGGCTTGTATCGAGACAATCCGTGCCGTTGTATCTTACTTTCATTCCTGCGAGACAGGAGCTTACAATAATCATGCGGGATCCTCTCCTTCGTTTCGCTATCGTCCGATTCTTCATTTATAATAATATAAAATACTCCGAGCATAGCATGAGGGCTACAGCGCTGTAAACAATCTCAGACCACATCATAAATGAACCGGGAGGCTAAATCAGCATGTGCGGAAGATACACAATTACCGTAACCATGGATGAGTTGATGCTGCGTTATTTTACGAATGACACCACCATTGTCCACTATGCCCCAAAATATAACGCGGCCCCGATGCAGTATATCCCGGCAGTTATTCATAATGGCAAGCATAACAAACTTGGAGAACTGCGCTGGGGACTGGTCCCGTCCTGGGCCAAGGATGACAAAAGCGGCAGCAAAATGATCAATGCCCGAGCAGAATCCCTTCTGGAAAAAGCATCCTTCAAAAACCTGGTGAGCTCACGCCGCTGCGTGATTCCTGCGGACGGCTTCTACGACTGGAAGCCGCAGGAAGGCGGCAAACAGCCGCTGAGAATTACGCTGCGTGACGGAAAGCTTTTTTCCATGGCCGGCTTGTACGATATTTGGATGGATCAGAGCGGCAATAAGCTCAGCACCTGCACAATTATTACTACAGAATCCAACAGCCTGATGGCCGAGATTCACGACCGTATGCCGGTTATCCTCACCCCTGAAGCGGAGACAGCGTGGCTTGACAGGCATAATCATGACATCCCCTCTCTTATGAAGTTATTGCGGCCTTATGATACAGAGCAGATGCGGGCTTATCCCGTCTCACCGGCAGTGGGCAACGTCCGCAACGATTATAAGGAGTTAATTAAAGAAGCATAGCGAAGAACCGCAGCAATGACCCCGAAGTCCACGCTCCACCATAACCGCCGCCGTATCCATCAACATTTTCACTTCATGTTCATATCTTTACTACCGAGTTGTATCCATCCTCTATAAATAATTAGGTATCCGACCAAGCTTAACCAGCATATGGTCTATAGAGATGATAAGGAGGGATATTATGTCTGACATGTTTGTCGCTCGGTCTCTGGAAGAGATCAGCTTTTGGTCAAGAATTATGAAAGAACATTCCTTGTTTCTAGGATTGGGGTTCCGGGCGGAAGATACAGTCCTGAAACAAGAAGCTAATCACTTTTACCGGATTTTCGAAGACATTGAGAGACGGGTGCATGCTTTTTCCCTTGATACAGACCCTGCAACGATTCACCAATTTAATCAGGAGGTTCATACCGCAGTATGTCACATATGGGCGTTCAAAAGAAAAGTACTTGGCTTAATTCTATGTTGCAAGCTCCCTGGACAAACGAATTTTCCACTTTTAGTGGATCATGTAAGTAGAGAAGCAAATTATTTTAGAAATCGGCTGGAAGAGCTAAACCAGGGCAAATTAGAGCCATTATATGATGCTATTATTGATGAAAATGTATTTTTCTTAAGAATTATGGCCGACCATGCCAAATTCATAGGTCATCTATTAGATCCTTCAGAACGAAAACTTGTCGAGCAGGCCCGGGAATTCAGTCAAGATTTTGATCAATTATTATTTCAGGCTAGAGATATTGAATCCATGCGGCCTCAATCGCAAACCGGTCCTATCTTAAACCAGTTTCTTGATCAGAATAGGGTATCCGTAAAATCATTAAGGGATTTTAAGAAAACAGCCCGGGATTTAATCGAACAATGCAAAATTAAAAGCATCATACACCCGTTGCTCGCGGATCACGTTTTCCGTGAAGCAGAGAGATTCTTGGAGATTATTGATATGTTCGAAAACTCTTTAACCGGGAAAGGAAATGCATCAATGATCCACCATTAGCTCCTTTTTGGTACCAAGTACTTCAGGCTTCGATAGAGCTTTAAATTTCTTTACATACATCATGGGCTTACTGACAGTTAATGTCCCGGTTTTCCGACAATCACCACCCTCCCATTCATTAAACAAAACGTCCTGCTACCATCATGGTAGCAGGACTTTGCTATGACTAAGTTACAGCCCATCCTCCTGTCATGAGATCCATATAAGATTGGTTTTTCACCTATCATAATGAGCACTTTTAACTAAAACAACTGGGTTGATCTCACTGAATACTTTAAAGAAGCGCTTATTGATTCAAAAAGCAAAGGGTGTTACCATAATTAAAACATTGTTTTAAACATTGTTTTAATTATCATTTACGAAGGGAGGGAGAATAAGCAAATGGACAAAAGCAATGAGACCAAAGAAATCATTCTTCAAACTGCACTCGAGATGATCAAGCAGGAAGGATTCGAGAAGATCACAATCCGCAAAATTGCGGTACGTTCGAATACGAACGTTTCGCTGGTGAATTATTACTTCGGCTCTAAGGATAAGCTGATTAGCGAAGTGATCCGGATCATGCTGTCGGGTTTTCAGGAATCTTTTGATGTGCTGGAAGATCTGTCTCTGCCGTCGGAACAGCGCTTGAAGCTTTTTCTGCTGCATTATGTACGGAGGGTGGAGCAGTATCCGGAGCTGTTGTCGCGGATCATTACGATGGATACCGGCTTATTCGCGTCGCAGCGGGAGTACGGGGAGTTTATGCGGATCATTGGATTCGATAAAGTCAAGAGTCTGCTCATGGAACTGACGAATGAACAGGATCAAGGACTTTTAATGATGATGGTGATGCAAATCTTTGGAGCCGTGTTCATGCCTGCACTGATGAGGCCGACTCTTGAAGCCGGAGCTGGCGTCGAAATGAAGCCGGCCGAGCGTCAGATTGACCTGCTGCTGGAGCGTTACTTAAACATCCACTAAGTGCCGAGGAGAGATGATTCATGAATATTTTGCGCAAATACTGGCCTGATCTGGGGATGCTGGTCGCGGCGGTGACAGCGATCGGAATCGTAATCAATCATCGTTCCATGTCTGAACTGAATATGATTTTATGGCTCAGCTTCACCGCGATCCTGGTGCATCAATTTGAAGAATACCGCTGGCCCGGCTATTTTGGCGGTTTGTTCAATATCGTTATATTTAAGAGTGAACAGCCGGAGCATTATCCGTTGAACCCGCAATCGGCAATGATTATTAATTTGGTCATCGCCTATGTCTTTTATCTGCTTCCGGTCTTCTTCCCGAACATAATTTGGCTGGCGCTGGCTCCAATCTTTATGGGCTTTTTCCAGTTTATCTGGCATGGCATCTTCGCTAATATCAAAGCCAAAACATGGTATAATCCCGGCCTGTTCGCTGTGCTGGTTTTCCATTTCCCGATCGGAGGATGGTATCTGTACTACATCACGGCGCACCATCTGGCAAGCACGACGGACTGGATCATCGGATCCGTCTATTTTGTGATCGCAGTATACGTCCTAATTATTAAAGGAAATATGTGGCTGAGGGATATCCATTCGCCGTTTAATTTCTCAGACAAACAGATGGGGCCTTATTTGAACAAATAACTCCATAAACAAAAAACAGGACCTTCCCAACATTTCTAAAAAAAGACCTTCAGTGAAACTTCATCCTTAAAATGACCAAAGAACGACTCCTGCGGCGCATTATCCCGGCAGTTTGCTCGTCTGGGCATGAATTGCCCAAGACCCATATGTTTCACTTTCTTCTGAAAATCTGGATGGGTGTAGTGGAACCTTGATCGGAATGAATGAAGCCGTGTTTGTGCGAGACACCCTATAGAGAGACCTTTTTAAAGTGTCTGCTCTATAGGGTACAGTTTACACAAGCCCGGCGGGGTTATTTATGCAAGCTTCTAAAATCCGTTTCAAGCTACCTTTCAAGTGTTGACAGTGAAACCATTACCCATGGAGCAAATTTATTCGACAGTTCACCCTTAGGATTGTGTATCCGGAAAAGAAAGGCTTCCCCCGCTTGATTCTTCCACACCATATAATCCTCTATTCCCTTATCACCGGTAGCCTGCAGATATAAATCTGCAAAACCTAGAGGATGCTCAAACAGTTCACCGCTATGGTCGCTAGCCTTACCCATTGCGGAAAGCTCAGTTTGCCCCTGTTGCTTCAGAGCGGTGAGATCGTAACCGGATGGCAAGTGTTCAATTTCGGCATAATAGGTGGGGTCCTCAGTGAGTGTTAACCGGCCAGACTGTTCATCGAATGTGAAATCATCAAAGACATACAGGGAATATCCATCACCTTGCGCAAGTGTACCTTCTTGCCCTGAGACCCCTCCCTCCTGTTCACCAAATGCCTGGGTCTCCGGACGTTGGGATGTCTGAGGATCAGTAGCGTCCGGACTGGCGGACACCTGCGCCTCCGTGGCTGCGGCAGTAGCAGAAGGTTCAGGAGTGGCTGTAGCTTCAATAACAGGCATAGTCGCTGCACTTGACGCTGTAGGCTCTGCCTCGTCTACTGTGTCATTGTTACTGCATGCACCGAGAATTGAGGCAGACAGAAGAACACTGGTAACTGTAGCAATCAATGTTTTATTCATTTTATACCTCCTCATCTGAATAATAGTTATTACCCAAATGTCCAACACCCCCACACCACTTAAGGTTGACGGGTTATTTAATGTAGGCTTTAAATTCAAATAATTCACATTTTGGATTGCAAGGGCAGCAGTCAGGAATCTGTATCGTTCTCTATGAAGCGCATAGTAAATATTACCCAATTCTGATAGAATG
The DNA here is from genome assembly GCF_038593145.1 of Paenibacillus sp. FSL L8-0340. Classification (NCBI taxonomy): domain Bacteria; kingdom Bacillati; phylum Bacillota; class Bacilli; order Caryophanales; family Paenibacillaceae; genus Paenibacillus; species Paenibacillus sp. FSL L8-0340. The sequence continues at coordinate 5,883,776 of NZ_CP151967.1, forward strand.
ATTCTGAATTTATTATCAGATTTAGGGGGAGCTATGAATAGTAAGAATTGGTGGACATTGATTATTATAATCGTATTAATTGGGGGAAGCATTGGGGGGAAACTTCTTTATGACGCGAAAAAGGAACGGGATCGTCAAGACCTGATTCATATGGGGGATGAACTGGACAAAGCTTGGTCTGACTACGAGGATTCTATTAACGAGATTGATAAAAATCAGGATTTAGCAGAGGAATACACAAATCTAATGGAATCTATCCTTGACGATGATATTGCATCAAGCGAGTTAGAGGAAACTATTGTTAAAGCCTGTGAAATGGAAAGCAAATTGATGGAGCTCTACCCTACTGTCTACAATGAGCCTAGTTCTGTTTGTGAATGAAATAAATCCCCGCCAGCTCATACGAGGACACTGAAAAACACCTGTTTTTCAAAAAACCAAAACTTTAGGGGGTCAAATATGATTCCCTAAACGTGAAACGAGCCTGAGAAGCGATTCTAAAGGCTCGTTTTTTGACGTTTTTTTAAAAGAGACTTTTTCAGTGGCCTTGCTCATAATCTGAAATCAATAGTAGTTCCAGTATCCTATTACTCTCCCTCTGGTCAGAATGATGGGATGGATTATCCGCTCCCCCGCTATGATCACTGCCCTCTCTGGCGCATGTCAGGTCGCCACTGGATTTAGTTTTCACGGGCCAGCACTTCCGAGTGAAGTATGATACCACTCAATGAATCAGATCCTTGGAGTAGACCAACATCTTGTTGTATCGCAGAGTTTAATGAATATAAGCCTGAGCGTGATCTTTTGAAACAAGACAAAGAGCAAGCTGAGAAAGTGAATGAAGCAATTACACATGTTGAATGTATGATTTAATTTAATATTTAACTATATAGATTGAACCTATAATTCTTCTATTCTGGGATTGGCCGTGACTACAGAAAATGTTTGGACTTCCGGCCGCTGTTAGGTTTGGATTTCCTGAATTTAACCGCGAATCGCGGTAGAAATCCAAACCTTGCCCACTAGAGTAAAGAGCTGGTTTGTACCCAGCCCCTCCTCATCAAACCGTACGTCAGACTGTCTAACAACTGATTACTGAGCACGCTTAAACCTTGGATTTATGCAATTTTACTCAAATAAACGTTGGGCATCTTAGATATCCAATGAGCTCGGTCTCTGAAGAGACTTATGAGCTCTTTCACTCCCTTTATTTTGATCATTCTCTTGATATTATAGGCAAGGCAAATCAGATTGGTCTCAGTGCTTACTGATGCCAGCCCTCGCGTTAAAAAGTATGTATAGCCCAGGTGACGTTTTATCGTCCCAAAAGGGTGCTCTACGATTGCCGCTCTTTGCTTATATGTATTACTGTGACTACGTGTATTTTTGGCAATCTGTTCAATCACTTCTTCATCTTTAAGCCTCGTTACCGACCTTCCTCCTTTGGCAGACGTGCAGATATCCTTTTGTCCGCAAATATCGAAGGCTTGGCATGTGTAACGCCTGTACTCTTTTCCATCTTGTTTTCCATTCCATTTGAAAGGTAATTCATAACCCAAAGGGCAAATATATTTATCGTTTATGGCATCATATTCAAAGTTATCTTTATCAAATCCGCTTGCTACTTTGTTTTGCTTTCCCTTCTGCGGCTTAATTAAGAGTTCGGTGCTTTCGTTGACAACGTCGATGATTTCAAGGTAGTTATAATAGCCTGTATCGGCCAGAATTGTGGTTTTTTGATCATGGAAAACTTGCTTTGTTTTCTTTGCCATATTGGACAGTTGCCCTTGATCGTTGACATCATTGACTGTGTCGCAGTCCACAATCAATTTATACTTACTGTCCACCACAGTTTGAACATTAAAACAAACTTCGTGCTTCCCGTTGTTTTTCATTGATTTGGCATCTGGATCGGTAACACAAAGCTGGTTTTCACCTGTTTCCTTAAGTTCTTGTTTCATTACCTGCAACTCGTGCAATCTCTCTTGATAGACGGCTAACTTTCCCGTGATTTCCTGCTGTTTGAGGCGACTGTCCTCCGTTAAAAAGTCGCGCAAATAGGCATCGATTTTTTCATCGATATACTCTAGCTTCTTGCTGATAATGTTGTCATTAAAGTGTTTCTTTTTAGAGCAGTTCGCCTTTAATTTTGTGCCATCAATCGCAACAAGTCGACCATCGATTAACCCGAAACCTTTTAACAGTAAGGTGAATTCTTTAAATAGCTTTTTTATGGCTGTTTGGTTATTCTTCATGAAAGCAGATAAAGTGCCGTGATCCGGTTGGAGCTTACCAACTAGCCACATCAGTTCAATATTTCTTTTTGTTTCGGTCTCCATCTTACGAGAGGAACGGATGCCGTTCATATAACAGTAAAGATAAAGCTTGAGAAGTTCTTCCCGGCGGTAAGGTTTTTGCCCCGCTTTGGAGCCAGAATACACCTGAAATCCCAATTCTTCTAGGGTCAGGCTATCGACGTAAGCATCAATAACTCGAACAGGATTTTCTTCTTCTACAAAATCGTCCAATGTATATGGCAGTAAATGAATTTGATGTCTATCCTCACTTTTAATAAAAGGCATATGTGCTCATCTCCTTAGATACAGAGATTCGACATTGGGCATCTATTTTCATGCCCAAAATGGATATTGTTTAAAAATTGTTAGACAGTCTGACGTGAGGTTTTCCCTCATACGGCTTTCCGATGTTCGTCACTCATGGGCATGCAACCTTCACGGCCTTGGCTCCATAAGCTAGTTTCCTCCTAAGAGTTGTTGAGTGTTTTCTTGCGTGTCGTTAGCCCCTTGGGCATTCACGTACTCGTACCTCTTGGATAAACTTGAACAAAGCAGGGCCCCTTCCCTCCCGTAGGTTATGTTGTCCTACGGTTCTTCGGTACTATTGGCCCCTCGGACTCCCTTCCTGCGGGCATCTCACTTCACCTTCTGGGTTTATAGAGTGTCCTTTTACCTTTTCCTTTCGGTGCAGGGGAGGGTCTCCCCAGTTCACACTTCCTCTTTCCAGCCATGCCGTTCCCCTTACGCCGGAGGATTCTTCGTTGCCGCTCCAAGTTCTCTGCAACTTCCTTGGCCTTCATCCTAAAGCACGGGATTCGGCTTCCTCTTGTCCTCTTGCGAGGCCGCTTTGACGACGCGGCAGGATTCACTTCATGTTACGGCCTGGTCGGTTGCTCGCACGGTATCAAATCCGTACTTTTGTCGATGCGCTTCTACGCACAGATTTCGCCATGCGCAGGCATCCTAGCTACGCGGGGGCTTGGCCCCTCCCGCGACCGGACTTTCACCGGCTAGAGGTAGCGTGCTTTTCTGGGCACGCTGCTTTCGAAGCGAGCTTTCCTACGGAAAGCTTTTAGGCGGACGCTATCGCTCCGTAAGGATCAAAATTCCCCTCCGCCACTTTTCCCTAAATATAATTCTCAAGTTCAATCTATATATATTAGTTTCCTAGTACCTCTATTATAGAAGGATTATAAATTCTACCTGTTTTCGGGTTTTGGAGTTAGGAGAATCTATAACAATAAAAATAATAGCCCATTAGTTCAAAAACCGGCAGGTTATTTTCACTACGCTCTAAATTCAAATATATTTCCTGACGAATTGGGCACCATCAATTTTAATGGAACCTGGCGTAAATCCTTCACAATCCCTCCACATTCCATCAGATGGCCTACAGAATCTGGATCTTCAATAAACACTTTATAGTCTCAAATAACTCATGCAAGTAATCAAAACATGGGTAATTCCAAAAATAGCGCATGGAACGAGAAGGACATAGTTCTTCATCCAAAGTCCGACAAAAAAGAAATACAAAGGCGGCATGCATGCAATTCCTAGTATCAGTAACCACGGAGCAACCACGCCATTATAATAGAAAATCCAAGAAATATAATAGGCTGCCAAAAACATAACTGCTAGTCCAATATAAATGTTACTGTTACTTCCTTCGCCCTTGTTTATCAGAACAACCATTAGAATAACCGTTAACACCCCAAACAATCCCTCTATAATATTCAGTGTTTTATAGGCAGAACTATTTCCAGTAAGCACATTATTTGTTGGAGGCACAAGCATCCAGATTATATTGGGAAGTAGCTGTAATGCGTATTATAAAAGGCCTGTCAACGAAAATTGAAATCTATAGTTTCTCATAACACCCTCCCAAAGTCTTTATTGGTAGAGTATATTACAAAGCCAAAAACCACACCTCGGTCTCCAGTCGGGTTAATTTATGTATGGCTCTAAATTCAAGTCGTTCTCGTCTGAACCAGTTTCCGGCGATCTTAACCTACCTGAGTGATATCCTTCTACTATCCCACCAAGATCGTTTAGTCGCCCTTCTGGATAATCATTGAATTGGTGCGGTGCCAGGTGCAATTTCATTCTTCAACAAGTCGCTTTCCAATTAATTTCTTTGCCTCATCTTCTGAGATATTAGATAAAACCCAATATGATTCAGTTTCATTTTTCCAGTTCCATAATTTATCAATTCAAATGATTTCACAAGCACTGCCTGTGTATTATCTTCTTTATTAAGCAAAGTGTCTCCGATTCTTGAAACGGACTCTCTTTGAATAATCTCCCCTGCAATTACATAGCCTCTACCAGTAATTTTAAATACATCTTTAACTTCGACTTCAAACATAATTCACCTCCCTCTTATGCAGAAATACCCGCCAACTGGAAGGGTTAGTATATAAGATTTGGAATATTTTATATTTTTACTATATTTGAACCAAATCTGGCCTGTTGTGGAGTCCAGTGTTCTCGGAGTTCACCTTATAAAAACAAACAAATCATCCACCTCAAGGGTAGATGACTTGTTTTAACGCAGCTTTTAGAACTGTCTAGCACTTACATCAACATCAAGTGAATATCCTAATAAACTATATATGTAGACCTCATAATATCCATCCAGACCATTACCTAACATATCCGTAAAAGAGATTGTTTTCTGTGAGCCAACAGCAATTGCTTGATCAGTGAACTCAACTCCGTTTCGTCTCACTTGAAATTGAACCGATTGGCCACTGTTATTCATCATCCAGATGTTTAGGTTAATTCCATCAGTCGGTTCACAAGTGAATGAATCATTAAAAGCTCCACCTCTTTGATTTACACGGACTATCTTTACGGCCTCTTTTCCTCTTGCAAGTTCTGGAACTTTGACCCCGTCCCCCACCAAAATCTTCGTTCCTGTTCCTGGTTCTTCGTAAATGTTATTGTTAAAACTATAACTTTTTGCAGAGGAAACCTCAGATACTGAAGATTTTTGCAGCGATGATGAATCTACAAGGCCTGTTATCGGAGTAAAAAGTAATGATGCAGCGACACCTAATCCTAAAAGTTTAATCAAAGTAACTACCTCCCAGTTTTATTTTTTGGATTACAATGGAATTATACCATTAATTAGGTTATTAATGATATAGTATCTATTAACTATAAAAAATTACTTCATTTCCTATTATTAAACAAAAAAAGGTATTTTTTATCGCATTGTGCTTTAAATAGATTGAATATATAATAAACAACAATGTTAGTTTCCACTCAATTCTGCTCTAAATTTAAATCGCTGCCGGATAATTCTTAATTGATACAGGAGTGTATTCCTCAACGATGCCGCCATAATCCATCAAGTGAGCGATTGGGGCCGGATCTTCCCGGTACCCAACAGATAGATACTTTCGACTGCACCAGAGAAGCGGCTAAGAAGCCTGAATTGCTTTTCAATGCTTTGTATGATGTTTCCAAGCCCTTACCCCTCTGCATTTTTATGTTGTTGTTCTTATTATGAGTCTTATAATACTCCTCAATTTCTGTCCACACCAAAAAGACGATCCCTGCCGACTAAGAAAGTTTATTAAGGTTTTTGAGCGAACTGCCAACAGAATCTATCATTACATTAAATATCTCAGAACCCATGTTGTGATATTCGATCCATAAATCGCTGCATAAGATAATAAGTTCCATACAGAAATACTGATATAAAAAATAAATATCATTCCACTTGTTCTTCTGCTCATTCCATCACTCCATTCAAGAAATGCTTTTGAAAACTCACAAATCAATTATGTTTAATTTGGAAGATTAAATATATTAACTTCCATCAGTAAGGATAAACTTCCTGAATGCAAAGAAATACCCCGCCATTAATGGCAGGGTCCAGTCTTTAATTTCCAGCTTATTTAATTGCGGGTAAATCGAGGGTAAAAGTATCGTGAAAAGGCCTACTAATCCCTTGAACAACGCGGGTTCCCGACAATCCCTCTAAATATAAAACATGTAGTTGTCAGCCTTGCTTTCTTCCTTATAATTGATTAAGTCGGACAATGTGGTGGAATCCAGCACATCGGCAATGCTGTCGCGGATGCGCAACCAGAGGTCGCGTTTTGCCGGATCATCTTCTTCTGTAAAATCAACTGGCGATATGGGGCCTTCCAGCACACGGATAATATCGCCGGCTGTAATGGTAATGGATTCGCGTGAAAGGATATAGCCGCCGTAAGCACCACGAATACTCTTCACAAGCCCTGCGTTGCGCAGTGGGGCAATGAGCTGTTCCAGATAATGCTCGGATAGTCCGTTTTTTTCGGCGATGCTTTTAAGTGAGGTTGGACCTTCGCCAAATTTCAGGGCAAGCTCCATCATAATGGTTAATCCGTAACGTCCTTTTGTCGATATCTTCAAGGGGCACCTCTTTCGGTTTAGTTGCTGATAGAATCATAATTCATTGTTACGACATGAGATATGTCATATCAAGGTATTCCGATGTTTGCTCTCAGCTTATGTTATCATATTTATGGACATATTTGGAGCCAAAAAAGTAACTTTTCACATGAATGTTCGCCAGTGGTGGACAAATTGTCAATTTTCTCGTCTTTTCTGCTGCATTTTCCCGTCCTCACGGGCAGTTTGGGCTAGACAGGTGTGTTATAATACAAAATGAGCCGGGTGTTTGTATCAATAACCGGTATTTTTTGCATAGAAAATGGTGATTACGATGACAAAGGCAAACCAGGACACACGTGTCGTCGTCGGCATGTCCGGAGGAGTCGATTCCTCCGTTACGGCACTTCTGCTGAAGCAGCAGGGCTATGACGTCATCGGTATCTTCATGAAGAACTGGGACGACACCGATGAGTTTGGCGTATGCACGGCCGAGACTGACGCAGAGGATGTCCGCCGCGTGTGTGAGCAGATCGATATTCCTTACTATACCGTTAACTTCGAGAAGGAATACTTTGATAAAGTCTTTTCCTATTTCCTCGATGAATATAAGGCCGGACGCACACCAAATCCGGATGTGATGTGCAACCGCGAGATCAAATTCGGAGAATTCCTGAATAAGGCACTACAACTGGGCGCCGATTACGTGGCTACCGGGCATTATGCACGGGTCATTCAGGAAGACGGCAAGTTCAAGCTGCTGCGCGGCGTGGACAGCAATAAAGACCAGACCTACTTCCTGAACGCGCTGAACCAGTACCAGCTTTCCAAAGCGATGTTCCCGATCGGACATCTGCCAAAACCTGAAGTACGGAGAATCGCCGAGGAAGCCGGATTGTACACTGCCAAGAAAAAAGACAGCACCGGTGTCTGCTTCATCGGTGAACGTAACTTCCGTGAATTCCTAAGCCAGTATCTGCCTGCCCAGTCCGGAGACATGGTCGATATCGCCACAGGCGAGGTGAAGGGCCGCCACGAGGGCCTGATGTATTATACACTGGGCCAGCGCCAGGGTCTGGGAATTGGCGGCTCCGGCAATGGTGAGCCGTGGTTTGTGGCTGAGAAGGATCTGGACCGCAACATCCTGTATGTAGTCCAAGGGGACAAGCACCACAGCCTCTACTCCACCAGTCTGATCGCCTCCGGTGTCAACTGGATAGACGGCCTTACCCTTACAGATGCACCGCTGAAGTGCACCGCCAAGTTCCGCTACCGCCAGCCTGATCAGGGCGTAACACTGAGAGCACAGGTAGACGGTACCGTGCATGTTGCCTTCGATGTGCCGCAAAAGGCGATCACACCGGGTCAAGCTGTTGTCTTCTACCTGGACGAGGAATGCCTCGGCGGAGGTACGATTGAAGCTGCAGAGAAGGTAATACCGCAGCCGCAGCAGCAATAAGAACCGAATGAACGCACCTAAAAACGGCTGCTGACCCCACCAAGGCCGGCAGCCGTTTCTATGTGGCTAAAGCGATTTAGCCCTATGAGTATACAAAAACCTCCTTGCAGCTGCAAAAGCCGCAAGGAGGTTTTGTATATTACAGGTTGCTAAATCCCGGAAAGTTACTGTGCAGCAATCCCCTTGTCGGCGGACAGTGCAAGCTCATTTCTGTAAATACCCGTTCCATCGCCAATAGCGTAATTCAGAACGCGGTTATTTACCGGAACGAGTTCTGCACGATAGAGGGTTGGGAATACAGGGATCTCGTCAACCATCAGCTGCTGCCACTCTTTGTAGATTTCCTTGCGCTTCGCTACATCAAATGCTGCTTCCGATACGCCTTCTTTCATTAGGCGGTCGCTTTCTTCACTTGCGTAACGCGGGAAGTTGTAGATAGCGTCGCGGCCATACAGTCCTTGTGGATCCACGTCGATACCGACTGTCCAAGCGCCTTGGTATACATCAACAGAAGGATCATCTTCACCATTGGAACCTACGCGGTCATAGAAGGTGTTGAACTCCACCATTTCCAGCGTTACATTCAGACCGATGGCTTTCCACGACTGCACATAATATTGGGCCAGCGGCTCAGCGATATCCGAACCTGTCATGGAGATGAAATTGATCGTCAGCGGCGTGCCGTCCGGATTGGTACGGAATTCTCCGTTAAGCTTATAGCCTGCATCATCCAGTGTTTTCTTGGCTGCTTCCTGATCAAACGGTACTCCCGGATTGCTGGCATCATGGAATTCAGGATGAGATGGAGGAATCAGCGTAGTCGCATTCCAGCGCAGACCATGATAGAATTTCTTGCCGACGGCATCATTATCCACCGCCTGCCACATCGCTTTACGCAGAGCTACATTGCCCATCTTCGCCTTCGGATCTGGAGCCACCACTTTTTTGGTCGCGTCCCATTTACCAAGCTTGAAGCCAATGTAAGTATAGGCACGGTCAATGGCTCCAAGGTATTCAACGTTGGACAATTTAGAGTTATCAGGGAACTGGTCAATCGGGAAGCTGTCGACCAAATCGATATTTCCGGCTTTCAGCTCCTGCACAACCGTAGTCGGTGGAATTACTTTCAGGACAACCTTATCCAGCTTCGGAGCGCCGCGCCAGTAGTCGTCATTCTTGACAAATACTACGGATTCACCAGGTACAATGCTTTCTACTTTAAATGGACCGAAACCAATTGGTTTTTGACGGACCTCAGGGGAAGCGGAAATTTTGGCTACATCCATATTTCCGAAAATATGTTTAGCCAGCGGATAAATCCAGATACTGCCTGTCAGCAGGGATGGAGTCGATTTCACATAAGTGATTTCCAGTTTCTTCTCACTAAGTACTTTGATTCCGGAAATTGTCTTGGCTTTGCCGGCATGGTAATCTTCCATACCTACAATGTTGGTGAAATCAGAGCCGTAACGAGGGCCGTCATAGGCCGGATTACCGATAACTTCATGGGCAAACAGCCAATCTTCGGCAGTAACAGGCTTGCCATCATGCCAGTTTACATTGTCATGGATGGTAAAGGTGAAGGTACGTCCATCTTCAGAGACTTCATAGGTAGCCGCCCCGTCATTGGTATACACATAGTTCTTATCCCAAGTCAGCAAGCCTTCGTCAAACCAGTCCAGCACCTGAGAATCCGGAACACCGGAGGAGAAGTTAAAATTCAAAGTTCCTTCAAAGGGAGTGTCAGATACAAGGCCAAAGTTGAGTGTGCCGCCTTCAATGGCTTCACCCTGGTTCGTCTTAACATTGCTGAAATCTGCGATGTTGTACAGCCCGTCTTCTGCTGCCGGTGCTGCAGTTGGAGCAGTTGTAGCAGCTGCATCTGTCTTGGCTGTTGCCGAAGGCTCAGCCGCTTCATTGTTGCCTGAGCCACAGGCCGTAACCGCAAGCGTCAGGACAAGCATCAATGTGAAGAGCATGGTCTTGCCAGAGTTTCTTTTTCTCATTCTTGTTTCTTCCTCCCTTATTATCCTTTTCTTTGTCTTGCATCCGTCGCACGCTTAATCGCCTGACCGACATTATTTATACTCAACATCAACACCAGGATCAGCAGTGATGCGGGTAACCATATCCACCATCTCGATTGCAGCGTCTGCGGATTCCGGGCATAGCTGACCAGCGTCCCCAGACTAGGTGTGCTTTCAGGAAAACCGAAGCCGAGAAACGAGAGGCCCGACTCCAGACCGATGTTGGCGGCCAAATTCAGCGTCATCGTAACGATAATGATGGAGCTTAAGTTCGGCAGCACTTGTTTGAACATAATCTTAAGATGAGAGGAGCCCAGCGTTCTGGAGGCCTGGACATATTCCAGTTCCCTCTCCTGCAGTGTCTTCGAGCGTATTAGCCTCGCGATGCCCATCCATAGAAATGCCGTCATGATCAGTGAAAAGGACAAGGTATTATATTTGGGAACCGCCGTAACAAACGCGATGACAATCATCAGCATCGGCAGGATCATAAAAAAATCCACGAAACGCATAAAAATATTATCGACGAATCCACCGAAATAGCCGGAGATCAGACCTACCAGAATGCCGATAACACCCGTCATCAGAGTGACCATAATTCCGATACTCAGCGAGTTGCGGGTACCGATAATGAGCTGACCGAACACATCGCGTCCGCCGTAATCGGTGCCCAGCCAGAATTTAGCCGAAGGCTTCTCATATAAGGCGAACAGATCGACGGTTACTATCTGCTTTTGATCCAGAAACAGGGCGATGCCAAATACTCCGCATACAACTACACCTAGAAAAATCAGGGAGACCAAAGCCAGTTTATCTCTGAAAATCTCCTTCCAGAGGATTCTCCATCCGGATGGGCTCTTCTCCATATCCTGCGGGAGCGACAGCTCAGCGCTTGATTTTGCCATTACATTCACCTCAACAAGTTCTGATCATTATTTAATCCGGATACGGGGATCAACAATGCCTAATATGATATCCGAGAGCAGGGATCCGATGATTTGAGCAATTCCATACAGCAGCACAAGTGCCGTTACAACGGTGAAATCGCGGATAACGATGGAGCTCAGGAACAGCTGGCCCATGCCGGGATAGCTGAAAATACTCTCTACAAAGATGGTGCCGCCGATCAATCCCGTAAGCTCATACCCGAAAAAAGCGGCAATCGGCAGGAGGGAGTTGCGTAAGATGTGGCGGTTGTACACCCGTGATTCCGAGGCGCCTTTTGCTCTTGCCGTAAGGATAAAATCCTTCTGCTTCGTATCAATGATTTCGTTCCGCAGATATTGGACCGTCCCGACGGTAGTAATCAGCGCAATGGATATGGCCGGAAGCAGCAAATGATATAACTTGCTCAGAATGTAACTCATCGTCCCGGGGACCTCGCCCGGTGATACACTTCCTCCGGTAGGGAACCAATGAAAGTAGAAACCAAACATCCAGAGCATAACCAGGGCTACGATAAACAAGGGGGCCGCAAAACCGACATAGGTATATCCTGTAATCAGCCGGTCGCCCCAGGTGTCATTGAAACGTCCGCTAATGATGCCAAGCGGTATTGCAATTAAATAGGTAATGACCAGAGTCGTCACAGATAACCACACCGTGTTCATCAGCCGCTGGCCAATCAGCTCAGTTACCGGCATCTTAAAGCGGAAGGACTGGCCCATGTCTCCCTGCAGGGCATTAGTGATCCAATCCCAATACTGGATGTACCACGGATCATTCAGGCCGAGCCGTTCCCGCATCGCTTCAATGGCGGCCGGATCAATGTTCGGATCGAGCATACCGGTGAGCGCATCTCCGGGCATGGCTTTGGCCATAAGAAATACCAGAATGCTGAGCAGAAATACTTGAGGGATCATAATCAATATTCTTCGTACAATAATCTTCCACATACGTCTCAACCTTTCTCGGGCATGGCCACCAAATGGGTATCGGAAATGGGTTGTAAAGGATAAGCTAAACCGTCATTGTCAAAATAGTTCCGGTAGGCTCCCTCGTACTCCTCACTTACGGACTTGCGGAACCGGGTCCGTTCGTCACGCTGCAATGGGTCAATGTCCGGGATTGCGGCAATCAGACGTTTCGTATAAATATGGCGCGGATTGTCAAAAATATCCTTAGGCGTCCCCTGCTCAACATGACGTCCCTTGTACATAATGCCGATATGATCGCACATATGTCTGATGATTCCGAGATCATGACTGATAAATAGGTAGGTTAAATTCAATTCCTTTTGGATGTCCCGTAAAAAGTTAAGCACTTGTGCCTGAACCGAGACATCCAGCGCGGACACCGGCTCGTCGGCGATGATCAGCTTGGGCTTCAGCGCAATCGCCCTGGCGATTCCGATCCGCTGACGTTGTCCGCCGGAAAATTCATGCGGATATTTATAAATGTTGTCCGGACTCAGGCCGACCTGCTCCAGCAGCTCCTGAACTCTCCGTTTCTCTTCCTGGGGGGACTGTTTGTCGAAATTGCGCAGCGGCTCGGCAATGATGTCGAGCACACGCTTCTTGGGATTGAGCGATGAATAGGGGTCCTGAAAGATCATTTGAACATCGCGGCGGACATTGTTCAGCTTGCGTGAGTTCTTCAGGGCTAAATCGGCGCCTTCAAAAAGAATGCTGCCGCCTGTAATCTCATTCAGCCCGATAATCGCTCTTCCTGTCGTTGTCTTACCTGAGCCTGATTCACCGACTAATCCGTAAGTCTGCCCGGTCTCAATGGTGAAATTGACCCGGTCGACCGCCTTTACCTCACCGACCGCTCTGCTGAATATGCCGCCTCGAATCGGGAAATGAACCTGTAAATCCTTAACTTCAAGCAGTGCCATGGCTGTCAGCCTCCTCAACGCTCTCGGGGAAATGAAAATGTCTGTAGCAGGTGCAGCGGACCAAATGACCCGGAGCGATTTCGTGCAGCTGTGGATTCTCCTCATGGGCTGATTCATCAATCCATGGGGTTCTGGCGGAGAAACGGCAACCCGTACGCGGCAAATTTTTGAGCGACGGGACGATTCCCTGAATCACATGCAGTCTGGACTTCGCTTCCTTGACCGTAGGTATCGAATTAAATAAAGATCTTGTATAAGGATGCTGCGGGTTGGAGGTCAGCGTATAAATATCAGCAATTTCGACAATTTGCCCGGCGTACATAACAGCTACGCGATCTGCCATTTCACTGACTACGCCCAGATCATGGGTAATTAGGATTATTCCCGCTTGCATATCATTTTTGAGCTTCTTGATCAGTTCAAGAATTTGCAGTTGAATCGTTACATCCAGTGCGGTTGTCGGTTCATCGGCGATTAGCAGCTGTGGTCCGTTGGCGATTGCGATGGCAATCACTACCCGCTGCCGCATGCCGCCGGATAATTCATAAGGGTATTGCTGATATGTATGCTCGGGACGGGGAATTCCAACCTTAGTCAACAAATCGATGACCTTTGCTTTTCTTTGTTTCTTGGAGAGGCCGGAATCATGAAGGAGAAGTACCTCTTCAATCTGCCGTCCGATAATCATAAGCGGATTTAGTGCAGCCAAGGGGTCCTGGAAAATCATCGACATTTCCTTGCCGCGGACCTTATTCAGCATACCTGGGGACATTTTGACAATATCCTGACCTTTGTAATACACATGTCCATCAATTTTTGCTTTGGTGTGCAGCCCTATTATTGAGAAAGCCAACGCACTTTTGCCTGATCCGGATTCTCCTACGATGGCGAGGATTTCGTTCTTCTTCACCGTGAGCGTCACATCATCGACCGCAGCGTAATAATCGTCTGCAATCTTGAAGGATGTCGTTAAATTCTCAATATGCAGCAAATCTTCACTCAAGTTCATCACCCTAACACTAGGATTTTTTTAGCAAGGAGCACTCATGTTATATACAGTAACCCTATCTATCAACTACGAATTTCCATTTAGGATTATATTGGAATTAATCCCTGAATGTTAGAGTTTATTCTAATTGACTTATGGTGAATTATCAATGATTTTTCCATAAAATTTTTTTATGGTGTTAAGTAACATGACAAATACGACAAGATTCGACGCATCTATTAGATTTTTTTGTCAAATATTTTCACAGTTTCGCATATGAAATGTGATATTAATAACAAAGCCGCAAATGTCCCGGAGTATTGGGGATTTGCGGCTTTTCATTTTACCTTCTACTGCACTTTTAAGGCTCTAATCCCCAGACCAGCGTTCCATTCAGGTAGAGTGGTACACGTGCCCAGTCAGTGAACGAGGTTTTGGCCGGGTCGTAAGAATAATCGCCGGTCTCGTTAAAATTGCTCCAATCGGTTTTGTTGATCCGCAGCTGAATTTCACCGGTGCTGGCTCTGGGAGCAAGGCTGCCCGCACCCGCAGTGAAGGAGATCTCCACATAATAATCTGCCTCTGTCACAGAGGGAGCCAGCTTGACGAATGTTCCCTGCACATTGCCGCTGCCTATAGCGGCATAGTCTACATTGAACTGCTGCGCCTTCTCGCCGTCTACCGTGTAGTAGTAGCGCAGCTTTACATCCTTAAGTGCAACCGAAGTATCCCCGCTGTTCACAATCCGCAGCTGCGGACGGAACTGGGCATCGCCCGGATTTGTATCATTGGTCCGATACTGCACGATCAGATTCCCTACAGGCGGCTCGGGAGCCGCTGCCGGCTTGGCGCTGACCTCGGGTGAATTCGGGCTTGTTCCTACTTTGTTAGCCGCACTGACGACATAAAAGTAGGTCGTTCCATTGACTACAGAGGTATCGCTGTAAGTGGCCTGGGTAACTACTGATACATCGCTGTAAGGACCTCCGCTGACAGTGGCCCGCTTAACTGTATAATTGTCGGCAGCAGTTACATTGTTCCAGCTAAGCTGTACAAAACCGTCGCCGGCAACAACAGCCGGTTTGGAGGGCGCTTTCGGGGCAACGGGCTCGACCGGACCGCTGCTGTTGTTGATTAACCTGTCATATTCGGCATAGGCCGTGGCCATATCCACTTGGGACCAGAAGCGGTGATACGTAAATTCAGGGGCTCCATTCTCCCATTGCTTGGTGGCCGTATTATATGACGAATTATATTTGTTAAGCAGGTACTGCCAATCGGGATCATTCACAATATCCGGCCGGATGTCAGTATAGCTGGCGTAGACACCGTTTCCGCCTTTGGCAGGATCGGAAGGTACTGTCGCTGTTCCCGGAATGCTATTGCCTTGTCCAAAAGTACCCGTCCAGCCGCTTGGGAAATAGATCTCCTTGGTGAAGTAACGGGCATAATCGCCACGGCTCTCCTTAGTTGCTATACCGACACCATCATTATATCCCCAAGCTGTATCCAGCAAGGATTTAGCCAGCTGCTGTGCCTTCCCGCCAAGCGCGGTATAACTGCCGTTTTCTGCCTCAGTACCTGCGGCATAGAAGGTGAGCGCTTTGATATAGCTGCCGAGTACACCGGTATCCTGGCTCGGGCTCTTGGTGACTGACTTTAAATTGCTGTTGCCGTCACTGCTTGCAAAACCTGTCCAGGTATCCGGTTTCCCCTGCCATTCCACATTGCCCGGAATCCAGAATTCTCCCGGAGCAGCAACTGTAGCCACTTGGGGATTATCACCGCCGAGAATGCGGTTGCCCTGGCTGTCCAGATAATAGCCCTCTGCATCCGTAACCGGCCGGCTGCCTGCAAAGACATAGTCCGTGGACCAGTCCACCCAGTTCTTCACCACCTGCTTGGCCATCTGGAAGTTCTCGGAGGTTGTGTCGCCGCTTGCAGCCAGAATGTAATACAGCTCGGCCACCCGTTCAACACTCCAGGCCTGCATTCCGAACCAGTTGTTGGACGGCGGATCATGGTAGACAGGCGCGTCATCATATGCCATGCCGTAGAAGGTGCTTGTGCCGGCAGGATAAGCCTTATAAGCACCTTCGTAGCTGTTCGTTGCTCCGCCGGCAATCGCGCCTTCGGCAGATTGCAGCCAGGTGTAGAACTCCAGCTGGCGCTTCAGCGAATTGCTCCAGTCCTGCCCTGCTGTTGCTGATGCCGGAACCAGACCTCCGTCCGGATTGGAAAGCGCGTAGGCTGCCACGACATTCTGGTAACCCTGATGCGCATGGCTGGCGCCGATTCTCCAGGCCCAATTGCCGGTTGAACCAAGCCCGCCGCCCCAAGCGGTATACCAGGCAAGCAGGTATTGGCTGGAATCCTTACCGGTTCCCGCTTCCGGTGTGCCGTCAGCTGCGCTGCCGATCTTTTGGAAATACTTGTCGTACATGCCGTAACGGAGATAATCCCCCATTTTCTTGGCCTTGTTCAGATAAACTGAATTATTATAGCCAAGCTCCTGGGCCCAGTACATAGCCTGAACTGCACGTGCATCTGCATCGGTAGCATTGGTATAACGCCACTGTGCTGCAGGCGCATTGCTTTCTTTGGTGAACAGGCTCATAAAGCCCTCACCTGTTTTGCCGAATGATTTGTCGTCCTGGGACGGATGCGGGACAGCTTCCCACACCGATTCCTGTTCGCCCCTCTGGAATGTATTTACATAAGCGGCTGTATGTGTAGGATTCAGCAAGTTGCCGAAGCCGTACCAGTTGTCCACATCCACCAGCCAATGCATAAGATAGGTCTGGTTGTTGCCATAGCTTGCTTTCAGTTCGGAATCAAGCGGATCTTTGCCTGCCGTGTACTTTCCGCTAAGCTGGCTTGGATACTGATCCGGCTGCGCATACTCGGAAGCGTAGGTAGCCGGGCTGTTCGCATTGTAATAACTCATCGTCGGCTGCTCCTGCTTGCCGTCGCCTTCATTAACAGGGATAATGTATTTCTCCATGTTGTCCCAAGCTGCTTCCAGCTTGCTCCAGTCGCCAGTATGATGGCCATACAGCACCTCGAGCCACATCCAGTAGCTGTAAGCTTCCGAAGTGGTCATATGCCCGTAATCAGGCGCTTCGCTCATCAATGTCTCTACCGCATGGTAGGGAATGCCTTCAGCCGAGAAATAGCCGTTCGCCGGATCCTTTAGCTGAGCATATAATTGCAGAAATCGGGTCTCCTCCGCCGAAGCGGCCTTTGCAGTTCCGGGGTTACCAGTAAAGAAACCAGTTATGAGTGAGAGAAACAGAATCGAGGCCATTATAGCGGAAATAGGCTTCTTGCTTAAGCTCAATTTCATCATTTTGGCTAGCTCCCTCTCTGTAGATAAATTATGGTTCTAAACCCCACACAAGTGTTCCGTCACGATACAGTGTCACCTTTTCCCATTCGGCGAAGGCAAGCTGCGTTCCACTGTAGGAATAGTCATTGCCCTCGCTATAATTCGTCCAGTCCTCCTTGTTGGTGCGCACCTGAATTTCACCGCTGTTCCCTCCGGGAGCAAGGCTTCCGGCACCTTCAGCAAAAGTGATCTCCAGATAGTAGTCCGCTCCGGTTAGGGCCGGATTAAGCTTCACAAAGGAACCGCTTACATTTCCGCTGCCGGCAACGGCATAATCGCAGTGGAATTGCTGGGTTTTGTCTCCGTCCACGGTAAAATAGTAGCGGAGCTTAAGACCACTCAGCGGTACCGCAGCAGTTCCCGTGTTCACAATCCGGAATTGCGGGCGCATCTGTCCGTCCCCGGGATTGTTGTCATTAGTACGGTATTCCACCCTTAAATCACCTTTTGCCGGAGTAGGTGTTTCACGCGGCTGGGCACTAACCTGCAGAGATGGCGTACTCTCGCCAACACTGTTCGAGGCGGTGATTACATAATAATAGGTAGTACCGTTAACCAGCCCGTTGTCGGAGTACACGGCCCCTGTAGTGCTTGCAACTACAGTGTAAGGTCCGCCACTCGTTACAGCACGTTTAACTGTATAGCCCGTTGCCCCGCTGACTGTGTTCCATGACAGTTTTACGCTGGCGTTCTCAGCAACAGCCGCTACACCGGAAGGCCGTCCGGGCACCTCCGGTTCACCCGGATGTCCACCTCCAGGAGGCAGTTCACCGAACACAAGCACCCCGGCATCGTATACCGGTATATACGCCGTTTTTACCGGAAGCGCTCCTCCCGTTGCCACGCCTTTGAAGGAATAGTCATTTGTATTGTCCCAGAAGAGCGTGTTGAGCGGAGCGGCGATCCGGAACTGGACTTCCTTCCGGTAAGCGGATTGACCGCCCGGATAGATCGCAGTACCGGTAAAATCAACCTTGGTGTAATAAATATGATGTTCTTCATCATAAGGCTGAAGTGCGGATACCGTTGCTCCCTGGTTGTAGCCACCGGCAGTGACCGTAATATCCTCAGGACCGTACCCTGCGGCAATTGCTTCGCTGAGGTCCAGATAATAATGGAAGGACATCGACTTGCTGACCCGTGCCGGCCAGCCGGAACGGTTGTTGAGCAGCGCCCGGATCTCTACAAAATTGCTGCCGCTGGCATTTACGGAAGCCTCGACGAACATTTCATCCTCAGGGGTCTCTGCCGCAGGAAACTGTGGTTGCGGCTGCTGCCCTTGCCCGTGGAGCAGCATCATTTTGGCCAATGCTCCTGTAAAGGCGGAATTGTAGTCGGTTGCCACTTCATTCGAGACATAGTCGTTGATCGAATCGGTATACGTGTCCGTCTTGGATGGACCCCCGACCAGCGCTCCGTATAGAACATGACGATGATCTGCCGGAGTAGACTGGCTGTCGCTCCATGAACCATGCGAGGTCCGGTGATGCGGATGCTGCGGCGAATTGTTACCATATCCGATCACATAGCTGCTGTTCCGCGGGTTGTCGCCCAGCATATACGTAATCTGCCGTTCCGCGAAAGAACGGGCCGTTTCGCCTTTGACAGGGTCGCTTACCCAGTCCGCATAAACAAACGCCAAAAATGCCTGGTTGGCGGCATATCTCAGGGCACCCCACTGATCCAGATGTGCCAATCCTCCAGGTGTATAGGCGACCCGGTCGCTAGTCCCGCCTACGCCGGTTGTCCAATACTGCATGTTGCGTTCTGTAGATTGAATGAACTTGGCATCCCCGGTAATCCGTGACAGCAGCAGCTGCGCACCGTAATGCTTGTCATCCCAGGATTGTGTCCACTGGTAACCCCATAATCCCGATTGGTTCGTTCCCCACAGACTGCTTGCGGCTACTGCCTTGTCCAGGTACGTCTGCTCACCGGTCGCCAAATAGAGCCATACACCGCCCCAGCTCAATTCATCGGCATAACCGCTCCATGAATTGTAATACTGCTTGACGTCGGTAATACTGTCCGAATAGGCGCCGCGGTAAGTGTCCGCAAATTGATACAGCTGTTTGGCATGCAGCAGCAGCTTGTCCGCATAGACAGCATCCGAATCCCTGAAGATAATCGATGCCGAAGCCAGCGCCGCTGCGGTTTCTGCCGCCAGATCAGAGCCGGGATGAGTTGCATCAATTTTGTAGGAGGGCCGCTGCATTTGCATCACTTCCGCTGCTCCCCACCAATTATGGTCGGCCGTTCCGTTCCCTACTTGTCCCCATAGCTCATTTGGAGCTGTATGGGCTTTGACAAAATAGTCGGTAGCCCAGCGGATATTATCCAGAATCTCCTCCAGCTGGCCGGACTGCACGTAACCATCCTTGTATTCATAGACCGACCAGGCCAACATCGTAGCTGTATAAGCCATTGGAAATCCAAATTTGACATGATCACCCGCATCATACCAGCCCCCGGATAAATCGTGGCCGACATCCGCACCATCCAGAAGTCCGGAGTCCCCTCGCCACTCGACCCGGTTGTCTTCCGGCAGATCGCCTGAACGCTGAGCCTCATAGAAATAAATCGATTTTTGCAGTGCCTCCGCGTAGTTGTAGTCGGCAGCCGCTGCTGTGCCCACAGATGGATGAAATACAGCTCCGGAACATGTAACCGCTAACATAAAGCTCAAGGACAAAACCCAGCCCTTCTTGATCCCTTTGCCCATCTTAGCCCTTCTCCCTTCTTGTCCTTCTTGTCCTTCTTGTCCTTGTGTTCAATTTCATCTCTGCACAGACTCTTCAAACCGTGGTCCTAACTCTCTTATTCATCCCCAATAAAGTTTTCCACCTTCTTCCCGGGTATCTTTAGGATGATTTTCATCCTATGTAAATATATACCATATATAGGAATAGAATTCTATATACAAAATAGCAAATATGTAATAAAAAATAGATATTTTTGTAAAAAAATTGGAGTCTATCAGAAAAAACGCGAGTCCGTTAAACAAAAAACCGCTTCTTTTACAAAAGGAATGAAATCTCCCCCTGTAAAATAAGCGGCTGATGAATAATATGGAGAAAGTTGTATAATCGAACGCCTATATGACTACTGTCCGCGCCGAAGCGACTGGTTATGGCGGATCTTCGCTTCATTGCCTTGTTCAGTAGCCTGATAAAAGACCCGGCGTGCAATAGCCTTAGGCAGATAATCCTGTTTGACATAATGGCCCGGAAAATTATGCGGATACTGGTAGCCCTCATGGCCGAGCTTCACGGCTCCTTTATAATGCGTATCGCGCAGATGCAGTGGTACTTCAGCCGATTTCAACTCGTCGATACTGGCCATGGCATTCGAAATCGCCACGGTCACGGCATTCGATTTCGGACTTTCCACCGCAAACAGGATCGCCTGGGCAATATTCAGCTTGGCTTCCGGCCAGCCGTTATTGCGGTAGGCTTCAAGTGCGCTGACCGCCTGGACCATCGCCTGCGGATTGGCGAGGCCGATATCCTCACTGCTGGCAGCGATCAGCCGGCGGATGAATGTCATCGGGTCCATCCCCAGCTTCTCCACAGCATAGAGAAACCAGAACAGCGCCGCGTCGCTGGAGCCGCGGATGCTTTTATGAAACGCAGACAACACATCATATTGCGTCGATTCATCCGCTTTGACAATCGGGCGGCGGATGGATTCTTCAGCCACCGCAAGTGTAATATGCACACTGCCGTCCGGTTCCGGCGCAGTGGTCATGGCAGCCAGCTCAAGTGCATTAAGCGCCCGGCGGATATCGCCGTTGGCCATCGTTGCAATATGCTGTAAAGCTTCTTCATCCACCTGCAGCTGCATGAAGCCAAGCCCCCGCTGCTCATCGGTAAGCGCCCGTCTCATAGCAATCAGACTGTGCTCACTGGTCAGCGATTCCAGCTGGAACAGTGTGGAGCGGCTCAATAACGCCCCGTTCACATAGTGGAACGGGTTCTCCGTCGTCGCGCCGATAAAGGTGATGGTCCCCTTCTCCACAGCGGGAAGCAGTGCATCCTGGCGGGAGCTGTTGAAGCGGTGCACCTCATCCAGAAACAAAATGGTCTTGGAGCCGTACAATGCCTTATTGCTCTGAGCACGCTCGATCACTTCCCGCACATCCTTGACCGAGGCTTCGACCGCATTCAGGCGGACGAATTCCCCCTGTGTATGATGGGAAATAATATGGGCCAATGTTGTTTTTCCGCAGCCTGGAGGGCCGTAAAGCAGAATAGAGGAGACCTGATCTGCCTCAATAGCTCTGCGCAGCAGCTTCCCCTGGCCAACAATATGCTCTTGTCCTATATATTCATCAAGATTCGCCGGACGCATTCGGTCCGCCAGCAGGCGTCCGCTACCGGTGTCTTCCCCGAGCGAAAATAAATCCATTGTTCCACTTCCTTGCTGTAATCTTGTAGGTCGGCACTATTAGGATACCTCCCACTATCATACCATACTGCGTATACACCCTTGTATTTAAAAAGAGCATGACCTCGCCTCCTCCGGCGGTGCCATGCTCTTTGTTCAAAGTTCAGGCTAGCGGTTCAGCGCCAGCCGCATTTTTGAAATAATCTTGCGGATGCTTTCTTCGGATAAATGGTATCTCTTCTGCAGCTCGTTCACTGAGCAGCCGCTGCTGTGACTGCAGAATATCTCCTCGTTCCGGCTGGCAATCTCCTGCCTGGATCCGCTGTTCTCGCCCCATCTTACCCTTTGCTCGGTTTTCTTGGGGATGTATAGCAATTCACCCTGGATGTATCCCTGAAGCTCTTCGAGCAGGCCCGGGGGGAGCACATCCT
The DNA here is from genome assembly GCF_038593145.1 of Paenibacillus sp. FSL L8-0340. Lineage (NCBI taxonomy): Bacteria > Bacillati > Bacillota > Bacilli > Caryophanales > Paenibacillaceae > Paenibacillus > Paenibacillus sp. FSL L8-0340. Next base: position 5,905,974 of record NZ_CP151967.1, read on the forward strand.
TCCCATTTACATAACTCACTTTTTACTTCCTCCTTCAACAGGTGTGTCCCTTTGTGTCCGACGACTGCTTGTAATGAATTGATCACGTCACCTGCCTCCTTTCTTCAGCTCATATTTGGTAAATACCGTAAGTTCATTATATAAAAACCATTGGATAGCGTCTACATCCGGTTTTGATCACAACTTTATGTGAATTATTTATTTCTATGTTTTTTAAATAAGGAGGCCTTTCGGCCTCCTCCGGTTATGCGGATTTCCGTCTTAGACGGAAACCACCTCGTATACTGAAATCATTTCAATCAGCCTCCTTCCAGAGTAATCTGCCCGGCCGGACACTTATTATTAAGCCATACCCAGGGATAGGTTACAAGTTCAAGAACAGTTATAACTGTTCTTCACCAGATGGGAACTTATTTTTTTAAGAAAAATCTAAAAAATAAGTCGATTAGTGTCGAAATATAAAAGTAATTATCTATTAACTAATAGATATGGAAGTAATTAAAAGCAGGAGGAATATAATATGACAGCTAAAAGGCACATCCTCAAACAAGTATTCCGCATCAAGAAACTCAGAACTGAACTAATGGCTTTTATCATTACCGCCATTGCAGTTCCTTCGCTTGTACTAGCTGTCAACTCTTCAGAAACTTCCAAAACAGAGCTGCAGGGCAAAATGGAGGAAACTACAAAATCGAGCATTCATCTTCTCGATAAGACACTTGAGCAATTAATACAGCTCGAGAGCAGCAATGTGAATCAGCTTGCCTATCAAATTACTGCGGCGGATCTGACAGCGAACTCTCCACGCGTACGGAATCAGATCAACAAATTTAAAGCGGAGCATCCTGAGATCGACATCGTTGCTTTAGGCAACAGCGATGGCAAGTTTATGTTCGCGCCTGATTCCAAACCAAACGACTATGATCCCCGGGTCCGCGACTGGTATATTGACGCGCTGAAGACACCGGACCGCACATCCGTTATCAACCCGATTTTCTCCAAGGTTACAAACTCCTTCATCCTGCCGATCTCCAGAGCCTTTCAGGACGGCAAAGGGGTAGCTACAATCAGTTTGAGCATGAGTGGGCTTATGGAACTGGCGCAGAATGTCAGCCTCGGTTCCAGCGGTTATGTATATATACTGGACAGCAGCAATAAGGTTATCTACCATCCTACTCTGGAGGTAGGAAGCCCCGTTACAGGCGGGCTGCTGGATACGCTGAATGCGGCCCCGGCAGGCAAAGTGTCTTACAAAGACAGTGCCACAGACCAGGTAATGGACGGCTTTTACATTACGAATGAACTTAGCGGCTTTAAGCTGGTCGGTGTGCTGCCCGAGAGCGAGTATGCAGAGGCCGTTTATCCTATTTTGTATAACTCAGCTATCGTTTTGCTGGTTGCGCTGCTTCTGGCCGCTGCAGTAACGTTCTTCATTATCCGCCGCATTACCAAGCCGCTTGAGCAGCTGAACCGTTCGGCAAAGCGTGTCAGCGAGGGTTATCTGGACGAAGTGGTCCACACCACACGTAAAGATGAAATCGGGCAGCTTGCGGGCAACTATAATGCCATGGTAGCGTCGCTTCGAAAGATGGTGCAGGATGTGGCCGAAACATCAGGCCAGCTCGCAGCTGCCAGTGAGCAGCTGACAGCCAGCACCGGCGAGAACAGCAAGGCAGTGGAGTATGTCACCGGACTGGTGGAGGAATCCACCCGCGGTGTGGAAACCCAGGCCTATGCATCCTCCGAGGTAGCCGTAACTATGGATGAAATGTCCGAAGCCATCCACAAAATTGCTTCCGCTTCCCAGGCCATTGTAAGTGCCGCAGTACAGACTGAACAGGTTGTGAACACCGGAAGCACCAGAGTGCAGCATGTCAGCGAGCAGATGAAGACAATCCGCCAGTCCGTTCAGCAGTCCGGCGGACTGATTTCCGAACTTAACGGGCTTAGCACAAAGGTAGCAGAAGCAAGTACAGCGATCTCCGCGATCGCGAAGCAGACCAATCTATTGTCGCTCAATGCAGCTATTGAAGCTGCCCGTGCCGGAGAACAGGGCAGAGGATTCGCCGTTGTTGCCGGAGAGGTGCGGAAGCTGTCCGAAGCCTCCCATGTCAGTGCGGGTCAAATCCAGGAGACCATTACCGAAATGGTCGGCCTGATCGCCAGCGCCTATGATGTAATGAAACATAAAGTGGCCGAAGACGTTGAGCAAGGCATGAACCTGGCGCTGGAAGCGAGCGATGCCTTCATCCAAATTGAGCAGTCTACCCGGCACGTGGGCGAACAAATTCATGAGGTTTCGGCGATTACCGAGCAAATGTCTGCCAGCTCGGCAGAAGTGGCTGCCTCCGTACAGGAGATGGCTGCCATCTCGCGGGCAGCGCTGGATTCCTTCCAGAGCGTAACAGCTGCAACGGAGGAACAGCTTGCTTCCATGGAGGAGATTACGGCCTCCTCTACAGCGTTGTCCGCTATGGCTTCCGATATGCAGCAGCAGGTGGAACGGTTCCATATCACGGAACAAAACGAGATGAAATAAGATGTTCTCACCCTATAGAATATAAAAAGTGGACCGCCCTGTTTATGACAGGCGGTCCGCTTTTTATAGTTGCACTACTGTGATTCAGGCCAGCCGGAGACTGCCTCTTCTCCAAACAGCTGTACATAAGGCGGCAGCTGCCCGTCATGCAGCAGCCACAGTTCATGCAGCGCACGGGTACAGCCGACATACATCAGCTTCGCGTCCCAGGCCGCTTCCCCGTAATGTCCGCTGTCCGCGTCTGCCAAGATAACAGCGTCGAACTCCAGCCCTTTGGACAGATACACCGGCAGTACAGACAGCCCGCCCTGATATTCAGTCATGCTGCCGTCAATCAGGTGAAGATCGTCAAACTGTCCGGCAAGCGAGTCGTACAGCTCAGCAGCTTCCCGCAGGCTGCGGGTTAAGACAGCCACTGTGCGGTATTCACGCCCGGAGAGGGCCCCCAGAGCCGTTCTGACGGCACTGAGGCGCTCACTCCCGGCTGCTGTTGCCGCCGGCTGGCGATCGGCGTAAGAGATCAGCCGGACCGGGTTGCCGCTGCGGAAGACCGGAACGGCTAGCAGGGAGCTGCCAACACCGGAAGACAATATGCTGTTGGCAAATTCAATGATTTCCATGGTGGACCGGTAGCTGCGGGTCAGTGCATGATAGGCCGTATGTTCCGGTGCAAACAGCGTCTGCATCTCTTCCCAGGCATGTACGCCCTTGTAGGCATGTATCCCCTGTGACAAGTCGCCCAAAATGGTAAAGGAATGACCCTTCACATACAAATCAAGCACCGCAATCTGGAAAGGCGAGAAATCCTGCGCCTCATCAATAACGATATGGTCAAAGCGGTCCCCGCCTTCATTTCCGCTGAGCAGATAATGAATATAGAGCAGCGGCGGCAGATCCTCTTCGCGCAGGATGCCTTTTTTGAGCTCCTTGACCGTTTCCTTCAGCACACCTTGCGGAATAATCTCCGGGGCTGCAGCCGGCCAATGCTCCGGAACCTTTGCCGCCCGGAAAATCTGCTTATAGATCATAAGCGGATCATATTTGGGCCACTTGCCGCTGTAGGTCTTCTCGCGTGCCGCCGCTTTTTTCTTGCGTTCCTTCAGCGCTGCCTGCGAAGGGCTCTTCTTCAGCTCCATCTCAATCCAGCGGTGAATTCTGGCCATCACACGCTCTTTGCGTTTGGCCGGCGGATAGGGGGCGTATTCCTCGTTATGCCAGCGCAGAATCATCGAACGCCGCAGTACCGCACCTTCCCAGGGAATGAAATCCCCCTCCGGCACCGCACCGGTCTCAAGGAGCTTGATCGTGGATTCAATAATCTCCATCAGCACCGTCGAACCCTTGAAGCGGCCCGGTGTTTCTTCAGTAATCACCGGCATGCTGCCTGCCGTTTCGAACCAGCGGTTCATCGTTTCCGCTGTATCTTGCTCCGGCAGTGTGATCCCCAGCACGTCCGCAGCCCAATCCGGGAAGGTACTCTGGGCAATGTTGCCCACGCCAAGCTCCGGCAGGACATCCGAAATATAATCCAGGAACATCCGGTTCGGGGCGAAAATAATCATTTTCTCCGCGGAGACCTGTTCCTTGTATTGATACAGCAGGAAAGCCAGGCGGTGCAATGCAACCGTTGTTTTTCCACTTCCGGCCACACCCTGAATGATCAGCGCCGTATTCTTCGCGGCACGGATAATCTTGTCCTGCTCCTCCTGAATCGTCGAGACGATATCGCGGAGACGGTTGTCCTTATTCTCGCCCAGGCGGTATACGAGAAATTCATCGGATACGGCCGGGGCGTCGCTGTCGCGGTTGTAGGTATCCGCCACCCGCTCCAGGATTTGCTTGCGGATCACCACGTTGCGTTTTAAATATACCAGCCCCTCAATCAGCCCCTCCGGGGCTTCATAGGAGGCCGGCTCAGTTCCGCCTGTAAACGAATAGAACAGGCTTGCTACCGGTGCGCGCCAGTCAATGACTAGCGGACGGTCGCTTACCTGTTCTCGGTCTACGCCGATTTTGCCAATATATAGTGCCTTGCGTTCGTCCTCGTCATTGCCCTGAAAATCAAGCCGTCCGAAATAAGGCTCCTGCCTAAGCTTGGCAAGATCTTTGCGCCTCTGTTCTCTGGAATCCTCCAGCACTTGCTCGGTATACTCGCTTCCTGTGTACACCGGTATGCTGCGCAGTCTCTCCAGGACAGTGTCGATCTCTGTAAGCGCGCTGTTCAGCCTGTCTTCTTCCTCTTGATAGGCACTTTGAAAGTCGTCTTCCAATTTCAGTTACCTCCTAAAAGTAATCTTAAAGAATGATCTCGTGCAAGACTGGCTTCACTCACACAAAAAGGATACTCATCATATCACAACAGACCGGTCAAATCCACATATTTCAAATTATAGTATACAGGCGAGTCTGGATAAGCTGCTCCACCAGGTTTAACCCATTAAAGCATGCAATACAAAATTCGCCACAAAAAGTCCGGCGATGCCGTACAGCGCAGGCGGCACTTCCTTGCCCCGGCCCATAGCGAGTTTAACGATGGGATAAGTAATGAAGCCAAATGCCATACCGTCGACAATGCTGTAGGTGAACGGAATCATCACCATGATCAGGAAGGACGGAAACAGCTCGGTCATATCGCTGAGATCCATTTCACGTACGCTTTGCACCATAAGACCGCCGATTACAATCAGGATCGGTGCGATGGCGCTGTCCGGCACATAAGCCAGCAGCGGGATGAACAGGAAGGTTGCCCCGAACAACATGCCGGTAACCAGCGAGGTAAGCCCGGACTTGCCGCCGGCCGCGATGCCTGCAGTCGATTCTGCGGCAGCGACTACCGGACTGCTGCCGAACAGGCCTGCCGCTATATTAGCGATGGACAACGCGCGCAGGCTGCTCTTGAATCGCTCCGGGCGTCCTGCCATCAGCGTCTGGGAAGAGATCAGCCCGATATTTTCAAACACGACAATCAGCAGCAGCAGGAACACGGCAATCACGAACACAAGGCTGAACCCCCGGCTCAAGTCCATTCCTGCAAATACATCACCATAGCCGGAAAACACATGGCCGGAATCCGCCTGATCCGGGGCATGCGCCGCACCTAACAGATAGGCAAGTCCTGTGCCCACAATCATGCTGATCAGCAGTCCCCCGCGTGTTCCGCGGATGAACAGCACCAGTGCCAGAACCAGGGTTACGCAGGAGGTTATCACAGCAGGGTCGCTGAAATGTCCGATCGCGACAAATGTCGTCCGGTGGGCGATGACGATTCCGCTTTTTTGCAGGCCTATGAAGGTCAGAAACAAGCCGATTCCGACAGTAATCGCATGCTGCAGATTATGAGGAATAGCGTCACTGAGAATACGGTACAGTGAGGTGAACGCCACAATTGCAAACAGCACCCCGGTCACAACTACAACAGCGAGCGCTTCCCGCCAATCCAGCTTCATGGAATGCACCAGCGTATAGGTGAAAAAGGCATTAATGCCCATTCCCGGCACGACGATAATCGGTGTCTTACCGCCGAAGGCCATAAGCAGACAGCCGGTAATTGCCGTCAGCAGCGTAGCCACCATACCGGCCCGCAGCGGCATCCCCGCATCATGCAGAATAGCAGCGTTGACCATAACAATATATACAGAAGCAAAATACGATAGGATCCCAGCCGCCCATTCCTGTTTCCAGTTGTCGCCCGGCTCCAGGCCAACGCTATTTCGCCAAAAATTCGATTTCATGCAAATACCTCCACTGATGGTAAATTCCTGCGTTGTTTCCGGATTTCAAAATCACAATAAAAGGGCGTAAGCAGCCGGAATCCGGCTGCACGCCCTTTTGTCCTTTGGTTAGTTCGAGCTAAGATAAGCCTGCTTTCGTTTATACGTTTACTCCGCCAGCCTTCAAAAGGTCCTGTACGGCTACACTCACCATAATAAGTCCAACTACCGGAGGCACAAACGAGTTGCTGGCAGGCGGCAGTTGAGCCTTGCGTCTGTCCGGCGCATCTTCGGGAACGATTTGCTCGGTCACATCCACACGCGGTTTCACCGGCTTCTCGGTGGAGAAGACAACCTTGACACCTTTTTTGATTCCATCCTTGCGCAGCTTTTGGCGGATCACACGGGCAATCGGGTCCATCTCCGTCTTGGAAATGTCAGCCACCTTAAAGCGTGTCGGGTCCATTTTGTTAGCTGCGCCCATGCTGGAAACCATCGGGATTCCCCGGCTTAGGCATTCTTTAATGAGATGGATCTTGTAAATAATCGTATCCGAAGCGTCGATGACGAAATCGGGCTTGTATTTGAAGAGCTCCTCATAAGTTTCATCCGTGTAGAACATATTCAGGGCAATGGCTTCGCATTCCGGATTGATCAGCTTGACACGATCCACCATCAAATCCGCTTTTTTCTGTCCGATGGTTGTCGTAAGCGCATGAATCTGGCGGTTGATATTGGTGATATCCACTGTGTCTTTATCAATCAGGATAATGCGGCCGATACCTGTACGGGCCAGAGCCTCAACCGACATGGCCCCTACGCCGCCAATGCCGAGCACAGCCACTGTACTGTTCTTCAAAATCTCCAGACCTTCCGGTCCGATGGCCAGCTCCGTACGCGAGAACTGATGCAGCATGATGTAGCGCCTCCTTCAAAAAGCCGGCGAAGCAGCGCTGCCGCTCCGCTTAGGCCTGGTTAGATTTAGTTCTTTACCTTCTCCGGCTTCGGAGCCAGCTTGATGTGCAGCTGTTCCAATTGTATTGCATCTACCGGTGCCGGTGCATCCATCAGCAGGTCAGTCGCACTTGCCGTCTTAGGGAAGGCAATGGTTTCGCGCAGGTTGGTACGGCCGGCAAGCAGCATTACGAGACGGTCGAAACCAAAGGCAATCCCGCCGTGCGGAGGTGTTCCGTATTCAAATGCATCCAGCAGGTAGCCGAATTTCTCGTATGCAACCTCCGTTGAGAAGCCGAGTGCATCGAACATTTTTTCCTGTACCTCACGTTTGTAGATACGCTGAGAGCCGCCGCCTACCTCGTAGCCGTTAAGCACGATATCGTAAGCCTGGGCACGGATAGCACCCGGATCAGTCTCAAAGAGGTGCAGGTCTTCATCCATCGGACGAGTGAACGGATGATGTTCTGCCACATAACGTTTCTGGTCTTCGTCGTAGCTAAGCAGCGGGAATTCAGTAACCCATGCGAACTTGAACACATTGTCGTCAATCAGGCCAAGCTGGCGTCCGATCTTCAGGCGAAGTGCACCCAGTACATCGGCTACCACCTTTTTATTATCAGCAGAGAAGAGCAGCAGGTCGCCTTCTTCGGCACCGGTACGTTCCTTCACGGCAGCAATTTCTTCCTCGGTGAAGAACTTCACGATAGGCCCCTTGAATTCGCCATCCTTCACTTGAATCCAGGCAAGTCCTTTGGCTCCGTAACGCGCGGCATAAGGTCCAAGATCGTCGATCTCTTTACGGGTCCAGGTACCGCAGCCTTTAGCGTTGAGGCATTTTACTTCTCCGCCCTTCTCGATCACAGAGGCGAATACTTTGACGCCGCTGCTGGCTACGATGTCATTCATTTCAACCAGCTCCAGGCCAAAACGCAGGTCTGGCTTATCTGAGCCGTATTTGCCGATGGCTTCGGCATAAGTCAAACGCTGGAACGGCAGGGCAATTTCGACGCCAATCGTTTCTTTAAGCAGGCGCTGCATCAGGGTCTCCATCATCGACAGCAGATCATCCTGCGGCATGAAGGAAGTCTCGATGTCGACCTGGGTGAATTCCGGCTGGCGGTCAGCGCGCAAATCTTCATCACGGAAGCAGCGGGCGATTTGATAATAGCGCTCAATACCGCCGACCATCAGCAGCTGCTTGTAGATTTGCGGCGATTGCGGAAGTCCAAAGAACTCGCCTTCATGTACCCGGCTCGGCACCAAATAATCACGGGCGCCTTCAGGTGAACTTCTGGTCAGGATTGGTGTTTCGATATCAATAAAACCTTCGTTGTCCAGGAAATCGCGGAAAATCTTCGCCGATTTGGAACGAAGCAGCATCGTTTTGTACATCTCCGGACGACGCAGGTCGAGATAGCGGTATTTCATACGCAGGGATTCATCCACTTCCACACCGTCTTCGATGAAGAACGGCGGCGTTTTCGCGGCATTGAGTACTTCAATATCCGTAATCTGCACTTCAATCTCTCCTGTAGGCAGGTTGCGGTTAATGGTTTCTTCGTCCCGCTTAACCACTTTCCCCGTAACAGCGAGCACATACTCACTGCGCACTTTATCTGCAATTTGCAGCGCTTCGCCGGAATAGTCGGGATTGAAAACGATTTGTACGATTCCGCTGCGGTCGCGGAGATCAATAAAAAGTACGCCCCCAAGGTCGCGGCGGGTCTGCACCCATCCGTTCAGAGTTACGGTCTGGCCGATATGCTCCGGCGTCAATTGTCCACAGTGATGGCTTCTGGTCATAATATATTCTACCCCTTCATGGTTAAAAGTAACTGCGCTTATATGAATCAGTGAAGCCTTCTTCCTCTTGCAACAATACAATTACTTCATGCCAAGCTGTCTAGTCCAGCGACTGTCCCAGCTCTTCCAGCTTGATGGTCCGCTGCTCGCCAGTAGCCATTGATTTCAGCGCAATGACGCCGCTGTTCAGCTCATCTTCACCAAGAATCGCTGTGTACCGAGCCGACATGCGGTCGGCCGATTTCATCTGCGCCTTCATCTTGCGGCCCAGATAATCCCGCTCTGCAGAAAAGCCAAGACTGCGCAGAATGAACAATTGTTTCGTAATCTCCAGATCGGCCGCTTCGCCAAGTGCCACGAAGTATACATCCAGCGGCTTCACCGTCTCCAGCTCTACCCCTTGATTCTCCAGAATCAGCAGGATCCGCTCCAGCCCGATGCCAAAACCGATGCCCGGCTGATCCGGACCGCCGATTTCCTCCACCAGACCATTGTAACGGCCGCCGCCGCCGACCGTGTCGATAGATCCGATGCCGGCTGCTTTATATTCAAACGCTGTATGCGTGTAATAATCCAGTCCGCGTACCAGACGGGGATTAATGCTGTACTCCACACCCATGATATCCAAATGCATTTTGACCTTCTCAAAATGAGTTGTGCATTCTTCATCCAGGCTATCCAGAATGGAAGGCGCACCGCCGAATTTGTCCTGGTCCACCTTGCAATCCAGCACGCGCAAGGGGTTGCGGTCCATACGCCGCTGGCAGTCACTACAAAGGTTGTCCCTCATCGGTCTGAGGAAATCCAGCAGCTTCTCCCGGTACGCCGCACGGCTAGGTACGTTGCCCACGGAGTTCAGCTCTACCCTTACATCCCTCAGTCCCAGATCCTTATAGAACTGGTACCCTAGAGAAATCACTTCCGCATCAATCGCCGGATCTACTGCTCCAAATGCCTCGATGCCGAATTGGTGAAATTGGCGGTATCTTCCCGCCTGCGGACGCTCATAACGGAACATGGGACCGATATAATACAGCTTGTTTACATCCGGCTCACCGTAGAGCTTGTTCTGAACATAAGCACGGACCACTCCGGCCGTTCCTTCCGGACGGAGTGCCAGATCGCGGTCGCCCTTATCCTTGAAGGTGTACATCTCGCCTTCTACAATGTCTGTTGTTTCTCCTACACCGCGTTCGAACAGCGCAGTGTGCTCGAACATAGGAGTGCGGATCTCCCGGTAATTGAACCGGCGGCAAAGATCCCTGGCCTTCCCTTCAACATACTGCCATTTCTCAACCGCACCCGGAAGCACATCCTGCGTGCCTGTTGGTTTCTCGAATCTTTCTTTAGCCACAGCCTATCCCTCCTGAAAATAACCCCTCTGCCTGTCTGTTTGTCAACTTCTAAAAAAAACAAAAAATCCCTCGCCCTGTTTATATCAAACAGGGACGAGGGATTATTATCAACCTAATAATACACCCGTGGTACCACCCACATTCCGAATCCATGCAACTGCCTGAATCCGCTCTAAGCGGTTAACGCCCGCCTACGCGCAATCGGCTACTGACTTCCGGCAATCTTCATTGCCTGCTTTCGCCGTGCGTTCTCGGGGAGGTCATTCATCCGTTCATCAACAGAATCCTTACAGCCGGGCGGAAACGGTAAGCTCATCCTACGGTAGGACGATTTCCATCTCTGCGGGGGATTCCTCTCTGGGGTTGTGGGGTACGGATTACTTGGTCCCGTCATCAAAACTATATGACAATCTGTATATTGTTAGATTCTACTGAACCACTGCGCTAAAGTCAAGGAATCCAATAAAAAAAGCTATTACAAAAAAAGTGACCTACAGCCGATTGCTGCAGGTCCATCATCATATATTATAAAAAAGGGGGTCATGCTTCTATTATAAACACGCTATATTAAGGAATCATGAATGTAATATTACGGTTGTATTACAGAAAAGAAAGCGTTTTATAAATCTGGACAATCCCTTACTGAAACACAAGGACTACTTTACACTACAACATAATTCCCTGTCCAGAGAAATCAAAGAAATATTACTATTCTTGGATTTTAAAAAGCTCCGCCAATCCCTGTAACGGATTTGGCGGAGCTGTAGTTTCGCAACTATTCATCTGCGAGAGAGCGTGCTCTCTTTTTAATCAAAGATTTCCACGTAAGCACGCTTCCGGCGCAGCGTCTCGATAATCTCATCCTGTTTGCCGTCAGCCACCTTAACTTCCATGACATAACGAAGATCGTCCAAATCCCTGTCATCAAATTCAGCATGATTCCGGACATCACCCGCACTGCGGTTATCCAAATCATCAGGACCGTCATTCGCATCGATTGCCGGTACAATAGGTGCACCAACAATCGGGCCGGAGCCTGCAACCGCACCCGTAGCGCCAAATGTGCCACCGGTCATCGCGGAGTTGTTATAAGGAACCAAGGGAATCAGGATATTATTTCTGTAATTTCCGTCTGTTTTTAAAGGATCCGTCAGCGGGGATACTTCCAGATTATCCACTCCGTAAGGAATCAATGCCGTCTTAGCGCCTTCTGCTTCATCTTCTGTTCTGAAATAAGCCTGGATTCTTCTACTCATTGTCGTTCCCTCCTTGGATTGTTGTTTAGATTTTTGGGGCCAAGCTTTTATTACAACACCTTCAACAGCTCACGCACAAATGCGGGCTCATCTTTCGGTGTGCGTGAAGTAATGTAATTGCCGTCCACGACGACCTCTTCATCCTTAAATTCCGCTCCGGCGTTAATAACATCATCCTTAAGTGGCGGATAGGAAGTCACCGTGCGGCCTTGCAGCAAGTCTGCACTGATCAGGATTTGCGGTCCGTGGCAGATGGAGGCAATCGGCTTGCCTGTTCCATCGGCTTCCTTCACAAAGCTCAGGATATCAGGGTCGAGCCGTAAATTTTCCGGGGATGAGCCTCCGGGAATAACCACAGCGTCATAGTCTGCTGCTTTCACCTCGCTGATGGCTTTATCGGCTGCATAGGACACACTGCCTTTTTTGCCAAGCAAGGTTTCGTTTTTCTTCAGACCGATGATCTCCGCCTGATGCCCTGCTTTTATGACTTCATCGTAAGGTACCTTCATTTCGGAATCTTCAAAACCGTTGGCGAGCAGAAATGCAACTTTACTCATGAGATTAATTCTCCTCTCCACTTTTCTGTTCTCGTCTTCTTATTACCCTTATTGCAGCGCTTTCTAACGAAGTGAAGCTGCTTACCTTTCTTTTCATCCCTCTACGCTATAAAAAGAGTTACGCCCAATATGCCAAAAACCGCAGCCTCCCAAGCATTTCAAGTGCGCGGCAGGAGGCTGCGGCTTCTTCCTTTCAACACGTCAGTCTCTTGTTGCTCCACGGTCCCTTTGGCCGCCGCAGCGGCTTCTGCAGCACTTCCGGCCGCATATGCCGGCAAGACGCTCCATACCCATGCTTTCTGTGATTGTCTCATGCTGGACTCCCTGCTCCTCGGCGAATTATGGCTCTACCTTAGTTTATCCAGCCCAGGACCCGCCTATCCGCAGGGAAAAAGCAAAGGATGCCTCATAGGGTCCTTAGAACAGAACCCCATGCGGCATCCTCGGGTGCACGTAAACAACTTAAATTTTGCTAAAGCGGCAATTAATTCCGCAGCTAACCCCGGCTGTCCAGAATCAGGGTGACAGGGCCCCAATTGGTCAGTGATACATCCATCATTGCGCCGAACACACCTGTTTCCACCGTAAGTCCGCTGTTTCTCAGCTCATGGTTGAAATAGTCGTAGAGCTGCTTTGCCCTAGCGGGTGCTGCGGCAGCCATAAAGTTGGGGCGCCGGCCTTTACGGCAATCTCCATACAGCGTAAACTGCGACACGGACAAGATTGCTCCGCCGGTCTCGGTGACGCTGAAGTTCATTTTGCCGGCTTCATCTTCAAAAATGCGCAATCCGGCGATCTTGTCAGCCAAATATTTAGCATCCTTCTCCGTATCCTCATGAGTAACGCCGACAAGCAGCATCAGGCCTTGGCCTACAGCTCCAGTGACTGTCCCATCCACGGTAACTTTCGCTTCCTTGCAGCGCTGCACGACCACTCTCATTGGTGTGTTCCACTCCTTGCCTTATTGCATAATGCGGTTAACCGTATATACATCCTTAACCCGTTTCAACCGATCGACCACTGACTGCAAATGGTCTGTATTGCGGATAAGGATCGTCATATGAATCATCACCATCTTGTTCTTGTCGGAGCGTCCGGTGACCGCAGAGATGTTAGTCTTGCTCTCTGACACCGCCTGCAGCACTTCATTGAGCAGGCCGTTGCGGTCATGGCCGGTAATCTCAATATCAACACTGTAGTTGGCTTCCATACTGCCTTCCCATTCCACTTCAATTACACGTGCCGACTCTTCTCCGTCACCATCGCCCGGAATGTTCGGACAATCCTCGCGGTGGACGGAAACGCCGCGCCCGCGCGTCACATAACCGATAATGTCATCGCCAGGCACCGGATTGCAACATCGTGCAAAACGGACCAGCAGATTATCAATTCCTTTTACACGTACTCCGTTGGTTGGCTGATTCCGTTTCTCTCCGCTGGACTTAATTTCCTTCATCTCAGAAGTAAGCTCCAGATGTCCCGCGGCCTCTTCCTGATCCTTGCGCAGCTTCTCCGTAAGCTTGGAGGCGATCTGCGCCGCAGTAATCCCTCCGAAACCGACTGCCGACAGCATGTCTTCCAAATCGCCAAAAGCAAATTTCTTCGATACCTCAGTCAGCTTATCTTCCGTAAGCCAATCCGATACTTCAACATTGAGGCGCTTCAGCTCACGTTCGATCGCTTCACGGCCTTTTTCAACGTTCTCCTCGCGTTTCTCCTTCTTGAACCATTGCTTGATCTTGCTCCGTGCATGCGAGGATTGTGCGATCTTCAACCAGTCCCGGCTGGGACCATACGAATTCTTCGAGGTCAGGATCTCTACAATATCCCCGGTCTTCAGCTTGTGATCCAGCGGCACGATCCGCCCGTTCACCTTGGAGCCGATGGTCCGGTTACCTACCTCCGTATGGATACGGAAAGCAAAATCAAGCGGAACGGAACCTGCCGGCAGCTCCACAACCTCGCCCTTCGGGGTAAATACGAAGACAAGGTCGGAGAAAAAATCCATTTTGAGCGATTCGACAAACTCTTCCGCATCCTTGGCTTCATGCTGCAGTTCCAGGATTTCGCGGAAGAACGGCATCCGGTTCTCCGGATTAACGTTATTGCTGTTTCCTTCTTTATAAGCCCAATGGGCGGCAATCCCGAACTCGGCGGTACGGTGCATCTCCCAGGTACGGATCTGCACTTCCGTTGGCTCTCCGCCTGGACCCACTACCGTCGTATGCAGCGATTGGTACATGTTCGCTTTGGGCATGGCTATATAATCCTTGAAACGTCCGGGCATCGGCTTCCAAAGAGTATGAATAATGCCTAATGTGGCATAACAATCCTTAATGTTGTCGACGATAATGCGGATGGCAAGCAGATCATAGATTTCATTAAACTGCTTGTTTTTGGTGCTCATTTTGTTATAGACACTGTAAATATGCTTGGGACGTCCCGACAGATCGCCTTCAATGCCCATTTCATCGAGTTTGGCACGAATGCGGCCGATTACACTCTCAATGAACATTTCACGTTCCGCCCGTTTTTTATGCACTAAATTAGCAATACGGTAGTATTGCTGCGGATTCAGGTAACGGAGAGCGATATCCTCCATTTCCCATTTAATCGCTGATATTCCCAAACGGTCTGCAATGGGACAGAAAATCTCCAGCGTTTCATAAGAAATACGGCGCTGGCTTTCTTCTGACTGGTACTTCAGAGTCCGCATATTATGCAGACGATCCGCCAGCTTGATGACAATAACGCGGATATCCTGAGCCATAGCAATGAACATTTTGCGGTAATTCTCGTTCTGCTGCTCTTCCTTGGAACGGAAACGGATGCGTTCCAGCTTTGTTAGACCATCAACCAGCATGGCACAGGTATCGCCAAAATTCCCGCGGATCTGCTCCAGTGACACCGTTGTATCTTCTACGACATCATGCAGCAGCGCTGCAATAATGGAGATGACATCCATCTGCATATTCACGACAATATCTGCGACCGCGAGCGGATGCAGAATGTATGGCTCCCCCGATTTCCGAACCTGCCCGTGATGAGCCTGATCGGCAAATTCATAAGCTTCCCGGATGCGGAGAAGATCTTTTTCTTTTATATAGGCGCTAGCCTTTTCAATTAATTGCTCTATGCCCATTCTCGTCGTATCCGTTTCCTTTCTATAAAGAAAAATTCCGTAATGGAGTTTATCTATTTAATGAATGAACCCGCAAGGTGTGTCCGGTTTGCAGGGTTATCAGCTCTTCCAGGCTGCACTACACGCAGTTTAAAGTTGTTTATAATTATGACGCTTACGATGGATTACGTCAACACTTGCCATAGGGTGGCATTCCTGCAGGCTTAGGCCTCGAAGTATGGGCAATTTCGTGGCATCTGTAAAATTGTTGTTGTAAAAAGTCGCCGTACTCTTTAATCTAGTAAAAGCGGTTTTCCGCGACCTAACCTAAAACTACATAAAGAAAGAGAAGTGAACTCCATTGCAACGCGAAATTCAAGTTAATGAGAAACTCCCCTGGGGCCCGGGATTTCTGTTAAGTCTTCAGCATTTGTTCGCCATGTTCGGTAGCACGGTGCTTGTCCCTAACCTGTTTGGGGTAGACCCTGGTATGATCCTGCTGATGAACGGTATCGGCACATTGCTCTATATCCTGATTACCCGCGGCAAAATCCCGGCTTATCTTGGATCAAGCTTTGCCTTCATCTCACCTGTAATGATTGTGCTTAACCATAACAAGAGCGATCATATGCATGGATATTCGCTTGCACTGGGAGCGTTTATTGTTACCGGTGTTATCTTTATTCTCGTCGCTTTAGTCGTCCGTTATGCCGGCACTGGCTGGATTGATGTGGTGTTCCCTCCGGCGGTTATGGGCGCAATCGTGGCGACCATTGGACTGGAGCTGGTACCGGTTGCCGCACGTATGGCCGGACTGATTGCTCCTGAAGGTGTAAGTACTGCCGACTGGACACCGGACGGAAGCGCAATTACGCTGTCTATGGTAACGCTGGGTGTAACGGTTATTGGCGCAGTACTCTTCCGGGGTTTCCCCAAAATCATTCATATTCTGATCGGGATTGTTACCGGTTATGTGCTGGCCTATATTATGCATAAGGTTAACACGGGTGCCATTTCCGACGCACAGTTCTTCTCCCACCCGACGATCGTCACCCCATCCTTTGACTGGGATGTAATCTTCACCATTATTCCTGTATCCCTTGTCGTTATCGTTGAACACATCGGCCACTTGCTCGTAACCAGCAACATTGTCGGCAGAGACCTGGCGAAAGACCCCGGTCTTGACCGCTCGCTGATGGGTAACGGGATTTCCACCATTTTCTCCGGTTTCCTGGGTTCTACTCCTAATACTACTTACGGCGAGAACATCGGTGTTATGGCCTTAACCAAAGTATATTCGGTGTATGTGATCGGCGGAGCGGCAGTCATCGCCATTCTGCTCTCGTTCTCCGGCACCTTCTCTTCTATTATTGCCAACATCCCCGCACCGGTAATGGGCGGAGTATCCCTCTTGCTGTTCGGGGTTATCGCAGCTTCCGGTTTGCGGATCTTTGTAGAGCAGAAGGTCGACTTCTCCAAAGCAACCAATATGATTCTGGCTACCTTGGTGCTTGTTGTCGGCATCAGCGGCATCTCCCTTAACATGGGCAAAGTGGAGCTTAAAGGAATGGCGCTGGCTACGATTGTTGGTATGGTTCTGTCTCTGTTCTTCAAGCTGTTCGAGGTTCTTGGCTGGTCAAACGAGCAGGAAGATGAGAAATCCGCCCATTAGACCCCGAATACTTATATATGAAGAAAACGGATGCTCATCTGCTTCAGGGTGGCATCCGTTTATAGTAAATAGAACGAATCTATTAATAAAAGCGGATCGCTGTCTTCGTTCGACAGCGATCCGCTTTTTATTTCCCGGGAAAAGTTACCCTCTTTTAAATTAGTCCTCGTAAGTCATCAGGGATATCACTTCAATATCCGAAAGTTTGTTGCGGCCGGCAAGCTCTACAAGTTCGATGAGAAAAGCAGCGCCGACAACTTTGCCGCCGAGCTGTTCCACCAGACTAACTGATGTGGCAATGGTACCGCCGGTAGCCAGTAAGTCATCAGCAATCAGCACCTTTTGTCCCGGCTTGATGGCATCGGTATGAACGGCCAGTTTATCCTTGCCGTATTCCAGATCATAACCCACTTCAATGGTTTCGTAAGGAAGTTTGCCACTCTTGCGAATCGGTACAAATCCGACCCCCAGTGCGTAAGCCAGCGGTGCGCCGACTACAAAACCGCGCGCCTCAGGACCGGCAATTACATCAATCTGCAGATGTGACACAAGCGCTTTAAGCTCATCAATCGCCTGGCGGTATTTGTCGCCGTCTTTAAGCAATGTAGTTATATCTTTAAAGCTGATTCCCACTTGCGGAAAGTCCGGAATCACACGAATACTGTCTTTTAAATCCAACATGATCATCTCCTAAAGGTTGTGAGCAGTTCCCTCACTGAATTCTCTTCAAACAAACTTGCTACGGAAGCAAAGCCTCCAGTCCATTCCGACCTAGGATGCTCCTAAACGGCGGGACAGCATCCATTCCTGCAGCTCGCTGAGGCTGCCTTCCATGAAATATTGCTCCATTTCCGCAGTCTCACCCAGTCTGACAAAATGCCGGGAGGCCGTAAGACTCTTCGCCGCAGGCTGGGTAACAAAGGTAATGGTCCCATTGCTGCGCTTGATAAAATCAAGTTCCTCAAACACCTCAAGCATCTTGCCCAGCATGCGCACACTGAGTGAAGACTGGCGGCTAAGCCGCAGCAGCACCTCGTGCTCCGGTGTCGCCGCAGCTGCAATCGAAGCCAGCAATTTATATAACGACTTGAAATGATCACGTGTCGGTATTTGCAGCCGGTCACGGCCATCCCGAATGGAGTGCAGCAATGCGATATTCTCAGCTTGTGGAAAAGCAGTAAGCACCGCATCCAGCTGCTCCGGTGTATCCGGCATGTCCAGCAGGCAAAGCAGGGAAACCTTGCCTTCACCTGTTTCGGCTTGCCCTTGATTCAGCACGGAGATCCCGGCATTCTCATCATATACCCAAAGCGACATGCCTTTCAATTGATTCAGCGGCGTCATGCGGCTGTTGTGAAACACAGCTGCAGCGCTGAAGGAAGTTCCGCTGCTGAATTGCAGCAGCAGCTCTTTGAGGGTAGCCGCCTGCTTCACTGCATCAGCTGTCCCGCGCAAATCCAGCAGCTGCGCATTCGGGACTGCTAAATCCTGCAGCATCAGCTGAGGTTTGCGCGAACCGTTCCATTCATTCACCGAAAGCTCTGCCAGGACATCAACCATAGTGCCTCCTGGCAGCAATTGGGCTAATGCTCCTTTGCCGAAGGCTACCGCCTCAATCGTATGCTTGCCTTGCTGCAAAACCAGCTTGAGATGTTTGCCATCCTGCCCCATCTTGCGGGTCTCCTTCACCGCAGCTCCGCGAACTATAAACTTGGGCAGCGGATTGGCCATCCCGAAGGGAGCCAGCCTGTCCAGATCCAGTGCGGCCTGCAGCGTTAAATCAGAGATCGCCGTTTCACCGTCCGCTGCTGTCACAGGCATGAAATGTTCCGGCTGGAGAACGGAGGCTGCAAACTCATTAAGCGCAGCCGCGAATTCTTCCAGCTTATCACGATGCAGGCTCATCCCTGCTGCTGCTGGATGGCCGCCGAAATGATCCATCAGCCCGGCGCAGGAAGAAAGCGCTGCATAAATATCCAAACCGGGAATCGAGCGGGCAGAACCTTTACACATCCCTGTTTCCGGGTGAACATCCAGTATAATCACCGGACGGTAATACCTGTCCAGCAGCTTAGAGGCCACAATACCCACCACGCCGACATTCCAGCCTTGATCAGCAAGAACAATAATATCCGGCAGTGTTCCCTCTGCGGTCTGCTGCTCAAATTTAGCGGTGGCTTCCGTGACGATTCTTTCCACGACCAGCTGACGCTCTTTGTTAAGCAGATCCAGTTCTCCGGCAAGCTGTTCAGCTTCCCCCGAATTTGTGGTAGTGAGCAAAGCCACAGCACGGCCTGCGTGATCCAGCCGGCCGCTGGCATTAATGCGCGGCGCCATGCCAAAGGCAATATTTATAGCGCTCACTGTACTCATCGTTACACCACTGACATCAAGCAAGGCCCGGATCCCCGGGAAAGGTGAATGCCGCATACTGGAGAGTCCTCTGCGCACTAGACTGCGGTTCTCACCGAGCAGCGGCATGAGATCAGCAACTGTACCAATGGCCGCGATCTCGCTCCATTCCTCCGGTACCTCGTCCCCAAGCATGGCTTCAGCCAACTTGTAGGCAACCCCCACACCTGCCAAACCCTTAAAAGGATAAGGACAGTCAGGAAGCTTCGGATTAATCAGTGCAAAGGCCTCCGGCAGCAGTTCAGGCGGCTCGTGATGATCCGTTACGATCACATCAATTCCAAGCTCTGTCGCATAAGCGATCTGATGATAAGCGCTAATTCCGGTGTCTACGGTAATGACCAGCGATACTCCCTGCTGTACCGCCCAGTCCAGCGCATGATTGTGCAGCCCATAGCCTTCATTTGAACGATGGGGAATATAAATGTCAAAGGATGCCCCCAGATAACGCAGCAGGTAGATCATCAGCGCGGTGCTGGACACTCCATCCGCATCATAATCACCGTACACGAGAATATGTTCTTCTTCTTGTAATGCTTTTTTGATCCGCGGAACCGCCTCGGCCATTCCCTTCAACAGGAACGGATCATGTCTATCCTCCGCGCCTCCATCCATGAATTGCAAAGCATCAGCAGCCGTCCCCAAACCTCTGGTTACCAGCAGTGATGAAAGGAGCGGAGAAATAGAAAGGCTCCGGGCCAATTCCTCTACTGCAATGGGATCGGCTGCCGGAGAATGCCATCTTGTTTTTGAATGAAGCAATTGAGTTCACCTTTCTCTCACCCTGCGAACTACTGGAGCAGCGTGGGACTATCGTTGTCCACGAGCTCATAGTTGCTTTTGTAAGGATAACCCGGATCATAAGGCACAACATCCATATGAACCTCGCCCACATGGACAAAACGGTGCTGCAGCAGCTTCCTGGCGCATTCCGAAATATCCTGGGCTTCCGTCACGGTAATCCGCGGGTTGACGCTGATTTTAACTTGGAGGTTCACGTAACGCCCCTGCTCAAGTGCTTTTAAATACTCTACACGAATAACACCATGCACCCGTTCCACGGTTTCAATAAAGCTGGCCGTCTCCGCGGAAGGAAGTTCCTGATCCCTCTGGGCCAATACAGAAGTCATAATCAGTGAATACCCTTTACGGATAATTAGTGCGCTGGTTAGAAGAGCGGCAATCGGGTCCATATACAGCAGCGGATTCCAGTTGAGATATCCTCCAGCAAACGACCCGGCAATCCCGACGAATACGGTAATTGAAGTATATAGACTGAAGCGGTGGTTATCCGCGTATGCGGCATGGCTGCCATCGCCAATTTTCTTAAAATAACGATATTGATATTGAAAGATAGCCTCTTTAAACGCGATGGAGATCAGGACGGTGACAATCGCCGCCTCTCCAGTGGGTGATAAATGTCCCCGGGTTAAATCGCGAATTGCCGAGAAGGCAATTTGCAGCCCGCCCATTAGAATAAGAACTGAAAAAAGGATCGCGACAATCGGTTCCTTATTACGCTGCCCTTTCTGGGTACGCTCTGTTTCTTTATTCCTCTTAACCAGTTCTGAGCGCCACGGAAGAATATCCGCCAGCTTGGCTGCAGCGTCTGCTCCGGAATATAAAGCATCACCCAGCAGTGCTTTGCTGCCGGAGAAATAGCCAACACTTCCTTTAGCCAAAGCTAATGCAACATCGCTGACGATTCCAGTCCAGGCAACCGTCTCACTTTGCGGTGATTGTTTGTCATTCATAACGAGGCCCTCCTTGCCGGGTAGCGAGTAATCTCATGATGATTGAAGTTTGCTCATTCCACTCCAAAGATTCGAAAAGCCGCGTCGCCTTTGACGCGGCTTTTCGGGACAGGAAATTTTAAGCTTTGGCCGGATTGTTCTTCACTGGAGTCTTCTGGCGCTTCTTCAGCAGCAGCCAGAGCGGACTCGCGATAAAGATCGAGGAATAGGCTCCGAAGAGCAAACCGATAACCATCGCAAGTGAGAACATTTTGATAGACTCTCCGCCAAGGATAAGCAGGAAGAATGCAGCAATAAATACCGTAAACGCTGTGTAGAGGGAACGCATCAGGGTTTGGCTCACACTTTTGTTCACCAGTCCCTTAAGGTCCTCATACGTCTTCTGCTTGCCGAAGCGCAAATTCTCGCGAATCCGGTCAAAGATAACGATGGTATCATTGATGGAATAACCGATAATGGTCAGCACCGCGACAATGAAGGTCAAATCCACCTCCAGGCGGAAAATCGAGAAGATCGCAACAACCATAAACGCATCATGAGCCAACGCTACAATCGCAGCCAGGGCAAAACGCCATTCAAAGCGGATACTTACATAAATGATAATCCCCAGACAGGAAATTAGCACAGAATAGATCGCATTACGCGCCAGCTCTTTGGCCATTTCTGTATCTACCGTGTTAATCTCGAAGGAAGCTTTATCATCAATCTTGTTAATTGCAGCCTGCAGCTGCTCGCTCTGTTCCTCTTTAAGAACCTCATCATAACGGATATTCACCCGTTTCTCACCAATGGTGATGCTTGGTTCATGGGAGAGGCCCAGACCGCTGAGCGCAGGATTAAGCTCTTCCTGTGTAATCGTCTTGGACAGCGCCACGTCAACATTGGAGCCGGCCTTGAAATCAACGCTGTAGTTCAGTCCAAGAAAGCCCAGGAACACTAAGCCGAGTATCGTAAGGACAATGGAAAAAATATAGAAAAACTTACTCAAATGTACAAAATCAAGTTCTTTCTTAAAGCGCACGGATGTCACTCTCCTTTACCCCAAATTGCTTCGGCTTTTTCAGAACGCCGGCTTTGACCAGTGTACTGAGCAGCCAGTGGGCAAAATAGAGGTTCGTTACGATACTGAGCACAATTTCCACAATCAGTATCAGAGCAAAGCCCTTAACCGCACCCGTACCAAATGCGAACATAACGGCCGCTACGATTATAGTCGTCACATTGGCGTCCATAACGGTCCGGAAAGAGGTTTTATTCCCCGCTTTGACGGAAGACAATATGCTCTTCCCGCTGCGCATTTCTTCTCTTATCCGTTCGTTGGTAATGATATTGGCGTCAACTGCCATCCCAATACCGAGAATAAATGCGGCAATACCAGGAAGTGTCAGCGTAAAGTCGGCAACGACAAATACCAGAATCAGCAGCCATGTATGCAGAATGAGTGCAAAGCTGGCCAGCAGGCCCGGCAAGCGGTACATGCCGATCATAAAGATCAAGATAATCAGGGAACCCACAAGTCCCGCTCTGATCGTTTGATCAAGGGATTGTTTACCCAAGGTAGCGCCTACGCTTTGTGAATATTTCTCTGTCAGCTTCAGCGGAAGGGCACCGAGGTTAATCGTGTCGGCCAGTTCACGGGCCCCTTCTATAGTATAACCTCCGGAAATCGAAGCTTTTCCATCTGTAAGTACTGCTCTTACCGTTGGTGGAGGGTCGGATAACAATTGCTCATCAAGATAAATAGCGAGTTCTTTACCCAGCAGGCGCTTGGTAATTTCCGCGAATTTATCCTTATCCTTAACAGTAATCCCGATCTCAGGCTGGTTCAAGTTGTTGCTTTGAACCTCGGCAGCATTCTCAACAAAGTCACTGCCCACGAGTTCTATCTTGCTGTAAACTCCAGGAGCATCGCCTTCGGCAGCACTGCGGAAGGTCAGAACCGCAGGTTCCTTCATCTTCTTGCGTACCTCGGCCTCGTCGGTAACGCCCGCAATTTTCAGACGGATGCGGTCAGTTCCCTCAGTAGTTACTTCAGGTTCGCTTGTGCCAAGCGCATTGGCACGTTTCTCCAGACTTTCCGCTGTTTTCTGCAGCGAGGCATGGCTCAGTTCTCCTCCTGTTTCCATCGGCTCCGCGTGATACAGAATCTCGAAACCGCCCTTCAGGTCAAGCCCCAGTCGAACCTTGTCCAATAGTCCGGGAGTACTAAATGCCATGACGCCTGTTAAAACGAGCACGGTAATGATAAAGCTCAAAAGTCTCTTCATGCTCTTGCTAGTTCCCCTTTCATTACTCAATATTCCTATTATAGCTACGTGCGAAATCACCGTCAATTCGTGGAGGAACGACGGTGTTATACTCACACAAAGAAACGGCCGGCTCTGCCCAAGGCAAGCCATCCGTTTGATAGGAAAAGCAAAATTGGTCTTCTCTTACTTTACTGCTTCCTATAGCCATTTGCAAAAGAAAATCATTCCTTGTATCAGTTTAATCCCCGATAAGCGGCAATCGTTAAATAATTCATATAACTAGTGGATTTCAAGGAATAGATATCGTTCACAAGCTTGTGCAGGGGAGGGTTGCCCTCCTTGGCATAGTTGCGGCTGATGCAATCCCAGATATCCTTGCCTGTTACATACTCATAGCCGAGGAGTCGGAATTCCTCCGCTTTGCTGCGGCACATGGCTTCGATATCTTCACCAAGCTCATCATCACTCCACTCTATCGATTCCACGTGTTGACACCTCCAAAGTTCGCTCGCTTTCGCATGTTACTTTTTAGTATTCGACCAGACTCCCCCGCATTCCTTCTTCCGGGTTAAAACTTATCATTTCCAAAGCTTGTCATGGAGTAGACAGGGTACCGCATATCAATATACAAGCCTGCATCCACAAGCTTACCTTTTGGACAGACAGGAACGCCAGCGTTTTATTTCAATTCGGGAAGAAGGAGTGCCCTTTGAGTAATCTAAGGAAACAAAGCTTTATCCAAGGAACGCTTATACTGCTTGCCGCAGGCATTATTAACCGGATGCTTGGATTCATTCCGCGCATTGCATTACCCCGTATTGTCGGTGCTGAAGGCGTTGGTCTTTATCAGTTGGGTTATCCCTTTTTCATCGTGCTGATCACTGTAATCACTGGAGGGATTCCGCTGGCCATCGCCAAAATGGTAGCTGAGGCAGAGGGAGAGAACCGGCCTGAAGAGTCACGCCGTATTCTGCATACCGGACTTACCCTCAGCCTGGCGCTCGGCATCTTGTTCACCATGGTCGCCCTGTTCAGCGCCTCATGGGTATCCAATGTGCTCCTTACGGACAGTCGTGTGTATTATACATTTGTCAGCATGACGCCGATGATCTCTATCGTTGCCGTATCTTCCATATACCGGGGCTATTTTCAGGGCAGGCAAAACATGATTCCTTCCGCACTTTCCTCCGTTCTGGAGTCAGTAATCCGTATTATCTTTATGTTGTGGTTCTCTTGGCTGCTGCTTCCGAAGGGTATTGCCTTTGCTGCGGCAGGTGCAATGTTAGGGGTGACCGTTGGCGAAATCGTCGGCATGCTGGTGCTGCTATGGCAATATTATTACATCCTAAAAAAGGACAAGAAGGATCTTCCTGACCCTGTAACCGCGGAAAATGACATTCCAGATCCGGTTATCCCTGAACCTTCAGCGGGCAAGCAAACTTCTGTACTGAAACGTCTGCTAGGCATTGCTGTTCCCGTTACGGCCGGAAGGCTCGTCGGCTCTTTTTCCTATCTTCTGGAATCTATTATTACCGCCCGCAGTCTGGCCCTTGCCGGAATTGCCACCGCAGCTGCAACCGCGCAGTACGGCTCCTTACAAGGGATGGTTATTCCACTGCTGCTGCTGCCGGGAGTGCTCAGCTCTTCCCTTGCTGTTTCGCTCGTTCCTTCCTTGTCAGAGGCGGCAGCGCGCCATGATTTGGCAACCATTCATAAAAGAATGCACCAGGCCCTGAGGCTCGCTATGGTAACCGGAGCCCCTTTTGCTGCAATTATGTATATTCTTGCCGTACCGCTATGTACGCTGATGTACGGCAATGCGGATACCGCTCCGATGCTGCGGATGATGGCACCTTTTGCACTCTTCCTCTATGTCCAAGCACCGTTGCAGGCTGCTCTTCAAGCTATGGACCGCCCCGGGAGGGCGCTTATAAATACGCTGATTGGTGCGGTAATCAAAATCCTGCTCATTCTCCTTTTGGCCTCCCAGCCCGAATACGGGATTTATGGCGCAATAATCGCAATTATCGTTAACAGCATTTTTGTAACCTTGCTGCACGGCTTCAGCGTGGTTAAGCTGATTAAATTGTCGATTAGAGTTTCCGATCCACTCAAAACGTTGACCGCGGTGATTATCATGGCCGCTGGCATGTCTTACATCTATACCTCTGTTCCCATCGCCGATGCCCAGTGGCTGCAATTTTTGCTTTCCGCCGCCAGCGGGATGGCTCTTTACCTGGGAATATGCCTGCTTTCAGGCCTGATCTCTACCCGCGACCTAGACCGTGTGCCATTCTTCAAACGCCGGCGTTAATATTTTACTCTATCTGGAGCGGTGACGGTCTACATAAATTTCACCCTTGTGATCTATCGAGCACAGAAAAACATCGCGAAAATCAGATACGCCCTTTTGGCGGATCTGGGTTCTTAGCCAGAATCTTGTTTTCCCGATCATCTCTAGATTTGTATCCTGCACCTTCCCGTCCATAATGAGCGGAATCGGCAGGCCTTCGTACCTGATTTTATGCTTCGGCAGCTTGACGCTGCCGGAGCTGTCAGCACCACTGTTTCCCTGTTCATTCCGTTCGGCATTAGAGCTGCTGTTTCCCGATTGGTTGGATGACGACACTCCCCTGTTCTTCTCAATGACGGTAAGCTGGCCGCTGGTTTCCAGAATGGCAAACTCCACATCAGCAGGGCTGTCGATGTTCTGACCCCGCAGCTGGAGCAGCAAATCATCAAGGTTGTACCTTTGCCTGCGCATTTCCCCGCGGTGTATTTTGCCATCTGAGATCAGTACGCTGGGCTTGCCGTCAATCAGCAGCCGCAGCTTTCTGTTCTTAAGGCTGAACTGGGCCACAAGCACCTGAATCAGTACCAAGGTTGCCATGGGCACGATTCCGTCATAGACCGGCCGTTCGATGTCATCAATGACAAACACGGCAATTTCAGCAATCATGATCGAAATCGTTAAATCGAATACAGACAGCTTGCCAATTTCCCGTTTCCCCATTATCCGCATGCTCAGGAAAATGAAGATATACATCAGCACGGTCAGAAAGATATGGGTAGTAATATGCTGGAACATATTCTCTTCGCTCCCCTTTCCGCTTCTCGCCCGGGCAGTTTGCCTTACGGGCGGATTAATGTACCCCTATTCTGGCCTCCCTGCCAAGGGAACATTCGGAAATGGTCTTATTAATTAATGGTAAATGAGCAGGCTTTGCCATTCTTGTACTATTGGGGCAAGCCTCCCCATACAATGAATATTAGTTAACTCAAGGTGATCGTCAAAAAACATTTAGGAGGTTTTACCATGTACTTCATTCGGCGCCTGTTCTCATGGAGAATAACGAGTCCTGTATTATCCGGTTTATGCCGATCCTTCCTGTGGATGCTGCTGGGCGCGTTTGTCCTCTCTCTTTTGCTGTGGGGCAGTGGTCTGAAGGAACAGGATCTTACAACGTATACCTACTTCGTACACGGCATCGCCGCCGCATTCGGCGGACTGACGGCAGGGCGCAGAGCAACCAGTAAGGGCTGGTATCAAGGATCACTTACGGGGGGATTCTACGGAATCATTGTGCTGCTGGTCGGATTTTTGGCGCTTGACAGTGCCCCTGCAGGCATTGATGCTGTATGGGTTATGGCTGCTGCAGCAATCGGAGCGCTCGGCGGAATGTTTGGAGTTAATTTACAAAAAAACTAAATTATTAGAATCCATAAAATTTGAAACCATTCTCTTAAAAATATGTTACACTGGTTTCATCTGAATTCGTAAGAGCTTGAGGAGGCTTCGATAGCTTTGCTTTACCAATCCATGAACCATGTTGTTTTGTACACTGTTGTAATAGTAATTCTGCTGATCTGGATCAGTACCAGGCGCAACCCTTTAATGGCCTTTGTAGAACTCGGAAAGGAACTGCTGCACTCCTATAAATTTCTGTTGGTTATTGTTGGAATGATCAGTGTTCTCCTCCTGAATAAGTATGAGCTGCAGATTGAGCAGAAGATGCAGCTCGCATCGGATTATACTTCTGTATTTTTTGGACTTGAAGGACATTTTGTCCAGACCGTACAGCAAATATTCTACGCTCCCTGGCTTACACCTATTGTCGCTTTCTTCTATATCTTTATGCTCCAAGCCGTGCTGGCTGCTTCACTCGGAGTCTATTTGCTGGAGAAGAACCGCCTGATGCTGTATGCCACCTGCTACACGATCATGCTAATTTACACAGTCGCCATTCCGTTCTTTTTATATTTTCCAATCAACGAAGTTTGGTCCTATGCTCCGGCAGGTGTAAGATTCATCATGTTGGATGTCTTTCCAAACTTTGAACAGGAATACAGGCCGCTCTCCGGTCTAAACAACTGTTTCCCTAGTCTGCACACGGCCATCGCTGTAGCTACGGCGCTGCTCGCCTTTCGGTCAGGGAACAACCGCTGGAAGATTATCTCAACGATTTCAGCAGTAGCTATTGTGTTCGGAATCTTCTATCTCGGCATTCATTGGCTGATTGATATGCTGGGCGGCACTCTGCTGGCTGTTGTGTCCACCTCTGCTGCAGTACAGCTGGCCAAGCTGACACTCCGCAGCGAGGAAACATCGCTTCCAGTCCGAAGCCGCGCCACAGATGCCCGTTAATTTTTCAATTCCCTCAGGGTGATGAATACGAGATTTATGTGATAGCATGCCAAAAAGCGGCGTTCTCCCGAAGGAGATACGCCGCTTTTTATGTAGGTTGTGAAGAAATACTATTCCTTACCTTCCGTCTCCAGTGCCACAGCATGGCTGATAGAGCCCCGGTCAAAGGTTAAACGGGTCACATCATTAACGCGCAAAACGACGATGTCGTCGGAAATCTCCATGATCGTCCCGTGAAGGCCACCAATAGTGACTACCTTATCGCCCTTCTTCAGAGCTTTCAACATTCCGTTGCGTGCTTTAGTTTTCTTCTGCTGCGGACGAATGAGCAAGAAATAGAACACCACAAACATAAGTACAAACGGGCCTACGAGACCTAGAATGCTGCCAGTCCCCCCTTGATTTGCTGCAAATTGAAAATGTAACATATCCTTTCCCCCCTTTCGATACGCATTAAAGCACAATCCAGTTCTTCTGTTACAGGCGTACTAGAAGCCTTTGAGATTATCATACAATCCGTATTGTGCAAAAAACTCATCGCGAAAATCAAGCAGCCGATCCTCTCTGATGGCTTCACGCACTTTACGCATCAAATCCAGCAGGAAGTGTAAGTTATGGTATGTCGTTAACCGCAAGCCAAACGTTTCATCGGCTTTGATTAAATGGCGCAAATAAGCCCGGGAATAATTCCGGCAGGTATAGCAGCTGCATTCCGGATCAAGCGGCCCGAAATCACGTGCATACTGTGCGTTGCGTACAACGAGTCTTCCCTGACTGGTCATTGTCGTTCCATTACGGGCAATGCGGGTAGGCAGAACACAGTCGAACATGTCCACTCCGCGGATTGACCCTTCAAGCAGCGCATCCGGTGAACCGACACCCATTAAATAACGCGGTTTCCCTTGCGGCAGCAGCGGAACAGTATAATCCAGCACTTCATACATTAGCTGCTTGGACTCTCCGACGCTGAGCCCCCCAATAGCATACCCCGGGAAATCCATGGAAGTCAAATCAGCCGCACTCTGGCGGCGCAAATCCTCATGCATGCCTCCCTGTACAATAGCGAACAGCCCCTGATCCTCGGGACGGGCATGGCTTTTGAGACATCTTTCGGCCCAGCGTGAGGTACGTTCCAATGACTTTTTGACGTAATCATATTCAGCCGGGAAAGGCGGGCATTCATCAAATGCCATCATGATATCGGAGCCAAGTGCGTTTTGAACCTCCATCGCCACTTCCGGCGAAAGGAATTTCTTGTCTCCATTTAGATGGGAGCGGAAATGTACGCCTTCCTCGGTAATTTTGCGCATATCGCTCAGTGAGAATACCTGAAACCCACCGCTGTCCGTCAGAATCGGCCGGTCCCAATTCATAAACTTGTGCAGACCACCGGCCTCACGAATGATGTCATGGCCAGGCCGCAGAAATAAATGGTATGTGTTGCTCAGTATAATATGAGCGTCCATTTCTTTCAGTTCTTCGGGACTCATGGTCTTGACTGTAGCTTGTGTGCCAACAGGCATAAAGGCAGGTGTCTCGATGACACCATGCGGGGTATGGACTCTGCCGAGCCGGGCTCCGGACTGCTTGCAGGTCTTAATGTGTTCATAAGTTATTGCTGCCATTTGTTTAACCCTTCCTCTTGCTTAATAAATAAACATCGCATCACCAAAGCTGAAAAAGCGGTACTGCTGCGCTATCGCTTCCTCATAGGCGGCGAGAATCTGTTCACGTCCTGCTAAAGCACTCACCAGCATAACCAAAGTGGACTTTGGCAGGTGAAAGTTAGTAATCAATGCGTTAACAACTGTGAATGCATAACCGGGATAAATGAAGATATCCGTCCACCCGCTGCATTCTTCAATCTGTCCGCCCTGGAACTTATTGCCCACGGTCTCCAGAGTCCGGCAGGAGGTTGTACCAACAGCGATAATACGGCCGCCTCTTGCTCTCGCCTCATTCAGAAGCTCTGCAGTTTGCCGGGACAGCTCGAAATACTCGGCATGCATGACATGCTCTTCAACCTTCTCTACTGACATCGGGCGGAATGTGCCAAGTCCAACGTGAAGTGTAATGTAAGCAATATTCACACCTTTTGCAGCAATACGCTCCAACAGTTCCTTTGTAAAATGCAGTCCAGCCGTAGGTGCCGCTGCTGAGCCTTCATGCCGGGCATACACCGTCTGATACCGTTCCCGGTCATCGAGCGTTTCTTTAATATAAGGTGGAAGGGGCATCGTCCCCAGTCTGTCCAGAATCTCCTGAAAGATTCCTTCATACATGAAGCGCAATGTCCGGCCGCCCATATCGGCCTCGTCTTCGATCACCGCACGGAGTTCATCGCTGAAAATAATGACCGCACCGGTCTTCAGCTTCTTGCCCGGCTTCACCAGCGCTTCCCACCGGTCCTCTCCCAGATTCTTCAGGAGCAGTACTTCCGCCTTGGCTCCGGTGTCTTCCTTGATCCCAAATAGTCTGGCAGGAATAACGCGCGTATCATTCAGAACAAGCGTATCCCCCGGCTGAAACTGCTCCAGTATGTCGGTAAAATGCCGATGAGCAAGCTCTCCGTTCTCCTTGTTTACCAGCAGCAGCCTTGAGGCGCTACGGTCAGAAAGTGGAGTCTGGGCAATCAGCTCCTCCGGCAAATGAAAGTCATAATCGTCTACATTCATGGTCAGTCTTCATTCCTTAACTATAGTAACGTTATTAAAATAGTGTTGCAATATTTGCTTGTAATCATACCCGTTATCGGCCATACCTTTCACGCCCCACTGCGACATGCCGAGCCCATGGCCATTGCCCCAGCCGATAAAGTAAAATCCCGGGTTAGTTGTAACCACTCTTGCCGAAGAATCGGCTCCCATTACAACCGTTCCGCTGCTCTGGGCAGTAACCTTGCCGGATGCAGAAAGCACACCCGCAGACTGTGTTCCGCCAATGGTTGCGGTAGAGCCGTCAGCGCCTAATACAGTATAACTGCCGGAAGGTACAATATCAAACAAGGTACTGGGCAGTCCATTAAAGGCGGAACGGAAAAGATCCGGGTACTTAACCTGCAGAATATTACCGTTGGCTTTGACCTGTGTGACTCTTCCTGAAGGCCCGCGCTGGGTAACCTGCAGGCTGGTAATGGATGACGGCAGTGTACTGCTTGTCTTGCCGGCTAAGCTTTTGAGCAGCTCTGCCGAGGTGTACGGTCCTTTAATCCAGCTATAGCTCCCGGATTCATAGACTTGATCCAATACGACAGCATTCTCACCGGGATTCAGTTTGCCTACCGGACTTGCACTGCTGTCGATAACAGGCAGCGGCCGAATGTTCACATTACTGGTCGAAGCTGTCGCAAGGGGAAGCCCTGCCGCCGTCTTACTGCCGGTCAGTTTCATATTATCTTCACGGGCATAGCCGGAGGCACCGCTAGACAGCAGCACATAATACCACTTCTTAAATGAGGCAGCGGCCGAAGCATCCTCAGCGCTGAGCACACTGACAAAAGCAGCTCCGCCATTGCCCCAGACCTCTGACGGATCCGCTGTGCGGCCGCCGCTGTTGGAGGAGAAGACGGTTTCGACAATCTTCCCGCCACTCTTCAGCACTTCACCGGCTGTGGCATCCACCGCCTTGATAATTGTAGGTGCTTCGGCCCCGATGCCGTTATATACCTGGCTTAGTGTCGTATCAACCACATCAGCCACATCAAAACGTTTGCCCTGAAACAGCGCATAGCTGCGCGCGGCGACTGCCTGGGCCTTAAGTGCCTCTTGATTCCAGCTCGAGGAAACTTCTCCGCCGACTACAGCATACAGATATTGCTCCAGCGGAACTTCATTAATGACAGCCAGTGAACCGTTCAATCCGCTTAGCTCCAAGCTGCCGCGATACGTACGTTTGGATCTCTCCTCCAGTTGAATCCCCGATTCATTGCCTGCAGCAATAAACTTGGCACTCACTCCGGACACACTGTAATGAAACGCTTGTCCCTCCTTACTGAGGTCCAATCCTGCGTCACTGCGGATAATTAACCCGGGTGCTGAAGCAGGAGACAAGACAAGCTGGGGAAGTGCAGCCGCAACTTCGGTCTGCAGGGCGGAAAGCTCACTTTCGCCAGCAGCTTCGCCGACCCAAACCTGCGTCTTTGCACTGCCGTCCGCTCCAGCCACCATTACCTTCCAGGCATCAAAATTGGCTGCCGTCAGTGCCTGGAGAGCAGCATCTGCTTCCTCAGTGGAAGCGAACTCTCCGGCAGACAAGTGTTTAATGCCCTTTACTGCTGACGTTTGGCCCGCCGGGATGGACAGTCCCGCTTTCCCTACGCGGGTAAGACCTTCTTTGGCAGCATTTTCACTGGCGTACGGACCTGTGTACAGCTGGTATGCATTAACCCCATTCCGCGAGGTTACCAGCAACTGCGGCTTATCGGATGTAGACTGCAGCTTCTTGGCGGCATCGGCAGCTGCCTGCCAGGTGTCAGTTTCCATAACCTTAACCTTGTAGCTATCCAGACTTACGCGTATTTTGCTGTTGGCCGGAACCGGCAGCAATGAGGCTGCCCCACTCTGGCCGGAGAGAAAATTGAAGTCCTTAGCAGACTGCAGCGTCACGTATGGTACGGTTAATTTATATTTGCTGCCGATATCAGCATATATCGCAACCCGGATGTTTGCACTGGATTCAGCATGGATATCACCTGCAGGAACCAGGAAGCTGCCCGCAATCAGTGTTGCCGCCAGCAATCCCCGGCCCAGCAGTCCCATTCCTGTCCCTTTGCGCCTCGCATGATTCATCGTGAAGCCTCCTAAAAGTTTGTTGTGGGCCTAGCATTTCAACTTTAATGCTGCTCCGGAGGAAGCGGAAGACCCAGGTGATGATAAGCCGCCGGGGTTACCATTCGTCCCCGGGGAGTGCGCTGCAGGAAACCGATCTGCAGCAGATAAGGTTCATACACATCTTCAATAGTCTGGCTCTCTTCGCCTATCGTGGCGGCAATCGTATCCAGCCCGACAGGACCGCCGCGAAAGGCGGTGATCATCGAGTGCAGCATCTTATGGTCTATGCTGTCCAGCCCGCGCGGATCGACCTGCAGCATCTTCAGCGATTCACCCGCAATATCGGGGGTGATGATTCCGTCACCGCGCACCTGGGCGAAATCGCGGACCCGCTTCAGCAAGCGGTTGGCAATCCGCGGTGTTCCCCGGGCACGCAGGGCAATCTCTTCAGCGGCATCGCCCAGGATCTCAATGCCAAGCAGTTCGGCATTGCGGGAGACGATGAAGCTAAGCTCATCAATCGTATAATATTCCAAACGGCTGACCACCCCGAAGCGGTCACGCAGCGGCGCCGACAGCAACCCGGCCCGCGTGGTGGCTCCGATCAGTGTAAAGGGCGGCAGATCCAGCCGCACCGAACGGGCGCTAGGCCCTTTGCCGATCATGATATCGAGTGCGAAATCCTCCATCGCCGGATACATGACTTCTTCCACAGTCCGGTGGAGGCGATGAATTTCGTCGATAAACAGCACGTCGCCTTCCTGCAGGTTGGTCAACAGCGCTGCCAGATCCCCGGGCCGCTCAATAGCCGGCCCGGACGTCGTCCGCAGATTCACACCAAGCTCGTTGGCGATAATGTTCGCGAGCGTGGTTTTGCCAAGACCCGGAGGCCCGTACAACAACACATGATCCAGTGCCTCACTGCGCATTTTGGCTGCTTCAATATATATTTTCAGGTTCTCTTTCACCTGTGTCTGTCCGATATATTCGCCCAGATAACGGGGACGCAGACTTAATTCCACCGCCTGCTCGTCCATCATCAGATTCGCCGATATAATCCGGTCATCCATCTATTTCCTCACTCCGTTCTTCAAGGCTGTCCCTTTAGGCAGCTGCGTTATGGCTTATTTGGCGATATACAGCAGCCCCAGCGCCTTCTTCATCAGCACATCAACAGTCCCTGTATCTGTGCCTTCTTTCTTCATCGTCAGCCATACCCGGTCCAGCTCTGCTTCGGTATAACCGAGCGCTTTCAGACCGTCTCTGGCTTCCTGCCACGGCAGGGCGGCATTCTGCTCTTCCATCGGTACCGCAAATAACCCGGTCTGCATAGAGGCGGCGCTCAAACCATCCAGTTTGTCCCGCAGATCCAGAATCATCCGCTGCGCCGTCTTCTTGCCAATACCCGGCAGCTTGGTTAGGAAAGTGATATTCTCCTGATAAATCGCTGAGATCAGTTGGTCCGGTGTGCCGCCGGTCAGAATCCCCAGCGCTACGCGCGGTCCGATGCCGGACACCTCAATCAGCTTGCGGAACAGCTTCTGTTCTTCCCTTGTCGGGAATCCGAACAACAGTGTGGCATCCTCCCGTGTCTGATAATGGATGTAGATGGTCACGGGTCCTTCCGACTTGGCGAACGCATAAGGATTCGGGCAGAACACCCGGTATCCTACACCCTGGACATCCAGCACCACATATTCCGACTCCAAATGTACTACCGGTCCTCTTAAGTAATCTATCATTTTCGCAATACCTCATTTAATTTGGAATTAAGACTCACCGAATGGGCGTGGCAAACAGCCACTGCCAGCGCATCGGCCACATCGTCGGGCTTAGGAACAGCGGACAGCTTCAGCAGCAGCTTCACCATTTCCTGTACCTGCTTCTTCTCAGCCTTGCCATAACCGACCACAGCCTGCTTCACCATCATCGGTGTATATTCGGCGACGGGAAGCCCGCGCTGCACGGCAGCCAGAATCAGCACACCCCGTGCCTGGGCCACCGGGAGCGCAGTTGTCACATTGCGGGCGAAGAACAGCTTTTCCACTGCCACTGCGTCCGGCTTATATTTATCTATCAGCTGCACCATGCCCTCATAGACATGCAGCAGCCGTTCTTCCTCAGGCGTATGCGCCTCGGTCTGAATACTGCCATATTGAACCGGCGTCAATTTATTTCCTTCCTTATCTACGAAGCCAAAGCCGACAATCGCCAGCCCCGGGTCTATTCCTAAGATGCGCAAGCCCAATCTCTCCTTCTAACAGGCAGGATATTCCACCGTATTCATCCATTGCCCGCTCTTAAAGCGAACATATGTATTCCTTCTACCCATTATAGCAAAAATCCCTCTAGCAGAGAAAAAAATTTGCCTCCTCTCCAGAAATACTACAACATATAAATGTTGCCTCATTTGTAACCCTCATGCCAAAAAGCCCCCGATCATAAGATCAGGGGCCTTCCAGTACTATTCTCTGCTGCTTATTCCGACTGCATTGCCTGCTCCGCAGAATCGCGTGCATAATCGCTGAATGTCGACAACACGCTGTTGTATTCCTCAATGTCCTGCACCCGTATTCCTTCATGCAGCTGTTTCATAATCCCTTCCGGGAGCGAAGACTTCATGGAGCCTATGTCCATCTGAAAAAAAGTCTTCAGCACTTTTTCCGCTGCCGGCGGACCTTTGAACAGGCTTAAGTTCCCCTGTGCGTCTACACCGATATACGCATCCTTTTTGGTCAGCGGTGAAAGATCATTTACTCGATGCTCCAGCCACAAGTCGCCTTCCTCGCTAATCCAGCCGTTCCAGCCCGGATGTTTCTCTATCAGCACTTTAAGCTGGCCCGGATTCCGCTCTCCTGAAAGGGTCTGTACTTCTACGCCCGTCACATAGACCGTCTTCAAATGTACCTTTCTGCTGACAGCGTCTTGGCTAACCGCTTCCAGCAGCTGTTTGCTCTCTACAGCGGCACTGCCGTCTTCCCCGCTGTTTCCGATATTATTAGAAACGGCCGCCACCGCGGCCACGCTGTCACCCAGCCCTCCGGTCTGCTCCGGGCTGTAGGTTTCGCCTAACGACTCCACCGGTATCGCCCAGTCTGAATTGCTTAACAATCCGCTGATCTCCTCCGGAACCTGCATGCCGCGCCAGGCCACTACCGTCAAAGCGATACAGGCCGCTCCCACCCAAGGAGCCTTTTTCCAACGTCTCCACCGCCGCCACAGTTGTTCTTTCAAACGAAAAGCATTCATGTTAATCCCTTCATTCTGCTTTTTCCCTATTGTGACCTGTGAAGGAAGCAATTATGCGCTTTAGAGGAAAAATTGATCTTCAACGCTTCCCGCTGTCCTGCAGCAAAATAATTTAATTTCAAAACTTATCTTTCTAAGCTATCATTTGCTATACTCTATATTAGCGGAAATTAAGTTAAAAACTAAACAAAGGGGATTTCCTTGATGATTATTCAGCCCAAAACCCGCGGCTTTATTTGCACCACTGCCCATCCTGAGGGATGCGCCAAGCAAGTGGAGCAGCAAATTGACTATGTAAAAGCACAGAAGAAACTGAATGGACCGGTTAATGTTCTCGTGATCGGCGCTTCTACCGGATACGGTCTGGCATCGCGGATTACCGCCGCTTTTGGTGCAGGCGCGAATACGATTGGCGTGTTTTTTGACAAGCCTGCTGAGGGTGCCCGCACCGCCTCTGCCGGCTGGTATAACTCCGCAGCACTTGAGCAGCAGGCGGCGAAGCTTGGCCTCAAATCACACAGCATCGTCGGCGATGCTTTCTCTGATGCGATAAAAGCAAAAACGATCGAGCTCATTAAAGCCGAATACGGCACAGTGGATCTCGTGATCTACAGTGTAGCTTCCCCCCGCCGCACTCATCCGGTAACGGGAGAAACCTTCTCATCTGTAATTAAACCCGTTGGCAGCGCGTATACGAACAAAACGATGAACTTCCACTCCGGTGAAGTCTCTACCGTCAGCATTGAGCCAGCGACAGACGATGAGGTCCGCCAGACCATAGCCGTCATGGGCGGTGAAGACTGGGGCATGTGGATCGACCAGCTTCAGGAAGCAGGCGTTCTTGCAGATGGGGCTACTACCGTTGCCTATTCATATATCGGGCCGGAAGTTACCCACCCGATCTATAAGGACGGAACGATCGGCCAAGCCAAAAATGATCTCGAAAAAACTGCAATTTCTTTAAATGACCAGCTTAAGCCACAAGGCGGTCGTGCCTTTGTCTCCGTCAACAAAGCTCTGGTTACTCAGTCAAGCTCAGCTATTCCTGTGGTACCGCTCTATATTTCAGCACTATACAGAGTGATGAAGGATAAAGAGCTGCATGAGAACTGCATCCAGCAGATGTACCGTTTGTTTGCTGAGCATTTATACAACGGCGGCGAGGCTGCTGCTGATGGCAGCCACCTGATCCGGATCGACAATTGGGAAATGCGTGAGGATATTCAGACTGAAGTGATGCGCCGCTGGACCGAGCTGGAAACGGATAATGTCCCTGAGCTTGCCGACCTTGCCGGATATCAGGAAGACTTTTTCAATCTGTTCGGCTTCCGCACAGAAGGTGTGGATTACGAAGCTGACAGTGAGCCTGCAGTGGATATTCCCAACTTGGTATAAGTTGTATTTAGCGTTTATAAATAGCAAAGAAGCCGTTCCCTCACAGGAGCGGCTTCTTTGTGTGCATTTACAGGCATAAGCTTTATCCGGCCAGTGCCGATTTAATCTGTCTGGTGTAGAACAGACGGACAACACAAAAGTAAACGAGCTGAATGATAAAGAACAGGCTGAGTACAAGAACGGATTCTTTATACATTGAATAATTGAACATGTGGGACAGAGTGGTAAGCGCCACTGCTCCATGCACCAGTGCGACAACGATAGGAGCGAAGAACAGCAGACTGATTTGGCGGTTCAGTATCTTGCCCAGCTCTCTTTCGCTCAGTCCCAGCTTGGAAATGGCCTTGAACTTTTGTTTATCTTCATCCAGGTCACTGTATAGCCGGAAATAAAGAAAGCTGCCGGCAGAGACAAAAAACACAATTCCGATAAAGAAACCGATGAACATCAGTGGCCCAAAGCTTTCATTAATCCGGTTTGTCTGAAATTCAAGTGCATAAAATTCATAATTTTCGTCATACGGAAGCTTGTTGGTCAGCTTTCCGCCCGCAGCCACCGCTCCCTGCTGTTTAATCGGTCCGTGCCAGGCATAATAATGACTCTCTTTATCCGGCTGGGCCAGCTTTGTAAACAGCTCATCAGGAACAACGTAATAGCCGCTCATGCCCCGTATCGCCGGGGACACAACCGCCTGTGCTGCTTCGATAACTATCCCGGACTGTAGCTTTACAGGCAGGTGAAGCATCTTTTCACCTTTCCGCGACAGCCCAAAATCAACGATGGCCGCCTTCCCGTCAGAAAGCTTTATAGGTTTGATCCCAAGCAGCTCCGCAAGCTGGTTATACTCAGCTTGCTTCACTAGAGTAAGTGTTTGATTGCCTTCAGCAGTATAATAATTGAGCTCAAGCAAAGTCTTTTCAGCAGTAACCCTGGATTCACTTAAGCTCTGATCAATCAGTTGTACATGGGCTTGTTCCTTACTGTCGCTATCCGCGGCCAGATATGTGAACAGATAAGGATTTTCCTTCGTCATTGCCCCATTAAGCATGGATTGAAATCCGTACAATGCGCCTATCGCACTAAAGGAAACTGTAGAGATGATGGCGACCAGAAAAAAGGAGCGTGCATTATCCTTCATCCGGTAGGAGAGATCGGAGAACAGCAGCATATTGGTCTTAAACCAGAAAAAACGCTCCTTTCGCTTCAGCTTCCGGATCAGATATACACTGAGCTGTGTGAACAGCAGATACGTTCCAATAGTTACCATAATTACTACAGGCGGAAGCAAGAACACAACATCCAAGCCGCTTGCCCGTAAAGAAAGGAAATAGCTGGTCCCTAGCAATGCCACCACAAGCAGTGACAGCAGCAGTGAAGCCTTCGGCTCCCGCTTGGGCTGACGATCCGCCTTGATAAGTGTGATCAGCTTACCGCTCCGCAGCACCACTGAAATAAACAGGGAGATCAGGATGAACAGCAGCATGAATGAAGCCAGCGTGAGGAAGATCGCCTTGAACGGAAAATAGAATTGCAGCTGCTCATTGAGCGCAAGCGCCTGCTCTCCGGCAAGTAAAATCCCCTTCGCAAACACAATTCCCAGACCGATACCACTAATAGTTGCTCCGAACCCGATAATCATATTCTCCAGAAAAATCATCGTCCGCAGCTGGCGGGTGGTCATACCTTGCATCATCATTAATCCGAATTCCCTTTTCCGTGATTGCAGAAATGCGCTCATCGAGTAAAGCACGAAAAAAAAGGAAAACACATAGATAATCCATTTCGACACCGAAAGGGCAACCACCGCACTCGACTGCATACGATCTCCGCTGAGCATCGGATGATAGGCAAAGATGGAAAAGGTAAAAAACACCATTACAGTAAACATACTGCTCAAGAAATAGGCGGTGTAGAGCCGTTTATTCCGGCTGACGTTACGGAATGCGAATTGACGGAACGTCATTTCCATATCCCCCCAGCAGCGAAAGTGTATCAATGATTTTCTGGAAAAAGCTTTGGCGGTTGTCCCCACGGTGGATCTCCGTATAAAATCTGCCATCCTTAATGAACACTACCCGATGGCAATAGCTGGCGGCTACAGCATCATGGGTAACAAGCATCATGGTCGTTTTCTGTTCCCGGTTGATGGTTTCCAGCATATCCATGACATCCTTTGCCGCTTTGGAATCCAGATTACCGGTGGGTTCATCTGCCAGCAGCAGCTTGGGTGAATGAATCATAGCTCTGGCGATTGCAGTCCGCTGGGCCTGCCCCCCGGAGATTTCATAGGTACGTTTTTTCATGATGGCGGTAATTCCCAGCTTATCGGCAATCGTTTGTGCCTTTTGCTTCATTTCGCTGATCTGGGTTCCATCCAGTGTCAGCGGCAGCACAATATTCTCCTCCACGGTCAGGGTATTCAGCAGATTGAAGTCCTGAAAAACAAATCCTAGCTGCCGGCGGCGAAATACCGCCAAATCGTTTTTGCTCAGCTTTCCTATATCCTTGTTGTCGATGATAATTTCCCCTGTGGTTGGGCCGTCGACTGTGGCAATCATATTAAGAAGAGTTGTTTTCCCGCTTCCGGAAGGACCCATAATCCCGACGAATTCTCCAGCGTCGATAGTTAGATCAATGTCAGTCAAAGCCCGGTAGGCCACATTTCCTTCATATATTTTACTAACCTGTCTTACCTCCAGCATAATGCTTCTATCTCCTCTCCTGCGTTAAATCCTTCTATAAACCACTATACCGGAGACACAGAACATCAACTATCGATTTAGGTTTCACTTTTATTACACGGATGTAAGCTAATGATTAGCTGCAAATACAATGCGCACCACTGTCCCTACGCCAACCTCCGACTCCAGCTCAAGCCGGTGCCCGAGACGGTCGGCAGACTCTTTCGTCAAATACAGTCCCATCCCCGTAGATTCACGCAGCCCCCGCCCGTTGTCGCCAGTAAAAAAAGGATCAAAGACCCGTTTGAGATCAGACGCCTGGATCCCTATCCCCTGATCTCTGACCTCAATGATGGGTTCAGCGTTCCGTAAGTAGCAGGAAACGACAATTCTTTTATCCTCTGTATCTTTGGCCGCTGAATATTTGATGGCATTGTTAATGATTTGGGACAGCATGAAGAACAGCCATTTCTCATCGCTCTGGGCAGTAATCCCGGGATCCGCAGCCGGAACCTCGGGAAATATCCGGTTGCGGATGAACTGGCGTTTGTGGTCATGCACAACCTCGTTCACGAGCTGCGGCAGAACGACAGGTTTGATGTGAAAATCCTTTTCAAAGGCACGGAGCCTGGCCATGTACAGCACCGTATGCAGGCCGCTGCGCATCCGCTCCAGCTCCTCACGGATGCTGGCAAACTCAGGCTCATCCATATTCTGAACCGTGAGCTCAATGACCGACAGCGGCGTTTTCATTTGATGAACCCATTGATCAATAAAGGTTAAGTGCTGCTCCTGCTGCTTTTTCACCGCTATGAGCTGCTGCATAGAATGGCGGTACTGAGCATGCAGCAATTCTTCAAGCGCTTTGGAGACAGGTGTGTTATCAATCTTTTGATAAGATTCGTCCAGCGTTTCCAGTGGCCGGCTCAGGCGAAGATAGTAGCGGCGCCGGGTAAGATAATGACGAACCAAATAACAGCCAAGGAAGAAAAAACCTATGAAGGCAGCATATA
This sequence comes from Paenibacillus sp. FSL L8-0340, assembly GCF_038593145.1. Classification (NCBI taxonomy): domain Bacteria; kingdom Bacillati; phylum Bacillota; class Bacilli; order Caryophanales; family Paenibacillaceae; genus Paenibacillus; species Paenibacillus sp. FSL L8-0340. The sequence goes on from NZ_CP151967.1 coordinate 5,947,111, forward strand.
GAGCAGTCGAAAGATGGTTATAGCCATCGAGCCAGTAAATGGATAGTATTGCAGCAAATTGAACAATTTGAACGGCAATCAATAAAGTATGCTCCCGGATAAACAGCTTCATTGGCTGTCCTCTGTCCAGGTGATGTTCAACTTATAGCCTGATCCCCTGACCGTAAGCACAGCTTCTTCGATGCCAAGCTCCTGGAACTTCTTCCGGACCCGTGTAATATTTACGTTGAGCGTATTTTCATCCACAAAAGCTTGCGGATCCCATAGCTTCTCCAGCAAAGCCTCCCTGCTGGCCACCCTTGGGTAGCGCTCCATGAGGCTCTCTATAATATCCGATTCTTTTTTAGTCAAGATCACCATGGATTGTCCCAGCTGCAGCTCAAGCCTTTCAGGATAGAGAGTAAGCCTCTCCAGCTCTATCACCGGCTCCTCGCGTCTCGCCGCATACTCCCCGTAAGCACGGCGGAGATGGCTGTGAATCTTGGCCAGAACAACCCCTGAATGAAATGGCTTGGTGATATAGTCATCCCCGCCATTCTCAAGTGCCATAATCTGATCCATTTCACCTTCACGGGCCGAAATAAACAGTACCGGGCAGGTGGAAATCCGGCGGATTTGCCGGCACCAGTAATAACCGTCGTAACTCGGAAGATTCACGTCAAGCAGCACCAGCTCCGGCTTAACCTGCTGGAATTCCTCCAACACCTGTTGAAAGTCCTTCACCCGCACCACATCATAACCGTACTTTAAAATAGCAGACAACAGAAGATCCGCAATTTTGGGATCATCCTCCACAATCATAATTTTGAACATATTCATGGCACTCCTTATGGATTCATCAAAGTTAATATTAAACAGCTCAAAGCGCCGTCTCCGGCATCGGGTTCCCCGTCTTTTCAAGGACAATATGCGCCCGCAATCTCAATGTTGCTTTTAACCCCTGGCCTTTGTCACTTTCTAGAATAAGCATGCCTTGGTGGGCCTGTGCGATTCGTGCAACCATCGGAAGTCCCAATCCATGACCTTGACGAACAGGGCAGATCCGTCCAGCCGTATAGGGCAAAACAACAACTTCTGATAAATGCTCCTTAGGAATGCCCGTCCCGTTATCCGCAACAACAAATTGATAGAAGGCACCCTCAGAAGAACTTGACGTCTCTAGTATAATCCGGCAGCCTTCCGGGTTATGCCGTACGCTGTTATGAACCAGATTGCTTACCGCACGATACAGCAATCTCTCATCGCCCATAATTCTCAAGCTCTCATCACTGATCTTGATTGTAATGGGATAGCGCTCATCCAGACCGTTATTCAAAAACTCGGAAGCTACCTGTCTTGCCAGAACTGAGAGCCGGATCTGTTTTAGATGCAGCGGCTGCATTTCGTATTCTAGCATGGATACCAGATTCAGGTCATTCACCAAAGATCGCAGAATCTCTCCCTGCCGCCGGATAATGGCCGCATGCTGTTTTTGTTCAGTTGTCAGTCCGGGTTGCTCTTCCAGTTCACTTGCATAGCCCAGAATCATAGAAAGCGGCGTACGGATATCATGTGAAATACCTGCGATCCAATTGGAGCGTGCTCCATCTCTGGCCTTAAGCGCGTCATTTTTATTCTGCAGCATGTCCGATGTTGAATTTATGCTTTCCGACAGGTCACGGAAAATGCCACCCTTGTCCACATGGACCGGTTTCTCCTTCGCCAGGGCATGAATCCCCTCAATCAGTGGCCGGATGCTGCGGATTAAGCGGTTCCCCATGAATAAGGATAACAGTAAAGCCAGAGCTATATTGGCCGCGAAGACCAGCACAATTCGTATAGGCAGTGACTTGAGCCAATCCACTAAAAATTCAAGCGGGTATTTTACATACGTATTCTTCGGATACCCTAAGACAAGCAGCCCCTCTTTATGTTCCCAGACATACACAGGATACTCCTTGAGATAAAAGCGTGAAAATTTAGCCACATCAATAAGAGTATAGGCACGCGGAATTTCTTCAGGCAACTTCTCACTCCACCTTACCTCCCCTTTCTCATCCAGCAGCATAACCCATGCTTGATCCTGTTTCAGGAGATTCGCCGATTGGGCATCTAAAGTATATTTTCCGTTCCCCCCCGTAAGTCCTTCAGCAATCTGCTGTACAACGGTCTCCGGAGAAGGCCTTTTATGCACTTCCTTGAATACCAGAGAGCCCAGCATAATGAAGTTGAACAGAAGCAGCAGGACAGAAACCAGAATCGTCGCTACAACAAATTTCCGTAAAATCCGGATAACCCCATCCATTACCGGTCCCCCTGTACAAGCAGCTTATAACCGAGTCCTCGTACCGTAAGCAAATGCATGGGCTTGGATGGTTCCTCTTCTATTTTTTCCCGGATTCTCCGCACATGTACCATTAATGTATTCTCATAGCCGAAGCTGTCATCTCCCCATACCGCCTGACATAAGGCGTCACTTGTTACGATTCTTCCTTGGTTCTCATACAGTTTAATCAGTATTGCGTGTTCTTTGGCTGTCAGAGGAAACTCGGTACCCTCTCTACGCACAACAGCGCTTTCCAAATCTATCGTCTGTCTGCCCAGTCGGAAGACAGGGAGCCTCTCGGGAGCATTGAAGGCATATGCCCGCTTTAAAATAGCCATCAGCCGTAAAATCAATTCTCTCGGCAGAAAAGGCTTGACGATATAATCATCCGCGCCCAGCCCAAGACCAAGCAACCGGTCCTCATCCTCTCCACGCGCGGAGAGAAACAGCACCGGCATGTCCGAAAATGTTCGGATTGCGGAAAGAAGAGAAAATCCATCTCCGTCAGGCAGCATAACATCCAGAATGGCCGCATCCGGCTTTTCCATCCTGCAGATCCTCAACGCATCAGCATAATTACCGGCTATGAAAATACGAAAAAAACCTTCTTTACGTAAAAACATCTCTATCATTTCAAGGATTTTTGGTTCGTCATCCACGATCAGTACTTTTTTATTTTTTATGATATCCAATTCGCATCACCCTGTTTAGTATACCTGATCTAGCCGGAAACTCGATATTTTCTATTCTCATTTAAGGTAACTGTAAGGTTATCTTCAGCCGGAAGCAAGAAGACCTCTCTATATTAATTACTGAAGAACAATTATAGAAATGGAGTTGAGAGGCTTGATAAATTCGTCCCCTATCGTGCAGACGCATAATCTTTCCAAATCTTATGACGGTATACACCGGGTACATCAAATTAGTCTGATTGTTGAGAAAGGTGAGATTTATGGATTTCTAGGTCCTAACGGAGCGGGGAAAACCACTACTTTAAAAATGCTGCTGGGTCTTATCAAACCTACGGAAGGAACGATCAAGATTTTCGGCAAGGACTTGGAGAACAGCCGGGCATCTATCCTTAACCAAACGGGTTCACTGATTGAATCCCCGTCCTACTATGGACACCTCACCGGATTAGAAAACATGCGGGTGATGCAGCGTCTGAGGAACGTGCCCAACAAAAATATAGATGAAGTTCTGAAGATCGTGCGTCTTGAAAATCAAAAACACAAACAAGCCAGCCAATATTCGCTGGGTATGAAGCAGCGTCTAGGGATTGCCATGGCTCTGCTTGCCTTTCCGAGTCTGCTGATCCTCGATGAACCTACAAATGGACTGGATCCTGCGGGGATCGGTGAAATCCGGGAACTGATTAAATCCCTGCCCGGGCAATATGGAATAACCATTCTACTCTCAAGCCACTTGCTGTCGGAGATCGAGCAAATTGCGAGTTCCGTTGGAATTATCAGTGAAGGCAAGCTTTTGTTCCAGGGAACGATGGAAGATCTTCGAAAGAATAACGAGGCAACGATACACATCCAGACAAATGATAACGCCAAAGCCGAAAAAATACTGCTTGCGCATGAATATATGCCTAGATTTCAGGAAAAGCATCTCATGTTCGAATACTTGGATGATGGAGAGGTGTCCCGGATCAATCGGATTCTGGTCGAAAGCAACCTTTCTGTTTCAAGAATTCAGGAACATCAAAAAAGTCTGGAGGATATATTTCTTGATCTTACCGGAAAGGAGCGGAGTCTGTGATAAAGGCCTTAGCTTTGGAGTATTTTAAAATCCGCCGTAAAAAAGTATGGGTGATGCTGACCTTGTTTCTCGTTGCGGAATTGGTGTGGGCTTCGCTGTCTATGAGCATCTCGATCTCCCGCAGTCCGGAAAACGCCTCTTGGGAAGCGCTGATTTTCACCCTATCTTCTATGAATGGACTTTTTCTGCCCATTATATCAGCAATTATCGTTTCCAGGATTTGCGATATGGAACATAAGGGAAGCACCTGGAAAATGCTTATGACAACCTCTATAGGCCGCAATCATGTCTATGCAGCCAAGTACATGTGTGCCAGCAGCTTGGCTTTGTACGGCATCGTCATCCAGGCGGGATTCATCATCGGCTTCGGATCCCTCAACAACTTTGAAGGGCCGCTGCCGGTGTCTCTGCTTTTGCAATTCATTGCCGGCACGCTGCTCACCAATTTGGCAATCACCTCCATGCAGCAATGGTTGTCACTGGCCGTAAAAAATCAGGCCTTTGCCTTGAGTCTGGGGATGCTGGGCGGTTTTCTCGGCACAACCCTAACTCTGTTTCCTGCCTCCCTTCGTCATTTCTTCATCTGGTCCTATTATATGGATTTGAGCCCGGTCACGTATATTTATAGCGCCTCTTCCGGCACTTATTTAAGCGGAACGATGCGCCCTGGCCTGCTGCTTGCAGTCTTATTCATGGCACTTGTTTTTTATATTTGCGGCAATTTTCATATTTCAAGACAGGATGTCTAAGGAGATAACAAGATGCTCAGAAGCGTTTCAACAGAATGGCTTAAGCTTCGTCATTCCCGGATCGGCCTTGTGCTGGCCATCCTGCCCGTCATGAGTCTGGTGATCGGATGTTTTAACTTTTATTTTAATCAAGCAGCCTTGCAAAATGGATGGTACAGCTTGTGGACACAGGTAAGTTTATTTTACGGAGAATTTTTCCTGCCGATACTCATTGCGATCTGTTGTGCATTCGTATGCAGGCTAGAACATAACAACCGGAACTGGAATCTGATTCTAGCCTCCCCCGTATCTGTTTCTAGCGTATTTATGGCCAAGCTTATTATCATAAGCTTACTAATCTTCATAGTGCAGACGTTATTCATGGTGATGTACTGGTCAGCTGGTCAGCTGTTTTCCATTTCTGGAGCCTTTCCAACTGAAACATTAGTCTGGGGCTTTCGCGGATGGCTTTCCTCGGTGGCTATTGCCGCTTTGCAATTAGGTTTTTCCATACGTATACGCAGCTTCGCCGCCCCGATCGGAATCAGTCTCTGTGCAGTCTTCCTTGGTCTGGCCATGTATGTGGCGAAAATCGGTATGTTGTTCCCCTACTCCCTGTTGACCATCGGTATGAGTGTGCTGAGCCAGCGGGATTTGACACCTGCAGAGAACCTATCCTTTTTCTTCATGAATGTTACGTTTATTGCGTTGTTTGCGGCGTGGTCAGTTCATCGGCTGAAGCATAAAGATATGGCTGTGTCCTGATACAGCAGATACAATTATGAACTTACCGGATACACAGCTCAGGGGAACACCAAGAAATTAAGCTTCACTGCCAGCAAACAGCTTCAGAAGAATGCGAGTTTGAAGCTGTTTGCGACCTTTCTGCGCGGTGTAACACATTGGGAAGAAATATCGCCAGAAGAGCTTCCTGAGCAAGTAAAGCAGCTTATTGTAAAATAACAGTTAGCCGTTAACGCGGAGCTTATAGGCCGATTATCGGCTCTCGGCATAACACCGCAAGCCGAAGTGTGCTCTTGGCAAGCTATGAATCATTTCTTGCTAAAATATAAAATACAGGCTTACAAAATCGCCCTAAAGCAATTCTATAAGCCTGTATTGGATATACCGGCGAGAGGACTCGAACCTCCACGGTTTCCCACTCGATTTTGAGTCGAGCGCGTCTGCCATTCCGCCACGCCGGCGTATATTTAATTATTAGAGTAAAAATGGCGCGCCCTGAGAGATTCGAACTCCCGGCCTTTTGATTCGTAGTCAAACGCTCTATCCAGCTGAGCTAAGGGCGCATATTATGGAGCGGACGACGGGAATCGAACCCGCGACCCTCGCCTTGGCAAGGCGATGCTCTACCGCTGAGCCACGTCCGCACACAGTATGTATGATATTGCTGAGATTCTAACCCGGTGCCATAAATGGCGGAACCGACGGGATTCGAACCCGCGATCTCCTGCGTGACAGGCAGGCATGTTAGGCCAACTACACCACGGTTCCAAATAATTGCGGGGGCAGGATTTGAACCTGCGGCCTTCGGGTTATGAGCCCGACGAGCTACCGGGCTGCTCCACCCCGCGTCAGTAAAAAGTGTTTATTTCTTTGATCTTCCCAGAAGCAAAAGATTCTGCTATTTAGGGAATCCTCTGGTGGAGGCTGAGGGGTTCGAACCCCCGACCCTCTGCTTGTAAGGCAGATGCTCTCCCAGCTGAGCTAAGCCTCCAATGAAAGAAGCAACTTAATGATCTTAACACATTCTTCTGATAAAAGCAATCTTTATCAGCGGAATTCGATAAAAAGTTGATGACCCGTATGGGATTCGAACCCATGTTACCTCCGTGAAAGGGAGGTGTCTTAACCCCTTGACCAACGGGCCACAATAAAGTTGCCTTTTGTGACAACAAAAAATATTATATCAATTATAAGATTATATAGCAATAGTTTATAAGGATTTTATAATTTATTTTCTTTCAGTAAGATCTTCAAGCTAGCTAATCTGCAATAATTAGAGCTGAAATTAAGCGGGTAACAGGGTGATACCCAGCTGCAACGCTATAGCCTCTACTACCTCATCAACTGTCAACTGGTCATTATTCAGGTGGCATTGAAATATCTCCTGTGCAAGGCCCTTGAGACATCGCTCAATCTGTTGGGCGGGCCAAGAGTTATTAGAGTCCCCCCGGCTATTCAATCTTCTAAGCAGTGTCTCCTGGGAAGCACATAAGGTGAAATGATGAACCTCTACGCCTTCTTGCATTAGTCTGCCAACAATCTCCATAAAGTAGCCGGAATCCGTAATGGTCATAGGTACAATAATAGTTCCACTGTACTGAGATTCTATGTATTTTAGCATGGAATAGTTTATTTCGCGCCAAAGAGGATGATCCTGAAAATCATCTTGGGATATCTCGTGCGGAGTGTTATCTCGGATGTAATATCCATTAATCCAGATGATCATTAAAAGTCTCCCCTTGAGTTCTTTCCATCCCTAGTATTGGCGAAGCGTAGCATAAACAAAAGACCACTGCTGATTAAATCAACAGTGGTCTCTGTGCTTGGCGGCGTCCTACTCTCCCAGGACCCTTCGGTCCAAGTACCATCGGCGCTGGAGGGCTTAACGGTCGTGTTCGGGATGGGTACGCGTGGAACCCCTCCGCTATCGCCACCAAACGGGCATTTACAGCGTAAATGCTTCAGGAACCTTAATTCCTGAAAACTGAATCCGAAACGAATCTGCGTCTTAATTTGTTGGATAAGCCCTCGACCGATTAGTATTGGTCAGCTCCATGCATTGCTGCACTTCCACCTCCAACCTATCTACCTCGTCGTCTTCAAGGGGTCTTACTGATTGGGAAATCTCATCTTGAGGGGGGCTTCACGCTTAGATGCTTTCAGCGCTTATCCCGTCCGTACGTAGCTACTCAGCCATGCTCCTGGCGGAACAACTGATGCACCAGCGGTACGTCCATCCCGGTCCTCTCGTACTAAGGACAGCTCCTCTCAAATTTCCTGCGCCCACGACAGATAGGGACCGAACTGTCTCACGACGTTCTGAACCCAGCTCGCGTACCGCTTTAATGGGCGAACAGCCCAACCCTTGGGACCTACTTCAGCCCCAGGATGCGATGAGCCGACATCGAGGTGCCAAACCTCCCCGTCGATGTGGACTCTTGGGGGAGATAAGCCTGTTATCCCCAGGGTAGCTTTTATCCGTTGAGCGATGGCCCTTCCATGCGGTACCACCGGATCACTAAGTCCGACTTTCGTCCCTGCTCGACTTGTAGGTCTCGCAGTCAAGCTCCCTTATGCCTTTGCACTCTTCGAATGATTTCCAACCATTCTGAGGGAACCTTTGAACGCCTCCGTTACTCTTTAGGAGGCGACCGCCCCAGTCAAACTGCCCGCCTGACACGGTCCCCGTACCCGATTAGGGCACCAGGTTAGAACCTAGATACGATCAGGGTGGTATCCCAACGGCGCCTCCGCAGAAGCTTGCGCTCCTGCCTCTACGGCTCCCACCTATCCTGTACAGATCGTACCCAAATTCAATATCAAGCTGCAGTAAAGCTCCATGGGGTCTTTCCGTCTTGTCGCGGGTAACCTGCATCTTCACAGGTATTAAAATTTCACCGGATCTCTCGTTGAGACAGCGCCCAAGTCGTTACGCCATTCGTGCGGGTCAGAATTTACCTGACAAGGAATTTCGCTACCTTAGGACCGTTATAGTTACGGCCGCCGTTTACTGGGGCTTCGGTTCACAGCTTCGGATTGCTCCTAACCGCTCCCCTTAACCTTCCAGCACCGGGCAGGCGTCAGCCCGTATACTTCGCCTTGCGGCTTCGCACAGACCTGTGTTTTTGCTAAACAGTCGCTTGGGCCTTTTCACTGCGGCCCCCTCGGGCTATTCACCCTACCGAGGCACCCCTTCTCCCGAAGTTACGGGGTCATTTTGCCGAGTTCCTTAACGAGAGTTCTTCCGCGCGCCTTAGAATTCTCTTCTCGCCTACCTGTGTCGGTTTGCGGTACGGGCACCTTCTCCTGGCTAGAGGCTTTTCTTGGCAGTGTGAGATCATGACCTTCGCTACTATAATTTTCGCTCCCCATCACAGCCCAGCCTTAACGGTGTGCGGATTTGCCTACACACCAGCCTCACTGCTTAGACGGACATCCATCAGTCCGCGTCACTACCCTCCTGCGTCACCCCATCGCTCATAGCGGATTACGGTGGTACAGTAATTTCAAACTGTTGTCCTTCGACTACGCCTTTCGGCCTCGCCTTAGGTCCCGACTTACCCTGAGCGGACGAGCCTTCCTCAGGAAACCTTGGGCTTTCGGCGGATCAGATTCTCACTGATCTTTTCGTTACTCATACCGGCATTCTCACTTGTATGCTGTCCAGCGCTCCTTACGGTACACCTTCAACCCACATACAACGCTCCCCTACCCCAGATGCAAAGCATCTAGCCATAGCTTCGGTGGTGTGTTTAGCCCCGTTACATTTTCGGCGCAGAGTCACTCGACCAGTGAGCTATTACGCACTCTTTCAATGGTGGCTGCTTCTAAGCCAACATCCTGGTTGTCTGTGCAACTCCACATCCTTTCCCACTTAACACACACTTGGGGACCTTAGCTGATGGTCTGGGCTGTTTCCCTTTTGACAATGGATCTTAGCACTCACTGTCTGACTCCCGGCAAGAAGTTAATGGCATTCGGAGTTTGACTGAGCTTGGTAACCCTTGCGGGCCCCGCACCCAATCAGTGCTCTACCTCCACCACTCCATTCACCGAGGCTAGCCCTAAAGCTATTTCGGGGAGAACCAGCTATCTCCGAGTTCGATTGGAATTTCTCCGCTACCCCCACCTCATCCCCGCATTTTTCAACATACGTGGGTTCGGGCCTCCAGTGCGTGTTACCGCACCTTCACCCTGGACAGGGGTAGATCACACGGTTTCGGGTCTACGTCCACATACTTAAGTCGCCCTATTCAGACTCGCTTTCGCTGCGGCTCCGGCTTCTCACCTTAACCTTGCATGTTAAACGTAACTCGCCGGTTCATTCTACAAAAGGCACGCCATCACCCCTAGATCGGGCTCTGACTTTTTGTAAGCACACGGTTTCAGGTTCTATTTCACTCCCCTTCCGGGGTGCTTTTCACCTTTCCCTCACGGTACTGTTTCACTATCGGTCGCCAGGTAGTATTTAGCCTTAGCAGATGGTCCTGCTGGATTCATACGGGGTTTCACGTGCCCCGCACTACTCGGGATCCGTCTCGGAGAGAACACAGTTTAGGCTACAGGGCTTTTACCTCTATCGCGGGCCTTTCCAGACCTCTTCGCCTACCATATTCCTTTGTAACTCCATGTGAGACGTCCCACAACCCCAAGGGGCTTGCCCCTTGGTTTAGGCTGTTCCGCGTTCGCTCGCCGCTACTGACGGAATCACTATTGTTTTCTCTTCCTCAGGGTACTTAGATGTTTCAGTTCCCCTGGTCTGCCTCTATCTCTCCTATGTATTCAGAGAGAAGTAACTGCGAATTACCACAGCTGGGTTTCCCCATTCGGACACCCCCGGATCAAAGCTTGCTTACAGCTCCCCGAGGCAGTTTCGTTGTTCGCCACGTCCTTCGTCGGCTCCTGGCGCCTAGGCATCCTCCGTGTGCTCTTATTAGCTTAACCAATGCGTTTTCCCAGAGGGAAAATCGCTAGCATCGCTATAATTAAAACTTGTTTACACAAGTTTCAGCTAAAAGATGTTCTAAAACGCAAATTCGTTTCGGTATCCAGTTTTCAAGGATCAAGGTACTACTTGAGAGCTTAAACTCTCAAAACTGACCAACGAGTGAGTAACAGGCCTAAACCTGAGTTTTGGAAGCTAAGCTTCCGATTTGAATGTTTCCGTTGCAGGAAACGATTCTCCATAGAAAGGAGGTGATCCAGCCGCACCTTCCGATACGGCTACCTTGTTACGACTTCACCCCAATCATCTACCCCACCTTCGGCGGCTGGCTCCCTTGCGGGTTACCCCACCGACTTCGGGTGTTGTAAACTCTCGTGGTGTGACGGGCGGTGTGTACAAGACCCGGGAACGTATTCACCGCGGCATGCTGATCCGCGATTACTAGCAATTCCGACTTCATGCAGGCGAGTTGCAGCCTGCAATCCGAACTGAGACCGGCTTTGCTGGGATTGGCTCCACCTCGCGGCTTCGCTTCCCGTTGTACCGGCCATTGTAGTACGTGTGTAGCCCAGGTCATAAGGGGCATGATGATTTGACGTCATCCCCACCTTCCTCCGGTTTGTCACCGGCAGTCACTCTAGAGTGCCCAGCCTTACCTGCTGGCAACTAAAGTCAAGGGTTGCGCTCGTTGCGGGACTTAACCCAACATCTCACGACACGAGCTGACGACAACCATGCACCACCTGTCTCCTCTGTCCCGAAGGCCGCCACTATCTCTAGTGGATTCAGAGGGATGTCAAGACCTGGTAAGGTTCTTCGCGTTGCTTCGAATTAAACCACATACTCCACTGCTTGTGCGGGTCCCCGTCAATTCCTTTGAGTTTCAGTCTTGCGACCGTACTCCCCAGGCGGAGTGCTTACTGTGTTAACTTCGGCACCAAGGGTATCGAAACCCCTAACACCTAGCACTCATCGTTTACGGCGTGGACTACCAGGGTATCTAATCCTGTTTGCTCCCCACGCTTTCGCGCCTCAGCGTCAGTTACAGCCCAGAAAGTCGCCTTCGCCACTGGTGTTCCTCCACATATCTACGCATTTCACCGCTACACGTGGAATTCCACTTTCCTCTTCTGTACTCAAGCCACCCAGTTTCCAGTGCGACCTCAGGTTGAGCCCAAGGTTTAAACACCAGACTTAAATAGCCGCCTGCGCGCGCTTTACGCCCAATAATTCCGGACAACGCTTGCCCCCTACGTATTACCGCGGCTGCTGGCACGTAGTTAGCCGGGGCTTTCTTCTCAGGTACCGTCACTCCGGTAGCAGTTACTCTACCGGACGTTCTTCCCTGGCAACAGAGCTTTACGATCCGAAAACCTTCATCACTCACGCGGCGTTGCTCCGTCAGGCTTTCGCCCATTGCGGAAGATTCCCTACTGCTGCCTCCCGTAGGAGTCTGGGCCGTGTCTCAGTCCCAGTGTGGCCGTTCACCCTCTCAGGTCGGCTACGCATCGTCGCCTTGGTGGGCCGTTACCCCACCAACTAGCTAATGCGCCGCAGGCCCATCTCCTTGTAGCAGATTGCTCCGCCTTTCATCCTCCGTCCATGTGAACAAAGGAATTATCCGGTATTAGCTACCGTTTCCGGTAGTTATCCCAGTCAAAGAGGTAGGTTGCCTACGTGTTACTCACCCGTCCGCCGCTAAGTTATTCCGGAGCAAGCTCCTTCATAACTCCGCTCGACTTGCATGTATTAGGCACGCCGCCAGCGTTCGTCCTGAGCCAGGATCAAACTCTCCAAATTGGTATTTAGAAAGAGCGATTGCTCAATTTGAAACATCTGACGAGAATTTACATTCTCTAATTTTTGGATCTCACTTACGTGATTTCCATACTCACTCGTTGTTCAGTTTTCAAAGATCAAGCTCGTTGTCAGCGTCGATCATCTCGTCACCAGCAACTCTTATAATATATCATGTTTTCCGATTCAATGCAACACTTATTTTTCATCATGTTAGCAATATCAATCGTTCAACACGTTCCAATCATTCAAGCGTTCCTTCCGCTTGCGACTGGATTTATAATATAACATGTAACCTCTAACAAAAACAACCCACAGGATTTACCATTTTGCTTTTAGTACTATTAGTATCGTTAGCTACACAATGCATGACACTCTTCCTAATGATAACTAAGTAAACACCAGAGGGCCTGCATCTTAAGATGCAGGCCCTCTGGTGCAGTACGCAAATTTCAATTCAAGCCCAATTTAATTTGATATCCATGGATTTTTACTTTTCTTTGAAGTCCCCGTGCGGTCTGCATGCTTCGAACGTTGTTTAGGTGCAGTTTTATTTGATTTGTCAGCAGCTAGACCTGAGGTTTTAACTTTAGGTGTACCCGCTTTTCCCGAGCTGGCTTTGTTCTTAACTGCGGTTCCTGCGCTGACGGCTTCTGCTGCTTGAGGAACATCCTGCGCAATAACCTCCGGCTCAAGAATTTCTGGCACACGGTTGTGATGAGCATAATTCTCCATCCCCGGATACATCGGATATCCAGGAATCCCATGTATTCCTAATAGTGCAACAGCGGCCTCATTCGGCATGGAGAAGGGTCCAGCTCCGTAAGGAGAAACCGCACCGGGCTGTGGCATATAGGGTGACATATTAGTATATGCAGGCTGCTCATAAGTATAGGGCTGAATCGGCATTCCTCCACCACAGGCGCAGGTTGGCCACGGGAGGTTCATGGACTGACCACCGTACTGCGGAACTGCGTAAGCAGAATAATCAACAGGAGGATTATTCTCAGCCATAGCCGCATTTGCATACTCGGGAGCTGCATTTGGATACCAAGCATTGGAATAGTCAGTAGCGGGATATTCGTTTCCCGTATAGGCATACGGAGAACCACAGTCCGGCATATACGAAGTCGGCTGCATATAATTCGGGGCCACATTTATACCCATCACTGGCATAGGTTGCTCATAATACGGATATGCCGGCGGGCAATCGAAATAATATGGATTTTCGTTTAATCCGGGATAACCTGCTGTTTTTTCGCATGGTCCGTCCTTATGGTCAGGCCAGGTTGCCGGCTGTACCTCGGATTTCTCCTTTTCTTTGGGCATCTCATAGGTTATAGCTTCTTGCGCAGGTACAGAAATTTGCACAAACAGACTTTGTGTTTCATGTACTACTTCCTGAACGGGAGCTACTTCAGGCGCTTTATTCGGAAGAGGTGCGGCAACCTGGACAGGAGCCGGTGCGGGATTCGGAGCCGGGGTTGAGACAGGGGAAACTGCCTGAACGGGCTCTTCCTTTGGTCCGGTATAGGTTTTTCCGCCAACCTTTGTTTTGTCTACCACCTCAGGCGATACAGCAAGCGGTTGAACCGGAGTTACATTCGCATTTGCATTGGCATTGGTATTGGATTGCATAGGTTGCACGGATTGAGCCTGAATTGGAGTCGGCTCATTCGCCTTTTTGGGAATATTGACAACTTCACCGGTCATGAGCGCATTAGGATTCTTGAGATGCGGATTGGCGTCAATGATCTCTTTCAAGGTAATTCCCCATGCTTTGGATAATTTCCACAACGTATCACCTTGTTTAACAGTGTGCTTGTAGTAAAGCTCATTGTTTTCCGGAACAAGCATCGGAGCCGCAGGGATTTTAACTTTATCCCCAATAGCAAGCACTTCAGGATTACTGATCTGCGGGTTAGCCTCAATGATCTTTTGGAGCGTTACTCCGTACTTTTGTGATAATGCATACAGCGTATCGCCTTTTTTTACAATGTGTATTTTCACGCAGCATTTACCTCCTATAAATTTTGTGAGCTTATGCATCTCAGATCAGCACAAATACAGTCCTGACTTAGACGGCATATGCCAAAGTGTTGTGAAGCGATGCATTTATTACAGCTATGCTGCAACCCCGCTCTACAAGCAATTCCGATTTCCGGCTCTGCTCTCAAGCATCGGACAATGCGGTACAGCCGCCTCCTTCGTTACTACATCTTATGCAGCCCATGGGCGATTGACATCATGTGAACAAAAAAAATCCTTTCATGACTGGCATGAAAGGATTTGCTTATGGTAAATCAATGAATTTAGTGAATCACTATTCCCAGACTTTGTAGCCGTCCTTATCCACCGCATTACGGAATTCTTCAAGTAATTGCAGTGTAATCGGTCCGGCATGCCCTGCTCCGATAATCCGTCCATCGATTTCACGGGCTGCAATAACCTCAGCTGCCGTTCCGGTGAAAAAGACTTCGTCGGCAATATAGACATCATGCATGGTGAACGGTTCTTCCTTCAGCGGAAGTCCCAGTTTCTCACAGAGTTCGATAATGGCCAGACGGGTAATTCCTTCGAGTGCACCAAGGTAGCAAGGCGGCGTGTACACCACACCCCTTTTGACAATGAAGATATTATCTCCCGAACCTTCAGTTACGTACCCTTGAGCGTTCATCATAATCGCTTCGTCAGCCTCAGCGAGATTGGACTGAATCTTAACGAGGATGTTATTGAGGTAGTTGAGTGATTTGATCTTCGGATTCAGTGCATCCGGGATATTGCGCCGTTGTGATACGGAAACTGCCCGTAAACCGTTAAGATAAGCCTGCTCCGGATAAATGGCCAGCTGCTCCACAATGATAATCACGCTCGCCTTAGGGCAACGCCGTGGATCCAGTCCCAGATTTCCGGGACCCCGCGAAACGATCAGACGGATATAGCCGTTGCGCATATCGTTCAAGCGAATCGTCTCAGCCATAGCCTCCAGCATTTCATCGTAAGTCAGCGGAATGTCCAGCATAATTGACTTGGCCGAATCATACAGCCTGTCCAGATGCTCTTTGCATTTGAAAATGTTGCCGTTATAAATGCGAATGCCTTCGAAAATGCCGTCTCCATATAAGAATCCATGATCAAAAACGGATACCTTTGCATTTTCCTTTGTTACGTGTTGTCCATCCAGATAGATCCATTGCTCAGCCATGAACTTACTGCACCTCCGCTTTCTCTTCCTCATAGGTGTATGTGGGGTAGGAGCCCAGAATCCGCACCTGACAGCCCAATGCCTTGATCTCCTCAATCGCCGCCGGGAGCAGGACCGATTCTATCGGTTCCAGTACATCAATGTAAAAATAATAAGTACCCAGTTTCTTCTTCGTAGGACGTGATTCAATACGTGATAAATTCAGACGCCGCCATGCAAATGCAGACAGCACCTGATGCAAGGCTCCCGGAAAATCCTCCGGCAGGGTTACAAGAATACTCGTCTTGTCTCCAACACTCTTGCGGGGAAGCCTCAGCTTGTGCGGGCCTACAAGGACAAACCTTGTGTAATTATTATGGTGGTCCGTGATTTTCCAGTCAAGGATCTCCAGGCCATGCGTTGCGGCACCGAGTGCCGTGCCGATTGCTGCCCAACCTCTGCCCGGATTGTTCTTTACTATTTCCACTGCTTCGGAAGTGCTTCCGACCGACTCCAGCTCAGCCCAAGGGGCATGCTCGCGGATAAACTGCAGGCATTGCGCCATGGCGACAGAATGGGAAAGGATCTTTACGATCTTAGTATAATCCTTATTTCCACTGTCATCCTTGAACTCCTGCGGGTTGCTGATGAGATTCTGTATCGACGGAAAGATCCACTCCGCCTGCATCGGAAGATTCACCTCATTAATGAGCCAATCGATATGCAGACTGACCGAACCTTCAATCGTGTTCTCAATGGGAATGACGCTGTAATCAGTGGCACCGCCTGCTGTAGAGAGAAAAACGTCGGAAATCAGCTTATGATGTTCAAGCTTTACAGGCTCAGCACCAAACAAGTACAGCAGCGCTTCGTGGGAGACGGTACCCTGCGGCAATACCGCTATTGACTTCATGGCTGTATTTCTCCTTTTATCATATCCAAAAATGATTGCTTTTGCATCCTGTTTCTTTCGAGCAGCTCAGTGGTAACCCCGGAAGTACATGGAGGCAGCCAGCGAGTGCGGGCCGGGATACCGTGCTGCTGCATCGTTTCTTTCAAAAATTGCTCAAGCTCCTGCTTCCTGCCCTCGCGCCGGTCGACCAGACAAAGAAGTGTAGGTCCCGCGCCGCTAAGAGCAATCCCCAGCGCCCCATGCTGCGGGGCTTCGGCGAGCAGCTTCTCCATCCCCGGCACCAGCGGCGCACGGTATGGCTGATGCAGCCGGTCCTGCATAGCCCGGCTGATGAGATCAAGCCTGCCAGAGGCCAGTGCCGCCGTCAGCAGCGAAGTACGGCTGATGTTAAAGACCGCATCGCCCACCGTGATTTCGGAGGGAATGACCCCACGTGCTTTGACCGTGGCCAGCTCAAATTCGGGGATCACAACAAGCACTTCCAGATCCTGCGGCGGCTCCAGACGGATAAAGTCGGCATGCTCGCCATCCCAGACAGCCGTAATGATTCCCCCGAACAGGGACGCTCCAACATTGTCGGGATGCTTCTCCAGTGCAGTGGCCATATCAAACAGTCTGGCATTGTCCAGCGGTGAACCAATCATAGCATTAGCTGCTGCCATTCCGCCAATAATGGCTGACGCGCTGCTGCCAAGTCCCCGTGTCAGCGGAATCTCGGAATACATGGAAATCGACAACTCAGGGATGGTAACCCCAGCTTCCGCAAAAACCATTTGGGCTACCTGGTAGAGCAAGTTATTCTTGTCCTGGGGCACACCCTTCATCTCATCACCATGTAGGTGAAACACGGTTTCCGCAGCTTCCTCCATCTCAATCCAGGCATACAGCGACAAGGCCATACCCAGTGTATCAAAACCCGGTCCAAGATTGGCGGTACTGGCAGGGACTTTAACTCTAGACCTTCCGTAAATACTCATGGCTGATGAAATCTCCTTCGTTATTTTTACGCGGTTCCTGATATCTGGAACTTACTCCGTTGTCAGCCTTCCACACGATAATGGCTCTTGATCCGGTGGATGACGGCAAGCTGCTCCAAATGCCGCATTACCTTATTCATACTCGCCTTGCTTGCATTGTGCGTCACAATTATGATCTCCGCATCAGTATTATTTGGGTTGGCTTGCTGCACAACGGAGTCGAGGCTGACATCGTATTCGGCAAACACCTGAGTGATCTTCGCCAGCACACCCGCTTTATCATCTACATGCAGCAGCAGAAAGTTCTTAAAAAAGATGTCCTCGTCGCTCTTCAGCTTCTTTTGCTTATACGGGACAATCTGCTTAAGACCGTTAACGCCCAATTTCAGGTTCTTGATAACTGCCACCAGATCGGCAACGATAGAGGTTGCTGTAGGCATCGCACCTGCTCCCGCACCATAAAACATAGTCTCTCCTACCGCTTGCCCGAATACATACACCGCATTAAATACACCGTTGACGGAAGCAATCGGATGGCTGGCCCGGATCATGGTCGGTTGAACACTGATGCTGAACGCCTCGTCTTCACACTCTGCGATTCCTAGCAGCTTCATTTCATAACCAAGACGTTTAGCAAACGCGATATCCTCTTTGCTCACTCCCGAGATGCCGCTCACACTGACATCGCTGAGTTCAACATTTGTTCGGAAGCCAAGCGTGCCGAGGATCGCCATCTTGCGTGCAGCATCAAGACCTTCAACGTCGGAGGTCGGGTCAGACTCAGCATATCCCAGTCCTTGCGCTTCCTTAAGTACATCATTGTAGGACGCGCCTTCCTGGCTCATTTTGCTCAGTATGTAATTGGTTGTTCCATTCACTATCCCCATAATCTTAATAATCTTATCTGATGAAAAACCTTCGATCAGCGTGCGGATAATCGGAATTCCTCCGGCAACGCTTGCCTCATAAAACACATCGCATTGCTTCTCCTGCGCTTTAGCCAGAATCTCCGAGCCGTGCAGCGCCATCAAATCTTTATTTGCGGTTACAATATGTTTGCCGCGTTCCAGCGCTTCAAGGATATATTCCTTTGTTCCGGCAATGCCGCCCATCACTTCGACGATGACATCAATTTCAGGATCACGGATAACCTCCCATGGATCTGAAGTCACTTTGGAGGCATCTACTTCGATTTCACGGGGTTTATCCGTATTCTTCACAGCAATGCGCTCAATGAGAATCGGGGAGCCCACTTGACTGCTCAGATCCTCCTGATTTCCTTCTACGATACGGACCACGCCCGTACCTACTGTTCCCAGCCCCAATAAACCAACTTTAACCGGCTTCATTTGAATCCTCCTAAAAGTTATATGAAGCTATACTTCACAGAATAATGACCGCAATAAAACTGCTTCTTAAACATCTTAACCCTGGCCGATAATAAAAGCGCGCTTCACTCCAGCAATTTCCTTCAGGCCATCAAGCATGTCGCCCATTTCTTCATTTAAATGCGAGATCTCCACGGAGATCACAACATTGGCCCGCCCTTGGAGCGGAATACTCTGGTGGATCGTCAACACGTTGGCTCCGTGAACCGCCACACAGCCGAGTACCTTGGACAGCATGCCGGACTCATGTTCCAGATCAATGGAGATCGTGACAATGCGTTCGCGTTCCAGTTGATGGATCAGATGTATGCCGTCCTTATATTTATAAAAAGCGCTGCGGCTAAGTCCAACCCTCTCAACACCCTCGTGCACCGTCTTAGCATCTCCCGCCTCAAGCAGCTGTTTGACCTGCATCGTCTTCAGCACAGCATCAGGCAATATGTCCTCGCGGACTAAATAATAGCGTTCTTTCACGAACGTCCTCACCCCAAAGACTTTTGTGTTTTCTTAGTGGACATTATATAGGATTCAGCCCGAATAACGCAACATATTTTCACACGAAGCCAAGAATACACTGCAAGAATGAAGCCACCCACATCCTATAAGCTGCAAAAGGACAGATCATTTCTGTTCGAAGGTTGCTGTCATACACCGTTTCTCACCACTTTAATGTATGCCAATCAGCCTAAACCAAACAGAACATTACATAAAAAAACGCCGCCTCCGTCCTCCTTGTCAGGAAAAACGTAGTCGGCGTTTCTTCTATCTGCTTTATACCGTGTAGCGTGCAGCCAGCACCACTATTAATAGTAGCTGCTGTTCTCTACAAACTCGAATTCGAAATCGGCAATGCGGACAATCGTGCCTTCTACAGCCCCACGCTTACGCAGTTCCGCATCTACACCCATGTGGCGCAGGGTACGGGCAAGCTTCAGGATCGCATCATGCGTACTCAACTGCATACGCTTGATCATCCGCTCAATGCGCGGACTGCTGACGACAAACGCATCGTTGTCGCGGGTGATTGTGAAGGAGTTATCCTCTTCGGCCTCCAGCTTATAAACCTTGCGTTCAGAGGTTTCTGCCACCTCTTCAACCACCGGAGCAACCGGAATACTGTCAAGGATATCCGTAGCACGGTAGAGCAGCTCCTGCACCCCTTGGCGGGTAAGTGAGGAGATCGGCATAATCTCCAGATCCGGACGCAGCTCTGCAACCCGTTCACGGAAAGAACTGAGGTTCTCCTCCGATTCAGGCATATCCATTTTGTTCGCCGCGACAATCTGCGGACGGTCAATCAGACTTGCATTGTACTGCTTCAGCTCATCATTAATCATGACCCAATCTTCGAAGGGATCCCGCCCCTCGGAACCGGACATATCCACGACATGGATAATAATGCGCGTGCGCTCAACATGGCGCAGGAATTCGTGACCCAGGCCGATGCCTTCGCTGGCCCCTTCGATCAGTCCGGGCAAATCCGCCATGACAAAGCTCCGGCCGTCGCCGACATCCACCACACCCAGGTTCGGAGTAATCGTTGTGAAGTGGTAGGCTCCGATCTTCGGTTGAGCTGCGGAGACTACCGACAGCAGCGTCGATTTCCCGACACTTGGGAATCCTACCAGGCCTACATCAGCCATTACCTTCAATTCCATAACTACATAACGCTCCTGGCCTTCTTCCCCATTCTCAGCCAGTTCAGGCGCTGTATTGGCCGCAGTGGCAAACCGGGTATTTCCCCGTCCGCCGCGTCCGCCGCGCGCTACAACAACCTGCTGTCCGTGACGGGTCATATCGGCGATCACTTCCTGGGTGTCGTCGTCGATCAATATAGTTCCCGGAGGAATCCGTACGATCATATGCTCGGCATTGGCACCATGCTGACTCTTGTTGCGTCCTTTTACACCACGTTCTGCTTTAAAATGGCGCTGATAACGAAAATCCATCAGCGTACGTAAACCTTCATCCACCCGGAAAATAACGTCGCCGCCGCGGCCGCCGTCACCGCCGGCAGGCCCGCCTTCCGGCACATACTTTTCACGCCGGAACGCTACCAGTCCATCGCCTCCGTCGCCGCCTTTAACATAAATCTTAGCCTTATCTACGAACATTCATGTTCACCTTCCTTACATCTCCAGCGGTAAACGCAGTTTCACATGAGCTCTGTCCTGCTCCAACTGCTCCGCCTTCATAATTTTCCCTTGGACTATATTATAAATTTGCCCCTGTAGCAGCTCGGGATTGCTATGCTCACCCTCGCCTTCGAAAGAGATCAGAATGTCTCCTCCATCCTGTATAAAGCTTAGGCGGAGTCTTTGGGTATCGCCCTGCGGAACAAGTCCGCTGTATTGGTATGCCCTTACCGTCTGCATAATCACCGAAGTAAGCTCGTCGCCTTTCTCCTGACTTAGCTTGTCCTCCAGCTGCAAGCCTTCCTCCACCTGCACTTCCAGCTCCAGATTGCTCCGGAATGTGCGGAAAGACTGCAAATAAAACACCAGCGAAGGGATTCCCAATTTGGCGATACGGCTATCAAGCGCTATACGCTCCTTTATTCTTTCCACACATTGCACGGATTTATCAGGCTTACCCAGCTGGATATATCCGTAAAGCACCTGCAGCTCATTCATCCAATCATGACGATGATGATTCAGTGTCCGGTTCGCCGCCTGTTGCAGAGTCTTCTCCTGTATGCGCAGTTCCTCTTCAAAATGACGCCGGTTGTAAATAAAGCTGAAAGCAAGCACCCCAGCTACCCATATTCCAAGCAGCAGGCATGTGAAAAGGGAGGTACGCCAATACACGAGACCTAAAGGAAGCACTACGGATAACATGACTGCCCAGACGAAACTTTTCCAGGATTTCATTCTTTCTCCCCGTCCCTCAGTTCGCAAAATTCATGTCTAATTCAATATTCACCTTGATGAAGCATATGCCAATTCCCAGTATAACACAGGCTTTCACGGCAATCATTAGCATTCAGAGAGCAAGTGAATAATGTATCACCTGTTTTTCCTGCAAAAAAGCCCCCGGCACTCATGCCGGAGGCTTCTACATACAAATAATGTTCGGAAAGCTTACGCTTCCAGTGCCGCTGCTACCGGAGCGACATCAACCGGGTACACGCTCACTTTTTTGCGGTCGCGGCCCCAACGTTCGAACTTCACTACGCCATCCACCAATGCGAAGAGCGTATCATCTTTACCGATGCCTACGTTAGTGCCTGGGTGAATTTTAGTTCCGCGTTGACGAACCAGGATGTTGCCGCCGGTTACTGCTTGACCGTCAGCACGTTTCACGCCAAGACGTTTCGAGTGGGAATCACGTCCGTTTTTTGTGGAACCTACACCTTTTTTCGATGCGAAAAACTGAAGATCCAATTTCAACATGTTGGTCAACCTCCTTCTTTAAATAATAACTTGCTGTATCTTAATATACTTCCCGTATGATTCTGCGATATCACTGAGCATGACAACCATGGATTCCAGCAAAAGCTGGATCTTGGCGGAGACTTCAGGATCACTCACCGGAACCAGGGTTCCGCTTAAAAATCCGTCATCCATTGAAGTATCCAGAACAACACCAGTCAGCTTCTCAATCGAATTCACCGTTCCAAATGTAACTGTGGAAACACCCGCGCAGACGATATCCCAGCCTTTCCTCGCGTATTCTGCATGCCCTTTAACGGCAAAACCGACAATCGTACCTTGAGCTGAAGCCCGTGTAATCCGCACGTTAATCATTAACGCACCTTCTTACGCTTGAATCTTCTCGATAGTTACTTTAGTGTACGGTTGACGATGGCCTTGTTTCTTGTGGTAGTTCTTCTTAGGTTTGTATTTGTAAACTACAACCTTCTGACCCTTACCATGTTTCTCGACTTTAGCTGTTACAGACGCGCCGCTTACCAGCGGAGTTCCTGCAGTCAGACCACCTTCGTTAGAAACAGCCAATACACGGTCAAACGTTACGCTTGCGCCGTCTTCAGCTTCCAGCTTCTCAATGAACAATACATCGCCCTCTTGGACTTTGTACTGCTTACCGCCAGTTTCGATAATTGCATACATTGTACTTGCACCTCCTCATGTCTCAGACTCGCCTAGTCTAGGTGGCAAATCCCCGTAGAAATCTGCGCTTATGTACCCGATCGGAGCGGTTACAGCATGTGCAGGATTAGAACAATCAAACACATACTTGAAGATATTATCATACTTAATCCAGATAGTCAATGGTATAGAGAAGCGGATAAATAAAGCTGTTTGGATTTGCTGATTATTCTTATTCCAGCCAGGCTCCAACTTTCCCCGTCCCTCCGCAGCATTGGCAGATCACAGGGGCAAAGCTAGCCGAATCATGCCGTGCCTTCTTACGGGTCATTTCCAGCAGACCAAGATGTGTCCAGCCCAGAATATGCGTCTTGGTGCGGTCCCGGCTCGTCACACTCTCCAGCCGTTCCGTTACTAGCCTGCGGTGCTCCTCACGCTCCATATCAATAAAATCAACAACGATGATGCCTCCGGTATCGCGTAGACGGATAAGTCTGCCAATTTCCTCTGCGGCCAGCAGATTTGTTCGCGTTACGGTCTCCTCAAGCGTGGTACTCCCGGTGTATTGTGCCGTATTGACATCAATGACGGTCAGCGCCTCTGTCTCGTCCCAAATCAGCGTTGCCCCGCCCTCCAGAATAATCTTCCGGTTGAAGCTTTTATGCAGCTGCTCCTGCACACCATATGCGGTAAAGATGGACTCTTGTCCCCGGTACAATCCAACAGGCTTGTACCCTTCGGGAGCCATATCATCCAGAAATGCCTCCGCTTCCCTCACCGCATGAGCCGAATCAATCATCAGCTCATCAAGCTGCGGATTGAAGGCATCCCTGATAAATCGCTGAACGATGCTCAGATCGCAGTGCAGCAGGGCCGGAGCTACGGCCTCCCCGGCGCGGCGGACAATCATCTCCCACTGCGCACGCAGAAAGGACAGGTCGCCTTCGACGGCATCCACCGGCTCATCCTCGGAGACTGTCCGCATGATCAGCCCCTCTTCACTGCGGCGCAGCCGCTCACCGATTGCTTTAAGCCGGCTCCGTTCCGATTCCCGGCTGATTTTTTTGGAAACTCCTACGTATTCTGCAAAAGGCATGTATACCATCCAGCGTCCCGGCAGTGTATAGTGGGTGGTCACACGTGCTCCCTTGCCGCCCCGCGGCTCTTTGCGGACCTGGACGACAAGCTCCTGGCCGGGCTGCAGCAATGTCTCAATGGAAGGTTTCACCGCCGGCTGCTTATCTAAATGGGGATGCAGCACATCGTCTACATATAAAAAAGCATTCTTCTTCTGTCCAATATCGACAAAAGCAGCCTGCATGCCTGGCAAAACATTCATAACCCGGCCCTTGTAATAACTGCCGACCAGACCTTGCTGCTGATCGCGTTCGGCCGCGTATTCCACCAGCCTCCCGTTCTCCAGAAGAGCCATCCGGGTAACATGCTGTGTGCAGTGAACGATCATTTGTTTCATGGCTTCACCTCTGGGTTTCAATCAATCATTCATTGCCACCGGCCGCACGGAAGCTGTTCTACTTTCCAAAATAAGTAGAGATCAGGCGCTGCTCCGGTACAACCGCTACTATATTTCTATCATCGTTCATCACATAAATAAAATGATATTGATTACGTTTAAATAGACGCAATATATCATCTAAAGGTTTCGCGGAATCGGCAACAATCGGTCGAGCTTCGCTATTGGAACGCAAATGGCGAGCATACATTGCCTCTCTGTTCATCAGAAATGCCATGAAGCGGTAGGGCAGATTCCGATGATCTGTCCTATTGGAATAGAGCAGAAACGCCCCGATCATCAGCAGATTCAGCCGGAGGCCGCCGCCTGTCCCAAGCGGCAGCAATGCGTAGCCAATGACAAGCACACTTGCTCCGATACTTATTCTGCCGCCCCACAGCAAAGTATAATAATACGGCAGAACCATACTTAGCGCAGCTTGAAGAACCTTGCCCCCGTCCAGGGGAAGAACCGGCAGGAGATTGAAGAGTGCGATAATCACATTTGCCTGAATAAAATAAGCAAGAAAAGCCGTACTGCCTGCACCTGCCTGCTGAAGCATAACAGCCAGCAGGATCATGATTCCGTTCTGCAGCGGTCCAGCCAGCGCGATACCAATCTCCCGGCTCGCCGTAAGCCGCCCGTGATCCTCAATCACGGCCACTCCGCCGAAGGGGAGCAACTGAACGGATCTGACCGTAACCCCGGCCAGCAAAGCTGCGCAGACATGTCCCAATTCGTGGATAAGCACTATGGTAAAGAGCGTAAGCAGCTCCAGAAACTGTCCAGTTAACACGGAAAAGAGCAGAATCAGCACAAATAGCGGATGCAGCGACAGTTCAATGCCAAATATCCTAATCAAACGATACCACTTCGGCAGGATCAATATAAGTCTTGTCTTTCATAATTGCAAAAAAAAGCAGCCCTGTTTCAGCGTCCTTCGTCTCCTGCATCCAGCCAACGGTGTCACCGCTCTGTATCCAGTCATCCACCGCAAGCTTTGTTCCGCTCAAATGACCGTATTCTGCCGTTACGCTGCCCGTATGGCGTACGGTAACCCGAATGCCGCCCTGTGCCTCATTGGTCACGGATAACACACGTCCCGTGTCTACACTTTTCACCGTGATACTGCCTTTTGAATCCTCCGCAGGCATAATTTCCACACCTTTCAGCGTAGCCGCAAATGGACGGACAATACTGCCCTCAAGTGGGGCGCTCAAGGCGTGGGCAGCCGTAACTTTTTGAGCCGGCTGATCCTCGTCCCCGAAAATCGGGATGAACGAAGGCGCACCGTCAAAGTGCTCCTCATACCATACCTGGGCCGCGGCGAAGTCCATATCCTTGCTGAGGGCATCCGAAACAAAATCCTGCGCCTTCAGCGCCCAGGGCTGGTGCAGAAAAAATATGCCCCATACACCTCCAAATACAAGGAGGCTTGCGACAGTCCGCCGGATAAATCCGGCAGAAAAATGTGATCTGCCGCCGCCTCCCTCGTCCTCCCAGCCCCCGCGGCGTTCCTTCCACACGACCTCGGGGTCCGGCTCCGCTGATGGAGCCAGATCATTTTTAGGACCCGCTCCCCATTCCTTAAAGCTTGCTGTCTTCTCCGGCAAAGCAAAAAGCGGCGGCACTGCCACGGTATCCTGGTTGTCCTCCAGCAGGTTGCGGATACGTTCTTTGCGGCGGCCTTTAACGCCTGATTTCTGTTCCATCTCGATCCCTCCGGGGGCTTGTTTTATATCCATTTTATGAAGGATGGAAGGTGCTTTAGAACAAGCCTTAACCAAGCGGAACATGTCCGGCAACCTATTTATCATAAAAAAATCCCGCCGCAGATTTCTCTGCCGGCGGGATTTTTTATCTAAGGGATAACTTTATAGGATTGCTTGCAGCAGGTTCAAGCCATGCCGAAAAATTTCTTTAATTTCTTGAAAGCCCCCGGCTTGCGGTCCAGCTGCATCAGAGGCACTGCGTCCCCCAGAATCCGCCGGGCAATATTACGGTAGGCTATCGCTGCAGAAGAGTCGGGATTCATCACCGTTGGCTCCCCGCTGTTCGCCGCTTTAATGACCAGCTCATCATCTGGAACAATTCCGATCAGATCGATGTTCAGTACTTGAAGGATATCCTCAATGTCCAGCATATCCCCAGACTTCACCAAGCCAGGCCGAATACGGTTAACGACCAGCTTTGGCGACTCCACATGGGACTGCTCCAGAAGACCGATAATCCGGTCTGCATCCCGCACTGCCGCATGCTCCGGCGTAGTGACAACAATCGCCTTGTCGGCACCCGCGATGGCGTTGCGGAAGCCATGCTCGATCCCGGCAGGACAATCGATCAGAATATATTCATATTCCTTCTTGAGTTCAAGAATAATATCCTTCACCTGCTCCGGGGTCACGGAGGTCTTATCTTTGGTCTGGGCCGCAGGCAGCATGTACAGCTCATCGAAACGCTTGTCCTTGACCAGTGCCTGATTCAACCGGCAGCGCCCTTCTGCCACATCCACCAGATCATAAATGATCCGGTTCTCCAGCCCCATGACTACATCCAAATTGCGCAGCCCGATATCGGTATCAACCAGACATACTTTTTTGCCCTGCAATGCAAGTGCGGTTCCAATATTGGCCGTTGTAGTTGTTTTGCCAACTCCGCCTTTGCCCGAGGTTACGACAATCGCTTCTCCCATGGAGGCTACACCCCTTTAAACACATTTAAACCCTGACGTAATCTGACTATATTATGAATTTTGTCGATTTGCATCGCACCGCTTGATAAATAAGCAAATTCCATGGTGCTCTCCCGGGTCCCCCATTCATCCGGAGGCCGGCTGATCACGTCGGCGATCCTCAGCTGTGTCGGAGACAGCAGAGAAGCAGCAATAATCGCTTCCTGATTGCCGTCTACTCCAGCATGAGCCATGCCTCTGAGCGCACCGAGGATATAAATATCACCCGAGCATGTAATGGTTCCTCCCGGGTTCACATCGCCCAACAACAGCAGATTACCTTGATGATGCAGCACCTGGCCGGAACGAACCATGCCGCTCATCAGAAACAATGCGTCTGTATCCTCAATGCCCGGCGCTTCGAACGCTTCAATGGAACGAATCAGCAAATTGCCCTGACTTTTGAGAATCTCCAGCACAGCTGATTTGTCATCCTCCGTCACAATTCGGCTGCCCAGCTTAATATCTACATGCACAATCGGTCCAGTCAGAATATTTTGATGGCTGTGCTCCAGCTTATAGCGAAGCTCGCTTAAGAGATCTTCAAAGGGACACTTGTCGTCTAGCAGGAATACCAGGCCGTCCTTGATGCCCTTAATCCTCACATGCTTGGATTTTACTGTCATATGCCTGTCCCCCTATCCTGAATCATTCGTGCCGGGCCGGGCAAATTCCTTCTTTCAGCCGAAAGAAATGCAGGCCGTTTCACACCGTTTCCTCCTTACGGGTCTCCTTCTTCAGCAGCTCGAGTTGACGCCGCAGCGGAATGTAGAGGATCAGGGCCATAGCAAAATGAAACAGCATGGTAGGCAGCATATGATGCAGGAGCGCCCAATTATAAGGCTCCTGGTTCAAATTAAACACGCTGTAAATAGCGAACAGCACGCTGTCCTGAAGCAGACTGCCAAGCAGGACAACAGTCATCATCATCGGCAGCGGTGCGCGTGGAATCTGAAAAATCAGACCAATTAAATAGGCGGACAGCCCCATGGCAAAGGAATGAGCACCGAGAATTCTGCCGTAATAAATGACATCATGCAGCATGCCAAAAGACAATCCTAATATAAGTGCAGTATGACGGTGATGGTATACCGTGACGAACAGGATCACAATAAATACAAGATTCGGAATAATCCGCAGCTGCCAGGCGTCCGGAAGCAGCCAGGGCAGAATGGCGCCTTCCAGGATAAACAGGAGAAACAATAACAGAATAAGAACCGACCTGCGCATCTTCACTATTCGGCACGCTCCTCCTGAGATACAACAATCAGCTGTTTCCAGTCCTGAAATTCGGCACTGGGCTTGATGATTGCAGTCGAAGTTAATCCGAATTGTCCTTCCTCAACGCTCATTACGGTTCCTATCGTCAACCCTTGCGGATATAATCTCCCGATGCCGGAGGTAACGATGGTATCCTTCTCCGCGATAGGGTCACCCTGCGGAATCTTGTTCATCTTGAGCATTCCGGTTTCCTGATCATAGCTTTCAATCATGCCGAAGGTCTTACCCTCTTTACCGATGGCCGTGGCCGCTATAGGCGGCTGGGAATTCGGATCATTCACATCCATCATAGTCATCAGCTTCACGGTAGAAGTGAAATTGCTCACCTTACTGATGACACCTACGAGCCCATCTACGGAAATTACAGACATATTCGGCTTCATACCATCACTGGAGCCAAGGTCGATCACAAGCGTGCTGTTGCTGGGTTCCGTGGTCAGGCTGAGAACCTGGGCAGTATTATAGTTATATTTATATAATTCCTTCTGCGCGTTAGTGAAATGAAGGTCCTTCTGCAGACTCTCATTACGTGCCTTAACAAAATTGTAATTCGCTTTATCTATCGTATATTGGGCAGCTAGAATCTTCAGGCGTTTATTTTCCTCGGCCAGTTCACTCAACTCCCGGATATCTTGGAACAAGCCCGCTACATATCCAGCGGGCTTGTAGAACAGATTCTGCACGAAACCGGTCGTATCACGGAGGAAATTCTCAGGCCAGGACAAGGATTTTCTTGTCCCCAGGCTGAACCCCATCACCACGATAAACATGACTAATGTAATCAGCAATATGAATAGACGTTTATTGTTAAACAGCTTAAACATTTTCAACACCCTCTAACAACCGTATTTCTCCCACAACAGGGGTTGACATGCAACAAACCAAGTCGGATTCTAACGCTTAGAGCGCAGGCTCGATCCGCTGCGGCTCTTGAAGAGATGGATATTCTCAAGCGCTTTGCCTGTTCCGATAGCTACGCAGTCCAGCGGGTTATCGGCGACAATCACCGGCATTCCGGTCTCACGTGCCAGCAGCTTGTCCAAATTGCGCAGCAGCGCACCTCCGCCTGTAAGAACAATACCGCGATCCATAATATCAGCAGCAAGCTCCGGCGGACATTTCTCCAGGGTCACTTTAACCGCTTCGACAATCGCATTGACCGTATCCGACAAAGCTTCGCAAATTTCATCGGAAGTAATCGTCAGTGTCTTCGGCAGTCCGGTCACCAGATCGCGGCCACGGATTTCCATCGTTTCGGCTTTCTCCAGCGGCAGGGCAGAACCCACGTCCATCTTGAGCTGCTCCGAGGTGCGCTCACCGATCATCAGGTTGTACTGGCGTTTGATGTACTGGATGATTGACTCATCGGCCTCATCACCGGCTACACGAACTGAACGGCTGGTCACGATACCGCCAAGAGAGATGACAGCCACTTCGGTAGTACCGCCGCCGATATCAACAACCATACTGCCTGTCGGCTCCCATACCGGAAGATCCGCACCAATAGCAGCGGCAAACGGCTCTTCGATAATATAAGCCTCACGGGCTCCCGCCTGCTTGGTAGCATCTTCAACGGCACGCTGCTCAACTGCAGTTATTCCGGACGGAACGCAGACCATTACATTCGGGTGACGCTGGAACATCGAACGCTGCTTCTGGGCCTGACGGATAAAATATTTGATCATGGTTGCCGTCGTTTCGAAATCGGCAATAACTCCGTCCTTCATCGGACGAATAGCACGAATATTGCCCGGTGTGCGGCCAATCATTTTTTTGGCGGATTCGCCTACAGCTTCAATTGTCTTGGTATCGGTATTAATGGCCACCACGGAAGGTTCTCTTACAACAATCCCCTTGCCGCGTACGTAGACGAGCGTATTTGCTGTCCCCAGGTCAATCCCTAAATCTTTCGTAAAACCACCTAACATGCTTGTATTCTCCTTTTCCCAGTGAATCTGGACAATTATATTACATGTACCCTTTTTCTTTCAAACTTACAAATCTGCTGTCTCCGATAATCAGGTGATCCAGTACGTCAATTCCGACAATCTCGCCTGCCTGAAGAAGTCTGGAGGTCAGGGAGATATCCTCCGGACTTGGCGTAGGATCGCCGCTCGGATGATTATGTGCGCATATAATGGCTGCGCTGCTGCATTTCATGGCTGCCCGAAACACCTCACGGGGATGCACAATAGAGGCGTTGAGACTGCCCATGGACAATGTCTCCTGCGCTATAACGTGATTCTTCGTATTCAAAAAGAGACAGACAAAATGCTCCTTCTGCAAATAACGCAGCTGCTCGGTCAGAATCTCCGCCGCGTCCTGCGGACTGCGGATGGTAACCGGCTCGGTAAGCCTGGAGTTCGCCATCCGTCTTCCCAGCTCTATGCCAGCTTTCAGTTGCACGGCCTTGGCAGGGCCGATGCCTTTAATATTCGTCAGTTCGTCAATGCTCAGGTCCGCCAGTCCGCGGAGACCACCAGCCCGTCCCAGCAATTGCTGGGCGATATGAATAGCTGATTCCCGGCGTGTGCCTGTACGCAGCAGTATAGCCAGAAGCTCCGCTTGACTTAATGATTCCGCCCCATAATGCATCATGCGCTCTCGTGGTCGTTCTTCATGGGGGAGGTCCCGCAGCATAAATGTTTGCGACTCCATCCCGATCCCTCTTTCCTCCGCTATCCTTGCCGGCCCAGCACCGAAATGCCAACCCGGGACAGCATACGCTCAAGCAGCGACAACGGCAGTCCAACCACATTAAAGTAACAGCCTTCAATCTTCTCCACCAGGGTGGCACCAAGTCCTTGTATCGCATAGGAACCAGCCTTATCGGCAGGTTCTCCAGTCGCTATGTAGGCGGAGATTTCCTCTTCGCTTAATGCTCTCATAGTTACTGAGGTTACCCGGTGCTCTACCAGAATCTTGCCCTCTGGCAGCCCGATGCAGGCTACTCCGGTGTACACCTGGTGGGTCTTGCCTTGAAGCAGTCCCAGCATAACCCTGCTGTCCTGCTCGTCCACAGGTTTACCAAGCACCTTATCATCCAGCACAACAATCGTGTCGCTGCCGACGATAACGGCATTACGCTTGCCGGCAGCCGGGACCACAGCCTCCGCTTTACGCAAAGCCAGACTGCGCACAATCATCTCCGGTGTGAATTCCGGCGGTGTACTCTCGTCCGCATCACTGGAAATCACCTCGAAAGGCAAACCCAGCAAAGACAGCAATTCCCGGCGGCGCGGCGAACCCGAAGCAAGAATAATGAGGCGTGAATTGTCAGATTCCACGTATAAACGCCCCTTCCCAATCAGCAGTGACCATTACAGCCTCCGGTACAGCCATACGGCAGTAATCATTCCGGCCAGACTGAGCAAGCACAATTTCAAATGAATAGTGATGTCATAGGTTATGATGTCCAAATCGGCTTGCGGGGACCACTTGAGTACCGTCGAGGTTGTAAGAAAAGACAAAGTTTTTACAGGCTCCAGCAGCTTCGCGATCCACGCTCCGGCCAGCCAGCCCAGAATGAGAAATAACAGCAGTGTTCCTACATTTTTCTTCTTCATCTAAGTCTTCCCTCGCCATTTTTTGACACCTTAATTATTATACGGTGAAACTGAGTTCAATACAAACGCAAAATCCGGTACGGAAATGATTACCATACACGCAGTCACGAGGCAGCTGTGTAGTGGAGCTAACTGTGGTTGCGGCTCATTTAACCTTACCTGAGTATAACCCTGCAAGCAACACATAAAATCCCCCAAGCCGGATGGGGGATTTTGTATTTACGCTTACACCAAAGTTGACATCAGGCCCTTCTGACCGGTCAGGAAGCTCAACATGGCTTCCTGCACTTCCCAAAGCAGACCCGGTGCTTTGTTCTTCTCATATTCATTCAGGGCAGCCATTCCCCGGCTCATTGCTTTCTCAAGCCCGCCGCAAATGCTCTGCCCTTCAGGGGTCAGACCCGGCTTCAGCGCTTTGAGCGCCTCGGTCCACTCCATATGCAAATTGCTGACTGCCGATTTGTCCAACGTCTGGACTTCCCCGCCTAACAAGGATGCGGACAGGCTGCTCAACTCATTAAGCAGTTGTCCGCTGGCTGCGAAATAACCCTCCACAGCTTGTGGCGTTCCGGCAAAAGCAACCTGCTCTGCGGCCGGCAGCTCCACTCCTCTTACATAAAGCTCAATCCCCTGATTCTTCAGGCCGCTGCTCAGCAGCTTGGCCTGTTCGCGGTCAGGCGAGATCCCGGCGTACACCCGGTTGCCTTCTGAAGGATCCAGCCCTGCGGCAAGTCCGGCGGTAAGCAGTTCCTGCTGAGCCTGCGCAGCTCCATCAGGTGTGCTGAACACGCCATATTGCAGCAGATAATAGCTTTGCGCCGCTACCGCCACCTGAATGCGGGCTGCTTCACTGCCCGCTGGACCAGCATTCGGCAAACCGGTGTCTCCGGCTACCGGCTGGTTAGCTGTCCCGGCGTTCTGATTCTGCACGGCAGCAGCGCCCGGCTTGGTGTTCTCTCCAGCCTGCGGGCTCCCTCCGCTAATGAAAGACAATGCAGCGTATCCGAGCAGCAGTCCCGTACCAACGGCTCCTGCTATGGAAAGTGCAAACTTCCACCAGTAGGAGGGACGGCGGGTATGATAAGAGCCGCCATATCCGGCACTTGACAATGAAATGTCACCGAACCGCCCAGCACTGTCATTCCACTCCTCAACAGGATATTGCGGAGCTCTCTCCCACACATCGGGGTCAGGATATGGGGATAACAACGGTTGCTTGGACGGCTCAGCTTCCCATCTGGCTCCCTCCCACTCCTGACCGTGAGAATTATAAGGTTCCAGATCGTCATTCCCGATATCATCCGGCGGTTCTTCCCCGCCAACAGTAAAGCCGGTATCGTAGGGCTGTGTATGATGCAGGGGAACCGGAGTGCGGTGAAGCTCCTTGTTCTCATAGTCTCTTGCCGTCCCCAGTCCCGCACTGGAACGCCTTTCCACCGGTTCAATTTTGCCCTTGTCCTGATCGATATCAAACCGGAAAGTCATTCTTCCGTTCATCAAGCGTCACACCTCGCTATCGTCTAATCTATATGAGAATATATGATAGAGAAGAGAGGATTATGCTATTTTGATATGATTAGACCAAGCTGAGCACTTTAGCCCTAACATTGTCCGCTTCGTAATGCTTCTGCAGCGTCCGGTAGGCATGGTCCGCAATAATTGCACCCAGCTCCGGTGTCTGGAGCAGCTTCACCACATGGTCAGCTATCCCGCCGGTTGTGCCTGCCAGCAAAATATTCCGCCCCGGCTCACAGATCAATTCTTCCGAGCCCTTCAGGCTAGTAACTACCGGAGTCTTGAGCGCCCACGCCTCCAGTATCTTCGAATGCCCGCCGCAGCCTTCACGCAGTGTTGCAATAACAGCCCTCGCCCGGCGTATGTATTCCCCCTCCTGCCTAGGCTCTTCAATAATCACAACAGAGGGATCACTTTTGGCCAAAGCCAGGATTTCGGAATGTGTCTGACCACTGAAAATATAACATCTGCAGTCCGGTACTTTCGCCTTAATGAAAGGGTAAACCTTTCGATAGAATACCAATGCAGCATTTCTGCCCTGGTTCGTATGCATATTCCAGTGAAGGACAATGGAGTTGTCTTTAACGGACGGTTCAGCATCATAATAGTCATTTAAGTCGATAAAAGGAGGGACTACATGCACCTTGCCGGCATCTGCAAAGGATAAAGCCTTAAAGGACAGGGCATCCCACTCGGAGGCTGTCAGCAGCAGAGCGGTTTTATTCATTAATTTGCGTTCTTCCCGGCGGTACAATGCTGCATTCAATTGATGGTAACGTCTGCTTAAGCCCCTTTTGCCGGCAGCTTTTCCTTCCGAGTGTCTGCTCTCCAAACGATGGGCATCCGTAATAATCATTGCGCCGGGTAATAAGGAAGAGATCATATCAATGCAGTTTCCAAGCAAGGGATGCGTTATAAACACATGGCTGTATGTATGCAAACGGCTGAGCGCAGTGATCTCCGCACGCAAGTCTTTGTTGGCATCGGCCAAAATAGTGCTGCTGCGCAGCTTACTCAAGGAACCGAGCAATGAGCTTCGCTGCCCGGGCACCCGTGTTACCCTGTGGACTTTAAGCGCCGGTCCAGCCGTATAGGGGGCCTCCCAGTCGCAATGGCAATATTCCAACAAATCAATATCGAATCTCTCCAGCAGTATGCCCAGATAATTCTCCGTTCTTATTTCTCTCTCAAAATCTTCCGGATAATGATGATGTGCGGATAGGAACAGCATTTTCTCTCTCATGACTATAGCTCCTTGGTTCTATGAAAATGATTGTTCTTCTAATAAGATTCAGAAAAAAAAGCAGGAGAGGTAACCGTCCTGCCACTTTTTATGAAACTTTAGTTGTAGATCAATAGTACCGCATTTTCATTCAAAAGATTGTCGATTTATGGGAGAAAAGATTATTTATTTAATTTAGACCAAACTGAGCAGCTTTTCCCTGACACTTTCAGCCTCATAATTTGCCATCAGTGTCTCATGCGCCCGGTCTGCGAGTACCAGGCCCTGTTCATGATCCAGAAGAAGTTTCACCACACTGTCTGCAAAAGTTACGGGATCATCAGCAATCAAAATATTCCGGGAATGCTCGTACAACAGGCCTTCAGCTCCCTTTGTGCTAGACACAACAGGTGTCTTCAGCGCCCATGCCTCAAGAATCTTCAGGCGTGTTCCGCTGCCTTCCTGCAAGGGGGCGATGACTACCTGGGCCTTCCGGACATAATCCGCCACGCTGTCCACATAGCCGGTAATCACAATGGAAGGATCTTTTTCACCCAAAGCAGCCACATCAGGATGTACATCCCGCCCTACGATATACCATTTGATTTCGGGTACCCGGGCTTTCACAAGCGGATAAATATCACGGAAAAAATAGGTCGCTGCATTCACATTTGGGAAATAGTTCATATTACCCGGAAGAATAATCCATTTTTCCTTAGGGGTATTAATAGTTGTGCGGTAATCGCTGATACGGATGAAATTAGGGATAACATGCACTTTATTTGCATTCTTGACAGAGATCGACTTGAAAGCTAGACCATCCTGTTCCGAAGTAGTCAGCAGCAGGTTGGTTTTGTCCATCAGCTTCAGCTCATCCCGTTTTGTCCAATGCGCATTCAGTGAATAGAAAAGCTTAGCGAATCCGCTTTTCTTATGCGCCAGCTGGGCTGACAGGTTGCTCTCGAAATTATGGGCATCAGTGACAATGACAGCGTCCGGCAACTCGACCCGTACAATTTCAATGCAGCAGCCAAGCAAGCTGTGTGAAATAAACACATGGCTGTAGCGGTACTGATTACATAGTCTCTTAATTGCATCCTTCATGTCCACATCCACATGGCTCATATAAGAACAATTACGCCATGTATAAAGTGAACGCAGCATCGCCTTGCGGTAATTCATGGTTCGTTCCACTTCATGCACAGTAAGTGCGGGTATGGCCTCTTCTTTATCAACCTGCCTCTGATTCCTGAAGGTCAGGAGATCCACATCATATTTGGTTAGCAGAATATTTAGTATATTTCCCGTTCTGAGTTTGCCTCCACTATCTTGCGGAAACGGATTCTCTGCGGATATGAACAGTAATTTCTCCCTCATGTCTTTGTCTCCTAATCTCCATTTTTTTCTGTATGTTCTATAGCAATGTTATGTGTCTAGCATATATTACCCCAAAGTGTATCTTGTTTTTGTCGTTTTATGGATTTTCGAGAAAAAAAATTCAAATAAGCCCGGATTTCTTGAACGTCAAGAACCTCGCCCTCCCGTCAGGGCAGAGGCTAGGTGCTCGTTAGCCGGCTTCTGGAGACACAATTCCGGCCCTGCTGCTTCGCTTCGTACAAGGCATTATCACTCAGCTTGTACAGTGTATTCAGCGGAATCCTTTCTGCCGAGGTGACGGTAATTACCCCGATGCTTATGGTATAGGGCATCGGCAGCCCTTCGACAACCGTATCAAGTACGGAAAGGCGCAGCCGTTCGGCGATTTCATCACTTGCCGCCTCGTCTGTACGGTGCAGAAACACGGCGAATTCCTCGCCGCCGAACCTGCCAAACAGTTCACCGTTAGCAAGCTGCCCTTCAATTTTACTTGCAAAATCCCTCAGCACCTTGTCCCCGGTATCATGGCCATAGGTATCATTTATACTCTTGAAATGATCCACGTCCAGCAGCAGGAACGAGAAAGGGGTAGCTTCCTTGGCTGCAGTATCAAGCAGGGGGCCGGCACGTTGCACAAACGCTCTGCGGTTAAGAATGCCGGTCAGTTCATCATAAGTCGATACCCGCTCCAGCTCTGCATAGATCCGCTCCCGGGAAAGCAGCATAAAACCTGCTGTCCACAGGAACATCAACAGATAGACGGCAATATAAAAAAACGCTTGCAATAACCCCGAAGCCGCCGTGTCCGTTGCCCCGGTTTCTAAGAACGGATCAACCGCCCGTCCCAGCAACGACAACATCACGAGGCTGTAGAGCAGGCCCATAATTTTTTGCAGCGGAGTCTCTTTCAGCTTCACGCAGAGGATATACACCGGATAAGCCATAAGACCCGCAACGGACAGGGATGTCCAGACGATGACGATAGGCTGAACCCTTAGGGGAAACAGCATTTCTATCACCAGCAGTCCAGCCCCGGAGCAGCCTGCAAGCGTATAGTAACTTCTCTTCACCCGGTCTGTGCTTACTCCGAGCAGCCTCAGCAGGGCTAACATCTCTGCGGTTGCTCCCGCCAGGCAGCCCAGCGCAAGGATCAGCCGAAGAAACTTAAAGGGAGTAGAATCCTCCATCAGCAGCAAAATCAGGATCACAAGCTGGAGCAGCTTTGCAACTATAAATAATCTGGAGGTTCCATCCCTCGGGTAACGTGAATGGTAGGCCAATACCAGCAGCACCGTAAAAAGATTGGCGAAAAAAAGGCAAACGAGCAATGTCTTAAGATCAAAATGGACAGCTATAAATTTCACCTTCCTGCAACTATAACCATAGGCATATGTATTCTCAATTCAACCTGAGCATCTGCGCTTACCGTGCGATCACTACACAATTTCGGCCTTGCTGCTTCGCCTGGTATAATGCCCGGTCTGAGAGCTTATACAACATATTGAAGAATGTCCGGGGAGTGGGGAGAACGGTAATCACACCGATGCTGACTGTATACCCGCAAGGCATGTTCAACTTTGGGGCATCCATCACAGCGGTGCGCAGCTGTTCCGCTTTGCGGCCGCTGTCCTCTTCGTTCAGCCCATAGAGCAGAACGGCAAACTCTTCGCCGCCCACTCTGCCGAACAGATCGTCATTTCCAAGGCTGCTCTCAATCGTAAATGCAAAATCCTGCAAGACCTTATCCCCTATATCATGACCATAGGTGTCATTGACTTCCTTGAAGTGATCCAGATCCAGCAGTAGAAGGGAGTAATACTCCTGTTTTCTGACCGCAAGAGTCAGCTTCACTTCCGCCTCCAGAAGAAAAGCCCGGCGGCTCAAAATCCCGGTTAACGTGTCGTAGGTGGCCATTTTCTTCAGCTTTTTATAAGAATGCTCATTGGAGAGGAGAGTAAAGGCTGCGGTACCACTAATCAGCAAAAAGAACATTCCCAGATAATATAGATATTGCGCGGTATTCGCAGACAAGGCGCCCATGCCGGGTTCCAGAAACAGGGCCGCGAACGCCCGTCCCAGCATTGACAGGCCAAACCCATAAAATACGAATCCCAGCATACTCTGAAGCGGTGTTCTCTCCTTGTTAGAGGTCAGAAGATACGCCGGCAATATCACAAAAAACATCGACCACAGCGATGTAGACGCGACCCGCAAATTGGGACTGTTAAAAAAAAGCGCGATTATGCAAAAGCTGATTATACTTCCCGCGATCAGCACTAAATAGTACAGCTTCACCCTCCGCCCGAACATGCCCATCATCACCAGCAGCGCTGCAATCTCCATGAAGCCTCCGGCAAGAATTAGCCCATTGCTCAGTGGAATTCCAATAAAGCGCGGGAGAATATCCCACAGCAGGATGGAACTCCAATACAGGACCTGCACCCACTTCGCAGCAATAAATACGCATGAAGCAATGTCCTTCGGGAAGTGGAAGCGGTAAAAGGTGACGAGCAAGGCAATAAATAAATTCCCAAAGATAAACAAGTATAACAGCGTTGTAATATCAAGCTGGAAGTTCATGAATACACCACCATATACACGGAAATCAGTACTCTGTTGTCACAAAACTATAGCATTCCAAGACTCCGCCTGCAAGATCACTAGCAGACTTAGGACTATATAGCAAAAAGCGTATTTTGTCCGGCATAACGGACAAAATACGCTTTGGCTTCATGAGAATCAGTTCTGCATTAACGGCTCACAGAAGTCATCCTATTCTTGTTTTTCAAGTTCACGCAAGTCATCAGCCAGTGCATACCCAACCTTCCAGATATCTCCTGCGCCCATCGTGATCACCAGATCACCTGGAGCGATACGGCCCCGCAGGTCAGCCAGCACGGCTTCTTTGGTAGCCAGATGCCTCGCACCGGCGTTGCTGTTCTGTATAATCAGCTCCACCAGCTTTGCGGAAGTGACACCTTCAATCTGCTTCTCTCCGGCCGGCGAATAGATATCCGTAATGATCACTTCATCAGCTTCGCTGAAGGCACGGCTGAACGCATCCAGCAGAAAGAAGGTACGGGTGTAGCG
Organism: Paenibacillus sp. FSL L8-0340; assembly: GCF_038593145.1. NCBI lineage: Bacteria > Bacillati > Bacillota > Bacilli > Caryophanales > Paenibacillaceae > Paenibacillus > Paenibacillus sp. FSL L8-0340. The sequence goes on from NZ_CP151967.1 coordinate 5,986,203, forward strand.
CTGCGGCTGGAACACGGCAATAATCCGTTTGCCGGTCGCTTTGGCTGCGCTGATCGTTGCCTGGATCTCCGTTGGATGATGAGCGTAATCGTCTATTACAAGAATATCATTGATTTCGCCAAGCACCTGAAACCGGCGCTTCGCTCCATGGAATTTCACGATAGCTGCAGCGATTTCTTCAAATGCAATCCCTGACTTCAGACAAGCAATGACCGCAGCCATTGAATTGTACAGATTGTACTGTCCGGGAATGGAGAGCTCAATTCGCCCCAGCACTTGACCGCCGCTGTTCATTGTATACGCCACCTGCCGGTCGCCAAGCACGATGTCAGTGGCTATATAATCAGCGTTCTGATGAATACCGTAGGTAATCACCGAGCCCTTAACTTCAGGTAAAAGGGCGCTGATAGTCTCATCATCCACGCACACAATCGCAGTGCCGTCTTCGCGCAGCTGGTTCATAAACTGCACATAAGCGGCCTTCAGGCGGCCGAAGTCACCGCCGTAATTCTCCAGATGATCCGCTTCAATATTCGTTACGATCCCCAGCCAAGGATGATACTGCAGGAACGAGCCGTCGCTTTCATCCGCTTCGGCCACAACAAACTCCCCTTGTCCAGCCTTTGCATTCGTACCGACATTCATAATCTCTCCACCGATAATATAGGTCGGGTCCACTCCGCAATCTTCCATGATCAGCGCGATCATCGAAGAGGTGGTAGTTTTGCCGTGCGCGCCGGCGACAGCTACCCCTTTGCGTTCATTCAGCAGCCGGGCCAGCATTTGCGAGCGGTGCAGAACCGGGATTTTGAGACGTTCCGCCTCTACCCATTCCACATTATCACTTGCGAGTGCCGTAGAATAAACAACCAGATCTGCACCCTTAACCTGTTCCGCAGTATGTCCAATATAAACTTTGGCACCTTTGGCAATCAATTTCTCGGTTAATTCCTGAGCTGCCACATCGGAGCCCGTAACCGTATATCCCATTTCCAGCATCACCCGGGCAATCGCGCTCATTCCGTAGCCGCCGATCCCTATAAAATGCACACGTTCAGTAGTATCCAACAGTTCGTCACCAGCCTTTTTCAGAATCGGGTTGCTGCAAAAGCGTACTTCGTACATCAGAAATCAAATACAGCGTTCCGGACACGACAGCAAGGTCGTCTTCCGCTGTGATCGATTGCAGCAGTTGCAGCGCCTTACCCCAATTACGTTCTACTATGATTTTTAAGTTTTCTTTAGCATATTTCTCACGCAGACGTTCTGCGATGGCCTGCAGATCTTCCGCGTCCATTTTCTTCCGGAAATCCGGTTCGGTCAGGATGAGCGTATCCACTATAGGCAGTATATGCTTGAAGTATGACTCATGATGCTTATTTGCCAGCATCCCCATGAGCAAATTTAATTTACCGTATTTATAAAACTGCGGAAGGCTCTTGGCCAGGCTCTCCGCACCTTCGGGGTTGTGCGCCCCATCCAGTACAATGCGCGGAGAAGCACTTACCTCTTCCAGCCTTCCAGCCCAGAATGTGCTTCGGAAACCCTCCAGCACATCCTCATCCTCCAGCATAAAGGCCATATATTGCCGCAGAACCTCCAGCGCCATCATGGCCCCGGCCGCATTGCTGAGCTGATGCTCGCCTTTCATGGCAATGCCGATCTCAAGGGAGCGGAAGGGACCCTTAAAGTTAAAGCTCTGCACGCCATCTTTGATTCCGGCTAGCTCATAGCTGAAATCTTCCCCGGCCAGATAGAGGGTAGAGCGGCTGTCTGCCGCTTTGGCCTTAAGCACCGCTATCGCTTCCGGCTGGCTCACACAGCTGACTGCAGGAACACCCGGTTTGATAATTCCGGCCTTCTCACCGGCAATTTCCTCCAGCGTATCTCCCAGCACATCGGTATGATCATGTCCGACATTCGTAATCACGGACACAATAGGTGTCACGATGTTTGTTACATCCAGCCTTCCCCCAAGCCCCGTCTCCCATACGACTACATCCGGATAACAGACCTCCCCGAAGTAGAGAATCGCCAGCGCTGTAGCCACCTCGAACATCGTCGGTGAACCAAGCTCGCTGTCTGCAATTTCCTGTACCAGCGGGCGAAGCTTATTCGACAGCTCCAGCAAAGTATCTTCAGGAATATCCGTCCCGTTGTACTGGAAACGGTTAGTGAACTTGGTGATATAGGGCGAAGTAAAGGTCCCTACGCTGTAACCGCTCTGGATCAGCACACTCGTCAAAAAAGCGCAGGTCGAGCCCTTTCCGTTCGTCCCCGCCACGTGAATGAATTTCAGCTTGCGGTGCGGACGGTCCAGCTTCTCCATCAGCAGCTCAATCCGCTCCAGACCCGGACGGATGCCGAAAGGAATCAGACTGTTGATCCACTCTACCGCTTCTGTATAGGAACTTAAGGGAGCGGTACCGCCGCCCCCGATGATCTCTTCCATATCCCTTATCCTCTCAGCTCTGCGATGCGGGCGAGCACTTTCTCGCGTTTTGCGGAATAGTCCGCCTGCTTTGCACGTTCCTCTTCGATGACTTTTGCCGGCGCCTTGGCCACGAAGCCCTGATTGCCGAGCTTCTTCTCCACGCGCTCTACTTCGCTGTTCAGACTCTGAACTTCTTTTTCCAGACGGGTAATTTCCTGCTCAATATCGATCAGCCCCGACAGCGGCAGAAGAAGCTCTGCGCCCGTAACTACTGCGGACATGACTTTATCCGGCGTCTGCGGATCAAGGCTTGCTTCGAACGAAGATGTGTTGCAGAAGCGTCCGATGTAATTGTCGTTGCGGGTAATGATGCTCAAGGTGTCTTCATTTCCGGCTTTGATGATCAGCTCAACCTTCTTGCTCATCGGCACATTCACCTCGGCACGGATATTACGAACCGCACGAATGATGTCCATCAGCAGGGTCATTTCTGCCACTGCCTGCGGATTCTCAAGCGCTGCATCATATTTAGGCCATTCCGCCAGGGTGATCGTTTCGCCTTCATGCGGCAGATGCTGCCAAATTTCTTCGGTAATGAACGGCATGAACGGGTGAATCAGACGCAGCGTACGGTCCAGCACATAGGCCAGCACCGATTGCGTCTTCGCTTTGGCAGCAGCGTCAGCTCCATAAAGCGACAGCTTCGCGAACTCGATATACCAGTCACACAGATCATCCCAAATGAAGTTATACAAGAGGCGGCCGGTCTCGCCGTACTCGTACGAGTCAATTAGACGCGTAATATCACGAGAAGTTTCGTTCAAGCGATGCAGAATCCAGCGGTCTGCCGTACTAAGCTCACCTGTAATGTCAATATCTGCAAAGTTTACGCCTTCCAGATTCATCAGTGCAAAGCGCGAGGCATTCCAGATCTTATTGGCAAAATTACGCGCCTGCTCTACCTTCTCCATACGGAAACGCAGATCCTGGCCGGCTGTGCTGCCTGTCGAAATCATATAACGCATAGCATCTGCACCATATTGCTCGATAACATCCAGCGGATCGATCCCGTTGCCGAGCGACTTGGACATCTTACGTCCTTCGGCATCCCGCACCAAGCCGTGCATGAACACATCGGAGAACGGCTTCTTGCCGGTGAACTCCAGCGCGGAGAAGATCATGCGCGCTACCCAGAAGTAGATGATGTCATAGCCGGTAACCAGGACATTGTTTGGATAAAACCGCTGATAGTCGCTGCTGCTTTCATCCGGCCAGCCCAGTGTGGCGAACGGCCACAGATTAGAGCTGAACCACGTATCGAGAACGTCCTCATCCTGCTTCAGATCATCAAGTCCGCTGATTTCGCGGGCTTCCTCTTCCGTATACGCTACAAACACTTCACCTGTAGATTCAGAGTACCAGGCCGGGATGCGGTGTCCCCACCACAATTGGCGGGAAATACACCAGTCACGCACATTTTCGATCCAGTTCAAATATGTTTTCTCGAAACGGTCCGGCACGAAGTTAACGCCGTCACCGTTCTTCTGTGCAGTGATGGCAGCTTCGGCCAGCGGCTGCATCTTAACGAACCACTGGGTGGACAGATAAGGCTCAACCACTGCGCCGGAACGCTCGCTGTGTCCTACCTGATGCAGATGGTCCTCAATCGAAATCAGAACGCCCTGCTCTTTGAGATCAGCAACAATCGCTTTGCGGCATTCGCTGCGGTCCAGTCCCTGATAAGGACCGGCCTCCTCGTTCATCGTGCCGCCTTCATCCATCACATTGATCTGCGGAAGGTTATGGCGCAGGCCAACTTCAAAGTCATTAGGATCATGGGCCGGAGTAATTTTAACCGCGCCGCTGCCGAATTCTTTCTCTACGTAGTCATCGGCGATAATCGGAATTTCCCGGCCGATGACCGGAAGGATCAACGTTTTGCCGATTAGATCCTGATAGCGTTCATCCTTCGGATGCACCGCTACCGCCGTATCGCCCAGCATCGTCTCCGGACGTGTCGTTGCTACGGTGATGAATCCGCTGCCGTCTTTAAGAGGGTAGCGCAGGTGGTACAGGTGACCGTTAACCTCTTTGTACTCAACTTCAATATCGGATAAAGCGGTACGGGCTGCCGGATCCCAGTTGATAATGCGCTTGCCGCGGTAGATCAGTCCTTTACGGTATAACTCCACAAATACCTGGCGTACACCGCTGGACATCCCTTTATCCAGAGTGAACCGCTCGCGCGAATAGTCGAGAGACAGGCCCATCTTGGCCCACTGCTCATGAATGGTCTTGGCATACTGGTCCTTCCACTCCCATACCTGCTCCAGGAATTTCTCGCGGCCCAGATCATGCCGGGAAAGGCCCTGCTGGCGCAGCTTCTGCTCCACCTTGGTCTGGGTAGCAATACCAGCATGGTCCGTTCCCGGGAGCCAAAGGGTATCGAAGCCCTGCATCCGCTTGGTACGGATCAGGATATCCTGCAGCGTGAAATCGAGCGCATGCCCGATGTGCAGCATCCCGGTTACATTCGGCGGTGGAATTACAATGCTGTAAGGCTCTGCTTCAGGCCGCATTCCAGCCTTGAAGAACTCCTTCTCCATCCAATAGGCATACCATTTCTGTTCAGCCGCCTTCGGATCATATGTAGTCGGCATATCGCTCTTTGCGCTATTGCCCTCAGCAGCATCCTGTGCCGGATCTTGCGGCTTCAGCAGCTCTGCCGCCGCTTTGTTGTGATCAGCCATTCTAAACCCTCCATTTAAGTAACATTGGTAGATGTATCTCTGAAGCTGGACCTCTGAAAAAAAATACAAAAAGGCCCTTCGTCTCAAAGGACGAAAGGCCATTCTTTCGCGGTACCACCTTTGTTTCGCGCCAATGAAAAATAAACCACCGTTCCGGTCCCATAGGTTCCGGAGACTTAGCGCGACACTCACGCAGATAACGGCTGCAACCGGCCACTTCCTAACCTATGCTTCATAAATCTGAAGACAAGCTCAGAGGGGCAACTCCGGGGCGACTTCGGTGGCTGCATCCTGCGGAAACTCACAGCAATTTATAGTTCCGCTCTCTGAAGGGCTGACCGCCTACTCTTCCCGTTCCCAGTCTTTATTAAGAATTTACTTAATCCAATAATACATTTAGTACTATTCCTAGTCAACCAGCATACACACAAACTGCGGGACTTATACCGCCCATTTCTAAAATTAGCCCCTTCTCCTGATTCGAACCCCTGATGTTCATCCTTAATCTCAGGTCAGAGGACAGAAATACAAAAAATCCCGATCTCATCCGATCGGGATTCTGACACCGATGCGCCTGCCGGCATCTCTTAAGGGATATACAAAACTTGGCCTTCCTCCACATTCTGACCGGAAAGACGGTTGTACATGACAAGCTCTCTTGCACTGAGCTGATATTTCTCTGCTATAGTATCGATTGTTTCTTCACGCTGGACAATGCAGAGGCGCACTTTACGGAACAGATCCTTGCCGTTCAAGCCACCGATAAAGCGGCTTTTCCATTCCCCGTCACGGCCGGAGTCCGGAACAGGCGCCGCCGCAGCTGTATCCTCGGCGATAAGCTCCTCCTGTTCCTTTCTGGAGCGGCTGGAGCTGAGCAGGGAAGAGAAGGTGAGATGCTCCTTCGCAGGAATATCTTCTTGTCTCTTGCTTCCCAGGGCAACCTTCAGATCCGGCTTCTCCTCCTGCGGAGGTGCTGCTTCCTTAGAGATCGCGCCTTCGCCCGCGTTCTCCTGATCAGCGTGAGATAACGAGCTATCCTGAGCAAAAAGTGCCGCATAGTCCCCATTTTCAGCAGAGAAATCCTCTTCTTCCTGATGGGACGCCTGCGCCTCCGCGGCTGTGTTCTCAGCGGCAGCATCCGAAATGTCCTTTGCGCTGCCTGAACTTTCGGTGCCTGATACTTTGGCAATGTCAGAACTGTTAAAGGGATTTGTATAGCCAGCCTGATTTCCAGCGGCCGGAACAGCCTGCTCCGCTCTCCCTTGCGCCCCGAAGAAGTGTCCCGAAACAGGTTCGTTGTTCGCGGTTCCGGCTGTTGATATCCCCTGCGGGCTATCAAAGCTGTGTGTCCGCACCTTCACTTCCTTGTCCTTCTGTTGGGCCGGTGGGGATGCAGCAGGCTGGTGGGTGAACACAGTGCCTTCCAAAAACAGCGGATTCACAGCAGCTTCAGGACCACTGTGGGCAAACTCATGCTCCTCAGCGAAATTCTCTGCGGTGCCTTCGCCATAAGTCCACACTGAGTTTTCATACAACGCATCGTTCTCATGCTCCTTGGCCTCTACCCTAACCCCCGTGGCCTGTTTTTCCTCGTCAGGTGAATAAGCTGCCGTGTACTCTTCCTGCTGCCAGGCGGGCTGCGTCTCCGATCCCCCGATTCCCCGCAGCGAGAGTACACCAGTTATATTGACCGTACGCATCGTAAGCAGGTCGATATCGAAATTCTCAATCTCCACCCCTATGTCTTCAAGTGAGCTGACCCGGGTCAGCGGTACTGTGATTTCAACAGGAATGGCATGCTCCAGACGTTCCGTCCGGTCGTTCTCACCCCGGTAGAGTCCGGTGAGCAGAAGCTGTCCGTACAGCTCGGCCCGGTCCTCCCGCTGAATCACCTGGATTTCCGGAATCAGCTCCACCTCTTCCAGTTCAGCGATTCCCGGAAGTTCTTCCGAAAGGTGGATGCGTTCATAAATATCAAACCGCAAACCGTGGGACTGGTCAAACACGGGAAATGTCCTCCTTCTTGGCATAATCTAACCCCGAGACAAGCCCAGAGCATAAGCCCAAAATGTTACTCCTCTCATGTATATGCTTCAATCAGAAAGGCATGACAACTTTGGACACTTCATCAGAGCGGCTGTCTCTTATTGCTTGTCAAAACCAAAAATACGGGCATCGGGAACGGAATAATCCAGCGGCAGCCTGCTCCGCAGAGCCGGTACCAGTGGATTGCCGGGGGTAACGCTGCCCAGCAAATCAGCCGGATGAAAAGCTCCCTGAACCGCTCCTGCTTCCTTTTCCACTGCCAGCATTTCGCCTCCGGTCCCCCCTCTACGCAAGGTTTGCTTTCCCACCGCTTTGCGGTACACCTTAAGCGTTCCTTCCGTCATGACATCCAGCGAGCGGCAGCGGACCGCCCATTTTCTCGCCTGGTTTCCTGTCCGCCCGCGCAGTTCATCATCACCTAGCAGCAGTAGCAGCAGCTCCGCCAGCCCCCCTGAATCTTCCGTAGGAAAGATCCAGCCTGTTTCCCCGTGCTTAACCATTTCCGGCATCCCCGTCGTCCCGGCCACAATCGGTGCAATACCGGCAAGCTGGGCTTCTGTGACCGAGTAGGGCTGCGTATCCTGCAGGCTGGGCTGCACATAGATATCGGCCTGCTGCAACGTGGACGGGATATTGTCTAAATTACCCACAAACACCAGATGTCCCTGAATCCCCAGCGCTGCCGCCTGTGATCTCAGCTCTTCCAGGAGACTACCGCTCCCGGCTAAGACGCAGACCCAGTCCTGACGGCTGCGATGCACCAGACCCAGTGCGCCGATCAGCACATGTACACCCTTGATGTACTCGAAACGGCCGGCATACATAATCACCTTATGTCCCCCGCCAACTTGTACCGGGGAAGGCAATGCAGCCTTGTCATTGTACTGCTCCAGGTTGATTCCGTAAGGCAGCGTATGAATCCGCTCCCGAGTGACGCCGAGCTCATTCACCAGTTGACCGATCCATTTCGAAGACACCAGGATCAGGTCAGCGGCATGTGCGCCAAGCTGCTCGATCCGGCGGAAATAGCTCCAAATCGGCCGGCTCTCGTACTCCTCCTTCGTAAGCTCCCGTTCAATCCCCTTATACTCGTAGTACGACTCCCGGGCCAATGCCCCGTGAACGCTGGCCACCAGCGGCACCCGCTTTTTCATCACCCGCCGCAGCGCGTAAGTGGAAATGGGATCCTGGGCGTGGATGAGATCATAGTCCTCCAGGCCGAGCACAGCCGCTCCTCCCTCAAACACATAACGGCCGATTTCAAAACTGAAAATGCCATGCTCCAGGTGCAGATGCGGAAACCGCAGAGGATCGAGATAAGGCAGCAGCGTGTTATAGTATGCATTTTTATCAAAATAGCTCTCCTGGTTCAGCAAATATAACGTATTGCTCTCTACATGGCTTCCCATCAGCGTAACAGAATGACCCTGCTCGCTCAGCTTGTCTGAGAGCTGTTTCATATACGTCCAGATTCCGCCCATATTGGTGAGTCCCCAGTAGGTGACCAGCAGTATTTTCATGAACCCCTCTCCCCGGCTTGTAGAATTCATTTCATGAGGAGCAGCCTGCTCCGCGTTAACAAAGTATTATATGACCGGCGCTGATTATAAGGCATGGGCAACAGTCTCTTTCTATGAAAAAAGTACCTGCCTGTTAATAGAAGTAGGTCTGCCGACCAGCTGCCGGAATCCAAAAAGTTTGGAAGGAAGCGGTTTTCGCCCAAAGAATAAAAGCCTGTAGACGAGGCCGTATCGGCTCTGTCTCCAGGCTTATTTATACTTGGCTTAGCTCGCTCCCGCATAGGGGGATGGGCGGTTCCCGGGTTAAGCGGCTGACACTTTGCCCTCTCACATTCTATAGCTGAGCAGCGTTAAAAGTATCTCCGCCTTCAATGGTACCGGAGTTAAAACCTTTGTAGAACCAGCGTTTCCGCTGCTCCGAAGACCCGTGGGTGAAGCTGTCCGGCACCGCATATCCTTGTGCCTGCTTCTGGATCGTGTCATCGCCGACCGCACTCGCCGCCGTCAGGGCCTCCTCCAGATCGCCTTCTTCCAGCAGGTTCATGCCCTGGGCGTGATTGGCCCAGACTCCGGCCAGATAATCGGCCTGCAGCTCGAACCGGACCTGATATTTATTGAATTCCTTCTCGCTCAGGCTCTGGCGAAGCGAATTCAGCTGCTTCGACGTGCCCAACAGGGTCTGTACATGATGGCCCACCTCGTGGGCAATGACATAAGCCATCGCGAAATCGCCCGGCGCCTGGAAGCGCTGCTGCAGCTCATCATAGAAGCTCAGATCAATATACAGCTTGGCGTCCCCGGGACAATAAAACGGCCCGACTGCCGAAGTGGCTGTTCCGCAGGCAGAATCCACACTGCCGCTGTACATTACCAGCGTCGGATCCTTATAGGTCATTCCCTGCTGCTTAAAAATCTCACCCCACACCTCCTCGGTGTCGGCAAGAACCACGGATACAAATTCGGAAAGCTCCTGCTCCTCAGCCGTCTGCTCATAAGGAGCTGAAGAATTGGTACCACTGGATGTCAGGTTCCCTAAGATATCCCCGGCATTGCCCCCGCTGAGCAGTGTTACAATCACGACAAGAATAATTCCGCCGATCCCGCCGCCGATGACCTTCCCGCCGCCCCCGCCTCTGCCTCTGCGGTCCTCCACATTCGAACTGCCTCTTCTTCCCTGCCATTTCATGGCTATGCCCCCAGTCGTAGGATCGTTAATGTGCCAAGCTGCATTTCGTAAGGGTATATATCTTATTAGTGTTATACCCAAAAACGGCAGATTGGCACTTCCACTTGCTGGGCAGGCAGGAAATGGGGGGACAAGAAAGTAGAAACACGGCGGCAACGCTAATTCAGCTGCAATTTTCTGCAACACTTACATCGTCATTTGTAATGATGACGTTGGAATGGCCGGATAAGCTTTCGGTATACGAACATATCCCGACCGTTTTCGGCGAGTCCTCATCTCTTGGATCGGTATACTTAAGATAAATTCCGCCTTCACCGAAAAGGCTTAGCTCAGGGCTGATTTTCACCTTTCTTCCACTGGGTATCCCTTGCTCGAAGCTTTCCTTGGAACTGCTCTCAACGACCTGTCCAGTAGAATCGCTGGTAAGGACCCCAGTTTCTACGGAAAACAGATCGTAATCGGATTGATTGTCTACAGTCACAGTAAAACTGCCAAATTGTTGAATCAGTTTCACAACATCCGAACCGGCAGTAGCTGCAGTAATACTCCCGGCAATTATTAAAACCGCATCGAAGACGGCTATCGTTACAGAGATTCTGTTCCATTTCATCTGCTGTCCATCTCCTTTATTAGAAAGACGAACCGAGACGCAGAAATGTATCATTCGTTAAATATTTAGCACGGCTGGAGCTTGAAGGGGCGACACTCAGCTTTCCGCTGATCGGAGGTATTTGTGCCTCTCATTTCGCGGATTCGCTCACCTTCCGCCTATTCGGAGGTATCTGTACCTCTCATTTCGCCAAATCGCTCACCTTCCGCCAATTCGGAGGTATCTTTACCTCTCATTCGCCAATTTGCTCAACTTCCGCCCATTCGGAGGTACTTGTACCTCTCATTTCGCCAAATCGCTTACTTTCCGCCTATTCGGAGGTACTTGTGTCTCTCATTCGCGGATTCGCATCATCAAGTTTGTGACTTATTCACATTTGTGATTGTGATTATTAATTTTCCAGCAACAAAAAAAAGACACCAAGGCAGGGGACGGGACTGCACCTCGTCTCACAAACAGGGTGTAGCCCCTTCAGCCTCGGGTCTCTTTATAGTTGCATTATAAAATTTGATTGTCTTTAGATCATTTAGTCGCTAGGAAGCTCCAACAGACTGATTTCAGCCTATTGTCCCGCCGCCCAGTTCCTCCCGCAGCCGCAGCATATCCTCCGGCCATGGATCGGCTATTTCCAGCCTTTCCTTGCTCCATGGATGGCTGAAAGCCAACACCTCACCGTGCAGAGCCTGACGGCTGCTGCCTGTCAACCCCCAGCGCGGCCCGCCATACAGCTCATCCCCGTACAGCGGATGCCCCATATGGCTGAGGTGGACGCGGATCTGATGCGTGCGTCCAGTTTCCAGCTGCACCTTAAGCGAAGTGCCGCCTTGCAGCACCTCGCGTCCAAGGATTAACGTTACCGCGGATTGTCCGCCGGGCGACACACGCCTGCGCGCCGCATGATGGCGGTCGCGGCCAATCGGGGCGTCGATCACCTTGAGCGCAGGCGGGACGACGCCCTCCACAATCGCAGTGTACCGCCGCGATATCACCTTCTCGCGCATGTCTTCATCGAGTACAAGCTGCGCATATTCGTTCTTCGCATAGAGCACAGGACCCGTGGTATCCTTGTCCAACCGGTGTATATGCCGCACAGCGACGCCTCCGCCGGAAGCGGCATAATGCGCTGCAACAACATGATCCAGCGTTGTATCTGACCCGCTGCCGTCCGGGTGAACCGCCATACCCGCAGGCTTATGGACAACAAGGCAAAAGTCGTCCTCATACAGCACTTCAAGCTCCTGCCACACCGGCTCAATGCCCGCTTCCCGGTAAGGAAAAAGCGCCAGCCGCAGCCGGTCGCCCTTCCACTGGATGCCGCCTTCGCGGCGCAGCCGGGCATGGAGTTTCACCGGCATCCCGGCCGTCTCCAGCAGCCAGCGGTCTACCGCAGCCTGCGGATCGGCTGCTCCGGTAACGACCCGGCCGGGCATGGCTTCCAGCCATTCGCCGCGCCGGGTCCAGGCGCCGCCGCCCTGGACCGATACATTATCTGCTCCGGACGTCACAGTGACTTCAGGGCGTTCAAGTGAGCTTCGATAGTATCATCGATATCCTGCTCGCTGTGTACGGCGGATACGAACATTCCTTCGAACTGCGATGGCGGAACACTGATGCCCTGATCGAGCATCTTGGCGAAGTAGCTGCGGAACATATCCAGATTACTGGCTTTGGCCGTTTCGAAGTTGATTACCGGCCCTTCGGTAAAGAACGGGCAAACCATGGAGCCCACACGGTTAATCGTCAGAGGAATACCGGTCTCGGCGCTATTCCGCTTAAGACCTGCTTCCAGACGTGCGCCGAGTATCTCCAGGCGGTCGTACACCTCTGGCGTCAGCAGCTTGAGCGTGCTGAGACCGGAAGCCATCGCCAGCGGATTGCCGCTGAGCGTACCCGCTTGGTAGATCGGGCCGGATGGAGCGATCTGTTCCATAATCTCTCTTTTGCCGCCATAAGCGCCTACGGGGAGACCGCCGCCGATTACTTTGCCGAAGCAGGTCAGATCCGGTTCAATGCCGAATAGTCCCTGAGCGCAGCTGCGGTTTACGCGGAAGCCTGTCATGACCTCATCAAAAATCAGCAGTGCTCCGTAACCCGTCGTCACCTTGCGCAAGCCTTCAAGGAAGCCCGGAAGCGGCGGCACAACGCCCATATTCCCGGCAATCGGTTCTACAATAATCGCAGCAATCTCACTGCCATAGCGTTCAAAAGCGATTTTGACCCCTTCCAGGTCATTGTACGGCACAGTGATCGTGTTGACTGCTACGCCTTCAGGCACGCCAGGGCTATCCGGCAAACCAAGCGTGGCTACGCCGGAGCCGGCCTTGATCAGCAGGCTATCCGCATGGCCATGGTACGAGCCCTCAAACTTGAGGATTTTGCTGCGTCCGGTAGTTCCGCGGGCCAACCGGATCGCACTCATAGTAGCTTCCGTACCGGAGTTGACCATCCGCACAATATCCACTGAAGGGACACGTTCCACCACTGTTTTGGCCATTTCCGTCTCCAGCAGCGTAGGCGCGCCAAAGCTTGTCCCTTTTACGGCCGTCTCCTGCAATGCCTTTACGACCTCTGGGTGAGCATGCCCCATAATGAGCGGTCCCCACGAGCAGACGTAGTCGATAAAGCTGTTGCCGTCGATATCGCAAATGCGCGAACCCGCGCCATGATCCACATAAACCGGTGTCAATCCTACGGATTTGAACGCCCGCACCGGGCTGTTCACCCCGCCGGGAATATACTGCTTCGCTTCTTCAAAAGCTGCACGGGAAGCTTCTTCCCGGCGCGCCAATGGTACATTACCCATGGTTTCTCACTCCTGTTCGATTCTTGATTAGCTTAGCCCTTCAGCCAGCGTGCCGCATCCTTGGCAAAATAGGTAATGATAATATCCGCTCCTGCACGCTTCATGCCGGTCAGCATTTCCAGTACTACCGCCTGCTCGTCGATCCAGCCCTGCAGCGCCGCCGCTTTGACCATGGAGTATTCTCCGCTCACATTGTAGGCAACCAGCGGCAGATCAAACTGGTCGCGGATGGTCCGGATGACATCCAGATAAGCCAGCGCAGGTTTCACCATCAGCATATCTGCACCTTCCAGCACATCCGAATCCGCTTCGCGGATCGCCTCCCGCAGATTGGCCGGGTCCATCTGGTAGGTTTTGCGGTTGCCGAACTGCGGAGCAGAGTCAGCGGCTTCACGGAACGGGCCGTAGAAGGCCGAAGCATATTTTACCGAATAGGACATAATCGGCACATGCTCGAAGCCATTCTCATCCAGTCCGGTGCGGATCGCCTGCACGAAACCATCCATCATGTTGGAAGGTGCGATAATGTCCGCCCCGGCCTTGGCCTGCGATACCGCTGTTCGGGTCAGCAGCTCAAGCGAAGCATCGTTGATGACATCGCCGTGCACGACACCGTCTACTGTGTGGGTATGAACCATCCCGCAGTGGCCGTGATCGGTGAATTCACACAAGCAGGTATCGGCAACGACCAGCAGCTCAGGGTACCACTGCTTGATCAGCCGCGTAGCTTCCTGCACGATGCCGTCATCGGCAAAACCAGAAGAACCGATCGCGTCCTTGGTCTCAGGAATGCCAAACAGCAGCACAGCAGGAATGCCCAGTGCAGCAATTTCATCCACTTCGGCCTTCAGCATGTCGAGCGAAAAATGATACACACCCGGCATGGAGCCGATCTCATTCTTCACACCTGTTCCATAGGTTACAAAAATCGGCTGGATGAAATCCAGCGTATTTAATATTGTCTCACGCACCATTCCGCGAATTCCGGCTGTTCCTCGCAGACGGCGGTGCCGTGTAATTGGAAAACTCATTGGACATCCTCCTGTATAGTAGATATATAAACACATACTTTAAGTGATCTATTGAACAATAGCCCAGCTGTGAATGAGACCCGGAGAGGGGCATCCCATATAGTCACAGACGAACTCGGTCGGACTGAGGTGAACTCAGAGTAACACAGAAAAATACAGGCAAACAAAGGGCAAACCAAGCTAACCCAGCAAAACCAGCTAACCCAGTAAACCCAGCTAACCCAGCTAACCCTGCAAAACCAGCAAAACCAGCAAACCAAGCAAACCAAGCAAACCAAGCAAACCCCGCTAACCAGCTAACCCTGCTGTAAACCCAGTAAACCAAGCAAACTCAGGCAGATTGCGCTAACTGCATTCTCTGCAACTAATTTCACAATATACCCGCTGATTTGCCGCCTAACTGTACTTCATACAACTAAAATCACCGAAATAGCGATTTCCGCTTAAACCGGCAAATTTAGCTGTACAGAATACAACTAACCACCCTTATGAGAGATATAAGTCTATTTTAGCTGTACAAAGTACAGCTAAGTTAGATTTCCCTATTCGTCCGCCAGCCATTAAATGATTATTGCAGCCGCGTTCCTTCATTCCAGCGGCACAGCTCCTGTACCAATCCCTCGATCGTCGCCTCGTCGGGGAGCAGCCCCGGGGTCAGACCGGCTTCTACGGCAGTCTTCTCGGTCACGGGGCCGATGCAGGCAATCTTCACGCCCGCCAGCAGCGGAAGCGGATCTTCAAGCCCCATCCGCTTCAGGATGCTGATGAAGTTGCGCACTGTCGAAGAGCTGGTGAAGGTAACCGCGTGAATCCGCTTCTCCTCCAGCAGCTTAAGCAGCTCGATGTCATCCTCGCCGGTGACCACCGTCTCGTAGGTGTCCACTTCGGTCACTTCCAGCCCCAGCTCCCTCAGCTTGTCCGGCAGCCACTCGCGCGCGAGGTCGCCGCGTGGCAGCAGCACCTTCTGCCCAGGCAGCAGCCTGGAGCCGAAGGCTTCGATCAGCCCTTCTGCCTGGAAGACTCCAGGCAGCTCCTCGGCCACCAGCCCGCGCTGGGCCAGCGCCGCGGCTGTGGCCGGTCCCACCGCGCCGATGCGCGCGCGGTGCAGGCCGCGGATGTCCACCTTGAGCTCCGCCAGGTGACGCCAAAAAAACTCCACGCCGTTCGCGCTCGTGAAGAAGACCCAGTCGTATGCGGATAACGCGCCGAGCGCTTCTGCAATCTTGGCCTTCTTCCCTGCGCCTTCCGGCATGACCGTCTCAATGACCGGGAACTCGTACGGCTCCCCGCCCAGTTCCTCGATCCGGTCCACCAGCTCGCTGGCCTGGCTGCGGGCCCGTGTAACCACAATGCGCTTGCCGAACAGCGGCAGCGCTTCTACCCACATCAGCTGCTGGCGCTGCAGCACCACGTCGCCGACGACGATGACGGCAGGCGGCTGGAAATCCGCCGCCTTTACCTTCGCCTCAATGTCGGCGAGTGTCCCGATCAGCGTCTCCTGATCCGCGCGCGTACCCCAGCGGACAAGCGCGACCGGCGTTTCCGGCGGCCGACCGTGTTTGATCAGCTGGGCGCTGATATAGCCGATTTTGGCAACGCCCATCAGAAACACCAGTGTTCCCGTAGCATTTGTCACCTTATCCCAATGAATGGAATGATCCAGCTTATCCGGACTTTCATGTCCGGTAATAATCGAGAGCGAGGAAGCATAATCCCGGTGAGTCACCGGAATGCCGGCATAGGCCGGCACGCTGATCGCCGAGGTAATGCCCGGCACAATCTCATAATAAATGCCATGTCTGCGCAGCAGCTCCGCTTCTTCACCCACACGGCCAAAAATCGTCGGGTCTCCGCCCTTCAGCCGCACGACCGTCTTTCCCTCAAGCGCCAGATCGACGAGCAGCTGATTGATTTCCTCCTGCTTCATCGTATGGCGGTCAGGCAGCTTGCCTACGTATATTTTTTCTCCGCCGGACTTCATATGTTTCAGCAACCTCGGGCTGGCCAGCCGGTCGTAAACCAGCACATCCGCCTTCTGGATGCACTCCAGGCCTTTCACCGTAATCAGCTTGGCGTCCCCTGGACCTGCACCTACAAGATAGACTTTCCCCTTCATCTCCATCATCCCCTTACATCCGCCAAAATCTTCTCTGCTCCCCGGGCAATAAGCTTCCTGGCGACCTCTTCGCCAAGCTGAACCGGATCTTCCCCGGTGCAGGTTTCCTTCAGGATCACTGAGCCATCCGGCGTTCCCACCATGCCGGTCAATGTGATGACCCTGCGGGTAGAATCCGGTGCAGCAGAACCTGCTAATGCATTGGATTCAGTTCCACTGTCTTCTGCTCCCAGTACCGCAAAAGCGCCAATCGGCACCTGACAGCCGCCGTTCAGTGCGCCAAGAAACGTCCGTTCCGCCGCCACTGTAAGGGCCGTATGCTCATCATTATAAAGTGCCAGCAGCTTCCGCAGCTCGGCGTCATCCTCCCGGCATTCGATGCCGAGTGCTCCCTGCCCGACAGCAGGCAGGCAGACCTCCGGCGGCAGATATGCCGTTACCCGGTCCTCCCAGCCCATACGTGAGAGACCCGCAGCCGCCAGCAGGATCGCGTCGAATTCGCCGCTCTCCAGCTTCTTCAGCCGTGAGTCAATGTTGCCGCGCACCGGCTGAATGTCCAGATCAGGCCGCAGTGCGGCAAGCTGGCTGGAACGGCGCAGGCTGCTGGTACCGACACGCGCACCCTGCGGCAGCTCATCCAGACTAGCTGCTCCGGTAGCGATCAGGCAGTCACGCGGATCGACCCGTCGCGGCACAGCACCGTTAATCAGCCCTTCCGGCAGCTCAGAGGGCATATCCTTCATACTATGTACAGCCATATCGATCTCTTTGGCCAGCATGGCCTGCTCAATTTCCTTTACGAACAACCCTTTGCCGCCCACTTTGGACAAGGTGACATCCAGAATCCGATCGCCTTTGGTGACAATCCGGTGCACTTCAAAGGTGAAGCCGAAGCCGTGTTCCTCACTCAGACGCTCCAGATCGGCGATGACATGCCCCGTCTGTGTCAGCGCGAGCGCGCTTTGTCTGCTGCCTACAATAATCTTGCGCATATTTACATTCCTCCCGGTAACCTGCATGTGCCTTACTGCTCTCACAATCATACTACTCTTATACAATCAGCGGCATGCCTGCTGTTTTTTTCACGTTCTCACATTTACCCCAAGACCAAACCGAATTCACCCGTGAGCTGCTCTTTACAACGGCATCTGCAAGGCTTGGTTCAGCCACATTCCGGTCATTTACCCGGCGTTTCCCCAGATTCGGCCACCAATGGAAACTCCCGCAACATTCCGGCAAGTTTTTCACTTCTACCAACAACTCGTGCCTTTTTCAGCAGTCTTCGGTCTTATTCAAAAATGGCTTCCGCACATCTCCAGCCCAACGTTCCAGGAGCTTTAACATATCTACGCCTCACGGTTAGCGGCAATCCAGACCTGAACCGTCTCCGGGCTCCACTCTTTAAAAGTACCCTGTCTGATCTCATCCAACACGTCCAGACGGGCCAGCTTGCGCAGAAGCCGTGCACGGACCGCGGCTGTAGGCTCCTGCCGCTTGATCTCTACCCGCAGCGCATGCAAAAAATCCAGATACGGCTCGTATTCCTCGCCCAGCATCTCCGCAACCTGCTCCGTAATCTTCGCAGCCACACCAGGACCAGCGCCCGAGGTCGATACGGCCACCGTCAGACGTCCCCGGCGAAACACGCCGGGAGTAATGAAGTTCCCCGCCTCGGCATGGCTGGCCACATTCACCGGAAGGCCCAAAGCCTTTGCCTCCCGTGCAGTTGCTTCATTAACCGCCGCATCACTGCTGGCGGCATAGGCCAGGAAGGCCCCCTCAAGATCCCCGGGAGCATAAGGGCGGCTAATCCAGATTAGCATGCCCTTCTCTGCAAGTTCGCTAAGCCTCTCCGTTAACGAGGGGCTGACAACGGTCACCGCCGCTCCTGCTTCCAGCAGCGGACCTACTTTACGCTCGGCAACGGCCCCGCCGCCGATCACCACAATCCGTTGATCCTGCAAATCCAGCATGACAGGAAAATAGTTCACCATGTTCATCACTTCCCGCCCCAGCCGTGGAAATCAGACCATGAATTCAACAGAAAATTCAGGATAATGAAGCCGTATCCCGAAATCGCCCAGCGGGCCATAACCGTCCCGCTTCTTCGGCCGGACCGCTTCAGCAAGATATAGGTTATGTAAATCCCAAGCCCGACAAGTGTAGTCAGCACCTTGGGATCCTGGAACAGCGGGGTCCGCCCCTCTGCGATAATGGACATGCCCGCCAATACAAGCGATACGCTCAGCAGGGGAACCCCGGCGAGAATTGATGTATACGAATATTTATCCATCGTTTCCAGACTAGGCAGACGCCGGACGCGGTCATCCCATTTCTTGCTCTTCAGCTTACTGTGCAGGAACAGATACATTATCGCAAATACCGCACCCAGTGTCAGTGCGCCAAAGCTCAAATTAGCTAAAATAATGTGCATTGCCAGCCATCCGTGCACCGCACTCCAGCTCTCCAGGCCATGATCCGCAGCCGTCAGCCATACCCGGTTCAGCAGGAACACACTGAAGCCCGCTCCGCTGAGCAGCAGGATGGTGAATTCACCTCCACGCGTGTACGCCACCGCAAGTGAAGTCAGCACGATACTGAATGAGAACCAGAACAGGAAATCATACGGGGTGAAAATAGGCAGTCCTCCCTCCTGGGAGAACCGGATCGCAAGCCCGGCAGACTGCAGCAGTCCCACAACGACAAGAAGCCCCGTGCCTAGCCGCTTCCCGCCCGGATTACGCCGAAGGCAATCCGAGAAAATAAACAGCAGGCTCAGGGCATATAGCAGCAGAGCGGTATCATATATTCCGTTCAGCAGTTGCATGTTCTTCACCCGCCCAGCAGGCCTGCCGGAGCAAACACCGTCTTAGGCACGTTAAAGTCGATGCTTGAAGAACGTTCATTGTCAGTCCGCTCAACCGGTGCAGGGCTGCCGCTGTCCGGATCGGTTCCCAGCTGCTCCTGAAGGGCAAAGATTTGCGTGAAATAATCAAGTGCCTCACTCCCCTGCTTGCCGCCGGACAGTTCCTTAATCACATTGATCGGATCATGCATCATCTGGTTCACAATACTTTTCGTCAGGCGGCGGATCACCTTGCGCTGGTGCTCGTCCAGCTCAGGCAGCTTGTTGAACAGACTATCCATAGTTTCTTCATAAATTCCATTCGATTTGTCCTGAAGCGCACGGATGACCGGTCTGACGCCAAGCGTCTTCAGCCATACCTGGAATTCCTCCATCTCTTCTGCGATCATGACCTCGATCTTGGCCGCCTCACTGCGGCGCATCTCCAGATTGCTCTCGACAATGCCTTCCAGATCATCAATGTCATACAGGAACACATCCGGCACACTTGCGGCCGCCGGATCAATATCACGCGGAACGGCAATATCAATCATGAACAGCGGCCGCGAAGGACGGCGCTTCATGCCGGCAGCCACCTGATCCGCTGTCAGCACAAAACCGTCAGCTCCAGTAGAGCTGATGACAATATCCACTTCATCGAGATGCTTCAAAGCCTCGTCAATCGTGCTCGGTTTCCCCGAGAACTTCTCAGCCAGCTCTATCGCCCGCGACAACGTGCGGTTGGCAACAATAACCTCTGCCGCACCGCTGCTGTACAGATGCTTCACCGTAAGCTCGCTCATTTTGCCGGCGCCGAGAATCAGCACTCTTTTGCCGGTGAACATGCCGAAAATACGCTTGCCCAGCTCCACCGCCGCATAACTGACCGAAACCGCGCTTTCGCCGATCGAAGTTTCACTATGCGCACGTTTGCCGAGCGTCACAGCCTGCTTGAACAGCTGGTTGAACCATGTGCCGGTCACGCCTTCTGCTTGGGCAGACAAAAAAGAATTGCGCACCTGTCCCAGGATCTGCGTCTCACCAATCACCATGGAATCTAAACCGCAGGTCACACGGAACAAATGGGCAATAGCCTGCTCATCTTCATATATATACATATGCTGTGCAAATTGTTCACTCTTTACATTGAACCACTGCTCCATAAAGCTGCGGATGAAGTATCCGCACATATGAAGGCGGTCCACGACCACATAAATTTCCGTCCGGTTACAGGTGGCGACGACAACCCCCTCCAAAACGCTCTTGGTCTGCATCAGTTCATGGAGCGCCGCAGGCAGATCCTTCTCCGCAAATGCGAACTGCTCTCTCACCTCTACAGGAGCTGTACGGTAATTCAGGCCAACGACGACAATATGCATCGCTTGTTCACCATCCTAGTCTCTAATCAGTGGTGTAGGCACTATCACTGTTTATCCATATTTAAAGGTATGTCATTCACAACATCCGAAATCGCTGTGTTAAGTATATCACAAGGAAATAGGGCTTTTTATAAAACCTTTGAACTATTTATGACATCCAGATAATAATTATTATAAATAAAAATCTACAGAAGTGCTATCGTTTATGATGGGTTTTTTTCAGAATAATTATAATGTTTTTTTATAGCAAAAAGGAGCAGCGCTTTACCTGCTCCTTTAACAACAACACTTCACCCTAATAATCCTTGATCATCCTGCAAGAGCCGCGTTTGAGCAATACCGCATCGTAGACAATATGCTGGTTATTTGACTGTCCCGAGATGAGGTCAAAGAGAACGCCCACGCTTGATAATGCCATTTCCGTGCCCGGTTGGCTGATTGTATCCAGAGAAGGATGATAATACTCAGCCATCTCAATACCATCAAAGCCAAGGATCGAGATGTCGCCCGGAATAGACAACCCGGCGGTAAGCACAGCTTTGGCCGCACCAATCGCAATCGTATCGGAGGCTGCAAAAATAGCCGTAA
The DNA here is from genome assembly GCF_038593145.1 of Paenibacillus sp. FSL L8-0340. Lineage (NCBI taxonomy): Bacteria > Bacillati > Bacillota > Bacilli > Caryophanales > Paenibacillaceae > Paenibacillus > Paenibacillus sp. FSL L8-0340. The sequence goes on from NZ_CP151967.1 coordinate 6,007,511, forward strand.
CTCCCTTATTCTTGTTGAACAGTCTACGCGCGGCATTAAATCCGGAGCTGGGACTGTATTCACAATCCTCGACCAATTGAGCATCGTAAGGCAGATCATGCTCTTCCAGTGCTTTTTTGTAGCCCAAGTGCCGGCGGTTTCCTGTGGTTTCGTCCAATAAAGGGGACTTAGCCAGAAACCCGATATTCGTATGTCCGAGTGAGATTAAGTAATTGGTCGCCTTATAGGCTTCCTTCAATTCATCAATGATCACACTGGAAAATACGGAAGGGTCCACCTTCTGGGTTGAGGTAATCGTCGTCAGCACAAAAGGAATCGTCAGCTGTTTGAACTTTTCTTCGGAATGATTATACGTTCCGCCCATAAAGATAATCCCGCAGAGATTCTTTTCTTTCACCAGTTGAATAGCCGCTTTGATTTCATCCGTTCCATCCTCCACCTGTTGAATGAGAAACGGGTAACCCCGCAAATTAACCTGCCGTTCAATTTCTTTGATCATATTGGAAAAGAAAGGATTGGTAATCCCCTTGACCATAAGTGCAATGTTCTTGGATTCCGTGGTTTTCAAATTCCGTGCGTTGGAATTGGGAACATAATTATATTCCCTGACCACACTTAGAACCTTTTCTCTTGTCGCCTTGCTCACCAGCCCTTTGTTGTTGATTACCCGCGAGACTGTTGAGATGCCGACACCGGAAATCCGCGCGATATCCTTGATATTTACGTCCACTGTACTCCCCCATCTATGGGTAAAGGAGCTATAAGTACTTATAGCTCCCTTACGCCTTATAGCATTCCTTTAGTTGACAGGAACAAATTCTGCTAATTGTTTCTGTACTTCGGCAATGACCTTGTCAATTCCTGCTTTTTTCAGCTGTTCGCGGTATTCTGCAACTGCTTTTTTAGGCTCCTGGCTAGTTTTGCCAAGCATCAGCTGGATACCAAGCTGTGAATTCACGTTGGAGATTGAAGCGATTTCTGTAGTCACATTCGATGGATCGAAGCTGAATCCGTTGTACGGATCATCGATTGCCACTTTATCCCATTCAGCGAACAAAGAGTTGCGGATAGGGTTTTCGGTATCACTCGGAACAACGAACTTGTCATTTCTGAGTGACCAGGCCGAGAAGCCGCCGGCATCTGTTTTTTCATTGTAGCCTGGAGGGAATTTCTTGATGCCGTCTTCAATGACATATTGTTTGCCTTCAATTCCGTATTGAATAAGGTTGTAATAGCTCTCATCAGTCATAAACTTCTCAATCACCATCAGTGCGCGTTCCGGATTAGCCGAATTTGTGCTGATTACGGTCGAGTTGTCCACGCCCATCTTACGTTTGATTTTCTTGTTCGCTTCAGCGAAAGTGAAGAAGTAAGGATCTGATTCAGGTTGTGCCTTGATATCCGCTCCATACTGACCGATCCAGTCTTGGGCATGAGTCAAATAACCTGCAGAGTTTCCCGCTCTAAAGTTCTCTTTCCCGCCCATGGTTGCGGACAGCACATCTTTACCCCAATACCCTTTATCCGCCCATTCACGCATTTTCACAGCCCAATCTTCAAATTCCTGGGTGTAGGCCGGATGGAAGACGGTTTTGAAGTCCTCCGGACTTTTGGTCACCAGATTCAGTTCATTTAGAGAAATACCAGGGGCGTTAAGCCACATATCCGTGGTATCGACCAGCATTCTGAACATATTCTGCGCATCTTCAGCCTTGCCGTTGATCGGCGTGAAGGATTCGTTAGCAACAACATTGTCCATGTACTTCACCATATCATCTATTGAGCTGATTTTTTCCATGCCGTATTTCTTCAGCAGATCAGAACGATAAGCGAAACCGGTAGGTGTGTATTCACTGTAAAGACTCGGAACTCCATAAATTTTGCCTTTGTATTTCGTGTTCTCCCAGACAGTTGCAGGAATTTCTGCCTTCAGCTTAGGAGCAACCTTGTCGAGCATCTCCGTGATGTCCACGAGTGCGCCTTCACTGGCTAATGTAAAATAGGAAACTGGTGCTCCGGGAGAGGCGTGGGACATATCAAAATTTTCACCGGAAGCAAATAACAACGGGTACTTGGTAGCCGTATCCGGCCAGTCAATATACTTCACTTCAATGCTTGCGTTCAGATCTGCCTTGAGCTTCTTGTTGATCTCGCCAAGGATCGCCTTGTTGTTAACCCCTTCACTGCCCCACAGGTAGTACGTCAGCTTAGCTTCCTTGGAAGTGTCTACTCCACCCGTATTTGCAGTAGTTTCCGACTTTCCGGAATCCGTTGGAGAAGTGCTTGACTCATTGTTGTTGTTCTTGGACGTACAGGCTGTCAATACCCCGGCAAGCATGAGGACTGCCATTAAAGAAGACGCGATTTTTTTACCTTTCATCAGGTAAGCCTCCCTTTTCTTGTCTGTTTATGAATTCTTCATCTATAATAAACGCCTCTCTTAAGAGATCACGTCCATTAACCCTTTACTGCCCCGACGGTAAGCCCTGTTACAAAATAACGCTGCACAAACGGGTAGAGGAGAATAATTGGCCCTGTGGCGAGAACAGCTGTAGCCATCTTGATAGATTGCGTAGGAAGATCGGCTGAATTAATCACTGCCCCCGAGTTAATCATAGTCCCAAGGTTGGTCTGATTAACCATCCGCTGCAAAAAGTATTGCAACGGGTATTTAGTTGGGCTGTCCATATACAACATCCCGTTGTACCACTCATTCCAAAAGCCCAGCGCCGAGAACAGTCCAATGGTGGCCAAGGACGGAACCGCTAAGGGAATAAAAATCCGCCAGTAGATGCGGAAATCGCCGGCACCGTCAATGGTAGCGGATTCATATAAGGAATCCGGAATCGCCTTCATGAAATTGCGCATCAGGAAGATCGACCAGGCGCCGACCACAGCCGGCAGGATCATAGCGAACAAGTTATCCTTCATATGAAGATGCTTGACCATCAGGATATACGTTGGAATCAAGCCGCCGCTAAAGAGCGTCGTAAAGTAAATTAGGAAGGAGAAGAAATTGCGGTACTTGAAATCCTTGCGGTTGAGCACAAAGCCGGCCATCGACATCATAAACAGTCCCAGCACCGTACCCACTACAGTGATAAAAATAGTTACCTGATAAGCATTGATGAGATTTGTAGAGTTGTTAAGCAGCAACTCATATGACTTGAAGGAAAATTCTTTGGGCAGCAGCTTGTAGCCTTCGCGGACAATTTCCTGCTCGTTCATAAATGAGGAAGTGATCATCAGCGCAAAAGGAAATAAACAAATCAGCGCAAAGATTGTGATGCACAAATAGCTGATGGCTTTAATGAAGATACTGCCGACATCTTGTTTGACTGCTTTCTTTTCCATTATCATCACCCCTGTTTCTTTCTGAGTCTTAGAATAATGCGCTGTCAGGCTCGACCTTGCGCACAATAAAGTTCACCACAAGCACCAGAAGCAGCCCGAACAAGGATTGGTAGAAGCCAACAGCGGCTCCCATGGAGAAGTTGAATTGCCCCACCAATGAGCGGAAGACATAAGTATCAATGATATCCGTCTGCGGATACAGTACGGAATTCGTCCCGATCAGATTATAGAACAGGTCAAAGGAGCCTTTGAGAATCCCGCCCATTCCGAACAGCAGAAGCAGAATAAAGGTTGGCTTCAGAATCGGCAAGGTCATGTAGCGGATCCGTTGCCAGGTAGTAGCGCCGTCCATATAAGCAGCCTCATACAAATCATGGTTGATCCCTGTTATGGCCGCCAGATAGATAATCATGCCGTATCCGGTACTGGCCCAGATTTTGAAGGCGACAATAATGTATTTCCAAATGCCTGCATCGGAGTAGAACTCGTGGCGGTCCAGCCCGGCTCCGGCCAACATCGTATTGATAAAACCGGAGTTAAAATTGAATAGGTTGTAGGCAAATACCCCTACGATAACCATTGAAATAAAGTTCGGGAGGAGAATCACCGACTGGGAGATCTTCTTGAACCATTTGCCCGTTATCTCCGACAGCATAATGGCAAACACAATTTGAATGATATTCCCCAAGACAAGGAAAGCCACATTGTACAGCAGGGTATTCTTGGTGATATTCCAGAGATCACCATTTTGGACTAGGAATTCGAAGTTCTTCAGGCCGATAAAATGGCTTCCGAAGATCCCCTTGTTAAGTTTGTAATCCACAAATGCGACATAAGCTCCGGGCATTACCGCATAGTGGAAGATCAGGAAATACAGAAGCACGGGCAGCAGCATAAGGAAAAGAACTTTGTTCTTCAGCAATTCCCGGCCGATATTTCCACCAGTTCGCATAATTCTAGCCAATAGACCCACCTCCAATTTGAACGATGCATTCACACCAATGGAATAAATTAACTCGACTACCAATCACGATAAAAGCTATGTTTTAAAGGCATAGAAACGTTTCCATCATTTTTTTGGAACTCCCCTTGCGAAGAGCATACTCTTAAAATGTATGCGCTGTCAATTGAATTTTTTTTCGAATTTCAAGTACATTAATTATATATACAGTCCCAAATGTTTCGAAACAATAATTATTTCAAAGATGATTGACATTTTTTAGCCACGAGACTAATATCGAGGTATACCTAACATGGAAACGTTTCTATTATCTTTTTTGGTGAAAATGCATGCCCTTGATGACATTTGATTTGAACTCCCCTATCCGTTCAATTTCATGTCCTATCCATGTAGTGGAAAGCGAGGGTTCTTATGATTTTCAGACCACAATCCAACATGATTACCTTTACACTCGATGAATCCAAGTACACGTTCTTGCCAACAGGCGACATCTTTGAATTCTCCAACGGGCCATTCCTCATCAATCAGTTCCAGGGCAATTCTATGGATGGTTCGGCCAATAATATTTATCTTCGCGTGCATACAGCACAAGGCATTGAAAGCTATCCCTTGCTGGGAATCCGCTCCCGCTCCAAACTATTGTACAATCACGAAAGACTTATTTACCAAGGCCGGATAGAGGCTATTGATTACCGTGTTACCTTCTCCCCTGCTGCTGATGGCATTTGGTTCTGGCATATCCAGCTCTCCGGAAACGGGGAAACGGTTGATGTCATTTATGGACAGGATCTCGGTGTCGCTGAAAAAGGCGGCGTGCTGTCCAATGAGCTGTATATGAGCCAGTACCTGGATCACAGCATTTGGGAGGGGCCTAACGGTTACGCTGTATGCTCGCGCCAAAACCAGCCTCAGGGCACAGCTTTCCCCTATCTGCAGCAAGGTGTGCTTCAGACCAAAGCCGTCGGCTATTCAACAGATGGCACGCAGTTTTTTGGCTTATCTTTTAAAGCCCTGGATATTCCTCAAGTACTGGAAAGCGGCCTTCCGAACCAAAATGTTCAATATGAGCTGGCCTATACCGGTCTGCAAACAGAGCAAATGAAGCTGGCTGGAACCGTTGATTTTGCCTTCTACGGCCTGTTCCTCCAAACTCATCCCGCCGCTGTAACGTCTCTTGAGTTTGGGTCCCGGCTGCAGGAAGCTTATGCCTTCATAGACTGGAACCTGAGCGACACTGTACAAGAGGGAGACACAGTCACGCTCAGTGCTGAAATCGGGGGACCTTATGTCTCTCCGCAGTGGTCACAAGCCGAGATTGATGCCGCGTTCCCTGAGCGAAAGCTCGAGGAATACGAGGATGGTAAACTGTTGTCCTTCTTTACTAATGACCACGTCCATGTTGTGCTGCAGCCCAAGGAACTGCTCGTTGAACGCCCGCACGGACATATCATTACCACCCTGATGGATGACACACAGGTCAACAACAACCTGATTACGTCCACCAATTACATGTACGGTATTTTCAACGGTCAGACGGTGGCGGGCAATACTTCTTTCCATAAGCTCCTCTCCACGCCGCGCGGCCTGCTCAATATTCTCAAGAACACAGGACAGCGCATTTATATCCGCCAGGATGGCGTCTACCGGATTCTTACCCTGCCGGCCGTTTATGAAATGGGTGTGAATTTTGCCAAATGGCATTACAAGCTGGAGGATGATACGTTAACGATCACCACCTTTGCTGCCGCCAATCAACCGGATATTGTGCTTCAGGTACAGTCAAAGCTCGGAAAATCCTACGATTACCTGATTACTAATCAGCTGGTTATGGGCGAGCATGAATTCCAGCATCCGGTGAGAGTCAGCGCTGCAGACGGAATTATCCGCGTTCAACCAGATGAGAACACTTGGCGGAACCATCCTTATCCCGGCCTGCATTATGACATTCAATTACCTGATACCGCTTTCAATTTAAGTGACGACCGGATATTCTATGAAGACGGCAAGCCGCGCAACGGTACACTGCTTACCCTTTCCGTAGAGCAGTCCTCAAGCTTCCAGCTAGTCATGCAAGGAAGGCTTGAGGACAAGGGAAGTTTGCCGCTGGCTCCTTACAGCTTTGAAGATGAAGTAACATTGTACAGAGAATTCTACGAAGCTTTCAGTTCCCGCTTCTGCTTGCAGATCGAGGGTGCCGAACAGGTAAAGATTGATAAATTGAACGAAACCGCATGGTGGTATACGCATAATGCAATGGTCCATTTTATTGTGCCGCACGGACTTGAACAGCCAGGCGGAGCCGCATGGGGCACGCGGGATGTATGTCAGGGGCCGATGGAATATTTCCTGATGACCCAGCATTATGAATTGGCCAGAAATGTTCTTTTGGAGATTTTTGCCCACCAGCTGTGGGAAAGCCGGGAGTGGCCGCAATGGTTTATGTTCGACCAGCACCCTGTCCAGTCCCCTGAATGGCATGGCGATGTCGTGCTTTGGCCGCTTAAATGCATTGCCGACTATGTAATGGCTACCGGGGACAGCTCTATTTTCCAAGAAGAAGTAGTCTATCACTATCTGGCAGATGCCCTGCCTACCCGGGAATCGGAATCCGTACTTGAGCATGTCAAGGCAGCTGTGCACACAATCAGCAAGCGCTTCCTGCCTGGAACCGCCCTCATCTCCTATGCCGGCGGTGACTGGGATGATACCCTGCAGCCTGCCGATGAAGCGCTGAAGACCAAGCTGGTCAGCGCCTGGACCGTTGCCTTGGCATTCCAGGTCATCCGGAATCTGTCGCAGGTCACGGCATTCGACCCTGAGTTCTCAAGGTCGCTTGCTGAAATGGCAGAACAGATGAAGGCCTCTTTCCAGACGTTGCTCATTAAAGATGAGGTTATTGCCGGCTTCGCTTACTTCAAAGACGCCGAAACCATCGAATACATGCTGCATCCGCTGGACCAAAATACCGGAATACAGTATCGCCTGCTGCCGATGACACGCAGCATCATTGCCGAACTGGTGGACCCTGCACAAGCGGATATGAATTTGCGCCTGATTGATGAGCATCTCAAATGTCCGGATGGCGTACGCCTAATGGACCGCCCGGCCCGCTATGAAGGCGGTGTAAGCACCATTTTCCGGCGTGCCGAGCAGGCCGCCAATGTCGGCCGTGAAATCAGCCTGCAATATGTGCATGCCCATATTCGTTATCTAGAGGCGGCCGCTAAGCTGGGAGATGCTGAGCGTGCCTGGGAAGGGCTGTTCCAAATCAATCCGATCAATATCCGCGAGAGCGTGCCTAATGCGAAAATCCGCCAGAGCAATATGTATTTCAGCAGTTCGGACGGAGATTTCCCGGACCGCTACAGCTATCACAAGAATTTCGATCAGCTGCGCACCGGCAGCGTCCCAGTGAAAGGCGGCTGGCGGCTATATTCCAGCGGACCCGGCATTTACCTGAATCAGCTCATCTCCGGCATTCTGGGAATCCGCTTCACGGCAGACAGCCTGATTATTGATCCGGTTCTTCCGGCCAGTCTGGACGGTCTGCGCTTCACTTATCAATGTTTCGGCCGCACCTTACAATTTGTTTATCATATCGGATCGGGTTCCACCCGCACACCGGAACTGCGTTCGGAGGGCAATGCCGTTGCCGGCCAAATCCTGGCCAATCCGTATCGCCCGGGTGCGCTAAGCATTCCTGCAAGCACTGTGCTTACGCTACCTGACGAAGAACTGCAAATCTATTTATCCCAATAAATTTCAATGCGTTCGATGAAGAAGGAGTCTGCCATGACTAAACCGTTTATCCAAGAGCTTGTGAATGAAATGACACTGGACGAAAAACTGGCCCAATTAACCCAGCTTGGTCCTTATTATTGGGGCCTGGACGATACCGTTGATTTGACAGGTCCGTTCAAGGAGCTCAAAATTAAGCCACATGCCATTGAGAATATCGGAAGCGTTCTGAACGGCGTTGGAGCCCGGAATGCCATCGAAATGCAGACCCGCCATATGCAAAAAAGCCGCCAGAAGATTCCGCTGCTCTTTATGGCAGATGTCATCCACGGCTACCGGACCATACTGCCCATTCCTCTGGCGCTGGGCTGCAGCTTCGATCTGGAAGCCTGTGAACGCTTTGCCGAGCTTGCTGCCAAAGAAAGCGCAGCTGCCGGGATTCATGTCACTTTCTCTCCGATGACCGATCTCGTCCGCGATCCGCGCTGGGGCCGTGTCATGGAAACATCCGGTGAGGACCCTTATCTGAATGCCCGCGTCACCGAAAGCATGGTGCGCGGCTATCAGGGCAAAGACCTGAAGGAAAAAGGACGCATAGCCGCCTGTGTCAAGCATTTCGCCGGCTATGGTGCGCCTGAAGGCGGCCGGGAATACAATACGGTCGATATGTCCTCCGGTGTATTGCGTGAATTCTATCTGCCTGCCTACAAGGCCGCGGTCGATGCCGGTGTAGCCATGGTAATGGCCGCATTCAATACAGTAGACCGTATTCCGGCAACCGGAAATGAACAGCTTCTGCGCGGGATTCTGCGGGAGGAATGGGGGTTCAATGGTGTTACCATCGCTGACTTCAATTCCGTCAATGAGCTGATCCCCCACGGGGCTGCAGTGGATGGCCGCGAAGCCGCAGAGAAAAGTCTGGCTGCCGGTCTTGATATCGAGATGATGTCCACCCACTATCTCCATCATGCCGCAGATCTGATTGAACAAGGCCGGCTTGATGCCGCTTTGATCGACGAAGCGGTTATCCGGGTACTGGAGCTTAAGGACGCACTGGGCTTGTTTGAAAATCCGTTTAAGGATGCGGATCCGCAAGTGGATGAGGCAGCCGAGCCTAATGCGGAGCATCTGCAGACCGCGCGCGAGCTTGGCGCAAGTTCGGTTGTGCTGCTAAAAAATGAGAATGAAGCTTTGCCGCTCAAGCGGGGGATGAAAATCGGCCTGGCCGGTCCTTTCGCCACTTCCATAGATGTGCTGGGCGGCTGGGCCGGAACGGAAAAGGACCCGGCGGTCTCGCTCTACACAGGAATTTCCCGGAAAACCTCAGCCGGGGATATCCTTACAGCAATGACCGGCGAGCTGGGGAGTATGCTGGAGGGTATATTTGATGTAGAGGACGGGATAGAAGAAGCGTTTCAGCGCTTGAAGGATTGCGATGTGATCCTTGCTGCAGTGGGCGAGAACCAGCAGGATACCGGAGAAGGCGGCAGCAAAACCAACCTGCGCCTGTCGCCTAATCAGGAGAAGCTGATCTGGCGCCTGAAGGACACTGGCAAAAAGATAGTGACCATTGTATTCAGCGGCCGGCCACTGGAGCTGAAGCCTGTGCTGGATGCCAGCGATGCTTTGCTCCAGGCCTGGTTCCTCGGCTCGGAGTCAGGGAACTCACTGGCAGATGTACTATTCGGGGACTACAATCCATCCGGACGTTTATCCATGAGCTTCCCCTATACTGTGGGCCAGATTCCGGTTTATTACAATGCCTATTCAACGGGACGTCCCTATGATCCCATGTATCCGCAAGTACGTTATGTAACCCGGTACTTAGACTGCCCCAACGACCCGCTCTTCTGCTTCGGCTATGGCCTGAGCTATTCTGATTTTGCTTACAGCAACTTCAAGGTTGAAGCCGCTGACAAGCTTGTAGCCTCTATTGAGGTAGAGAATACCTCGGACATCGACGGCAAAGAAACCGTTCAGCTTTATATTCACGATGTCAGCGCAAGCGTTGTGCGTCCGGTTAAAGAGCTTAAGGGTTTCCGGCAGCTTTCATTGACAGCGCATGAGAAACAGTTGGTTTCCTTCGAAATCACAAGAGACATGTTGATGTTCTATGGCAGGGACGATAAGCTTATCTTCGAGCCTGGTGAATTTGATATTATGATCGGCCGAAACTCAGGAGATCATTTCACCCGGCGTATCCATATCGACTGATTTTGGCCAGAGAGGGGAATTTTCAAATGAAACGCCATTTATCATTCCAGAATGATGGAACCTTTAAAATTGTGCAATTTACCGATCTACATTGGATGGATGGAAGAGCCGAGGATCAGCTTACCCGTAAACTCATGGAGCGTATTATAGAAGCGGAGCAGCCTGATCTTATCGTTTTTACGGGGGATTTAATTTACACGGGTCCCGTTCCAGCGGAAGAAAAGGAATGTGAGAATCCTCAGGAAGCTTTCCGGGAGGCTGTCGCCGCTGTTGAACAAACCGGCATCCCCTGGGCCTTTGTATTTGGCAACCATGATACAGAAACCCGCATTTCCCGTGATGAACTGATGCAGGTAGCCTTGGAGCATCCTCACACGCTGGCTGAGGCCGGACCTGCGGAGCTTGCCGGTACAGGCAATTATACACTTGAAATTGAGGGGCCTAATGGCAGCTCCGCTGCAGTTCTTTATTTTCTGGACTCCGGCAGCTACTCCGAGCTTGAGCAGGTACCAGGCTATAATTGGATCCAGCGGAATCAGCTTAACTGGCTGACAGCTGAATCGGCACGGCTGAACCCGCAAGCACAAGAGGATAAGCTGCCTGCACTCGCATTCTTTCATATCCCGATTCCCGAGTACCAGGAGGTATGGTCTACCCGGCTCTGCCATGGACACCGATTCGAACGCGTCTGTTCTGCTCCTGTTAATTCCGGATTATTTGCGACTTTGCTGGAAATGGGCGATGTGCTGGGCACCTTTTGCGGACATGACCATATCAACGACTTTGTCGGCAGCCTGCATGGCATACGCCTCTGTTACGGGCGGGCCTCAGGCTACAATACTTATGGAAAAGAAGGCTTTAAGCGGGGTGCCCGCGTGATAAAACTAACCCTGGGCGACAAGAATTTTGATACCTGGCTCCGTCTTGAAGACGGCTCTACCGTACTGGAGCAGCCGGTTCATGAGCCGGATAACGTAACCGTACACTAATCTTCCAAGCTCTTAGAACGAGACTTCCCGCGTAATGGCGGCAGTCTCGTTCTTTTTTAGGCGCCGGGAATGTCGTGGACTTCATCAAAGAATATTGGGGAGCTCCGCGCAGCTGCGGCGCTTCAACCATTCCCCAGCTGCGCACCATGCCAAAATCACCCTCGTCTCCTCCACAACTATTTACGAAGGGGGGGCACATGATGTTATGCTAAAGGAAAAAGACAGAACATCCTGATCATTAGCAGCCTGTGAACATAGAAAGGTTACTGCTGCGGGATCATTCTGATTCATAAGGAGCCCACACAATGACGTCATTACAAAAGGTTCTGGTCACCAAAACAGAGCTGCAGCAAAGAGTCCAGGAGCTTGGAGCAGACATCTCACGGGATTACGAAGGCAAGGAGCTGGTGCTCATCGGCATCCTCAAGGGAGCAGCCGTATTTATGGCTGACCTGATGCGCGAGATCACCCTCCCCATCGGCATGGATTACATGTCCGTATCCAGCTATGGCGCCAGCTCCACCTCAAGCGGCGTCATCACCGTCAAAAAAGACATCGACACCGACATCCGCGGCAAACATGTCCTCCTCGTCGAGGACATGATCGACACCGGCCTGACCCTGCAGCATCTCAAGCAGCTCTTTGCTCTCCGTGAGGCCGCTAGTGTCCGCATCTGCACCATCCTCAGCAAGCCCTCCCGCCGCCTTGCCGACATCCCCATCGACTACTGCGGCATCGAAATCCCCGACGAATTCGTCGTCGGCTACGGATTGGACTATGCCGAACAATTCCGGAACCTGCCGGAGGTTTGGATTGTGCAGACGGGCGAATAGGGGCAGCAAAAGGAGCCGAAACTTGTTAAGTGCCGGCTCTTTTTGCTGTAATGAATTCATAAGGCTTTATTGGACCTGGTGACGCTTAAAGGCGCGGCCGACAAAGGGAATGCATACAGCGCTTATAACAACATAAACAATAATCCTCATAGTGATAATATCTACGGTCAAGCCGGGAAATGGATAAGAAAAATACGAAGTGTACTCCGCAGGAAATACCGGCTGTACAGCCATGTACGGAAACAGCATAAGAATATGATTCAGTATACCATTTGTCCCGCTAAGCCCCAAAAAGACAGGGAGTAATATGACCAGCACATCTACAACAAGCACTGCAAAAGCTGTTTTCAGCTTTGCGGACAAAAGAAGTGTTACGGCGGCCATCCCCATCGAAACCAATAATAAGATCAAAATACACACCATAGCCGCTTCCAACAAGGATAGATTATAAGGAATGGTAACATTTAAAATCTGTAATGGAAGATCCCAGCCCTCAAATCCAAACGCGTATAGTTGAATACCTACTGCCAGCAGAACATTTATTAGAAACACAAGCAGTGCAAAAAGAAAAGCCGCTGAAATTTTCGCCTTTATTAATTTCGATTTCCCGTATCGGGTAGATAGAATAACGCTGTCAGCTCCCGATTGATATTCTCCTGCAAATACTGGAGCAATACAAATGCAAATTGCAATAATAGAAACAATCAGCAATTCAAAACACTGGAACAAACTTCTCCATCCAGCGTGGTAACCATATTCATAAGGCGTTTCAATCTGGCTGTTTTTAGTGTTCCAGAATTGCTTTTCCTGATTCGAATATTTCCAGTCAGAATAGTCAATATCTAAGTAACTCTTCACTTTGTCCGCGCGCGCCTGATAAAATCCCGCTGTATTCTCCAAGCGCATATCTCTAAGAACCGTTAGTCCGTTATCAGTAACCTGAGGCTTCAAAAAAGCTTCATCAATCATTTTCAAGTAAGAGTAATGCGGTAATACATAACGGGCATAATTCTCATCCGTTAAGTTAACCTTATCCCCGTCTTTCAACACATTCTTAGGATTGGTGAACAATGTCTGATACTCTTTAATATCTTGTGCAACCCGTTCTTCCGTAAGTGTTCCTTCAAGCTTTTTGGCATACTCTTTCTCAAGCTGAATTGCAGCAGCACCATTCACCTGCCTGCCATCACGCTCCAGTGAAATATAATTCTGAACAGGCATGATAAAGAACAGCAGCGTTAAGAACAAGCTGACCAGAACGACCACTATATTCATTCTCTTTTTGGCGATTTTCAACAACTCATATTTGAATAAACTATTCATCGGCTCCCCCTATATTCGGCAATATCGTTCCGGAAATGGTACAAGTACAAATCTTCAAGCGTAGGCACCTCATTTATTGCACCGTCCATCGGGATATCATCATTAAGTACACGAAGGATGACCGTATCATTATCACCGTGGTGCAGATTTGCCACGCACAATGAATTGCTTATTGTAACGGCATACTCCTTCGTAACCACACATCTCCACACCTTACCTTCCATTTCGTTCGCAATGTTGCCGGCTGGACTATTGATGATCAGCTTACCGTCTTTGATCATTAGAACGGAGTCGGAGATATATTCTATATCAGATACAATATGAGTAGAAAGAATGACTATCTTGTCTTTGGAAAAGTTCGCAATTAGATTGCGGAAATGCACACGCTCTTTCGGGTCAAGTCCGGCAGTAGGTTCATCCAGCACCAAAATTTGAGGGTCATTCAAAACAGCTTGTGCAATTCCCAGTCTTTGCTTCATCCCCCCGGAAAACGTCCGGATTTTTCTGGTTGAGACTTCGGACAAACCCACTAGCCCCAAAAGCTCCCTTGTGCGAATAGTGGCCTTCTGAGGTGAAATCCCCTTCAATGCAGCGACATAGAGCATAAATTGCTCTGCTGTGAAATCCGGATAATATCCAAAATCCTGCGGAAGATACCCTAGAAGATTACGGTAATCCTCCCCCAATTCCCCTGCACTTTTACCATCCAAAAGAACATCGCCCGAGGTAGGATTCAGCAATCCGCAGACCATCCTCATAAGTGTAGTTTTCCCTGCCCCGTTCGCTCCCAGCAGGCCATACACTCCTGGTTTCATCTTAATCGTCATTTGATCGACCGCTGTTTTGCGTCCATATTGTTTGGTAAGTCTGTCCAGCATTAATTCCATATCCCAACCTCCCTTACTCAATTAGAAACGTCTCATGCCCTTTCCATTACAGACAAAAGTCTGCTTACCCGGTATTTATTGTACCGTCAGCAAGCAGACTGAACTTTAATAACTAAACGTTATTTTATTAAGAAAATTCTAAGAATGCATTAAGTGACCTCCATGTGAAGTGAGCGGGATTTTTACGCTAAATACAGTTTTCCCATTTTCACTCTGCATCCCGATCTGCCCTTCATGCCCCATTATTATTTCTTTGGCAATGGCCAGACCCAAGCCCGCACCTCCCGTATTCGTTGAACGGGCATCATCCAACCGGTAGAACTTATCAAAGATACTGTTTTGCTTATCAGGCGGTATGGTTTGCCCGGTGTTCGTAAAGGTAATGTTGGCCATACCCTCATGGGCTTTTGCCGCCACCTCAATCGTGCTGTTATCGTCACTGTATGCAACGGCATTCTTCAAAATGTTATTAAAAACCCGCGCCAGCTTATCTGCATCACCATAAACGGTTATCGTATCTTCGGCGTCAATAACCATCTTTTTCCCGGCAGTCGTGAGCGAGGGATAAAATTCATCCGGCATTTGTATCAGCATATAAGAGATGTCAACATTCTGTTTGTTAAGCTGGAGCGTTTGCTGGTTATACCTTTCGACTTCAAAAAAATCATGGATAAGGCGCTCCAAATGATACGCCTTATCCAAAGTGATTTTCATATATTTCTCTTGTTGCTCCTTCGGCATATCAGAAGCTTCGTTAAGTAAACTCAAATATCCAATGACGGAAGTAAGCGGCGTTTTTATATCATGAGCCAGATACATGACCAAATCTCTTTTGTTCTGCTCTGCCACCTGTACCTCCAGTTCACGTTTTTTGAGGGTTTGCTTCACAAAAATCAGTTTCTGCTCCATTGAGGACATCTCCGGTGATAGCGTAATATCTGCTTCATCCTTAATTAGGGCATCCATTCCTGCATTAACTTCATTAAAATATTTTGTAAACCAGGATAAAGAGAAATAGAAAAAAATAAGAAAAAAGGCCGATATCGCTATCAGCATTATGATTTCCCAATGGTCGCGGAAAGTACTTTCGTAAATCGAAAGGGCATTGCTATATTCGTAACCAAAAACATGTTGTAATAACAGAACGCCCCCCTCACCCAGCCGTCCTCGAACCAGTAAATATAGAATCTCTACTGCGGTGATAGCAAGAATTATCAAAATAAGCATCCGAACGAATACTTTCATCCTTAACTTTGCATAGTTCATCTGAATATGGGTTTTACTTTTCAATTTTATACCCCACCCCCCATATCGTTCGGATCCATTTCGGATTATCCACCGAATCATTCATTTTCTCGCGCAAATGCCTGATATGAACAGTGATGGTATTATTATTCTTATTGTAATATTCATCGCCCCAAATCACGCGAAATAATTGTTCCGAGCTGATGACTTTGCCTTTATTCTCACAAAGGACCCGTAAGATTGAAAATTCTGTAGGGGTAAGAGATAACCGTTCTTCGTTCAGCCAGCACTCATGGGTGTTCACATCCATAACCAGGCCGGAATAGGCTATGACCGTTTCATCAGGCACTGGCATGGACTTGTATTTCTTATATCTGCGCAATTGCGCCTTTACCCGCGCGACCATCTCTAGCGGACGAAACGGTTTGGTAATATAATCGTCTGCCCCCATCGTAAGACCAGTAATCTGGTCTGTTTCTTCATCCTTAGCCGTAAGCATTATTATAGGAAAATTGTGATTTTCCCGAATGCTCTGGCAGATGGTAAAACCGTTAATATCCGGGAGCATAACATCCAGAATTGCTAAATCCACATGTTCATTCTCAATATACTTGAGGGCATCCTGCCCATTATAAAATTTATGAACATTGAAATTTTCATTTCTTAAGTAGATTTCGATCAGATCAGTGATGGCCTGCTCATCATCCACCACCAGAATATTTTCAGCCACTATGTGATCCCTTCCTTTACTGCATGAAATATACTTATTGTACCAGAAAACGGAAAGAGCTTATGTTGTTTTTTTCTTGTTTAATTCTTAAGATAATCCTAAGGTTAGCTGAATTCCCCACATAAAGAAGGCTGTCGAAACTTTCTCGACAGCCTTAAATTTTAAACGCAATCACGAAGTAGTTACTGGTATTGTACCGGACTTCACTCTGGCGCTGAACCCGGCAACTGCTTTTTTCAATAGTAAGGCCAATCCCAACGTAATGAGAATACAAATCGCATTCAGAACAAGGTCGTTCACCTGCAGGTTCAGGTTTCGCCGGAGATCCGTAAACATCTTGAGCATTCTTTCATGAAGCAGATAAATCTCCAGGCTATGCGTGCCGCTGACGCTGAATGAGAGGAAGGGATAACGGGTCCATTTACGCTCTGCCATCCAGTGCAGTACTCCCGCCGCCAAGATGCATAAAGGCAGTGTAATCAGAATAAAAGGATACCACCACAGTCCATAACTCCATACATAGTCCTGCAGATATTTCTGGCTAACTACCAGCAGCAATATACCTGAGACAAACACTGCAAGATGCATGATCAGACTCAGCCGCGAGATTGCCCGTTTTTGATCGATAAGGTATCCAACAAACACGCCTACACAGAATATCGGAATTCTTATCGTGAAAATCAGCAAATAGGAGAGCGAAGTTCCAGATAGAACTACGCTGAGCAGTATTCCAAGAAGGCTGGCCACAGCAACGGTAATCACCTTATTCCGCTCCCTGAAAAAATACATAAACAGCGGCGTAAGAAAATACAACACCAATAGTGCAGGGACGTACCAGTCAAACCGGCTGTCCAGCCCGAGCCAAAAGCTAAGCGTCGTCAGATTCAGAAGGACCTCTGTAAAGGACATCTCACCGATCCCCCAATACAGAAGACAAAATAACAGCACCACCGGAAGATACGTTGGCAGAATCCGCTGCAGCCGTCTTTTGTAAAAGGTAGCCATGCTGACATTGCCGCGATAGGCATAATATAACCCCAAACCCGAAACCAGCAGGAAGATATCGACTCCACCGTACCCATAGGCTTGCAAGGTGCCGAGAACCGGCACGGAGGATGCATTAATCGTCGAATGATACAGCACCACCCACAGTATCGCCAGTCCCATGAGTTGGGTGCGGTACGTGCTAATCAGCTTATAATTAAGCTTTGTCATGGATAACCTCCTGAAGCGCCGGCAGCTGGCGGGAAGAGGGGCTCGCAGGCATTAGACTGGAAAGTTTCTTGTAATTCAGCGAAAAGAGAATGCCAAGCGAAGCTTCCGCAAGAATGATTAAATCCCGATTAGAAATCACCAGCGGAATCGCAACCACACTAATGACGATAAGAACCCAAACCGCCGGATACCCCATATACGGCTCGATGAAGCGGCCCAGCCACAGCAGGACTCTCATCGCCATATAAGTGCAGACCAGTGCCAGACACCATATCCACACAATATACAGGCGGCCCAGCCCAAGCCGGTCAAAGGCCAAGATCAAGATCAGATGGGTAAATAGAAATAGAAATGAATGCTTACCGAAATAGAGCATCAGATTACTGGGAGCATAGCTTTTTTTCCTTCTGAAGAGATAAAAGACCCCGAACAATACAAATAAAGACAGCAGAAGATAGTTCACAGACATATTGTATTTGATAAAATCTGCTTCACGCACTCCTCCGTAGCTGGATATCACGAGCAGTGCCCCGGCTACAAGTGCTCCAATAAGGTTCACCCGGTTGCTGCACCGATAAGCGAAGATCCCGGCTACAAACGCAAACATCCATGGGAAATAGGTAAACCCAACAGTTTCTGTGAACAGTATGGATTTTAACGGGAAGTCCGGTAATAGACTGCCAATGAAAAAATGCACTAAAAAAACAAGCAACGCCAAAAGGAGATATAAATAGAGTGGAGGTTTCAAATATTTCTCTATGAGGTATACACTCAGCACTCCGAGTGCAATGATCTGGGGAACATCCATTACCGAAAACGCCTGAACCTCCGGTTTCCACATGAGATTATAGGAGAAACCGATGACAGCGAACAACACGTAGAAGCTAAGCAGCGACCTGAAGCTTTTCCTTCGAACCTGCAAGGTGGTCGTCACCCCCGAGACAGCAAAGAAAAGTACAGGGGCCAAACCGGCAATAATCTGAAACACCCGCTCATTGCCATTAAAATAAAGCGGAATATGGGCCACAATCATCAAAATACAGCTAATCCCCTTAATAGCATCCAATGAATAGTCATATTCCTTCATTCCCCTCACTTTCCTCCCCCTTTATTTGACTTTCTTATAGAGTGCTTTCTTATAGAGTATAAGACGGAATTCATAACTTTCCATCACTCTAAAGTGTAAGATTGGGTTGGGGGGGGGGGTAATGTGAAAGATGAAATAAAAAGATGTCTGAATCCTACCATTTATTATGTTATTGAAATCCCCGTAAAATTCTTAGTCGGCTATAGTCTCGATTATAAGGAACAGTTTGGAAAGTTAAAGAAGTTTTGGTGGATGATTGCTAAGGAGCTCACCTTTAAAGGGCCCCCCTTGAAATGATACGGGACCGGGGAATTTGGAGGAGATTTTTGTAGGGCCAATAAAGGACAGTTATTTCAAAGATACACAGAGGAGTTTAAAATAGAGGTCATTCAAAAATATCAGATTGGAGCTATAAAATAATCATAGAGAAGCCGGAAATTTGGCACTGTACTCAGCTAAAAGTAAGGGAAGGGAATATCGAAAGGCAGGACTCAACAAGCTCTATAAAAGAACGTCCCGTACGGCGGCTAAGAGACGTCTCGGAAGCCGCGCTCCATTCGGAGCAGGGTTTCCAATAAACTCTCAGGTATACAACACGATTAGGGGCATTCCGCGTTAAAGGGCGGCCACTCGCAAATCAACCTGCCTAGATAACGCGTGCATCGAATCCTTTTTTAGCATCTCGAAACAGAGAAGTTTTACCTTCGCCAGTAAGTCATAAGCTGAGATTCATCAAGCAGTATAGGAGTATATCCTACTTTTATAACTATTAGCGGTTTCAGGCAAAACTCAAACAGCGCACACCGATTGAGTATCGACACGCGCTGACTGCATAGCTTTTTTCATCTATCTACTTGACAGGGGTGGCCTTTATTCGATTTCTACAGAATCTTTTCTCTACGTACCCAAGTGGGAAAAATCGCTTTGATTCTGGACAATAGCCACTCCCACCATGCCACGAAGTTTCTATTCATAACCTAATGGATTTAACATCTGCCATTTCCAAGAGTCCCTACACATATCCTCCAATCCCTTCTCAAACTCCCACCCTAAATCTCTACGGGCTTTTGAAGAATCCGCATAACAAACCGATACATCTCCTGGTCTTCTGTTGCAAATTGTATATGGTATATCAATACCAGTAGACTTAGTGAATTTATGTACTACATCTAAAACACTGTAACCCTTACCTGTACCTAAGTTATAAACTTCAATTTGATTTTCATTTAAAGTCTTATTAAGAGCCTTTAGATGGCCTTTAGCAAGATCTACAACATGAATGTAATCCCTGATACCTGTACCGTCATGAGTATTATAATCACTACCAAAAATACTCAATTCCCTCCTCTTGCCTACTGCAACTTGTGTTATATAGGGCATTAAATTATTAGGAGTACCTACAGCATCTTCTCCGATTAATCCACTTTCATGAGCTCCTACCGGATTAAAATATCTAAGAAGGGTAATTCCCCATGAGTTATCAGACATGTATATATCCCTTAATATTTGTTCAATCATTAGTTTCGTATTACCATAAGGATTTGTGGCCCCTAGTTCCGAATCTTCAGTTAGTGAATAATCGCTCATTTTATAAACAGTGGCGGATGAGCTAAATACCAATTTCTTCACATTATACTTATCCATTACTTCACAAAGAACCAATGTTCCAACAATATTATTATTATAATACATTAGCGGTTTGGCAACTGATTCCCCTACAGCTTTAAGACCAGCAAAATGTATGACTGCTTCAATAGAATTTGTTTTAAAAACTTCTTCTAAAGCTTCCTTGCAAAGAATATCAACTTCGTAAAATTTAAAATCTTTTTTCGTTATCTCCTTTATTCGTTGCAATACTTCTATTTTACTATTGCTTAAATTATCAACAATTACAACATCGTATCCTTCATCGAGCAATTCGACAATAGTGTGGCTACCAATATAGCCAGTTCCGCCTGTTACCAATATTGCCATATACCTCACACCTTTCGCACACGAGATTTCAATTTCCAATCGTTAACCACATTCAAAACAATTTCTATTTTCATTATATATATTAAAATTGAATAGATTGCAACTCCAGATAAGATAGATATGACTAAGGATATGTTCGAACTAAACTTCGACGATAAACAAAAAAATAGTAGTTGTGCTCCAAGTGCCATTATCATAGATGAAATAAAGGTCTTAAAAAAATTCACAAACATTACCCTTAAACCAAAATCACCAATTTTTTTAGTCAAACTAATAAACAGCAAAGCTGTAGTAAATATTGCTGAGATGCTGGTTGCTAAAGCTAATCCACCAATACCCAGAAATTTTGACAGTATAATATTTAAAATAATATTTAAACCTAATCCAATAGCTGCATTTATCATAGGTGTTTTAGTATCTTGCATTGAGTAAAAGACTCTAGATAATACTTCTCTCAATCCGAATCCAATCATTCCTATAGAGAAAAATACTAATGCTTCTGAAGTCATGTCAATTGCCATTTTATCAAAAGCTCCCCTGCCAAATAAAATAGTAATTATTTGTTTAGAAAAAATCAATGCTCCCATAGTAATAGGAACTATTATTATTATTATTATATTTATAGTCTCTGCTGCTGACTTTTTTAATTCTTTAAAATTTTTCTCAGCTGCTAATTTTGAAATCTTAGGATATAGCATAGTTACCACTGACATTACAAAGATAGTGTTAATGGATATATTAATTTTATTTGCATAGTTAAGTGCAGAAATTCCGCCTGAAACCAAGTTTGATGCTATCATCTGATCTACTAAAGAATTTATCTGATTAACAGAAACACCTAGTATAACAGGCAAGGATAAATTTATCATTTTTTTTAAATATTCATCGTCTTTTTTTAGAATGAATTTATATTGGTATCCTTGTTTTGTTGCAAAAAAAAGTAAACATACGAACTGAATTGCAACTGAAGCAACACTACCTACAGACAGAAGCATAATATTGACTTCGTGTCCTAAAATTATAAAAAGTATTCCTACTATATTAAACGGTAATCCCATTGTAGCTGTAATAATAAACTTATTCTTCATTTGCAAATAGCCAGTTAATATGTATATCAACCCAGTAAAGTATATACCAAATATACTTATTTTAGTAAACTCAACCGCTAGTCTTAATGTTTCCCCTTTAAAACCAGAGGCAAATAACTTCACACTTTCTTCAGCAAATGCAATGCCTATTACTACAATAATACTACATGCTATTAACAAAAAATTTATCGTATTGTTCATAAATCTATCTGCTGCAATTTGATTTTTTTCATTCAATGCACTACTGTATACAGGAATAAATATAGTACTGAGTCCCACACCTATAAAAGTAAAGATAATACCTGGTATAGTTAGAGATATTAAATAGGCATCACTCACACCTGTGGTTCCATAAAAATATGATAGTGCAATATCTCGCAAAAATCCTAGTATGTTTGAAAGCACCGTTAGTATTATTAAGGCCAATGCAGTTTTTCTCATGTTATACCTACCTAAAATTAAGTCAATATTTATACCAATATACGTACTTTATTTGATATTTAAATATGTGAGTACCACTCTTCCCCACTAAGAAAAGAATCTTTATATTCTTTTAACATTTTTATATCCATATCCCACCATTTAAGATCAGTTAAAATATCAATTTGGTTTTGATCAAATCTCCGTTTTATAAATCTACTTGGTGCTCCTGCAACTACACTAAATGGTGCAACATCTTTGGTAACAACAGACCCTGCTCCTACGATAGACCCATCACCTATTTCCACACCTTGCATGATGACCACATTGCTTCCAATCCAACAGTCATTTCCAATTACTGTTTTCGCTTGGAATTCTTCATAAAAACTCGGCACACCAAAGATATTATTATTTCCATAGGTAAATGGAGAGGAGCTAATATAATTAGTTGGGTGTATCTGAACACCTATTTGACAATTACATCCAATAGAACTGAATTTTCCAATTTCAACATATCCTAAAACCGTATTAGAGTTAATATAACTGTAATCAGAAATTTTACAATTTTTATGAATAACAGCATTGTTCATGACAATAACTGACTTTCCTAAATCCACATTTTTCGCTATTCTGAAAGAATGAATTTCACATTTCCGGAATTTCATTTTCAGTTTAGTCAATAGAATATATTCTTTCAGGAAGTCTGGAATGAGGATACTACTATACATTTTCTCTATCACCTTCTTATATAATTCACTTTTTCAATAGTACTTTTTTAATTTTTTCGTACATTGTTGCTCCAACAATACCTCGCAGCTTTAATTTTATTTTTTCTTTTGTTGGTAACCAAGATCCTGCGAAATGATGAATTGCATAAGTGTTTTCTGTTATACATAATTTATTGGTTATATAGTCTTTAGCACAAAAGTATTCAATTGGATAAATCGCCACTCCATTAGCAATTACTTGGAAATAATTCCCTTCTTTAAATCCCATTTTTTTAGATATGTTAGTTATTGTAAATACATTCGCAATCATATCGTAGCTTCCATCATTCTTAATGAACTTCTTGTCTTTATACACTAGTAAATTTTCTCTTATCCAATGGTTACCTGGCTTAGCTGCAATTAAACCTGTTGGAAAATCATTAACAGTTTGAAACCCAGTAAATGCCTCATGTTCCAAAAATTCCTCTAATGGCTTAATAATTTCAACGTCTGTATCCATATATATACCGCCTTCATTAAATAAGGCATATAGTCTCACATAGTCCGTAACAAAGGCATACTTTCTAGCAGTATAAGCCTCTTTTACATATATATTAGAGTTAATATCAAAATTATCTTCATTCCACATTTTAATTTCATAATCAGGCAGTATTTTTTTCCAACTTTCAATACATTTTTTAGCTAACTCCGGCATTTCCCCTCTTCCAAACCAACAATAATGAAGCACTTTTGGAATTCTATCCATTTTAATCAATAACACCTCTACAATTCCCTTTATAATTTAGATATTAAACCCTTTAGTAAAACGCGCGATATAAAATAAATACTCTTAATGTCCAAATATTTAGATCGTGTCTGAAAACTCTTCATTGAGTCAATTTGAAAATGGCAGCTACGTATACAAAAGCCAGGAATGACTTGGCCAACTTGTCGTAACGAGTAGCCACACGGCGAAAGTGTTTGATTTTATTGAAAAAAAAGCACTCCACTAAGTGGCGTTCTTTGTACCGATACCAATCGACTTTCCATGGGTTTTGACTATTCGTTTTAGGCGGGATGGTGTAGGATGCCTGCTTAGCTGTAATCCAATTCCGAATCGCTTCTGAGTCATAAGCTTTGTCGCCAAGAATATGACTTCCTGTAATATCAAGCTTCTGAAGTAAATTGATCGCTGGAACGGAATCGTAGACTTGACCACCCGTCAGAAGAAAAGCGAGGGGGTTTCCTAATCCATCGACGACGGTATGAAGTTTGGTTGTCTTTCCACCACGACTGACGCCGATGTGCTGATTCACTTCGTGTCCTGGGGCGTTTTTTTAGCACCGGCACTATGTTGATGGGCTTTGACCGATGTAGAATCAATGCTCAAGTTTTCAAAGTCAGGTTCGACCTGAAGAGTTTGGAAGATCGCGACAAGCAGTTTGGTATCTCGCCACTTGCAGAAGCGACTGTAGACCGTTTTCCATGAACCATAGCGTTCCTCCGGTAGATCGCGCCAGGCAGCACCACTTCGAGCGATCCATAGAAAAGCGTTAAACATGGTTCTTTCACTTAATTTTGACGGACGTCCTGTTTTGTAGGGTGGAAACATGCCCTTAATTTGTTCCCACTGTTCATCGCTTATTTCGTACCGTCTTTGAATCATGCTTGACGCTCCACTCGTTTTCTCAAATCTTACCATGTTATTTAGTTTTCAGACACATCCTAGTTTAAAAAAAGCACGTTAAATATTAGCAAATTAAGCCCCTTAACTATTTTCCATTATTTTTAAGTTTTTAATAGATCTATTAATATGATATTTTCTCAACAATTTTTTAGGCAAGAACATTATTATTAGGGGTTTTAAAGCCATCACTCTTTTTATATAAGGTATATTTAATCTCTTGCACGCTTCCAGTCTAGCTTTGGCCTCTGTAAATCTAAACTTTCTTTTTTTTCGGTTATATGAATTACGGTCTTCTCGAAAATAAATAAGTGGTTTTTGTATATTTCGAAGTATATAGTCTTTTTCAAACAACTTTATCCAAAGATCATAATCTTCCAGCCTTTGTCTAGTTAAGCTATTATCAGAATATCCACCAACATCAGTTAAAACAGATCTTTTTATAATAACTGTAGGATGAATAAATGGAGCTTTTTGCACCATACAGTGTTTATCCTGAATCTCTTTAGGCTGTCTTAACCCCCATACTCCAGATTCATCAAATATAAATGCTCCAGACCCACAAGCATCACATTTATATTGGTTCATATATGCAACTTGCTTTTCAATCCTATCAATTATCATTATGTCATCAGCATCATGCCTCATTATGTAATCACCTGTTGCGCAATCAAGGCAATCATTTAGAGACTTGGCTAGTCCATTATTCTTTTCATGTACTAATAGTCTAACTCTATTTTCTTTATTAGAATATTCATTTGCTATTCTAATAGTACTATCAATAGAACCATCATCACACATAATCAATTCCCAATTATCGTATGATTGGTTAATAATTGAATCTATTGTTTCTGCCAATGTTTCTTCACAATTATAAATCCCCATGATTATCGAAACTTTTTTCAACACTAGGATAACTCCCTTTTCTAATGTCTCTTTTATTAAGTACAATTAATGTTATTACAACAGGTAGATAAATAACAATAATATTATAAAAAGTATAACCAGCTAACAACAAAGCAATAAAAGGTATACAGGAAGTTAAATATTCATACTTTTCAAGTAGATAATCCATTTCCCTCAATATATATCCAGTTAGTATACTGAAAATCACTCCACCTACATAACCACCATTAATAAACCCTTCACTAAGCCCACTTAAGGTGATACCCCAGTTAATATTTGAAAGAGAAGCTACTCCCCATTCGTAAAATATGTTATTCCCCATAAAATATACAAACCATGTTTCTGTGGAATAACCCTTAAATTCAATTAAACTTCTCGGAATAAAAGTAAGAATTGTATATATATATCCTGAGTATGGTTCATTCATTATATCGTTTGAAATAAACCGAGAATTACCCACACTCATCCAATAAGTCCAATTTCTATCCAAGTCCCCAGTAACTACTCCTTTTATAGCATCACCAATTTTCAATCCTAAATTGTTTGTAGTTACTTTGAAGAAAATTGCATAGATCGATGATAACACTATAAGCCCAATAAAACTAAATAAGAGAATAGAAATTTTTCTTTTTTTATAGAAATAATAAATTAGAGGTAGAAGTATTATTAATATAATATCCGTTCGTTGTCCTCTAAAGAATGCTACGACAAGTGCCATCAAAGAAAATAATACCGAGCTACATTTGATACTAAGTTTTCTTTCACCATTAATTAATCTAATCCAGTAATAGGTTGAAACACCTAACGGAAACATAAGAATAATTGCAAATGGGCCAAGCGTGGATAGTTGACCTCTCAAGATCATGTTATTAGTAATATTTGATAATCCGATTTCCAAGATGTTTGTTACTGCAAAATAGAACGAGAAAAAAGTAAATAAATAGATTATACAAATAACACATTTATTAAACATATTATTATAACTCACTACATTATTCTTCTTTTTCCCAAAATCAAATTTATAAACTACAAAAATAATAAAATTTGATAATACCATAATCATAAATCCCAACAAAATCACATTTTTAGATTGATTAAACTTAAAGTCTAAACCAAATAATTTAATCATTGTATAAGGTATTAAAACAAATATAACTTGCCCTAATATATACCAGTGAAAATTATTCAAGATTTTTTTTGACTTAATAAGTCTATAAAAGTAAATAAAAAATAAAATAAGACAACATATATATATATATAGGATAATTCATACCCCCAGTAATACGATGTAAATTTTTAAATATTGTATATTAATAACTATTAACATAATAGTGTTATTTCCTGCTACTTAAACTAGTTTTCAATTAATGACTTATATATAGATTTCATTTCTAATATCACATTGTTTAAAGAGTACTTTTGTATGTCATTTAAATTATTCTTGGAAAATTCCTTTATAAGTTTATCAGACTCCATTATTTTAACAATAGCCTCTACAAATCCATTAGTATCATCCATGCCTACGATAAATCCATTTCTATTAGTTGTTACAAGATCGCGTTGCCCTCTACAGTCAGTAACAATAAGTGGTAGTCCAGTTGCCATGGCTTCCATAATATTTACTGGTAAGCCTTCTCTTTTAGATGAAGCCACAGCTATATCCGATATTTTTAACAACTGAGAAATATCATTTCTATACCCTAATAGTTTTATATTTCCACACAATCCCAATCCCCTGATTTTTTCCTCGTATTTTTCCTTCAATGGACCTTCACCAGCGAGTAGCAGAATAATATCTGGATACTTCTCCTTTAATGAATACATTGTGTTAATAAGAAGTTCTTGGTTTTTGTTATC
Source organism: Paenibacillus sp. FSL L8-0340 (assembly GCF_038593145.1). Classification (NCBI taxonomy): domain Bacteria; kingdom Bacillati; phylum Bacillota; class Bacilli; order Caryophanales; family Paenibacillaceae; genus Paenibacillus; species Paenibacillus sp. FSL L8-0340. Next base: position 6,034,723 of record NZ_CP151967.1, read on the forward strand.
ATTTAATTCCGCTGCATAAAATAATATAAAATCATTTTTTTTATATTCATATTTTTCACGCAAATTCAACTTTTCTTCAGGATTAGCATAAGAATATTTTCCCAAATCAAGCCCAACACCTCGCGTTTTAAATACAAAATCCCGTCTTCTCAATCTCAACTTCTGCACAACAGAATAATCCTCTTCATTAATTGCAATTATTCCATCTGTCCACTTACTGGCTAAACGTTCAATAGAATAATAAATTATCCAATTCTTAATTGGAGCTCCTTTATAAAAATGAAATCCATGTGCCGTATACAATATTTTCACGTTTTTTTTCTTTCTGCACGCAAGTCTAGTTAGAAAGGAAGCAATTGGAGTATGCGAATGAATAATTTCATAATTCCCTTCAAAAACTATATTCCCTATTTTCCTCATTGCAATAAAATTATCCTTTTTTACTGGAGATCGATGAAAAGGAATACTATGAACTTTACAGCCCAGTTCTATTAATTCTGAATTGATATTCTTTTTTATATTACATGCAATATCCACTTCATGACCTTGTTCAATCAGCATCTTAATATGAGGCACTAAAAAAGCATTGATTGTATCAGATATTGTAGTCACATACAATATTTTCATATATTTACCCCTTACATTTTTTAGACAAATAAATAGAAACTCCGGTTATTTTAGTTCAAACTATAGAGAATGGATTATTTCATGAATAGTTTTAACAATTAAGGTTTGCTGTGACTCATTCATTGACGATCCTGAAGGTAAACATAAACCGTATCTAAATAAATGATCTCCTATTGCTTCCACCTCTCCATGACAAAAAAATAGATTATCACTGAAAAGCTTTTGCTTGTGCATTGGTTTCCATAAAGGGCGTGATTCAATATTTTTTGTTTCTAAACCTTTAATGATATCTTCAGGAGTATACCCTATTCCTTCATCAATAGTGAATACCGATAACCAATAGTTTGGCACACCAAATTCATTAATAGGCATAGAAAGTAGTGGTAAAGTGCTTAATTTAAGCTTATACTGTTCAAAAATATATCTTCTGTTATCAATGAATTTATCTAAGGTTTGTAACTGAGCTCTACCGATTCCAGCACAAATATTCGACATACGATAATTATATCCTACTTCTTTATGTTCATAATGCCTTGCTGCTTCTCTAGATTGTGTTGACCAGAAGCGCATTTTATTTATCGCCGATTCATCGTTCGAGACAACCATTCCTCCACCAGAGGTAGTGATAATCTTGTTTCCATTAAAGGAAAAAATGCTAATATCACCGAATGTACCACACTTTTTGCCTTTATAGGTTGCTCCCAGTGCCTCCGCAGCATCTTCAATTACTGGAACGCCATATTTTTTGCATATAGGCAGAAGTTGATCATAGTCAGCACTTTGTCCATAAAGATCAACAATAATAACGGCTTTTGGCATTTTATTCTCACTTTTAGCCCATTCAAAAGCTTTCTCCAGAGCAATTGGAGACATATTCCAAGTATTCGGCTCCGAATCAATAAACACTGGGTTTGCATATTGATACATGATGGGATTGCAACTACCTGCAAAAGTTAAATCCGAACAAAACACATAATCTCCTGGTCCAACTCCATAATATTTCAACGCCAAATGAATCCCTGCTGTTCCGGAAGACAAAGCTAATGCATGATTTACTCCAACGTATTCACAAATTTCTTCTTCAAATTTGTCTACATTCGTCCCTAACGGAGCAATCCAGTTAGTATCGAATGCTTCTTGTATGTACTTCATTTCATTACCACTCATGTGAGGGGGCGATAAATAAATCCGTTCTTGCATTATTGTTCATCTCCAAAGTACTTTTTTATTGTTGAAGGGATTCCGGCAACCATAACATTATCCGGTACATCCTTTATTATTACAGCGCCAGCAGCAACTATGACATTTTTTCCAATAGTAATATTATTATTAACTTTCGCACCGACACCCAGCCAACTATCCTCTTTCACTGTAACCGTTCCACTAATATTTACTCCTGGAGAGATATGAACTCCCTCACTTATTATGCAATCATGATCAACTGTACTCGACGTGTTAACAATACAACCCCTACCAATAGAGGAATTAGCATTTACTACAACTCCAGCTAACGCTACAGAACCTTTACCCAAACTACTAAAACCGCTAATTGTACTATAGGGATGAATTATTGTTGCTATATTGTATCCCTCTAGTTCTAACTTATCTAACCAGTACATTCGGGCGCTGTTATTTCCAATCGCAACAAATACTGTCCAATTTTCCTGGAGATGATATTGATAACTTTCAAACCTCCCTAAAACAGGAAACCCCAACACTTCATTTAAGTCATTGTTATTATCTAAAAATGCTATATCACTCCATTTACCAGAAGCCATTGCTGCATCTGCCACAACTTTCCCATGACCACCTGCTCCTAATATTAAGAGCTTAGACAATATAACACCTTCTATTTGTTAAATTTTTTAACTTTCAACATGATTACCTGTAAAAATCGGCATAGTAGCATTTTGTGAATTGTTTATCCCGTCTCTAATGACAACATTTCTAATTGTTTTGAGCACTATTCTTAAATCCATGCGAAAGCTGATATTATCGACGTACCAGACATCATATTTAAATTTTTCTTCCCAGCTGATCGCATTTCTCCCATTAACCTGAGCCCATCCCGAGATCCCTGGGGTAACTTCATGTCTTCGAGCTTGTTCAGGTGTATAGTATTCTAGATACTGGACTAATAATGGCCGAGGTCCAATAAAACTCATATCTCCTTTGATAACATTTACCAATTGAGGTAACTCATCGATACTGGTCTTTCGCAAGAAAGATCCTACTCTAGTCATTCTCTCTATATCTGGCAATAAGTTCCCGTTTATATCTCTTTCCAATGACATCGTTCTAAACTTAAAAACTGTAAAAATCTCACCATTTAGCCCTGGCCGCTTCTGACGAAATAATAGAGGCCCTTTAGAACTCATCTTTATAGCTATACTTGCTGCGAACATAATAGGGGAAGCAATAATTAGTAGTAAACAAGCAAAAAAACAATCAAGCATTCTCTTTATTAATAGATACGGCTTCATGTTCTCTTATCCTCTTCTTTATAAAATAAGAGGCGGAGTTTAGTCCGCCATACCTGCAACTGCATTTAATCCATTCTGAATTTCCGACTCAAACGCACTTCTATACTGATTAATAATATCCGTACTATAACCGTTAGCTTTCAATTGTTGTTCAGCATCTGACACTATACTATTAAAACTGCCTGTGAATGATGCTAATTGCTGTTTCCCCTTAGCTATAATACTTGCTTTGCTAGCATCGTCTTGAGCTGCTAAATATTCCATAGCCGTGCTGAATAATGTTGATTTACTTTGTGATTTCAAGTTATTAAGTTTGGATTCCGTTGCACTTGTAATTTCTTCGTACGATACTTTTCCTGTAGCACTTGATCCACCAGTTGGGGAAGAACTTACTGTAGGGGATGGTTCCGGTCCTACGTTACCTGCTGTATTCCCCCCATTCGCTTGTTCTTCATTTATATGTTCTACGTAGCCCTTAGATTTAGCGGTAATTGTCATCGCCTTTTGATCCCAGGAGATTTCATTCCCGACTGATTCCGAAAGGAAGCGAAGTGGCACATATAAAGTTCCATTTACTAAATAACTAGATTGACCTTTGGGAAGAGTTTTGGCATTTCCATTAAAAACAAAGTTAGCTTTCGCATCACTTAAAGTTACACTCTTTGAAACAAAAGTATCCTTGTTTATCGTTACATTCATCAAATATTCTTTTATCACTACCAACTCCGAAGAGCTAGGTTCGTTTACTGTAACCTTAAGATTCTTAGCATCCCAAGCCACACTCTTTTGAAGCGCATAAGACATAAAGCGAAGTGGTACATAAGTTGTATTGTTATGAATAAACACCAACTGACCAGAAGGTGGTACCAGGCTTACACCATCAAAATTCATTTTGACATCCATGTTTTGTACTTTAATGAAATTATTATTAGTTGATACAGATGTAGTTGATACTACTTTTGCTGTAGGAGCTGCTGACGCAGAAAGAGGAGCTGAAGCTGTCAATGGAGCAGCACCTATTAACAAAACAAGCAGCAATGCTGCTGCCGGAACCTTTACTTTATTCATTGCTTTTCACTTTCCTTTTCTAGTGTTTTTTCCTCTGCTATAACCTGATCTTGAGTTTTCCCTTCACTCACACCGTACTTTTTGGCAATTTGCGAAAGCTCATTATATTGTTCCTCAGAAACCTTACCAAGAATAATACTACGTGCTTCCCGCTTCTCGTCAATGGTCAAGCCCCCAGAAGCTAATTCCTGCAGACGTTTTATATCGGATATACTTAACTGACTCATGACTATCGATGCAACATCTGCTTTTTCTTTAACAGTTACATTTTCTTGGATATCCTTAGCCTTATCAGCTGATACCTGTGCAGAATACCCATCTGGATTATTATTCTCCACAACGGCCGGACTACTTGTTGGTTTAGTAGTGGTGACGGGCCCTGTCTTCTCTCCACTATTCTTAGAAGCACTCTCTGTTGCTGCTGGCCGTTCTGTTTCCTCAACTACATTTGCTGTATTCTTAGGCAACACAGTCTCAACAGGGGCGTCATCATTACTAGTATTCACATTAGTAGTTATATCAGGAGTTGCTGTTGCGGTTTGTGCTGTAGTCGGTGCTGTAGTTGCTTCAGGCGTTTCTTCTACTACAGTTTGGCTATCTAATGCATTGTCGGATTCTAAATCTAAACCTCCAGCCATTGAAGTCATAAGCTTATCAACAGCATAATTAGCAGCAAACAACCCTCCGATTGCTAATACTAAAATAACAGACAGAGACCATGCAAGTACTTTCTTCCATCTCTTGTTGAACATAGTAATCCCCTCCGATCATTATAGTTAGCTAATAGCGGCTTGAGCAACAGGCTGCATAGGAACAATCTGATTAATAACCTCTCGAATCGCACTCGGTTCCTCTGCCAATACACGCTCCAGACGTTTGAATTCCAGTTCCAGCTGATTTTGACTAATCACGTTGGGTCTGCCAATAAATATCCGGTCATGCTGTGTTGAGCCAAGATTTTCTTCATCTGTTAGCAATTCTTCGTATAGCTTCTCACCTTCTCGAATCCCCGAGAAAGTAATGTCAATATCCTTGTAAGGTTCAAAGCCGGATAATGTAATCAGATCTTCAGCCAAAGTCAGAATTCTCACTGGTTCCCCCATGTCCAATACAAATACTTCGCCGCCTTTGGCAAAAGAACCAGATTGAATGACCAATTGTACAGCTTCCGGTATGGTCATGAAATATCTAACCATCTCGGGATGAGTTACAGTTACCGGACCACCAGCAGCGATCTGCTGCTTGAAAGCGGGAATTACACTGCCACGACTGCCCAATACATTACCAAAACGTACAGCTGAAAATTTAGTCTGACTTGTAGTGTTTAAACTCTGTACGTACATCTCGGCAATACGTTTGGTCGCCCCCATCACACTGGTAGGATTAACAGCCTTGTCTGAAGAGATCATTACAAAACGTTCTGCACCGAATCGGTCAGCACCATCTGCTACATTGCGGGTACCAAACACATTATTCTTAATGGCTTCCGATGGATTCCGCTCCATTAGAGGAACGTGCTTATGCGCTGCCGCATGAAAGACAACATGCGGTCTAAATGTGCGGAACACATCCATCATTCGATTGCGATCCTGCACATCTGCGATTACCGTAACGATTTCGAGTTCGGGAAACTTCTTTCGCAATTCCATTTCAATAGTGTAAATACTATTTTCACCATGTCCAAGCAATAACAGCTTGTCCGGATTAAAGGGGGCAACTTGACGACAAAGTTCAGATCCAATGGATCCTCCTGCGCCCGTAATCATAACTATCTTATTGTGAACATAGCCCAGGATACCATTCAGATCAGCCACGATAGGCTCACGCCCTAACAAATCTTCTACACTTACATCACGAAGCTTCTTTACGGATATTTTCCCAGAAATAAGGTCGTTCAAAGCAGGAATAATCTTCAACTTGGCTCCTGTTGTCTTCCCCAGATTAATAATCTCAGAGATTTCAGTTCTGGATACAGAAGGCATCGCAATAATAATTTCATGAATGTGTTTTTCTTTAACAAGACGTGGCAAATCATATCTGTTGCCCAAAACTGGCAAGCCCAATATCGACATATGATATTTATTATTATCATCATCAATAAATCCAACAATCTTAGTATGAGCGAAAGAAGGGCCCATCATCTCCTTGGCAATCAGCATTCCGCAATTCCCAGCTCCAACAATAATAGCATGAGTTTCGGTATCCTTATAGTTAATCCGGTCATTATGGAAAACTCTCCACAAGAAACGAACTCCACCTACTAATACCAAAATCGTCTCCATTGTCCGAACTTCAACACCAAAGGGAACGCGTGCTGGAAGAAGCAACAGCGCAACACCGTAAGAGATTATTGCGCCTATTAAAATGGCTTTAAAAATAGAAACAATTTCTCCAATGCTAGCATATTGCCACATCCGCCGATAAAGACCGAAGTAAATCAAACTCCCCCCGATAGCAACCGACGAGATCAGACCGAATTGTAACATCTGAATAACATATTCATGGGGGATTCCTTCATAAAAGCGAAACATATAGGACGTTACAATACTAAGCCAAATAATAACCAGGTCTATCAGGAATAACATGAACACTCTGGATTTCGCTGTCATTTTTAGTGCCTCCAAAAATAACAAATTTCTCTACAGTACATTAATTTCCATAGTAGTAGTAATAGTAGCCTTCGCTGGCTTTACGTTTGACATTATTGAGTACCACTCCCAGCATTTTAGCGCCTACACGATCCAGATTCCCTTTAGCTTTGGCAGCAATATCCCGTTTGACCTTACCATAACTCACTACCATAATGACTCCGTCACTCTTGGAAGCAACAATCTGCGCATCTGTAACAGCCAATAATGGCGGTGTATCAATCAGGATCACATCAAAGTTCTGACGTAGTTCTTGAATTACTGTGCTCATCCGATTAGAGGCCAGCATCTCAGCAGGATTCGGAGGAATCGGACCAGAAGTCATCAAGTAAAGATTATTCACTCCAGACTCCTGAACCACTTCTTTGAGTACAGCCTGTTGAGATAACAACGAGGATAACCCGTAACGATTGCTTAAAGAAAACGTCTTGTGGGCTGTTGGTTTTCGTAAATCCCCGTCAATCAACAACACTTTCTTGTCGGCCTGAGCATACGCAGCCGCTAGGTTGGCAGAGACAGTAGATTTCCCTTCTTCCGGACCGGAGGAGGTAACCATAATTACTTGAATCTGTTCATCCACGGAAGAAAAATCAATATTGGTACGAAGCGCACGAAAAGCTTCAGAAATAGGTGAACGAGGGTTCGTCACGGTAATCAGATGGCGTTGTTGGTTATTTGGTTGCTGTGACATGTTCGAGTTCCCCTGCCTTTCTGGACAATAACTGCGCTTGTGTTTCAGTCCCTTTGCCTTCTTCTTGACCCACTCTTGTGATCATAGCAATTGTTGGCAGACCGAGGTATTTCTCAATATCATCTTCCGTCTTCAGCGTATCATCCAAATATTCCAGCAGGAAAGCAATCCCGAGTCCAATCATAAGGGCAACAATGAAAGCAATAGCAATGTTCATAATTACATTGGGTTCAACTGGACCCGGCTCAACAGTCGGGTTGGTCTTGGCTTCATTTAGAATGGAGACGTTCTGTACATTGAACAGCGAAGGTATTTCTTGCTTGAACACAAGTGAAATGGCATTCACAATTTCTGCAGCTCTCTGGTATGAATTATCTTGAACGACAAGTGTCATCACCTGCGTATTATTTACGGAACTCACGTTTACCTTCTTCAACAACTCCTCCGCAGTGATATCAAATTGCGGATAGTTCTTGGCTACGACATCTAGAATCGCCGGTGTCTTGATAATTTCCTTGTACGTGTTAATCAGCTGTATGTTCGTGTTGATCTGGTTAAGATCAAGCTGACCTACCGTAGATTGTGTAGGTGTCTGATTCACAATGATCTTCGTGGAAGCTTCATATACGGGATTCTTGATATACAAACTGTATATTCCGGCAAGAATACTTGCCACTACTACAATACTAACAATTAACCAAACTCTTTTCCTGACAATCTGAAAATAATCGCGAAGATCCAATTCTTGTGCTGACAAGTGAATTTCCCTCCAAGCTGTTTCTGTAATATTTCAATCCACGCTAAAAAAGTGCCCCCTCTCACGTAGACGAGAGGAGGCTCTCCACTTGCTTATTGCTTACTTGAAGTTAATAGTACGATAGATAATTACTGCAGCTTCTGCACGGCTAGCTGTGTTTGTAGGGTTAAACTTACCAGCATTACCGATTACCAAGTTGTTGCTGGCAGCGAAGGCTACTCCATCTTTCAGCGTAGCATTGATCTTAGCAGCATCAGTGAATTTGTTCAGAGCCGAAGCATCTGTCTTTGCATCTGGGTGAGTCAATTTCAATGCACGGGAGATCAGAGTAGCCATCTCAGCACGTGTAATCGTTGCAGTTGGATCGAATGTAGTTGAAGTACGGCCTTGGATAATACCCTTCTCTGCAGCAACAGCTACGTAAGGAGCGTACCATGCAGTAGAACTCACATCGCTGAAGCTTTCAGTTGCTGTGCTGTTTTCCAAGTTCAAAGCACGAACCAGCATCTTAGCGAATTCCCCACGGGTAACATTGTTCTTAGGAGCAAATTTACCATTTCCGATACCTTCAATCGCGCCCTTAGCAGCTACGACTTGAATTTGTCTTCCAGCCCAAGCTTGAACTTTAGCAATATCACTGAAACTTACTTTGTTCTCAAGTACAGCATAGGAAGAGAATGTATCACGTGGTTCAACGATATGTTCGCCATCCAGCACGCCGCCTTGGAATTGCAGATCACTGTATACAACTTTCGCTACAGACAACAGTTCTTTATCAAGACCTGTAGTATCCTTAAGCGGCAGTTTAATAGTCAACGGTTGTTTAAATGTTGTTGTAGCCACACCACCAACTGTCAAACCGAAGTCATATACTTTAGAAGCCAATTTCAACTTGGAAATGGAAGTTACCGTAGCATCTTCACCTGTTGTAGTAGTCAAAGTAACAGCATCGCTGAATTGTGCTACTGGAATAGTTACAGTCAATCCGTTAAAAGTAATAGCAATGTTCGCGATACCTTTAGCTTTAGCAGCTTCAATAATCACTTTGGACAATGGAACTTTTACAGTCTTAGCATTCACTGTTCCGAGGTTCAAAGTGAGGGTGAGACCGGTCTTCCCAGGGTTTGCAGCCAGAAGGGCATCAAATGCTTTGAGTACATCGGCGTCAACCAAATTCAATGTAGCCACATCGCCCACAATGCTTACAAGCTTGGATACATCATAGATGCCTGGTGTAGCAGTAGGATTAGTGACTACTGTACCACCAGTACCGCCACCAGTACCGCCACCGTTATTACCGCCATTGTTACCGCCAGCTTGGAGGTATGCGTTGTAATATGCTCTTGCAAGCACCAATGCCGCAGCCTTTTCTTTAGTAACGGATGCTTCGTTTTGCAGGTTATTCTTCACTGCCGCAAGTTCAACTCTGGTTACTCCGAACTTATTGAGTCCGTTAAGCACACCATTAACAGTAGAGGAACCCACTGCAACTTTAAGAGTAGCTTCTTTGGCTTGTTTGAAAAGAGCACTGTTCTCGTCTTGCAACGCTGCAAGAATCACAGCTTCACTTTGTCCCTTGAAGAGAGGGATCAGTGTTTGTTCAACACCGTTTGCACCGAAGATGGAAGTGTATACTTCATCAACAGTTAGGTTAGGCAGGCCAATTTCTCCAGCAATCTTCTTCACCAAGTCTTTGTAAGCTTGGTAGTTCTCAGACTTCTGAATGTCAGTTACTGCTGAATACTCAGGAGTATATACAGATGTAACGATCTCCACATAAAGTTTGTGTAACAGAGATTTGTCAGCCTGTGTCAGGAAAGTCAACTTATCCGTCACGGGAGCAAAATCCGCTTCCAATTGTGCTTGAGTCAAGCCCTGAAGCTCTCCACGGAAATCGCGCAGGATTTGTTTGTCAGCTTCTGCCAAAGTTGCATACAACACATTAGCACGATCTTTCAAAGCTGTAAAAATTACGTCATTGCTAGATGCCGCAGATGCAACGCCACTCAAATGTTTAGCCAAACCTTGGCTGCTGAAAGGGAAGCCTGCTACAGATGCTGCTGCCATACTTACTGCTAGTGTTGATACTGCTAATTTTTTCTTCAAAGTCACTTTTCATCCACCTCTTTGTATGTAGTGTTGAATCTGTTACTGCTGTTGCTGTTAGAATAGGTCATACTAAGCCAACTCTATTCAAATAAAATGTAACAATAACCCAGTATTACCCATTCTACCACTATTCGAGAGATTGGTCACGCTTTACGAGAAAATATTCCGAAGATTTTTTGACTTTTTTTGCGGGAACCCGTATAAAGCACTCGAACTAGCTCCTCGTTGGCTATAATTCTCTGTGAATTGTGGCGAAAACAGTCGGAAACGGCAGCCCCCAGTTCTTTCTCCACAACGTTGTAAGCTTCACTGAGACCAAAGGGCCGATGACGGCTGTCATGCGCATCGGAAGCGATCACATGAACAGCGTTTCTTCGACACAGGTCGAGTGATAGCTTCTGCAGTTTGCTTCCAAAGACTCCGGCAATACTCTGCGCTGTGACTTGCCCTAGTGCTCCCAGCTCTATTAATCTTTCTAATTTGGCGGGATCATCAGCAATTTCAGCATTGCGCTCCGGATGGGCAATGACTGGGACAAAACCTAAAATCATAAGCTCATGGCAAGTTTCCTCCATGCTGCGTGGTACCCGAGAAGAAGGCATTTCTAGCAATATATACTTTGATCCCGCAAGCGTCAGCAACTGGCCTTGTTCCAAATCAATTAGGAGATCCCCGTATATGCGGATCTCCTGACCAGGCAGTACTAGCAGGTTAATACCAGCTTGTTGAAGTCTCTCATTCAGAAGCTGAACGGCTTGTCCAATATTTGGAGCGGGATTCATATATACTCCATTGGCATGATGAGGTGTAGCTATTGCCGTAGAAATACCATCCTTCTGGGCGTCCTGTGCCATGGCGAGAGCCGCTTCCCAGTCTGCAGCTCCATCATCCATAAAAGGTAAAATGTGGTTATGAATATCTATCATATACTTTTTATCGATCCTTTTCTAGCTTTATTTTATAGATTTTTCGCAAAAATACAACCATTTCACTGGGGAATAATCGCTAGAATTAATGTGTAATTCATTCCTACAATTCCAATTCTATCAAACGCCGGTTTATCGCTGTAAGTTTACCGTCAATTTTACCTATCATTTTATCGCTCTGGACGGTAAGTCTGCAATCTAATAAACTATCAATTTCGAGGCGCAGCGCCGCAATCTCCCGTTCTATTGCGTCAGACTTAAAGAGAGTCATCATCTCCGATAAGGACTGTTTATGCTGATAGATCAGCTTGCTGCCATTAGCAGTAAGCTCTGAAATCCGGCGGACCGATCCACTCTCATAATAATACTCCATTGTGATTCCTTGATAAATCCTATTCACTGAACCAGACCCCTTATAAGTGACAAAAAGCTTGCGGACTGCATTATTCAGATGAGGGTTCACAACCCGGCAGGAAAACGTGCAGATATAGAGATGCCCCCGGCGTTCCACATTGAGGCGAATCGCTTCTCCCCCGTTTTCCTCCAGTACAATCTCCTGTTCTCCACCTCCGAGGACCTTAACACGGTGGCTGATAAAGCAGGTATCGGCTGTGAGCAGAAACTGGTTCATCTGAAATTCTGTCATTTGCAAAGTTGTATTTACATATTCCGTCGCCAATCGCTGAGCCATAACCATCCCTCTATTCTTATAGCAATCATTAGATTGATTATACAACGTAGAGCGGCGGGTTTCTCTCATGCTAGAGGAGGCTAAAGACCATTGCTCCCTCTTATAGCGTGGGAATGGGAGGATAGGTGAAGAATTCGCATTGATCCTATGATATACGCATATTTTCTATAGATCAGGACCAACTTATTCTTCAGAGGTATCCTCAGACTGAGACTGAGATGCTTCTCCGGGTTCCTGGCTCTCCCGCTCATCCGCTAGCTCTTCTTCAGAAGGAAGGCAGTATCTCTCAATCAGTTCCCACAGTTCATCTTTGCCGAGGCCCAGCTCCGAGGAGAAGGAGATGAAATTATCACCCGGCAATACGCCGAGCTCCTGTTTCATAATTTTGATATGTTTTGGCCAGCGGGTCTTGGGAATCTTGTCCGCTTTGGTTGCCACTACGCAGAGCGGCAGATCATAATGCTTCAGCCAATCAAACATCATTTTGTCATTACTGGTCGGTGGGTGGCGCAAATCCACTATAAGCAGAATAAGCCTTAGCGTGTCCCGCTCTGCCATATACTTTTCGACCATTTTCCCCCATGAGGCACGTTGGGTTTTGGAAACCTTGGCATACCCGTAGCCCGGAAAGTCAACAAAATACATATCTTCATTGATACGGTAATAGTTCATATGCTGTGTCTTGCCCGGTGTGGAGCTGGTACGGGCCAGATTTTTACGGTTAATCATCCGGTTGATCAGGGAGGACTTCCCTACGTTGGAGCGCCCTGCCAGAGCAATCTCCGGCAAGGCGTCAACTGGGTATTGATCAGGGCCTACGGCGCTGATGATAAATTCGGCATTGTTAACTTTCATAGGACTTCCTTTCTAATGCACACTACTCGGCGCTTCACTGCTAATTTCTGTATGATGTTCAACAAGTGCATGCTGCAGCACCTGATCCATATGGGATACTGGCACAAACTCCACATCGTTGCGTACGCTCTCCGGGATATCCTTGAGGTCGCGCTCGTTGTCCTTCGGAAGAAGGATTTTTTTGTAACCGGCACGGTGGGCAGCCAGCGATTTCTCCTTGAGCCCGCCAATCGGCAGGACACGCCCGCGCAGCGTAATCTCCCCCGTCATTGCCACGTCTTTAGATACATAGCGTTTGGTCAGTGCGGAGATCAACGCAGTAGCAATGGTGATCCCTGCAGAGGGGCCATCCTTCGGTATTGCACCTTCAGGGATGTGAATGTGAATGTCGTTTTTCTCATGAAAATCCGGCTCTAGTCCCAGCTCCTCCGCCTTTGAACGGGTATAGCTGAAAGCAGCCTGTGCCGACTCCTTCATCACATCACCCAGTTGTCCCGTAAGCGTCAGCTTGCCAGTGCCCTGAACAACTGTCACTTCGATCAGCAGCGTGTCGCCTCCAACCTCGGTCCATGCCAGCCCGGTTACGGTGCCAATCTGATCCTCCAACTCGGCCATACCGTAACGGTACTTCGATACACCGAGATAGTCCTTGACCTCACCCGGCAGGATACTGACTTGTAACTTCTCATCGGATACAATCTGCTTTGCTGCTTTGCGGCATAGTGCCGCGATCTGCTGCTCCAGATTACGTACCCCGGATTCCCGGGTATATTCGCGGACGATCTTCAGCAGGGTGTCGTCTTCAATGGACAGCTGTTCATCCTCCAAGCCATGATTCTTACGCTGCTTCGGCAGCAAATAACGGCTGGCAATTTGTAGTTTCTCCAGTTCTGTGTAACCGGGAATGAAGAGCATCTCCATCCGGTCAAGCAGTGGACGTGGAATGTTATGCACAGCATTCGCAGTTGTCACGAACATAACATTCGACAGGTCGAACGGCAACTCGACGAAGTGATCGCTGAACGTATTGTTTTGCTCCGGATCAAGCACCTCCAGCAGTGCCGCCGAAGGGTCGCCGCGGAAGTCCGCCGCCATCTTGTCAATTTCGTCGAGGAGAAAGACCGGATTAACACTGCCCGCTGTCTTCATCCCCTGAATGATCCGGCCCGGCATTGCACCGACATAGGTGCGGCGGTGGCCGCGAATCTCAGCTTCATCCCGCACGCCGCCCAGAGAAATGCGCACGAACTTGCGGTTCAGTGAACGGGCAATCGAACGAGCTAACGAAGTTTTGCCGACACCCGGAGGCCCTACCAGACAGAGAATCGGGCCCTTCAGCTTCTTGACCAGCTTTTGGACGGCCAGATATTCCAGCACCCTTTCCTTCGGTTTCTCCAGACCGTAATGATCCGCATCCAGCACCTGCTCCGCCTTCAGAATATCCAAATCATCCTCTGTCGATTCGCTCCAAGGCAGACTCAGCAGCCAATCCACATAGTTGCGAATGACGCTGCCTTCCGCCGAGCTAGCGGGCATTTTTTCCAATCGGTCGATTTCCTTCTCGATCTTCTCCTGCACACGCTCCGGCAGATTCTTTTCTTCCATCAGGCTGCGCAGCTCATCCGCTTCACCGGCCCGGCCTTCTTTTTCGCCGAGCTCCTTCTGGATCGCTTTCATCTGTTCACGCAGATAATATTCCTTCTGGGTTTTCTCCATCTGTTTCTTCACACGCTGGTTGATCTTGCGCTCAAGTTCAAGCACTTCCCGCTCATTGTTAAGGATATCGAGCAGCTTCTCCAGGCGTTTGCTGACATCAATGGTCTCCAGAATCTCCTGCTTATCTTTAATCTTCAGCGCCAAATGGCTCGTGATGACATCGGCGAGTCTTCCCGGCTCTTCAATATCGGAGACAGCAGCAAGCGTTTCTGGGGTGACTTTTTTGGACAAAGTGATGTAGTGCTCGAATTGGCTCAGTACGGTGCGCATTAGAGCATCACTCTCCTGATCCACATCCTCCTGCTCTGGCAGCTCGCGCGCCATCACCTCGTAAAACTCCTCATTATCCATATAATGAATAATTTCGGCCCGCTCCACACCTTCCACCAGCACACGAATCGTGCCGTTGGGAAGCTTCAGCATTTGCCGCACATTCGCGACGGTACCGACCCGAAAAATATCTTCTTGTCCCGGCTCCTCAATATTCACTTCCGACTGTGAACAGAGGAGAATCAGGTTATCTTCAACCATAGCTTTTTCCAGCGCCCGAACGGACTTCTCGCGGCCCACATCCAAATGAAGAACCATACTGGGGTACACAAGAAGACCTCTAAGGGGCAATAAAGGAAAACGACGACCTTTTGTTTTGTTTGGTATCATCGCTTTCGCACCTCCCATGGTTCTCAAGTAGTGTCATATGCATTCATTCTAACAAAAGCGGCATCAAAACACCAACAGGCTGCCTTTCAGTGTAAACGTTCTACGTCTTTCCAGCATATCAACGCAGCAATTAGTATTTGCGACTCCCATGTGGAATATGTCCGTTTGTAGATAAAGCGGACAAAAGGAACAAGAAATTGTGCTGAAGTTTGGAATTCTCAAAAAAAGAGCGGCGGGTTTCCGCCACTCTTTCGCTGTGAAGCAACATCTAATTCGCATTGCTTAAATTGCGATCAAACTTAATTCTGTTCACTATCTGCACAACCATCGCCCCTAACAAAACACCGGCAGAATCAATGGCTACGTCATACAGTCTGCCGTCACGTCCAAAGTATAATTGGAGCAGCTCTGTCAGCAGGGCAAAAGCAATGGATACAAGAATACTCAGGACGGTGCTCTTACTGCGTCTATAGAACAGGACTGCCAGCACAGCAAATCCTGAGAAATGTCCTATCTTTCTGATGATATACGCGGAAGTATACTTCAAATCCAGCGTCGTCAGTTCGTGGAAATCGGCTGAACCCAGCCAACGGAAAGATGGAACGGTGCCATTCACCCAAAAGCTGGAGTCAGAAGCACAGGTGAATACAAGCAACAGAATGGCCCATGCGATAAGCACAACAGTTTTCATTACAATACCCACTTTCAAATTACAGTGTTTATAGTATCGCAGATTTGTAATCAAAAATCTAATTTTGCATATCCCCTGCAGCGTCAGCCTTAAAGAGCGAAGGTGACGCAGAGAACGTTTCGCCGGAGACTGCAGGCAGCCTTACATCCGCGGTCTCTGCCCCAAATAGGTGACGGAATACCTCTTCCACCGTCTCCACCGGAATGACCCGCAGGGGGGCGAGGTCGGCGAATAAGGATTGCCAGTTTTCTTTCGGAATCAGCACAGTAGTTGCTCCAGCCTGAAAAGCTGCCTCTACCTTGGCGATTACGCCGCCGACTGGCTTAACACGTCCGTGAATCCCGATCTCTCCGGTGATGGCAACAGTGTTGTCAACCGGCAGACGGCGGATTGCGGAGACGATGGCAACAGCCATTGCTACTCCAGCGGATGGACCGTCAATCGGCGTACCACCGGGAAAGTTTACATGCAGATCGTAACGGTCCGGCTCCAAATTCATCGTGCGCAGGACCGTCAGCACGTTCTCTACAGATCCTTTGGCCATACTCTTGCGACGGATCGTGCGCGATCCCCCGCCAATCTCTTCTTCATCGACCACACCGGTAACGTTTAGCCGACCCTGACCGCTGGCAGGTGCAGCCGAAACTTCAATCTCCAGCAAAGTACCCATACCAGGTCCATACACCGCCAGGCCGTTGACCAGCCCTATCTGAGGCGATGATGGAATCTTGCGTTCCGTCCGCAGCGGCAACTGACTGCTGCCAGCCACCCATTCCACATCTGCTGCAGTCAGAGTGTCACGTTGTTCGGTCAAAGCCTGCCCTGCGGCGAGTTGGATCATATTGACGGCTTCCCGGCCATTAGTGGCATATTGCTGCACCACAGTCACGGCTTCCGGGCTCGGCTTCAGACCAATTTTCTGAATCGCATCACGCCCGATCACGGCGATCTCATCAGGCAGCAAAGGACGGAAATAGATTTCCATGCAGCGTGAACGCAGCGCCGGTGAAATTTCATCAGGAGAACGCGTGGTTGCTCCGACGAGACGAAAATCGGCTGGCAGACCATTTTGAAAAATATCATGGATATACGCAGGTGTATTGCTGTCCTCGGAATTGTAATAGGCGCTTTCCAGCAGCACTTTGCGGTCTTCAAGAACTTTTAGCAGCTTGTTCATCTGAATGGGGTGAAGCTCACCGATTTCATCCAGAAAAAGAATCCCGCCATGCGCCTTGGTCACAGCACCCGGCTTCGGCTGGGGCACGCCTGCCACTCCCATTGCACCGGCCCCTTGGTAGATCGGATCATGCACTGAGCCAATTAACGGATCGGCAATTCCCCGTTCATCAAAACGGGCTGTTGTCGCATCAATTTCTGTAAATTTGGCATCACTTTTAAAGGGGGACAGCACATTTTTTTTCGCTTCCTCCATGACAACACGGGCAGCAGCAGTCTTGCCGACTCCCGGAGGTCCGTAAATGATGACATGCTGCGGATTGGCGCTGCACAGCGCCGCCTTCAGGGCGCGCAGTCCATCCTTTTGCCCGACGATATCGCCAATGGAGGCCGGACGCGTCTTTTCCGAGAGCGGTTTGGTTAGAGAAATCATCCGCATCTTCCGCAGCTTATCCAGCTCCTTGCGCGACTCACGATCCACCGCCGTCTTATTGGTCTTCTGTCCCCGCAGCAAATTCCAAAAATAAACGCCGATAACCAGCGCGAAAAAGAGCTGCACGATCATCAGCAATATGCTCAATGAGCTTAATTCCATAGGTCATCCTCCCATTTCATTCAGTCTACCTGGTCTATACCGTTGGCTACTACTAGGTAGTATAGCCGTTTCGGTCATTCGTAAACGCAGTGGGGACAGTATTTATGAAAGATTAACTAAATTTTGGATAAGAATTCAGGGTTTTGACCGAAGGCCAGATTGACGGGATTGTTATCTGTATTTTATAGCTGAATGTTACAGGATGAATAAGGGGGGTGATGTAGGAAAGGGTATGGGCGGACAAGATCGGCAAGGAGTTGGGCATCGTAATGAGGGTCAGGCGCGGATCGCCTTCGTGCTAATGCTGCAACTAGGGGCACGAGAGGCCAGGTGATTGTCGTTGTTGAGGGTGATAGAGCGTAGTTTCTGACATCTATTTAGTCCTAGCTACGAGCGCTAGACCGTTGATAAGGATGTCTTGCGTTGCTATTGCGGGATGATATGATGTCTTGGTGTAGCTGCGGCCACTAGTCGTTGATATGCACCACTAAACGTAGCTGTAGCTGTGGGCGAAAGTACGTTGATGCGACGTCTTGGCATAGCTGCGGCCACTAGTCGTTGATATGCACCACTAAACGGAGCTGTAACAATAAGCGATAATACGTTGATGCGACGTCTTGGTGTAGCTGCTTGCCACTAGTCGTTGATATGCACCACTAAACGGAGCTGTAACGATAAGCCGATAGTACGTTGATGCGACTTCCTCGCGTAGCTGCGGTCACCAGCCGTTGATATGCCCTTCTAAATGTTGCTGCTGCGGGCCATACATTGAGCAGCCTCACAAAAACTTTTGAACAGACTTTTCCCCAAAGGGAAATACCCCCTCTATTTCAAGATATTTAATCTATATAGCTAAAATAGAGGGATATCCTCCCTATATTTTTAAAGATTATTATAAAATCAGCTTTTCCATTAAAAGTTAGCGGGCAAATTCCCCGCAACTTGTAAGCACGAGCATATCACAGCAAATTTATAGGGAACATTTCCCGCTATCCCAAGGTTTTACTGTTCTTCGCTTACTAAAATCCTCCCATCCTATTTCTCCATGTTCGACACACCACTTAGTTGCAGCACTAACTCTACTATTCCCAGTAACTGAGAACATTGCGCGCCAGCTCATACCTTACCCTCCGGACACCCTCGCCACGTTTTGCAGGTATTAGCCAACCTTTTTCACATAACTTATACAACATGTGCCGGGCTGTTTTAGGATCGAGTGAGAAATATTCAGCTACATCCTGCGGTCGTACGGTTCCGGCCTGACGGATTACAAAACGCATAATTTCTCTCTCAACCAGCAGTAACTTCTCCACTGGAACAGCTGGTGCTATATATCTGCTCAACACCATGCGCAGTAAGGTAACACATAATTCAGGACACTGCTCCACATCATCGTAGGCAAAGGAGACGACTTGGTAACCCATTGCACACAGAAACGTTTCGCGGTTCAGCTCATTACTATATTTCTGTCTGTCCATATCCTTTACATGTGCAGCATAACCTTTGATCTCCAACAGGAGTCTGATCGTTCCCGGCAAAAATGCAAAATCAGCAAAATAGGAACGGCCGCGCCAGTCCGTGACTTCGTATTCCGGATGAAGATCGCAGAAGTCACCACGCAGCGGCCACCATACATTTTGCAGAAATAATGCTTCGGCATGCCGATGCCCCCTCTCCAGCCTCCCCCTTCGCTCTCCGCTCCTAGAATCTAGATGATGCTGAATAAACTCTTCAATATTCGGCTTGTGATACATATCCGCTAATCCCCCTTTGGTTATATAAAATAAAAAACGCCCCATTTCACCGCCGGATCACCCGTGGTGCAATGGGACGTTCTACGTCACCTTGCTTCATACTATAAAAAAATTAGGAACAACTATCTATACTTAGAGGGAAATACGCCCGCTATTATATCCAGAATGCTTGTTTCTCGAGCAATAAAGGGAATACTGCCCTTTAATTATTTCTAAAGCTCCTAATCGTCCTAAGATGATTGTATTAAAGGGAGAAATTCCCTCTACACTCTTCATTCTCCTGAATAATAACAAATTATCGGGAGTATTTCCCCTTAGTTAATTCCAATTAGTGCAATTATAGTATAGCCAAACTTCAGAGCAACGAGTTTCAATCAGCAGCTGGATGAAGCATGGATAAAAAAGGAAGCTTGTTCAACTGGTCAAACAGTTGCAATTTCCTTCAATTGCTATCGGCTTAGAATTTTTTAGAATAAGTTCTACTATTCTTCCGGATTACCCACGCCTATTGCAGGAGCCAGTCCGGCATGCTTGCGGCCGGGGATTTCACCCGTTGCTTCAAAGTGGGCGACGATGATGTCGATTTCCTTCTTCAGTTCGGAGACAAGCTCTGCCTCAGGAACCTTGCGGATCATTTTGCCGTAACGGAACAGCAGTCCCTCACCACGGGCACCGGCGATGCCGATATCGGCTTCACGGGCTTCTCCGGGGCCGTTAACGGCGCAGCCCAACACCGATACTTTGATCGGCACCTTCAGCTTGGAAATATACTCCTCTACTTCGTTCGCGATGGAGAAGAGGTCAATGTCCAGGCGTCCGCAGGTCGGACACGAGATCAAGGTGGCAGCATTGGAGATCAGACCAAAAGTCTTGAGCAGTTCACGCGCTACCTTCACTTCCTCAACTGGATCGGCACTGAGCGAGATCCGCACGGTGCTGCCGATGCCCATAGAGAGCAGTGCCCCGATACCTGCCGAGCTCTTCACGGTTCCTGCGAACAACGTGCCCGATTCTGTAATGCCCAGATGCAGCGGATAAGGAATGACTTCTGCTGCCTTGCGGTAAGCCTCGATAGCCATAGGTACATCCGAAGCCTTCAGGGAAACGATAATGTCATGGAAATCGAGTTCCTCGAGAATTCCAATATGATAAAGTGCGCTCTCGACCATGGCTTCCGGAGTAGGGTAGCCGTATTTCTCGAGCAAGTGGTTTTCCAGTGAACCGGCATTTACGCCGATGCGGATCGGAATTCCTTTTTCTTTGCAGGCTTTGACTACAGCTTCCACCTTGTCGCGGCGGCCGATGTTGCCGGGATTGATCCGGACCTTGTCGATACCGTTCTCAATAGCCAGCAATGCCAGCTTATAGTTGAAATGAATATCCGCTACAAGCGGAATATGAATCTGCTTCTTGATTTCCTTGATCGCAGCAGCCGCTTCTTCATTGTTGACAGTTACGCGCACGAGCTGGCAGCCCGCTTCCTCCAGCCGCAGGATTTCAGCGACCGTAGCTTCCACATCAGCGGTTTTGGTCGTACACATGCTTTGAATAGCAACCTCATTGTTTCCCCCGATAATAACTCCGCCAACATTGACAGGACGGGTCTGGTGTCTCAAGAACATGGTTTTCTCCCCCATAACGATCAAAGCTCCACCCCCACCGCTCCCGCTTTGTGAAGCGGGATAGCGGCAAAAAGGTGGAGTCTGTGAATTGTATTGTTTAATTAGGCGCTTTCTTCCTTCTTCTTGTCTTTCTTGATGCCCAGCTCAGGCAACGCCTTCTCTTGAACGACCTTCTCCGTAATCACGCAGTCCTTGATGTCATCGCGCGAAGGAACCTCATACATCACATCAAGCATAATACTCTCTATGATTGCACGCAGACCACGGGCACCCGTGTTACGTTTGATGGCTTCCTTAGCGATGGCTTCAAGCGCCAGCGGTTCAAATTTCAGCGCGACATTGTCCATTTCCAGCAGCTTGATATACTGCTTGGTGAGCGCGTTTTTCGGCTCGGACAGAATGCGTACCAGCGTATTCTCATCAAGCGGCTCTAGCGTGGAGATTACCGGCAGACGGCCGACAAACTCAGGAATGAGACCGAATTTGAGCAGGTCTTCAGGCAATACCATGGACAGGTATTCGCCTGTCTTCAGGTCCTTCTGACCTTCAACAGCAGCGTTGAAGCCGATGACTTTTTTGCCGATACGGCGTTTGATCATTTGCTCCAGACCGTCAAAAGCACCGCCCACGATGAACAGGATGTTCGTCGTGTCGATTTGGATAAACTCCTGGTGAGGATGTTTGCGTCCGCCTTGCGGTGGTACGGAAGCTACAGTGCCTTCCAGAATCTTCAGCAGGGCCTGCTGTACACCTTCACCGGAAACGTCGCGTGTGATGGACGGATTCTCGGATTTGCGTGCTACTTTATCAATTTCATCAATATAGATAATACCGCGTTCGGCTTTTTCCACATCATAATCTGCAGCCTGAATCAGCTTCAGCAAAATGTTCTCAACATCCTCACCCACATAGCCCGCTTCCGTAAGAGAAGTGGCATCTGCAATGGCAAACGGAACGTTGATAATCTTCGCCATGGTCTGCGCAAGCAGCGTTTTACCCGAACCTGTTGGACCGAGCAGGAGAATATTGCTCTTCGTCAGTTCAACGTCTTCGATCTTGCTTTGGCTGTTCACACGCTTGTAGTGATTATATACAGCAACGGAGAGCGATTTCTTCGCCTGCTCCTGGCCGATTACGTATTGATCAAGAATATCACGGATTTCCTTTGGTTTCGGGATATCCTTCAGGTCCAGCTCTTCCTCATGGCCGAGCTCTTCCTCCACGATTTCCGTGCATAGCTCGATGCATTCGTCACATATATAAACACCAGGTCCTGCTACAAGCTTACGAACCTGCTCTTGTGATTTGCCGCAAAAGGAACATTTCAATTGCCCTTTTTCATCATTAAATTTAAACATCTTACCACCCCTTTAAGATATGATCGGTGAAGAGAGTACCTGGTCAATAAGCCCATATTCCTTCGCTTCTTCCGCGCTCATGAAGTTATCGCGGTCCGTATCCCGTTCGATTTTTTCAAGGGGCTGACCTGTGCGATCCACATATATTTGATTCAGCTTATGTCTAGTCTTGAGTATCCAATCCGTGTGAATCCAGATATCGGATGCCTGCCCTTGAACGCCGCCAAGCGGCTGATGAATCATGACCTCACTATTGGTCAGCGCGTATCTTTTACCCGGAGCTCCGGCAGTAAGCAACAGCGATCCCATACTGGCTGCCATTCCTACGCAAATCGTAGAAACATCGGGTTTGATGTATTGCATCGTATCATATATACCCATGCCGGCTGTCACAGAACCACCAGGCGAATTGATGTACAGGTGAATGTCTTTTTCGGGGTCATCTGCTGCCAGGAACAACAACTGGGCAATAATCAGATTGGCGACATCATCGTCAATTGCATTGCTCAGGAAGATGATGCGATCCTTCAGCAATCTGGAATAGATATCGTATGACCGTTCTCCCCGACTTGTGGATTCCACAACCATTGGTACCAGACTCATGCCACCAACCTCTTTTCTCTATACAGATTAGTCTTTCCGTTCAGAAATATTTTAACACGTTCAAGGCGGTATGTCATTTTTTCACTGCTGAGGAAATCCGCATTGCTCATGTGCCTGCCATTATAGCGCAATTCCAGACACATTGCCAATCCTCTGTTCGGTTATGTACCTCGAAACGCCAGCACCCGATAAAAATAAGGCACGTAACTAACTTACGTGCCTTATCAACTGTCTATGGAGGCCGTACTACTGCTTGGCCGTTCTAGGTAAAATATAACTCCAGAAAAAATTACTCAGCGCTTGTTTCTTCAGCAGCTTCTTCAGTTGCTTCAACTTCTACGCTGCTGGATACGAGCAGTTCAATGGTCTTGCGCAGCGAAATTTCTTCGTTCAAGCTGCTCAGGGAACCGTTAGCTGCAAGGATGCTGCGGATTTCTTCAGGAGAACGTTTGAAGGATTCAGCCATGGAAGCGAGCTCTTGGGTCACTTCTTCTTCGGAAACTTCAATTTTCTCTTCCTTCGCGATCACTTCAAGCACCAGGTTGTTGCGGACGCGTTTTTCGGCATCGTCTTTCATTTGGCTCTCAAGATCTTCACGGGTTTGGCCGGAGAAGCTGAGGAACATATCCATGTTCATGCCTTGTTGGCGAAGACGGTTGTCGAAATCGCGAACCATGTTTTGAACTTCACTGGTGATCATTGCTTCAGGAATTTCCACTTCAGCATTAGCTGCTGCTTTGTCAACTACTGCAGTTTCACGAACGCCTTTCAGCTCTTCCTGTTTGCGGGATTCAAGCTGTGCTTTCAGATCTGCTTTGTATTCTTCCAGTGTGTCGAATTCACTTACATCTTTGGCGAACTCGTCATCCAGGGCAGGAAGCTGTTTGCGTTTGATTTCATGCAGCTTCACTTTGAATACAGCAGCTTTACCTGCAAGGTTCTCTGCATGGTAAGCCTCAGGGAAAGTAACTTCTACATCCTTGAAATCACCAGTGGACATGCCTACAACCTGCTCTTCAAAACCTGGGATGAAGGAGTTGCTTCCAAGTTCCAGGGAATGACGTTCTGCTTGGCCGCCTTCGAACTGCACGCCATCTACGGAACCGTCAAAGTCGATTACAGTGATATCGCCATTAGCTGCCGCTTCATCTTCAACAACAACCAGTTCAGCATGACGTTCTTGCAGACGTTTCAGTTCGGCATCCAGCTCTTCTTCTGTAACTTCAGCTTTTTGAACCGGAACTTCCAGGCCTTTGTACTCGCCCAGTTTCACTTCAGGTTTAACAGTGATCTTCGCTTTGAAAATAAATGCTTGACCTTTAGCGAATTGCTCGATGTCCACTTCAGGACGGTCTACCGGGAAAATATCGGTTTGCTCAACAGCTTCGCCGTAAACTTCAGGAAGAAGAATGTCGATGGCATCCTGGTACAGGCTTTCTACACCAAAACGGGATTCAAAGATCGGCCGAGGCACTTTACCTTTACGGAAACCAGGTACGTTTGCTTTCTTAACCACTTTATTAAAAGCTTTGTCGAGTGCTGCAGCTACGCGTTCTGCTTCCACTTCGACTTCAAGAACTCCAAGGTTCTTCTCTATTTTTTCCCAAGTTGCCTTCATAATATACTTTTCCCTCCAAAAATAGGTTACATATTTACCTTTAAATAATCACGCAATTCACGCACAGAATAACCATTATATTATATACAACATCGCTTTATTTATCAAGTAGAGAACTCTTTACAAATCCTTTGAGAGAACGATAGGCTCCTTCAAATTGAAAGCGCATGCCTCCCGTTATCCCGTACATCCCGCGTGTTTCTTCCTCCTGCCGCGTTCCGTTCAGGCTTTCTGATACCATTTGATGCAGCGCACCCGCCCAAATATCGAGCAGCGCATCCTCTCCGTCCAACAATTCCCGATATTCGGCCGAACCGTAAATCGACATGATAAATTGTCCCCAAAGCTCTTGGGCAAAATAATAAAGTGTAGGCTCATGAACCTCCGCCTGCTCAGCCACCCGTTCCATCACTTGGCTTACCTGCAGCGGGAAATCCTCATTTTGCAGGGGTACCGTCTCAATCTCCACAATCGACGCTTCCTGTCCGCGCATCAGCTTAATGGTTCCCTGTGCGCCGCGCCTCCGGAGGGTCTGCAGTGTACGGAATTGCAGCAGCGGATGAACGGTTGCCTTTTCCAGCCAGTCTGTCAGCGTCTCGTCGACATGTCCGCCCTCCAGATAAGAAAGCTGCTCCAGTGCCAGGATCGTCGCTTCTGACAGCGGCTCGTTCATGATACGCTTCAATAACTTATCAGGATAATCCGCATCCTCTTCCTGCTTCGATTTAGCCAGTATGCGGGCCATGTCCTCTTCCTTAAGATCCTGCTCTTCACCGGGAGCGGCATCTTTCGCATCTCCGCCCTGGGCAGCGTACGGAAAGGCCGCCTCCAGCCAGCTAAGCAGCGACTGCCATTCCTCGTAGTGCCGCTCTTCCTGACCTTGGCATTGCAGCAAAAAGCGCAGCAGTTCCATCGCTTCCCCATAACGTTCACTCTCCAGCATCACCGTGAGCTGAATCTGATAGTAATCCAGCGTCTTCGGAAACAGCACGACATTCTCTTTGGCAGGGGAATTCGAATGATTAATGAGGGCACCTCCTTTTCTCCGAACCTTAGTCAATTGTAGATTATAGCATATCCCGGCTAGGTTTCAAAAAAACAAGTTGAAAAAGTTGTCTATGTATGATAACATAATTTTTGCTTGCTTTTCGCTCAAGCTATTATGTCCCGGTAGCTCAGTTGGATAGAGCATGCGCCTTCTAAGCGCACGGTCGGGGGTTCGAATCCCTTCCGGGACGTCCTTTCAGAAACAGCCTTCCTTCGGGGAGGCTGTTTCTGCGTTCAGGCGAGCGGAGCCCGCTGCAGGCAGGCGCGTCTGAGAATTCAGTGCAGTTCGGAGTTAGAATGTCGGGAACACGATGTCAGCTGGACGTTGGCGCGTCCGGCAACGCAATGCCTTCTGACTGGTCGTTAGGCATCTAGAATTGTGAAGCCCCCGGGGGTTCGTTAGACGTCTGGAACGGCGAGCGATGCCCATTGGGGGACTACCATATCTCTGAATGAAGTCCGTTGGGTGCTGAGCGACCACAAACGAAAATACTAGTGGTTCAGTTCTGTGTCATCTCGGCTACTGCGGACTCAGGGGACGCTATTTAGTCAATTACCAGACATCCGGGGGAGTCGCGGACTCCAGGGACGTTATTTATAAGAAATTCAACCTAAATCGGGGATTTTAGCACAAATAACATCTCCTCAGTCCGGATGCGCCTAAAATCAGCCTGATCTCCAATAATTAGGACTCCTGGGTCCGAAGCGGGTGAGCAATAGCGCCTTTCGTCAGCAGATACAGATTCCGCTTGAATTCTTCCCATTGTCCTCCTTCCTTTAACACCTCAAGCTCCATGCATAAAAGAAACAACCCCGCCTGATAACAAGCGGGGCATTTGCCTATTTACCGACTGCGGTTATCTGCTGGTTAGATCCACCTACCGGCTGCGTTTATCTACTGGTTAGATCCACCTACCGACTGCGGTTATCTACTGGTTAGATCCACCTACTGGCTGCGTTTATCTACTGGTTAGATCCACCTACCGACTGCGGTTATCTACTGGTTAGATCCACCTACTGGCTGCGTTTATCTACTGGTTAAATTCACCTACCGGCTGCTACTGGTTGAATTCACCTATCAGGCGTAAACTACCGGTTGCGTTTCACCCGCTGTCTGCGTACCTGGCGCCTAAGTTTCTCGACTACCTTCGTTTACGCAGCAACAGTTAACTGCGCATGTGAAAATCAAATCCCTCTACGGAAACGCCAGCTTGCCCATCACTGTCGGGCGGGACGCTCCTGTGGCCGAAGGAAGATTATTGGCGACTCCGTGCATGAAATCATTGCCCAGCAAGGCGAAAATAATCGCCTCCTTCGCGTCGTCGCTGAAACCCAGCACGCTTGAGGTTATTACAGCCTGTTCCGGCAGCTGTTGCTGAAGCATAGCCAGCAGTGCAGCATTATGCGCACCGCCGCCGCTGACAATGACCTCGTCAATTTGGCATACTGGGAATACGTACCTCACATAACCTTCAGCTATCGTCCGCGCGGTAAAGGCGGTAGCAGTGGCTACAATATCTGCATCGTTCAAGCCGCGTGCCCGGGTCAGGCTCACAAACTGTTCGGCATAAGCTTTGCCGAAAACTTCCCGGCCTGTAGACTTAGGCGGCTTCAGCGCAAAGTAAGGATGCTGCAGCATTTGATCCACCAGCACTTCGTCTGGTGTTCCCTGCGCAGCCCACGATCCTCCGTCATCATAAGACATTTGTCCGCCGCTCAGCAGATATACAGTCTGATCAATAACCATGTTTCCGGGGCCTGTATCGAAGGCAAACACATCCTCCGGACCCGCTGCGGCAGGAAGTGCTGTACAATTTCCAATTCCTCCAATATTCTGCAGCAGACGCCCTTTCTCCGGATGGCGGAACAGAATCAGGTCTCCATAAGGTGCCAGCGGCGCTCCCTGCCCGCCAACTGCCATGTCACCCGGGCGGAAATCCCCGACCACAAGCCGGCCTGTTTCCTTGGCCAGCACAGACAAGTCGCCAAGCTGGAGCGTGGAACGGACGAGAAGCGGATCATCGGCTGCCGCTTCCGGGATATGCCAAACGGTCTGGCCGTGGGAGCTGATGAGATCAATCTCATCAAGCTCCATTCCGGCACTGCGTACCGCTTCTATGGCCGCCTCGGCAAACCGTTCCGCCAGATATACGTTCATGCCACATACCAGGTCCACCGATGAATGTTCTATCGTGCACAGCTCCTTCAGCCGCTCCCGAAGCCCGTCGTCATAGGGCACAGAGGAATAATGCAGCAGTTCAGCCTTGGCAGCCAATCCGCTTCCTTCTATTGAGACAATCGCTGCGTCAATGCCATCCAGCGAAGTGCCGGACATTAAACCGACTACGACAGACTTTTGTTTAGTCCAGAGCGGGCCAATCATAAGCTAAGGCCCCAGCCCGCCGGATATTTATCCCCGAGCGATACCGGCAGTCGTCCCTGAAACGGAATTTGCCCGAGCAGCGCCTTGACTGCACTTTCCAGCGCAAGCGGTCGCCCTTCATATGCGGCGGCATAAGTCTCTATCTTAGGCATTGCCAGCAGGTCATAAGGATTGCGCAGGGCAACAACCGCAAGCGGCTTGCCAAGCGCCCGCAAGGATTCCACCAAACTGCATTGATCGGGATTAAACTGCGCGTTGTAGGTGCCTACAACGATCTGCTCAATGTCCTCAACCCGCGCTGCCTCCAGCAGGTCCGCAGCATAGCTGGCAATATCACCTGCCGGAACGACACGGTCAATGCAATCCAGTCCATATTTACTCAGCATCGTACCAAGTCCGGCGGTTTCGCCAAAAGCTTCATCCACAAGAGTGGCTACTACGGGCGCTGCCGTAACTGCTAGCGTCTTCTTCCGTTGTAGGGGAAGCACAGAGGAATGATTGCGGACCAGGGTGATGCTGGCTTCACTGATACGGCGCGCCACTTCTACATGCGGCGGAGCTTCCAGCAGGCTGAGACCTGCATATGCTGCGGCAGAGCTGATCACGTGTCCGTATTCAACATCCATCGCAGCGGGATTTAGAGCATGCTCGTCTTCTATCTCCAACAGTTTGGAACCCCCAGCACTTGTACCTTCTGCACTCACAGCACTCGCACCTCCTGCACCCTCAGTACTTGTACCCTCTGCACTGACAGCTCCAGCACCCCCTGCACTTGCGGCCCTTGAACCCGCTGCCGAAGAATCCGCAGCATCGGAATCCGCCGCACCGGCCCTGCCAGCAGGTCCGGCTGCGATCACACCCCGCTTCACCTTCAGAGCAAGCAGCCGCCGCACAGAATCGTCAATGCGGGTTTCGCTGATTCTGCCTTCAGCGACCGCGTGAAGGATAGCCTCACTTGCAGCCAGCTGACGGTCAGCGCGGTGGCTGATCAGAACGATATCAGCCCCGGCTTCAATGGCCAGCACCGAAGCTTCAACGGTGCCGTAGTGCTCGGCGATGGCGTTCATCTCCATGCAATCGGTCATGATAATCCCGCCGAAGCCCAGTTCTTCTCGTAGCAGACC
This sequence comes from Paenibacillus sp. FSL L8-0340, assembly GCF_038593145.1. Lineage (NCBI taxonomy): Bacteria > Bacillati > Bacillota > Bacilli > Caryophanales > Paenibacillaceae > Paenibacillus > Paenibacillus sp. FSL L8-0340. The sequence goes on from NZ_CP151967.1 coordinate 6,063,925, forward strand.
GGTCAGAACTGCCTTCGAGAGCGTAACCGGAAGTTTCTCCTGCTCAAGTGCCGGGAAGTAGATATGCGCCGACATCATGGCATCCACACCTTCGGCAATCGCTCTGCGGAAAGGAACCAGTTCTACGCTGTCCATGCGCGCCCGGTCATGTCTAACGGTTGGCAGATCCAGATGGGAATCCACATCGGTATCGCCGTGGCCCGGAAAATGTTTAGCCGTAGCCGCGACACCTGCATCCTGAAATCCGCGGATCGTCGCTGCGCCATAATCGGCTACCTTCTCCGGCGATTCGCCGAAGGAACGGACGCCGATCACCGGATTCCGCGCATTATTGTTCACGTCCAGCACAGGAGCATAATTCAAATTAATGCCCATGGCGCTCAGTTCCCGCCCGCTGATCAAAGCCGCCTGATAGGCATCCTCTACCGATCCGGCCGCTGCGATAGCCATTCCGCCGGGCATAAGCGCCACGCCTTCAGTAATGCGGGCGACCATACCGCCTTCCTGGTCGATGGAGATCCAGAGAGGAGCCTTGCCGCCTTCCGCTGCAGCCTGCTGCAACTCATCGGTCATTCTGGCTACCTGCTCAGGCGTCTCTACGTTGCGGGCGAAGTAAATAACGCCGCCGATCCCGCCTTTTGCAACAAGCTCTCGAATTCCGTCGTCCGGCACAGCGGTTCCTTCGAAACCGCACATCAGCATTTGCCCGATTTTGTCACTGAGACTCATATCGGCGACCACCATATCAAGGCCGCTCTCTTGTACTGCTGCCTCACGCCAATCCATTGCCACCGCCTGCCTTCCCCAAATCAGATTTTAGCTATTCATACAGAAGATAAGGCTTCCGCAACATCAGCCATCTTTCGCTTTCATCCTGCCATTGTCCAATGATTTCCCGCAGCCCCTCTGCTGTGCCAATGTGCCTGCGCACCACTTCCCCGCCGGTCAATAAATCTATGAAGTATCTCCCGCCTTCTTTCGGCGGAGCAAGCCACTGAAACTGCTCTGGATAGAGTGAACACACCTCATGCAGCATGGTAAGTCCGGTACGTACGGATTCATAAGCCTGCGGCTCAGTCACGAATAATCGCACACCGCCACATAATACTCCTTGATGTTTGGAGAAGGTTGGTGTTGCATACACAGGATGGAAGTGCACACCCGGAAGCTGATGCTTCTTCATCGCTACGGCAAGAAGTGCCCCATCCAGCCATGGTGCGCCAACCCACTCAAACGGGCGTGTGGTTCCCCGCCCTTCTGAGAGATTCGTTCCTTCAAAGAAACAGGTTCCAGCATAAACTCTCACTGTGTCGATCGTCGGCACATTAGGGGAGGGCATCATCCACGGGAGACCCGTGTCCATAAATTCCAGCTGACGATTCCAGCCTTCCAGCGGGATGACATCCAGAACACAGCTAATCCCTCTCTTGTCGTTCGCCATAAGCGCCAATTCCCCGATGGTCATCCCCGTGCGGATCGGCATGGACCAGGCGCCAACCATGGATTCGTAGCCAGCCTCCAAAATCCCGCCTTCGCTGCCGGTTCCGCCAAGCGGGGCAGGACGGTCGAGTATGAGCAGACTTTTACCGTTTTCCGCGCAGGCCTCCATTACGTACAGCAAGGTTGATACATACGTATAAAACCGCACTCCCAGATCTTGAATGTCAAAAATAAGCGTATCCACCTCATCCAGCATCTCAGGCGCCGGCTTCTTATGCATCCCGTACAAGCTGTACACCGGAATCCCCAGCCCCGCGTCCAGCTCATCCGTGAACTTCACACCGGCTTGGTGCTGGCCGTATATGCCATGTTCACACGCAAAAAGTGCCGTAAGTCTAGAAGATCCCAGACTCCGGCACACCTCCACACTGGAGCGGAAGTCCGCCGTTACGCCGGTAGGATTTGTAACCAGCCCGATCCGCTGCCCATCCAGCAGGGGATGGGACAAACCTGCGGTCAGCCGGTCCACCCCGCAGCTCACCTGTAGACTCATAACAATTCACCTCCGGCAATGACACCAGCAGATCTATCCACCCCGCAGCTTACCTGTAGACCCATCAATTCACCTCCGGCAATGACTCCAGCGGATCTATTCACCCCGCAGCTCACCTGTAGACTCATAACAATTCACCTCCGGCAATGATGCCAGCGGAGCTATCCACCCCGCAGCTTACCTGTAGGCTCATAACAATTCACCTCCGGCAATGATGCCAGCGGAGCTATCCACCCCGCAGCTTACCTGTAGGCGCATGACAATCCCCCTTCCGGCATAACAGAGTACTGTGGACAACCGCTGTGCATTTCCCTCCGGTTCATAGCAATCTCCCGCCTGCATAGAGCTCACTCGTCTCAGGCACACCCTCCTGCTCATCATCCTCATCGGGATGAAGTACATTGTAAGCAGCTTTATGCAGATAGACGGCAAGCATGCCGTTGAACAGCGCCATGAAACCTACTACGGTCACAGTCAGCATGATCCCCACAACCAGCGCCTGGAAGAAGGCCCCGATGGTATAAGCCGGATAACGGAGGAACAGCTTGACGCTTTCCCCCATGGCCTTGAAGATGCCCATTCGGCGCTGAATCACCAGTTGCAGGGTGTAGAATTGGGAGACAAGCGCCATAGCGACAAAATAGGTCTGAAAAATGGCAATCGTCCAGCTTACCGCCCCGTCACGGCCTCCATAGAACCACCAGGTTGACCATAAAATCAGCACCAGCAAGGAGCATAGCAGACCGAACGCCACTGCCGGCCCAAAACCCTTGCGCGCACCGTTGAGCATCTCCCGGACACTCAGCTTCTTCCCTTCCGTTCTCCGGTGGTACGCATGGAACACGCCGAAAAACAGCGGCATGTAAAGAAGCGGAATCAGGATAAATGACAACGCTACAGGCGCAAAGATGACCACCGGCACCAGCATAGCCGAACTGGCCAGACTGAGCAGCGCAATCGGCACAATCTCCCGGAATGACTCCACTCCTGTACTCACCAAGACTTGATTCAGTTTCTGCATTGCTTGTCTCCCCTTTCTACCTTGCAACCCTTATAGCCAGCTGTTCTACCAGACAATTCTTTCTTCTGTTGCCGGATCGAAATAACGCGCTTTGCTGAGATCGAATATAAACTGCTTATCGAGATTATTGTAGGCTTTCGTCTCCGGATGAACCTTGGCGGTTACCGTCCGGCTGCCGATTTTAAAATAGACCAAATTCTCGGAACCCAGATGCTCTACTACCTTAATATGCGCCTGCATTTGATGTTCTGTAGAAACTCCCGGTGCGAAGTCATCACCGTAGATATGCTCCGGGCGGATGCCAAGAATAATCTCCCGGTTGTTATAGCCCTGCAGACCGGCTGCCGCATCCTCTGACAGCAGGAATTCCGCACCATCAATAACTACACGCCCCTGTTCAATCCGGGCATCAATAAAGTTCATCGCCGGAGAGCCGATGAATCCGGCTACGAACATATTTTTGGGATTGGCATACAGCTCGGTCGGGGAAGCCACTTGTTGAATAACACCTTTATTCATAACAACAATCCGCTCACCAAGCGTCATTGCTTCTACCTGGTCATGCGTAACATATACAATTGTAGCGCCGAGACGTTTATGAAGCTCGCCCAGCTCCACACGCATCTGAATCCGCAATTTCGCGTCCAGATTGGACAGCGGCTCATCGAACAGGAACACCTGCGGATCACGCACAATCGCCCGGCCGACGGCCACGCGCTGGCGCTGTCCTCCGGACAGCTCGCGCGGCTTGCGCTCCAGCATCTCTTCGAGTCCGAGAATGGTCGCGGCTTCCTGAACTTTTTTCTCAATATAATCCTTCGGTTTCTTCAGGTTCTTCAGTCCAAAGGACAGATTCTCGCGGATGCTCATATGCGGATACAGCGCGTAATCCTGGAACACCATCGCAATATCGCGGTCTTTAGGATGAAGGTTGTTTACGATACGCTCGCCGATGATAATATCCCCGCTTGTCTGCTGCTCCAGGCCTGCGATCATCCGCAGCGAGGTGGTTTTGCCGCAGCCTGAAGGTCCGACGAACACAACAAATTCTTTATCATTAATAACAAAATCGGAACCCGCCACCGCCGTAAAGGTCTGCTTGTTCTGATCGTCAAATTGTTTGCGCACATTGCGGAATTCAACTCGTGCCATTGCTCTTCCCCCTCATATCTAACCCTGTGAATTTTGAGAATATCAACAATTAATCTAGCCTTTTACAGCACCGATAGTAATGCCCTGCAGGAAATAGCGCTGCAGCGAGAAGAACAGAATCAGCATCGGCAGCGCACCAACTGTTGCCCCTGCCATAATCGCTCCGAAATCCGTAGACTCTGCGAATACAAAGGAAGCCAGTCCGACCTGGATCGTCCGCATTTCCGTCGAATTCGTAATCAGGAAAGGCCAGAAAAATTCGTTCCAGGAAGCGACGAAGGTGAAAATTGCGAGTACGGCAAGCCCGGGCTTTGCCAGCGGAAGAATAACCTTCCAGAAGATGCCGAACTCGCTGCAGGCATCGATCCGCGCCGCATGAATCAGCGAGGTCGGAAGAGAGGACATGTACTGCTTCATCAAAAAGATATTGCCAACCGTGATCGCCGTCGGCAGAATAATCGCGGTATAGCTGTCACCGAGATTAAACACGTTGACGATCAGAATATAGAGCGGAATCAACGTTACCTGTGCCGGGATCATCATCGTGCTGAGCAGCACCCAGAAAATCGCGTTGCTTCCGGGGAATTTCAATTTAGCAAAAGCATATCCCGCAAGGGAAGCGAAAAACACATTGGTAATGGTAAGGACCGATGAAATCAGCAAAGAGTTGAACAGCCAGCGCCAGGCCGCTGTTTTGGCAAAAAAACGGTCATATGGAGCGAGCGAGAAAGCCTCCGGCAGCATGCTTGGCCGGAAACTGGCGGATGCAGCAGAGTCCTGCACGGAACCGACAATCATCCAGTAAAGCGGAATAACCGTTACTATACTCCAGACTACAAGACAAGCCACCGCCACCCATAGAAAGATGGTCTTTGATCTAGTTTTCATTACAGGTTCGCCCCTTCCATCCTAATACTCGACATCACTCGAGAAATATTTAAACTGAATGACAGAGACCAGGATAATCAGAAACGCCAGCACGAACGACTGCGCCGAAGCCAGGCCAAATTCATAAAACTGGAACGCCGTCTGGTAGATCAGATAAGCAATCGTCGTTGTCGCAAAGTTCGGCCCGCCCTGGGTCATCATGTACACCGAGATAAAGACCTGGAAGGAAGTAATCACTCCCGTTACGAGCAGATATAGAGTGGTCGGTTTCAGCAAAGGCCAGGTAATCCGTGTGAATTTGGTCCAGCCGCTGGCATGATCAATATCAGCCGCTTCATAGAGTGATTTCGGAACTCCGCCCATCGACGCCAGATACAGAATGATTCCCGCTCCGTGCGAGCCGAGCCAGTTCATCAGAATCAGCGAGAAGAGTGCAGTCTTGGACTGTCCAAGCCAGATCACCGGATCAAGGCCAAACCATTCCAGAAACCGGTTCAGAAGCCCGACATTCGTCGGATCAAAAATCGCCAGCCAGACGATGGATATCGTGACACCGGACGCAACTGCCGGCAGATATAATGTAGCCTTGAAAAAGGTCTGCCATTTGGTCTTCATCTGGTAGATTAAATAGGACAGCACAAACGTAATGACAATATTAACCGGTACCGTGCACACCGTAAAAATAACGGTATTCCACATCGATTTCCAGAAGGTTGAATCCTGAAACAGCCGCTCATAGTTGTCGAAGCCGATCCAGGTGGAGTTCATAATGTTGTACTGCTGGAAGCTCATGATCAAGGCAGATACGACCGGATATAGTGTAAACACCAGAAACAGCAGAACGGGTGCCAGGATAAACAGGTACGCCCATCCATATTCACGCCATAACCTGCCGGCGGAACTGCGCGTCCGCTTTGGCGCGATTGTCGTCATCCCTTTCCTCCTCCTCTTGTAAGAGAGGGCGCCAAATTCAACAAGTGTGCAGGGCGCCCCCCTTAGAAAACTACTTATTCAGCATTTGGCTTCCTTTACTATTGAATTCTTTTGCGATAGCCTCAGGTGATTTCTCCCCGGAATACAGGGCTTGGATATTCGGTGTTACAACCTGCTCCTTGAACTGCTTCATTTGAGCTGCAATAGCGGTGTCAAGCTTCAGTGTTACAGGCATTGCAATGTTCTTAGCCATGATGGCGGAAGCTTTGATCGTCTCTTCAGTTCCAAGCGCTTTGCCTGCAAACAGATCGGCTTGCGATTGACGTACAAATGGAAGCACCAGCTCATTGGAGGAATTACCGGCTTTAGCACTGCTCAGATAATCCAACACGAGGAATGTATTTTTGGCATGCTGCTCGCCTTTATCATTTTTCTGTTTAAAGGCGATATAGCCTTCTGCGCCCATCGTAGTTTTGGCTGGAGCAGCATCATTATGTGGAACCGGCAGCAGCACGAAATTAATTTTCTCGCCAGTGATCGTACCTGCATCAATATCCTTGTTCCGGTTCTGAATCATTACGTCATAATAAGGGATGGCTTTGGAAATAATGGCGGCTTGTCCGGCATAGAACATATCGGAACGTTTGGCCGGAGCAATGGCTGCGGTCTCTTTGGGCATGTAGCCTTTGTCCAGCAGGCCTTTAATAAAGCTCAGTGTGTCAAGGATGCGTTCATCATTCCACTGAAAAGCACCGGATTCATCCAGAACATCAGGCATATTGTTGTTGCGGGACAGCATTTCAATGAAATCCAGCGATGTTCCGTCTGTCACCAGCGGGTATTGGGTGGAACCGTCGCCCAAGGTTTTGGTCAGCTTGGCAGCAGCGGCTTCAAATTCAGACCAAGTCCAGCCTTTTTGCTGAATCGAAGCCCAGTCAATGCCTGCTTCTTCCAGAATCCGTTTGTTTCCGCCCCAGCCCCATTGGAACTGGTAGAGCGGCAGGCCGTATTGTTTGCCGCCAATCTGGGCGAGCTCCAGTGTTCCCGGAAGGTAATCCTTCTTGATGTCGTCCGTCATGTACGGATCCAGATCAAGCGCAAGCCCAGTGTTGACATAGGTGCCATCCACGCTGTGGAAGTACAGGTCAGGCGGGCTGCCGGCATTCAGGGCTACGTCGAATTTCTTCGGACCCTCCGCCCACGACAGCACTTCCGTCTTCACGGTGATGTTCGGATGTTCTTTTTGGAAATCTGCTACCAGACCCTTTAGCTCATCCTCATAGGCTCCATGCACCGGATAAGTCCAGACGGTAACGGTATCTTTGGCATCCGGGCTGCTTGCCGCCTCCTTGCCTCCGGAGTTGCCACATGCGCTGATCAGCATCATAACCAGAACCATACTAAGCAATAAACTTTTCTTCATTATTTCTTCTCCCCTTATTTTTCCGGCTACAGCCGTTTGATATGTTGTCTGCTCTTTTCGAGATAAGTAACGGACTGTTCATAATTCCGGCTTGCAACGGCGAGATATAAAATATCGATAAGATTAAGCTGTGTAATCCGCGAAGCCATCGCTCCGCTGCGGATTTCATTTTCGGTGGCGGAGGTGCATAAAGGAATGTCCGCGCTCCGGCTTAAAGTGGAATTACCATATTTCGCGATGCTGATCACGGTTCCCCCATTATCCTTCACAATGGATGCTGCCCGGATAACCTCCTTGGTCTCGCCGGAGTATGAAATGCATACAGCCACGTCGTCGGCAGTTGCGGTTATGGCGCTCGTTAACTGGACATGCGGGTCGGCAAAAGAGAAGCTCATCTTATTAATCCGCAAAAACTTCTGCTGGGCATCCATCGCAATCAGGTTGGAGGCTCCCACTCCGAAGAAATAAATCACCTTCGCCCGGTCAATCGCTTCAACCGCCCGCTCAACCATGGCTTCATCCAAAATCGTGAGAGTATCCCGGATCGATTGAATATTATTATTGGATACATTCTGCATAATGGCTGAGATCGTGTCATTGGGACGAATCTCCTGGTAGCCAATGATTGCCGGGTCTCTGCCCTGAAGATCACCGGCCACTTTAATCTTCAGATCCTGGTATCCCTTAAAGCCGATGGACTTGCACAGCCTGACGATTGCCGCCTGGCTGGATCCGCTCTTCGTAGCCAGATCAGCGATGGAGAGCTGGATCATTTCATCCGGATTCTGCAGGATATACGCAGCAATCTTGTGCTCCGACGGACTTAGTGTTTCATACAATTCCCGCAAACGAATCAAACCGCCATTCATTGGAATCGATGCACCTCCCTATTGAATAGAACTCTCTTTGAACCGACACCCCACAAAACAATGTTAGCTTTGTTAACTCTCAAGGTTTGATATTCTCCCAAAACCTTGGATTGAATTCATTATATGAGTTGTAAAATAAAATTTCAACATTTATTTTTCTTGTGAAATTTTATTTTACTTTATGCTCTTCATCTCATATAATTAGTAAAAAATCAAAGTGGTGATTGATCGATGAAAGTGTTCTTAGGCCTTGATGGAGGTGGCACAAAGACCGATGCAGCCGCTTTGGATGAGCGGGGAACATTACTCGCCCGTTATATTGGAGGTCCATCCAATCCGCATAGTGCCTCCTTCGGGACAGCGCTTACAGAAATCATGTCAGCTATTGACGGATTGATAGAGAGACTGTCGATAAATGTCGATGAAATTGCAGCAATATGTCTCGCTGTGTCAGGTTTCTCCAGCATTGATGAAGAAACCCTCCTTAAGAGGGCCGTTCAGCAGCATGTATTGAAACAAGAACTATCTATTCCGGTGTTTATACAATCAGAAGGACAGATTTCTTTGATGGCCGCAGTGGGAAGCAATCACGGGGTGCTGGTCATCTCGGGCACCGGATCGATTTGTTACGGCTATCTTCCGGATGGATCCGGCACCCGCACCGGTGGCTGGGGACATTACCTTGGAGATGAAGGCAGCGGATATCAAATCGGACTCCGTACACTCAAAACGGTGATGCGCAGCTATGACAGTGTTTGTAGGCCCACGATAATGACCGATATGATTATGGAGGAATACGAATTTAAGCTCATTACGGATTTGAAGGGATATATTTATATCCCTTCCCATTCCAAAGCAGAAATTGCCGCCTTCTCAAAGGTATGCATTCAGGCGGCTGAAGCCGGAGATGCTGCTGCTATCGCCATTCTTACCGAAGAAGCTGCAGCCTTAAGCGATACTGCTGCGGCCCTGCTTCGCCGCAGCCCCAGTCTGCAGAATTATCCCGTAGTGCTCAGCGGCTCGGTGTTCAGGTATTCCCCAGTTTTCCGCGGGATCTTCTGCAGCAGCCTGCGGAAAACTTTTGGCAGATTGAATTTCGTAGATGGGAGCCTTGGGGCTCCGCCATCCACCGGAGCAGCCATGACTGCACGCAAGCTGTTTAATGACTTATGATCCAGCATGTCATCACCTATCACGATGCCTCTACCCTTTATAAAGAATTCCCATACAGACAAGAATAGACTGGCAGGAGGAAGAAACCTCATGAATCCTATTTTGGACAACCTGATTACAGAGCAGCTCAATGATAAAACAAGCGATATCGATAACCTCAGTTCCACTGAAATCATGGAGCTGATTAATAATGAAGACCGGCTGGTCGCCGAGTGTATTCAAGGGCTTATCCCGCAGATTGCCATCGCTGCGGACTATATCGTCCATGCCTTTCAGCAGGGCGGAAGATTGTTCTATGTAGGTGCCGGAACGAGCGGAAGAATCGGCATTCTTGATGCCTCCGAATGTCCGCCCACCTACGGCACAGACCCGGCTATGGTTCAGGGATTGATTGCCGGAGGGTTTCAGGCGATTAAAGATCCTGTTGAGGGTGCGGAAGACAGCGAGGAATTAGGTGCAGCCGATATCGACTCCTCCGGCATCACAGCGAAGGATGTGGTTATCGGTATTGCCGCCAGCGGGCGCACACCGTATGTTCTGGGGGCGATGAAACGTGCCGGAGAACTTGGAGCGGTTGTCATCGGCCTATGCAACAACCCCGGAACACCGATGGCTGGCCTCGGCCAACTAACCATAGAAGCAGTGGTTGGCCCGGAAGTCATCATGGGCTCTACCCGGATGAAATCAGGCACCACACAAAAAATGATTCTCAACATGCTGACCACCACCGCCATGATCCGGATCGGGAAGGTCTATCGTAATCTCATGGTCGATCTGAATCCCTCCAACAAAAAACTGGTGCACCGGGCCAAACGGATTATTGGACTGGCCACCGATGCTTCCGACGAACAGATTGAAGCGGCTTATCATGGCGCAGAAGGCCATGTAAAGACTGCCATTATTATGATATTGGCCAATGTGGATGCTGAGGAAGCGCGGAGCAGACTGCTGGCTGCAGACGGATTCGTGCGCGGAGCACTGCAGTAGTCTGAACTTCATTCCTTCAGGACAACTCGAAGAAGCCTTTCCGGGTCACTCCGGAAAGGCTTCTTCGCCATATCTCAGGATTGCTGGCCATTCAACAGGGTATGATTAAACCCACCCATTCCCTGCCCTTATGCTCACTTGGCATCCATACGGAGCTTAATCATCCGCACAGTTTCGGTATCAAATACGATATTCTCTACCGGCTCCATAATATCGGCTGTATAACGGTCGATCGTTACTTTGCCCATGTACATTTTGCGGACAGTAACGCTCTGCTTGGCCTTCAGGTAAGACTGCGCCCCGCTCTCCCCGCCGACAAAATAGGCTAAAATGTTCCCTCCTGCCTCCAGCTTGGAGCCACGGCAAACCGAAAACGTCTTATGAAACGTAATATTCCCCGAAGAAAACAGTTCACTCTGCACAATGCCGTCCCGGTGGATGTTAATATCCCCATTCGATTTCAGTGTGCTGTTCTGGCATTTGCCGATATTAACCTCCACTTTGGATTCCTGCATCCGTGCGACACCAACATGCAGCTCTTCCAATATACCGATGACTCCACTGAGCGAAGTCTCTGTCAGGAAATCGACCAGCTGCACCGGCTTCAGGAACAGGTTGAGAAAATGCAGGGGCTGTTCCAGATCCTGATGAAAGGAAGCCTTCACCGTATCCAGCACCAAGAGGAGCTCCTTAATGAGCTGGGGGATTTTCTGAAACTTGCTTTCCAGCAGCAGCAGCACGGCCTGTCCGTACTTCACACTCTTTTTGTGGCTTTGTACGGCTTGTACGAGCATCTGAGTAGCATTTTGCAAGACCTTGCACTCCTCAATCAGCTGCTTGGAGAAGTTGTAGATCCGGTTGTACATGACGCCGAAATAACCGGAATACAGCTTGCTGTTAACCACGTTTCCTTTCACTAGAATGCTCCCGGTAGCAGTAATTGTGGAGTTGTAGACACTTCCGGAAACATAGACATTGCCCAAGGATTCAATAATCATGTTGTCCTCTACATTGCCGCGGATAACCACATCACCTGAGAAGACGATATTGCCGGTGTGGATGCTCACATTGCCGGGAACGAGGTATGAGGTGCAGATGTCAAAACATTTGACTTTGTCGCCAGTCACCCGGGGCCTGCCTTCGCGCAGTGCGCGAACCTCATTGTTGATCAGCAGCACTGTGTTATTCCTTGCAGTCACTGTAAGATCAGCAGGCTCAGGCGGATAAAGAATTTCTCCATATACATCATAGCCGGGAATTCCTTCGACGACCGGAATCTTACGGGCGATGACCTCACCGCGGATCACTGAAGGAATGCGGAGATGGCTGCGGTAATCCACCTGTCCTTCAATTTCACTAAATTCATTCTCAATCGTCTCGGAGAAAAACAATTCCAGACACGCATTCTCCCCAGGCACAGCCGCTCTCCCTTTGGCAGCAGTAATCGGCTGATAGGTCGGATTCTGAAGTTCGGCATGAATACCGGAGATGTTCAGGTTCTGGAGGATCTTCTTTTGCTCAAAATCAACAATGATCTGATTCAGGCCGAGCATGCCGATGACATTCGCTGAATCCTGCGATGCTTTCACCTCTACTATGCTGGCTGTGAAATGGTCGTTTAATTTCCAGGGAAATCTTTTTGATCCAAATAAGGTGAAAAAGGCCAGCAACCTGTCCTCAGAAACAGTAATGGTATAAAGCGGCGGTTCGACGATCTCCCATTCGATGATGTCTTGTGAGGTGACAGCTGACGGCTCTGTAAGCACTTGACCATTTACATGAAGCAGCACCGGGAGCAGAGCCGATATCACTGCCGGTGCTCCGCCTGGTAGCGGGTCCTGAACAAATATCTTTCCCGCCCGGACCAGCAGCCGTCCATCCCTTTCATTGTCGGAATTATCATCTTCCATAAAAGATTCTTCGATGCTCACCTCACTCTCAATCCGTGAAAGCTCCAGCATGTTAATCAGTTTATTGAGTTCCTTCTCGGACATATGCTCCGCCATGACTCGCACCTCCTGGTTAGGGACTAACTAATATGTAACTGCTTTCATTTTAGTGTTATTAAGAATTTTAAGCAATTAACATTCGGGATTCTTTCCCTTCCCTATCCGCCATACAAAAACAGACTGCACTCGCGGCATGAAGCTGCTGCTGGCAGTCTGTTTTTTTGTATTCAATGTAATTTAATTGTTCAGCGCCCCTTGCGGCGATTTCCGAGCCATAAAGGGAAGCGGAAGACAAAGTTGATCAGCAGGACTACGAAGACCAGCACGGCCGCCGATTTGTCGGCGATCTGCCGCGCATCTTCGACAATGGCTTCAGATTGCACATACCAAAGATGCACAGCAAGCGTCTCTCCAGGCGAGAACAGATTAAAGTCCCACATTTCTCCTGAGGTACTGAGTCCTGCGGTCAGAATAATAACCGCTGATTCGCCGAAGGCACGGCCGGCCACAAGGCAGATACCGGTGACAATCGACGACATCGCTACCGGAAGCACCACTTTGCGGATGACATGGAATTTGGTCATGCCGAGCGCATAGCCGGCTTCACGGATTTCACGGGGAACTGCCTGCACAGCTTCCTCCGTTACCCGGGTCAGCATCGGCAGGTTAAGCAGCGCCAGGCTGACACCCCCGCCAAGAATCGTCAGGCCGACACCGAAGTATTCGGCAAAAATCGCCAGACCCAGCATCCCAAACACAATCGAGGGTACCGAGGACAACGACTCCACGCAGATGCGCAACGCGCCGGTAAAGCGATTGTCCGGGGCATATTCCGCCATGTAGATGCCGGCGCCGATCCCAATCGGTATGGAAATCAACAGCGAAATGAACAGGATGTAGAAGGAGTTGAACAGGACTGGTCCGATCCCTCCGCCGGGATCAATCTCCTCCGGCTGCTTGATCAGGAAATCGGGTCTGAGCGCCGGCAGTCCCTTGCTCAGGATCGTAAAGAGCAGCCAGAAGATCAGCAGCATCACGAGAGCGCCGAGGGTATAAAAACCAAAGGTCGCAATTTTATTGCGCCGCTGGGCACGGGCAGTATAACGGGTACGTGTGAAACCGTTCATTACGTTTCCCTCCTTTTCCGTCCCAGAATGCGGATCACCAGGATCAGCACAAAGGAAATGAGCAGCAGCAGGAAAGCCATCATATGCAGCGCATAGTTCCAGGTGGAGTCAAACTCCACATTGGAGATTTGCATGACGATATTACTGGTCAGCACAGATGAGGGCGTGAACAGTGTCTTGGCCAGCTGCGGGGTATTGCCGATGACCATGACAACGGCCATGGTCTCCCCGACAGCCCGGGTCATCCCGAGGATGATGGCCGAGATGATGCCTCTGCTGGCCGCAGGCAGGATCACCCGCATAATGACCTGAAGGCGGGTTGATCCAAGGGCATAAGCGGCATCCCGGTATTTGCGCGGAACGGCAACAATAGCATCGTCGCTGATCCGGCAGATCGTCGGCAGCACCATCAATGCCAGAACGAGCGCAGCAGCGAGTAGTCCGTCACCCAGCCCTTCCCCGCTGACTCTGCGCAGAAAAGGCAGAAGGACCGTAAGGCCCAGATAACCATATACTATAGAAGGAATTCCGACGAGCAGGTCGAGCACTGGCCGGATAAAGTTCTTCATCCATTTCGGAGCAATTTCGGCACACAGCACGGCCATGCCTACAGAGACCGGCACGGCAATCAGCAGCGTCAGTGCTGTAAGCGACAATGTATTTACAATGAAGGCAGCAGCCCCGAAGGCATCTTCTTCCGGCGTCCAGTTAAAGGAGAAGAAAAATTCAGCCGGTGAGAGATGAGCGAACAGAAGCAGCGCCGTTTTGCCGATGAAAATAATAACTAGTCCAAGCACAAAGCAAAGCGCAAGAATACTGAATATAAAATAATAGCGGGATAAGGTATTGCTGAACAAATGTCTGCTGTGGCGTTTCTCACTGACTTTAACTTCGGATAGACCCTTTTGTGCCCTTGATGCCAGGCCCTGGACTGGTGCCCCCATACGTTCCCTCCTGTAAGCGGCCACCCCCGTGTGGAATCCGGGGCTGGCCGCATGTACCGTTCAATATAGTGGAGAATGATGACTAGGATTTCATTGCTGCGATCGGAATGAATTTAAGCTTTTTGAGCGAGCCCGTTTGGAACTTTTTGCTCTGAACATAATCGATGAACTCTTTGGTAACACCGGTTGGCTGACCTTTAGTCATGTAATAACCATAGGCCCAAATTTTGTACGAGCCATTGATCACATTGTCTGTAGATGCTTCAATGCCATTGAATTTCACGGCTTTGATGTCGCTGCCGCTTACATAGACAAGGTCGATATAACCGATGGCATTAGGTGTAGTGGCAACGGCTGTCTTCATATCACCGCTTGAACCGGTCTCCTTGTAGTTCTTCTCTTTCTTGACGATATCTCCGCCCGCAAGAGCTTTAGCCTGATAGTTTACGCGTGTACCAGAACCGAAAGCGCGGGTAATCACGACAATGTTCGCATCCGATCCGCCGACTTCCTTCCAGTTGGTGATTTTACCGGAGTAAATACCTGCCAGCTGTTCCGTCGTCAGGTTGTCTACGCCCACATTCTTGTTCACGATAGTGGCGAAAGGAATGACAGCTACCTTGTTTGCCACTTGTCCGTCAAAAGCTTTAAAGCCCGGAACGTCGATGCTGGCATCCCAGTCACAAGCACCGATGTCGGCGATGCCTTTTTTCACGGCTTGCGGTCCGGTAACGGAGCCTTTGCCTGAAGCAGCGATCTTCACTTTAGGGTGCAGCTTCTGGAACTCCTTGGCTGCTTGCAGCGTCAACGGCAGCAGCGCTGTCGAGCCGTTTACTGTGATCTTGCCTTTAAGTGTGTCAGCCGCTGCTGCCACTCCGGCAAACGATGCGGTTACCGCGATAACCGCGGTCAGTGCTGTAACTGTAAATTTTTTGAACATCTTCATGAATAAAATCTCCTCCCGGCGGTTGCGCCGTTAAATGTTGTTGGTTCTGAAGCAGGGAACATAATCTTATTTCGACAGCTGCAGGGCTTTGCCGTTCTGAACCAGCCAGAGTGTGCCGCCGCTAACGAGAGCGAGCTTGCTGCCGTCATGAGAAGCAGACACTTCCGTCACGTCTTCGGCTGTGCGGAACAGCTCACTCTTGGCCCCGTCAGCACTGATAGCATAAATAACGGTACTTCCGTCCGCCGTCACAGCAGATACAACCAGACCACCACTTACACCAGCTGCCCAGTTCGCTTCGCCATCAAGGGCAATATTCGAGCTTTTGCCATCAGCTGCGATTGATTTCAGGCTGTTCGCCGCGTTGCCTTCGGGATCTGCACTCAGATACACAACGCTGCCGTTATTCAAAATTTCCGGGTAGAGCTTGTTATCCAGTTCAGTCGTCAAGGCTGCCGGCTTCGCATCCTTGGTTGTCAGATCCAGCTTGTACAGCTGTTCTCCAGCCTTGCTGAAATCTACTGTCAGCGAATCCTCGGTGCTGTCCGCATCATTTTTGGCTACACCGGTAACGTTGACGATATAGACCACGTTCTTCTCGTCAGCGGATACGCGGAGCTCGGATTTATTCTCTACTTTATCTTCAAGCAAGGTTTTGACCGTTCCGGTATCCAGTGAAATTTGAGCGATCTTCTCCTGCTTGTCGCCCTGGATGAAGTAAATCTTCTTGCCGTCCTCCGACCATACCAAATCGGTCTTAACACTGGTATCCTTGCCGAGCGGTGTGATCACCCCATTGAACAGGTTGATCAGCTTGAGCTGGCCTGTCTCGTCACTAAACGCACCCCACTTCTGGTCAGCAGAAACGGCGAAACCGACAGCTCCGTCATTGGAGGAGAACAGATCGTAATTCCCCGGTGTGTTGCTGAATTTCAAGAGCTGGGTTGTTTCTGCATCACTTTTATTGGCGATCAGGCTTCCATCCGTACTCCAGCGCAGTGTATCAAAATCACCTTCCGGGAGGGCAAAGCTGAGAATAGTAGCCGAATCCGCCTGCAGCTCACCGCCAAGACCAGTGACCAATTTTGTCAGTTCTACATAAGTTTTACCATTATAGAAAACAGGTGCTACAGTGAACTCCTGCTTGGTACCATCTACCAGATAGCTTTTAGCTCCCGTTTGAATTTGCAGAGTATGTAATCCTTTGCTGTCGTTGAGTTCAAAACCGTTGCTGCTGACTTTCACATAGGCTCCAAGCTCTCCGGCAACCTGACTTAGCGAATACAATCTATAGCCGTTTTTGTCTATTGTGCTGAGTGCAACTGGTGTACCGTTCACAGTCCACGTAGTCGTACCTTCCTTGACTGCAGCTGACTGGACGGCGGCGGCCTCAGCGTTGTTGCTTGTTGCCAAAACACTTACCACTCCTCCTGTTACAAGAAGCGAAGAAGCCAAAGCCGCACTCAACCATTTACTATTCTTCAATTAGATTCACCCTTTTCCCTTAGGTAACTGCTAATGTTATTTTCATCTACGAATGTCAATTCTGTTCTAGAGGAATGTTATGGAAATGTTAAGTGCGGCAAATCCTGAATAATAAATAAAGCCGGCCCACGAAACCTCCGGGGTCGGCTTTAGTAAAACTGGGGTTAAATCGGAAATATATGTAAAACAGTGTGAATAGCTTAATTCTCGATCCACGTAACAATCACTTCGGCACCGCCCGGTTTCTTGTCCAGGCTGCTCCCTATAATAGAATAAGAGTAATCGCCTTGAACTTTACCGTTAATAATCAAATTGTTCGAATCCACAATTTGTGTGCCCTGATCCAGTTCCTTGGCCTTAACATACTCTTTATATGTACTTCCTAGTGCATCCATACTCTCTTCTGTCTCAAAGATCAGCATAGATGACTTTTTTCCGCCCACCAGCTCCCCATCTGTAAACGTAATGCCTGCACCCACAGGAATCGGAAAGTCCCCGGGCAGATATTCCGCCTGATCCACACTTTCTTGCGCTAAGGTGCGAAAATGCTCACTGCCTGTTCCCGGACCGGAGCTGCTGCAACCGCTGAGACCCGCTGCAGTAAACAGCGCCAGCATGGGAAAAACGAACTTCTTGTTGAACATCAAATAAACCTCCTCCTGTATGAAATAGAGTTATCGGGCTTTAGCTAATACCCATAATTACCCTGATTCGTTCTTGTGAAAACCACTATTCTAAAATTTAAAACATTTAACTATCCGCAGAAAAAAGATTTACATCGGCAGCTGATTGCATTAATATAATGAGTGAGTACTCACTCATTATTATGAGAATTGAGGAGATAGTTATGAATCTGGGAACTTCTGTTGTTTCCGTAAACCACGTCTGCCGGACGTTTGGCAGCAAGGAAGTGTTAAAGGATATTTCCCTGCAGGTTGCAGAGGCGGAAACCTTCGGCATTCTGGGCCCTTCCGGCTCCGGCAAAACTACGCTGGTGAAGCTCTTGACCGGGATTGATGAAGCGACCTCGGGCGAAGTGCGTGTATTGGGGATACCCATGCCTAAGCTTGCCATGCTGCAGCAAATCGGGTATATGGCTCAGTCTGACGCCTTGTATACGGAGCTGAGCGCAAAAGAGAATCTGGAATTCTTCGCCGCTCTCTATGGACTGAAAGGCGGAAACCGCACCCGCCGGATCAGGGATGTCTTGGAGCTGGTCAATCTGCAGGATCATCTGCGCAAAAGAGTCGATCAGTATTCCGGGGGGATGAAACGCCGTCTGTCACTGGCAATCGCTTTATTGCATGAGCCTCCGCTTCTGCTTCTTGATGAGCCCACGGTTGGCATTGATCCCGTACTGCGCCAGTCCATCTGGAAGGAACTGAAGGCGTTGAACCGCAAAGGAACTACCATTGTACTCACTACCCATGTGATGGATGAAGCCGAGAAATGCGACCGTCTGGCCATGATCCGTGATGGTGAACTGCTGGCGGTGGATACACCTGCAGGTCTGCTGAACGCTACCGGTTCTGCTTCTCTTGAAGAAGCTTTTCTATATTATGGAGGTGTCCGCCGATGAGAATCCGGGCGATCACCCTGCGAATTCTCCAGCAGTTTATTCATGACAAAAGAACGATGGCACTGATGTTTATTGCCCCCCTGCTGGTTCTCAGCTTAATGAGTCTGGTGTTTAACGGCGACGACTATGAACCGAAGTTTGGTGTGTACGGAAATACCCAAGCCATCTCTGCGGCGTTTGAGAAGCAAAGCACTGCTGTTGTCGAATACGCCACGGCAGAGCTGGGCAACGAAGCTTTGAAGGAGGGCAAGATCGATGCGCTTGTCACAGTAAGCGGCGCTGCTCCCGAAGTTGTGCTGGAAGGCAGCAACCCCACGGCAAATCGTGCGGCACTGATGGCCTTACAGGAAGCGGTCCAGAGCCTGCAGCCTGTTATACCCGGCCAGGAACAAGGTCAGCTGAAGCCGCAGATCAGCTATCTGTACGGCGCTGAAGATATGAGTACAATCGACCGCTTCGGTCCGATTATGATCGGCGTTTTTGTCTTCTTCTTCGTCTTTCTGATTGCCGGCGTTTCCTTGCTGCGCGAACGGACTACCGGAACCCTGGAACGTCTGCTCTCCACCCCGCTGAAACGCTGGGAAGTCGTTATTGGCTACGTGTGCGGTTTCGGAATTTTTACCATATTCCAGGCGCTGCTGATCTCCTGGTTCTCCATTCAGGTGCTGGGAATTATGATGGCTGGCAGCTTCGGTTATGTCCTGCTTGTGACACTGCTGCTGTCGATGACAGCGCTGACGCTGGGTACACTGCTCTCGGCTTTTGCTGCCAATGAGCTGCAGATGATGCAGTTCATTCCGCTAATCATCGTGCCGCAGATTTTCTTAAGCGGGCTGTTCCCGATGGATACACTCCCGGTGTGGCTGCAGCGGATCGGGCTGGCGACACCGATCTATTACGGCTCGGAGGCACTGATGGACATCATGATCCGCGGCAAAGGCTGGAGTGACATCGCCCTGGATGTCTTTGTTCTGATCGGTTTCTCTCTGATGTTCATGCTGCTGAATGTGCTGGCCCTGCGCAAACACCGCAAAATGTAATATCACATGGGGCTATGGTAATATAAACGGAAAATACGAGGTTTGGAGGGCAAAAGAATGGAGACGGACAATGCTGCGGAGCAGCAGCATGAGGGGGAGCAGTGGATTGAGGAGCTGCTGGCCATCGGTCAGGAAGAAAAAATGACGCCGAAGCAGCTCGCCATTCTGGAGGCGGCGATTGAAATATTTTCGGATAAAGGATATTCGGCTGCGGCTACCAGTGAAATTGCCCAGAAGGCGGGGGTGGCGGAGGGGACGATCTTCCGTTATTACAAGACCAAAAAGGATCTGCTGCTCTCCATTGTCGGGCCGACGATGAGCCGCATGATCGCGCCCTTTGTCATGCGTAATTTCGACGGCGTGCTGGATGGTCCTCCCGAGAGCTATGAGGCATTTCTGCGGGCTTTTATGGTCAACCGGCTGGAATTCGCCCGCAAGAACTTTAAGATTCTGAAAATTCTTATTCAGGAAATCCCCTTTCAGCCCGCATTAAGGGAACAGTTCGCCGAGAATGTTCTCGGCCAGGTACTGGAGCGGGTAACTGCCATTACCGAGCATTTCAAGGAAAAGGGCGAAATTATCGACATGCCCACACCCGCAATTATCCGGTTTACGGTCTCTTCTGTAATCGGATATCTGCTGGCCCGTCTGCTGTTCCTGCCAGATAGCGATTGGAATGATGAAGAGGAAATTGAGCAGACTTTGGCTTTCATGCTGTACGGTATCAGCGGACCAGCAGTACGCCCAGAAGCGAAGGGAAGTTAGGCCGGTCTTTTGAGGAAGCCGGAAAGCTACACTGAAACCTTTCAATAGAAGGCCATCTCCAAACCACAGAAATGCGGTTTGGAGATGGCCTTTTTGTACAGTGCAAACGCTTAGAGTGATCCCGCACCGCAGCATCAGCTCAGGGATTCCGGTAAATGGTTTTGAAGGCGTACGCCTGTTCTGTTATTATGGGTACTATAGCAAATTCGGACTTATGGACAAGACAAAAGGAAGTGATTAGGGCTGTGGGTTTCTATGTGCCGGAACGGGTAATCAGGCTGCTATGCGGCGGTACTGCTTTGGAGCAGGGAACGGTTTATTATGAAGCGGATAAGGTCACGCTGACCTATGCAGAGAACAATGTTGAGCTGGAATATTCAAAATACCGGGCTGAGGTTCAAGGCCTCGAAAGCTACGAAGTGGTGCTTGCTATAGACAGTGACGGTGACGTGAATGGGGAATGCACCTGCCCTGCATACCACCACGGCGGAGCTTTTTGCAAGCATATTGCAGCTGTTCTCGTGAATATACTCCGTCAGGAAATGGACACAGAACTCTCCAGAAGTATGGCCGGCCCCAGTCTCCACCTTCACGGAGGCTCCACCGGAGAGAGCGGCAGACTTACTCCGCGTAATCCTGAACCTGCAGCCTTTGATACAGGGGAACATACGGGTGACCGAAAACTGGTGACCAGCATGCTGGATATGTTCGGCAGTTCCCGGAAGCGTCCAAGCGGCACCGGAACCTATAGCGATATCAGAACCCCGCTTCAGGTTGAGTTCATCTGCAAGCCGGTTCTGTACACCGATGGCACTCATAAGCTTGGAATTGAACTGAAGATCGGACTAGAACGGCTTTATATTGTGCAGAAAATCAGAGCTTTTCTCGAGCGTATCCACCGCGGAGAATCCTTTGAGTTCACCAAGCATTTTATCTATGACCCATCCTTGCACAGCTTCAATAAAGAAGACAATGCGGTGATTCTGAAGCTGATCGAAGTCCTTTTAAATGAAAAGATGTACCGCGAAGCTGTCAGTCCACATACGCATTATTCGGGTGGCCCTGGAGGGGAACGGCTGCTGCCGGTTCCGCCTTTTTTCTGGGAGCAAGTTCAGCCTGCGCTAACAGCAGTATCCTCTGCCCATTTGCAGCAAGGGGGAATACGCACTGAAGGGCTTCAGATCACAAAAGCTCCCCCTCCGCTGAGCTTTCAATTCGATCAAACCCCGGATAACAGCTATCGGCTAGATATCCAGGGACTGGCACAGCTTACAGTCATGGAGGATTACGGGCTTATCTTGTCTGAAGGCAGGCTACTGAAGCTGCCGGTTCAGGAATGCCAGCGTATCTCCGAGCTTAAGAAAATGCTGGCGTCCTCCCGCAAAGATGAAATTGCCATTGCCCCGGAGCAAATGGAGCCTTTTATGGATAAGGTGATTCCCGGGCTGAAAAAGCTGGGCCATGTGCATATTGCCGAGGCTATCCAAGGCCGCATCATCCAGGCACAGCTTCAAGCCAGACTTTATCTTGACCGGATAAGAGACCGGCTGCTGGCAGGCCTTGAGTTTCAATACGGCAATATTGTGATTAATCCGCTCGATGAGAAAGCACGCGAACGGGGCAATGAGGTGATTCTGATGCGGGACGGGGAAGCCGAAGGGCGGATTCTTGCGCTGATGGATCATGCTTCTTTTACCCAAACGGAAAGCGGCTATATTATGAGCGATGAGGACGGCGAATTTGATTTTCTCTATCATACCGTGCCGCTGCTGGAGCCGTTGCTTGAGGTATATGCCACTACTGCTGTCAAGGGAAGACTGCTCACCGGAACAGCCCTGCCGAAGGTAACCTTAAGCTGGAACGAAAAAACCGACTGGCTGGACTTCAAATTTGCCGTGGAAGGAATCCCCGAAACGGAAATTGTACTGGTGCTGAAATCGCTGCAGGAGAAACGCCGCTATTACCGGCTGCCGGATGGGGCGCTGCTGCCGCTGGAGAGTGCGGAATTCTTAGAAATCATCACCTTTATGAACGAAATCGGCATCCGGCAGGATGAGCTCAAAAGCCCGCAGTTCTCCCTCCCCCTGGCCCGCGGCCTGCATCTGAATGGCGATAGCGCGGGGGACTCCGTCACCATGGGACGCTCCCTGCGCCGGCTTCTGGCCAACATGCGGAATCCCGAAAATCTTGATTTCCCTGTGCCGGACAGCCTTGTTTCCGTACTCCGGGATTATCAGCAATATGGTTTCCAGTGGCTGAAGACGCTGGCCCACTACCGGTTCGGCGGTATCCTGGCCGATGATATGGGTCTTGGCAAAACGCTGCAGAGCATCGCCTTCCTGCTCTCAGAGCTTAAGGATATCCGGCAGGGAGGCCTCCCTGCGCTGATCATCGCTCCGGCCTCCCTGCTCTACAACTGGCAGAATGAGCTGAAGAAGTTCGCCCCGGAGATCAAAGCAGCCATAGCCGACGGGAACTTAACCGAACGCCGACGGATACTGAAGAACACCGCAGGAAACGATGTAATCATCACCTCCTATCCGCTGCTGCGCCGTGATATTGAAGAGTACGCCAAGCATTCCTTTCACACCCTGTTTCTGGATGAGGCACAGGTTATCAAGAACCATGCGACCCAGACAGCTCAGGCGGTCAAAATATTGCAGGCGCGCTACCGCTTCGCGCTTACCGGAACGCCGGTAGAAAATGCTCTGGAGGATCTATGGTCGATCTTCGGAGTGGTGTTTCCCGGACTGTTTCCGGGCAAAAAGGCCTTTCATGACCTGCCCCGGGAGACGGTTGCGAGGCGGGCACGGCCTTTTCTGCTGCGCCGCCTAAAAAGCGATGTACTGAAAGAGCTGCCGGACAAAATCGAAACTCTGCAGGCCTCGGAGCTGTTGCCTGAGCAGAAAAAACTGTATGTCGCTTATCTCGCCAGGCTGCGCAAGGAAGCGCTCAAGCATTTGGACAACGACGGGTTTGGCAACGGCAGAATCAAGGTGCTTGCCGGGCTGACCCGGCTGCGCCAGCTCTGCTGCCACCCCGCGCTGTTCATTGCAGGCTATACCGGCGGCTCGGCGAAATTCGAACAGCTGCTGGAGATTATTGAAGAATGCCGCAGCTCCGGCAAACGGATGCTGATTTTCTCCCAGTTCACCGAAATGCTCGGCCTGATCGGCCGTGAACTGGGCCTGCTGGGTGTGCAGCATTTCTATCTCGATGGCCAGACGCCTTCAGCCCAGCGGGTGGAGCTCTGCAACAGGTTCAATGAGGGTGAACGCGATCTTTTCCTGATTTCACTAAAAGCGGGTGGCACCGGACTGAACCTGACGGGAGCGGACACGGTCATTCTCTACGATCTCTGGTGGAATCCCGCTGTCGAGCAGCAAGCTGCCGACCGGGCCCACCGGATCGGGCAAAAGAAGGTGGTGCAGGTGATCCGCCTCGTAGCACAGGGGACTGTTGAGGATAAGATGTACGAGCTTCAGCAGAAGAAAAAGAACCTGATCGACGAAGTCATCCAACCGGGCCAGGAGGCCATGTCTGCCTTAAGCGAGCAGGATATCCGTGAAATCCTCATGCTTTCATAAATTGGCCATGCATGCTTATCTCCTTGCACAGCAAACAGGGACTTTCACAGCCTAAGGCTGGGATGTCCCTGTTTGCTGTGCAGATATTACAACTCGTCATTCAATATCTCATGCGTTACAACACGATGGGCATCCACCAATTGACCGTCAGCTTGTTTGCCCCATACTGAAATCCCTGCTTTTTCTCCTAGGTCATCGCCTGTAAAGAGAAATTCGAAAGCATCCAGATTAGCAAAGTAGTCTCTGGTCACCACCTCGTCAGGTGCGATTTCGACGACTTCACTCACATATAAAGTTCTTGTAGTGTCCAGGAAGTAACCTAGAATATTAATAACCAGTACCTCTGCAGCAGCCCGATTCACAATCTTTACAGTTACAAGCTGCGCCGGTCTTACTCCAAGAACAGGATTATTCTCAATAGGTCCAGTAGATAATGTGGTCATCCGTCTCATTTCTCCTTTCAATCCACTCATTTGTGAATATCAAACTCTGATTCTAGCGGTAGTGTTAATTGATCGCACAATATATTAATATTCGTTTGCTACCCTGACGGTGTGGACAAAAGACAGGCTCCATTCACCAAATCCTGCAGCAGTGCATAAAGTGTACAAAAGAGAGTTCGCCCACTAGTGGCCGCTGTTCTGAAAGAATGCATAAGGAAGAAGGGAGTCCATGCCCCCTCCTGGAAAAGGAAAGAAAACGAGCATAAAAAAACAACCGGCAAACCCAAAAACGCAAAGTCCAAAGGGGCTGGAATATGCAGTGGCTGCACTTCTTTTAACAGGCAAGTTAAAAGTAGACTCTGTCCAAATGTTCACGGACGCTTCGCTTCTTGTCAGCCTGGTTGGCAAGTATAAATCACTCGGCAATTTGAACGACAGCAACGTAGATAAACTGGTCAGCTTTCTCGACGACAACAGCAGCCTGACCTTGAACGAGATCATGGCCGCTTTGAAGAAAAAATCAGACAACTCTTGAGTGGATGAATACAAAGGGAGGCCAAGCACGTATGGACAATTTTGACGGTGAAGAATTTGCCGGGGGTATCCTGCTGGTCATAGTGATTGTGCTGCTTATCTTTGGTTCAACGGATATTAAGGACCTTACCGCTGCGCCTACTTCCGATTGAAAAGGGACTCCTTTCCTGAATTAAATCATTTACATCCCCTATAAGGCTTGTTATGATTAAAGGATCAAAAGAGCTGCGCAACCTATGTTTGCTACAAAGCGATTAAAGGATGATTTTTTCCTTTAATCGCTTTTTTGTGTGAGCTTTAAAATCATGGAGGTATATCGTATGAACAAAAGAGTACATGATATGGTTATGCTGCTTCTCGGGGCATTTATTTTTGCGCTGGCAGTCAATTTATTTGTGATTCCCAATGACTTTGGTGAGGGTGGCGTGACAGGGATATCGATCATTCTGTATTATTTGCTGAAATGGTCACCTGCGCTGGTCGGCATCATCTTGAACGGGATTTTGCTGATCATCGGCTACAAACTCCTGGATAAAAAAACGACGGGCTACACCATTATCGCCGTTGCCTTTAACTCCCTGTTCCTGTACTTGACCAAGAACTGGCAGATCGCTTCGGATGAGCCAGTGATTAACGCTATTTTCGCGGGTCTGTTTGCGGGGGTCGGGATTGGACTGATCATCCGGGTCGGCGGCACGACTGCAGGTACAACAATTCTGGCTCGTCTTGCCAATAAATATTGGGATTGGAATATCAGCTATGCCTTGCTGTTCTTTGATCTTATCGTTGCCGGACTGTCCGCCTTCGTCATTGGTATCGAAAAGATGATGTTTACGTTCGTCATCCTCTATATCGGAACCAAAGCTATGGAGTTCATTATCGAGGGCTTGAATCCTAAAAAAGCAGTGACCATCATCTCGGCACGCTATGACAGCATTGCCGTACGGGTTACGGAGATTATGGACCGCGGAGTAACGGTGCTCCGGGGATACGGCTATTACACCGGCGAAGAAAAGGAAGTCCTTTACATCGTAATTAGTAAGCAGGAAGTTTCCATGCTCAAAAAAATCGTACGGGCTGAGGACAAAAATGCTTTTGTCACGATCCACGATGTGCGCGACGTGTTTGGCGAAGGATTCATTGATATTTCTAAATAAGCCAATCGGCTATTGATTTATTCCATAAATTCGCTATACTGATAAAAATCAATATACAATCGATGAACGGGAAAGTAGTTGCCTGACCCTAGTCCCCAGCGAGCCGGAAGAGTGAGAGCCGGTACAGGCCAGTTAATGAAGCGCACCCGGGAGATGGACTTCTGAACTGATAGTAGGAAGCCCCGGCTGAAGACCGTTAACCTGTAAGGTGGCTAAACCAAGGTGTTTAGCAACGAGAGTGGTACCGCGAGCGCTAAAGCCCTCGTCTCTTTTAGAGACGGGGGCTTTTTTTGATGTTTTTTAGCCCGCTAAGTACACATGTAACGCAAATCTGCTTCAGGAATTTTAAAGGAGGTTCATCCCGTGTTAAGCCAACTTATTAAAACAAGCTTGGAACAAAGCGTCCAGCAGGTATTCAGCAGCATGACCGCTGCCGCACCAGAACATTTAACCATCGCTCTTGAACAGCCCGCTAATCCGGATTTCGGCGACTACTCCAGCAATATTGCCATGCAGCTGGCCAAAGTCCTGCGCAAGGCCCCAATGGCTATTGCCGAGCTGATCACAGCGGAGCTTGGGCAACAGGAAGCGATCAAGGGATTGCTGCAGCGAATCGAGGTTGCGGCTCCGGGCTTCATCAACATGTACATGAATTGGCAGGAGTGGGCAAATCACAGCTTTGAGCTGCCGCCAGGGAACGGGAATAAGGTGATCATTGAGCATACTTCTGTGAACCCAAACAAATCAATGCATAGAAGTTAGACCTGTTAAAAAAGACGCGTTTCCGTCCTAGCTTCACTAGACAATCTGCAGAAAAAAACAAACCCGCCAGCATGCTTTAGCTCGGTGGGTTATTTTAAAATTAGATTGAGACTAACCTTAGAAATAGAAACAGAGACATCCAAGGACGAGGAAATATGTCCTAGACTGTCTCTCTTTCATTGAACTAATGTTCACCGTTAGCTCAAGTTATTTTAGTTCTCTCGTCTACATTGTATACGGCTTTCTTTTCCAGAAATACCTTTTTCGATTGTAACTTTATTTATTTCAAAACCATTTTCTGGAGTATCAGTTAACGTAATATGTATTCTATCATAAGGAACGTCACCATGATGTGCACCATAATTTAACGCACTTGCATGAACGATATGTCTTCTTGTATCGCCATTTATTCTTTCAATTTTATCTATTTTTGGACACATGATAAAGTCTGAGTAAGTTTTGTCGAGATAGGTAAAATATCTGGTATATAAAGTTTCTTCAAGCAATTCTTCTTTGGGAACTCCAATACTTTCATATTGCCACCCAACTAAGAGCCAATCATATAGCTCCAGTGATTTTAATCGAACTCTTATATTATTTTGGGTATATATAACCTCACCATCTGCTATTGTGCATGTCTTTTTTTGGTTTTCAAAAATACAATTATAGGCAGGTTCAATAACTGCAATATCCCCGTTTTTCATTCTTATTTTCAAATTGGAGACGGGAGTTTTATTTAACTCAAACTCAGTTGGTACTTCGGAAGGATTTGATGTGTTTATCCATTTAACAACCTTACTGATGATTACTTCTTCATATCCGTCGCTTTCCTTAAATAAACGAGCCCCCCCATAAATACGGTTTGCTTGAATAGATGAAACATCTTCTGTTTTTAATTTTGGTTGAACACTTGCCTTTGCTAATTGTATCGAGGAAAATAGTCCAGCAAACACCATGTATATTATGACTAACTTTTTCACGATTTTTACGCCACCTCTGGAAGTAGTATTATAGGTATTATCCCCTTTGAATAAAACTAAATTCCAAAATGACATTCATAAACCAGTCAGTATAAAAAAGTTCGCCAATAACAGCCACTGTTGTTCAACTAACCTGCCCGTTAGCCAACCATGCAGCGCAAAATCAGCGCTGCACCACAGAGAATGAAAATTTTTGCTTGGTATTTTATACTGGAAGTACGGCTGGGAGAGGAAGGTCGATGAACTATGGTGCGTTTAGAGCCCATCCGTTAGTCTGACTCCAACGACCACGGTGCACCACTGAATGTTGCTCCCACTGGGAAGCACTCATAGTAGATTAATCCTATTCTGGTTGTTGCACCAGTCTCCAATCATGATGCCGTAGAAAGGTTGAATGGCATGGATGTAATTATTGAACGGGCGTGCGGTATGGATGTCCATAAAGACAATATTACTGCATGCATCATGACACCTGAAGGAAAGGAGATTCAAACATTTTCAACTAAAACTGTATTTCTTCTTAAGTTAGTGGACTGGATTAAGGAGCACAGCTGTACTCATGTCGCCATGGAAAGCACAAGTGTTTATTGGAAACCTATTGTAAATTTAATTGAGGCTGAAGAGATCGAATTTCTGGTTGTTAATGCCCAGCATATGAAAGCTGTGCCTGGACGCAAAACCGATGTTAAAGATGCAGAATGGATTTGCCAACTCCTTCGCCACGGACTGATTAAAGCCAGTTTCATTCCAGACCGTAATCAACGTGAGTTAAGAGAGCTTGTTCGTTATCGCCGGAGTATCATCGAAGAACGTGCCAGACAGCATAATCGAATCCAAAAAGTATTAGAGGGAGCTAATATTAAGCTTGGTTCCGTTGTCTCAGATATTATGGGAGTTTCCTCTAAAAAAATGCTTTATGCGATTGCTGAAGGTATAGATGATCCTGGGCAACTGGCCAACATGGCCCTTCGAACACTAAAACGAAAAAAAGATGAACTCGAACTTGCCCTCCAAGGATACGTAAGTCCCCATCAACGCCTAATGATAAAAACCATTCTAACTCACATCGACTTTCTAACTCAACAAATTGATATGCTGGATCAAGAAGTTGCACGGCGAGTAAATCCTTACCAAGAAGATATCGAACGATTAGACTCAATTCCAGGCATATCAACACGAATGGCCGAACAAATCCTGGCTGAAATCGGTACAGATATTAAAAACCAGTTTCCAAGCGCAGCTCATATGTGTTCCTGGGCAGGACTTGTTCCTGGCCATAACGAAAGTGCGGGCAAAAGGAAATCGGCTAAAACCAAAAAGGGCAATAAATATTTGAGATCAGGCTTAACCGAAGCTGCTCATTCCGTAAAAGGATCTAAGAATTACCTTGGCGCACTGTATAGGCGTACAGCAGCGCGAAAAGGAAGGAAACGAGCAGGAATTGTAGTCGCTCATGCCATGTTGAGAATCTCCTATTACCTTCTAACTCGTAAAGAAATGTATGTTGATCTAGGGGAAGACTACTTCAATAAGCAAAGGGAACAGTCCATTGTGCGACATGCTTTACGCAGACTTGAAGGGCTAGGCTACTCCATTACCATCACTAAACCAGAAGGCTCTTGATCTATATAAGCTACAATAAAAAGCTATTCAGGCGCTCTCCCCTTTTAAAAAAACGAACGAGCTGCGTCTTCTTTAGTGCTGCCTTTTCCGTACTTTTGCTGTTTATGAATTTTCATAGTAGTTAAATCAAACCAACTCTGAAATAAACATAGGCGTGGCTCCATCCTCTTTGGAAAAGCCACATTTATGATAAAAATCCACTGCACTCTGATAAGAAATTAGTACTTTCGTTTTACATCCTTTATATCTATCAAGCATAATGTCCATCATTTTCCTACCTATTCCTTCACCCTGATAACTCGGATTGATCAGCATATAATGGAAATATACTGTTAAAACACCATCGGAAAGAGCATTTACTAGACCGACGAGCTTATCTCCATCCCAAGCCGCAACAATCGAATGAGATCCTTTAATCGCTTGTATAAGTTCATTTGGATGTTTTCCTGATTCCCACTCTACCGAAAGAAATAACTCTTGAAGTGCCTCCTTAGTGATAACCTCAATATTCGAAGCGTAACGGATACTCATCTCAATACCTGCCTTCATCAGAGTTTGTCTCTAGGATACAATTTCTTCATCTAAGTCAGTTTACCGTTAAATAGGTATACGGATAATGGAGTATTTGAAGAAATTCTTGTATTTATGCGCATAACTGCCCGTTAGCCAACCATGCAGCGCAAAATCAGCGCTGCACCACAGAGAATGAAAATTTTTGCTTGGTATTTTATACTGGAAGTACGGCTGGGAGAGGAAGGTCGATGAACTATGGTGCGTTTAGAGCCCATCCGTTAGTCTGACTCCAACGACCACGGTGCACCACTGAATGTTGCTCCCACTGGGAAGCACTCATAGTAGATTAATCCTATTCTGGTTGTTGCACCAGTCTCCAATCATGATGCCGTAGAAAGGTTGAATGGCATGGATGTAATTATTGAACGGGCGTGCGGTATGGATGTCCATAAAGACAATATTACTGCATGCATCATGACACCTGAAGGAAAGGAGATTCAAACATTTTCAACTAAAACTGTATTTCTTCTTAAGTTAGTGGACTGGATTAAGGAGCACAGCTGTACTCATGTCGCCATGGAAAGCACAAGTGTTTATTGGAAACCTATTGTAAATTTAATTGAGGCTGAAGAGATCGAATTTCTGGTTGTTAATGCCCAGCATATGAAAGCTGTGCCTGGACGCAAAACCGATGTTAAAGATGCAGAATGGATTTGCCAACTCCTTCGCCACGGACTGATTAAAGCCAGTTTCATTCCAGACCGTAATCAACGTGAGTTAAGAGAGCTTGTTCGTTATCGCCGGAGTATCATCGAAGAACGTGCCAGACAGCATAATCGAATCCAAAAAGTATTAGAGGGAGCTAATATTAAGCTTGGTTCCGTTGTCTCAGATATTATGGGAGTTTCCTCTAAAAAAATGCTTTATGCGATTGCTGAAGGTATAGATGATCCTGGGCAACTGGCCAACATGGCCCTTCGAACACTAAAACGAAAAAAAGTTGAACTCGAACTTGCCCTCCAAGGATACGTAAGTCCCCATCAACGCCTAATGATAAAAACCATTCTAACTCACATCGACTTTCTAACTCAACAAATTGATATGCTGGATCAAGAAGTTGCACGGCGAGTAAATCCTTACCAAGAAGATATCGAACGATTAGACTCAATTCCAGGCATATCAACACGAATGGCCGAACAAATCCTGGCTGAAATCGGTACAGATATTAAAAACCAGTTTCCAAGCGCAGCTCATATGTGTTCCTGGGCAGGACTTGTTCCTGGCCATAACGAAAGTGCGGGCAAAAGGAAATCGGCTAAAACCAAAAAGGGCAATAAATATTTGAGATCAGGCTTAACCGAAGCTGCTCATTCCGTAAAAGGATCTAAGAATTACCTTGGCGCACTGTATAGGCGTACAGCAGCGCGAAAAGGAAGGAAACGAGCAGGAATTGTAGTCGCTCATGCCATGTTGAGAATCTCCTATTACCTTCTAACTCGTAAAGAAATGTATGTTGATCTAGGGGAAGACTACTTCAATAAGCAAAGGGAACAGTCCATTGTGCGACATGCTTTACGCAGACTTGAAGGGCTAGGCTACTCCATTACCATCACTAAACCAGAAGGCTCTTGATCTATATAAGCTACAATAAAAAGCTATTCAGGCGCTCTCCCCTTTTAAAAAAACGAACGAGCTGCGTCTTCTTTAGTGCTGCCTTTTCCGTACTTTTGCTGTTTATGAATTTTCATAGTAGCTCAATGAAGTGCGACTAAAATTTTGCATAACATGATTGCTTTTACATAAACCAACATCGCCACAATGTAGGTAACTTTGCGTCAAATAACGATAATGTAGGAACATTTGTGCATTTTTCATTGACACAAATGTTCCTACATAAATAAAGAAAACCTAATTGGTACTGGAATTACCTCTTTTCTATTTTAGCAACCCGCATATCGCCCATAAGACCTTTGAAGAAAAATTGAATAAAGCGTTCTTCGGAAATAACAGCATGATCGGAACGGTCAGTCTCTTGGAATTGGTTCATCGCTTTCTGGTACATGTTGAAATAAAAGAGCAGTTCGTCTTCCCTCAAGCCCTCTGCCATATACTGCTCTTCCAGCCCACGCTGAATAAGCCTCAGCAGAAACGGAATGAACTTCATCTCCAGAAACCGATCCACTCTCTCCTGCATCGCAACAATATCAGCAGATTGCTTCATGCAGTCATTAATGACCTTAACAAATTTCATTTCCTCCGTCATTACCGTATACATGAGCTTTGGGTAAGACATCTGGCCTTCTAATAAATGCTCATATCTCTTCAACTGTTCCTCCATCATTTCGCCGATAGCTTCAAATAACAGCTCGTCCTTGCTCCCGAAATAATTGTAAATGGATACTTGAGATACTTTTGCTTCCTTGGCTATTTCTTTAATCGTTGCTCTATGAAACCTGTCATGGTTCAGCTTCTCTTTCGTTATGGCTAATATAAGCTGTTTCTTCTGTTCCGTTCGTCTCTCAAATCCGTTCAATTGCGATCACCCCTACTATCCAACTTTAATTTTAAACTATCGCGATGTCAAATTTCAAAATTATATTGCGAATCAAATGAAGTTGAGCTATTATAAGTTTTGAAATAGTATCTAATCTAATTTCAAAACTAGGAGGCGCAACATGAAAACTCTGTACAATCAAAACACGGGCTATTGGTATCCTCGCCTTACCTTATTCATGCTAGAGACGATTATTTTGGCAATTGCCGGCTGGCTGCTTTTTTTTGATGGCGCGGAGGTTTTAAATGGTGTATTTCATTGGAACTTAACGAATGGTGACTCAGGACGGAATTTGCTTCTATTCATCCTTATTTTAATCGTTTTCGTTCGGATGAAATTTACGATGTTTTTTCTTTTAAGAAGACCTATGTCATGGCAGGAGGCGTTTAGTGTTCCGACGGCTTTTTCGTTGTATTATATCGTTATTCCTCTTCTCAGCTTGACCCATAATAAGCCGTTGAACGGATGGGACATTGTATTTGTCGTCATCTTCGTCATAGGTTCACTCTTTAATTCGCATGCCGAATGGCTTCGTCATCAATGGAAACAAAATCCTGAACATAAAGGAAAACTGTACACAGGCGGCTACTTCCGCTATTCGATCCATATTAACTATTTCGGCGATGTGTTATGGGTGCTTGCGATGGCATTCGTCGCATGGAACGCTTGGGCATTGCTCGTGCCACTATGGTTGTTCTGTTTCTTCGCATTCTACAATATTCCGATGCTGGATAAGCACCTTGCTGAGAAGTACGGCGATGATTTCGAACGTTACCTTAAAAAAACAAAAACATTTATTCCTTACTTCTATTAACTGTATCGTATTATGAGGTCACCAGATCTTTCTGGTAGACCTCATTTTTGTGTGGTCGTAAGATAGCGGTAGCCGGGGATAGAACGTTTCTGCCCGTGGGAGCTAGATCCCGAGAGCTATACAGTTCATCCCCCCTACTTGTTAAACCATGATTAGGCTGGTTGGGACAATGATCCCGAATCACATGCGATAATGTGGACGACAAGAAGGTTAGGGGTTGCCGGCGAATATAATATCGGGAGTGGTTGAATGAACCCTGTCATTGGATTGGATGTCACTAAAGGGGAAAGTCATGCACAAGCTTTTTCAGATCGAGGAACGCCCTACGGAAAGACCTTTCGATTCAAGCACAATCTTGAGGGATTAGCGTCCTTCCTTCGTTATGCTCAAAACGTGGAGTCCTTTGCTGGACAGCGTCCTGCCATTGTGTTGGAAGCAACGGGGCATTATCATAGTCCAGTTATACAGTTTCTAAATGAGCATCAATATCTGTATATCGTTATCAATCCGTTAATTTCACACCAAGCGAAAAAGATGAATTTGCGTAAAGTGAAAACGGATGTTGCTGACGCACACCAGCTGGGGGAATTGTCTACAAAGAAGAGCTGGAGCCTTACAAAAAACGGGGTCAGTATCTGATGAATCTGCGTTACCTGACACGGCAACATGAGTCACTGACTGAAATGTATGTCCAGGCAAAGTTACAGTTTCAAGCGGTATTGGATCAAGTCTTTCCGGAGTATCACGGCGTGTTTGGTGACCTTTATTCTAAGGTGTCACTTCGTTTCCTAGCTCAGTATCCAACGTCTCAATCGGTGCTAGCGATGTCTGAGGAAAACGTGACAGCGAACATACAACGCCTTGTTGGACATGTCGCCTCTAACCGGTGGTCATTGGAACGATCACAGAAACTAATGGCTGCAGCAGAGCGAAATCCCTTCAGGGAGACCGCTTTTCCGAGTCATTTAATCTCATTGGAGCTGTTTATTAATTTACTTCTTCAGTATCAGGAGCATCTAGCGAAACTTGATAAATCAATAGAGGCCCTGGCTGAAGAATTACTGGAGTATGATTTAATCCAATCGATACCCGGCATTGGTACTAAAATTGCTGCAACAATTTTAGCTGAGATCGGAGAAATCGATCGGTTCGATCATGCAAAAAAACTAGTTGCGTTTGCCGGTATTGATCCAAGTGTCTTTTCTTCCGGCAAGTTTACAGCAACCCGAAATACAATCACCAAACGCGGTTCCAGGAGACTCCGGACAGCCTTATATCAAGCTGTGCGATGTGGTTTGCGAAGCTCACGTAATAAGAAAATTAGGGCTTATTACGACAAAAAGCGAGCAGAAGGTAAACCGTTTAAAGTAGCCGTGATCGCATGTGTAAATAAACTGATCCATTGGATTTATGCGATATTGACCAAGAAGGAGCCTTTCCGCGTCGACTGAATAAGTAACATTTAGATATCGAGGAAAGCCTTCCCAAATTCTATGGGACGGTTATTTGTTATGCGTTTTTACTAGTATAGCACCCTTCGTTTTCTTCATTAATAATTAAATATTGACAAGCTATTAGCTGGTATAGTTCTAGAGTAAAGGGCTGGCCTAACCAGCCCCTCCTCATCAAACCGTACGTGAGGTTTTCCCTCATACGGCTTTCCGATGTTCATCAATCATGGGCATGCAGATCACAATAGCGTTTTCAATCCATACATGTTGGCAATATACTTGACCTCAGATCGTGAGCTCATCCAAATCCCTCGTTGTCTCTTCTTCGCGTACCACCGGGTTAATCGCTGCAGAATATACCAATCCAACTTGGCTAATCTCTTTTGGCTGTAGTTCGTGTAGTAGTAATTTCTCCATCCTTGAATCTTTGGATTGAGCCACTTTACATGCTCCGCGAATGATTTCGATCGCATACTCGGTGGAGCCAGTCTTTCTTTGACCACTCCTCGAATGCGTTCCTCCGCCTTTTTCGTTAGCCACTGCTGCGTGGTGTAGTACACCTTGCCTTGGGACGTTTCTGCTTTGGTCTTCCGGTGATGCATTCCTAAGAAGTCGAATCCTTCCTCTCCTGTCCATAGGCCTACGATGCGGGTTTTGGTTGGGTGTAGGGTCAACTCCAGACGTTCCATGATTCTGTGTATGAGCTCATACGCATGTTCGGCGTCCTTTTTGGTTTTACAGACCACTACAAAATCGTCTGCATACCTTGTCAGTTCTCCCACTCTACTTCCGTGTTTCCCCCACAGTCGGTCAAAGTAGTTCAGATAGATATTCGCCAGAAGCGGTGAAATGACTCCACCTTGCGGTGTTCCTAAATCGGAACGCCTTACGTTTCCTTCTTCCATCACTCCCGCATGAAGCCACTTCCGTATTAATTTTAGGATCCGCCTGTCGTTGATACGCATCTGTACCAATTTCATAAGCTTCTCTTGATTAATATTGTCGAAGTAACCTTGGATATCGACGTCGACTACCCAATTCCCTTTGCGGTTGCAGGCTTTCCGGATTCGCTCTAGCGCTCCTTTCGCGCTTCGCTTCGGACGAAATCCGAAGGATACTTCTTCGAAGTCTGCTTCAAAGATCGGTTCAATCACGAGTTTCGTTGCCATTTGTATGACTCGGTCGCGCACAGTGGGTATGCCTAGCGGTCTTGGCTTCCCATCTTTCTTCGGGATATAGTGCCGCCGTACGGGCTGCGGATGGTAATTGCCTTCTTTCAGTTCTCGCTCGCATTCCTTGAGGAAACTTGTTTCTCCTTGTTCCTCAATATCTGCGAGCGTCACGGCATCCACTCCCGCAGCTCCCTTGTTCGCTTTCACCCGTTTCCAGGCTTCGCACAGCACATCCCAGCGGTAGACTTTGTCGTACAGGGCATGGAATTTACGCTTATTGTTCTCCTTGGCCGCATGACCTAGCTTTTTTTGGAGTTGTTGAACTTTTTCCTTGGGTGTCGTTAGCCGGTTGGCATTCACTCACTCGTACCTCCTCCAAAAGCATAAACAAAGCAGGGCTCCTTCCCTCCCTAAGGTTATGTTGTCCTTAGGTTCTTCGGTACTATGAGCCCCTCGGACTCCCTTCCCACAGACGGTTCATTTCATCTTCTGGACTTATAGAGCGCCTCTTTACGGGTTTCTAAAAAAAAAAATCCCGTGTGGGGGAGGGTCTCCCCAGTTCACTGCATTATCTTTCAAACCATGCCGTTCCCTATACGCCGGAGGATTCTTCACTGTTGTTCCAAGTTCTGTACAGTTTCCTTGGCCTTCGTCTATTGTACCGAGACTCGGCACCCTCTCTTCCCCTTCGCAGGGCCTTTTTGACGACGCGGCAGGATTCACTTCATGTTGCGGCCTGGATTGTTGCTCGCCCGGTCTCTGACCGATACTTTTGTCGATGCGCTTCTACACACAGATTTCGCCATGAGCAGGCATCCTAGCTACAGAGGTGGCTTGGCCCCTCCTTTGGTTGGACTTTCACCAACTAGATAATGCGTGCTTCTGGGCACGCGAACAAATAAAAAACGGCTGCCGAAGCAACCGCTATTCCACTAACGTTTCCCGTTAGCGGAATGACCTGTCTGTAAAGTATGATACGGTTCTCCGTGCTGTCTGAAGCGGCAAGTATTTAAGGTTATCCTGAAAAGGATGGCCTTTTCATTGAAGAACATGCCTTACTAAGCTAACGTTTTCGCACGTACAACAATGTCGAAAAGAGACTGAACCTTTTATTCTGATTCCATCCGCAATAATGTCAAGAGATCATCGAAGATTCCAGGTGTCGTGAATACGACCACTTCACCATAGAGTTCATTAGGGATGTCATCGGGCATCACTTGTACATTGCAACTCAATGCTCCCGCCTCCCGTGCAATCAAGCCTGCGGCGGCTACGTCCCACGGTGCAAGTTTTTTTGTGAAGAGACGTTAAGAAAACAAAAAATTCCTAACCTCTCTCAAAATTCCGCCCTATTTATGATACGGTTCATCACGAATGATCTTAGACTATCCTGCCCGTTCGTTTAATGAAACGCCTGCCAGTCTAATACTTTATTTTCTCTGAACATTGTCCGGAAGCAACCATGTGCGTGGTTCTCGCCCGGCTTCATCCGGAAACAATCAGGTGCGCGGATCTGCTGCCGCGGGCCTGCCTCCATCGCTCAACGCCGTGTAAAAAAAGGTGAGTGCTGGAAATGGCTAATTATGACCGTACAGCCCATCTGAAGAGCATCCATGCTCAACGGAAGGCAAGCACCTTAGAGAAGGTAGATCTGGCGATTAAACGCCTCTTACGAGTCAACAAGAGCATCAATTTCAATAGCGTATCAGAAGAATCGGGTGTTTCGAAAGCGAGTTTATATAACCATTCAGATATCCGCGAGAGGATCGAATCCTTACGCCGTCAACAATCACAAGCACCCACTCCAAAGCAAATAAAGCGTGAGATAAATGATGCGAATAAGGATATACTCATCGATATTTTGAAACGCAAAATCAAAGCACTGGAGAACGAGAACAAAGAATTACGAGAAGAAATGAAAAAGGCTTATGCTCAGATTTACGAAAAATTTTAGTTACACTTCATTGAGCTAACGAGCAGTTTTGCGACAAAACACTGCATGTACAACATAAAGCAAACACTAGCCCTCAACAGCGCGGTTTCTCTTAGGCCGCGTCTTTTGCATTTAATCCCTCCATAACAAACGACAAAATATATTTTACCCGGGTAATATTGACTTTTTATTTTTACCCGGGTAAAATTAGTGAAACATTCAGAGGAGGATCTACAGAATGAGAGATGATCAAACGCTCTTTTGCTGCACGGCATTTTTGGGTGTGGGAGTCGTCGCCAGTGGTTCGTTACAACACGTTGTTTCTACAGTGAAGGATGCTCTGGATGACAGAGACCTCACACAGCTGCTTATATTTGACGATACCACGGGGAAGCAAATAGATGTTGATTTCCGTGGGAAGACAGATGACGTGCTCAAACGATTAGGAGAACAGTTTGGCGACTTGCCCGGTGCGGAAATGAATCACCAGCCTACACGGCGGGTCGGTCGACCCAAGATGGGGGTTGTATCTGGTGAGGTTACATTATTGCCAAAAGATTGGGAATGGCTGAAGAGTCAACCTGGAGGGGCGTCGGTAACATTACGAAAACTCGTTGGTGATGCTCGCCGTGATGGAGGAAAACAGAGCAAGATACGAGAGTCACAAGAAGCAACATATCACTTTATGACAGCTATGGCCGGGAACTTCCATCAATACGAAGAAGCTCTGCGGGCACTGTATGCTGGTGATTTTGATCGTTTTTACCACTGCATCGATGACTGGGCACCTGATATCAGAAACCATATCAAAAGATTAGCCGCTAATGCATTCCCTGAAGGGAACTAATGAACGAAAGAATGTGTAGGCGTAAGGAATTTAGAATAAAAAAAGGAACAACGAAAGGAGCCACACTATGACAGAATTTGAATTTAGTCGTTACATCGAACCATAGCAACGTGCTGGCATGAGGTTCATACAGCGAGGCAGCGAGGCAGCGAGGGCAGCATCGTCATGTTGAACCTCATGCGTTATCGTGATGTTGCCGATTACACAGCCAATTCTGAACTAACACCGGAGGTCCCAATCAACGGTGCCGAAGCTTTCAACCGCTATATCGAGCACACCCTCCCATTTCTCCGTGAAAGCGGAGGTGAAATCATGTTTCTTGGCGATGGCGGAGAGTTTCTTATCGGACCCGAAGACGTAAGATGGGATCTTGTCATGATGATCCGCCAGAGCAGCGCGCAGTCGTTTCTTGCTTTTTCAAGTCATCAAGACTACATGGCCGGTATCGGGCATCGGACTGCAGCGATCGAAGATTCACGCCTTCTGCCTATGACAGAACTTACAATACCGAATTAATTGGAGGAGAACATAATCATGAACATTCTGAAAGTCAAAAGCGTCGAATTGGCCTATGACAGTTTTGGTAACGAAAATGACGAGGCTATTATCCTAATCGCCGGACTTGGAACCCAGATGATCCGATGGACGGATTCGTTTTGTCGGATATTAGCAGCGCGGGGCTTTCGCGTAATCCGCTTTGACAATCGCGATGTAGGTTGCTCGACGCACTTTAGCCATTATCCGACGCTGGATTTTGACGCACTGGCGACTGCTCTCATGTCGAGAAAGCGACCGGACATCCCTTACACTCTCGATGACATGTCCAACGACGCTATCGGACTACTCGATGCCCTTTCAATTGACCGGGCACATTTCGTTGGCAGGTCGA
This sequence comes from Paenibacillus sp. FSL L8-0340, assembly GCF_038593145.1. Classification (NCBI taxonomy): domain Bacteria; kingdom Bacillati; phylum Bacillota; class Bacilli; order Caryophanales; family Paenibacillaceae; genus Paenibacillus; species Paenibacillus sp. FSL L8-0340. The sequence continues at coordinate 6,103,458 of NZ_CP151967.1, forward strand.
TGGGCGGAATGATTGCCCAGATTGCTGCCAGTGAGTACCCTGAACGGGTTTTATCACTCACCTCCATTATGTCCAGTTCCGGTAATCCCACACTTCCGCAAACTTCCCCGGATGTCATGGCGATGATGACTAAACCAGCGCCGAACCCATTTGAAGATGAAGCAGGATTTTTGGCGCACAGCGTCTCTTTTGCCAAATGCATCGCCGGCACCGGCTATCCGTTTGAAGAGGACGCATATCGAGCGCTCATTCTGGAGGAAGTCCAGCGAGCCTACGATCCAGGCAGTGTTGGACGACAAATTGCTGCGATCGCTGTCTCTGGTGATCGTCGTCCGCGGCTGGCGACCATAAAAGTACCAACACTTGTCATTCATGGGAAGGACGATCCCCTGTTCGTCCCGGCGTGTGGCGAGGATACGGCTTCTGCCATTCCGGGCGCTGAGCTAATGTTGGTTGACGGCATGGGACACGACTTACCGCACCAACTGTACAAAGTAATCGCTGATGGCATAGAGCGAACGGCTCGTCGCAATTGACACGTGCTTCCTGAATAGCAACCAGCTGGAGTCCCGCGGTGCCCAATAGAGTTGAGTAGGCCAGGGGCGCAGCGCTTATTCATTGAACTAAACGGGACACGATAGTTAAAAATAAAGGGTTCTACATATTAGTTATGCATAATATGTAGAACCCTTTATTTTATTTGATTTCCTTAAGTTTAGGTCTTGATAATTTCCAGTCTATATAGAACGCATTTAAAAAGCTGACAAAGTCAAACTAATCGCCAAATCGGGTAAAGAATAGTAATAACTTACCCGAAGGTGGCGATGAAAATGGGAAACGAAGAAATCGAGCGGTTGAATGCAGCAATGAAACAAACATCGGATAAACGACTCTACGAAAGGTACCTGGCAGTCCGTCTTCGTCTAGAAGGACATACGTTTGATGAGATCGGTGAGCTTACTCAGCCGGGCGCGTCAAACTATCGGCCACTATTGGAAAGCCTACCAAACGCAGGGTCTGTCTGGCCTGAAGTTGGATCATTCCCCTGGACAACCGACAAAACTCACGGAGGAGCAGCGTAAACAGTTAGCGGCGATGCTGGAACAGCAACAACCGGCAGATGTGGGTTTTGAAGCTCGGTACACCTGGACCCTCCCGCTGGTGGCGGAGTGGATCAAACAGGAATTTGGCATCAAAATGAGCGTGCGTGGGATCAGCGCGATGCTAAAACGGATGAACTTCAGTTTTACCAAAGCAACTTATACGCTTGCCAACGCTGACCAGGACGCCCAAGCGTATTTCAAAAAGCACACCTTTGCAGCGCTCAAGAAACAGGTTGAAGCCGAAAAAATCGATCATTTGCTCTTTGAAGACGAATCGATGATCCGGTCCTATCAAGCGCTGCAATACAATTGGTTCCCACGTGGCAGACAACGCAAGGTGCCAACGTATGGCAAACACGAAGGAGCGAAGTTATTCGGTGCGATTAATTATGAAACCGGGCAGGTGCATCACCGAGAAGAAGAAATGGCCGATACAACAGCCTTTATTCGATTTCTTCAGGATCTTCTCTCTGCGTATCCGAGTGGGAAAATCGCGCTGATTCTGGACAACAGCCGGATTCATCATGCCACGGAGTTACAGCCTTTTTTGATGGAACATCCGCGCCTGCAGTTGGTCTTTCTACCGCCCTACAGCCCAAACCTCAATCCGGTTGAAGGGCTATGGCTGTGGCTAAAATCCGATGTGGTAAACAACGTCTTTTTCGAAAAATTCTATAAGATTAAGCTTCATGTAAGTCAATTTATGAAGCGTATCAACAAGCATCCGCTGGGAACCGTCGATCGCCTGCTCATTAGGTTATGATCTTAATTACGGTCTATATATTACTTTATTTTCTTTTGACACTTGTCCTGAGCAAAGAATTATAACTTGATATCTGTAGAAAATAAAGTATTAGACTGGGTGTCTTTATTCCACGGGGATTCTCGATTGTAATACCGTCAGACTTCATAAAATAAGTTTTAGACTGACCTCGGAAATTGAAACAGCGACAGCCAAGGACGAAAAAATAAAGTCCTAGACTGTCGCTGTTTCATTGAACTAACGTTTCCCGTTAGCGTAATGTTTCTACCATACAGATAGTCTTGTTCGTCCATCATTTTCATCTGTAATGAACTGGACATTATCGTATCCATTTATTATTGCGTTATGATACAGGTTTTCAAGTAAAACTTTATCTTTGCAATAAACCGTGACATAAGCACTATCAACGACTAAAAGCACAAGCTGGCAATCGCTTTTTAAGAACTCTTCGTAGGTCTTAATGTCTTGCACGTTCTTCTTTTTTGGATAAGCTTTTAAATTTGCGAATATTAAATAATACTCGTTATTTTCTAAGATTCCTTTAAGAATTACGCCGTCCATCCCATATACCTCACCAGGGAACAGTGGCTCCTCTAAGGTACAGTCCTCCACGAAATATGATTCCTCGCCCCCAATATACCAGTTGAATGATGTCATATCGAACGGCTTCAATATTTCTCCAAGAAAACCTCCGTACTCATTTGGAATCTCGAAACTGATTCCTCTTTTCATTTTATCACCCTATCATGTCCCGTTAGTGCAATCCGTAATATTCATCCTTTTGTTTGAGCCAGTTGACTATTATGTTTCTAAAGGTGTCTATGGGTAACTCACAATAATCTCCGTCATCGGAACATGGGTCGATTATTCTCACGGTTGTATTGTTTAGCTCGACCACATGATACTTTACACCAGAAAGGGTAGTTTTGGTCACTTTACCGCTCAATATTTCATTAATCGAATCAATGAGCCAGATTCCCTTTTCATCTTTATCTTGAAGATTTGTCCCGATAAAAGCTTCTAACAAATCATAACCTATTGGTAAAGAAATTACAGGTACTCCGTACAGATCAATAAGTTTAAATTTCATAAATTCACTCCTCTTCGCTAATATGATTGAAGTATCCTGCCAGTTAGCTGAATAGGCAGCCGATGATCTCGGCTACCTATTGTCATGGAGCTATCGTTCCCAGTTAGCCATACAAGAAAAAGCAAGTCACATCAATTGAAGTTCAAGAAGATCCAAATTATCGCGGACGAGGATCATTTTGTGCTTATAGTCCCAATGGCCAATCAAGTTAGGCAGCTTCGTCAGATTGTAGTCTTTATTCCATGCCAACAAGTTGTGGATGCCTTCGAGCGTCTCACGCTTCTTGTTTGGGACTATGCCCGCAATGCGCTCTTCATAACGCTTCCAGATTCTTTCCTCCTGAACGGACAACGGCGTCATCAGTACGACGATCTTATCTGCAGCAGCAAAACTTGGCCCTACCCACGACTTGTATACGCCTTCTGCGATCCACGAATCGAGACCGATGATTTCTCTGAGCCGACGGTCACGCTCATCCTCCGGTGCCTTTACGCCATATTCATTCGATTGATTATCCCAGAAAATATCGTCTAGATCGTAATGCGGGATCCGGAGCTTATCGCTCAATAACGCTGCGATATAGGATTTACCGCTTCCTGAGCCGCCGATGATATGGATTCGGATTGCTAACACCTCTTTCTTCTAGATTGTATTCGTGGAGCATCTATGCTGAGAGTATTTCGTCGTATTGTTTAAACTATCCTGCCCGTTAGCTTAATGAAAACAAGGAACAGCTCTGCCCTGGAACTGCTCCTTGTTTGATTCAACCATCGTTCTTCTTTCACTCAATGATTTACTTTGTTTCGAACGAATCAGATTGTTCTCTGCGGAGGACTTCATGCGTTATTTTCAATTGGTCCTGTATTCCAAACAGCCATAACCCTCCCCCTTTTTTAATAGTCTTTATTTGACACCATTCAAAATTTAGGAATAGCTTCCTTTTGTGCATTTGAAATAAAAAGGGAGTATATAGTATTCTTGTCGAATTTGCAGTAATAAACATATGAGAAGTAATGAATACAAACAAGCGTTTCCTGTCACGTCAATATACATAAATCAATGCATATCGGCCATCTGAGAAACTCCTGTATTGGAGATGCGCTGGTTAGGATTTTGAAAAAAACAGGTTACAACGTGGAAGTTCACAACTACGTGGATGACCTTGGCAATCAGCTGGCAGATACGGTGGTCGGGCTAATGAATGTGCCGCTCGCGGGTGATCATGTCCGCTTCGGTGATTATTGCTGGGATATCTACGCCGGAATCAATAAGGAATATGAGTTGCACCCTGAGACAGTCCAAAAACGGACGGAGATTCTCCACGCCCTGGAAGAAGGAAACGGCAATACCGCTTGGCTCGGCAGCCTTGTGGCTGAACGGATTGTGAGAGAGCATGTTGAGGAAATGAATAACTTCGGCATCACCTACGATTTGCTGGTGTGGGAGAGCAGTATTTTAAAAGAGGGATTTTGGTCCTCCGCTTTTGCGCTGCTGGAACAGACGGCCGTTTTTGTTCAGGAAACCGAGGGCAAGCTGGCGGGATGCTGGATTCTGAAGCAATCGGCAACAGACGGCACAGGCGCGGATTCAGAGGAACATCAGAAAGATAAGGTGCTGGTGCGCTCGAACGGGATTTTAACCTACACCGCCAAGGACATCGCCTATCATCTCTGGAAATTCGGACTGCTGGACAAAAACTTCTCCTACAGCGAGTTTAATGCAGGCGTTTGGACGACGGGCCCAAGTGGACAGCAGCTGCCTTTTGGAGAGGCCGATATGGTGGTTAACGTCATTGATTACAGACAGGAGTATCCGCAGGCGTTGGTGAAGCAGGCTTTAGAGGTATTGGGATATGCCGGGCAAGCCGGGAAGCTTCATCATGTAAGCTATGGCGTGGTTTCTCTTAGTCCGGCTTCCGCCGCTGAACTGGGGATCGATACCTCGGACGGTAAAACCTCTTACGCCATGTCCGGCCGTCAGGGCATCGGCATCAAGGTCACCGAGCTGGTCCAGCTTATGGAGAACACCATTGAAGCCACCCGCTCCGACAAAAACGGCCTGTCCAGCCGGCTGATCGCCACAGCGGCAATCCGTTACTACTTGCTGCGTTTCAATCTGGGGACGGAGATTGTGTTTGATTTCAAGCAGGCGACCGAGATTTCCGGCAATACCGGCGTATACCTGATGTATACCTATGCGCGTGCGGGCAGTGTGCTCAGTAAAGCCGCTGGAATGGAAGCAGGCGCCGTATTGGGAGCAGCGGCAGGTCCAATGATGGCGGTAAATACTGCGGCAAGAGCGGTACTGGCGGCGGATGGGGCAGTCGATGCGGCGGCGGATGGGGCGGCGGATGCGGTATCAGAACCAGCTGCGGTGCCGGATTTCCCGGCCCCACTGGACAAAGCGGAGCTTGCCCTGCTGAGACATCTCAGCATCTGGCAAGACACCTTATACAGCGCGAGCATAGAGCTGACGCCAAATACAATCTGTAACTACGCGCATACTCTGGCCTCGCTGTTCAATAACTTTTATTCCGCCTGCCCGATTCTCAAAGGGGAGCAACCCACCATCCGCTTCCGCCTCTGGCTTACTTCAACATTCCAGGAAACGCTCGGCGAAGTGCTTGAGGTGCTTGGCCTGCCGAAGCCGGAGCGGATGTAACGGAGGAGGTGGCAGACTGTAGAACGGGTATTTATCAGGAGCAAGCCAGTCTATGCAATAAGCACGGCTATCCCTTCATTCACTGAGATATAAGCTTAATTGCATTGTGTACAGCTAAAATCCAAGAAAATCACTCCTCTCGGGATTTAGTTGTATTCGGTACAGCTAAAAACCTCCCAATTCATCATTAGGAGGGATATGGACAAATATAAATGTATAGAGTGCAATTAAGTTACTTCGCTCCCGATTATGAGTACTTTTAGCTGCACAAAATACAACTAAACTTCAGTTGTTCACAACTGCGGTGGATGCGCCAACGCCCCTAGAGGCTTCTCTCCCCCCAGACGCACAAACAGCCTTCCCGGAGGAAGGCTGTTTTGTGTGACGTCCCGGAAGGGATTCGAACCCCCGACCGTGCGCTTAGAAGGCGCATGCTCTATCCAACTGAGCTACCGGGACAAAAGTGAAGTAATTAATTCCTAAAGCATATGTATTCACGCAACGTTCTCTATTATACCGCATTCAGATTTTTTTTCAAGGCTGCAGCAATATAATTTACTAAAATGCGGCGAAACAGCAACGGCAGCACAGCAGATCAGCCTATCCTCACCAGTCACCCTCCCACAGCATTTCTTCCCCGGGGCAGAATCAGCGGCGGTCAGCCGCTCACCCCAATCCGTTCTCCCCCCGGGGCAGACTGCGGCAGCTTTGCCGCATCCAATCGCCGGATTATAGGAGTCACTTGTGGAAATGCCGTTCCAGCTGCTTTTTCAAGTCGCCGAAGATAAGCAGTTCGCGCTGGAATTTGGAGCGTTCATCCTCGGGGCTCATAATGATGCTGCCAGTAAAAGCACTGGCCGTCACATCCTGAAAAGCGTCATGCAAATTGTTATCAAACCAATCGGTCGAAGTATTCGCGTCATTCGTCAGAATGCGCACAATTTCATAACCTTCCTCGCGCTGGTCTTCAACAATGTACACCAAAAGTGCGGAATCGCCTACAGCTCCCGGCAATACGCCCACTTCTGCACAAGGTGCGCCGTCATATTCGGTCATTCTGCGGATTTTGGCGTCTTTAATATAATACACTTGTCATCCATCCCTCCTGGCAAATTTCCCTCTCCCTTAGTGTTCGGATAAGGACATACATTTTATCCCTTCCTTCGGCATATATCTGTATTACTTGGCAAAAAAGAAAGGACAACAATCGCACAAAAGAGAGGATGAACCATCATGTGCGGAATAACCGGATTTATCCAGTGGCGCGGCGACCTCACACAGCACTCGCAACTGCTCGTAAAAATGACTGAAACCTTGGCCAACCGCGGGCCGGATGCGGCCGGAACCTGGATTTCAGGGCCTTGTGCCTTCGGTCACCGCAGACTAAGCGTTATCGATCCCGAGAACGGCGCACAGCCTATGATCGCCCGCCATGACGATAAGGTGTACGCTATTGTGTACAACGGCGAATTATATAACGCCCCCGAGCTCAAAAAGGAACTGAAACAGCGGGGACACCATTTTCTCACCGAGTGCGACACCGAAGTTCTGCTGCACGCCTATATGGAGTGGGGACCGGACTGCACCGGGAAGCTGAACGGAATCTTTGCATTTGCCGTCTGGGACGGTCTGCGGGACCAGGTATTTTTGGCACGCGACCGCCTGGGTGTGAAACCCCTGTTCTATAGCCGGGTGGACGATGTTTTTGTCTTCGGCTCCGAACCCAAAGCTCTGCTCCAGCACCCCAAGGTACAGCCGAAGGTTGGACCGGAAGGACTGGCGGAAATCTTCATCATCGGTCCGGCCCGCACTCCGGGACATGGGGTATACAAAGATATATTCGAGCTTCGTCCAGGTCATGCCATGATTTATAGCCGGGAAGGCCTGCGCAGCTATGCTTATTGGAAATTGGAAAGCAATCATCACACGGAAAATGAAGAAGAAACAGCCGCCAGAGTACGTGAATTGCTGCAGGATACACTGGAGCGGCAGCTTGTCTCCGACGTTCCGGTCTGCTCCCTGCTGTCCGGGGGGCTCGATTCCAGCGCACTGACCGCGCTTGCTGTGGATTATTACAACCGCACCGGCCAAGGCCGGGTGGATACCTATTCCGTCGATTATGTCGACAACGACAAGCATTTCAAAAGCCACACCTTTCAGCCCGGCGCAGACGGTCCGTGGATTAAGCGGATGGTTGATGAGTTAAACACGAATCACCATTATGTAGCCTTTGACACACCGGAGCTGGTAACGGCGCTGGACAATGCCCTGGAATCCCGCGATTTGCCGGGGATGACGGACGTGGATTCTTCGCTGTATCTATTTTGCCGTGAGATTAAAAAGAACGCGACTGTGGCCATTTCCGGCGAGGCGGCGGACGAGATTTTTGGCGGGTATCCCTGGTTCCACCGGGACGAGATGCTCTCTTCCGGCACGTTCCCCTGGTCGGTAGCCCCCAAAATGCGTGCAGCTCTATTGTCGCCGGAAGTGGGGGAATGGATACGTCCACTGGAATATTTAGGTGACAGATACAGCGATGCGGTTGCGGAGGTGCCGAAGCTTGACGGCGAGACCGGCAAGCAGGCGCAGATGCGTGTAATGTCCTATCTTAACATCACACGTTTCATGCCGACACTGCTGGACCGTAAGGACCGGATGAGTATGGGTGCAGGACTGGAGGTCCGCGTGCCGTATTGCGACCACCGGCTGGTCCAGTATGTATTCAACATCCCTTGGGAAATTAAAACCGTGGGCAACCGGGAAAAAGGCATTTTGCGCAAAGCACTCGAAGGCATCCTGCCGGATGATGTACTCTACCGTAAAAAAAGTCCTTACCCCAAAACCCATAATCCGGCCTATTTAAATGCCGTCCGGACTCAGATGCTGGGCATTCTGGATGATTCCACTTCGCCCATCCTGCCGTTGATTGATGCAGCCAAGATCCGAGAAATCGCTGCCTCTCCCGAATCCTCCAGCAATCTGCCCTGGTTCGGCCAGCTGATGTCCGGCCCGCAGCTGTTCGCTTATCTCGCCCAGGTTAACCTGTGGCTGCGCAAGTATAACGTATCTATCGGGTAAATCGCTAAGCTCTCTGCTCTCCGCACACAGCCAATAACTGCAAACAGCAAGCCCCCATCCGGAGGCTTGCTGTTTGTAGTTCCCTATTGTTAGAGGCTTGCTCAGAAATTAAAATTATCCGGGTCCGGACCGAACCTGTGGTTCTGGTTCAGGTTCTCAATCGCCTTAACATCATCGTCGCTAAGCGTGAAGTCGAAAAATCCGGCGTTCTCTGTGATCCGCTCGGCATGAACCGATTTGGGAATGGTAATGACACCCTGCTGCAGATCCCAGCGCAGGACAATTTGGGCGACAGTTCTGCCATATTTGCCGGCCAGCTCTTTAAGCAGCGGCACATCCAGATTGCCCTGCATCAGCGGGCTCCAGGCCTCCAGCTGAATGTCATGCTGGCGTGTATATTTCAGCAGCTCGCGCTGGGTCAAGAGGGGATGGAACTCCACTTGATCGACCACAGGCACCACACCTGTATCGTCGATAATATCCTGCAGATGATGGATCTGGAAGTTGCTCACCCCGATGGATTTCACGAAACCTTCCTTTTGCAGATGAATAAGCGCCTTCCAGCTCTCCCGGTACTTGCCGGCGACTGGCCAGTGAATCAGATACAGATCAATTACATCCAGCCCCAGCTTGCGGCGGCTGACTTCAAACGCTTGTAATGCGGATTCATAGCCTTGGTCGGGATTGCGCAGCTTGGTCGTAATGAACAGTTCCTCCCGGGGCACTCCGCATTCACGAATGGCTTGTCCGACGCCTTCTTCATTATTGTATCCAGCTGCCGTATCAATGCTGCGATAGCCTGTTTCCACTGCTGCTTTCACCGCGTTGATAACTTCCTCACCATCTTTGGTCTGCCATACGCCCAGTCCCAGCCACGGCATAGTGACTCCGTCATTTAATGTAGGTCCACCCGAAAACGGTCCGTTCAATTCACTCATCGTTAACCCTCCAAGCCTAATGATATTGATTTAACTTCCTTAACCTTAAAAGAGGCCGCATAATCAGCCAATGGCCAAAATCAGTATAGCAGATTGCTCCCGCAGGTCCAAAATGCCACTCTGCGCCGGTAAATTAGAACAAAAAATAAGTGCAGTCTGATTTCACAGTCTGCACTTATTTTTAAAATTGCTTATTTGCCGATCAGCTTGAAATCGTCAAAATGAAATTCCGGGGATACGATGCAGGAGACCAGCACCGGCTCGTCGCCGAGCACCCGGGCCGCCTGCCATACTCCCGCCGGAATAACCACCTGCGGCTGCTGGCCGGAGGCGATGTCGAGACCCAGGATAACCTCGGTAACATCCTCCGGCTTATCACCGCTTCCTCCAAGGCTTAACACAATCGGGCTGCCGGAATGCCACAGCCAGATTTCGGAGGAAAGCACCGTGTGCCATTCCGAGGTTTCGCCCGGATGGAGCAGAAAATAAATCGAAGAAGCTGAGGCTCTGGAGCCCGAATAGCTGCTTCCCAGTGTTTCTTGCGGGATATCAAAGGATGATTTCCAAAGTCTTTTGTACCATCCGCCTTCAACGTGAGGCTGCAGCCCCAGCGCTTCGACCAGCGGAGAAATTTCTTTTTGCGTCACAGTATCGTCTCCTTAAAGTTTTGCGATGCAAAACTGGCTTCGTAAGCTTACGCTTAAGTTTTGCTTTTACTTTAACGGAATGTGCCGCAATTGTCTAATCCGCTTCCGTTTATTTGCTCTCCTTGCTCGCCTTGAACACCTCGGCGATAGCCCCGAGACTGCCCAGCGTTTCAACGGCGCTGGTCGGCAGGAACACCTTGTTGGCCGGTCCCTTAGCGATTTCGCCTAACGCTTCAAAAGATTGATACGCCAGCACACGCTCATCCAGCCCTGCGCTGGCGATCAGTGCGATCCGCGTCTTCTCGGCTTCGGCGACCGCCTGAATCGCTTTGGCCTGGCCCAGTGCTTCCAGCTCCTGCGCCTGGCGGAACCCTTCCGCTTGACGGATACGCGCTTCCTTATCGCCTTCCGCTTTCAGAATCTTGCTCTGCTTATCCCCTTCAGCACGCAGGATCATATCCTGTTTGGCAGCTTCCGCCTCCAGCACAATCGCCCGCTTGCTGCGTTCTGCCTTCATCTGCTTATCCATCGCTTCCTGGATGTCCAGCGGCGGCTTGATATCAATAACTTCGACACGCTCGATCCGCACGCCCCACTTTTCAGTCGCTTCATCCAGAGCCAGGCGGATATCCGATGAGATTTTTTCCCGGCCCGACAATGTTTCATCCAGCTCCAGCTTCCCGATAATCTGCCGCATCGTAGCTGTGGAAATGTTGCGCACACCATATACATAATCGGAAATTCCATAAGTCGCTTCTTCCGGACCAACCACCTGATAGAAAATGATCGTGTCGATCTGCACCTGCACGTTATCCTTGGTGATTACGGTTTGCGGCGGCACATTGGCCTGTTGAATCCGCAAATCATGGTAGGTCCTCACCTGATCAATAATCGGAATCAGAATATTCAGACCCGGTGTAAGCAGCCGGTGGAATTTACCAAGACGCTCCACAACCCCTACCCGCTGCTGCGGTACGATTTTGATCGTAAGCGCGATAAAAACAACGACGACAGCAATAACAATACCGATAATTGCCCATTCCATTAGTACTTATCCCCCCATCGTTCTACTTCGATAATCGTGTTGCCTCTTCGGATGACACGGACTGCCTGGTCTTTGCCCAGAGCTTGAACCGAGGTTGCACTCCAGGTGTCACCGCCCACTTTGACCTGCCCGTATTGTCCCGGCACAATCGGCTCAACGACAATGCCTTGTCTTCCGACAATCTCTGTCCCTGTATCCTTAAATCCCCGTGAGTTGCGGAATCTCGCGACCAGCGGTTTGGTGAAAAAGGTCAGGACGAGGGCAACCAATGAACCGACGACCACCTGCAGCAAAATCGCCTCAGGAAACACAAGTGAGAGCAGACCAGCCGCCAGAGCACCTATGCTTAACCAGAGAAGATAAAAAGTAAGCGCGAACATTTCAATCACAAACAGAACGCCGGCTGTAATCAACCAAACTATCCAAGCTTCCATCGGTGAATCCACCACCTTCCGCTATATACTACTATAACGAAAAAAACGGCATAGCGTTGCATTAGTTTTATCAGGGCTGGGACACAGCCATGCTTTTTCATTATATTTCAGCCTATGGAAGGTTATGAGCACCACAATCAGCTTCTTCATAAAGGCTGAAGAACAACGGAGGCTGCTGAGGAGCCATATGTAGGAGATTCGATCCGGTGAAGTAATTCTGCTGTTGGTTATGACATAATAAAAAAAGCTTGCAGATCGAGGCGCAGCCTTCTCCGCAAGCTTTTTTTGCTGTTCAGGTGGAATATAGTGCTAAATCAGCTCCCATAGAGCCTGCGTTACCGCCGGTTCCCAACCTTGCAGCGAGGTATGCGACTGCAGGCAGATGTACGTTTTGCCGCTGTAGCTTACCTTGTCGCCTGCTGTATAGGCCACTCCTGCTGCCCAGGCAGATCCCCCGGGCGTTGCCGTCGGGCTTACTGTAGCTGTTGGCACGGGTGTTGCCGTTGGTACTGGCGTTGCTGTCGGACTCACCGTAGCCGATGGCGCCGGCGTAGTGTTGCCGCAGGTGCCGATCACTTTCCAGGCCCCGAATGCGCCGCTCTGGTCAGGGCGTTCCCCCTGTGTCCACCACTGGGCTTCATACAGCACACCTCCATAGGAAGCCTGCTGGCCCTTGGTGTAGATGGTTACCGCGTTCCATGCCGCCGCCGTACATTGCCCCGGTGTTGCAGTTGGTGTCGGGGTAACAGTAGCAGTAGGCGTTGATGTCGGTTTCACTGTAGCTGTTGGCGTTGCAGTCGGTGTTGGCGTCGGCACCACTCCGCCGCCCAGATCGGTGTTCAGCTTGTTTTGCAGTGTTTTGTTGCGGTCGCCACTGGTCTCCCAGAACATCGCTCCTGCCAGGCCTTTGGTTTTGACATAGCTGGTCTTATAGCCGATGGACTCGGCGTCATCATAGCTGATGAAGGTTTGTGTAGACGGATTGTAGAGATATGGAACCTTTGAGGTGTTGTTCCAGTAGCGGGTATAGCCGTTTTTGTTAATATAGTTAGCTTCGAGATCGTAGAAATCATAGTTTCCCTTTTCCCATGTGCCTGTGGACGAAATACCTGCCGAAACCTGATATTGTCCGTTTCCTGTACCCGGCGCACCACCCCAGCCGCGTCCGTAAAACGGCATGCCCAGGACGAGCTTATTCGCCGGGACTCCGCTTGCGAGATAGCTTGTGACAGCCTTGTCGATATTGTAATTCGCCGGATCGGCCAGACCTGATGAGGCTGCTGCCGGGTCATAGTAGAGCGGGGCATTGTGTCCTGTAGTCGTGTTCCAGCTGCCGTTGAAGTCATAGGTCATAATGTTGATCCAGTCGACAACAGCAGCAATGCCGCTAAGGTTGTTATTCTGAACGTAGGCAGGGCTTGCACCAGAGGCAATGGTCAGCAGATAGGTTTTACCGTCAGCGGTTCCGGCCGCATTCAGCTTTTCACGGATTTTCTGCAGCAGCAGCACGTAATTCTGCTTATCCTCCGGACGGTAGCTGTTGCCTGCAAGGCCTCCGCTGACCGGATATTCCCAGTCCAGATCAACACCATCCATTCGATATTTGCGGATGAAATCAACTGCGGAATTTGCGAATACTTCACGGGTCGCTGCCGTAGCGGCAACATCCGAGAACCGGTTCGACCAGGTCCAGCCGCCGACGGATATCACCGTTTTAAGATTCGGGTTCTTTTCTTTAAGTTTCCATAGCTGCTTCAGGTTGCCTTTAATCGGATCATCCCACTTGTCATCCCCAAAGCTTTTCTGGGCATCAATCCAGGGATCACCCAGCACAATCGTTCCATTCGGAACACTGATCGTTTGGCCTTGCTCATTTTGGCAGGTCCAGGTAACCGGATTGGGTCCGCTCGGGTCAGGATTGCCGTGAACCCCGTTCCAGCATATATCGGCAAACGCATAGTTGATTACATTCATTTTACTGGGATCGATATCCGTCACGTTGTAGGCTCGCCCATAGGCAGCCCAGGAAGCATAATAACCAATTAGCTTATAGCCCGCAGCCGCATTTGCAGTTTTGACACTGGTGCCTATCGTTGAAAAGAGTGCAATCACAAGAGCAACGGCCATGCTAAGCGCAAAGGTTTTACGAAATCTGTTTGTCGACCTCATTTTCATTTACCTCCTCGGTTCAATGCCGTAACCTGCAGTCCTCTTTACAGGCAAAGCTCCCCAAAGTCACCTCCTGGTTCGGATTCACCTTCATCCAGTGTCTCTATCAGATTCATGAGATCAGGATGATAGATTAAGCACACAAAAAAGCGCAAGAAAAAATAATCTGTGCTCTTAATCTTGTATTGCTGTTCATGGGCTGCAATCCCGGTAATGTTGTCCGGGCAATGCTTATGCCTACAAAATAGTTGGGAGGGATGGTGTACATGGAATAGGAGGATTCATAACATAAGAAGGATGAAGGCAATCTTATTGTCATATAAAGCACAAGATTAAGCTAGGGGGAAATTTCCATAGTCAGGGGGGAATATCATCTAATTTCCAGTTTTTTCGGCAGTAATAACTGTGCCTCTGTCCCCAATTTGAGGAAGGTTTAGAATTCCGGTGACAAAGGTGGTCCCTTACACTCCGACAGTTCAAGAGGTGATGGTATCCTTTGCCACCAGATGCGATTATCCTGTCACCTACTGCATTTCCAGCTCTGTATCACTCCAGTGAAGCTGGACGCCATGGTCTATTAAGAGCTGCTGGTAAGCCTTGCGATGGTCATCCGATCCATGAACCTCACGCGGCAGAACTTTATTTGTAATGGCGTAAGAGGCCAGAAGTCCCGCAGCTTCACCAATATTCCATTCGGTTGGATGAAGGCGGTAGCAGCCGTTTGCGATCTGGGTCATTGAGATATTTTTGCAGGCCGGAAGCAGGTTCGTGACACGAATAGGGATCATTGAGCCCAGCGGAATTTCATACGGATGATTGGGGATGTAGAACGTGCGCTGGGATACGGTCGTGGGATGAAGATCCAGATGATAGCTCCCAACGCCCACACTGTCCTCATAGCGCATAGGTCCCGCTTCACCGCGCAGCTCCTTGCTCACATCCAGCTCAGTCACCGTGTAGAGCCCACGGATTCTTCTTGCTTCACGGATGTAGGGAGCCTTCGCAAGCCCGTCCTCTGTCCCAAGTACGTCTCCCCTCAGCCTCACCCCCGGATACCCCTTCCCGCCATCCAGCCGCGGCGCCTCCGTCTGAAGCCAATAGACAAGTGACAACGTCAGCTGTCTGGCTCCTTTCAAATGCCGTTCCCGTTCCCCGGGAGGCACTCCGATCAGCGGACCGGCATAATAATCGTTCAGCGCCCAGTTCAGCAGAGTGACTTCACCGTCATTGAGCGGCAGGCTCCAGACCGCAGGATCGACAATCCTCCGGTAATCCCACAGCGAGACAATTCCCTCGTCATTGGGAAACATGGTGAATTGCTTCAGCTTCGTCGTATCACTGGCATCGGAGGCGTACCAGCTGAGAATGGGATACATTGAAAAGGAAGGCACATATTGAAGCCAGAAGTCATAATCCTCAGGACGTTCTATCGTAAAATCGCCGCCTGGTACATAATCGACGGCAGCGACATGGGTAATCGACTGCATATCGAGCGGGTCCGCTTCATCCAGCGCATGCGGTTCCCCTGTCTCATGGCGTGATTCAGCGCCGCTTCGATACTCCACCCCCGCAAGCGGCAGCAGATCGCCGCATTCCGTCGCATCCAGATAATACGCCCCTTTAAGCTTGATCTCGGTTCCTTTCACGGTATGTAAGACCGTCACCGCCGTGACCTCATCGCCTGCCGTCTCGGCATGAACCGGAACCGTATAATAAAGCACTTCAATTCGTCCCGAATGTACATAAGGAGCCAGCATTTCGTGCAGGACGCTTAGTGCAACCTTCGGCTCATGGGCAAGCCGGCTGACCCAGCCGTTCCCCGGATTGAGCAGCGGATTGTTTCTGGCAGACTCCGTAAGCGGATAATTCCGTCTGTAATACTCCCGCACCCTGTTGCGGAACTCCCGGTAGGTAGCCGTGCTGCCGGAGTTCTCGATCCAGCGGTGCTCATCCGGCGGAACCGCCTGCGAGGTCAGCTGTCCCCCCAGCCAATCCGTTTCCTCGGTTAGAATGACGCGCAACCCTGCCTTGGCTGCGGCGAGAGCCGCGGCAGTTCCTCCAAGCCCCCCGCCGATGATGATCACATCACTTTGTTTCACTTGTCTGAATGTCATGCGGTATCCTCCTTCTCATATCCGTCCGGCAGCTGCCGGAAGCAATCCAATGCAAGCTTGGCTGCCCCGAAGCAGCCTGCCCGGTTCCCAAGCTCCGCCGCTGCAAGGATGCCGGAAAGTCCCTCGCCTTGCAGCCTGTTTTTTAGCAGCGGCCACCAGACGTCCCGGTCATGAATAACCCCGCCGCCAATCACGATTAGCTCCGGATCGAGCGTAGCCCCAATATTGTCCAAGACAACCGCCAGATCGGAGGTGTAATGTTCAAGAACCTGCAGCGCATCCCGATTACCCCGCCGTGCGTCGCTCATAAGCTCCGCTCCATGGTCATACGCCCGGCCTGTCAGCTCATTTCCGAGCCGCAGCAACGCGGAACCCGAGACGTATTGCTCTACACAGCCCCGGCGGCCGCAATTACAGAGCCGGCCGCCGGGAAACAGGACACTGTGCCCGAATTCTCCGCCGCTCCAGCGCTTTCCCCGGTTAAGCAAGCCCTGAATCATCAGCGCTCCGCCTACTCCGGTACCCAGCGTGAGCATGACCAGATTGTGCCGTCCGCGGCCGGCTCCCTGCCAGGCCTCGCCCAGCAGTGCGGCGTTCGCATCATTATCGGCGGCTGCAGGCAATTTGAAGGTAGCCTCCGCCCAACCGGCAAGCTGAAGCCCCTGCCATCCGGGTAAATTATCGGTGGCGTACACCACTTCACCCGTGTCGGTATTTACTCTGCCCGCCGAAGCAAGCCCGATGGCCTGAACCGTGCAGGCCTCGAGCAGTTCGCAGACCACCGCATTCAGCTTGCACAGTATTGCCTCCCGGCCCTGCCATGCTTCCGTATCGCGACTGGCTTCCGCCCATACGTTTCCGATCTCGTCGAGTACCAGCCCTTTAACGGCTGTCCCTCCGATATCCACACCGATGACCCGTCTCATCCTCGCGTCCCTCCCTTTAGCTCCGTTATCTTTCGATGCAGAGCCAGATGTATTAAGGCTGCGGCTGCACCCTCAATAAATACGGTCAATGACAGCTCTTGCCGTTCGTTCCTTCATGTTCTTTGTCTCATCTGTATGCCTGCGTTCCAGTCCCTCACAGATCAGATCGATAATGAATAGCTGAGAGATCTTCGCACCGATGGACCCGCCTTCCAGAGGCGACTCTTTACCGGCAGTGAGAAGAACGATATCAGCAATAGACGCGATGGGGGACTTGGCGTAGTTGGTCATGGCAATGATCTTCGCCCCGTTCTGCTTCGCCTTCATTAACATATCATTGGTATCCAGAGTGCTTCCGGAAACGCTGATGCCGAAGGCGATATCCCCTTTGCCCATCGTTACTGCCATCATCGACTGGATGTGGCTGTCCGCTATAGCCTCAACCCGTCTGCCGATACGCAGAAAGCGATTTTTGGCATCCAGTGCGGTAATCGCCGATGAGCCTACCCCAAAAAACTGCACATGGCGCGCCGCATCAATTTGATTAACGGATTCTTCAAGCTGTCCACGGTCCAGCATGCTCAGGCTGGATTGGAGGACATCAACCATAGATTCATAAAGATGCGTCGGATAATCCCCGTCTCTGCCTTCACGGCCAGACAAGGCTTGCTGCTTTGGCAGCCCTTGGGCAAGCATAAGCTTGAAGTCCTGGTAACCCTTAAATCCGATTTTGCGGCAGAAGCGCATGACCGTGGTTTCACCGGTGCCGGCAAAATCCGCAAGCTCCGTAACCGAAAAATAGATGAGATTATCCGGATGCTCAAGCACACAACGGGCTACCTTCTGTTCTGATTTGGTCATGGAAGGATAATACGTATTAATCCGATCCGTCATTTCCATCGTTAACAGCCACCTTTCTAATTGCTGCCATAAATCGCCCGGTGATCAGCTGGGGTCTTGTAATGGCTGAACCCACAACTACGGCATAAGCTCCAAGCTCCAGGGCCTGCTGCACCTGGGCGGGTTCATTCATTCTGCCTTCCGCAATAACCGGGATGGACAAACAATCAACTGCGCTTTGCAGCAGTTCAAAGTTAGGCCCTTCCTGCTGCAGGGAATACGGCGTGTAGCCCGAGAGTGTGGTCGAGACGCAGGTGACCCCCAGGGCTTCTGCATGGAGAGCCTCCTCAAGAATCGAAATGTCGGCCATCGAAGCCGTGCCGCTCCGGTGCAGAAAAGCGACGATTTGCTCCAAGGTGCTGTCTTCCGGCCTCTTCTGCCTTGTTGCATCAAAGGCGATCATATCGGCCCCGGCCTCCAGCAGTTCGTCAATTTCTTTTAGTGTTGGTGTGATATATACTTCCGAACCCGGATAATCCCTCTTGATAATACCGATAACCGGTAGCGAGACGGCGCTTTTGATCGCCCGGATGTCTGCGGAGCCGTTTGCCCGGATGCCTACAGCCCCTCCTTCCTCAGCAGCAGCTGCCATGCGTGCCATGATTTCAGCACCATGCAGCGGTTCACCCGGAAGCGCCTGACAGGATACAATTAGTCCATGACGTAGCTTCTGCAATATCGTATTCAGGGTCCCCACCCTCTCTCTAGTAGTCTATTGTTTCTTGGATTCCCCGGCTGGCACAAATCGAACGGAGAGCCCTACCTCAAACATCCGGTTCCAAGGCATGTAGCAGTCTGTAATCTCTACCTTTCCCCCGGGACCATCGATTCTTGACGCCAACTCCTGGCCCAGCCGCTGTTCAACCAGAGCCGAGACCTTTCCCCGCTGCCCGTCGAGCAGATATTTGCCGCAGCCCAGCTCCTGGATTGGACCCTCGCTAAGCTCCCCGCGGACGACTGAGCAATAGCATACATCCTCCGCATACCGGAGACCAAGGAAGTCCAAATGCTCTTTTGTGCGCCCGTAATGCAGATAGATCATAGCCTGTGAAATGACCGTCCCCAGCGTGTTGGAGCTTGTATTCCAGGCGGCATAACCTGCGAGTTCAAACAGCATTCCCTTTTCCCGCAGCATTTTGACCAGCTTCTGGTCACCGCCATTGGCATAGCCAACATCGGCAACGGCAACGGGCTTGCCTTTCTGTTTCATTATATAATTGCCGTATTCCACAAGCTCCATCAGGTTCCGGTACACATCATAGCTGAAAAAAGACTGGTGCTGCGATATCGCTTCCATCATGGTCTCTCCCGGCGTATTCAGCAGCAGCACAAGATCCGCCTCTTGGGCACTGGAAACAATCAGGCCCCCAGCGGCGGTAATCTGGTACTTCAGCGTCTCATAGAAAAAGCGGTCTTCGAACAACGGGGTGACGAATGCTCCCTGCACCGAAGACAGCCTCGGATAAATGAGCGGCACTGTTCCTGTAGTTTTATTAATCATCCGTGCCAGCAGCGTGCAGCCCACCTCGTCTGCACCGGGGTACATATAGGCTCTAAGCTCCAAATCAAGCTCCGTAATCCGCGCGCGGACCTTCTGCTGATCTTTGGCTGTATGCCCGAAGGGTGCCGAGTCATCCTGCGGGAAAATCAGGAACTCGATAATACCTTCCTTCACCAGCTCCAGCACCAGTTTATTCGCTTCAATATTAATGCTGCGCCGTGCGAGGTAATCATCCAGTATTTTCTGCGGAAGCCGGGCCTCAATCTCCGCAAGCTCCTGCAGTTCCTCTCCTGATGCGTTGCCGAGCTCCTTGCGGTGGCCAATAAAACCTTTACGGAAAATTTCCCGGCCCCAATCGGCATAATAATCCGGTTCTTCATCGGACAGGGAATACTGCGGGCAACGCATAATAAGCTGAAAGGCATAAATGACCAGCTTCGGGTGCAGCCGTTTGAGATCCCGCAGCTTATCAAGCCTTGCGGCAAGCTCCTCCAGCTGCAAGCTATGCAGTCTGGAGGGGATAATCCCTCCGTACAGCAATGTATCTAAAGCGACCACAGCACCATCCGCCTGGGAGCAGGCCTCTTCAAACCATCTCCATAATCCGTCCGCATCTCCGGGGCGCTTCTTCAGTCCCATCAGCTGCATCGGGGGACGCTGCACCTCAAAATCTGTTCCCCTAGCCAACAGAGAAGGGAACTCGTAATTGCAGGGCCGCTCATCCAGCGGCACAAATGCGATTGTGTATGAATTCGCCATTCTTACCCGCCATCCTTTCTATCTGATCATTGATTCCCTTGCAGGGTCAGCCGGTATCCGTTCTTAGCCTTTGATCGCACCTGCGATACCTTCCATATAATATTTCTGGGTAAATAGAAAGACGACAATAATAGGAATGACCGATATCATCGTCCCTGCGGCAATCCAGCCGAAGTTATACGAAAACTGGCCGTTCAGGTACGTAAGCGCGGCAGCCAGCGGATATTTCTCCGGATCATCCAGGATGACAATAGGCCACAGGAAGTTATTCCAGAACGCCATGACTTCCAGCAGCACAATGACGGCAATCCCCGGTTTGACCAGCGGCAGAACGAGCTGCCAGAAGATGCGGAGCTCTGAAGCGCCGTCCATTTTCCCTGAATCCCTAATATCCGACGGTATGCCCAGAAAGGTCTGGCGCATCAGAAAAATATTGAATACCGACACAGCAGCTGGAAGCACAACCCCCAGATAGGAATTGCCTAAGTGAAAAGCCTGAATGGTCAGATAATGCACAATCATTGCCGTGGAGGAGGGAATAATCATGGTTGCGATCAACAGGGTGAAGACGAAATTCCGGCCTTTGAAATGAAAGACTGCCAGCGGATACGCCGTCGTACTGGCCAGCAGAACATTAAACACCACCCCAAGCACAGCAATAATGACCGTATTCGTAATATAGCGCGGAAAGGACATGAACTGCCAGACCTGCACGTAGTTATCAAAGTCAATGAACGTCGGCAGAATGGCCGGCGGGCTGGAGAACACATTTCTGCCGGGCATCAGTGACACACTGAGCAGCCAGAGGAAAGGACCCATCATGAACAGGGCCAGCAAAATTAGCAGAAGGTAAATGACGGAATAACGGACTCCATTTTTCAGCTGTTTGAATGATCTGCTCGTTGTGTTCAATATGAATTCACCCCGCCTTTCCGGTTAAAGCGGAACACCAGAATGCTAAGCGCCCCTATAATAACGCTGACTATCAGACCAAGCGCGGATGCATATCCGAAGTTGAACTGCTCCAGTCCCTTTTGAAAAATATACACGCTGGAGGTCAGCGTCGAGGTTCCCGGCCCGCCTTTGGTCAGAATGTATACCTCATCGAATACCCGGACCGCCCCCATAATCGAGATCAGCGTACAGAACAGGATATGAGGTCTCAGCAAAGGAATCGTCACATTCAAAACGAGCCTCAGGGGACCCGCCCCATCCACTCTGGCCGCTTCATACAAATCTGAGGGAATACCCTGAAGACCTGCCAGATACAGCATCATGTAATAACCGAGACCCTTCCACATGGTGATGAACATCAGGACATACAATGCTGTGCTGCTGCTTGACAGCCACGAGACCTGCCCGTCGATGATTCCAGCTTGGATCAGCAGATAGTTAACCACACCATTGTTTCCCAGCAGCCAGCTCCAGATGAGCGCAACTGCAACCATCGAAGTCACAACCGGAATATAATAAGCCGCCCTGAACATCTTCACACCCGGAAGACGGCTGTTTACGAGAATAGCCATCAGAATGGAGATGACCTGAATAACCGGAACAATAAGGACATACACCAGCGAATTCCATAACGAGACGGTAAAATTGTGATCCTGAAAGGCTCTGGTGAAATTCTCAAAGCCTACATAACGAGTTTCGGCAATGACCGAATAATCGGTTAATGCAAGCGGAATTCCGTAAAGGATCGGCCAAAATGTAAAAATGGCGAGAAACACAAGGCCCGGCGTCATAAACGCCCAAGCGCTGAAAGATTCCGAACGTACCCATCTCTTCATTCGATATTCCTCCCTCCCTCTGTACTGCAGCATATAAAGGGGAGGACAGCGCCTCCCCGCATCGCTAAGCGGTTTACGAACCCTGTTTAATGATTCCGTTCACTTCTTTTTCCACTGCATCCAGCGTTTTTTTGATATCTGCCCCGTTGAGCAATATTTCCTGCAGTCCGCGGGCAAGCGCGGAGTTGATATCGGAGGCGCTTGGAACACCGACCATATAATCGGTAGCCTTATCCAAACTTTGCGATGAGACAACCTTGGCTTCCGCTTCAAGCGTGCCGTCAGATTGGGTGAAGAATGGATCCGAAATGGAAGCTTTGGATGATGGCAACGTATTAGCAACCTTGGAGAAGGCGGTCTGATTGTCCGCATTGGTCACGAAAGCCGCAAATTCAACAGCCTGCTGCGGATTCTTCGACTTTTGCGGCACAACCAGATCCATGGTATTAGAGAGCCGGAGGTTGGCTTTGCCTGTAGGCAGTTGAACCGCAATCGTGTTCGCATAGACTTCCGGCGCCGAGGTTTTGATAAAGTTGATAAAGGTCGGGCCCGACAACTGGAAGGCTACCTGTTCACCGGAGAAATACTGGATTTGCTTTGTGAAATCCGCATCTTCCTTCAGGACCACGCCTTCTTTCATTAGATCGCGCATTTGTGAGATCATGGCCTCAGCTTCCGGCGTATTGAAGGCTGCGGCTGTCTTGTCTTCATTCAGAATGGAGATTCCATCGATCGGAAACAGCTTGGATACGAGCTGCTGCGCATATCCGGCGGCTCCGGTCTTTTGATGAACCTGACGGGCCCATTCAATCAGCTCATCCCGGGTTTGCGGCGGATTGGACGGATCCAGACCGGCTTTTTCCACAAGCTTTTTATTCATGAACAGAACTTCAGTGCCTGTATACCACGGAAGCGCATAGGCCTTGCCGTCAAACACGGTAGAGTTGTAGATCCCTTCAAAATAAGAACCTGCTTCTTCCGCTGTAAGATGATCCGCAAGATTCAGCAAAGCACCTTTGCTTCCCAGCTGGCTCGCGAATTCTGTGTTCAGATTAACTACATCGGGGCTTTTGCCGCTGGCTGTGCTCGTCAGCAGCCGTTGTGAGATGGCATCGTAAGGATAGTCTTTCCATTCAATCGTTACACCGGGGTGACTTTCCTCGTATTTCGCAATCAGATCATTGAAATAATCATTGAAGGTGGGCTGAAGGGCAATCGTCCAAAATTCCAATGTGACAGGCTCCGATTTGGGAGTATCGGTCTGTTCAGCAGAAGGTTCTGCCCCATTCGCAGATGTGGTTGGAGCAGGAGCATTCCCATTCCCTCCACAGCCGGCCAGCAGCATAGACAGCGCCATCACGACTAGCAGTGACAGAATAAAGCCTGATCTGTTTGTTCTCACACAAAATCCCCCTTGATAGTGGTATAAGACGAGAGCCTCAATCATGTTACCTTTTCTCACTCAGCCCTCTCTTTATTAGGAGTATAGCAGATAAAAGAGAAATAATGAAGTATTTTTTCATAAAAATAAATAAAAAAGAAATAATCTTTCTTTTTGGTGTAAACGGTTTCAAATATAGATATATCAGGGTAATAATAAACCAACCTGTCTGCAAAATTCGCAGACAGGTTGGTTTCACTTAACGTATAGGAGAAATTTATTCTTGCGACATTTTTCACCGCATGTCAATTTACCTGCCGCAATGTTTCGAATCAGCAATAATTTGTCCTGCTGGCTCTTACTGGCGGGAAGCCGTAAGCTTCTCGGTCAGCAGCCGCAGCGCCATCCCCCGGTGGCTGATCTGCTGTTTCTCTTCCAGCGTCAGCTCTGCCATTGTTTTCTCAAATTCCGGCAGATAAAAGAGCGGATCATAGCCGAACCCCCCGCCCCCGGCAGGCTCAGAGGTAATCCAGCCCTCTACCCTGCCTTCAGCGGTAAGCTCTTGTCCATTTGCAGGATCGTACAGCGACAACGCGCAGACGAACCGGGCCGTGCTGAGCAGCGGCTGGCCGGTATCCTCCCCCTGCTTCAGTTCTTCCAGCTCGTTCAGCAGCTTAAGGTTATTCTCACCGTCCTCTGCGCCTTCACCCGCATAACGTGCCGAGTAGACCCCCGGCCTGCCGTCAATGGCATCCACACAAAGACCGGAATCATCCGCCAGAACGGGCAGTCCCAAGGCATCGCCTACGGCTTTTGCCTTTTTCAGCGCATTTTCGGCAAAAGTAACCCCGTCTTCCACTACATCAGGCAGAGCGGGATAATCGAACATACTTTTGACCTCCAGCCTAAGCGGGGCAAAAGCATGCTGGAATTCGCGCACCTTGCCTTTATTTTTCGTCGCAACAATCAGAATTCCGCTGGCGGTCTTCATACTACACCTCTTGGCCTGGCAGGCCGGACGGTATTTTGAGGGCGATGGGGCCAAGCACTTCTTTTTGCACAGCGATCAGCTCGTAAATCCCCTTCTCGCCCAGGCCCAGCAGCTGGTCCAGCTCCTGGCGGGTGAACGGCCGCTCTTCCCCGGTGCCCTGCACCTCCACAAATGCGCCTCCGCCCGTCATAACCACATTCATATCGACCTTGGCTTTGGAATCCTCTTCATAGTTCAAATCCAGCAGCGTTTTGTCGCCAACCACACCGACGCTGATTGCCGCCAGATAGTCCGTAATCGGGAATACGCTCAGCTTGTGCTGGAGCGCAATTTTGTTGATCGCAAAGGCCATGGCTACAAAAGCACCCGTAATCGAAGCCGTCCGTGTGCCTCCGTCCGCTTGAATGACATCGCAGTCCAGCGTAATGCTGCGCTCGCCGAGCGCCTGCAAATTAACAACAGAACGCAGCGCCCGGCCAATCAGACGCTGAATTTCCATCGTCCGCCCGGTAAGCTTGCCGCGCGCCGCTTCACGCTGGTTGCGTGTCTGCGTGGCCCGTGGAAGCATGGAATATTCGGCGGTCACCCATCCCTTACCCTGTCCTTTAAGAAATGGCGGGACCTTCTCGTCCACTGTTGCCGTACAGATAACTTTGGTGTCCCCCATCTCAATGATTACGGAACCCTCCGCATATTTATTCGTTTGGGTTGTTATTGTCAGCGGCCGGAGCCCGTCGTCGTTACGTCCGTTTGATCTCATGTTTTCTGCCTCCTGCATCTTTGGGTAGCTAAAGTTTGTGTGCTTCCTGCCGGAAATCACTTCAAATCGTTGATTTCCGCAGAAACGGATAACACCCCGGTTAAGGACGTTATCCGTTTCTGCTTGGCAAACTTTATTCTACCAAAGAGTAGACACAAAAGCATCTTTTCAGCCAGCCGGACGCATTTTATAACGGCAGCTCGTTCACATATTCCGGAGCGGAAACCGGCTTGCCGTAATCAACATTATTGCTTCCGGTGACGGTCTCCTTGCCGTTCAGGCGAATCTGGACGGGAGCATCCTCGGCATTTTGCGCGACTGTCAGCACTACGGATTCCAGAAATTCATTAGGAACATTTTTGCTGTCCGCAAACATATCGTCGGTCAAAGAGACTGTAACCACACCATTCTGCCCCGCTTTCACCGAGTCGAGCACGGTTTCCTGGGTCATTACCATCTCCAGGCCGTTTCCGGATTCCGGTCCGGCAATCAGTTCGTTCAAGGCTGCTTTCAGCGGCTCTTCTCCGGCGGGTACAAACCGGGTCACGGGCACATAATACTGATGAACGCCATCAGGGGTTGCAGCGGAAAAATAAACCGTAACTGCGCTGGAATTCATCAGCGGTGTTCCATGCTTCGGCAGATTAATGCCCATGCTGCGTGTCAGCGCGCGGTCCAGCGGGATGCCGAGCAGCGGCATTTCCGTCAATTTCTTGCCTTCAACCCAGAGCTGCACGCCCTTAATGCCCTCCTGGCCGGTTAATGTCCAGGTAATTGCTTCGAGAATTTTGCGCTCCTCCAGCGGATCGTAGTCGTTAAAGGTTGAGTTGAACTCTACAACGGCCAGCTTATCTTTATCCACGGATACACTCTTTACTTCCGTACCGGCAGGAAGCACACCCTGAAAACCTTCCGGCAAAGACGAGGCGTAGGCTCCCTTGCTGACCAGTGCCGTGAGCGAATCCTTCAGCATGGCAGAGCTCTCGCCTTTCGGCAGGCTAAGCGATACAGGGGCAAGCAATCCGTTGCCATCTTCGAGAAAGACGGTTGTCCGCTCCCCGGTCTCTGCCGGTGCGGCTGCTTCGGCATCCTTATCAGCTACAGCTTCTTTTTCTTCCGCGGCAACCGGTGCGAATACCCCGGAATCCAGCTCGGTGGTTCCGCTGACCTCCAGCATTTGCGCCTCCACTTCTCCCGGCGGCGGATCAACCGCTGCCGACTCTGAGCCAAACAGACCGCAGCCGGACAGTGCAAGTGGAACCGTCAGCAGACAAACCGCCGAAAGATTGCGGATTTGCTTCATATGTTTCATCAATAATTACCCCTTTCAAGGTTAATACCAGATTGTACTGCTATGTATACGAGCCCTCTGTCCAAAAAATAACAACAGCTTATCCTAAATTATTGGCCGGAAAGTAATTGTCAGGGAAATCACTATACTTCCACTTCACAGAAATGGTGCACCTGCTGGACATTGACTGCCAGAATCTGTACAATCTCACTACCTTCAGATTTTTACGAAGGACAGAAAAAGAAATGATAAGAGGCAATAAAACTACTACTTACTATGAGGTGACAGATGATGGCTGATGCAAAAATCCCTTACAGTCTCAACAGCAAGGCCGTTGCGGAAGCAACTAAAGTCTGGATGCAAAAACGCGGAGTGACCGTTACGGAAATAGCGGAGCTGGTCATGCTCCTGCAAAAAAACTATTATCCGAATCTGACGATGGAGGAATGCGTCCATAACGTTGAGATGGTACTGAGCAAACGTGAAGTGCAGAATGCGGTGCTGACCGGCATCCAGCTGGATGTACTGGCAGAGGAAGGCAAGCTGCTTACCCCGCTGCAGGACATGATTGAGAACGATGAAGGATTGTACGGCGTCGATGAAATCCTCGCTTTTTCCATCGTGAATGTGTACGGAAGCATCGGCTTCACCAATTATGGTTACGTAGATAAACTGAAGCCCGGCGTGCTCGAACGGCTCAATGACAAAACGACCGGAGAAATCCATACGTTCTTGGATGACATCGTAGGTGCTGTAGCCGCTGCTGCCAGCAGCCGTATCGCCCACCGGAAACAAGCCGAACGCGAACAGGAGCTTGGCCTGCCCCATGCACCCGAGGATGTTGAAGAAGCCGCCAAGAAACCAGCGGCTGGCAGCGATTTGCCGGAGTAAGGATCAGGGATTAATTCAAGATCCCTTGGGAACAGCAGCAACTATAATAAGCCATGCCACAGTGCAGCGGAAATATCCCGCTCACTCTGTGTCATGGCTTTATGTATTGTTCTCTATTTGCTTTATAGCGCTATCGCTTGCTTATTCCCCGTCAGCCCCGCCCTCTTCACTCCGCGAGCGCGGCAATATCCTGCCGCCGCTTGAGCTTGAAGCAACTCTACGGGTTCAGAGCAGCGAACAACGTGCTGCCACCCGTTCCGGGAGCGGGCTCTATCACTATAGCACGCTCCCGGCGCACCAGCTCGGCGAGATGCGCCAGCGTCTCGCCCATGGCAAAGCGCAGCTGATGCGCGCTGGTTACACGGCTGCGGAACATAGCCTCGCAGACGGCGAATCCGCTCAGCGGGCCGTCCGCCAGCAGGGCGGCTGTGGCATCCAGCCGCTCCTCGTGATGGCGGAGCAGGCTGTCAAGCCGCTCCGCAAAGCCGGTGAACGGTTCCCGGTGCCCCGGGAACGCCATCGCCACCGGGTAGCTGTGCAGCGCGCGCAGCCCCTCCATGAACGTCAGCAGCGGCTGCGGATCACTGCCGGGCTGCAGGCTGACATTGGGCGAGATTTGCGGCAGCACAGCATCGCCGCAGAGCATAAGCCCGCTGCCGCCGTGATAAAACGACACATGTCCCGGCGCATGCCCGCCGGTAACCAGCGGCTGCCACTCACGGTCCCCCATCGGAAAAGGGGTGGCAGCATTTATATAAGTAACCTCCGGCTGCGGGGTTACCTCGGGAAGGAAGCCCTCCAGATGCTCCCTGATCCCCTGAATCAAAGGCTCCGGCATCCCATGCCGGAGGAACTGGAGCGGCAGCGTCTCGTTCAGAGTGGCCTCCGCTCCCCAGGTCATCCGGGCTTCCGCATGAGCCCGTTCCGATATCCACACCTTGCTGCCGCAGCGGGCTTGCATCCAGCCGGCCAGTCCGTAATGGTCAGGATGATGGTGTGTGACGACAACACTGCGCACCTTGTCCCAAGAGAAACCCAGCTCCTGCATAACCTCCTGCCAAGCCAGCTCCGCCTCAAGCGTATGCGGGCCGGGGTCGATCACCGTAAGGTTGCCGTCCCGGTCTGGCAATAGATAGCTGTTCACCTGGCGCAGCGGCGGGGCCATCGGCACCGAAATCTGGATAATGCCGCTGTCCCTTATCTTGATTTCCGGCTTTCGCATGGAATCTCCGCCGCCTCCTCTAAGTCTTCTTCCCGAAACCATCTAAGTCCGGGTCCCCCGGAAGATCATTCGGGTTGAGCTTTCTGCATCATAGTCGCTTTCATCGTAGCAGCCATGCACAGCTTCGAGGCGCAGTTCTGCGGCTGCGATCATCTTGCTGAACTGTTCCAGCGAATAGAGCTTTACCCGTTCATGGTAGCGGCGGGGCGTCTGATCTGTTTTGGAGGTAAGAATGATGTCTTTCATCACATAACCGTTTTCGATCCGGCGTGACTCATCTATGAGATTGTCTACATCCTCACGAACGGAATGTGGTACAAGATGGCGGATCACATAAGCAGGGTTAAGGAAATCTATAATAAACTTGCCGCCCGGCTTAAGCATCCGGTGAATTTCCCGCAGCACCTTCACCTGTTCCTCATCCTCCTCAAAATAACCGAAGGAAGTAAACAGGTTAACCACTGCGTCAAAACCGCCATCCAGCGGCAGCTTCCGCATATCGGAGCGTATCCAGGTCACCGATCCGGCCCCCTTCTGGGAACGCGCCTCCCTCAGCAACGCCTCGGATAAATCTACACCGGTAACCTCGTACCCGGCCTCTGAGAGTGCCAGCGAATGACGCCCCATCCCGCAGCAGAGATCCAGCACTTTGGCGCCATGGGGAAGCGCAAGCCAGTCGATCATCTTTTCCACTTCGCGGCGTGCCCCTCCGAAGTCCCTGTGTCTGTAGACAATTAAATAGTCTTCTCCAAAGCTCTCTTCATACCACTCACTCATGATTTCTCTCCTCCCTCAGCACCTGCAAAAACCTCTCTATTTATGCTAATGTACCGCCATTGTAACCCCTTTTGCCGGCAAACTCAAAAAAGAGTCGCCATTTCGCCATACTTCCCGCGCCATGGCAACTCTCTGCTATTTCAACGTTGACGCTGCAGATATACCCTTGCCTCATAAGGACGAAGCTTCAGGTTTCTTAGATCTTCCTCTTTGGAAGGGGCATAATTGGAGATCAGCAGCTCCAGCTTCTCCGGCTGGAATTCACCCGGAAGCTCGAACACCGGCTCCTGGCCATAAAAATTCAAAATCACCAGCAGCCGCTGCTCCTCCAGCGTACGGGTATAGGCATAAATCTCCGGATGCTCCTCCAGCAACAGTCCATATTCACCATAAACGATCACCTGATGACTTTTCCGCAGCTCAATCAGCTTTTTATAGTAGTTAAAAATCGAATCAGGATCTTTGACTGCACTAGCCGCATTAATCTCCTTGAAATTGGAGTTCACTCTGATCCAAGGCACACCGGTTGTGAAGCCCCCTTCTTCTCCATCATCCCATTGCATCGGTGTGCGGGCGTTGTCCCGGCTTTTTTTGTGTATGGCGGCCATAATGTCGGCTTCGGCTAAGCCGTGTGAACGCTTTTCCTCATAATAATTGAGCGTTTCCACATCCCGGTATTCGTCGATTGATTCAAAAGCCACATTCGTCATGCCGATTTCTTCGCCCTGATAAATGTAAGGCGTACCCTCCAGCATATGAATAAAGGTGGCCAGCATTTTGGCCGAAGGAACACGGTAGAAGAGATCGTCGCCAAACCTCGATACCGAACGCGGCTGGTCATGATTGCATAAATAATTGGCGTTCCAGCCCCTGTCATGCAGGACGGTCTGCCAGTTGCTGATGATTTTTTTGAGCTCCGTCAGGTGCCAGGGAACCACATCCCATTTGCCTCCCCCAGGTGAGGCGGCATCCAGATTCATATGTTCAAACTGAAAGGTCATGTTCAGCTCCCGGCGTCCATCGCCGACATAATCCAGCGCCTGCTCCGGCCCAAGGCCCGAGGTTTCGCCAACCGTCATAATATCGTAGAAGTACAGCACCCGATCATACAGATTCTGCAGCAGTGTGTGCACATGCGACAGGTTAGAGAACATATCATAGGCGCGAACCGTCGGCGTTCCGCCCGGATTATGCGCATCAGGGTAACCCTCCGCCTTCACGATGTGGGCGATCGCGTCAAACCGGAACCCGTCGACCCCTTTTTTCAGCCACCACTGCACCATTTCATGCAGCTTGTCGATTACCACGGGATTTTCCCAGTTCAGATCCGGCTGATATTTGGAATACAGATGGAGATAATACTCGTCCGTCACCGGGTCCAGCTCCCAGACCGTACCGCTGAAATACGATTCCCAGTTGTTTGGCGGACCGCCGTTTTTGCCTTTTCTCCATATATAAAAATCCCGTTTGGGATTATCCTTCGAGCTTCGCGATTCAATAAACCACGGATGCTGATGGGAGGTATGATTCAGCACCAGATCCATCATCAGCTTCATGCCGCGCGAATGCATCTCACTGAGCAGCCGGTCAAAATCATCCATCGTCCCGAATTCCTTCATAATATCGCAGTAATCACTAATATCATAGCCATTGTCATGGTTTGGTGATTTATAGATCGGACACACCCAGATGACATCGACACCCAGATTCTGCAGGTAATCGAGCTTGGAAATAATCCCGCGCAGATCGCCTATGCCGTCACCGTTGCTGTCCATAAAACTGATCGGATAAATCTGGTACACGACGCTTTCTTTCCACCATTTAGGGTTCACTCCGGTTCCCTCCGCTTCCTTCAATTCCTGTAGTTTAAGATCCTGATCTCCGGCGAAACCGGCGCGGCTTCGTCCGGACATATTAATATATCTTAACCACACTGGAGGAAGACGATAACAACTTCCACTGTAAAACGCAGGCTCTGTCCGCAAACCTCTACTGTTATGTGAATTAAAAAAGGTGAAAAGCTCCTTCCGGAAGTCTTCCCACCCTTTTATCGAACTGTATCGTCCGGATATACGGTTTATGAAATCCTAACTCAATTGCTTAATCACAATAGATGCATTCACGTTGGCTTGCGTGCCTCCAGCCAACGTCTGCAGCGTGACTGCTGCGGAGGAGCTGTGATTTCTCAGGGTTAATACATCGCCGGAAGAAAGGGCGAATATGGCCTGCCCCGTGTTCTGCTGCGTGCCCGCACCTGAGCCGTACACAGTACCCGGAACGAGCGCGCCGTTTACGAATAAGGCAAATTGATTTGGTTCTACACCTGATACTGAAAAATTAACTTCATAAATACCTGCATTCGCAACCGAGATTGTAGTCGTTCCCGGAGCATGTGTTATTCCAGGTGTAAGGAACCCGTTGGTATCAAAAGAAACATCCGCCTCGATCGGCACAACCTGCGCTCCGAGGTTATATACATACCCAAACTGGGCTATACCGCCTGCGGCACCCGTTGCACCCGTTGCTCCTGCTGGGCCCGCTGCGCCGGCCGCTCCTGTCGCTCCGGTGGCACCCGCTGGTCCAGCAGGTCCTGCGGGTCCGGCCACTCCGGCGGGTCCCACTGCGCCTGCGGCTCCCGTTGGACCTACAGGTCCCGGGGCTCCGCCTGGCCCTACGGGTCCGGGCGCTCCTGCGGGTCCGCCTGGTCCTACAGGTCCGGGTGGTCCTGCTACTCCGGCAGCACCTACGGGACCCGTTGGCCCTGCCGGTCCTGCCGGTCCTGCGGGTCCCGGGAGGCCTACCAACCCGGCTGCTCCCGCCGGGCCAAGGGCACCGGCGGCCCCCAAGGCTCCTGCCGCTCCAGCGGCTCCCAAGGCTCCCGCTACTCCGGCAGCACCAAGCGCTCCTGTCGCGCCAACTGCACCTAAAGCGCCGGCGGCTCCAGCGGCGCCCAAGGCTCCTGCTACTCCGGCAGCACCGAGTGCTCCTGTCGCGCCAACTGCACCTAAAGCGCCAGCAGCTCCGGCGGCGCCCAAAAGTCCGGCGGCTCCGGCAGCGCCTAATGCTCCAGTCGCTCCCGCTGCCCCAAGTGCTCCGGCGGCTCCAGCGGCTGCGAGCGCTCCAGCGGCGCCTACAGCACCGAGTGCTCCAGCCACACCTGTCGCTCCCACTGCCCCTGCTGCGCCGGCGGCGCCGAGTGCTCCCGCAGCTCCGGCAGCACCTGCTGCACCCAGTGCTTCTACAGCTCCTGCCGCTCCCAATGCTCCAGCGGCTCCAGCGGCACCTAATGCCCCCAAGGGAATATTAACGCGAACGATTTGCTTTTTGACGATGATTTCCTTACAGTGGCATTTTCGGTGTACTGCACATTTTGTTTTTCGATGTTTTTTTCTTGGCAAGGGGCAAGCCATATCCGGTTTCTTGCATCCCCGCTCCTTACTCCTATGCTCAGAGCGACCCATCTTCAACACCTCCAATAGACTTTATGTATACTACTCCATTCACCTATTGAAGGGCATAGACATCCGTCTCGTAGGCAATTATATATTTTTGCGTTTACTAGGTATTTGTACTAGATGGACAAACCGATTTCACCTATACAGACGGAAAATAAGTTTTTAGCCTTGTTACCTCCGTCTTCAGCTAATAGAATTGAACGCTCGGCGACAGCAAAAAAGGACTATTCTATTGCAGATTCCGCAATGAAAGTCCTTTAGTTTCAAACGAGATCTGTATTATTCCTTCTACCCGCAAAATTCCCTAACCTACAGCAAACCAACCATCTTTAATCCTTCATAAATTCCGTTCTCACTGACATGCTTGGTGACATAAGGAGCCACGGCCTTAACCTCATCCTCCGCATTGCCCATCGCGATGCCATGACCGACAAATTGCAGCATCTCTACATCGTTGAGGCCATCGCCAAAAGCATAAATATCTTCCTTCTTCACTCCGAGATGCTTCATCATTTGGGCAATGCCGTTAGCCTTCGAGCCGTTGCCCGGCAGAACATCCATACAGAGCGGATGCCAACGGATAAATTTGAAGCCGGGGTAGGCTTCCGCGTACATCTCCTGGCTCTCCTTCGGGCAAAAGATCAGCGCCTGATAAATTTCATTCAGCAGAAAATACTCCGCATCATGCGTCGGAAAGGCCAAATTCAACGATCCTAAGCTTGTCTGAATATACTCATGCTCCGCAACATTCACCTTCATGTCAAGGGCATCAATATAGGCTACCGGGTGATCCTGCTTCTCGGCGAACAGCGTAAGCTCCTTCAAGGCAGCCGTATCCAGCGGATTGCGGTAAATCACTTCCCCCTCAAAAACAACATATTGCCCGTTAAGCGAAACATACGAATGGATCCCCAGCTCTTCCCGCAGATCCTCAAACATGTAGGAGGCCCTCCCTGTCGCGATGGCCACATGATGGCCCAGCCGCTTAAGCTCAGCGATGGCTTTCTTTGTGGAAGCAGGCACCTGCTTCTCCTCATCATAAATCGTACCGTCAATATCAAAAAAAATCGTCTTTGTAGTCATGGCTCTCCATTCTTCTTGCTTTCTCTATGAATCCATCCTGCTCAGATTGTAGTTGCTTACAGTAAGCTATGCAAGTTTTCAACAATAAACGCAGCTTTTTTCACGGCACAGAGCGTTCTGAACAAGAATACTCGCCAAAAAAAGCAAGCAGTGTTCCGCCTCCACCAAGGAAGCGGAATGCTGCTTGCTTCATTACTTGCTCCAGGTGCTCAAACCGCATTCTGGGCCCGCTGCTGTTCCTCCATCAGCCATTGCACCAGCAAATACTCCGGAACAGTGTCTTTTCTGGCTTCCGCGTATACGCGGACCCGTTCCAGCAAACGCCCCGCCGTGTCGGCGTTCACCTCAAGTCCTCTCTGTTCCAGCACATGGACTACACCATTGCTTCCAGAATGTTTGCCCAGCACGAAGCGGTGCGTCCGCCCCACCTCAGCAGGATCAAAGGTCTGATACGTACTTTTCTCCTTCATCAGCCCGTCCACATGGATTCCTGACTCATGCGTAAATGCCAGCTGCCCCACAATCGGCTTCGCATCGCCGACACTGCGACCGGAGGCGGCAATAACCTTATCCGCCAAACCCTTGAGCAGATCCATCCGTACACCGCTCTCCCCGCCGTACAAATGCCGCCAGGCCATGGCGACTTCCTCCATGGCCGCGTTGCCCGTACGTTCGCCAATGCCGGCTACGGTGGTGCTGGCCCAAACCGCACCTGCAGCAATGCCGCTAAGTGTGTTGGCGCATGCCAGCCCGAAGTCATTGTGGCAGTGCACTTCCAGCTCCACATCTGCGGGAACCGCCCCCAGCAGCGTGCTTACCCGCTCCGTCATCTGCCCGGGATAATGGGCAGATACCGTATCCGCATAACGGAACCAGCGGATTCCTTCTTTATACAGGCTGTTCACCAATTCAACCAGGAATTCCATATTCGCTCTGGAGGAGTCCTCCATCCCTACCGACACCGTCATCCCCAGCCTGAGCCCATGCTCCGCCGCACGAAGCAGCTTGTTCAGCCCTTCAGCCGGCGTCAGCCCAAGCTTGCCCTGAAGCTGAATCTCTGAGACCGGAATGGACACATGGCTCCAGTTCACTCCGGTACTGCGCGCCTTGTCGATATCGCCAAGGACCGAGCGGTTCCAGGTCATAAGCTTCATGGGAAGCCCCAGTTCGGCGATTGCCGCAATATCCTCCTGCTCCCGCTTGCCCATGGCAGGAATACCTACCTCCGCTTGCTCTACTCCGCACTCCGACAGCAACTTTGCGATTTCCAGCTTTTCCGCCCTCGTGAATGAAACTCCAGCCGCCTGTTCACCATCCCTAAGTGTCGTGTCACATAGCTTGAGACTTTTCACGGTTTACCTCCTTCTCCGCAGCAAGCGCAATTCGGATTACGGGTAAGCCCAACGCTGTAACAGGCGAAGTCGAGTGAGCTGAAGCGATGCATTACGCCCGCATAAGTTGTCCCTACCCTTGTAATCCATTTTACGGCTTCCAGTGCTGCCAAACAACCCGCAATTCCGGACGTAGCTCCCAAAACTGGAAACCCGAACGGTTCCCACTGCGGCTGCAGATCTGGATATAGGCATTCCAGGCAAGGCGTTTCCCCGGGAACAACAGTGGTAAGCGAAATTTCAAAGCCGTACATCGCAGCTTCCACCATAGGCGTCCCGGTATCCACACAAATGCGGTTCAACGCATATCTCTCCGGAAAATCATAGCGGGCGTCAATCACAATATCGGCGCTCTCTACCCAGGGTTTGGCAATTTCATATTCAATTTTGGAATTATGCCCTTCGATCTCCACATGCGGATTCAGCCGCTTCAGCTGCGCTTTCGCTGTGCTTATCCGTTCCATGCCCAGGTGATCGCTGTCCATAAGAATCTGCCGGTTGAGATCCGGTGCAAGGATGATTCCCTCATGGGCCAAAATAAGCTTGCCGACGCCAGCCGCTGCCAAATACAGTGCGGCCGTTCCTCCAAGTCCGCCGATTCCGGCCACCATAACCGTCGCTTCCTTCAGCGCCTGCTGTCCGCTTTCTCCAAGCAGCTTCAGCTGCCGGGCATACCGTTCCAGCTCCAAACCTCCGGCAAGCTGCTCCATCCCTGTCTCCCCCTGTGACTGATATTCATTTACTGGCTAGCCCTCCAGGCTAAGCAAACCGTGCAGGGCCGTAATTTCCTTATATTTATGCAAATAAGCCAGCCCTTCCTCCACACACTCCACCCCGTAGCGGATCAGCTTCTCTTCCGCCGTGAACGGAAAGGGGAACCCGGCCCGCAGGCTTTTGAGAACGAGGATCA
Organism: Paenibacillus sp. FSL L8-0340; assembly: GCF_038593145.1. NCBI lineage: Bacteria > Bacillati > Bacillota > Bacilli > Caryophanales > Paenibacillaceae > Paenibacillus > Paenibacillus sp. FSL L8-0340. The sequence continues at coordinate 6,139,528 of NZ_CP151967.1, forward strand.
CGCGGCCGGTGTACAGCAGCCCGCGCCCGAAGCCTTCTCCATTAATCTCGGCGGTGCTCTGTACGATAACGCCGCTTTTTTCTTCCACCACACCGGCGATAGCCTGAAAGACGAGCGGCACCTGATGCCGCACTTCCGGAGATACAGCACAGTTGAATTCCGACTTGCTTTTATCCTCGGCGGAGGCCAGAAACTGCTTGGCGATCTTTGCCTGCGGCGTAAAGGAAGCGTATTTGCCAAAGAAGTCTTCCGTATCCAGCAGATGGCATAAACGCCGGACAAAAGCATCCGCCGTATCCGGATCCAGCGGCTTGCGGCTGGAGCGGCTGCGGCGTTGTACTGCCGCGCCTTCTTGAGCCGCTTCTCCCGACAGACTAATGTTCGACTTAGCCATGGGTTCCATCTAATCCCTCCCCTTCGCCTTCTTCTTCCGCCCGCAGCACCTTAGCCAGCCACATGGGCGGTTTGCCCTGAAGCATTTCCACCAGCCGTTTCACCTGCTCATCAATCGGACTGCCAAAGGGTACCTTCACCGGCATAATCTTGCGGCGGGTGACCCTCGCCGCTGCGGAGGCCCCGATCTGCATAATGAAGATCAGGGTACAATCACCTATCGCCTCCAGGCGGCTGTCGATCCTGCCCGCTTCATCTTCATTGAGCAAAGCGGGGAGCTTGCGCAGCTCCAAGAGCTCTCCGCCATTTTTGGCCACATTGTAAACAGCGAACATTGGGCTTTGCCCGAAATGGGCATTTACACGGTTTCCGTCATCTGTGGCGAACGCTACCTTCACGGCGCTCAGCCTCCCTTCGCATCAACAAATTCCCGGCTTTATTACTCCATTCCATAGCGCCCCTGTAGCCGGCCGAAACGGACATATACGCCCCAAGCTCGCTCCAGACCGGAAACCCAGCCGCCAGAAATGCAGCTTCAATACGTTCTGCTCCTGCGATCCCATGCGAATTGCTGATCCATAAATCCGCGTCTTTTCCGAGCACCTCGGCATCATCCAGATCACCTACCCATACCTCCCGCTCCATACCTGCAACAACCGGAGTTTCATAGGATGCAATCAGCGCCTTTTGTTCCATACCCAGTTCCTCAAGCCAGCTTGAGACGGAATACAGATGATCCGGCTCCAGTGCGGCCACCACCGACATTCCGGCAAATTGGAAATGCGCATCCAGCATACTGTCAAGCAGGTTCTCCCGCTGCCAGCAATAACGGAGCGGCACCGGCTCGCCGCTGATCTGATGCAGGAAATGCAGCAGATCATCTGTTGCCTTGAGCCCCATGGCTCCATTAAATACCTTGTAGGGTGTGCCCAGTGCATTGTGCAGCCTTCTGGCCGGACGTTCCATGCTGGCTCCGACGGCAATCGTCAGGCCGGACTGCAGGCTCTGCAGCATGGAATCCAGCGGCACACCGCCTCGGGTCAGCGCGGAAAACCCGGTCAGGAGATGACCGGACAGCGAGGTGGATATATCCGGTACAGCAATGACGTCAAATCCGAAGGAGGAGATCATTTCCTTCAGCTCCATCACATCTGCAGGTGTCAGAAAGGAACCCGGAAGCAGCGTAATCTGGCGGGTATTCACATTCCTCGAACCCCGGTGTCCAACCTGCTGGATCATCTCGTCGATCATCGCCTCCACTGTAGTGCTGAACCCGGACTCCAATGAGCCCCGAAAGTCGGGCAGCACGACGGAGAACGCCAGCCCGCCGCGCATATTGCGTTCCCGCTTATACATCTTGAGCAGGCTTTGGTAGTCCACTCCGGCCACATCGGTCAATTCCGTTCCCACAATGCCGATAATATCGGGCCGGTGCTTACTCAGCACAAGATTGAGCGCCTCCTCCAAATTGCGGTTAGCATCGAAAATAACATCCATTTCCTGCAGCGCCGAGGTCTGTACGGCGATTGGCTCGCGGAAATGCCGGGTAAGCAGTGCTTTGGGAAAAGCGGAACAGCCTTGGGAGCCGTGGATCAGCGGCATGGCGCGGTAGCAGCCTTGAAGGGCCAGAACAGCCCCCAGCGATTGGCCAATCTTGATCGGATTGACCGAGGCGGGCTTTTTTCTCCGGTTAACGGTCATAGGGCGGAGCCTCCTTATCCCAGGGAGCAGGACTGGACGCCAGCTTCCAGATTGGATTCGCCAGGGAATATGTCAGCTCCTTGGCCAGCCGCAGCAGCCCCTCATACCCGGCGTAAGCCTTGTGCCTCTCCTGGTTGATATCAATAAAAGGAATTTGCTCTTTCATCGCCACATACATATTGCGCCCGCCGGCGATCATGATATCAGCTTTACGTTCCCGTACAGTTTTGAGAATCCGGCCCGCACCGCCTTCCGGAATATATTCGGTGTCATCGCCCACCCGGTCGGCAATACGCCGCACATCATCCTCTGTGCTTTTGTTCGTGCCGACTCCAACCACCTGAACACCCAGTTCTTTAAGTGCGGAAATCACGGACCAGCTTTTAACGCCGCCGGTGTACAGCACCGCCTTTTTTCCTTTCAGCAGCTTGCGGTACGGACGCAAATCCATAGCCAGCCGGCTTTCTTCACGCTCGGTCAACCGGTCAACCCGGCGCTCCATTTCACGGTCATTCATCAGATACGCCATTTGGCGCAGGGAATACGTCGTTTCCTTGGCCCCGTAGAAAGAGCCCTCAAAATAAGGGATGCCATATCTCGACTCCATCTCTTTGGCAAGACCGAGCAGCGCGCGGCTGCAGACCACCATATTCACCTTGGCACGGTGCGCCCAGGTAATCTCCTTATATCTGGCATCTCCTGTAATACGCGAGGTTACGGCGATTCCGGCACTGTTCATCAGCTTCTCGATATCCCACATTTCACCGGCAATATTATATTCACCGATCAAATTGACGCCGAGCGGAGTGTCCGGCTCCGGTTCCCCTGTTCCGATCACATACTGAAGCAGAGCATCACCTGCCAGCCGGTTGCCCAGATTCTTGCTGCCGACAAAACCCGGGCTGTTCACGGGAATAACAGGGATATGCAGCCGTTCTCCTGCCTCCTTGCATACAGCATCCATATCTTCGCCGATCAGAGCCGTCACACAGGTTGAATATACAAATATTGCCGGAGGCGCAAAGCGCCCGGCAATATAGTCGATACTTTCCTTCAGTTTCTTTTCCCCGCCAAAAATAATATCGGAATCATTAAGATCCGTAGCAAAGCCATACTGGGACAGAGAAGGCCCGCTGGACAACGCCCCTCTGCTCTCCCAGCTGTTCCCGGCACAGGCAATCGGACCATGGACAAGATGCGCGGCATCCATAATCGGCAGCAATGTGATTTGGGCTCCGTCGAAGGAGCAGCCTCCGGCCGCTTCACCCGGTTTGGGCCGCGGACAAGGCTTCGATTTGGGGGAGAGGCTCCCGCAAGCCTCGGAATCAAATTCGTCTTTTCGCACAGGGTCCATCGGCTCTTCATCTCCTTCGTTAAAGGTGGATGCTTACTACAGGCAATCCTGCATCTATGTGTGTTTCCTCTTAACGTACCAGATCAAAGTTGAACCCGGAATGGTTGCGGTCAAGCTCATCCAGAACAGTATTAACGATCAGACTGAGCAAATTCAGTGCACCTTGGTATCCAAGAATCGGATAACGGTGCATGTGATGACGGTCAAAGATTGGGAACCCCACCCGGATCAGCGGCACATTCGCATCCTTGGCTGCGAACTTCAGATGCGAGCTGCCGACCGCCAGATCCACCGGATCGTTCAGCAGCAGTGAACGCATATGCCACAGGTCTTTGCCGATATAAACGGTGGCTTCCGTGCCGTACGGACTGGAGGCCAGCAGCGCCTCGGCTTCCTCCTTGAATTTCACATCATTGAAGTCCACATCCCCATTCGAGCAGACGATATGCACAGGCTCCATACCGGTTTCCAGACAGAACCCGATGAGTCCGATGAGCAGGTCGGGATCGCCGGCCAGTGCCACCCGCTTGCCGTGAATGTAAGGGTGGCTGTCCGTAAGGGCATCCACTACCCGGCCGCGTTCTTCAGTAAGCGATGCAGGAACTGGAAGACCCGTCAGCTCACTAATGGTATCCAGCAGCTTGTCGGTTCCTGTAATGCCTAGCGGTGTGGACATCGCAGCAATCGGCTGCTTCCAGGTTCCGCCGATATAATCCTGCGTCTTTTTGAGCGTGTATTTCTGGAGCGACAGCGTAGCGAGCGCGTTAGCGGCCAGAGGAACATCTTCAAGCTTCGTTCCACCGTAATAATATTCGTATTCTCCCGTAGCCGGAGAGTCATAGTTGCCGCTGTGATCGCCAAGGAACGTATATTTGGTATCAAAGGCATTCAGAATTTTACGGATTTCCGCAAAGTTGCCGGTGTAAGGCTCGAAGCCGAGCATAACATTCAGCTTTTCCCCCGTTTCTTCGCCGCTTCCCGGAGCAGCCTGAATGCCTGAGCGGTCATACAGATAGCTGAGGATTCCTTTCAGCATCGAATCATACCCGGTGATGTGTGATCCGACAAAGCTTGGCGTGTTGCAGAAAGCAACCGGGAAGTCTTCCGAAATCACACCCTTTTGACGGGCATTGCCGATGAAGGAGGACAGGTCGTCGCCGATAACCTCGGCCATACAGGTCGTACAAAGCGCAACCATCTCCGGTTTGTAGAGAGCAATACTGTTCTCCAGACCGTCAATCAGATTGCTCATGCCGCCAAATACAGCCGCATCCTCGGTCATGGAAGAAGAAACAGCAGGGGTAGGCTCTTTGAAATGACGGCTTAGATGGCTGCGGAAATAAGAATTGCACCCCTGCGAACCGTGAATGAAGGGCAGGGTCTTCTCAAAGCCGAGCGCGGCCATGATCGAGCCAAGCGGCTGGCAGGCTTTATGCGGATTGATGACAACCGCTTTACGGTTAAAGTTCTTCTCCATATACTCCGCAGATTGAGAGTAAGCGAGTGCTTCAGCCGTTTCCTGCTCGCTGCAGGGCGCTTCGAACTGCCTTTTATTCTCCCGCTGCTGCACGAAGCGGTCTTCCGAGAACAAAGAGTTATAATCCGGAATCTCCAGTCTGTCTTTGCTCATATGCTCGCCCCCTCTGCCTGGACTTTTTCCTTCTTGCTAATCAGATTCCACACCGGGCTGTTCACGGTCATATCCATGTCTTTGGCAAAAATCTTGAAGCCGTCGAAGCCATGATACGGACCGCTGTAATCCCAGGAGTGCATCTGGCGGAACGGAACCCCCATCTTGTGGTATACATATTTCTCCTTAACCCCCGAGCCCACAAGGTCAACATTCATTTTCTGTGCGAGCTCTTCGAGTTCATACGCCGTTGGATCATCCATGATGATCGTGCCTTCCTTCATCATCGGAAAGGTCTTCTCGTAATCATCTTTATGGGCAAATTCATAGCCGGAAGCCACGATGTCCATGCCGAGATCCTCATAAGCGCCGATCGTATGACGGGAACGCAAACCGCCGATCATCAGGAGCACTTTTTTATTTTCCAGCCGTGGTCTGAATTTATGAATAATCGCATCCATTTCCGGTTTATGCTTCGCGATCATCTTCTCGCAATTCTCCTGGATCGTCTCGTCAAACAAAGCGGCGATGGCGCGCAGGCTCTCATACGTTTTGGAAGGTCCAAAGAAGTTGTATTCCATCCAAGGAATACCGTAGGCCTTCTCCATATGCTCAACCATGTAGTTCATGGAGCGGTGGCAGTGAATCAGGTTCAGCTTCGCCTTATGGGCGATTTCCAGCTCATTCAAGGTACCGTCGCCGGACCACTGGGCAATGACGCGAAGACCCATTTCTTCCAGCAGGATACGGGAAGCCCAGGCATCACCGCCGATATTATAATCGCCGATAATATTGACATCGTAAGGGCCGGTTTCAGCCAGTTCAGCTTTGCCGAGCACGAAGTCACGGATTGCATCGTTGGCAATATGATGGCCCAGCGACTGGCTCACACCCCGGAACCCTTCGCAGCGCACCGGAACGATCGGCATCTCCAGCTCTTTGGCCATTTTTTTGGATACTGCTTCAATATCATCGCCGATCAGACCGACCGGACACTCGGATTGAACAGAAATCCCCTTGGCGAGCGGAAACATCTCGGTAATCTCACGCATAATCACTTCTAGCTTCTTATCTCCGCCGAAGACGATATCCGTCTCCTGGAAATCGCTTGTAATCTGCATGGCGGTAAAGTTGTCAATTCCAAGCGTCCCGCTGGCATAGTTGCGGCGGGTACCCCAGCTGTATTGGCCGCACCCGATAGGACCATGGCTGATATGAACCATATCCTTGATCGGTCCCCATACCACGCCTTTAGATCCTGCATAAGAGCATCCGCGCGGCGTCATGACGCCGGGACGGGATTTAATATTGGACTTCAGCGCACATGTACCGCAGGTTTTCGCTTCTTCCGTATTGATCTGAAAATGCTTTTCCCGGTCTTTCTTCGCTTTTTTGGGGTAGGCTTCCAGCACATCTTCAACCAGCTTTTTATTCGCCTCGATATCCAGTCCCATTTGCTGACCCTCCTTTTCGTAGTGCAGGAAGCCTTAGCCGCCTGCGTGGCTTCTCGTGCCACAATGAGCGATTCCGGTGAATCAGCCGTCTCTCCACTCCCGTTCACCGGATTTCGTGTAAACACCGCCTGCGGCTTATTGGCCGGAAGCCTGCAGCTTCTGGATGGCGGCTTCTTCGTCTTCGATGATGCCGAATTCCATCAGCAGTTCCTCCAGCTCTTCCATCGTAATCGGGGTCGGAATCGTCAGCATTTTATTGTTCAGAATCTTCTCCGCCAGGATTTCATATTCCTTGGCTTGAGCATGCTCCGGATTATATTGGGCAACGGTCATTCTGCGCAGCTCAGCATGCTGAACGACATTATCGCGCGGCACAAAGTGAATCATTTGCGTATTCAGGCGGCGGGCAAGCTCCATAATGAGCTCGTCTTCACGGTCCGTATTGCGGCTGTTGCAGATCAGGCCGCCCAATCTCACACCGCCGCTGGTGGCATATTTCAAGATACCGCGTGCGATGTTGTTGGCAGCGTACATCGCCATCATCTCCCCGGAACAGACGATGTAAATCTCCTGCGCCTTGTTCTCGCGGATCGGCATTGCGAAGCCGCCGCAGACAACGTCGCCCAGTACGTCATAAGATACGAAATCCAGATCGGAATAAGCGCCTTCCTGCTCCAGGAAGTTGATTGCCGTTATAATCCCGCGTCCCGCGCAGCCTACACCCGGTTCAGGTCCACCGCACTCAACATTAATGATGTCGCCGAAGCCGGTTTGCAGTACATCATCCAGTTCCAGATCCTCTACGGAGCCAAGCTCAGCCGCCAGATGAAGCACGGTTTGTTGGGCTTTGGTATTCAAGATAAGGCGGGTGGAGTCGGCTTTGGGGTCGCAGCCGACGATCATAATTTTTTGTCCGAATTTTGTAGCCAGCTGAGCCAGGGTGTTTTGTGAAGTTGTCGATTTACCGATACCGCCTTTACCATAGAAAGCGATTTGTCTCATTTTTCATCATCCCTTCGAAATGTTTATATTTTCAAAATAAGAGCTGTACTTGACGCTTTCGAGAATAGCTTCCTGTATTCCACCTTTGCGGACGAGAGGCAATACTCCGGCTTTGTTCAGGCTGGCCCGTGGGCCTTCGCCGATACCAGAGCAGAGAAGAATGCGGCAGTCACTAAGAATGGAGATGATTTCCTGCAGCGTGGCAACTTTATCGCCGTTGCAATCTGCTTTGCCATGGCAGTACGCTTGGATCTTGCGGACACCGAGCAGCTGTACCTCCGCTCCGTCGGTATCGTACACCAGGAATTCGGTCGCATGCCCAAAATGCTGATTGACCTTGTCACCGCCTCTAGTAGCTACAGCGACTCTAATCTTGAGAGCATTCTCCTGCATGAGTCTTGCCCGCCTCATTTTGACGCGTTCGCGGATTTTGGCATCCAGATCATGTTGGAACTGCGTCCTGGCTGCTTCATTGATTGCCGGATCGTCCTCCATCGCCTCCAGGGGAAAGTCCTGGTTGCGGTCCTGGCCCAGCAGTCCAATAGCATCGGCCCGGCATTGCCGGCAGTGGCGCATAACCTTCATGCCGTCACGCCCAAGCAGCTCCTGCAGATTGTGCAATTCCTTGGGACGGGGCGCTTTGCGTCCGTCCGCTTCATACTGGCTGCCCGGCGCGATAATCAGCGGAGTTACATTATGCAGTGTGGCCCCAAGCTCTTTTACTCTTTTGGACACTGCAGGCAGATGATGATCATTGACCCCCGGAATCATAATGGAGTTGACCTTAACCAGAATTCCGAGCTTCGCCAGCATTTCAAGACCTTGAAGCTGGCGGCTGATCAGCAGTTCCGCCGCTTCTCTCCCTTCGTACCGCACTCCCTCATCGAATACCCAAGGATAGATTTCGCGGCCGACATCCGGATCAATGGCGTTGATGGTGATCGTGACATGGCGGATGCCCAGCTCGATAATCTCATCCACATGCCGGTAAAGGGTAAGTCCATTCGTGCTAAGGCATAAGGACACATCAGGCACATGTCTTTTGACCCGGGCAAACGTATCGAAGGTCTGTTCCGGATTTGCCAGCGGATCTCCAGGTCCGGCCACACCAACCACCGAGAGCTGCATAAGCTGCGCTGCAACCCCTTTTACCTTGCGTTCCGCCTGCTCCGGCGACAGTACCTCACTGACCACACCCGGCCTGCTCTCATTCACACAGTCGAACTTGCGGTTGCAGTAATTGCACTGGATGTTGCAGGCGGGAGCAACCGGGATGTGCATTCTGGCATAAAACCGGTGGGCTTCCTCGCTGTAGCAAGGGTGGCGGCTAATCTCCTCCTCTGCTTCATTTGATATACACGACGGCTGCATTATTTCCCACCTCCTAAAAGTTTTACGAAGCATCTGCTACCTGAAGCCTCTGCGAGTAAAACTCGCTTCGGAAACATATGCTTTGTTTAACGGAGCTTAATATCCTGAAATCTTTACACTTAGAAGACTTTAAGCATAACTGGAATTAGTATGTTAGATTTCATAACTTAAAACTCACTCAATCGCTTTGATTACTCTCATAATATTTTCAAACCTCCACATCGTCAATTATGTTTAAGCTAAAATAGCCTTATTTTTCCTTGTGTTTGCAGTTTCGTCATACCACATGTAAACTTACATAACATTTATGTATCATGTTTCCGTTTCCATCCCTGCCATTTTTCATTGATACTAATTTTCAAGAGGCATTGACAATAGCCTTCGGCTCATATATGATACTTTTAGATCAATCCTGCAACCAAAACTAATAAAATTTAATATATCCCGTAAAGGGGAGTAGCTGTTAAATAAAGTCGTCAATACGAGAATATGAGGATATTCTCCGGCTTTATTGGCAATGAACTATTGTTAGCGAGACCTTTACCAATCAGGTTACCTTTATTCCAAAGGCTAATCTGTTTGGTAAAGGTCTTTTTTATATAAATTTGGTTAGACTATTGGTGTTGCAGGGTTTTCTTAAATATGTTCATCCAAATGAGGGGGAAACAGCAATGGATTGGGGATTATTTTTGGAATATGGCTGGGTATTGCTCGTTCTTGTAGCACTGGAAGGACTACTCGCCGCAGACAACGCACTTGTCCTGGCAATTATGGTAAAACACCTTCCCGATGAGGAACGTAAAAAAGCCCTCTTTTATGGATTGGCAGGGGCGTTTGTCTTCCGGTTTGGTTCACTTTTTATCATCTCTTATCTCGTCGACATCTGGCAGGTACAAGCCATCGGCGCACTCTACTTATTATTTATAGCGGGAAATCATATTTTCCGAAAAGTGCTGTTCAAGAAGCCGGTCACTGACGAAGCTAATGAGAGCGGCTCTCCGGGCGCTGTCAATAAGAAGAAATCCAGCTTTTGGTTTACAGTTCTGAAGGTAGAAGTGGCTGACATCGCTTTTGCCGTCGATTCCATCCTCGCAGCAGTTGCCCTTGCGGTAGCACTTCCACCGAGCGGCATGGGTCACATCGGCGGCCTTGACGGCGGACAGTTCCTCGTCATCTTCGCCGGCGGATTTATCGGACTGATTATTATGCGTTTCGCGGCTTCCTTCTTCGTTAAGTTGCTGCATTCCCGTCCAGGGCTTGAAGTTGCAGCCTTCTTCATCGTCGGCTGGGTAGGAATCAAGCTTGCAGTGATTACCTTGGCTCACCCGACGCTGGGTGTCCTGTCTGAGGACTTCGCCCACAGCACCTGGTGGAAAGCTACCTTCTATGTAGTGCTGGTTCTCATTGCCGTTACGGGATGGTTCATGAGCAGCCATAAAGTTGAAGAGAACGTTGGAGAAAATCCGGTTAAAGAAGTGGATAAACAGCTTGGTAAATAAGCTTTACCAAGCGGAAACGGTTTTGCCGTCTTTTTTAAGGACGGTACCGTTTCAGCAAGAAATAGAAGGAAAAGACCGGACCGGAAGGCCGCAGCTGTAAGCTGTGCCTGCCGGTCCGGTCTTTTTTCCGTTCTTTTTTAACTGTTCTATTATACGATAGGCTGATCAAGCTTGCCCTGCAGTTCCACCATTTTCATGATAACAATGGCAGCCTGCGCCTTGGTTACAATCCGCTGCGGGTCGAACTTTCCATTCTCGCCCTCCAGCAGTCCAAGCTTCACAACAAGCGCCACAGCACCTTTATAGTTGATAGCTGCGCTGTCGCTGAAGCTGCTTACGACGGCATCATTCGCGAGGAAGCTGGAAAGCTTACCATACTTCAGAAAAAAAGACAGTTGGACAGCCAACTCTTCGCGGCTAAGCTTGCTCTCCGGCCGGACCACGGTATCTCTGCTGATCCATCCACGGTTTACGGCATAGTTTATGGCATCGTAATATGGACTTTCGGGACTCACACCTGCCACCGTTTTGCTCTCCGCACCCGAATAGCCCTTGTAATAGGTTGTCGATGCGTCTGCAATCAGCGTCCACCAATCCCCGGTTGATATTTCCTGGTCTGGATTTACTTTGCCGCCTTCATCCAGAGTAAGCACTTTGTATTTCAGCAGCTCGGTCAGTTGTTTTTCGGCCAGGTGCCCTTTCAGGTCTACAGCTTCACCAGCAGTTGCTGTCCGTCCGTTACGCTCGTAGAGCGAAACCCATTTCCCGGAATTGGCATCCAGCACCTTACTCATCTCACCGTTGTCAGCCGTGAGCGGGGCATATACCAGCTTCACTGTCGAATCACCAATGCCGCCATTACCGGAATATCCGCCTAAACGAACAAACTGCAGCTGCATGTCATACTGGCCAAGATAGCTTTGCAGTGCTTCCGCCTTGGAGATTGCCGGAGCCGGCACTTCTGTGAGCTTCGAATAATCTAAACTGCCGCCGGCAGTATAGGCTTGAAGTCCACCGTAAAGATCAAGTTCAATAGAAATATTATTGCCGCTTACAGGTATGCCCTGATAATAATTTATAAATTCATAACGGTACCCCTTCCCGTCAGGCTTCACGCTCCATGTTCCGCCATGTTCAACCAGTTTAAGATTGCTGCTTGCTTTATTGTACATGCGGTTGACCAGCGCAAGTGCCTTTTGCTTAGCTTCAGCCGGGGTCAGCTTCTTGCTGCCTGCGGGAACAGGCTGCGGCTTAGCCTCTTCCCCATACATGTACTGTTCCATTTGGAACTGGGTAATCTCGCCTGTAACCGCATTAATTTCCGCGTAGGAATGGCGCGGCATTCCCGATTGCATCCCCTCCGTATCCGCTCCCCACGTCAGCATCCAGACCTTCTGATCCAGCCGCTGGTAAGCGGTGCTCTTCGCTTGTCTGACCAGCTTGCGGTCCTTCGGAAGGGCAGCCACCTTCTCTACCAGTTTGACCGCTTCCTCCACAGTGAGCTCTTTGCCGGGAGCAAGCGGCTGGAAAACCTCTTTGCCAAGCGGAACGGTCTCATGGGATACGGGAATGGACGAAGCTTCCTTGCCTTCGTTGTCCAGTCTTTTCCCCGTATGGGCATCAATCGAATACAAGGCCTGCTCTTCCACCTTCCAGCCAAGTATCCAGCTTGCTACGTTTCCATTCTTGTATACCGGAGTATAGTACAGTCCGACATTAAAGTTATCCGTGAAAGTCTTCTTCGCTTGTTCCTTGGAGATAGCCGGCTTGGCAGACGGTAATGCCTGCACTGCGGACATTTTGTTGAAATTGATTACCTCCCCGTTCCCATTGATACCGATGATTAAATCATCCGCAACCGAAGGTATCCCGTTCCTCAGCATATTGAAATTAAAAGAATATTGGACGGGACCAAAAAGCACTTCACTGCCCAGATCTGAAAATCTCGATTCTACCAGCTGAATATTTTCACTCTTCAGCGAGGGCATTGCCGCGGTAATAAAACTTCGTGCTTTCTCCAGAGCCTCCGCCCGCGAGAGCTTGGGAGGATAGTAAGCGGTATCATCCACAAGGGGGACATTAATATATGTATTGATCAGATCCCCGGTAACGGCATCAATGATGCTGGAGAACCCATAGCCCCCGCTGTCTACCTGATATTCCCATTCGATGGTCCATGCCATCTGCGTGGTGCCAGCTGAATAGTAATCGTTGTTGCCTAACTGAACACGGGTGACGTTTGCACTTTTTAGAACAGGGAAGAGCTCGCGCAGTTTGGCAACGGCCTCATCCTGTGTAATTTTGGCAAGGGCCGCATCCGCCCTTGCGGAACTCGCCGCTGTTCCGCCACTCTTTGCCTCGGCTGATGCCGCAGGCGGCACTAAGCCCGATTCCGCCGAAGCAAACCCGGCGGGAAGCAGCAGCGCAAGCGCTACTGTAGTAATCAATGCCGCTTTTGCGGTCTGATGAATAAACTGATTGCTGTTGCTGTTCAAAAGTCATCCTCCTCAAAGTTTTGTAGCTTTGCGTCTTCGAATAAACACCCTCTAATTATAAAGAAAAATAGATATTTTTTCCATATTATATTTGCGACAGGAAATTACAGCAACTGCATAAAATCACCGCCCGCGTATAAAACGATATAAAAAAACCGGCTTCCCGAAGAAAGCCGGTAATAGCGTTATAATAGGAAAGGTGAGCTTTATATTCATACCTCGTTCTATTAATTCCGCCACTTCATAAACTTATAATCCAGTACATCCACCAGCAGGAAGAGCACAAATCCGACCAGGCTGAACAGCATAATGCCCGCGTACATCTCCGGATAATCCAACCGCAGCCAGGCATCCATAATGAAAAAGCCCATGCCATGCTCCGTCCCGTAAATCTCAGTGAAGAACAGCACGGAAATCGCAGTGCCGAGCGAAATCCGGATCGTGCTGAGTATGACCGACAATGCGCCGGGCAGCGTCACATTCCAGAACTTCTGCCCCGCACTTGCACCGATGCTGGTCAGCACATCGTAGGTGCTGTCAGGAATTGCCTTGACGCCGTCGCGCACGGAGATGATGACCTGAAAGAGCAGAATCAGCATAATCATCAGCACTTTGGAGGTTTCACCAAGACCGAAGAACAGCATCACCACCGGCAGCAAAGCAATCTTGGGAATGGGATAGGTCAGGTAAACGACCGGATCGAGCAGTCTGTTCCAAAGCGGTGAGCGGCCCATCAGCAGACCGATCAGCAGACCGATTACCAGTGCCAGTGCAACACCTTCAAAGATCCGCAGCAGACTGTAGCCAACATTCAGCATAACCTCTCTGGCCCCCAAGTGAAACATCGCGTTATACACAGATCCGGGGCTGGGCAGAATGGAATGATTCATCAGCAGGTAGGCGATATACCAGATGATATTCATACACAGGAATACTAACAACAAACGCAACACGTGATGAAGCTGCTGTTTTTTCACCATTTCTCCTGCATTACCTTTCTGATTTGCTTGGTCTGCTCGAAAAACTCATTACTTTCCCGCTTGTCCTCATGCTTCATGCCGAACACAGCGCTATTGTCGAGAATTTCCGGGGTGTCCTGTTTGACCGATGGCATGACGATAATTTTCTGGCCCAGCAGAATCGCTTCTTCCACATCATGGGTCACAAACAGTGTCGTAGTTGGGTTAGCCAGCCAATTGTCCAGAAAAATCTGCTGCAGTGCTTCGCGTGTAATGACATCGAGCGCTGAAAAAGGCTCGTCCAGCAGCAGGATCGTCGGCAGAATGGCAAATGCCCGGGCAATCGCTACCCTCTGCTGCTGGCCGCCGCTCAGCGAAAGCGGATAACGGCCACTCAATTCGGAAATTCCCATCGACGTCAGCCAATGATGAATCTGCGTTTCCCGTTCTTGCTTGCTGCCGCCCGCAGGCCGGGTAATCTTCATCGCCATTTGAATATTGTCATGAACGGTCTTCCAGGGCAGCAGACCGTAGTTCTGCGGAACAAGGCCAATCAGTGTTTCTTTGTCATGCACGGATTTCCCGTTGAACAGCAGCTCGCCCTGATAACCCGGCAGCAAGCCGGCAATCGCCCGCAGCAGTGTAGATTTACCGCTGCCCGAGGGGCCGATTATCGTATAAATGCCATGCTGCGGCAAATCCAGATTGACTTGTCCCAGAGCCAGTTGACCGTTTTTATATTCAACTTGAAGCTCTTTAATGCGGAGTCCGCTACTTCTTAAACTGGACATCGGAGATCACTTCTTCAGCCGATATATCTTTGGTCAGCAGGCCTTTTTCCCGTGCCCAGGCAAATGCCGCCTCAACTTCCTTCACATCCACCTGATAGGCAGGCAGGTACTCAGGGACTTTAATTTCATCCTTCAGTGTGTCTGGATAGCCTACTTCTTTGATAATAAGATCAATATATTCCGCTTGGTCATGGGATTTCATATACTCCACTGCCTCATCATACGCTGTGTACATATCGCGGATGGCTTGTCCCTTAGCGTCGATCGCACTTTGCGGGAACGCCAGCACGAACGGATTCACGCCTGCTGATACCGTCGAGCTAAGTACACGCAGTCCCGAGGTTTTGCCCATGGTGACGAATGGCTCAGGCAGAACAGCCGCGTCGGCTTTTTTATTCTTGAGCAGCTCCAGCCGCGTCGGAATTTGCGGAACCTCGGTTACTGTAATATCCTCTTCCGTCAGACCTGCCTGTTTCAGCATCATGGCAACGGTATATTGGGTAGAGGTATTCTTGGACAGAATAACCGTTTTGCCCTTCAGATCCTTCACTTCCTGGATTTCGTCATTCCCGGTCAGCAGATCAAACTCACCTGTTGTTGTACTGGTAATCTTCACGTCCAGACCGGCCTCGTTGTAGATGGAAATCGCCACCAGATCAGCGCTCAATCCGTCCACCTTGCCAGCTTGGAAGGCCACGTCACGGTCCTTGGCACTCTTAAAGGTCTGGATATCCAGATTGACGTTATGTTTCTTGTCAAAACCTTGCTCGTGGGCAATGATGAAAGGAATGGCATCAATTGAAGGCAGCAGACCAAGCGACACCGTAACCGCTTCAGCCGGTGCATTCGTGTCCGCCTTTGCTTCCCCTGCAGCGGCTCCTGTATTTTTCGACACAGTATTATTGCTTGAAGTTCCGCAGCCAGCGGCAACCATACTGACCGCAGCGACCAGCAAAAACAGCATCATTACTTGTTTCCAGTTTCTTCTCCCCATGAATCTCGTAGCCTCCATCTCTTTTCTAGTACTCTTGCCATGCGCATTAATTCACATATAGGCATGCAAAAACCGTCATGCTCCCCCGGGAAGCATTAAGTAATTGCAATTTTACACCCATTGTCCTATTTTGTATATTTTTAAATTGAAATAAATCGCAGACAAGCTCTTTTATGAATATTTCCCGTAGTCTTTAATAGTGACTTTCGTCTGGCACTCCACCTCAATTTCAGGATATACCTCTCTCCAATTCAGGGCCTTCCACTTCTTGTAGGACAAGCTGTTTCTGACGTGCACACCGATTCCGAGACTGTCCACGTTATACTGCTGCATTTGCTGGACCATTTTCTGGGCTTTGGCTGTAATATATTCTGAAATCTGCTTCTCCAATTCCTTTCTATCCTTTTCCTCATTTAGCTTCTGCTTGCCGGTATATTCAAGCACCGAACCCTTGATCGAGGCAGAGAGATCTATCTTAAAACGCCCGTCCCCCAGATGATGCACTTTGATCTTACGTTTGTTTAACAAGGAGCTGAACATGACAACGACCTGCTTGCCGTCCTCTTGCCCTAAATTGATTGCGATTTCTCCTTGTCTCAGATCATCACGGAATAGACCGAAGATAATCCCGTCCTTAGCCGAAACTTTCGTAACATAACGGTCCTCTTGAAACAAAGCAATACCGTCAATGAGTACCTTGTTCCCGTCATCCTTCACTATGGGAGCAACGGGATCAATTCCTTCATCGTTGTAATCCCTGGAAAACTCATAAAAAGTCGTTGCCGGGATGCTGTTGCCGGCAGCCTCTTTCTCCAGCATATGGGTAATATAACGTCCAGTATCTGTATGCGGCTTGAAATTTTTGGTCAACAGTTCTCCGGCATCACCTTCAACAACAGTTACTCTGACGCCGAGCGCGATGGAAGGATCGCGCAGCAGCGTATCGATATAATCCTCCACACCTGCTTTTGCCAGCTTCGCTCCGAACATGGACTCTCTTAGCTGTCCGCTGACTACCTTCAGGTCGGTCTGCCTTGAGAAATGCAGCCGCGCTTCCTTGATGCTGTTCACTTCCGCAGTCAGCAGTTCCCGGCGGATAGCGGAGTTAGGATCAATTACCGGAACGCAGGAGGTCACCTTTAGCTTACTGTTTTCCAACAAATCATAGCCTGACGTCTGCACCATGCCCAGCTTTTCGAGAATCCGTTCATCACTTTCACAGCCGGTTAATAGCAGCAAAACAGTCATTGAAATGAACAGCTTATTATTCATTTGAGCTCCTCCCAATTCCCTGAATTAACAGCACCATAAGTAATAAGCTCGGAAATCCAAAGGCTATTCCAACTGCCACATAACCCAGATTGGTGATCCAGACGTTAACCTCATCTAAAGTCTTCGGGATAAAAGAGATACCGTAGGAAACAGCAATCATTACAAATACCAGTACCGTTGTCTTTAACTTCGGTACGATTCTCTTTAGAGCCTCCTCTGCCGCCCACCAGTACATCGCGACAGTCATCAGAATTAAAAAGAGAAAAAAGCCGTAGAGCAAATTTTCCAGCCGCTCAATGAATGGAAACTGGATATAGGCCAGCAAATCAAGCACGGGATACAGCAGCTTTTTTAACTGGCCCAGGCTGAAGAAGCCGAAACAAATAAGACAGAGAGAAAGGTAGCATAGGGTTAAAATTGTGTTACCGAGATAAATGGCGGTCATCGACTTTTTCGTTTTTTCCACGTAAGGAAACAGCAGAATGGACAGTTCATAACCCAAAAATGCGGCATACACTTCTATTCCCCCTTTAACCTGGTCATGTCCACCCTCGAGAATGAACGGAGTGAATCTCTCCCAGCGGAAGGCCGGAAAAAACCACAGCAGCAGCAGGAACATCCATGTCGTCATCCAGAAAAAAAGCGTTGCTGTTTTGGATATCGAATAAATCCCTTTGATAATGATTAGAAAAAGAAGGATGTCCATAGCAAGCTTGAAGATCATCGGATTCGTAGTCGGGAAAGAGAGCATCTGAAATAACAGCACATACTTTTTCCCGATCATGCAGGCGAAGATCAGCCAGATAGACGCTAAGCCTATGTAAAAAGGATAGAGTATCCACTTAGGAATAGACTGTTCCATGATTTCAAAGACGGAGCGTCCCTTGCCTAGCCGAAAGACCAGAGAAATCAAATAAATATTAAATGACGACAGCAGGAAACAGGGGATCAGAACCAGCCAGCCGTTCGTGCCAAAATAATCGGCCAGACTGCGCGGTAACGTAAACATCACGATCCCGGCCTGCGCCATATAGACAAGAACGGTAATATGAAAGGGGCGAAGTTTGTCCATCATAGCCTGCCATTCCTACTTTCTGTTTTTTTGCCTGATCGTATTAGACGTTTGTGCCTGTGAGGGCCGGGTTCTTAACATGGAGAATGGCGCACGGATAAATACATCCTTCCAATCAGCGGATTTCATAGGTGCAACAGGGATCATATAGGATGAGCCCAGACTGGTCAGGTTGGATAAATGAATCACAATCAGGGCGATTCCCATTACAAGTCCCATATTCCCCCATATTCCGGTAAGGATGATAATCCCGAAGCGGATCAGACGGATGGAGGCGCTCATCATATAGCTGGGAATGACAAAAGAGGCGATAGCAGATGAAGCAACAGCAATAATAAGCACATTACTGGTCAGACCGGCCTGTACTGCCGCTTGTCCGATAACAATACCGCCTACGATCCCGATTGTTTGTCCGATCTTGCTAGGGAGACGCGCACCCGCCTCCCTCAGCAGCTCAATCATGATCTCCATAAGCAGTGCCTCATATACAGGTGGAAAGGGCACCTTGTTGCGTGATTCCGCCAGCGTTCTCAGCAGCGCTTCGGGGATCATCTCGTAATGAAAGGTGGTTACGGAGACATACATGGCTGTAAAAGTGATCGTAATGATCAGGGCCAGTAATCTCAACAGCCGCAGAGCCGTCCCCAAAGTCCAGCGCTGGTAGTAATCATCCGGGGAGGAGAAAAATTCAAAAAAAGCGGCCGGAGCACTGATGACTGTCGGGCTGTTGTCAATAATCGTGATGATCCGCCCGGCAGCCAGCTTGGATACAGCAACATCCGGCCTTTCGGTGGTCAAAAATTGGGGGAACACCGAATTCGGTCTATCTTCGATGAATTGGGTCAACGTCCCTCCGTCATTAATAGCATCTGTTTCTATTCCTTGAATCCGCCGCTCCAGGTCCTCAACAAAGGTCAGATTGGCAATATCCTCGATGTAAAGAACATACACACTTGTTTTGGATATTTCTCCGATAGAATACTTTCTGATTTTTAAATGGGAGCTTTTTATTCTGCTGCGGATTAAGGAGAGGTTTGTTAATGCTGACTCCACAAAAGCATCGTGGGGACCCGCGATAATGGTTTCCGTCTCAGATTGCTGAACATTGCGGGCCTCCGGTTTATAAGCATTCAATAAATAAATGCTGTCCCGGTGAGAGACAGCGACACAGCCCTCCAGGATGCCAATAACCGCTGCTTTGCTATCAGTCACTTGAAGGAATTGTGACTGCTTGAACAGTTGTTCGGCTTCTTGAAGCTGAACGCGGGAAAACGGCTCCAGAATTTCTTTGATAAACAAGGTATTGTCCACAATAGCTGGAAAGTACACAATATCCGTCTGTATATCCGGAAAGGTCCTGTGAATCAAATCGGCACATTGATCAAATTCTTTAAGAATATGTCCGAGCGTAAGAGTATTCTGCGAACCTGAATCCATGATATTAACCACGCCCTTCGCCATAAGATTTAAGGTAGTATCCCCAAAATTTTCATTGATATTTATGAATGCGTATGAAACGGATGCTTTGATTTGAGAGTGTCTTCTGTATAGAGACATCAATCTTTCAGGAAGACACAAAACCTTTTAAACATCTGTTTTCAGTTATAAATTTTGTCTTTTTCCCGTGGACACCTCTTTTAAAAACAGATCAGTCATGCTATAATGTAAGCGTAACCAAGGTAATAAAAATCTATTGATTTCATCGCTCAAGGAGGATGAAGGAAATGCTTGAAGGACTAAAGGAAATTAAGAATTGGGTATCCGGTATTTGGCAGCCATGGACCGTTTCAGGAGAGGAAGATTACCGGAACATGGAATACACCGTGCAGCGGCACCTGCACACGCCTCAAACCCCGAGCCCGCTTACTTATGAACAAGAGTCACGCATTAAGACCATCAAATATCACTAGCCACATGAGCTTTCAGATACAGCTTGACTAACCTTCTTATGAAATAAGGCCGCCATATCCGGAACTTAAGCTTCCGGAGCTGACGGCCTTTTATTTACGTTTCCAATTATAACTTCCAAACCTCCACATGCCGTAGATCGCTCTGCTCTCCGGTCGGGTTCACAAGGTAAACCGTATCAGGGGCCTTGTCGAGGCTCCTGCCGCTGACCAGCACATGGTAATCCTCTTCCACCGCATATTTACGGATGTATAATCCCGAACCCACATCTTCGAAAGGATAGCCCTCAAAGTCCGTCCACGCCAGATCTTCGTGTCAATAATAATATCTGTTACCTGTAAAGTTTGACCACGATAGCAGACAGTAAGCGTGACTGTAGGGAGTTGTCCATCGTACTCAATCCTCATACCTTGCGTCTCACTCTTAATAAAGGGTCTTTTCGCAAATGAATGATACAATCCTTATTGGAGGTATGATAAACAATACTGCCAGTCTCAGCACTAAAAAACTCTCTGTTGGCATCCTTCTCGGCTATCACCCTTACAGGCGCAACATCCGTTATTATTTTCTTGTCTTCTTCCTCGTGATAGTCAAGAATAGAAGCAAAACAAATTGGTCAGGAAACAATCTATTCTCGTTTCTTCCCAACTGCGCCAAGATAGATAACAAATTCTTCATCACCGTCTAATTCTAAAATCTCATCAATTAGCTTTTGATCATAAATTCCAATTGCGCAAGCACCTGCACCGATAGATTCACTGGATAAATAAAGGTTTTGGCATACATGTCCAACATCGATGAGGATTTTTTTGTGAGCTGATATATCATACTTCCATTCGGAGCGATATGGTGTTGTACTCCATGCAAACAGGACAGAAGCCTTTTTTGCAAAGTTAGGGACAAATGGCTGATCTAAAGTAATAGCATCAATCTTCTGTTCAAGTTCATCTAATTCAAACATAAATAATAGCTGATGTTCGACAGGAAGGTATCTGTAAATTCCTTGTTGAATGCCTTCTACCCGCATAATAATTAAATAGGTTTCAAATGTGTGTGTCGCCCCACTGCAGGGTACAGTTCGCAGCGTAAGTCCGTTCTTATTAATACCAGTAATCCCTTGGGTAGCCCATAATAAATAGGATAACTCATCCAGACTTAAAGTTTCCGCTGAATAAAATCTTGTACTTCTTCTCTGATTTATACAATCAAAAATATTCTCTGTACACACAACGTCTTTGCTCACCTTTGGCAAATCAATAATTAGTGATTTCGATTCAAATGGCTTAACAATTGGCGGTTGTGTAATTCCTTTGATCTTATCTGTTTTTATATGTTTAAATTCATGAAAATTAGATTTAAGAAAGCGCCTTTGCTGTTCATATCTTGTCATCACAGATCCTCCTGAATTACCTTAATAGCTTTAATTTATCATGTCATAAAAATTAGTTTGTGATCTAACTCACTATTTAGTTGTTTTGGTGAGTAAACAAAAAACCTCCCCTCACCCCGAAGGGTAAAAGAAGGCTTAAACGCATTCATCACTGCGAAAGCACGGCAGCTATATTTTCAGCTCCCCAAGCTTGATCAGCTCGACAACCGCTTGCGAACGGCCTTTTACGTTTAGTTTTTGCATGACGTTGGAGATGTGGTTGCGGACGGTTTTTTCACTGATGAATAACAATCCGGCAATATCCCGTGTTGTTTTGTCCTGCACGAGAAGCTCGAATACTTCGCGCTCGCGATGCGTCAACAGAAATTTGCTATGATGTTCGTTCCCTTTCAATGGTGTCACCCCTCCTTGCTCGGGTTTGTTTGGTATAACAAGGTAAAGGGATACAGTCAAATCATACTATGTATGGGGCATGTTAATGGTGCTGCCGCTGCTCTAAAATGGGCAGTAGCGGAGAAAGGGATCAAGGACAAGGCGTGCCATATTTTTTTATATTGAAAAAGCCGCCTCTAGGCGGCAAAATAACAGGCATCACCGGTCCGTCACGCCCTTTCGGTAACGCCGGTTTATCCGGTAAGCTGTTGCAACCCCAGTGTAATTTATGAAATGGATTCCATAGCAAGTGTTTTTATTCGGGAGGTTTCCAAGGGGAGATGTGATAAAATAAAATCATTATACCCCTGACTCAGGAGGCTGCTGCGCCGATGGCCAATATAAAAGAAATCGCCCGCATCGCCGGTGTTTCCGTAACAACCGTGTCGCGTGTGCTTAATAATCATCCTTATGTGAGTAAAGACAAAAGAGCCGCTGTGCTTGATACCATAGAGCAGTTAAACTACACGCGGAATATGAACGCCGTGCATCTGATTACCGGCCGTACCGGAGCCATTGCGGTGATCCTGCCGTTTATCAACTTCTTTTATTTCTCCATTGTCATGGACGGCCTTGCTCATGAGGCGCTGCTCGCGCAGTATCGGCTGATTCTCTGCCAGACCAATTATTCACCTGAGGAAGAGCTTAAGGTGCTTGAAATGCTGCGCAATAAAGAAATTGACGGTGTCGTTATCGTATCCACAGCACTTCAGCCCGAAGTCATTGAGGAATACACCGCCTACGGTCCGATTGTAACCTGCCAGAACAGCGGGGAACGCCGTTTCTCCTCTGTGTATATTGAGCATTACGCTGCTTTCCGTCACGGCCTGCAGTATTTGATTGGCAAAGGATACCGTAAAATCGGCTACTGCGAAGGCAGACAGAATGGTAGCTCCTCCTCCATCCGCCAATCCGCGTTTCGTGAGTTTCTTGCCGAGAACAAGCTACCGTTTCAGGAAGCATGGATGATCTACGACTGTATGACCGAAGAACACGGAGCGGCCGCAGCGCGCTCGCTGCTTGAGATGCGGGAGCGGCCTGATGCGGTTATCATTTCCGGCGACCATGTCGCAGCCGGACTGATAATCGAGTCACGCAAGCACGGGCTGCGCATTCCTGAAGATCTGGCAGTGATGGGCTTTGACAATCAGCCGATCGGACGGCTGCTGGAGATTACTACAATTGATAATCAGCTATACGAGATGGGAGCCTCTGCTTTCCGGATTATCCATGAACAGATCAGCGGGGACAGTACGCTCCCGGTGTACCGCAAGCTGGCATACCGGATTATTGAGCGCTCTACGGTTTAAAGGAATCCTTTCTGAATTGCCTTTACCAGCGGCTCATTTACAATTAAATACTTGATTACATCCCATCCGC
Organism: Paenibacillus sp. FSL L8-0340; assembly: GCF_038593145.1. NCBI lineage: Bacteria > Bacillati > Bacillota > Bacilli > Caryophanales > Paenibacillaceae > Paenibacillus > Paenibacillus sp. FSL L8-0340. Next base: position 6,162,625 of record NZ_CP151967.1, read on the forward strand.
AGCTTTACAGGTGCCTGGATGCGCTTTGCTTCCGTCCCTGTTTCAGGGGCGGATTTTTATTGCTCTTTTTCAGCTATGAGAAATATCACATTTTTTTGTTGACAGCCACTGTGCAGGGATTTATGATAATTCCAGCATAATTGATAACGATTATCATTTGCATACAAGTTCTTACATTAGAAAAAGGGGTGTTTTGATTGAAATTTAGTTACGCTGTTCCCGCCGGGCTGCTGGCTGCTTCCATTCTGTTTGCAGGCTGCAGCGGCAATGAGAATAATAATAAGGATAACAACAATGAGGCTGCAGTAAATGGCAGCGCAGTTACAGCAGCTCCGGTTACTACAGCTGATGCCACTGCCGCCGATTTCTCTACAGCCATTGAGCAATACCGGACCTACGTCATTGAACAATGCGACGAATTCGTCAAGCAGACGGAAAACTTTACGAACGCCGTCAAAGCAGGAAGTCTCGACGAAGCGAAGGCGCTGTATGCCCCGGCCCGTATGTATTATGAGCGGATTGAACCGATTGCCGAAGCGCTCGGAGATCTTGATCCCAATATCGATGCCCGTGAAAATGATGTGGATGCGGCCGAATGGCGCGGTTTCCATAAAATCGAACAGGCCCTCTGGCAAAACAGTACGACTGACGGCATGTCTGAAGTCGCCGATCGGTTGCTAAAGGATGCCCAGCTCCTGCGCGCCAAGGTGGAAACAGCGGAGATTGATGCAAATCTGCTCGTTACCGGTGCAGTCGAATTGCTGAACGAAGTCTCTTCCTCCAAAGTGACCGGCGAGGAAGAACGTTATTCACACACGGATCTGTATGATTTTGTCGCCAATGTAGAAGGTGCGCAAAAAATCTACGAGCTGCTGAAACCCGAGCTTGCCAAAAAGGACCCAGAGCTCGAGCAGACCATCGGCGAACGGTTTACGGCACTACTGGACGAACTCGCTCCATTTAAATCAGGTGACGGCTATGTCTCCTACGAAACACTCAAGGAAGACGAAGTGCGCAAGCTGAGCCAGAATCTGGATGCCTTAGCTGAACCTCTGTCCAACATGGGGACTATTCTAGGAGTGTGACCAAATGAAAAAGCAGCCTGAGGAAGAATTCAAAAGTGAGCAAATGTTAAATAAAAAGCTAAGCCGCCGTGATATGCTGCGGCTTACCGGTGCCTCCGGGCTCGGTCTGCTGCTGGGCGGCACAGGTGCAGGAGGGCTGATGGCCGCTCGCCAATCCGCTGCCAAAACACCCGCAGCTTCGTTGGCTCCTGCCGCCGATACCCTCCCGTTCTACGGAGCACACCAGGCCGGAATTATTACACCTGCACAGAACTTTCTCTGCTTTGCGGCGTTTGATCTGACAACAACGAAGCTGGACGATGTGAAAAAGCTGTTGAAGTCATGGACAGAGGCTGCGGCGGCTTTGACCTCCGGCAGTCTGATCGGCAATGTCAACGACAATCCTAATCTTCCGCCGTCCGATACCGGAGAAGCCGATGGCCTGACCCCCTCCCGGTGTACGCTAACGTTTGGGGTTGGACCGGCTTTTTTTGATGGACGATTTGGGTTAGCCCCGAAACGTCCATCTTCACTTGCCGACCTCCCAGCCTTTACGGGAGACAGTTTGGAGCCGCAGTGGTGCGGCGGAGATCTTTGTGTACAGGCTTGTGCTGATGATCTGCAGGTGGCGTTCCACGCCATACGCAATCTCGCACGGATTGCCCGCGGCACAGCCGTGCTGCGCTGGACCCAGGAAGGGTTCCAGCGTACAGCGGGAGCTGATCTGAAAGGAGGCACCCCGCGCAATCTGCTAGGCTTTAAAGATGGAACAGGCAACCCCGATGCTACAGACGATGCCGAAATGCGCAAGGTTGTGTGGACCAGCAGCAGCGATGGGCCTGCCTGGATGAACGGCGGCACTTACATGGCTGTCCGCCGTGTGCGTTTGCGCATTGAGGTCTGGGACCGCTCGACCTTGAGCGACCAGGAAGCGACCTTTGGACGGCACAGGCACAGCGGCGCGCCAATTGGAGCCACTGACGAATTCGCCGAACTTAAACTGGACGCCGCCGATGCTTCCGGCAAGCCCGTCATCCCGCCGGATTCGCATTCCGCGCTGGCCCATGGTGACGGCACGATCAAAATGCTCCGGCGCTCCTACTCCTATTCCAGTGGAATGGATCTTAAAACAGGCCAGCTGGATGCGGGTCTTCTGTTCATCAGCTTCCAGAAGGATCTTATTAAACAATTCGTCAGCATCCAGCAGCGTCTGTCCAAAAACGACCGGTTGAATGAATATATGGTTCATACCGGCAGTGCGGTATTCGCCTGCTTCCCCGGTGTCCGCGAAGGCGGGTATATCGGCGAAGCCCTGCTGGGCTGAACACGATAACACAGCATGAGTCAGCAACCAGCATGCTGACAGGCAGATCCGTCCAGCCTTCCCGGATCTGCCTGTCCATTATTGAAAGGGGACACTCCCGATGTTATTTGCTAGACAGTATAAATATGGCTTGCCGTACAAGGCGAAAGTCAAGGGTAAGCTGGGCCGGGTGCATGAAAGTGGGACAGCATTGGCGCTTGGACACGAGCCAGAGCTGGTGCATGGGCGCAGACTGGAAAGCACGGGCACCAAAACGGCGCGGTTGCATGAGCGCAGACTGGAAAGCACGGGCACCAAACGGGTGCGGTTGCATGAGCGCAGACTGGAAAGCACGGGCACCAAACGGGTGCGGTTGCATGGGCGCAGACTGGAAAGCACGGGCACCAAACGGGTGCGGTTGCATGAGCGCAGACTGGAAAGCACGGGCACCAAACGGGTGCGGTTGCATGAGCGCGGGTTAGTTCCCGCGCTGAAGGCAGCCGTACTGTTTGGCTGCCTCTTCCTGCTGCTGCTCTGCAAACCAGCAGCTGCCGTGGCGGCGGAAGACAGCCGGCATGACGAGCTGCTGCCCGCAGTTGGCAGCGCGCTCGTCGAAGCCGGCCAGGGCCGCTGGGATGCGGCCGCCGCCGATGTGGAGTCGTTCGCGGCGCTGTGGCGCACCGCGAACAGCGGCACGCCGGACCCGGCACTCGCCGATCCGGCTGCCGCTGTAGAAGCCGCGCTCGCTGGCGCGGCGGAAGCCCTGGCGGCGGGCGGCGGCAAGCCCGCGACAACCGCGCTGTCCACGCTGGCCAAAAGCGTGGACGCGTACGTCACCGCCGCCTCCGGCACAGGCGGCGGTGACACCAGCGCCGCCGGGCTCGAAGCGGCGGCGAAGCTGTTGCCCGCGGCGGAGCGCACGCGGGATGCGGCGCGCAGCGCCGACTGGAAGGCGGCGGCGGAAGCCTACCGCGCCGTTGTGAACGGCTGGACGCCGGCGGAGCGCGGCATCCGGGCCGACAATCCCGCCGTCTACGGCTTGCTGGAGACGAAGATGAGCCTGCTGCGCGTTGCGCTGCAGGCCGAGCCGCTCCGCGAAGAGGCGGCAAAAGCGGAGGCCGAAGCTTTATATACGCTGCTGGCCGAATACAGTGCAGGCAAGACGGTTGACACAGGAGACGTGTCAGCACAGCCTGCTTCGATCGGGGGGCTTATCAGCTACCTGAAGAAAGCTTCAGCAGCAGCAGAATCCGGAGACAGTGCCGGTGCGGCGGGAATCATGGAACAGTTTATTGCAGCCTGGCCTTCAGCCGAAGGACAGGTGCAGATCGCATCACCCAAGGTGTATGCGAATATCGAGAACGAGAGCGCAGCCGTTACCGGCGATTTGTTGTCCGATCCGCCGAAGCTTAATCAGGCGCTGGCTACCATGGACACGATGCTCGCGGAGCTGACTCCACTGGCCGGTGACACAGCCTATACGGCCTGGGACGCCGCATTAATCCTGCTCCGTGAGGGCCTTGAAGCGATTCTCGTACTTTCCGCCTTGCTGTCCTATGTAAAAAGAGACGGCGGCCCCAAGACCCGGCGCTGGGTCTGGTCCGGTGCTGCGGCAGGTCTCGCCAGTAGTATAGGCCTGGCTGTTTTGCTAACCTACACCATTTCACAAGCAGCCTCCGGAAGCGCGCGTGAACTGATTGAAGGGATTACCGGACTTGTGGCAGTAGTAATGATGCTCACAATCGGCCGCTGGATGCACAGTAAATCGAACGCCGCTGCATGGAATAAATATGTCGGGCGGCAGGTGGACGGTGCGCTGGCTAAGGGCAGCCTATGGTCTTTATTCTTGGTAGCTGCGCTCGCCGTTCTGCGTGAAGGGGCTGAAACGACCATATTCTATGTGGGAATGGCGCCATCCATAGCAACCTCACAGCTGCTGCTCGGGATCGGAGCCGCGCTGGTCGTGCTGATCATTCTGGGTTATGCCATTATTGCCCTAAGCGCCAAGCTGCCGATCGCTGCCTTCTTCCGCGCAGCAATGGTGCTGATCTACTATCTTGTCTTCCGCTTTCTCGGCGAGAGCATCCATTCCTTGCAGGTAGCCGGGAAACTGCCGGCACATGTGGAGAATGGGCTGCCGTCGGTCGGTTGGCTGGGGTTGTATCCAACATGGGAGACTTTACTGCCCCAAGTGCTCATTCTGGCGTTTATTCTCTGGGAAATGCTGCGCGGCAGGTCTGTGGGCAAATCACGGACAGCAGGCTGATATTAAGTCGCCAGGATCATCCACTACAATAAATCTGCAATTTTAAATGTAGATTGTGCAATGGATTTTTCTTTTTCCGGCTCCAAAAAGCAATCTGTGTATTACTACATGAGAATATACGGTAACCGTCAAGATAGCCCTTATAGGTCTATTCCGATGCACGAAAATGTCCATTCAGCATTAAGTAATGTTTGCTGGTTTGGCTACATTGGAATTGCTCAACTATGTGCATTTTCCAGCGTATTCATACGCTTAATGTAATTACAGCGGGAAATATGCACGTTAATTTTGTACGAATACTGCTTATCAACTGAATTGCGTGAATTCTTACCGCTAATATCTACAAATATCCCAGTTAGTTATATTTGTGAGTTATTAGCGGGCGTATTTCCCATTAATTTCCTCATATACGTTATATCGTCTTTTTAGTTCCAACTTTTCCCGCTATATAGATTGAACTTAAGGCTTTAAAGTACAGGATCAGTCGCAACTACGGTGAATATTGAATTTGGAGCTGTAATACAGTTTACACCTCCAATCTGATCTTCTGATCCAAGACCCACACAGCATTTAGCATTTAGCAGCATTTAGCACTTGCAAATTTGAACCAGCCGGCTTCCCCTAGAAGAAGCTGACTGGTTTTTCTTAGTTTTTTCATAACTCCCTGCACTGCTCCAGCAGACTTAGGAGGCTAATTGTAGGAATCTCCCCCTTGCATAGCTTGGGGATTTGTTTTATTCTAAATATGAAAATAATTTTCTTATAAATGTATATATTAATAAAAATAATTTCAGTCACTAAAATGATTGCATTCATTCACATTAAGAAAAGAAGGTGGAGCTTATTTCTCCTATCCTGCATGTCCTGGAGCACGAGAAGGAAAAGCTATCCCAAATGGAACGCAAGCTGGCGGAACGCATTCTGGCCTCACCAGCGGAGATTGTCCATATGGGCATCACGGAGCTGGCAGAGCAATGCGGTGTTAGTCCCGCGACAATTACAAGGTTTTGTAAGGTGCTGCATTTCAAAGGCTTCCCCGATTTCAAGGTTAAGCTGGCTTCAGAAATTGCCCATAGCGATGCTTCGCCGCAGGAAGGCGGCTCCTCTTATCAGGATATTGTCGCGGGCAATCCGCTTTCGGTCATTGTCGAAGCGATGCAGGCCAATCACCTGACTTCGATCCGGGACACCACCTCACTACTCGATCTCGAGCGGCTGCAAGCAGCCATTGATGTTTTGTGCCGGGCTCGCCGGGTTGATCTCTACGGGATGGCCACCTCCTCTATCGTTGCACAGGATTTCTACCAGAAGCTGATCCGCATCGGCGTGAACTGCACCGCTTTTGCAGACTCACATATGCAGATCACCTCCGCTTCTTCGCTCTCTGCCGGCGATGTGGCGTTTGCGGTCTCTTATTCCGGGGAAACCCCGGAAACGATCGACGCCTTAAGCTGTGCCGGAGCCAGCGGTGCGGCCACGATCTCGCTGACTTCTTACGGCAGCAGCACGCTGGCCACACTGGCGGATATCCCGCTGTTCTCCTCCTCGCTGGAGCAGGGAATGCGGCGGGGGGATATGGCTTCGCGGATTGCGCAGCTGCATATCATTGATATCCTGTTCACCGGAATGGTCAGCACCCGGTTTGGCGATTTCATTCCCAAGCTGGAGCAATCTTATCTGAATGTCCAACATTACCGTCATAAACGGGGAGGTTAATTCAAATGAACATTTTAAAATTCCGCAATGAAGAAGATTTCGCCCAGACCGGCGCAAACCTGATTGCCAGCCTGCTGCAGAGCAACCCCAAAGCCGTACTGGGACTGGCTACCGGCAGTTCTCCGGTCGGCGTCTACGCCAAGCTGGTAGAGATGCACCGCAAGGGAAATGTCAGTTTCGCCAAAGCCTCTTCCTATAATCTGGATGAATATGTGGGCCTGCCTGTGGATCATCCCCAGAGCTACCGCAGCTTCATGAACGAGCATCTGTTCAATCATGTCGATATTGATCTTACCCGGACACATGTCCCTAACGGAAATGCGGCGGATCTTACTGCCGAATGTCTCGCTTATGACAAAATGCTCGAGGATAACGGGCCGGTGGACCTGCAGATTCTGGGCATCGGCAGCAACGGACATATCGGGTTCAATGAGCCGGATGCCAGTCTTAGCAGCGGCACGCATGTCGTGGACCTGCTGGAAGAAACACTGGAAGCCAATGCCCGCTTCTTCGACCGGCTGGAGGATGTGCCCCGCCAGGCGGTAACGATGGGAATCGGCGGCATTCTCAAAGCTAGACAAATCGTGCTGCTGGTGCGCGGAGAAGAGAAGGCAGAAGCAGTCAAAAACGCGCTGGAAGGTCCGATCACGACACAGTGTCCCGCCTCCCTGCTGCAGAGCCATCCTAATGTGGTCGTTCTGCTGGACGAAGGAGCTGCGAAATGGCTGAAATAAATAGAACACCAGGCGAGCTGCTCTACGGAAAAGTGCTGACTCCCTCCGGCCTGATTGAAGAAGGCGTGATCGCAGTATCGGAAGAGGTTATCCAATATGTAGGAGAAGCCGCCTGGCTGCCGGAAGCTTACGCCCACTGGCCCGCAGGCACCCAAGACAAGAACGGGCTGCTGATTCCCGGATTCGTTGATGTGCATGTGCACGGCGGTGCCGGTTACGATTTCATGTACTCGGATCACGCATCGCTGGATATCATCACCCGGTTTCATGCTTCACATGGAACAACCGCCATGCTGGCCACCACGATGACCGCAGCCAAGGAAGACATCGACCGTGTATTGTCCGAAGTGGCTGACTATCGCAAAGGCGGCATGCCATTCGCCCAATTGGCCGGAGTGCATCTGGAAGGGCCGTTCATCAGCCCAAAATGGTCCGGGGCCCAAAATCCTGAGCATATTGTCCCGGCAAATATCACATGGCTTGAAGCGTGGGAGAAGCAATACCCGGGAATGATCCGCCAGGTTACCCTGGCGCCGGAATGTGAAGGCGCACTGGAAGCGATTCTCTGGTTGCGCAAGCATGGCATCACAGCAGCTCTAGGGCATACCAATGCTACCTTCGAAGAGATTATTGCGGCTGCAGACGCCGGCTTAAACCAGGCGGTGCATACGTTCAATGCCATGACTCCGCTGCATCACCGCAAACCGGGCACAGCAGGTGCCGTAATGTTTGACGAGCGGATACGTGCCGAGATTATTGCCGACGGCATCCATGTGCATGCTGCGGCGATTAATGTGCTTTCCCGGCTCAAAATCCGGAATAATCTGATGCTCATCACGGATGCCATGTCAGCAACCGGACTCAGCGACGGTGAATATACAATCGGTGACCTGCCGGTAATTGTAAGGGAGGGCATTGCCACACTGAAGGATAACCCTGATGCACTCGCCGGAAGCACGCTAACCATGATTCGCGGTTTCCGCTATCTGGTACAGGAAGTGGGACTCAGTCTTCAAGCAGCCTCCAATGCCGCAAGTCTTACTCCAGCCATATCACTCGGGATGCAGCGTTTCATAGGTTCGCTTGAAGCAGGAAAACGCGCGGATATCCTGCTGCTGGATGATGAGCTTCAACTGAACGGTGTATGGATCGGCGGACACACAATCTCCACCGATTCACCGATTATCTGAGCAGAAGTACTGCCAGGCATATAAACTGAAATGCAGCCATCCAGACCGGAAGCCGGTAGGATGGCTGCATTTATTGTAACGGCCCGCTGATGGAATAATCCCGTTATTTCTCAGGCATACTAGCTCAGTCTGAGGGCAGGATTAATATCCGCTGCGTGTTGGGAAGATGCGCTCGACCATCGTCCGGAATTCATTGGCAAATCCTTTGAGCGGATGGCCCGCACGTACCTCTTGGGCATAAAAGTCAGCCCGTTCCACAAAGTCCGGATTGGCCGACACGTAAACGTTGTCTATGCCCGAGTTATATTTCTTAACCTCAGCAGCAATCTTGTCCTTCATCTCCTCGGTAACATCTTCGTTGTCAGTCATTTTATTGCTGTTATTTGGAGCAACGCTGCGGATCCCGATTCCTGTCCCCATGCTATTGTCGATATCGCGCTTCATCCGGGTTCCATCGACCCAATTGCTGTCGGACAGGATGCCGTTATTGCCATTGCCGGGGTAGGCTTTGGGATTGGCCGTACCTACCCCTCCGACAGTACCCGTACCGGTCAGGCTCTTCGGTACACCAGCCATCGAACCTCCTGTACCGGTCATGCCCGGATTACCTGTTACTGTCCCTCTTCCCTGATTGCCCATAATCGGTCCAGTTGCCCTGCCTTCTCCAGGATTCACTGTCATTTCCGGACCGGTCAGCATGCCGGAAGTGTTGTTGCCGAGCCCGCCGCCATAGCTGTAAGGACGTATTTTATCAGTATTTCTCACATTCATACCGCCATCAGCCCGGTCCAAGGCTACGGCGACATAGGCGCTTTTCCCGGCAATCATTACATTTGCCGAGCGTACCTCCGGCATCGCTGCAATGCGGTCAGCGAGCTCCTGGCTCATCTCCATTTTGTCGAAGGCATTGCCCCGAACGGAATTGGTATTAATGCGGCCATCGTTCATTTTCCGTACACTTTTTGTCTGAACGTTATTGCCATCTGTAGTGTTATTGTCACCGCAACCTGTAATGCTGACCATGCCCAGAAGCAGCGCGGCAGAGACTGACATGCTGATCTTTGATCGCAACATGAACTCATCCTCCATCTCTTTAAATTATGATGTATGCACCGTAACAATCGTTAGCATGGCCTCCACCGGTACAAGCTATCCTGAAAGGATTTGGTACTCTCTCCCCTACACCGTCACATGCGGGGAAACATTCGCGTATCTTATAAACAGTAGGCCGTATTCACAAGCGAGCCGTGATTCTCCGCAAAGTAAAGTCAGGAGGGGTGAGCATGAAGGTTTTATTTACGTTTTATGTACCCAGCGGCGGGGTGGAGACACTGAACAAGCTAAGGTGCGAAAGCCTGCAGCGCAGCGGTATTGAATGCCATGTTTTATACCTCATGCCGGGGTCTGCAAGCCAGAATATCACAAACTTTCCCGTGTTTATCACTTCCCGGGATGAAGAGATCAAGGAATTACTCGATACTCAGCACTATGACGCCATTATTGTTACATCGGATTATTTGTTAATGGAACGTCTGCGTCGTCTAGGCTATGGAGGCATTCTAATATACGAAGCCCAGGGGCTCGGTAAACGGGCTGATGCGGAGATTTTGATTATAGAGGCCGTACCTTTTCTGAGATCCTACTGCAATGCTGTACTTATACCTCCTACCGATCATTTGCTGGAGCTGTTTATTTCTATCTGTCCCTGGCTCCACCGGTATGTAATCCCCAATATCGTGGATGTCCAGTCCTTCCGGATGATCCCCGGTGAACCTCCCTGCGATCCGGTAATTGCCTGGGTAGGCCGGCTTGAAAACAACAAGAATTGGAGCGAATACTTGAAGATCGCCCATCAGATCCGCCTGCACAAACCCGCTCTGCATCTGTGGATGTTCCATGATCCGGAGCTTGCCTCCGGGGAGCAAAAGCAGCTGTTCCATGAGGAACTGCACGCTTTAGGACTGAATGACCGGCTGAATGTATTTACCAACATTCCCAACCATATTATGCCCGTTTATTATTCCTCCATTGCCGGTTCCGGCGGCTTTCTGCTATCCACCTCCATTACAGAGGGCTTCGGGTATGCAGTTGCCGAAGCCATCTGCTGTACTTGTCCTGTACTTAGCACCGATTCGGACGGTGTCCGTTCTTTTATTGTTCATAATCACTCCGGCAAATTTTATCCGCTTGGCAATGTGGAGCAGGCTGTCAGTGAAGGCCTGGAGCTGATGGATAATCCTGCACTCCGCAGCCACATCCGCGATCAGGGAAGGCTCCATATGATTTCACGCTTCGGCTCCGAGAGTTATGCCCATTCCTTTCGTGAGATGCTCAACTCCTTTTCCATCTTTTAGCGGCCGACACCAAAAGAACCTTCAAACCACCGGAAGACCGTGGAAATGAAGGTTCTTTGTGTGTCTTGAACAATACTCAACCCAGCCTCGATACGATCTCAAACAGCTCAGTCTGAAAGATTTGCGTGCTTCTCTCCCAGGTGAAACGCTGTGAATCATTCTCTCCTCTTTGGGCAAGGCGCTCGCGCAGTTCTTTGTCCCTGATTAAAGTGATAATATCATCGGCCAGACGGTTTTCATGCCGGTAGGACATCAGACAGTTGTGGCCGTGGACACCGTATTCGAGGTTACCCCCGGAATAAACCGTAACTAATGCAGCGCCGCAGCGCATCGCTTCCAGACCCGGCAGCGAACCGGTATCATACGTGCTGGAGCTGACAAAAATGTTGCTCTCATTATAATGGTAGCACAGCTCCGTATCGTTTGAAGGCGTGCGTACATGATAACGGTCATCGGCCAGCAGAGTCTGAAGTGCAGCAGATTCGGCGTATTCTCCCGGAGGTGTTATCAGATACAATTCAACCTCCGGATGATGCGCCTTGACCAGATTGAGCTGCTGCAGCAGATAGTCCTGTTCCCGGTGGCCGGAGAATCCCCCTTCCATCTTGCGCATAATTGCAGAGACTACCAGTTTGCCTTGCGTGTCCCGCCTGTGTGTATTATAAAAGTCAGGATTCACCCCGATCGGTACAATCCTGCCCTTAATCCCATGATTTATCCGGACAATCTCCTGCTGCCACCGGGACAGTACAAACAAATTGCGGGCAATATTATAGGAAGAGAAGGACTGATTATTATCCGGCAGAAACGTCGGCTCATAACATAACGCCAGTCGAATATGCAATCCCTTGCCCTGTTCACTGGCCCGCTGCGCCACAGGAACGATAGTGTAGTAATTCGAAATTATGACATCGCTATAAGGAAAATCGTCCTCAGACAGCTGGCTGTAGCTGGAGTAGAGGACCTTGCACTTCATATCATATTCGACAATGCCGTGATTGGGCATAAGAATGATCACTTCATGGCCGATGATTGCCAGACGGTTGGTAAGTTCTGCGAGCATACGCTGGGCCCCGCCCCTGGACAATGTCAGAATCGGGAATGTCAGTCTCATTTCCCTCTCTCCTTTCTCAGCAGCTGCGAGAGAGATCTATGATGCTTCGCCTGCACCATTTTAATCTCCTTGTTCTGCGCTTCACTGTGAATCACAGAGCCCATCTCCTTGTGTATACGATAATCAAGCAGCGGCTCCTCGATGTAAGACCAGCGGTAATGCGGCAATATACGCAGCCACAGGTCATAATCCTGTGTGTATAAAAAGCGTTCATTAAAAATGCCAACGGTGCGGAAGATATCCATATCGAGCAGAACAGAGCTGCCGTTAACCGGACAACCCGTCATCATGGTCGCGATAAGCTGGCTTCTATCGGGAAAGGGGACCTTTACGACCCCGGAAACACGGTCCCCTTGTTCATTAATATAATAATAGGCAGTATGGTTAAATAAGGTTCCTGTGCTGTGCAAAGCTTCCAGCTGCCGGCGGATTTTATCGGGATGAAACAGATCGTCAGCGCTTAACCAAGCAAAATAAGACCCGCTGGACGCCTTGATACCCAGGTTGAGCGCAGATGCGGTGCCACCGTTTGATTTGTGAAAGTACATAATTCTGTCTCTGTAAGGAGCCAGCTTCTCCGTGTGGAACAACGATCCGTCATCCACTACAATAATTTCGATATCCGGGTAGCTCTGGGCCAGCACGCTTTCCACCGCTAGATCTACGTAGGGGCAATTGTAGAAAGGGATGACCACCGAAACCTTGGACTTATGCTGATTCATGCGCTCACCTCCTTCCCGTGGGTATTGTTTATACTGTCTTGCAGGCAAGCAAGGCATCCAGCGGCTCATGATCCTCTCCGAATGCTTCCCGGAAAGCCGGATTCTCTGCATGGTGATAGCCTTTAAGCACGGTTACCGAGTAACCCAGCCCCAGGAAATCCTCCGGTTCCCAGCCGCTCCTGTGTTTCTGATAATACTCTCCCTGCAGGTGAAAATGATCCGTCCCTTCCTGCGGAAAAAATCCGCGCGGAGTGAATACCACCACACGATTGGAGGCGATAATCTCCGCTTTTTTGAGAAGTCCCATCCCTTCCTTCATGGAGAAATGTTCCAGCGAATCAATTAATGTCACCGCTGAGAACGTGCCCGGCAGAAAGAGCTTATCAATATGGCTTGCATCGGCATGCACCGGGATAATATGCGGCGAGGTGTATTTGCGGTGCAGCAGATAAGGCCTGTGAATATCCAGACCGACCACCAGAGCAGCTTCAAAGCGTTCAAGCAGAGTACCGGTGCCGCTGCCGATATCCAGAATACTCTCCGAGAACTTAAGATACTCCAGCAAGACCGGCAGGAAATCTTTCACTGCAATTTCCCGGTACATAGGCTTCCCCTCCTATAATAAATTGCATAAGCCTAACCGCCCATAGAAGTGATCAACCCGCGGAGCAGTCCATGATAACGGGCATTGGTCGCGGCGGCTTCAGCCATGATCACATCATAATGCTTAAGGGTTCCCATGCCGCTGTGGCGGCGGTACGCCGTTAAAGACTGGTTCAGCATAATCGGAGGATATCCGTTCAGAATCGCCCGGAACCACAGATCATAATCATGCGTGTAGGGCAGTGCTTCATCAAACAGACCGATAGCGCCGAACAGCTCCCGCTTGAACATTACCGTACAGCCGTTAATCGGATTCCCCTGAAGAAAGCAGCGTAAATAGTCCAGGTGATTCGAGAATACCGCCGCCGCGTTCATTTCGGTCAGTTGCGATTCTCCGTTGATAAAATTAAAGTTCGTGTAAGTGATAAGCAAACGGTTCTGTTCCATGAACAGAACCTGATTGTTGATCTTGTCACGGTAGAACATATCGTCAGAGCTAAGCCATACGACATAGTCTCCTGTAGAATGTTTGATGCCGTGGTTCAGCGCGGAAGCGGTACCCCCATTGCTTTTACCGAGATAATGAATCTTAGGCAGATAGGGCATAATCCGGTCCATATGAGCTGTGGAACCGTCATCGACGACGATGATCTCATAAGGCTTCCAGGATTGGGACAAGGCGCTTTGCAGCGCCTGTTCAATATAAGGACAATTATAAAAAGGAATTATCACCGATACTTTTGGAGTCATTACATCCTTCCTTCCCTACTGGCACGATAAAAGTCCACAATATCTGCAAGCGACTGCTCAAGCGGGATTGCTGCACTCCAGCCGAGTGCAGTTACATTATCTTCAGATGTTTCAGGTTGCGTGACCGAACCGGGCAACACTCCAGAGTCTGCTTCCGCAGGAACCCCAGCTTCCGGACCCCAGTCCATTCCAACCGGTACCGCGGCATGAGCCAGCAGCTTCTCCGCGATCTCACCCAGCGTGCGCTGCTTCCCGGAATCAATCCGGTAGACCTTTCCTGTCTCCCCCTTGCGCAGGATATAGTCATAGGCCCTTACGGCGTCGCGAACATCGAGAAAATCCCGTAATTCAATCCGTGAAGAAAGCCTGAAAGGCGGAATCCCTTCGTCCGTACCCGAGAGAGCTTCACTCCGCACAATATGCCGGGCAAGCAGGGAGCAGAAGCCGGTGGAAGGGCCGGGGCCGATCAGGTTGCAAGGCTCCGCCAGCAGCACGGGCTGCTTGAACAGAGTTCCCCAGGCGAGTGATACCAGTTCCTCCAGTGTTTTGCTGAGGCTGTAGGGATGCGGCGGACCCACGTCGGTTCCGGGGCTGTACTTGAGCCGGGAGCCGGCCACCAGAATACGGCTGGCCGGCTGGGCACGCAGTGCCTCAAGCAGATACAGGGTTGCCATAACATTCGTTTCCATATAAAGCAGGGGATCGCGCCACGACTCCGGTACCGAATTTCTGCCTGCCAGATGCAGCACTTCGTCCGGCCGGACCTGCCCGATCATGGTATGGACCGCCTTGCGGTCGCTTAAATCACAAACATATTGCTGAACCCCCTCCGGAAAAACAGCGGACTCCGCTGCCGGATGGCGCACTACAGCGGTCACTTCCGCTCCGCCAGCCCTGAAATAGGCAACAGCATGCCGGCCGGTAAAACCGGCGGCTCCGGTAATCAGCAGCTTCCGCCCCTTCATGTGGTCATCTCTGAGGGCTGCATCCAATCAGCCAGCTCTGCCAGCATTTCCGGATAGGAAGGCAACTGGATCTGGACATCAGCTCTTGTGTTTACCAGTGTACGGTCCTGAATATGCACATCTTCGGGAATGATCTCAACATCTTCCTTATGAAATGCGTACTGCAGATGCCGGAGCAGTTCATATTTACTGACCGGTTGGGGATGGGCCAGATGAATCAGGCCGGATACCTCTGATTCCAGCAAGCCATCCACCGCCTTGGCCAGCTCGAGTGTCGTCACGCCATTCCACATGACCCGTTCATAGCCGGAGACCGGCCCTTTCCGGGATAGAAACCATTCCATCAGGCCGATGCCGCCGGAGCGGATTTCCGGTCCGATAATGGAGGTGCGGATCGTTAAATGACCGGGCGCACGGATCTCTCCGAGACTCTTGGTAATCGCATATACAGAAGTGCCGTCAGGCGTATCGTCCTCTGTGTAACGGCCGCGTGTTCCTTCGAACACGCAGTCGGTACTGATGTGGATCAGCCGGGCATGAACAGCATCCGCCGCCCGGCGCAGCCGGTGGGGAAGAAATCCGTTCACATGGTAGGCCCCGATCCGGTCACGCTCAGCAAATTGATTCAGTACTCCCAGCGCATTGATAATGCAGTGTGGAGAGACGATTTCGACCAGTTTCTCCACTCCGGCGATATCGTCGGCATCTACATACAGCCCGCCAAGATCGCTCTTATCCCGGGTTGTATGGAAGACGTGATGTTTGCCCTGGCGGCGAAAATACGCCGCCAGCATATGACCCGCCATACCGTTTCCGCCGAGGATAAGCAGCTTCATTGGAGGAACCCTCCCCGGATCAGGATATTCTTGATCTCCTCCTGGTCCATCAGGTTGTTCTCCGAGCTAAAGCTGTTGAAGGAAACATGCGGATATCTGCTGTAGTGGATTTTCAGCTCCGGCATATCCAGCGTAGGGAGAATAACAAGATACTGCTCATCGTAAACGACAGTGGTCAAGCTCTCGAAATCACTCATCAGGATTTCATGGATTTTCTCACCGGGACGGATACCTGTTTCAACAATACTTACATCACGTCTTCCGGAGTCTTCGATCAACACCTCGGCCAGATCGACAATCCGGCAGGTCGGCATCGTCATGACGAAGATTTCACCGCCGATGCTAACCTCAGACGCTTTGAACAGCAGGGTGATGGCATCGCGCAGGGTGAAGAAAAAGCGGGTCATTTTCATATCTGTAATGCGCACCTGGCCCTTATCCTTAATCTGCTTCATGAACAGATGGACCACGCTGCCGTTCGTTCCCAGCACATTGCCGCCGCGTACGGTCACAAACCGTGTGCCTGAGCCGAGCAGGTTCGCGTACACAAACAGCTTTTCGCCGATCGCTTTAGTCATGCCGTAGAAGTTGGACGGATTGGCCGCTTTATCGGTGGAGATGTAAATCGCTTTTTCTACATTATTGGCAATAGCTGCTTCAATGACATTCTGGGTGCCGACGACATTCGTCTTGAGCGCTTCATACGGCTGATCTTCGCACACCGGAACATGCTTCAACGCCGCAAGATGGAACACATAATCCACGCCGCGGCATGCGGCCACCAGAGCATCCTTGTCGCGGATATCGCCGATGATGAAGGTGAGGCGGCTATCCTCATATTCGCGGCTCATCGACACCTGGGCTGACTCGCTGCGGGAGAAAATTACGATTTCCTTAGGATTCTGCGGCAGAAGCTGCCGGATGAGTTCATGCCCCCAGGAACCGGTTCCGCCTGTGACCATAATCCGTTTATTATTGAACATGCAGGTTCCCTCCAAGCAAAAATTTAACTACCTTTGCCGAGACATCCGGTGTCATGTAGCCTTCCGGTGCCTCCCATTCCGGACTCAGCGACGTCATCAACCGGGTACAGCGCAGAATGCTGTTCTGCTCTACTCCCGACACTACATTACTGCCGCAATCTACCGTCTCCGGACGTTCTGTCGTCCTGCGGATCGTTACGGTCGGCACTCCCATCAGGCAGCACTCCTCCTGGACGGTTCCGCTGTCGGTAATTGCACAGAGGGCATAACGTTCCAAATGGACAAAATCGAAAAATCCGAAAGGATCATGGAATTCCACAAGCGGGTTCATCTTTAGCGGGAATTGCTCCGTCAGCTTGGAGCGTGTGCGGGGATGGATACTGCAGATCAGGCGGATTCCAAAATGTTCAGCCACAAGGCACAGGCCGGACATAATTTGCAGCAGTGATTCGGGATCATCGACATTCTCGGCGCGATGGGCAGTGACCAGAAAGTAATGGCCTGCCGTAAGATCCAGCCGGGCCAGAATATCGCTGGCTCTAATTTGCTCTTCATAATGTGTAATGACCTCGTGGATCGGATTGCCGGTTAATACGATACGCTGGCTGGGGAAACCTTCACTCAGCAGATGCCGTTTGCTCTGCTGCGTATAAGGCATATTAATGGTCGAAACGGCATCTATGACACGGCGGTTTTTCTCCTCCGGCACTTTCAAATCGTAACAGCGGTTCCCCGCCTCCATATGCACGACCGGGATACCCATGCGCTCCGCAAGAATTGCACACAGCGCACTGTTGGTATCTCCGAGCAGCAGCACCCGGTCCGGCTGTTCTTTGAGCAGAATGCTTTCCAGGCTTCCGAACATGGCGGCAAGCTGCCCGCCAAGTGCGGCTTGCTTATCCTGCAGCACATAATCCGGTGCCCGCAGCCCCAGCTCTTCAAAGAATATTCCGCTGAGACTGGCGGTGAAGTTCTGTCCCGTATGCACCAGCACATGCCGCTCCGCATGCTCATCGAGCAGCGGAATAATGACGCTGAGGCGGATGATTTCGGGCCGTGTGCCCAAAATCGTCATGATCTTCATGGGTTCACTCCCCTACCTTGTTTGGGTATAACTTGCTGTATTTCACTGCGGGGAGGTGCACCCGCAGTGTTCACGCCGCTTTGCGGCGGCTCTTCCTACGCCGGCGTGCGCGGCTGCCTGTGCGGCGGGATTTGCCGCCGCTGCCCTTCCGGCGTGCCGGCCGCGCCGTGCGCCGCTTGCGGCCCGGGCGCCCGCTGCGGCCGCCCGGGCTTTGGCGCGGCGCAGCTTGCCGCGCCGGAGCCTTGCTCTGCGCAGCCGTGTTGCGCGGCGCGAGTGGCCCTTGCCCGGCGGCGGCTGCTCCGGCGGCGGTGGCGGTGGTGGCGGTGGTTCCCCCGCCGCCACGGGTTCGCTGTTGCCCGGCGCTTCGCTTACGGGCAGTTGCACAGGCGCACCGCCGGAGAGCGGCTCGGCGGGCTCACTGCAGATTGGCAGCTCTACCACCGCTGCCGTGCAGTAACGGAGCTGCCAGCGCTCCGCCAGCCCCAGCAACCGTGCCCTGTAGGCCGCCGGGCCATATACGGCATCAACGCGCTCCCGCGACTGGCTGCCGATGGCTGCCGCCAGTCCCGGCTCCGCCAACAGCACCTTTACCCGGTCAGCCAACGCCTCGATATCCTCCACCGGAGCGAGTTGGTTGCCGCAGCCGGCCATGTGCAGAATCTCCTGCAGCCCGCCGGAATCATAGGCGACCACCGGTTTGCCGAAGGCCATTCCCTCCAGGGCGGTCATGCCGAAACCCTCACGGATCAGGCTGGGAACAACCAGCAGATCCATTGCGCAATAGGCCGAAGGCAGACATTCTTCATATCCCGCGAACTTGAACCGCGAGGTCAGTCCCTCCAGCTTCACCTTGCGCACACAGCGGTCATAGTAGTTTTTGTCTCCGGGAGTACCAATGACGAGATACTTCGCCTTCGGATACTGCTCACTGACAAGGACGGCCATTTTGACGAAATGCTCCAGCCCTTTCTCCTTGTTGATGAAGGAGGAAATATATCCGATCAGCGATTCATCCGGAGATACCTTGAGCTCACTCCGCCGTTCCCCCCGGAGCTTACTCCAGGCTTCCATCATCAAATCTTTATCATTCCAGGACGGCGGGAGCTGAGTTACCTTACCTTCGCGGATATCCGCCGGGAAACAGGCCGCAGCCGTATGCGAAATTGCCAGAATTTCATCGCTGTTCCTGTGGATCAGGTCTACACTGATCGGGGTGAACTCATTGTCCGTAATCGTCTCGGAAATCTTCCAGACCACCGGGATGCCAAGTGACTTCGCCGCCATTGCCGGCAAAGCATGCACACAAGTGCTGGAGATAATAAATGCCGGACGCAGACCAGCCAGCCAGTCTGTCATTTCTAGATATTCCCGGCTTTCCTGGAATTTGCGGATATCCGCTTCCAGTCCGGCATAAGGAGTGTACATTCCGTAGACGAGAGGAATCGACAGCAGCTCTACATTCAGGCCGAAGCTGCGGGCCTGGCGCGTCAGCTTGCCGTCCTGGGGCGCTACGAGAATACAGTTAAAGTATGGAGACAGCTCCCGGCCGAAGAACAGCAGCAGCTTCTCCGCACCCGTAATACTGCGCGTATTGGAAACATGGGAAAAGAGGACGATTGTAGCTTTGTCGGCCATGGTGTTTCGGCGCTCCTTGGCAAGAGGCCTCGAGCGACCATTCACCTCCCTAAAAGTTTTACGAAGCATTAGCTACGGGACAGTTCTTCATGTAAAACTTGCTTCGAAAGCACTGACTCACTTGGAGAAGCGCACTTTGCAGGCAAACGCCAAGGTCAGGTTACTTCACCAGTATATTGAGGGGGCACAGATGCCGGCACGACACCTGTCCCCTGATATACGCACATTTCCTGGCAATTTGTCCTCATACCGGTTGGGCATAGATTACGTTCAACAGCTGATTCAGGCGTTTCGTGTAGGTGTGATCCTTCAGGGTCCGTTCAAAAGCGCGCAAGGCCATTTCCCGGCGCTCTTCTTCATGGGTCAGGTAATAGTGGACTTTTTCCATCAATTCCAGCGGGCTGGAGAAGGTGTCGATTTCTTCTCCGATCTTATAGAAGGAGCCCATATCATCTCTGGCATCACTCAGCTGCAGTGTGCCGCTGGCCGCGATCTCGAAGGTGCGCGGGTTAGGTGAAGCCGCGGGAATAACCAGCGCATTGTTGTTGGCATCCTCGTCCACATGGGAACGGTGAAGGTTAATGACAATTTTGGAGCCGCTGTACGTGGTGGCTGTCTCCTGCGGCGACATCCACTTCCCGACTTCAATTCGCTCTCCATAGAGCGGAGCCTCGGGCAGACGATCCCACCAGATGCCGTTGATCACAGTGTTGTAGCTCATCAGCTCCGGCATAATATTGCGGAAGAACTCAATCCGGTTCCAGTAAGCGGAGCCGATGAAGCTGATATCCCGGCATACCGGAGAACGCCCTGTCGTTGGACGATAGTGCTCCCTGTGGGCGGCAAAGGGCAGGTAATGTACTTCTGTGCAGCCGAGGCCACGGTAGATTTCCACGCAATTGCGCTCCAGGGTGAACACGTAGTCGTAATGCGTCACAATTTTCATAGTGAAATCGGTGTAATACGGATCATCGGTCAGCCAGATCGCCGTCTTGATGCCTCTGCTCCGCAGGACGGAGAGCTGCTCCAGCGGCAAATCAAGGCCGTCCAGTACCAGCATCAGATCGGGGCATTGCGCCGTGGCGAGCTCAATGAGATCCTGGCGCACATCGGTAACCGTGACCTGTACAGTTAATTTCTGTAAGGCATAAAGTACCGCATCGTCCAGCGGCGAATACGGATAGCCTTTACCCGAGGCTACGTACATGACATGAATATTGCGAACCGGAAGCGGCGCTTCCGGACGGCCGTCCAGAATGGCGAGCCTTCCCCGTAAGTAGCCCTCGTCATATCCTACCTTGAAGCCGGTCAGCCGTCCGCGCAGTTTTTCTTCTTCCGCAGGGCTACGCGGCATAGGCGGTGCGGGCATAATAAATTCAGTCTTCATGAGTATTCGCTCCTTCATCCCATTTTGGAATTCACACTTGTGCAGTAAGAACATTCAATAATTGAGGCAAACGCGCCATAAACGTATGGTTGCGCAAGGTCGTCTGCAGCCCCCGCAATGCAATCAGGCGGCGCTCCTTCTCATGAACCAAATAGTATTCGATTTTTCGCTGCAGCTCTTCAGCAGAGCCAAAGGTCTCCATGTCAAACCCCGGCCGGTAGAAGCGGTCCAGATCTTCACGGATATCGGTCAGCTGCATTGTTCCGCAAGCACTGATTTCATAGGTCCTAGGATTGATGGAACGGGACGGTAATTGAAAGGAATTCCGGTTATCCTGTCCCCCCTCCCATGGACGGTGAATGTTGATGACCAGCTTTGACCCGCTGTAGTAATTCGCAGTCTCCTCAGGCGGAATAAATCCGTCCTTAATAAAAGGCGAGAGCTCCTCAAACTGGGTCAGACGCTCCCAGAACCCGCCGGCGATCAGCACCTTTTTGTCCTTCAGAAAAGGCGCCAGCCCATCAAACAGCTCCGTCCGGTTGCGGAAGGCATTGCCGATAAACACCACATCATATTGATATTGCGGATCGGTGCGGCGCGGATAGAACATTTGCGGATTCACACAGAGCGGAAGATAATGGACAGAAGCCACCCCAAGTGAACGGTAGAATTCCACACAGCCCAGCTCATGCGTAAATACATGGTCGTAATGCTGGCTGATAACAGAAGTATCTTTGGTAAAATAAGGATCATCTACAAACCAGATTGCCGTAGAAATACCCAATTTTTTGATTTCGGTAATTTGCTCCAAATGGTTCTCGGGAAACACATGCAGCCCGTTCATGACAAGTACCGCTCCCGGCATTTCACGTGCCGCAACCTCCAGCATGGTTTCCGGAGCGCTTAAGACCAATTCACTGACCAGCTGTCCAAGCGCCTCCGTTACACCTGCGTCTATGGCTTGAAATCCCTGGGGAACGTACATCAGCTTAAGCGGGCGGCACTCCTGCCCTGCCTCCGGAGAATTCAGGCGTTTCACGGCTTCACACAAGCCAAGACGGTATCCCTCCTGATATCCATCCCTATATTCCTGCGGACGCTCTGTTCTCTTTTTAACTTTCACGGCTTTCACCCTGCCCCGTCATATTCTCAAGACAATATAACTATATGCGGAGTCAGCGTACGCCTCATGGACACCTGTCTGTATTACGGTGAAATTGGCTCATGCCCCCTGTCATCCACCCGGATTGCCCGAACCTTTGCAGATTTTATCCACTCAGGCTACACTGAAGACAAGTCAATTGAGCGTGTATGATATCATTCGTAAGTAGGGAGAGTGGGAGAATGAATGCTATGAATAATGCCATGCTCTACGTCCGCCATGCGGAGCTGCTTCGCGATAAGGTCCCTTCCTTCCAGACTTATCCGTTTCATCTGCCGGCAGTGCGCGACCTCCATCGTCTGGAGTTTCAGAAGCAGGTTACTTTTCTGGTAGGAGAGAACGGAACGGGAAAATCAACCTTGCTGGAGGGGATTGCGGCGGCATGGGGCTTTAATCCGGAAGGCGGGACACTCAACTTCTCATTTAACACCCGTTCCTCACATTCACATCTGTATGAATTCTTTCGTATTGCCAAAGGGGTACGACGCCCAAAGGACGGCTTCTTCCTGCGTGCGGAGAGTTATTACAATGTGGCGACTTATATTGACGAATTGGATGAAGAGCCTAAGGCGGGCAACTTCATCAAGGATTCTTACGGGGGCAAGTCATTGCATGAGCAGTCGCATGGCGAATCCTTTTTTTCCACCTTTGTTCACCGTTTTGGCGGCCAAGGCCTCTACATGCTCGACGAGCCGGAGGCTGCCCTGTCCCCGCTGCGGCAGATGTCGCTGCTGGTGCGGATGCACGAGCTGGTGCAGCAGCATTCGCAGTTCATTATCGCCACACATTCACCTATCCTGATGTCCTACCCGGGCGCAGATATCTATCTCCTGGGGGAGGAAGGCATCCGGCAGGCCGCATTGGAGGATACGGAACATTACACTGTAACCAAGGCGTTCCTGAACGACCGCCAGGGCATGCTGCGCGAGCTGCTGAGTGACGGCTAACTGGCGTTATCCGGCTTATCACGTGCCAAGAGTATTCCCAAGCAGACTACGCGAAACAAAATCACACAATGGTAATACGCTTGCTATTTAAAGCTTTGACCTATCGTGACACATATTGTTGTACGTGCCCTCTCATTTTGCCATCTCCCCCTCATATGGGAAATCAAATGCACTTCTACCTCTCATTTCCCAATCTCCCCCTCATATGGCGAAATCAAATGCACTTCTGCCTCTCATTTCCCCATCTCCCCCTCATATGGCGAAATCAAATGCACTTCTGCCTCTCATAATTTCCTGTACATCAAGTGGAAACGGCTTTGCCGTCCTTTTTAAGGACGGTACCGTTTCAGCGAGAAATAGAAGGATAAGTTATCGTGTGAAACATATAAATTCTTATATTTAAAAAAAGACACCCTAACGGCTGCCGTTAAAGTGTCTTCATCTATAAAATTACTTCCTATTATACTCTAGTAGAGCTGATCGTCCTTGTCCGTGAGGCAATCGGTATACTCGTTCAGAAGAGCATCCAGCTTAACAGATTGGCGAAGCACTCTTAAATCATTCATTCCATACTCAATGGCCATTCTATTCAATTCCTGTCTTGCCTGTTCAATTCTATCCTTGTGTTCATCATTTCCCATAGCGGCCCCCTTATTGGATGAGGCTGTTTCAAGCCGATTTCTTGTTATTTACTAAAGTTCCAAACACATTGTATTCCATAATCAGTTAAGGGTCAATTCCTCTGCAGAATGCCAAGTTGGGTAAGTTTTCAGCGCCTAACGTTTTTGGCCTGCAAAGTATTTTCCTGCACCTACGAGCTTATGCACCACCCAGCCCAGCATAGCTACGACCATCATATCAAAGCACACATTGAACAGGAATAAATGTTTGCCGATATCCGCACGTCCGTCGCCCAGGATCGGTACAAGGAAGGAGAACAACCCGATCAGGCCCAGCAGCATCATCAGCTCACCGGCTATCCGCCCGCGTAATTCGCGGGTACGGAAATATTCGAACAGCACTCCGCCGTAATACACCAGATAGAACAAAACGAGGAAACCGAGGGTATGCGGAATATGGTTGTTTTTAAACTGGCTCCAGGCGCTGTAAGTATAGGCGATTGCACCTGCCGGCTTATTCTCGTTCTTCTCATAGCTCCCTAGATAATAAGGACGGATAGACATGCTGTTCTCAGCAGCATATTTCATATTGTCTATCAAGCGGGAAGGATGTTTTAGATAGAAGAACAACACGTCCTTATGGGACATCCGGTCATAGAAATCCGGCGTCAGTGAAGGATCATCCTGCTTGATGGCTGTATCTCCCTGAAAATAATTCGTACCCGCCAGCACCTCCAGCCGCTCCGGCAGCCCCAGATCGCGCAAATCCCCCCGCACATCCGGCGACTCGTTCAGAACTCCGAAAAATACCGTTTGATAGAGATTGATATGCTTCAGTTCCTTGGGTGCCCCCACATACATAATGACTGACACAAGAAATACCGCTACCGCAAACCACCGGGCCAGCTTTTTCCAGCTGCCTGATCCCTTGAGTATAGCCATCCGCAGGAAGATCAGTGCAAATGCTATGCCCACCGGCGCATTCTGGATTTTGGAGCAGATCAGGAACAGCACGGCAATAAAGAACAGCGTCAACCCTTTCGCCGTAGGATGTTCCTGTCCGGCAAGTCTCAGACCCAGCGCAAATGTGAGCAGCATAAATACCATCGACACGGGTTCGCCGAACAGCGAATTGAAATAAGCCAAATATCCGATGTCATAAAAAACAAACAGCATTCCCGCACCCAGCACCAGTCCCGTAATGTAGGAACGGCCTGTGCCCAGTTTAACAATCAGCCAGGTGGCTGCCAGCAGCAGGAGAGCATAAACGGCACCCAGCAGGCGAATATCGAAATAGCTGCCGTGGAAAAGGCCGGAAATGAGCCTTGGCACCAGCACCAGCAAAATTTGCGACGAAGGATAAAACCCCCGGAACAAATTATCATAAGAAAATCTGGAATGGCTGAAGCTGAAAAAGCGGTCAGCATAACCTTCCACAGCCTCATAGTAATTCAAGCCGATCGTATTCATCATACGCAGAAAGTCACCATTATCGGCAACTCCGACGAACGGCTTCAGGAACAGCAGATAAATAATCAGCCCGCCCCCGGCAAGAGCCGCAAGTACCTCTGCCTTTAATAGTCTTTTCATAGTCTCCCCCTAGCGCTGCGGAAGCAGCTTCACATATTCATCAGACAGGCCCATCAGCTTCAGGATATAGTCATAGTCTTGTTTGTATGGACTGAAATCCTTCACAGGCTCCAGCGTTTCCAGCGAAACAGCTTCACCGTCTTCGAAGCCTTTACCCGGCACGAACATAATTTCATCGTTAAAAAAGGAACCCGTGGGGAGATAGTAACGCATGCCCACTACATTGTGGTCAACATTAAGCAGATCCTGCCCGAACGCCGTATAACCTTCTTCTTTCAGCGGAATCCCCAGCAAATTGGCCAGAGTCGGAACGAAATCCATTTGGCCTCCGGTCCGGTCCACGACCCGCCCCTGCTCCATGCCCGGAACATGAATAATAAGCGGGATATTGAATCGGCTGACCCGCGAATCATATTTCGTTCCCAGCGCAGCTTCCACCTGCTCCGGCGGCACATCCTTAGGCTGCAGTCCAAAGTGATCGCCGTACAGCATCAGCACGGTGTTCTCCCACAGCCCGTTTTGCTTCAGTCCTTCAATCAGCGTCCCGATGGCATAGTCAGTGTAGTTGATTGCCGTTAAATAATCACCGAGCATGGTATCCTGCAAATCCTCCGGCAGCGTTATTCTTTTGGCAGCATCAGGGATCTTGAACGGGTGGTGGCTGGAGGCGGTTACCAGCTGAGCATAAAAGGGTGTCCCTTTCTGCTGCAGCTTCACCAGTTCATCAACTGCTGTAATATACAGCTGCTCATCGGAAGCGCCGAAAGCATTGAAATGATCATTGGTATAATAGCCCTTATCATAATAGCCGTTAAAGCCCAGCGCCGGATACAGCTGATTGCGGTTCCAGAACCCCACCTTGTTCACATGAAAGGTGTAAGCTTCGTAGCCTTTATCCCGTAAAAGACGGGGCAGACTTGGCAGCTCCCGGTCTCCGAAGCCCGTTGACATCGCAAGCGTGCCTATCGGATAGATCGAGGTATTGCTCATAAATTCAGCATCCGAGGTATTGCCCGGACCAATCTGCTGATAGACATGCGGAAAATAAAAGCCCTCTCCGGCTAAGCGGTTCAGCACCGGCGTTAATTCCTGACCGTCCAGCGACTGATGCAGCGGAAAATTCTGAAAGGCTTCCATCTGGATGACAATTACATTTTTGCCCTTTTGCGAGCCGAACAAATCCGGCACCGCCCCCGGGGCCTTATCACTGTATGGATAAGAAGACTGAAGTTCCGTTACTTTGGCAATCGTATCCTTGATATCTCCGGTTCCAATCAGGCCATTATCCTCCTGGGCTTTGATCGCAGCCACCACTTCGTAATTCAGAAATCCGGCGCTCTCCGCCTGAACCAGCTCATTGGTGATTCCCTTTGCCGCATGTACGGAGTAGACCGACAGCGAAGCGCCGCCTATAATCGCGGCGAGAATGACGATCAGTTGGGCTCTCCGCCCACGGGGAGACCGCCAGCTCCGCACCGGGTAAGCTGTACCTCTCCGCCATCTGCGGGTCAAGGCGTACAGAATCATGATTACAATATCGGCAAAAAACAGGTAATCAATGTACTCGATGGTCGATTCCACGCTCTCTTTTACCTCAAAAACCTGATTCAGCTCATAGAAAGCCAAATAGGTCGGAACCGACCCGAAATGGTTAAAATAGACACTGGACGCAAACAGCAGCAGCGACAATATTCCGTTAAAGCTCCAGTAGACCGCCGTCTTCATCCGTCCCGGTACAATCAGCGCCAGAATCCCCATAATCAGCAGAACCGGAGCAATATCCGCCGCAATCCATTCCCAGGAAATCCGGTCGAAAAACAGTATTCTCAGCAGCAGCAGCTTCAGCCAGATCAGTCCGGCCACAATAAAGAAATGGGCATGCACCAGCCCAACTTTGTTCTCGCTCATTAGTTCTCCTTATTCATCTTTAATCTCTTTTGTAAATTCCACTCTTATTTTCAGTAAAATATCAGATTTCTCTAGTATAGCAATACTTGTTATGTATATCAAAGAGGGATGCGGCCTCATGCAGGCACACATCCCTCTTAAAATACATTAACAACCCCCCTTAATATGGAGTCGCTTCACGCCATATACCTAATCCGTAAATGACCCCTTCAAGATTATAGGTGGCCTCGATTGCCGGTGCCGTTCCCCCACTCTCAAAGGTAACGGTTCCTGGCCTCGACTGATTCTTGACCAGCGTGTAGTCCTCCAGCCGAATGCCGAATATTCCATCTGCAACAGCTGCCGCCGCGCTCTGCAGCTTGGCATTCTCCATATCCAGCAGCTTCTGGTCCTGTTCGGTACGCTGCTCAGGACTAGCCGGATCGGCTGGGGCCAGTGACAGATCGGTAACCTCCAGGACCGCATGAGTAACATAATTCATCTTTACAAACGAAGATGCGGATGCATCCGGTCCATAAAACAAAGTGATTTCCCCATCCATTCCCCCTCCCGTGTTACGGGCTGCTTTATTCAGCTTAACCGTGCCACTTCTTAAATTGCTCATCGCATTCAGCCCGGTCTGCTTCAAGTCTTCCCCTATCTCCTCCTGACCCACCTCAAAGTAAGCCCCGACATATTTCCCGTTCACATAACCAATCTCCGCTTCTCCCGAGAACAGGTTCTCGCTCACCTGTGCGGCCTGATTGGGAACACGCCCGTAATCCACAAGCCGTGTCAACCTATCCGCTTTGAACTCTCCCTTATATCCAAGCTCCCGCAGCTTCTCCTTGGCCTTGCCCAGAATATCGTCATCAATTTCTTCAGGACCGAATATAGCGCTCATATGGTACATCATCACTTTCCCCGTCTCCGTGCTGACCCAGACATATGCATAATTTTCGCCGTTTCTAAAAACAACCCGGACCTGATCCGCTCCCGCCTGAGGTTCTATGCTTTGAAAGAGCAGCTTCTTGCCGAGCTGCTCCTGCATCGTCTTCTCTGCCGTCTTGATCATCCCGGCCTCCGTAACGTCGGCGGTTTCTTCATGCTGATAGGAAGGACCGGCGGTGTTTCCTTCGCCAAAAGGTCCGGTTCCCAGGTAAAACACCCCTGCTCCCACAAGCAGCAGAACTCCGGCAGCCGCGGCTATGCCCGCGCGGAATTTAAATCCTTTCCGTTCCTGGTGCGGCTCGCCTTCCTT
The DNA here is from genome assembly GCF_038593145.1 of Paenibacillus sp. FSL L8-0340. Taxonomy (NCBI): domain Bacteria; kingdom Bacillati; phylum Bacillota; class Bacilli; order Caryophanales; family Paenibacillaceae; genus Paenibacillus; species Paenibacillus sp. FSL L8-0340. The sequence continues at coordinate 6,190,798 of NZ_CP151967.1, forward strand.
CACCCGGCGCATAACCTTATCCGCATGCACATCCGTAAATTTCACCTCTTCGAATGGCCCTGTTTTGGCCCGTTCATACCACTCAGGCTTCCGTTCCCGCATCACTCCAACCCCCTTATACTTTCCTGGACCTTACGCCGCGCACGGTGCAGTCTGGATTTGACGGTTCCCGGAGATAACCGGGTCAGCCCGGCAATTTCTTTTACCGACAGCTCCGCTCTTAAATCGAGCACCAGCACTTCACGGAATTTATCCGGCAGCTTCATAATAATGCTCCAAATGTCGTCGATTTGGCGGTTGCCGAGATACTCCATCTCCGCCGAGCGGGTAATGCCGGTCTGTTCCAGCACGAACCCTTCATTGCCGGAGCCGGAAGGACTCAGGGTTTGAACTCCGCCCCACAGGCCTGATCGGAAGAAACGTGACTTGCGGTAGGAAAACACCGTATTACGCGCAATCGTGAACAGCCACGCCTTCAGCGTGGAAGTTCCCCGGTAGGTCCCGATCCGGTAATAGCATTTGACGAATACCTCCTGCGCCAGATCATCCGCCTGTTCGGAATTGCCGGTGAGGTAATAGATATAATGCCAGATATCCTCGCCATACAGGCTCATGATTCGCCTCAGCTGTTCTTCATCCATTGTTTCTGCAGCTTTAAGATTATCGAGTTCCAATACATTCACCTCACTACATATGACCTCACTGCCAGCTAACGGGTTCCCGTTTGGCAAAATTTCTTTATGGATGCAGCAAAAAAACGGAAGGCCGCAGCCTCCCGCCAAATGATAGGATGGATCAAACATTGTAATAAGTGCCGATTCTCAAATTAATGAACATTCTTCCATAAATTATAACGTTTTCCGATTCAAACGGTCAATGCTTCAGCCTAGCGGAGAGTGCGCCAGCAGTCTTTGAATAGAACGGTTGGCCTCATGCAGCACAACCTCTTTATCGACCGTCTTCAACAGACCCTGATCCATCACGATTTCACCGTCGATGATTGTTGTCTCCACATCTGCCCGGGTGGCGCAATAGACAATGCGGGAAATCGGGTCTACATCAAAGGAGGGGAAGGTATGAAAATTGTAGAGGTTGAGAATCGCCAGATCGGCTTTTTTGCCTACCTCAATGCTGCCGATCTTGTCTTCCATGCCTACCGCCTTGGCCCCGCCGATGGTCGCCATCCGAAAGACACTTCTGGCATCCATCGTGGTCGGCCCATGCTGCGGTTTCTGGATGATTGCAGCGAGCCGCATCTCATTGAACATATCCAGGTTATTGTTGCAGGGCGCACCATCTGCACCGAGACTGAGATGGATGTGGGTCTCCAGCATCCCCGGTGTATCGGCAATCCCGGAGGCCAGCTTCAGATTGGAGCCCGGACAGTGGCTGACATGTACCCCGCGGTCCCGCAGAATCATTTTCTCCTCGTCATCCAGCCATACACAATGCGCGAGAATCAAGCGGTCATTCGCCAGCCCCAAATGATCAAGGTAGACGACATTGCGCATGCCGGTCATCGCCTGAACAATCTCGATCTCTCCCAAATTCTCCGAAGCATGGGTATGCACCTTAACTCCATAGCGGGCTGACAGATCCCGCACTTCCTTCAGCAGCGGCTCCGTGCAGGAGATGACAAAACGCGGCGAGAAGGCGTACTGGATCCGGCCCCCGCCATACCCATGCCATTTCTCCAGCAAATCCACGCTCTCCTGTATAGAGGCAGCCGTCTCCTCCTGCAGGGCTGCCGGAACCTCGTCATTCTTCTGATCCATCATCACCTTGCCGGACAGGGCGCGTATGCCGCTCTTGGCAATGGCCTGGAAAGCATAGTCTGTATGGTTCACCGTCTCCATATCCACAATGGTCGTTGTGCCGCTGGAAATCAGCTCTCCTATGCCCAGCATGGCGGAGTAATAGAGTGATTCCTCATCATGCGCCGCTTCCAGCGGCCAGATCCGCTTGCGCAGCCAATCCATCAGCTCCAGATCATCGGCCTTGCCGCGGAAGAGCGTCTGGCATAGATGAATATGCGTCTGTACAAAACCGGGAATGACCGTACGGTTCTTCGCTTCAATGACCCGTTCACCGTCCTGCGGCTGCAGCCCGCTGCCGATTTCCACAATCAGGCTGTCCTTAATGCGGATGTCCCCGTAAAGAATCTCCTCCTGCTTGTTCATCGTAATAATCTCCGCATGTTTGATCAGTATGTTCGCCATGGTCCGATTCCCCCTTGTCAGATAACAGTTAGCTGTCGCAAATAACACAAAAAGGCCACAAAAATATGCCGCAGCATATTTTCGTAGCCAGAAATTTACGGTTCCCGGTAGAGACCCTTAAACCAATTATTAAGGATATACGAAAGAAAAGACTATTCAATTGCTTTCTGAATAGTCTCATCATAAAGTAAGGATAAGTTTGTTGTCAACTTAAGTTACATATAAATGTATAAATTCTTAAAAAAATGATGAAAAACTCCTAAAAAGGTTAGATCAACCGTTTTTAATGTTAACTAACATTACATAAAATACGTTTTTGCAGGAAATATTCCTAGGCTTGTCCGTCCAGTTTCGCCGCGCCTTCCAGCACCTTCTCAAATACCGGAAAATTCGCTGTGCGGCCGGGGAAGGAGACTTCACCCCTGCGCTCATAGCCAAGTCTGGGATATAAGCTAAGCGCTTTGGTATTCTTCATATATGTATCCAGCCGGATGCTGCTGTATCCGCAGTTCACAGCATGCTCCTCGGCAAAAGCGGTCAGCTTGCGCGCGATGCCCTTGCCCTGCACCTCCGGATGAACAGCCAGGCGATGCATGATTAAATGCCGTCCCTGCTCCTGCGACCAGCGAATCTCCCCGTACTGCTCCGCCTGATTCTCGTCCAATACAATAATACCCGCAATGGCTTCATTGTCGATATAGACATACAGTGTGCCGCGCTCGATATCCAGACCGATAATTTCCCGGCTAGGGTAGCTCTCATCCCATTGGTCGCTTCCGCCGGCCTGCATAACCTGTACACATTTGGCAATCAGCTCCATAATTTCCCCGATTTCTTCCCTCAGCGCTTTCCGAATCTTATTACCGCTCATGTGTACCCTCCACTTTTCCATCGACATTTGAATCCGGCAAGGATTCTGTAAAGAAGTCTATCATAACCGGAAGCACAATCAATAGACCAGAGCTTTCCAACTGTTCCAGAGCGGGCGGATCAGAGGGAAGCGGCCTATAGAGGAGTAGCGGCGGTTTAACCTTCACCAGCCCTCTAATTGGCCCCTTACCCTTTGGCCTTGGATGTCTCAGCCCAGCTCCAGCTTATGCCCGTCCTCGAAGCCCTTGGCGAAACCGGCGTCGAACCCCACGTTGTATGCTTCGGTGTAGCCCTGCTGAAAGGCGTCTCCCGGCGGCGTTTCCGGAGGGACGCCAAGATCCGGGGGGAGCTGCACTACCTGAGGCGCCGGAGGAGCTTCAACCACTGGGACCACCTGAACGGGTACCATATGCACTGGCGGCTGCACTACCGGCTGAACTATCGGCTGCACAGACGGATGCACTACCTGAATTTTCTGCACAATCCGGCGGCGTTGTCTTTTCTTCTTGCGCACCAACAGACCTTTTTTGGGCCTGCCATAACGAACTCTGCGGCTGCGGCCTCTGCCGATCCTGGCCTTCCGGGATAGCAACAATGTTCGTCTGCGGGTTCCCCTGCCTGAACGCTTGATAGCTTTCTTCCTCTTCATTCTTTACTCCTCCTGTACTCCATGCACTCTGGAGGTTCCTCCTGCACATGTCTTGCTAAGCCATGGCGCAGCAGGAATCCCCCGTTTGGGCTGATGCAGCGAAATACCGGTCATCATCCGGCACATGGCGCTTTGGTACTGGCTTAGGATTCTGATATTGTCACTTAGCTTGCGGGCTGTCAGCTCCGATTGCCCCGTTATTTCGGCGATGCTCTCCAAGATCGCGGCGAGTGCGGCCTGGCTGCGGGCAATGGAGCGGATCATCTCCAGCTTGACGGCGTGTTCGGAGAGAAGCCCGCCGCTCATTTGTCGTCGTCCCCGAAATTAAAGCCTTCACCGGACATGCCGCCAAAGCCTTCGCCGCCGCCTTCTTCCTCACCGCTGCCCAGCACTGCCTTTAAATTGCTGTACAACCCATTCTCCAATTTCGTCAGCCCTTCCACCATTTCCACGATCACTTCATGAATGGATAGGGATTGCTTCAACTGCTCTTCATGGGTATCGAACGCTCTAGCGTGGATATGATGCTGCGTCCACTGCTTCACCTTTTCCGCTTCCACCGCTTTGGCTTCAAGAATCATCGCGATGTTCCACTGGATAGTAGCGGTCGACTCCAGCATTTGCAGATAAGCCTTTTCTCTGCTCATCTTCCGCCTCCTGCTCTTTTAATCGCTACTCTTCTTCCTGACCGTTTAATTCCTTGATGACTCTGCCTACCCCTTCAGCCATCGCTTCTTCCAGATCGGCTATCGCGTTCAAGTAAGCAATAATATTCTTGTTAACCTGACCGTGGCTTTCTACCAGCCCGCTGAATCCGCCAAAATCAGGCTCCGCATCCGGCAGATCATGGACTATTTGCGACATACGGACGGCAACGTGGCGTTCGGCGTCAAGAATCCGCGCCATCTGTTCGTGCGTATGGGCCATGTGCTGCAGCACTTTTGTTATTTTATTCTGCACCTTCATGTCTCCTTTGCTCAAACGCCCTGCTACAGCATATGCGGCAAGCGCCTTGACGGTGCGGAGAACTGGTGTAACTTTGGCGCGGCCCGAAGACTTTTGCTGAGAATAGGCGGAGATTGACAGCTGCGGAAAGTCAGATTATTCTGAGAATGAAATTGAATTTTTCACCATACATAGATTAGAAATCAGTTCCTGACCGGATTGGAGGTAATGTATGAAACTCGCAGGCAACCACCTGGATTTGCAGCCTTTAACCGCAGCGGAGCTCTCGCTCGCCACAGAGAATTATGCCGGGCTGAAGCAGGCTCTTGGCCTGAACGCTGGCGGCGCCTCTTTGGACGAGGAAATGCAGTATGCTATGCGGATCAGGCATTCCAGAGTGCAGCAGGATGAGGAAAATTACCTCTGGCTGACTAACTGGGCCATTATTCAGCGCAGGCACCAGCAGATTATCGGGTATATCATCCTGAAAGGCTGTCCGAATGAACAAGGCGAGGTCATTATAGGCTACTGCATTGACGAAAGGCATTGGGGAAAAGGCTATGCTACAGAGGCAGTGCGGATTATCAGCGAATGGATCTTCAGCGATCCCAGGGCGCAATGGATTATTGCCGATACCGAAAAGGATAACTGGGCTTCCCACAAAGTCCTGGAGCATCTGGGCGCGCATATGTACCGTGACACGGGCGATTTGTTCTGGTGGAGAATTGCGCGGCCGGCTCATACTGTATCTTCCAATTAATAATCTGCAGCCAAACCTTCATTTCTTGTACAAGTGGAAACGGCTTTGCCGTCCTTTTTAAGGACGGTACTGTTTCAGCGAGAAATAGAAGGATAAGTTATCGTGTGAAATATATAAATTCTTATATTTCAATGAAAAACACGCCGCCCTTAAGGCAGCGTGTCTTTCAGCTTCTCGCCCGCTTCACGCAGCGACTGGAATGTTCCCGCATCACTCCACCATTCCTTAAGCACATCATAGCTGAGCATGCGGTCGGCAGCGTAAATGTTGTTCACATCGGTAATTTCCAGCTCCCCCCTTTGGGAAGGGGACACGCGGCGGATAATATCGAACACGGCCTCATCGTACATATAAATGCCGGTTACACAATAGTTGGTCTTTGGGATCTCCGGCTTCTCTTCGATGTACGCAATCAATGTTGAATCCTCGCCGTCAAACACCGGAACGCCGTATCTCCGCGCATCCTCCACCGGCTTCAGCAGCACTTTCGCCGTGCCTTCGGGCTGCTGAAGATAGCTCTGCACGTAAGGCGTCAGATCATCCATAAAAAGATTGTCACCCAGCAGCACGATAAACCTTTCGCCCGGAAGAATAAACCCCTCCGCCAGCTCCAGCGCTTCCGCGATGCCTCCTGCGGCTTCCTGAATTTTGTAAGTCAGTGATACGCCAAATTCCGCACCGCTGCCCAAAAAATCGGTATACTGCCCCGCAGACTGCTTGCTGATGACCAGGAGAATATCGGTTATACCCCCCCGGCGCAACCGGTCTATACCGTAACACACCATAGGATATTTGCCGACCGGAAGCAAATGTTTGTTCATAAGCCGGGTCAGCGGATAGAGTCTTGTTCCTTTTCCGCCCGCCAATATGACTCCTTTCACTTACTTTCCTCCTCTTTATCTGTGTCTTTAGTCTTCGGGTCAACATTTCAGAAGAACTGTGCCGGATCCATGTGCCATTTATCTATAAAAATCCTGCGGTTTCGCTCCACAAGCTCCTTAAGTGCAGAGGAGTATACTTCTTTGAAGCTCGCGCTTCCTTCATGATGCACCAGGCAATCCCCGGCAATCAGCAGCCGGTAGCCACGCAGCCGGGCGCGGAAGCAATAATCATCATCCTCATAATGTCCAGGTGAATACCGTTCATCCAGCAGTCCAACAGTGTCCATCAGCTCTCGTTTGAACAAAAAGCATAAGCCCACCAACCGTCTCGTCTCTATCCATTTCGAGGGATCTTGGAGGTTGGCCTGCCGGGCCTCCGCATGAAAACCCGGTATATCACTGTATGCAGTCTTGACCTGCTGCTGGCCGCTGGCATAGTTGGTCACGGGACCGGCAATACCAACATCCGGTGCACTGTATAGTGCTGCCTTAAGGTTCCGTAGCCAGCCCTGCGAGACGACAACATCATTATTCAGCAGCAGCAGCTCATCGCCTGCAGCGAGTTGCATCCCCATATTGCAGGCAACGGGAAATCCGCGGTTCTCAGGCAGGGAGATAAAGGTTAGATTATTTGTCCGGCAGTACGTATCCGTACCATCCTTCGAAGCGTTGTCGATCACAATGATTTCATAGGGCGTTTCGGTATAGGCCCGGATGGCTTCCACACAGGTCCGCAGCAGTTCAAGTCTGTTATATGTCGGAATAATGATACTGGTCATTGTCATAACCGGTTCCTCCAGGCAGCCATTTGCCGGCGCTGCTCCTGCAGGCGCTCGCCGGAGAGCACTCCGCTAGCTTCCCTGTGCGCAATAACCGCCTGCAGCGCTTCCGCATGATCGCCGATAATCAGCTGTTCCACCGCGTTGCCGGCTCCCGTATTCCCTTTGCGCAGCCGATTATGCTTGATGACATTAACCGTTCCGGCCTTCTCCACCCGCAGCCGATTCAGAATGGAGAGGGCTTGCGCTTTCGGGGGAACCATCAGTTCACGGTAACCGATGGTTTCCAGTGCACGGCGGGACAAGGCATGGGGAACAGCAGTCATGGAGCTCACCCCAAGATCACTCCGGCCTAGAACCCCGTTTAAATACAGCTTGCAGCGGGTGACATCATCACTTGCGCTAAATGGCGGCAGCAGGCCATCCAGATCATTAAGCGCAACATCAATTCCGCTGTCTACAGCTGCTGCAAAAAGGGCCAGCTGCCGGGCCGGAATGCTCATGTCTCCATCCAGAAAGAGCAGAATATTTCCCCTGCTGAGCTTGGCGCCAAGCGCACGCCCCACATCATGACCGGCCGATTCGGGGCAATGCACGACCGTTGCCCGTGTGCACATTCTGGATTGCTGAAAGCTGTTGTCACTGCAGCCGTTCAGCACCACGATGATCTCCGCCGGCTCCAGAAGCTCCACCTGCTCCAGGAGTCCGGGCAAGGTACGCGCCTCATCTCTTGCCGAGATGATGACGGACAGCAAGCCGCGCAATTTCGGAAGCATCCGCTGCGGTTTCCCGGCAGCGGATGCTTCTGCGGCCGTGCGCCGGACAGCTGAGCCGCGGGCTACGGATAATCCCGCCCCCGTAAGCCGTTCAGAAGAGCTCCCAGCCCCGAATGAACCTGCCCCTCTTTTATTAGATGCAGACTTCCTGATGCCCGGAATACCTGCTCCGCTCCGGCGGGGAGAAGTGCCGGCGGATAACGTTCTTCTCCGTTTCGAACGCAATACGGCCTTATAGCCAGTAGCCATTACCTCACCATCTCCCTTCGCCGGGTGCCGTCGCTGAATCCCGCCCTCTCCCCCTTGAGCTCGAGCAGCAGAGACACAGCATCGAGGTGATCCCTGAGAATAATCTCCTGCAAGGGGTCCCTTCCGCCGCGCTTGCGGCGGACAGCATTCAGTTTGCCAACAGGCACTTTATGCACTTCCCTTACACTCAAGCCTTCCAGCAATGCGCGGGCATAAGCCAGCGGCGGCCTTGACAATAGACCGCTCCCCAGCACATTAAGCGCCTTGCGGCTGAGCGCATGGGGAACCGCCGTCAGTGAATACCCCTTCAAGTCGGAACGTCCGAGCATAATGTTCAGTGCATACTTGGAGAGCACCACAGGATGCGGAACCCTGCTGCGGACCGGCCCGGAATAATCATTAAGCGCTACATCCGTCCCGCCGCGGATTGCACTTACGAATGGACGCAGCTGCGCGGCGGGAATGACAAGATCCCCATCTGTAAACAGCAGGACCTCCCCTTTGGCCGCATCCGCTCCGACACTTCGGCCAACATCGTGTCCAAGCGGCTGCTCGAAAGAGATGACATGGGCACCCATAGATTTCGCTATTTCCGCCGTTTTATCGGCAGAGCCATTAACAATCACAATAACCTCACAGCGCGGATGAACCCCCCTGGCTCCGGCAATCACACTGGCAATCGTCCTGGCCTCATTCATAGCCGGAATAATAACCGACACGTAAGGCTCGGGATGATTCTGTGCAGGACGTACAGCTACGGGCCGCACTGGCCGGGAGTTCCGCCGCGCTGGTCGAGCTGCCCGCCGCCCCGTGCGGCGGGCAGCTGTTCGTTTATGCTTCAAGCTCATCCACCTTCCTTGCAGGGCATACTGCCGGGCTTAGGGTTACATCACAGTCTATGTAATCCGCTTCTCCGGGTAACGGCGGGTGTCTCCCTTCACACACAAATTTGGACAGATGTCATCCATCCCGTATTCAACCGACTTTTCCGGGTGATAAACACAAGTGGAAACGGATACCGTCCTTAATAGGACGGCATCCGTTTCACCGGGAAATAGAAGGATAATTTATAGCGTGAAGCCTATAAATTCTTATATTTGAACAAGAGCGCAGCCGGCGGCTGCGCTCTTATCCGCTTTTTCAGCGGCTCTGTATTTAATCGAATACCCGGTTCTCTGGCGGCTTTGCCGGAGGCGAGCCGAGTGCAATCCAGGATAACACTCCATAGAAATGCTGGGTTTCACGCAGGCGGTTCACCAGGATTACAGCCTCTCCGCCGGCTCTTGTTTTAAGCGAGGCGTGAAAGAACGGCTGGTTTGTCATGGCCACAAGCACATAGCCGGTATGGCCAAAGCTTTCGTCGAAAGAGACAGTGACCTCCACACTCTCTGCATCGCCGTTGAACATGAACGCCGTCATTCCGAACTGCTGCAGCACCTCCCGGTTTCCGGAGCTCTGCACCGGACTGAAGGAGAGATGCTCCGCACCCACCGCGCCGCGGGCCAGATGGTCACCGGATACCGCGCCGGGAGCAATATGGTAGCCCTGCACACTTTCTTCCTCCAGATGGCGGGATTGAACGGCGAAGGAAGCAATTTTGGTTGCATCCACCGCTTCATCCTGGAGTCCGTCAGTTCCAACCGCACTCTCTGCAAGCTGCTCGGCACCAACACTGCCGGAAGCCAGTTTCGCTCCGGTAATGCTGCCGTCAGGGAGCAGGTCTGCGCTGCGGACCTCTGGAGCCAGATGCTCAAGCTTAATGGTCTCGGGAAGCAGGTGACGCTCCTCCAATACTCCGTCTGCGAGATGTTCGCCGTACACGCTCTCCTGCTGGAGATGCTGTGAACCTACCGCTCCAGCCGCCAGCTTCGCAGAGCTGACGCTGCCGTCAGGGAGCAGGTCAGTGCTGCGGACCTCTGCGGCCAGATGCTCCAGCTTGATAATCCCGGGATTCAGGTGGCGTTCCTCCACCACTTCGTCTGCAAGATGTTCGCCATACACGCTCTCCTGCTGGAGATGCTGCGAACCTACTGCTCCAGCCGCCAGCTTCGTGGAGCTGACGCTGCCATCCGGCAGCAGATCGGAGGTCAGGGTTTCCTTCGCCAGATGCTTCAGCGTAATGCTTCCAGACTGGATGTGCCGGCCGTCCACGGCTTCAACCGCAAGATGTCCGCCGTATACACTGCCCGGAGCCAGCTGGAAGGAGCCGACGGAACCTTGCGCCAGCTTTTTCCCGCCGATGCTGCCGTCAGGGAGCAGGTCAGTGCTGCGGACCGCTGCGGCCAGATGCTCCAGTTTGATAATCCCGGGATTCAAGTGGCGTTCCTCCACCACTCCGTCCGCGAGATGTTCTCCGTTCACACTCTCCTGCTGCAGATGCTGTGAACCTACCGTTCCGGCTGCCAGCTTCGCGGTGCCGATGCTGCCGTCAGGGAGCAGGTCAGCGCTGCGGACCTCTGCGGCCAAATGCTCCAGCTTGATAATCCCGGGATTCAGGTGGCGTTCCTCCACCACTTCGTCTGCAAGATGTTCGCCATACACACTCTCCTGCTGGAGATGCTGTGAACCTACCGTTCCGGCTGCCAGCTTCGCGGAGCCGATGCTGCCGTCAGGGAGCAGCTCTGCGCTGCGGACCTCTGCGGACAGATGCTCCAGCTTGATAATCCCGGAATTCAAGTGGCGTTCCTCCACCACTCCGTCCGCGAGATGTTCTCCGTTCACACTCTCCTGCTGCAGATGCTGTGAACCTACCGTTCCGGTTGCCAGCTTCGCGGAGCCGATGCTGCCGTCAGGGAGCAGATCGGAGGTCAAGGACTCCTCCGCCAGATGCTTCAGTTTGATGCTGCCGGGGCGGATGTGACGGCCGTCCACGGCTTCGCTCGCAAGATGACCGCCGTATACACTGCCCGGTGCCAGCTGGAAGGAGCCGATGGAGCCTTGCGCCAGCTTTTTCCCGCCAACGCTGCCGTCCGGCAGCAGATCTGCGCTGCGGACCTCTGCGGACAGATGATCAAGCTTGATGATCCCGGAATTCAAGTGACGGTCCTCCACTATTCCGTTCGCGAGATGTTCTCCGTGCACGCTCTCCTGCTGGAGCTGCTGCGAACCTACCGCTCCTGCCGCCAGCTTTTCTCCACCGATGCTGCCATCCTGCAGCAGATCGGAGGTCAGGGTGTCCTCCGCAAGATGCTTCAGCTTGATGCTGCCAGAGCGGATATGGCAGCTGTCCACGGCTTCCATGGCAAGATGACCGCCATATACGCTGTCTGAAGCCAGCTGGAAGGACCCGATGGAGCCTTGCGCCAGCTTTTTCCCGCTGATGCTGCCGTCCGGCAGCAGATCTGCACTGCGGACCTCTGCGGCCAGATGCTCCAGCTTGATGATCTCGGGATTCAGGTGGCGCTGCTCCACTACTCCGTCTACGAGATGTTCTCCGTGCACGCTCTTCTCCTGGAGATGCTGCGGACCTACAACTCCTGCCGCCAGCTTTTCTCCACCGATGCTGCCATCCGGAAGCAATTCTGCGCTGCGGACCTCTGCGGCCAGATGCTCCAGCTTGATGATCTCGGGATTCAAGTGACGATCCTCCACTATTCTATCCGCGAGATGTCTGCCATGAACACTCTCCTGCTGGAGATGCTGCGAACCCACCGCTCCCTTGGCCAGCTTCGCGGAGCTGACGCTGCCGCTCGGCAGCAGGTCGGAGGTCAGAGTCTCCTCCGCAAGATGCTTCAGCTTAATGCTGGCGGGGCGGATGTGCCGGCTGTCCACGGCATCAATCGCAAAATGTTCTCCATGTACGCTGCCCGGAGCCAGCTGGAAGGACCCGATGGAGTCTTCCGCCAGCTTCTCCGCGCCAATGCTGCCGTCCGGCAGCAGCTCTGCGCTGCGGACCTCTGCGGCCAGATGCCCGAGCTTGATGATCTCGGGGTTCAAGTGGCGCTCTTCCACCACTCCGTCCGCAAGATGTTCTCCATATACGCTGTCCGGAGCCAGCTGGAAGGAGCCGATCGAGCCTTCCGCCAGCTTTTCTCCGCCGATGCTGCCATCAGGCAGCAGCTCTGCGCTGCGGACCTCTGCGGCCAGATGCTCCAGCTTGATAATCTCAGGATTCAAATGGCGCTCTTCCACCACTCCGTCCGCAAGATGTTCTCCGAGTACACTCTCCTGCTGGAGATGCTTCGAACCTACCGCTCCGCCTTCCAGCTTCGCAGAACTGATGCTGCCGTCCGGCAGCAGCTCGGAGGTCAGGGTCTCCTCTGCAAGATGCTTCAGCTTGATGCTGTGAGGGCGGATGTGGCGGCTGTCTACGGCTTCGACCGCAAGATGTCCGCTATATACGCTGCTCGAAGCCAACTGGAAGGAGCCGATCGAGCCTTCCGCCAGCTTTTTCCCGCCGATGCTGCCGTCAGGGAGCAGATCAGCGCTGCGGACCTCTGCCGTCAGATGCTCCAGCTTGATGATCTCGGGATTCAAATGGCGTTCCTCCACCGCTCCGTCCGCGAGATGTTCTCCGTTCACACTTTCCGCCTGGAGATTCTCCGAACCTACCGCTCCGGCCGCCAGCTTCGCGGTGCTGACGCTGCCGTCCGGCAGCAGATCAGCGGTCAGGGTCTCCTCCGCCAGATGCTTCAGCTTGATGCTGTGAGGGCGGATGTGGCGGCTGTCCACGGCTTCGACCGCAAGATGTCCGCCATATACACTACTCGGAGCCAGCTGGAACGAACCGATCGAGCCTTCCGCCAGCTTTTCCCCGCCGATGCTGCCATCCGGGAGCAGCTCTGCGCTGCGGACCTCTTCGGCCAGGTGATTCAGGGTGATTTCTCCCTGCTTGATATGACGGCCTTCCAGTGAATCCTCCGCCACATGGCTGGTGCCAATACTGCCTGGAGACAGATGGAGGGAAGAAACGGCTCCTTCGACCAGCTTAGAACTGCTAATGCTGCCATCCTGGATTTGAATCGATGAGATGGAGCTAGGAATAATATGCCCGTTGCCAATAGACATCGGACGAATATGTGCGCCGCCGACACTTCCCGGGGCAAGATGTCTGCCTTGCACAGCCGTGTCACTGATCGACGCGGGGCTAACCGACCCTGGTGTCAAATGCTCCGCAGCCACCGATAAGGCTGCCAGCTTGGCGGAAGTAACACTGCCATCAGCCAGCTTGGTGGAGGTGACCGCCAGATCACTGAGCTTATCCGTTGAGACACTCTCCGGCGATAGCTTCAATGAAGTAACCGCATGATCCGCCAGATGATGCGGCTGTACCGCACCTGCAGCGAGATGTACTTCCTTCACCGCGCCGGAGGCAAGCTTATCGCCCGTGACCGAGCCGGACTGCAGGGCCGAATTCGTCACGCTGTTCTCACCAAGATGTCTGCGTTCTATGGCACCCGGCGCCACATGTTCAGAATCCACTACGGCATTCTGCAGTACACGGGCGCTGACACTGGCATCGGCCAGATTTTTTTCCTCCACCGTACAGAAGGCGATATGTTCACCACTCACAGCTTCACGGGCAATAGCGTTTCCGGTGACCGCACCTGCAGCCAGCTTGCCGGCATGGATGCCCCCGTCAGCCAGCTTGGCGGCGGTAATGCTTTTCGCGCGCAAATGCTCTCCGGCCACAGCTTCGCTTGCCAGCTGTTCACCGGTAACCGCACCGGATGCGAGATGAGCCGTCAGCACCGACTGGCTCTGCAGCTGCTCCGATCCGACCGATTCCTTGGCCAAGTGGGACTGATCTACAGCTTCACGCTGCAGATGGAGCGAGGTCACAGCCTGCATGGCAAGCTGCGGTCCGCGTACTGCGGATTTGGCGATATGCCGTGTAGTGACCGCTTCATCCGCCAGTTTATTCGGCAGGATGCTCTGATCGGCGATTTTGGAGGAGGTGACCGCCTGCTCCACGAGCTGTACCGTCCCTACCGCACCTTCCGCCAGCTTCACAAAAGAAATGCTGCGGTCCGCCAAATGGCGGGCGGTGATTTCCCCCTCGCCGATATGGGTGCCATTTACGCTTTCCGGACTTAGATGCTGGCTGCGTACAGCCTTCTCTCCCAGCTGCCGCGTGCCTACTGCGGCATCCGCAAGATGTCCGCTGTCAATGCTGCCGGACTGGAGCTGCTCCTTGCCGATAAGCCGGCCGGCAAGCTGCTCGGGCCCGATGGCTCCCGGCGCCAGATGTTTCGCCGTGATGACGCCTTCGCTCAGATGGCGGCCCTCAATCACAGCATCGCCCAGTTTGACTCCGCTGATTTCGCCGTCGGCGATTTTATCGCCGGATACCGCCTCATCAGCCAGTTTGGAACGGTCGATACTTCCGTTCGCCAAATGTCGGCTGACAATGGTGCTGCTTAGAATTTTTTCGCCGGTTATGGCTCCATCTTCCAGCAAGTCGGCAGTAATCAGCAGCTCGCTCAAGTGACGGCTGGCAATGGACCGGTCGGCAATTTGTTCTCCTCCGATGATCCGGTCAGCCAATTTCTCCGGGCCGATGCTTCCGTTCTTAAGCTTCTCGCCGCTGATCGAATGATCCAGCAGCTTGCCGCCGTTCACACTTCCTTCCGCCAGATGCTCGCCAGTTATCGATTCGGGGGCAATCTTCGAGGACGTTATCGCCTTGTCCGCGATATTGATGCTCTGCACCGCATAATCCTGCAGCCAGGGAGTACCGATAATCCCGAATTTCAGCTTAGAGCCGTCAATGGTGCGCGGAGCAATCTTCTGGCCGGTAACGGCCGCATCGCACAGATCATCGGTATATACGGGCTGCAGGCGCTCTTTTTCCAGAACTGGCAGAACGGGCTCGGGCGCGTGGACAACCACCTCCTCAATCTGGAGTGTTTCTTCTGCTGCCGGCACCTCCAGCAATTCTTTATCCGGGGCGGCAGGTACGGCAGGTTGTGCCGGCTCTGCAACAACTTCTACCGTGCCCACACCACTAACCTGCAGGGCCCGGTCTGGCGGATCCACCGTCTCGCTGACGGGTGTTTCAAATCCCCCTTGCACCCTTGGACTGCTTCCCAGCATACTCAGTTCTTTTTTATTGGGATTATCCACGTAATAGAGTCGCTTCTTGGAACTGTGTTGTTGATTCCTTCTGGAGCTCTTCACAAGCAGTCTCCTCCTTCCATCTGTTGTTTCTTCTAGGCATCATATGCAGTCCAGTGGGCGGATGACACCATTTGCAGCAAGGCTGACTATAATCAATCTGCAAGTAAATCGGCTTCGTCTATCTTTCGAAAAAGGGCTTCTGCCGCCGCGCATTCGTCCATCCTGATGGCCCCGTACAAACATACAATGAGAACATAAGGGCTACAGCCGTAACTACAGAAGATAACGGGAGGAACGAACATGGGGCAAAAGCTCGTGGGAATACTGCTAAATGCCGCTATGCACCGGGGCGTTCCCCGGTTAAAAACGGGACAGGAGTCGCTGGAGAGCTATGAGGAGGCGGCTGCCGCTTACGGATTGACCCCCTGCTTTTTGAAGCTGGCCGACATTGATACAGAATCCGGATTCAGCGTCGCTTATATCAAGGGGTCCCAGGGATATCGCAGAGCCGTAATCCCCACACCGGGTGTAATCCATAACCGGGCAATTTACAGCCAGGGCAGCAGCGGAATCGAGCGGCTGCTTCGGCAGGGCCTTTTGATATACAACACATGCAACCGTTACGGGAAAGAACAGATTCACGGGCTGCTGGAACAGAACGTAGACCTGCAGAGCTATCTGCCGGTTACAACAACAGGGCTCCCGGGTCTCAAGGAGATGATGGACCTCTACCCCGACCTCATCCTCAAACCGTGCCGCGGCAGTATCGGCAAAGGGGTCATGCGTCTTACTCACTTCAGCGGACGGAGCTGGACCTGGAGTTATCTGCCTTCACGTTCTAGCCGATGGGTAAGCAGCTTCGTGGATCAGGATGCTTTGCCACGGATGCTTCGGGCGCGTCTCGCCGCTGAATCCTATCTGGTGCAGGAACGTATCCCGCTGGCTGAAATCGGCGGACGCCCCTTCGATCTCCGGGTCACGGTGCAACGCGGGTGGGGAGGAACTTGGCAGGTGACCGGCATGTTTGCAAAGCTGGCCGCTCCTGGCGGGTTCGTATCCAATATCGCGCGGGGAGGCGAAGCGCTAAGCGCCTCCTATGTGCTGGATCAGGCCTTCCCGGGGGAAGCTGCAGCATACCTTCGAATGACAGTGCAGACTCTCAGCCTCGCCATCGCACGCGAGCTGGAGCACAGTCTTCCCGGGCTTGCCGACATCGGGCTGGACATCGGCATCACCCGCAACAGACGGATTTACTTCATTGAATGCAATGGCCGTGACCAGCGTTATGGATTCCTCAAGGCAGGACTCAGAGGAACCTGGAAAGAAAGCTACCGCAGGCCAATGGCTTACGCCCGGTTCCTGCTCGAAGACGCCTCCCGGTATAACTCTTATTGATTTGTCTCCTATTCTATGTCAATATAATTCAGAGCGGATAAGGCCCCGGGTATGGGGCCTTGTTGCTGCATGATGGAAGGGAGATGTTCATGGTTAAACAATTGCTGCGGCTGATGACGGAACTGTCCTCGCACAGATGGCTTTCCCGGTTGATGGGGGCTTTTTCCCATAGCAGACTCAGCCGTTTTTTGATCCCGGTATTTATTAAGTCCTATCATATTCCCGCTGCTGAAGCGGAGAAGCAGTCCCGGCAATATCATACGCTTAACGAATTTTTCAGCCGGCGGTTGAAGCCGGGGATGCGCCCTGTCGCAAGCGGGGACAATGCCGTAGCCAGTCCGGTGGATGCGATAATTACCGCCATGGGTGAGATTCATTCCGGAACAATTATGAATGTAAAAGGACAGGATTATGAGCTGGAAGAACTGCTTAACCACTCTCCGCACCTGGAGCTGTACAAGAAAGGCTTTTTCTTCGTGCTGTATCTGAGCCCTACGGATTATCACCGGATTCACGCGCCTCTCACCGGGCGCAAAGTCGAGAGTGATCATATCCGCGGCCGGGCTTATCCTGTCAATGAATTCGGCATGAGACATATGAAGGGTGTGCTGAGCCGCAACGAACGTCTTATTACTTATATCGCGGGAGCGAATGGGGAAGCAGCGGTTGTAAAGGTAGGCGCAATGAATGTCAGCAGCATCCGCTACACCGATGAACAGGCCATGGAATGGCAAATCGGCGATGATCTGGCTTATTTTGAATTCGGCTCAACCGTAGTACTGCTGCTGGAGAGCGGCACCTTTACTCCAAGGGCCGGGCTGACAAGCGAGACCAAGGTCAAGATGGGTGAACTGCTGGGAACCTTGCAGCGTCATCTTTAACATTTCATCCTAACCTGACAACGAACATATAAGGGTACTCCGCAAGCCTTGAACAGGCCGGAGTACCCTTTTTCATAGTTCTTATATTTATTACTAATTTCAAGCCTTTGGCTGATGTTTCCTCTTGATTATCAACATGATCCCTCCGATATACATGTAGGACCATACATACATCAGGGGGAACTTTTACATGAACAAATCGAAAGACCGGCTCGGCAAATTCACTAACTTATCTTTAAGGATCAAGCTTCCCGGGCTGATTACCCTGCTGGTAATCGCCAGTGTGCTGGCTATATCCGTCTCAGTGTACAGCTTGGGCTCGGAACTGCTGCTCAAAAAAAGTAAAGACGAGATTACCGCCAACTCTGACCGGATCGGGGAAGGCTTATGGACTGCCGTGCAGCTGCAGAAGGAGGCCTCTTACCTGATTTCATCGCAGGAATTGTTCCGCGCGCTGTTGAATCTGCGGGAGGAGGGAACGTTGTCCGAAACCGAGTTCTTTTCCGGGAAGAACCCTTATTACAGTGCCTCCAATGAGAAGCTTGCTACAATCCTGAAGAACACAAGGGGCAGCCAATCCATGGTCGTCCTTGATGCCAAAGGGACCATTGTTGCCGGAAGCAATAAAGAGACCGTCGGCGAATCACGCTCAGACAGGGAATATTTCCAGAAATCCATAAAAGGCGAGGCTTTTATCAGCGATGCCACGATATCCCAAAGCACAGGCCAGTTGATTATAGCTTTTTCCCGGCCGATTAAGGATTTAAACGGCAAGGTAATCGGCGTGTATTCATCCAACATGAGCTCCGAATTTTTTATAGATAAATTAGGAAAAATTCAAATTAACGGCCACGGCCAGATTGAAATTCTGAGCCGGAGCGGAATCGTGCTGTACAATTCGAAGGATGAGAAAAGAATAGGATTAAAACCTGAAGGTACCGAAGCTCTGCTTAACCTGCAGGCGAAAGACGATATCCTCACCGGAGAAAGTGATCTCGGAACAGAATATCTCCGGTACAACAAGATTCCAGATGCCGACTGGATAGTATCGGTCATTGATTCTTACGAGGATATCAAAATGCCGATTATGTCCATGCTTAAGCAGATTGTCGCCATTTCCATATTGGCCGTGCTGCTCGTTACTGCGATAGGCCTGATAGTATCCAGATCGATCACCCGGCCGATTGTGCAGCTGAGCAAATTGTTCAGACAGCTGGCCTCAGGCGACCTGCAGGTTACTGCCACGGGAAAATATAATAGTGAATTCAAGGAGCTTGCCGACAGCTTTAATACGATGGCTCAGCAGAACAAATTGCTGATTACGAATATGAACACCTCCATTTCCGTGCTTAATTCAAGCACCAAGGATCTGGACGAGTCCTCCAAGCAGACAGCCAAATCGATCGGCGAGACAACGGTAACCACTGCAGAAATTGCCACAGCCATAGAGTCGCAGGCGCATGATACCGAGACGATTGTGGATAAATTCCTCAGCTTCGGCGAGAAATTCGTCTCCATGAATGAAAAAGCCCAATCCGTCAAAGAGCGGGCCGATGAAATTATTGAAGTCTTCCACAGCAGCAATCAGGTTGTAGAAGAGCTGTCCAATATCAGCGAGCAAAACGATGAGGAAGTACAGAAAATCTCTGCGATTACCCTGAAGCTGCAGGAAAGCTCGAGCAGTATCGGCCAGATCACCGGAGCGATCAGCAATATCGCCAAGCAGACAAATCTGCTTGCACTGAACGCCTCTATCGAGGCGGCAAGGGCCGGGGAATATGGACGGGGATTTGCCGTAGTTGCCACTGAAATCCGCAAGCTGGCTGAACAGAGCTCCATCCAGTCCAGTGAAATCAACGGGATCATCGGGCAGAACCTGGCTTTCGTACAGGAAAACCATCAGAGCGTGCAGCAGATTAAGGATATTTCTACACAGCAGGACGAGTATGTAGGCAGAACCCGGCAGGCCTTCCATGCCATTCACCAGAATATTACGGATATCACCGAACAGATTAAGAGCATGGCTGATGACATTGCCCTTATGCAGCATGACAAGGACGAAATGCTGGAATCCACGCAGAATCTGTCGGCATCGGGTGAGCAGGTTTCGGCTTCGGTTGAAGAGGTCACAGCAACAATGCATGAGCAATCTTCCATGGTTCACCGTTTAGCCGATATGGTAGAAACCATTGACGGGTTAACCAAAAGCCTGGCGGAGGCCGCCTCCAAATTCAAGTTGGAATAGCATTACATCTTCATCAGAAAGCAGCAAAAGCAGCAGGTCGCTGTTACAGGGACCTGCTGCTTTCGGGTTTCATGGATGATTTCGTTTAGACAACGCCCGGATACCGCTACTCCGTTACCTTGCTCTGGTTAGCCACCTCACGGGCTTTGGCCTGCACCTCTTCGGGCACGCCGAGATAGAAGCGGCTGATCGGCTTCACATCGTCATCCAGCTTATAGACCAGCGGAACACCGGTCGGAACATTAAGGTCGAGCAGCGCTGTCTCGTCAATGTCCTCCATAAATTTGATCAGCGCCCGCAGGGTGTTGCCATGTGCCGAGATCAGCACCCGCTCTTTCTTGCGGATCAGCGGCACAATCCGCTTGCCCCAGAAATCGCCGACGCGGTGAACGGTATCCTCCAGGCTCTCGCCGCGCGGGATATCCCCGGAGCGCACCTCCTTGTAGCGGATATCGTTTCTGGCATAACGCGGGTCATCCGGCTCCAGCAGCGGCGGACGGACCGACAGGCTGCGCCGCCAGATATGAAGCTGCTCTTCACCATACTTGACCGCAGTCTCACTCTTGCTCAGCCCCTGCAGCGCACCATAATGGCGCTCATTCAGCTTCCATGATTTCTGTACGGGAATCCACAGCAGATCCATTTCCTCCAGCACATAATTAAGTGTCTTGATCGAACGTTTCAGTACAGAAGCGAAGGCCAGATCGAACGTATAGCCTGCTTCCTTCAACAGCTTCCCGGCCGCTTTGGCCTCTTCTATTCCCTTTTCCGTCAGATCGGGATCGCTCCAGCCTGTGAATAAATTCTGACGGTTGTACTCGCTCTCCCCATGCCGTATCAATACGATTTCATACATATTCTTTCTCCTTCCTTAAGCCATTGGTTTGGTCATTTTTTCTGCTGCTCAGTATATGAATTCAGCGGCTCACCGATGCTTTCTCAGGGTTGGGCTGAACAATTGTACGCTCATACAAAAATCCCTTTATCCTTATGCCCCCTGCAGAGATAGAAGAATACACCCCAGTACCGCAAAACAGCGCCCTGTATCTTCTATTCAGAAAGAATCCGCTGGACCCTTTTCTTCTACATGCCAGTCTATGAACCATGAACCATTCAAAAAACCGGACGCCGCAAGGCCCCGGTTCTCCGCTTGTATTTGATACTGCCCTAGTTGTCAGAACCAACAGTCTGTAGCTGCCATGTTATTCTGCTTCAAGCGTCTCCAGCGGTTTCGAAAAACCCCGGCGCCTCCACCTTTACATTCACTATTGCATATTCTGCGTCCTCTAAACATCAGTTATGTTCTCCCTTCCAAGCTGCTATGTAAATCCTCGCATACTAAGTTGCAACGTATTTACCCTTGCAGCAAAAAGCTGAAACAAAAGGAAGAATCAGCGGATTTCAGACGGACTTTTCCCCGTATGCTGCTTGAACTGGCGGCTGAAAAAGAAAATATCGCGATAGCCCAGTGCATCGGCTACCTCGGTGACATTCATCCCGGCATATAGCAGCAGGTGCTGGGCCCGCTCAATCCGGGCACGGATGACATAGGACTGGACCGAGGAACCTGTAATCTCTTTGAATTTGATCGAAAAATACCGTGGCGACAGCCCTGCCCGGGCTGCCAGATCCTCTACCCGGTGCGCCGCTCCGGGATGCTGGCTGACGTAGTTGGCCACCTCGTGGATGACCTCAGCCAGCTGATTGCTGACATGCCGCTCTACCGGCATCACCCGGTCCTCGCGCAGCAGATGAATCATCAGCTGCTTCAAGATCAGCCGCCCCTCCTCTTCTGCAGCGTAGGTCTTCACCAGGAACAGGCGGACATAACGGGCGAGCAGGTGCTCGAATTCCACTGTTTCGGTCAATTCACGATAAGGCTGGGGAATATCCGTGACCTCTTCGGTTACGTCAAAATGAATGTATGTAAGCACTAGCGGCTTTTGCGGATTATGGGTCGCATACGTAAAGTCGCCCGGACGGAACAGGAAGCAGCTTCCCTTTCCTACCTTGAAAGGCACTCCGCTGCGCACAACCGTACCTTCTCCGCTCCAGACATAGAACAGATCATAATTTTGCAGCGGCTTCTCTCTTTTTTGCCACTTCCAGCCCGGTTCGCAGACAATTTTCGCCAGAGCAGGCAGGATCACAAAAGAGGACGGCGATGCATGCAGCATAATATTTCCTCCTAAATTTTTTGTGAGCGTTACCTCACTGAATTAGCTTCGACAAAAAATCGCTTCGAAAGCATATGCTTAAGTTTTGAAAGCATACATTTTCCTTACTCTTATAATACCTTGTCACGTGTATTTTTGCACATCCTTCCAGGCCAGAAGCAGGCGGTTCACCCCTTCTTCCAGTGCCTCAGCATCGAGATGGGAAAAAGAAAAGCAAGCCGCCGGACTCCCCGGGCCTATCCGGTACAGTGCAACGTCGCGGAAGTCTGCGCCTCGCTGCAAAGCCGCTTCACGGAAGGCGGAATACTCCTGTTCCGAGCGCAGCCACCGGGCATAAATATGCAGGCCGGAATCGCCGGGCAACGGCTGAAAGAGCATTCCGAGCCGCTCATTCAGAAGCGCACGGAACATGCGGGCACGCTCCCCGTATATGCGCGTCATCCGCCGCAGATGGCGGCTGTATCCGCCAGTGCTCATGAACCGGGCCAACGCCCGCTGCTCAAGCTGTGCGCCTGGAAGCGGTTCATATAGCGCCTTGGCCGCTGTCACAGGACCCACCAGCGAAGGCGGCAGCACGGCGAACCCGAGCCGTAGCCCGGAGAACACGCTGTTAGAGAAGGAGCCGATATACACCACCCGGTCCTCCCGGTCGAGCGCCTTCAGCGGTTCAATCGGCCGGCCGCCCCAGCGGAACTCGCTGTCATAATCATCCTCGACAATGACCGCCTCCTGCCGCCGGGCCCATTCCAGTAAGCTGCGCCGCCGGTCGAGCGGCAGTACCGCTCCGGTGGGAAATTGGCGGCTCGGCGTCACAAACAGCAGCCGGGCTGCCCAATCCTCGGGCACAAGCCCGCTCTCGTCAACCCGTCCCGGCAGCAGCTTACCGCCGCCAATCTCCACTGCCCGGCGGATGCCATGAAATCCGGGATCTTCCACAACGGCAGTTTCCCCCGGTTCCAACAGCAGCTGCACCAGAAGTACAATGCCCTGCATCGAGCCGCTGAACAGCACGATCTGCTCCGCATCGGCTCGGATTCCCCGGGTAATCCGCAAATGGGCAGCTATTGCCCGCCGCAGGCTCTCCTCCCCTTGCGGCGGACAATAGCCCTCCAGCATCCCGCCTCCCTTGCCTCCGGCATAATTCAGTGCGCTCCGCCACTCGCCGTAAGGAAAATGCTCGATCCGCATGCCACTGCTGCGAAAGCTGATGGCATCTTCACCAGCCTGCCCGTAGATGGAAACTTGGCGATCCATCAGGCGCTCACCCCAAGAGGAAAGCGGGACCGCTCCAGGTTCAAGGAATTCCCGATCAGATGTGCGAATTTCCTCACCGGCCGGATTGAATCCAGCACCGGCCCTTGGTGAATCAACCACCTGATGATCGGTTGAATCCTCCCTGTATACCGGCTCTCCCCCGGCAGCAGGAAAAAAGCTGTCATCTGAAACAAAGGTACCCCGGCCCTTCTCAGTCTTGATGTAACCGTCAGCCAGCAGCATGTCATATACCTGTGATGCTGAACCGCGCGACACAAGATACAGCTCGGCAAGCCGTCTTGTTGACGGCAGCCTTGTCCCCCCGGGAAGTATCCCCTCCAGGATCGCTGCCCGGAGCGCATGATATAACGCCAGATATTTATAACGGTGGATGGCCAGGTACTGGTCATATGGCAGTGTGAAATTCATCTCCCCACCCTTTCCTCAAAAGTGGACTAATAAAATTACTCTAAACCGGTCCTTTTTCATTGTCAATTTATCAACTATTCTAAGTAAACAATTACTCAAGGTAAGTACTCCGCCACTATGATGAAAAGGACGTGTATTATGCGCAGAAAAGAATTTAAGATAGAGCAGGAAGAAGAAGTGGCCCAATTTTTGCAAGAAATGAGCTTTGGTTTTCTCGGTACAAGCGATGAACAGGGACAGCCGCGGGTCACTCCGCTGAATTTCGTCTATATGGAGGGCTGCTTCTATTTCCACGGCAGTCATGCCGGAGGCAAAATGGAGAGCATCCGCCAGCAGGCGCGGGTCTGCTTTACCGTTGCCGACGAATACGCGCTAATCCCCTCTTATTTCAGCGATCCCCATCTCGCTTGCCCTGCCACGGCCTATTTTAAAAGCGTAACTGCTTATGGAGTGGCAGAACTTGTGGAGGCGTCCGCCGAGAAGGCTGCTGTATTGTCCCGGTTTATGAACAAGCTGCAGCCCGAGGGCGGCTTTGATCCTATTGATGCCGAAGATCCGAAATACCGCTCGCGGCTGAAGGGTGTTGCGGTCGTACGAATTGTTCCGGATGAGCTGACAGCCAAATTTAAGTTTGGACAGAATCTGAAAGAAGAGGAACGGGCCGGCATCACCCGGGGTCTGGCGGAGAGAAACGGAGAACGCGATGCTGAAACGATAGAAATGATGAAAAAATACTGCCCCCACCATAGCTGACTTAAGTAATCGAAATTTCTTAAGAGCTATTTTTATATGAAAATACTCCTTCATCTTTGTCCACTCCCGTCAGCAATCTTTTGCATATAGTGGATTGTGGTACAGCCATTAAGAGGAGGAGGGAGAAAAATGAGTCTTTTTTTTCACAATAGCACCAATTCTGCTCTGCGTGTGGCGATTTATTTTCCCGATATGAATAGATGCGGGATACCCATAATAGGAGAGAGAGGTATATTGGCTGCCTGGTACCGTTTGGAGCCTGGTCAAACGAGACGAGTTGTTAGTGGTAGGGTAGGGGGGAGCACATTTTATTATTATGCTGAGAATGTGTCAAGAACTCTTGTATGGTCAGGTAGTTTTCCTATAGATGTTCCTAATAATGGCCACAATGGATGTTGGAGCCGGGATGTACCCGGAAGCTTATGCGCTAATTGCAGAAGACTCAGATTTAGAAGAATTAATATAGAAGAGGGCGTTGTTAACTTTACAATCAACCTTATTACAAGCAGCACCCTAAGAAAAGCTAAGCGAAAAAATGTCCTGACGGCATTACCGACCAAACTCGTAAAAAAAGCACCTAAACCGGTTAACCGCAAGAAACTTTAAAAGTTGAACTAGGACATGTCTTCGAACCGCTTTCCCGCCAAAACCTACTGCTGTATACCCAAGGAATCATGGGTACAATACCATTTTCTGATCACAGGCGGAGAAAGGCATTTCGCTAATAGGCAGTTTTTTCGGCGGAGGCATATGTCTCGGTGTTTCAGAGACTTCGCTCTTCTTCCGAAGACGTGTGTGCGTCCGGGAAGTGTATTCCTTGATCTGAGTACAAACGGACCGAGTTGCACCTATTTTGAGCTTTTAGCCTGTTAAAGCAGGAAAACGGACTCCAGCGCAGTTATTTTCCCCTGATGGCCGCCTTTAGATAGAATGCAGAGCAGATAAGGCCGTCTGGGTCCGCAAAAGAGAATAAACAGGGTTTCTACTCTCCATAGAGTCTCCTGAGTCCGTCCCTCGAGTAAACGAACCCGCTGCGGGCTTTTAGGGGCCCTACTTTACCCTACTTTCATTACTAAATCCGCTGCTTCCCCAGAGATCTTCCAGTTTGAAGAGAGGCTGGCTGGGAAGAACCGGATTCTGCTGTTTCCCCGGTGATTTCTGTTTTCTTGCCCAGAAGGATGTCAGGCGTCAACTTCATCAGTGACGGCAGGGAATCACGGTGATATAATGTTAGGCAATGTTAACGTATATATCCCAGAAGAATACCGGAAGGATGAAACTGATGAATCCACTGGCTGGACAATTAAACGAAAGCATCAAGGCAGGCAATGAACATGTGTACGATATGCTCTCCGATCTTGGCAAGGCGATCTATTTTCCTAAAGAGGGCATCCTGAGCCAATCCGCAGAAGCAACAGCTCACGCCAAGAAATACAATGCAACCATCGGTATTGCTACCGAGAATGGCATGCCTATGCACCTTGGTGTCATTCAGGATAAGCTCTCTGCTTACAGTCCCAAAGACTTGTACGGCTATGCTCCTCCTGCAGGCAAACCAGAGCTGCGAACTGTATGGCGGGAAAAAATGCTCCGTGAAAATCCATCGCTCGAAGACAAATCCTTCGGCAACCCTATCGTTACCAATGCCCTGACGCACGGGCTCAGCATAGTTGCCGATCTGTTCGCAGAACAAGGCGATGCCATCATCTATCCGGACAAGAACTGGGAGAATTACGAGCTGACCTTCGGCATCCGCCGGCTCAGCGAAATCGTCAACTATCCGCTTTTCACTGAAGATATGAAATTCAATAGTGAAGGACTGCTGGAAGCGCTGCTCGCCCAGAAGGGACGCGGCAAAGCTATTGTCCTGCTCAACTTCCCTAATAACCCTACAGGCTATACTCCCGGCCTAAAAGAAGGAGAAGCCATCGTTGCCGCGATTCTGCGCGCTGCCGAGGAAGGCATCAATGTCGTAGTCGTCAGCGATGACGCGTATTTCGGACTTTTCTTCGAGGATTCTCTCAAGGAATCGTTGTTCGGCCGTCTGGCCAATCTCCATCCGCGCGTGCTGGCCGTCAAGATTGACGGGGCCACCAAAGAGGAATTTGTCTGGGGCTTCCGCGTCGGCTTCATCACTTACGCTTCCGAGAACAAGGAGCTGCTTGCAGCACTGGAACAGAAAACGCTCGGCATTATCCGCGCCACTATTTCCAGCGGTGCACACCCGTCTCAGACGTTTGTGCTGGATGCACTGAAGGCCCCGCAGTTCGCCGAACAGAAGGAAGAAAAGTTCCAGATCATGAAAGGCCGTGCCAACAAAGTGAAGGCGCTGCTGGACAGCGGGAAATACGGCGATGACGTATGGACGTATTATCCTTTCAACTCCGGCTACTTTATGTGTCTGAAGCTGCACACTGTATCAGCTGAAGACCTGCGGCTGCATCTGATCCACAATTATGGCCTGGGCACAATCGCCCTGGGCGAAACCGATCTGCGCATCGCCTTCTCCTGTATTGAAGAGGAGCAGCTTGAAGATTTGTTCGACCTGGTTTATGCGGGAATCCGCGATTTGGAAAAAGCCTGACCCCAAAACCATTGATCTCGAAATCAGCTCCGGGTACCCGGAGCTGATTTTTTTTGGCTTTCCCTGCGACATTGGCCTATACACGTTAATCTATCCGCACATACAATACGATGTACTCAAGTACAGCAAACACATTCGAAAGGGGAATGAACATGAGCGAAGAAGTAAGAGGCGGATACGGATACCCTGGATTTACCAGCACAGGTGCAATTTTAGTTCTTTTTATCCTGCTGGTTATCATCAGCCGTTCACTCTTTGTCTAACCGGGAATGACTCTCCCGGGAGGGAGCCTCGGGCTCTCTCCCGTTCCCGCGTGGCAGCATTCCCTATTCTGCTAATCACAAGTGGAAACGGCTTTGCCGTCCTCAAAAGGACGGTATCCGTTTCAGCGAGAAATAGAAGGATAATTTATAGCGTGAAACATATAAACAAAGACGCCTTGACGGGAGCATCCGCTCTTATCAAGGCGTCTTTGTGCTTGGAGCAGAATACAGGCCTGCCGGCATTCCACTCGGGTCTCACCAAAAGTTAGAAATCCTCGTCCACCGCGGCCTCTTTGCGCTTCAAGTATTCCTTGAACACGTAGGCCAATAACACTCCGGCAAGGAAGGTGCCTAGAACAGGCAGCGGACGTTCAGCCGCTGTGGCCAGAAATGGCAGGCCGGTCAGCAAGGCTAGCAGCAAAAGGGCGCGGAAGATGAACTGGTTCGTGCTTTCACCCTTGCTGCCCTCTGGCAGAGGATACACCGACAGCCAGAACGACTCGCTATGCAGCTTGCGCAAAGCCGACAGCTGAATGCCCATGATGAACAGGAAGAACAAGTAAATGCCGCTTCCCACATAGCTGCCGCGATTCCACCAGACCAGCAGCAACGCCAGGACAGCGATCCGCATCACAATGGCGAAGACATCGCCCCGGGCAAAGCTTTTGGTCAGCAGGAAGCGGTAAGCAGCGTTACTCCGCCATGCGATACCGCTCCCCCAGCGTGACAGGTAACGCCGGGCGTATACCCGCTGCTCACGTCCCGGCACATCCACGAACCAGCCGAGAATCATCAAGGCCCTCGACCCCTGGTTCTTCTCCATGGCAATCAGACGCTCCCAGGGAACGGAATGCCGTCCGGGAACAGAGCATGCAGCCAAATATGCCGCCGCCAGGATCAATATGAAGATCAGGGCCCGGAGAGACGGCTGCCACAGCCATGCCGCAATCATTAATCCGCCTACTGCCCAGCGCAGCAGGTTGTAGGCCGCTGCGGCCGGGCGGGATATCATTGCGGTTTCCCGCCATAGCCCGTAGCTGGACAGCAATTTCACCAGAATCAGAATGAGGACGGTAGCAAACAGACTCCTAGGCGATTCATCCGTACGTATGTACAAGGGCCAGACGGTGATCAGTACAAACAGCAGGCGCACAATTTTCCACACATTACCGCTTACCCAGCTACGGGCAAAATATTCCTTCATCCGGTGTCCCTGCGGAAGCAGAAATATAGTATCCGGACTCTGCAGATACGTCCGGAAGCTGCTGTGCACTGCCGCAGGCAGCAGCAGGACCAGCATAACCCAGCGGATCGGAATCCCTGACGGAGTATCCCGAAGCAGCGAAGTATACCAGGCCGAGAAGACAATCAGCAGCAGAAGCAAGAGCATCGCTACACCGCTCTTAATGACATACCCCACATAAGGCAGCATGCTTCCCATAAACCGGCTGCGCCGCTGCCGGCGCAGCTCCTTTAAATCCATATCATTTCCCTCCCTGAACCAATTCGTAGAACAGCTGCTCCAAGTTCAAGCCCTGCAGCCCTGCAGCTGCGGTCATCTCTGCAAGCGTGCCTTCGGCAATAACCTTGCCGCGGTGCAGCACGATAAAGCGGTCGCAGTAGTTCTCGATTGTGGAAAGGATATGGGAGCTCAGCAGGATCGACGCCCCCTTTTTTTTCAAATCCAGCATGAAGTCGAGCAGAGAGCGGATGCCCAGCGGATCCAGGCCAAGAAAGGGCTCATCAATGACATACAGTGCCGGACGTGCCACGAAAGCGCACATAATCATCACTTTCTGCTTCATGCCTTTGGATAAATGGGAGGACAATGTATCCATCTTGTCCTCCATATTAAAGAGTGCGGCCAGCTGCCCGCTGCGGGATTCATAGTCGCTGCGCTCCACGCTGTAGGCTCTGGCAGTGAATTCAACATGCTCGCGGACCGTCATTTCCTCGTAAAGCAGAGGAGATTCCGGCACAAATGACAATGCGCTGTGATACCCCTCCGGGTCAGCACTGCGGGTTTTGCCCTTCACGGTAATTTCACCTTTATGGGGCGACATCAGGCCGAGGATATGTTTCATTGTCGTACTTTTTCCGGCTCCGTTCAAACCGATCAGTCCAACCATTTCACCGGGCTGCACCTGAAGGCCGATATCATGAAGCACCGGCTTGTTCAGGCTATACCCACCACTTAAGCCCGTAATCTCGAGTACGGGGGCTGTATTCATTGACCGTCACCTCTCGGGGTTTTGTTCTTGAGCCATTTCGGGGCTCCCTTGTTCTTGCGGTTCTTCTCACGTTCCGCACTGCTGCTGCGCGGTTTACCCGCAGGAGCTGAACCGCCGCGCCCGCCTGCAGCCGGGCCCGTACCGTGGTGCCCTTCGCGCCGCATTTCTCCGCCTGCGGCAGTTCCCGCCTGGCCCTGCCGCGGCAAGGCCGGTTTGATGGCCGCATCGGCCTGCACAGCCGATGTCCGTACAGGCGGCTTGCCGCTGCGCGGTGCGGCGCCTTCCTTGCGCGGGGTGGCACTTTCCCCGCGCCCGCGTTCGCCGCCGCCCAGCGGGCTGCGGGCTTCATCAGCCGCCATAACCTTGCCGGCGACCATTTCCTTCTCCTCAAGCGTGATATTCAGCTCTCGGGCGAATTTGCGCATAATGAACGTCTGCTGCTCCGTTACAATGGAGACCGACAGTCCGCGGCGTCCCATACGTCCCGTACGCCCTGCCCGGTGCACATAATGCTCCGAGTCAAACGCCGGATCAAAGCTCACTACCAGCGTCAGATTCTCGATATCCAGGCCACGGGCCGCCACATCGCTCGCCACCAGCACGCGGAACTTGCCGTCACGGAACCGGGTAAGCACATTGCTGCGTGTCACCTTATCCGCATCCCCATAGATCGCCGCCGCCGTAAGCCCAAGATGGTTCAGCTTTGCTTCCACCTCGGCAATGTCCTCGGTAGCATTCACGAACACTATCGCCCGCTGCGGGTTGTAATGGCGGATGACCCGGCGCAGCATATCAATCTTGTTCCGTTCCTCAGCCACCACATAGTGATGCTCAAGGCTCTGTGCCGTCATCACTCCGGGATCAATGCCGACCTCAGCCGGGTTCTTCATCTCCCGTGCAGCTAGCGCCTGGGTCTCCGGTCCGATGGTCGCAGACAGCATGACCAATTGGCGCGTGCGCAGCGCGCTGCTGACGATCTTCGCCACTTCACCGGCTCCGCTGAGCTGGAACATCTGGTCCGCCTCATCGATGATGATCGTGCTGACCTCATGCATTTTCAGCTTGCGGAGGCCGATCAGCTCCCGTACGCGTCCAGGAGTGCCCACTACGAGTTGGGGATGCTCGCGCAGCTTGTCAATCTGGCGTTTGATCGCCGCTCCGCCGATCAGGCCCATCGCCTTGATCCCCCGGTGGGACCCATAACGCTCGGCCTCACGGAGGATTTGCATCGCCAGCTCCTGGGTTGGTGCCAGCACCAGCTTTTGGACTACCCGGTGCTCCGGGTTAATCCCTTGAATCAGCGGCAGCAGGTACGCCAAGGTTTTGCCGGTACCTGTCTGGGAAGCAGCCAGCACATCCCTCCCCTCCAGCAGAAGCGGGATCGTCTGCTCCTGTACCGGAGATGGATCAGTAATGCCGAATTCCGACAATCTGGCAACAAGGTCCTCCTGGATGCCGATGGCCGCAAAAGAAGCTTTATTCATAATTGTAATTCATCCTTTTCGCTTAAGTTAATATCTTCATTATATGCCAAAAAGGCCTCTCCACCAAATGGAAGGCCGTCTATGCAAGGATAAGCTGTAATTAGCGCAGGCTAGACCTGCAAAAATGACTGCCGCCCTGCAGAATGACGACAGACACCCGCTGATGAAACCTTTATTTTCTGTTCATAACGTTATAGGTCAGCTTATCCGCCAGCCGTGGAAACAAAGCATACAGCCGGATGCCGAAGCCCGCCAGACCGGGCAGGTCTACTTCCTCTTTGCCTTTCTCCATCAGCTTGACGATCTTGGAGGACACATGTTGTGGTGTCATCATCATCCGGGCTACACTTTTCTCGTATTTGCCTGATGGATCAGCCGTTTTGAAAAAGTCGGTGGCAATCGGCCCCGGGTTCACCGCCGAAACGATAATCCCGCTCTTCCGGAGTTCCTGGCGAAGCGCATTCGTGAAACCGAGAACCGCATGTTTGGTTGCTGTGTAAGCAACGGCACGGGCTGTACCAATCTTGCCGGCCATGGAAGCCACATTAACAATCTGCCCGCTTCCCCGCTGCAGCATATGCGGAACTACAGCCTTCGTACAACGTACAATGCCCATATAGTTTACATCCATCATATCATCGAATTCCTGGGGTTCCATCTCGGTAAAACCGGCGAATTTGCCGTATCCGGCGTTGTTGAGCAGGATATCGATCCTGCCGTACACCGCCAGAATTTCGCCAAAGGTCCGCTTCACTTCCGCCTCATCTCTGACATCGCAGGTGTACAGTCCAAAAACGCCCGGAATACCGGCCGCCGTTTCTTTCAGTTTATCTTCCGAACGGGCCAGAAGAATAGGGACAGCCCCACGCTTGCTGAGCATTTGCGCTGTCAGCGCCCCGATCCCGCTTGAAGCCCCTGTTATAACAACAATCTTGTCTTTAAGTTGCATGAAAATCTTCAGCTCCCAATTGTCCGCCTAAGAGATCATCACTTGGATATCAAGTTCCCCGATGCCTTCCATCAAGAGCGGGATGCTCAGTGCTCTGCGCGGCAGTACAGACATGCCCTCACTCTTCATTAGCTTGGGCGGAGTAATATCCACAGTTACACCTTGGTTGGAAAGAATCGTACTGGCATTTCCGCTGATCATGTTGCCCAGTTCCGAAATCGCGCTCTGCCCCATCTCGTCCATCTCTGTAATCACGTAACCGCCCATCATGGCCGATACCATTTTCAGTGCAACCTGCTCTGCAATCCCAAAGATAATATTTCCGCTTAATTGACCCGTCATACCCACTTGAATCCATATATGATTATCGATAAGTTCAATATCCTTAATGCCCAGATTACCGGTGGATGGCGAGACTTGTATAACCTGCTCAATTACAATGCGTGCAGACTCTAAAAACGGATTAATTACTTCTGCTTTCATTAAGATGTGTCCCCCCTCTACCAGTCTTTAGTCATATACCGAAAGTCCTATTCAATAATTTATAATTATACTTCATATATCGGCATTATTCACCAAAAATTAATGGGGGTGTCTAAGGAAATCACAAGATAGTTTGCCTGGCAACATTGCTCTGCCGGAAGGAATCTCCTATAATTTAATCAAATGCCAACAACCGGCGTAAGATATAACTGCATATCCACATTCAATCCGGCTATGGACCGAAGTGAATTCCTGCATTATTGCGGAGACCCGAGCACCTATAAAAGTCTTATTGATCAGGCACCAATCAGCTATGCCGTCCCGGGAAAATCGTCCGTTGTTCCCATTACAGGGCGAAGCGGCAGCATTATCCGGTAGTCAAAAAGGGGGGCAAGTCCATGAACATCAGCCAGCTCGAAACGCTGATTACGATCTCCAAAACGATGAGCTTCCGCAAGGCAGGTGAGTTGCTTAACCTGACCCAGCCTGCAGTTTCGGCACAAATCAAAAGTCTGGAAGAAGAGTTCAAGACTCAGCTCGTTGACCGTAACCAGCCCGTTACCTTGACGGACAGAGGCAAAGTGTTCCTTACGCATGCAGAGCAGATCGTGAGTATTGTCGAAGAGCTTAAGCAGCGCCTTGCGGATCTTGATGAGAATCCCCAAGGGCATATTATTCTCGGAACGACCACCTCCATTGCCATTCAAATCCTGCCGCGTATCCTGTCCTATTTTCAAGACCAGTTTCCGCATATCAAAACTTCGATTTCCTCGATGTCTTCATCACAAATCTATCAGCATGTCGAAAACGGCCTGGTCGATGTCGGCATCGGTTATCTGATTGGACGGAGTCCTGCCATGACCACTTCTGTGCTGTATTATGATACTTTTGAACTGGTTGTTTCCCCAAGGCATCCTTTGGCCCAGGTCAAATCGGCCGGGATTGAAGCCCTGGGTAAAACACCGCTCATCCTCCTGTCTCCCGACACGGTCGGCCGCAAATTCGCCGATGAGGTGTTCGCAAAACACGGCATCCAGCCGCAGGTCATCATGGAGCTGACCAGCAGCGAGGAGGTTAAGCGGATGGTCGAGCTTGATCTCGGCGCAGCCATTATCTCCAAACAGTCAGTTACAGCAGAGGTCCGCAGCGGCACACTCAAAATCGTGCCGATTATCGAACTAGAGGTCACGCATCCCGTAGGTGTCATTACCAAGTCCGGCAAATATGTCAATTCGGCCATGAGGCAATTCTTAAGCGATCTAAAGGGCATGCCGGAAACCCAATTTATCGGCTCGGAGTAGAGCCTCGCAGAGCTTTGAATCCATCTGTCGGAGCTGTTCCCAAAGTCCGATACTTCATGAACTGTTTTCGTAAAATTTGGCCTAAAGGAGAAATATATCCATGAAATTTGACCTACACACCCACCATTTCCGCTGTGGCCATGCCGACGGAAGCATCAGGGACTATATTGAAGCCGGCATCAACGCCGGTCTGGGCGTCATCGGCATATCTGATCACACTCCTTATTTCGGCAGTCCGTCCGAGCAGGCCTTTCCCAAAATCGCCATGGCCAAATCGGAGCTTGTCCATTACGTAGAAGAAGTGCTCTCCCTGCAGAAAGAATACGAAGGCAAAATTGATGTGCTGCTCGGTATTGAATCCGATTATTTCCCGGAACATGCCGAACTCTACCGCCAAACCCTTTCCGCTTATCCCTTTGATTACATCATTGGCTCGGTACATAGTGTCAAGGGTGTAAGCATCTTTAATAAGGGGCGCTGGAAAGGACTTGACCGCCGGGAGAAAGCCGCGGCAAAAGCCGAATACTACCGGCTGATCTCCGAATCCGCGCGTACCGGCATGTTTCAGATCCTTGGCCATATTGATGCCATGAAAGGAAACTATCCGCAATTTGCGGAAATCTCTACGCCTGCAGAAACCGACGAATGCCTGCGCGTAATCGGCGAATGCGGCGTCGCCATCGAGATCAACACCTCCGGATGCACCAAGCTGTGCGGCGGCTGGTATCCCTCGGATGATATTCTGGCACGTGCACTGCATTACGGAGTGGAAGTCACCTTTGGCTCTGATGCACATCTGCCGTCCCGGGTTGCTGACCAGCGGGAGGCTGTGGTTGCACGCCTTAAAGAAATCGGGTTCACTCACTGGGTATACTACAAACGGCGCGGGAAGATTACAGTTCCGCTGCAGTGACACCCTGTGACTTTACAAAAAAATGCACCGCAGTGCTCAACGGTCGATGGACAGCATGACATCCATTACGTTAACGCTGCGGTGCATTTTGTTATTCTCCCGGTTTCTGCAGATTATCACAGGTAAACCCCTGCTTCTTCAGCGTATGCTGCGCATCTCCATACTGAGGATTAAGAGCGTAGAAATGGGCGATCGTAGCGCTCCAATCCCTCTCCGTCATTTCGAGAGCTTTTAGATACCCGCGGTACGCCTGATTGTACTCCTGTATAAATCCCTTCTGATCAAGGTTATAACGCTCCTCGTGAAAAACCGCCCCCAGCGGAAGACGCGGCTTCTTTGGCAGCTCCTCGGCAGGATATCCTACGCATAAGCCGACCACCGGGAATACATACTCCGGCAAGTCCAGCAATTCAATTACGCCTCCAGTATTGCGGCGGATTCCACCGATAGGAATGATGCCCAGCCCCATGGATTCCGCAGCGGCAACCGCACTCTCCAAAGCGATTCCCACATCCACCGCACCGACCAGCAGCGCATCCACATCGTGCACAGCCTCAAAGGGCTGCCCTTCCAGCTCGGCGGCCAGCTTGGCCCGGTAAAAATCCATGCAGAAGATCAAAAATACCGGGGCGTCGGCCACATGCTTCTGATTCCCGCTTAAGACCGAAAGCTGTGCCTTGCGCTGCTCATTCTGCACAGCAATAATGCTGACCTGCTGCCCGTTCACCCAGGATGGGGCCGATTGAGCGGCCTCAATAATCATCTGCAGCTTATCCGGCTCAACAGGCTGCAGCGCGTATTTCCGGAAAGACCGGTGATTGTTTAATGTCTTCAGCACTTCATTCAAGATTACATCCTCCTAAAATCTCTATAATTGTACAACCATCATATACTAACAGCTGCGGGAGCTTCCAGTCCCTCCCCGCTTCCGGTTCCCCAATGGATTGGCACCAGAACAAAAAAAATGGACCCGAATCATCGGGTCCCAACAGCAGTTATATTTTCAAAAGGGGGTCATGTACTTAGTTTAACCGGACACTGTTAGAGTTTGATAACGGCATTATTTCAATTGTGTAACAATGTGAATACTTTCATTACATCGCCCGAGCCATCGGCCATTGGCATGATCCGTTCCAGCGTCAGACCGTTTTTGAGCATAACCCGTTCGGACCTGAGGTTATCACCGCGGCAGCGTCCCTCCACATGGGTCAAGCGAAGCTCCCGCATGCCGTAGCCCAGCAACAATCCAATGGCCTCTGTAGCAAGGCCCTGCCCCCACCATACGGGATCGAGCATGTAGCCTAGTACGGCTTTGCCTTCATGACGGTTCCAGCTCTGAAGTGAGGCGGTGCCGATCAGCTCCGGCGCATCTTTGCAATAGATCCCGACATGCAGCGCGCAAGGATCGTAGGGATACAGCATACGGTTCACCAGTTGATCCAGATGGGCTGGCTGTGAACCCGCTGTACTGCGATGCAAAATGTGGCGCTGCACATCCGGGTGAGAGAGCAGCATCTTAAGCCTGTCACCTTCGGCAGGCAACATCGTCCGGAGTTCCACTGCGGCTCCTTGCTGAGCCATGAATCCTGCAGACTCGTAAGTGATCATTCGCACTCCTCTTCCCTTGCAGCTTAATTTGGGAATTTCAAATATATTGCTACTTACGCCCGGCGCAGACTAATCACAGTAAGCTCCGGCCGGCATAACAGGCGAAACGGCATATAAGTCTCGCCGAAGCCTCTGTTAACATAGACCGGCATGGCTTTATTCTCTGTATGATACAGTCCGCTTATGTATTTAACTGCCCCGTATGGGGTGTAGGCTGCGCCAACAAAAGGAAGACGGATCTGCCCTCCATGGCTGTGCCCCGACAACTGAAGATCGAAGGGATAATTTTCCGCCGTGTCAGCATAATCCGGCTCATGCATCATCAGCACCGTACATGTCCCCTTTGGGATGCCTTTGAGTGCAGCTTCCGGATCGGGACGGCTGTGCAGCATGTCTTCCAGGCCAGCAACCGCCATCACTGCACCGCCTTGCTTGATAAGATATGACTGATTCCTCAGCAATGTGAACCCGGCAGACTGCAGCAGCTGCGCAAGCAATTCCGTGTTCTTATAATCATGGTTGCCGAATATCGCATATTTCCCCAGCGGGGCATGAAGTTCCGCGAGCAGCGCTACGGATTCTTTCAGGTCCTCTGCATAGCTGTCTACAATATCCCCGGTAAAGCAAATGATATCCGGCTCTGCGGCCTCAATGTGCTTAATCAGCCGGGCCAAATCATGAGCATCCTTGTTGAAGCCCAGATGCACATCACTGAAATGAACCAGCCGGGTACCGGCAAACGCGGAAGGGAGATTCTTCAGCGGAATTTCCAGCCTCGTGATATCAAGCCAGTTGGGTTCTCCCTGCCACACATATCCGCCGCCGAGCAGCGCGGCACCAAACATAGTAGCCGCTCCGCGGGTCAGGAACTGGCGGCGGGTAATTTTGCGGCCGCTGCCCTTCCCGGGTGGTAGTGGAGTGTTGTAACCGCCGCCGGCAACAAGAGGTGGACCATCATTGGGAGAACCCCCGGACGCTTTTTTATTCATAGGGAGACCCTCCTTCCTTGCAGGAGCTTGAAATACAATACAATCCGCTCCGCTAACTGTTAATTTCACTTGATCTCATCTTTTACATCTTCTACCGCTTTGTCCACTTCATCATCAATATTCACCTCGATGGACGCCTCAACCTCTGCTTCCGTACCGGGGCCGAGAATCTTGCGGAACAAGCCCAGCATGGACAGGGCATAGGCTACAGTAATGAAGCTGAAGCTGATCTGCATGATGACCACGAGCCGCGAAGTATTGTCTACCGGAGCCACATCTCCATAGCCGACAGTCGTAAAGGTGGCCACGCTGAAATATAGAAAGGTAATCAGCTGGCTGAGCAGATCATCCCCTATTCCTTTGC
This sequence comes from Paenibacillus sp. FSL L8-0340, assembly GCF_038593145.1. NCBI lineage: Bacteria > Bacillati > Bacillota > Bacilli > Caryophanales > Paenibacillaceae > Paenibacillus > Paenibacillus sp. FSL L8-0340. The sequence goes on from NZ_CP151967.1 coordinate 6,228,288, forward strand.
CCTGAAAAGAGGACTGTCCAAATAGCTTATATATGGATGTATATACGACTGTAAAAAAAATAATGCAGGTAAAAGCAGCAATACTGATACGGACCAGTGTCTGCTGCAGCCTGACTTCCTTGCTGTTCGATTCCTTGATTTCATGAAAAATGAACAGAATGTAGAAAAGCACCGAGGCCAGGGCAAAGAGTAAAATCAGTCCCCTTAATCCCCGGTTGCCCGGTACGATGGAGCCCAGGTCAATCCAGTTCAGCAAATCCTCAACCGAAATTAGCGCATAGATTAGAACGGGGGCCAATAGAACCCCTTTTCCCATCCAGCTCAGCTTCATCCGGAAAAACCAAAACGACAGCAGTATAATCACTGCTATATTGAGGGTCCATACCCACCAAGCCATAGCCATTACACTCCTGTTCTAAGGTACGGGCAATTGGTAGCGGTAAGATAAGCAGCCGCTGATTCATTCCTGAGTGGTCCGCTTTCCGTGCCGTTTGATTAATCCGCCCTAGGCCTGCTGGTGACGGTAATCCGGCATTCTTCTTCCGGTGCAGAGCTGTATGCAGCAGCAATTCCCTTGCTGGCGATTTCTTTCTTGCTGACCTTACGCAGTACCATTGCCACCTCGACATCCCTTGTAAACGGGAAAGGGTCGAGCATTAGTGTGGATGCATCCTGCCATTCCGCCGAAATCAGACGTCCTGACGTAAAGCTGAAATCCTCACTTCCGGAGAAGCCGTCCTTCCACCACGGATGTTCTTCCGATTTGGGGCTTCCCGGCTCATTCAGAGCCAGATACAATGAGAGATCGTCAGAAAACTGCAGCAGCCTGGCATCATAATACAGCTCACCTTCTCCGATCGGCTGGTTTTTCTCGAGATCGCGGTGGATGCGGGCCCTGCGCTCCTCCTCATCTTTAAGATAGGCGCTCAGCTCCGGACATTCCTCCCCGGATACCTCAATCAGCCGTTCAAAATGCAGACTGCACAGCAGCGCACCGTACGGTGTGTCCGCTTCAATCTCATTAAGTCCACGTTTGTAGAACGTAAGCTTCGGCACTACGGGAAAATCTATGAAGCTGTAAGGTGCTCCTGCCGCATCATTCCAGAAAGGCGTTTCATCGAGATCAATCCAGCCCCTGTCATGGTTGCTGACCGCACGCAGCACCTCTGCACGCCGGTTTCCCTCGGGTACATGTTCTTCCTTGAACCATTGCGCAAATTCTCCGGCCAGCCGCCCGTGCTCATGCTGCTTAACCATTACAAATACTCCGTCCTGTTCCCTACAAATCAACGTAATTCCTCCCCGATTCTCCACTGCCTGGTGTTGGCTCAACTAAGGAGATTATAACATATCCATCTATATTTGTTTGAGTTTGGCTATTCATACACCTTCTGCTCGTTAAGAAGGGACTGTCTAAAAATGTACCCATTTATACCGCCAAAAGAAACAGGCAACCCTTAAGTGCTTATGCCCCTGAATGCAGAAGTAATAACACTCACCCGTCCTCCCGATTCCTTCTGGAGCTTCATCAGGATATGCAGCCACTGAATGCGAAAAAGCCACTCCCTGCGGCAAAATAGCACCGCGAAAGTGGCTCAGGAAAGATAGATAGCAGTAAATCAAAAATGGAGGGGGAAAAGAGTAAATTTACAATTTACACTCCCAGCCAACGCTTGAACATATGCTTGGTTGTCTGTTTGTTGATCTCCGCGATGGAGGTTGTAAGCGGGATGCCTTTCGGGCAGGCCCTCACACAGTTCTGCGAGTTGCCGCAGCCGTCGATGCCGCCGTCTTCCATCAACGCATCCAGACGGTCATCGGCGTTCATCTCACCCGTAGGATGGGCGTTGAACAGGCGCACCTGGGAAATGGCCGCCGGCCCGATGAAATTGGTCTTCTCATTGACATTGGGGCAAGCCTCCAGGCAGACGCCGCAGGTCATGCATTTAGACAATTCGTAGGCCCACTGGCGTTTCTTCTCCGCCATCCGCGGCCCCGGACCCAAGTCATAGGTTCCGTCAATCGGAATCCATGCCTTGACGCGTTTGAGCGCATTAAACATCCGGCTGCGGTCGATCACCAGATCACGTACCACAGGGAACGTCTTCATCGGCTCGATGCGCACCGGCTGCTCCAGATTGTCGATCAGCGCCGCACAGGCCTGGCGCGGTTTGCCGTTTATCACCATGGAGCATGCACCGCACACTTCCTCCAGACAGTTGGAATCCCAGCATACCGGAACCGTACCGTCACCCTTGGCGTTAACCGGATTACGCTGGATTTCCATCAAAGCGCTGATCACGTTCATCCCCGGACGGTAGGCCAGCTCAAATTCCTCGACATACGGTGAGCTCTCCGGCTCGTCCTGGCGGGTAATTATAAACTTTACGTTTTTGGGAGCTGCAGCAGTTTCCGCCATATCAGTTACCTCCTAAAAGTTTGGTGAGCATTACTTCAACGTATTTCTTCGTGCATAACTGCTATATTTCTTATTACTTCTCCGGCTAGAATTGCTTATTCCCGTAGGCTTCAGCCAGCCTGAATCCAATTCCCATATTCCTCATAGGTTCAGGGCTCATTCAAGCGGCACCTTTAACCGGTTAGTCCTTCGAATAATCCCGTACCCGCGGAGGAATCAGTGAGACATCTACTGCTTCATAAGAGATCTGCGGGCCATCCGCGCTCCATGTCGCTTTAGTCGTCTTCAGGAACTCCTCGTCGTTGCGTGTCGGGAATTCCGGCTTGTAGTGCGCGCCGCGGCTTTCGTTCCGCAGCAGCGCCCCGAGTGTCATCGCCTCGGACAGCTCCAGCATGTTCCAGAGCTGGCGGGTGAAGGCCACACCCTGGTTGTTCCAGCGCGAAGTATCATTCATGTTGATGTTGCGGTAACGCTCCTTGAGCTCTTTAATTTTGCCGATGGTCGCTTCCAGCTTGACGTTGTCACGCACAACGGTCATATTTGCGGTCATCCATTCGCCCAGTTCCTTATGAATCACATAGGCGTTCTCCGTGCCGGACATCGCCAGCAGGGACTCGTATTTGTCCGTCTGCTTCTTGTGGAAGCTGTCGAACACGGTGGAAGAAATGTCCTGCACCGATTTCTTCAGGCCTTTAATATATTCAACGGCCTTCGGCCCCGAGACCATGCCGCCATAAATCGCCGAGACCAGCGAGTTCGCGCCGAGCCGGTTCGCACCGTGGTATTGGTATTCGCATTCCCCTGCCGCGAACAGGCCGGGAATGTTGGTCATCTGATTGTAATCGACCCACATGCCGCCCATGGAGTAATGCACGGCTGGGAAGATTTTCATCGGTATTTTACGGGGATCATCGCCCATGAATTTCTCATAAATCTCAATAATGCCGCCCAGCTTGACGTCAAGCTCCTTAGGATCCTTGTGGGAGAGATCCAGATACACCATGTTCTCGCCGTTGATCCCGAGCCCCTGGTCCACACAGACATTAAAGATTTCCCGGGTTGCGATATCACGCGGCACCAGATTTCCGTAAGACGGGTATTTCTCTTCCAGGAAGTACCACGGCTTACCGTCCTTATAGGTCCAGATACGTCCGCCTTCGCCGCGTGCCGATTCCGACATCAGCCGCAGCTTGTCGTCGCCGGGGATTGCGGTCGGGTGAATCTGGATGAATTCTCCGTTGGCATAATGCACACCCTGTTGATATACAGCACTGGCTGCCGTCCCTGTGTTGATCACGGAGTTGGTCGTTTTGCCGAAAATGATTCCCGGACCGCCGCTGGCCAGAATGACCGCGTCCGCAGGGAAGGTCTGGATCTCCATCGTCTTCAGGTTCTGGGCGCTGATGCCGCGGCAGACGCGCTCATCATCAAGGACGACGGAAAGGAATTCCCAGTTCTCGCTCTTGGTCACCAGGCCTTCCGCTTCCCAGCGGCGAACCTGTTCATCCAGCGCATACAGCAATTGCTGGCCGGTTGTAGCCCCGGCAAAAGCGGTACGGTGCCGTTTCGTTCCGCCAAACCGGCGGAAATCGAGCAGCCCCTCCGGGGTACGGTTGAACATTACGCCCATCCGGTCCATCAGATGGATGATGCCCGGTGCGGCTTCACACATCGCCTTAACCGGCGGCTGGTTCGCCAGGAAGTCACCGCCGTAGACGGTGTCATCAAAATGCTCCCAGGGCGAATCCCCCTCGCCCTTCGTATTTACAGCGCCGTTGATGCCGCCCTGCGCACAGACCGAGTGCGATCTTTTGACTGGAACCAGTGAGAACAAATGCACATGTGCGCCGGATTCCGCCGCCTTGATGGTAGCCATCAGGCCGGCCAGCCCGCCGCCCACGATAATGATATCGGCTGATGCCATGATTGTTCACTCCTAAAGTTTTGTGAGCATAGACTTCTGAGTATCCGCCTCGTACAAAACTGGCTTCGGAAGCATATGCTTTAGTTTTGTGAGCATACACTTCCTGAAAAGCTTCGTTCAAACCGGCCTCGGAAGCATAGGCTGTCAAACATGTAATGATGTCAGCTGTAAATCAGCCTTGTGGATATTTGCATAAATGGCAGTTCGCTCCACACTGGAGTATATGCCAACTATTCTTAAATAAAAGTCCGCAGGGATTGCAGCGCAGAGGCTGTAGCTTGGAATTCACTGTCACGGAAAGTGACCAGCGACAGCAGGAACATGAAACTGACAAGGACGAAAAGTCCGAGACAAAGAATAGAGGACACTCTTTGTGAACGCGGCCCCACGGTAATCCCCCAGCTGATCAGGAATGACCATAGGCCATTGGAAAAGTGGAAGCAGGCCGCCAGAATCCCAATTACATACACGGCTAGAAGAAGCGGCTGGGTAACGATATTATGCATTACACTGCCAAGTTCCTCATGCTCCACATTCCCGAGCGCCACCTGGAACCGGGTTTCGAACACATGCCAGACGATGAACACGAAAGTGATGACTCCACTTACACGCTGCAGCGTATACCGCCAGTTTCTTTCCAGATTGTACCGGTTCAAGTTTGGCTTGGATTGATAGGCGATGTATAGCCCATAAACCCCGTGGTACAGCAGCGGCAGCCATATGCCGAACAATTCCAGGAAGAAGACTAGCGGCAGGCTGTTGAGCCATAGCACACTGTCTGTGAAACCGGAAGCGCCACCCTCCACTGCCGCGAAATTCGTCAGCATGTGCTCAAGGAAAAAGCCCCCAAGCGGGATAATGCCGAGCAAGGAATGAATCTTTCTGGAATAAAATCCTCTCATGCAAAGTGTCCCCTTTCCGAATAAAAAACAGCGTTTTCATTAATGAGCATACACCGCCGGGAGTACAGTTGAAACAGGGGAACTAAGGTTTAAAACCATCACCTGAATCTCTATTTTCACCACTATCCATTGCTTTCCCGGACTTTGCTTTATTATTCACAATATGTGAATATCCTGTGTCACTTTTCATGTTACTCTTTTTTCTCTTATAAGGGAATTGCAATCTAATTATTAAACGTTATACAATAATTGCATAAGAATATTTTTTATATGATAATAATTCTCATTTAGAACAGTGATTCTAAAGATTTCGCCGGTCCTTCAGCCTTTTTTAAGAAGAGACATCCATCGCGGCTATGCCTTTTATCACTTTCACTACAGGGACACTGATATAAAGTTATCAGCATTACTACAAGTTGGATGAAAGGAGACCTCTGTTATGTTCGACGATTTGGATATTTTCGCTGCAGTTGTGGAGCATTCCAGCCTTAACCGGGCTTCACGCCAGCTTAATCTGTCCCAGCCCGCTCTCTCCCGCAAAATCTCCAAGCTGGAGGAACGGCTCAGCGTCGCCCTGTTCAACCGGTTCGGCAAACGGCTGGAGCTGACCGAGGTTGGCCGTCTCACCTATACTTATGCGCTGGAGCAGCGTCAGCAACGGTCCAAATTTCTGGAGGCATTGTCCAAGTTCAGGGAGGGTGAGCCGCAGTTCGTGACACTTGGCGCCAGTCTGACGACACTGCAGACCACACTGCCGCCGCTTGTGAACGCGTACACGGAGAAATACCCGGCAGCCGAGCTGAAGCTGATTACCGGAAAAACACATGAAATCGTCTCCTCGGTCAGCGAAGGCAAATGCGATGTCGGCATTATCGCCTCCTCCATACAGGAGCCGGGGCTGCGCTGCATCCCGCTGTTCGAGGACCAGCTGCGGCTGGTCGTCTCCAGTCATCATCCGCTGACTCTGCCGGCGAAGCTGACAATGGACCATCTCGCGCGGCTGCCGATGATTCTCTTCTCCAAGGGCACCTGGTACCGCCGCATGACCGATGAGCTGTTCCAGCGCTGCGCCGTTGAGCCGGATGTACGCATGGAGATCGACTCCTTCGAAGCCATCGTCCGGCTGCTGCCGACGATCAAGGCAGCAGCGCTGCTGCCGAAGTCGTACCTTCGTCCGGAGCTGCTGAACGGAGGCGGGCTGGTCTCTCTCCATATTAAGGAACTGGAGCAGACCCAGCGGACTACCTGTCTGATCTATCAGGGAAGCGGCAGCCTGAGCACTGCGGCACGCTGCCTCGTGCAGGTGACAGAGGAAGTATTCCTGCCCGTACACGAATAATACGCAAATCACCCGGCAAGCCCCCATATCGCTATGGATCGGCCTGCCGGGTGATTGCGTGTACACGGGCAGTTATTCTGTTATATTGAGCACCAGCTTGTCGAGACAGGCCCGCAGATGCTGGAATTAACGGAACTTGCCAGCGTCGATCGCCGCTTGCTTCTCATCGAGAATTTCCTGATACCCTGCTTCCAGGTAAGTCTTCTTGGCTGCTTCATAGGTCGCATCGAATTCAGCTTCCGGGGCAAGCGCACACTTCACATACAGATCCTGAAAGAGTGAGTTCAGATCGGCTTTATACTCATTTACCTTCTCAAGCACAACGGTGAACATGGCATCCGGTGTGCGGAATTCCGCAACCTCGTTGTAGTATTTCACCATATCATCAGCGAGATTCTCGTAGCCGGCCGGTGCCCAGTTGCGGAGATTCGCTTTGAGGGTCTTGTCAGCTTCCGGATATTGCGCGATTTCAGTCACGAGGCCCCAGTAGTCCTTGTTATTGTTCTGTGCCAGGACCGATTCGCCCTTATAATCTGCTTTTTTTACAGCGATACCTTCTGCATCAAGCGTATAGTTTTCGCCTTCAACACCGTTCTGGAACTTGAACAGATTTTCCGGCTGGCTGAGCCATTCCAGATACATCCAGACTGCAGCGCGCTCCTCAGGCGAGGTTTCATAGTTGATACCCATGATGAAGCCAAACGGCCAGTAAGCACGTCCTTGAGGCTTGAGCCCCTCAGGAACACCTGCAAAAGGCGGCACTACAGCAAATTCGGCATCCGGGTTGTTCGCCAGGGTAGCAGCAAAGACGTCTGTATTGTTCGTGAGGTAGAATCCGTAGTTTCCTGTTTTTCCGGCAACGAATTCGGATTTAATCTTATTATCATCGTTACGCAGATAGAATTCCTTATCGATAAGGCCATTATTGTACTGATAGTTCATATTACGCAAGAAACGCTCAGTGTCGGCGCTGGTTAAATCAGCAACGCTCAAATCTGAATAAAGCGCGCGGTATTTCGGATCGACGGGCCAATCGCGGAAGGCGTAGTTGTAATTGAAACTGTTTTGAAGCAAGCTGCCGCCAGTCACTCCCAGGCCGGCCTCTTTCCATTTCACCAGCATCTCATTGTACTTCTCAAGTGAAGTCAAATCTTCCACCTTCATGCCAACCTTCTCCACCCAGTCTTTGCGGATGACGGATGTGAAATTGTCAGCTTCGGGACGTGCGGCGAAGAAGAAGGTATTCTTATCGTCTACAACACCATATTGCTGGATCGTTTCGCCCATACTTTTCCAATATGTCGGTGCATAATTCTCGATTTCAGCATAGTCCAGCGGCTGCATAACATCCTCGCCGTAATACGTAAGTGCCTGTGGCATATCGTAGTGGAAGATAATATCAGGGGCCTTATGTGACGCCAGCAGCTGCTCATAATCGGTCACTTCGCTGGTACGGGTAATCGGCACGTAATTGACTTCGATATTGTATTTGTCGCCGAATTCCGCTTGAACCCAGCGGGTATAATAGTTGTCGGTTACATTCCAGCCCTCGAACGCCCGCTCATAAACCGGGATATCCAGACTAACCTTCTTCTCAAAACCCTTCGTATAATCAGGATAGCTTCCTTCACTCTGTTTATTGGCTGCTGCCGTCTCAGCAGAACTGCTAGGCTCAGCACTCTCATTATTGTTATTTCCCCCGGAGCACCCGGCCAGCATCCCCGCCGTCATGACAGATGCCATCATTAACGAAACAACTCTTTTTTTGTTCATCGCAATTCCCCCACATTTAAATTTTCGGACTGTAGAATTACTATTCTGGAACACAAGATTACTCTTTGACTGCTCCGAGCATAACGCCCTGGACGAAGTATTTCTGAACAAAGGGATAGACGCAAAGAATGGGCAGGGTTGCAAATACTACGACTGATGCCTTTAATACTTCCGGATTACTAAGAGATACCTGAGTTGCTTCCAATTGGAAACTTTCACTGGCCTGAATGACCAGATAATACAGCTTGAGCTGCAGAGGCCGGAGTGAGATCTCATGCTTGATATAGAACAATGCATCCTGATAAACATTCCAGCGTCCAACCGCGTAGAAGAGAGAGAGTGTCGCGATAATCGGTTTGGACAACGGGATGACGATGCTGAGCAGGATCCGAAAATGTCCGGCACCGTCGATCCGTGCAGATTCTTCCAGACTTACGGGAATACCGCTCGTTAGAGAAGTCTTCATAATCAGCAGATTGAAGGCGCTGAACGACAACGGTAAAATCAGTGACCATATCGTATCCATCAGTCCCAGATTGTTAATGTTCATATAGTCCGGGATGATACCTCCACTAAAGTACATCGTGAACAAAAAGATGAAGGTGATTACTCTACGGCCCTTCAGCTGAGATCTGGACAGCGGGTACGCGGCGCAGATGGTCAGAACCATCCCCAGAATGGTGAACAGCACCGTCACTATAACTGAGATGTACAGTGAACGGAGTATACTGGCATCCGCGAAGATTTTCTTGTACGCTTCTATGGTGAAGCCCTGCGGCCACAGAAAAACCTTATTTGCAATAACAAAGGAGTCAGAGCTCAGGGATTTCGACACAACATGAAGAAACGGCAACAAGCACGCTAGCGAAGCAATGATCAGAACGAGGCGGATCAGCAATTCCCAGATGTCCAAACGCCCTTTACGTGGTGCGGCAGGGTTGCCGGTTAATGCTCTCATGGTTTCTCTCCTTTCTATAATATTCCATCCTCGCCGAGCTTCTTAGCCACGCGGTCAGCCGTTATTACAAGAAGAATACCGATGACGGATTGGAAGAGTCCTATCGCTGTCGCCCGGCTGAAATTGCCGCTTTCGATCCCCCAACGGTACACCAGAACCGGTATGGTCGTTGTGTACTCTGTGGTGGCCTTGTTCTGCAGAACGAATATACGCTCGAACGAGCCCTCCATTATCTTCCCCAGGTTCATGATCAGTAAGGTTACAATGGTTGCACGGATGGAAGGAACTGTGATATTCCATACCTTTCTCCAGCGTCCTGCTCCATCAACGGTAGCTGCTTCATACATCTCAGGGTTAATCCCGCTAATGGCAGCTAAATAAATGATGGTCCCCCACCCCATGCTCGACCACACACCGATTGCCAGGTAGCTGATCAGCCAATGCGTATCTTCCTGGAGGAACGGAACACGATTACCGCCCATAAGCTCAATCAAATTATTGACGACACCGTTTCCTTGACTAAGCAGCTGGTAAGCGATCGCCCCGATAATGACCCAGGACAGGAAGTGCGGCAAGTACAGCATGGTTTGGTTTACGCGTTTGAACCTTACGCTTTTGACTTCATTCAGCAGCAGAGCCAGTACGATCGGCATCGTGAAGCTGAATACGAGATCAAGAATATTGAGCATCAGCGTATTGCGGACAGCACGGGTGAAGTCTGGTTTGGAGAAAATATCCCGAAATACTTCAAAACCCACCCATTCACTGCCCCAAACCCCTCTTGCAATTTTGTAGTCTTTAAAAGCGAGCACAAGTCCTGTCATCGGCAGGTATTTGAATACGATTACAAAAGATAATGGAATTAATAATAGTAAATAGAGCTGCCAGTCACGCTGTAAGAAGCCGAGTCCCTGTTTGTTTCTTAATAAGGCGGTTTCATTTGTTTTTGAAGCGCTTGCAATTTTCAAACTTTCACCTCCTTCACCAAATTATCTCCTTGCCGGTTGTGTTCACCAGCTCGAGTTCAATGCTATCCCCTTTGCCCGGTTTTGAAAATCATGAGTATTGATGATCCCCATCAAATTTGATCGGGCCGCGGTTTTAGCGGCATCTGCAGCATCCTGATGATCAATTATGATAGGTATTCCCAAAAATAAAACGCTTACATTAAAAAAAGCCACCGGCTGCCGGCCAGGAGCAGGCTCCTAGGAGCTCTTGCTCTTGGCCGACTTATAGCTGCTCGGCGGCATGCCTTCGTACTTGCGGAAAAACCGGTTGAAGCTCTGGACATTATGATAGCCAACCTCCGCTGCAATCTGCTTAATCGTCAGGTCGGTATCCAGCAGCAGTTCCTTGGCCTTCTCGATACGCAGCTGATTAAGATAATCGATCATGCTGTTTCCGGTTAGCTCATACACGATCTTGCGCATATAAGAGTAGCTAATGCCGATTTCTTTAGCCATATCCTCAAATACAATTTCTTCACGGTAATTTTCCTTCAAATATTGAATGATCCGTTCTCCATGATTGGTTTCACCCGTGCTACGGTCCAGACTCTGTACGATTTCACGGAAAATTTCATGTAAATACTCTTCAAGCTCATCAAGCGTATCCATCGCAGCCAGAATGGTGTATATGTTGCCTTTGCCCATAATCATTCTTCCGGTACCGATATGATTCTCGCGAAGATGCTTGATGGTCGCACCTATCAGCTGGTGATAAATGAACATGATATTATCATAGGAAATATTCTCTTCCGAGCTGATCTGACAGCGGATGCTCTGAAGCTCTTTGAAAATCCCGTCCAGGTTGCCGGCGTCCAGGAAATTGAGAATCCGTCGCTCACTGCAGTCGAAGTCGATATATTTACGGCTGTTCTCCCCCTCATCCTCCCAGTACATGATGCTGCCGGCACCATTTATCATCCGCTGCTTAATCAATTCCATCGCTTCAAACAACCGCCGGGCAACCATTTCGGGTGCATCAGCCAAATTACTTAATCCGATCGTGACCGAATGCTCCAGCAGCGCAAGCGACTGATCCCCGACCTTTTCCAGCGCCTGATGGATCAGGCTGCTGCTCCGCTCATCCTCACCCGGAGCAAAGTTCATCACAATCACAATACAGCCGTCGTTATGATAGACAGAACGGGCCAGAATTCCCTCTGGAAAGAAGCTTTCAAACTTCGTGTTAAGCAGATACCGGTGGTAGCTGCGTGTCTCCACATTGGTATTGCCCACATATACTCTATACTGGTCGATGGAGACAACGGCGATTCTGTAACACGCCTCCGGAAAAACCTCCGTGATCCGGGGCGGAATCTCTCCGCGCAAAAGACGGTGAACGGCGAGACTGCGGGTATCCTGCTCACGCTCCTGCAGGAGCTGGAACAGACTATCCTCTTCCTCCTGCATTCGTTTGAACGCCATATCCAGGAAGGCAAGCTCATTCTTATTCACCACACCCAAATCATTTTTGGAGCGTATCGTCCGCACCAGCTGCCTCACCGGTCTGGACAGCCAAGTCGCGAGAACGACAGCCATAACTGTTCCCAGCAATATAATAGCACCCGTAAGCAAAATGATATTCCCCTGCATATCACGTGATTTGGCCATCAGCTCATCCATAGAGCTCCAGCTTACATTCCACCATCCGGACAATGAAGAGCGGCTCCAGGCGTAAACCATCCGTTTGCCATCAAGCTCACGGAATGTATAACCTTCACTCGGTTTCTGAGTCAGCATATCCCGGATAAATGGCAGCTCATAACCGTCAGTAAGCAGCTTCGACTTGTCCTTGTATGATATTATTGTGCCGTCCGATGCCAGAAGCAGGTGGTTGCTGTCTCCGACTTCTGTTTCATGCAAATATTTACCGATCTGGCTCTCGCTTATGTTAACGATGATTAATCCGTGCGTGGTGGAAGACAGACGATTGAGAGGATACACGTACGATACAACATTGACGCCCGAGTCCAGCTTGCGGGGAACCCATACGCCGCTGATCCCTCTCCGCCCCTCAAGGGCTTCTGTTGTCCAGCTGATCGACTCATACCGCTCCAGCTTCGTGATCCCGTTGTCGGTAGAAATAACATAATCTGAATCATTCAAGTAGAAGTAGGAGGATTCCGTCCCATCTACCCGGCGGTTCAAATTCATCAACTCCTTCATCACAGTCAGCGCGCTGCTCACGTTATTGTAATTGGAGTTGAGTTCTTCGAACGTCTCGAAATTACGAATGCGGTCAAAAACGTTAGTTGCAGCCGAACGTGCCGTATCCTGCGCCAGGTTAGCGAGCGCGCTCTCGTTCAGCTTGCGGTTGGCATTCAGCCCGGCGAGTGTGGATTCTCCGATGGCCTCCTCTGAGTTCTGTAAAAGCTGTGCCCCGCTGTACCACGTCAGGATGGCTGTCGGAATGGCCATAACGCAGAATAGAATCAATGCCAGCTGCAGCAGCATCGGTGTTTTTTTCATTTTTACTCCCCTTATGATTTCTGTAGATACTTAGATTGAACAATACTTCTGTGGACGTACTCCATGGCAAATCCGGTATTCACACCAGTACCAGCACCAGCAGCAGTATTTACTGTTACCGCTTACATTTTAATTCAAAACGGATAACCCAGCTATTGTTATTTTATCATTATAAAAAACATTTTAAATATATGTATAGGGAAAATTTTCAAACAAATCAGGAAAATTGAAGGTGCTATAGCCGGCCCCCCTTGACACTGGATCTAATTTCCCCTAAGGTTAGTTACATGAGTGATTAACCAGTTAGGTGGTGAAGCATTGGGATTTCAAATGGATGACACCCGGCCAATATTCGTACAGATCGCAGAGCGTATAGAAAATGACATCATAGATGGAACCATACCGGAAGAATCTCAGGTGCCTTCCACGAATCAGTTCGCTTCGTTTTATGGCATCAATCCGGCGACAGCGGCCAAAGGCGTGAATCTGCTCGTGGAGCAAGGAATATTGTACAAGAAGAGGGGAATTGGGATGTTTGTGGCAGCAGGTGCGCGTGCGGACTTGACGGATAAGCGCAGGCAGCAGTTTTATGAGCAGTATGTGGTGGCCATGATCCGTGAAGCCGGCAAGCTCGGCATTACGGCTGGGCAACTGTCTGAAATGATCCGCAAGGGGGATGAGAACCGATGATGATCACCAGGAAGACGATTGAGGCGAAGGCAGCACTGCCCGAGGCAGAGCTTGAGCTGAATCATGTCAGAAAGATCTTCCACGGAGGCCAGGGGGTACAAGATGCTTCGCTTATATTGAAACCGGAGACGATTCACGGACTTATTGGTGCCAATGGAAGCGGCAAAACCACTTTACTTGCACTAATCGCCGGCCTGTTGTTTCCAGACAGCGGAACTATTACCTACGGCGGCATGCCGGTACATGAAAACCCTTCAGTTCTAAGCAGTATCTGTATGGTTAAGACCTATGAACGGTCCTGGAACGAGTACTCTCTTAAGCAAATCTATAGTTATGCCTCACTGTTCTATCCCTATTGGGATGCAACTCTGGCCGAAGACCTGATGAACAAATTCCAACTTGGCGGCAGCAAGAAGTACAAACAGCTTTCGCGCGGCGGTCAATCAATGGCCGGAATCATCAAAGGACTGGCAAGCCGTGCTCCAATGACCTTGCTGGATGAACCTGTCCTTGGGCTGGATGCCTCGATGCGGGAAATCTTTTACCGGATACTTCTTGAGGATTATGGCAAATATCCCCGCACCTTCGTGATTTCGACCCATCTCATTGATGAGGCCGAAAATTTATTTGAACAAATAGCTTATGTCAAAAAAGGCACCATCGCTTACAACGGTCCCGTGGAGGAATTTGCCGCCAAAGCTTCTTATGCTACCGGCCCCGCCGCAGTGCTTGAGAAGCTGTCCGGGGATGTTCGGAACCTGCACACTGAACGGCTGGGCGGCAAGCTTATGCTGGCATTGGAAGACCTCACAGATCCGACTGAACGCAGAACACTGCAGGAACAAGGTGTGGAGCTGTCTCCAATCCCCCTGCAAAAGCTGTTCGTGTATATGACACTTAGAGATACTGCCAACGGCCAAGGAGGAGGTAACCTATGAGCTTACGCAATTTGACGAAATTCCATTTGAAGGATTACCGCAGAGCCACAATCATCCTCTTCTGTGTACTATTGCTGGTCAACACTGCACAATTACTGTTGAAGCTCTTCCTGCCTTCACTGGTCACCATAACGGAGCACAATATCTTCGGGCTCAGCCGCAATGTGATTGTGATATTCACCTTAATCAATGTGGTAGTGAACGCCAATCTAACGTTTCCGCTGATGAGCGGATTTAGTGTAACCCGCAAGAACTTCTATTTCAGCACGATTCTGGCCTCCGCAATCTTTTGCGTTTCTGCCGCATTTGCGGAAACTGTGCTGTCGGAAATCGGCAAAGCTTTAATGCCCTCCCTTGGCATGGAAATCAGCAGCGGCAAGCCTTTTCTGCTTCATTGGTATTTATTTGCGGTGGGCCTAATTGCCGTTTCGCTTGCCCTCTTTGTGATTATCGCCTGCTTTCACCGGCTCGGAACCATAAAAGGCATCTTCTCTTTAATTCTCTATGTCGGACTCCTAAATTTGGCCGTAAACCTGATGCCTTCTCTTCCGATCACCGATGAGTCCGGACTGCTTCCGCTTTCCCCCGAAACCCTTCCCGCCGAGAGCTCGCTCATGCTTTGGGCAGCTATTCTGGCACTGGTGCTAATCGGCTGGCTGATTTACCGCCGCGCTCCCGTTCGTATGTAGAATAGATACAGGTTCTGCCCCAGAAAAATATACTGCTACATCACATTCAAAGAGATACCTTAGATGAGTTAAAAAAAGGCGCGGATTTGTCACCAGACATTTACTACAGGCTATTCACAGATATTCACTACCATTTCCTCGCTTTCACATAGCAAAACGCCCGGATACGCATCCGGGCGTTTTTATATTCCTTTTATAATTCTACGCAGACGGGCATATAGCACTAATCCACATTTACAGCTCCGTCCTCGAACTCTTCAATACTCTGATTGGAGCCAATGACCACCATAATATCACCCTCATTCACATGGTCATGCGCGGTAGGAGCAACGATGATCCCGTCCTCGCGGTTCAGGGCAATGATGCTGCAGCCGTATCTGGCCCGGGTGTTCAGCTCCGAGAGGCTTTTGCCATTCATGCAGGAAGGCACGGTCAGCTCGACAATTTTATAATCCTTGGAGATTTCGATATAGTCCAGAAGATTGGGCGTCACCAGTTGATGTGCCACACGGACACCCATATCCCGCTCGGGGAAAATAACCCGGTCGACCCCCAGCTTGGACAACGCCCGCCCGTGAAGAATCGTTATCGCTTTGCCAACCACCTGCTTTACACCAAGCTCCTTGAGCAGGATCGCCGCCAGTATGCTGCGCTCCATGTTATCTCCAATTGCCACAATACCGCAGTCAAAATTACGCACCCCCAGCGAACGCATAATTCCTTCATCTGTAGCATCCGCCATTACGGCATGGGTCAGCCGGCCGCTCATCTCTTCAACCCGGTCCTCCTGATGGTCAATCCCAAGCACCTCATAGCCCATGGCCATCAGTTCAAGCGCAAGGCTTGAGCCAAAACGGCCGAGACCGATTACGACAAACTGCTGTGGTTTCATAATTCGTTTAGCCCCTTATCCAATTATCATTTTGCCTTCCGGATACTTATACAATGCTTTACCCTGTTTCGGGCCAAGCGCATACGCCAGGGTCAGCAGACCCAGCCTTCCGGCGAACATGGTCAGGCTGATCAGAATCTTGCCGGCTTCCGTTAATTCCGGTGTCAATCCCATGCTGAGGCCCACAGTGGCGAAGGCCGAGGTCGTTTCGAACAGAATCATCAGGAAGGGGCGTCCTTCCGTGGTGGACAACACCATCGATACGGAAACAATCAGCAGTAAAGCAAGCAGCGTAATTGTCAGCGCCTTGAACACACGCTCCTGCGCCACCCGGTAGCGGAACAGCACGATATCCTCACGTCCGCGCAGCATCGAAACTACCGCCCCGATCATCAGGGTGAACGTTGTTGTCTTAATCCCGCCGCCAGTCGAGCCCGGGGAAGCCCCGATAAACATCAGAATTACGATGAAAAACTGCGAAGCCTGGCGCAACCCGGCGATATCCACCGTATTGGCACCGGCGGTTCGCGGCGTTACCGACTGAAAGAAGGAGGCCCAAAGTTTGCCGCCAAGGTTCAGCGGACCCAGCGTGCGTGAGTTGGTGAACTCGAAAACAAAAATGACTACTGTTCCAATTAGAATCAGCGCCGCCGTCATCGACAGGACAACCTTGGTGTGCAGCAGCAGCCTGCGGCTCTTACGGTAATCCATCAGATCCGACATGACAATAAACCCGATACCGCCGGAAACAATAAGGAACATGACGACGATATTCACAGTGGGATCATTGACGTATCCGGTCAGGCTGCGGTAGCCGCCGAAGATATCAAACCCGGCATTGTTAAACATCGAGACAGCATGAAAGATGCCATAATACAACGCGCGGCCAAAATGCATATCCACCGCCCAACGCAGCGCTAGCAGCGCTGCACAACTTGCCTCAATAACAAGTGAATAGAGCAGCACCTTGCGGATCAGCCGGACAATGCCCTCCATCGAGCTCTGATTCATGGCTTCCTGAAGGATAAGCCGGTCTCGCAGCGAAATTTTGCGTTTCAGCAAGAGTGCGAATAAGGTCGCCATCGTCATGAATCCGAGGCCGCCAATTTGAATCAGCACCAGTATGGTAATTTGACCAAAAACGCTGAAATAGGTCCCCGTGTCTACCACCACAAGTCCGGTCACGCAGGTAGCCGACGTTGCGGTGAACAACGCATCAATGAACCTTAGCGAGTGACCCGATGCACTTGAAATGGGCAGCATCAGAAGCAGGGTGCCGATCAGAATGACGGCTGCAAAGCCTAACACCAGTATTTGAGGCGGGGAAAGCTTCAAGAATCTGAATTTGGAAATTTTGGGAAACGGGGAAGCCAAATTCCTCATCCTCTCATATTCGCTTCTGCAAATGAAATTAAACACTAAATAAACATACAAATTATATACGTTATTGTCCAACTTCACAAAGGCGATTTACGGATGTGAGATTTTCCACTTGATATTGTATGGTGTGTAGTGGTACACTTCATTCATCAAGTGTATGGCATGTATCCATACACCAATAACACCACTATGAGGGGAGGACCCCATGGACCCATCTATTGAGCTTTTGCCGGAGCAATTCCAAATCAACCCCTCGCTTCCGATTTACGAGCAATTTGTCGAAGCCATACAGGGACGGATTGTCAGCGGCCTTATCCCCCCCGGCTCGCGCCTGCCCTCAGTCAGAGAGCTGGCCGCCGGACGGGGAGTTAATCCGACTACCGCCGCCAGAACCTACCAGGAGCTGGAGAGGGTGGGGCTGATTGTCACCTACCGGGGCCAAGGCACTTTTGTTACCCGTGAGGAAGAGGTCATCGGCGAGGCGCGCAAAGCCATTATGCGCAAGGCAATCCGGGAGTTCAAGGCTGTTGCCGGGACGCTCGGCATCTCTGCTGAACAAATGTTGAATTTCGATAAGGAGGATTCAAATGCCAGTGAATCATAATAAGGCTGCCGGATTGTCAGCGAAAGCTCCGGCAGTAGAATGCAATAATTTAAAACTTAAGGTAAAGAAGAAAATAATTCTGGACGGAATCAGCTTTCAAATTCCCCAAGGCAGCTTAACGGGCCTTCTGGGGCCTAACGGAGCAGGCAAATCCTCTCTGCTTCGCATCATATCCGGACTTACGGCAGCAGATTCCGGCTCGGCTCACATATTCGGAAAACCGGCAGGCGTTCAGTGTCTCGGCGAACTGTCCATGCTGCCGGACCGCAGCAACCTGCCCGGCTGGCTGACCGTCCGCGAGTGGCTCGGCTTTGCCGGAGGCATCTACCCGGACTGGGATGAAGCCAAAGCACAGGAATTGCTCCGTGAGCTTTCGGTCTCACCGGAATCGCAGATATCCGCGATGTCCCGGGGCGAGGAAGCCAGGCTGCAGCTGCTGACCTGTCTGTCGCGCCAGGCACCGCTGGTTATACTCGATGAGCCATTCACCGGAGTGGATCTAATCTCCAGAGAACGGATCGCTTCGGCGGTCGTGGGTGAGCTGGCGGACGGCGCCCGTACCTTCTTGATCGCAACCCATGATATCCGCGAGATGGAGCTGCTGTTTGACCGGTTGATCCTGATCGGTGAAGGCCAAATCCAGAGCATCGAAGATGTCGAACTGCTCCGCCAGTCCGGCAAATCGGTAGAATCTCGTTACAGGGAAGTGTTCGCATGACAGCGCTGAAGACACTTGTTCAGTTGGAGTACAGCCGTTTCAGCCCTTCCAGACAGGGGAAATCTAAGAGCATTCTGATTGGCTTATCGCTGTTCTGTGTGATGGTGCTGGTCGGCATGTATCTTCCCGCCACCAGAGCAACGCAGCGTTCGCCGTTTATCTTTGCAGCACTGCTGCTATGGACCGTTACGCTGGGCCTGTCCACGCTTCACATCCTGGCATTCCAAGGTCAACAGCACAGAGAATGGTTTTTATCCTTTCCACATTCCCGGCTTACACTGCTCTATGCCAAAGTGGCCAGCCTGCTGAAGCACAGCCTGAACATCACCTTTTTGGTGATGGCATCTGCCATTGCCGTATATGCCCTTTCCGCTCTTGCCGGCCGGTATGCCCCGCTTCCGGCTGTGGAGCTAATCTACACGCTTGCCTCCTATACGTTGTTCATCATAGCCACACTGCCTTTAGCAGTAGTCTGGGGGCTAGCAATCACCCTGCTTATGCGTGCACGAAAAGCTGCTGTGCTGCTGGTTATTCCATATAATTTACTGTGGCTGCTGCCGCTTATTTATGCCGGCTTGCTAAGCTCATCCACTCTTGGTCTGGAAGGGGTGGAATATGCCTCTCCGAATGCAGTGTTGATGTATGCACTTGCTCTGATTCTAATCGGGTGGCCCTTCTGTTACTTCCTGATGCCGCTTATCGCCCGCAACGGACTGGGAGCAATGGGGGAACTCCGATCAACCGCTCTTCCCTCATCTGCAAATTCAAGATGGGGAAAGAACGCGAAAATAAACACATTTACCATCCGCAAAGCGCCATTCACCACTCTGTACCGGTTACATACCAGCCGCGTACAACGGATAGAAAAACATCCGGTCATAGTCACCCTGAAGCTGGCAGTGCCGCTGCTCATCATTGCGGCCGGTTATTACGGATCAACAGACGGATTAGCTATCCAGTCCGTCTCAAGAGCGCTGTTTATGATGCCCGTTCTGTTCGGTTTCCTGTGGATGATGAGCCGCAGCAGCCTCGAACGCAAACAGCTGCCCTGGTTGCTCGGCCTCCCGCAAAGCCGGTTGACTGTACTGCTGGCCGGAGTTGCTGCTGTATGGGTTACCGTTATGCGGATCATCATTGTTCTGGCGCTTTCCGCTATTGCAGGGAGTATTATAGGCTTAATTACAGGCAAGACCGATCCGCACAATCTGTCTTACGCCCTGACATGGCTGCTCTTTTCATTTCTTCTTTATACACTTACACTGACACTAACCTTGGGCCTGATGCAGGCCGAATACTATCTGATGAAATCATCGGCACTGTCCTTACTTCTGCTTCCGATCGTGCTGCTGGGCACCCTGCATAGCGTCCTGATCAATAGATTTATGATCCCTGAGGATATACACAGCGGCATGATGCCGGACTGGAGCCTGCTGGGCTGGATTGCGGCCATTGGCCTGCCCCTTGCGGCATGCTGTATTTTTGCGGGAGCCAAATATTATCATCTCATCTTAACTCCGCAGAAGAAGGCTGCAGCCCAAACAAAACAAGCATAAGCTTGGCAATCTTCACGTAAACGTAAAGGGACAACAGGAAATTTCCTGTAACTGCACGCCAAGTGATACTATAATAAGAAAAGCACGAAGCTTAAGGAAAAGAGCAGGATCAATCCATCACAAGGAGGCGTTTCATGAATTCCGTCGGCCAGCCCTTACAGCAGCGGCCTCTTTCCATCAAACTTATCGTATCGGGCATTCTGGGTCTTATCGTATTTATTATGTTCCAGGTAGCTCCCCAGCTCCTTTCGGGTACTAATGGAGAAGATACCACCGTCATCAGCAAGAACGAAGCCCGTTCACATGCCGCCGCATTCGCAGCCCAGCAGCTTGGCCATACGGAGACAGCAAAGGATCATTGGACCGTCACTTATCAGACTGACTCGGACTTCTACGGATATATGTCCCGGGAGAAGCTCCTGCAGGACTACTCCAAGAACAAGCTGGATCAGCGTTATCCCTTTGACGTCTATCATGCTGTGCTTCAAGCTTCCGGAGAAAAAGACGCCCAGCTCGCCGTTGATCTCAATATGTACACCGGAGAGGTTGTGGCCTTTGCCCGCGGTGCCAGCATCAAATCCGGGGACGGATCCAGTTATGGAAGCGCTCCGGCTGCTGCCCGTGCAAACAGTGATTCCTCGCTTTCTCTGGATAAAAAGGAGGAGCTCGCCCGCCCGTGGCTCAAGCAATGGGGAGTAAATCCCGCCAAGCTGCAGATCGAAGCCGGTACAAATGAATACGGGCTTGTCTATACAGACCATTCGGTCAAAGTCGGAGAAACTCTGCTGCGTTATAACTTTAATTTCCAGGATGGTGAGGTTTCTTACTTCCGGGCCGGATTTTCCGCTCCCTCCTGGCATACTTCGTATGTAGAGGACCAGACCTCGCTGGCCCAAACGCTGACGCGCTTTGGCTACGGCCTGCCGACACTGGCTCTTGGCATTCTCGCCTTGATCTACAGCATTCTGCGAAGAGGCCATACTTCCTTTATGCGCGGCATCTTCTTAAGTTTGGCCCATTTTGTAATCATGATGGTCAGCACTTACAATATGCTGCCGGAATCCGGCGACAGTCCTGAGGCCCGGATAACCGCTGCCATCTTGTTCGTCATTTACGCCTTGTACAGCCTGCTGATGTCCTCCCTGCTCTACTTCTCGCTCGTTGGAGGCAACGGCTTATGGCGCAAGGAGGAAGGCCTGAATCCCTGGCCCCGCACCAAGGAGCCGGGATACGGCAAATATGTGCTCGACAGCATGCGTACCGGTTATATCTGGGCTTTTATCCTGCTTGGTGTGCAGACAATTATGTTCATCATCTTGTCGCTCACGCTGCATAACTGGTCCACCACGGACGCCAGCCAATCTCCCTACAATATGAGATATGCCTGGCTGCTGCCGATCGTCGCTTGGCTTGCCGGCCTGTCCGAGGAAGCCGTCTACCGCCTATTCGGCATCCGGATGCTCAAAAAAATCGTCCGCAACACCTTCATCGCCTCGCTGATCACGACGCTCATTTGGGCTTTCGGCCATACACTGTATCCGATTTACCCGATCAGCTCGCGTCCGATCGAGCTGACAGTGATCGGGCTGCTGTTCAGCTATATTTTCCTGCGCTACGGCTTTATCGCCGTCATGTTCAGCCATGTCGTGTTTGACAGCATTCTGATGGGAGCCACGCTGATCTTCATGAAGGAGAGCGTAAATGTAGGTGCCGGAATCGTGACGCTCATCCTGCCATTCGTGGTCGGTTACATCGTGTACCGGTTTAACCCCCCGAACAAGCCAGGTCAACCGAAACCACGGGAACCCGAAGAATCGCTTCAGCCTGCTGGCAACTTAAATTAAGCTTTCAATAATAAAATGAGGTGTTCCAACTGGCTGCCATCAGCCTGCGGAACACCTCGTTTTATCTCCTTTTAAAGAAGCGGTCATAGAGCACCAATGCAACCAATATGGTAAACACCTGAATTAGAAACTGCCCCTACTGATTATAATAACATTTAATAATATATAACATTTCTGCATGATTCCCGGATTCCCCTTATCTTCGCAAACCGGTAAATTTCACTATAATCTTCAATCGTTAGGCTCAGCAATCACAGTCCTGTTTCTCCCCCCTTTCTTGGCCAGATACAGCGCCCGATCCGCCATCTCCAGCAGCGCTTCTTGCTCTGACGCATGTAAAGGATAGTGCGCTACACCTTGAGAGACCGTAAGCCGTGTTGGAATGGGAGCCACGCTTTGTTCAAGGGCCAGCCGGACTCTTTCGGCTACATTAAAAGCTTCCTCTGGTCTTGTTTCAGCCAGCAGAATGACGAACTCTTCACCTCCGTAGCGGTAGCAGACATCACTTGGGCGAAGCGAGGATACTATAATTCCGGCAACGTGTTTCAGTACTTCGTCACCAGTAACATGGCCATAGGTATCATTTACGAGTTTGAATCTGTCTACATCCAGTACAATGAGCGAAAACGGCAGCCCGGAGTCAATCCAATGACCCATCTGATATTTAAGCGACCTCCGGTTCATTAAGCCCGTCAGCGCATCCGTCGCGGCCTCCTGAGTAAGCTGATCCGTCTGTTTCTGAATATCTGTTACAGCAAGCAATACAGCATCGGTCAGCAACTTTGCCTCCCGGCTCCATTGTGGCCTTACCTCCGGAATTACAATGTTCTCCTTGCCTATCCTGCTCACCAAATTTGCCAGATGCACAAACGGCCGGGCCAGCTTGTATGCTATGAAAATAACGCCCATCAGCAGCATAAGAAACGGGAAGATCGAATACGCGATAATTGTCCGGAGATGGCCCATCAGCTTTTGATGGATGATACTAATCGGCGATACGACCGCAATCCCCCATCCATTGGCTGGAACACTGGAGTACCCCGCAAGCACCTCAATGCCGATGGTATTAATTACTCGCTCTTTTCCGTGCTCTCCCTTCATGAGCTTCTGCACAACCTTGTTGGTGCTGATATCTCTCCCGATAAACTGCTTGTTTGGATGGTACAGCCGCCGCCCCTTGGAATCCACAATATAAAAATAAGAACCGTACTCGTCCACGTTGTTATTCCCATAAATCATAGACAGGATATTGTCCTCCTGCAGATAAAGCGTCCCGCTCAAAATACCGAGATATGTTCCGTTCCTGCTAAAAACCGGTTGACTCATAAATACGATTAACCGCTTAGTGTTTGGGGTTAGGTAAGGGGAGGAGAGATATGGTTTCTGTAGCGCCAGAGCCTCCTGACCGGCTTTGGAGGTAAGAAGCTTGCCGGCCGTTCCCACTTTTGCAGGAACTACGTTGCGGATCACCCCGTCGACATCAACTAAGGAGATGGAATTGAAGAAATTGCTGCTGTTGCGTATCAGTTCCAAATAATTATCCACTTGTTTCGGAGCCATGGCATCAAAATCAGAGAGTACACCAGCATTGTATTTCAGGCTATTGCGCATGGACAGGAATAAGGAATCCATCGTCTTAGACATTCGTTCAGCGCTGGAGTAATTCAGCTGGAGTGTCGTCTCTATCAAAGATTGTTTCTTGGACTCGTAAGAGCCAATCAGCAGAATGCTTGAGGTTAGCAGAACCACCAGCGTCACCAGGCCCGTAAGCAGCCATGTGAGACTGATTTTTTTACTAGGACACAGTTCGGCCCTTCTTACTGTAAACAAACGATAACCCTCCTCATTTCTATAAAAAACAACTAAATACATAATACATCAAGTCATGATGTTATTCGATAAAAAGATGGCGCGCAAATGCCCGCCGTTGCTCGGCTCTCCCCGAGACGCAACCCTTATCTGAACCCTCAAAAAAAGGCCGACCCGTAGGGGTCAGCCTGGAGTCCGCTGTAATGGAAGCGGCACACCTACACGGACGTTTCCTCGTCCTTAAGCGCCTCAAGAATCTGCCCCGCCAGCTTTTCGCCAATGGAGAGGGGGCGGAAATCCTCAATCGAGGCCTCCTTAATTTTCTTGAGTGAGCCGAAATGCTTCAGCAGCAGCTTCCGCCGCTTATCACCGATGCCCGGAATGGAGTCCAGCTTCGAGGTGACCATCGACTTGCCGCGCTGCTCGCGGTGGAAGGTGATCGCGAAGCGGTGGACTTCATCCTGGATACGCTGCAGCAGATAGAATTCCTGGCTGTCCCGCGCCAGCGGCACCGGCTCGGCAGAGTCGCCGATCAGCAGCTGGGCGGTTTTGTGCTTGTCATCCTTGACCAGACCGCAGACGGGGATGTAAAGACCGAGCTCGTTCTGCAGGATGTCGATGGCCGAGGAGATCTGCCCCTTCCCGCCGTCGACCACAATCAGATCAGGCTGCGGCAAATCTTCCTTCAGCACCCGCTCATAACGCCGCCGGATCACCTCGCGCATCGTTTCATAGTCATCCGGTCCCTGGACCGTGCGGACCTTGTATTTGCGGTATTCCTTCCGGGCAGGCTTGCCGTCAATGAATACCACCATCGCCGACACCGGATTGGTTCCCTGAATATTCGAGTTATCGAAGGCTTCTATCCGGCTGAGCGATTCCAGACCCAGGCTCTGGCCGAGGCTGAGGGCCGCTCCAGAGGTCCGTTCCTCGTCCCGTTCAATGAGACGGAACTTCTCGTCAAGCGCCACACGGCTGTTCTGGCAGGCCATGCCGACCATCTGCTTCTTGAGCCCGCGCTGCGGCACAAGCACCTTGACGTTCAGCCATTCCTGCAAGGCCGCCGCTCCTCCGGCCGCATCCACGGTGCCGGCTGCAGCAGCTTCGGCCGCTGCGGCTTCACGCTCTTCTGCATCCTCTGCCATATCCTGCGCCGTTACCTGAGCAGTCTCCGCCGCAGCTTCATCAGCGGAGGCCGCCTCGGCAACAAGCGCTGTGAACGCACCCGCACCGGTCATCCCAATGTCACCGGAAGCCGTGGCCTGAGCCGGTTTATCCGTGTTTTCCTCCAGCTTATCCGGCAGCAGGATCTCCTGCGGCAACGCCGGATTGTCGCTGTAATACTGCGTCACATAAGACATAAAGTCACTGTATGCCTCTCCGTAGAACGGAAAAGCAGACGAATGGCGCTGAATCATTTTACCCTGCCGCATGTACAGAATCTGCACACACATCCAGCCTTTATCCACAGCATAGCCGAAGACGTCGCGGTCCTTGGTATCCGCTGTGTTGATCTTCTGCTTCTCCATCAGGGCATCGATGTGGATAATCTGGTCACGCAATTCCTTAGCCCGCTCGAAGTACAGCTCCTCTGCGGCTTCCTGCATCTTTTGCTGCAAATCCTTCTTAACCGCTTCATGGCCGCCCCCAAGAAAAGCGGCAATATTCTGCGTGATTTCCTCGTAGGCGGATTTGGGCACTTCCTTCTCGCAAGGTGCCAGGCACTGGCCCATATGATAATAGAGACAGACCTCTTTCGGCATTACTCCGCATTTGCGCAGCGGATACATCCGGTCCAGCAGCTTTTTTGTCTGATGGGCCGCATAAGCATTCGGATAGGGCCCGAAATATTTCGCTTTATCTTTAATCACCCGGCGCGTAACCTCAAGGCGCGGATGAGCTTCATTCGTTATTTTCAAATACGGGAACGTCTTATCGTCCTTCAAAAGCACATTGTAACGCGGCATATGCTTCTTAATCAGGTTGCACTCCAGAATGAGCGCTTCCATATTGCTGGAGGTCACAATGTATTCAAAATCAACAATATTGGCGACAAGCCGCTGGGTTTTACCATTATGGCTGCCTGTAAAATAAGAGCGGACGCGGTTCTTCAGCACTTTGGCCTTGCCCACATAAATGATGGTGCCTTCTTCATTCTTCATCAGATAGCACCCGGGCAGGTCGGGCAGCAGTGCCAGCTTATTGCGGATATTATCGTTATAGTCCATGATTTCTCCCCCACCTAGACTTGGCTGCAGCTTATAAGGTAAGTTTAGCACACAAAGCGCCTCCGGATAAACCGGAGGCGCTTTGGCGATTGGGCCGAAAACGGCCCAAGTACAGCAGCATCAAATGAAATTATTGATGTTTAGCTACGATATTCTTAAGGGAATCCTTGGAGTTCAGTCCTACAACTTTATCCACAGGTTGGCCGTCTTTGAAGAAAATCAGCGTAGGAATGCTCATTACTCCAAAACGGGAAGCCGTTTCCGGATTCTCATCTACATTCAATTTAGCAATTTTAACGCTGTCTCCCAACTCGGTGGACAATTCCTCCAGAATAGGGGCAAGCATTTTGCAAGGGCCGCACCAAGGTGCCCAGAAATCTACTACAACAGTACCTTGACCTTCCACTTCGCCGACGAAGGATTGGTCAGACACGTTCACGATAGCCATGATATTGTTCCTCCTTTAAGTTTTGCGAAGCAATATCCGCTTCTATAGCGTACGCTAGTTCGAGCGAATTCACTCCGAAATGTTAGCGGGATAAAAATGTTTCATGTAATATGATAACCAAATTACCATTTACCGACACATCAACAGTATAACATATATACAATGCTTTTGGGAAATGTTTTAGACAATTACATTGTATAAAATCTATTTTTTGTAAGAGAAACTCATCTTTACATCTCACCGCTGAGTTCGTATACTTGAGGAAAGCGCATTAATTGTCAATGACTTCTCTCACATGTATAACTGTAACCTATTTAAGTGCAGGCATGCAACCGCAAGGAGGAGCAAGCTATGGATGTCAATGCTAAGGTCCGGGACCCGCGGGAGCACTTCAATGAGGAGCCCCGCAACGATTTAGGTGATTTATTGGCCGGTTTTTTTGGAATGACGGGATTTATGACGCTTGTTTTCTTCGGAATGGTAATCGTCAAATTCATTCTCTCCGAATAGACAGGCAGGTTTTATCACAGCGCAAACCTCCAGCCTTTCCCACAAGGAAACGCTGGAGGTTTGTTTGCGTCAATCCGGTTTAGGGCTCAAGCGGAAACGGCTTTGCCGTCCTTTTTAAGGACTGTACCGTTTCAGCGGGAAATAGAAGGATAAGTTACCGTGTGAAACATATTAATTCTTATATTTTCAAAAAAACAGCGGCGCCTTGGACTTAACATCCCAGGTTGCCGCTGTTTGTATGTTTATTATAAAGCTGGCTCTTCGCCTTATCGGCCTGTTCCGCGCTGATTCTCCCCGTGCAGGGGAATAACCTCCACAAACGGAGCGATGCGGTCCATCAGCCGCTGGCCTTTGTAGAGCTCTTCGCCGTCCTTGCTGGTGAAGCTCAAATGCTTCTCCAGACCGTCCAGCGGATAATTTGAGGTATAGAAGGTAGGTTTACGGTTCATGCGGTAGTTGAGGATTGCCCCGAGCACATGGTCGCGTGCCCACGGATTCAGGTTCTCCGCACCGATGTCATCAAAAATAAGCAAATCGCAATTCTTCAGGGTATCGACGGTTTCCTTCAATTTCTGGCCGTCCAGCATAATCGACTTCAGATCCTCGATAAAATCGGGCATGTATACAATTACGCCGCTATACCCTGCAACCGCCAGCTCATGGAGCAGGTAACACATCAGGAACGTTTTGCCTGTTCCGAAAGTGCCGTGCAGGTAAATCCCCTGCGAAGTAAGTCCGTTTTCTTTGATTCTTTCAATATAATCAAATATTTTATTCACGGCTGAGGCCCTGCGCGGGTCCTTGCCCATAATATCCATCTCGTCATAACCGCCGTTCAGCACCCGTTCGTCTACATAGAAGCTGCGGATCCGTTTGCGGATGCTGTCCTGATTATCCTGTGCCACCTTAAGATTACAGGCTGTCTTGCGTTCATATAGATCCGACGAGCCGTTAACGGTCTCAACTGTAAGCTTGCTGTAGTGCCCGGGGAAGTCGTTCGGGCATTTCTCCAGGCCGGGACAGTTTGCACAGTGGCGGCTCTCCTCGACATATTGATATAACCGGCTCAAGTGAACCTTGAGCCGCGACTCCTCCAGCTCCGGATGCTCAGCCTGCAGCTGCTTCACCAAAGGATGGTTCAGCAGATTCTGCTCAAGATCGCGCGAACGCTGGCGCAGAGCGGAATTGTTCATCGAACGCAGCACTTCGCCCATAGACTCCATTGCCATTTCCGCACCTCGCTTTCTTTACGGCGTCTTCGAAACGCCCTTTTTCTTACTAGCCTTAATCTCTGCAGCTTTCTTCATCATCGCCGCGAATTCCTCTTCCGATACGGTTCCGGCACTGCCGTCATCCAGCACCATCGGAATTTCCGGCTTGGCGGAGCGCCCGTTCTTCGCATAAGAACGCTGGCGTGTCCCGGACGCGCCGGTGGAGCCGGATGCCGCACCTTTGCCCTTGACCTTCGACTGGTCACGGATGTAGCGCACCGCCTTCTCATAAGTGTTCACCTGCTTCACCAGCATATTGGAGGCGATAGCCTCAACGAAATTGCGGTTCATCCGCTGATCGCCGCCCGAAGCCACCATCGTCATCAGATAGTGAATCAGCACATTGATGACTTCACCGCTGAGTTTGTAGTTCAGATCTATTTTCTCAAAAATATCCATCAGCTGGCCCGGCACCGCACCCGGAAAAAAGGTTTGCAGCAGCCGTGTATAAGGCTCGTTGCGCAGCATCATATTATATTGGTGAATATCGCATTTGGACATGAATTGCGGAGGAACCTCCACATAATATTCCATCTCAACCGACTGTTCCGGCGGAGCAATGGAATCATCGCCTTCCTCAGCCGCTGCTGAGCGCAGCGAGACTACCTTGGCCGCAGCGATCTCCCGTTTCTCCTGCCGCTTCATATCCTGGCGGAAATGCTGGCTCGCCTTGTATTGCAGCGTATCAAGAATGACCTCGCCGTCCGGCGTAAAGACCCCGTCCTCATCCAGCAGACGGCTTAAATCCTGGGGACTCAGCTCATACTTATGGGCCACATAATTAATGACACCCATCTGGGTATGATCAAAACGCAGCTTCTCAACATGAACCCGGTTGACCGATTCCCTGGGGAACCGCAAAATAATATCGCTGTAGCCGATGGCCGGCTCGCCGCTTTCGCGCGTCCCCGGCTGGCGGACTGTAGCTACCTCGGCCAGCGCCTGCTCCAGCTCATAATCTATCACATGGGTATTCAATTGAAAGATATCATAAAAGGGCAGGGAAATATTCTCTTTGCCAATCGACCGGCGGCTCCATTCCTCCGGCTCGCGGTTCCAGAACTGCTCGCGCAGCGACAGCACAGCGAATTTGCCGATCTTGTCCCGCAGGAGAAGCGTCAAATGCTGAGTTGCAAAAAAGTCAGCCGGCGACAGCGGCGGCAGCAGCTCGTATTCATACATATAATCCTCGGTTTCCCCTACATAGATCCGGCAGGTCTGAAGCAGCCCCACCGCTTCCAGCCGGGAAGCCTGATCCACTAAATATTTGCGGCCCTTCTCATTCGGTTCAACTCCAAGCGTCATAAACAGCCTGCGCTGCTGCTCCACTGTGGAGTAGCCGATTGCTTCAGCCGGAATATGTTCAAACAACAGCCTGTAAAGGCTGATTGCAAAGGCTCCGACCATCGGCTGATAGACCGAACCCAGCATACGTCCATCCACACTGCTTAGACCGAATTCGCGGGAAACGCAGTACCGATGATGTTCGGTGAAATGATGCAAGTTGCTCATACGCATCTGCGGATACCTCCCCCTTTTCTACACGAATTCATATAGATTTCTATTCTATCACAAAACACCCGGCCGGAAATGTAAAAAAAGAACCAAATAAGGCGCATTTCGCCGCATTATCGTCCCCTTATGAACACTTGCTGGCGATAGCGGGCAAAAAAGAAAAAACGGCCTGAGTGCAGCCGTTTCTGTGTGATGTAATCTTTATCAGAACATTTTATAGCCACCAAGCCGCAGTTTCTGGATCGTCCAGCCGCTGAGCACCGCACCCGCAAGTCCGGCAATCCCCGTAAGATAATCCACAATATGAAAGGTGGACAAATGCTCCCAGAGCGTCATGGCGCTTCTATCCCAGATAGAATAAATTACGATCGGCAGAATGACAATCACGAACAGATATGCAGGAAACCAGGTGGTCTTCATTAACATATTGAGGATAAAGCCAATGCCGAACATCATGACAAAGAATAAAACGGCCAGAACCAACACAGGAATAAATCCCATCGTACCGCCATCCCCTCTCTCTATAAAGAACCGCACACTAAGCCTTAATTAATAGTAAGTTTACTAGAAAAAATGTAACGAAGCAATGAACATTATTGCAGCTCACGCTCCATTCAACTCAAATGCCGGTGTCAGGGTTTGCTCTGGGCCTCCCGCATGCGATACAATGCAAATAGATCAATCGGATCATACATAGAAGCGTATGCTTTCGAAGCTGGTTTTAAGCAAAGTTATTTCTACTTTTAAGGAGTGAGAACATGAACGAAGCCGCTTTGACACTGGAAGGCTGGTATGCACTGCATGACTTCCGCTCGCTGAACTGGACGGCCTGGACGGCTGCCGATGATGAAGAGCGTGCCGTTGCCCTGGAGGAGCTGCATGCTTTTATGCAGGAATGGGGCCCGGTTGAAGAAGCCAAGGAAGGAAGCTCCGCTGTATACGCCATTGTCGGCCAGAAGGCTGATTTCGTGATGATGTTTCTGCGCGAAAGCCTGGAAGCTTTGAATAGCCTTGAGACCGCCTTCAACAAAATCGCCTTTGCCCAATATACCACCAAGTCCTACTCTTACGTCAGTATTGTTGAACTTAGCAACTATGCTGCCGGCGGAAGCGCCGGGGATGGCAGTGATCCCATGCTGAATCCGCATGTGGCAGCCCGCCTGAAGCCGATTCTGCCGCAAGCCAAGCATATCTGCTTCTATCCGATGAACAAGAAACGCGAGCTTGCTGACAACTGGTACATGCTCGATATGGAGAAACGCCGTGAGCTTATGTATTCCCACGGCCTAATCGGACGCGGCTACGCCGGCAAGGTAAAACAGATTATTACCGGCTCCGTCGGTTTTGATGATTGGGAATGGGGCGTTACACTGTTCGCCGAGGATGCGCTTCAATTCAAGAAGCTGGTCTACGAAATGCGTTTCGACGAAGTCAGTGCCCGCTACGGTGAATTCGGCCCTTTCTATGTCGGCAATCTGCTGACTCCGGAGAGCTTCGAAGAGATGCTGAAGCTGTAATCCCGCGGACAGCCGCACACTGTATTTCATATCATGGCTTTTATGCCGGGTTCATAGAAACACACAAACAGACCGCAGCCTAACCGCTGCGGTCTGTTTGTGTGTTTGCTTTCTGTTACTGCCTATTTCATATACTGGAGCAGATTCATAATCATTTGTGCACTTTCGGCACGTGTACCGTTCTGCTTCGGCTCGAAGCGTCCTGCGGCACGACCCTGCAAAAGACCTAGGTGCACGGCCTCTTTAATAGCCGTCTTGGCCCATTTCGGAGCGTCTGCTGTATCGGCAAAAGCTGCCGCAGTCGAGGCTGTGGTCACCTGTGTCTCCGCTGCATACCCGTATGCGCGAATGAGCATAACTGCCATTTCCTGACGGGTAATTTCAGCTTCCGGCCCAAAGACGGAACCCGACAAACCGTTCACAATTCCGGCCTGCTGCGCCGCAGAAATTGCCTCTGCGTACCACTTGTCCGGCTGCACATCGGCAAACCCTGTAGCCGTATGCCCGCTGAGTCCCAGTGAACGCACCAGCATTGCTGTGAACTCTGCGCGGGTAACCGCCCGGTTCGGATCGAACCGTTCTCTAGACACTCCCTGCACAAGCTGTTTGGCAGACAGCTGCTTCACTGCACCGGTTGCCCAGTGCTCTGCAGGCAAATCACTAAAGCTTCTGTCGTAATGCAGAACGGCATATTTACTGAAATGGCTCACGGCTGCGCTCAGCCTGCCTTCGGTCCATCTACCGCCGGCATACACAAGCGCCCCGTCTTCTCCAATATAGTAAATACCCAGCAGCTCTTTATTCCCCTGTGGAATTGCCTCATAAGCAATAGTAACCGGTTGTGCAAATTGCGATAAGACATATTCCTGACCCTGCTTCGTTGTAAGGCTAAGCTTCCATTCCCTCACTTCACTTGCCGCTTCCAGCCGTGCTCCCGACATTTGCGCTGCACGGGTGATCAAGGCCTG
Source organism: Paenibacillus sp. FSL L8-0340 (assembly GCF_038593145.1). Taxonomy (NCBI): domain Bacteria; kingdom Bacillati; phylum Bacillota; class Bacilli; order Caryophanales; family Paenibacillaceae; genus Paenibacillus; species Paenibacillus sp. FSL L8-0340. The sequence goes on from NZ_CP151967.1 coordinate 6,260,650, forward strand.
TGCGCTATCGCTGCCAACCGCTTCAGCAGCCAATGAGATGGTGCTGCCAGGGATTGCTCCTTCGGGTACCTTGCTGCTTAATTCGGCGAGCACTCCGGCGGGAATCACCACGGACAAGGCGGCCGATTGGACTCTAAGCGGAGCCTTGCCAAGCAACTCACCGGCATTCCCTGGCAGGATCAATTCCGTCCAGGCTGGATCAGCCGTAATTACAACTTCCCCTTGCGCATTCCGCTCTCCGGATAACCGGGCAGCTGCAATCTCCACGACTCCGGGTTCCAGCGTTGCCGCAGCTGTCGGAGAAGGAGTAGGGGAGATCACCGCGCCAGGTGCCGGGGGTGAGCTCGGCATTGGTGTTGGCGTCGGTATCGGCGTTGGTACTGGCGTCGGCTCTTGTCCGGCAGCGGTCACCACCAGCCCGTACTCTGCACTCATCCCGTTATACTCCCCACGGACTTTTACTGTTCCTGCACTTAGCGCGTGTATTTCCCCAGACTCGCTAATTTCCGCCACTTTAGAATCAGAGGTTTCGAACAGAACCCCCTTGGCCAGCTTCACAAGGCTGCCGTCACTGTACACGGCTTGAACTACTGCAACGCCCTTGCTTCCCTGTTCCAGTGTTTCCGGGCCTTCAATCTTCAGACCGGTCAACACTGGCGCACCGTCCGTTGACACCGTAAGTTTGTACTGGGCGGCCAGTTCTCTGTACGTTACCGAGATCACAGTTGAACCAACAGCATGCGCCTGAACCTGTCCTCGATCGTCAACCGTGGCCACATCAGTATTCTGGCTGGAATAACTCAGCCCTTCAACTACGGCTATCCGCTTTCCGGAGGCATACACAGCTTCAGTTACCGTCTGATCGGTATCTCCCGCCCGTAATACTTGCTTGCCTTGCAGAGAGAGCGACTCTAGAGCATCCACGTCTATCTTGCTCTCCGCATATATAGCAGGGTAGCCTTCAACGGCTGCCCTTACGACTGCCGTCCCCGGCTTAAGGGCTGTCACTAATCCGTAAGTATTAACCGTTACCGTGTTCTCCGGCTGCCCGGAAACAATAGACCAATGGATTTTCACCTTGGAGGCATTGGCAGGAAGCACCTGCGCATGCAGCTGCATACTTTGTCCAGGCTCAAGCAATGCTTCCGTACGGTCCAGTGTAACGGATTCCGGAGCCACTTTAGCAATGACCAGTTGATCAATCTCCTGTCCGTCAACCGTTCGGGCAGTGACGGTAATCCCGTCATTTTTTATTTCAACCGCAGTAAAGATTTGCTCGTCCTCGTCATAAATTTTCTCCTGCCAGAACCTTTCGGTCAGCGCATAGAATTTGGGACCGGATGATCCGCCGATGACATACCGGGTGCCCTCGCCTTCGGCAGCCTGCTGCCCTCCATTCATCGGATAGGAGCGCATATAGATGTGATCATGTCCGTTCATCACAAGATCTACTTTATGCTTGTCAAATACCGGCACCCAGACCTGCTGCACCCGTTCATTGGCATAGATGCTGCCGTAAGGTCCCTGATGGAAGAAAATGATCTTCCACTTCTTGTCCGTGGCTGACAGATCCTGATCGAGCCACTGGGCCTGCTCCTTATACTCCGCCTCGCCATGCTCCGTGTTCATCACCACAAAATGGGTGTCTTTGATATCAAATGAAAAATTTGTTCCCAGGGCACCCGCCGCACCGTTCTGCGGGTTATTGAACTGGGCCAGATAATCCCCGTCACCGTTCGTGCCCATCACTTCATGGTTCCCGATAATCGGCACAAGCGAAGTGTGCAGCAGCTGTTCCTGTGCAGCTCCGAACCACCAGTTCCACTGCTCCTGCTCGAAGCCCTTGTCGACCATATCTCCTGCATGCACAAGCATTTCCGCATCCGGCATGTACTGGAAAGCCTGCTGCGCAGTATTCTTCCATAGCTCGAAGCCTGCCTGCGAATCCGCCTGCGAATCTCCAATAAAGAGGAACTTGGTGGCTTCACGGTCTCCACCGCTCGTTACAAATGTACCCTGGGCACTTACATTCGCCGCTCCATCCCCCACCCGGTATACATAGGCCGTTCCCGGTTCAAGATTAGCCGCTTCCGCTTTATGCACACGCATCGTTCCGTCGTTATTGCTGTTGTAGATGGTGCTCGCGCCTTCAATTCTGAGCACGTTGCTGTCTTCAAAGCCGGTGAACTCAGCTTGCTTGACCAATTCAACTACACTGCCCTCCGTCTGCGGCTGAGTCTGCCAGGCAAAACGCCGGCTGGTATCGGCATCCTCACCCATGGTCACATTGATGTTGCGCGGGGCTGCTGTCCCGTCATAAGGCGCTACCTTAAACGTCATCACCGGACTATAGGCGTTGCCTTTTACCGCCTGCAGCTTGAACGTCCCTTCTGCTACAGTAGCGGACTTCGTGGTCAGCAGTCCATCCTCACCGGATACTTCCTCTGCTTCTACACCGTCGATCAGCAGTTCGGCTCCCTGGAAGGCCGCTCCCCCCTCCATTTCACTTACCGAGAAGGAAGCCGCCAGGCCTTTGGCGATCTCATAATGATTCCAGGTCAGCTTAAGCTGCGCCGTCACTGTACTTACAAGTGAAGCACCAATGAAGCTGATCGCCGTTCCGCTGCCCTCTGTCGAGGTGACAGAGCCGGAGGTATTCTCAATGGTCAGCGGTTTACTTAGCTGTCCTCCAAGCTGTTCCAATGTATAAGGCCCGATATAATCATTGCGGACCGTATATTGAATCTGGCCCAGAAGGTCGCTGTCTTCAAGCCCTGCTTCATGAATTCGGTTTAATTTCAGCAGCACTGTACCCTTGGCCGCGTCGATAACCGGTTCGAGCTGGCCTTCTGTCAGCTTGCTGCCTGCAATTACTTTTAGATCGCGGACAGCCGCAGGGTCAAAGGCAAAAGCAACTGAACCCTCCTTCAGCTTATCCGCCTTCTCCGCCGTTATATCCACAGTGTACGAATTCCCGGCGTATACAACCTCAGGCGTGACATATTTATAGAAGGGAGATCCCAGATTCACTGTGAAATACCATTCCTTAATCGTCTGATTGCCGCTGAGGTCGCGGATTGCAAGCTTCACCTTATGCCGGCCTTCCGCAAGCGGAAGCTTGGGCTTGTACGTAATTTGTCCCTTGGGAGGATAGAAGCCATGCTCTACGAGCTGGTCGTCAATAAATAACCGCACTTTTGAGGCATCGATTAAAGTAGTTCCCGGATGCGCAACCGGATCGTAGCCGGCATCCTCTCCGTTCACCGAAAGGGCCGGCGTTGCCGTCTTGACCATCTCATTAGCGCCAGGATACTCATTTTTAATGACCGGCGGTGTTTGGTCTTCTTCCAAGGGGCCATAGAGGGCACGGATATCATCCACATAAATGGCACCCTTTGTTTTTTTCAGATTGCTGGTCTCCATATAACGGACAGGCATATCCATCGACAACGGGGTTGTTTTACCTTTAGGCACCGCCACTTCGACATATTTCCAGCCTGTCCAATTCACACCGTTCACCTGATCAGTGTAATCTACCGGAACCGCGGCATTGTTGCCGTCGCGGATCTGGCCGCGCAGCCAGTGCTTCTGCCCGTCTCCATAGATCCACATACTGATTTTCTCCGGGTAACCCGGTATCTGAATCCTGTTCTCTACCGACGTTGCCGCGACATAAGCTCCTGAGGTGCCTGTTTTTCCAATAAAATCATATTCCAGCTTCAGCGCCCTGTCTCCGCTGCGGATAAAGTCCTGATCTGTCACTTCCTCCAGCGTTACGCTGTTGGCTGCCGCACTGGCTGCCTTATATTTGTCGATCCCCGCTTCAAAATTCTCCAGCATAACTGGCGGCAAACCGACATTCACTTCAAAGGAGGTTTCCACACTGCCATATTTCACGTAAATCCTACCATTTTTTCCGTTCTCATGGCTTGCCTGAAACCACCCGTTCTCATCCACCGTGCCAATTTCACCTTCTACACGCCACTCAAAGCTATGGTTGTCAGCCTGGATGGTCTGTCCGCCCCGCAGCGCCTTTACCGACAACTGAGCGGACTGGCCGGATGTGTATGTCTTGATTTCATCGGGGAATTTCAGCTCCGTCAGCGTTTCGACGACTTCAATCTCGCCTTCTCCCTGCGCATTCCCGGCTCCTGCGCTAATTTTGCCTACTCCGGCTGTAGAGCTGGCAGTAAAGACACCCTGTTCATTAATAGTCCCCAGAACCGGATCAACCTGCCAATTCAACGCCCCCGTGTACGCAGCAGGGTGGCCATTTTCATCCATGCCTGCAGCAGTGAAGGTAAAGCTGGAACCTTTCAAAATCCTCTCAGCATTCGGCTGGATCGCCAGCTTCGAGGCCACGGCCAATTCAGGAGCGGTGTTGACGAGCAGCAATCCGTTGCCGGTCTGCCGTTCAAAGCCGTCCGACCCCTGATTCAGCATCTTGACTCCATTCGTCCCCGGCATTCTCGCCACAAAGGTCGAAGATCCTCCCCCATCCAGATTCATGGCGTATACGACACCGAGATCCTTGAGGATTCTTGCCAGTTCCTCTGTTTCCACCCCTTCGCTGAACCCGGGAGAACGGCCGTCAATTTCAAAAAGCACCACACTGCCGTCTGCTTTCGTACCAATGGCTGTCCGCGGATGCACTCCTGACGGCCCTACGCCCGTTTGTACAACCCCGTCTTTGATTAGCGGTCCCTGCCCGCCGATTGCCAGTGCGACATCCTTCCATTCGCCCTTCAGTGCAAATGCGGCGGTGACTTCATCGCCGGGTGCCAATCCTTGCAAAACGGCCCTGGAGGCGCCATGTGCGGACAGCACCACCTTGCCTTGGGCAAGCGGAGTATCGCCTTGGCTTGTCCGGACCTCCGATACCTTCAGCTTCAGGGTTTGTCCGCTTTTGACTTCGCCTTCAGCGATATCCAGTACGATTTCATCGCCATCAGCAGTTGATTTCGTTGAGCTGTTATAATCCTTCGTATAGAGTACAAGCTGATCCGTATTCCGGTAACGGTTGATACTGTTCAGCGGCGTTGTTTTCCCGTTCAGCGTCACGCTCATTGACAGCTCCGGCTGTCCATAAATGGAGGTGCCATCCGCTTTTAACCCAAAAGCATATGAGCCTCCGCTGTTCAGGATAACCCCCTCATCCATAAACAGGCCATTCGGAACACCGGTGGCATAGCCGGATATTTCATAGAAATCACCGTTAATGCCTGCAATTACACGGTTACCCGGTGCATCCGCATACGTTGCCATACCTGTTACACCCTGCATTCCGTATACCTTGCCGTTTTTCGTTCCGGCCCGCAGCTGCAGCCCTGTATTCTGCGGATTGAACTCCACAGTATGTACTTTTTGCCGTCCTCTTTCATCTTTAATATCCATCCAGGTATAGATCGCACCCGGTGCCAACTCCGTCTTGCGCATATCCATAACCGTGCCGTATTCGCTGGCTGGCAGTTCAGCAATTGCAGCATTCGCCATTGCACCTGGCTGAAACATAGATAAGAGCAACAGAAAAATGATTGCCGGATTGAACTTTCGCAGATGTCTTTGCACTTCGTTATACCCTCCCAGTGGTTGTCGCATTATGTCTAAATTCGGACAATCTCATAGGGTACATCTTATGTGCTGAACATCAGGAGAGAATAAAATACGGTAGGGTGTATTGTTAACACTGGCATGAATCTGTTAGTGCGCAGAAAAAAACGGAAAACTCCCCGTCACCGGAAGCTTTCCGTTTCATATTAGGCTTGTTGCTATTCGTCCGCGTCATCTTCCCGCAAGCTCTCCAGATATTCAGCCGTTGCCCGGTCGCGGGCCCGGCCCTTATCCTTCAGGCGTTCGATTGCCGGGAGAATGAGCACATCAATTTCCTTCTGGACATGATAAGCCAGATCATACCGGCTTTGATCCTCGAGATAGGAACCGGCCTCAATCAGGCCGTTATAGCGGTCCAGCTCTTCACGCGTCAACAGTCCGCGAACTTGCACGCTGCAGTGGCGCATCTTAAAGGAATCTTCCTTTTTTGAGCACCAGAGGGATGCCGCCGATAATGAACAGGTAACGCATATCCACAACCTTCTTCAGCTGCGCCGCGGTCCAGCCTTTGTACGTCTTATCGCCTACAACGGCAATGCCTTGTCCTTTTCCAAGGGAGGCTACGGTGCCTTTGTTGCTGAAGGAGAACTTCTTCGGCTGCTGGCTGCGGATCGCCGCCACCAGGTTAAATGCGCAACATTCGCCCTGCTGCATGGCAATTTGTGCAGTCGGCGGATACGGGCGTCCTTCCGGATTAATCATCAGGGAGCCGTCGCCAATAATAAAGATATTCTCATGTCCCGGTGCGCGCAGATATTCATCTATCTTCACACGTCCGCGCATCGCTTCAAAACCGGCTGCTTCGATCAGCCGGTTGCCGCGGATTCCGCCGGTCCAGACGATTGTGGAAGCCTTGATTTCCTCGCCGGTTGCGAGAATAACGCCATTCGGCAGACATTCCTTAATGGCTACTCCGATCTTGAAGGTTACCCCCTTCTTCGTAAGCACCGTCATCGCATGCTCAACCAGTTCAGGGGCAAAGCCCGGCAGCGCCGTCGGGGCCGCTTCCACGTTGTAGATATTCACCATACTAGGATCTACATCATATTCTTTGCACAGCGCAGGGATACGGTCAGCCAGCTCAGCTACAAATTCGATGCCGCTGAAACCCGCGCCGCCCACAACGAAATTGATATGCTCCTGTGCATTATTCTCATTCTTGTATTTTGCAAATTGATATTCGATATGCTCGCGGATCAGCCGTACCGAATTGATGCTGCGAATCGTCAGCGCATATTTATCAAGTCCCGGAATGCCGAACGTTTCAGGCTCGCCGCCTAGCGCAATCACAAGATAATCATACGAGAGCGTACCGTCCTCCAGAATGACTTTTTTCTGTTGGGTACGGATTTCCTGCACGGAAGATTTCACGAGATCAATCTTAAATTCATCAATCAGTTTGGAGATAGATACGCGTGTATGTTCAATGCTGTCCGTTCCCGCAGCAGGCATATGCAGGTGGGTAGTGAAATAGTGATACTCATGTCGGTTAACTAGCGTCACATCGGCTTCATTGTAATTCAAAGCCTTTTGCAGCCGCTGGGCAGTTAAAATACCTCCATATCCCGCGCCTAGGATAACGATTTTTGGAATACTGCTCATGTTCCGGCTCCTTCCAACAGGTAAATCTGTCTATGTGTTATTTTTTGTAAAAATATTTAGCGTTCTTTTGTGAATTTATACACTTAAATTCAGAAGAATTTCCAATTAAACTTAAAGGATTTCTAAAATAACCATATCCATTGTAAACCTTAGTATCGTTTTAATCAAATATAATCATGCAAAAAAACGTCACAATTTTCAGGTCATTTAAAGCCTTTGCAGGGTGGTCCCACAATGTTTATAATGAGTAAGTACCCTAGTATGGCAAATTGAATATATCAACTCGGAGGTGTAATATTACGTGACACTAGAGCAATCCGGCGTTCCTATGAGCGACCTTCTGATTATAGGCGGCGGTCCGGCCGGCATGTTTGCTGCCTTCTACGGCGGAATGCGTCAGGCATCAGTAACCCTTATTGAAAGTATGCCCCAATTGGGAGGGCAGCTCGCTGCTCTTTATCCCGAAAAATATATTTACGATGTGGCAGGATTCCCCAAAGTTACCGGACAGGAACTGGTTGACAACCTTTCACGGCAAATGGACCTGTTCCAGTCTAACATCTGTTTGGAAGAAAAGGTCGTATCTGTCGAGAAACGTGACGAACGCCATTTCGTCGTCACTACCGATAAAGCGGAATACCATAGCAAGGCTGTCATCATTACCGCCGGCGTAGGCGCGTTTGAACCGCGTCGTCTGGAGGTAGCAGATGCACAGCGTTTTGAGAAAGCCAATCTGCATTATTTTGTAAACGATTTGAATGCATTTAAAGGCAAAAAGGTGCTGATCAGCGGCGGCGGAGATTCTGCAGTGGACTGGGCACTTATGCTTGAACCGATCGCCGAGCAGGTAACCCTGATTCACCGCCGCGATAAATTCCGCGCCCACGAGCACAGTGTAGAGAATCTCATGGCCTCCAAGGTGAATGTAATTACCCCTTCGGAGATCACAGAGCTGCATGGTGAAGAATTTATTACCAAGGTCACCTTGTCCCATATTAAGACCAAAGAGACACAGGAAATTGAAGTCGACAGCGTAATCGTCAATTTCGGCTTCGTTTCTTCTCTTGGACCTATCGCCGAGTGGGGCATTAAGATTGAGAGCAACTCCATCGTTGTTGACTCGCGTATGGAAACAAGCATTCCGGGAATCTTCGCTGCCGGCGATATTACCACCTATCCGGGCAAGCTGAAGCTGATCGCTGTAGGATTCGGCGAGGCGCCTACCGCTGTGAACAATGCCAAGGTATATATCGACCCTGAAGCCAAGCTTTCACCGGGACATAGCAGCAATCTTAAGCTCTAAGCCAACTGCCAATACTTTCACAATAAAAGGGTATCCTTTCAGGTTGATTCCACTTCAACTTGAAAAGATACCCTATTTAGTGCCGCTTGCGGTTAAAGATAAGCAGCTGCTGCAGAAATATTCTATGATCTTTAATGTAAAACCGCGTGTACTGGAGAGTGTAAGTTCCGTTTGCGAATTTCAGCGAGTAAAAGAGCGATGAAATCATGCTCTAATTGGAGCTCTATAGCTCTCTGATAAGAGTCCAACAACATCTCATCCGACAATTCAACCATAACGTTCACCTACCTTTCCTTTATTTGGATCTGAATCTATCATAGCAAACTATCATTTTTCGAACAAGCGTTCTCATTATCCACAGCCAACTGTGGAAATCCTGTGCATAATATGTGAGTAAGGGTTGCGAAGGCCCATGCTCCGCAGTGGAATATGGGGATAATAGTTATGCACAGGAACAAATCACAGGATATTCAGCAAAAATATTTTTGTTATGTTCAAATATTTAACATTTATTACCTCATATTACCTCATGAGTGGCATAACTAAACGCTATTCTATCTTATTACTATTACTATCGTCAATTCTTAAAATAATGTTTATTTATTGTGGTCTTGTATTTACTTCCAGAATCCAAATTTTCCCGGAATTATCTATAGCATAATCAAAGCCCAACTCACCTATTCCCGGAAAATGACGTTCCATCAGCTCTGTACATACCAAGGTTAGTCGCCGCATCTCCGCTTTTTTGGTAGCCGTTCTGTTGCGTGGCAACGATTTTCTCAGCCCTTCACGGCAGCTCATCATCGTTCCGCCCTTGCACAAGTTGGTCACGAACAGCCCCGGACGGGCTAATCTTCCCACCATGGAACGAAACTCCCAACGAGCTCCGTTTTTTACTACCTTAACCCGATAATCAATCGGGCGCCCGGCAATCCGGGCCAGTGAGATACCCTGCTGCATCAAATATTTCCGTCTTACCTTCACACGCTCAAGCGCCTGCCTCATGGAAGAGAAATCCCGGTACACGCGTGTTTTGTCCATATACGTGAAGCCGTACCCACGCCCGTCCAGAAACACTTTAATTACCCCGTAACCCCCGCCGCCTACGACAGGTTTAATCACAACATTCCCATAACTTCTCAGCATTTTAAGCAGCCCGGCAGCACTGTATTCCCTTGTTCTCGGAATGTAACCGGCAACCCGCGCATCGCTAAGCAGCGCTTCGGTCTTCAGCCATTTGCTGGCCAGTTGTCTTCCCGCCATTTTAATCCCGCTCCTTTCGATTCCCAGCCTACCCTATACATTACTCAGGAGCGGCCCCGCCTTCCTGTATGATTGTCCGTGTAAGAAGGCGTTCACAGCAAAAAAGGGCATATGGCTCCGGGGCCGTATGTCCTGGGACTTTATCCGCACTGCGCTGTATTCATCCGCATCATCCGACAATCATTTTTTCGACGGCAACAGCGCGGTTATTTTGACGATTCAATAGAAATGATTCGATGTAGAGCTTCTGCAGACTAACTGGAATAATCTTAAAATTCATTGTATTATTGCGGTAAGAGGAGGGATCCTTAGTGGCACAATTGTTCGAGGTATTGTATTGGGTGGCTATGATTGGCATGTCTGTTGTCTTGGCGGGTACCACCATCCTTGTCTGCGCGCTCGGCTTCAAGTTTATAAAAGACCGCCGCAGAGTGCTTGGCGCCAGTTGTATCGCCTTCTCTATGGGAGCCGCCGCTTTAATTGTGTTTATGATTAACTTCAAGTTTATCCTTCCGGCCTGATTGCGGCGATCGTTTCACTCCTTCATTGCAGATACTATACTCTATGAAGGAGTGAGAGGATGGCTTGTGCAGATGGACAGCTTCATTCGCTGAGATCTATTAACCTACTTATATATATAAGTTGAACTTTAGACTTACCGAGCCGGCATAGAACGCAACTGCAGTGAATATTTGGACTTCCGGCCGCTGTTATCTTTGGATTTCTTGATTTTTACCACAAATAGCAGGGTTCATGCCTATTCCCGTACTTTACGACCCTATCAGCTTTCTCTTAAAGACAACAATAATATCTCTGGAAGCCCCCCTGGAATTCCGAATTATCAACTCTGCCGCCCCAAAATCCGCCGGTCTTAAATTTAATTGTTCTGTATTCCCATCGTTCCATGTGGCCGCTCCTGTTCTTATATGTAATTATTTGCTTGATACGTACTCTTCCTCCAGAATGGAATACTGGTAAGAATCATGCCAACTTCCCTTGTACCACTTATGTCCTCTCAAATGCCCCTCGTACCTCATTCCGGCCTTTTGCAGTACTTTGGCAGAGCCTGTATTCTCCGGACGGCAGGTCGCATATATTCTGTGAAGAGCAAGCTGCCGGAAGCCGAAAGATATTAGAGCACAAGCAGCTTCCGCCGCAAACCCCTGCCCCCAATACCGGGAATTAAAGCAATAACCTATCTCTCCCTGGCCCTGCTCAGGCGTATGAATTCCGCAGCCGCCAATCAGCTGATGGGTCTCTTTCAGAACCACTGCAAATTCAAAAGCTTTACGCGGCTCCTGATGCTGCTGGCTGATTGTTAAATGAAGATAGTTTATTGTTTCCTCTTCGGTGTTGGGCCCCCACATCATATGCTTTACTACCCTTGGGTCCGATGCGTAGCCGTGAACTGCTGCACAATCCTCACTTGTAAGTTCCCGGATGATCAGCCGCTGCGTTTCAATGATCAATTCAAATCACTTCCTTAATAAGAATAGTAATGTGCCGTATGGTTCATTTATGCTCCAGTATATCAGGCACACCAAATATTGGAAATACAAAAAGACTCCAAGGCGATTAACCTTGAAGTCTTATTTTGTATGTCATGAAGGGTTGTATCTTTGACACTAAACGACTCTTCCCATTCAGCAAGGCTCAGCTGCAGGCTTGCCGGCATCGTCCTTCGTTCGGAAGGAGGAACCGCAGCCGCAGGTGGCGGTGGCATTCGGGTTATTAATGGTGAACCCGCCGGTCATGCCGGATTCTTCGAAGTCGATCTCCAGACCGTTGAGATAACGGATGTCGTCTTTACTTACAACTACCTTGAGATCAGCGACATCCAGGTAGACATCCTGCTCGCTCTCGTTATCGTCAAAGCCCATAGCGTAGGAGAACCCGCTGCAGCCCCCCGGGGTTACGCCAAGACGAAGGAACATGTTGGGAAGCTCCTGCTCAGCCAGCATTGTCTTGAGTTGTTCTGCCGCTGTTTCACTAATTGTAATCATGATCTCAACCTCCTGAAAGTTTGTTAGCCTATCTGCTTCTTATGCTATGACAGCCTTCCGGCCAAAAGTAATTTTCTATATTAAATTAAGTATACCCCACTCTTCCCATGCCCTCAAGTCATATCTGCTGCCTTGGATACGATTTATCCGCTCTATACTTCAAGTCTCAGCGGTTGCTCACCCTTGGAGAGAGGTTTATAATAGGGGAAGCAATATACGTAAAAATTCGGAAAATTGTCACGGAGGCCATCAAAGCCTCCATTTTTTACGCTGGACAACGTGTGTTTTAGTAATTTTCGGTTACGATTCTGCGGGTGTATTCACCTCGCCAAACCTTCAGGAGGAAATCATATGTCTACTCTTATCACCCCCCACACAGACGCCAGAATGGCGAACATTATCGAAAAGGTTCGCGGCGGAGAACGATTAAATTTGGAAGACGGCGTTTATTTATATGAGAGCAACGATTTGCTAACGATCGGCCAGCTGGCTAATGAGGTCAACCAGCGCAAGAATGGAAACAAGGTATATTTTATCGAAAACATGAGTCTTTATTTCACCAATGTTTGCGAATCCCACTGTGCATTCTGCAATTTCCGCAAGGATGACGGAGAAGAAGGCGCTTATACGCTTTCCGGTCAGGAAATGGTGCAATATGTCGAACAGCATATTCATCCCGGCGTACGCGAATTCCATATTGTCGGCGGCCATAATGATAAGGTGCCCTTCCAATATTACGTTGATTCGCTGAAAGCTCTGCATGAGCGGTTTCCTGAAGTTACCTTAAAAGCCTATACTGCGGCGGAAATTGATTTCTTCACCCGGATCAGCGGACTCAGCATCCGTGAAGTGCTGGAGCAGCTGCGCGCAGCCGGACTCCAATCACTTACCGGAGGCGGAGCTGAAATTCTCTCTGACCAATACCGTAAAAAAATGCGTGTTGATAAAGCAAACGTCGAAGAGTATCTGGAAGTGCACCGGGTTGCCCATCAGATGGGCATGAAGACGCACACCACTATGCTCTATGGCTCCATCGAATCGCATGAGGACCGCATCCGCCATATGCTGCAAATCCGCGAGCTGCAGGATGAGACGAATGGATTTATGGTATTTATCCCGCTGTCCATGCAGCCCAAGAACAAAAACGCCGGGATTATGCGCCGCAACTCCGCGTACGAGGATCTTAAGACGATTGCGATCAGCCGTTTGATGCTGGATAATGTTGACCATATTAAAGCTTACTTCATTAATATTGGCGCGCAGCTCACTCAAGTTGCCTTAAGCTTTGGAGCTTCCGACGTGCATGGCACGATCTTAAAAGAACGGATCAGTCACGCCGCGGGTGCTTTAACGCCCGAAGGTCTGACACGCGAAGAATTGATCTGGCTCGTAAAAGGCGCCGGTCGGATTCCGGTTGAACGGGATACCTTCTACAATGAAATTAAGGTTTACGAATAAATAAACAACTGAGTTACCGGGATTGTCCTTCGCTGCTGCAAAACCATATTTGAGCACTACTCGAAAGGAAGATCGGTCTGCATGAGAACACTACTCGTCCTGGGCGGCGGCTACGGCGGCCTTGCCCTTATCCAAGAACTGCTCAACAACCATCTCCCTCATGATATGGAGATCGTCCTAATCGACCGGATGCCTTATCAGGGAATCAAGACAGAGTATTATGCGCTTGCTGCAGGGACGGTGAACGATTACCATTTACGCATCCAATTTCCCGTGCATCCGCGTCTGACCGTCCGATATGGTGAGGTAGGCTCCATTGATCTGGAGAGCAGAATGATATTCATGGAGACCGGTGAGCCGGTTTCCTATGATATCCTGGCGATCGCTCTCGGCTGTACAGATAATTATCATGGCATTCAAGGAGCAGAGCAATATACCTGCAGTATCCAGAGCTTCTCGGGAACGCGGGAAACGTATCGGCGGCTGAATGATGTGAAGCCTTATGGAACAGTTAATATTGTAGGCGGGGGATTAAGCGGAGTGGAAATTGCTGCAGAGCTGCGTGAAAGCCGTCCTGACCTGAATATTTCTATACTGGATCGCGGGGAACGGGTGCTGTCGGCTTTTCCGGCGAAGCTGTCCAAGTATGTGGAAGAATGGTTCAGCGAACACCATGTCGAGACGCTAGGCAAAATTTCCGTATCTCATGTAGAAAAGGATGCCATCTACAATGGCACCCAGGCTATTCCTGCTGATGTTACTGTATGGACCGCCGGAATTCAGCCGGTCCGGGTAGTCCAGCAGCTCGAAGTAGCGAAAGACCGGAGTGGCCGGATCATGCTGGACCAATATTACAATATAGCGGATTATCCGGAAGTGTACGTGCTCGGCGACTGCGCCAGCCTTCCATTCGCTCCAAGTGCCCAGGCAGCCGGAGCGCAAGGGGAACAGGTAGCACATATCCTTCAGGCGCTGTGGCGCGGCGAAACGCCGAAGCTCCATGCGATCAAGCTGAAGGGAACGCTTGGTTCCCTGGGCAAACATGCCGGTTTCGGGCTGATGGGCCGCCGCTCCGTCATGGGACGTGTCCCCCGTCTGCTGAAAAGCGGCGTACTTTGGATGTCCAAACGGCCTTTGGGTTAAGTTAAGGGTAGGCCAAGGATAGGACTAGCCTTTGGCTAGTCCAGTTCCAGATTGTCCCATGCTTCCTGTTCCTTAATTGCGGCCTCGATAGCTGCTTCCAGTTCCTCCGGAGAAGCTGCTTCAATAATTTCGCCGTCAACCATGGCGAATGGCTGCAGGTAGCACTCGCCGCAGTTGTTCAGACAACCGTATTCAATTACATCGTATTCCGGATTTTGTTCCAGCTTTTGTTTCAGCGGTTCCGTGCCATGGCCAATATTACTGGCACAAAATTCAATAATTGGTCTCATGATGCTCTCCCTATTCTGCACTAACCATTTTATTTTTTAACTTTTTGTACTATAATGAACTTACGAAAGGAGTGATTGAGAAATGAGTGAGAATGTACAAAGCACCACCATGTATGATGAAGTACTGGAAGTGCTCGATAAACTTCGTCCGTTCCTGCAGCGCGATGGCGGTGACGTCGAACTGATCGATGTTGAAGACGGCATTGTTAAGTTGAAGCTTATGGGTGCCTGCGGCAGTTGCCCCAGCTCCACGATCACGTTGAAAGCCGGGATCGAACGCGCCCTCCTTGAAGAAGTAGAAGGCGTAGAAGAAGTTGTTCAAGTATTCTAATCCCGTTTGATACCGATCCCGGATCTTCTGAGAAGAAGACCCGGGATTTTTTTGAAGGTATAAGAACTTATAGGCTTTACACTATAAATTATCGTTTCCACTTGTTATATATATTATAGAGGATTTCACATTTCGCAACAACCGGAGTGCTAAAAACCCCCGCATGCCTTTTTCTGGCATGCGGGGGTTTTCGGTGTAATCTGTTAAGTCGGCTAAGGCACTAGCTTAAAATGCAGGGATAATCGCACCTTCGTATTTCTCTTCGATAAATGCTTTAGCTTCCGCAGAGTTCAAAGCTGCAGCCAGTTTCTGGATAGCATCGGAATCCTTGTTATCAGGACGGGATACCAGCAGGTTGGCGTAAGGGGAATCTGCTCCTTCAATGAACAATGCATCTTTGGTTGGAACAAGGCCCGCTTCAAGTGCAAAGTTGGTGTTGATCAGAGCAATATCCACTTCATCAAGCTGGCGTGGCAGCATTGCTGCATCCAATTCAATGATCTCAAGTTTCTTTTTGTTTTCGGTAATATCCGCTTTGGTGGAAGTAATATTAGTGTCGTCTTTCAAGGTGATCAGACCGTTTTTGGCCAGCAGGATCAGTGCGCGTCCACCGTTGGTGGCATCGTTCGGAATGGCTACTTTCGCGCCGTCAGCCAGTTCATCAATCGATTTGATTTTTTTGGAATAAGCGCCGAAAGGTTCAACGTGAACAGCAGTTACCGATACCAGTTCCGAGCCGTTCTTTTTGTTCTGGTCATCAAGGTAAGGCTTGTGCTGGAAGAAGTTCGCATCCAGTGCCTTTTCGGCAAGCTGTGTGTTCGGCAGGATATAGTCTGTAAATTCTTTGATTTCCAGCTTGATGCCTTGTGCTTCAAGCAGCGGAGCGATAGCCTTGAGAATTTCAGCATGCGGCACAGGAGATGCGCCGACCACGAGGGTTACAGGTTCTGCAGCTGGTTCGGTCGTTGGCTCTGCAGAAGCATCTGTTACTGGTGCATTCGTTGCGGCGGAATTAGCCACGTTATTGGTATTGTTATTGTTGCCGCAAGCAGCCAGCACCAATACCAAGGTCAAACTGAAAAATGTGAGCAGTACTTTCTTCATCTGTAAATCCCCCTTTATTAAGTGTATGAATAAGGCTATATATGGACGTACCTTATTTCCGGGTAAAAAATTTGACCAGCCGGTCTCCGGCCATTTGCAGCAGCTGAACTAGTATAACCATCAGCACTACGGAGATAATCATAACTTCTTTCTCATACCGGTAATAACCGTAGCGGATTGCCAGGTCACCAAGACCGCCGCCGCCGATCATACCCGACATCGCGGTATAGGAAACGAGCGTAACGAGAGTGATGGTCACTCCGGCAAGCAAGCCTGGACGAGCCTCGGGCAAAAGTACACGCATAACGATCTGCCCTGTGGAAGCTCCCATTCCTTGTGCTGCTTCAATCACGCCCCGGTCAACCTCACGCAGTGCTGTCTCTACCAGCCTGGCAAAAAACGGAGCCGCACCGATGACCAGCGCCGGAATTGTACCGAGCACGCCTATCGAAGTCCCCATAATTGACTTGCTGAAAGGAATCAATGCTACCATTAGAATAAGAAATGGAACGGAACGCAGGATGTTTACAAGCAGCGATAATGCCGAGTAAATAACCCTGATAACAATGTTATTTGATCTTCCCCATAAATATAACACAATTCCGAGTGGTAAACCAAGAATAATTGTGAATATTCCGGAAAATGCCAACATTTTTAGTGTAGCCACTGTTGCATCAAGCATTTCTTCCCAATTAATCGTATTAAAATTCAATCCGCCCACTATGAAATCACCTCCACATCAAGCCCCTGCGCCGTTAACTCGGCGATTGTGGCTTCAACCGCTTCAGGAGACCCTTCAAAACGGACAATCAGCTGGCCGTAAGGCACATCTTTAATTGTGGAGATTGTCCCCTGCAAAATCGCAAAGTTGACTCCGGTATCGCGGGCCACATGGGACAAGGTAGACTCGTACGTTTTTTGTCCCAAAAAGGTAATCTTGACGGCCTTGCCGAATTCACCGTTCACCGCATCAATGGCCGCCCGAAGAGGCCCGTCCTGCTGAGTTTCACTACGGATAAATTCCTTGGTTACTTCATGCTTGGGCTTTAGGAATACCTCTGCAACATTCCCCTGCTCGATAATACCGCCGCCATGAATGACTGCGACCCGGTCACAGATGCTCTGTATAACATGCATTTCATGCGTAATCAGCACAATGGTCAGATTAAATCGCTTGTTGATATCGAGCAGCAAACGCAGAATGGAATCTGTTGTCTGCGGATCCAGCGCTGAGGTCGCTTCGTCGCATAGCAGCACATCGGGATCACTAGCCAAGGCACGGGCCACGCCCACCCGCTGCTTCTGTCCACCGGACAGCTGGGCAGGATATTTGTTCAGATGTTGTTCGAGACCAACCAGTGTTATCAGTTCCTTCACTTTATGGTCAATTTCTTTTCCCGGAGTGCCCATCAGCCGCAGCGGAAAAGCGATATTATCGTATACTGTAGCCGAAGTGAGCAGATTGAAATGCTGAAAAATCATTCCGATTTTGCGCCGTTGCTCCTGCAATTGCCTCTGATTCAGCGCCGTCAGATCCACACCGTTCACCCATACCTCACCCTCTGTCGGACGCTCCAGCAGGTTAATGCAGCGGATTAGGGTGCTTTTTCCCGCTCCGGAATGACCGATTACTCCAAAAACCTCACCTTTTTTGATGGACAGGTTCAGATCCCAGAGCGCTGTAGCGGCCTTGCTGCCTTTTCCGTAGACCTTGGTTAAACCTTTTAGCTCTATCAATTGATGTCCCCCTCTCTTTATTTCTTTCTATAACATCAAAAAGACCTCTTACGATCGATTGCAGATCGCAAGAGGCCCTGTGCGTTTATTAACAATGCCTTCTCATCTGCCAAAGACCGCAAACCACGCGGTATTGTAGGAATTAGCACCATGACATTCATCTAAAACGCGGGTTGACGCGTATTACACAAATCGGTTGCCGGGCTTCATCGGGCCTATCCCTCCGCCGCTCTCGATAAGATTATGATATGAAATTAGTTGCCGTTCTCTGTGAGAAACGAATGCATGCCTAAGTATAGTAAGTTTCAGGTTTTTTGTCAAAGGGAAAGTTTTACTTAGAGCCGTCTCTTGCTTTCAAGGCTGCCGCGTTTTTACGCCACTGCTCATTGCTGTAACGGAACGAAGCCCTTAAAGATTTGCACACCATCTCAAGGCACTGCTTTAAATCCTCCAGATGACTGTCCAAATCTTCAAGCTGAATTTTGTCATGCAGCCCTTGATGTCTTTGCCAGAGATCATCCTGCATTTCCGCATTCATATAATGAATTTCGGCGTTGCGGCGTTTACGCAGATTCTGCAGCGGCTCCCGGTAAGAGTTCTTGATATTCTCCAGTTCTTCCGCCAGCGGCGCATGCGCTTTGAGCAATTGAAATTGCCGCAGTACGGTGAAATACGAGAAATGGGCTTTGACCTTGGTCGTGTTGAGATTATACAAACTGTTCAATACAGTTCCAAGCTTGTCCAGCAGTGAGAAGACACGAATAAAGCCGTTTTTATAAAAATAAACGTACCGGGCATAATCGCCCTGCTCGATCACCGTCATATCATCCATATAACCGGCAACAACCAATTTCCTGTAAAAGGCTGCCGCGAACCAGCTTTGCTCCAACTCGTCCAGGGAGGAAATCAGCCCGCGCGTCCATATCTCCAGCTTGCGGTATTCATGGTCGTGGTCCTCATGCGCGTTCATCTCCTTGCGCAGCATCGCTGCAAGCTTCGCCATGTTGTCCATGGCTTCAGCCAGTACACCGCCGTTCTCGCGCGGCGGTTCTCCCAGTAATATCCGCAGCATGTTTTGTCCTCCTTAAAGTTTTGTAAGCATTACATCCTGAATCTACTTCGTACAAAACTCGCTTCGGAAGCATTCGCTTAGTTTTGTAAGCATTACATCCTGAATCTACTTCGTCAAAACTAACGTCGGAAGCATTAACTTAGTTTTGTGAGCATCGGGAAATAGTTCCTCCAGTTTTGGTCGACCACCTTCACAATATCCCCGCATGGTTCCAGCTCATCCGGATAATCGGGCTTCATGCGGGCGTCGATAACAATCGGCAGCTTATAGCCAATGTGATGGCGGTTAACCTCGGATTCTGCGTAAATATCGCTCGCCGGATTAAACCGGGTGAACACAGTCCACAGAAAGGAGGTTTGCGTCTGAGCAGTTTCAGCGGCGTGATCCACCAGGATGACGAGCGGCCATTCCGTTTCGTTCTGGCGCAGTTCGGCGATCAGTCTCAGCGGAAGCTCAGGGTCGTCTATATAGGATGCACCCGATACCGTTAAACATCCTCCGCAATAAGGAACAACGCCGGTAATTCCGGGAAGCACTCCCTCATTATAGATACGGGGAAGGACCCGAACCGGGGAGCCGGTTCCCATCATTATGCCTTTACTGCCGCGATTCAGCTGCTGTCCAGTATAATCAGAGGTATCTTGAGCCGTATTATTCAGCACAACCAGATCAGTTTTCGGATCGAAACGCTCCAGTACCGTCTCCAGCAGCTTGGGGAAATCGCAAAGATCCACCGGCTCATTCGTCAGCAGCAGAAATTTGGTCAAAGACAGCTGGCCTTCTCCCAGAATGCGAAAAGCCGAGGCCAGCGCTTCGCGCGAATAGCTTTCACGCACAACGGCGGCTGCCAGCGAATGCGAGCCGGCTTCGGTATAAGACCACAGCGCCTTGACTGACGGCATCAGCAGCGGATAGGCCGGGGACAGGAGGCGCTGAAGAAAATCCTTCAAATAATAGTCCTCCTGGCGGGGTTTGCCGGCAATCGTTGCCGGATAAATCGCATCCTTGCGATGCCACATCCGCTGAACATGCAGGACAGGGAAATCATGCTGCCGGGAATAATATCCGTAGGGATCTCCGAAAGGTCCCTCCGGGCGACGCTCCAGCGGCGTTACAAGACCGCGGATGGCAAATTCGGATTCAGCGGGAATCCGGTGTCCGCCCATGGGATCCTTAACCATGGGCAGCCGGCGGCCAAGCATCAGCGAAGCCAGCAGCAGTTCAGGCAGCCGCTCCGGCAGGGGAGCAATGGCTGAGGCAATCAGCGCCGGCGGGCCGCCGAGAAATACGGAGACTGGCAGCGCCTCGCCGAGCAGTTCAGCCTCACGGTGATGAAAACCGCCGCCTTTATGGATTTGCCAATGGACACCTGTTGTATTGTCATCATAAATTTGCACACGGTACATTCCAAGGTTACGGTTCAACGGATTGGTAATACTCTCGGTATATACTAACGGAAGGGTAATCAGCGGCCCGCCATCCTCGTGCCAGCTTGTCACTCTGGGCAACTCCTGCAGCGGGTCGGTACTGCGGCATATGCCCAGCACAGGCGCTTCACCCTGCGGCACATCTTTGACGCCGACCTTGAGCAGATCATACAGCAGCCCTTTTTCTTTCCATATCGCCGAGGGGGTGGGCGGCAGCAAAGTTTCCACCGCCCCCGTCAGCGACTTCATCAGCTGTTCGGGCCGGGTCCCAAATGCCTGGTTTACCCTGCGGACCGTCCCGAATAAATTTGTCGCGACTGGAAAAGGGGTTCCTTTTACATGGGTAAAGAGCAATGCCGGCCCTTCTTCCCGAACCACACGCCGATGAATCTCCGCCAGTTCAAGATAGGGGTCCACCGGAGTATCAATCACAGCGAGATCCTTATCCTTTCTCAACTGCTCGATCCATTGACGCAAATTATCGTATCCCACTTTATTGTTCCTCCTCAAACCTGGCTGAGTGCCCAAAGTCTGATTGGCAGTCTCTACTGAGAACTAACGATACAGGACAGACGAACATTTCCCCTGCATTTAGTTTGATTTATTCTTTCTGCTCAGCTGCCCTACACGCACACTCATGTAGCACAAGACTCCGAACAGTCCAGCAATCAGCAAAATATGGGCCAGCGCAGCAAATATGTACAATTGTTCGTTATACAGCGTATGCACCACAGCCGCACCGCTAAGTACCTGCAGCAGGCAGAGCACAACCGCGGCAACGCCCAGAGCCCTCAGCTCAGGCCATGCTCTGTGTTTCCAATAGGCTAAATGTCCAAGCAGTGCAATCAGAACAAACAGCAGCGCCGCCGCAACCCGGTGTACAAACACAATGCCTACACCACCAGACAGCTCGGGAATCCATTCCCCATTGCAGAGCGGCCAGCCGGAGCAGCCTCCCTGTGAATCTGTGTGGCTAACATAAGCTCCGATATAAACGACAATATATGAATATAACGCCGTAAACCACGTTAAGTTGCGGAACCCCCGGCTTACCCCTTGACCGTAAGCTTCCTCTACGGCTATAGATTCATGCCGCCGCTTCGTCCCCAGCGCGAGCATGAGTGAGCTGGCGAAAGCAATTAAAGAGAAGCCCATATGCAGGGCCATCACCGCAGCAGACTGCGCTTGCATGACCGCAAGCGCTCCCATTCCACCCTGTACCACTACAAAAAAAAGTGTCAGCCCAGCATAAACGAGCAGTTCCTTCTGTCTGCGGGCATAACGCCAAAAGGCAAACACCGATATTAACGACATCAAACCCGCCAACCCACTGAACAAGCGGTGGGTGTACTCGATCATTGATCCCACGGTATAGGCTGGAATCAGCTTTCCGTGGCAGAGCGGCCAATCATGTCCGCACTCCAGTCCCGATCCCGTCTTCGTGACCACAGCGCCTCCAAGCAAGGCGAAAAACATTGTGAGACAAGTGATATAGCTAAGCGTTTTCAATTGATTTGTCGTCAATAGGATCACCCGCTTTTTTCATAGGAATGAACTGGATAATATAAGGATAATTTATAGCATGAAGTATATAAATTCTTTTATTTTTAAAAAAACACCGCTTCTGCTCTATCAAGGCGAAAGCGGTGTGCAAACATCATTACTTGTGAATACTCAGATAAACCTCAAGCGCCGTATTCAGAAAACTCTCAATTTCCTCACGGGATTTGCGCAGCTTATTAACGAATCTTACAAGCTCACGCCCGTCGGTGTAAGCGACAAAGCTGGGAATTCCAAGAATGTTCTGTTCCTGGCTGACATCGCCTACCGCATCAACATCCACCTCTACAAGCGTAAGACGTCCATCGTATTTCTGCTCCACTTCAGGCATAAAAGGATCAATAAACTTGCAATCGGAGCACCAATCCGCCTTGAATATAGCTACGCTCAAGCGCGGTGATTGAATCGCTACCTGAAATTCCGCAGGGGAAGAAATTTTATCCATGGATTATCCAATCCTTTCTTCATCATTGAGTCGGTTACCCTTTAAGTGAAGCAAAATGTGCTCAGGAAGTCAAATAAAATAGACGAAATAAGATATTAATCATAGCATTATTCGTTAGTACGAACACGTTCAGGCTGAAGCTTCATCAGTGGTTTGAGCAGCTTCTGCAAAGCACGCGGATAACTGGCAACCTCCTGGCGGCTCAGCACACTCAGCACAATCAGGAGTACAAGATAAATTACAACAACAGCCGCTCCCACAACCAGACAGGTAATCAGGAAAGCAATCCGTGCAGGCATCAGATGGGTCAGCATAACTCCAGCTTCGTTCAGGCCGTAACCAATTCCGCCGGAAGCGAGGACCGCAATGGCAAATCCGCCCCACCGTTTACCCATAATCTCAAAAGGAACAATCGTTTTGAGCATGCGCAGATTTAGATAAGTAATAATGAAGAAGCAAAGCGCCGTTGCTGCGATAATGCCGTATATCCCGAAGGCGCGGCTCAGCAGGAAGTTTGAACCCAATTTCACGAGAAGACCTGCCATAACATAATACATGGAAATTCGTGATTTCCCCATTCCCAGCAGAATGGAGTTGGTCGTCATCATTGTAATCTGAAAAATCGTTCCAAGCGTCAGCATCGCAACAATCCCGCTGCCATCAAGACTGCTGAAGATCAGTCCGTTCACAGAATAGGCTGAGACAACGAGAGCAAGTACAATCGGTGTTCCCGTTAATATCGAAATGCGCATCGCGAGCGTCACCTGGCGTTTCAAATGCTCTTCATCGCGCCGGGCGTAGGCGGCTGAGATAATCGGAATCAGCGAGGTGCTTAGCGCAATGGACAACACAGGAGGTATTCCCGCGATACTCTGCGCCCGGCTGCCAAAGATCGCCAAAGCCTGGGTCGCTTCTGCCATGCCGATTTGTCCACTAAGCAGTGGCACAATGAAGGAAGTATCGATAAAGTTCACTACCGGAACTGTAATTGAAGATAACACAATGGGTATAGAAAGCTTAAAAATATCCTTGTAAATGCCCAGCAGCGGCAATTTGGCTTCATTGGTTTTATAGAGGGCCACTTGCTCCTCACTGCGGCGCAGCTTTACTGCATAATAAAGCATGACGCCAAATGCGCCGATACTGCCGAGCACGCTGCCGAATGAAGCGCCGGCTGCCATCCATGTATTGCTGTATCCCTGGCGGAGCAAAATAAAAGCGAGCAGCACGGCCGTGGATACCCGGGCAATCTGCTCGACAATTTGCGAGATTCCTCCAGCCATCATATTGTTACGTCCCTGGAAATAACCGCGCATCATCGCGATGCAGGGAAACAGCAGCAGCGCCGGGGCAATAGCACGGATGGCCAGGGTGCTCTCAGGAACCTTGGTATGTTCCGCATAATAAGGAGCAGCTATGTACAAGATTGTACTCATCAGCACACCTACAATAGCGGCAAATATAAGTGCGGCCCGGTACACCTGCTGCGCTTCATGCGGCCGGTTCAGGGCGTAACGCTCGGATACCATTTTGCTTAGTGTACTGGGGATTCCGGCTGTTGCCAGCGGCAGCAGCAGCAGGTAGACGTTGTTCGCCTGCGTGAACGAAGCGTTCCCCTTAACATCAAATAAATGCTCCAGCGGCACCCGCTGGACAAGCCCGAGCACCCGGGCCACGAGCGCAGCCGCAGCCAGAATAAGCGTGCCTTTGACAAAAGATTCTTTCTTGGACAAACTGTTTCGCCTTCTTCGCTGTTAATTTATTACGATCCAGATAAAGAAAAGGATCACCATGGCAATTTGCAGTATGATTTTGACTACCGTACTGCTGAATAGGCCAAGCAATGCACCGAAGCTAACCTTGACTGCTTTGCCGGGATTTGAGCCAGCCATCAGTTCACCTACAAACGCCCCAATGAAAGGACCGAGGATCAGTCCAAATGCCGGAATGACAAACGGACCTAGAATCAGACCGATGGTGCTGCCGATGACCGAAGAACGTGAGCCTCCGAACTTTTTGACCCCCCAGGCTCCCACGACATAATCGGCTACAAATAATACGACGACAATCAGTGTCTGAATAATCCAGAACCAGACTCCGAAGGGTCCGAAGCTGAAGAACCACCCGTATACAAAGAAGGCCAGATAAATCGCCAGCGCACCAGGGAGAATCGGGTATACAGCCCCGGCCAGTCCGACCGCGAATAAAGCAATAATCAGAATCCAACCCAGAATGGCCATTGGCTCATCTCCTTCAAAGTTTTGATAGCTTACTACAGGATATACTTTTGAATCACTTCAGCAATCCCATCGTCATTATTAGACGCTACCACAGCATCCGCCTCCTGCTTGACGGTCTCCTGGGCGTTGCCCATAGCAACCCCAAATCCGGCCTGCTGGATGGCAGCCAGATCGTTCAGGCTATCGCCAACGGCCACAACCTGTGACATCTCGAGACCCAGCAGCTTGCAAACCTCGCGTATACCGGATGCCTTGTTGACACCAAGCGGATTGATCTCCAGATTATGCGGCGATGAATTGGTAATTTCGAGACCGCCCATATCCTGAAGCCGCATCAGCAGCTTATGGCGGATCTCATCATCCTCTGTGGAATAACCGAATTTGAGCCATTCCCTGCTTAGAATCTCCCCATCCCAGTTGTTCCGGTTGTACACTTCATCCACCGAATATGCCCAGAACCAGATATCGTATTCCTGGGCAATATCATACATCTGCTGCACCAGCACCGGGTCCATCAGCGAGCGGCGGTACAGCTCATACGGAGCCCGCCATACTTCACTACCATTCACCATAATCATCGGGGTCTTAAGTCCAAGCTGTTCAGCATAAGGCATGGCGCTTTTGGAAGCGCGGCCTGTGGAGAGACAGACGTGAACGCCTGCATCAACTGCCTTTTGAATCCATTCTACCGTTTTGGGGGTAATGATTTGTTCATCATTCAGTAAGGTTCCATCCATATCCAGTGCTAACAGGCGGTATTTGGCAGTCATTGCCACCCCTCCAATTTGTATGCTCATTTTAAGAGCTAATTATTTGGTCACTCGACCCGGCAGCATGGCCGCGTCAGTTGTTCGTCGTTCCGTCTGTTCCGCTTGCCGAGTCTGAGCCCTCTGCATTGTCGTCGGTTTTCAGACTTTTCTTCGGCACTCCATCCAGTCCGTATTCATAGTCATACGCGTCAAAAATTTTCCGTGCAACCGGAGCGGCACTACTGGAGCCGAACCCGCCCTCCGGTATAACAACCGCTACAGCAAGCTTGGGATTCTCGCGCGGAGCATAGGCAATAAATACCCCGTTATCGCGCAATTCCCCTTTACCCAGCTGCTGTGAGGTTCCCGTTTTGCGGGCAAAGTCATAAGGGAAATCGTTAAACGCAGTAACATCACTGTTCATACCCTTTTTGATTTCGTTCCAGAAAGACTTATCAAAGGTTGTTACTTCATCAAGTACCTCGCGGTTGAACTGTTTAACCACGTTGCCCTTGGCATCGGTGATTTTGCTCACCAGCTGAGGCTTGATCCGTACTCCTTCGTTCGCCAGTGTCGTTACGTATTGGGCGAGCTGCAGCACTGTATAGCGTCCTTGCTGTCCGAAGGAAGCATACACCAGCGCAGCCTGGGCACTGCCGGCAGCCTTGGTATCGGTATAGTTGATCTGTCCGAGATATTCATTGGGCAGTCCGCTTTTTGTAGATACACCGAGGCCGAATTCCTTCATATATTTATCCCAGATATTAATACCTTCACTATGATATTTCTCCCACAATTTCTTGCCGACCATGTCCACCATGAACGCATTGGAGGATTTCTCAATCGCTCTGGCCGGGTCCATAGAGCCATACACGTGGCCGGAAGAATTTCGCACGGAGGATTTGTCATTTTTCCCGAAGTGGGCAATCCCTCTGTCTGTATAGATAGTCGAAGTAGTAAAAAGGCCTTCATTCAGTCCTACAAGCACACTCAGAGGTTTGATGGTTGAACCGAGCAGTACCGTGGAGCCGAACTCATGACCCGACATCCCGGAGGAATACGGTGTAATGGTTCCGTTCTGGTAGTTGCCCATTATTTTCTTCCATACCTCGGTGTCCATTTTCTCGGCAGTCCACACATTGGTGTCATAATCAGGCATGCTGGCCATCGCAACAATATTGCCAGTATCGACTTCCATAGCTACGGCATAGCCGGTCAATGCATTCGGGTGTGTCTTGCCTTGTACCGAATTCGAGTGCAGCCATCTGATTTGCTCTGTAATAGCCTGCTCGGTCTTGAGCTGAATGTTCTTGTTGATCGTCATCCAGACATCGTTACCCTTGACGGGGGGCACGACCGCCTCCACCTTCTCAGCCATATTCTGCGGACTCACCGAGATCACCTGATATCCGTTCTTGCCGCGCAGCTCCCGCTGATACTGCAGTTCCAGGCCATCGAATCCGACAAATTCATCGTCTTTATAAGTGAGGCCGGGGTCCGCATCCAACTGTTTCATCGCATTCTGAATATTCTTATAAATATTCAAGCTGTTGGACGACTTAAAGGGTTTGATATATCCGACAGTCTGTGCGGCTACAGATTCCTTGTCATAATGCCTGTTACTTTCCTCCACAATCTCAAGTCCGGGATATTCGCTCTTGTGCTCCATAAAGTAGGCCACTTCCTGCGAAGTAAGGCCGGCCTTGATGCGCCGCGCCATAAAACCCGAATATTTCCGGAAATATAAATCCAGGGAATCAATAATATCTTTTTCAGTCAGCTTCTCAGCATTCGGATCACCATAGGCGCTAAAGTCCTTAACCAGCTTGGCCGCAAGGGCATCTGATTGGGCCTGCGCCTCCGGCGTAAGCACGGTTTCTCCCGTCACCTTATCCGTAACCTTAGCCGTGTATTCTTTAGTAAGTGTAATATACAGCGACTGCACAGAAGTGGAGTAAGCAATGGGCTCCCCTCCCGCTGCACGAATGTTCCCTCTTATTGCGGCGAGCGGCACATTTTTGGTATCACGGCTTGTCTCCACCTCAGTCAGAGTTGGCCCTTCGACGAACTGTAAAACGGCAAGACGGACAATGATTACACAAAAGATCACAAATGTGCTAAAAAAGAATACATTGATCCGTAGGCCAAGCGAACTTTTGCTGTTGCTTTCCTCTGGGGGTGAGGCCTGCTTACGGAAAAAACTCACAGTTTTTCACTCCTCTACATCTAAAATAAACCTTTGTACCTGTGCTGACTCCATGTAACGCCGGAAGGTTCCTTACAGGCGCTTGAGTCCAGTCTCTATTCCAGTCACAGGCATCAAAAATTGCACGTGCGGCCAGTACTGCGCACGAGAGTGATCATATTATTCCTCAACATCGTTTCACATGCTGTATTGTATCATAGATTTAAGCCATTCTGCTTCCTTGCTCAGAGCATACTTTCTTTGACATGGGTTTTATCGAAATCCTTGGGATTAAACCACTCCCCGCTGACTGCCCAGGTGGAATCGAGTGGAATCCAGGCCTGCCGGTCCGTGATGTACACTTCATTCCAGGCATGAGGGCCGGATCCCCCTTGGCCGTCGTAGCCCTGACCGGTCACTACGCGCACTTGAAGCCCCTGGGAGCGGGCCATCACTGCATAAAGACGTGCATAATCAATACATACACCGATCCGGGTATCAAAGGTATCCTGCGGAGACTGCTCCTTCCAAATCCGGTTCTGCTCATAATTCTCGGCTTTGGCATAATCATAAGAGATCCTGGAGCCGACCCAATCATAGAGCAGTCTGGCCTTCTTCTCATCGTCCCCGGCTTGTCCCGCTATATCGGAGGCAGCACCCACAATGTCGGGTGAAATCTCATGGTCGAGCACTTCGTATTTCCGCCGGAGGATATCCGTCATCTCGGCGGCAACCGCCTTGGTCAGAACCGGTAACTTACTGCGTACATTCTCACCGGTAAGGGGTTCGAAGACCGCAGATGCGCTTTGCCGGTAGATCGGGGATGATTCCACATAACGGCTGAACGTGCTGTCCGGGTTCAAGCCCACACCGATGTACAAGACAAAAACAAGCAACAGGGAGCGCACAAGGCCGGTAGCCAGACCGATGACAGCTCCGCTGAGACGGCTCACCTGAGTAATCCTCCTGTTTCCGGACCTGCCCGAAAGGCGCGGAAGGGAAATCGGAAGCAGCATAAACAGCAGGCCCAGCAGCAAACGGATGAGACTGTAGGACAAGAGCAGCAGCAGCAAAAAACGCACAAGCGGTGAACCCGCCAGAACAGACACCACCGTATAGTATAGCTGTTGCCACTGGCTTAATTGGATACCCGGAAGCTCAATTCCACCTGCCCAGGCCTGTACACGGGGCGAAAGGTAAAAGGCGGCCGGAATGGCCAGGGCCAATGCAGCTATGGCAAGCAGCCCGGTTCCGAGCAGCCCAAACAGCCCTCCCGCTGAGCGGCCAAACCCCCGGCTCCAGCCCTGCAGCAGCGAGAAGAGCACGATCAGCAGAAGGAGGATAGTGATGATATTGGCATCACTAATACTGTCCATCCAGCTGTTCAGCATAACCTCTCCTCCCTTTCCATCGCATCAACTTGTATTTTAATTCCCGGCCCCATTCTTCCGGGCTTCATCAATAAAGGTTTTGGTAGTATCGTTAACACTCCACTTTCCAAGACTGACTCCGCGGAAAGTCACTTCCACTTTATCCTCACCGGCTTCACCCTTCACTTCAAGATTGGGCGTTGTGATCGTAAACGTACCGTCACCGCCGGAAGTATATTTTGCTTCTTTCGCTTCTTTCAGCATAACTTCCTGCGCTTCGCTCTTCAGGGTGCTGACCGTTCCATCCGCCACCTTATTCACAGCGTCTCCAATCTGATCCATTGTAACCCCGCTGTAAATGAACAGACCCGCAACGATAACAATAACAATCGCCCATTTCAGAACCGTCTTGACCAGATTAACAACGGCGAACAGCAGCACAAGCGCAATAACGATAACTAGCCAATTCTCTCTAATAAACTGTGACCATACTTCCGGATCCATCAATTTCCCAACACCCCTATCAAAAATTTCGTCATACCAGGGAGCGAGTCCCCATTAATACTAATTATTATACATGAATGCCTCTTATAATTCATGATTACCCACCCGTTCAGGTGGAATCCCCCAATAAAATGGTATAAGCCCCCCTCGACTCACGTAAAGTACAAGTAGGCTTAACCATTCCCCATTAAAAAGCGCCACCCTGCGCCTGCGCAGAAACGGCCCTTTCGGAGGTGTATTCCGTGAAAACCGCACTGTGGCTGTATTTATTTCTTTTCCTGGCATTCTTTGATCTGCACGCCCAGTATCCCATTCTTACCCCCTTTGCTATCTCACTGGGGGCGGGACCGGCCTTCATCGGCTGGATGATGGGCATGTATTCCCTGACCCATCTTCCCGGCAACCTTCTGGCCGGGGTACTGGTTGACCGCAACGGCAGCCGCCGCTATATCGTCTTCAGCCTGACGGTTGCAGGCGCCATCCTGCTGCTTCAGGCCCACGCTCAGCTTCCCTGGCATCTGCTGCTGCTTCGGGCGGCCAGCGGCTTCGCCCTGGCATTTCTGTCCCCGGCCTGCATGACCCTGCTGGCTTCCCTCTCGTCAGATCCCATTACTCAGGGCAAGTATATGTCCGGCCATGGCATCATCCATACGCTGGCTTCGGTCGTATCACCAGCTGCCGGAGCCTTTATCGTCCACCAGGCCGGATATTCCGGCACCTTTACCACCTTGGGCTGGCTGCTGATCGCCACTGGCGTGATGGCTTTCTTCAGTGTACCTAAATTCTCCGGCAGTATGGCAGCCGCCAAACCATCACAGCCGCTGCAGGAGCACCAGGTTGCATCCGAAAAACCCCATTCATCCGTTACCAAGCGATATTATCTGCTGCCCTTTTTCGTCTCCTGCTCACAGGGGGTACTGTTCTTTGAGCTTCCTTTATCACAGGGGAGCAACGGGATCGTATCCACCGGGATTCTGCTTTCGCTTCTCAGTCTGGGGGCACTCTTGACGCTCAGCCTGTTTTTCCTGAACCGGCTCTCTCCGGTTGCAAGAATTGCTGTGGCACTGCTGGGCATGGCGCTGTGTTTCTTCGCACTTGCAGCATTCACCAGCATTCCCGCAGGGGTTGTCCTCTTCCTGCTGGGAGCAGCGAAAGGTGTACTGTTTCCGGCGATGGCTTCGCTGTTCATCAGTCTCGGGGCAGGCGGCCATCTGGGCCGCACCTTCTCGCTGCAATCCATTGCGATGTCTCTCGGCGCTTTTGCCGGACCGGTGGCTGCAGGACAGCTAAGGGACTTCGTTTCTCCTTACTTCATTGCATTTGTCCTGCTCATGACCGCACTTCTGCTGTTACCTCCAAGAGATACCGGGAAAAGCGCGGCCTACCGTGCGGACTTGAACAGCCATGCCGCTTGATCCGGCAAAAAAAGAGCTACAGTTCCCCTCGTTTATCTGCTGAAGATAATGATTCAGCCCGCAGAATTAAATCTGCCAGTCAAAACCGCTATCACCCGGCCTCTCCTTGAGCCGGGTGATTGTTGCTTTTTACGACATTTCCCGGGGAATGAACGCATTTTGTCCCTCAACTTGTTAAAAATGACGAAGCTTAGGTAATATACTTAATAAGCATATGACCGTGTTCATTAACATGGTTAAGATCACAAATCCCGTTATTACCACTTATTATCCGGGGGGGCGGCAAATTATGTCCATTACCATCATTGTCGAAGGCAAAAACGACCGCAGCAGATTGCGGCGACTGCTGGCGCCGGAGGTCGACATCCTGTGCACCTTCGGTACGTTGAATACACTCAAGCTGGAATCGCTGCGGCGTAAAATCGGAGACGGAGAAGTTTATCTGTATATGGACAACGACAGCTCGGGTAAGAAAATCCGCGGAATTCTGCGCGACGCCTTTCCGGATGCAGTCCATATTTATACCCGGAAAGGCTATGCGGGAGTAGAAGGCACTCCCAATGAATACAATCTCACCCAGCTTGAAAAAGCGGGGTTGGAGGAATATATCATCTATCCGCAGCCGCAGCCATTCCCTTTTCTGGAACCATAGCGGCAGAAAAAAACGCCTTGTTCACCCTTCGCATGTAACCGGAGGATGAAGTAAGGCGTTTTTAAGTTCATTGCATTTTAATTGGGTGCCAGCTTCTTCAAAGCATCGGCAAGGAATTCAGGTGTCACATTTTCTGTATCTCCCGCATCATATAGTCCGCGCAACCGGTTCTCCGGGTCTACAAGACCTATAAGATTAGCGTGGGCAAAGTTATCCTTGTCATTTCCATAAATAAGCACTTTAAACGAATCGGCAGCCAATTGCCGCACCTGCTCCTGATCTCCGCGCAGAAAATACCAACCGTTATAATCGGCGTGGAACCGGTCTGCGAACGTCTTGATGGCCTCGCGTGTATCATTCTTGGGATCAAATGAGATGGAGACAAATTCCACATCCTTGCCGAAGCTGCCGTCCTTAACCAGCAAATCCTGGGTCTGTGACAGCATATAGGTAGTGATGGGACATACATCCGGACATTCCGTAAAGAAGAAATAAACCAACCGTGCTTTCCCTTGCGTGTCCGCAAGTGTTACTTGCTTGCCATCCACATTTTCAAGAGAGAAGTCCTGTACCTCCCCGATGACCGGCAGCTGCTTTTCCCCTAAATCCAAGGATTGAATCACTAAGTAAAGGGCCATACCCAAAGCCAGAGCCAACAGCAGCCAGGTCCATTTGTAACGTTTCAAGGTATGCACAGGTGTACTCTCCCCCTCTTAAACGTGAGTCGTATTCAGCACAAGCACAATCAGACTGACGGTCAGGTAATTAATGGAGAAGAAGAAGTTCTTCTTCGCCCAGGCATCGTCATCCTTTGCTTTGAAGCCCGTCAATGTCAAGTACAGCCAGGCCACGGACAACGCGGCAGAAATAACAAGGTAGAATATCCCTGCATAATCATAAACGTACATCAGAACCGGAATCGGCAGCAGCAATGCCACATAGGGAATCATCTGGAACTTGGTGCGGCGTGTTCCCTTAACGACTGGAAGCAGCGGAAATCCCGCAGCTCTGTACTCTTCTTTCCGGCGGATGCCCAGAGCCCAGAAATGGGGCGGCTGCCAAAGAAACAGCATTGCGAACAGCAGCCAGGCACCGAGATCCACATTACCTGTAACTGCAACATATCCGATAACCGGAGGCATGGCTCCGGAGATTGCACCTACAGAAGTACTCCAAGTAGATGTTCTTTTCAGCCAAAGGGTGTAAACTACTACGTAAACGAACATGCCGAGTATGCCGAACAGCCCGCTGAGCACACCGGAGAATGCAAACAGCACAGCAAGACCGGCAATGCCAAGCCCGATGGCATAGAGCAGAACCGTATTCGGTTTAAGTCGGCCCGTAGGCAGTCCGCGTTCACGTGTTCGTTCCATCTTCATATCCAGGTCGCGGTCAAAATAATTATTAAATACACAGGCCGAAGCCATGACTAGCATAGTACCGAGCAAGGTCAGAATTAATCGGCCGTATTGCACGTCCCAGCCCGAAGCCACCCAGTATCCTGCAAAAGCAGCGATAAGATTGGAGCGGATAATACCGGGTTTCGTCACTGTAATAAAGTCACGCCAGCTTGCACCTTCCTTGGGTGATTTGGCAGACATGGCTGCGGAATCAGAAGAAGCTTGATATCTCAATTGATTGTCCACGTTTGGTGTTCCTCCTTCTAAGGGACTTCTAACGTTCCGCCGGAGTCAAGAACCATTTTTCCGTTCTTAATTAAGAATTTTTACCACTCCGCTGTTAACTTTATCATATCAAACAGGGAAAGACTTTGACAATCATTGACCAAGATGTTCATCAATTTGACAATTACGTGAAATTATTTATTTCCTCCTCCCTAAATAACTGGACGCAAAATTGGGTAGTTATTAATAGAGAACTTCCGTACAAAGGAGATCTGACCAATGGATACTGCTACACATTTTGTTATGGGCCTGGGACTGGCCGGCCTTTCCTTCGTTGATCCCGCCGTCGCCTCCCATGGAACACTGGCCGGGGCTGTCATGGTAGCCACTGTACTGGCCTCGCAAGCACCGGATGCCGATACTGCGTTGCGTCTCAAGGACAATGCGCTTTATATCCGCAATCACCGGGGAATCACCCATTCCCTGCCATTCCTGCTGCTGTGGCCGGCTTTGATCACACTGGTGATCGGACCGCTATTCGGATTTACCGATGTACATTCTCTTAGCCATATTGCTCTGTGGAGCTTCATCGGCGTAGCCGTTCATGTATTCTCCGATTTGTTCAACACGTATGGGACACAGGCCGCGCGTCCCTTCACAGAGAAATGGATTGCCTGGAACATTATCCACATCTTTGATCCGTTTATATTCGGCAGCCATGCCGCGGCAATTATTCTCTGGATCAGCGGGATGATTCCACCGGCACCTTTATT
Organism: Paenibacillus sp. FSL L8-0340; assembly: GCF_038593145.1. Classification (NCBI taxonomy): domain Bacteria; kingdom Bacillati; phylum Bacillota; class Bacilli; order Caryophanales; family Paenibacillaceae; genus Paenibacillus; species Paenibacillus sp. FSL L8-0340. Next base: position 6,294,511 of record NZ_CP151967.1, read on the forward strand.
TATCACCCTGTATGCCAGTATCGTGATTTATTATATTTGGCGGACCCTCGTGCATGCCCGGATTACGCGCAATATCAAGAACAAAGATATGCATCATAATACCGGCGACCATTATTATGTCATCCCCACGATCTCGCCATCGCGCTGGAATGTGGTCAAAGCCAAACCGGACGGCAGCTATAACGTCGGATTGCTGAGCGGCGGGCGGCTGGAATGGTTCAAACATGCGGTGTGCTCCACCCACCCCGCTGTAGAACATTCCAAATCCCATCCGGACATTCAGGCATTTCTTTATTTCACCTCTTATGCTGTAGCCGAGGTCGAGGAATTGCCCTCCGGTTATATTGTACGCTGGGGCGATGTGCGTTATTTACACCGCAAGCAATTCCCTTTCGTAGCGGTGCTTGTAATGGATAACCAATATCATCCGCTCAACACTTATGTAGGCTGGCTCAGCAGCGAGAAACTGGATGAACGGTTCGCCATTGATCCGGGCTCCGTAAAGCTGTAGTCAATAGCAGAAGGCGTCCGGTTTCCGGACGCCTTCTTTGCTCTGCCATGAATTACCGCTCTTGACGCCTGCCGCAACATAAGGCACAATCACCATAAAGCGTTTTCAATGAATTTTAGATGTTTTTAAGCATCATTTATTACTGTATATTATATAGTTCCTTATATTATAAAAAAACTCCGCAGCACATAAGCGCTGCGGGATCATTCACTTACTACCATTAGAAAGGAAGGCTGGCAATTATGGGTAAAGGTCTGTCGCTTTGGTTCGCATGTTCTTCGATTCTAATGCTAACAGCTGCTTCTATCTCCATCAGCTTTAACATTTGGCTGGCGCTCCTGCTTGGCGTTCTCTGTGTCCTGAACATCGGCTGGGGGTTTATTCTCAAAGCCAGACTGAGACGCAAAGCGGAGACAAGGCAGGCCTCTTAACGTAGCGGGAGGAAGCCCATCCGTTCCTTAACACCGGCAAGGTTCTGCGCCGCCACGATGCGGGCGCGTTCTGCGCCTTCGGCAAGAATATCACCAAGCGTGCCGGAGCTGCGTATTTCATAATATTTCTGTTGAAGCGGCTCTAGCGTAGCCACCAGCACTTCACCAAGATCCTTTTTGAAACCTCCATACATTTGGCCTTCATAACGGTCGGCAATCTGCTGCAGGCTCATTCCCGAGCACTCGGCATAAATGCTCATCAAATTGCTTATCTCAGGCTTGTTAGCGGGATCATACACCACTTCACGGCCGGAGTCGGTCGTAGCACGGCTGATTTTTTTGCGGATTACATCCGGCGGATCAAGCAGTGCGATATAGCTGCCCGCGTTTGGATTGCTTTTGCTCATTTTTTTGCTGGCGTCGTCCAGCGACATAATGCGTGCGCCTACTTCAGGAATATACGGCTCCGGAACCGTGAAGAATTCCCCAAACCGGTGATTGAAACGTCCGGCCAGATCTCTAGTCAATTCCAGATGCTGCTTCTGATCCTCGCCAACCGGTACGAGATCGGCATTGTAAATGAGGATATCGGCAGCCATCAGCGATGGATAAACGAACAGGCCTGAGCCCACAGAATCCTTCCCGGAAGACTTGTCCTTGAACTGGGTCATCCGCTCCAGCTCACCCATTGCAGTCAGCGTAGTCATGATCCAGCCCAGCTCGGCATGCTGTGGTACATGGGACTGCATATAGACATTTGAGATTGCCGGATCAATGCCTGCAGCAAGATAAAGTGCCGCTACCGATTCTGAGTTTTCCCGCAGTGCGGCAGGCTCCTGAGTAACAGTAATGGCATGGAGATCCACTACCATGAAAAAGCATTCATACTCTTTTTGCAGTTTTACGAAATTTTTGATTGCTCCGATATAGTTCCCGAGTGTCAGTGAACCACTGGGCTGAATGCCCGACAATACTTTTTTAGCCATCGAATTACCCTCCATAAAATGTAATTTCCACTTTCGAAGAACACAAAAAGGCCCCACATCCGCAAGGGACGTGAGACCGTGGTACCACCCTTATTCGCTGCTTGAGGAGTCCATAGAGGACATCAGCAAACAGCCTTTGCTTCCGGTAACGGGGAAGTGCCGGCCGGTCTACTGAGGCTCTCCAGCCCGTTCAAGCGCGGCGCTCAAGGGTCCATTCATACGGAAGTGTCCCGCCGGTTCACATCAGCCACCGGCTTTCTGAAGGTGCAGTTCCCGCCTACTTGTCCCTGTCATCGCATTGTCATCGTTCATTAATGCATTCATCATAGAGCGATACTGAGAAGATGTCAAATCCGTTAACCACAAAAATATAAATCTGTTATGATAAGGTTATTCGCATTCTTTCAGATTAAGTTAAAGGAGCATATCTCTCATGAAACAGGTGACCAAAGGGCAGTGGGGCGGCTATGATACCTATATTTTGCATAGCTGCGAACTTGAACTCACGCTTTTGCCGCGACTGGGAAACAACATTATCTCCTTGTGGGACCGTAAGGAGAATCGGGAAATCCTGCGCCGGCCTGATGAAAGCGACATATCTTTTTATCTGCAGAAGCCTTACCATTTCGGTATTCCGCTCTTAGTTCCGCCCGGACGAATCCGCAAGGGTCAATTTCAGTTTGAGGGCACAAGCTACCAGTTTGATCAGAATACGGCCGGAGACAATCATATTCATGGACTGCACCGGACGCAGAGCTGGTGTGTCAGCGATATTGAAGAGGACGAAGAAGGCTGTGCGGTGACGACGGAATTCAATACCGGCGACGACGCTAACTGGATGAGACAATTTCCTGTTCCTCTGAGATTCGAAATGACGTTCCGGCTTCAGGATGCCCGCGTTCAGCAAACACTCAAGGTCACTCACTTAGGAGACACAGTCATTCCATTCGGGATTGGCTATCACACATGGTTCATGATTGACGGTGAGCCCGGCCGCTGGAAACTGAATTTGCCCGTAGAAAGCATTTATGAACTGAATAACGAGCTCCTGCCCAGCGGCAGCCTGCTGCCACTTGGTGATTTGGAAGCCTTGAACCAAGGTATGAATCTTCAAGGTACTAATTTGGATACTGTGCTAAGGATCGGAAAAGAGCAGCCCGCTGAAGCCTTGCTGATCCGCGATGACGGATATGGGCTTCGCTATACTGCAGACAAAGATTACTTCCGTCATTGGGTGGTATATACGAAAGGGCCTGCAGAGCAGTTTCTGTGCATCGAGCCCTACACATGGCTGCCGGATGCACCGAATATTCCAAAGTGCCCTTCCTTTACAGGACTCATTACCTTGCAGCCCGGCCAGACGCTTGCGCTTTCCAGCATGCTCGAAATACTCTATCCTTAACTTCTTAATTTCATATAATTACCATCCTTAAATCCTTTCGAAATCGTGCATGATTTCATCTCCTCGCGCTCATACTATCTTCACAACGGGCGAAGGAGGTGACACACATGGGTCAAGCAGGTCAACAAGGTCGTAGCAGCCGTAGTAATAACCTGGTCGTGCCTCAAGCGAATGCAGCGCTGCAGCAGTTGAAATATGAAGCAGCACAAGAGCTTGGAGTAACGATTCCTCAAGACGGTTATTATGGTAACTACACTTCCCGCGAAACCGGTTCTTTGGGAGGATACATCACCAAACGTCTGGTACAACTGGCAGAGCAACAATTGTCCGGTCGTTCGTAATCGCCTTATCATTAAGTGATTTATCCGGTAGGGCTTAACGCCTGAAACGGAGTAGCTTCTCAGCCCGTCTGCGCTTCTCGTCGAAGCGCAGGCGGGCTTTTAGCTTGTGTCGCTATGTATAATTTCAGCCGTAATTTTGATCAGAATTGTCAGCAGAATTACGGGGATAGCGGATCATCAGGTTGGCCATATTGTAATTGGACTCCAGGATCGCATCTACAACCACCATCCCCTGGCGGATGGCGAACTCATAGCTGATCTCACCATGCGTCCAGCGACGTTTGTATTTCAGACTCTCCAGAGCCATAAGCCGGAAGGAGGACAACTGGCCTGAGTTCAACCCCTCCTGCTCTTCCTTAAATACACCACTTCGTCCAGACAGCGGATTATGGCGGATCCCAAACTTACCGATGACATTATTTCTGATTTGCACAAAAACCGTGCCGGAAGACAGTCCAGACAATTCCTCTTGCAGTTCCTTGAATACCAAATCCATCTGTCTTGCCAGCGATAGCTCTTCTGTCCTGAGCATATTGTACCTCCTAAAAGTTTTGTGAGCATTGCTTCTTGAAGTTCTATTCTTCGTACAAAACTTGCTTCGTAAGCTTCCGCTTCGTTTTGTGAGAGCACTGCTTCTTGATTATTCTTCGTACAAACTGCCTTCGTATTTCTTTCCTAGCAGGCCTTATATAAGGCTTTAGGCTCATTATAGGGCAGTACTTTACAAGGTACAACATTATTCAACATAATTGGGTTAAAATCCCTATATGTGCGCAAACTTTATTAAAAATCCAATAAATTCCACTATAAACCGATCGCTTTCGACACTATACAGCGCAAAAAAAAGCCCCGATCAAGGGGCTTTTGCGTATTCACACCAATTCTGAGCGGATCGATTTCCATTCGACAAAAAATTCTCGTCTTAGTTCTGTCATATTCTCGGTCTATTAGTTTGTCATTGCAAGAAATTCGTTGATATCCCCTACAATCAGATCTACGGCTCCCTGCCAGAAATCCGGCTCTGCAAGATCTACCCCAAGATGTTTGGAGACCAGATCCTCCAGTGTCATTACTCCTGTATCCCGCAGCAAATTATCATATTTGTCAGCGAATGAAGCCCCTTGCTCCAGCGCAAGCCGGTACAATCCCGTGCTGAACATATATCCTACGGTGTAAGGGAAGTTGTAGAACGGCACATCCGTAATGTAGAAATGCAGCTTAGAGGCCCAGAAATGCGGGTGATACTCTGACAACACACCGCAGAAGGCTTCTTTCTGAGCTTCCTCCATCAGTGCCGACAGCTCTTCCGCATTCACAAGACCCTCCTTGCGTTTTTCGTAAAAGCGGGTTTCGAACAAGAATCGGGCGTGGATGTTCATAAAAAAGGCTACGCTGTTCTGTATTTTCGCCTCAAGCAACGCCAGCTTCTCCTCCGGATCAGCAGCTGCCTTCACCTGTGCATCAGATACAATGACTTCTGCGAAGGTAGAGGCGGTCTCTGCTACATTCATCGCGTAATTCTGGTTGAACAGCGGCTGGTCATCCAGCAGGAAAGAGTGATAGGCGTGTCCAAGCTCATGCGCCAATGTCGACACATTGGAAGGCGTGCCGCTGTATGTCATAAATATGCGGGATTCCTTGCTCTCCGGGAAGGAGACGCAGAATCCGCCGGGACGTTTGGCCGGACGGTCTTCGACCTCGATCCAGTTATTGTCGAAGGCATGCTCAGCAAAATCCGCCAGCTTCGGACTAAATTTGCGGAATTGCGTAACAATGTCTTTTGCTGCCTGATCATAAGGGATTTTGCCGGAGGATTTGCCGACAGGCGCTTCTACATCCACCCAAGCCAGTGCATCCATACCCAGCAGTTTGGCTTTGCGCTGGAGGTAGGAGACAAGCGCCGGTTTGCTCTTGGTAATGACGTCCCACATCACGTCCAATGTTGTGTGTGACATGCGGTTGATGCCAAGCGGCTCCTTCAGCACATCTTCCCAGCCCCGGCCTTTGTACAACTTCAGCCGGAATCCTGCCAGATGATTCAGGGTATCCGCGCAATAATCCGCGGCTCCGCCCCAGGCTTCCTCCCATTTGCGGAACATGGCCTTCCGTACTTTCGGATCTTCATCATCCAGCTTATTGAAGGCCTGCCCGGCAGACAACTGTTTGGTTCCTTCCTCATCCTCATACGGGATTTGAATGGAGCCGACAATCGTTTCGTAATGCTCGCTCCAACCATGGTATCCGTCAACGGCGAGCTCAAGCGCCAGACTTTCCAGCTCCGGGCTCATCTTCTCGCGGGCTAAGTCGCGGCTTTCGCTTAGTACGAAAGCAAGCGGAGCAATTTCCGGCCGGGCCATCCACTCCGTCCATACCGCATCCGACGTTTGACGCAGCACATTGTCAAATTGCGAACTGATGCCTTCGAATCCGGCGCGCAAACCGGTCACTTTGGAGGATAACCGGACAGCACCCTTGTCCTGCTGATTCTGGGCACCCAGACAGCCGGCAAATTCCGACGCCTGGATCAGACGTCCGGAACAGCTCTGCAGCAATTCGATCACAGCATCCAGGGATTTGGTGGATTCGGAATCAGCCGGGGAGACGGAAGCGGCAACCTGCTGCCGCAAGGTCTCAATATCCGCTTCAAGCTGCTTCAAGAATTCTTCAAACTTGGGAGAGGATGAACCGCCCGGAAAAATAGACTCCAGCTCCCATGTCAGTGATAATGGTTGTTTCATGTCTTCCCACCATTCCTTTGCTCTGAATTGGTTTTCTTTGTATTTGGCCTGAAGCCATGGTAAAGTGAATTACGATAACCCCAAGTCTCTGCTTTCGAGGCCAAATAGTCATATTTATTCTAATGGGTACCGCCATATGCTTCTGAGGCAGCTTTGTACGAAATGACTCTAAGCAGCTATGCTCATTAAACCTTTAGGAGGGCATCAACATGAAGCCACTGCAAATTTCACCGGAAACGGCTATAACTTTATCCAAACAGCTCGGCGTTCCCCTGGAACACTTGATGCATATGCCTCAACATATCCTGCTGCAAAAGATCGCTGAATTATCGAAGCAGCAAAGCGCTGAGACCGATGGTAAGGCTGCAGAGACGCCGCCAGCTGAGAAGGAAGAGCAATGATCCCTTTCAGCCATACCTGGCCTTATGACATTATTCTTGGAGATCTGTACGTGCAGTACTGCCCGTTTTGCAACTCGGAGAATGTGCTTCTCCCCATGAAACCGAAGGAACTGCAAATCGTGCGCGACGGCAAAAAGAAACTGCTTGTCTTTCCATGCTGCAGCACTAGCCCGACAGTCATCGACAACGATGGGGACTATCTGCTGTTTGACCGTGCGGTCCGCTGACCGCCTATGGTCTCCCATTCCCGCAATCAGGCACACCTGCATAGCGCAAAAGTGAGTTTGTCGCTTTTGCGCTTTTTGCCGTTCATGGAGCTGCGGAAAAGCATCAGATTCCCGCCAATGCGTCCGGGTCAATGTCTTCTCCACGCATTTGTTCGCGCAGCAGGGCCCACTGCTCGCGCGCAGCCCGGATCATCGCGGCATCGGTGATTCTCTGATCGTTGATCAGACGTGAGAACCATTTCACCGCACTGTGGAACTCCCCGATACGGCGGTTCAGTTCACCGATCAGATACATCAGCCGGGCGTCATTTCCACCCATCCCGTCATTCTCAAACACCTTTACATATTCATCCAGCGAATAACGCAAAAAGCGCTGCTCCTGCGCAGAATCCCCCTGATAGCGGTACATCCAGGCAATATGATGCAGGAGGCTAGCGATAATCCGGTCTTTATCCTTGATGCTTTGAGCGCAAATCAATGCAAGCTTGTACGATTCAAGTGCGAGCTCCCAGCTGCGTTTCTCCCCGAAATCCCGGGTCTTCCAGCGGGTCCCCACCTGCTCATTAAAAGCTTTGCGCTGCCAGTCGACCAGCTTGTCGGCAGAGTTCTCCGTAGAGGCAAAACCGCATTTCGGACAGACACGCACAACATAATAATCCGGATTTTCCTCCTTGTAATAGGAGCAGAAATCCGCATCCCGGCGTATTGCTCTTTTGAGGCTCGGGCGTACCCGTGAGGTTGAGAACTCCTGTTCACAGTTGCAGCACATAACTTTAATCGAGTACAAAGGTATTAATTCTGGCAAATGCCCTCATCCTTTCGCGATCAACTGCTCCTTACTCCTGGGGCATGTTAACAAAATGGTGTGCAGGTCCTGCAAGCCGACTGAGCACAAATGAACGCAGCGGTTCCTGAACACCGGTATCCTCCAGTGCTTCCTTCATACACCCCAGCCACTGCTCGGCATGTGCCGGCGTGATAGGAATATGCATATGTCTTGCTCTCATCATCGGATGGCCATGGAGCTCGGAATAGAGCGCCGGTCCGCCGAAAAACTGACTGAGGAATTGATATTGCTTCTCCAGTACAGGAGTAATATCAGCAGGGAATAACGGGCTCAGCTGCGGATGAAGCTGCACCTTTGCATAGAATACTTCAACCAGACGGTGAAGCCCCTCTGCGCCCCCCAGATTGTCGAATAAGCTGTCATTTGGATTCATTGGAGGTTACCAGCTTTCTTTCATTTTAATTGAAGCGTCTTTTTTATTATACCAAAAAAAGCATTGCACCGTTAAACAATGACTTTAGGCTTATGTCATCCTGTAGAACGCAAAAAAAGACGCTAAACCCGGTGTTTAGCGTCACATCATATTTAATAGGTCCGAAATTCCTCTTCACCAGGAGGGACGAGAGAGATCCGGATAACATATACAAAAGCACAAACGAGAACTCCGGCAACTACGCTCATCACCATCACTCCATCCCTAATTATTACTCTAAAAAAGGTGTGCATTGATTAATTTAATAATATCATAATTCAAGCAAAAATGCATCGCGTCTTGTAACCGCTTTCTGCATTTTTTTTGTGCTGTTTGTCCTACTTTTGGCATACATCTAACCATAGAGCTTGGAGGCGTTGATTATGATCTTGAAGAAGATTGCCGGCCCCCTGCTAGGCCTCATCTTTGCCGGCTGCATCCTGCTGATGCTGGCTCATCCGGCAAGCGCTCTGGCTGCAGCGCTTCGCGGTCTGGCCATCTGGTGGGACGTGCTGTTCCCCTCGTTGTTTCCGTTCTTTGTCATTTCCGAAATCATGCTCGGCCTCGGCATAGTTCATCTCTTCGGGGCGCTGCTGGACCCTTTGATGCGGCCGCTGTTCAATATTCCCGGCAGCGGCGGATTTGTGGCGGCCATGGGATATGTATCAGGATATCCAGTGGGTGCCAAATTAACCGCAAAGCTGCGGGAACAGGGCCTGGTTAACCGGGTAGAAGGGGAGCGCCTCGTTGCGTTCACCACCTCCTCCGATCCTATTTTTCTGCTGGGTGCCGTATCCGTCGGGTTTTTTCATGATGCTTCTTTAGGACTAGTCCTGGCGCTTGCCCATTACGGAGGGGGCTTGATCGTAGGCCTGCTGATGTCCTTCCATGGACGGAAAGAGCATACATTATCCGCTAAAAATCAGACTCCCCCTAATGGACAAAATTCCGGGCGGCTGCGCATGGCACTGAGCTCCATGGCCGAAGCCCGGCACAGGGACGGGCGGAGCTTCGGCGAGCTGCTTATGGGTGCTGTGCAATCCTCGCTGCTGCTTATTATTGTCGTAGGAGGGCTGGTTGTATTCTTCACCGTGCTGATGGAGCTGCTGGCCCGTGCCGGAATCATGTCGACCCTGTTTGGACTGACAGACCGTATCCTCTCTCTGGCAGGATTCCCGCCTGAATTGTCGGCGGCTCTGGTCAGCGGCCTGTTCGAGGTTACCCTGGGTGCCCGTTCCGCCGGTGAGGCGACGGCTTCAATTCCGCTGCATTTCAAAGCAGCTGCAGCTGCTTTTATTCTCTCCTGGGGCGGATTATCCGTACATGCCCAGGTCGCAAGCATCCTGAATGGCACAGGACTGCGTTATCTCCCCTTCATGCTTGCCAGACTGGTCCACGCCTTTCTGTCTGCGGGCTTGCTGCTGCTGCTCTGGAAGCCTGTTATAAGCTCAGGGTTGTCAGAGCATTGGAATGCACTGCCTGCCGCTTCCGGGCTTGCTTCTCCCGCCTCTGCTTTCGTTTCCAGTCTAAGCCTGCTTGGCCTGCTGCTGGGTGGGGCTTTGCTGCTGTCGCTGCTTATAATGTTATCCGGCATAGCAGCACGCACATGGCGGCGGCATTAATCCTGAAAGGATACTGAACAATATACGCAAGAAGGACAGTCTTTTCATCGCTCTAATATTGTGTTCCGGGTCAAGATTGATTATGATCGGTGTATGACTGAATCATACAAAGGAGCCTGTACATCTTGAGATATTATGTTCTGGACCGCGGAGACGAATTGTCCATTAAACTTGCGGAGCAATTTCACAAGCTGGCGGCGGAGCGGAACCTGGAGCTGGATGCCGAATCTCCTGAAATCGTCATTTCCATTGGCGGTGACGGAACTATGCTGCACGCTTTTCATACCTTTATCGATCAGATTTCCAATTTGGCTTTTGTAGGTGTGCATACCGGACATTTGGGCTTCTATGCGGATTGGAAAGCGGAAGAGCTTCCGACACTGATCGACTATATGTGCGGAGTGGGTGACTCCATGCCACATAAACCGCGTATCGTGCAGTATCCGCTGCTAGAACTGGAAATTCATAAAAAATCAGGTTCCACCTCGCATATTGCCCTGAATGAGTTCACCCTTAAAGGTGTTGACGGAACGGTGGTCATCCAGGTTGACATTAATGACGTAACCTTCGAGATGTTCCGCGGCGATGGCTTATGCCTCTCCACGCCATCAGGCAGCACCGCCTACAACAAAAGTCTTGGAGGTGCTATGGTGCATCCGTCGATTGAAGCGCTGCAAATTGCCGAAATTGCATCGATCAACAATCGTGTGTTCCGTACGATGGGTTCGCCGTTGCTGCTGCCCAAGCACCATCACTGCGACATCTTTTCCCGCAAAGACCAGCGCCTGCTGCTGACGATTGACCATAACAATATTCCAGTGGATGACCTGGTCTCCGTCCGTTGCCAGGTATCCGACAAAAAAATCAGCTTTGCCAGATACCGCCCGTTTCCTTTCTGGAACCGTGTCCGTGAAGCCTTTCTGGTCTAGGGAGCTGGTCCTAATTTCAGAGGTGGGAAAGCCGGGAATGCAACGACATTCCCGGCTCTTTTATGCTTGGGGGTGTTTAACAAACTCTTCTATTACAGCTAACACAAGTTGATAGACAGGGAGAATTTCCATTGGTATAATGAACCTATTTTACATAGTTATGTTTATTTTAAAGGAGAGAACAACCGTTGAAAAAATTAATATCTTTATTAGGCACCAGCCTGCTGGCACTTGTGCTGGCAGTCCCCGCTTTTGCCGCAGAACAACCGATTAAGGTCTATATTAACGGCAGCAATGTTTCATTCACTGCGGGTAATCCTTACCTTAAGAATAATACTGTACTCGTTCCATTCCGTGTCATCTTCGAAAAGCTTGGACTTCAGGTGCTCTATAATGCCCAGACGGGAACCATCACCGGCACCAGCTCCTCGCTTAAGCTCAGCCTCAAAATCGGCAGCAACCGGGCTACCCTGAACGGAACCGTCAAAAAAATGAGTACAGCGCCCCTCTCCATCGGCGGCACTACTTATATTCCTTTGCGTTTCATTGCTGAAGCTACCGGCGGCACAGCCGTCTGGGACTCAGGCAGCAGAAGCGTCAAGATCAAAGCCGCTGTGTCCACTATCACCGACGAGAAGGATATTACGGCCTTAATTCATTTGGCCAATCAATATTATAATACTGAACAAGCCAGTCGCTTTTATTCGCTTGTGGAGGCAGGTGAGGACGTTAAGGGAATGGTAGCCGATATGGATTCATCCTTTGAGCTGTATGATGTCAAGAATACAATTGAAAGCCTTATGGTGCTGCAAATCCAGGGAAATGAAGCGACTGCCGTCACGGTTGAGAAAGCCGTTCGAACCGGCGGCGTTTATATTCCTGACGAGAACATTGAATATTTGTATGAGCTCGTCCGTAAGGACGGGAAATGGAAGATTGCCTCGATGGAGGTGCAAGACAGAACGGTGCTCCTTACCCGTGAACAGGGAATGACAGCAGCAGTTGTGCCGCAAGCTACAGCAGCAACCCTCAAAGATAACCTCAGCAAGTATTATCAATATATGAGTGCTGAGAATACGGATGCTATCTCCGCCCTGATGACCTCATACGGGGAGGAGTACGATGCGGCAACAAAGTCGGATATGCAGGACTATTTTGATACCTATGATCACCGCTATACCCTGGATAACTCGAATATCTTCTATTATTCTAACGAAGAAGCCGCTGTGTATGCGGAAACCACCATTAAGGATGCCGATAGCGGGGAGAGCTACAAGCAGTCACTCATCTTCCTCTTTGTGAAGTCAGAAGACGGTGCGTGGACGGTTGACGAAACCTATAATCTTAGTTTTGATGGTGATCAATTATAATCTTAAGACAGACAGCTGTAATGCATCATCAAATATAATAAAAAAGGGCGTATGCACTTATGAAATCCGGAAAAATCATGTCGGCCGTTCTTAGCGGCTGTCTTGTGTTCTCCCTCCTCTTAGCACCTGCTGCTTCAGCGGCAGAGAGCGCACAGACCGATTCAAACACAGAAATTATTAACGAAATTATGGACTATATTGAATCCTACAACGTGGAAGGGGTAGACAAGGATACCCTGATCCGTGGTGCAATTGACGGAATGATCTATACGCTCAATGATCCTTACAGCATGTACCTCGACAGTGACGAAGCCGCTGAATTTCAACATCAGCTTGAGCTTGAATATGTCGGTATCGGTTTTTCGCTGGCGAGAAATGGGAATGAGGTGTACATTGAAGAAATCACCCCCCGTTCTCCCGCCGAACAAGCGGGTCTGAAACGCGGTGACGTTCTTCTGAAGATCAACGGTACGGGCATCGCTGATCTTGAGGCCGATCCCTTTAGCGCAGCGCCAGGCAGCAAGCTGACCCTAACCGTTAACCGAAACGGGGCGGCCAAATCCGTTAACGTAACCCTGAAAAGTATGGTAACAACCTCTGTCACCGGCAAAATTATCGGCCAGAAAATCGCTTACATCGCATTAAGCGGCTTCACGCAGAATGCCGACAAGGAATTCTCCGCTATGCTGGATAAGATGCGGGCAGCCGGGATGAAATCGCTCGTGTTGGATCTGCGCAATAACGGAGGCGGCTATATCGATGTTGCCAAGAACATTACCGCCAAGTTTATGGAATCGGGCATTATGATGTACACCTCTGACCAAAGTGGCGCTCTAACTCCGGAAATTATAAAAGGTGGCAGTAAAATCGGCGTGCCTGTCGTCGTCCTGACGAATGAGAACTCCGCCAGTGCCTCCGAAGCCCTGACCGGTGCTCTGCGCGATAATAAGCTCGCGACTATCGTCGGTACCCGCACATACGGCAAAGCCAGAATTCAAAACCTTGTGCCCGTATCCAACGGCGGGGAACTGAAGCTCACGACTTTAAAGTACCTGACCCCGAACAAGGAGGACTTTAACCAGATCGGCCTGAAGCCGGATATTGAAGTCCAAAGCAAAACCGCGCAGCTGATTACCGCCCTGCAAATTGCTGGAATGACCAACATTACAGCGTCCGGAGATAACCATATTCTGAACATCAATGGAAGTCCTTTTGCCGGAAATGTCGGTCTCTTGAAGCAAGGGGACAAGGTTTATGCTTCGGCACGCGTGCTGGCAACCCTTGTCGAGAGCGATGTTGCCTGGGATGCAAAGAACAAAAAAGTGCTTGTCACGAACGGAGCCGGCAGCATCTCCAGCTTCGCCTTGGCCTCCAAAGAAGCCCTGTCCCAGAATGATGAGACCTACATTGAACTCAATGCATTCAAAAAGAAGTTCCCTGCGCTAACCTGGAGCTACGACGCCGCACTCAAACAATTGAAATTATCCGTTAAATAGCGGATTATATCGCACAGCAGAAACAAAGGATGCCCTGCAGCCATGTATGTATGGCGAGGGGCATCCTTGTTTTGTACCAATCCCAGAACAGAAGACAGTTGCCGCCTTTGCTTAGTTGGAAGAATTCTGGGGCGGGTTCTGCGGGTTCTGCGGGCTTTGCTGGTTCTGCTGCTGTCTGCCCTGAAAATCTTTATTGCCTTTTTTGTCTTTATTCCGGTGGTTCCGGCTTTGATGTTCCCGCACAGGTCTATCCTTAGACGAATGATCCCTGCCGTTTCCGCCAGTACCCTTGTCGCGGGCCGGGTTAGGGTAGGAAGATTTCGATTCCCGCTGCTCTTTAATTACAGCATCCGGTTCGGCAGGCTCTTGTTCAAGGTCTTCCTCCAGCACCGGCTCCGGTATTTCTTTAATCAAGATATCCTTGAATGTACCTTCCTTCGGCTGCTCTTTCAATTTGTGCAGAACAAAATAGGCACAGCCGAAATTGCAGTATTCATTAATGTAATCCACCATGCCAGAAATAGCTGTATCCCGGTTCACCTTCGGATGGTTGTCCCGGTAAAAGCCTTTCAGACGTAATTGGCTGTATCCCCAGTCACCGATAATATAATCGTAACGGTCCAGCACCTCGCTGTATCTCCCGCGAAACGCCTCCGGATTCCAGCCGTCCTTATGATCCAACATGAGCTCGTAGCCTTTTCCACCTATAACGATCAAGCGTGTGTCGCCTGCCTTTCTTTTGCATAATGGGAGCGGGGGCGTTGATAAGCCGCCGTTCCGCGGAATTTCGAATTTCCGGCCGCTGTTGTTGTCCGATTTCTTCATTTTAAACCGCCATGCGGTTGAAATCGGACAACAAAGGCGAACGCTGGCGCTCCTCCAATTTCGAAATTCAGCTCCACGGCTCCATCAACGCGTGATGGGGTGGACCTACAACATTAACCCAAGGGCCTCTGATCACCTACGGCTCACAATCGGCCCTTTTCCCTCTAAAACCTTAAACCTAAACCTTAAAGACTAAAGACTAAAGACTAAAGACAAACCCTATGACTCCGTCACGAAGGCAATTTTATTTCCCTAAATTTTAATTATTACTGTGAAACTGAACGCTCCTCACGGGCTTTCGCAGCGGACTTGACCTGCTCATGCGCACGATAAGAGCTGCGGACGAGCGGGCCCGCTTCTACATGACTGAAGCCCCGGTTCAGTCCTTCTTCCTTGAGCAAAGCAAATTGCTCCGGCGGATAATATTTCTCCACATTTAAATGCTTAGGGGAAGGCTGCAGGTATTGCCCTAATGTCAATATATCACAATCTGCCGCCCGCAGATCATCCATCGCCTGAAGTATTTCGTCCCATTCTTCTCCTACGCCTAGCATGATGCTGGATTTGGTAGGAATATCTGGTTTGATCTCCTTCGCCCGGCTCAGCAGCTCCAGAGAGCGGCGGTATTTGGCTCTGGCCCGCACACGGTCCGACATCCGCTCTACCGTCTCTATATTATGGTTCAGGATGTCCGGGCGGCTGTTCATTACAATTTCCAGGCTGTCCCGGTCTCCGAGAAAATCCGGGATCAGTACTTCCACACTGCATAGCGGAAGACGTCTTCGAATAGCAGCAACAGTCTCGGCAAAAATCGCCGCACCGCCATCCTTCAAGTCATCGCGGGCCACGCTTGTCACCACACAATGGTTAAGCTTCATGCCTTCTGCAGCTTCAGCAACACGCTCCGGCTCCAGCAGGTCAAGCTCCGTGGGCAGACCTGTATTCACGGCACAGAAACGGCAGGCCCGTGTACAAATGTCTCCCAGGATCATAAATGTAGCCGTACGGTTCGCCCAGCATTCATAAATATTGGGACAACGTGCTTCTTCACATACGGTATGTAAAGTTTTGGATCGCATCATGCCTTTAATATCCTGATAATTATCACCGGTCGTTAACTTGATTTTAATCCATTCCGGCTTGGGTTGTTTGGCTGTTCTATTAGTCAAAGTGGTGAACCCCGCTTTCGCCTGAATATAAGTTCCATTGTTAAAAAGTTGCTGCCTCATATTATAGCATGTGCCATTGGCATTTGCCTGTTTTTGTGAAATACAGCTTGCAAGCTTGATTGCTCTGTACTTCAGACAGACGGCTGCTCTAGCTGCAGGGTATTTTGTTCAAACTTGGCAGCTTTAGACAAGTACGGATAAAAACATCCCTTTTGCTTCAAATTAAAAGAAAATAAGTGCATCTGTCAATACCTGTCCGATGTATTATACAATTCCACGGCGGAACTTAGGAGGTTATTATCATGCTGGCCCCATTCAGAAATTATAGAAAAGTGATCACCGTATCCTGTTTGTCGGCTGCCCTATTGCTGTCGGGCGGCGGGGAAGCGGCTGTTGCGGCTGCCACCCGGGGGCATAACCCCCCGCCCGTCAAATCCAGCGGCGTTCCTGCCGGCAGCAAGGTGAATGTTGAGACTGCACGCAAGGAGCTTTATGAGCAAATGAGTGCTGCTACCGGCATTCCCTGGTTCAGATTCGCTGCGATTGACCAGTATGAGCGGACGATTGCTAAGAAGAAGGGAAGCACGGAAGTGTCCGCTTCTTCCCGTCTTACCAGCATCACCATTCCTGCACCGGTATGGTCCGGTCCGCTGAATCCGGATCAGGCCGATAAATCGCCTGATTCCATCAGCTTCTTCGGCGGTTTCGGGCAGGACGGGTCCGGGGACGATCTCGCCGATCCCACAAATGATGCCGACGTGCTCTACAGCATGGCACGTCACCTTCTGAATTATGGAAACTCTGTGAATGACTTCAATATTGGAGTTTGGGAGTATTATCATAATGGCCGCGCGGCCCAGCGGGTGGCGCAATTCTCTAAGCTGTATGAGCATTTCGGACGGCTCGACCTGTCAGGCAGCGCTTTTCCGCTGCCCGTCGGAACGTTGTATGCCTACCGCAGTACATGGGGCACCGGCAGAAGCTGGGGAGGTGCGCGCATTCATGAGGGAACGGATCTGTTCACCCCGCATGGAATGACTGTGCGCAGCACCTGCTTTGGAGTAGTGGAGACGAAGGGATGGAACCGCTTTGGCGGCTGGAGAATAGGCATTCGCGATATCGAGAACCGGTATCATTATTACGCCCATTTGGCCGGGTATGAGAAATCCATCTCCCGCGGAGATATCGTCACACCCGGGCAAACTCTTGGCTGGGTCGGCAGCTCGGGGTACGGCAAACCCGGAACTCAGGGCAAATTCCCTCCCCATCTGCATTACGGCATCTACCGCGACCGGGGAATTACAGAGTGGGCCTTCGATCCTTATCCTTTGCTCAAGCAATGGGAGAATCAGGAGTACCGGACACTTAGGAAAAATAAGAAAAACAAATCATGAACCTGAGCCCGGCCTTGCAATTTCATCCGCACCGTTCGGCTAGTTCAACATCAGGCAGCCGAACGGTTCAATCTCCACAAGAATCTGTTTGGCATTCCGGATGGTCCTTCCACTCAACAAGTCGGTCAGTTCATTTGGGTCAGGGCGGAAACTGCTCAGCTCAAGCTGATAATGATTCGGGGAGTTGTTGAGAATCAGCCCTATTGGGTCCTGATCACCCTGCCGCACAAAGCCGAGAACATTACGCGCCTCATCAGTGAACCAGGGACGGAATGCGCCTTTTTGCAGGACGTTATGTGCTTTCCGCAGGGCAATCAGCTCCTTGTACCAATTGCGAAGTTCCTCATTCTGCTCCTGCCTGTGCCAAAGCATCGGTCTTCTGCAATGCGGATCGGTGGCCCCTTCCATTCCGACTTCATCTCCGTAATATATCATTGGCAGGCCAATATAGGTCATCTGAAAAAATATAGCCTGCTTCATCCGCTGGAGGGCCGTACCCGCCCGGTTCCAGCCGCGGCCGCCTTCCTTGCAGGCTGTCAGAAACCGCTGGGTATCATGGCTGCCAAGCAGCTGGAACATTGCCGAGTTAGCCTGATCATTGCAGAGTGCTTCGATATGGAGCAGCTGCTCCATGAACCGCTGCGGGCCCGTGGATTGTTCCGCAAAAAATTCCAGCACCGCATCACGCAGCACATAATTCATCCCGCCATCAAACTGGTCACCCCTTAACCACGGACCGGACGCATGCATGATTTCCCCAATCAGCAGCAGTTCGGGAAATTCATCCTTCAGTTCGCGGCGGAACCGGGACCAGAACAGCGGATGGACCTCATTGGCCACATCCAGACGCCAGCCGTCAATTCCCGCTTCACGAATCCAATGCTTGGCCACACCGAGCATATAATCAGCAACTTCAGGATGATTCATATTCAGCTTGGGCATCTGGGCTTCGGCCTTTGCAAAGGTCTCATAGGTTGGAACCGGAGACTGCTCAACCGGATAGGAATGGATAAAGAACCAATCCTTATACCGCGAATTCTCCCCATGTTCAAGCACATCTCTGAAAGCAAAAAAAGTATCGCCGGAATGGTTAAACACAGCATCAAGCAGCACCTTGATCCCGTGACGGTGTGCCTCAGCGACGAGCTCCTTAAGATCCTCTGCTGTACCAAAATCAGGATCAATCTTGTAATAGTCCGATGTATTATATTTATGCTCTGAAGGAGATTCAAAGATAGGTGTCATGTAGACGGCGGTCACGCCGAGTTCCTGCAGATAGGGTATTTTTTCTGTAATTCCCTGCAGTGTTCCACGGTTATAGCTGCTGGGATATATCTGATAAACAATGGCTCCGCTCGTCCATGAAGGCAGCTCCAGCGCCTGGTCGGCATGTAGATAAGCGTATTGAAAAGACCCGGCACGTTCGCGGTTTTGGGACTCTCCCCGTTCTCCGTACCATGTATAATCACCCGCAAGATTTTTTACATAGAACAAATATCTGCATTTGCCGGTTTCCGTCCGGATTACCGCCTCATGAATCTCATAGGCACCGGCTGAACCGATTTTCTCCATAGACTGTGGTTGTTCACTGCCCGGGGAATCATAGCGGTCGGAGTGAACCACAGTACAGCTTAAATGCTGTCCGGCAGGCACAAACAGCCGCAATTTCAGGGCTCCCGGTCCAGCGGGAAAGGCAAAAGGATCTTCTGACGTATGGTACAAAAACCAGTGGTTTGACATTTTTTTAGTCTCCTTTTTGTTATCATTCCCGGAATTTTCCGGACAAACTCAACCGTTAGGGAAACCGGTTTCCCTTTAAAAATTACCATGCACTATATACGTTGTCAATGCAAATCAACTCTGATAAATAAGAAAGAGCCTGCTTCACACTAATCGGTGAAAGAGGCTCTGCAAGCCGCGCTTGATATATTATTTCCACACACTATTCAGGAAACCCCTGAGCGCTCGATAAACTGGAGTACTTCGTTCATGATCCGCTCACTATCATCGCAATGGCAAACCATATGACCGCTGTTCTCCACCATCAGCACCTGTTTGCGGCCGGAAGGAATGGTCTGCTGCAGGTAACCGGCGCTTTTGGTCTTCACCAGATGATCTCTTCTGCCCTGCACGATCAAGGTCGGAATCTCGATGCGCGGATAGACCTCAAAGCTTTCGCGGACCAGCCGTTGAAACTCCCGGGTGGCCTTCGCCGGCGTCGAGCCGAATTTGCTGAAATAATTTCTGAGCATGGCTGGGCTGCCCAACGTTCTGAGAATCTCAAGCACGTTCAGCGGAAACACAGGCGCCGACAGCAGCGTAAGCGACTTAATCCGGGTTTGGTATTGTACCGAAAGATGGGAAGCGATCAACGCTCCGGTAGAAAAACCAATAAGATGAACGCTCTCCGTCTGGTTCAGCAAACTCTTTAATTCATCTTCGGCACTTTGCCGCCAATCATGCCTGTCCGAGTGAAGCAGATCTTTTCTGCTGCCGCCGTGCCCTTTAAGCGTGAAGGTCCTGGAATGGTAATTATGCTGCTCCATAAACCGTGACAACGGAGAGATTTCGTGTTCTCCCCCGGTGAAGCCATGAATAAACAAACAGCTATCCATAACCATCCCTCTTTTCGTTTAGATTTTTTTAAAGCTATATAGATTGAACTTATAATTCTTCTATTTTGGGATTGGCCGTGACTCCAGAGAATGTTTGGACTTTCGGCCGCTGTTAGGTTTCGATTTCCTGAATTTAACCGCGAATCGCGGTAGAAATCCAAACCTAAAGGCGGACGCTGTCGCTCCTACAGTTCCAAAATTCCCCTCCACCACTTTTCCCTACATGTAATTCTCAAGTTCAATCTATATAGGTTTATATGTATCTGCCTTATTTTAACCATTTTAAGAAAAATAAACCTTAACGTCCAATCGTTAAGGTTCACTTCATCATTATGTCATTAATAATATTCTCCTATTATGCCGTTTTAACCGGCTTGTTTGGGAATCTGCGTATTTTGCTATGTTAACCCAGTCATCCTCTTCAATCCACCATATTTTATCCGTACAGGCTGTGTTCTAGCTAGGATGGAAGCAAAAATGTTTAAGACCCAGACGACGGTTTGGGTCTTTTTACGGGTAAGCCTGCTGTTCCTATTCTATGAAGAAAGGATGAATAACTTTGCCTAACTTTAGTTCGTTTCAGTCCAATCCGGATAATTTGCGCACGCTTATTTTCGGCCGGGACCCCGTCTCACTTAATGATCTTCCCCTTACTACGGCTGTTTACGTGCCGCGCTTTTCTTTCCACTCTATTACACGGGGATTCTCATCCAGAATGGAACGGTATTGCTCCAGACTCCCCCATTTCCCCTCAGGATCAAGCTCCAGATAACGCTCGTATTTCTGCCGGAGCTCTTCCGGCGGCACAGCCCAGCCGTAATGCTTCACACGCAGTTCGGCTAGAAAACCCGGCAGGATGGCGTAGGAAAGCGGGAGCCGGGGAACATGATGATCCATCCGGGGCGAAAAATAATGAAAATGCGGCAGATAGCGGACCAGCGTGCGGGTATGCTTCATGTGAATATTCCAATGTTCATCCTCACGGTAATGGGTAGTTCCGCCCCAAAAATCATACAGGCGGAAGGCTACCCAGTCGTAAACATCCTGATCAATAAGGCGCCGCATCTCCCGCTTCGCCTCTTCCTCGTAGAATTCATCGGCATCGACAGATAATAGCCAGTCTGGTCCGGTGGACACCGCCAGATCCCAGAGCGTCTGCCGGAGCACCCATTCCCGGCTGAACAGCGAGCTTTCCAGCGTCACCAGCTTTGACACCTTGGCGAAAGAATTGCACAGCCGCGCCGTACCATCCGTACTTCCGTCATCGACAATGACGATATCGTCTACAAAATCGCTCAGTTCCTCAAGCACCCGCTCCAGATGTCGCCCGCTCTCATTGCGCACCTGCATCATCGCGGTCAGCCGGTTGCCGGAGGATTTGCGCAGAGGTTCACGGTTACTCATCTACTCTCCCCCTCAGTCGTCCGACTGCCTCTTCCAGATCGGCCATTTCGGCAAACAGTGGCCGGGCTTGATGGTCTGCTCCGGCCGCCCGCAGAAAGCTGCGGATGGCGGCATGCCGCCTGCCATGCAGCAGATGCAGCGTACCTTCGATCACCGGCAGCTGCTGGCTTGCCGCCGCCGCGCCTTTTGCTGGAGGTGACGTTCCCGCAGCATTACCTACCCCCGCATCGCTGCCGGCTTCCATTTCACGCTGGAGCTGCAGTGCTTTTTCCCATTGATAGGTTTCAATGTAGTTCAGCAGCAGCATCAGTTTCGCCTCCGTATAGGATGAACCGGACAAAATTATGATCGCCGCCGCCGAATCCTCGTTCACACGGCAGATTTCCGCCTGAAGCAGCTCTTTTTGGCCATGGTCCAGCCAGTTCTGCATCTCCGCTGCCCTCGCCCTTTCTTCGTCTGTAAAGGCTGTAATGGCATACTGCGCGGCAGCAAGCTCCAGATGGCCCTGCTTGGCTTCAATAGCCGAGAAAAACCGGTAATGGGAATGCAGACAGTCCGTATAATCATGCAGCAGCATCAGCTCGAAGGATTGCGTCAAATACCGGGAGGCCGCCTCGTCCCCAAGCAAATATAAATAGGAGGCTGCCAGATAATGCACGGTCGGCTGATCGGGCAGCTTCTCGCACATGGACAGATAGAAATCCGCACGATGCCGCCGCTGGATATCAAGCCAAGACACAGGCGATCCTGCGGATGGCTGCCACAGTTCTCCCAGCGCTCTCGTCCATATCGCTTCATAGCCGGAGAGAAAGAACAGCCCGTCTCCCCGGCGGATGATTCCATACGATAAGGGACTGTCCCCGCTGAGATAGACGACCCCGTCTCTGCGCAGATTCTGCTCCAGATATAGCCGTTCTGAAGCGGTGGCCACCAGATCGGCTCTGGCAGCAAGCAGCGCGCTGTATTTGTCCCACAGTCCGCTGTCTTCGCCTTCGGGACAAGCTTCCAGCAGTGCCACGGTATAGGCTGGCTCCAGTGTCATTACATCCGGCAGCCAATACGGGGAGGAGACGAGCACCGTGTATTCCTTGGCATTCAGCTTGTAAATCTCCGCCAGGCTCAAGGATTGGATGTCATATTCCTCCTGCTGGCCCGGTGTCATTCCCCCCGCAAACAAAACTTCCCCGCGGTCTGGAAGGAGGTCGAGCAGCCTCTTATATTTATAAGCCTCCCAGGGAACAGAACTGAGGATAAGATAGTTCATAGCCGTCCCCCTCCGTTACTCGGGGATGGCGATGTTTCTCCGCCGCGAAGCCCGGCAGTATACCCTATAGTCAGCTTTTCTGCGGGAACGAGCTGCAGGATGCGGCGTGTCGGCTCCTCCCGCCGCCCAATTCGGCCAGGCATAATTCCGCCCCGGTGGGCGGAATGCTCAAGCGGAAGAAACAGCGGAAGACCTCCGGTCAATGGCCCCTGCAGCTCATCTTCCTGGCTCACCACAATATCGGTTGAACCCTGCCGCACAGCCTGCACAATTCTCTCCACATAACGGTGGTCATATTCTGCAGAAGCGGACAAATACACTACTGCTTCGCTTTCGTAGAGTGCGGAGACATTCTCCAGCGCATGCAGCCAAGGTTTTTCTCCCTGTACCGTAATCACTGCGTCCCTCTCCTGGACCGGAAATTCGGAAGCAACATCGTTTGCACTGTCTCTGATCCATACCCAGCGGATATTGTCATAACTCTGTTGTTCTTGCAGCAACTGACATCGCTTAAGCGATGTTTCCGTGTTCCACTTCTCTTCAAAATAAACAACCGCTGTCACCAGTGGAACGATCACGGAAGAATTGCCGAGCGGTATGGCGGGCTGCTGCGGATAGACGGAAAGCTCCGCAGGTACCTGGAGACTTCCTCCACTCCCAGAGACGCCGGGCAGATTCCATTTGGCGCAGTACGCCCGCCTGCCTTCCTCCTCAGCCCCTTGGTCTATGCCATTCAAATAATAACTTCCGTCTTCAAGCGGATGAAGCGTGTGAACATACAGAGCATCACTGAGCGCGAGCCTTCTCCCCAGCTGCCGGGCCCGCAGGCACCAATCGGCCACCATTAGGCGCCGCTGGCGGAGCGATGCATCGAAACCGCCCACCCTGAGCAGCAGCTTCCGGGTGAAGAGCAGGCAGGCACCGCTCAGCACATCCACACTACGCCATTCGCCTTGCCGCCGAAGCCGGGTATGGTTTACGTATGCGGACAGTTTAGAAAAATCGTCAAACAGCTGCAATTCCCTGCCTTCCGCTTCTTCCGTAGAGGAACGCGGGGCAACTACCCCGACAACCGGATCATCAATGGCCGGCCAGAGCAGATCTGCGAGCCAGCCTGCAGTAACCATGACGGAATCCTGAAGCAATACGACAAATGAGGTCTCGGCATATGCCAAGGCCTCATTCACCCTATATTCCCCATTCCTGTAGGGGAGAAAAGACACGGCATGTTCTCCAGAGAACTGCTCCGAGAGGGGCAGCAAAGCAAAATCCTCTTCCAGCGGAACGCCAATCACACGGACGCCAGGGCCGGAATGCAGCAGCAGCAGCCGCAAGCATTCTTCCGCCCATGCGGCACAGCGCAGTTCAACCACAATTGTTATTCCGTCTATTACCGGAAGCGGCAGTAATCCTTCACGCTCCAGATAGCTGTATCTTCCGGCCAGACGCTCCAAGCGGACAGAATCCATAGAATCATACGGCATCAGGCTCACACTCCATTAGTTAAAACTTTGCTAACTATAGTGTATGAACGCTACGCGGTGATATCCCTGTTCCATTGGCTGATTTTTCCGGATTCTCCCAAATTAAATCCAATTTGCCTAAGCTATTCGCCGCCTTCCGTCTCCGCTCCGCCATTGCCTGCGTTTCCGGCATTGCCGGAAGTATTGCTGCCCGCGGGCGGATCATTCGTGCTGCCGCTTTGCGGATCTTTGCTCTCGCCGCTTTCATCAGTATCTGAACCGCCCTCGCCCTCGCCAGCTCCGCTCTTCTCCCCGCTTGCCTGCGGAGCCGGAATGGCAATGCCCGGTGCGTTATTTCCATTCTCACCGACTGGCTGGCCTTGATTGTCGTAATAGTACATCGGAACATCGCCGACAACCATCAGATAAGATACGGGAATTTCCGTATCCACCACCTGCGGCTCCATGTCGAACGGAATGACGACCGCAACCTCAGTGACAACATGAATGAAGACCTCAACCAGAATCATATTAATTCCGGCATTTTTTTGGCGGGTGTTCAGCTCTACTTTAACTGCACCCTGCGGTTCGATCTTGATCGGCACATCCGGCCCGAAGGAAGCGATGAGCGGACTGCCCAGCGCCTGGCCGAGCGGGATATGCTCCGTCTGATTATGCAGCTCCTGCAGCGTGGACTGAATGACCTCCGCAGCCTGCGAGGTAATCCGCATATGCTCTCTATAATTGAGCATAAAGCCCGATATTTTGCCTTCCTTATCCGTCTTCCAGTCAATCAGCGCTTCGGCATCTCCTGCATCGGCCACCTGTGAGGTAATCGCCTTGTTGATCGACTCCGTGGCAATTTGCTTCACCCGGATTTGCGCCAGATGAATAATCGGCGGCTTTAAATGCTGCTCGACATAACGCAGCCCTTGAAGCACCGCCAATATCAGCAGCAGGCTTAGGATGATCCAGAAGCGGCCCCGTCTGCGCGGCTTTTGCGGCTTCTGGACGGAAACGGAAACCGCCTTCTTCCGCTCTCCTCCGCCGGAGAAGCCGAACCTGCTCCCCCGTCTTTTTGGCGAGAACCGCGCTCCTTGTCCAGCGGCTCTGATTCCCGGCTTGGCCGGTTTCGCCTTAAACGCGGGGCTTCGCCCGGCCGGTCTTGGCATGCTGCCCAAGCTGAATTTCGGCAGCCGCACCCGCAGGCGCAGGCTTGGCATAACTGCCCTGCGGCTTCCCCATTTTTTTATTCTGCCCATGAGTCTAAGTCCCCCCTGCATTCCTGCGGTCAAGCCGCCGCCCCTTACTATAGGCTATTCGGGAAGAGGACAAAAAAGAAGAACGCCTCTCACGGTGCGAAGTACCGCGAGAAACGTTCATGTCCATAATTCCTAAAGCTATCACTGCATCCGGCTCCGCTTATCCTCCTGCAGATGGCCCCAATGCCGCCGGATAAAGATACCCAGCAAAATAATAATAAAAACCGCATACCAGGCAAGAAATCCGTTCCATTCCTCTCTGGGGACAACCAGTGAAGAGCCGATCGTTCCGAACAGCCAGATGAAGGACAGATTGCCGAGCACCGTACCCCAAATATAAGACGAGGCTTTGATCGGCGAGACCGCCGCCATGAAATTGATTACGTTGCTGGGAACAATCGGAATGGTGCGAAGCAGCACCAGCGTCCAGATGCCGTAGCGGTCCAAATAACGCTGCCACTTGTCATAGCGCTTCAGCTTGGATCTCCATTTCTCGTCGAACCAGCCATAGAGGTACCGCCGGAAGAGAAAATACACGAGTATAGCGCCTAAATTACAAGCCAGCCAGCTGACCAGCATGCCGCCGATCACATGAAACTCGGAGACATGCAGAACAATCAATATCGCCAGCGGAAAAAATCCGAACAAACTCTGCAGAATCGTAAGCGGAATCGTCGCTAACAGAATATACGGCCCGTTCAGCCCAAGACTTTGCAGCAGCCAATCAATCCAGCCGTTTATGACCTCCGTCATGGAGCCGTCCCCTTTCGTGACTCCTTTCAGCATCAGCTCCGCTGAGTCCTTATAAATCACTAATTCTTCAAGAAAAACACCCCTTACGGGGTGTTTGTTGATGATCCTGCTAAAGAATGTGTTATGGCGGGAACAATGTCCGGCTACAGGTTACAAAATTGTAGCCTTATGTTGGCCTAATCATAGCACACATCTTAACCCGCTGCAAAATGACTCTGCAGTACCGGCACAGTTATTATTATTCTGCAGCAATCCAAGTATTCACTTTATCCTCATTCGCTTCTACCCAGCTCTTGGCAGCATCCTCAGGCGATTTCCCGGCTTGAATCTCCACCATAACCTGGGCCATTTCCTCAGGTGTCCAAGTGAACTTATCGAGGAAGTTGTACACCTCCGGCATATCTTCCTTCAATCCTTTTCGTACCATAGTGTGAATCTGCTCTGCTCCGCCATATACGTTTTTGGGATCTTCCAGATACTTCAGATCCATATTGGCGAACATCCAGTGCGGCGTCCAGCCCGTTACTACAATCGGCTCATTATTGGTATATGCCTTCTCCAGTTCTTGAACCATAGCGGCCGACGAGCTTTCCAGCAGCTTATAATCACTCAGTTTATAGTCAGTGAGCGCCTTTTCGGTGGCCATCATAATTCCTGCTCCGGGTTCAATCCCGATAACCCGGTTGTTCAGCGCTGCTGCCATTTCCGGATTGTTCAAATCCTCAATGGAGTTGATGTCCATATAAGTGGGAACAACCAGACCTGTCTTGGTTCCTTCCAGGTTGGCCCCGAGATCCTCTATATCTTTTCCATACTGCTCCAGGTAGGAAGCATGGGTGCTCGGCAGCCAGGCAGCTACCATTCCATCTGCACTTCCATCCGCAACCCCGGCCCACATCGGTCCAGCATCAACCTGAAGCATTTCCACCTTCGCATCCAGCTTGGACTCCAGAACCTCTTTGACTACATACGTGCTGGCAATTTCCGAATCCCAGGCCACATATGCCAGCTTCACAGATTTTCCTTCACTTGATGAACAGCCGGCAATTGCAAATACCAGCAACGCCGTCAACAGCAATCCGAATCCTTTTTTCTTCATCTAAATAAAACACTCCCGTCATTATTGTTTAGGTTTAACCAGCTTCTGCGTCAAACGGTCAAGCAGGATCGCTATAATTACAATGGCAATCCCTGCTTCGAAGCCTGCGCCAGTCTTAGCCTGTGATACCGCCCGGTATACATAGGCCCCTACCCCTTGTGCGCCGATCATCGACGAAATGACGACCATCGACAGCGACAGCATAATCGTCTGATTAATGCCGGCCATAATCGTAGGCATAGCAATCGGTAGCTGCAGCTTAAACAGCTTCTGGCCCGCCGTCGAACCGAACGCATCCGCAGCCTCTACGAGTTCCGGCGACACCTGGCGTATCCCCAGGTTCGTCAGACGAATCGTAGGTGGAATAGCAAATATAATAGAAGCAATGACTCCGGGAACTACGCCAAGCGAGAAAAAGGATACCGCCGGCAGCAGATACACAAATGCAGGCATCGTCTGCATGAAGTCCAGTATCGGAGTCACAATATTTTGAACAGTCTTACTTTGCGCGCAAAACACGCCAACCGGAACACCAATCAGCACAGCAAGCAGTGATGCAGTAAGCACAAGGGCCAGGGACTGCATAGAAGGATCCCATAGACCCAGATTGTCGATCAGCAGCAGCCCGATCACTGCGAATAAAGCCATCCGCCATTTGCCGATCCAGTAAGCCAAGGCGGCGATAATCACCGTGAGGACGATAGCCGGAAGGAAGGTTAAAGCCGCATCGATTCCGTCCACCATGCCTCCAATAACCGCATGAATGAGATCAAAGAACGGCCCGAAATACGTAGTCAGCCAGTCCTCCAGCCATTCAATCCCCTTGCCTATAGGTAATTTAGGTAAATTCATGAACCGATGCCTCCTTCCGGTACCGCATTGCCTGCAAGGGCGGAAAGTACTGCCCCTTTAATCACAATGCCCTTTAGCTTATCCTCTTCATCCACTACCGCAACCGGCAGATGTGTCTCAGACATCAGCTCGAACAGGTCGTTCAGCAGCGTGTCCGGACGTACACGGGGAATTTCACGGACCATCACTTCAAGAATGCTTTTATTCTCCTTGAGTGCCTCCAGCGCTTTCTCTGCCGTAAGTACACCTTGCAGCTTCATTTCATTGCTCGCCACATAGAGGCTGGATACGCCGCTGTCCCGCATCAGCTGAAGCGCAACACGCGGACCGCGCTCCGGCCGGATCATTTCCGGCTGGCGCATCACATGCGCAGCTGTCAGGACTTTTGACAAGTCTACATCCTCCACAAACCGCTCCACATATTTGTTTGCAGGCTGAATAAGGATCTCTTCCGGAGTGCCGATCTGGACGATCACACCATCCTTCATCAAAGCAATCCGGTCACCGATCCGCAGGGCCTCATCCAGGTCATGCGTAATGAATACGATCGTCTTCTTCACTCTTGCCTGCAGCTCCAGCAGCTCCTGCTGCATATCCTTGCGGATCAGCGGATCAAGCGCACTGAAGGCTTCATCCATCAGCAGGATATCCGGGTCATTGGCAAGACCGCGTGCAAGACCCACACGCTGCTGCATGCCTCCGCTCAATTGATCAGGGCGGTGGTCCTCCCAGCCTTTAAGTCCTACAAGCTCCAGTGCCTCCATGGCAAGCCGGGTTCTCTCTTTTTTCTCCACACCCTGTACTTCAAGACCATATTCGGCATTAGCCAGCACCGTGCGATGCGGAAACAATGCAAACTTCTGGAAGACCATGCCGATATTTTTACGCCGGAACCGGCGCAGCTCTTCAGGATTCATTTTGACCACATCATTGCCTTTAAAAAAGACCTGGCCCCCTGTGGGCTCAATCAGACGGTTCAATAAACGGACTAGCGTGGATTTGCCACTGCCTGACAAACCCATGATGACAAATATTTCTCCTTCTTTGATGCTGAATTCAGCCTTGTTGACACCAACCGTCAGCTTGGCCTCACGGGCAATCTTCTCTTTAGACCAACCTTGTGCTAGTAATGGAAGTGCCCGTCCCGCATCATGACCGAATACTTTGGTAAGTTCTTTTACCTCTATAATTGCCATGGTGACCTCCTTCTTCCCCTTATATTTCACGTTTGTGCTTCTCAACAAGTGTAACGGAGTTGTGAAAAGCGACGCAAAGTGCATATTCGCTAAAAAATTAGTGTACAGTTTTAACTTTACATACTTTACGTATAGAATACTCTGTTTTACGCCATATTCCGTTCTGCATGAATTCTTTACTTATTGCAGCAGATTTGATTACAATACATTGGAGAGGTTTGCAGTTTATTAGCCTAATCCTCAGGAGGGACATCATGAACGATTTAGAAGGGCTTCCGCCCGAGCAAATAGAGAAAATCAGCAAGGTCCGCGAGCGGGTCATTGATTCCATTGGCAAAAATATGGATTTGTACGGGATCACCCTATCCATTGGGCATTTATACGGTTACATGTACTTTAATCAAGGCCCCGTAACGCTGGACGAGCTAAGCCGTACAATGGGAATGAGCAAAACATCCATGAGTACAGGAGTGCGCACCTTACTTGACCTGAAGATGATCGACAAGGTGTGGGGAAAAGGAACCCGAAAGGATCTGTTCGAGGTCGTTCCCGACTGGCATCAGAATTTCAGTGATTATTTTTCAATTAAATGGAGAAAAGCCGTAGAGGGAAATATGTCCGCACTGGCTAAATCGCTTGCTGAAATCAAACAAATAAAAACCGAATATGCTGACAATCCGGATATTGAGAAGCTCCTGAATACAGATGAAGCAAAGATTGAAGAAGCCATTAAGTACTACCGCTGGCTGCTGAAGCTGATTGAAGCCCTGGAAACCGGCAAGATATTCGACTTCATTCCCAAAGAAAAGTAAACACGGAGCGTGAGCTCCCTGCTGCTCCGCATAATAAATACGGCCATGGCCCCGCAAAGGGGCCATGGCCGTTTATTATTTACTATTTGCTGCGGATTTATAAATGAAAATCCAGGCCGAAATCGGTTTCGGAAATAACAGCTGCGGATTGACTTGTACCAACAAGTTTAATAGACTAGGAATAACTGATTTTCGCAACGGATAAAGTGTTATCGATGGACCAAAACCGCAGTATATCAGTCGTTTTCCCAGAATTCATGATCAGTCGGAGGGTGGCTTTACCATGCAAATGAATATTAAGAAAATTGCCGAAATGGCAGGTGTCTCCGTCTCAACGGTCTCGAAAATCATGAATAATTACAGCGATGTTTCGGAAAAAACGAAACAGCGGGTGCTGGAGATTATCGAACAAACCGGATATTCCCCCTCGAATTCTGCGAAAACACTGGCCACCAAAAAGTCGAGTCTGATCGGGGTCATTTTTGCCGGTGAATTTAATGTCGAATTTACCCATCCCTTTTTCATCGAGGTGCTGAACTCCTTCAAGAAACAGATGGGTGTGCTGGGGTACGATCTGATTTTTTTCTCCAACGAGAAATTTATCAGCAGCGGTGATTATTTCGCGCGCTGCCAGCATTTTCATGTGGACGGCTGCGTGATTATCTCCGGGCAGAAGATGGAGTCCTCGATCCGCGACCTTGATATGAGCAGCATTCCCTGCATCGGCGTAGATTTGGAGCTTAAGGGTAAAAAATCGGGATATGTGATGTCGGACAACTATCAAATCTCCTCCAAGGTCGTGGAGCATTTCTATCTGCTTGGCTACAGGGAGCTTGGCTTTATCGGCAGTACGGCGGATTCGGATATTTCCAACCGGCGGGAAGCAGGGTATATCAAGGCAATCGAAGATTTTGGTCTGGTGATGAATCCCACGTGGTTCGTACATGGAGAGGATTTCTTTGAAGCCAGCGGTTATTCGGCCATGCAGACGCTCATCGGGAAAGGCCGCCTGCCGCAAGCGGTCTTTGCCGCTTCCGATTTGCTGGCACTTGGGGCCATCCGCGCCTTGAAGGAACACGGACTGCGCATCCCTGAAGATATCGCCATCATCGGCTGTGACGATATTGAGGCCTGCAAATACACCAGCCCTACGCTGACAACGATCCGCCAGAACAAAGAACGGCTTGGCGTACTTGCGGCTCATATGCTGTTCGATCTAATTAACAATCAATCAGAAGGCGGTTCGTTTGTCGTTGAACCGGCGCTAATCGTCCGCGAATCCTGCGGCAGCCGGTTGAATGCTTAACCTCACCAATCCTCTTTATAAGCCCCGTGTTCGAAATCGTCCTTAAACTTTTTGTCCCTCTCTGCCGCATGTTTCTGCACCGAAGGAGAATTGACAATTTTACGGACGATCCAATACAACACTATAAGAAATACGATACCAAACAAGATTTCGATCACTAGCAATAGTCGTGCCTCCTTTGTCTTATAGATTAAAAGCATGAACAGCTTTTACCTATAAGAATAATCATACCGGCTGATCTCTTGCACCCGGCCTACGCTTCTGACCGGCTTCGTTTCAGGACCCGGTTCACCTGCTCTGAACTCAGCATCATCAATAGCAAAAACGCCAATACGATGGCCGGAAACAGGCTGATGCTAATTCCGGAAGCAATCAGACCAAACAATGGGGGCAGCAAGGTTGTTCCTGTATAGGCGACTGCCATCTGGTACCCCATTAATTGCGCGGAGTTCTCTTTGCCGAAACGGGCCGGTGTTTCATGAAGCAGCCCGGGATATATCGGCGCAAGCCCCAGCCCGATCAGGATGAGTCCAACGAGGGACATAACGTCAGGCAGTGGAAGCAGCAGCAGCAATCCACCTAGGGCAGCTGTAAGCTGACCCGCCAGAATCAGCACCCGGTTGCTGATCTTTAGGGTCACAAATCCGGTAATCAATCTGCCGATGGTGATTCCGCCATAGTACATAGAAATCCAGCCTGCGGCTAATTCGGCTGACACCTCTCTTGCCCCTACTAAATAGCTGGCCCCCCATAACCCTACTGTGGATTCGACACCGCAATAAAACAAGAATGCGAGAAGCGAGAATTTAACGCCCTTGAGGCGAATGGGATGAACCTTCTCTTTGGCAGGCGGGGAAGATATGCCGGTTCTACTCCCCTCGAGCCCGTCAGACTGGGCTTCGTTCGAATTCACAACCTCTGCAGCATGATGCAGCTTCGCTACCCGCTTCCATAACGGAAGGGTGACAAGCAAAATGATTACCAGACCCAACTGGATGATCGAAACGGCCGAATAGCCTTCTCTCCACGAATTGTGGTTCGCCATATAATAGGACATGATCATCGGCCCCGCCGTCGCACCGACACCCCAAAAACAATGCAGCCAGCTCATGTGGTGGGCTTTGTAATTATCGGCTACATAATGGTTGAGCGCAGCATCTACCGCTCCGCCTCCAAGTCCCAGGGGAATGGCCAGAACCGCCAACCAAACCAGTGAAGGCGCAAAGGAAAAGCCCAGCAGCGCACCAGCGGTCATACAGCAGCTGATCAGGGTAATCGTCCCTGTGCCCAGTTTTTTAATGATGCTGCCGCTTACCAGACTTGAGACGATGGTCCCTCCGGCAATGATCATAGAGATGAGACCTGCCGATCCAAAGGGAGCGCCGATTTCCAGATGCAGCACCGGCCAGGCCGATCCCAGCAACGAATCAGGAATGCCCAAGCTGATAAATGAAAGATAGATAATGATTAGAAACCAAGTTGCCATAGTTATGTTTCTTCCTCTCTGTGATTTCCCGGATAACAGGGCATCAATTGCCCCAAATATCAGGCTCCAGCTGCTTTAAGGTTAGCCAGCGCATCCCTGCCTCAAAGTCTTCATGAAATGAATCAAGCAGAATGATGCTCGGCATGGAAGGCATTGCATGCTGAGTTCTGTACAATTCCCAAGCGCTGCCCCAGGTTTCCTCATCCATCAGGCTCTGGTAAATAACAATTTCATCCGGAGCAAGCACAACATTCACCGTATGAATAATCGTGCAGGCTGCCTCAATAAACACCTCAGGCTTGACCGGATTGTTCCAGTCCACCTCCACCGGAAGAAACTTAATTTCACCAGCCATGCCGTCCTTGCCCTTCACTACACTCCCGTTCAAATAAATCCCCATGCCAGGAGGATAGGATCTTGGAAAATATACACCAAGCACACATTGATTATCATCTTTCTCGGTTCGGGAACAGTACCCGCTGATCGCAGCATTCACATCGTTTTCCAACACAACCGGCAATCCAAATTGCTCCTGTATAACTTCGCTCAATCTTACGCCTTTCAGCTGGTCATGACTGCTTACTTTGATTTCCCCATTGACTGACTGGCCGGGAATACCGATCCCAATCACCTTGATGGTAGGGTGTTTCGACAAATATTGCTCAATCAATTCAAAAAACCGTTCAAGATTGAACAGCGGTATGCCGTATTCTTCCTGCTCTATAATCTCATCCCCTAAATTAATTACTGTCACAACAACTACATCCTCACCCTGCTTCTCATTCATATGAATGACCAGCGCCAGGCTAAATCCGTAATTGTAGCGGTAAGTAAGCGCAGGTCTGCCCCCATTGGATGGGACCGTTTCGTCTTCCGACAATTCACCGAGCTGAACCAATTCCTTGACCAGTGAATTAATAGTAACCACGCTTAGCTTGGTCAAAACTGCCAGCTGTGACTTAGATCCCGTTCCAATCTGCTTCATGGCCTGCCGCACAAGGTTGAGATTAATATCTTTGATTAAATAACCGTTAGCCTTCTCCATAAGTATCCTCCGACATATAATAAAGTCACTTAATAAACCCTGTTTAATTAGTATGCAGCGAGTAGTCTGTCCTTGTCAAGACTATAGGGGGCAAGTGGAGATCTGAACACAAATGCGGCAAATTCAAATGCACTTATGCCTCAAATTTCACCCAGCAGTCCAGTTGTACTGTGCAGAATACTAACAATGTTCCTGACACTTTTACTCAGCAGAAGTAACCGAGCCGGTGTATTATCCGTTTCAGCGAGAAATAGAAGGATAATTTATAGCTTGAAGCATTTAAATTCTAATATTTCAATAAAAACAGCCGCTTCCTGGGAAGACGGCTGGTACCTGTTAAAGCTGCGCCGGAAGCTCGACCTGCGGGTCCAGTGCCAGCTTTAGAAGTTGACCGGCATGGGCCAGACCCGCGCCGAATCCATACAATAGAATCTGCTGGCCATTCAGCACTTTGCCCTCGCGGACACCCAGGTCCAGGGCGAGTGGTATGCTTGCGGCCGACGTATTGCCGAAATATTCAAGGCTGTACAGTGCCTGCTCAAGAGGATAATCCAAGCGCTCACAAATGGGCTCGATCATCCGCAGGTTGGCGCTGTGCGGAATCAGCCAGTCCACTTGCGCAAGCTCTGCCCCCGCATTTTTAAGTACCTGCTGGATGCCTTGGGGTACGGTTCTTACCGCCCAGCGGAAAACCTCCCGGCCATTTTGCACCAGCTTGCCTGAATTCATCAGTTCAATCCCGTTCACCTTATGCGACAGGCCCGTGCGGTACACATGATGTGCTCCGCCGCCGTCACTGCCCAGATGGAAGCCGAGGAAGCTGTCCTCGAGCTCATCGCTCTCCACAAGAACCGCCCCGGCCCCATCCCCAAAAAGGATACAGGTGCTGCGGTCGGTATAGTCTGTAATTTTGGACAGCGCATCTGCCCCAAGAACCAGAACCTTGCGGTGCAATCCTGATGCGACATAAGCGTGGGCCGTATGCAAGGCATAGACAAAACCTGCACAGGCGGCACTCATATCGACAGCTCCGGCTGTAAGCGGAATCCCAAGACGGTGCTGAATTATGGATGCTACAGAAGGAAAAGAAAAGTCAGGCGTGCTGGTAGCCACAATAACCATATCCACGTCCCCGGCAGACTTGCCATAACGCTTCAGCAGATCCTGCGCGGCAGAAACACATAAATCACTGGTATATTCATCTTCACGGCTGATTCTCCGCTCGCGGATTCCGGTTCGCTGGACAATCCACTCATCGTTCGTCTCTACCATCTGTTCCAAATCGCTATTGGTTAGCCTCCGGACTGGCACATAAGATCCAATCGCTGTAATTTTCGCACCCGCCAATGAAATCACCTCATTAATAGTATCTGGTATTAGTACTTGGTACTAATTATATGCGATACCTGCTTATATTGCAAAGGAAAAAGCCGTAAAGTAAATATTTCCCTGGACTCTCCGAAGATCAAAAAAAGAACTATGGCCCAAAAGGGCCACAGTTCCTAGTAAACCTATTGAACAAAAGGTAAACGGGTAAGCAGCAGCATAGCTTAGGTACAGCACCGTGAACCTTCCGGTGTAAGAGATATTGTCGATCGTCACATTGCTGCAGCAGATCGGATTCACCATCCAGCTCGGTGAGTTCAGCAGCATTACATCCTTGATCGTAACCCGGGTGCAGTTGTTAGATCCGATCAGCGTTGGACGGGGATACTCCAGCGCCTCCGGGTGATTCCGGTGCTTGTTCCACCAGGGGGCGCCATTGCCCTCCAGAGTTCCGCTTCCGGTAATGGATACATTCACTAGATCCTCCCCGTAAATGCAGGACGCATGCACTTGCCGTTTCACGCCTTCCCATCTGGATTCCACAGCCGGAAAGTCCCGGCCGGGATAACTACCGTTCCGCCGCCGTCTCTGCTCGCAGCCGCAATGGCATCCGCAATAGCTCCCGTTGCCGGCACTGGACTATCCCGCAGCGCTCCGTAATCCGCAATGTTATACATGGGTCTCCCTTCCTCCCGAGCAGCGCTCCAACCGCTGCAGAGCTTCCCGCTTCATCCTCTTACATTCTGTACAAAGACTCCATCTCCACACAAGCCATGACGAGCGCCCCCACTCCATGCAGATCATTGCTGACCTTAGGCCGGGTGACATAATTCTCATAGTCGCCCGCCGAAGTGCCGATGCAGATATCCGGCAGGATCACGCGGCCCTGATCATCCTGCTGAAGCACCGAGATCAGGCCTTCATAGCCTTTTTGGGCTGCTGTCACCGCTGCTGCTTCTTCAGTAGCCAGACCCAACTTCACCGCTTTGGCGATGGTGTAGACGAACAGGCAGGACCCCGACGTTTCCAGCCAGTTATCCGGCTCATCGCCCTTATCCACGACCTGGTACCACAGTCCGCTGTCCTTATCCTGATAACGGATCAAGGCCTGCACGAATTCGCTCAGCGCAGCAGCCAGCTCCGCCCGGCCCGGTTCAT
Organism: Paenibacillus sp. FSL L8-0340; assembly: GCF_038593145.1. Taxonomy (NCBI): domain Bacteria; kingdom Bacillati; phylum Bacillota; class Bacilli; order Caryophanales; family Paenibacillaceae; genus Paenibacillus; species Paenibacillus sp. FSL L8-0340. The sequence continues at coordinate 6,330,653 of NZ_CP151967.1, forward strand.
CCGCCGGCAGCAGGTCCAGAAATTGCGACAATGCCAGACCGTACCAGCCCAGGGACCGGCTCCAGAACTCGGGAGAGCAGCCCGTTTTGGGATGGGCCCAAGGCATCCGCCGGCTCTCATCCCAGGCATGGTACAAGAGGCCGGTAGCTTCATCCTTCATATATTTGCGCATCAGCTTCTCTTGATGCAGCACGGTTTGCCGCAAGCCGGCTTCCCCGTAAGCATTAGCATATTTCAGCGAGAAGACTCCAGCCATATAGAGCCCGTCAAGCCACATTTGATAAGGATACTTATCCTTGTGCCAGTATCCGCCTTCGGCGGTTCTGTTTACTGTCAGCAGCAGATTTCTCAGCTTATCGGCAGCCGTCCGGTACTTGCCCTTGCCGGTCCGTTCATGCAGTGTGAACAGCAGCAGTCCTGCCTGAACCGCATCCAGCTCATCGCGGGCAAAATAGAAATTGCCCTGATCATCCACCAGATCATCCACATATTGACCGATGTACTCCAGATAGCGGTCCTCCCGGACAGCTTCCCAGAGCAGCTCCATCCCGCATAGAAACACGCCTTGATGGTAATGCCAGCGATGTGCAGGAGGAAGCTCTCCCGCTTGATAAGTATCCATTAAAGAGTCACAGGCTTTTTTTGCCCATTCCATGGGTGTTTTCGGCAGACTGCCAATCATCTTACTACCCCTTCCAACATAAGAATACCTGTCCTTTGGCGGTTAACCCTTCATTGATCCCAGCATAGCCCCTTTGGCAAAATGCTTCTGCAAGAACGGATAAACCATCAGAATCGGCAGGGTTGCCACCACGATAACGGCCATCTTGATCGTCTGATCCGGCGGCGGAACCGCAGCATCGAGCGAAGAGCTGTAATCCATCCCGCTGGCCAGCACGACAATTTGTCTCAGCAGCACCTGGATCGGCCATTTGGCGCTGTCATCCAGGTAGAGAATGGCACTCATATAGGTGTTCCAATACGTCACCGCATAGAACAGGGAAATTGTCGCAATCGAGGGCAAAGATAACGGCAATACAATCCGGAACAGGATGCCGAAGTCGTTGCAGCCGTCAATTTTGGCGGATTCCTCAAGACCCTCCGGGATATTCTGAAAGAAGTTCTTGAGAATAATCATGTTAAACGCACTGATTGCCGAAGGCAGAATTAGAGCCGCATAGGAATCAATCAGCCCCAGCTCCTTCACCACCAGGAACGTAGGAATCATCCCGCCGTGAAACAGCATCGTGAACACGACCAAAAAGTTAATAACATTGCGCCCGTCCAGATCCCTTCTGGAGAGGCCGTAGGCCATTAAAGCTGTTATAAACATACTGAATGCTGTACCGATGAGCGTAACCCCAATCGAAACTCCCAGCGCTCTAAAAATCGTATCCGTCGAGAAAATAAACTTGTACGCCTCAAAGCTCCATACTTTTGGAATCAGTACAAATTTGTTGGCCGCGAGCTCCGCACTGGTTGTGAAGGAGCCTGCTACCACGTGGATAAATGGAAGCACCGTCACAAGTGCAATGAGGGCCAACAGCGTAAAGTTAACAGCAGCAAAGATCCGGCCGCCGATCGTTCTGTCTTCTACCATTTGAATTCCTCCCGCATTTCTCTCAATAAACGCCTTCTTCTCCCATTTTCTTCGATAATTTGTTGACCGACATGACCATAATGAGTCCAATCACTGATTTAAAGAAGCCAATAGCCGTACTGTAACTGAATTGTCCTTGTCTCAAACCTGCGGTATACACGTACGTATCAATAATTTCCGCCACTTCCCGGTTCATGGAGTTGAGCAGCAGATAGGCGTGTTCAAATCCAAGATCCAGCACGGAACCGATTTTCAGAATCAGCAGTGTAATAATGACGCTTCGGATCGCCGGAAGGGTAATGTGCCAGACCTGTCTCAGCCGGCCGGCTCCGTCCATGCGCGCAGCTTCGTAAAGTCCGGGATCCACAGCCGCAATGGCTGCGAGATAAATGATGGTGCCCCAGCCTGCTTCTCTCCAAATGACCTGAATGATATACATTGGCCTGAACCAGTCGGGATTCAGCAGGAAATTCACCTTGGGAAGGCCGAAATAGACCAATAGCTCGTTAATAATTCCTCCGTCCATCGTGACCATAACGAAAGTAATGGAAACGACGATAACCCATGACATAAAGTGGGGCAGATAAACGAGTGTCTGGAACAATCTTTTGAAAAATGTGCCTCTCAGCTCATTCAGCATCAGCGCAAGGATAATCGGAATCGGAAAATAAAAGATGATATTCATTCCGAACAAAATCAGCGTATTCCCCAGGATATTGAGAAAATCCGGCTCCGCGAACAGCCGCTTGAAATGCTCAAGCCCTACCCAATTGCTGCCGAGGATCCCCTGATAAGGCTTGTAATCCTGAAAGGAAATGACCAAGCCGTACATTGGAAAGTATTTAAAAATAACAAAAAACAGCACTCCCGGTATCAGCATGACGTAAAGCAGTTTATTTCTCCACAGCCGCTTTTTGAGTTCACTGCTGCTTTTGTATTTTTTGGGCTCCAGCTCAGGAATTGCGCTGGGCTGAGCGGTGACTTCCTGCATAATACTCTTCCTTTCTGCTTCATAAATTGATCATCTGACTGCCGGTTTCGTATGAATCAGAAGGCTGCTGAAGCTGCTTCGGCAGCCTTCTTCACTGGGCCTTAGCCTAACCGTTCACGACTGTCATCCTATTTCTTGTATGCGGCGTTGTATTCTTCGATAATGGCTGCACCGCCCCGGCTCTTCCAGGATTCCACTTCTTTTTCAAATCCGGCCTTGTCCAGCTGTCCATAGATATAATTGTAGGTAGCATCCGTAATAATCTGTTGAAGCTCAACGCCCTTGGAGGTATAGGTCGCCGAATCCAGGGCAGCCGTAGGGTCAGCCACTCCGAATTTGACGTTCTCCAGCGCCAGTTCATCAGCATGAATCCGGCCTGGCAGCACGTTCAAAGGCTGGTACATCCCGTTGGTTTCGTATTCACCGATAACGCTGTCCTTATAGCCTTTAACCTCGCGTTCAATCAGCTCTTTGTCATCCGCCGGCTTCGCTTTGCCGTCTTCAACGGTGTAGTGTGTGCCTTCAATCCCCCAGTACATCAGGTTGGCAACCTCAGGAGTCATCATCTTGTCAAAGAACGCCAGAATCTTCTTCAGTTCGGCTTCATCCTTGACTGCGCCTTTCGGGAAGAGGACCACGTTGTTATAGCCCGGAATCATCCATTGGGTAATCTTGCCATCCGGTCCGGCGACCATACTGTGCGCATCCAAAACGGCATCCGGGACATTCTTGATCAGATCCTTATTGAGGTTATCAATATCAGGCATGGATCCGCCGATATACAGGCCCGCTTTACCGCTGGTGAACATATTTACAGCATCTGTTTTACTGGTAGCCGCGAAATCCTGGTTCATGTACTCGGAATCACGAAGCTTTTTGAAGTAGTCCATCGCATCGATATATTGCGGGAACATAAATTCCGGTGCAAGCTGGCCATCCTTCTCGCCCCAGTTGTTCGGGGTTCCGAACCAGGAGGAGACGGTTTTGAAAGCTCCGTATACCAGCTCATTCCGGTCCACAATCCCTGTGGTGTCTTTTTTGCCGTTGCCATCCGGGTCCTGTTCCGTAAAAGCCTTCGCCATGGCGAACAGCTCATCTAGATTCGCAGGTGCCTTCAGCCCCAATTTATCTGCCCAGTCCTTGCGGTAAATGATCCCTTGACGCGCCAGCGGCCGTCCGATATACACGGTGTACAGCTTGCCGTCCACTTTGGTGTTATTGAGGATTTCCGGCTTCAGCTTGTTCAGGTTCGGGAATTCCGTCAGATAAGGACCGATCTCCCAGAACTGTCCATCCTTGATCGCTTCCTTCATCTGCAGGAAGGTCGTCTGATTCTTCAAATAGGTCACCTGCGGCAATGAACCTGTGGCAAACGATGAATTCAGCTTCTCTTCATAGGTATCCGCCGGGAAAAATTGATAGGTCAGCTTCGTATTGGTCAATTTCTCCACTTCCGCTTTGATTGTGTCCGGTGGAGTCTCTGTCGTGTTCAGGGGAAGCATAATCTTAATTTCTGTCGGTTTCTCCGGCTCTGGTGCCGGTTCTGTTGTCGCGGTGTTGGTCCCCCCGCTTGTACCGGGATCTTTTGTCGCCGCTGCTTCCTTATTGTTGTTGTTGTTGCCTGAACACGCTGTCAACATGCTGAACGTTAACAATGCACTCAGGAGCAGGGTGAAGGATTTTTTATTCATACCATTTTGACCTCCGTTTGACTTGTATTGGTTACAAGCAACAGACTACAGCCTCGGCCAGGTTTCGAATACAATCATTTACTCATAATGGGGCGTTTGGGGGTGGGGTGTGAGCAAATGATTATTGGGTTATAAATGGAAAGGAAAAACGGATGATGGAGGGATGCTGTGAGGAGGGACTGTGGGATTGGTGGGATTAATCGAGTGTAGGCTATGGGAGCGGTGGGGGTAACTGCGGGGAATGTTTGGACTTCCGGTCGCTGTTATGTTTGGATTTCCTGATTTGAACCGCTGGCGGCGGTAGAAATCCAAACATAAAGGCGAACGCTGCCGCTCCGTAAGGATCAAACTTCCCCTTCGTTACTTTCACCTCTCCAAGGGTTTTCCTTTCCATTCATATGGAAAGGGAGCAGAGTAAAAACCACCGCTGGTTTCTGCGGTGGGGGACAATCGGTGGGGATTAGTCGGGAAGAAAACCTGGAGCAGTGGGGAGAAGTTACTTGCGATGGATGGAATTTAGGATGTGTAGCAGTTGTTGTTAGTGGGAATGGGTTAGGTAGAGTGAACAATAGGGCGTGCAAGGAACAGTTAGTTGAAACGTCATGGCATGGGCGGGGAGATTATTGGGAACATGTACAGTTACTAATGAGAGAAATCTGCAGTCTGGCTGGGTCAATCCAAGAGACTGATTACAATCCCCCGCCCTTCTATCCTACTTGCCCGCCTCTGCCCGGGCCTCAGCGGCGGTGTATTCCTGGATGATCAGGTTGCCGCCGCTTGTTCTCCATTTTTCCACCTGCTCGTTGAATTCCTCAACAGTGATATTGCCGATGATGTAGTTGTAGGTCGCATCTACGATAATCGTCGACAGCTCCACATTTTTCTCATCATAGGTTGGAGAGCTTAAGCGCAGGGTCGGGTCATCCACGAGAAACTGTTCGTTGTCCTTGCTGAGCTGGTCGGCCAGGGCGGTCAGCTGCTCTTTTTTCTCCACTTCCATAATGTTCTTGTTGCCGAAGTCGGCGATCATCAGGGAGTAGAGCGGATTCACTTCATTTACACGCAGCTGTGAAGTCTCCTCCGGAAGAATCACCTTCCCGCCTTCCAGCTTATAATGCCGGCCCTCGAACCCGTATTTCATCAGATTGGCGACATCCCGGTCCATAGTCCGGTCAAAAAAACCAAGCACCTGCTTCAGCTCCTGCTCCGTGGCTATGGCTTTTTTGGAGAACAGGTAAAGGCCGTTGTAGTTCGGGATGGACCATACTTTATATCCGTTTGGCCCCTTAATCCGGTTAATTAGTGTAAATTCAGCAGCCGGATTGATCGTCTGAGCCTCACTGGAGAGCCGCTGCACATCCGTCATGCTGCCAATAAAAACACCGGCCGTTCCCCGGATAAACTTATCCCGCTGGACCTCCTTGCTGGTTAAGGCGAAATCCTGATTTATCATTTTCTCATTATATAATTTCCGCATGAAATTCATGGTGTTCATATATTCAGGGGTCACGAACTCAGGGATAAACTGATGATTCTCCAGCTTCCAGTTATTCGGAGTACCGAAATAGGAGCTGAGTGTCTTAAACACGCCGTACACGAGATCGTTGCGGTCGACCAGGCCAATGGTGTCCTGTTTGCCGTTTCCGTCCGGATCATTATACGTAAACTGCTTCATGACCTCATACAGTTCATCCAGTGTTTGCGGCTTGCTTAACTGAAGATGGTCCAGCCAGTCTTGGCGGATGATGATTCCTTGCCTGGAGGAAGGGCGCTCGGTATACAATCCATAGATTTTGCCGTCTACAGCAGCCTGGTTAAGAATCGCAGGGTCCAGCTGTTTCAAATTCGGGAACTCCTGCAGATAAGGCCCGATCTCCCAGAAAGCTTCTGAGCGGATCGCACTTTTCAGCAGATTATAATCCGTGAACTTCACAAAGGTGACTTTGCCTAACGAATTGGTTGTCAATGCTGTATTCATTTTATCTGTGTAGACACCTTCAGGAACCCAGGTAATGTCGAGCTTAGCCCCTGTCAGCTTCTCAAGTTCTGCCATAATATCCTTGGAGGGCTGCTGAGGGAAATGCAGAGGTGCCAGGATGGAAATGAACGGCGCGGTCTCTCCGGGACCGGTCCGGGGTGACTCGTTGTCACTGCAAGCGCTTAACAAAATGAACGAGAGCAGCAACACCCAACAGCAATATCGGCGCACCGTTCTCCCTGCAAAAACTCTGGACATCCCTTTATCCTCCTAAAAGTTTGGTCAGTACATACCTAGCATAATTACGCTCATTTGTGAAATATAACTGCTAATTATTGAATAATCTTCTATACAAAGTAATAATTAGAGATAATGATTATTGCGGCACCAGATGATTATTGTTATTATCCTAGCTGATGAATACACTTAAATGAGGCGGTTGCTACTACCCAAGTAAAGGTGCTGAAAATCAGTGAAACACTTAAGCTTCCTGAGTAAATTAACTTTATTCGCCTTTGTCATCAGTACGCTGCCTGTGGTGTTCATTGGCTCTTTCTCCTATCTCACATCCTCCAGCGAAATTCAAAAAAATGTTAACAAAAGCAAAATGGAACTTATTTTACAAATTAACTCAAATGTAGAGCATAAGCTGACTACTGTCAACCAAACCTTAAACCAGGTTGTGAATTCTTCGGTATTAAAAAAAGCACTAAATAACCCGTTAAATGTAACCGATTTCATTTTATATAATGACTTAAGAAACGAAATCCGTAATATGCAGTCCTTTGATACAAAGCTCGAAGATGTGATCCTGTTAAATCAACGGCAAAATTGGATGATCAAAAACTCCGGCCTCTACCGCCTGAACGAATATAAGAATTATGAGCAGCTCTCCAATCTGATGAATGTTCCCGACAACACCTCCTGGGTGCTGAACCCTTCCTCGCTGTTCTACAGTGAGGAGAGCATCAATGTGACGGGCTGCGACTACAGCATCAGTCTGATTAAAAAGCTGCCGACCAACAAACTGCAAAAATACGGACTTGCCCTGGCAAATATTCCAGCCTGCAGCCTGCAGGACTTCATCAACTCGGAAGTAGATCCGCTGGACAGCATTATTGTGCTGAATGAGTCCGGCACCATACTGCTTCACCCGGACCGTTCGATGATCGGAGAGCCTGTGCAAAAGGGCGGATTTGCGGATCTTTCGCTCGTCTCCGATCTCAATAAACCTTCGGGACAATTCAAAGCCGTCATGGACGAAAAGGACTATTCCGTCACTTATCTGCGTTCCCAATTGAACGGCTGGATCTATCTCTCGGTCACCTCCATTGAGAGTTTGACGAAGGAATCCAACAAAATCGGAACCTATACCCTGTATGTATGTGCCGTGATGCTGCTGCTGTCCATCCTGTTCGCATGGCTCGGCTCCCGCCGTATGTACAGCCCGATCGAAAGACTGCTCAACCAGATGGGGCTGCGCAGACCCGGAATCAAATCCCGGCATACGGATGAGTTCCAGTTTATCGGCGAACAGGTGCATCATTTATTTCAGTCCAAATCACAGCTGGAGAAGGAGGTCAGCCAGCATATCCGGCAGGTCCGCACCTTTTTCCTGACCAAAGCCTTTCAGGGCAATGTCAAAAAACGCGAGCTGCTCGAAGAGCTGGAGCAATATGGCTATCACACTCAGATGGAAGAATGGAAGACGATGGCTGTCATCACGTTGAGCATCGACTTCTCTGAGGATACCAGCTATGAGAAAAAGGATCTCCATCTGCTGTTATTTGCCGCGCATAATATGATCGAGGAACTGGTACCCCCGGACAGCAGGCTTGCGCCTGTCATTATGGATCATGCCGTGGTGACCTTGATTGGCAGCAAGGAGGGCAATGCAGAAGCTTTTCACCGGTCGCTCTATTCATTGACAGAGAATCTGCAGCAGGAGATCAATAACTACCTGAAGCTGCAGGTCAGTATTGGCCTGAGTCTGCCCTTCCATTCCTTTGATAAAATATCTATCGCCTACAGAGAAGGCCTGGAAGCTCTCAAATACCGGATTACGCTCGGCAAAGGCATCATTATCCAATACGAGAACATCAACTCCGGCAAACATTATCTGAACTTAAACTATCCTTCGCATACCGAAAATGATCTGATGGACGCCATCAAGCTGGCCGATACTGAAAAAGCGAAGGAGCTGCTGCATAAGCTGTTCAAGTGTATTTTTGCGCTGGGACTGTCCCCGCAGGAGTACCAGATTCCGCTGACCCGTCTGCTCAATAATATCCTCATTATGATGCAGGAATCGGGAATTAGCCTGAAGCAGATTTATCATGTGAACGGCTCCTTATTCGAAGAGCTGACCGACCTCCACATTGTAGCCGAAATCGAGGACTGGTTCTGGAGTATGGTTATTCTGCCGATGATCCGGATTTTTCACAGCCGGCAAAATGCCCAATATCACAACATTTCAGAGAAAATTATTGATATTGTCCAGCATGATTATGACAAGGATCTTACGCTGGAGGAGTGCGCTTCACGCCTTCATTACAACGCCAACTATCTCAGCAGCGTCTTCCGCAAGGAGACCCAATATTATTTCAGTGAGTACCTGGCGATGTACCGGTTCAAAATGGCCAAAAAATGGCTGGAAGAAACCGACATGCCAATTAAGGACATTGCCGCAAGGCTCAGATACAACAATTCGCAAAATTTCATCCGCTCCTTCCGGAAGCAGGAAGGGATGACCCCCGGCCAGTACCGTGACAACGTAAGCTCCAGAGCCCAAGGCGGGACCGGATAAGTATCGGGGAATCCTCTGCCGGTTGTGAATCCTAAATAGCCAGATTTAGACAAGTGGAAACGGCTTTGCCGTCCTTTTTAAGGACGGTACCGTTTCAGCGAGAAATAGAAGGATAAGTTATCGTGTGAAACATATAAATTCTTATATTTTGACAAAAGCCGTCAACATTCCAGCAGGTGTACGCTGAGGCTGACGGCTCTTTTGGATGATAATAGGGATAGGGTGTTGGCCCCATTGGGGTTACTTTCAGGCACTCTTAGGCTTGCGCGCTTTTCTTGCTCTTATGAACCAAATGATGGCAACTGCCAGGATTAGCACTACGCCGCCACCGGCAATGACGATATTCCTGACGTTTGGCACGTAAACGACCATCTCGAGCGGCTGCGAATCAGCCATTGTAATATGCCAAGTCAACGTATTTCCGTCCTGTTCGGCGGCATTGTTGGCCCCATACAAATCATAAGGAAGCGTTAATTTAAAATCGACCGCAAGGTTCTGCAGCAGCATGCGGACCAGAGATTTCGGCACGCTCAGACTTCCGATCCCGTCAATAATTTCATCCGAATAGGCATTCAGCTTCGGCTGGGCTACCACATCGTATTTGGTGTACAGCCAATTATTAACCTGTTCAACCTGCGTGTCCACAATGTCCAGCTTGCCAGCGTTTGCCTGCAGGTCTTGCAGCGAAGCATAGGCTTTGAGGAATTGATATTCTGTAGATTTACCGTTCTGGCTTTTTTTCAATTCAATCCCGGCAGCCTCCAGCCTGGTGGTCAGCACCTCTTCCAGCTTTCCGCCAACCATCGCCTCCGCCCGGGAATCCAATAAAATGCTGAATGCAAGCTCCAAACTCCCATCCTTCTTCACCGTCATATGCGCCGTACCACTGGCACAGCCGGTAAGCAGAACAACCATTGTAATCATCAGAACCACAAAGTAACGTCTGCGCCGCCCTAACGAGGGCAGCATCGATTGCTGCTGTTGTCTTAAGTTCAATGCCGCACCTCCATTCTTCTTTTTCGTCTTTTTATGATGCTGTATATGCGATACGCGTTTATTCTAATCATTCCTCATATCCGCCCCACCAAAAGCTCTCCTTCAGTTGCACCTCTTTTTCCTTTATCCTGGCAAGTCAGCAAGTCAGCAAGTCAGCAAGTTATCCGGTATTCATCCGCCAGAATAGTTCTTCTACCTGGCAAACTATATAGATTGAATTTGTAGAATTCCTTGATTATAACCGCTATTTAGCGGTAGAAATCCGAAGACTGCTTATGCTTTCGATGCCAGCTTTCCTTCAGAAAGCTTTCAGACGGACACTACCGTTCCTCCAGTTCCAAAATCCCCTCCGTTGCTCCTTTCCTTTATCTCAAGTTTTTGTTCAATCTATATAGTTGTATTTTGTACAGCTAAAACCGACCGTTTCGCTGCGTTGGGGAGGTTAGTTGCACTCCATACACTTATATGAACCAAATCTAGCTAAAAACACACAAAACTATTTTTTAATTGCACAAGCTGCAACTATCTCTCAAAAAAAGCAGATTCTGCCTGATATAGTTGCAGGAAATACATTTATATCGGTGCTTAGCTTTCATTCCATGGGCAGAGTGGCTTTCTATGGTCTTTCACAGTTCTAATGATAGCAGTCCGCTTCGTAGAAGTCTAAACCATTCGCGGCGTGGTTTCAAACCCAATCATTTTATCCTGTGTTCAGAAAGAGGCTTATATTTTAAACAAAGTGGTGCTGGCGTTGGCGTCGGCGTTGGGGCAGCACCAATTACAGTAACTGTTGCTTTGGCTGCCACACCCGTTCCCTCCACCGTGCCGTTCACAATAGGTAAAGACAATATGCGTCCACTCATTCAGCGGCAGAAACTCCTCCGGTGACTGCTTCACATAGAAGCCCTTAGCTCCGTCAACGAATACAATGCTGGAATTGCCGTTGTAGGTGACAAAAAATCCGTTGCCGGCAAAGCTGCCCTCCGGTTTGAACCATAACAGCACATTCTCCTTGTCATTCATGGCGCCGGTGCGCTTAATCCAGTAGGACAGCGTCAGGCTGCCCGGCTGCAGCTTTGGATCGTTGCCCGCATGGGCAAAGTTGCCGCTTGTTCCGCTGAAGGTGAGCGCCTGGTTCTTGTGTCCCTGTCCGCTCCAATCGGGCGAGCCGTGAAGTGTTCCGTCACGCCCGCTTCCCGAAACATCTTGAACCGTAATTCCCTGACCTTCATCAAAGGTATAGCGGAGTGCAAGCTCCGGGAAGGGAGCAATAACCCGTTTCGTCACTGTTACATGAGCCTGGACTTTCGTTTCCGTGCCCACAACGGTTCCATTCACTGTGAACAGGCTGCATTCCTTGTCATACAGACTAGGGTCTACCGGCTCCCATTGTACCGGAGCCTCGGACACACTGCCGTCCTCCAGTGTCGCCTTGACCGTTGCCGGAAGCTTCGGCGCCTCCTGAGCCGGAGTAGTCAGCATGGCATCCTCGACCGAAACAATATTTCCGGCAGGCGCGATTAGAGCTGCAATTTCGGCAGCACTAAGGGCTCTGCTGTAAATGCGGAAGTCGTCAACCAGACCGTCAAAATACGGATCTGCGAATTGTGATTTGCCGATGTAATTATTTTTGGTCTTGCCAAGGTCGGAAGGCCGGAGCGTCATGTGGTCATTTCTCCCCGCCTCCACACCGTCGGTATACAGGACACCCTGAGTACCCGTGAGCGTCACGGCCACATGTTTCCACTCGCCGGCAGGCAGTGCAGGCATTCCAGCAGGTTGCGGGCAGCATCGGCACCTCTGGTTCCGAGGTTGACGGCCATCATCACCTCGGCATTATTCTTTTGCCCAGCGGATAAATTCATTGGTTCCCACTTCATTGGTCTCCACCGTTCTCCCAATTGTAACCGGATACAAAAACGACAAAAAAACCTTGAAAGGCATTTCGCCAATCAAGGTTTCCTGTAATTAAAGCATTTAAAGCATCGGTAAGATTCCTAATATCGTAAAAAGCGCACCCGCACATATGGCAATTGTTCCGGAAAATTTAACCGATTCCAGATAGTAATCGCTGGGATCGGCATCCCCTTTCACTTTCCATCCCACATTCATCCGCCATCCACTGGCTGGATTCTTGCGGATATATATCCCGAACGCTACAGTGGAGAGTCCGAGAATCATGATGACAATTCCGGTAAGCATATAATCAGCCCCTTTCGAGATTATACGGGCATACCCGGAAAGTGTTTCTTGCCATTCCTTTTTTCGGAATACTATTTTTTCAAATGATAAGGCACTGTAGTTATGATAACGTTCCTGCGGTAAAGCAGATGTGCACGGATCAGCAGGCTGGACTGGTTATGCAGGATGTTGTGCCAGCCCTTCTTCGGAATAAACTGCGGTACAATCACGGTCACCTGGTAATTCGATTCACTCGCCTTGCGCTGCACGGTGTCGATAAATTTGGTCAGCGGATGAATGATGCTGCGGTAAGGCGAATACAACGTCACCAGCCTCACTTCGGGATGGAATTTCTTCCACTTCTCTTCGAATATAGCATCATCCTCCCGCTCGAAAGGAACGTGGACGGCAATAATCTGTTCGGCGGACAGCGACTTGGCATAACGCAGCGAATTCTCCACCACATGCGTAATTCCGGCAACCGGAAGGATGATAATATTCCCCTCAATCGCCAGAGGCGGTTCGCAGGTCGTAATCCGCAGCTGATCAGCCACCGCTTCATAGTGCTTACGGATACGGTAAAAGAGCAGGATAATCAGCGGTAAAAAGATCAGCACTGGCCACACCTGCGTAAATTTAGTCATGAAAAACATCATCGTGACGACAAAGCTGATGACTGCCCCGGTTGTGTTGATAATCAGCTTAGGAACCCAGCCTTCCGGCTTCTGGCGGATCCATTTGATCATCATTCCGGTCTGTGAGAGGGTGAAGGGAATAAATACGCCCACCGCATACAGCGGAATCAAATGTTCAGTCCGGCCTTCAAAAGCAATGATCAGAATAATGGACAATACGCCAAGACTGACAATCCCATTGGAATACCCCAGCCGGTCGCCGCGGACCGTGAACATTCTCGGAATAAATTTATCCTTGGCCAGATTGACCGCAAGCAGCGGAAAAGCCGAATATCCGGTATTAGCCGCCAGAACCAGAATCAAGGCCGTTGTGCCTTGCACAAAGAAATACATAAAGTTCCGGCCAAAGACCTGCTCGGCAATTTGTGAGACCACCGTAACCTCTTCATTAGGGATGATCCCGTAATAATAAGCCAAGAGCACAATTCCGGAAAACAGGACCGCAAGTAGGATCCCCATCGCCGCCAATGTTTTGGCCGCATTGTTCGGTGCCGGAGCCTTGAAGTTAGGAATGGCATTGGAAATGGCCTCCACTCCCGTCAGCGCCGAGCTCCCGGAGGAAAAAGCCTTCAGGAGCAGAAACAGGCTGATCCCGGCTACCGGTGTACCGATGGGGGTATGCAGTTCAGCAGGCACCCGGCCTGTTAGAACATTGAACAGACCAAGTCCGATCATAATAAACAATGCAAGAACAAATAAGTAGACCGGATAAGCAAGGAAGGAGGCCGATTCTGTAACCCCCCGCAAATTCAGCGTCGTAATCAGCAGGACAAATAGAACGGCAATAATTACATTATACGGATGCAAGCTTGGAAAAGCCGAAGTAATCGCGTCAGTACCGGCGGATACACTCACCGCAACCGTCAATATATAGTCGACCAATAGCGAGCCGCCCGCAATCAGGCCGGGATAATTCCCGAGGTTTTCCTTGGAAACGACGTAGGCTCCGCCGCCGTGAGGATAAGCATAAATAATTTGCCGGTAAGATAAAATCAGGGCCGTCAGCAGCACCAGAACACCGATGGCAATCGGGATGGAATACCAGAAGGCTGCTGCACTAATGGTGATCAGAACCAGCAGGATTTGTTCAGGACCATAAGCGACGGAGGATAAAGCATCCGAAGATAAAATAGCCAGCGCTTTGGTTTTGTTCAGTTTTTGGTCGCCCAGTTGATCCGACTTAAGCGGACGTCCAATTAGCAATCTTTTTACCGAAGACATCATCAGCCTCACCCGCACTTTTTTTAATGTTATATTACCCTTGGAAGTAAAAAATAATCTCAGTCCGACCGGAGTATAAATTACCTTATTGCTTAAAGTATATCTTGATCGGTACAATCCATCCCATAAATATACATTTCAGCAACGGATTGCGCAATAGATTTAATTATGACTATCTCTGGACAGCCAAAAACAATCAGCCTAAACCGGCTGCTCGTTGTGAGCTGCGGTTCAGGCTGACTGGTGGATGACAACGGATTGCTTAAGAAATCACGGTCTTAACAGGAACAAATGCTGTACAATAACTGCCGCCTGCGCCCGGGAAGCCTGCGCTTTAGGCGCATAGCTGTTATTGCCTACGCCTTGAATGATCCCCGCTCCGCTCATAGCTTGAACTGCTGCCAGTGCGTATTCGGAAATGTTGGATGCATCCTTGTATGCAGCGGATTGGCCCGAACCCTGAAGCGGCAGATGGGCCTGCCGGGCTGCGCGGAATGCAAGCAGCGCCATTTCCTCACGGGTGATGGGTGCGTCCGCACCAAAGGTTCCGTCAGGTCTGCCCAGTACGATCCCCAGCCGCTGGGCTGCCGCAACGGAACTGTAATACCAGTCATCCGGTGCCGCATCGGTGAAGGTGCTTGCCGCTTCGCTATCGTCCAAATCCAGCGCCAGCATCAGCATCTTCAGGAACTCCGCCCGGGTTACCTTCAAGCCGGGCCCGAAAGTATGTGTATCCGTCCCCTCAAGGATTCCCCTGACGGCAAGTGCTTCAATACTGCCCTTCGCCCATTCCAGTCCGGCAATATCGCCGAAGATACTCTCTGCATAACCTGCAGCATATTTACTGAAATGTGCCGGACTGAAGTCCACTTTCCCGGTCAGCAGGTTGTATTTGGAATTTCTGATGACCTCCGCCTGACCCTTATCAAGGATATGATAAATGACTATTTTCTCGGCTGCAGCTGCAGCCGGACGGTCATAATTCAGCGATACCTTCAGGCCGCCGTCAAATTGCTTCACCAGCTGCCCGTCAACGGAGAATCCCAGTTCATAGATATTGCCAAGGCTACCCTGAACCGCAATCTGTTCACTGCCTGAGTTGGCAACAGCAAATGTCAGGCTTGAGGAAGCTGATCCGGCTGCCCGCCGAATAAGTTCCGCATCCAGCCGGAGGCTGGACAGTCCCAAGTCTATCTCCACCGTCCGGATTCTCCCGGAAACGGCTTGAACCATTACCTGCGCCGGCAGCGTCAGCTGCACGGCCGTGGTATCCGCAGGGGAGCGCACTTCAATCCGGAGTGTGTCCGTCTGAACGGCTTCCACCGCCTGTGTGATCGTTATTGCGGATAGCTCTGCCGTGGCTTTTCCATTCACATTTGCTGCCAGGGAAACTGTAATTCCATTGGCACCTGCTGCAATTTGCGGTTGTTTGCCGGCTGTCACGGTAGACGGCAGATTTCCGCCCGGTTGCGGGGTCTGGCCATCCTTGATCTCCAGATTCATCGTCCCCGCAACGCCCGGACTATCACTGGAGGCTGCCTTCACGGTGATCTTTCCGGCAGCTATTGCAGTGACCAGACCCGTTTCCGTAATGGTTGCCCTGACCGTAGAAGAACCGTCGGCATTATACACGGACCACGTAACCGTGGTACCGGTGGTACCTACGGGCAGGACAGCCGCATGCATTTGCAGCTTTTGCCCGGTCTGCAGTACACTCACGTTGCCTGCAGAAGTGACGTTTATTTGGGTAGCAACTTTAGGAATGACCCGGACAACAGCCTGCGTCTCATGCTTAATCGGGAAATTCAGGATCCCATTCGAACCGCTGAAAGCAGCGAATTTCAGCGGCACTGAAATTTCAGCTGCCGTCTCCTTGGCCCGGAAGCTGATTTCGATAAATTCCTTGGCGTCGGTCAGAGCAACTCCTTCCGCCGCTGCTGCACTGACGCTGAGTTGCCCCGGATGATCTGCGGAGATAGGAGTAAGCGTAATCCCCTCAACGAGACTCCGGGCGGAGATAAATTCTATCCCTGCCGCAGCATAATCCAGCGTAAAGTCTGCGGAGTATACCGACTTGTAGACGGAATCAGTAACATTGGCAATACCGACCCGGTAGGCAAATTCCTGCCCGGGCGACACGGTGACAGGCCCGTTCAGCGTCGCCGAAGGCAACCCGGCCGCAACTTCCGCCTGGCCGCTAATTACCACCTCCAGACTGCCGCTGATCCGGCTGCCGTCGAGCGCAGCCGCGGTCACTAGAACGGTCCCGTTTGCTTTTGCCGCAAGCAGCCCATTCTCATCAATGGAGGCCTTAGGGGTAGAAGTTATTCCGTCAGCCTCCGTCACAGTCCAGTGCACGTTGCGGTTGGCCGCATTCTCCGGAAGCACAACTGCCTGGAGCTGAAGAACACCTTTATCCGTTTCGATCGTCTTCCTCCCCTCTTCACTACTTACAGTAATGGAAGAGACCTTCTCTCCTGGCACTTGAGATTGGCTCAAGAGGCGCATCGGCGGCTGCGGATTCCAGCCGTCGCTGCCGGCCAGCACAGCCTGAACGGTAATGGCCTGCGCCTCTTCTGCCGTTAATTGCTTGGACCAGCTGTAGCGTGCGGCTGCGTTGGCCCCCTCCCCATAGCTCATATACTCGGAGAAACGTGCCGTCCGGGAACGGCCTTCATACCATTCATGCCAGCCGCTTGGCTTAATGTGGGCTCCCATATCCGTATTGATGAAGGTGGAGCTGCCATAGTCTCTCCACGGTCTGCCCAAGTCCACGCTCCCCGCGGCCACCCCTTCACCGGCAGTCAGGCGGTTATTCAGGAATACATATCCCGGTTTACCCGCTTCCGTGGAAGGAGCAGTTACATAGCCGACGCCCGCGCTTTGAATGACATTGTCCACGAACACCGCAGCGGCGTTGCCGAAGATGAAATCCACAGTCCCTTCAATATGGCTATCTACGAAATAAGCTCTTCCTTTATCTGCGAACAGCGTATCCTGATAGCCGAGCAGCTTGACGTTGCGGTATACGCCCCGGTCCCCTTCGGCATATAGCGCTACAGCCTGCCCGGCAGTCCGGCCAGCACTGTTCTGAACCGTCATATTCTCCAGCGTGAAATCTGTTGCCGCCACTTTAAGCGTATAACTGCCGCTGGTGCCCATTTCTTTGCCGTCCGGCCCTATCGTCTTGGCCGAGTCTGCGTTGACGAGCAAGGTGCCTTCCCGGCTTTCGCCGATGATGCGCAGATTCTTCTTGCCTGCCGGCACCAGCACCTTCTCTGGATACGTTCCGTTCTTCACCTTGATGATCGTCATGAGCGTGCTGTTATCGGGTGAAGCCAGGATTGCTTCGTTGAGGGTCTTGTAATCTCCCGCCCCGCTCTGATCGACTACTATAACCGGGGCCGGAACCGCGCTGACTGCCATGGACGGAAGACTTGCCGCGCCTCCGCTGCCGTCAACGGCGATTACTGCATAATCATAAGCGGTTCCATTTGCCAGTCCGGTATCGGTATACGCTGCTTCACCGATTCCTTCAGCAACTACCTTATAGTCGCCGCCAGTCTCCGAACGGATAATCCGGTAGCTGCTGTTGCCTGCAGATGCAGCCCAGCTCAGCTTCACTTCCCCGTTGCCAGGTTCAGCCGCAACCCCTTGAGGAATTCCGGGCTGGCCGGCATTCTGGAACGGAACCGTTCCGGCTGCATCCGATGCCAGCCCGCTGCGGGTACCATCGGCGGCGGCCACCTTATAATAATATGGCGTACCATTCGCCAGTCCGGTATCGTCATAGCTGGTGCCGCTGATCTCGGCAGCGAGCAATTCATATGGGCCTTCCGGCGACAATGCCCGCGTTACTCTATAGCTTTGCGCGTCCCCGACGGCCGTCCAGTTTACCTTAACGGCACTATCACCGGCCTGGACGGTTACTTCAGGCGTTGCCAAGGCCGGGAGCGGCTTTGCTTCCACAGGCAGTGAGTCCTCACCCTCCCCGGCAACATTGACCGCTGAGATGATAAAACGGTAAGTTTGCCCGTTGGTTAACCCGCCGATGCAGTAAGCGGTATCCGTGAGGCCCTCCGCCACCGGTTCATAGCGGTCCGCTGCTGCATTCCATTGCTTGACGGTATAGCTCTCCGCATATTTCACCGCATTCCAGCTCAGCTCTAGCTGGGCATTCCGGCTTACCGCCGCAAGCTGCTCCGGCGCGGGCAATTTCACTGCCGAAGCGGAAGGAGTTATGCTGATTTCATTGGAGTTGCCCGATTCGCCGGATAGAGCCACGGCTGTAATAACGTAATAATACGTGGTTTCATTGGTGAGCTCCTTATCCACATAGGAAGTCTCCGTAATGGCACTGGCAACTGTATCATAGGGGCCGCCGGCCGTAAGTGCCCGTTTAACATTATAGGAGGCTGCCCCTTCAAGTGCAGGCCATTTCAGCTGCGCCGCTCCGTTGCCGGGAAGACCGTTTAATCCGAGCGGCGTTGCGACTGGCTCCACGTAAACCTTCAGATTATCCAGATAATAATTGCCGGACCCGCCGCCCGGTGTTTTGGACAGGATCCGCCCGATACCATATCCCGCAAAATTTGTGGTGGTGAACGGAAAAGAGCCTGCAAGCTGGTTGTCGATATAGACATCGACTTCATCACCCTGCACGTCCACCTTCAGCTTCAGGTTATACCACTGGTTGAGTGCGTAGGCGTTCATCAGCTGATGGTATTGGCTGCTCCCCCTGCTCATCGTCAGTGTGTATTTGCCCGCTGCGGCCGGAAGCGTCGGTTTGCGGCTCTCAATGGAGAACGCGGTTTTGCTTCCATCCGCACTCTGGGCCTGCAGGAACACTGAAGTGCCCGATTCCGCAGCGAACATAAAATCGGTATCAATCACCAGCGCACCTGTCATTGGGGTGAACCTGCGGATAAACTGCACATTGCCGTTCGCGGAATCATACACATTCAGCACTTGTGCCGACGAGTTCCCCTTGCTTCCGGATGGTGTGGCAGACACAACCAATTTTTGCACATCGGTCTGTGGATTCGGAGATACCTCATAATACTCCGGCGTGGTGCCCGCAGCCACCCGCTCGAAATCCTCATCCACATAATAGATATTGCCCGCTTCAGCCTTAGGCTCGGCACTCGCCTCGTCCGAATCGAAGCTTTCACCGAATTCGTTCACGGCACTGACCGTGTAATAGTAGGTTTTTCCCGGACTTACATCAAGATCGGTATAGAGGTTGCCTGAGTTGTCTTTGCTTACCAGGGTATAAGGCCCGCCCGAAACCTCACTTCGTTTAATGCCGTAGGTCTTGGCATATGGGACCGGCTCCCATTTCAGCTCCACCTTCTTGCTGCCTCCCGCAGCTGTAAGTCCAAGGGGTGTTGCCGGGTACTTATCGTCAAGGATTTTCAGTTCCACACCGCTGAAGCGGGAGATATTATAGCGGTTGACTTCGTTATCCGCCTTGGCAGCATCGGCGGCAAGACCCATATAAACCGTCTCTTTCAGCCCAAGGTTCACTGTGCCCACCCTGCTCCATGCCACCTTATCCGGCGAGATCAGCCCTGTCACTTCATCGCCAAGCCGGACCAGCTTCACCCAATAAGGGGTGGTGATAAAACTATCAGGTTCCGTCCTAACTACCTTGTCCCCTGTAACGGAGCGGGTAATCAGAACTCCTTTTTTGCCATATTTTACATAAGGAATCGCCATCATCGCCATCTTGGCATCAGGCT
Source organism: Paenibacillus sp. FSL L8-0340 (assembly GCF_038593145.1). Lineage (NCBI taxonomy): Bacteria > Bacillati > Bacillota > Bacilli > Caryophanales > Paenibacillaceae > Paenibacillus > Paenibacillus sp. FSL L8-0340. The sequence continues at coordinate 6,350,553 of NZ_CP151967.1, forward strand.
GCAGGCTGTCGCGGATCATCACTCCCGCTTTCGCATCGTCATCTGTCGCCGTTACGGAATCAATCTTGGCAATCAGTTCTCCGTTGCCCTCCAGGGTCTGATAGGCAAAGTGGAAGTTATCCTCTGTTTTAACGCTCTCCGAGGTGGCACCAACCAGCCCCGCCGATTTAACCGTGACCTGCCCGGTCTCTGCATTAACCGAGGTCTGTCCGGCAATGCCCGGATTTCCGATATCCGCTGAGGTCCATGGACCGGTACTGCCTGAGGTATTGACGTGAACTGCAACATTGTCCGACTGCGTCTTAAGGCCTTTGTTGTCGGTGGCCTGAACAACGAGATAATAAGTTCCGTCCTGCACATTTTTCCATTCGAAACGGTAAGGCGCTGTGGCAGCTTCTCCCTGCTTCACACCATTTACGATAAATTCAACCTTGGCTATCCCGTCTTTGTCGCTGGCGGAAGCCGTTAAGGTGACATCACTGCCCGCCTCCAGAATCTGATTGTTGGTTGGATAACTGATAGCGGTTACAGGATTGCCGGTATGTTCTCCGCTTGCTGTGGCCTGAACAATCAGATCATTCAGATAAACTTCAAGATTGGTGTAGCCTTCACTTGACAGCAACGTTCCGTTGCCGTCGGCAGGATCGGACGGCGACAGGCCTCTTGCTGTTTCCCAGGCGTCATCCATTCCGTCATGATCCTGGTCAACCACCTTTGAAGCGGTCTCCGGGTAGTCGGGATACCCGCCAATTTCCAATGGAGAATTGATATGCTGCCCGGTACGGTTCTTTACATCATTCATCACACGCGCATCGTAGGCATCCCGTCTCGGCAAAGTGGCTCCTGCATCGGCCAGAACATTCGCATACGCATCGCTGGCCGGCTCTTCCGCATAAGGGTTCGGCATCACTGCCGGCTCCGCCAGCTTTGAACTGTCCGAGTAGCTCTGAACGCCTTTCCAGTTATCCGCTGTGACCTCCGGACTGCCGTCCATCACATTTCCTGCCAGATAAAGCTTCGTAACCGGCGCTACTTCCCCGAATAACTGCTTTTTCACGCTGCTGTAAGTATTGGGGCCATTTTTATAATAGTTGTTGCTGATATTGTACAAATAACCTTCAGCTCCGCCACCATAGGTCGATGCGAAACCCCAGTTGTAAATAACATTGTTCGTCATTTCCGTCAGATCAACCAGCCTCGTTATCGTGGGCAGTCGGGGATTGCGGCTGGTACTATGGGCAATAAGGTTATGATGATAGCTGGCATTTTTGCCGCCCCAGATGCCGCCGTAGCCGTGCCGCCCTTTATGATGGCTGGTCATCAGCATGCTTTCTGCGGAGATCGACCATTGCACCGTAGTATTCTCGTTGTCATACAGGCTGACCACTTCATCGACCGACCAGCTGAACGAGCTGTGGTCAATGATGATGTTCTTGTGATACCGCGAACCGAAGGCATCATCTTCACTGACAATCCGGTCTCCGAGTCTAAAGCGCATATAACGCATAATGATATTGTCGGCTTCTATGGATGTCGTATAATCGGCTACGGTAATGCCATCACCCGGTGCGGTCTGGCCGGCAATCGTCAGATTGGAGCCGGTGATCTTCAGCGACTCCTTCAGACGGATCGTTCCTCCCACACGGAATACGATCGTCCGGTTGCTCCCGCTTACCGCATCGCGGAGAGAACCGGGAATCGGCGTTTCGTTGCGCCCGTAATCAGCCAACGTTGTAACCTCATACACAGCCTGTGCCCTGCCGCCGGTTACATATTTGCCGCCGCCCTCTGCACCAGGGAAAGCAGGAAACGCTTCCAAAAGTGCGGCCTCAGCAGTGCCGAATGGAACACTTGTCGCAAGGAGACCGGCTATCAGCAGCTCCGCCAACCATTTTTTCTTCATACAAAACCTCCTGGTTATATGAGAATGCGGAGAGCCCCGGCAGTTGCCGGAACTCTCCGAAAGTGAAGCCTTCTTTATGCCTTCCCTTGATAGCGGAAATACGAGAAATCGGCGCTGCTGCCTCCGAACTGCCCCATATCATGCGCAGCAATACCTACGAAGTTGCCTGTGAAGCCTCCAGAAAGGAAGCTTATATTATATTCTCCGCCCAGCGGCTTCCACGCCGCCGCTTGACCGGCAAGATACATAAACTGCGCGTTCACTTCGCTCACTTCCACTGCAATCTGCACAGTTTCACCTGCATTCAGATCAATGATGACAGGCTCGGCAGTAAATTCATCGGCTGCGCAGCGCATCAGCCGCAGCACTTTACCGCGTCCTTCTTCATGGCTGATATAGGCGTACAGATAATTATCTTCATTGAGGTACAGCAGGAGACCGGCCATCTGCAGATAGCTGGCTGGCTCGGCTTCAAGCGCTGTCTCTGCGCGGAAGCTGCTGTCCGTCTGGCGGATGGCCAGAATATGGTGCCGGAACAGGCTTTGCACCGATTCTCCGGCCCTGATCCGCAGCCATCCTGGTCTTTCTGCCAGAGAACACCAGCTTTCATCTGCCGTTATCCGCAGTGTATTCCAGTTCTTCTTCAGCACCGGACCGCTGAAATCATCCTCGAAATCTAAGGCGCGGTTCTGCTTCCCGACCTTCGTTCCTTTCGGTGCCTGCACCTCCAGCAGAGGTGTGCTGCCCCCGGAGGTCAGCCGCAGCCAGCCGTCTTCGGTCCAATATACCTGCTGCAGGGCAGTTTCACGCCCGAGAATGGCATATTCACCCTCCAGTGGACGTGTGCATAAATGTGCCATATACCATTCCCCGTCCGGTGTCTCGACCAGACTGCCGTGACCGGCGCATTGCAGCGGCAGCTCAGGATTATTCCGGGAGGTCAGCATCGGATTGAGCGGATCTACTTCGTATGGTCCAAGCAGTGAAGTGGAACGCGCCACAGTTACAGCATGGCCGGAACCGGTGCCGCCCTCCGCGGTAATCAGGTAGTAATAGCCGCTGCGCTTGTAAATATGCGGTGCTTCGGTCTTCTTGAGTTCGGTGCAGTCGAAGATTTTGACCGGTTCACCGATTAACCGGCGCTGCTCCGGAGCGTATTCCTGAATGACGATGCCGGAGGATTTATTGCCTTCGGTGATGCGGTAATCCCAAAGTTCATTCAGCAGCCATTTCCGCCCGTCCTCATCATGATACAGCGACGGATCAAAGCCGCTGCTGTTCAGATACACCGGCTCACTCCAGGGTCCTTCGATGTCCGGGGCGGTGATCAGGTAGTTATGACAGTCCTTGAACGGCCGTTTCGTGCTCTTCACATCTGTATAGATCAGGTAAAACAATCCATCCTGATAGCTGAGCTGCGGCGCCCAGATGCTGCAGTTTTTCGGATTTCCCCTCAGATCCACCTGATGGGTCAGAATATCCGTACAATGCTCCCATTCGGCCAGATCTGCGGACTGGTACACCCGCACACCAGGCAGCCATTCAAACGAGGATACCGCAATATAATACATTTCTTCTGCCCGTACCAGGCAAGGATCCGGGTTAAAGCCCCTTAATATTGGATTCTGTATAATGCCGGTCTTCGTGTGCTCTGAAATCATTCCCTGGCTCCTTCCGTTTGTCATGTTCCAACATCATTCTTCCAGACTGCTGAGATCTTCCTGTGAAGGGGCTAATGTAACCTGCTGCACCAGTTCCTCCGCTTGGCGCGTATTTCGGGACTGGCAGCCGCTGATTTCCACCTCTTCCCCGTTCTCAATATAAAACGCCGGCCCTTCATGATTCTCTATCGTTACCTGCCGGAAGCGGATATCCCTGACATTACCGAGATAGAAGCCGCGGTTATTCATCTCCTGAATCCCGGACATCATCGCCGGACGCCCCGGTACGGCATTCTCCGCCATGGAAATATCGATATCGGAGAAGGTAATTTCCGAAATATATCGCTCTGCCAAACCGTAGAGAAAACCTGCTGCCGCATGAACCTGCCGCGCGGTAATATTGGCAAAATGAATCCGTCTGAAGTTTGGAGTTTCCTCCGTTACCGGATAGGGATTTTTGTCCCAGACATATTTGTCCTTGCCGCGTGGACCGCAGAAGTAATAGAGGTTCAGAATAAACGGACAGATTACGTCCTCCATCACAATGTTGCTGACACGGATGTCTTCGACCACACCCCCGCGCCCGCGTCTGGACTTCAGCCGGATGCCGCGGTCCGTCTGCTTGAACACGCAGTTGCTGATGACAACATTGCGGATATCACCGCTCATTTCACTGCCCAGCACCACACCGCCGTGACCGTGAATCATGGTGCAGTTCGTAATTGCAATATTCTCGCAAGCAATCCGTTCCTTCGTGTCCTCTGTCCCCGCCTTAATGGCGATGCAGTCATCACCCACGTCGATATGGCAGTTGCTGATTCGCACATTCACGCACGATTCCGGATCAATGCCATCTGTGTTGGGTGAATCGGCCGGGTTGTGGATCGAAAGATTATCAATGGTCACATCCTGGCAGCGGATGGGATTGACCGTCCAGCTCGGGGAGTTTACCAAGGTCAAATCTTTAAGCGTAACCCTGTTGCAGCCGTCGAAGCTGATCAGCTTCGGCCGGGGATACTGCAGCTCTTCGGGGGAATTGCGCTGCTTCTCCCACCACGGCCCGCCGTTACCATCCAGTTTGCCGCCGCCGGTCACTGACACATTAACCAAGTTCATGCCGAAGATGCAGGAAGCATGAACCCCCTGCTTCACTCCCTCCCAGCGGGACTCCACTACCGGATAATCCTCAGGCTCCGAGCTGAAGGAGAGGACAGCACCGGGGCTTAGACGCAGTTCGATATTGCTGCTAAGAATGACCGCGCCTGTACGATAGGTGCCGGAAGGAATATAAACAGTACCGCCCCCGGCTTCGCTCGCCGCTTGAATCGCCCCGGTAATAGCTGCCGTCGACAGCTCCTTGCTGTTCTTGTGTGCTCCAAAATCATCAATGCTGTAGAATGACATATGGCTTCACCTATTCCTTCCCGGCGGCCGGACGCTGCAGGAATTCGTACTCTCCGCAAGCGAGCAGGAATGCGCCAAGCCCTTTTTGATCATTGGTGATGATCGGCTCACTGATATAGTAGGCGTAGCTGCCGTCTCTCCGGTCATCCCCGCCGAGTCCGGCGACTTGGCAGTTTTTGTTCAGGTTAACCCAGCCGCTATTGGTCACAAGCACGAATTCCGCGATCAGCCCCTGATAGGCGCTGTCCAGCGTTTCGAGCCAGCTGTTATCCAGCACACCAAGCCGGATGCCCTTGGCGATCGCATAGGTAATCATGCTGGAAGCGGAGGCCTCCAAGTAATTGCCTTTGCGTCCACCCTCATTAACAACCTGATACCATACCCCGCTGTCTTGATCCTGATATTTGCGCAAAGTGGAGAGCGTATCTTGAAGAATACTCACCAGCGTGCCGTAATCGGCATGTCCGGCCGGAAGCATCTCAAGTACATCAGCCAGTGCCATCACATACCAGCCCAGGGAGCGCCCCCAGAAATTCGGTGACAGTCCGGTTTCAGGATCACACCACGGCTGAACACGCTGTTCATCCCAGGCATGATACAAGAGTCCCGTGTGTTCGTCCTTGGTATGGCGCGCGCACAGGATGAACTGGCGGGTTACATCATCCAGACCTTTCCCTTCTTCGAAGGCGAGCAAATGCTCCAGATAAAAGGGCGATCCCATATACAAGCCATCAAGCCAGATTTGGTAGGGATAAATTTTTTTATGCCAAAATGCACCTTCCGAGGTCCGGGGATGCGCTGTGATTTGCTTTCTTAACAATGCGGCTGCCTTTTTGTATTTCTCCTGGCCTGTTTCCCGGTGAAGAACGAACAGCAGCTTTCCGTTATTGAGATGATCAATATTGTATTCTTCGAGCCGGTAGCCCTTCACTGAGCCGTCTTCCCCGATGAAATAGTCCATGTTTTCCTGAATATAATGGTAATACTTCGCTTCACCGGTCTGTTTCCACAGCAGTTCGAAGCCCTTCAGAATAACACCGTAATCATAAGACCATTTGCCCTGATACCCTTTGTCATCATATAATCTAGGCGTCCGTTCCATGATGGAATCCGCCATCTTTACAGCCCAGTTCAAGTTTGCTGAAGATTTAGTCGTGTTTGCCATGTGTTCCTCCTTGGTTGGATAAAATACGGTCCTATCCGCCATCATCGGCAGATAGGACCTCTTTGCTATGCTTAATTCACAGTACCGCCAGCTTTCACTCTATTAAGGGTTAACTGCTTTGTAGGCAGCTTCATATTCGGTAATAATCTTGCTGCCGCCTGATTTTTTCCACTTTTCGATCTCAGATTTATAGCCGTTCAGGTCAATTTTCCCGAGGATATATTTATAAGTGGCATCCGTAACAATCTTTTGCAGCTCCGAGCCTTGGGTTGTGTGGGTCTCGGATTCCAGCGAAAAGGCAGGATTAAGCACCCCATACTTGGCATTTTCTTCGATCAGCCGCTCTGCCTCAACCTTAAGCGGATCGGAATCATGAATCTTATATCCGGTTTCTTTCACACGGGAGGACGCAAACGGCTGAACTTCCTGCTGCCACAGATCGGCATCTTTAATAGTAACAGCCATATCGGCATCCACCGTATAATGAACATCCTGTATACCGTAAGTCATAAGGGCGTAGATTTCATCGCTCATGGTATCGTTCACAAATTTCAGAATACGCTTCAGCTCTTTCTCATCCTTGACTTCCGATTTCGGGAAGGACAGCAAGCCGCCAATGCCGTTGGCGCCCGCCCAAATCGCACGGTCCGCTTCATTGCCCGTTGAGGTGATGTCATTGACCATAACCAGCTCCATGTTATCCTGGATGCCCTTGGCCGATTTCATCAGGTTTTTGCTGTCAAACAGAGCACCTACATAAATTCCGGCTTTACCTTGTGCAAAGTTCTGCTGCTGGTCGGTTTTGGCCGTTACGGCAAAGTCTTGGTTGATGTAGCCGCCTTCATACAAGGCTTTCATATAATCCATGGTTTTAATGTAAGATTCCGTATCGAACTCCGGTGTCAACTTGCCCGCTTCATCCGCAGCCCAGATGTTTGGGGTTCCGAAATAAGAGCTCAATGTTTTGAATGCTCCGTAGACGAGGTCGCTGCGGTCCATAAAGCCGGTTGTATCCTTTTTGCCGTTGCCGTCAGGATCCTTCTCCGTAAACGCTTTCGCAACTTCCATCAGCTCGTCTGTAGTCTTCGGCACCGCTAGACCCAGCTTATCCAGCCAGTCCTTGCGGATGATGACACCATTTCTGGCTACCGCTTTCTGGAATGGTATGCCATATAGCTTCCCTTCGATCGATGCCGAGGTGCGGGTATCCTGGGAAATCGCCGCCAGATTCGGGAATTCATCCAGATAAGGGCTTACTTCCCAGAACATGCCCGATTTCAAGGCATTGCGGACTGAGGAGTTATCCAGGATCGTCAACGTGACCATATCCGCCAGGGAATCGGAAGCAAGTGAAGTATTGATGCGCTCTTCTTTGGAAGCATCAGGAATCCAGGAGAATTCAATGTCCGTATTCGTCAATTCTTCAATTTTGTTCAGCACGGTGTCCGTTGGCGGTGATGCCGTATGCAGGATGTTCAGCCAGCTAATCTTGGCTTTGGCCGTCTCCGTTGTTGCCTCGGATGAGTTCCCCCCTGCATTCGTGGCTTCCGCCTGTCCGTTGTTTGCGTTATTAGAGTTTCCTCCGCAAGCTGAGAGCACAAGCCCGCTGCACAACATCAGAGCTGCCAGCTTCTTGTAATTGCGATTCATGTACACTACCCCTTTTTATACGTAATGGTGTTGCTGTATCTTCCACCCCCGCCAAAGGCAGGGGTTGAATTCAGTGTGTGCATGGCTTAATATACGCCGTCTTCTCCAACCTTCTTGGCCAGCTTGTTTGACAGCATGACCAGGACGAGGCCAACCACGCCCTTGAACAGGCCGACTGTGGTACTGAAGCTCAATTGGCCATTCTTGAGACCGGCGGTGTAAATATAAGTATCGAAGATTTCCCCGACTTCGCGGTTCAGGGAGTTGATCAAGAGATACATGTGCTCAAATCCAAGATCCAGCGTATGTCCGATTTTCAGAATCAGCAGGGTGATGATTACCGGGCGGATTGCCGGCAGGGTGACATGCCAGGTTTTGCGCAATCTTCCTGCACCGTCCATCTCTGCAGCTTCATACAATTGGGTATCTACTACAGTAATAGCTGCCAAATAGATAATAGTCGACCAGCCAAGCTCTTTCCAGATGATCTGTCCGATATACACGATACGCAGCCACTCTGGCGAAGTCAGGAAGCTGATCTTCTGTCCGCCAAACGAAGCAATGATTTCATTCAGCACCCCGCCGTCCACATTCATGAATACATAAGTAATGGAGACAATGATAACCCATGACAGGAAATGCGGGATATAAATGATCGTCTGGATCGCACTCTTAAACATCTTGTTCCGGACCTCATTCAGCATCAGTGCCAGAATAATCGGCAGCGGAAAAAAGATTACAATATTCAGCGCAAATAAGATGAGTGTGTTGCGCAGCAGCATAAAGAAAGTAGGTTCCGTAAACAAACGGATGAAATGCTTAAGCCCCACCCAAGGACTTCCCGTGATGCCCAGATACGGCTGATAATCCTGAAAGGCAATAATCATTCCGCCCATAGGCAGGTACTTAAAAATAACAAAATACAAAAATCCCGGCAGTATCATCAGATACAATAGCTTGTGTCTTTTTAAACTCAGCAGGCTGTGTGCCGTTTGCTTTTTCCTCACCGGCGCAGCATTCAACTCCATGGTGACATTTGCCTCTTTCAATGTTCGGCCTCCTTGATCGCGTTTCTTTACGATTCCCAGATTACGGTCATTTGCCGATTACGTATATAATCATTAGTTACGGAGGCGCCACAAACCGCGCTGTTATGCTGTTTTTCCGGATTCTATCCCTTATTCGGATTACTATGATATCTAAAGATCATGGTCCCTTTCACCTCGTTTTTATAGCCTAAACAAAGCCATAGCTAATGATTATATACGGAATACAACACCCCTGATAAAGTTTCATTGAAACGATTACAAGGAGGAAAACCGCATGGCGCAATCATCATTCAAAAAAGAAACTTTAGGCTCCCGGCTGTTTACCATAGTAAACACCACCCTGCTGACTCTCATTGCCCTCGTCTGTCTTTTACCCTTTATCAATGTATTTGCCAGCTCCTTTGCCTCAACGCAGGAGGTAGTAGAGAAGAGGTTCATTCTATTTCCGACTACATTCTCCCTGGACGCTTACCGCTATATCCTTTCAACTCCTACGATCTTTAAAGGACTGGCCGTATCCATCGGAGTAACCCTGGTAGGTACGGTGGTAAGTATGATCCTTACTGCTCTGATGGCCTACGGATTATCCCGGAGATATTTATATGGTAGAAACTTCATCAATTTTGTCGTGGTGTTCTCCATGCTGTTCAGCGGCGGTATGATACCTACCTTCCTCGTTGTTAAGTATTTCGGGCTGATTGATTCTTACTGGTCGCTGATCTTCCCTGTGGCCATCAATGCCTTCAACCTGATCATCATGCGCAACTTCTTCCAGGCGCTTCCGGACAGTCTGGAGGAGTCAGCCAAGATCGACGGCTCGAATGATTTTGGTGTATTCCTCAAAATCATGCTGCCGCTCGCACTGCCTTCGATTGCGACCCTCTCCCTGTTCTACGGGGTGTCTTACTGGAATACCTACACTACCGCCATTCTGTATATCACGGACTCTTTAAAATGGCCGATTCAGGTCCTGCTGCGCCAGATTGTTATTGTCTCCAGCGGGATGCAGGCGGAAGGCACTTCGGTCGATGTCGTTCCTCCTGCACAAACAATCAAGATGGCAGTTATCGTTGTTGCCACCGTCCCGATGCTGATTGCTTACCCGTTTGTGCAGAAGCACTTCACGAAAGGCGCACTGCTGGGCGCGGTAAAGGGCTGATACGCTATCCCCTTTACCTTCCCGCACTTACAGTAAACAAAACAGCCAGCCTCCGGTATCCCGGAGACTGGCTGTTTTGGTCTACTCCACCGACTACTTGTCCTGCTTCATTGCGCGGTACGCACCGGGTGTCACATGCTCCTTCTTGCGGAAGGAGCGGATGAAGTTCTGCGGATTATGGTACTGCAACCGCTCGGCAATTTCTTTAATGGTCATCTCGCTCTCCACCAGCCATTTCTTGGCCATTTCCAGCCGGTAGCTCATGACATATTCACTGAAAGTCATACCAAACTCCTTCTTGAAGATGCTGCTCAAATAGTTCGGACTGTAATGCAGACGTTCGCCGATAATCTCCAGAGACAGCTCCTGATCAAATTCAGCGCGTACAATGGCCGCAATCTGGTCGGAGAGGCTGCGGAATTGGCGGGTCGTCTTCTCCTTCATGCTGGTTACCATCGGCTGGATGACTTCCTTCACCAGAATTCGTTCAATCTCCTCCGGATTGCGGATATCCAGCAGCCGGTGATACAAAGCATAATTGTCCTGGGTCAGCAGCACCTCTACGCCGATCAGTTGTTCCAGCTGAATCAGATTGTTCACGAACCGGATCAGCGTAACCTCGAAATTGAGCGGGTTCTTGCTATGCTTCATCATTTCGCCGAGAAGCGGGTACAAGGATCGCGATACCAGCTCCTCATCCCCGAGCCGGATGGCGTCAAACAGCTGTGATTCCAGTTCTACCGGATAATGCAGCAGGACAGGCCCTGAAATAACCGTTGCTATATCTTCATAAAAAATAATTGACTCTTTGCCCAGATTCAGACGATGATGCAGTGCCTGCTTGCTCATTTCGCAGGCTTCCTTGCTGGAAGCCAGATCCTGATAGAGATTACTAATGCCAACACTGACTGACAGCTTCAGGATATCCCTGACTGTTTTAATAATTTTCTTCGCATCCTCGAGCGCTTGCTTCCGGTGTTCCTGCTCGTTCATTCCCTCATAGATCAGAATGGTTGCCTGCGTCCGGTCATTCAGCAAGATTGGAATCATTCTCCGCGCTTTCGGAATCAATTCCTCCACCATCTTGTTGACTGCGACAAGCAGCAGATCCTTATCGCTGGCCTGGCGTTCCCCGTAATTATCAAGCTGGATCAGCATGGTGGAATACACTGAATCCTCCGTTGGGGAATAACCGAAGCGGGACATATTGAGCTCCAGCTCTTCGGCGGTAATCCGGCTGCGGAACAGGTTCAGCATAAACTGCGTTTCCAGCTGCGGCAATTCTGACTCTAAGAGTCCCTCCAGACTTTCCTTCTCCGACAGAATCGTATCAATCGAATTGATAATCCAGTCGATCTCATTCTTGTCCTCCGGCTGGGTGCTGACCGCCAGCCTGCGCTGAATCTGGCGGATCGGCTTGGTGAAATGCAAGGAGATTACATAGGCCACCACAACAATTAGCAAGGTGATCACCACTCCCAGGATGATTAAGCCGACACGGGTCGTGGCCAGGGCATTGGAGATTTCCTGCTGGTCCAGAAGCGTGACATAAATCCAATTATTATAAGAAGATTTGGCATAAATGGCTTCAACCTTTTGATAATTGGCCTTCTCCAGGGCTACTGTCCCCGTCTGGCTCTCATTCTCGGCAATATTCGTGATGCGTTTCATTTGCCCGCTGGTCAACAGGTTCTTTCCGGTTGCCGATTCATACAGCAGATCACCCTGCCGGTTCAGAATGAACACCGTGGTGTTGTCCTCCGTCTGCAGGATATTCCGCAGTGTCTGCAGCGAAATATCGGCTAGGCCAATCGCCTGCTTGTTCTGAGAGAATACAGGAAGCGTATTCACAAAACGGATTCCTTTATCCGTCTTGATCCAGAACAATCCCTTGTTCTGATTGTTGATATAACTTTCGTACAGGTTCTTCCGGTTTTCCTCTGTTAGAAGAGAAAGGCTTCCATCAGAAATTTTCCAGTCTTGCACCAGACTGATCAGCGAATATTTTACGCCGACATCCATCCCCATCGTAGCGATATAGTTGAGCTGGGAATTGATATCCCGGTACGCCTGAAAGTCCTCCTCTGTCATCGGATTGTTGACGACCTCGCTGAAGGAACTGGTCGTACTGTAAGTATTGAAGGCATACTCTATGGTTTTAATTTTCTGCTCCAGCGTATTTTTGATTTGGGTGATCAGGCTTTGCTTGCCGCTGGCAACACTATCAATAACCGAATGAATCGTCGTCAAATAAATATAGCTGCCGAAGCTGATGACGAGGCCGACGCCCAATACCAGAATCGGAATAAAAATCTTATAAAACATCCTGCCTTTTTTCATACATAGGCTCCTTCAATAAGTAATCATTTTCAATTATAGCGTTTTCACGAATCGAAATCCAAGGATTTTTAACGTGTGCATAACGCCCGCTGAAACCTGCAAGCTTCTTCCCTGCCTAGACAGGAAAAGGAAACATCCCGCCCAAAACAAAAAGGCTCACCGTAAGCCACCGGGAACCTTGATTTATCGAACTCATCTAATCCGAAAAAAAATATTTATCGGATTCACACATCCGGCTTCGCGAGCAGCTGAGGATTGGATCGGAACACTCATATCCTTAATGCGCAGCGTTGTGCGTTTGAATCCGAAGTCTCCATAGGCTCCCGGGCAAGGTTTCTTTGAAAATCCTGCAGGCAGACGGACAGCTGCGCTCGCTCTGCTGGTGACCAAACTGCCCTCCCCGGCCACCATTCTCCTCGTAACGGACTCCAGAGATGCTATTTGCTGAAATCGGGCTAATGGCGGAGTCTTGCAGACCCCAGCGGCCTTATTTGCTTATTTCACAACGCGGCAGCTGCTTTTTTGCCTCTCAGGTCCGCTTGGATGAATAATTGGCGTTTTTCGGGACAATAGCGTCTCCTCAGTCCGTTATAACTTACGCCCGCCGCCTCCAAAGTAACGTTTCTTCTTGAACCCGCTTGTGCGCTTTAGAACCCAGAAACCTTAGTGCTTAGAACCTCAGAGTCTTTTAGAACCTCAGCACCTCAGTTCCTCAGCTGACCCGTACAGTCTCAGAGCCAATCCTCCGTAAGCAGCTTTCTCAACGTTTCCACCTGGTCCCGGCCAATTTTGGCGGTGATCTCCGCCTCAATGCTCTGCTTGATCTCCAGCATGCTCCGGCAGACCGCAATACCTTTGGGAGTGAGCACGATATGCTTGTCACGGGAGTTCCCTTCTACCACGGCGGTTTCCACATATCCTTCAGCCAGCAGAACGTTAATCGTTTTTTGCGCACCCTGGCGGGAAATGCTGATCTGCCTGCTGATTTCCGAAATCGTGAGCATGCCATGCAGCTCCAGCTTCGCCAGAATATGCGTTTCAGTCTTGTTCAGCTGCTCACCGCTGGTTTCATTTACTTTTTCCCGCAGAGCATTATGCTTCTCACTGACTAAATCTATCAAGTTCAAACTAAGGATATAGTCTTTCATAAAAAAGGCCCCCAATATAAAGATACAATTAGAATAAACAACCATATAGAATGAATTTAAGATTTCCCCATTTGGGGCGAGGACGTAACTACGGTGAATATTTGGACTTCCGGCCGCTGTTGTCCCCAGATTTCTTGATCTAACCCGCTATTTGCGGTGGAAATCCGGTGACAAAGGCGGTCGCTATCGCTCCTACAGTTCCAAAATTCCCCTCCGTTACTCTTGCCCTTTTATATAGTTATTAAGTTCATTCTATACAGATTGCATTATTGTCAACTAGGTTGACAATAATTCTACCCCCTGATACTATGAGTGAAGTTTGAAAAACTTATATGTTAAGGGAGTTTGAACAATGGGCAGAAACAAGAAAGAAGCTTTAGTATTCACCTGTATGATGTGTGTGTTGATGGTCGTAGGAATGAGCTTTTACAACGTGATGTTAAACACTGGCTTAACCCATACTTTATTTCGTGATGTTGCGGTCGGTTTACTTCCGGCACTCGTCGTCGCCTTATTCTGTGATGTTATCATCGTCAGTAAAGCGGCCAAAGGTCTGGCCTTTAGATTGGTTAAACCGGCCGATCCCGTGATTAAAAAGGTGCTGTTCATTTCCTTCTTCATGGTCTGCGGTATGGTGCTCTGCATGTCCCTATATGGCACACTAGCACACTACGGATTCGGAGACAACTTCCTCCGTCACTATCTGTCCACTGCCGGACTGAACATCATTTGCGCCCTGCCGCTGCAGCTGATTGTTGTAGGGCCGCTGACCCGCTTCCTGTTCACCCGGATCTACCCGGTAAACAGTGCTGTGCAAAGCGCATAGGCTTTGCTTGATTGCCCGGCGCCATGGGTAATAGTGGGTATATATTCAGAGCATTTCAAGAAAGGATGTTCGCCATGCTTAACAAAAAGGACGGTGTCTCTCTTGTTATTCTAGTCGTGGCGCTTGTGCTCATTAATGTATTTGGCAATTCACTTGATGAAATAATGTGGACCAAATTCACTTTATTAGTGAATTGTATCCTCTCCCAGGGTGTGTTTATTACTCTCCTGAATTTGTTCAGGTCCAGCAGAAGCCGGACTCCGTCTGTAGGTTTGATCCTTCTGTCGCTGCTTACCGGCCTCATCGCCTTCGTCATCATCATCACTTCGGACATGGGACGGCTTAATCAAATCCTGATCCTTTTCCTTCAGGCCATGATTACTTATGCCGAATCCCTCCTGCTGCGCAAGGAGATAAAGGGCGAGAACGGCAAGCAAATTTAAATTCCCTATTCCTGCTTTCCAGCAATAAAAACAGTCCCGATGCCTTTGATCTGCATCGGGACTGTTTAACGTATTACAAGTAATTTCTACTGTGCTGAAATTACATTCAGAATTTGATATGCCATTTTTGACGGGCTTCACCGGTTTGAGGAACCTCTAACGTCAGTTTCGAGCCATCCTCAGATACAGCCAGCGCCAACTGATTATGGGCAGAGAGGATGGCCGCTGAACCATCCCCATTCTTATGGATGATCCAGCGCTGGTTATTGTAACCCAGATAGTCATAAAGCTGAATTGAATTATGTTCTATGTTCAGATCAAGGGCTTGACCTGAGGCCGTACGGATCGAGTAGGAATCCATGTCATCTCCCGTCGGCACAAATACCCACTTCTGATCGGATATTTCATTTGCATCCTGAACCGTTACGGCTTCACCCTTCACCGGATTTGCTGTATAAATGGATTTCAGGAACGTTTCGTTTACCAGGCTTGATGTTATCAAGTTCTCCGGTGCTGCCCCGTTCACATTTACATTCTGGTAGGAGACAGATCCGCCGAAGACATGAAGTCCAAAATGGCCTGCTGCAAAAGTTCCGTCCTGCAGATCCATTATTTTTTGCCCGCCCAGATACACCACAATATGAGGTCCGTCCGCTTGTATCTTTAAACTATACGTCCGGTCCGGCAGAATGAAGGCTGGAACTTTCGCCAGAACCTGCCGTTCTTCAAAACGTCCATCGATTTTGTAGAACAAACGGATTGCCTTCATATTAGGATCCAGATTCAAGTAATAACCGTTGCGTCCGTCCGGACTTGCACGGAACAGAAGGGAACCTGCGCCGCCGGACTTGCCAAGTTTCATCTCGGCTTCATACGAGAAGTCTCCCGCCTTCTCCTCAGCAACATAATTTGCGTCGCTGGAGTGACTTCCGCGAATTCCGTCCCCGCTAACCAGCCAGGAAGCCATGGACACGTCTTGCATCCAGCCGCTGAGGTTGGTATGAAATGTTCCGCCGAACACTTTCACACGGAAACTTGCGGATGCCTTTCTATTCGGTGTAGATACCGTAATGATGGACTCGCCCGCTTTTTTTGCCTCAAGGGTTGCACGGGAATTGCCTGCCGCTTTTATGATTACGGCATCTTCATTGCTGGACTTCCACTTCAAAGGCTGGGCGCCGTTGCCGGGTCCGTTTTCTACGATCGCCTGCACTGTTTCGCTTTGCCCAACCCCCAGTTCACGGTCACTGGTATCCAGAGCAATCCGTGTTGCCGAACCCGACTCAGGATTCCATACCGACCCAAGCTTATAGACTTTCAGAGAAACAACCTTCACGTTGCCGCCCTTGGTGTAGAAACTCATTGCCCTGCTGGCCGGGTCCGGAAAAATGACCTCGGAGAACACGGACTTCCCTTCATTTACAAAAACCTCAACCGAAGATTCATCCACCAGAATCCGCAGCTTGATTTGGCCGTTCTCTGTCGGCATTTTCGTTTCATGTCTCGTACTGAACAGGCTGGAAAAATCTGTTTCCCCGGAAAGAGAGCGGTCCACAAACATTGTGCTCCCGCCCGGCTTATAACCTACAACTGTCTTCTGATCCGCTCCCTCACGTACGTTGAAGCCGAACTCCGATACGCTGCTGCCGGCGGGAATCTCCAGGGTAGCTTCAATTTCATAGGCACCTGAGGTCATGCCTTTCAGCAGATTAGGAGAAGAAGGAATGACCACCTTGTTAGCTGCGGAATAGAGTTCACTGCGCAGGAATTCCAGCTCCTTCACCGGACTCTGGGCAAGACGAATTCCGTCTTGGGTGTTGATTAGGGTAACTTCTCTCGGGATCGTCAGTTCTCCCTTCCAGTTAGATGTCGGAAAGGCGAAGGGATAATCCCAGTTGGACATCCAGGCCAGCATCACTCTGCGCCCGTCTTGCATATCAGAGAAGGACATGGATGCATAAAACTCCTTGCCGGCGTCTGTCCTCAGCACGGTTCCAGCCGGGTTGTCGTTCACGAATTTACCTTCCTTAGTCAGGCTCCCTACAAAATATTCCGCATCTGAACCACCTGTTGCCGGGTTCGCTCCTGTACTAATCATTAGAACCCATTTCTTCTCTGTCGTTCCCTGTACAGTAAGCGGAAACAAGTCGGGGCATTCCCACACCCCGCCACGGACATAAGCCCCATAACCCCAATTATCGGTCAACGTCCAGTCAAGCAAATTAGTTGATGTGAAAAAGCGGATATGATCACCGCCCGATACCACCATGACCCAGCGATTATCCTCCTCATCACGGATCACCTTGGGATCACGGAAATCCCATCCCCCGGGTTCTTCTCCGTTCTTTCCGGGGTTCTCAATGACAATTAGACGATCCTTGGCAGTTTCCCATGTCCGCCCCCGATCCTTGCTGTAGGCCAGACCTATACGCTGGTTGCCGTTAGAGGCATCCGGATTAAAGGAGGTGTAGTAGGCAAGAAGGCCTTTGCCGCCTGAATCCGAGAACAAACCGGAGGCATTCTTCAAATCTGCCACAGCAGACCCGGACCAGACATGTCCGTACTCATTCCATGGAAGGGCAATCGGCAGGCGTTTCCAGTTCAGCATATCTTTGCTGACGGCATGAGCCCATGTGCCTCCATCCTGATGAAAGAGATGATATTCCCCTTCGAAATAGACAAGCCCGTTCGGATCACTAACGGCACCGCGGATCGGCGTATAATGATACTGGGGCCGGTATTTCTCATTATTGTAACTGCCAGCGTCCGTAACATAGGTGTCTTGAAAGTAAGCGGTTCCATGATTTACGACAAGTCCGGCGTATCCGGTAGCATATGAACTGTCCTTAACATCTATTGCTGCCGGAGTATACCCGTCCACGAAAATCTGAATCCGGTTCCCCTTCGCCTGCACTTCCACCGCATGTTTTGCCCCCGCTGGACTCGGATAAGTCTGCTTGGAACTGGCAATTACTGTGCCGTTTGCTTTTGTTAAAGTGACATGTACCTGATTTCCTTCTTTCGCAAGAGAGGCTTCATATCCCTTCGCACCGTCAGAAGAGGAACGGAAGGCCAGGCCTGCAACAGCAGCGGAACGAAATGAGATAACTCCTTCATACACCAGATCAGCAGCTTGCCTGCTATAGATCTGCTGCGCCTTGCTCTGATTTACAGAGATCCCTTTTTTACCGCTGATATCCGGCTGCCACTGTCCCTGACTTGCCAGCACCGTATCCAGATTCCCCTTCAGATCGCTTACGTTAATATTTTGGAACAAGGCCGCTCCACCCGAGACCTGGAGTCCAAGCCGTCCGGAGAGATGTGCATTGTCCTGGATATCAATCACGGGCTTGTATTGATTCCCCCAATATACTTTCAGTAGGGGCCCTTCCGCTTTCACTTTAAGATGGTAGATTTCACCTTGTACCAGGGAAACCTTACGTTCCTCATGCAATTTGCCTTTTTCACTGCTTCCGTCTTTTAAGCGGATTAGTCCGGCATCCGGTACGATTTGCAGCATATATGAACGCTGACCTTCCTCACTGGAACGGAAAAGCAGCGCAGCATCCGGCTGCCGGTCCTTGATCAATACATCCGCTTCATATATAAAATCATCTGCTGACGTTTCGGAAATCGCCAGCACTTTTTCTTCAGGATCAGATGTCAGCAAAAGCCCTTCGGACGTATCCTCCAGCTTGCCTTTTCCGGCTGTTCGCCATCCCGTCAAATTTGTAGCTGCTTTGGTAACGGTTTCAGAAATAGAAAGCCCCTCCTTTATCAGTCTGCCGGACTTCTGCTCCGCCGGTGCGGCCCAGCCTGTATCCTCATTAACGGCAACAATCCCTGTTGAAGTCATCATGACTCCCGCAGCCAACAGAATGGTTAGTGCAAATTTTGATTTCCGGTTCATCCTTTACCCTCACTTCCTGTAAATGATATGTCGCCTTTACTAAGAGCAAGGCCGGCCAATTACACATCATAACTGGCCGGCCTTATCTATTGCTGTATTATATAGAAGAAACCCGATTATTCCATGCTGTGAGTCCTAATGCGAGAGCGCCACCTAATCCCGCCTGCTGGCCCAGGCCCGGAGAAACAATATACTCATCCATGTGGTCCAGAATGGCACTTGAACTGACATAACCGTTCAGGTTCAGGAGCACTGCTTCCCGGATAAGCGGGTACAGCTGCGACTGCTGCATAACCCCGCCGCCCAAAATTATTTTTTGCGGAGAGAGCAGTAGAATAGCACCCGTTATGGACTGGGCGATGTAGAAGGCTTCCATCTTCCAAGCCCTATGATCCACCGGAAGCTCGTGCCCTTTCTTCCCCCATCTAGCTTCAATAGCAGGACCTGCCGCCATCCCTTCAAGGCAGTCCCCATGGTAAGGACAACTACCAACGAAATCATCTTCAGGATGGCGCCTCGTCAACAGATGCCCGCCCTCAGGATGTACAAGACCATGAACTAATTGGCCTTCCGAATACACACCGATGCCAACGCCCGTGCCTACAGTAATGTACAAGCAGCTTGACAGGCCCTGAGCAGCCCCCCATTTCACCTCGCCATATACCGCCGCATTCACATCAGTGTCAAAGCCGAACGGGACCGGAAAGGCTTGCTTTAAAGTCCCGAGCAGATCGTAATTTCCCCACCCCGGCTTAGGTGTTGTCGTAACGTAACCGTAGGTCGGGCTGTCTTGGCGGATGTCAATTGGACCAAATGATCCAATCCCCATCGCTTCTACCCCTTTGTCTTGAAAATACTCTATGACTCTGGGCAAGGTCTGATCCGGATGTTCGGTCGGAAAGCTGATCCGATGTTCAAATCTCCCGTTTTCATCCCCGACCCCGCATACGAATTTCGTCCCGCCTGCTTCAATTGCTCCTATACGCATGTCACTTAACCCTCCCGGTTACTGGTTGCTGCCGTTTGCGGTAGATGAAGCCAGATTGTAGATATCCAGCGAAAGGAACAAGTCCTCTTCATTGTCGGCAAACGCAGCAAGACCGGTAGATTCGGGTTCAGGGAAAATGAGATCTGTAATAACTGCCTGGCCTCCACCACTAAACACTTCAACGGAGGAACGGTCCACATAAATATGCAGATCATAGGCTGTGCCCGGTGCCGTAAGCTTCGCAGAGTGGCGTCCCGGGAACAATTTGTGGAAATCATGCTTCCCGGAAGCTGTCCGGTCTACATACAATTCTTCTGTCTGCGTATCAATCCCGACCACAGTTTGCTGCTTTGCACCTACCTTTACTTTAAAGCCGGCAGATGTCCCATGAGCGACCTCCGCCTCAATAACGTAAGCCTCAAGATGAAGCTTGGCACAGGCTGCATTAATTTCTTGAACAGAGACATTTTTCAGGGAAAGGACCGGGATACGCGCGGCTTCCAGTTCTTTTGCAGGCTTCTGAATGAGTATTGTTTGCCCGTTTCTTAATTCCAGATAAAGCTCCCGGGGAATCGTCATTGCTCCGCGGAACCCTTCCGCCGGCGTCTGGCGGGCATACATCCAGTTGCTCATCCAGCCGATAAACAGGCGTCTTCCGTCTTCCTCGGGCAGATCGGACCAGCTCACACCGGCATAATTATCTCTGCCGTAATCGAGCCAGCGGATGCTCCGGGACTCTTCGTCAGGAGTAAATACAGCTCCGTCAAAGTCACCCGTGAAATACTGCGTTCTTGAGCCTTCCTCAAAAGCGGGATCTGCACCAATACTGACAAGCATTACCCATTTGGTATCCGATTTGGTTCCGTCAACAGCCAGCTGGAACAAATCCGGGCACTCCCACACACCGTCATGAGATCCGATGCCCTCGCCGAATTCGCTGGCAAAGGTCCAGTTGATCAGATCAGGAGAATGATACAGACCTACCGTTTGACCACAGGCTACGATCATCACCCAACTGCTCTTCTCTTTGTTCCAGAACACCTTAGGATCACGGAAATCAATAAATTTATCCTGTTCAAGCACCGGATTCCCTTCATATTTGGTCCAGGTTCTGCCTTTGTCCTTGCTATAGGCCAGACTTTGACGCTGAACGGCAGGTTGTCCTTCCGGCATGTCCAAGTGATGGGTAAAAATGGCTACCAGCCCCGGCTGATCCTCAAAAAATCCTGTCGTGTTATTCCAGTCGACAACGGCGCTTCCCGAGAAAATCATGCCCAGTTCATCCGGCACCAGCGCGATCGGCAGCTCTTCCCAGGTCACCAGATCCTTACTGACCGCATGGCCCCAATGCATGTCCCCCATGGTCATTCCGCCGGGATGATGCTGAAAGAACAAATGATATTCTCCCTCGAAATATACCAAGCCGTTTGGATCGTTCATCCACTTTTGTTTGGGTGAAAAATGATAGGCACCCCGGTAACTTTGTTTTGTAATAGCTGACATTATGATTTCTCCTTTGCTCCTGGATAAGCTGAACTTTAGATTATCCAATTGGCGTAGTACGCGGACTGCGGGGAATGTTTGGACTTCCGGCCGCTGTTAGGTTTGGATTTCCTGATTTGAACCGCTCATCGCGGTAGAAATCCAAACCTAAAGGCGAACGCTTACGCTCCTACAGTTCCAAACTTCCCCTCCGCCGCTTTCGCCTCTAGGTGTACTTTAGTTCAGCTTATATATATTTTTTTATATATTTACTTTCCCGTCGCTCTGTCGTAGCCTGCCTGTTTAATTTCAAGCCATTCCTGCAGGCCAAGACGGTCCAGTTCCTTCAAATAATCATTCCACTGTGCATCGACTTTTCCGTTCTGGTACCATTCTGTACGCATTCTGAGTACATAGGCGAACAAGTCGGTTTCAATCGTCGTCAGGCGGTCAAGCTCATCAATCGAATGAAATACGCTCGGCATTACATTCTCTGCTTTCATCTTTGGAGCCATGATATTCTTGATGATGTCCATACGGCCTTTGGCATCATCCGGCATGGTCGTGTATTTGCCATAGTAGGAATCAAGGATAGCCAGCGGCCCGCCGATACTTGTTTTCTCACGAAGCTCCACAGGAGCAGCGCCTTCCAGTGGCAAATGCTTCAGCATTCCTTTTGCTTCATCAAATTCGAAGATGTTCTGCTGTGTCTCGTCCCCGTAGGTTCCCCAGTTGTTCTGCACAGATTGGATCGGATCATACAGCTGATCCACCCATTTCGCTGTCGTTTCCAGGTTTTTATTGGCGCTTGTCACAACCATCTTACCGCGGTGTAAGCCGAGACCGTTGGTTCTGGTTACGTTGACTTCGCCATCCGGACCTGCGAGCGGCGGCATCACTTCATAAGCAGCGTTTGCTCCGGAGATATTGGCTTTATCCCAAGAGAAGTAGAGGCCGTACTTCTGATCTTTGCCTTTGGCCAGGTAAGTACTCCAATCTTGGGTATAGGCTTCAATATCAATGAGTTTTTCTTTATAAAGGTCATTGATAAAGGACACCGCCTTTTTATAGCCTTCTTCCTTAGCCGTAAATATCACTTTGCCTTCATTGCTTACGACCGCATGGTCGGGATTCTCTCCCAATCCGAACGAACCGAAGAGGAATGCTATATCTTCCGCACCCGGCTTGTTGATAAAGGATAAGGGAATTTCATCTGCCTGACCGTTGCCGTTCGGATCTTGTGTCTTGAAGGCAATCAACACCTTTTTCAATTCTTCCGTGGTTGTCGGCATGTCGAGACCCAGCTTCTTAAGCCATTCCACGTTGATCCAAGGGATGCTGTCTACAGCCTGAATTCTTTCTTTTCCGTTCCCAAGCTCTTCAATCCAAGGAAATGCATAAATCTTACCGTCGGGTGCCGTAATCATACTTTTGTATTGAGGGGCTTCTTCGAGCACTTTTTTGAAATTGGGCATATTCTGCTCGATCAGATCATTCAGTGGCACGATAGCACCGTCTTTAGCAAGCTTCAGCAGCTCATAATCACTGTAGTCGGCATTGAAAATAGCATCGGGGAGATCACCGCTTGCAACAGCCAGGTTTCTTTTTTCCACAAACACGTCTTTGGTGAAGCTTTTCCAGTTAATATGCACATTCGTTTTTTCTTCGAGACGTTTATTAATCAGCTTTTCGTTCGGATCGGCCGGTGCCAGCGGGGAGCTTTGGGTAATGAAGTTCAAGGTGACTTTGCCGCTTGAATCCTGTTTTTCACCGGCAGCATTCCCTCCCCCGCCGCCGCATGCGGCAAGGAACATAAATGAAGCAAGTACAGACGCAGAAGCAGCTTTTGACAACACCTTTGATCTTTTTGATCTTTTCATAGGATATGACCTCCAAAGTGAATAGGATTGAAAGAACTTTATCTATGTGCAGCCGTGTCCTATTTGATAGAACCGACCATGACACCTTTTTCAAAGTATTTCTGGAAGAACGGATACATTATAATGAGCGGCAAGCTGGAGACAACGATCGCGGCATACTTGATGATTTCAGACAATCGTTTCATTTCCGCCATAGCCATCTGGTCAGCGATCATGCCGGGATCTACCTGATTCTGAATCAGGATGGAACGAAGCACGAGCTGCAGCGGGTGAAGGTTCGGATTATCCAGATAAATCATGGCATCAAAGTAAGAATTCCACTGGCCGACAAAGGCATACAGCGCAAGCACGAAGATGATCGGCTTAGAGAGCGGCAATACAATGCTGAAGAAAATCCTCATCTCTGAAGCTCCGTCCACATTGGACGCCTCCTTCAATTCATTCGGCACGCCTTTGAAGAATGTTCTGGACAAAATAATATTCCATACATTGACCGCCCCGGGAATGATTACAGCCCAGACCGTATCCAGCAGCCCCAGATTCTTAACCAGCAGATAAGTCGGGACCAGTCCTCCTCCAAAGAACATCGTAAAGAGGAACACTGTCATGAAGAAACCTCTACCCTTCATCCGGTCATCCGATAAGGCATACCCCGCACAGATCGAGACCAGAACGGTAAGAATGGCAAAGGAAGAGGCGTAAAAAACAGCGTTCCCGAATCCTCGGATCATCGCCGGATTGGTAAGAATCATCTTATAGCCATCCAATGACCAATCCGAAATTTTGAACGACAGCCCTTGGCTAAGCAGGATTGACGGATCCATGAAGGATGCAATCACTACATAAATGAGCGGAAGCACCACAATCAATACAGCAAGGGTCAAAAAGGTGGCGTTCAGCACAAGAATAAAACGGTCCAGCCGGGAATGTTTAATGAACATGACTTGTTGCTCCTTTCTATAAAAGACCTTCGCCCTCGTTTAGTTTCTTCACCGTGAAGTTCACCGTAATGAGCAGGATGACGTTGATAATAGAGTTGAATAGTCCTACTGCGGCTGAGTATGCATAGTCACCGGACTGTAAACCAATCTTGTAAACGTACGTCGGAATAATCTCAGAGGTTGGCATGTTCGTTGCCGTTTGCATGAGATAAGCCTTTTCAAACCCGATCGACATGATGCCGCCCGCGGCAAGGATAAATACAATGGCCATAATCGGACGAATGGTCGGAATATCAATATGACGTATTCTTTGAAGAAGATTAGCACCATCCAAATTGGCTGCGTTATGTAACTCAGGGTCCACATTGGCAAGAGCCGCAACATAGATAATGGAGGCCCATCCCGCACCCGTCCATATATCCGAAAGAATATAGATCCAGCGGAAGTATTCCGGACGGGACATGAACATCACCGGTTCACCGGTAGCCCAGCTAAAAAGCTGGTTGATAGGTCCTGTCGGGGACAGGAAGATAAACAACATACCGACCACGACAACGACGGATATGAAGTTAGGGGCATACAAGAATAACTGTATGTTCTTTTTGACTCCGGCCCGGCGAACCTGATTGAGCATCAAGGCCAGCAGGATAGGAACAGGGAAGCTCAGGATTAGGCCGAAAAAACTTAATTTAAGCGTATTCATAAAAATCACTTCGAAGTTCGGGGAAGACAGGAATTTCTCGAAGTTGTAAAAACCTACCCACTCGCTTCCCATAATTCCCTTGATTGGGCTGAAATCCTTAAAGGCAATAATCGCACCATACATAGGACCGTATTTAAAAATAAGGGTCAGGATCAGTGCCGGTGCAAGCATTAAATAAAGGAAGTAATGTTTCTTCAAATATTCAAACAGGGAAATCTTCCGCCCCGTCACCAGTTTTCTGTGATCCACTTCAATTGAGTTATGCAATGCCTTGACCTCCATTCTTATACAATGTTTTTCATCAGTGAAAGGCTTACATTTTGACGTTCGCGCCCTTCTTCATTTACAATTTATCAAAGACTTCTCCGTGAGTCAATACATTTTGTAAAAATATATTTGTTCATTTGACAATTATCTTGCCTCTAAAACCCTGAAAATATTGTCAAAATTGATAAACAGGAGGTTTTTCTTAGAAAGATAGCATTTATTCAACTTAATATATTCACTTCAAGTTACGAAGCAGAATTAATCACCAAACAATATTATTACATAATGTAAAATACATTGTGCATTTGTAAAATTAACGTTGCTATTTTGAGAAAACTATTATACATTTAAGGGAGTAAAGCGAAGCGTATCCGATCGCTATTTGCAGAGTGAAAGAAAACAATAATATAGAGGTGAAATTACATATATGGCACGGGGAAAAGTAACGATACAGGATATCGCTGATGCTCTGGGAATCTCCAGAAACACGGCCTCCAAAGCCTTGAACGGAACGGAGGGATTGCCTGAAGAAACCAGAAATAAAGTGATCAAAAAGGCAATTGAGTTGAAATACAAGCAGTTTTCTTTAATGGAAACCGAAAGTGTCCTGCCAAAGAGCTCGAGAAACATTGCTTTATTAACAGAGAATTTGCCGAACACTTCGCATTTTGGATCGACTTTGATCAGCGGCCTGGAAAAGCGGATCAGCGCGGAAGGATATAATTTATCCATTCACATCATCCGGGAGATTGAACAGAAATCTCTGTCCCTCCCTAACAATTTCGATGTATCCAATGTGGACGGAATCATATGTATTGAGCTGTTTAACTTGGAATACAGCAACCTGATTACAAGCCTTGAGATCCCGACCATTTTCATCGACTGTTCCGCACATGTCTGCTACCCTGAATTCCGGGCGGACGTGTTGTTAATGGAGAACGAACACAGTACCTATCAGCTTACCAAAAAGTTGATTGAGGGCGGTTACAAAACCTTGGGCTTTATCGGGGATTATAATCATTGCCGGAGCTTTAATGAAAGATGGGTAGGTTTTAATCGTGCTCTGACCGAGGCTGGAATCCCGCTCGATCCCGGCCAGTGCGTTCTCGATGAGGATAATCTCTTTTTCTCCAGCCCCGGCTGGGCGGATGAAAGATTGAATGACATTGCCGGGCTCCCGTCCGCTTTTGTATGTGCGAACGATTACATCGCCGTAAACTTTATGAAATCACTGAAGAATCTGAATCATTCCATTCCCGGTGATATTGTCGTCTGCGGTTTTGATAACGGCCCGGAATCAAAAATTATTGAGCCTCATCTTACCACCGTTCATATCTACAGTAATGAAATGGGCGTCAAAGCAGCCGAAATACTGCTGTCACGCATCACCCATCCAGAGCAGCCCTATCAGGTCTCTCATATCTACACGAAACCGATCATTAGAGATTCCACCCCGAATATTAGCTGATACTCGCAGGAAGAAATAATAGGACCTTTTATATTGTGGAACCTATAAACGCTTACATTCAACAAAAGCATCCCTTTCACGTAAGGGATGCTTTTGTTTCTTCATATATCTCCTACTGGCTTGCAAAACTGCCGGAGTGGATATAGCTAAAGATTTATATAAATGGTGAAGCTGTTCACAATTACTAAAATCGTGTTTAACACTAACAGAGAGGTCTTAGATTTCCTTTCTCCCCTAAAAATAGATGCAACAATTTGAATACCCGGTATCAAGAAAAGGAATACCCGCTTAGGAATATAATTTGTGAAATCATCAGCCTTGAACTGGAATGATTTCACCTGTATTCCCATCTGGTCCGGTAATGAACGATACGCAATAAAATTAGACAGCAGAGTAATTGCAATCATTCCTGCTACAATGTAAAACACGGCGCCCCTCTTCATTTTCTGCTTTTCATCCCCTTATTTATCTGATGCCAAATAATTATAAGTTTGCAAATAAAATCTGTAATTAACTTATGTCACACACTGAATGCTTATAGCTGCTCGTGAGCTGCGGGCATTTGTCCCGCCAATATGTCCCGGTTCCCTGATTTTCGAAGTTGCTGAGCATGCTGGCTTCGCAGAGCTACCAAAGAGAGTATAATGGAAGGTAAACTAGCTTGAAGGATGAGGAAGATTATTATGAGGATTATTTTCTGCCAGGATCCGCTGGATGCCAAGAGAGTTGACATGGATTATGAAACGGAGTGGCACGCAGCTCAAGCTGCCGGCTCCAAGACGGTGCTTGTTTCATTGGAGGCCTTAATGGAAGGCCAGGCTGCACGGTCCATCCGGCAGATTACACCCGCACTCTCTATGGAATCTGCAATTTACCGGGGCTGGATGATGAAGCCGCAGCATTATGAGCAGCTCTACCATGCACTCCAATCAAAGAATATTGAACTCATCAATGACCCTACCGCCTATGCTCACTGTCACTACTTGCCCTACTCCTATTCGATGATCGCATCGTTGACACCGCGCACCATCTGGCGTACAAGTCCAAGCAAGCCCGCCGACTGGGAGGAGCTGTTCGAACAAATTACCGTATTCGGCAAATCTCCTTTAATCGTCAAGGACTATGTGAAGTCAAGAAAGCACGAATGGGTTGATGCCTGCTATATCCCGGATGCTTCAGACCACGGCAATGTACAGCGGGTGGTGTGGAACTTCATCGAAAGACAAGGGGCTGGACTGAGCGAAGGAATTGTTATCCGTGAATTCGTTCCTCTGGAGTACCTGCAATCACACGATAAGAGCGGCATGCCGCTTTCCAAGGAATACCGGATATTTTTTCTGGATCATCAAATCATAGCTTTTCTGAATTACTGGGATGATGTTACCTACGATGAGGATCAGCCGGATCTGACCCCTTTTATGGAAATTGCCCGCACGATTACAAGCCGCTTCTTCACCATGGACATCGCCAAAACTGCAGAGGGAAGCTGGATTATTGTAGAGCTGGGAGACGGCGGAGTTTCGGGGCTGCCCGAGCAGATGGATGTCAGAGCGTTTTATGAGGGGTTACTTCAAGGAATAATAATGACCTATCCGCCGCTGCTCTAGCTTTTTGCTGGACCCTTATATACAAGGCACTATCCAAACAGACTCCCGTTTAGCCTTTACCATTTTGAAACTACTTTGCCGAAGGGTTGGGATATACTAGCCACAGATGAACTAAAGGAGAATATATCTTATGAACAAATCAGGCCTAAGCGCCCTTCTCTTATTATCCATTATTGCTGCAGGCTGCGGTGCACCCAAGACTCCCAGTGATCTACTCCGGGCCCCTTCGCAGGGCAGTGCCGATGGCACCATTACAAGTATTGTGAAGTCTTTTCTTCCGGCGAATGCCCACCTGACGGTGCCCATCAATTCCGAATCCGGCAGTGCCATTCAATTGCAGGATCTCGACAAGGATGGTCAGGATGAAATTCTGGCCTTCTATAAGACGGACAAAACGGATTATGAAATCAATACCCTCGTATTGTCCAAACCCGGCGCCGACTGGAAAAAGCTGACTACGATTACGGGAGTCGGCAGTGAGCTGGATTACGTACAGTTTATAGATGTTACCGCAGACGGAGCAGCGGATATGCTGCTCGGGTTCAGCGGCGGCGAAGGCTTGAGCAAGGAACTGTCCGTCTACAGTCTGAGTGGTGGTGAGCTGACCGAAAAGCTCAAGCAGCCTTATGACCAGCTGGTTGTCGGCAATCTGACCAATGAAGGTCAGACTGATATCGCCCTGATCCAGGGAACGTTCACCACGGACACCCAGCCGCAATCCCACCTGCAGGTAATCCGGCTTCATGACGGCAAGCTGCAGACCTTGTCTGACCAGACCATCGACGGGTATGTGTTCCAAGCCTTGTTTACAAAAGCAGCGCCATCCAAAAACGCCCTGATCATTGATGCGGCGGTTGGTGCACATTCCTCCTACACTTCTTTGCTGACTTGGGAAAATGGCAAATTTATTGATATACTTGCAACAGAGGATTATCAGCGTGACGAATTGGCAGACAGCAGGGATATTGTGCTGAGGCCACTTGCTTCGGAAGCAACCGGTTTGCTGGGTGAGAACAATATGGCGATCAAGGATTACCCGCTGTATAGCTCAGATATTAACGGTGATGGCATTGTCGAGATCGGTTTCCTTGTTCCTCCTGCGGGTACAGAGAGCTTTTCCCCGCTGGCCACTCCCTTTATCACCAAATATTATCAGTGGGATGGGCAATCGGGACTGAAGTTTGTGGAGGAGCATTTCGACAGATGGGGCTACAATTTCCACATTCCGCAATCCTGGACCGGTAAATACAAGCTGGTGGCCCCGGAGGAATCCCCTACGGCTTGGGAGCATATCCAGTTTAACTACACCAATGCAGCGTCTGCTGAGCAGGCCCCGCTTCTGGAGCTGCGCCAGATCTCCAAAAAGGATTGGCAGACTGCCGAAGCGGCACTGCTGGCGAAGAACGCAACCTATAAACTGCTGTATGAGCTGCAAAATACGGAGGATAGTACTGCGCCAACCGTGCTTGTTGCTGTTCTTCCATCTGCAGATGCAGCCGGCAAGCTGACCGGCTCCTCCCTTCAGGAGTATGAACAGCTAAAGCTGACGCTTGACGAAGTGCAGCAGCTGGCCGGTACGCCGCAGAAGCCCCAGCAATAGGTATGACAAGGAGGGCACCCATGAAAGTGCTGGTACTGGAAGATGAGAAGCCCATACGCGATTTCCTGCTTATTAACCTTAAGCGTGCGGGCTTCGAAGTTGTCGAAGCCTCCACAGGCGAAGAGGCTCTGGCTGCCGCCCGGGATCAGAAGGATTTTGATATTGCTATTCTGGACCTGATGCTTCCCGGTGTCAGCGGCTTCGAGGTGTGTGAAGGCCTTCGGGGCATGTTCCCCCGGCTTGGTATTATTATGCTGACTGCCAAAAGCCAGGAAGTCGATAAGGTGATGGGGCTGGAATCCGGTGCAGACGACTATGTGGTTAAGCCCTTCAGTCCGGTTGAGCTGGTTGCCCGGGTCCGGTCGCTCTACCGGCGGATGTATCCGGGAGAAGTGTCCGCACAAGAGAACCATATCGAGCTTCCTCCATTTACACTGATGCTGGATGAACGCAAGTTACTGAAAGACAAGCTCGAGATTCCCCTGACGCCCACAGAATTCTCCATCGTCAAACTGCTTATGGAGCAGCCTAACAAGGCCATGAACCGCGATGATATTCTAACCTCCGTATGGGGGCAATATTTTATGGGAGAGCTTAAGATTGTAGATGTGAATATCAGCCGAATCCGCCAAAAAATCGGGCAGGGCTCTTCCGGACCACAATACCTCGAAACGGTCTGGGGATTCGGCTATCTATGGAGGGTCTAACATTGCTGAAGGGAATCAGGTCTAGACTTATCGTCTATATCACCATTGTTCTGCTCCTGATCGTCCTGCTGCTGGAGGGGGTATTTATTGTAGCAGTCCATTACTACTACCTGGGTAGCGCGATGGAGACCCTGTCTTCCCGGGCCGTCACCTCCGCCACCTTTTTCAACAAGTATCTGGAGGGCTACTCGATCAATGAACGGGCCAGGTACATTCTGGAGAATCTTTCGACTGAAGAGAGCAGCAAGGTTGAAGTGCTCAGTCCGGCAGGTGATGTCATTATCAATTCATTCGGCTTCGCAAGCTCGGAGCATATTGAGACCCCTGATGTCAAAGATGCTTTGATCAGCGGCAAGGGGACCTATCAGAGTATTACCCCTCTCAACGGTGAACGGATAATGGCCGTTTCCATTCCTTTGAGGGAATCCGGGGAGAACATTGGTGTACTGCGCTACTCTGTTTCAGCAGAGCCCCTCTACGACGTTATTATCAACATTGTCCTGAATGCCGCCTGGGTCGGGCTGCTCGTCATTCTTTTTGGCTTCGTACTCAGCCTGATTATCGCTAAACGGATTGTGGGACCTATTCAGCAATTAACCTCTGTCGCCAAAGAGATGGCCACCGGAAACTTTGACGTAAGGGCGGAAAAGCGGTATGACGATGAGGTCGGCACCTTGGCGGTCACACTGAATTACATGTCAGAGGAAATGATCAAAAGCGAAAAAATTAAATATGATTTCATCTCCTCCGTCACGCATGAGCTGCGCACTCCCCTTACCTCGATCAAAGGCTGGGGCGAAACGCTGCTTGTGGGTGATTTGTCTGATAAAAAAGAGACCCTGCAGGGTCTTGAGGTAATGACCGGGGAAACAGATCGTCTGATCGGTCTGGTCGAGGATTTGCTGGATTTTTCCAAATTCCAGGCTGGGGAGATAAAGGTCTCGCTCCAGCCTTATGACCTAAGGGGTCTTCTTGAGGATCTGCTGCTGCAGTTCAGGTACCGGGGCCAGACCAAACAAATCCGGCTCTATGCCGATATTCCCGATCAGCCGCTGCCCGTGGACGGCGATTTCAACCGGTTGAAGCAGGTTTTTGTAAATCTGCTGGACAATGCTTTCAAATTCACTCCTGCCCAGGGGGAGGTCCGCCTCACGGCGGACTTAAATGAAACCCTAATTATCATCACAGTCACGGACAACGGGGAAGGCATCGAAGCTGACGACCTCACAAAGCTCGGGACCAAATTCTTCAAAGGCAGATCACGCCAGTCTGGAAGCGGACTGGGCCTTGCCATCTGCAAGGAAATTATCGAACTGCATGGCGGCCTCCTGCGCATCGAGAGCGAATTCACCAAGGGAACCTCAGTCATCGTAGAGCTGCCGCGCTACCCGGTGGAGTGAGGCGCCCCTTTTATCTATTACGCCTGGTCAGCATAACGCCACCAGGAGAGTGTGCCGATCAAGCCAATACCACCGGTCAGATACGGAAGGCTGAGACTCAGAGTCTGCAAATGGACATTCCCCTCCCCCGAAGCGCCGCTGAGGAGCCCGGGGATGGCCCATGGAATATATTCTGTAATTCCAAGGCCTCCGCCAAGCTGGGAAATCACGATGGTAAGCATAATGAACCCAAACGCAGACATATACCCGCGTCCAACGCTGGCCATCCAGGCTACCGGGATGCATAGGCAGATAACCATGAAACAGAGCAATACATATTCCCTGAAGCTTTGCGCGATGATCTCAAGGCTCCAGCCATCCAACTGTACAAACCAGGCGGTAAGGCCTCCAACCGCGAACATGAGGAGTGCCAGGACCTCACACCAAACTGTGGCAACCATTAATTTAGCGGCTGCCACACTGTAACGGGAAAGCGGCAATGCCAGTAAATCCTTAACCGTACGGTCGGAGTATTCCCGGCCGAATATCCAACTGTATATAAAACCGAAGCCGATTAATCCTCCAATCGAAACCACATAACCAAGCTCATCCATAAACCCCTGCACATCCAATATACTCTCTATGTTGTTCTGGGAACCCAGCGATCCGGAAAAAACGAGCCCCAGCATAACCGGAAGCAGGATGCTGGCACCAAGTGATATCCATAGCAGCCTGGACCGGCGAAGCTTCAAGATTTCTCCCCCTATGGCTGATAACCATTGATTCATTCTGTTGCTCCCCCTCCGGTTTCAATTTTTCTAAGAAAATAAGCTTCAAGATCTTCTTCTTCTACACTCAACTGAATGGGCGGCATATTTGCATGGACCAGCAGCTTCGCGATCTGCTCCGGACTAGCTATCGCATGATCGTCGGAGAGCCGCAGCCCTTCCTCGGACAATTCCACCTTATAGCCGTGCTGAACCAGCTTTATCCGGGCAGCTTCAGGATTACGGGTCTGCACAAGCAGATGTTTCCGGAGAATATGCTGCAGCTCCCTGACCTCCGTTTCCTGAAGCAGCTTGCCATGATGAACAATACCGATCCGTGTCACCAGTCTGGCGACCTCGCCCAGGATATGGCTGGAGATAAATATTGTCACCCCGTGAGTCAGGGCAAGCTCGTTAAGCAGCTGCCGAACCTCAACAATTCCAGCGGGGTCCAATCCGTTCGTCGGCTCATCCAGAATCAGCACTTTTGGATTATGCAGCATTGCTTTGGCGAGGCCCAGCCGCTGTCCGTTGCCGAGTGACAATTTACCGGCCTTGCGGTCCCGGTAGGCGGTTAGCTGCAGCTTGTCCATTACAGAATCTATCGCATCATGTTCCGGTATGCCCCGCAGACGGCGGATGATCTCCAGATTCTCCCGGACCGTTAGCTCAGGATAAGAATAAGGGGTCTCCACCATGTATCCGACGTTCGCCCACAGCTTGTGACTGCCGGCATCCACACGTTGTCCGAACAAATAGGAAGCTCCGGAATCCGGCCGGATCATCCCCAGCAGCATTCGTATCGTCGTCGTTTTGCCCGCCCCATTCAATCCCAGAAATCCGTAGATTTCCCCTTGCTCAACATGCAGTGATATTCCGTCAACAGCATGATGGCTTCCGTAATGTTTCGTTAAGCCTTCAGTCTGAATAATAGCATTCACATTATCGCCTCCTCTATAAACTAACTAGTTAGTTATATTTGATGAAAATAAAAGCCATCTTCTACAGTAAAGATGGCTCCATGACACCATAAATGACAAACTTCGCAATCTGATCCATGGTGTGCTCCTTCATCTCCGGGGAGTCCAGCTTGCTCATCACTTCCTTATAGCGTGAAAAGGACTGAAGCGTCGCTGTCGTCACATTTAGAATCAGAATCGGAAACATCGCCGGATCGAAATCCTGCCGGAGGATTCCATTCTGCTTCGCGGCTATGGCCAGCTCATGCAGCTGAGTCATATCATCCGGACGGTAGGTGATTTGATTCCAGGTCTTCCAATCCTCTGCGGCCTCCCAGAACAGAATTTTCAAATATCGCGGGTACTCCAGGAGAAACTCATACATATGCCGGGTAATCTTCTCCAGAAAACTCTTGAATACAACAGGGTCACTCATGAGACCTGGGTTCTTCAACAGTTCGGCGATTGCCGCCCCGGTTACCTGTTCACTAATCTGGTCGGCACGTTTGACTACTTCGGTATAAAGTCCCAGCTTATCGCCGAAATACTGATAGATCAGGCTTTTGTTATACCCCGAGGCCTTCGCAATCCCGTCGATTCGTGCTGCTGAATAACCAAGCTCTGCAAACGTCTCCTCCGCTGCGTCAAGAATCATCCCCTTAGTTCGGGCTGCATCATAAGTCCGTGAACTTCGCTTGCCGTCGCTCTTGCTCCCGCTCTCTGCTGGCGTCATGGTTTCCACCTCTTTTTATAACTAACTGGTTAGATTATATTTGAATGTACTACCGAAGTCAAGAGCACCTATATTCTATTGATCTGTTATTGTGAGCGGAGCAACGGTATTTGTCTGGCCAGATAAAAGGGGCCCCTCTTATTCATTATGAATTTGGGTGCCTTTCTTGCGACGTTGAATCAGACCGTGATGAGCGTCAAAATGATGTACGCTCTCGGTTAGAACGACCAGCAAGACTGGGTGATTTATACAATCAACTGAGCGTACAAACAAAAAAACCGATACCTAAAAAGGTACCGGTTTTAAGTCATTCCAGTTCTCTTCATCCCTTTTACTTCTTGCTGACAAGTGAACGGTACATCAGAAACAGGAAATATGGAGCTCCAATGAGCATAATAATCAGGCCTGATGGTATTTCTATCGGGGCCATTATGGTTCTTCCGATCGTATCGGCAATGACCAGCATTAATCCCCCCAGCAGTCCCGACAAAATAATGGAGCGTCTCGTGTGATGCCCGATCATCATCCGTACTGCATGCGGTGCCATAAGCCCGAGAAATCCGATTGTCCCAACGCTGGCAACGGCTCCCGCTGCAAGCAAAACGCCGATAATCATAGCCCACAACCGCGTTCCCCGAACCGGCAAGCCAAAACCTGTTGAACTCTCGTCGCCAAACGCCAGCAAATCAAATTTCCGGCCCAGATAATATGCAATCGGCACAAGGACAATCAGAAAGATAAACAGGCTGTAAAGCTGATTCCAGCCCCGGCCATAGGTCGAACCCGTCAGCCAAATAAAGGAACTGCTGCTCCACAGGCTTGCCTTAACGATCATAACCTGTATGCCCGCAGAGCCGACCGCCGATACAGCGATTCCGAGCAGGATGAGCACGGATGGATTCAAGGCTTTGCGCCAGGCCAGAAAGAATACAAAGGCTGCTGCGACAACCCCACCCGCAATTGCGGCTAAAGGTAAGACAACTACCGTCAATGCAGGCCATGCGAACAGTACGATCATCGCACCAAGCCCGGCGCCTGAGGTCACGCCAATAATCGAAGCGTCAGCCAGCGGATTGCGGACAGCGCTTTGAATTAAGACACCGCTGATGGCTAGCGCGATACCGCCGCAAGCTGCAACCAGAGTACGCGGAAGCCGCAGATTCAGCAGCACAGAAAACGATTGATCTCCCCCGGGGATAAGACTGCCCAGCAAATCAGCCAGCGGAATTCTCGTTCCCCCAAGCGATAAGCTCACAAGGATGACAACGAGGAGCAGTGCGGTCATGAATATCGCCGTAGGAACAAAACGCATACGCAGCGCGGCTCCCCCAACACTCATGGATGACTGTCCGGAGCCTGAACCGGATATATTCTTCATCTTGGTAAGCACCAGCCAAATGAGCCATGGCGCTCCAATAATCGCCATAACCGCACCGACTGGTATCTCACCTACATTGCTCCGCACCACACGCGCAAGCGTATCCGCTGCGGTAATGAGCAGTGCTCCCCATAAGGCGCTCGCGGGAATAAGCAGGCGATGCTTGCGGATACCGCTAAGCCGGACCAGATGTGGAGCGACCAGACCGACGAAACCTATCGGTCCGACCACGCTGACCACGATCGCAGCCATGAGCACGGATATGCCCAGGCCCACTGCCCGGGTTAACCCCACACGCTGTCCCAGCGAGCGGGCGGTTGACTCATCAAGCTCAAGCGCATCGAATTGCCGGCCGGCGAAGACTGCTGCCCCAATCAGCGCAAGGACGAAAGGCCAAGCGTACCGGACACCATCCCAGTCCAGTTGAATCAGGGAACCTGCGCCCCATAAGAACAAATTTTGTGTTTCCGTCTGTTTGAAGATATGTAAGGCAGATGTGAACGCACCTAATACCATGGATACGATCATACCCGATAATGCCAGCCGGACAGGCGTGGCTGCCTTGCCTCCACCCAGGAAATAGGCGGCCATTGCCGCCAGAAGTCCCCCTCCCGCTGCCAGCAAAAACGGGAACTGCTGCTGCATAGCCGGGAAAGCAACCATACCCAGGACAACCATAAAGTAAGCCCCGGCATTAATCCCCAGCGTATCCGAGGATGCGAGCGGGTTCTTCGTTATGGTTTGCAGTAATGCACCCGCCGCAGCTAAAGCAGCCCCGGCCAGAATCCCGATAACCGTTCGCGGCATCCGGATATCCCAGAGCAGATTATGCTCCATCACGTCCTGGCGGTTCAGCAATCCATCCAATAGGGTGGCTGCCGGAATTTTGGCCTCTCCGAAGCCGAGGCTCAGGAGGAATAGAACGAAGAGGACGGCAAGACCGCCCCCAAATATTCCAATTAGCCGCCAGGTTATTCCGATTGAGGATTCCTTGCTACTATTCTCGTTCATCAAAGTACTCATTTCGTTAAACTATTTACAACTTCATCCACGATAACCTTGGAGGAGACCGGACCGCCGAACACCCAAGTTGCGCTGCCTAATCCAAAGGTGCGTTTCTCCTTCACGAAGGTAAGGCCTTTCCAGACGGAATTATCCTTCAGTTCGTTCGAGAAAATATCATCATCCTTCTGGACGATATAGATCAGATTGGTATCCTGAACCGCAGGCAATGCTTCAACTGTCGATGTGCTGAATCCGTAAGCCTCAAAAGCTTCGGGTTTCCAGTCGTTCTTCAAGCCGATCCGGTCCAGCGTCTGCACCGCCAGAGAGTTATCCGTAAAGAGACGCATCGTCGCTGCATTCTGATAGCTGTAGGCTTGCGTCAGTACATAGTTCAAGCCTTCCTTGCCTGCAGCGGCTAGCTTCGTCTTAGCATCCGCATAATGCGCATCCAAATCTGCCAGGACCTTATCACCTTCCGCGGTCTTGCCGACAGCGGCTGCAATCGTTTTGAAAGTATCTTCCATCATCGTGTATTGATCACCTTGGCCTTCAGGCGGATACAGGCCGAAGATCAGCGTTGGCGCAATGCCCTTCAATTGCTCATAGATGGCTTCATGGCTGTCTGTATTCGCGATAATCAAATCCGGCTTCAGCGCCGCAATCGTCTCCAGATTCGGCTCACCGCGTGTACCGACATCAGTCACGCCTGCATCCAGGGGCGCTTCGCCAGTTACCCAAATCTTATAATTTTCGTTATCGGCATTCCCTACCGGCTGCATGCCGAGGGCAATAATATCTTCGGTAAATGTCCACTCCAGCACTACGACCTTCTGCGCAGGCTTGTCCAGCTTAACCTCACCTTTAGCATCTTTCAGTACAATCGGGCCACTCGCCGCTTCACTGCCAGCATTCGTTGCAGTTGCATTGCCAGTTGCGCTTTCGTTAGCTGCCGGGCTTTTCGTATTGTTGGATCCACAACCTGCCACAACCAGTATGACAGCAATAACCAGAACTAAACTCAACAACCTTTTGTGCATTTTGTAAATCCCCCTGATATTCAGATATAAGTTCTCTATGATAATCGTTATCGTTATATTGATAATGATTATCATTTCTATTCATATTAGCTATCTTATATGCGATTTCCCAGAATGTCAAAGTTAAAATTTGAATATATGAGAAAGTGACGCTTGAGGTCGGGTGGCTTTCTCTTGCGCCAAATTCACTCAAGCAAGCAGCCGCTGATCAAAAACACAGAGCAGCGACTCTCCAATAACGGGAGAAACGCTGCTCTGTTGTCTTTTTAAGGTGTTTTTTCTTGATTATTTATTCTTATCACTAATTTCTGAAACAATCTGCCTGCCGATCCCAACAATGGACCAGTTGTCATCAACTTCCGGCGATAACGTCTTACGATCCCTGATGTAGCTTACAAGCATATCACGGATGCTGCATGCCGATTCCCAATGTTTTGTCGCGCTAACCAATTTGGACGCCTTCAATAAGCTGCTGTAGCGATAATTGTTGACAGCAAGCTGCAGCTGTTCGGTATCGGCAAGCGGTTTGCCTTTGTAGATCACATTTATGATCCGGCTACCGGAGGGTTGCGACAGGTCGATCTGATAATCGATACCAGCGAACATATCATAGAGATAACTCGGCACCTCGGGGTTAATACTAATCGCAGAGTCACCTTGTTGCCACTGTTTGAAATGCGTTGCCGAGGCTTCCATGTAAGCCTTAAGCTCTTTGCCGGTTACATTGACAACGTACAGCAAATTATCGAATGGATAAATGCGGTACACATCAGCGTAAGTCAATGGGCCCTGCTTCAAATCGGCCTTGTCCGAAAAAAGGCTCGTGGCGGCAACATCCGCTCCACTGGCCTCAAGCATCGCCTTCTGAATCAATGTAATGACTGCTGTATCCCGCAATCTTCCCGCTGGCAGGCCACTGATTTCATCCTGTGGCTGGAAGTCGGCTGTCGCATAGCCCAGAATGCCACCGTCCATATCTGTTGAGGAGACTCCACCTCCCTGCTCGATGAAGCGAAGCGTCTCTTCATGCGCTTCTGAGACCAGACTCCGCAACTCCGGGTCCGGCTCCCAGCCGGCCATATCAACAATCGTGACTTCCCGGTTCACAACCCGGGGGCCTTCACCGCCAAGCTCGACCGCAAGGTCGAAGCGTACCACTTCCCGCCCCCGGTCGCGTGGCCCTCCAATGACGGTATCACCGATACGTTCTATAACCGTAATGTGCATATGACCGACCAGAAGCACATCAGCCTCAGGAACCAGCTCGGCAATGTGTTCAGCGGCATCCGAACCGCCTTCTTCGTCGAATTCCGCCACCATTCCCGCATGGGCGCTAATCATAATGATGTCAGCCTTACCTTCAGCCCTCAGTGAGGCTGCAATTCTCTGTGCCGTTTCAGCCATGGGGCCAAAGCGCAGAGCCTCCACCTTCCCGCCGTCCCAGCGCGGGACATTAGGGTTAGTCAGACCGATAACAGCAATCTTAATACCTTGTATCTCAACAAGCGTATAAGGTTCTGCAAACAGTTCCCCACTTTGATAACAGGCATTCGCAGCAAGCACTGGAAATTCAAGCTCCCGCCTGAATTTCTCAATCAGGGCAAGACCAAAGTTAAATTCATGATTGCCCAAGGTCATGGCCGCATATCCCATTGCATTCAGCGCCACAGAGACCGGATGTACACTATCCAGCCGCTTATTGAAGACATCATCAGTCAGCATATTCCCCTGGAACACATCACCATTGTCAATCAGAATGACCTCGGCTCCACTCTGTCTGATCTCCCGGACATAGGAGGCAACTCTGGCCATCCCGTCATTCGTTGTATCCACACCCTCTTCGTAACGATAGCCCCACAGATTTCCGTGAAGATCCGAGGTGGCAATAATTACGATATTCAATATATTACTGGTGTCCGCCCGTTCGATCATAATTCCATCCTTCTCTCGTCTCTTTACTTCAGAATTGCACCTGCGGTAAAACTCTTCTCCATCTGATCACTGAACAGCACGTAAGCCAGCAGAATGGGAAGGGTCGATATGACCATGGCTGCTGCGAGCGGTCCCCAGCTAATGCTGTATTGACCGCTGAAATTCATCAGGCCCAGCGGCAAAGTCCGCAGCTCTTGCTTTTGAATAAAGGTCGCAGCCATGAGGAGCTCATTCCATACGGCTAAAAACACGAAGATCGCTACCGAAGCGAGTGGTGGCTTCAGCAGGGGCAGCACAACTTTGAAGAAGGATTTAACGACTCCACAGCCGTCCATAAACGCAGCTTCCTCCAGTTCCTTCGGCATGGTCCGCAGAAAAGCCGACAGCATGTATACGGCAATAGGCAAATTCACAGCTATATACGGCAAAATAATAGATAATCTCGAACTGAGAATGCCAAGATTCTTGAGTATCATAAAGAGCGGGATTAGCGTAGCGTGAATTGGAACCATGACGCCCATCAATAGAACGAACAAAATCACACCGTTATATTTGAATTTCATGCGTGTCAAAGCATACGCCATCATAGAAGCAAACAGAAGCACAAAAAAGAGTGTAACCAGCGTGACAGTCACACTGTTGAAAAAGTATTGGCTGACTTTAGCGCTTACCCAAGCCTCTGTGAAATTGTCTAAACGCCATTTGGTGGGCAACGCCCAGACCGCTCCGCCAATAATCTCCGAGTTATCCTTAAACGCACTTACCACAAGCCAGTAGAGCGGGAACAACTGGAGGACGGCGATGATGATCATCAGTATGTAAATAGCTGTATTTCTCGTTTTATTGAGCATGACCTGTCCTCCTTAATATTCAATTTTCTCCTGAGTCAACAGCTTATTAATCACCCAGGCAATAATGAGACATTCCAGCACCATAAATACAGCAAGCGCGCTGCCGTAACCGAAATTCTGCTTCAGGAACGCTTCCTGGAACATTTTCAGCGCAATCACAGTCGTTGAATCAAGCGGTCCTCCGTTAGTCATCACATACACACTTTCGAATGTTTTCAGTGCATATATAACGTTCAGGACGATACAGATCCGTAACACATCGGATAATAAAGGAAAAGTAATATAACGAACCGCTTTCCAGCCTGTCGCTCCGTCCAGCTTCGCTGCTTCATAATACTGTTCCGGGATACCTTGCATTCCGGCGAACAGGATTAGCATATTGTAACCAACGTAATGCCAAGTGGTTACGATTAGTACGGACAGTAGTGCCGTCTTAGTATCCCCAAGCCACGCTTGTGTCCAGCTGCCCAGTCCCATGGCATCCATTAACGTGTTCAGCATGCCGATGTTCGGATCATAAATTTTGACCCATAGCAGGCTCACCATTGTTGTTGACATCACTACAGGGAAAAAGTAAATATTGCGGAACCATTTACGCCCCTTCATTTTTCGGGAGACCAGCATCGCCAAGGCAAACGAAATCGGCAACTGGATAAACACACCTACAAGCAAAAAGGCGAAGCTGTTCCATACCGCCTGCCAAAAACTTTTATCAACCGTAAACATCTTAGTGTAGTTGTCTAGTCCAATGAAGGTCATGGGATTGATGCCATCCCAATCTTGGAGACTGTAATAGGCTGTAATCAAAATAGGCACAAAATAAAAAATCAGAAAAACGGTTAATCCGGGCAATAAAAACAAAGCTAATATTTTTTTATTAGAGAGCGCTTTTTCCATCACTTACCCACCTGTCAAGTTGCAGAAAAGCGATGCGTCCAACTGACTGCATCGCTTTCCCCAGAATATTTTTGTGAAACGCTATAGCTTACTCTGCCTTGCGAAGCAAGGTTTCCAGTTCAGTTGTGAACTGCTCAGCTGTCAACACGCCACCATATAGCTGCTGTGTCAGATCACGATATTCCTGACCTGCATCTGCTGAAAGCAGACCGAACCACATCGCCTGCGTTTTAGTGGTTTTACCGATATCTGTAGCGTAAGCTGAAAGCTGCTCATTC
Source organism: Paenibacillus sp. FSL L8-0340 (assembly GCF_038593145.1). Taxonomy (NCBI): domain Bacteria; kingdom Bacillati; phylum Bacillota; class Bacilli; order Caryophanales; family Paenibacillaceae; genus Paenibacillus; species Paenibacillus sp. FSL L8-0340. Next base: position 6,392,070 of record NZ_CP151967.1, read on the forward strand.
TGTGATTCAGACTTAACATCGCTTTTGGCATATCCGGGCAGACCTTTTCTAACAAATTCGTCATTGAGCTTCAAAGACATGCGAATGGCAAATTCTTTGGCTGCATCCACATTTTTGGAGCTGTTGTTGACAAACAATGAGTAAGGCGCCTCAGCATTCTGGAAACCGATTGTTGCACTGTGGATCTCTTCTGCACCTGTTTTCGGAAATGCGATATATCCCAGATTGTCGCCCATTGCAGTCGACAGAGAAGTGAAGTTAAAGCTGCCGTCGATCCACATCAAGGCTTTATCATTCTTGAACAGTTCTTGTGCATCCAGGTAGGCGGAGCCGAGGAAACCCTTTTGGAAGGCATTTGAGTTCACCAATGTTACCACCTGATTCGCTGCATCAACAAATGGTGCGTCTGTGAACTTAGCTTGTCCTTTAATTGCCTCATCGAAGGCATTAACGTCCTCACGCGCTACAAGCATGTTGTAGAGCAGATCTGCCTGCCATCTTTCTTTTCCGCCGAGTGCGATTGGGATCACGCCTTCATCGTTTGCGGTTTTAATCAATGCCTGAAGTTCATCCCACGTTGTTGGAGCAGAAGCGCCAAGCTCGCCCATCAGCTTTTTGTTATAGTAAAGAACCAGTGTTGTACTGATGTTGGAAGGCACGGAATAGATGTTGCCATCTTCCTCTGTTACCAACTGATTGTCCAGAAATTGCGAGCCTAGACCCGTGGAATCCAGCGTATCGTTCAATGGAGCAACTGTCTTCGACTGCAGAACAGGGGTGCGGTATGACTTTCCGGCATGCTGTTGGAAAACATCCGGGAGTTCATTTGCGGCAAGCGCAACACTTAGTTTAGTTTTGTATGTCTCATCTTGTATGTATTCATAATTCAGTTCAGCGCCAATCTCCGCTGCGGTAGCTTCGGCAGTTGCTTGGTACATCGGATCTGCATCGAATATCCATAACGTGATAGATTTCTTACTATCCGCTGCTGCCGCTTCCTTGTTCTGAGTCCCTCCATTGTTTACTTCTGCACCTCCACAAGAAGTAAGCACTACACTAACAAGCGCGACGGATGCTGCAATAACCCCAAACTTTTTACCAAACATCTGATTTGGACCACCTTTCAAAATTTACGGATACGAGCTACAGGTACAATCTTAACAAGTGTGAAGCCAGGTTCGAATGGATATATATTGGTTTTGACAGTAAAATTTTTAGGTATGTCATATTACTTAACACTGAGTTTACAAACCACACCCGTGTTAACATCCCCTGAACATCACTTTTACTCTACACAAACAAAAAAGCCCGGCTGGAAAACCGGACTTCAACTAGCAACTGCTCAATCTCTCTCAACATTGGATCCCTCGTATACCTTATTTGGGGTAATTCCGTACTTCTTCTTGAAGCATTTACTAAAGTAGAACGGATCTCTATAGCCGACCTGATGGGCTATCGTCGCTACCTTTGGAGCCAAGGATTCCTCCGCAGCAGCCCCTTGGCGCAACAGCTCCATAGCTTTGCCAAGGCGGACATGGGTCACATATTCCACAAAAGACTCACTTGTCTCCTTCTTGAACATGTGACTTAAATAACTCGGATTCACGAAGAGGACACTCGCTGTACTCTGAAGCGACAAGCTGTCATCGGCATAATGTGCAGTCACATGATCAACCGCTTTGCGGACCAGCCGTTTACCGCTGCCCTGACGCCTTCCCTCATCAGTGGACTGCCCTGCTTCCGGCTCTTGTACATAACCCGCTTCTTTTTTCAAACGATTAATATAACGCTCTGCTTCCCATTTCTCAGTCAATTGCGTACGGATAGTTATAAGTGCTTGTTCAACCGCTTCCTCATCAATGGGCTTCAACAAATAATGATCCGCTCCGAGCGAAATGGCCTGCTGTGCATAAGTAAAGTTGTCGTAGCTTGTGATGAAAATCAGCTTTGCAGCTGAGTCTAAGGCGCGGACGGCCTTTACAAAGTCGAGCCCATTCATATTCGGCATTTCAATATCTGTAATGATGAGATCAATCGCCTGTTCCTCCATAATCTTCAAGGCTGCCGAACCCTCTTCAGCCTCTGCAACCACCTCGAAACCGGCAGAAGTCCAATCAATCAAATGGATCAAAAGCTGCCTGAAATAATATTCGTCATCCACAATCAGGACGCGGGCTACCGGCGCTGTATTCATAGTCTAGCTGTCCCCTCCTCCTGTCCGCTCGTTTTCAAGATCAGCGGCAAGCGTACCTGTACTTCCAATCCATGGCCTGGTTCAGATACCAGGACAATGCCATAGGATTCACCGAACCTCAGTTGAATCCGGTCCTGAATATTTTTGAGTCCGAAGCTGTATACCTCTTCTTCGCCATTGTCCGACCAGATAAGCCGCATTTCCTCTTCACTCATGCCTTTGCCGTTGTCACGTACAATAAAGCAGAGATTGCTCTGCTCGTCCGTCCTTTCCGTATAGCCTATGATTTCACACAGTCCTCCGTCAGGCATCCCTCTGATTCCATGGTGGATCGCATTCTCGACAAGAGGCTGCAGCAGCATTGTGGGCACTTGGCAGGCCTCTATTCCCGGTTCAAACGAAATCCGGTAATCCAGCTTTTTAAAGCGGATTTGCTGAATGTATAAATAGCTTTCCAGATGTTTTTTTTCCTGTGCAGCAGCAATTAGCTCCTGCCCATTGCTAAGTGAAATCCGGTAGAATTCGCCGAGCGCCTTCAGGATGCTGCTTATTTCTTTAGCATTCGTCATCACAGCCATCGCACGTATCGTGTCCAGCGTATTATACAAAAAATGTGGTTTGATCTGCGAATACAGCAGCCTTAGCTCCAGCAGCCGCTTCGTCTTCTCTTCATCTTCAATTCTTAGCATCAATCCCTGAATATGCTCCACCATTTCATTAAATGTCGCACCCAGCCTGCCAATTTCGTCTTGCGTTTCGGCGGATGCACGTACATCAAAGTTCCCGGCACCTACTTCAACAATCACCTCACTGAGCTGGCTGAGGGGCCGAGTTAGAAGCCGCGAGAACACAAAGGACAAAAACGCTGCCGAGAGCATGCTGATCAGTCCGAAGCCGACCATTAATAATGCGATTTTCCAATACCCATAGGTCAACTCTGAAGTGGTAACCAGGTGGACAACCTTCAAACCATAGGGATCAAGGCTTTGTAAGGACACTAAATAACGCATTCCATCGACTCGATCGGTCTTGCTCCCTTCAGAAGCTGACTTCGTCCATTTGGCAAGAGAGTCATCTTCAATCGCTTGGCTGACCAGTAAAGCTTCATTCGCGGATACAATAATTCCGTCCTGGTTAATGACCAGAGTAGGATTCTGATTAGAATGTTCATTATGGTACATCCGGGCGAGTGTCCGCTCGTCAATATTCACATAAATATAACCAAGCGGAGTCCCCTTCTCCATGCTCATAATAACTCTGCACACACTAATCATATTCTTCTTCTTCATACCGGACAGAAATGATGGCTGCAGTGTATCTCCCCAGACCGCTCCACCTTTTGCAGCATCAATCGCTTCTTTGGGATAAATGCTGAGACTCTGCAAAGTCACACCGGTCAAATTGGAGGTATAATAGAGTTCGCCGCTTAAGGATTCGATAATAACGGAATCAATATTCGGCTCAGTCTCCAGCATCGCAGCCAGCGTATTATGTATGGACTTCAGAGCAGAAACGTCATCGCTTGCTATAGTATCTCTACTGAGCACCTTCTGTGTATCCTGATTTATCAAGACGAATTTCGAGAAGTTCTGAACAGATTGAAACAAGGTCTCCATAGATTGTTTTATCAGTTTCACTTCTTGCTGCGAGCTTGCTGAAGTCCTTTCCAGGGTCTGATTAAAGACAATTCTATGAATGCTGATTATAAAGATTACCAGGGCCAGCGATACGATAAGAATGTTGCTGATTAGAATCTTTTGCCGCAGCGGCATGTTTCGTCTGACCGGAAAAGAAACGATGGCCCAAAATTCCTTCACGAGGGTATGGTATGATCTAAACCTCTTCATATTCCCCTCCGTTGTATGTTAAATATTTCAGCGAAATTGATAATCATATTTTTTTATATAACTATAACATTTTAAAGCAAGTCTGTTGATTATATAGATTGAACTCAAGGCTTTAGAATCCAAAAAGAGAAATTTTGTCATTACAAAGCTATTAATAAATCACTATTCTCTGATCAAATTATTACTGGGTTTTTCCAAATCGAGGACAATGTTCTCCTATTACTTGAATCAATTGAAGGGGATCATGATGCTCGAAGGTTGCTAGAGGGATAAGACTGCAGTGAGGTAGCAGCCCCTGACGGAAAAGTGTACAATATGGATAAAACAAATATTTGTAAATCTGACATATATGTATCTATAAAACATTCATTATTGAGAGGTGTAGTAATGAAAGTGAAAATTATCATCACATTATTTACTTTTACATTATTCCTGGCTTTTGGTTCTGCGGCACACGCGGAAAATCTTCATGACTATTATGAAGATGTAACAGAATCCGACTTGAAAAATAGTATGATTCTTTCTCCGGAAAGCTCCATGGCATTTATTAATGGGCAGAAAGTATCAGCCGTTAAGCCGATTGTGAAAGATGGACGTACACTGGTACCCCTTCGTTTTATTTCTGAAGGATTTGGTGCAAAGGTAGATTTTAATACAAAAGAACAGTCCATTACCATGAAGTACGCTACGAATACCGTTTTCTTGAAAATAGGAAATAAAAATATTTCTATAAACGGTAAATCAAGCGTAATGGACGTGGCTGCAAGCATTTATAACAATACAACGTATATTCCTTTAAGATATATGGGTGAGGCATTTAATAAAAGAGTCTTGTATTTAAAAAATGCAGAGATTCAACCCTATAGCTTGATTATAATTAGGGATGTTAACGCCACAGCAATCGAAAACCTTAATCTCATCCGTGTTTTAAAATTACTGTACCAAGGAAAGTCCATTGTCTATAGTGATCGTTTTATGGCAGTCATTAAAGAAAACGGTCAATTATTATTTAGCAATACTTTTAATCAATTCGAGCCTTTTGTTTATCAGGATTTGATTGAGGATAAAAACTTAGTTCGACTGGGGAATATATGGTTTAATACAGATATGGGCAATTTTTATTTGAATTATGCCTGGGACACAACGCAGGAGTTTATTTTATACCGTGTGGAAGGAGAAGAGATTACAAGGTTAGCGATTGAAAAAGCACCGATAGAGGCGGTAAAAACATATTTAAACGATGTCTATTATTTGATTAGATATGGGCGTGGTATTCCCAATCCTCAAGAAACAAGCAATTTAAAATCTGCAACATTTAACAATGGACAATGGTCTACTGATTATTTAGGTATGCCTGGATTTTATTATGGTTTTGACACATTAGCTAAGGTCTATGACTGGCCAATTACTGATAACGGTATTACTACATTTGGCTATCAACGCTTTGGCGATCTAAGCTCTGATGAAAGAAAAAAAACGATTGGAATTTATAGAATCGAGCTGAATGGGCATCACCATGAGCTTGTAACGCCATAAAGTAATTGGCTAGTTGAAGTACTTATTGTTTAGAACTTTAACTAACATCCGGAATTACGAGCAGCACATCGTTACAATGTAGAGGAAAAGAAACTGAAGAAGATGAAATCCATTATGAAATTAATCGGTAAAGTAGCGCGAATGCTAGTCGCATTGGCTAAAAGCAGTACCGCTTACGAACCGGTCAAGGTATAAATTCTCCCCCCTTCTTGCTTTGCCTTGTTCCTGTCGGACAGGATCTTATCTAAAACAAAAGCCCACAGTCAGCCAGTTAGGCCGAGTGCGGGCTTTTCAATATCTTTCGAAAACGTTATACAGCAAAATTTAAGTTCGGTACCCTAACATATTTGCTGCATTACTGTGCAGACTGCAGGGAGGCTTTATTGGCATTTTCAACATCACTTTTACTCAAAAGTAGATTGCAGACAGTAAAACCTACCACAACCGCAATGAACATTCCCGAAATTGCATAGACAAAGTAGGGGCCGATGTATGCCGGAATACTGAAAATACTGGACAGTACATATCCGTACAAACGGACACCGAAGAAACTAATGTAGGCGGAAGCAACCGTACTGGCAATCGTGGCAGCCAAGAAGGCTTTTTTGTACTTTGCTAACACCCCGAACAAAGCGGGCTCTGTTATTCCCAGCAAGCCGGAGACGGCAGCGGAGACGATAATTGTTTTTTCTTTCGGGGTCTTCACTTTAAAATACACGGCAAAGGTTGCGCCTACAATCGAGAAGTTAGCCATACACATCATTGGCATTAACATATCGTAGCCTTGTGTTGCAAAGTTCTGCAGCGCAATTGGGGTCATAGCATGGTGCATGCCCGTAAAGACAGCTATTGGACGAATCGCACCAACAACCACACCAGCCAGAACAGGGGAGATGTCAAACAAGCCTTGAACCAGCCAAGCCAGCCCGTTTCCTAAATAGACACCGATTGGACCAATAACAGCTAAAGCCATAAATCCAGAGATAAATAGAGTCAACGTTGGTGTAACTACCGTTCTGAGTACTTCCGGAACAATCTTGTTAACCCAGCCATAAATATAACTCATCGCCCAAACGGCAAAAATAATCGGGATGACGGTTCCGCTATAGTTGAAAACAGGAATCGGGAGCAAATTAAGGAAATGGAAGGAGGATATTTCACCGGCTTTTGCTGCATCCACCATCGTTGGGAACATAATAGTTGCCGCTATGGCAATGGCCAAATACTGATTGGTCTTAAAAATCTTGGCCGCTGAGGCTGCCAGGAAGAATGGCAGGAAAGTGAACACACCGCTGGCCATCATGTTTATTATTTGAAAGGTTTCACTTTTATCCGAGATGTAATGAAGTGCAGTCAAACCGGCAATAAGTCCCTTGATTAATCCCGCACCAGCAATTGCCGGTACAATGGGCCCGAATACGCCAGATACTATGTTCATGAAGAGCGTAACGAAACCTACTTTTTGCTTGCTTCCCTTCTCCTCTTCAGGACTCTGCGCATCCTTCAGCTTGAGCTCATTAGCCAGAACGGTGTAATATTCTCCGACTTTAGGACCTAGTATGATTTGAAACTGGTCTTGATTGAACTGTGCACCAAGTACTGGGTCCAACTCTTTGATTTTCGCAATATCTACTTTATTTTTATCTTTCAGCTCAAATCTAAGTCGTGTCATACAATGCCAAGCGTTTTCAATATTCTCCTCACCGCCTATACCTGCAATCATGTCCTTAATCGCTTTCTCTTTGCTCATCAAGAATTCTCCTGTCCTAATGGATATTGGTTCCGTTTACACACTGAATAGTATCATAAAGAAACTTCTAATAAAAGCAGTCCAAAATGGTTCGCCTTTATCAAAAAAACCTTTATAACAAAGGATTTTTATTCAATTTCCATCATAATTGGACTGATATCTTTCGTTATTCAACCGGTTTACCAAACCAAATTGATTCTTCCTTTCAAACTATGGTTCAATACTCTTAGAAATTGTAGAAAAGAGGAGAAACATGAACCCTTCCATCATCACTAATGTGGAAAGCTTTATACTAAAACCTGACCGTCATAATCTGGTGGTTGTCAGGGTAACTACGGATAATGGAGTCATTGGATATGGCTGCGCCACTTTTCAGCAACGGCCCAAAGCCGTCCAGCTCGTCATAGAGGAATACCTCAGACCGATTTTACTTGGCCGTGACGCCAACCATATTGAAGACTTATGGCATATGATGATGGTCAATTCATACTGGCGCAACGGACCTATTCTGAATAATGCGGTTTCCGGTGTTGATATGGCTCTATGGGATATTAAAGGCAAGCTCGCCGGTATGCCATTGTATCAGCTGTTTGGCGGCAAATCACGGGATGCCATTCCGGCATATACTCATGCAGTTGCTGACAATATTGAAGATCTGTACAGCGAGATCGATGGACTCCTTGATCAAGGATACAAGCACATCCGTTGCCAGCTTGGCTTCTACGGAGGGAACCCTTCACAGCTGCACTCTCCGGCCACTTCCACAGCGGGCTCCTATTATGATCAGGACGAGTATATGGAGACTACGGTCAGAATGTTTGCTCTTTTGCGGGAAAAGTATAACAACCGGTTCCATATTCTTCATGATGTTCACGAGCGGTTATTCCCCAATCAGGCCGTACAGTTTGCCAAAGCGGTCGAACCGTATAAACCCTACTTTATCGAGGATATTTTGCCGCCGGATCAGAATGAATGGTTAGGGCAGATCCGCTCACAAACGTCAACGGCGATTGCCACAGGCGAACTGTTCAACAATCCGCTGGAATGGAGAAACCTGATTGCGGGTAGACAGATTGATTTCATCCGCTGCCATGTGTCCCAAATCGGGGGAATTACACCTGCGCTGAAGCTTGGAGCATTATGCGAGGCTTTCGGGGTTCGTATCGCCTGGCATACACCGTCCGACATTACGCCAATTGGAATTGCCGTCAATACACATCTCAACATTCATCTGCATAATGCAGCAATTCAGGAGAATATTCCGATTAAGGCAAACACCCGCAGCGTATTTTCGCCCATTATTGACGCCATTGATGGCTATATTTATCCGCTTGATCTGCCGGGCATCGGCGTGGAGTTCAATGAGGAACAGGCAGGTGCCTTCCCGGTGGAATACCGTATGCATGAATGGACACAGGCCAGATTACCCGACGGTACGCTAATGACACCTTAATTAAGGCGCAGAAAAAGACTCTCCGGCACAGGCGGTCAGCACGGAGAGTTTCAGGTCAATGATTAGCTGCGTATCAGAGGTTTCTTCTTTTGTGATGCTCGTTGTTGAAGGCCGTCAAATACGTGCACTTATAGTCGACAGCCACAATTTCACTGATTTCAAAAATGGTACCGTTATTCAGTATTCCACGGCTTGAAATTTTCATTGCTGGACTTTTCTTTTTTTGCTGCAAGAACATCGCTTGTTCTTTATCAAGCGAGATTGCCTCATAAGTATTCAGGTAATGTGAGATAGTGAACTTATGCTTTTTCACAAATGACTGAATGGAATTCTCGGCATCCTTCTGTGTTAATACAGGGAATAACGTCGCAGGCAATCTCGACTGCTCAATCTGCATTGTCTGATAGTTAACGATTCTCAAGCGCTGGTACATCCACACTTCATCCTCGGCAGTTATATTAAAGATTTGCTGGTCACTAGGGGTGGAGGGAAGCTTCTGCAGCTCGATGACCTTAGACTGAATATTGGAATAAGGATTCTCCGTAAGTGAGTTGTAGATCAGCGGACTGGCTTGAATATTTTTGTTAATAAAAATACCCGAGCCCTGGACAACCTTAACCATACCCATATATTTCAGCTTCTTAATAGATTCTTGTATTGTAAATCTGGAAACCTTATATTGCGCCGCCAGTTCTCTTTCTGTAGGAAGCTTCCAGTCTGAATAATGTTTTTGATAGATTTTACTGAGCAGATCATGGATAACAAAGTCTCTTTTGTTCACAAGGCAGGCCCCCTATTCGTTGTTCCATTGCCTATTCTAACACACAGTTACAGGAGGAAAACCTATGTTTGGATTTAAGAAAAAAAAGATGGAATCGCCTTCCATAGAAATCTCATCGCCTCTCTCCGGTCAATTCTTAGCTCTGGATGAAGTTCAGGACGAAGCGTTCTCAAGTAAAGCGATGGGCGAGGGATTCGCCATCCTGCCAGATTCCGGCAAGGTCATTGCTCCTTTTGACGGCATTATCGCCCATATCATGGAAAAGAGTAAGCATGCTATTCTCATCGAGCACGATTCCGGCGTTCAATTGCTCATTCATGTTGGCATGGATACCGTTTCTCTTAAAGGAAAGGGTTTTACAGCTCATGTAAGCAACGGCGACCGGGTGAAAAAAGGGCAGCTTCTACTGGAATTTGATATGGAAACTCTCCGGGAAAACGGCTGTTCTACTGTTACGCCCATCGTTGTTCCAGGAGGACAAGACACCATATCGCGGGTCGAGGTTGTAAGCGAGAGTAAACAACCTGCGAACGAGACGGTGTTACGTATATTTTGTTAAGTTGTTCAGGCTTGAAAACTAAATAGGTTTCCGCTAATAATTTGATTTCAGAAGTACAAATTAGTCCGGTATGACTTACCACCTGATATAAAAATTCAGTGTGGTATAAGCCCTGCCCACATACCAATAGCAGCAATCTCTTGTCACACAAGGGATTGCTGCTATTTCTTGATCTCATTTTGAAGCTATAGAAAAGGTCTCATGCATGCTTAAAAACAGTCTTACTTTATGTTATAACTCACAGTGAGATGGGTTTATTTGCGCGGATACCCCCGCTGCCGCATCCCCTCAAACAGCAGAATGGTCGCTGCCATCGCCGCATTGAGGGATTCGGCACGGCCAGCCATCGGGATGATAATGCTCTTATCAACAAGTGCGGCTGTTTCCGGTGAGATGCCCTTGCCTTCACTGCCGATCAGCAGCCACTGGCTGCCACGAAAATCGTGGGTGTAGCAGGAGTCCTCACCGGTTAGCGAGGTGCTGACTAAGAGTGCGCCGCGTTCCCGTGCCTGCGGCAGAACAACACTTAAATCGCCCTCCACCACCGGGAGATGGAACATCGAGCCCATCGTGGAACGGATGGTCTTCGGGTTGTACAGATCGGCGCAGCCTTGGCCGAGGATCACGCCGTCTGCGCCTGCCGCATCCGCGCTGCGGATGATCGTCCCCACGTTGCCGGGGTCCTGAACTCCGTCCAGCACAACGACTAGACTATCCGGCTTCGCAAGGATCGTCTCCACCCCCTGCTGTTCCTTGCGCACCACCGCAAATACCGGCTGCGGCGTATTGGTGCTGCTGCACTTTGCAATCACCGGTGCTGATACGCCGATGACCTCCATACCCTGTACCGCCTGCAGCAGTTCCTTCAGCTCAGACGGCATGCCCTTATCGAGGTCATACGCCAATATTTCCACATCGGCTTCGGCCAGCAGCGCCTCTTGTACGAGATGAATACCTTCCACAATATATTTGCCGGACTTATCGCGGTGTTTCTTCTCCTGCAGTCCGGCCCATTCCTTCACCCGCGTATTTTGCGGAGACATAATTTCCATGAGGTCCTACCTTTCTGTTCACCTGCAGCTTAGTTATCGCATCTTTGCTGCCTTTTTCCTTGCAGTCACTACGATCTTCCCATGTATTTCTCTAATACGCTGCACACAGCTTCATTTTAAGTGTATTTCCTGCAACTAAAATAACGCTTTTTACCGCTAATTCCAATTTAGTTGTAGTCTGTACATTTATAATCATCATTATGGCTATGAACCGGGGGTTTGCTAAATTATAATTGCACGAAATACATCTATCCTTCTGAACAAGCGGTTAACGAAGCAAATAGCTGTACTGAGTGCAACTAAGCAAATCCGGCCACTATCGGCAGCGCATTTAACACTTCCTACAGCACCACGAGAGCCACGTTACACTTCGTATGCTCGTGCGTTATTGATATGCCATCTCCAGCTTGGTCAGGTTGTCCTTGTGGCCAACGATGACAAGAACATCGCCATCGGCCAGCCGGTCCTCGGCTCTTGGAGTAATATTCATTTCTTCGCCCCGGCGGATCGCCATCACATTGCAGCCATATTTGGCGCGGATATTCAGCTCCTGCAGGTTTTTGCCCAGCATCGGTCTGGGAACCTTCATATCAAGAATACTGTAATCCGGCGACAGCTCAATATAGTCAAGGATGTTCGGCGAGGCCAGATGATGCGCAACCCGCATGCCCATGTCCCGTTCGGGATAAATGACTTTGTCTGCACCGATCTTGCTTAGCACCTTGCCGTGCAGCTCACTTTTGGCCTTGACCAGAATCGCCGGCACCCCAAGGTCCTTCAGGATCAGCGTTGTAAGAATACTCGCCTGAATATCTTCTCCGATTGCCACAACGACAACATCGAAATTTCGAATGCCCAGTGCGCGCAGCGCTTCCTCATCGGTGGAATCCGCGGATACGGCATAAGTAACAATTCCCGAAATTTCCTGCGTGCGCTGCTCATCCGAATCGATGGCCAGCACATCAAATCCCATCCCGCTGAGCGCCTTGGCTACACTTGAGCCGAAACGTCCCATTCCGATGATGGCATATTGTTTTTTAGCCATGTCCGTGTACCTCCCGCTCACATTTTATATCTCACACAGTATAGCATAAGCACACACAAACTTGAATTTTCAGCATCGCCGCAGGGCACATTAGTACAGGGCGTTTCAGCATGAGCAGGCTTCCAAAGCCAGTTATGCGAACCATTGGCAGGAAGCCTTGCTCACAAAACTAAGCACATGCTTCCGAAGCAGTTTTGTACGAAGGAATGCAGGAAGCTTTGCTCACAAAACTAAGCATGTGCTTTCGAAGCAGTTTTGTACGAAGGAATGCAGGAAGCTTTGCTCACAAAACTTGTAAGGGGGTACATTATGCCGGTTACCATTGATTTGCGCCAGGCGATTCTCCATAAAGTGCACGGCCAGTCCGAAGAAGACCTGCGGCACATGATTGAAGGCTCCGTGGACGGGCCGGAAGCTGCGCTTCCCGGGCTTGGCGTCGTGTTTGAAATGGTCTGGAAGGACCTCGGAGAGGCCAAGCAGGATCATGTGATTAGTCTGCTCCACAGACATCTGGAGGAGGTTACTCCCGGATCCATCACATCCTAGAAAACCTCATGAGCCAAAAACCTCCGTCACCCAAGGTGCATCTGCACACTTGGGGGCGGAGGTTTTTTCTACCTATTTGAAACTGCCGCAGGTACAGCTATATCATCTGCAACTGCACCTGCAGCCTGAATTCGTCAACAGCCTACACTCAAGGAGCTGTTTCCAGGAACTTCGCGGTCGGGTTCTTCTCCATCGCTGTACGCATCGCATATTCGTTCTCGAACAGCACCACGTAGTTGCCCTTCTTATCGGTAACCAGCGTAGAGTTGATGCGGAATTTGCCCGGGTCCGGTTTATTCTCATCCACGATCCAGCGTGCGAACTGATATGACATCCGCTGCAGCTGAACATCCACGCCGTATTCCCCCTTCATCCGGTACTCAAACACCTCAAACTGCAGCTGTCCGACTACTCCCAGCAGAATATCGTCAAAGTTGACCGTGCGGAACACCTGAATCATGCCCTCTTCCGTCAGCTGATCAATACCCTTCTGGAACTGCTTCGATTTCAGTGCGTTTTTGATGCTTACTTTGGAGAAAATCTCCGGTGAGAACGTCGGCAGCTCATCGAACTCCATATCCCCGGCTTGACTGAGCGTATCCCCGATCCGGAAAATACCCGGGTCAAACAGCCCGATAATATCGCCCGGATACGCCTCTTCGACGATATCGCGGTCTTGGGCCAGGAACTGCTGCGGCTGGGACAGCTTGATGTCTTTGCCTGCACGGACATGCTTTACGCTCATGCCGCGCTCGAACTTGCCGGACACGATCCGCAGGAAAGCAATCCGGTCGCGGTGGGCCGGGTTCATGTTTGCCTGGATTTTGAATACATAGCCGGTAAATTTCTCATTGGTCGGCTCAATGGAGCCAACTGTGCTGCGGCGTGGCTCCGGCTTCGGTGCAAGATCCAGGAAGTTGTCCAGGAAGGTCTGCACCCCAAAATTGTTGATCGCACTGCCGAAGAATACCGGAGTAAGCTCTCCGCGAAGTACCTTCTCATAGTCAAAAGCATCGCCCGCAACGTCCAGCAGCTCCAGCTCCTGGCACAGCTGATCATGCAGGTACTCACCGGCCATCTCACGGATGATCGGGTCACGGTAGCTTTCCACCTTTTGCACTTTAATTACAGAATGGTCATCACCCTGGAACAGCTCCACCTGATTCTTCATCCGGTCGTACACTCCGCACAGTTCGCGTCCGCTGCCGATCGGCCAGTTCATCGGAACAGAACGGATGCCCAGCACATTCTCAAGCTCTTCCATCAGATCAAACGGACTTTGGCCTTCGCGGTCCAGCTTGTTGATGAACGTAAAGATCGGAATACCGCGTTTGGCGCAAACCTGGAACAGCTTGATGGTCTGTGTTTCTACGCCCTTCGCCACGTCGATCAGCATCACCGCGCTATCCGCAGCCGTTAACGTACGGTAGGTGTCCTCACTGAAATCCTGGTGACCCGGGGTATCCAGAATGTTCACCCGATGGTCTAAATAGTCGAACTGCATCACAGAGGAAGTAACGGAAATCCCGCGCTGTTTCTCTATTTCCATCCAGTCACTTGTTGCATGTTTGCTTGCCTTACGGGCTTTAACCGTTCCCGCTAACCGGATGGCTCCGCCGAACAGCAGCAGCTTCTCCGTAAGTGTTGTTTTACCCGCATCCGGGTGGGAAATGATCGCAAAGGTTCTGCGTTTGTCCACTTCCTGTTGCAGCTTCTGATCCGGTGCCTTATTCATTGCACATATCCCTTCATATATAAATTCATGCTTCTGCTTATATCACACGGGTTGTTCATCAAATCGGCGCTCTGCTCATGAGTACAAATCCCTTCATTGGTGAATTCATTGTTATCCCATAATAGTCTCCAGTTCCGCTTCTAGTGAAAGCATCCTTTAAAGTATATCAAAATCCGGCAAACTTTATCTACAAAAAAGCGGCTTATACCAAATATCTTGTAAGAAAAACAGCGATTGCAGCCTATTCTGTACAGCCCTCGGCCCATATGAGGCTATTTTGCGTGAATTTCACCAAGTGGAAACGGCTTTGCCGTCCTTTTTAAGGACAGTATCGTTTCAGCGAGAAATAGAAGGATAAGTTATCGTGTGAAACATATAAATTCTTATATTTGGACAAACCCGTCCCCACGCTAACGGGGGTATCGCAAAAAAGCTCTCCCTGCAGCCTCTGCAGGGGGAGCTTAAAATCTTGCAGCTTATTCAGGTCTTAGCTGTTAACCCGCCAGACCACATTGTCTTCTTCCTGTCCGTTCACTGGCCACCAATGGAAACCTTCCTGAGCCAGCAATTGATCGGCTTCCACCGGCCCCCACGAACCTGCAGGGTACGAAGCCAGATCAGCCGTTTCTTCCTTCCACGCTTTGGCAATACGGTCCACGAACGACCATGCCGATGAAACCTCATCCCAACGGGTGAAATAGGTCGAATCTCCACGCGCCGCATCATGCAGCAGACGCTCATAAGCTTCCGGCGAGTTGATCCCCACCATACAGCTTTGGCAGAAATCCATAGCCAGCGGCTGAATTTCTGATTCCGAGCCCGGTTTCTTGGCATTAATCTTCACATAGATGCCTTCCATCGGATTCACGCGGATAACGAGCAGGTTGGGCTCGAGGTTATGCTTTTGACCCAAATAAACATTGGTAGGCATACCCTTGAACTCTACAACCACCTCCGTCGTCTTCACCGGGAGACGTTTACCGGTACGGATGTAGAAAGGAACACCTGCCCAGCGGAAGTTGTCCACAAATACACGCGCCGCGAAATACGTCTCGGTATTGGATTCAGGGTCCACTTTGTCTTCCTGGCGGTAAGCCGGAAGGGTCTTGCCTTTATACAAGCCTTGGGTGTACTGACCGCGCACCACGTTCTCGCGCACTTCATCGGAGGAAGCATACGGACGCAACGAACGAAGTACCTTGACCTTCTCATCACGGATATCTTCAGCCAGCAAACGGCTTGGCGGTTCCATAGCGATCATCGTCAGCAGCTGTAAAATATGGTTCTGGCCCATGTCGCGCAGCGCTCCCGCATGATCGTAATATCCGCCGCGCTCTTCCACCCCAACGGTTTCACCGAGGGTAATCTGAATGTTGGCGATATGCTTGTTGTTCCAGAGCGGTTCAAAGAAGGCATTCGCAAAACGGATGACTTCGATGTTCTGCACCATTTCCTTGCCCAGGTAGTGGTCGATCCGGTAAATCTCTTCTTCCTTAAACACCTGGCGGATCTGTTCGTTCAGCTGCTCAGCAGACTCAAGATTGTAACCGAACGGTTTCTCGATCACCAGACGGTTCCAGCCTGAACTTTGCAGCATGCCACCGGCTTTGAGGTTGAACGATACGCTGCCGAACAGCTCAGGAGCAAGGGCGAGATAGAACAGACGGTTGCCAGGAATGCGGAATTTCTCTTCGATTGCCTCCGTTTGCGCGTTGAGCTCGCGGAAGCCGTCGATATTATTGATGTCCAAAGACTTGTATTCAAAATGCTGCACGAACTCATTCCATTCAGCAGCATCTCCCGCCTGGTAGCGGCAGAATTCGCGAATGGACTCTTTCACATCTTCCCGGAATTCCTCCTGGGTGCGGGGACGCCGAGCCACGCCAATTACCGCAAAATCATGTGTCAGCTTACCTTCACGGTACAAACTGTAAATCGCCGGAAAAAGCTTACGCCGGGCTAGATCTCCGGTTGCCCCAAAGATAAAAAATACAGCGCCGGGTGTATGCAGTGCATCAAGGGTTTGATTTTCAGCCATGGCTCCTCATCTCTCTGTATGTAATATAGTTGACAATCATTCTCAACGTCCGTCAAGTTATAAAAAACGCATGACGGCGTGATGTCATTTTATCATATTCGCAGAAAGGATGCTATCACATTCCTGACAGTTTTTCTCGGGATTTCGTAATTTTCCATTAATCTTTCTTATTCGTTTACATAGTCCAGCTTATATAACAATTAATGTCTATTACCTTCGGATTTCATCGAATCCGCCCTCAATATTCAATCGTGATCAGCGGCAACCCGATCGTTACCCGGTTGCTGTTGTTGTTGCCGTTCTTATGAACAGCTGTCTGCATAGCGACAGCATGCTTCCCGCTGCTCACATAACGCGCCAAACCCGGGACACTGTAAGAGCGGCTGTACGTGGTTTCGTCTTCATAGTCTTCCACCGCCTGCAAGCCGGAGATCGCGGCAGCGATGGCCTGTTCTGTATGAACAAGCGCTTCGCGCGGGGTTCCCTGTGTGGACGCCACGCCCTGAAGGGAAACATTCCACTCCGGCTGGATGCCGGCAGCCTGCATCTGCACACCCGCTTCTTGCGCCGCTGCCTGAAATGCCGTTGCCTTGAGCAGATCAGCCGTTTCCAGAGTTACGATCACGTAGCTGCTGCTTTGGTCAATCCCGCTCCAGAACAGAGAGGTTGTCCCTGACGGGTTAAAGGAAGCGGCAGCACGGAAGGTTGTGTGTCCATCTTCTTCACTGTGCTCCAGCGTTCCAAGTCCGAGACGTTCAGCCAGGCCGGAAGCTGCTTCCGCAGATTCCGCAGCGTTACCGCTGTATTCTCCCTGCCATTTCAGCACAAGCCGCAGCGGGGATCCCGGTTCAGTGGATTTCCGTCCGGCTGTAACCAGCAGCTCCAGACCTTGTTCCAGTCCAGCCCCTTCGGAAATGATAACATCAGCTGCAGCCGATGCCGTCACAGCCTCTCCGCCTGCCCCACTGCGGAACCCCGCCAGTAATAGTGCCGCAATACACATGAATAGCAGCGCTAATGTGGCCTTCCCTCTTCCTCTGTTCCGCAGCTTCATCTCCACATCTCCCTCTCGAACCAATCTAGTAATCTACTAGAAAGGATGTCCAGGTTCAAGAGGATATATACTTCCTGAGGTTGTTATTCAGCCAGACCGTTCTTGTAAGCATATATAGCTGCCTGGGTCCGGTCTTCCACACCCAGTTTGGCGAGAATGTTCGTTACGTGAAATTTCACAGTTTTGATCCCGATAATCAGCTGGTCAGCAATATCCTGATTGGATTTGCCCTGGGCCAGCAGCTTCAGCACTTCCATTTCGCGCTCGGTAAGCTCCTTATAGGCAGGTGATTCTCCTTTGGCATTGTTACGGAAACGGTTCATCATTTTGGAAGCTACCTGCGACTCCAGCACCGATTGGCCTCTTGCCGCCGCACGGATGGCATCCGCCACTTCACTGGCCCGCGAGGTTTTCAGCAAATAGCTGAAGGCTCCGGCTTCAATGACCGGGTACATTTTTTCGTCATCCAAATAGCTGGTAAGCACGATTACCTTACAATCCGGATAAAGTTTCAGAAGTTGTCTCGTTGTTTCAATGCCGTCCATGCCGTCCATCACAAGATCCATCAGTACCACATCCGGATTATATTCCTGGGCCAGCCGGATGCCTTCTTCGCCGCTCCCTGCTTCGCCCACGACTTCGATTCCGTCCTCGGTACCAAGCACCGCAGCAAGTCCGATCCGGACCATTTCATGATCGTCCACGAGCAGTACTTTGATTGCTTCCGCTTCCTCTATCTCCATGGTTTACCCTTGCCCCCTTATTCATTAACTAGTGGTACAGTAATTTCAATGCGCATCCCTTTGCCGGGTGCGGTGATAAATTGAATGGAGCCTCCGGTTTCATTGATCCGCTCCTGCATATTGGAGAGTCCGTAGGAAGTCTGCTTACTCTCATCCATTTCGAAGCCAATCCCGTCATCCCGCAGTGTGAGGCGCACGGTATCTCCCCGGCGGTGCAGCCGGATCTCCATCTTATCCGCTTTGGCATGGCGCAGTGTATTGGAAATGGCCTCCTGCACAATGCGGAACAAATGATTCTCGATCCCTTTAAGCAGATGTACATCCGGGTCCATCTCAAACACAATCTCCATAGGAACCTTGATCTCCAGTTCCTTAATCAACTCCTGCAGCCCCTGCTCCAGACCTTTGCCCTCCAGGTACACCGGACGCAGGTGCAGCAGCAGTGCCCGCATCTCCGACTGGGCTACGGCGGACATCTCCTCGATAAGCGCAATCTGCCGCTGTGCCTTGTCAAAGTCCTTCTCCAGCGTTCTGCCTACAGCCGTCGCCGTCATGGAGATCGCGAACAGCTGCTGCGATACAGCATCATGCAGCTCACGTGCCAGCCGCTGCCTTTCCTCCATAATCGCCGATACGCGCGCCTGTTCGGCAAGCTTGGCGTTATTGGTGGACAGCCGCTGCAGTGTGTTCACCTGGTTCTCCCACTTGCCGCTGATCCGGCCAAGCTGCAAGCCAAGCCTGCCCAGTTCATCCGTACCCAGTTCCGGCATAGCCGGGGTAAGATTTCCTTTCTCCCAGGCTACCAGTGTTGCCCGCAGCCGCTCCAGCTTGCGCTTGATGCGGAAGCTCTGGTAGAAACCGAAGCCAATTCCGAAAACCATCGGCAGCAGAATTAGCGTCACCGCCGTTCTTACCCCGATCTTCCAGTTTTCAAAGGGCTGCAAATATCCGTATGTATACATAATGTACAGGATAACCAGCAGCATGACAAAGGAGAACAGAGCCCCCTCGCCCATGCTGCGCGTTACCATGCTCCTATTCTTTTCCTCCACGCCGGGAGCCCTCCCTTCTTAGCTAACGCTCATCCCTTTTAGGACATGCTTATATCCAGGTCGCCCATTAAATAAGATACATTAATCTTCACCTTATTCTCGCTGATGTCATAATTGGCCGATTTCCAATTGAGCCGGTTCAGCATTCCGGTATCCCGATGGCTGCCGAATTCGATCGAGCCGAACAGCACAAAGGCTTCAATCTCCACACCGTAGTCTTCCGACAAATGAACATCCATATCGCCAAAAATGCCCTGAAACAGCATGATGGTCTCTTTATCCTCCGCCATAGCCAGCGAAAGATCCACATCGGCTTCACCCATCACATGCCATGCACTCAGACTGCGCATCACCCATGGAGAGAGGTCCCAGTCAAACCGGGAAGAGAAGCTTTGCTTCTGCATGAACCCGCCGCGTTTCTGCATTCTTTTGGACTTTACAAAAAACATCCCCAGTGAGATCAGACAAATCCCCAATACAAGCAGCAAATGATCCAGCAGCAGCAGTACGGCACCGACTCCAAGCAAAGTATAACCCTGCTTCACCCTGCCCGATGTCGTCCGGTAAATCCCCAGCAGCAGGAACAGGAGCGCGACAATGGAGAAAAAGCCGAGCCATCTGCCAAATATCATCAAGCAGCCTATTCCAATCAGTCCGATGGCAATCAAACGGTTTCGTTTATCCATTTCGCACCTCCTAAAAGTTTTGCGCAGCAAAACTGACTTCGTAAGCATAAACTTAAGTTTTGCGCAGCAAAACTGATTAATGTTGAAGTTTCTCCAATCAATGATTGTATGCATCATGAATTGGAGAAACTTCCACCTATAGCCGCATCCCGCTACAAAAGCCATACCGGTATGGAGAATCCATACCGTATGGCTTTACCTTGTTCAGCATATCATATACGCCTATTGTTTAGGAACTGGCTTATTATTCTTTTTTGTCAAGCGACGGGGATGAAGAAGTTGGGTTCAGCTTGCTCTTAAGTGCAGCGAGCTGCTCATCCACTTTAAGCTGCTTCTCGGCATCTACAGGCTTGCTGTATACACCGGCCGAAGGGCTGTAAGGGGCACGCATAACATCTGCTTCTGCTTCAAGCTGCATGATCTTTTCTTCCATACGGTGGAATCCGAGCGATGCGCTGCCGCTTTCGATGGCATGAACACTGCTGATTTGCGACATTTGCTTCTTGGCTTTCGCCATTTGTGCACGGGATACCAGCTCGTTGCGTTTGTTGCGCAGTTTGTAGAACTCATCCTTCATGTCATGCAGCTGCTGTACCAGTTCTTTGGCTTGCACTTCAGCTTGAGCATGAAGATCGCTGTATTCAACCTGCTTCTGGTCGAAGTAGATTTTTTCCTCCAGCAGCTTGCGGGTTACTTCTTCCTGACCATTCTTCAAGGCAAGCTCAGCCTGTGCCGCACGTTGTCCGGACATTTTGGCTGCTTCATCGACGCGCTGTTTCATCCGGCGCTCATTGGCCATTTGCTTCGCTACAGTAACCTCAGCTTCGTGAATTTCTGCCTCCATATCGCGCAGATATTGATTCAGCATTACAATTGGGTCCTCTACCTTATCCAGCAAGTCGTTTACCGACGCCTTTGTCATATCTTTAATCCGTTGAAATACTCCCATGTTTTACACTTCTCCCTTCTCGTATTTAGCAAGTTTTTGTTTAAGCTCTTCGACTTCTTTCTGCAGGGCCTTCTTCTCAATATCCTTCATCATGGCATCCAGACCGGAGTCCGGGGCCGAGTAAGCATTTGCTTTGTCATAACCGGGGTTATAGCCCGGCTGACCGTTATTCGGACCATATCCTCCCTGTCCATGAGGACCCTGCGGGCCTTGCGGGCCGCGTCCATATCCAGGTCCTCCGGAGTAAGGGCCGCCATAAGGGCCGTTCGGAGCTCCGGGTCCAGGGCCAAAAGGATTATACTGCGTTGGCTCCTTGGGAATGACAAGCGCTGCAACAAAGTACACCAGAATCGTTGCGCCCCCGGTAAAGGGGATGCTGACCAAGAGCAATATCCGGAACAGGGTGGAGTCAATACCGAGAGTCTCGGACACTCCTCCTGCAAGCCCTGTCATTACCTTGTCTCGGGTTGAACGGTACAATCGGCTCATAGTACTACTCCTTTCCGTCATTGTTAAGCTTCTCCTTCAGACGGGCCATTTCTCTTTCCAGTACAGTTGCTACGGTTTCTCCAGCCTGCAATGCGTATTCCTGCCCCATCCGGCGCAAATCGCGCAGACTCTTCGCTTCCAGCTCCCAGTCGTTCATCCGGTCTTCCAACCGTCCGAACATCTTGGGAACATCACCGCCGTTGCCGTAAGTTCCGGCTCTTTGGTTCATCCGCTGCTGAAGCCTCAGGGACTCCATCCGTGCCGCATAATACTGGCGTTTGTTATATACGGTCTGATATTCGACTTTCAGTTCATTAAGCTGGCTTTCCAGCTCATACAGCGATACTTGGCTCTGTTCCAGCAGCCCGCTGTACTGCTCCAGCTTTTCCTCGTGAATGATCTTTTCCTGCAAAGCCAGCTTGGCGAGATGATCCTCTCCTGCCTTAAGTGCCAGCAGCGCCTGTTCTTCACGCTTATTCTTCATGGCCGTTGCCTGGTTGACTTGCTGCTGCAATTGCTTCGTGTGGGAAGCGTATTGCTGATACAGTCTTTCAGCTTCACCGATTTCTTCACGGGTTGAATGGAGAAATTGGTCAATCAGCTTCACAGGGTCCTGGCTTTGTTCCAGACGTTCATTTAGATTAGCTACGGTGATATCCCTCATGCGGCGAAAAACACTCATGATTTCCTGCTCCCTCCCTGCTTCTTAGTAAGTAAACTTCTAAAAACTTAGTATGTTCTGTTTTGTTTGCCCTTCAGTACTGAGATTCCCCAAACCACAAGCGCGATACCGAGCAGGGGTCCGATGATCCAGGAAAGCTTGGCAATCAGCGACATGACACCGATGAACATTACGACCCAGCCGATAATTTTGCGTCCGCTTTTAATTCCGTAGTACCCGAGAACAACCAGCAATACCGGGAACAGAATTCTGAAGACTCCGTGAATCAGAGGAAGCGCAATACCCATCAGCATTATTGCTCCGAGCACGATCAGCACAACCGCAAGTCCATTACCTTTTCTATTTTGCATTTTCTCACCGCCTTTCGTTGACCTCAACCTTATAACCTTATTCTAGGGTAAACCGCAGACTTTCAAAACAGACCGTGGACGGTTTTATGAACTGGACCTTAGTCGGGGCAGGTGTAGGACTGCAGGCTGCCGGAGGCGGAAACAAGCCGAACTCTCTGCCGGGAGAGACTTTAAACATCGCTAGTGTGTATAATTGTTGCAGGTATCCCTTAATATAGCTTCTGCAGCATGCAGAGGAACAAAGGAGCACACACCTTGAAGACATTGTTAATCGTTGAAGATGACCGGAGTCTCAATAAAGGCATCGCCCTGACCCTTTCCCAGAATGATCTATCTATACAGCAGGCTTACGACATAGCCTCAGCGGAGCTGATTCTCTCTTCCCTTAAGATTGATCTTATTATTCTGGATATCAATCTTCCCGACGGAAGCGGGCTGGATTACTGTGAGAAGATCCGGAGAACCTCGCAGGTGCCGATTATCTTTTTAACCGCGAACGACATGGAGCCTGATATCGTTACGGGGTTTGAGCTGGGAGGCGATGATTATATTACGAAACCGTTCAGTCTGATGGTCTTAAGGGCAAGAGTCATGGCCGTCCTCAAAAGATCTTCCCCGCACAGCGAGGACAAAGTAACGATTGGACCCTTAAGCTTCGATTTCGGAAAGCTGGAGTTTTATAAGAACCAAGAGCAACTGATCCTTAGCAAAACCGAGCTGAAGCTGCTGAAAATATTTGTCACGAACTCCGGCATTATTTTAAATAGAGAACAGTTAATCGACAAGATCTGGTCGCAGGAGGCTGAGTTTGTGGATGAGAACGCGCTGACGGTAGCCGTCAAACGGCTGCGGGCCAAGATCGAAGACGAGCCTGCGGCTCCACAGTACATAAAAACAGTCTACGGCCTCGGATATTTGTGGGCGGAAAGGCCAAACCCATGACAAGCAGCAGACAGATCGATTACTCCAAACACATCAGCCTTATATTTTCGGTAATCTTCGTAGTTCTGGTATTTGGTTATTCGGGAGTAATCTTTTTTCTAATAGGGGATCATCCGGCTCTCCCGGGACTCACTGCCCTCTTCGTGTCTTTAATGCTCCTCATGGGAGCTGCCTGGAACTGGTCGTCGCGGCGGCAAATTACAGCCTTCAGAAATTCAGTGGATGAAATGGTGGACCGGGCGATTTACGGACGGGAGAAAATGACCGATTTTGACGAAACCCTCCTCTCTTCCCTGGAGCATAAATTGTTGCGTTACATTGAGATTTCCAAAGCGAATGAACAGAACCTGGAAACGGAAAAGAACAGAATTAAAGAGCTGATCTCGGATATTTCGCATCAAACCAAGACGCCCCTATCTAATATCATGCTCTTTAGCCAGCTGCTTGCCGAAGTCCCGGAGCTGGATGAAGAATCCCGGCAGCTGGTGGGCCATATTGGGCTGCAATCAGAAAAGCTCGAATGGCTGATTACCTCCCTGGTCAAGATGTCCCGGCTGGAAACGGGGATGATCACCCTGAACAGCACGGCCAATCCCGTTATTCAGACGATAACCCGGGCCGTATCCCATATCTATACCCGTGCGGAAAGTAAACAGATCGATATTCATATCGATTGCAATCACCTTGCAAAAGCCCGTCATGATCCGCAATGGACCAGTGAGGCCTTATTTAATCTATTGGAAAATTCGGTGAAGTACACAAAGGCAGGCGGTAAAATTTCGATCGTGACTGAAAGCAATGAAATGTTTACCCGGATAGATGTTTCGGACACTGGCATGGGGATTCCCCAGGATGAGCTTAAGCACATCTTCAAACGGTTCTACCGGGGACACAGTGCCAGGGAATATGAAGGCATTGGAATCGGGCTGTACTTGACGCGGAAGATTATCAGCATGCAGGGAGGTTTTATTACAGCGGTATCCGAGCCAGGCAGAGGAACAAAGCTGTCTATGTTTCTCCCCCAAATCTAAATGTGTCATTATCATCAGATTTCAGACACTGTCCAGTTAGAATTGTCTGATATCTTAAGAGCATCAAAGATTATGGAGGATGAATCACCATGCCTATATTAAAAATTGAACACCTCAAGAAATATTATGGCAAAGATCCGCAGACGACGGTTAAAGCGCTGGACGATGTCTCTCTGTCTGTTGAGAAAGGCGAGTTTCTGGCCATTGTCGGCACCAGCGGCAGCGGAAAAAGCACCCTGCTTCATATGCTCGGCGGCCTGGACCGGGCCACTGAAGGCAAGGTGATTGTGGATGGGAACGATATCTTTGCGATGAGTGATGAGAAATTGACGATTTTTAGACGCAGATCGGTTGGTTTCATCTTTCAGAGCTATAATCTGGTACCGATTCTGAATGTGCTCGAAAATATATTGCTTCCTATAGAACTGGACGGCGGCAGAATTGATCAGAAATATCTGGATGAAGTGATCCAGGCTCTGGGACTTCAGGGGAAAATCCACAATCTGCCGTCAAACCTTTCCGGCGGGCAACAGCAGCGTGTTGCGATTGCCAGAGCACTGGCAACTAAACCTTCCATTATTCTGGCTGACGAGCCTACAGGCAATCTGGACAGCAAAACGAGCCAGGAGGTTCTTATTCTGCTGAAGCAGCTGAGCGAGAAATTCAATCAGACCATTGTCATGATTACTCATAACGAGTCCATCGCCCAGACTGCCGACCGCATTATTAGAATTGAAGACGGACGTATTGTTTCCGGCAACGAGACGATATCCACCGGGGTTAAGACGTTATGATCACAACCAACAACCGTAAAATTGTAAACCGCCTCGCTCTAAAAAGCCTGAAAGCCAATCCAATGCGCAATCTGGCCGTAATCTGCGCGGTTATCCTGACTACACTGCTCATTACCTCCATCTTTACCATGGTCTTAAGCATCAACAAATCGATGGAATTAGCCCAGATGAAAACGGTTGGCTCTGACTTCCACGGAGGTTTCAAATATCTGGCCCCGGCACAGGTCGAAGCACTGAAGAAACATCCCTCTATTCGGGAATACGGTGTTACGCTTAAAGCTGGAGAGTTAACAAATGATGTGTTCAAGGATAGTCGGGTAGAGGTCTTACAGATGGATGAGAACAGCGCAAAGCATGGTTTTATAAAATTCATTGAAGGCGGGCTGCCTGCCGCAGAAAATGAGGTTGTGCTGAACACCTGGGTGATGGACAAGCTTGGCATCAAGCATGCACTGGGCCAGCGAGTTGCTCTGGATATAGATATCGGGGAACGCGTGATTCAACAGGAATTTATAGTTTCGGGGTATTATTATGCGGACAGAAATCTAGCCATGTCTGGGCTGGCTTTGGTATCGGAGGCTTTTGTAAACAAGAATCTGTCCTCTATCGATCGGGAGAAGTCCATAGCCGACGGTTCTTATGTGAATACTTACGAGCTAAGTGTGATGTTCAGCAATGCCGTCGATATCGAAAAAAAGCTCAATAAGGTACTCAAGGACACAGGTGTAGATGCCCCGATCGGGATAAACTGGGGGTACACAACTTCCTCCCTTTCGGATAACATCATCAAATTTGTTCCCTATATGGGAGTCATACTCATTATCATGCTTAGCGGATATTTGCTGATTTATAATATCTTCTACATATCGGTAGTGCGGGATGTCAAATTTTACGGCCTGCTGAAGGCAATCGGGACCACGCCGCGACAACTGAGGAGAATTATTATTAGTCAGGCGCAGCTTCTGTACCTTGTCGGACTGCCCTTTGGCCTGGCTTCCGGTTATGGTATTGGCCGGTGGTTGACCCCAATGCTTAGTAACATCTCTCCTGAAACTATGGAAGCTTCCAATTCAGCCAGCCCGTGGATTTTTATTGGGGCTGCCGTGTTCTCCTACCTGACGCTTTGGATCGCTGCCAGCAAGCCGGGCCGGATGGCCGCACGGATCTCCCCGGTGGAAGCAGTCAGATTCGCAGGCGTGAGCGTGAAACGGCGGATGAAGAAACGCTCAACACGCGGGGCAAAACTTTACAATATGGCCTTCTCCAATCTGTTCCGCAATAAAAAGAAGCTGTTTCTTATGCTGACCTCGCTTTCCTTAAGCATGGTCTTGTTCAGTGTTATCTTTACCGTGATCTCATCGCTGGATGTCAATAAGTACCTGGAGACTTATATCGCCGGTGACTTTGTAATCCGCAATAACGCTATTGTGTATACCGAAGGCGAACAGACCGGAGATCCTTACAAACTTTCGGAAGCGTTCAAAAGTACTCTGGATAAGATTGACGGAGTGGAACAGGTGGACAATGTATATTATAAATTCGAAAAATACACTTTGGATGACACGATACGCGCTTCACTGAAACCTCAAGCAGAGGTACTTAAACCCGAACCTTTCCTTGTACAAACTCTTAAGAATAACTTCATTATGCTCGATCTGTACGGCATTGATGGCGGCTGGTATGACCTGGTGCAGAAGGATGTTATTGAAGGAACCTTCGATAAACAGAAGTTCGCTTCCGGTAACTATGTGCTGGTGACAGAAGCTATGATGCATGGGGAAGATACTTATGAAACTTATTATCATCCCGGTGACACGATCAAACATCCGGGTCTGGGAAAGAGTTATGAAGTCATGGCCGTTTTAAAACTCGATGCCCTTTATGCAGCAACTACTCAATCATATCCAATCTATGGGTACAACACCTTCCTTCCCGCCTCAGAATTAACCAAGGCGCTGCCGGCGGGAAGCAATCCGCCTATGGGGTTGTCAGCAACCATTCACGCCGATCCGGCCAAGCTTAGCAGTGTTGAACAGGAGGTTAAGTCCATTGTAGCTTCAAGTGATGAGCTGGTCTTCAAATCAAGAGAAGATTACAAGGAGGAGCTTGGCTCGTTTATCCGCATTTTCCAGACGGTCGGCTACGGTCTCAGCTTTGTCATTGCGCTCATAGGCATCCTCAATTATATCAATACCGTTATTACCGGGGTCATTACCCGCAGAAATGAATTCGCCTTACTGGAGAGCATCGGTATGACCAAGCGGCAACTGAAAAGGGTTCTGGTCTATGAGGGAATGTACAATGTCCTGTTGACCGTAGCGATCACCTCCACCTTAGGCCTATTTCTGACTTACATCATTTCCAAAAACATAGCGGATAATATGGCCTTTACGGTCTACCACTTCAGCTGGCTGCCCTTTGTTCTGGTCATTCCGGTCCTGGCCGCTATTGCGTACACTGTAACGCTAAGCTCCTACAGCTTACTAACCAAGGCGACAGTTGTTGAAAGATTGCGGCAAGCAGAATAACCCCTAACGATGAAGCAGATCCGGGCAGCCGGGTCTGCTTTTTAGGGTCAGTCCCTTATCCAGTTGCAAAAGAGACTACATTCCTCCATATTCTTTCTGCATTCCTCCATACGTTTGAATGCGAAACAGACTTATAATGAGTCTGTCTCATTACTTCAGCATCCACCTTAGGAGGTTATTTCCTTGTCCATTCACTATGATGCGAAGCTGCAAATCTTCCATCTGCAAACTGAAAATACCAGTTATGTATTCGGCCTGGCCCGCGGTACGTATCCCCTACATCTGCATTGGGGCAAAAAAATCCGCAGCTCTGCCGTTTCTGATTTATTCGATCCCGGAGCTATGGGCTTCAGCAGCACCGTTGATCCGGCAGAACCTTCGCTCTCCCTGGATACACTCCCCCACGAATATCCGGGCTATGGTTCGGGCGATTTCAGGGAGCCCGCTTACGTAGCTGAGCTGGCCAACGGCACAACGGTCACGGAACTCGCTTACGTGTCCCACAGCATCCTCAAGGGAAAACCGGCGCTTGAAGGCCTGCCGGCTGTATACGCCGAAACCGAAGAGGAAGCCGAAACGCTGCAGTTGGTGCTGGAGGATTCACTTGCCGGCCTCAGGGCCGAACTGTCTTACACGGTCATGAAGGGTTTCGATACCATTATCCGCTCGGCCCGGCTGATCAATACCGGAACCGCCCCGCTTAAGCTGAACCGGGCCTTGTCCCTGGCGCTCGATTTCCCGCATGATGAATTCGAGCTGATCCATCTTTCCGGCTCCTGGGCCCGGGAACGCCATTTGGTCCGTGCCCCGCTGCGCAGCGGAAATCAGGGCATCGACAGCAAACGCGGAGCGAGCAGCCATCAGCAGAACCCCTTCCTGGCCCTGCTCTCCCCGAATGCCGGCGAAGACAGCGGAGAAGCCTATGGCTTCAGCCTTGTCTACAGCGGCAGCTTCAGCGCCGGGGCCGAAGTGGACCAATACGGGTCCACCCGGGTCACGATGGGCATCAATCCCTTCGGCTTCCGCTGGCTGCTTGAGCCGGGCGAAAGCTTCCAGACACCGGAAGCTGTACTCGCTTATTCCGATGCGGGGATCGGCGGCATGTCCCGTATTTACCACCGCTTGTACCGTACCCGTCTGGCAAGAGGGCTGTACCGCGATGAACCGCGTCCGGTGCTGATCAACAACTGGGAAGCCACCTATTTCGGCTTTGATGCGGACAAGATCGAAGATATCGCCCGTGCCGGACAAGCGCTTGGCATTGAGCTGTTCGTGCTCGACGACGGCTGGTTCGGCCGCCGGGACGATGATACCACTTCCCTGGGAGACTGGTTCGTGGATAAACGAAAGCTGCCGCAGGGCCTGTCCGATCTGGCGGAACGGGTGAACCGGCTTGGCATGCAGTTCGGCCTCTGGTTCGAGCCGGAGATGGTCTCCCCCGACAGTGAGCTGTACCGCGCCCATCCGGATTGGTGCCTGCATGTGCCTGACCGCAGACGCAGTCAAAGCCGCAATCAATTGATCCTCGACCTGTCCCGGCCGGAGGTCTGCGACTACATTATAGATGCCGTTAGCAGCGTATTGTCATCAGCTCCGATCACTTATGTCAAATGGGATATGAACCGCCATATGACGGAGATCGGCTCCGCGTCGCTGCCGCCCGGGCGCCAGGGGGAAACTGCCCACCGCTATATGCTGGGGCTGTACCGGGTAATGGAAGAAATCACATCCAGCTTCCCGCATGTGCTGTTCGAGAGCTGCTCCGGCGGCGGCGGCCGGTTCGATCCGGGCATCCTGCACTACATGCCGCAGACCTGGACCAGTGACAATACCGATGCCGTAGAGCGCCTCAAGATCCAGTACGGCACAAGTATTGTCTATCCGGCCAGCGCCATGGGCGCACATATCTCGGCTGTGCCGAACCATCAGGTTCACCGCAGCACCCCGCTCTCCATGCGCGGCGATGTGGCGATGTCCGGCAACTTCGGGTATGAGCTGGACCTGACCCGGTTCACCGAACAGGAGCAGGCGGAAGCCGCTGCCCAGGTTGCCTTCTACAAAGAAATCCGTTCGCTTGTTCAGCAAGGGGATATGTACCGCCTGCTTTCGCCGTTTGAAGGCAATGAAACGGCTTGGATGTTCGTCGCCGAGGACCAGTCCGAGGCATTGGCCGGCTACTTCCGTGTGCTGGCCGGACCGAACACCGCCCGCCCCCGTCTCCGTCTTCAGGGACTTGATCCGGAAAAGGATTACGTGCTTAAAGAGACCGGTACCGTATACGGCGGAGACCGGCTGATGTATGCCGGACTTCTCCTACCGGAGCTGCACGGTGACTTCCAGAGCAAGCTGCTGCATTTTGTTGCAGTAACAGCATAAGTTATCGCCAAACAAACAGGCCCGCGTAGGATGCGAGGCCTGTTTGTTTGCAATCGAGAACAACTAACCTGTTTTCATTCCTTGCAGCCTGCGGACCTGGCTTATTTGGTATACAAACGGGCTGCGAATTCATCCAACACCTCTTGGCTTAGAAATGGAGCAAGTGGCAGCAGCGCCCCTGCGTCTTTTTCAGCAAATGCCTTACGGGCGCATTCACCCAGAACTTCTTCACTGAGGAAGGGGGCCAGTGCCACCAGATTGCCGATTGGCCCGATCTCTATCACCTTCCTGGCGCATTCATCCAGCACTTCATCACTCAGAAAAGGAGCCAGCGCCACCAGGTCGCCGATTGGCCCGATCTCTATCACCTTCCTGGCGCATTCATCCAGTACTTCCTCACTCAGAAAAGGAGCCAGTGCCACCAGATTGCTGATTGGCCCGATCTCTATCACCTTCCTGGCGCATTCATCCAGCACTTCATCACTCAGAAAAGGAGCCAGCGCCACCAGGTCGCCAATCGGCACATTGGCCTTTACATGCTCAAACACCTCTTCGATTTGTTCCGTCTTAAGCAGAGGCGCAACTTCCAATATTTCTATTGCAGATACCTCATGCTGATGCAGGTAATCCTCAGTTGCATTTTCCAGCACACTTGTTAGGATCGCTGTCCCCCTACCCTCTTCCAGAATCTCCTCAATAGAGACATTAAAGATTTCCGCCAGCTCCGGGAGCTTAGAGATATCGGGCATGCTTGCGCCCCTCTCCCAATTGCTGACCGCCTGATAGCTGATTCCCAGCTTATCCGCGAGTCCCATTTGCGTGAGCCCTGCGGCCCCTCTTAATTTAACGATATTCCTGCCTACCTTTAGCATATCGAACATGTTACCACCCCTTCGGCTGTGATGTCCTCAGTGTATCGATTGCTGCTGATTTTGCATATCAAGCACTGCTTGAGTTCTTGCCTTCTGCGGCCTGCCGCGGAAAACGGTCACCAAAATTACAGCAGCGATAATGATAACGGCAGCGGTCAGGGTGTTCACGGTTATCTGTTCGCCCGCCAGCAGCCAGCCCAAGAATACGGCGACTATCGGGTTCACGAACGCATAGGTCGAAACCAGGGTAGCATCGGCGTTTTTGAGCAGCCAGATGTAGGCCGTGTAGCCTATAATCGAGCCGAAGACGATTAGATAACCCAGAGCTGCGTACGAACGGAGGGAAATGGCTGGAACGTCCATCTTGGACCAGTCGCCGGTAAAGAAGGAGAAAACCAGCAGCAGCGCGCCACCTGTCAGCATTTGCGCAGCCGTTGACATCAGCGGAGAATCCGGTATCCGGGCGCTGCGTGAGTACATGGAACCTGCCGCCCAACTAAGGGAAGCTGCCAGCAGGGTAATAATGCCGATCAGGTCGGTTGCAGTGCCATTGTCTCCCTGCCCCGGCTGGAAGACCAGAACGGCGATACCCAGCAATCCAAGCACAATCCCGGCGATAACACCGGGATTTGGACGCTTGCCGCTGCGGCCAAACCACCCGAACAGCATCATCCAGACGGGCACCGCAGCGACGATCAGAGAAGCAATAGATGAAGAGACCCTTTGCTCCGACCAGGCCACCATCCCATTGCCTCCAAGCAGCAGCAGCGCACCAACGATAGCGGAAGACCTCCACTCGCGTTCTACAGGACGTTTGGCTCCGCTTAGCCTTGAAATCACATACAGAACGGCTCCAGCGATAAAAAAGCGTATCCCTGCCATGAGAAAAGGCGGCATCGACTCAATCGCCACCTTCATGCCAACATAGGTTCCTCCCCAAAATAAATAAACGGACAACAGCGCAATGCCAACCCCACACATCGCGTTTGCTCCATTCTTTTGCCGCATACTGCACGTTCCTCTCTTATAAAAATTTGTACAGCCTTATGACGAGGATATGAAGGCCGATGATCTGACCTGCCGTTTCCTTGAAGCTCTGGCTGACCACCTTCACTGAGATCATGACTTTGATTTTCTGATCCAGCTTGCCCAAGTCCACAATCCCCTTGTAGCCTTTGATGACTCCATTCTTCTCCAGCTTACCTACTCTTTGATATACCGAGGGCCGCGAGATATGCAGCAATATGTGCAGTCAGCACCGCTGTATACTACTCGCCGTCATAGGTCGGCTCACTCCGCACAACGGAGCCATAGATACGCTCGAATTATATCTGGTCCACAGTCAATCAACTCATACCGCCAGTATAAATGATTCGGCTCACCTTATGCAGCCCTGTGAAATAGGAGAGCAAAATTACGACAGTAACTGTTTTCCTTGCAGCAACCCAAGAATAAATCGACCAAAGCGGAATTCAAAAACGCCATTGTTCCCCTTGAAAATAGGCGAATTGCAGGCTGTTTTTGTACAGGCAAAAAACCCTCAAGACGGAAACCGTATGAGGGTGGCTTAAGCGCTGCTGGCCCGATAAATGTATTTGCTACAATAAAAACGCCGTGCAACCGTTTATTTTTAGCTTTAGATGTATTCTATACAGTTAAAAAGGGCCGATATACTCCTTTTAGCAGGATGAGCTTTAGATAGGTGTACCAAGTGCAATTAGCTCCGTTTTAATGCCGATTTCTTCCCTTTTAGTTGCATAGAATGCAGTTACGGTTGGAAGATGGCACCTCTGAGCTGTACACAAACTAACTAAAGAGGTGAAGCTGTACTCAGAGTTCAGGAATTCATTCCTTGCCGGGCAGTCCGGCCCCGCCAAAGAATTCCCCTTCCTCCAGCCCCGACACAAACCGCTGCAGCCAGGCATAATATTCTCCCGCATGCTGGAGCTTGTCCAGGTCCCGCAGGCAGGCCTGCCGTTCCTCTTCTGGAGTGTCCTTCGCCTGGATCAGCTCCTGGAGCTCTGGCATCACCGTACCCATCGCCTCCTGCATGACATCAATTTCCCGCTGAAGCTTCAGGGTGAAGAAGTTTTTGAATGCCTGAAAAAAATCAGTCTCGGCTACATACAGCTCCTTCCGCTCGCGTTTCTCGTCCAGCTTGGTCACCATCCGGGAAGCGATCAGGGAGCGGACGCCGTAGCTCATATTGCTTTTGCTCATATTCATGACCTGCTTCATTTCCTCCAGCGTCATCGGCTTGTCCTCAAAGAACATAATCCCGTATAGCTGTCCGTAAGAAAAATTCGCTCCATATAAA
The DNA here is from genome assembly GCF_038593145.1 of Paenibacillus sp. FSL L8-0340. Taxonomy (NCBI): domain Bacteria; kingdom Bacillati; phylum Bacillota; class Bacilli; order Caryophanales; family Paenibacillaceae; genus Paenibacillus; species Paenibacillus sp. FSL L8-0340. Next base: position 6,425,471 of record NZ_CP151967.1, read on the forward strand.
TCCATCGTCTGCGCTATCGCATCAATCATCGGTCGCAGCAGTTGCTCCCGTGGTGATAAATGCTGGTTGCCCTCGCCAAATGCGGCCTGCTTCATTCGCTGCACCTTCACTCTTTTTTTAGAATCGTTCCCTCTACATTACACAATACTGAAGCTTCGTTACAGGTTTTCTGCAAATTTTACACAATTTCCGAACGATGTTTACTTCCGCTTAACCACAGGCTCGTCTCATGAGTGTACAATTTTTTTTGAACAGAGGAGTTTTCCTCTGCATTATACCGCAAAATCAAGCTGATGGAATGGGGTATCGGAACGAAAATGACACGCTCAAAGGTTATTAACGGCTTGAAGCCCGTGCTGTTCACGCTACCGGCGATGGTACCGTTCGTTCTGTTCTGGCTGGCGCCGCTGTTGTATGTGCTGTATCTCAGCTTCACAGAATGGGACTTTATGAGCCCGGAGAAAACTTTTGTCGGACTGCAAAATTATGCCGATCTTTTCAGCAACCCGGCCTTTTACAAAGCGCTGAGAGTGACCGCGCTCTTCTGTGCGGGCAGTGTGCTGCCGATCATTCTCCTGGGACTCGGACTCGCGCTGCTGATGAACCGCAAGCTGAAAGGCTCCGCACTTTATCAGGTGCTGCTGTTCTCGCCATGGGTCACGCCAACCGTCGCTGTATCCATTGTCTGGTCGTGGATCTATGAGCCTGAGGTCGGCCTTGCCAATACGGTGCTTGATTTCCTCGGACTCGGGAAAATCGGCTGGCTGCAGGACCCCAAATGGGCGCTTGTGGGAGTTCTCCTGGTGACCATCTGGAAATCCGTGGGCTGGGCGATGATCTTTTATCTGGTGGCGCTGCGGAATGTGCCTTCAGACCTGCTGGAAGCCGCGGAGCTTGATGGCGCAAGCGCTGCGCAGAAGTTCTTTCGCATCACTCTGCCGCTGATCTCGCCAACCACCTTGTTTCTGTTCGTGGTGCAGCTTATCCAGGCCCTTCAGGCCTACGATCAGATTAACGTGCTGACCCAAGGCGGCCCCTCCGGCTCCACCCGCACGCTGCTGTATCTGTATTATCAGTCCGCCTTCGAATCCTTCCAGATTGGAGAGGCTTCCAGTGTAGCTGTTGTCCTTGTCATCATCTGCATGCTGCTGTCCGTATTCTCATTCGGCATCAGCAAACGGACGACCCATTATCAATAATCCGTACATTTTCCAAGAGGAGGTCTCACCGCTTGCGTATATTCACACGGCTGGGCGGACCGGCCCGTCATCTTTTTTTTGCTACGCTTGCCCTGCTGATGGCTTTCCCGTTCTACTGGATGGTCACCAGCGCACTGAAAACCAATGATGAAATCTGGCGTTCCCCGCCTACACTCTGGCCTGAAGTGCCGCTCTGGGGAAATTTCGCCGCTGCCTGGAATGAGGCCCCGTTTGCAAGATACATGGGCAACAGCATTTTCGTCGCCACTTCCATCGTCATTCTGCAGATCATCAATTCCGGCATGATGGCCTATGCGCTGACGCATATGAAATTCCGCCTGAAGGGGCTTTTTGCCGGAGTGATCCTGTTCGGTTATATGGTTCCGGCTACAGCGGTCTACCTGCCCGGCTATCTTGTGCTGTCCGAGCTGCACCTGCTGAATTCCTACGGCGGTCTGATTCTCTCCAACTCTGTAAGCATCTTCGCGATCTTTCTGATCCGGCAAGCGTTCCTGCAGGTATCGCATGAGCTGGTGGAGGCCGGTGAAGTGGACGGCGCCTCTCATATGCGGATTCTGTGGACGGTGCTGGTGCCGGTTACGAGGTCATCCTTTGCCGTGCTGGCGCTGATTACCTTCATTGATCAGTACAATAATTATTTCTGGCCGATGCTGATTACCAAAGACCCTGACCTGCAGTTAGTCTCGGCTGGCCTGCGCAGCTTTTTCGTGGAAGGGGGTGCATACGGATTACAATGGCCGCTGATCATGGCCGCCAGCGCCTTCACCATCGCCCCGCTGCTGCTTGTCTTCCTGCTGGCGCAGAAAACAATTATGCAAAGTGTCAATATGACGGCAGGCTCCAGTAAAGGCTGAATCTTACATTTTTGAACAAAGAGGAGAATGATGATGAACATATTAAAAAGGTTGTCGGCGGTATCTATGATTGCCGGATTCACAGTGCTCACGGCTTGCGGCGGAAATTCCGCTTCGGACAACGTTACGGCGGGAGGCGGTGCCTCCGCAGCTCCAGCGGCAGACGCCCCTCCAGCCCAAAGCGAACCGGTAACCATTGAATTCTGGTATGGCCTTGGCGGCAAGCTTGGCGAGAATATGGAATCGCTCATCCAAAAGTTCAACGCCTCGCAGCAGGAGGTCATCGTCAAAGGCATCGTGCAGGCAGACTACAGCGAAACCGAGCAGAAGCTTCAGGCTGCCATTGCTACCGGACAGGTTCCTGCAGCCGTGCTCTCCTCCAATATGGACTGGGCGCGCAAGGGATATTTCTCTCCGATGGATGAGCTGATCGCCCAGCAGGCGGATTTTAATAAAGAGGATTTTGTCCAGACCTTTCTGAACCAGGGCCAGGTTGACGGCAAGCAGTATTTCCTTCCGATGTACGGAACGACACAGATTATGTATTACCGCAAGGATGCTTTTGAGAAAAGCGGCATCGATGCCAGCCAGCTGAAGACCTGGGAAGACCTGGCGGCAGCCGCTGGGAAAATGGCCGTTAAAGACGGCGGCAAAACAACCTTCTTCGGATGGGAGCCGATGTGGGGCTCCGGCAACATGATCGATGCCGTGCTCAGCAAGGGCGGCAGCGTTCTTAGCGAGGATGGCACCAAAGTAACGATCGACTCTCCGGAGTGGATTGAAACCTGGGATCTGTTCCGCAAATGGATTCACGAGGACAAGACCATGCGCATCCACTCCGGCGGACAAGGCTGGGAGTACTGGTACAAGACCATTGACGATGTGATGAAAGGCCAAGCGGCGGGCTATATTGGCTCCAGCGGAGATCAGGGTGATCTGGATTTCAGCATCGTCTCCGCAATGGAGCAGCCGGGCTGGGCCGGAGTTGGCGAAGGCAAGCCTGTGGCACAAGCGATCATGGCCGGTATTCCTGCCAAAGCCGGGGATGACGAGAAGCTGGCAGCGATGAAATGGCTGACCTACTTCACGAACTCCGAGAATACCGCCTTCTGGTCAATCAACACCGGATATATTTCCGTCCGCCAGTCTGCGCTTGAAGATCCGGCATTCGTCTCCTTCAGCGAGACCAATCCGCAGATCAAAATCCCGTTAATGCAGGCGTCCCACGCCTCCGCCCCCTTCCAGGACCCTACCGGAGGCAAAATCAATGATGCGCTGACCATTGCTGCGGACAAGGTGCAGATTGAAAATATCCCGGCGGCTGAGGCCCTGAAGGAAGCGCAGCAAACTGCCCAGACCGCACTTGATAAAGTAAAATAAGCGGTATATCGTATCAAGTGAAAACGGCTTCGCCGTCCTTAAATGGACGGTAATGGACGGTATCCGTTTCAGCGAGAAATAGGACGTGAATTATTAAATCTAAGGGGGCGGCAGCATGCCTGAGCTCATCACTCCGCAAGGGGAACATTCCATATCCGCGATTCTGTTCGACAAGGACGGCACACTGCTGCAGTTCGTTTCCCTCTGGGGAAGCTGGGGTGAGTGTTTCCTGGGACAGTTCACCCGGCAGCTGGAACAACGCGGCCTAGAATTCCCGGTTCAGTATCTGGCCTCCCTGCTGGGAACCGTTCACGATGCTGAGGGTAGAATTACAGACTATGACCGGAATGGTCCCTTGGCCATGGGGACGATGAGCGACCTTTACGCCATTCTGTCCTGGCAGGGTTACCTGCTAGGCTTATCCTGGGCCGAGTCCAAGGAACTGGTAGAGCTCTGCCGTCAGGAAGCGGATGTGATGCTGGAGCGCAGCCGCCCGGTGCTCCCGCTTCCCGGCCTGCTCCGGTTCCTTGACGACTGCACAGCCAAGGGCATTGCTCTGGCTGTAGTGACTGCCGATGAAACAGCGGCAGCCGAAAATCACCTCCGCTGGCTCGGTATCCAACATTATTTCTCTGCCGTGATCGGTACGGATCAGGTCGAGCGGGGCAAGCCGTTTCCCGATATGGCGCTGCTCGCCTGTGAGCGGCTTGGGGTACAACCTGGCGGGGCCGCCGTGATTGGCGATACGAACGGCGATATGCGGATGGCTAAGGCCGCCGGGGCAGCTGTAGCCGTCGGGATTGCCGGCGCAGCGGATATATCAATGCGCGGTCTTTTGCCGGATGCAGATTCTCTGGTGCAGTCCTATGCAGAACTAAGTATTGGAAGGAATACTAGGTGAGGGCCGAAGGGGTGTGGGCCTGGGTTTTTCTCGCGCTGGCGATTCTGTTCGAGCTCTCGGGAACCATCTCCATGAAAATATCCCACGGTTTCACCCGGCTCTGGCCCTCCGTGCTGATGTTCCTGTTCTATGGGATCAGCTTCACCTCGCTGAATGTGGCGCTCACCTCGATCAAGGTCGGGGTAGCTTATGCAGTATGGTCAGGTACAGGAATCATCCTGATCTCCGTCGTGGGGGCAGTGTATTTCGGGGAGCGGCTGACACTGTCCTCCCTATTATGGGTGACTGTGATTGTGGCCGGAATTGTGGGCTTGAACATTAGTGCCAAGGGGCATTAACAAAGTTATATTCCTATACTCTGCATTCAGTTTAATACCATGCAATCCAAGGAGGCTCTCTCGCAAATGAGTACAAATGAACCAGGCGGACCACAGCCGCTGTTTACCTTCCAAATTATCACCGACACCCATGTCACTGCCGATCCATCCCATGAGTATAATCTGAATTTCGAGCGGGCGCTGCATGATCTGGCTCACCATGCCCAGGGCAGCAGCGGGATTATGCATATTGGCGACATTACGGATCATGGCTTCCAGGAAGAATATGAGGAAGTCCACCGTATTCTGCAGCTGCATCAGGCAGCACTCCCGGAGATTCGTTACACCTTGGGGAACCATGATGTGGGCCTTGGCCACTGGGAATCCCGCCTGGCAATGTACACTTCCTGCATGGAAATGCCCGGCCCCTATCATGACCATTGGATCGGCGGATATCATTTTATTTTCCTGGGAACAGAGGAAGGTCTGCCAACGTTCTGTAAACTGTCGGAGGAGCAGCTTCGATGGCTGGACCGTAAGCTTGGGGAAAAGCTGGTGGACGGACACTCGAAGCCTGAGCAGCCTGTTTTTCTCTTCCTGCATCAGCCGCTGAAGGACACTGTAGCCGGATCTTTGGAGTCACAAGAGTGGTTTGGCGTCACTCAAGATAAGGAGCTGCGCTCCATCCTCTCCAAATATCCCCAAACACTTCTTTTTACAGGCCATACGCATTGGGAGCTTGAAGTCGACAACACGATGTACCCCGGCAACGGCGAGACGGCAACCATGTTCAATAGTGCTTCGGTTGCTTACCTCTGGACGAATGCGGATGAACACAAGACCGGCAGCCAAGGGTATTATGTGGAGGTCTATACCGACAAAGTCCTTGTAAAGGGACGGGATTTCACTACAGGAAGCTGGATTGAGTCGGCGCAGTACGAGGTGGTTACGTCCTTAAATGTACGCAGCTAATACCTTGTCGATGTCCGGAACATCCGGTTACATTAACAAAACAGCTATAACAAAAAGCAGCCTTCTCCCGTTAGTGGTGAAGGCTGCTTTTGCATGTCGGCATCATACCATTGATATCAATAGTCGCTGCGCCGGATTAAAACAAAGCAGAGCTTACTGCGGCTACCTTGCCTCAAAACGCAGGCAATGCGATCTCCGCATAGTTATCTTCAAGGAATTTCTTCACTTCAGGTCCGCTGATGCGCTTCGCCAGCTTTTGGATGGCATCCGAAGCCTGGTTGTCTTCGCGTGCTACCAGGGTGATGGTGAATTCGGAATCTTCGCGTTCTGTAATCAGCGCATCCTTCTTCGGCGTCAGGCCCAGCGGACTGGCATAAGCCGGAGTCATCGCTACCAGATCGCCATCATCCAGCATCCGGGCCAGCATCAGCAGGTCCACTTCCTCGAACTTATAGTTCTTGGCATTTTCGGTGATGTCGGCTTGTGTAGCCTTAATGCCTACGCCTTCCTTAAGCTTGATGAGTCCAGCGTCCGCGAACATTTGCAGGGAACGTCCAATGTTCGACGGGTCGTTGGCCATTACCAGTGTTGCCCCTTCCGGCAGTTCGCTGATCGCCTTGTAACGTTTGGAATACCCGCCGTAAATGGCATCATACACTGGCTGTACAGCAACCAGCTTGGAGCCTTTGCTGGCATTAAACTGTTCCATGTAGGGAACATGCTGGAAGAAGTTCGCATCCACTTCTTTATTCGCCAGCGCTTCATTCGGCTGCACATTGTCGGACAGCACCACAACCTCCATATCCACACCGTCTTCCAGCAGCAGCGGTTTCACAATATCAAGAATATCCGTCATCGGCGGAATCAGCGAAGCCACTTTAATCTTTACAGGCTCTTTGCTGCCTGCAGCGGGTGCCTCTGCATTCTCCTTGTTATTTCCACAACCGGCAACGATCAATACAAGCAGTATAAGCGCGAATAACATTGTTTTTTTCATGAGTACAACTAACCCCCAACTTTATATTTTTATTTCAAGGCCATAGATGCTTGCAAATTCCTCAGCGTTTATCCAGCAGCCTCGCCGCAGTGCTGCCCGTAAATTGAATCACCTGCACGAGCACAATCATCACGACAATCGCATAGATCATCACTTCTGTCTCGAAGCGCTGGTACCCGTAACGGATGGCGAAATCTCCGACTCCACCCCCGCCAACAACGCCCATTACCGTCGAGAACGAAATAAAACTTATTGTAGAAGCAGTCAGTCCGAGCACCAGACCGGAACGGGCCTCCACATAAAGAAACTTGAAAATCAGTGAAACCTTTGAAGCTCCCATAGACAAGGCCGCTTCAATCGTCCCCTTCGGAACCTCCAGCAGCGATTGTTCTACCAGCCGCGAGTAATAGGCAATAGCAACAATAGACAACGGCACAGTAGCCGCTACCGTACCAATCGCCGACCCCACGAGGAAGCGGGTGACGGGAATCAGAGCCACAACAAGCAGCAGGAACGGAAACGAACGGACAACGTTGACGATGCTGTTGAGGATAAGAGACAGCAGCTGATTCTCATACAGCTGGCCTTTGCGGCAAAAATAAAGCAGCGTTCCCAGCGGAAGCCCCAGCAGTACGGCTGAACCTACCGAAATGCCTACCATTACAAAGGTTTCCCCAATAGATTGCCACATTTGATCCTGGTATTTCAGCATAGCCTCAAACATAGGCTTCCCCCGCTTTGCCGGTAATTTGCTCACGGTAGGAACCGGTATAGCCGGCGGGCGCTGTAAAACCAATCTCCCCGCGGGAGAAGGAATCCACGATTCTGCCCTCTTCCATAACAGAGACATCACTGCAGATGCTGCGGACAACATCCAGCTCATGGGTGACGATGACAATCGTGACGCCGAGTGTGCTGTTAATCTCTTTCAGCACAGCAAGAATATCCGCCGTTGTTCCCGGATCAAGCGCCGAGGTCGGCTCATCGCAGAGCAGCAGCTTCGGGCTGTTCGCCAGTGCCCGGGCGATGGCTACCCGCTGCCGCTGCCCGCCGCTGAGCTGGGCGGGATACTGCTCCGCCTTGTCCGCAAGTCCGACGAATTGCAGGCATTCCTCCACCCGCTTCATCCGTCCGCTCCGCGGCATACCGGCCAGCTCCAGCGGAATGGCGACATTCCGGCTGACTGTAGCATTGCCGAGCAGATTAAACTGCTGGAAGATCATACCGATCTTCTGCCTCTCCTCACGCAAAGCCTTTTCCGCCATTCCGGTAAGCTTCTTGCCGTCAACTGTAACAATCCCCTCATCTGGCCGCTCTAGCAGATTGATCAGCCGCAGCAGTGTCGATTTGCCTGCCCCGCTTGCTCCGATAATGCCATGGACAGCTCCTGTCTTCACCTCAAGCGATACCTGCCGGACAGCATGATAGCTGCCTTCCTTCAACTTAAAGCTTTTACTCACCCCACTCAGCGATAGAATATGTAAGCCCCCCTCTCCAGAACGCCTATACTATTGCCTCTCATCGCCTCAAACAGTGTACTATAATTATTTAAAATCTGTTTTATTAAAAATCTCTTTAAATAATAAGGTATTTTGTCGTCTGTGTCATCATTTTTCTCAAAATGATATATCAGCGGCATGGAAGAAAAACATGCCCGCAGAAGTAGAAATTAACAAACAAAAAATCCTCCCGGTCAGGAGGACGCAAACTTCAGACATGAAAGGCTCTTGAGATCCCGTTAATCAGCAAGAACACACCCAAGATTCTCAGTACAACTCTGGAGGTTTTGTCATCCTTTTTAAAGATGATTCTCCCAAACGCTCCAATCCATACATTGATGATGAGACCTGCGAGCAGCTCGATGATTCCTGCAAGCTCTGTAATGCCCAATATTATCACTTCCCACTCACCGTTATGATTATTATCATCCCTCTAATCCTCTAAGCTCTTTGCGCATAAATACATAAGCTCCGGCCAGTCCCAAGAATCCAATCCCGGCAAGGGCGATAACTGCTGAACCTATCGAACCGTCCCGGATGTTCATAACGGATGTTACTTGGATAACCCATGCCTCAGGTGTGAATTTACCGATAGTCCTCATAACCTTTGGAGCGAATTGCATGGAGAAGAAGGAGCCCCCCAGCATCCCGGTAACCGCGACAATAATGGAAGCTGCGGAGGTAAACTGCTTCTGGCTCTTCATAAATGGAAGGATTAGCATGGTTAATCCAATTAAGGCGAATAAATACATGGCAAGCAGCATAACGAGAACAGGCAGATTATGATTTATCATGTTTACTCTCAGCAGATATTTTCCTGAGAGCAGTATGACTGAAATATAAATAATGCCAAATAAAAACGCTGCGGCCATTTTTGAGAGCAGATATTTCATATAGCTGACGGGTGTGCTCAATAGCCGGTTTACGGTTTTGTTTTCCTTTTCGTCGACCAGCGATCTTAAGCCCTGAACGACTACAAACCAAATGAACATCGCCATAAAGCCTGTAAACCTTTCGGCAGTAGTTTCGTTCTCTCCCTCTTCACTGCTGTTCAGAGTCTGCACAATAATGCTCGGTTTCGAAGCACCTTTTAATGCTGTAAATAAATATCTGGACATTGAATCAGCATTCAGCTGTAAATGACCGGACATATACTCCGAGTCATTGACTACTTTACGAATTGTGCCAGCTTCACCGGCGATGACCTCTTTAAGCAGCGCCCCCTCGCCGTTCTCCTCATTTTGCACAAAGCTGAGGGGAAGCTCCTGTCCTGACAGCAACATGCTGCTGAAATCCTGCCCGATCACAAATCCAAAAGGAATATCCTGCGCGTCCACCTTATCCTTAATGCTTTTCACATCGGTATTAATCACCCGCAAGCCGCTGCGCTGACTAATCAGCTCTAATAATTGCTTGGAGTACATGCTGTGATCATCATCTGCAGCATATATAGTATCCGGCATGCTGCCTGTAGAGAACGAGAACAGATACGTTAGAATTAGTGGAAGGCCCATCATCGCCAAAACGGCTATTCGATTGCTAAATATCTGTTTCAGCTGATGTTTCAGCATGATGATAAATTGCACGAAAACTCCACCTTCTCCCACTGTATTGACTAATGCATACGATAATACAGATGACTCCCAGCCCTATCAGCTCCAGCAAATCTTTATACGATCCGGCAAGTCCGTTATTTTGGCTGATACTGAGGTACGCATTAATTGCTTTTCCGTTGGGGAACAGCCCCTGAATGATCCGCAGACTTTCCGGCAATTCGCTTCTACTGACAAAACTTCCGCCCAAAAAGCTGAAAATATACAGCACAGGTGAAGCCAAGCTGGATACAGTCGTATGATCTTTGGCAATAAATCCCCAGAGCAGCACAAGACTTCCTATGGCAAAAGCATACACAACCGTTATCATCAAAAGCTCAAGGGGCTGGCCCCAGCTCATTGCGAACACCAGCCAGCTGATGAGAATTACGCAAGACATTTGCAATACAATCGCCAGTATAATTCCGCTCAATTTGCCTAAAACATACTGCACATCCCAAGCAGGCGTTGAACGTATTCTGAATAAAGTATGGTTTTGCCGCTCATCTACGATGCTGTGCACCAGCACAAAGGCCGTCATGATCGAAAACATAACTACCATGGCAATGGAGTAATACTGTATCGCATCTACCGGCACCGCATCCTTTTGCGTTGAAACCGTCGGGATATCCGGGGAACGGCCGCTGAAATTGAATATATGGCTTTGAAGCTCCGCGATTTGGGCTTGCGGAAGACCGTTACCGCCGTTTGAGAACTGGAGAACCGCAGACTTCTCTTCATTTAACAGGTTGAGCTGCTCACAGAACTGCTCCAGTATAGTCCTCACGATTGCCGTTTGGAGCGTTTTGGCAGATTCTCCGATCACAACAAGGTTCGCCGCCTCCTGCTTTATTGCAGCATTCGTAAAGTTATCCGGCACATATATAAAAACAGAGGCATGACCGTCTTCGACTCTTTGTTTGCCCTCGTCATAGCTGGCCGCTTCCTGCAAATGTATGACTTTCCGCAGATCTTCCCGCATAAAAACATTCTTTAAGGATTTCCCTAAGGCCAGCGGGCTCCCTTGAGCAGCAACGCTTTTATGCGCATTATAAAAAGCAACGTCAAACGCCTTCACACTGGAGTCTGATCCGCCGAATGCCGTGCCCAGAATGAGAATCAGTAGAGAAGGAAACAAAATCAGCTTCAGATAGAACCATTTATTTTTGGTCAGCAACCGGAAATCCAGTAAAAATAATGTGATCAGTTTTCGCATGGCATCACCTTCTACTCCTCTCTTAAGGCTTTGCCTGTAATTTGGAGAAAAAGGCTTTCAAGATTCATCTCTTCGTACTTGAATCCGGTTAGCCGGAAGCCCAGGTTCCTAATATCATCAACAATATCAATCACACTTCTCTCCCCGGTAGAGACAAGCATACTAATATGTTTGCCTTCCACAGTTGCCTTGGTGACACCGGAGATTTGCTCGAGCTGGCCCAATGCTGCTTCATTTCCTTCACTATAATCCACCGTCAGCGTATCGCAGGCCTTCAAGTTCAGCTTGAGCTCCTCTTTGCTCCCCAGCGCAATAAGGGAGCCATGGTCGATTATTGCAAGCCGCTTGCACAGATACTCCACTTCTTCCATGTAGTGGCTGGTATAAATAACCGTCATGCCTCTGTCCTGGTTTAATTTCTTTACCGTTTCCAGAATATGATGCCTGGACTGGGGGTCAATCCCTACCGTAGGTTCATCTAGTACGAGCAATTTAGGATCATTCATCAACGCGGCACCGATATTGACCCGGCGCTTCATTCCTCCCGACAGCTCGGACACGGCCTGGTTTCTTCGTTCTTTGAGTCCAATGATGTCCAGAACTTCCTCGGTTCTGCTCTTCAATCTGCTGCCGTAAAGTCCATATAGACTGCCAAAGAACTCCAGGTTGTCCTTGGTGCTTAACGCCTGGTACAACGCCAAATCCTGCGGTACAATCCCCATTATTTTCTTGATCTCTCCGGGCTTTCCGCTGAGCAGTTTGTGATCGACAGTAATCGTCCCTGCGGTTGGCCTTAGCACAGTGCTTATCATCGACACCATTGTTGATTTGCCTGCACCATTCGGTCCGAGCAAGCCGAACCTTTCACCGCTTTGCACATTTAACGAAATATCCTTTACAGCCGTAAAATCCTTATATTTCTTCGTCACATGGTTCAGTTCAAGCATCAGCGTGGTCCCCTTTACGATAACTCTTACTCTGTTATCATTTTATCGCCACGCTTCGAACAGGGATATTCACTTAAGTCCCCAATCAAGGGGTTGCTTTAGTAAGCAATTTCAGTATTACTTTAGTCATATAGGTTAGAGGAAGGAAGGTCAGGAGGAGACAAAACAGCCCCTCTCTCCTGAAGAACGGGTTATCCTGCGGAGTTATATATTAAGCTTCTGCAAATACAGGGTCAATTCGGTTCTGTTGTTTAATTCAAGTTTGTTAAGCATTCTGGAAACATAGTTTTTTACCGTGCCTTCTGTAATAAACAGCTCGTTGCTGATGGTTTTGTTGCTTTTCCCCTCCATAATCCCCTTGGCCACCTCAAGCTCTCTTGGCGTGAGCCAGGGGGAGACAGCGGGAGTTCCATTCTCCGTTGGCAAACTATGAATCGTCCCTGCCGAGTTAAGGGCGTCCACCAATTCCCGGGTAATCTGCGGATTCAGCATAATGTTACCCTCGCAGGCCGATCGAATGGCCGCCATGATATCCTCTGAAGCCGAATCCTTAAGGATGTATCCATCCGCTCCATGCTTAAGCCCGGCAAGGATAAACTCCCTGTCATTAAAAGTAGTAAGGATGATTACTTTAATCCCCGGATACCCCTCTTTCACAGCTTTGGTCGCCTCAATCCCATTCATCAGCGGCATTTTGATATCCATCAAAATCACGTCAGGAGAGTAATCGGCCAGCAGCCGGAGCAGTTCCTGTCCATTCGCTGCCTCTCCGATTACCTTTGCATCCGCTTGAAGGCTCAAAACCATTTTCAAGCCTTCCCTCACAATCAGTTGATCGTCTGCAATTATAATACTCACCATAACTGCTGCTCCTCCTTGCCTATGCTAGAAATCAACCATTTTAGGAATATTCGCCTGCACTTTAAAACCTGAATCCTGATTAGAATCGAATTGAACGGTACCGCCCAAAGCGTGAATCCGCTGTTCGATCCCCTGAATTCCGTTCGACTTGATAACCTCCCTGCATCCCGTTCCGTTGTTGGCAATAAGCAATGAAATCTGCCGGGGACTTTTATGGATAGCCAGGGAGAACAGTGTGGCTTTCCCATGTTTGATTCCATTAGTGATTGATTCCTGAACCGTTTTATAAATGCAGTCTTTAATCTCGAAGTTCACAGCTTCTATATCCTCATCCATATTGAGTTCAAACCGGGTTTGCCCGGCCGCTTGGAAATGGGCGAAGAGGTTAAGGAGCTGACGCCGGAGTGAAAGCTCCTGTACGTGCTGCTCCTCATTCAGCAGCAGCACAGCCTGTCTGAGCTGCACCATACATTCTCTTGACAGCTGGTAGGATTGGCCAACAACACTCCTGATTTTGTCCGTTTCCAGGTCTACAGCTTTGTGGGCGAATTCTAGATGCATATTTAATGCAGTCAGATAATGCCCCAATGAATCATGCAGCTCCTGGGCAATCCTTGTCCTTTCTTTGCTCAGCGTCAGCTCTCTGACCGTTACTGAATACTGTTTCAGCGCCAAATTAGCCTTCTCCAGTTCCTGATTCAACACTTGTGTTCTGGTCTTATCAATCATAGCATTCCTGAATAGGTAGACAATGGTGAACATGATTGCATAGGAAGTTATTATGTATTTCATTGCGGTATGACCGGCTGCCAGAGAAGCGCTGAAAATCCCCATATGCAACAGCAAAAGAGGCACAGGCACCTTCCGCGTACCCACGATGAGCTCCACCAGCAAAATAATGATATAAAGCTGTGTTCCGGTACAATACACTTTCCACAGCAAAAAACCAGCGCATAAATTGCTCAACACAAAAGAAAAAGACCACAGCGTCCCCGCTACGGATAAGTATCTGCTTCTGGCATAATCATTGATTAGCAGCAGCAAAGCAAAACACGCCAAAAATACCGCTGATCCGGGATCAGCGGCATAATCTTTAAGCAGCACAGCGAATACGGATAATACGGCGAACACTCTGATTATTTTCTCCGCAAACACTCGGACACCTTTGCCCGTAAAGCTTTCCATGGCCGACCCACCTCTTTAGCCACAGTATAGCATACACAGTTTCGGGCTGACGGGACTTACCGCACTTGAAGAGTATTGCAAAATTGAATACAGCAGTGCAGCAGCCCTAAAACGTCCAAACGGGGGAAATGCCTTAGTTGAATTCTGCACCGAAACTCCCAGCCGTAATCATGGTTTCGTCTGCCTTCTCACGCGCTCCGTTCTCAGCTGTTCCGAACAGCAAGCCGGTTATAAGCAGGCTTCGGAGCATGCTGCTCGTCAAACAGAAACGGCCAATTCTTCCGCCCGCGGACCGGGAAATCATCCAGCCAGGTATAATCGTCCGCCGCTCCCCAGAAGGTCACCGAGGTAATTACCTCACCGTATTCCTTCAGCAGCCGGAACATCACCTCATAACGCTCTGCCTGCAGTTCAAGCAGATCTGCGGGAGGCGATTTCAGGTCCGTCCGTTTGTCGTCAAAGCGGAAGAGTGACATATCCAGCTCCGTTAGTTGTAGCTGTAGCCCCAGCGAAGCGTATTTCTCGATCGCTGCGCGGACATCATCCAGCGCCGGATCATATAAATTCCAGTGCGCCTGCAGACCGACACCATGCACCGGCACATCCTGCTCCAGCAGCGACTTCAGCAGAGCATAGATTTTATCACGTTTATGCGGATGCGATTCATTGTAGTCGTTATAGAACAGCAGAGCCTTAGGGTCCGCTTCATGGGCAAACTGAAACGCCTTGGAAATAAACTCCGGCCCGGCAATATCGAGCCACTTGGACGGGCGGAGCAGCGCTTTCCCTTCATCGGCAATCACTTCGTTGACTACGTCCCAGGCGTAAATATCATTTCTGTAACGTCCGACAACCATATCCATATGTGACTTCATCCGGGCCAGCAGCGTCTCCTTGTTTACCGGACTCCCTGCCTTGTCCTGGAACAGCCAGTCGGTCGTCTGATTATGCCAGACCAGGGTATGGCCGCGCATCGCCAGCTGATGCTTCCGGGCAAAGGCAACCAGCTTGTCCGCCTCACTGAAATCATACACATCCTCTGCCGGATGCAAGCTCTCAAATTTCATTTCATTCTCAGCGGTAATGCTATTGAAATGATAGGCAAGCAAATGTTCCTGCGACACTATCGTCCGCGGATTCACCGCCGCTCCAATCTTGAAATCGTCCGCGAACACCGTCTTCAGCGCAGGCTCGGTAAAGCTGTTAATGCCCCTCATGAGTTGCCCTCCTAAAAGTTTTGTGAGCGTTACTTCACTGGATTCACTTCGTACAAAACTTACTTCAGAAGCATACGCCTAAGTTTTGTTAGCATAGACTCAAGTTTTGTGAGCCTATAATGAGCGGTAATCAAACCAGTCGAAGTAAGCCGTCGCTTCCGTTGTTTTGCCATGGCCTGTAGCGTACAGGCCGATTACGACACCAGTAAAGCCGTTGCCTTCTACCGCTTGCGGCGACAAGGCATAGGCAGCTCCCGAAGCCAGCTTGATCCATTTCTCACCGTCCAAGGAATAGAGAAGATAATATCCGGCAGCATCGGCTGCAATTTTCAGGTAGGCTTTGCCGGTTGGGGCAGGAACCTCCGCCGCAAGCTGTGTATGTCCTTTCACCGTCAAATAGGCGGATATCACTCTTTGGCCGTCTTTTTGTGCCAGGCCAATTTCATAATGCGCCTGCTCATTCATACGGGCGCATAGACCGGCTTCTTCACCGTCCGCCCCGCTATCCAGCTCCAGCAGGGTGCTCCATTCCGCAGCCACATGCTGCTGCCTTCTGCCGGCGAATGCCACCTGGCCGATCTCGTTCAGACTACACGGCTGTCCGCGAAGCGCCAGCCAGCCCGGACGTGCCTGCAAAGACCAGCTGCCCTCTGCCGGATTGCGCAGAAAGGTCAGTGCATACGGCAGTATGCTGTCTGCAAATTCATGCCGGCCATTATACTCGGCAGGCTGCGGCGAACCTTTTGACGGACGCGCCACGTTCATCTCCAGCTCAACTGTTCCTTCATTATTATCAATCATCGGCCAGCCGTCTTCATTCCAGTGCACCGGTGCAAGATACGTCTCCCGTCCGAGCACCCCGTAGCCGTGTTCTCCAAGCCTCACACCCAGAAAGACAGCCCACCAGTTCCCGTCCGGCCCCTCAATCAGATCGGCATGGCCCAAATACTGAATCGGGTGATCAATCCCTCTGTGTGTCAGAATGGGCTGCGGCAGCCGCTCGAACGGCCCGTACGGGGAACTGCTGCGCCCGATAATCTCACGGTGTTCCTTGGCCGTCCCGCCTGAGGCAGCCATAATATAATACAATCCGTTTATCTTGTATAAATGCGGACCTTCCGTCCAAGGCCCGCCGTCGCCGGTCCAGATCACAACCGGTTCGGTCAACGCCTCTCCGGTAGTAATATTAATCTCATATTGGATGACATGGGAATCATAATTAGCTCCCTGCTGAGTGGTCACATAAACTTTGCCATCCTCGTCAAACATCAGGGAAGGGTCGATCCCCCCGAACGGGATACTGACCGGATCTGACCAGGGCCCCGCAGGATCGGTTGCTGAAACGTAAAAGTTGCCTCTTCCCCGCACATCCGTTGTAATCATGTAGAAGGTTCCTTCATGATAGCGGATCGTCGGTGCATAAATGCCGTCGGAGCTGCCGCAGCCGCGGATATCCAGCTGGCTGATCCGGTCCAGCACATGGCCGATCTGTTGCCAGTGAATCAGATCCCGGCTGTGAAAAATCGGCACTCCCGGAAAATATTCAAAGGAGCTGCACACCAGATAATAATCTTCTCCAGCCCGGGTTATGCTCGGATCGGGATAGAAACCCGGAAGAACCGGATTCGTGTATTGTGTTGAAGAAGGGTTCATATTCCTGCAGACAACCTTTCTGTATCGTTAATTACGGCTGCGTTATTCCTTCACACTGCCCACATTTAGACCAACCACGAAATATTTCTGCATGAACGGATAGACGAGCAAGATAGGTACCGAAGCCACTACGGTAATAGCTGCCCGGATCGACAGCGGGGTCACCAATGCTCTGGCCGATTCCTGATCCATCCCTACCCCGGCGGAAACGTTCGGATTGCTGTTGGAATTCATCGTTGAAGACAGCAGCTTCATCAGCTCATATTGCAGGGTACTAAGATTCTGTCTGGAGGAGGTATAGATAAAGGCATCAAACCAGGAGTTCCACGCGCCGACAGCCACAAACAGGGCAATGGTAGCAAGTACCGGTTTGCACAAAGGGAAAACAACCTTCATGAAAATTCTGAAATCCCCTGCACCGTCGATTCTCGCCGACTCCAGCAGACTTTCCGGAATCGTGCCGATGTACGTACGGATGACGATCATATTAAATGCGCTGATCATGGACGGGAGAATATATACCCAAAAGTTGTTCAGCAGGTGCAGATCCTTGATCAGGAAATACCCTGGAATCAAACCGGCACTGAAATACATGGTGAGTACAAAGATCACAGTGATCGGTTTACGGAATACATATTCCTTCCGGCTTAATGTGTAGGCAAGCATGGTCGTCAGGAAAATGTTTAGAATCGTTGAAATTACTGTGCGCGCCACTGATATCAGAAATGCGTCATAAATCGTCCCCGAGGCAAAGATCGCCTTGTAGTTCTGAACAGTCCAGACTCTCGGCCATAAGTAAATGCCCCCGCGGATCGTATCATTGCCCGCGTTAAACGAAACAGCAATGGTATTGAGGAACGGATATAATGTCACAAGCACCAGGGAGATCATAAAGACCGTATTGAACGAAGTGAATAGAACCGGTTCAAGCCTGCCGGTGCCTAAGCTCTTTTTCATCGTGAAGCCTGCTTTTTGCTGAGGGCTAATTTGTCGGTTATCCATGGTTATAACAGCCTCTCTTCCCCAAGCCGCTTAGAAATTCCGTTAGCCATAAGCAGCAATGTTACGCTGACGACGGTTTTGAAAATCCCGCCAGCAGTCGCGAGTGAATAATTCCCTTGGGCAAGCCCGTATTTAAGCACGAATATATCTATCGTTTCCGCCCAGTCCACAACAAGCCCGTTGCCGAGCAGGTACTGAACCTCAAAGCCCGCTTCCAGGACATGCCCTATGGACATAATCATCAGAATTACGATCGTTGCTTTAATACCAGGCAAAGTTACAAACATCATTTTCTTGTAGCGGTTCGCGCCGTCAATTTCGGCGGCTTCATAAAGTGCTGGATCAATGGAAGCAATGGCCGCGAGATAAATAATCGTATTCCAGCCGACTTCCTTCCATACATGCGAGGCACCTACTATTCCCCAGAAATACTTGCCTTCACTGAGCCATAGAATCGGTTCTTTAATCAGATGCAGCTTCATCAGAACGATGTTGACAATCCCGTCATTGATGGACAGCGAGGTGGCCACAATCCCGGTAACAATAATCCAGGACAAAAAGTGCGGCAGATAGGAAATTGTCTGCACGGTTCTTTTCCAGAACACCTTCTTGATTTCATTCAGCAGCAGCGCGAGTACGATGGCCGTAACAAAACCAAGCACAAGATTGATAATCCCCATCGCCAATGTATTGCGCAGCACCCGGAGGAAGTTATCATCGGTAAACAGAAACTTGAATTGCTTCAATCCTACCCATTCCTGTTCGCTGAAGGACTTGGCCGGCTTGTAATTCTGGAAAGCCATTGTCCAGCCCCAAACGGGGACATAGGCAAAAAGAATAATATAGAGCATTAGAGGTACAGACATCCATATGAGCTGATTCTGGCTTTTGATCAACGACCAGGTGACGGGCCGCTTCTTCTTCTTTTTGTTGGGATGCCGGACGACGGTATCTATTTCTAGGGTCTCATCCATAGTTGTTGTCTCCCCACTCCATTATTTTAATTTAGCAGGTGGAAGGCCGGAGCCGGCCCCCCACCTTTGCTTCGTTATTTACTCCAGTTATCAATTCTCCATTTTATCTGCTCATTGATCTTGTCTTCATAAGCCTTTACATTGGCCTTCTTAACCTCTCCGACATAATCGCCCCAGACGGAATCAAATTCAGCCGGGCTGGCAAGGATGGCTTTAGGCAGGAACTTTGTCGACAATTCATTTAGCTTGGTGCTGGCAATTTTGGCATCTGAGCCTTCCACCAAATCGATGGACCAGGCCGGGTAATAGACAGGGTTAGCAGGGGGTTCGCTGAAGAAATCGACATAGCTGTTAAAGCCATAAGCATCCAGGAACTCCTTGTCAAAAGGTTTTAAGCCGGCTTGATATTCTTCAGGCTGCTCGGATACGCCGGTGGCATTGCCGTCGTTGAAGCTGCCCTCGATTTTAGGCATCCAGCTGTACAGCGATTTGGCCTTGTTGGCAAGCTGCCATGTCGCATCTGTAGCTTTATCGCGCTGCTCCTGCGTTCTCATGAAGCGGCCTTTCTCGTTCACGATGTAATCCTCGCCTTCAATCCCCCAGGCAAACGTCTTCTGCCAGTCTTCACTGATCAGTGTATCCAGCAGTTTGATAATCTTCACCGGATCTTTAGCGTTGATGCTGATCCCGAAGCCGTTGTTCAGGTTCAAAGCCGCTCTATCGCGATAGTAGTCTTTAGTAGCCGTGTCGTATACAAGCGGAAGACCTACGTAAGTACGCTCGATTTTATTCTGCGTGGTCAGCGATTCTTCGGCGGAGCCAAAGTTCCAGTGCTGGTCAAACATCCCCAGAACCGTACCGCTGGATAGCTTCGCCATATACTGGTCGTAGTTCTGAACAAAGGTCTCTTTGTCGATCAGGCCCTTCTGGTTGACTTCGTTCAGTTTCTGGTAGTATTGCTTGGCATAATCTTTGTCTGCAAAAATTTCGGCCACACCGTCATTTACAACTACACCGCCATCGTTCGGATGGCCGATCAGATGCTGCGGCGCATTGAACAGCCCCCAGTTTCTCCAGTCAGAGTTAAGAATTTCGAACCCGATGGTCGGGCTTCCGTCAATCTTTGGATATTTCTCCTTATATTTTTCAATCAGATCGAAATATTCATCAAGCGTCTTGACCTTTGGATAACCGAACTCCTTGAGAATTGCCTTTTGAATCCAGAAGGCAGGCCCCGAGTAATAGGCACTATTGACCTTACCGTTGTACACCCCGTAATTTGGCAGGATATAAATATGTCCGTCATTCGGGTCTTTCATCATGTTCCAGTAATCAGCGTAATGCGCTTTCAAATTCGGTGCGTATTGTTCAATCAAATCTTCAAGCGGAATGTAGGCGCCTGCAGCCGTCAGCTTCGTATTGCCCGTCATCATATCCGGGTAATCCTGGCCGGCAATCATAACACCCAGCTTCTGGTTGATGTCGCCCGCCAAAAATTCAAAATTAAAGCTGGCACCCGTTTCTTCTTTGATTTTCTTGTAAATCTTATTGTCCGGTGTCGGCTGCTGTCCGGCTTCGCCGAGGAAGATGCTGATGTTGAACGGCTCGGCTTTGTCGCCCGTAGTTGCAGCCGCCGCTGTAGTTTGTGCTCCACCAGTCTCTTCCGCTTTAGCGTTGTTCTTGGTGTTGTTGTTGTTCCCGCCGCATCCGGCGAGGGTAAAGCTCAGGGATAACAGCATAATCAGGGAAAACTTAAACGTTGTTTTAGACTTGCCCCCCATAAAGCACCTCCATAATTTTTGACGCTGCATCTTGTAAGCACTTACATTTATAAATTATAGAGGTGATAATGCCTGTAAAATACGACTGAATTAAAGGTGTATCCCCAAAAAGTTTAGAACTTTGCATTCCGGTATTCATTCGGACCCATATGCATTTTCTTCTCAAATTGCTTCAGAAACTGTCCATAATTGGCATAGCCCACCTGCTCGGCAATTTCTGAAAGCTTTAATTTATGCTCACGCAGCAGCAGCGTAGCCTCCGCAATCCGCAGGTTATGAAGCTGCTCATTGAAGTTAATTCCGTTCTTCTTCATTAGCAGCTGTCCCAGATAAACCGGGTGCAGGAAAAAGACTTCTGCCAGCTTCTGAATGCTCAGGCTTTCACGGTAATGCTGCTGCATATACTGATTGATCTCCCGCACAATCCCGTGCGAGCACTTGTCCTGCTCCTGCAGAAGCAGTTCAATACTGCTCTCACCGAAGACCCGCAGGTGGTCCATTAGCCCGCTCAAACTCATCATGGAATGCTGAATTTCAGGAAGCTTAAAGGCCTTGGCCGTATTCTCCCCGTGTTCTCCGCCCGCTTCAGGGGTCAGCTCCTGTATGCGGTACATAATATGAATTGCAAACTTCTTCACTACCTCCGGGGCGACCCGCTTCTCCCGAAAGCCGCGGGCTGCCGCTTCAACTGCCTGGCGGTAACCGGCAATATCCAAGGTATTGACCGGGCTGAGCAAGGCATCGATTAGCCGGATAGGATCATAGTGATAGCTGAATGTCTGTTCACGGATCTCCCGATAGGCCAACAATCCGGGATTCTCCGGCTGGTAGAAGTAATGCATAAGCGCTTCTTTGGCCGTCCGGTAGCAGTTCGCTATATTGCATAAGGATTCTTCACAGTCTCCACCTGCAATAAATAAGGGCTGGCCGGGGTACGCCTCACGCAAGGCAAGCGTCAGCTCATGAATGCCGTCGCCCTCCACGGCATGCGGGGAACTCCCGTACACAATGCCGAAGCTTCCCGCCTCCAGATCAATCAAATACATCGCAGCTTTCCCGGTCAGCAGGGATGCCGCCTTTTCTCTTACCTCCGCGTACATTTCCGGCGTACTTTGAATCAGGCACAGGTTCCAGTAGCTGATACCCTCCGACAGCCTGGCATACAGCGCAGTATAGGTCTTGTCCACCGGATTTTCATTCAGCAGTTCCTTAATAAGAGTACTGCTCTCCTCCGACGCCGCGATCAGATTCATCATCCGGCTGCGGGTCTCCTGCTTCAGCTCCTGATGTATTTCCCGCAATTCCTCCGCCGCCTCTTCCGGAAATACCGGTTTGAGCAGATAATGGTTAATGCCATACCGGATAGCTGTCTGGGCATATTCGAACTCGCTGTAGCCGCTCAATATGGCAAATTTAATCTCTCTTTGGCCCTCCCGCTGCCAGGCGGCAATCATCTCCAGCCCGTTCAGCAGCGGCATATTCACATCCGTAATGACCAGATCCGGCTCTAGCTCTTTCATCTGCTGCAGCCCTTCCCTGCCATTGCTGCTGGTTCCGCACACCTCGAACCCCAGCTCCTGCCAATCAATCCACAGCAGCATACCCTCCAGGGCACTCGGCTCATCATCAATCAACAGCACTTTATACTTCATAAGTTCCCCTCATTTCCCGGCGGACTAATTTGTTCAAGCAGCTTAAGCGGGATACCGAAGGAAACTATAGTCCCCTGGTCCGGCGCACTGACAATCTCAAAGCGGACCTGATCCGCATAATTCAGCTCCAGTCTGCGGTACACGTTGCGGAGTCCGATGTTCGCTCCAGAGGAGTCCTCCGTGGAGATCGCGGACAGCAGCTCTTTCAGCTTCGCGGCTTCCATCCCTTTGCCGTTATCCGAAACCGTGATCTGCAGGCGGTTATCCTGAACTGCAGCTTTCACTTTAATAATGCCAAGCCCCTCTATGGTCTGCAGGCCGTGCTTGCAGGAATTCTCCACAAGCGGCTGCATGCTCAGCTTGGGAATCTTGTACCGCAGCGCCTGCTCATCAATGTCAAACTGATAGTCAAATTTATCCCTGAACCTGAACTTTTCAATCTTCAGATACATTTCAATAAACAACATCTCCTCCTGCACCGACACCACATCCTCCTTCCAGCTGAGCAGCCTGCGCAGCAGCTTCGACAAGCTCTTCACAATATCTGTCACATCGGAGTAGTTGTTTTTGGTGCAGACCACAAGAATTGCATTTAAGGTGTTGAACAGAAAATGCGGGTTCATCTGGCTTTGCAGGAAATTGAGCTCCGCCCTGACCCGCTCCATCTCCAGATTCTTGCTCTGAATCTCCAGCTTATACACATCATTAATCAACGAATTGATCCTGGAGGTCATCCGGTTGAAATTATGGATCAGGCCGCCGATCTCATCCCGGCCCTCGTCGATGCGGATCAGCTCAAACTTTTCGTTCGATACCTTCTGCATATGTCTGGACAGCCGTTTTACGCGGTAATTATAGGATCTTAACATCACGTAGATAAAGCAGGAGGTCAGTAAGGTGACTGTAGTGGCCAGAACTGCCGCATACAGCTGCATATCCAGAATGGCCTGGGTAAGCCGCTCTCCCTGGGTAATTCCAATGATTCTCCAGCCCTTGAGGTAATTGGCTGTACCCACAGCCACAACATGAAGGTCCTCCTGCTGGCCGTCATCCAGCTGTTTGAACAGCGGATACGGCTCATTTGTCACCCGCTGGTAACCGCCGTCCGCTGACATGACGATCTGATTCTGCTCATTGACCAGGTATAGGCTAAGATAGTCCTTTTCCCTGACAATGATGTCGTAAATTTCACTTAGATCCAGATCAATCCGCAGCAGCTTATCAAATTTATTCAGTGAGCTGTAATTGTCCATCTGCTCAACTACGCTAAGTGTGGGAATGGAGGAGGTACTGAGCTCATTCTCGCTAGTCCTGTAAGCGGTGACAATAACCCGGTTGCCCGATGCTTTCGCCTGCTTGTACCATTCGCTCTTCCAGACCTTCTGGTTCATGATCTGATAGTTGCCGCCGGACACAATCGATGTATTATTGGTGAACACACTGATCCGCTCGATCTGATTATTCACCGGCATATAGCTGTTGAGCCGGTCCCGCAGCTGCTCATCATAGGTATTGTAAAAGTCAATCGAGTCCTTATACGTCCGGTCCAGCATTTCATACAGACTCTTATCCGCAGACAGCGTGTAGCTGACAGCTACACCACCTTCGATAAAATCATGAACGTCCTTTCGCGCCCGCTCCAAAGAAATCTCCAGGTTCTGCTGCTCCCTTGATTTGATCAAATCCGAGATCCGGTCCAGAAAGACCAGATTGATCACCATAATCGGCAACAGCACACCCACGATGTAAATGAGGATGAACTTATAATTCAGCGGAATGTCGTTGACGATATTTCCGAATCTTTTTACTTTTTTGGTTTCCACGCCTCATGCACCCGGCTTTCTTAGAGCTGCTTATTCTTTTTGGCATTTTTATAGACCGAGGGCACAACACCCACGATCAGCTTGAATTTGTCGATAAAATAATCCGTATTGGAGAACCCCACTTGAAGGGCAATATCAGATATTTTCAGCTGCGTCCGCTTAAGAAGTCCTTTCGCGGCTTCAATCCGTTTCTCATTCAAATACTCGCTGAAGCTGCGGCCGGTCTCTTTACGGAACAGCTGTCCCAAATAAGCGGAATTCATGTGGAAATGCCTCGCCAGCTCCTGAAGCTGCAGCTTGTTGCGGAATTCAAGATCGACATACTGGATAACGTTAAAAATCGTATTCCCTTCATTGGCGCTGTGCAGCTCTGCCAGATAGACAGCTGTCTGCCTGCATAGTCCATCCGCATATTTGCCCAGCATAAAATAATCGCCGAGACTGCCGAGTTCTCCATATTCCTTCTGAAGCTCGTTCATAAGGATAGCCGGGTCCCCGTTCATCTCCGCCAGCAGCCGGCATAACGTCATCTCCAGGTGAGCCACCTGAGCCTGCACCGCTTCAACAGTCAGCAGCTGTTCTGCAAAAGAAGCGAACAGTTCCCTGATGCCGGGTTCAATTCCAGCCGTATCGTTAGCCTTTACCTTCTCCAGCAGCCTCTCCAGACTGTCATTCTGAAGCTCCGTCCCTGCACTCATTCTCTTGAGGTCACTATAAAAAAAGACTCCGCCCTTCTCCCGGTGGTACTTCAGCTTCCATACTTCAAGCGTCTGCGAATAAATTTCCCGCATGGACTCTATCCCGGTCATTCTGTCACTGATCATAATGGCTGCCGGCTCAAGCAGCTGTTCCGCAAGTGCTTTCTGGAGCCGTCTGGCATTCTCCGCCAGACTATCGCAGCTGATCGAAGCCGACTGAATCATCATGCCCGACCTGCCCGCCGCATCCTGAAAGAAACAAGTGGATTCCCAGGGGAAATAATCGTTTAGGCGCTGGTCGATATCGACGGCGGTATAAGGCGGGGCGATAAGAATGCATACCAGCTCCGTATCCGGCTGCAGGTTCAGCAGATTGACCGCCATCATCCGCAGCTCTTCACTATGCTCACCCTGAATCAGGCGAGTGATCAGATTATTTACGATAAATGCCCGCTTTTTCTGACGATCCACATTGGAAGCGATTTCATTTTGGATGATCGTTTGCATCTTGCCCAGCAAGGACTCGATTTCTTCGTCGTCAATCGGCTTCAGCAGGTATTGATCCACCCGTTGACGGAGCGCGGTCCGGGCATACTGGAAATCATCATAACCGCTTAGAATGACAAACTTTGGCGGCATGGCCATACTTACATTCAGCTTGGCAATCAATTCGAGACCATTGAATACAGGCATATTGATATCCGTTAATACTAAATCCGGTTTCTGCTCCTGGATAAGCCTGAGCGCATCCGGGCCGTTCAAGGCTTCCCCGCATATCTCAAAACCGAACTTCTTCCAATTCACCATCGTTCTCAGACCTTCAAGAACCCACGGTTCATCGTCAACAAGCATGACTTTCAGCATGAGTCTCGCTCCTTCATATCCTTTTTTTTATAGACAGATACGATAGCAAAATTACTATAGATCATGCTAACACAGATAGACCGAGTTATGGAATAGGCTCTGGGCATATATACTGTATCCAATAGAACTTCCCATTTCAGTAAATTTTGGGAATTTCCCAAGATGCTCCCCCGCAGGAGCCGCAAATCCTTCGGAACAAAAAGGGATGTTCCCGGCCTTCTTTTCAAGGCTGTGGAACATCCCTATGTTTCACTCAAACTTGCTGTTCTTGTGTCTCAAGCTCCTTGCGGATCTTCAGAAATACCTGATAACTCCGCTCGGCGCATTCCGAAATGGCTATCGGATGGAAGCCGGGCAGATCGGCGTATAGTGTGTCATTCAGCGGCGTTGTCCAGCTCGCCGGCAGCTCCTTCGCGCCAAGCTTCGCTCCCATAATCGAGCCTACTGTGGCGCCGTTGCAATCCGTATCCATCCCGCCGTACACAGAGGTGACTACGGCCTTCTCGAAATCATTGCCGCCATAGACAAGTGAGGCGGCGACCAGCGCAGCATTATTATTGGTGTGCACCGGATCATAATGACTGAATTGATCCCAGACTTTGCTCACCAGCTCACGTTCGCTTTTGGCCTTCCGGCCAATATCGATTCCGCGTTTCACATCGCTGGCCAGACGGCTTGTGCTTGGGATCTCGCTGAGCCCGATCTCCAGGATGCGCTCGTTATCCTGCTCGGCGAAGGCGGCGGATATCATCGCGGCATTCAGCATCTCGCCGTAGATTCCGTTCTTCACATGCGAGAACGAAGCGTCCCGCCAGCCCAGCTCCGCCGCGAGCTCCGGATACCCGGCCGCCCCGTAGGCCAAACCGTCCGCGCGTATTGCGGCGCCGATCCATTCGCGGTACGGATTGAGAAACATGCGCACACGTTCCTGCCGCTGGGGCCAATCCGCCGGCTTTTCTCCATGCATATGGGAAGTTTCCCGGGCAAAATTCATATAGGCCTGGGTCTCTGCTGTGCAGACCTGGCTATACGTCAGGTTTCCATGCCACAGCTTGCCGACATCCCATGAATCCCAGTCCAAGCCTTTCTGCTCCAGCAGCATCAGACCGAGGACCGTATAGCGGATATCGTCGTCACTCTCCATGTACCGGATAGTCTCCCGGGTGCTGGTAAAGGACCAGCCGCTTAAGCCCAGACCGTATTCCTTCTCCGCCCGTGAATGCTCCGGGGTATAGCCGGTAATCGGCCACGCGTCTGCACCCTGGAACCACAGCTCAATATTCTGCCAGCCCGGCCGGCCGTCTTTGCCATACAGGTAATCCCAATATTCCAGCGGCTTGCCCAGTGCACAGCCGACACTTCTGCCCAGCCAAGCCCCGTAGAACTTGTCCCTCCACTCCGCAGGACTCCACCGGGCGTCAAGCTTCCGCGGTCCATCCGGGCGCAGGCTGCGGATTTCCGCAAGACCCGACGGCTCCCGGTACGGGAAATCCTCAGCTACCTTGAGCTCCATCAGCTCGCGGTATACCTCCATAAGCTTCATTTCATCGCTTCCGGCGGCGGCAAGCTTCTCGGTCAGACTGCCGGCCTGGCAGCCTTCTTCCATCCGCTGCAGCAGTTCCAGCCGGACCGTCTCCTGAAGCTGTTCCCATCCAGCCATCCGCTAGTTCCCCCCGGACGCAAGCAGAAGCTCACGGTCAAGTCTGTCCAGCGAATCAAACAGCAGCTTCATGAATGCTTCCCGGTCGATCCCCAGCAGCACCTCCGTGTTCGCGGCGCGGTCCGGTTTCTTCCTTCTGTCGGCCACGGTCATCCCACGGGTCAGCTTACCTTCCGTCTCCACCGTGACATACAAATGTTGTGATTCGAACAGCTCCGGATGCAGCAGCCAGGCCACGGCACACGGATCATGCAGCGCGTTGCCGACATAGCCCATTTTTTTGCCATATATCGAATAGAAATCAAGCAGCTCCCCTACCATGACGGAGACCGGTCCCCGGCGTTTCAGTTCGAGAATTTCATCCTCAAATATAGCCGCCTGATCCGTCACATCCAGACCGCTCATCACAATCGGAATACCGGATTCATAGACGATCCGGGCTGCCTCCGGATCAACATAAATGTTGAACTCTGCGGTCACTGTTACATTTCCGTATGACAAGCCGCCGCCCATCAGTGAAATTTTCTCAATTCTTTCCTTCACCTCTGGGTAAGCAGTGATCAGCAGGGCTATATTCGTTAAAGGTGCCATCGGCACAAGTGTAATCTTCTCCTCCGAAGAGCGGATAATATCCAGCATAAATTCTACCGCCCCCTGATCTACAGGCTTGAATGTGCTGGCCGGAAGCGCCGGGCCATCCATCCCGGATTCCCCATGCGCTTCTGCGCCCGTAACCAGCTTGCCAAGCAGCGGTCCCACTGCTCCTTTGGCCACAGGAATGTCGGCATTTACAAAGCTGAGCACCTTCAACGCGTTGTCGGTAATTTTGTCCAGAATCTGGTTGCCGCCAACCGTCGTAATTCCCCGGATCTCCAGCTTCTCCGGATGAGCCAGCGCGAGCAGAATGGCAATCGCGTCATCATGCCCGGGATCGCAGTCAATAATTATAGGTGTTGGCATAACGTTCGCTCCCTTGTGTGTGTATCTGAATTCTGAATTATTTCGTGGTCGTAGTTTTTATTTTGCGGTTCTTCTTCCGGGTCTCGGAGACCGCGTAAATCACCAGGCCGATGACCGTTGCCACATAAGGAAGCGTCGCAATCAGCTCTGCCGGGATCTTCAGCACCTGGAGCGCATTGGATAGTGCATCAGCCGCCCCGAACAGGAGTGAGGTAAGCGCCGTTCCGACCGTTGTGCTCCGGCCCATTGATTCTGCCGCAATAGCAATCCAGCCCCGGCCTGCAATCATATCGCGGGTAAAGAGCGACAGATAACCCATCGACATATAAGCGCCGCCCAGGCTGGCAAAAAATCCGCTAAGCAGCAGAGCCGCATATTGAATCTTGATCACACTGACACCAACCGACTGGGCCGCATGCGGATTCTCCCCTACGGAACGGATGCGCAGGCCAAGCGGTGTACGGTTCAGCAGGTAATAGACGATCAGCACAGACAGTATAGAGAAGTAGGTCAGAATATGGTGACCCGAGAGGGTCGGGCCAAGCACCGGAATATCCTTCAGCAGCGGAATCTGCACACTCGGCAGCACCTTGCTCGCCAGGGAGGTGGAAGAACCCTTGTCCCCGCTGAGCAGATACAGGATAAATACCGTCCCTCCGGATGCGAACATGTTGATCGCCACACCGCCGAGAATGATATGCGTCTTGAATCTCAGGGTGAAAAAAGCCAGAATTCCGGCGATGACCGTCCCCGACAGCACCGCACCGAGCAGCCCTATCCAGGCACTGTGGCTATAGGCACTTACAATAACACCGGCCAAGGCGGACACCAGCATGATCCCTTCCATCCCGATATTGATAATCCCCGCCCGGTTTGAGATCAGCGCACCCAGCGCGGCGAACAGAATTGGCGTCGTTACACGCAGCAGAGAGAACGCAAAGTCCGTGGTAAAAATAACATCCAGCAGGCTGTTCATGCGTTATTTTTCGCCTCCTTCAGCAGCATCCGGTTTTTCCAGAATTTCAGGAACTGTTCAGCGGAAATCAGCAGAATAATGACAGCCTGGATGATCGAGATCATCTCGGAAGGCACATCGGACAGGCGTGCCATCAGATCCGCTCCAATACGGATATACGCAAGGAAAAGCGCCGAGGCAATCACGGACAGCGGGTTATTTTTGGCCAGCATCGCAACAAGTGCACCGTCCATACCGTAACCCGGCAGTGAGGTCCACTGGAACCGGTTGTACATCCCCAGCACCTCCACCGATCCGCCCATGCCGGCGATAAATCCTGCAATCAGGTGGACGAGGATGATGACCTTGGCGGTCTTCATTCCCGAGTAGCGGGCAAACTCCCGGTTCACACCGGTCATCCGCAGCTCATAGCCCCACTTGGTTTTGTAAAGGAACAGATGGGCGAGCACAATAAGCACCAGCACGATAATAAGGCCGGTATGAATCCGGGTTCCCTGAAAGATTTTATCCAGCTGCGCCGTCTTCTCGAATTTAAAAGAAACGTTGGCGAATGCCTTGGCATCACGAAGATGATAGTTGAGCAGATACAGGCCAATCCCGAACAGGATATTGTTGAACATTAAAGAGGTAACGAGTTCGTTGGCATTCCACTTGGCCTTGAGAATTCCGGGAATCGCCGACAGCAAAGCACCTACAATCGAACCGGCTGCAATCGCCACAAGCGGATGAATCCAGCTGTTCAGGGTCAAATGGACCGCCAGCACCGAGGTCACTACCCCGGAGAAATAAAAGATTCCTTCAGCACCAAGGTTGAACATATTGGCCCGGAACAGCAGGGAGACGGCCAGACCCGTGAACATCAGCGGAATGGCCATCTCGATCACGTTGCCGATATGCCCTTTCGTGGAAATAGGCTCCCATAAGAAAATGCCAATCGTCTTGAGCGGCTGGTCACTGACCAGCGAGATGATCATAAAGGCGATGACCAGGGCAATCAATATGACCGCTGTAGTTCGGATTGCCTCAAAATATTTGACTTTAAACATGGTTTTCGGCCCTCCCGGTGTGCTGCTTATCCTGCCGGTTGATCCCCAGCATATATAGTCCGAGCTCCTCTTCGCTGACCTTAGAAGGCTCATCGAAGCAGGCAACAATCTGACCTTCATACATCACGAGCAACTGATCGCTCAGCTCCAGAATTTCATTCAAGTCCGCCGACACCAGCACAATGGCACAGCTGCCGGAACGCAGCTCCAGCAGCTTCTGGTGAATGAACTGGGCCGCGCCGATATCCACGCCCCGGGTCGGCTGCTCGGCAATCAGCAGCTCCGGTCCGGTCGAACATTCCCGCGCCACTACAACCTTCTGCATATTTCCTCCCGACAGCATGGCAATCGGCTGCTGCGGTCCTGAACAGCGCACTTTGAACTCCTCTACCAGTGACGCGGCCAGGCTGGCAATTCTGGAGCCATGCAGAAGAGGCCCTTTATTCATATCCTTGGAGCGGTAACGGGTAGAGATCAGGTTATCGGAAATGCTCGCCTCCCCGGCTGAGCCCTGCCGCATCCGGTCCTCCGGGATATAAGAAACGCCCAGGCTGCGGATGTCACGAATATCTGATTCCCGGACCTCCGTCCCTTTTACCTTGACTGATCCGGTACAAGACACTCCGCGAAGTCCGCCTGTCAGAGCCTCAATCAGCTGCGACTGCCCATTGCCTTCCACTCCGGCGATTCCGACAATCTGCCCTGCGCGGACAGAGAAATTAATGTCTGACAGTAGCGCCTTGCCCTGACTGTCATGGACACCCAGGCTCTCTACCGAAAGCACGGAGTTCCCAAGAGCCACGTTGTCCTTGTCATATTTCAGGACCACATCCCGGCCCACCATCAGCCGCGAAATTTCCTGCTCCGTTACATCCTTCGTCTGAAAGACGCCTTCGCTTCTGCCGCCGCGCATGATCGAAATCCGGTCGCAGATCGCTTTGACCTCCTTCAGCTTGTGCGAAATAAACACAATCGTATGACCCTGCTCCCTAAGCTGCTGCAGCTCATGGAACAGCTCTTCCGTTTCCTGCGGAGTCAGCACCGCTGTCGGCTCGTCCAGGATCAGGATTTTGGCACCGCGCACCAGTGCCTTCAGAATCTCCACCTTCTGCTTCATGCCGACGGTAAGATCCTCGACCTTGGCTTTGGCATTCACCGCGAGATTATATTTACGCGCCGTCTCTTCGGTCAACCGCACGGCCTCGTTGTAGTTAAAGCTCACGCCTTTGTGCGGCTCCATGCCAAGCACCATATTCTCGGCTACGGTAAAGGAAGGCACCAGCATGAAATGCTGATGAACCATGCCAATGCCCCGGTCAATCGCGTCTTGGGGGGATTGCAGCTTCACCTTTTCACCCCTGATGTAGATCTCGCCTTCACTCGGCTCTTCCATCCCGAACATGATCTTCATCAGGGTCGATTTGCCGGCCCCATTCTCTCCAGCAATCGCATGGATCTCTCCTTCACGCAGAGAAAAGTGAACGTCTTTGTTTGCAACGACGCCATTTGGATATACTTTGGTAATTCCCCGCATTTCCAGCAGAGCGTTCTGCATGGGTCATCAACGCCTTTCAACTTAGGTGTCTGCAAAAATAGGCAGCTGGAAATCTTCTTGCGGAAGAATTCCAACTGCATGAGTTAACATGTTAAATCTTAAATCCGATTAAGGTTTAACGGCATTACGGATAGCTTCAACTTCCGAGGTTTCCATGCCCATTGCATTGTCTACAGTAATCTCTTTGTTGATGAGCTTCTGCTTCACTTCTTCAACTTTGGCCTGCAGGTCAGCCGGGTAGACGCTTTTATAGATCTCGTTCTCTGCAATGCCCACGCCGTCTTCCACAAAGCCGAGCACATCACGTTTGCCCATTTCAAGCGTTCCGTCCTGCAGCTTCTTCACTGCTCCAAGGATGGCACTGTCGATCTTTTTTATCGCGGATGTAACGATCAGGTTGGCTTTGTCGTTGTCTGTATCTTTCAGCAGCATCGCTTGGTCGGAATCGACGCCGATGGCATATTTGGTCTTTTCTTTGGCAGCATCGAAGATTCCAAGCCCTGTTCCGCCCGCTACGTTGAAGATGATGTCCACGCCGGAGTTGTATTGAATGAGCGACAGCTCTTTCCCTTTTGCCGGGTTCACGAAATCGCCCGCATAGGATACAGCCACCTTCACTTCAGGATCAACATATTGCGCGCCCTGAATGTAACCTACCAGGAAAGCATTGATTCCGGGAATATCCATTCCGCCTACAAACCCGATGATGTTCTCCTTATTCGCATTCGGCATATCGGATTGCGTAGCCAATGCTGCTGCTGCACCAGCCAAGAAGGATACTTCATTGGTGGAATAGGACATGTTGTACATATTGGCAGGTGCTTCTTCGATGTCCGTGTCATAGTTGATGAATTTTTTATCCGGATTGGCTTCAGCCGTTGCATTGAACATCTCTGTAATTTCCGATCCGCCTGAAATGACAACATCCCAATCCTCGGCGGCGATATCGTTAAACGTAGGCTCCCATTTCGTCTTGTCGGTTCCCATTTCTACAACCTTGGTTTCCGCACCAAGCTCATCCTTCACCTTCTGCAGACCCTTATTGGCCGCGTCAAAAAATGATTTATCTCCAAGCGTTCCCGGAATCAGCAGCACGACCTTGAGCTTGTCCCCTGCAGCCGCTTCTCCGCCTTCTGCATCATTTGCGGGATTTGCTGTATTTCCTTTGCCGGACGTATTATTTCCGCAAGCCGTGACAAGTACCATTACCATGAGCAACAATAAAGCAAGAACGTTCTTTTTCATTTTTGTTCACACCCCTGTTTGTAGTTGGTTTACCTTAAAGAAATGGCTGAATGTCCCAATTGCACGTTTTGTGTTATAGCGATGACCCCGTTGAGTTTCGGCAAATTCATAAAAACTATGAAAATTAGTGAATTACTTTCAAAAGCAAACATTACATGGATACAAATCTTGAAAAACCGGGTAATTCCCGAACGAGATGGCCAGTCTGGTTGCGAATCTTCGGTTTAATTGATACGATCATAACAAATAAGGCAGCAAATATTTATATGGATTCGGTCAGGTTTTTGCACGATTCGGCTAAATGACAGAATAACGGAGGATCACAATGGATCGAGTCCTATATATTGTAAGTGCAGATCATGAAGCTAATACTTATATCCCTCCGCATCAGCATGAATGCTTCGAACTGATTTATTACATCCAGGGGCTTGGTTCCTCGAATGTGGGGACCCGCAACTATCATTTCCGGCCCTATTCATTCGCGCTGATCCCGCCCAACTTTAAGCATGATGAGAAACACACGCCGGAGGCGGATGTTCTGTTCGTAGGGTTTATCTGCGGCCATCCGAATCTCCGCGCTTTAGCCGGAGTCTATGACGACGACAAGGATCAGACCGTGCTGCAGATCATGCTGCGGATGAAAGAGGAGTTCTCCCGCAAACGGGATGGCTACACCGAGCTTATGAATCTGCAGATGAGTGAGATCATCGTTCATCTGCTGCGGCTGCTTGGCACGGGACATACGCCATCTCCTTCAGAGGATCAGATGCAGTATGTTCTGAACTATATGGACGAGCATTACCGCCATAAGCTTTCGGTTCAATCGCTCGCAGAAATGTCCGGCTACAGCTATGACAGGTTCCGGCATTTATTCAAGGAAAGATTCGGGCATTCTCCGCACCGTTATCTTCTGTCAAAGCGGATCAATTATGCGAAATCACTGCTGCTTCATACCCAAATGCAAATCGCTGAGGTTTCAGCTGCGGCAGGGTTTGTAAACGATGCCCAATTCTGCAATATGTTCAAAAGAGAGGTCGGCCTCTCCCCCCGGACCTTCCGGATGAAGAGTAAATGAAATAAAGACCAAAAGACAGGAAGCGATTTAGCTTCCTGTCTTTTGGTCTGATGGAACGCAAGCACCCTTACAGGGTGTAACGGTCACTCCCCGTAACCCAGCTCCTTTAGTTGGGCAACCGCCGTGTCGAGGTAATTTTTGTAGCTGAATGTTCCTTCCAGTGTGCTGAGGAATTTGTCATAGTCCTCTATTTTGGCCTTGCCATAGATGAATTTGATCATTTCCTCCTCAATGAACCGGTTGGCATCTGCGGGATTATAGCCCTGCGGACTGGACACAAAACCATCCAGCGTCTGAATCCGCGGCAGTCCGGCCTCGAAATCAATAAAGGTGGCCAAATTGCTGAATTTCGTCTTGAGATATTCGGTTTCTGGGCGGCCCGTGAACTGGTACAACCAGGTGAAAGAAGCATCCGAGCGTCCTTTGTCCGTAATGGCGACCTTGTCTCCATCCAGCGTGTAGTGGGTATCCTGCACTCCGTATTGGACCAGACGGTTGCCTTCAGGCGTGGATACGTAGTTCAACAATTCCAGCACCTTGTTCAGCTTATCCGGCTCATTTTCCAGTTTCTTCGGGATGACCCACAACCCGCTGGAAGCACCGATGTTGAGGGAGTTGGCATTTTGAATCCCCGTCGGCCCCTTGGGCGGCGCCAGCTGCAGCCATTCCGCTTTTGGATTTGCGCCTTTCCACACCTCAACCTTGTCATCCTTCATAATTTGCGCCCATTCTGTGTTAATAATGCCCACTTTGCCCTGAAAAGCTTTGTCGATCGCCATTGTGCCCTTGTTGCTGACAATCTCCGGGTCTACGACCCCGGCATCAAGAAACTGCTTGAGCTTCGCCAACACGTCTTTCATTTCCGGCTGGTAGAATGTGCTTACAACCTTGCCATCACGGACAAATAATTGCGAGGTGTCGAAAATATTCGTAATCCCGTAAGCGCCGAAAATCGGCTCAAAGGTCTGAAAGTTCGTGCCGGACAGTCCAAAGGTGTCATTTTTGCCATTCTTGTCGGGGTCCTCGGTTGTAAACGCTTTAGCAACTTCGAACAGTTCATCGACTGTAGTCGGCGGCTGCAATTTCAGATTATCCAGCCAATCCTTCCGAATCCAGTAAGTGTAGGAAATGGACTGTCCCGCTTTGGGCAGCGCATATTGCTTGCCGTCCACTATGCCCTTCTTCAGCACTTCCTCACCGACAAAGGCGGTGTATTCCGGCAGCTTCTCCATATAGGATGTCAGATCAAGCAGCGAACCGGATTGGGCCAGCTTCTGCAGGTGCGCCTTGCTCGTAGCCATCAGTAAATCAGGCAGGTTGTTGGAGGCAGCGCGCACATTCATCTGATTTTCATAATCGCTCTGGTCGCCTACCAGTGTCAGCTTCAGTTTTGTTCCCAATTGTTCATCCAGTGCTTTCTTAATAAAATCGTCTGCCGGCAGGCTCGTGCCCCAGCTGATCTCTGCCGCTTCAAGCTCCACCGGACCTGAGGGCGCAGCTGCATTCCCGCCCTCCGTTGCTGCGGGTGCTTTATCCGCGCCGCCGCATCCGCCAATCATCGCTGTTGCCGCTGCCACCGTGACCCAAGCCGTGAATCGTTTGTTTCTCTGCTTCATTTTGAACCCCTGCCTTCTGTAAGAAGTTTATCCTTGCACTAGCTTATGAATGAATTGGAACCCCTTGCGGGGCTCCGCCTTATCCCTTAATGGCTCCCAGCAGCATGCCTTTGGTGAAATGCTTCTGTATGAACGGGTACACCACGATAATCGGCAGACTGCCGGCAATAACGGCCGCCATTTGCATGGCCGCTGTAGGCACTGTCACTTCTGCCTGCAGCTCATTGGATTGGGTGAGCAGCAGCATGTTGCGGATCACTACCTGCAGCGGATGCAGATGGGTATCGGTAATGTACAGAACGGCTGAGAAAAAGGAGTTCCAATGGCCGACCATATAGAACAGTCCGACCGTCATCATTGACGGAATGGAGAGCGGGATCACAATTTGCCACAAGATCCGGAACTCCTTGGCCCCGTCCATCCGGGCCGATTCGAACAGTTCCTCCGGCAGGCTCTCGAAAAAGCTTTTCATAATCAAAACATTAAAGGTAGCAATCGCTCCCGGAACAATGAGTGACCAAATCGTATCCAGCATACCCAGCGAACGGACAACCAGATAGGTAGGAATCAGACCGCCGTTAAACAACATCGTAATGACGATGAAGAGCAGAAAGAACGTACGTCCCGGCAAATTCCTCCGGCTGAGCGGATAAGCGGCCAGCGTAGTCAGAATCATATTAATGGTGGTGCCTGCCGTAGTCACCAGCACCGTAATTAGCATGGATCGGCCAAGCGCGGGATCCGTCAAAATCCGGTGATACGCCTCAAAGGATATGTTTCGGGGAATGACCACGAACCCCCCGTTCTTAATAACCTCGCTGTACGGGGTCAGTGACATCGAAATCACGTAGAGCAGCGGAAAAATTGAAAGTGCCGCCACTGCCGCAAGCAGGATATAGACCAGCGTGTTGAAGATTCTATCCGATTTTCCGCTTACCATATTCCGCCCCCCCATCTTTTGGCCAGTTTATTGGCACCGACCACCAGCACGAAGCCGATGACGGATTTGAACAGTCCGACTGTTGTTGCCAGGCTGAAATTCATCTGCTCCAGTCCGGTACGGTACACCCAGGTGTCGATAATATCGCCAACCTCATATACACGCGGATGATAAAAGACATAAATCTGCTCGAAGCCGGCATCCATGATGCTGCCAATCTTGAGAATCAGGAGCAGCATGATTACCCCCCGGATCCCCGGCAGTGTAATATGCCAGATCATCCGCAGCCGGCTGGCTCCGTCCACCTTTGCCGCTTCAAACAGCGTCGGGTCGATACTGCTGATCGCCGCCAAGTAGATGATCGCGCCCCAGCCGAGGTCCTTCCAGATTTCTGTTGAGACGAGCATGCTGCGGAACCATTCCGTCGAGTTCAGAAAAGGGATGCTCGACCCTCCGCCTTCCGTGATCCAGCGGTTAACCAGCCCGGTCGTTTCCGAAAAGAAAGCTACCGAGATCCCGTAGATGATAATCCACGACAGGAAATGAGGCATATAGCTTAGCGTCTGAACCCAGCGTTTCAGCCAGGTTATCCGGCATTCATGGATCAGAATCGCCAGGATAATCGACGGCAGCATGCCAAACACCAGCTTGTAGAGGCTGATCAGCAGCGTATTGGTCATCAGCTGTGAGAAGTATGGGGAATCAAAAAACATTTTAAAATATTTATACCAGGGGTCAGCCCAAGGGCTGTTCAGAATACCGTCTGTAAAATTATAATCCTTGAACGAAATGACGACACCATACATGGGCAGATACTTAAAAATGAAATACCAGATGAGGCAAGGAAGCAGCATCAGGTAGAATGTCTTCATTCCCCAAATTCCTGCCCATGTGCGGCGCATGGACCACTTGCC
The DNA here is from genome assembly GCF_038593145.1 of Paenibacillus sp. FSL L8-0340. Taxonomy (NCBI): domain Bacteria; kingdom Bacillati; phylum Bacillota; class Bacilli; order Caryophanales; family Paenibacillaceae; genus Paenibacillus; species Paenibacillus sp. FSL L8-0340. Next base: position 6,463,063 of record NZ_CP151967.1, read on the forward strand.
CGCTTTTCTTCTTGTAGTGACAACAGATTGTTCCATATACTCAACCTCTCCGTCTAATTCTTTGGCCTGCTTATAGCATAGCGGATGGCTGCGGACTGGCGTAATCTTCATATCTCAGCGATTCAGTGCACGATTTTAAGATTGGGCCTGCAAGCGGGAAACAAGTGGAAACGGCTTTGCCGTCCTCAAAAGGATGGTATCCGCTTCAGCGAGAAATAGAAGGATAATTTATAGCGTGAAACATATAAATTATCTTTGAACAAAAAAACGATCCCGTATTCCGTAATAAAGCGGAGGACGGGTTCGTTTTTTCGAGTTGGCATGAGTGAAGCAGCGGGAGCTGAGAAAGGTCTACCCGGATTTCGGGACACTCCGCCGGGATCTATGAATTGGCTTCCTGACCCTTTCGCTGCAGCCTGTGTTCATTGGGCGTCAGTCCGGTCCAGCGTTTAAAGATTTTGAAAAAGTAGCTGGGGTTGGCGAAACCGACACGCTCTCCGATTTCAGCCACCGTGAGCCCGGTCTGCTCCAGATAGAACTTTGCTTCATTCACCCGGATATGCTGCAAATAGTTAATAAAGGTCTGCCCGGTTTTTTTCTTGAACAGCCCGCTCAAATAATTCTCATCCATCTTGACGTAATGGGCCATTGCCTGCAGCGAGATGTCCTGGTCATAGTGCTGCAGCAGATAGCGGATCATTGCATTGATCTCGGGATGGTCTGTCTCCGGCAGACGCACCCTGCTGAGACCCTTGGCGTATGCACGCATCCGCCGGTCCATCTGCTCCAGCAGGCCGGAGTGGCGCTCAGCATCAAGCAGCGGTCCAGGCGGTTCCGCGTTCTTTCCGCTAATCCGTGCAAACAGTTTGTCCAGACGTTCCGCCGTCTCTTTCACAGACGCCATCGGCATGTTGGCTGTCTGCATGAAGGCCCAGAGCTGCTCAAGCTTGCCGGAGCATTCCTTCACCTCCAGGCGCTCAAAACAGCTGATCACCTCGTGCTCCTGTTCCCACGGAACGGATAACGATTCAGGGGTAAGCCCGGGCAGGTCGTGCGGAAAATGAGCAAGGGGGACACTGCCATAATAGTGGCGGTCCAGCATGGATAAATTCAGCAGCCAGCCGGCCTTCAACCCGGAGGCAGATGTTATGGATCGGCAGATGACGGGGAGCCCCTCATACGCCGTCTCAAGAACGGGTCCACGGAGCTGCGGTGTTGCACCGCGAGCCGCTTCTCCGGGCCAGACAAAAAACGTCGTCTGCCCCATATGATTAAACCGGCAGCTGCGCACAGCTTCACCAGCCCCTGGAGGCAGCAGATGCTGAAGCTCCTCAACATGCAGCGGGCGGGAACCGTTCAATACCGAAACCAGCAGCAGTCCAGGCGAAGCCTCCAGCAGCCGGCGGAATCCCTCCAGTTTGCCCGCCTCGTAAGGGTACAGCTCTTTGCCGTACATTTCCCGCCACAGGCAATCGGCATATTCGTGGAAGGACTGCCATTGCAAGCGGTCCTGCTGCTCTGCTTGCTTCACCAGCCCGGCCTTGGCCTTATTAAGCGCCTGCAGCAGTTCCTCATCACTCATGGACAGCTTGAGGATATAGCCGGAAGCGCCGTGCTCCAGCGCCAGCCTGGCGTATTCAAATTCTCCTGCGCAGGTTAGCATGATGAATGAGCCTTCGAAACCCTTGGCGCGTGCGGCCTGCAGCAGCTCCAGGCCATCCATGTAGGGCATAAATATATCTGATACCACAATGTCTGGTTGATGCTCTGCCATCATCTCCAGCGCCTCCTGCCCGTGCGATGCTTCACCGGCAATGGTGAACCCATGCTCCTCCCATCGTATCGCCTGGCGGATCGAGCGGCGGACGAACGGCTCATCCTCAACCAAGAGTATTTTCCACATGGTGATCCCCCTCTTCATAAGGCGATGAATTCAGCAGCGGAATATCCAATACAGCAACTGTTCCCTGCGGCAACGGGAGGAGAAGCAGCTCCCCCCGGCCTTTATACAGCAGCAGAATCCGTTCTCTGAGGTTGCTGAGTCCGATGCCCTTACGCCGTCTCTTACCCGAGGCAGCGGCCCCCTGCTCCAGCCCCTGCCCGTTGTCCCCGATCTCCACCCGCAGCCTGTCACCCGTGCCGATTATCAGAATGGTGATCTTTCCACCATCCTTCATGTGCACCAGACCGTGATAGATTGCATTCTCCACTAGCGGCTGAAGGCTGAATTTGGGAATCAGCGCATACTCCAGCCCCTCGCCGATCCGGTAATCGACAGTGAACCGGTGATCATAGCGGAAGGACTGGATATAGACATAGGCCCGGATCAACTCTATTTCTTCTTTTAGGAAGACCAGATCGGCATCACTGTTCAGTCCTGACTCCAGCAGCTTCCCAAGATTCTGGCAGATCTCCGAGGTGCCGGTGTCACCGTGGCCCCGGGCATTCCACTTGATTGTATTCAGCGTGTTCAGCAAAAAGTGCGGATTCATCTGTGACATCAGCATCTGGAAGCGGATCGCCTCCTTTTGCCGTTCCTCCATGCGCAGCCGCTCTATAAGCTTCCGGATATCGCCGGTCATCAGATTGAAGGCGCGGGCCAGACTCAGCAGCTCACCTCTATATTTACGTTCGGGAATGCTGACATTCAAATTTTTGTCGACGAGTTCGCTCATTTTTTTCTGCAAATTGTGCAGCGGACGGACGGTGGACGACACGATGGCATACATGATCAGGACAAAGATGGCTCCTGTGACCAAAAGCGACACCATCACCTGCCGCTTCATCGCCTCAATGTTGCCGGAGAGCGCTTCCAGTGGAAAGCGGTTGATGAGATACCAATCCATATTGGGCAGATAAATGCCGTTATAGATGAACAGGCCGTTCGGATCGGTAAAATAACGGGCGGAATCCTGCTTGAACGCCGCCAGCATCCCATGCAGCTGCTGGGCGATGCGGTCATTGCGCTCCATCAGAATAGGCTGCCCTTTCCCATCCAGCAGGTAGTACGTCTGCTTCACCTGGAACCCGTTGGTGATGGAGTTCAGCCAGGTTTTCATGTCGAGACTAATACGCAGGTAAGCGAAGGTTCCGCCGCCCGTATCCTGCAGCTTGGCAAACAGGGAGAACAATTGTGTACCCGGCAGTGCGCTTGACAACAGATAATCCGGTTCGTGGACAGTCCATAGGTAAGACTCGGAAGAGCTTACCAGTGCAGAAAATCCAGGCTGCTGCAAGATCTCACTCCCGCGGACCGGCAAGACCGTCAAGCCCTCCTCCAGCGTGTTATATACCTGCCCCTGCTTGTCGAGCAGCGTAATATGAACGGGAACCACCGCATTCATCAGCCTTTGCTTCACCAGCAACAGCGTGTTCTCAATCTGCAGCTTGCGGTCTTCCCCGCTCTCCTGTCCGCTCTTGCCCAGCCGGGCCTTCAGATTAGGATCACGCTCGAGCTGCAGCATCGCACCGAGCACGCCGAATTTCAGGCTTTCGATGTTATTCTTGAGGAAGGCAAGCTGAGCCGTATTTTGCTGGGAGATATTGTCCTTCATCATCGTCTCCAGCTTCGTAATGCTGCGGGTCTGCAGGAATGCAGAGGGAATGAGCACGAACAGCAGAATAGAGATAAACAAGCGGTTTTTTAAGCTTGCAGGCCACAACCAGCTTAATCTTCTGCCCATACCCCTCTCTCCTTCCGGCTATCCGTTGGATATTTACTGCTTGATACCACAAATTTTAGCACAGCTTGCCCAAAAGCAATATGCTTCTGCCGGCGTTCGGTGCTGGAGCATGTATGATCAGGCGTAGCAGCGGATCTCGGCAATCGCAGCGCTGGGATCACCGTTCGTGGACTGAACTGTTATGCGCAATCGATCTGTCTTGACCATTTCCGGCAGAACATGCTGGCGGCGGCATTGATAGTTGTCATAAACGGTGACCGCCGGCTGCCAGTTCCCTGCAATCCAAATCTCAATGCAGTAGTCTTTGGGACACTGCGGATCACGATAGAACGGCTCATACAAATGATACTCGCGGAATAGATGGCCGGGAAACGTCAGCTCTACTGTTTCGATCCACTGCACCTCTCCCCACTGCAGCTCCAGCCATTGCGGCAGCGGCTCTGACGGATCGGAACGCCACACATTCGTATAGTCATAGGGACGGGTTATCCCTGTGGTGACGTTGGCTGGACTGTAACACGGCTGCGGTGGATCAATGCGGAAGCTTAACGTCCCCCCATCCCGGTAGCGGCGCATTCTGGACGGCCCCATCTCATAAGCCGAGGTATGGCCCGGAATGACCATCCCGGCCATATGCCATTCCACCTGCGGATTCTCTGCCAGCTCCAGCCGGATGTATTGCCCGGCGGACAGCCCATCCTGCGGACCCAGCCCCACCTCCCAGGCTACCCACTGCATTTGCCCGGGCGGAACCTTGAGCGTTCCGCTCGCCAGCGGTTCACCGACACCGCAGCTGTAGTCCCAGATCGAATCCACCGGCAGCAGCGCTGCTTTAACCGTCTGCTCTATGCCGGAGTCATTGCTGAGGCAGACGGACAGCTTGCTGATCTCCGGTCTGCCGATGGCAATCCACTGCCCGCGCAGGCTGGACAACGGCTCTCCGCCCTGCGGCGGTGCGGGCCTGGCCGCGCTGAAACCGCCGAAGCCGTCCCTGCTCTCCGGTCCTGCCCCGAAGACCCGGGCCTCGCTGCTGGCCCGGATATCCGCCGCCCGGGCAAGGTCCCCGGGGTCTGCGCCACGGCAGTTCGGCAGAAAACAGCCTTGGCGCAGCAGCGACTGCTGCACCTCGCGGACGCCTTCCGCCTCCAGTCCGCACACCTCGGTTCCGCGCTTCAGGGCGACAGCCGCCGCCGTTCCGGCGGCCTGCCCCAGCAGCGCGGTCGTCCCCATCACACGCACTGTGCCAAGCGCCGCGTGCGTAGCGCTGATGTTGCGTCCCGCCATCAGCAGATTATCCATATCCTTCGCGATCAGCATCCGCAGCGGCAGGCCATACGGTCCGCAGTAGCTCTGAACCGCATAATCGCTTGTCTCCGTGTAGCCTTCTGCACTGGAGGGCTCAGCCGTCGCCGCAAGCAAACCTCCGGCACTGTGCAGGTCGATGAACCAGCCGCCGTAGGCGATCTCATCCGCGAATACCGTACGGCCTGCCGGGTCATGCTCGGTCAATAGATAACGCCCCATTACCCTGCGGCTTTCTCTTTTCCCCGGCACCTGCCCCACCCAGTCCAGCGCATAATTGGCCGCCTTCTCTCTCAGCAGCGGGTCCTTATTCTTGATCCAATCCCAGATGCCCAGCACATGGCGGGTTAATTCATGCCGGATCTGTTCATTGTCGTACACCGTATTCCAGGGCACCCCGATTTCAATCCACCAATAACCTGCATCCAAATCATAGAAATGTCTTCCCTGTTCATAGAAATAAGCCGGGTCGTCATACCGGACTGCCCAATCCGGTGCCCGAAAAGGAACCTCCCGGCCCATATCTTTGGCCTTAAAATGGATCGAGCTGCCCATCGTATCCGTACTGGCGGCAAGCGGTGCATGCGGCTCCCCGAACTCCTCCCGGCTCTCCGAGCCCCAGCGCCATTCGCAGCCTGCCTGGTCAGCAACCACGGCGTCGCCTGTGCAGTCGATGAATACCTTGCCCTGTATGGTCATCATCGTATCTGCATTCGCTACCCGCACCTTAACCGCCGAGAGCCGCCGCGTTTCATGCTTCTCCACCGCCGTAACCGTCGAATTCAGATGCACCGTCAGATTCGGAGTGCGGATAGCCATATCATAGAGGGCCATATCCCATACACTGTTCGTCCAGCCGTTTTCCCGTATAGGTTCATGATTGGCGGCACGCTCTTCGATCAGCAGTTCAGAGATAATACCTGTTTCCCGGGCATACGCGTGAAATTGCGCCGCACCATGTGGAGTCACCCGGATTTCCGAGGAGCTGTTGCCGCCCAGTACCGGCCGGTCTTGAATCAGGCAGGTGCTGGCCCCCTGCCTGGCTGCGGCGATGGCGGCACAGACTCCCGCCAGCCCGCCCCCGCAGACGACCACATCATAACTCTCCTGCTTGTGTGCACTCATGATCTTTATTTCCTCCATCCGTAGTCAGGCACTGCCTTGCCTTCAGGCAGTTTAATCCCTAAATTGTTGATTAACGGTATATACAACGTATTGTACTGCCAGCGGAATGAAAGAAATATCAACAAATCTGTCTGATCCCATGCACATAACTGGTGGAGTTCACTTTCAATAGATCATGCGTATATAGTAGCTTTTGTACACAGATATTGGATTTGTTCACTCCCTGGCAATTCATCCTGTTCACTATTGTAATCTTGCTCTACTGTTCTGTTCATAGGGTGAAGTTTATAATTATACTGTGAACAATATAGAGAGGGCTTATATCGCCAGTACAGACAATGAAGTCAGGGGGATGTCAATGAGACTGAATAAGATTGGCAACAAAAGAGCACTGTACAGCAAAATATTAGTCAGTATGACGTTATGTGTGTCCTTAACCTTCCTCGTCTCCACGATCATTTATTACAACTACTATATTGGCGTCGAAAAGACGCAGGCCTTCCGCTCCGACCTTAGCGACCTCACCAAAACAAGCAGAGAGGTTGTAAACATGAACGATGCTGCACAATCGCTTTCCTTTCAAATCTACCGTAACAGCACCGTCTCCAAAATTGTACTTTACGACAAGCCGGATATTTACGACGTCACGGCCGCAATGTCCGAGCTTGGTAATTACTTAAGTTCGATGCCATACATTGAATCCATTTATGTCTATAATCCGAAAAGCGAAAAACTCTATATTGCCTCCTCCAGCGGACAAAACGGTGTTTTTACCGAACAGGAACTGGTGGATAAGAACATTCTGGACATCCTGAACCACTATGAGGAATACAAGCCGTTTATGCCGATTCCGCGGGTCTATTCCAATGGTGCCGAGGAGGACGATCAGGTCCGGGCCTATACCTTTCTATGCTTTGATGCCATCGGTTGGGACCGGGCGATTAATTCAGCAGTGATTGTGAACATCTCCGCGCCCTGGATCAACAAAGAGATTACCAGTTCTATAGATTCCAAAAGCTCAACCTTTATCCTGGCAGACCATGGCGCCTTCCTGTCCAGCAACAGCCTGGAGCAGCAGGAGCTTTCCCCGGAGGAAACCCGCTGGATCGACCAGAAGGTCAAGGGCGACTCCGCAGGTTATTTTATCGGCAAATTTGCAGGAGTGAATTCACTGATTTCTTATACCGCCCCGGATGCTTTAAGCTGGCAGTATGTGCGGATCACACCGTATGACATCATCACCGAGCAGACCGACAACATCCGGAACGCTACCCTGCTCATTGCCGTCATTATTCTGGTGGGAGGCATCGGGCTGTCCTGGATCATGTCCAAAAGGCTGTACCTGCCCATTCACCGGATCGTCAGCGAGATGAATATTCTCGAAAGCGAAAAACGTGACAGCATGTTTATGATTAGACAAAATACGGTGCGCGATCTGGTGCTGGGGTTAAAGCCGCTGCAATCCATGCAGCAGGTGGAGAAGCTGAGGCAGCTTGGCATTCACTTTACGTTCAATGACGATTACCGCCTCATCCTGCTGCGGATTGACAACTATAATGAATTCAGGGAAGCCAGATCCTCTTATTTGCTGGCCTACAAATTTGCCATTATGAACATCGCTTCGGAAATCTGCGGCCAGACTTACCGTGTCGAGACCGTAGATATGAATGATGACGGCATACTGGTGCTGCTGAATATCATTGATCCGGTAGAATACACCGATACAGGACTGATCGAGACGCTGCTGCGGCAGATTCAGCAGGCCTGCTCGGATTATCTGAAAGTGAGCCTCACCCTTACCTACAGCCATATTGACCGGAATGCCCTGCAGCTGCATCAGCTGTATAAGCAGGTCCGGGAAGCTTCAAATCATCGTCTGTTCTACGGGCATGGCTGCATCATCAGCGCCCAGGCCGTTAGCAGTCTGCAGGCCAATACCTACCACTATCCTACCGAGAAGGAAAAGAAACTTATCGACGCTCTGATGAGCGGCAAAGTGGAGGACGCCCAGGAGCATTTCAGCGCCATCCTCCGTGAAGCGGAATCTTATCCGTTCCATACCGTGCAATTAGCATTGTCCAGGCTCAGTGTGACGATCAAAGAAATCATCAGTACCGTCCAAAAACGTAACCGTTTACAATGTGACGGGACATCAGGGCTGCCCGCTCTGGATTCCGTAGAAACCGTTGCTGAACTGGAAGAAGCCTTCTTCGTGCTGTTCAGTGAAATGCGGGAGCAGCTCGCTGAGAAAAAAAGCTCCAAGCAGCATGATCTGATCCTCATGATTAATCAGAAAATAAACGAGAATTATATGGAGCCGAACCTTAGCCTGAACCAGATCGCGGACGAACTTGATATGTCCCCGATCTATATCAGCCGGCTATACAAGCAGCAGACCATGTCCAGCATCGTGGACACCATTCTGGAGGTGCGCATGCGTGAAGTATGCAGCCTGCTGGAGAGTACCGATCTTCCGGTAACTATCATCGCCGAGCGCTGCGGCTTTACCAGCAGCTCCTACCTGCACCGGATGTTCAAGCGCAGCTTCGGCACCACCCCCACCGATTACCGGCGTTCCAAAAACGCGTGAAAACAGGGGCTGCCTCAAAAGCCATGAAATGGCTGCTGGGATGCCCCTGTTTCTTTTTGCGCAAAAAGAAAGCGTTCTGCAAGCCTCTTTATTGAAGTAAGGGCAGATCAGTTACAAAAAAAGGTAACGTGAGCCTTTTGGCGAAATAGACTTTAACAGGGAAAGTTCCAAGTTCAATTGCAAGGTGGGAGATCGGTGGAGAAGCAGAAGCTAATACGTATTTTTGATAAGCAGGCAAACCAATATGATAACAAAAGAGAAGATCCGCAACAAAAACGTTGGCGCCAACAGCTTTTAAGTCATGCGAAGGGCGAGGTGCTTGAGCTTGCCGTGGGGGCAGGTGCGAATTTCCCGTTTTATCCTCCAGACATAAAGGTTACCGCAACTGACTTTAGTGAGGCGATGCTAGAGAAAGCCAAACGGGCGGCACAACATCACCATATTGAGGGTACTTTTATTTGTTCGGATATTGAAGAAATGAGCTTCTCCGATCATTCATTCGACACCATTGTTTCTACGTTATCCTTCTGCAGTTATGATAATCCATTACTGGTGTTGAATAAGATCAACCGGTGGTGCAGACCGAATGGGCAAATTCTTCTCATGGAGCATGGGATCAGCTCTAACCCTGCGGTGTCTGTTGTCCAAAAAACACTTAATCCGCTATTATATCGTGCTTATGGCTGTCACTATACAAGAAACATTTTAGGACTGATCGAAGAGTCGGGTCTCAAAATCAATAAGGTGGAAAGCTACTGGCTTAACATGGTTCATCTGATTTGGGCGAGCCCGAGATAGTCCCGGTAGTGGCCGCCTCTTCTACTCTCCTCAAGGTGAAAGCAGCGGAGGGGAAGTTTGGAACTGTAGGAGCGCCAGCGGCCGAAAGTCCAAACATTCCACGCAGCTGCCCAGCACCAAAATGCCCTTCCCCCTGAGCAAAGCGCAGCAAAAAGCCCCGCCAGCCATAGGCTTTCGGGGCATCTCTGCACTACTTAATCCCTTTCTCCGCCACATAAGCGTTCCACTGCTTCGTCCATTCGGCCTGAATCTTCTCCAGCCCGGCTTGCTTAGCCTTCTGCATAAAGGTTTCCAGCCCTTTATCAATATCATCCACAAGGCCTGCCTCCAGCGGGAAGAGGTATTGCTTCTCCACTTGCTCCAGTGCCGCTTTTTCCGCCTGATACGAGGAATAGTCTTCTGCAAAGCCCAGGAACAGGTCTGGCTTCTGAATTTTGTCCAGTTCTTCGAAGATAGCCTTCACACCATCAAAACCTTTGTCGAACAGCATGAATTCCGGATTTCTCCACGCCCAGCCGTTCATCCCCTCACGGGAGAAGCCATTAGATTGGCTCGTGCCGACCAGTTTGTAGTAGCCGTCTTCCACGGTGTAATTCTTGCCTTCAATACCGTATTCCGTCAACTGGTTATACCGTTTGTCCAGGACCAGCTTCTGATAGAAAGCGAGTGCTCTTTCCGGATTTTTGCTGTTCTTGGGAATGGCAAAACCATTGTGTATCGGATGTACCGGTGTAGCATAACCTGTGGTTTTCCCGAACGGATAATAGCCCAGCTCCCAATCGGGATGCGTCGTACTGATCTTCATCTTCATGTCATTATAGCGTGTCGGGTTATCCCCGAACATGCTGGCCGCTTTGCCGGAGGTGACCGGGTCCTGCATCGTGTCTTTGATGTTCAGCACGTTTTTAGGAATGAAGCCTTTTTCTGCCCAGCGTTTCATCGTTTTCAGCTCTTCTTTTTGCTCATCGGAACCCCAGTAGGTGTATACGGTAGCAGGAGATTCATACTTCACACCCATACCATAAGGCAGCGCTCCAACCATTTTGTTCAGCTCAGTATAAATGTAGTGCAGATTATTGCCGATATCGCTGTTGAGGGACATAGGCATCATATCCGGCTCGTTTTTGGCAATACCGTCCATATAGGCCTCATAGCTGGCCATATCGGTAGGCTGTGGAAGATTGTATTTCTTGCGCAGATCCTCCCGCCATACGAAACCGTTGGTCACATACTCTTTATAAGTTGCAGGAACCGTATAGATTTTACCATCCACCTTCACATCTTCCCACATGGACTCAGGTACAAATTTCTGCAGCTCCGGGGCCGCCTTTGGCAGCAATTCATCAATGGCCAGGAACGCGCCGCGTTTCGCATAGGATTGGTACTGCGTCCAGTCCGCTGTAAAAATCAGATCAATCGCCTGGCCGGAAGACAGCAGCAGCTTATATTTCTGGTCCCAATCCGTCCAGCTCGTATAGTTGAATTTAACGGTAGCATTCAGTTCTTCCTGAGCCATCTTGTTAATTTCCTCTTGAATCACCGGCAGATCCTTAGGGGCATCCCCAAGCATATAGAACTGCAGCTCCACCTTCTTCGAAGTGTCGATTCCGGTATCTGCCGGGGCTGCCGTGCTGCTGTCTGTTTTCACGGCTGTGCCTGCATTACCGTCTGTTTCGCTGCTTGCACTATTGTTGCTGCTGTTATTGCCGCCGCATCCCGCGAGCAGCGAAAGAGCCAGCGCAGCTGTCGTAAGCGTTACCAGTGATCTTCTGCCTGCTTTCTTTTTCATGATGAACCCTCCTAAAGTTTGTTTGTCAGCACATCTATCAGAATATGACGCTATGTTAGCCGGATAACAGGCACACCGTAATGGCATGCTCCACCATACGGTTCTAACCTTTTACAGCCCCGATCGTCAAGCCTTTTACAAAATAACGCTGGATGAACGGATACAGAAACAGAATAGGTCCGGTAACGACAATCGCCATCGCCATCTTGGTCGACTCGGTGGGCAGGTCGGCTCCCAGGCTGACACCCGTACCAGCGCCCATATTAGCAATGAATGCCGCTGAGTTGATTACATTGTACAGATGGAACTGCAGCTGATATTTATGCGGATCATTGATGAACAGCGAAGACGAGAACCAGTCATTCCAATAAGCCAGGGCAAGAAACAGGCCTACCGTGGCAATGCCGGGCATCGACAGCTGGAGCACGATCCGCCAGTAGATTTTGAAATCACCGGCCCCATCAATTTTGGCGGATTCGAACAGTTCCTCAGGAACGGCCGAGCGGATAAAGTTCTTCATCAGAATAATCAGGAACGGGGTCATCAGCCCCGGAAAAATCAGCGCACCATACGAATCGGTCAGATGCAGATATTTGGTCATCATGATGTACCAAGGCACCAGCCCCCCGCCGAACAAGGTTGTGAAATAGATGTAGAAGGAAAACGTATTGCGGTATTTGAAGTCTTTACGTGCCAGCACATACCCGGCCATCGTCATAAAAAACAGCCCCAGCACCGTACCCGTCACCGTCGTAAACAGCGTAACACCATAAGCCCGCAGCACCTCATCCGGGAACGTGAACACCGTCTTGTAGCCTTCCAGCGAGAATTGCGCCGGTATAAAATGATACCCATCCTTAATGATAGAATCATTGGCAGTCAAGGAAGCCGAAATAATCAGCAGGAATGGAATAAGGCAGGCCAGTGAACCTAATATGATTACGGTGTAAGCCAGCCCCTGCAGCATCCTTGTATAATGGTCATCTTTGATATGCATGCTCTTTTCCTCCTATTGCACCTTTTAGAACAACGCGTAGTCATCATTGATTCTGCGGATAATGTAGTTCACCGTCATGATCAGGATAAAGCCGAACAGGGATTGGTACAGCCCCGCAGAAGTCGCCATTCCGATATCAAAGGTAACCTTGAGTGACCGGAATACATACGTATCCAGAATGTCCGTGGTATTGTAGAGCACGCCATTGTTACCGATCAGCTGATAAAAGAGGTCAAACTGCCCTTTCATAATGCTGCCCAGCGAGAACAGCAGCAGCACAACAAAGGTCGATTTCAGCATGGGCACCGTGATATACCAGATCCGCTGGAAAATATGCGCTCCGTCAATTTTGGCCGCTTCATAGTACTCATCGCTGATCCCCGTAATGGCCGCGAGATAGATTACCATGCTATAGCCAAGGTTTTTCCAGAGATAGAACAAGATGATGAGGAAGATCCAGACGACCGGTTTATTGTAGACATCCACTGGACCGGCTCCGAACTGGGCAAGCAGGGTATTCAAGAAACCGTTATCATAATTGAATACATTGTAGACGATAACGCTCAGGATCACGAAGGAGACAAAGTACGGCAGGAACATGATCGACTGGGTAAGCTTCTTGAACCATTTGACGCGCAGCTCGCTGAGCAGAATGGCACAGACAATCGCCAGCATGTTGCCCAGCAGGATAAACGCCAGATTGTAACCGATCGTATTGAGCGTAAGCTTCACCAATGTCCCGGATTTCCAGAGAAACTCAAAGTTTTTGAGGCCCACGAACGGTGCATCGAACAGTCCGGAATTGAAATCAAATTGAGTGAACGCATAATAAACTCCGACCATCGGAAAATACGAATTCACCAGAAAAAACAGCAGTGTCGGAAGCAGCATCAGAAAAAGAACACGGTTATGGATTAGCTCATGCAGAAATCCTTTTTTCTTCTTTTTCATGCCGGCCCCCATCTGTGATGACAGCTGACCCGTTCCCTTTAAGGGAAGTTCAATGGCTAGCGGCATTCGATTCTTGCGTTTGCGCTGTCTCAAAGCCTTCACTCTCCTATACCTATATATAAGTTGCAGCGGCGCCCGATTTCCCGCCTCCGCTTGGACACTCCTGCTGCGCTCAGCGGCTCCGTCCAATGTATGACCCAAGTATAGGAGCCCCCCCTTCCGGCGAACAGTGCAGCTTGAGGGTATTCCTGCATTATGTTGCTAACCGTGCAGTGTACATTTCGGACTTTTGTGCAGAATCGTGAGAATTTGGACCTTTCCGGCAGCTTCGTGAGCACACAAATAACCCCCGGCTCTTCTTCGGATTGAAGATAGAACCGGGGGGAGCCGTGTCTTAAGCAGCTTGCAGCAGCTCTCCGCCTCCATGCACCGGGAGCAGACCGTCTCGTTGACCACCGCTTGCGCCGAGCAAGCCGCCTCTTATCTGCGTGCCCATTACCGCGAGGAGATCACGACGGGCATGCTGGGAGACAGCCTGAATTTTCATCCGGTCTATATTGCCCGCTGTATGAACAGGGAGTACGGCTGCTCTCCAATGGAATACCTGCTCCGCTACCGCATTGAACAGAGCAAGCTGCTGCTGATGCAGACCAGCTTCCCCATCGCACGGATTGCTGAAGAAGTCGGCTTCAACCAGGCTCCCTATTTCAGCTCTAGCTTCATGAAGCTGGGAGGGATCTCTCCCCGGCAATACCGCCAGCGCTTCTCCTGATGAAATGCACTGCTGCGGATGGGCGGGTATCCATGTGGATAGCCGCAGCAAGCAAACAAGCCACTATCCGTAGCTAACGGATAGTGGCTATGGATCTCTCTATAGGTTGAACTTTAGATGCCGATCCCCCACCCGAATGGGTATATCTCCTCATCCCTTAATACGCAGCCATCGCTGACGCTGACTACCTCTGTAAGATTACTTGCAATCCGCCTTAGCCTCCTCCTCAAGCGAGGAAAAATAAGCAATTTTATGATCTATCTTTTGCGCAAAGGTCTGGAAAAACTTAATCTTCTCATCAATATGCAGCTTATGAGCCTGCAGCAATTTCCGCTGCTCGGATAGTGTGCTGATTCCTTCCTTGGATAACAAGATAAACTGTTTGATATCTGCTATCGGCATCCCGGTATCCTTCAGGCAGCAAATTAACGAAATCAGCTCCAGATCCTCATCGTGAAAACAACGGTTTCCGTTCTCATCCCTGGCAACCACGGGCAGTACGCCCTCTCTTTCGTAATAACGTAACGTATATTGGCTCAGACCGCTTTTTTGTGATATGGTTTTGATGCTGTATCCCATGATAACAGCTCCCTTCCGCCTTTGGCTTTGGTTCCATCTCTAAAGTAACACCATTCGCGTTCTATTAAAAGCGCTTTAAAAATCTATTGACTTACAGTTAACTCTAAGGTCTACACTTTACTAGGAACCTTACATTTGAGGAGTGAGCAAACAATGGTAAAAAAAATTAAAGCAGGCAACAGCCAGCTTGAGGTCGCCCAGATTTCTTTAGGCTGCATGCGTCTTGCCGATCTGTCTCCGCAAGACGCGGACGTGCATATTCACAGTGCGCTGGAGGCCGGAATAGACTTTTTTGATCATGCGGATATTTATGCAGCCGGTAAAGCTGAAGAAGTATTCGGCGGCGTACTTGCCGCCAGCCCGGGCATGCGTGATCAGCTGATGATCCAGACGAAATGCGGAATCCGCCAAGGCTTTTTCGACTTCTCCAAGGAGCATATTGTCCAGTCGGTGGAGAACAGCCTGAAGCGTCTGAAAACCGATTATGTAGACGTGCTCCTGCTGCACCGCCCCGACACGCTGATGGAGCCGGAGGAAGTGGCTGAAGCCTTTGATCTCCTGGAGCAAAAGGGCATGGTTAAGCACTTCGGTGTCAGCAACCTGAACCCGCTGCAAATCGAGCTGCTCAAAAAAAATGTCAAACAGCCGCTGCTCTTCAATCAGCTGCAGCTTAGCATTATGGTCTCAGGCATGATTGATGCCGGCTTCAACGTCAACATGACCAACACCGGTTCGGTTGTACATGATGGAGGCATTCTGGAGTACAGCCGCCTGCATGATATGACCATCCAGCCTTGGTCACCGTTCCAATACGGCTTCTTTGAGGGCGTATTCCTGGGCAACGAGAAGTTCCCTGAATTAAATGAAGTTATTGGCCGCCTGGCCGCTGAAAAAGAGGTTGCCGACACCGCCATCGCGATTGCCTGGCTGCTCAGACATCCGGCCAACATGCAGCCCATCGTGGGCACGACTAATACCCAGCGTCTGCTTGATATTGCCAAAGCGTCGGATATCACGCTGACCCGTCAGGAATGGTACGAGATTTATCGTGCAGCGGGCAACAAGCTTCCTTAACTTGTCCTATTTCTGGACCAGCCATAGCTTAAGAACATCTGTAAATCAAACAAAGAGTACTTCAGAAGCCGCTTAAGGTTACCGGAGTACTTTTTGGTATTAACAACTAACAACCTTTCTGAAATTATCATGCGGATCAAGAGTGTACATAATCTGATTGACCTTTTTCATACACTGGGATATTTTATTTCTAAAGGATAAGTAGAACGGAGCTTGCAGATGGGGTTACACTATAAGGGGTTTCTGATATCGCTTCTGATTTTGTTGCCAAACCTTCTATTATTACGCTTTGCACCACGATCCATTCCCAAATTAACCTCTACCTCTATTCTCTTTACGGTATTCGAACGGATTGGCCAAATCACTTGTTTTGTTCTGCCTATCCTCTATGGGCGAAAGATTGCAGAGCAACCTATAGACTATATAACACTTCTAATGGGGATCTGCCTCATAATTTACTACCTATGCTGGATTCGCTTTTTTGGGGGCGGCCGGGAGTTTTCATTATTGTTTAAACCCTTAGGTCCTATCCCAATACCCATGGCCCTCTTCCCAATGTTGTATTTTGTCCTTCTGGCATATTGGCTGCACTCTTATCTCTTTGTTGTCCCTGCCCTTATATTCTCCATCGGCCACTTTGTAAATAGCTGGAGTGTATATACGCAGATCAGGTGATAGTATTATGAGGGCAATCAAAATAATGAGTACTATTGCTCATCGGCTATAAAATTCTGCGGATGTCATCCTTATGATGAAGAACGGTATGATTATTGAAAAAGGAACCCATGAAGAGTTCCTTTCGACGACACCTTCTATGTTTCTGTTAAAATGAATTTAGAATACTTGTACAACTTCTTTAATATCATCGATTTCCTCAAGAATTGCGCGCTCAATAGCAGCCTTTAACGTAATCGTAGCACTTGGGCAACCGTTGCAAGCTCCCAAAAATCTTAATTTGGCTATACCGTTCTCAACCTCGACTAATTCAGCATCTCCACCGTCACGCAGTAAGAAAGGACGTAGTTTGAGAAGCACTTCCGATACTTCATCGAATAAAATTCCATTCCCCTCCATTATTCCAGCTCCTCTCATTGTTTTACCAACAGTCAATTCAAGCCTTTTTTCACCCTAGATAGTCTGACTGATCCTTTGCTTTTTGCCTAAGAATGGCCTCTTGATCCGAAAGTTCCCTTATAAGCGTATAAATAGAGTCTAAAGGTATCATCACACCACAACTTGCGCTCAATCCTGACAGCATATTGAAGTAGAATTGAAGTTTCCGTATCTCTCGGGTAATTTGAGCTAGTTCTGAATTGTCCGAATTATTTTTCTTCATTACTAACACCTCGTACTTCTCTTCAGGAATTAATAGTGAAAGACTCGCCAGCCGATAAATCCAATAAAAAGGATTTGAGGAACTGGAAATGGAAAAAAGATGGGTCGTTGAATTGAGCCAAGAAGAGCGTGAGCAATTAGAACAACTGATTAAAAAAGGTAAAGTTGTCGGATATAAAATCAAGCACGCTCATATGTACTGAAAGCCGATGAAGACGAGTTGGGACCAGCGTGGCCAGATACCCGAATTGCAGAAGCCTATCATACAAGTGAAAGCACCGTCCGAAATTTGCGAAAACGGCTGGTCGAAAAAGGCTTCGAAACGGCATTGGAGCTTGAAAAACAAGCCAATCGCAAGATCAAGTTTGATGGTGAGACCGAGGCGAAACTGGTCGCCATTGCCTGTAGTGAGCCATCCGAAGGGTACAGCAGATGGTCGGTTCGACTGCTCCCCGATCGCATGGTTAAACTGGAAATTGTAGATGAAATTTCGCCCATGACGATACAACGTATGATGAAAAAAACAAACTTAAACCGTGGCTGAAGAAACAGTGGTGTATCCCGGAAGCTTCCGGCGAGTTCGTGGCACGCATGGAGGATGTACTGGATGTTTACCAACGTCCCTATGACCCCAAGCGGCCCTTGATTTGTTTGGATGAACGAACCGCCAGCTCACAATGGAAACGAGGCCTTCCTTTCCGGCCAAGCCAGGCGAGCCGAAGCGTATCGATTACGAATACAAACGCAACGGTGTTGTCAACCTGTTTATGATGTTCGCGCCGCAGGAAGCAAAGCGTCATGTACGTGTTAGTGATCATCGGGCGCGTGTTGATTTTGCAGCTTGCATCAAGGAACTTGTAGACACCCACTATCCGGAAGCCGAGCAGATCGTCTTGGTTATGGACAACCTCAACACGCATAGCATCGGCTCGTTATACGAAGCGTTTGAGCCAGCCGAGGCAAAACGATTAGCGGACAAACTGGAAATCCATCATACGCCGAAGCATGGAAGCTGGCTGAACATGGCTGAAATTGAGATAGGCGTGTTGAGCCGACAGGCGCTTTCCGATTATGTGGCCACCAAAGAAGAAATGATCTCACGCGTAGCGGCTTGGCAATCCGACCGGAACACTGCACGTTCGACCGTTAATTGGCAATTCACAACAAAAGATGCTCGGATCAGGCTCAACAGATTATACCCTGAAATTTAGGCGATACGCAGTACTAGATTTTTAAGGATCATGGGGGCACCATTGATTTTGGAACCTCAATTTGGCAAATCAATGTTATCGGTGGCTTTGAAGGAAGTACGCCTCGGGGGATTCACATTGGAAGCACTACTGCGGAAATAAATGAGGCTTACCCTGACGCTGTTCCTTCTTCAAGTGATGAGTAGTTTATACGCTCAAAAGATGCATAGCTTCAACACTCAACAGATAATCAGTACTGGATTCAATTCAGTATAAAGAATGGGAAAGTTATCGGCATCGTCATTACCAAAAATCTGACTATGCAATAAACTTATATATCTATACCTAACCTAAAAAAACGGGTGGTCATGAGACAATCCGTTTTTTTAGGTTTCACATCATCTATGGGTTAACTGAACGAGATATTCTGAAATTTATAAAGACCAGGGTCGGTTGTCTGAACATAGTTAAGGCCATGTTCACACACGCAGCCGATACGTTAGCCATCCGCGGTATACTTGGGATTTTCACCCGTTAGCACGATGCGGTGTCAATCGCACAAAAGAACATCCCTTCTGCCAACCACCAGTTAGGGATGTTCTTCAATCTCATTACATAAGTATGGAATTAATGCCCCATCATCGCATCATTTAGCTGTCCATTTTATAGAGCTTAGCGAGCCCGCCCTCTGAAGTTTCGCGGTAACTACTGTTCATATCCAGGCCTGTCTCATACATGGTCTGTACAACCAAATCAAAGGATATCTTACGGGTACCAGACAAGAATTTGGCCAGACTCAGCGCATTGATCGCCCGCATCGCACCGACAGCATTCCGCTCGATGCAAGGAATCTGAACCAGTCCGTTAATCGGATCACAGGTTAATCCCAAGTGGTGCTCCATGGAAACCTCCGCCGCATACTCAATCTGATCGATCTCCATACCAGACAGTTCAGCCAGTGCAGCTGATGCCATCGAGCAAGCCGTGCCAACCTCCGCCTGGCAGCCGCACTGAGCGCCGCTGATGGAGGCGTTCTGCTTGACCAGATTGCCCATGAGCCCTCCGACGGCCAGAGCCCTGAGAATCTGTTCGTCCGGGACCTGCATCTTCCCCTGCATATAACGAAGCGAGGCAGGGACAACACCGCTGGCTCCGCAGGTCGGAGCCGTTACGACTGTGCCGGCGGCGGCATTCTGTTCGTTGACGGCGAAAGCGTATGCGCTGACGATCCGGTTCTCCCGTGTCTCCGGGCTCTCATCCACATGCCCCTGATGATAGAGATATTTCGCCTTGCGTTCGACATTAAGACCGCCTTCCAGAATACCTGTGACGGACAGCCCTTCGTCGATCGAATACTTCATCGCTTCCCAGATTCCTTGGAGGAATTCCCAGATCTGTTTGCCTTCACGCTGCTCGACGTAATCGCTTAGCCGGATATGATTCGCTTTACAAAAGGTACTGATCTCTGCAAAGCTGTTCTCCGGGTAAACATCAGGCCCATGCGTCTCCTCCCGCCCCTCAATCACGATATCCCCGCCGCCGATACTGACAGCACGCATGGATGCGGTTTGCCGCCCGCCTTTGTAAGCGAACAAGTCCATGGTATTGGGATGGGGCAGAACAAAATCTGCCTGCGGAACAAATTGAACCTCCGCCCTAACGGGTGACAGTGCTCTAATAATAGCTTTGTCCGTCATATGGCCTTTACCTGTTTTGGCAAGGGAACCATAAATCAACGCCTTAAATTGGTCTGCATCTTCATTTTCTGACTTGAAGATTCTGGCCGCTTTCTCCGGCCCCATGGTATGGGAGCTGGACGGTCCACTGCCAATCTTATAGAGTTCAGTCAACGATCTCATAGCACCCATACATCCTTTCCGGCTATTGCCCACTCCTCTGAAAACGTTCCTTGATCTTCATCAGCCGCTCATGAATTCCCTCTTCATCAATGGCCATGTCATACAATTGGTGAGTAAGCTGGAAGCCTTGATCATTGGCAAGGGCTTCTTTCCACGGATGCGATACAATCGAATGAGCAAGATGTCTTGTAGAGCGGGGTGCCTGCATGATCATCTCTGCCAGCTCCCATGCCCGTGGAAGAAGCTGTTCATAAGGCAGCACCTCACTGACCAGACCGAGCTCTAATGCCGTTTGAGCATTAATGTTCATGCCCGTGTATGCATAAAATGCCGCTTTCTTGATTCCCAGTATCTTTTGAAGTGCCAGGACGATTCCATCTCCAGGCGGAACACCGCCCAGATAATGGGCATCGAAGAATGCTGTGTCTTCCGCACAAATGGTAATATCGCAGAGCGTCCCCAACTGCCAGTGTGCGCCTGTGCCATTGATCGCCCCAATCGTGGGGATGTCCATGCAATAGATCATATTTTCAATCATTCTGAGTGACTCATGGTACATTTCCAGCTTCCGGCGATTCGGCCAATCCATGAATTTGGTTGTCCAGACTTCAGGATTGCCTGTCTGCCACAGCTCTCCTGTCCCTGTAAGGATCATGACCTCATTCTCAGGATCACGGCCAATATCGGACCATACATGACCATATGCCGCTTGGACCGGCCAGTCGAATTGTATAGGTCCCCCGTCAGTGTGCATACGCACTTCGAGGATACCGCCGCAGCGGGTCATGAGGAATAAGTCCTTGTACTTCTCCGAGTATTCTTCGAGCCGAGTAGGTCCCGTCATCTTTCTATTGAACATCGTTGCCCATCAGGCGTCCTTGCATTTTCTTCAGCCGCTCCAGCGCTCCTTCTTCATCAATGGCCATGTCGTACATTTGGTGGGCAAGCTGGAATCCCTGATCGGCGACCAGAGCTTGCTTCCATGGCCGGGAGATAATGGAGTGAGACAGATGTCTCGTTGAACGCGGTGCCTGCATGATCATCTCCGCGAGCTCCCAAGCGCGTGGAAGAAGCTTTTCGCGGGGCAGCACTTCACTGACAATACCCAGATCCAAGGCGGTCTGACCATTGATATTCTTGCCGGTGTAGGCGTAATAGGCTGCTTTTTTGAAACCGATCATGCTCTGCAGTGTGAGCAGCATTCCATCTCCCGGAGGCGTGCCTCCCAGATAATGCGGATCGAAAAAGTCAGCGTCTTCTGTACAAATGGTAATATCACAGAGCGTTGCGAGTTCACAGTGCGTTCCCGGCCCGTTGACCGCCCCGATGGTCGGGATGTCAATGCAGAAGATCAGATTTTCAAGCAGTCTCAGTGATTCATGATACTGTTCGAGCTTCTTTTGCTTCGGCCAATCCATGAATTTCGTATTCCAGACCTCAGGGTCGCCAATCAACCATTTATCCCCAGTTCCCGAAATAATCATGACTTCGTTCTCAGGGTCACGGCCAATATCTGACCAGGCATGAGACCAGGCGGTATGAGCTTCCCAATTGTGCTTGTACGAACCTCCGTCGGTGTGCAGACGCACTTCAATGATTCCGTCACGGCGGGTCATTAACAGGAATTCCTTGTATTTCTCCGAGTACTCTTCAAATTTAGTGGGTCCAATCATACGTCTCTCTGTCATCTTAATTCCTCCTAAGTTTGGTTTAGAACTTATCTATTACTTTCAAGCCAATCTCTGGCAAAAGCAGCGTAAGCCGCAGCCCCTCTATGAAGCACCTCATCCGAGAACATCGTCTTTGGATGGTGTACAGGGTAACTATAGCCTTCCTCGATATTGCCTGCGTTAAGGAACACTGTCGTACTTGGCACCGCCTGTGAGACAAATGCGAAGTCTTCTGATCCCATTAATTTACCACCGGGTACCAGTTGGGTTATACCGATGAAGGAACTCGCGCCAAAAGTGTTGGCAATCGTCGTTCTCATTTGCCGGTTCAGCCCGCTGTCCGTTTTCACCTCAGGACATCCCCTCGTATAGATCACTTCCACCTTGGCCTGAAAAGTTTCTCCTATTCCTGCGGAAATTTCACAGATACGAGTCTCCATTTTATCCCGCAATGCGGCGCTAAAGGTACGTACACTTCCTTTCATTCTGGCCATATCGGGAATCACGTTGTTTGTACTTCCGCCTTCCATCACGCCAATGGTAAGCACTGCATTATCAATTGGCGAAACTTCCCGGCTAAGGATACCCTGCAACGCCAGATGAAGATGAGCAGCCACATTTAAGGGGTCCACTGCGGCCTCGGGCATTGCGCCATGTGAGCCCCTTCCGCGGATGATAATTTCGAACCAATCCGAAGAAGCAGATATCGCTCCACCTTCCTCAGGCACTACAAATTGTCCGGTAGGAAGCGGCATTCCAGTCAATACGTGAAGCATCATGGCTGCATCCACCTTGGGATTATCGAGAATCCCGCTCTCCAGCATCATTTTTGCCCCGTGCAGCGTCTCTTCACCCGGCTGAAACATAAGCTTAACCGTCCCGCGAAGCTGCTGTTCGTTAGCCTTCAGAATCTCCGCAGCTCCCAGCAGCATGGAAGTATGCATGTCATGACCGCAAGCATGCATGTTTCCATTCAACGATGCGTAAGACAGCTCCGTTTCTTCTTGAATCGGCAGCCCGTCCATATCCGCACGGATCAGAACCACCTTCCCTTCATGCTGTCCGCCAATGGTAACCATTAAGCCTGATTTTCCTACGGGAGCGGGCTTAAGGCCCATCGACTCCAAGGCCTCTTTTACATATGAGGTTGTCCTGGGCAAACTTAGATCAAGTTCCGGAACCGCATGAAGATGATGCCGATACTTGACCAATTTGTCCTGCAGCTGATGCGCCATAATCAAAAAGTCTTCAGCTTCTTCAAACACAATGAACATCTCCCAAAGCACAAATTAAATGAACGTTAGAACAGAGTTAACATTCCCCCCTTTGTATTTTAAGACTTTTTAAGAACGGATTTATCGTACTGGCATTTTTATTCCCTGTCAAGAGATATTAAGACATTTTAAGAACATTATTTCAGAGGCTGGCGGAACATTGTAATATCACATTTATTGTGATATAACTCTTTTGATTGAACTGTTTATGAAAGGAATCTATCATGAAAATCAAGCTGGGTATTATCACGCCTGAGACCCATATGGACTATTTCCGCGCCATTGAAGAAGAAATGCGGCCACTATGTCAGTTCCGGTTTCTTACAATCAGCAATTTCCGGGAAACAACAGACATCTATCTCAAAAACCTGGATTCGGTGGATGGATTTGTGATCAGCGGCAGGATGCTTTACGAGTCCATCGATAAGGAAAGCCTGGATGACAAGGTGCCTGTTCACATTTTGCAGGATGATGAGAACCTGTTGTACAGGGAGCTTTTCCGGCTGCTGGTTACAGAACATGGGCTGGATATCTCTCGGATCTATGTGGATTATGCGTATATCATCGAGTCTTTCAGCGAATTCCAGCAATACCTGACTCATGAGGGCAAACCCATTGACAGCGGAGATTTGCTCAAACGGGTGGAGACCATGCTGGAGAACCATATCACGCTGTGGGAAGATGAGAAAATAGATCTATCCATCACGGCGTTCGGCCATTTTGTGCCGGAACTGCAAAAGCACGGAGTCAGATATATCTTAATCCGCCCCACCTTGGAGAACGTCAAAGAGACCATAAGCGAGATCATCAACGAAATTACCATCCTCAAGCTTAAGAACCAGAGGGCAGTTGTTGCATGCTTATCGGCCATAACTGAGCAGCCACCCTCTGAAGAGCAGCTTCATGAGCTAAAAGTCCTTGTCGGCAGGTTTCTGCATAGCATGAATCTGGCAGACACGGCCCAAATTTCAGAAGGCTTTGTCAGACTGTACACTACCTACGGAAATTTCATGAGGATCACCTCTAACGCGCATAACTGCACCCTGCTGGAATATCTGGAAGAGCGCATAAGCGACAAGGTGAAGATTGGGTGGGGCTCGGGGCATGAATATTTTCAAGCGAACGTCAACGCTACCAAAGCTCACAGACAGGCGGAGGCCTTTACGGGCAGTTGCAGCTTTTTTATAGACGAGAATCAGAAGGTTGTCGGCCCCATGCGGAGCATGAATGTCATCCAGTTCTCCGAACAGGGTGACCCGGAAATCATTGCGTTAGCCAAAAGGATCGGAATCAACAACATCAATTTGCAAAAAATCATGTCCTATGCAGAAATCATGAGAACCAATAAATTATCCTCTGAGGATGTTGCCGAGTGCCTGTCCATGACCGTCAGAGGTGCAAACCGTATCCTTAACAAAATTGAAGAAAGTAAGTACGTACAAACGGTATTTGAAAAACGGGACAACAGTAAAGGGCGGCCAAAAAAATACTACGAGCTGTTGTTTCTTGACAACGAAGGACAAAAATTAAGCAAATGATGACCATTGGCAAAAAGGCATGTTTTCAGTTTCAAAAACATGCCTTTTGTGTGCATATTTACTGGGTCAAATCACTCCCTTGCCGGACGACCAGCTCTGCACATGTGCAGAAACCGCCGCGTTGCTGGTGAAGCATATTTCATCGAGTTGACCCGCGAAGCCAAGGGAACGGAAGCTGCTCTCTTCCAGCTCAAGCATGGCTACATGCTCATGCTGGAACCGGGTGACCAGCTCCGGGAGGATGATGCTGCCCAGGCCTTTTTCCACCATGGCAATAATGGCGTAACCGTCCCCGGCCGAGAACTGATGCCCGCCTTTTTCAGCCCCGTCGCACATCCTAGTCCGAATCGGCCTTGGGAATGATGAAGTCCTCGTAAGTCGAATTTAATCAATGGACTCAATTCCAAGAATATTGCATCTTCCTATACCCGACATCCCATACTTTTTCGTTCCTCAATAGTTATCGTGAGTTCACCACCTGCTTGAATAGGAATTTTAAACATTGCCGGGAACAGCTCGGGATAGAGGCGTTGAACTTCTCCAGAACTATTTAAAACTTCTTGTCCATCAACGAAAACCCTAACGCTTCCCGTTTATGAACTTACCGCCACCAGCAACTATACCGCATTGAAACCGGCTTCACAGGCCTTTCGCCAAAAGGAGGTGTGGATATCCCGTCGCCGAAGTATTCATACCCCGGAGTCTGCATACCTACGCTATATTAAACATATGTAACAGCGTAGTACTCTCAAACCAATTCTCACCCGTCATATTCTCAAGCACCTTCGTATAACCGACAAACCGCTCTAAAGCTGCATGATGATATCGTATAGATTCAGGCCATGATCCATCTGGATCAACACCAGTTGGGCCTTCACTATTGCATTCGCTTTGTTCAGTCAAGTATGCCTATTAGGAGAATCCTCCAAAGCCATCATTAGCATGCCTGTACCAGCACATGTCAGTCTGCCAATTACTGCAGCCCAACTTATCTAAAGCGCTTCGCAAGCTTCAGTCTAATGCTCTATTTTCTTCATACACCAGTTTGCAAGCCAATAATCAATTGCAAATATATCCCGGATCATGTTATTCCAAGTAAATCTTGTAGGTAGTTATCAAGAATACGAAGGGGCTCGTGTAAAGCCTGGTTTGGAAACTTATGCGTTACTTTATAACACATTCTTGGAGGCACAGAAACAGATAGTTTCTGGAGAACAAAATCTCCCATCTGCATCATATAATTGCCAATCGAAGCAGGCACGATCGTCCATTGTTTGGTGTTATTCAAAAAAGTAGTGATGAGTCCCGCTGTATCCAGATGAACACGGGATGGGCAAAGAGGATCCCACCACTGATCATGTCTGAATTGAAACTCTCTGTTCCAATTGATAAAGACTTCGTGCTGTGCCTCCAATTCTTTCATTTCAACCGCACCTCCAGCCTGACGCCCCGGCACAGCCAGACGCAGTAGTACCATTTCTTCCTTAAAAAACGGTTTAACCGTGACACTAGGCGACACGATTTCCCGCACCACAAATGCCACATCCATCTCGCGTCGTTCAATACTGTCAAAAGCTTCCTGAGTATGCTGCGTTCGAATTTGCAGACGAATTGACGGAGTATGCTGATTTAGCATTTTATACACAGGTGGCAAAACAAAATGACTTATACTTTCGGCAGCGCTTATGGCCAAACTTAACTGCGAACCGCTAGCCTGTAAGATTTGTGTTTCCCTCCAAAGAGCCTCCCATCGTTCCGCAATGCTAAAAAAGTTTTCCCCTTTTGGGGTCAGACTGATTTTGGATGCCCCTTTTCTCCGTTCAACCAAAAGGCCGCCCATTTGCTCCTCCAATGTCTTTAACCGGTAGCTTACCGTCGCTTGTGACAAGTGCAGCCATTCGGCCGCCTTGCTTATATTCTGGGTCCGTACAATTGCTAAAAATGCTTCAATCCCAGGAAAATACATAGAATATCCCCTCGATATATAGAAATACTTAATATAGTTCTCAAAATATTTGAGTTTTACACTATTATTCTTCATATTTAAAATTATCATTAATCAAGACAAACAGCAACGAAGGGTGGTTTAACATGAAAATTCTTATAGTTGGTTATTTTAACGAAACCTCAAAATCAAACATCGCAAGATATTTTCCGCAAGATTGGAACGTAGTTATTGCCCCTCCCGGAAAAGATATGCTGCATCATATCGAAGATTGTCAGGTCATAATCCCTGAACATATTAAAGTAGATCACAGCCTGCTTTCTACTGCAAAAGATTTAAAGTTAGTACAGACAGGTGCAGGATTTGATAATGTGGATATCCCTGCCTGCACACAACGTAACATTTGGGTGGCCAATGCTGCAGGCGTGAATGCACACGCAGTAGCTGAGCACGTTATGGCGCTGATCTTGTCTTATTATAAAAACATACCGTTTCTGGATGCGTTCATGAAAAACAGGATGGATGAACATCATTTGGACTATACCGGATATGAATTAGAAGGGAAAACCATTGGGATTATCGGTTTGGGCGCTATTGGGAAAAAAGTAGCTGAGTTTTGCCGAGTGTTTGATATGAGGGTGCTGGCTTATAAGAGAAATTACGTTGCACAATCGGACGGTTTTGTGAAAATGACGGATTTTGATACTCTTGTAAGCACATCGGACATCGTCAGTGTACACTTGCCTTTGAATTCGCAAACCAAGCAGTTGATCAACAAAACGATGTTTCAAAAAATGAAGAAAACCGCTTTGTTTATCAATACGGCCCGCGGCGGGATTGTCAACGAACGAGACTTGATTAATGCTCTAAAAAACGGGGATATTGCCGGCTCATGCTTAGATGTGTTTGAAACTGAGCCGCTTCCTTTGGACAGTGAGCTCCGGAATCTGGGGAATGTGATCCTTACGCCCCATACAGCAGGAATGCCTGATGGCCGGAAATTTCATAAGAAAAGATATGACTTTTTTGTCAATAATATAAAACGTGTAGAAAATGGTGAAGAGCCTGAAAGTAAGCTCAATGAGTTGTTACAATTTTGATGCAATAAAAAAATGAGCTATCGGACGCAGACCCTTGCAACTGCGTGCTTTCCGATAATTCGGGCAGGGACGGATAATGCTGCCGTCAGGCTAATAGACACACATTCCCGCACCTGGTTTCCCATAGATAATAAAAAGGGTAAACCTATGTCGTAGCCCTCCGTTTATGTCATAATTCACCTATCATTCACTTCTAGACGATAAAAAGAGGATGAACATGAATAGCATTTTAACTCTGCTCCATTTAGCACAAAAGGTGACAAAGAAGCTGAAGCCAAGTTGATTACCCATTATGAGCCAGTTATCAATAAATAAGCAAAATGAAATGAAATCATTCATGAAGATTGCAAACAACAGTTGACAATTACTTTTATACTGGCAGTTGTTTTTTATCTTTACAACTAATTATTTGCAAAGCCATATGGGGTACACTTCATAGGGCTTTGCATTTTTAAAAATATTTAATTTTAGCTAAATATTATCATTTTATTCTATATATAGTTGCCTTTCTCATTCCATATTCCCATTTATAAGAAGCCATAACTTTGACTGCTTCTTGATCTTTTATACCTTCATATTATTCACTTCAAGTGTGCTCCTTTCTCTATGGTGAGAACGAGCGAATGAGTGCTGACAGCTCTCTCAAGATGCCTCAGACACACAGTATGCATACATTTGAGGATACATTTAGTGTCTTTTACCTAAATAAATTCAGAATACTTGTACAACTTCTTTAATATCATCGATTTCCTCAAGAATTGCGCGCTCAATAGCAGCCTTTAACGTAATCGTAGCACTTGGGCAACCGTTGCAAGCTCCCAAAAATCTTAATTTGGCTATACCGTTCTCAACCTCGACTAATTCAGCATCTCCACCGTCACGCAGTAAGAAAGGACGTAGTTTGAGAAGCACTTCCGATACTTCATCGAATAAAATTCCATTCCCCTCCATTATTCCAGCTCCTCTCATTGTTTTACCAACAGTCAATTCAAGCCTTTTTTCACCCTAGATAGTCTGACTGATCCTTTGCTTTTTGCCTAAGAATGGCCTCTTGATCCGAAAGTTCCCTTATAAGCGTATAAATAGAGTCTAAAGGTATCATCACACCACAACTTGCGCTCAATCCTGACAGCATATTGAAGTAGAACTGAAGTTTCCGTATCTCTCGGGTAATTTCAGCTAGTTCTGAATTGTCCGAATTATTCTTCTTCATTACCAACACCTCGTACTTCTTTAAAGAGTGATAAAGGTTTGATCTATTAAATTATTGAATCAACCGATGCTGCCTTCCATTTCAAATTGAATCAGCCGATTCATTTCAACGGCATATTCCATCGGCAATTCTTTGGTAAACGGCTCAATAAAGCCCATTACAATCATTTGTGTGGCATCTTGTTCTGTAAGCCCGCGGCTCATTAAGTAAAACAATTGTTCCTCGGACACTTTGGATACTGTTGCCTCGTGCTCCAAAGTAATCTGATCGTTTTTAATTTCATTGTAAGGAATCGTATCTGATGATGACAGGTTGTCCAAAATCAACGTATCACACTTAATATTGGACTTGGATCCTGCGGAATCGCGGCTGAAGCTTGACAATCCCCGGTAGTTTACTTTGCCGCCCTGCTTGCTGATCGATTTGGATATAATCGTAGATGTTGTCTCGGGAGCAAGGTGAATTACCTTCGCACCGGCATCTTGATGCTGATCTTTACCGGCTACGGCAATAGACAGGATGGACCCCTTGGCTCCCCTTCCTTTCAATATTACAGCCGGATACTTCATGGTTACCTTGGAGCCGATGTTGCCGTCCACCCATTCCATTGTGGCATTTTCCTCTGCTACAGCCCTTTGGGTTACCAAGTTGTAGATATTAGGAGCCCAATTCTGGATTGTCGTGTAACGGACACGGGAATCTTTCCTGCAAATAATTTCAATAACTCCGCTATGCAGAGAACTGGTACTATAAATAGGCGCTGTACATCCTTCAACATAATGGATAAAACTACCCTCTTCGGCAATAATTAATGTCCGCTCGAATTGGCCCATATTTTCAGAATTAATACGGAAATACCCTTGTATAGGAACCTCACATTGAACGCCCCTCGGAATGTATACAAAGCTGCCGCCTGACCAAACCGCACTGTTAAGCGCTGCAAATTTATTGTCGGCGGGAGGGATGATCGTTCCAAAATGTTGCCTGAACACTTCAGGATATTGCTTTAAAGCAGTATCCGTATCAAGGAAAACAACGCCCTGCTCCTCCAGTTCCTTCCGCATACTGTGATAGACTACTTCCGACTCGTATTGAGCGGATACGCCTGCCAGAAACTTTTGCTCCGCTTCAGGAATCCCTAGCTTGTCAAAGGTTGCTTTAATCTCGGTGGGAACCTCCTCCCAGGTCTTTCCTTGTTTTTCGGAAGGGCGAACATAGTATTGAATGTTATCAAGATTTAATCCGGACAAATCCGCTCCCCACCCAGGCATCGGCATTTTGTAGAATTGCTTCAAAGCTTTCAGCCGAAAATCGAGCATCCACTCCGGCTCTTCCTTGATTCGGGAAATTTCACGGACAATCTCTTCAGTCAGACCTTTTCCAGATTGAAAAATAGACTGGTGCTCATCGCGAAACCCATATTTATATTCACCCATATCCGGCGCTTTTTTAGCCATTGTTATCGCTCCTTTTAACCTTCATAAGACTCACTTTGATTGGCTCAGATTCCCTATAATCTGCCAAGCTTTTTCTCCACTACATCCTGCAGGCGGCTACGCATTCCCTCCAGCGGGATCTCCGAAATGACAGGAGCGAGGAATCCGAAAATAACAAGATATTCGGCTTCGCTCCGTGAGATCCCACGAGACATCAGATAATAGATTTGTTCCGCATTTACTTGCCCCACGGATGCAGCATGACCGGCGGTTACATCATCCTCATCTATCAGCAGGATCGGATTGGCATCACCGCGCGCATTTGGACTTAACATCAGTACACGTTCTGTTTGCTGACCATCACAATGGGTTGCACCTTTTTCAATTTTTGTAATCCCGTTGATAATGGCCGTAGCTTCTTCACGCATTACTGCGCGTGTGATCATTTGGCTCACCGAGCTTCTGCCAAAATGCTGAGCTTGCGTAGTATAACTCAATTTCTGGTCCCCAGAGCCTATCGCAATCACCTTAGCGTCAGAGATGGACCCGTTGCCCTGGAGTAATGTCTTCGTATCACTGGCGGTATAGCCATTATTCATCTCGCCGACAATCCATTCTACACCGCCATCCGCAAGCACAATCGCACGCCGCTGGGTGAAGTCCGTTGTTGCTGCAGCAAGCTGATGAACAGAAGCGACCTGCACCTTGGAGCCTGCCCCTGCAAACACCTCTACCACACCATTATGCAAAACCTTGATATCATCTCTGCTCGATATACAATGATCCACATAGCTGATCTTGCTGTTGTTACCAGTCACAATCAAGATGTGAGGAGCAAAAAGCGCCCCGCTCGTATCGCTATAAAAGATCGCTTGAATGGGAACTTCAACCTCTATACCGTCCGGGACATATAGAAAAACGCCACCACTCCATAAGGCACTGTGCACAGCAGACAATCTGTGCTCTTCCGGCTTCACAGCCCGGTCGAGGTAACATTGAACCAATTCCTCATGTTCTCTCGCAGCAGTATGCAAATCAGTTAAAATCACTCCCTGTGCGGCTAAATCAGCCGACAATTCTGTGTACACTACATCCGAATTGATCTGAACGATGAGTCCGCCTTCCACCGGAGAGGCAAACAAACCTCGAACAACCTCCGGCGCATCTTCCAAACCTGACCACGCATTCTCAGCTTTGTAACCACCACTTTCGTAGATATCCCATTTTTCAAGTTTGATTTTCTCCACTTTAGGCAGCTCCAGCGTCTCTGCCAGCTCGAGTGCCCGAATCCGGCGTTCAAGCAACCAACGAGGTTCATCCTTAGCACTTGACCAAGCGCATAAAGCGTTCGCATTCATTGAAATTTTTGCTTGTATACCCACTTGCTTTTCCTCCTCTTCAGCTTTCAAACTTCCTCGCCTACCGTCTCATCCGTAATCCCAAGCTCTTCTTTTACCCAATCGTATCCTTCAGCCTCTAAACGGTGGGCAAGCTCCGGGCCGCCAGATTTAACTATCCGGCCTTGCATCATGACATGCACAAAATCCGGGGTAATATAGTTCAGCAGGCGCTGATAATGGGTGATGATTAAAAAGCCTCTACCCGGGCTGCGCATCTCATTTACGCCATTGGCCACAATACGCAGTGCATCAATATCAAGCCCGGAATCCACTTCATCCAGGATCACAAACTTGGGTTCAAGCAGCATCATTTGCAAAATCTCATTCCGCTTTTTTTCACCGCCGGAGAATCCCTCATTCAAATAACGATGCGCAAATTCCGGGTTCATCTCCAGCCCCTTCATTTTGCTCTCCATTTCACGGATAAAACGAATCAAGGATATCTCATCGCCTTCTTCACGCCGTGCATTGATGGCACTTCTGAGAAAGTCCGAGTTGGTCACCCCGGCAATTTCACTTGGGTATTGCATAGCGAGGAACAAGCCTGCCTGGGCACGCTCATCCACCTCCATCTCCAGAAGGTCTTCATTGTCCAATGTCACCTTGCCGCCAGTAACCTCATATTTTGGATGGCCCATTAAAGCTGAAGCCAACGTACTTTTCCCCGTCCCGTTAGGCCCCATAATCGCATGAATCTCTCCGCCATGAATCTCCAGTGTGAGCCCTTTTAAAATTTCTTTCCCTTCAATCTTGGATCTTAATTCCTCAATCTTTAATGTCGTCATTTATTGTAAACTTCCCTTCGGAGTAATCTTCGGCACGTGCCACCAAATCACTCATAAATTTTCCAATAATCTGCAGCTCAGCCTCTGAATAGGATTCAATGAATTGGTAAAACCTTTCTTCTTTTTCTTTGTGCAGCTCTTTATGCAAATGATAAACGTGTCTTCCCTTATCCGTTAAACTAAAGTAAATCTCCTTACGATTGTTGTTCAGTTGACTTCTCATAATGAAGCCCATTTCCAGCAGCTTTGCACTAATTTTAGTAATGCCAGCTTTGGACAACCCCATCTTCTCCACAATCCCGGTATGATTTATCGGTTCATAATCACCAATGCAATCAATAACGTGTACACTAGTAATATTGTTGGAGAGCATGTCAATCTGGTACTTTCTGGCCTGTTGCCGAAACGAGTTAAATTCTTGCTCAGTATACAGCTCATTCAGATGCAGCATTCTAATATATTGCTCGTAAAGATGACCTTTAAAATGATTTTGAAACTCCAATTTCGTAATCTCCCCTCTCTTGTAGTAGCTGCAGACCAAGTTCAGTGTCAGCAATAGATTATTTTTTGTTCACAAGAGAACAAAATCATATTAACACAATTGATATTGATTATCAATATCAATTGTGTTCAGTGTGACGCAATTCTGGAAGCGCTAGAGTTGTTTCAAAGCCGCGCCGCCGCGCTTCAATATGCTACCGTGAACATATATGGCAAAGAAGAAGCGCTCAGTTACCTGTGTCAGGATTTGCCTTGGGGCCAAAGAGTATAACAAGAACTGCGGTTTGTGCTGGTGAAGCTGAACGGGCGATTCACCATTCTAGCTAGCATCATCTGACCCTGAAGGCGACCGAGCTCATCGAACTGTATACCGCCCGGTTCAAGATCGAATGCACCTTGGGCGCTTAGCAGTTCATCGGCGGATTCAGCTACCACTTTGTAGCAAACCCATGCCGAAGCTCAACTGGTATTTGAAAAAGGGAGAGGTCCATCCCTTGGAGTTGGTGGAAGACGAGAAAGCGCAACGGGACATCCGCCTGACTGTGAAAGCAGCTGAAGGAACTTTTCACTGTTCAGTTCAGTAATTCATCAAATATTTTTTTTTTTTGAGAAACTGAGGTGTGATTCACTCTTATGTTGTTCCTTCGGATGTTGTCAATTTCGAGATCGATATCAACTTTTTAGTTCGTCACCACAACAGAAGTAAAGGCTCGTTTTGCTTGTCGCAGTCTTCCCTCCTCCCGCTTTATCATACAGCGCTGATATTTTGCAATTGGATGATAAAAGGAGGATAAACATGAATAGTACTTCTACTCTGCTCCATTTAGCGCAAAATGGTGACAAGGAAGCAGAAGCCACGTTGATCACTCGTTATGAGCCAGTTATTCCTACCTTTCAATTGGATTCTATGAAAAAACTTGATGATAATCATTATCAATTTCATCTTTCCAAGTTAAAGTCAATCTGATATAATAACACCGAAATACCAAACATCCTACGTTTCGTAAAGGAGTAATGCTGTTGTTAACTCAAACTCAACGTTTAACCTTGGTGGAACAGGTGGCCTACCAGATCCAGGAGAAGATCGAAAACAGCGAATGGCAAGTAGGGATGCGTATTCCTCCAGAGCCCGAGCTAATGGAACAGCTTCAAGTCAGCCGTAATACCTTGAGGGAAGCCATTCGGGCTTTAACGTATGCGGGTCTGCTGAAGACCAGACAAGGGGATGGGACCTATGTCTGCTCCTCAAGTGTTTTGGGGTCAGTGATTAAAAAAGTGATTCAGCATACCGATAAGCTAGAGAGCCTGGAGGTCCGATATGCATTGGAAAGAGAGGCTGCTGTCCTGGCTACCCTCAGGAGAGGCGAAGAAGATTTGGAGGCGATTCGGACATGCTTGGACCAGTGCAGACAAGCAGCCAGCCAGCAGGATCTCAAAGCTTATGCTCACTGGGATGTCGAGTTTCACAAAATGGTGATTGCTGCTTCACATAACCAATTGATGGCGAATTTGTACAATCATATTTCCGAGGCGCTGCAAAACATGGTTTTGGAAACGAAGGACTTCAAAAATGCAGCTTTTTATCACGACTCTCATGACCTGCTTTATCAAGCCATTGCCAATCAGGATTGCCATCAAGCCGAGGAGGCTGTTCGTTTATACATTGAAAAGGCCCGTACAGAATATAGCGTATGACGAAATCTGGGAAGCCACTCACCGGGCTTAACTAGAGACCTTTATCCATGCACAACCTGAAGGGATGGATACAGTGATCGGAGAACGTGGGGTAGATTGTCCGGGGGACAAAAACAGTGACTGGCTATTTACGGATGTTCCTCAAGAATTCGCCCATCCTGATCCTGGACCAGACCCCCACTGCACTGGATACCGAACTTCAATTCAGCATTCTCTTGCTGAGCTTTCAGCGAGAAGAACAACTTTGATGATTGCTCACCGTCTGGCAACCATAAAGAGAGCAGATCAAATTGTGGTCGTACCGCATATAGCATTGAAGAACAAGGAAAGCACGAAGCATTGCTTGCCGCTGTTGGACATTACAGTCGTTTTTCGCCCACAGTTTGGTGATGTACAATACATTCCCTCTTAAGGTTACTTCCTCCACATGGATGAAATTGACGATTAATTAACTTAAAACGCAGGAGGAACCCTTATGAGTTCGCCAGAACAATTGTTAAAAAAACAGGATAAAATATCCAGTACCGGCATTCGCAAGCAAGCTACATTATGGTTCATGATCGTAGGAATTATTTTTATCGCAGCGAATTTGCGTGCTCCCCTCACATCGGTGGGGCCATTAGTCAGTATTATTCGGGAGAACGTGCATATTTCAAATACCTTAGCAGGCCTGATTACCACAGTTCCACTGATTGCATTTGCATTATTATCACCTTTTGTACCAAAATTAGGACGTAAATATGGTGTAGAACGTATTATCCTGATTTCCCTTATTTTTTTGGTCATCGGTATTGTTGTTCGCTCGTTATCCGGAGCGGTGACCTTATATGTTGGAACCGCAGTTCTGGGGTTTGCTATCACCATATGTAATGTGTTACTACCGAGCCTGATTAAACGGGAATTTCCGCAGCAAATGGGTACTATGACAGGGGTTTATTCTGTTTCCATGAATCTATGCGGGGCAATTGCTTCCGGCATTAGTGTTCCCTTAGCTGTGGGGGCAGGCTTGAACTGGCAAGGTGCCTTGGGAGTATGGGGGATACTTAGCGTCATCTCCATTCTCTTTTGGGTACCGCAACTCAAGGCTCCAGCGAAACCAGCCGCTGTTGCCAGCAGCGCAGGGAACAACCATCAGATCAATATATGGCGCTCTCCGTTGGCTTGGCAGGTAACTCTTTTTATGGGAATACAATCGGCCATTTTTTATGTGCTGGTGGCATGGCTGCCTGAAATACTAAAAGATCAAGGCATCAGTTCAAGTCAATCCGGCTGGTTTCTCTCGATTCTGATTATGGCTTCACTCCCCTTTGCATTTGTCGTTCCTGTTATAGCTGGACGCATGCCTAACCAACGGTTGTTAGTGGTTATTACAACGATTCTGCTTTTGATCGGAACACTTGGACTTCTCTATAGCAGTATCCATCTGGTTCTGTTTTGGGTTATTATTCTTGGTATTGGGGCGGGCTTTGCCTTTGGCTTGTCCATGATGTTTTTCGGCTTGCGTACCCAAAGTGCCCATCAGGCGGCTGAATTATCGGGCATGGCCCAATCCATCGGATATCTACTAGCAGCAATTGGCCCAGCGCTGATTGGATACTTGCATGATGCCACTCATAGTTGGAGCGTTCCACTCCTGATATTGGTTGGCGCTTCTGCTCTACTCGGTATCTTTGGTCTGGGTGCGGCTAGGGATCAATTTGTTGGTTCTGCGAAGTGCCTGTTCTGATGGAGGTTATCAGCTTTAATTGCTCATTATGAGCCAGTTATTATTAAGTACGCAAAAACAAATGGAACCGGCGTGCAAACAGCAGATGACGATTGCCTAGATCATGGTAGTTCATCGCTTTGATCTTAGTCACTACGAATAAAAAAGGGACTGGCTCTGTGTATCTTACTACACGGGGCCAGTTCTTTTTTACACACTCTATTTCGAGAAAATTCCCAGGAAACAGTTTCCCTTTTCACTCCTAATCCCCATTTATATAACAGGAAGCAATCATCATATATTTACTTCCTTGATTACAATTTGATCCTTGAAAACTTCATAATGCTTGTTTCAAGTACGTTCCTCTCTCCTCTGTGAAATCCAGAAGCGACGAAGCGGAAGCGCTGTGACAGTCCCAAAACGGGGCTTGAGCAACCACTTCTCCGGCTAAAATCATCCTGTGGTGGGATGAATCGCCATGACTAGAGAAAGGGATTATGATACTTCTGCCCGGCCAACGTCACGGTATTGGGGGCAGCCCGCTCGGATGAGGGGGAGCTTCGTCATAAAGTTAATGCTATGATGCTGACTTACCATCAGCAGCTTGAACTAACACTTATCCTTCACCTTATGAAAGCATAGTGATGCCTTGTTAATATGCACACGGCCCACCGCGCGCATATACATATCCATTTGAAAAGGAAACTATGTTATATGTCAGGACATTGTATTCCATTACTCTCCGACACCACACATCTCCTTATGTCCAAGTTTGTACTTAATAATTACACAAAAAAGTCCATTGATATAATATCAATGGACTTCTAAAGGTTGTAGTTGGTACCGGCGAGAGGACTCGAACCTCCACGGTTTCCCACTCGATTTTGAGTCGAGCGCGTCTGCCATTCCGCCACGCCGGCGTATAGATAATGATAACAATCAGTTCAAAAAATAATGGAGGCGCCACCCAGACTCGAACTGGGGATAAAGCTTTTGCAGAGCTTTGCCTTACCACTTGGCTATGGCGCCACAAAAATGGAGCGGACGACGGGAATCGAACCCGCGACCCTCGCCTTGGCAAGGCGATGCTCTACCGCTGAGCCACGTCCGCAAAATGGCTGGGGATATAGGATTTGAACCTATGCATGACGGAGTCAAAGTCCGTTGCCTTACCGCTTGGCTAATCCCCAATAACATTTTAGATAAAAATGGGGCGACTGATGGGTCTCGAACCCACGAATGCCGGAACCACAATCCGGTGCGTTAACCCCTTCGCCACAGTCGCCATATGAAGCTGTTACTAACAATTTGCCAATCTTGTTTTAAAGAAATGGGGCGACCGATGGGTCTCGAACCCACGAATGCCGGAACCACAATCCGGTGCGTTAACCCCTTCGCCACGGTCGCCATATTAAGCTTTAAAATTTTCATTGGCAGGGGCAGCAGGAATTGAACCCACACCAACGGTTTTGGAGACCGTTGTTCTACCTTTAAACTATGCCCCTAAGGATGGTGGAGGCTGATGGATTCGAACCACCGAACACGTACGTGAGCAGATTTACAGTCTGATGCGTTTGGCCACTTCGCTAAGCCTCCACAGATGGTGCCGGCGAGAGGACTTGAACCCCCAACCTACTGATTACAAGTCAGTTGCTCTACCAATTGAGCTACACCGGCATATTCAGTTAAAGAAAATGGTGGCGCGGGAGGGAATCGAACCCCCGACACAAGGATTTTCAGTCCTTTGCTCTACCGACTGAGCTACCGAGCCATATAAGTTGTTAAGGTATTGATGGCGGAACCGACGGGATTCGAACCCGCGATCTCCTGCGTGACAGGCAGGCATGTTAGGCCAACTACACCACGGTTCCAAATTGGTTGCGGGGGCAGGATTTGAACCTGCGGCCTTCGGGTTATGAGCCCGACGAGCTACCGGGCTGCTCCACCCCGCGTCAGTAAAAGTTATTGTTCCCTTGCGGCCCCAGAAAAACACCTGGAATCCATGCGAAGCTACAGCTTCTAAGGAAATGTTATGGTGGAGGCTGAGGGGATCGAACCCCCGACCCTCTGCTTGTAAGGCAGATGCTCTCCCAGCTGAGCTAAGCCTCCATGATATGACCCGTATGGGATTCGAACCCATGTTACCTCCGTGAAAGGGAGGTGTCTTAACCCCTTGACCAACGGGCCATGCTTGTTGAAAATTTGTGGCGGAGAGAGAGGGATTCGAACCCTCGAGACGCTTGTGGCGCCTACACGATTTCCAATCGTGCTCCTTCGGCCAAACTCGGACACCTCTCCATATGGCTCCCCGAACAGGACTCGAACCTGTGACAACTCGATTAACAGTCGAGTGCTCTACCAACTGAGCTATCAGGGAATATTACATATCAGGCTTGATCACCTGAAAACTGAATCCGAAACGAATCTGCGTCTTAATTTGTTGGATAAGCCCTCGACCGATTAGTATTGGTCAGCTCCATGCATTGCTGCACTTCCACCTCCAACCTATCTACCTCGTCGTCTTCAAGGGGTCTTACTGATTGGGAAATCTCATCTTGAGGGGGGCTTCACGCTTAGATGCTTTCAGCGCTTATCCCGTCCGTACGTAGCTACTCAGCCATGCTCCTGGCGGAACAACTGATGCACCAGCGGTACGTCCATCCCGGTCCTCTCGTACTAAGGACAGCTCCTCTCAAATTTCCTGCGCCCACGACAGATAGGGACCGAACTGTCTCACGACGTTCTGAACCCAGCTCGCGTACCGCTTTAATGGGCGAACAGCCCAACCCTTGGGACCTACTTCAGCCCCAGGATGCGATGAGCCGACATCGAGGTGCCAAACCTCCCCGTCGATGTGGACTCTTGGGGGAGATAAGCCTGTTATCCCCAGGGTAGCTTTTATCCGTTGAGCGATGGCCCTTCCATGCGGTACCACCGGATCACTAAGTCCGACTTTCGTCCCTGCTCGACTTGTAGGTCTCGCAGTCAAGCTCCCTTATGCCTTTGCACTCTTCGAATGATTTCCAACCATTCTGAGGGAACCTTTGAACGCCTCCGTTACTCTTTAGGAGGCGACCGCCCCAGTCAAACTGCCCGCCTGACACGGTCCCCGTACCCGATTAGGGCACCAGGTTAGAACCTAGATACGATCAGGGTGGTATCCCAACGGCGCCTCCGCAGAAGCTTGCGCTCCTGCCTCTACGGCTCCCACCTATCCTGTACAGATCGTACCCAAATTCAATATCAAGCTGCAGTAAAGCTCCATGGGGTCTTTCCGTCTTGTCGCGGGTAACCTGCATCTTCACAGGTATTAAAATTTCACCGGATCTCTCGTTGAGACAGCGCCCAAGTCGTTACGCCATTCGTGCGGGTCAGAATTTACCTGACAAGGAATTTCGCTACCTTAGGACCGTTATAGTTACGGCCGCCGTTTACTGGGGCTTCGGTTCACAGCTTCGGATTGCTCCTAACCGCTCCCCTTAACCTTCCAGCACCGGGCAGGCGTCAGCCCGTATACTTCGCCTTGCGGCTTCGCACAGACCTGTGTTTTTGCTAAACAGTCGCTTGGGCCTTTTCACTGCGGCCCCCTCGGGCTATTCACCCTACCGAGGCACCCCTTCTCCCGAAGTTACGGGGTCATTTTGCCGAGTTCCTTAACGAGAGTTCTTCCGCGCGCCTTAGAATTCTCTTCTCGCCTACCTGTGTCGGTTTGCGGTACGGGCACCTTCTCCTGACTAGAGGCTTTTCTTGGCAGTGTGAGATCATGACCTTCGCTACTGTAATTTTCGCTCCCCATCACAGCCCAGCCTTAACGGTGTGCGGATTTGCCTACACACCAGCCTCACTGCTTAGACGGACATCCATCAGTCCGCGTCACTACCCTCCTGCGTCACCCCATCGCTCATAGCGGATTACGGTGGTACAGTAATTTCAAACTGTTGTCCTTCGACTACGCCTTTCGGCCTCGCCTTAGGTCCCGACTTACCCTGAGCGGACGAGCCTTCCTCAGGAAACCTTGGGCTTTCGGCGGATCAGATTCTCACTGATCTTTTCGTTACTCATACCGGCATTCTCACTTGTATGCTGTCCAGCGCTCCTTACGGTACACCTTCAACCCACATACAACGCTCCCCTACCCCAGATGCAAAGCATCTAGCCATAGCTTCGGTGGTGTGTTTAGCCCCGTTACATTTTCGGCGCAGAGTCACTCGACCAGTGAGCTATTACGCACTCTTTCAATGGTGGCTGCTTCTAAGCCAACATCCTGGTTGTCTGTGCAACTCCACATCCTTTCCCACTTAACACACACTTGGGGACCTTAGCTGATGGTCTGGGCTGTTTCCCTTTTGACAATGGATCTTAGCACTCACTGTCTGACTCCCGGCAAGAAGTTAATGGCATTCGGAGTTTGACTGAGCTTGGTAACCCTTGCGGGCCCCGCACCCAATCAGTGCTCTACCTCCACCACTCCATTCACCGAGGCTAGCCCTAAAGCTATTTCGGGGAGAACCAGCTATCTCCGAGTTCGATTGGAATTTCTCCGCTACCCCCACCTCATCCCCGCATTTTTCAACATACGTGGGTTCGGGCCTCCAGTGCGTGTTACCGCACCTTCACCCTGGACAGGGGTAGATCACACGGTTTCGGGTCTACGTCCACATACTTAAGTCGCCCTATTCAGACTCGCTTTCGCTGCGGCTCCGGCTTCTCACCTTAACCTTGCATGTTAAACGTAACTCGCCGGTTCATTCTACAAAAGGCACGCCATCACCCCTAGATCGGGCTCTGACTTTTTGTAAGCACACGGTTTCAGGTTCTATTTCACTCCCCTTCCGGGGTGCTTTTCACCTTTCCCTCACGGTACTGTTTCACTATCGGTCGCCAGGTAGTATTTAGCCTTAGCAGATGGTCCTGCTGGATTCATACG
Source organism: Paenibacillus sp. FSL L8-0340 (assembly GCF_038593145.1). NCBI lineage: Bacteria > Bacillati > Bacillota > Bacilli > Caryophanales > Paenibacillaceae > Paenibacillus > Paenibacillus sp. FSL L8-0340. Next base: position 6,504,296 of record NZ_CP151967.1, read on the forward strand.
GGGTTTCACGTGCCCCGCACTACTCGGGATCCGTCTCGGAGAGAACACAGTTTAGGCTACAGGGCTTTTACCTCTATCGCGGGCCTTTCCAGACCTCTTCGCCTACCATATTCCTTTGTAACTCCATGTGAGACGTCCCACAACCCCAAGGGGCTTGCCCCTTGGTTTAGGCTGTTCCGCGTTCGCTCGCCGCTACTGACGGAATCACTATTGTTTTCTCTTCCTCAGGGTACTTAGATGTTTCAGTTCCCCTGGTCTGCCTCTATCTCTCCTATGTATTCAGAGAGAAGTAACTGCGAATTACCACAGCTGGGTTTCCCCATTCGGACACCCCCGGATCAAAGCTTGCTTACAGCTCCCCGAGGCAGTTTCGTTGTTCGCCACGTCCTTCGTCGGCTCCTGGCGCCTAGGCATCCTCCGTGTGCTCTTATTAGCTTAACCAATGCGTTTTCCGTTAGGAAAATCGCTAGCATCGCTATAATTAAAACTTGTTTACACAAGTTTCAGCTAAAAGATGTTCTAAAACGCAAATTCGTTTCGGTATCCAGTTTTCAAGGATCAAGGTACTACTTGAGAGCTTAAACTCTCAAAACTGACCAACGAGTGAGTAACAGGCCTAAACCTGAGTTTCGGAAGCTAAGCTTCCGATTTGAATGTTTCCATTGCAGGAAACGATTCTCCATAGAAAGGAGGTGATCCAGCCGCACCTTCCGATACGGCTACCTTGTTACGACTTCACCCCAATCATCTACCCCACCTTCGGCGGCTGGCTCCCTTGCGGGTTACCCCACCGACTTCGGGTGTTGTAAACTCTCGTGGTGTGACGGGCGGTGTGTACAAGACCCGGGAACGTATTCACCGCGGCATGCTGATCCGCGATTACTAGCAATTCCGACTTCATGCAGGCGAGTTGCAGCCTGCAATCCGAACTGAGACCGGCTTTGCTGGGATTGGCTCCACCTCGCGGCTTCGCTTCCCGTTGTACCGGCCATTGTAGTACGTGTGTAGCCCAGGTCATAAGGGGCATGATGATTTGACGTCATCCCCACCTTCCTCCGGTTTGTCACCGGCAGTCACTCTAGAGTGCCCAGCCTTACCTGCTGGCAACTAAAGTCAAGGGTTGCGCTCGTTGCGGGACTTAACCCAACATCTCACGACACGAGCTGACGACAACCATGCACCACCTGTCTCCTCTGTCCCGAAGGCCGCCACTATCTCTAGTGGATTCAGAGGGATGTCAAGACCTGGTAAGGTTCTTCGCGTTGCTTCGAATTAAACCACATACTCCACTGCTTGTGCGGGTCCCCGTCAATTCCTTTGAGTTTCAGTCTTGCGACCGTACTCCCCAGGCGGAGTGCTTACTGTGTTAACTTCGGCACCAAGGGTATCGAAACCCCTAACACCTAGCACTCATCGTTTACGGCGTGGACTACCAGGGTATCTAATCCTGTTTGCTCCCCACGCTTTCGCGCCTCAGCGTCAGTTACAGCCCAGAAAGTCGCCTTCGCCACTGGTGTTCCTCCACATATCTACGCATTTCACCGCTACACGTGGAATTCCACTTTCCTCTTCTGTACTCAAGCCACCCAGTTTCCAGTGCGACCTCAGGTTGAGCCCAAGGTTTAAACACCAGACTTAAATAGCCGCCTGCGCGCGCTTTACGCCCAATAATTCCGGACAACGCTTGCCCCCTACGTATTACCGCGGCTGCTGGCACGTAGTTAGCCGGGGCTTTCTTCTCAGGTACCGTCACTCCGGTAGCAGTTACTCTACCGGACGTTCTTCCCTGGCAACAGAGCTTTACGATCCGAAAACCTTCATCACTCACGCGGCGTTGCTCCGTCAGGCTTTCGCCCATTGCGGAAGATTCCCTACTGCTGCCTCCCGTAGGAGTCTGGGCCGTGTCTCAGTCCCAGTGTGGCCGTTCACCCTCTCAGGTCGGCTACGCATCGTCGCCTTGGTGAGCCGTTACCCCACCAACTAGCTAATGCGCCGCAGGCCCATCTCCTTGTAGCAGATTGCTCCGCCTTTCATCCTTCGTCCATGTGAACAAAGGAATTATCCGGTATTAGCTACCGTTTCCGGTAGTTATCCCAGTCAAAGAGGTAGGTTGCCTACGTGTTACTCACCCGTCCGCCGCTAAGTTATTCCGGAGCAAGCTCCTTCATAACTCCGCTCGACTTGCATGTATTAGGCACGCCGCCAGCGTTCGTCCTGAGCCAGGATCAAACTCTCCAAATTGGTATTTAGAAAGAGCGATTGCTCAATTTGAAACATCTGACGAGAATTTACATTCTCTTTTTTCGGATCTCACTTACGTGATTTCCATACTCACTCGTTGTTCAGTTTTCAAAGATCAAGTTCTTGTTTTTCGTCGTCGGCGCTTGTCAGCAGCGACCTTTATAATATATCACGGCGACCTCGTTTTAGTCAACCTTTTTTTTAATTTCTTTTTTCGGTTGATTTACGCTTGCTTTGCAGCTTGTCATTGTGTCTGAGGGCCGAGTTATAATTTAACACACCATTAACAAAAGAGTCAACTATAAATATTCCCTGCGTTTATCATCTCATTCAGAAACTGTACAAATAAAAAAAGAGAGCGCCCGGCCTCTCCCTATCCTACAGCATATGCTCTTTTGTCAGGTGGAACATCCCGTTATGGATAGCCACTCTATCCTGCTCTTTATCTTTACCGGGTGTAACGTACCGCATGACCGTCACCGGCATCATCCGCCCAGGAAGTAATCTCTCTTATTAGTGAACGGGAAACAAGCTTGCGCAATACAAGCGGCAGTTCAGCTTCCAATTGGCTGAGGCCCGAATGCTGCAGTAATTCTTTGATACTCCATGATTCCTTTCGGCTGCCCAGGATATTCAAAAGCAATCTGCAACAATCAGACATCTTCGACATTAGGGCAAATTCACAGGCAAGCAGAATCAGTTCGACTCGTTGATCTAGAGTTTCGGTACTCACCGTAAGCTCTTCATACAGCTTGTGAACAGGGGTGTTTAGACTCTTGACTTGTTCCCATACTGCAGGGTCGGGGAAAAATCCCGCTTCACTGACTTCAATCCGCGCCCAATGATACAAAGCAATCAAAACACAGTTGTAGGCATCCATGGTACAGTTTGCTTCCAGATACCGTTTGGATTTAACATACATATGCTGAAAGCGTGCAAATTCCATAAACAGCACCCGCTCTCTTAGCGGGCCCTGGAATTGCATGATCTCCCTGCGCATATCCCCTAATATTCCCTTAGGGTCCCAAATCACATCTCCAGCTATTAAGCTGGTAAGAAGTTCATTGTTATCACCCGCCATTACAGCCCGCTCCAGGGCAGATAAGCCTACATGCACAGACTGCGTGCGCCGGTCACCGGCAATGCTATGGGTTATAGTCCGTTCTTTCTCTTCATCTTCATGCAGCATCAGCACTACCATATCGAAGTCATGAAGAAGCGCACTCTGAAACGGAGCATTACCCTTCTGCCTCAAAGTGACAGCTCCCAGAACATTCTCATCAAACGTTTCTCCACTCAACAGGGTCAAATTGGATAGTTCCATACTTCCCTCCATCAAATTTGGCGATTTTGCGTCCAGTCAGTTATAATCCTCTTAAATAATAATATTCTACATATTCATATCAGTTCCTCCTGGACGACCGAACTATATTTTAGTTAGGAGTAAATACTCATGAAGCTAAAATCGGCTAAAATCAATGCTTTTCGCACCTGGGGACTACTGCTTACCATGCTTGGAATGGGACTCATGATTCTGGGAACGGCAGGCATCGTATTCTGGGGATCAGCAGGCAAAGTATTCGCGGCTATCGGTCTGGTCATCGGCCTGATCTCCATGATGGCAAGTCTCGCCATTTATTTCTGGGCAGGCATGCTGTCCACCAGCGCAGTCCAGCTGGAATGTCCGGAATGCCACAAACTGACCAAGATGCTCGGGAAAACAGACCGCTGCATGTTCTGCCATACCCTTCTGACAAGGGATCCGGCGCAGGCTACGATAACTGCAGAGCAGCTCGAAACTCAGCAGCTCAAGCAATAACGACAGCCAATGAATGAATCATACAAACAAGGGGCTCCCAGACTGGGAGCCCCTTGTTATCTTACTGACAGATTATATTATTGATGAATTGTTTGCAGGGTCTCCCAGGCTTCCTGATTGCCCAGGCTGCGTGTCCAGGAGGCCACTCCGCCAAGTCCAAACGATTTGGCTAGTTTAACTCTCCCTTGTAGTGAGAGCTTATCCTCTATCCATATTTTACGGAGAATCCCGTCTTCCTTGTACTCAACGTAATTCTGGCCCGCATCCTTATCAAGCTTCGGTGTCAGCTTCTTCTCAGTAAGAATCTCCTGAACCGCATTCATGCTCACAGCCTTGGAGCTCACCTTGGTTTTACCCTTTTCTGTTGTTTCCGACCAGATGCGGGTATACAGCGGGACACCGAGAATCAATTTCTCGGCAGGCACCTCGTCTTCCTCGATAATGCGGCTGATGGAGCTCTCCACCCAAGGCAGCGAGGAAACAGAGCCCGACTTTGGACTGGATGCCCAGTGCTCATCGTACGCCATGACCATCATGAAATCAACAACTGTACCGAGTGCGCGCCGGTCCAGAAACAAAGACCACATTTCACTCTTCGATTTAGGCGTCACATCAATGGAGACAATGAGATTTTTGGCTTGGGCCATTGGCTTCAGCTCCCGCATAAACTGCGTAACATTCTCACCGTCTTTGGTGTATACATTCTCAAAGTCGATATTGATACCATCCAAATCATATAAATCAGCAAACTCCAGCATTTGTACGATCGTATTCATCCGCTTCTCATAGCTCGCTAAAGCCTCAGTCGTCAGATCGGCATCAAAGCTGTTGCTGAGCAGAGCCCAGACTTCCATGTCCTGCTTGTGCGCCCACTGCACGTAAGCCTTGTCCGCTTTACTGCGCACATTGCCCTGCACGTCTACAATCTCAAACCACGTAGGGCTAACCACATTGACTCCAGGCAAATCACCGAACTTAGCCGGATCCGGTTTACGCTCGTATACTGCTTCCCAGAACAGATTTACCGGCTTGCCCTTCCAGTTACGTTCCGCTCTCGACGGTGTGGAAGTTTTTTCTTCTACAGTTTTTTGCCCGTCTGACAGAATGTCACCGGCTTTGGCATATCCCGTATACCCACTGCTCAGCTGTACATACAGCCAGTCCGGGTTGTCAGCCTTCCAGATCCTCACCACGGCTCCCCGAGGCATATCCGCGATAATGGGGGCATGAATTGACGCCTCGCTGCGCAGTGCCTTCGTTCTGTCGTCTTCCTCCCCCTTCACTTTGCCCAGCGGAACTGTCTCCCCGGCAGTCATCAGCAGTACAGCTCCGGTATCACTATCCTCTTCTACCTCAAAACCATATAGATCTTCGAGGGTGTCGGCCGGAAGATAGGTCACTCCATCCTTTTCTTCAGGAGCAAGCCGAAGCTGAATCGGCTGGTTGTTCAGGCTGGCGGAGGTTGAATTCTCTTGCATATATAGAAGCTCGCTCTCAGTCGAAAGAATGGCTGATTTGCTCTCCTCTTCATAACGAATGGAAGAATCAACATACTTCTGCAAAAGCGGCAGAGGCAGCAGCAGACTCTCTCCTGTACCGTTAGCGTTAAAACCTGTAAACTCTCCTTTGACAAAAATAGGGTGTTCCATCTCTTTCCAGTCAGGATCAATATGCTGCCGATTCGGCAGTACATAAAATACAATCCAGTAAGCAGCGGCGGCTATTATGACAAGCCCTAATAAACGGCGAAAAAGACCTCCACGCTTCTTGGTGCGTCTTTGTCTCTGTCTTCTGTCCAAAATGTATCCTCCACATATTTAGTTAATTTTGCGTGCGCGTATAACCAATCCAATCTTAAGTATACGCTATGTGAGTCTCTTTGGTTGCGAAAATCTACTGGAAGTTATTCATAGATTAAGTAAGTCATAGCAGAATTATCAAAAAAACGTGCAGCCTCCGCTTCCGGATTCCGCACGTTTTGGAAAAACCGGCAAATCTCCTGCAGTCCGAAACATAGCAGTCGATTATACCTATAATGTTATTCAATCTGTTATCTCAATGCTTCTTGTCACTGCAGCATTTGCACACACCGTACAATTCCATCCGCAAACCATGGATCTTAAACTCTGTAGCCCGTTCGGCAGCCTGCTCCACTTCATGCAGCGAGGCGTAGCTGAAATCTTCGATCTTCCCGCACACCTGGCAGATGACATGATAATGATCGGATACATTTGCATCAAAACGGCTTGAATTGTCACCATAAGTCAACTCGCGAACCATACCGGCTTCCATGAACATCTTTAGATTGTTATATACAGTTGCCACACTCATGCTCGGAAACTGCGGCTCAAGCGCACGGTAAATATCGTCTGCCGTAGGATGATTCAACGCTTCCATCAGATACGTAAGAATCGCATGACGCTGAGGCGTAATACGGACACCGGTAGTCTTCAGTTGTTCCAATGCATGCTGTACGCCACTACCCATCAATTCCACCGCCTTTAAAATAAAAACATAATAAAGCTATAAAGTAATTGTAAGACCGGACTTTCGATGTTGTCAACGGAGTCGATACATTATATTCATTATTATATAATAAAAATTACTTATTTCAATATTTCCTCACATTTAGGTTGCTGTTTCCTTCTACTCGCAGTTTGAACTCGCCATTGCCGATTTTGCCGGAAATTGTCTTTTTGTCGATAGTCAGCTCTGGCAGGTCGGTGTCGATATCTCCATAACCGCTGGATCCATCCACCTTATAATCGCCAAATAAAGGCACGTAAAGATCAATGTCGCCAACTGCGCTGTAAATATCCCAGTCTCCTCCGACGGACTCTGATCGGGCATTAATTTTGCCATTTAGGGATTCAGCATGCAGTTTAGCCATTGCACCGTCAATTGCCAGATTGCCATTCTTGCTGGACAAATCCACTTCACCACCGTTGCCGGATGCCGTTATATTGCCTACAGCGGTCGACAGCTTCAATGCCCCTGTAACATCCCAAGCTGCCATATTCCCGCCGCTCGTTGACATCTCAACGTCCCCTTGAACTGTTCTGGCACGGGCTTCCCCGTTTAGTGTCTTTCCTTTTACATTTCCGTATATGCGGTATAGAACAATCGCGCCGTTGCCGGTCTCCAGAGAGATATCCTCAATGGCTTCCACGTTCTGCAGCGTAATTCCGCCATTCATCGTCCGCACCTCCAGATTAAAGCGGCGGTCCTCCGGAAGCGAAATGTCAAGATCCATACGCGGCTGGCGTTTGCCGGAGTCTCCATAAGTCTTGGTTTTTGGGGTTACTTTGATGTTAGAACCCTCAATGACCTCCACAAAGGACTGTTCCGATATCGCCTCTGCCACTGCACCATCAAGCTGATCCACCCATACTGTAGCCGTGATTTCAATATCCTCTACCGGGGCTCGGTGAATCATGATGTCGCCGTTGATGGCATCAACAGTTAGTTTAGAGGTGCCCAGCTCAACCGGTACGATTAATGGGGGCTTTTGAAAATGGCTACCCTTGGCTTCGCCGTAATCCACTGCGGCAGCGGTAAGGTTAAGGCTGACCCGGTTCCATAAATGCAAATAATGCTCCTGCTCTGCCACGATAAATACACTGGCGGCCAAAATAAGAGATGAGAACAGACCGCGCAAATCCATCCGGGCTTTTGAACCATAATCAGTCTGACCTCTGCGGCCCGAGAAAAAGTAAATGAGCAGGTATTCCGCACCCCACAGCACCGGTATAACAGGCCACCATTTTAGCAGCAGCAGCATATTATGTGTTCCATCTCTTGCATCCATCAGCAAAAGAACGCCGACACTGGCAAGCAGGACTGCGGCCGTATATCGGCCGACACGGCGGGTGCGCCGCTCATTGCCTCTGCTCCTGGATAATCCCTTCGCAACCTCACGGACTCCCAGTAAAAAACCACCGACGATCAGCACCGCGGCAATTACCGTTCCCGCATAATCCTGAATGAACATTTGCAGCCAGGCCGGCTTCTGCCGGAACAGGAACAGCAGCACTCCTCCAAAGAGCAGCATCAGGCCAAACGAGATTCCCGGCTCACTCACCAGGGTACGGCGTTTGGCATATTTTGAAGGGGCTGGCGTTTCAGTGTCCTGTTCCCCGGGAAAGCGCAAAATCCGGTCAGCAGACTGCAGGGCATCAAATACATTGTAGAAATACAGCACCGGAATCATCAGGGCCAGCAATATCAGCAGCGGAACGTTGATCTGCATACCGATGGACGAAAAATAAAGCAGCGCCGCAATATCAAGCAGGATAAGAAAGATGAAAGAAATCCCTTTGCGGAGAAGCCCGAAATATAGATGTCCCGTCCCCGGAATTAATGCGGATAGCAGTCCGGCAATAAATTTGCGTTTACGATGGGGACGGCGTTTTGGACGAGGCGGGATTGAGGGCTTCTTCTGCTCTATCCCGTCATCTTGCTCCTGTGCAGTTGTATCATATATCCCTTCCTCTGTCGGGAGCTTGGCGGAATCATCTTTCTTTTCAGAACTCATTTCGGGCTCCTCCTTCCATAAAGAATTGTATTACTTTCAAAGCATACCACTCCGGTAAAATTCAATCAGTTCCACACCCGGTGCTACTTCCTCTACTCCGGCTGGAATAAACCCATGTTTGGTATACAGTGTAACTGCAGGAATATTGAGCTTCCCTGTAGATACAATAAACTGCTCCATTCCCGGATAATGGGCAAAGATAAATTCCAGCAGGCTTCCTGCCACCCCTTGGCGGAAATACTCAGGACTCACCATCATTCGGGTCACAGTCAGCTTGCCCGGTGACTCTTCCAGCACGGCAACAGCCCCCATCAGATCGCCGCTGCTGTCGAAACGGCCGTAGAAATCCTCCTGAGACTGGCTCAGCATATCTCTGGTCTCCAGCAATGGCGGAATTTCATGGAATCCGATCATCTCCGCTTCCAGCCGGTAAGCTTTATGCTGAAGGCTCCATAGCTCACTAAGAATGATCTCATCCTGCAGATCAAGCTTGATAATTGTGTTCATCCGCACAGTCCCCTTATATGCCGCTCAGGGCCTGCCGTTGCCGACAAGCCCTGAGCTAATAATCCTATAGTCTACTATTACCCAAAAGCGGAATCTAGCTGTTCAAAACTTCAGCCAGCAATGTATTTACCAGACCCGGGTTAGCTTTGCCTTTGCTTTCTTTCATAACCTGACCTACCAGGAATCCGATTGCCTTTTGCTTGCCAGCCTTGTAATCCTCCACCGATTGCGGATTGGCAGCCACTACATCCTCAACGATTTTTTTGATTGCGCCCTCGTCGCTGATCTGAACAAGTCCCTTCTCTTCAACGATTGCACCCGGCAGCTTTCCGCTTTCCAGCATTTCCTTGAAGACAGTCTTGGCAATCTTGCTGCTGATCGTACCACCTGAAATCAGGCCGATCATTTCGCCCAGACCCTGCGGTGTAATCTTCACCTGGGACAATTCCAGATTGCTGCCGTTCAGATAACCCAGCAAATCGCCCATCATCCAGTTGGCCACAGCTTTGGCATCCTTTGTATAAGCAAGGCAGCCTTCAAAGAAATCGGCCAGCGGCTTGGAAGAGGTCAGCACACCCGCATCATAAGCGGTAAGGCCATACTCCTCACTGTACCGCAGCTGGAGGGCATCCGGCAGCTCCGGAATCGTAGCGCGGATGGACTCTTTCCAAGCATCATCAATATGCAGGACAATGAGATCCGGATCTGGAAAGTAGCGGTAATCGTGAGCTTCTTCCTTGCCGCGCATGGATAACGTCTTGCCCTGCGCTTCATCCCAGCGGCGGGTCTCCTGCACGACGATACCGCCATCATCAAGGATTTCCCCTTGGCGGAATTGCTCGTACTCCAGACCGCGCAGCACACCCCGGAAGGAGTTCATGTTCTTAAGCTCCGCCCGGATGCCGAACTCTTCCTGACCTGCCGGCCGCAGGCTTATGTTCGCATCGCAGCGCATGGAGCCTTCTTCCATCTTCACATCGGATACGTCGCAATATTGCATAATGGCCCGTATCTTCTCCAGATAAGCGCGCGCCTCTTCAGGAGAGCGCAGATCCGGTTCGGAGACAATTTCGATCAGCGGTGTGCCTACCCGGTTGAAATCGACGAGGGAAGCAAATCCGCCGTCTACATGAGTCAGCTTGCCCGCGTCTTCCTCCAGGTGCAGGCGGGTGATTCCGATCCGTTTGGTTTCACCGTTCACTTCGATATCAATCCAGCCGTTCAGGCCGATCGGCTGGTCATATTGCGAGATCTGATACGCTTTGGGCGAATCGGGGTAAAAATAGTTCTTGCGGTCGAACTTGCTGACATCGCCGATGGTGCAGTTCAGCGCCATGGCTGCTTTCATCGCGTATTCCACCGCCTGGCGGTTCAACACCGGCAGCACGCCGGGATGACCAAGACAGACGGGACAGGTGTGCGTATTGGGCGGAGCACCAAATTCTGTGGAGCAGCCGCAGAAGATTTTGGACTTGGTATGAAGCTCCACATGAACTTCCAGCCCGATGACCGTTTCGTATTTAGACATAAATGATCTCATCCCTTAAAAGTTTTGTGAGCCTAAGCTTCGAAGACTGCAATTATAGTTGTGGCTGTACTTTATGATGATCTGTATGTTGTTCAAAAGCGTGTGCAACACGCAGTACCGTGCTCTCATCAAATTCCTTGCCGATAATTTGCAGACCTACAGGCAGGCCTTCGGCAAAACCGCAAGGGATGCTGACGGCAGGAATACCGGCGAGACTAACCGGAATGGTCAAAATATCATTCAAATACATCGTGAGCGGATCTTCCGTCTGTGAGCCCAGCTTGAAAGCTGTAGTTGGCGCAGTCGGTCCGATGACGATATCATATTTTTTAAATACTTCGTCGAAATCCTGCTTGATCAAGGTGCGCACTTTCTGCGCCTTCAAGTAATAAGCATCATAATAACCGGAGCTGAGCGCATAAGTGCCGAGCATAATCCGGCGTTTAACTTCCGGCCCAAATCCGTGGCTGCGGGAATTATGGTACAAATCAAGCAGTCCGCCGCCGTTATCTATACGCGCACCGTAACGCACCCCGTCAAACCGGGCCAGGTTGGAAGACGCCTCCGAAGAGGAGAGCAAATAATACGCCGCCACAGCATATTCAGTATGCGGAAGAGAAACCTCTTCCCAGACCGCACCCAGATCTTCCAGCACCTTAAGTGCAGACAGCACACTCTCACGGACGGAGGCATCTACACCTTCTCCGATATACTCCTTCGGCACAGCGATGCGAAGCCCGGAAATATCACCGGTAAGCGCGCTTAAGTAATCAGGGATATTCACTTTGGCCGAGGTGGAATCCTGGGCGTCATATCCGGCAATCGCCTGCAGCACATAAGCGGAATCCTCCACTGTGCGGGTAAGCGGACCAATCTGATCGAGCGACGAAGCAAATGCCACCAGGCCGTAACGCGAAACCAGACCATAAGTCGGTTTAAGTCCTACCACACCGCAATACGAAGCGGGCTGGCGGATGGACCCGCCGGTATCGGAGCCAAGGGCAAAAAAGACTTCGCCGGCAGCTACTGCAGCTGCCGAGCCGCCGCTGGAGCCCCCGGGAACACGTTCCAGATCCCAAGGATTACGCACAGCCCCGTAGCTAGAATTCTCATTGGAGCCGCCCATGGCGAACTCGTCCATGTTCAGCTTGCCGATGGTTACAGCATCAGCCTGACTCAGTTTGGAAACAACTGTTGCATCATATATCGGCTGGAAATTGTCCAGAAACTGGCTGGCACAGGTCGTGCGCAGTCCTTTGGTCACAATGTTATCTTTAATTCCTGCAGGAAGACCAAACAGCAAACCGCGCGCTGCACCGGAAGCCAGCTTGTCATCCAGAGCACGTGCGGACAGCCGCGCGCCCTCCTCATTTAAAGTTAAAAATGCATGCACCTTCCCGTCACGCCCGGTAATGGCAGCCAGTGATTCTTCCGTCAGTTCGCTGACCGAAATCTCTTTGCTGTGCAGCATGTTATGTACTTCGGGTAGTCGATATTGAAACAGGCTCAACTTTCTTCCTCCTCTCTATTGTCGTTATTCCAGAACTGCCGGCACTTTGAAATGTCCGTCTTCATGTTCAGGTGCGTTAAGCAGAGCTTCTTCTTGGGAAAGGCTCTCCTTCACGACATCATCCCGCATCACATTGCTGACCTGCAGCACATGCGTTGTCGGCTTCACATGCTCCGTGTCGAGTTCGTTCAATTTCTCCGCATATTGTAAAATAGCATTCATTTGTTCAGTAAAAGTAGCCTCTTCTTCCGGGCTTAACTGCAGGCGGGCCAGCTTGGCCACATGCTGCACATCTTTGACGGTAATGCTCATAAGAAATATCCCTCCTGTTTAAAGGGCTAAAGCGCCCGGATAACGTTTTTAATTATATTGTAGAAGCCTGGACAATTCAATGAGCTTGTCATGTTCATAAAGCTGCAATTCGAACAACAGCTGGTGGCGCTACAGGTTGTGGGTACATGAAACAAGAAAAAACGGCTATGGCGTCCTAATAGGGACGGCAGCCGTTTCAGCAGAAATATAAGGATAAAGCATTGCGTGCACCCTATAGATTCCTACATTTTAAGAAGAAACAGACTTGCAGTCCTCTTAGGACTGGCAGCCGCTTCTGCGAAAAATAGAAGGATCATTTATGGCGTGGAACATATAAATTCTTCTATTTCAAAAAAGCCGGCTTGCGCCGGCCTTACCTAAATCCAAGCGCGAAGATTCACCTGTTTGATGAATTCCGCCTGGGACATACTTTCCGTAGACGTCGTTTCCGCCTCTTCTGCTTCCATGTCTTCGCCGTTCATCAAATGATGAAACAGCTTCTCATTGTATGTCGACAAAGCATAGTCGATCAATGCTTCATGCGTTGCTCTCTCAGCCTCTACCACCAGCAATTGTTCTTCCGCCTCAATATCCTCTGCCGTAACATAAAAATTCCTGTTAGCCTGAGGGACACGAATCACATAATCAAACGCATTGTCAGGATTGCGGTCGTAAGCAATCAGGTAGCCGTAGTCTCCAATAGGAAGACTCTGCTCAAAAGCGTCTGCAACAATGACAATTTTCTCTCCTAAACGCAGCATCGTCCTACCTCCTGAGCCAAAATCTATCATGGTTCTACTTGTTTCAACAGTCTACTAAAAAAAGATAGAGCTGTCCAGCTGCAGGAGGAGAGTTCAATGAAATTTCCTTTGAAATTTTCAGAAATGTCGAGAAAAAGCAACATTTTTCTTATTTTTCCGTCAAACTGGGAGTTTATTCCTGGACGTTAACAGAGCAGACCCGGCAATACACAGCACAATCAGCACGGCTGCTGAGAGAAAAGGGCCTACTCCAACCGTGCCGCTGTCTACAAGAACTCCAGCGGACAATCCGGGCAATGCAGCCAGCGTCCAGGCAAGCCGGGTTGGCAGCAGACCATAGGCAAGCGATACCCCCGCAACGAGCGCCAGTGCAAGAAACACGGCGGCAGGCCCACGAAGAAAGGAGCTGAACAGCAGTGTGAGTGAGACGCCGCAGAGCAGCCATAGCCCATAGATTCCGGTTGCAGCTGCAACCTCACCCCAGGCAAGCGGACCCATCAGCTCTTCCGTGTAATACCCGGCCCCTGCCGCGCCCAATCCAAGTGCAATCACAAGCAGGGTCAGCTGTGCAGCCCATTTGGCGATGATAATGACTATCGGAGTAACCGGCTTGGCCATCAGCAGCTCAGCCGTTCCGCTGCTCCGTTCTCCCGCCAGTGCATTCATGCTCCCAAGCGCCAGAACCAGTATGCCAATCGTCCCATATTGGCCAAGCGCTTGCGCCATTACCGCAGCTGCCTCCGGCATTTCAAAGCTCTCCAGCATCCCTGCCGGCACATTTGCGGAAGCTTCCAGAATATCGCGCATGTAATAGGTCACAAGCGGCTGCATAATGCCCAAGATGATAAATACAATCGGTATCCAGACCAGTTTGTAGCTTCGCAGCGTCTCGAGCATTTCTTTCGAGTATAAAGTCCAGAAACTTCTCATGAGCCCACCACTTTCATGAACAAGTCTTCCAGCGTGGAAGAGCCTGCTTCGAATTGTAGCAGCGGAATGTCCAATTTGCCAGCTTCCTGCAGAATCTCCCGCCGTGCCAGTTCTACATCGCTCACATTAAAGATGGCTTTACCTGCAATAATCTGCGACTGAACAATAAAAGGTTTATTCACAAGATCCTCCAGCCACCGGAATGCCTTATCCTCTTTCTCTGTATATAATCTGATAATAGGAAGACTGTACTGTGAACGGAGATAGGATAATGTCCCCTGCTCAGCTATCACACCGCGGTTCATTAATATGATGTCATCGCATATCTCTTCGGCATCATGCAGCACATGTGTAGAAAAGATGACCGTCGTCTCTTCACGGATCTCCCGCAGCAGTTCCATCACTTCCCGCCGTCCAATCGGATCAAGCGCTGAGACCGGCTCGTCAAGCAGCAGCAGCCGGGGGCGGTGCACCAGTGCCTGCGCCAGGCCGAGCCGCTGCTTCATTCCGCCTGAATACCCGGAAATCCGGCGGCGCGCCGACTCGCTGAGACCTACCCGCTCCAGTGCGGCGGCCGACCTCTCGGCTGCTTCTCTGGAGCGCATGCCGCTCAGCTTCGCAGCAAAGACAACATATTCCTGTCCGCTCATCCAGTTGTAAAAAGCCGGGGATTGCGGCAAATATCCCAGCGCTTTGCGGTAATCCGTTCCCGGACGATTGCCGGCAAAGGATATCTCCCCCGACGTAGGCGGCAGCAGACCCGCAAGCATGCGCAGCGTTGTGGTCTTGCCTGCTCCGTTTGGTCCCAGCAAGGCGACACAGCGCCCGGATTCGATCTCAAAGCTTATACCATCTACGGAGATATGTCTGCCATACCGTTTATGCAGATCGGCAACCTTAAGCAGCGGCATCAGTTCTCATTCCTTCCTGCCGTAAAATAAGCAATACTGCCGAGCAGATTGCCAAATACTATTATAATAATCCACATCCATTTCGGCCCCCGCACTTTCTCCGCTCTGGCCAAAGATATCAATCCGACAATGGCCAGCAGGATCTGAAGTGCAAGCAGCGGCCAAACCAAACCCCAATTCACTTTGTCCATCCCAGCATCCCCCGTTCTATTCTTCGCATACAGAAGAATCTTTCCTGACATCCTGTATTGATTAATCCCGCTTTCTTCTTCGTCTATCTGGCAGAATCACAAACAACAGATAACAAACTGCCGGCGTGGGTATTCCGGTAAGACCCCAGACTCCCCAGAACCATGCCATGCCACCTTTGCCTCTCTTCTGCGCATCCCGGAATATCCATGTCCCCTGCAGCATCAGCACGGCAGCTAAGCAAATCCACAACCATAAAGGCACATCCTTCAGTTCACTCACTCTTCCGTATCCTCCCGCCGCAGTCTGATCCGCGAAATCCCCAGACTGCCAAGTGCCGCGAGGGGGAACATCGCCTGTAGTACCCAATAAAATACAGGGGCTGATCCCAATGCAGTCAGAATGATACTGAGCACAATCAGAGCCAAGCACAAGAACAGCAGCAGCTCATTGCGGCTCTTACGGCGCCTGCGGAGGGTCTCGGCGGCAATGAGTTCTTTCATAACCACCATAGATGGCGGTGAAATGTCATCAAATTGCGCATCCAAAATATTCAATTCTGCGTTCAACTGGACCAGCAGTTCCTCATCATCAGGTTTCATCCTCATTCAGCTCCTTTCGCAGGTGGTTAAGGCCGGCAGACACACGTGATTTGACTGTGCCCGATGGGACTTGCAGAATCACACCGATTTCTTCATAGCTGTAACCGTAATAATGCTTCAGCAGTACGGCTATCCGCTGAGGTGAGGGAATCCGGGAGAGCGCATCAAGCAGATCGCTCCATTCTATATTCCGGCTCTCAAACCGCCAGCGGATGGTCAACACGCCCTGCTCCTGGCGCCGCCACTCCGCTTCACGTTTCCATCTCCGCTTCCGGTCGATATAAAGACGGGTAGCGATCGTGATCAGCCATGAGGAAAAAGAAGAGGAACCATCGTAGCTTCTAATCTTCTCCATGCATCTGACCATAGTATCCTGGGCAAGCTCCTCGGCGAGCAATGGGTCCATGGTGACCTTGATTAGGTATTTGTACAAAAAGCTGTAATGCTCCCGCAGCAGTAACGCAAGCGCCGAAGCATCGCCCTGCTGTGCCAGCTTGATTCTCTCCAGCGTCACGTCGCTCATTGATCCCTCCATGCTTCCTTCATTCACACCGTAATACGAATAGCTATATCAATTCGTTCATTCGTGATCCATATTATTTTGCAGCTCCCAAAGTCTCCGCCGCCAAGGCTGCACTGCACCTTTCCCTCCAGGGAAATGCCAGAATAAAGTCCGCTCCAAACGGTCTGGAGCTCTGCCAAGAGCAGTATACTCCGTTTCTTTCCCAATACCGACTGCGAAGATTTCACTAGCTGTATCTGGCTTTCCATCATCCATCTGGTAATGTATATCGTTCTTCAAGGCGCTTCCTCCCATGCATTCGACCTATTATGTAGACAAAAAAAAGAACGCAAACCGGGATTATTCCACAGTCTGCGTGCTTCGCGAGGTAAATGTTACATTTAATTAACATTATTGTAGCAACTTTGTACCTTAATGTCCATCTCTATTTTCCCGGTTCATGTCGCATCCAGGGGAATAAGGTCACTGCATGGGAACGTAAGGATTGCGGAGACGTTCAAAGCCGATGGTTGTCCGCGGACCATGTCCCGGATATACCTTCACTTCTTCATCCAGCCGGTACAGCTTCCCGCGGATGGAGTCAATTAAATCCCGCTCTCTGCCGCCGGGCAGATCGGTACGTCCGACCCCCAGCTTAAACAGCACATCCCCGGAAAACAGATCATTTCCACACAGGAAGCTGACACTTCCCGGAGAATGCCCGGGGGTATGCATCACCCGGAAGGTGAGGCCCAGCAGCTGCAGAATCTGTCCTTCTGCCAGATCATACTCTGCAGGATCTGTGCTTACCGGAGGCGAGGCTTCCGGCCACATCAGTGAGCCGTTCAGCTTGGGACTGCTCAGCCATTCACTCTCCAGAGGATGAACATAGACAGGACATTTCTTGGCTTTGCGTATTTCATCTACGCCGCCGATATGATCGAAATGGGCATGTGTCAGCAAAATCGCTTCAATCTCCATGCCTTCTATAGCCCGCACAAGACCGGCGGGGTTCATACCGGGGTCGATGATGATGCCACGCCCGGGGTCTGCCCCTGTCAACAAATACGCATTGGTCTGGAGCGGCCCTAGATTATAGGAACGTATATTAAGCATAATTTAAAAGCCGGAGATCAGGCTGCGCAGTTCTCCCGCGATAACTGCGTGCGATTCCGTTCCTTCCCCGTAGGCTTGTCCCATCGCCTTGCGTACTTCGGCAATCTTGCTCTCGTAATCCGCAGCTTCGCGGTCAGGATTCTCCTGTTTGAATGCAGCCATCAGAGACTGCACATGCTCCGGACGTGGACCCCAATGACCGAGCACATAACCTCCAGTATCGGCAAAGATGACAATCGGCACCGATCTGCCACCCATCGTCAGGAAATCATCCATGACATCCTGATGCTCTTCCAGAATCAGCACTTCAGTCTTAATCCCCGCTGTCTCAAGAATGCGGAATACAACCGGCACATTACGCACTACGTCACCGCACCAATCGGCAGCCAGGATCAGCACCCGCAGATCATCGCGATGGTTCAGGCTCTCAAAGTATTCCCGGTCGCTTTCGTTATCCCAGGCAAACTTCTCATACCAGGACTCAAATGCCTGCTGATTCTTCGTCATCCCTTCCACGAACTGGCGCGGAGTAACACCTTGACCAAACTTATGGGCTACATTCTGCTTCATACTGCACTACCTTTCTTCTTGGATTTGTACCACTTGAACAGAAAATATATAACGATAATGGCTATTGCAACGAGAATCAGCTCATGGGTGTACTTGGCCGCAACCTCGTCAATCGTCTCCCATTTGTCACCCAGAGTGTAGCCCAGGTAAACAAATAGTGCGCTCCACGGAATAACCGCGAGTGTGGTTAACAGAGTGAATTTGCCTAACGGCATACGTGATATCCCTGCCGGCACGGAAATGGCATGGCGGACAATCGGAATGAAGCGGGCCGTAAAAATAACACCGGTACCGTACTTGTTGAACCATTCTTCGGAATGATCAATATGCTTCTTCTTGATAAAAATATACTTTCCGTATTTCTCCAGTACAGGTCTGCCGCCATAACGACCGATCCAATACACAAAGATCTGGGCAATGACCCCACCCACCGTTCCAAAAAGAACTGCGCCAAAAAAGTTAATCTGCCCTTGCGAAACCAAGTATCCGCCAAAAGCAAGCACAATCTCACTCGGTATTACTTCAATCATGAGTCCGATCATAATCCCGAAATACCCAAGACTCTGAATCCACTCAAACAACTGCGAGACCAGATCAGAAAAAAAATGCAATGCAGCTCCTCCTCCCGTATTTGCGGAATTAGGCTTAGCGCCCTTCAGGCTCAGACGAACAACGCTTCCGCTCTATGTATCCAGCTTCTTCTAGCCTATTCTAGCATATGCGGCCTTACGACTTCTACTTACGAAGATGGAATCTATGGCATTCAACAGATTGACAATTTATGAAGTCAGTGCAATTCTATATTTAGATAATTATTTAAATATCGAAAGGTCGGATCGAAAATGAATGAATCCTTCAAAGCGCTGGCCGATCCTACCCGGCGGCAAATCATCCAGCTGTTGCGGGAAAAAGACCGTACTGCCGGAGAAATCGCCGATTATTTTCAGATGTCAAAACCAAGCATTTCGCATCATCTCAGCGCCCTGAAGCATGCCGGTCTGGTGCAGGATGAACGGAAGGGACAGTTCATTCTTTATTCACTGGATACCACTGTGCTTGAAGAGGTGCTTGGATGGTTCCTGGAATTGACCGGCACGGGAAAAGGAAGTGCATCAGATCATTTACCTGCAGAAGACGGCAAAAGGCAACACCACCATTCTAACTTGGAGGTTGAGTAAAGATGAAAAATTTCAAATGGAAGTGGCAGGACACACTAATAGTCATTTTGTGGCTTCTTTCTCTTGGTTATGCGCTTATTAATTATGGCAAACTGCCTGATCAGCTCCCTGTCCAGTTCAGCATTACTGGAGAGGTTAACCGGTACGGGAGCAAAGGGTCAGCGATTGCACTGCTGGCATTCATGGGCCTGGCATTTCCCATTGGAATGCAGTTCATACGGAATATCGATCCTAAGAAAGAGAATTACCGGAAATTCGAAGGTGCTTTTAAAATGACCCGCCTGGCTATCGCGGTGCTCGCCGATACTATACTTTTCCTAACCGTAGCCAGTAGTCTTGACCAAAATATTCCGGTCAGCAAATTAACTATGGTAGCAGTTGGCCTGCTGTTCATTGTTATTGGAAATTACATGCCGCAAGTTAAAGATAACTATTTCACCGGCATCCGCACCCCATGGACGCTGGCCAGTCCGGAGGTATGGCGGAAAACCCACCGTTTCTCAGGGTTCATGTGGATGCTGGGCGGGCTGCTGATTGCACTTGGCGCATTTATGCCAAAAACCATGTCCATCAGTATGATTATCGCGGCCTTGCTGATCGCGACCATCATCCCGTACATCTACTCCTGGTTCACCTCTCAGCGGATGAAGGCATGAGAGTAGGCCTGCCGGCTGCATTCCATATAGTGTAGCTGCTTGCAGTAATTTGGAGCGAGAGACGGACTTTTCTGATATATCTGCTGATCAATACGCCGCTGTTGGCGTCTGGACGCTGACGCGGCGTTCTTCTGCATCCGGGCTGTGTGCTGCAGCCAAAACCTTTCTGAGCCGAAGCTCCAATGCTTCGGCTTCGGCTGTGAATCCAAACCGCCGGTCATTGTGCTGTTGTCCTTTGCGGCACTCGCTGTCCGCCTGCAGGCGGAACTGATGCAGCAGATTAAGTCCCGCAGACGCACTGGCTGTCCCTCCCGCTCTATCCCCCGCCTTCAGCCTGCGCTGACTCATGTCCAGCATTCCATCAATCGCTTTTACCCTTTTAGCGGTATTATAGACATCCGCCTTCAAACTTCTTCGTATCCAGTGCAGTGACTCTCCCGGATTACTCCCGTTCATCGACCTCACCGCTATCTCCCATTGCACCGTAGCATCTTCTGGCGCGTAGGCCAAGCTCCCGGTCAGCAGATCCTTTGCCTCCCGGTCCGGGAGCAGCCTTGATAGACTAACCACTGCCCGGGGCTCACGGGGGTTCCATTCCAGCGATTGCCGGAGCAGCGCAATTTTCCCTGCAGGGTCTGGTTCACGGGCAGCCACCCTATGTAGTTCCGCCCCCTTCATTAGCTGAAAGGATAGCAGGCTGAGCGCCAAGCAAAGGCACCCGGTGCAGACCGCAGCAGTAGCAGCCCTTACCCTTCGCTTCAAAACGAAGTGGCCGAGCCGCTGAGCTCTGCTCAACAAGCGGGGAAAACGCTTAGTACCGGGACTGTTGGCATGGGCGGCAGCAGGAAGAAGGTCTCGTGCCTGAATGGATGTATCCGGTCTGGTGGTGACCGCACAGAAAGATGCCTTTGTTCCAGATTCGGGTAACGTTAAACACTCATTGACTGCGGCATTTGACGGAATGCGGTCTGCCGAAGGGATAACAGCTATTCCTGGAGCGGCCTTGACTGCAGTAGTGCCGGACGAGTTATCCGCCTCCTGCCGGACCTCGGCAAACGCGAGCGCCGGCAGCAGAAACAACAGCAGCCAAGTAAGCCCGTAACTCCAGTCGAAATCAACCGCCCCATGCAAGGCGATGACCAGCAGTGACGGGAGCAGCCTTGGAGCGGCTGCTCCTACCACCCATCCTGCCGCCAGCAGCAGAAGCAGGACTGCTGCCAGGCCGACAATTCCCAGATTCAGCAGGAAGTCGAGATAACCGCTATGCACCTGGCTGCCTACATAGGGGCGGGACTGGGCGGCGAGGTACGAGTACCGCCAAGTCTCGCCCCCGCGCCCCAGCCAGGGCGCTTCCGCCGCGAGCTTCCAGGCATCGCGGTAATAAAGTCCGCGAGCGGCGACCGTCATAGACGGTCCGGTGATCCGCTCGCTTACCTGGACAAGGACGGCGCTGCCCGCCGCCGTCCAGCCTGCCGCCGCCAGCACCAGCATGGCGGCGCGGACCCCACCCGCCGCGCTGGAGCTGCGGCGGTACAGCCACAGGCCGGCCAGCAGCGCGCCGGCCCAGAGTCCGGCCAGCAGCAGCAGGCCGGGTAAAGGCTCTACCGCCAGCCCGGCACGGGCCAGCTGGCGGTAGAGCAGCGCCGCGGCAGCCAGAGGCGCGGCGCCAGCGGCAAGCAGCGCCGCGAGGAGCCGCCGCTTCCAGAGCAGGACGGCGGCGCTGGCGCCAGCCGCAGCAAGCCATGCGCCGCGCGACTCGCTGAGCAGCAGCGCGGCGGCGTACGGAAACAGCGGCAGCATCCGCAGCAGCAGCTTGATCGTGGTTCTGCTGGAGATTGCCTTGGATACGTGCCCGATTGATTCGTTGAGTTCGTTGCTTATTATTGCAGCGGGCTCACCGTGTTCTTGCTCTGCAAAAGCTACTGTACGAGCCAGCGTCTGCTTCTCTGCTTCACGCCACTTCTCCTGCTCCACTTCTCCGTAGGCTCTGCCACGACTGGATCTGGTTCTCCCCTCCTCTGCTTCACCTCTCTCCTCCCGCTCCTCATCTCCGTAGGCCCTGCCGCCACTGAAACTGATTCTCCCAACCTCTGCTTCACGCCGCTTCTCCCGCCCCCCTTCCGTATTTCCCAAGCCCGAATAGGCTTCCTTAGGCAGCGCTGGCGCTCCCCTTACGGCACTGCCGTCATCCCGCCCTTGCACTTTCCCGCACCTCTTGTCCGATTCCCCTGCATCACGGCAGACAGCGAGTGCAAACAGACGCTCCAGCAAAAAAACAGCCATTACTGCACCGAAAGCATTAGGATACTCAAGTAATCCCCCTAGCCGGGCACCTGTAGCACTGACCTCCGGTGATGTGCTGTAAGCTATCGCAAAGGGAAGCTTCAGCCCTCCACAGACGGCTAACAAGGCACTTATACTAATAAGCATGCCCAGCAAGCTCCACACTGCGCTAAGAAAACGGGCTCCCCAACGATGGCCTGCACAATAATAAGCGCAATAAGCAAAGCTGGCGTACAGGCCCCAGCGCAGCAGCTCATTCAGATTCCCCTGGGCTGATAAAGGTCCGCGGTGCCAGTGAATACCGTAGAGCGCAAGGATGGCAAGCGGACAGATCAACAGCAGCGCCGCAGCCCTTCTATTGGCTCTGCGGTTCCCGTCAATGCTAAGCAGGCTGGCTGAAGGCCCGTGCAGACCCGCTGCAACCAGCCATAACCCGGGGAATACAGCACACAGGAGATACCATGCCGTCAGCAACAGATACATTTCCCCCGCAAAGAATAACCCGCGCAGCAATACACCTGCCGTAACAGCAGCAAGCACCAAACCTGTACCAACAAATACCATTGCCACCTGCAAACGCCGCTCAGCCAAGCCACTATGCATTTCAACTTCCTCCGTAGAATTCAAGTTCTCTTTAGTCTTTCCAGATTTGTCCTGAACCAAAAGGAAAACACAAAACAGGACGGCTGACTCCACATGGAGACTCACCGTCCTGCTTATTTATCGCGTTTGTATTGTTAATGCCGTTATGACGTTAATGGCGTTAATCCCATGATGATATTAATGCCGTTAATGACGTTCAGAACATATGCGATGTATGTTCAGCAAAAATTCACCAAATTCCTTGGTAATTGTATTTCTTTGCCTTAGTATTTGAAATTGCGTGAACGGAATCAGATTCTATTGCAGTTTCTGCAGTCAAAAGAGCAGGATCTCACTTCCGGAACATTTACCGGATTCCAGTGTAGAAAGTGCAACAGATTGCCATTTCGGGGCAATTTCAGCTCATTCTATTGCAGATTCTGCAATGATAGCAATACGGTGATATCATTTGGCATCACCGCAGTGTATTGATTTCGGACATATGCCATTCGGTCAGAGCTCAGATTCTTCCGCTTTGCCTATTGGCAGGCTTTAGCTGAATACAGCTCATAATGCCCGGTTTATCCCTGCGTAAGAGTTTCCGCAGGCAGCAGGTCGGCGCAGACGCGTTCAAGGTACGGCTTAGCACCAAGGAAATCACGGAAAGCGCTGTATTCGCGCCATTTGACGGCATTGTCGCCGCTTGTGCTTTTGACGGCCCGGATCAGGATGTTCTTCGGCGTATGCTCCATGTCGATGAATTCCAGCAGCTGGCTGCGGTAACCCATCAAATCAAGCAGCTTCGCCCGGATGGCGTCAGTGGCGAGTGCAGAGAAACGTTCCTTCAGAATTCCGTGCGAGAGCAGCGGGCTGAGTACCTCGTTCTCCACCTGCCCAAATAGCTCATGCTGGCAGCAAGGCACCGAGAGAATAACCGATGCACCCCAGCGCACCGCTTTTTCCAATGCAGCATCCGTTGCCGTATCGCAGGCATGCAGTGTCACAACCATGTCCACCTGGTCCAGCTCGTTGTAATCGGCTATATCACCGACCAGGAAACGCAGTTTATCGTAACCCAGCCTCGACGCCAGCGCTCCACAATGTTCAATGACATCTGCTTTCAGGTCAAGTCCGACAATATTCAGCTCCCGCCGCTCGCGGACAGCCAAATAATGATACAGCGCAAACGTCAAATAGGATTTGCCGCAGCCAAAATCAACAATCGTCAGCGGCCGGCCGGTTGGTAGATCCCCCAGCACATCCTCAACCATCTCCAGGAAACGGTTGATCTGGCGGAACTTGTCGTATTTTTTGGCCAGCACCTTGCCTTCGCTGTTCATAATTCCAAGCTCCACCAGGAACGGGACTGGTTCTCCCTCGTCCAGCACATAACGTTTGCGGCGGTTGTGGGCCAAGTCTGGCGCCTCCTGCTTGCTGGCCGATTTGGTAAGAATAGAAACCTTGTATTTTTTACTGATCAGCACCTGGTAATCAGCTTCTACAGTGCAGATCAGCGCTTGCCGGAAGGTAGCTCTCAAGAGTGACATCATTTCTTCCGCAGCAGTGTCTGCCGGAATATTACGGTGTTCCACTTTGGGGCCGATGGTATAGGCAAACTGATAATGCAGCTTGCCTTTTAGCTCAACTGGTTTAATCTGCACCTTGCTGTAAGCAACTTCGCCTTTGCTGCGCAGTTGGCTTAAGGTTGCCGTAATCAGGGTACGGTCATTTACCACTTGATCAATCAGAGTTTTCAAAGATTCCACAGGGTACATCTCACTTTCGCAATCAAAATGGAGAGCAGGCTCTCCTGAATATCACTACATTATAGCATGTCCTGCTATACGATATCATAGTAGCTCGCCAACTGCTCCGGGAGGTACATGAAACTGTCCGCTAACCACGGTCACGGCCCGGCCCGATAAAGTAACGAGATCCTGACTCACTTCAAGCTGCAGCATCCCCCCACGAACTGAAGCCTGATATGCAGTCAATTGTGTACGGTTTAACCTGCCGGCCCAATAGGGAGCCAGGGCGGCATGCAGCGAGCCGGTAACGGGATCTTCATTGACACCAATGCCCGGGGCAAAAAAACGTGATACAAAATCAATACCATCCGCAGCGCATTCTGCCGTAACCGCGACAGCCCTTGGCTGGAGCTTGGCCACCTGGATAAAATCCGGGCAGAGCCCCCGCACCCTTGTCTCATGATCCAGACGCACCAGCACATTGTCGGCATACCGCACGGTTTCCAGCACATGTGCCTCCTCAAGCCCCAGCGCTGCCGCGAGCCCGGCTATCGGAGGTGAAGCTGTAATTTCATATGGAGGAAAATAGAGTGAAATCATCTCTTCTGATTTTGTTGCCCGCAGCAACCCGCTGAGTGTGTGGAATCTCGCTTCTTCGTGAGAACCCAGCCGCCCGGTTTCCCACAGGACATGCGCACTGGCCAAAGTGGCATGACCGCACAGATTCACCTCCACCGCAGGCGTAAACCAGCGCAGACGGTAGCCATCCTGCTCCGGCCACAGAAACGCCGTTTCGGACAGATTCATTTCCGCAGCCGTTTTGGCCATGAAGGCCTCATCTGCGGGATTTTCCAGCAGGCAGACGGCTGCAGGGTTTCCAGTGAACGCCTTGTCCGCAAAAGCGTCTACAATAAATAGAGGGGTATTCAAGAAGGTTTCATCTCCTTAGCCGCTTCAGCGGTAAGTTTATTCCACTCCTCCTGCCCTTGCCTAACCTCTGCCAGTGGAAGATCACCAAGCTCCAAAGCTTCAGGAGGCAGCAGCAGCAGCCGGCTGTACAGCTCCCTTCCCTCAGCTGCAACATCTATTCCCTGTTCCCACAATCTGTACAGACTGTCCTCAGCCTTGCCGTAGCGTTCGATTGATTCCATATAGGGCAGGAGCAGCCGTTCTGTCTTCACCGGAAGAAGATAACCTTCGGTTTCCTGTAAAAGTTCATCTATTTCCTTCGTCATCTGCAGCAGCTCCCGGTCAGCACCGTATTGATCAGCGTACAAAAACAGATGCAGCGACCGTATAAACCTGAACAATGCCGCATCCTTATTGCCGCCGGCACTGTAGATGCCGCCTTCTTCTTTTAATAGCCGCGCCACGCCTTGAAGCTTGTCGGACTCGATTACGCCGCCCAGGCGAAACATATCTATAATATCCTCTACGGACAATGAGTTTAAAAGGCGGGAGTTCAGGCGAAAATGCCGGTTCAGCAGCTCATCCACTTCCCATAATGCCTCTGTGGTCTTCTTCTCCTGCTTCAATGTAAGCACCTTGGCAACCATTGCCGACATATCCTCGATCATCCGGACGATATAATCTCTTCGGAACATCCTGCACACCCCTCTCCAATACTATCCTGCCACGATTCCTCAGCAAACTAAACCAATGATGATTACAGTTGTTTTAAAACAATCTTAAACCATTCCACCGCTCCGTGCCACCTCACCGTACCCACGCCTTGGAATTCCTTGACAAAAAAACAAAGGCTACCCTATAATAACCTCACTGGCCTTAACGATCTGAATTCCAGATCAATCTAAAGTACAGAATTAAGAACATTGAATGCAGCAAAATTGAGATAGCACGGGCAGGAGGAATAGACATGAATGAAGACAATACCTGGCAAAGTCAGCCGGAAACGGAGAACTGCCTGGAACAACTGCCGGTTCGTCAAGACCGGAACAAAGATCAGGAACAGCAGCAGGAAGCAGACTCTATCCAACCTCTGCAGGTTACACCAGAGCAGAACAAGCTGCTGGAAAGTGCGCTGCGAATCAAGATTATGCATGCGCTGGCAGATAAACCGCTAACCTCCAAGCAGGTTGCCGAGAAGCTGCACAAGACACCCGGCAATATCCACTACCATATCATCAAGCTGTTCGATGGCGGCCTGCTGGAGCTTGTCCGTACGGAAACAGCCGGAGGTATTATCCAGAAATTTTACCGCTCCAAAGCTACCTTCTTCCGCTCCGGGAACTTCAGCGGCTTCCAATTCCGCAAAGAGGATACAGTGGAGCATTTCGTTACAAGACTATCCTTATCACCCGCTGAGCTGAAGGCTTTCCAGCAGGAGATGATGAAGTTCATTTCCAGCTGGGAATCGAAAGTCACCCATGGAGAGGAATACGGTATCGATGTCATTATCGGCCGCCTGCATACAGATTCCCTTATAGAACCGGAGGATGGTCCCTAGATGATCCCTACTGCTGCACCCGAACATACCAAAAACAATCCGCTGCGCCGATTCGTCGAACCCTTTGCCAAATCACGGACTTTCCCCTTTTTATGGCTGGGAAATTTGGTTTCCGTCCTGGGCAGCTCGGTGACCATGATCATTCTCCCGGTTATGGTCTACTCCTTGACTGGATCAACAACAACCATGGGCTTCGTAATGGCGGTTTATATGCTGCCCAATGTGATTATGCTGCCGATTTCCGGGCATATTGTAGACCGCTACGACCGGGTCAGGATTATGATGATTGCCGATATCGCCCGTTTTGGCGTCATGATCATAACAGCCCTGCTGGCTTTGACCGGTCTATTGACCGTTCCGCTGCTCTGTATATTTGTAGGGGCTTACGGTCTGTTTGACGGTCTGTTCCGTCCCGCCTACGCTGCAGTCCAGGCCTCGGTGTTCACTCCGGAAATCAGGGTTGCCGCCAACTCACTGTCGCAAATGACTATACAGATGGTTCGTTTAATCGGCCCTTCACTCGGAGGACTGCTTATCACCTATCTCTCGGCTGGGGTTGGTTTTGGGCTCGACGCCTTTACTTACCTGTTCTCCCTGGTCTGTCTCGTCTATTTGCGCAAAGCGCTGATGCCTAGAACAAAGGCTGCAGTGTCCGCAGCCTCGTCACCTCAGGCACTTGAAACCGCCGCAGCTGCGGCAGCCTCTCCTCATAACGACTGGAAAGAGGATTTCAAAGAAGGGATTGCTGTATTGCGCAGCAATCCCTGGTTATGGATTACCATCCTCGCCTTCTGCTTCATCAATATTTGTTACGCCGGCGTCACCAGCATCCTTGTGCCGTGGCTTTTCAAAGTTCATCATGGCTGGGAGCCATATGTATACGGGCTTGCCGGTACATTCTCCGGTGTCGGAGCCATTCTGGGCGGACTGATCATCGGCATGAAGCAGAGATGGAACCACCGCGGCATTATCGCCTACGGAGGAGCATTTCTAGGCGGCCTCGCGTTGCTTATCCTGCCGTTTGTTACTAGCCCTGCGGCAGCTATTGCCTTGTTCGCCCTGGAGGGATTCGGCCTCATGGTCTTCATCCTCATCTGGGAGATCAGCCTGCAGGAACTCGTTCCGCAAGAAGCCTTCGGACGTGTAGCCAGTCTTGATCTATTCGGCTCCTTCGCCTTGCTGCCCGTCGGCTACATCCTTGTAGGCTGGCTCGCCGATCTTATAGGCGGTGTAGCTACGATTGCCATTTTCTCCGGACTTGGCATGGCCTGTATCGCTATTGTTCTATGTGTTCCTGCAATCCGCAAGTTCAATTAAACATTTCCAGCGTGAAAGAGAGTTTTATAAAAAGGCAGCACCGCGTCAATAGACGGATGCTGCCTTTTTTATACAAGTGAAGTGTTTTCTTCACCCGTTATTTATGAGATCTCAAGTATCGGTTATTTCTTAACTTGCGCAAGCACAAAGTCTTTAATAATTTCCGATAAACGTTCCGGCGCTTCATACATACTCATGTGGCCTGCTCCCGAAATCGTCGCCTTGGTTACATTGGGCTTATCGGACGTGAAGGTCCGCTCGGCAGGAATCAGACCATCTTCCGCGCCGGCAACGAGCAACACCGGCAGTGCCGTAGCCGAAATGACATCACGGCGGTCAGGTCGCTCGCGCATGGCCAATGCGGCACCGGCCGCGCCTTGCGGAGGTGTTCTATAGCCGATCTCCTTCGCCCGCTGCAACAGCTGCGGTGCTGCAGCAGGAGCGAAGAGTCCAGGCACCAGTCCGTCCACAAACGTAGTAATTCCATCATTCTGGATCGTACTGACACTTTTCAGGCGCTTCTCCCTGGCTTCTTCACTGTCAGGATAACCCGTGGAGTGAATCAGTCCGAAGCCCTTCAAACTAGAGGCATGCCGCTGGGCGAAGGACAGCGTTATGTAGCCGCCAAGCGAATGACCCAGCAAGTAACATTCAGGGATTTCCAGCGCATTCAACAGGGAAAGAACATCATCGGCCATCTGATCGATGCTGTAAGCTCCGAGCGGAGCATCCGAAACTCCGTGGCCGCGCAAATCCGGTGCGATCACCCGGTAGCTTCCGCTAAGATAAGGGATGACCTGCTCCCAATATCCGGAGCTTCCGCAAAAGCCGTGCAGAAGTACGATAACGTCTCCTTCGCCTTGATCACTGTAACAAATATTGGTTCCATCGCATCGAACATTTTCCATGGGCTGATTCCTTCTTTCTATGTAGTAGCTACACAAGGTATACCGATGAGTCTGCAATTAAATGGAATGCCATTTGCTTGTCTTAATTATTTAAGCAGAACTGCCCATCTTGAAACTTGTCTCCTCTATTTCAACCCAAAGCCTTCTGCCGCAGCTGCGGCAATCTCTCCGGCCATAACCATTACCCTGTGCAGCGGCGTCGTCTGCAGGGTCCGGTAAGGGCGGGGTCCGTTAATATCGACAATTGCCGCAAGACTATAATGCCCGACTGCCGGCAGACTCACACCGACCGACTGCGCTGGCCGCAGCGGCTCACTGGCTGCAAAATAACAGCCCAGAGCCGCCGGCGGTCCAAGACAAGCATCAATGGCAATAATTATCTGCCCCGCGGGAATCCCTGATATCCTGTTGACGAGAGTATCCGCATCGCAAGGCGATGGAAGCGTGCCTACAACATTCGGGAAGCCATGCTCCACCAGCCTGCTTCCGGTCAGCGGTCCAAGGGCATCCCCTGTGGAACGGTCGGTACCGATACACAAGAATGTGACCTGCTCTGCCGAGTGATAATCCGCAATGCTTTGGAAGAAGGTAATCAGCCCGGCCGCGTCTTTTTTAACCCGTTTTCTGCTGTCCTGCTCCCTGATCGCCAATTCCTGACTCCCTCCTGTCTATATAAGTTGAACTTTAGATTTACCGGGCCGGCATAGAACGCAACTGCGGTGAATGTTTGGACTTCCGGCCGCTGTTGTCCACAGATTTCTTGATTTATACCGCTATTTGCGGTTGAAATCTGTAGACAAAGGCGGTCGCTATCGCTCCTACAGTTCCAAACTTCCCCTCCGCTGCTTTTGCCTCTAGGTAGTTCTTTAGTTCATCTTATATAGAAACCTTCGTTTATTTCTTTTAATTTAACATGATTTAGATGAAGCCAACAAAAAAATGGTGTTTCCTTCCCCAATCATGATAGAATATTTGAATCCAAACACAGAGAGGACTGTTTAACCCCATGGATTTATCGCAGCCCAGCCAGGAAAATGTGGAATATATGATTGAGGGCATCAAGAGCAAGCTGAAGATGGCCAGCGCCGCAGCCATGCAGGCTTCTGCTTTCTCAGTGAACAACTATGATGATATTCTTGATATTTATGAAGTTGCCATGAGCAGTGACCGGCTCAGCATCTCGCAGGTGGAAGCGCTTGTCTCCGAGCTTGGACGCCTGCGTAAGAAATAGAAACAAGTGGAAACGGCTTCCCGTCCTCAAAAGGGCGGTATCCGTTTCAGCGAGAAATAGACCTGTCATGCACAGGAGCTCCTTGCCTACGATTCCATCCGTGCGGATGGCCGTCAGGCAAGGAGCTCCTTTAGGATTATTATGCTTACAAGTACAATGCAACGGGCACGATTTAACGCTTACGGCAAATCAATCAGTATGAGTTCCGCTTCGCCCTCACTGCCAATGCTTTTGATCGTCAAGTCACAACCCTTGCGGATACGTGCGGCATCGCCTGGTTTCAGCTGAAAAGTGCCATCTGAGCAAGAGATTTCTACATCCCCGGAGATAAGGAAGATGTGCGTCCGCCTGTCTTCTTTTTGCGCATAATGAAGCTCCCTGTTCGTGTCCAGCACCGATAGATAGAAAGTTGCATCCTCGTTCACCTTCAATGTACCTTCCTCACCACTCCCCGAAACGACCGGCAACAGCGTGTTGCTCTTAAATTCACGCGGGAAAAACTTTGCATCCCATTTCGGTGCAAGCCCCGGTGTGCTAGGAAGCAACCAGATTTGTAGAAAACGCACATTGTCGCTCTCCGAAGGATTGGTCTCCGAATGATTAACCCCGGTCCCCGCACTCATGACCTGAACCGTGCCTGACTGAATATCCGCGTGATTGCCGAGGTTATCCTGATGCTTCAGTACTCCGGAAACAACATAAGTGATAATCTCCAGATCATGATGCGGATGCTCATGCATCCCTTGTCCCGGTTTCAGCTCATTGTCATTGTGTGCAAGCATCGCACCAAAGTGCGCATTGCTGGGATCATCATAATCGGCAAAGGAAAAACTGAACTCACTGTGAATCCATTCTCTATTCGAAGTATGTCTTTCTGCTGACGTAACTACTTTTATCATAACCATGCACCTCCAAAGATGTTGGAACCTTCTCCGTGCTTAACGGGTCGAAACCGCTCCTCGATTTAAATTGTTATAGGCGCTTTAATTAAGTATTTCTTACCCTGTTCCTTTCCCGGTCAATCATTTATGATTACACCGAAAGAATCAGGACTATAGGAAAGACCTCACAATTTACTATCACGT
Source organism: Paenibacillus sp. FSL L8-0340 (assembly GCF_038593145.1). Taxonomy (NCBI): domain Bacteria; kingdom Bacillati; phylum Bacillota; class Bacilli; order Caryophanales; family Paenibacillaceae; genus Paenibacillus; species Paenibacillus sp. FSL L8-0340. The sequence goes on from NZ_CP151967.1 coordinate 6,535,783, forward strand.
GTGAACTTTCGTATTTCCGCATGCGGATATTTGTAAAGCTTCATATTTCGTTGTTTTTTATAGGAAAATTCTCCTTTGTTTACGTATCCTGCTCTAGTCTCTCCCATTCTTCTCCATGCTTGTCTGCTGTTTCAGCCTATACGCCAACGTTTATATACGAAGTAAGATACTTCAGGCTATCCTGAATTCGAATGACGGCAGCCGCCTAATTTCGGAATACCATAATCTAATGAGGAGTGATTAATCATGAATAAAGCAGAAACGGAACATCCGGTAGAAAGCGGAAGCACTTTTTTCAAAGGAATCTTTATTGGTGGTTTGCTCGGTGCTGCCGCTGCTCTGTTGTTCGCCCCTAAGCCCGGCCGTGAAATGCGCAGTGACTTGTCTGATAAGCTTACGCTGGCTACAGACAAAACCAAAGAGGTTGCAGGTGTCGTAACGGACAAGACCAAAACAATTGCGACTACTGTTGGAGAAAAAGCGACCGATCTAGCAAGCACTGTATCGGCCAAAGCCTCCGACATCTTCACTACCGTAAGCGACAGCAAACAGCAAATTGCTGCCACCTTGGCGGAAACAGGTAAAAAACTGGGCCATTCCATCAGTGAAGTCTCCGAAAATGTTGCTTCTGACGTAAAAGATGCATCTAAAGAGGTAGCAGAGGAAGCTAAGAATGTAGCCGATGAGGCCAAAGCATCCTCTAAAGAGGTAGCTGATGAAGCCAAAGATGCCAAAGAGGAAGTAAAAGCGTCTTACAAGTCCTCTTATTAAACTACGGTGATTCACGGCTTGATCTAAATTTGAGAACAGCCAGCTCACCGCAGCTGGCTGTTGTTATGAGGAATGCAGCTTCTTCTTCGAAAGAAGCTGCATTTTTATCAAAGCCCTTATACGGCTAAAGAAAGAGGGACGCCTTATGGGAGATGCAGGCAGCAAGACCAAAACCTACGAAGTCGAAGAGCATCCCTTTGAATTGCGGCATGAAGTCAAACGGCTGAACGCAAGGCTCGACAAAATTGCCGATTCACTGGAAAAATCCGAATTCAAGGATATCCTTGAGAATTATACGGATCCCAAAAAGCGGATTATTACGAATCTTATGGCCGGGATATCCCGGGGTCTCGGGCTTTCACTCGGTACATTCGTGATACTCGGCTTACTGGGTTACATTCTTAGCCTGTTTCTTGATGTACCCGTTATCGGTGAATATCTTGGAGAAATCAAAAAGTATATTGATGCCAACAGCTGATGCCAATAACTGATAGCATCGTTATCCACCCCGCTAAGCAGTCTGCTGAACAGACTGCTTAGCGGGGTGGATGTGTATGTCCGCTTCAGGCTGAATACAACAAACAAGCAGAAACAGCCTCGCCGTCCTCAAAAGGACGGTATTCGTTTCAGCGAGAAATAGAAGGATAATTTATGGCATGAAGCCTATAAACTCTTATCATTTAAAAAAGACATACCCTTCCCCGGCGGGGATAAGGTATGTCCTAATCTTGGGGACTAGCGATAAAAATCAATAGGAAGAGTTCGCCATGATCTGTTTGAGCTTCTCGGTGGCCCGCTTCTGGATCCGTGAGACGCTCATTTGTGATACGCCGAGCTTCTGCGCGATGGCACGCTGCGACTGGCCGTCCTGGAACGCCAGCAGCAGCACCTGCTGCTCTTGCTCCTTAAGCTGGCCCAGCGCCTGCTGGAGATCCATACGTTTCTCCACAGTCTCGTAATCGTTGGCTTCGGAGCTGATCAGCTCGCCGAGCGTAGCGCCCGTCTCCTCTTGTGAGAGGGGTGAATCCAGTGATACGTAATGATAACATTCCCTGCCGGCCAGTACTTCCACAGTTTCTTCCACAGTAAGATCAAGATAATGGGCAATCTCTTCCACAGCAGGAGAACGTTCCAGCCTGATGGTAAGTTCATCAATGGCCTGCTGCACAAGGGCGCCTTTCTCTTTAATCCGTCTTGGGACCTGTATGTACCAGGATTTATCCCGCAGGAAATTTTTCATATGCCCGATCATGCTCTTCATCGCATACGGCTCAAACGGGATGCCCAAGCTGATATCGTACTGCTGCAGCAACCGGATAAGCGCCATCTGCCCAACCTGATACAGATCTTCGTAAAGATCCGGACGGTTGCGGGCAATTTTCCCGGCAGCCATCTTCACCATCGGCTCATATTTCTTGATCAGCACGGTGGCAATTTCATTATCCTTGGTCTGCTGATATTCCCAGATCAAACTTACTGCTTCGTTCATGGACTCTGGGGGAGTCACTTTATCACTCATACTTTCTCCTCGCTGAAATTAAGCCGCTTAGTCAGGGTAACGACTGTCCCTCTCCCTGCTTCACTCACGACGCTTACGTCATCCATGAGCGCTTGCATTAAATAAAATCCCAGTCCGCCAACCTGAACATCATTCAGCTCTTTATCATGCAGCGTAATGCGTCCGTCGGGCGAATCCAATCCGTCAAAGCTCTCCCCTTCATCTTTGACGGTGATGGACAAGGCACTTGTTCCTACTTCAAAGATTACATCGACCAAACCATCCTCTTGGCCGTACGCATATAATACAGAGTTATTACAGGCTTCCGAAACCGCTACCTTCATATCCTCAATATCTTCATAGGTAAAACCCATTTTTGAGGCAATGCCATATAAATTCAGTCTAACGATATCGACATATTCTGCACTCGCAGGTAACTGAAGAACTACTTTTTGCACGTCATCACTCATCCTTAGTTCGGTCCTTTCCTAGTGGGAATTCTCTTGGGGGGCAAAAAACTTAGAAATACCGGTCATATCAAACAGCTTCTGGATTTGCGGCGGAACTTCTTCAACGGTAAACTTAACGTCCATCCCGTGTCTTGCTTTGAGGATCGAGAGCAGGATTCCAATACCGGTGCTGTCAATATATCTCAAGTCTTTCAGATTAATAACAAGGTCAAGCCCCGTATCTCCCACAAGCGGCTCCATGACCAAACGGAAATCGGGAGCAACAGACAAATCTAGTTCTCCAATCAGGGAAACGGTACAAACGCTGCCTTCAGTTTCGGTTTTTGCATGGAACTTTTCGCTTTTATGTGTATTCATAGACAACTCTCCTGATTAAATGTTTTCTTTACCAATAACCCTAAAGACCTAGGTTTGAAACAAAAAAACTAATTCTGCATCATTGACAAATACTGGTTCATGTTTTGAAAAGGGTCTTATTTCGTCCATTGACGTGACTATCCTGTCTTGAATAACGGGCAATAATTTGTTTAATACTGCTAAGCTTCAGCGGCTTGCTGATATAACCGTCCATGCCTGAAGCCATGCAACGGTTCTGGATACCCTCCATGACATTGGCCGTCATCGCGATGATGACCGCCTTCTCGGAGGATGGCCCATGGCTGATCCGGATTTTGGAGGTCGCCGTCAGACCGTCCATAACCGGCATCTGCAGATCCATAAAAATAAAATCATAAGCATATTTCATTGCCAGCTCCACCGCCTGGCTGCCGTCCTCGGCGATGTCGGCGTCATAACCCAGCTTATCCAGCATGCTGACCATAAGCCGCTGATTGATCGGGTGATCATCTACAACCAGGACTTTTCTCCGCCATCTCTGGTTATCCACGTCTTCATATGGCTCCACCTCTTGAAATCCCCTTGCCAGCTCGTCCTCGGGCAACGCTGCCTGAATGGTGAATACAAAGGTCGCCCCTTTCTCCTCCATCGATTCTACGCGTATGTCGCCGCCCATCATCCCGACAAGGGATTTACAGATTGCCAGCCCGAGACCGGTTCCACCGTACTTGCGTGTCATAGAAGAATCAAGCTGGGAAAAAGGTTTGAACAGACGGTCACATTTTTCCGGAGAAATCCCGATGCCCGTATCCTTCACGGTAAACTCAACTACCAGTTTATTATCTGCTGTTGGCACGCTGGATGCAACAAGGTAAACTCCGCCTTGATTGGTAAACTTCACCGCATTGGCGACTAAATTGATTAAGACTTGACGCAAACGGGCCATATCTCCGTAGATCAGCTTTGGAAGATTCTGATCAATGAAATAGGCTAATTCCAGGTTTTTCTTACCTGCTTCGGCAGAAAATAAGCTAAATACCTCCTGAACAGTGGTCTGTAGCTCAAATAACTGCTCCTCCATTTCCATCTTGCCGGATTCCATCTTCGTGAAATCAAGGATATCATTAATGACCGTAATCAGGTTATCGGCACTTTTGCGGATAATCTCTGTATACTCCTTCTGCTCCGGAGCCAGCTCAGTTTCCATCAGCAGGTCAATCATTCCCACCACACCGTTCATCGGCGTGCGAATCTCATGGCTCATCATAGCCAGGAACTCGGTTTTGGCATTAGCGGCAATCTCCGCCGCTTCCTTAGCTTTAACCAGCTCTCCGTTGATTTTCTCCAGCTCCTGCGTCTTTTGCTGCAGGAGCATAGACTGCATCTGATGTTTCTTGTTAGTTAAGTGCATGTTAACGAAGCCCTCAATCTTGGACTTCAAGATTTGCGGAATGAAGGGTTTGACCATATAATCAATAGCCCCGGCAGAATATCCCGCGAACAGATGCTCTGCCTCTTTGCTGTTGGCAGAGATAAAAATAATCGGAATATCCTTCGTCTTTTCTCTGGCTTTGATTAATTTGGCGGTTTCAATACCATCCATACCCGGCATTTGTACGTCCAGCACAATCACCGCAAACTCATATCTTAACAGACATCTCAGCGCTTCTTCGCCGGAATTGGCTTTGACAAGCTTATAGTGTTGACTCTCAAGCACAGCTTCAAGCGCCAGCAGATTTTCAGGACGGTCGTCAACCAGCAATATATGAATTGGTTCTTGAACCCCCATAGGCCCCTCCTATCCCGCTATTTGTTCTTACGATAGATTTTTTCTACTCTATCCAGTGGCTCGTAGCTGTCGCTATATCTGGTGAAGTGAATAGATTCTTTGGAACCGAGCACCAGTACTCCGAACCGGCTGAGGCTCTCATAGAACAAGCCGTGCACATGGTCGCGAAGTTCATCATTGAAATAGATCATGACATTCCGGCAAAAAATGACATTAAATTCGTTGAATGAGGTGTCTGTTGCCAGATTATGCTCTGCAAAGATAATATTTTTACGCAAGTACGGCTGTAGAATGACTGAATTGTATTTCGCTGTATAATATTCAGAGAATGCGCGGGTCCCGCCCGCCTCCATATAATTCTTGGTATACTGCTTCATCTTACCGATCTCATATACACCTTCCTTAGCCTGCTGCAGCGAGCGTTCGTTCATATCAGTGGCATAGATGCGCGCCTTGTCGTAGAGCCCTTCTTCGTGCAGCAGAATCGCCATGGAGTATACCTCTTCGCCAGTGGAGCAGCCTGCATGCCAGATCCTGATATAAGGATAAGTTCTCAGCAACGGGATCACCTTTTGGCGGAAAGTTAAAAAGAGGCCTGGATCCCGAAACATTTCCGTCACGGGGATGGAAAGGCTGTAGACGAACCGTTCAAAGCAGGCGCGGTCATGCAGCACCTTCTCCTGCAGCGCAGATATGCTCGGCACATTCTCGGCATGGACGTGATGCCAGATACGCCGTTTCAAAGAAGGCATGGCGTAATTTCTGAAATCATATCCATACAAGCGATGCACGCCGCTCAGAAGCAGCTCAATTTCAATCTGCTCTAGCTCCTGCTTGCTTCCCGATTGGGTGAGCTCCTCATCATATCCCCGTTCCATAGCTGTCATGTTATCAAGGCTCCCTTGCATTTGCCGTATTTCCGGTCTGTTGTTTGTTGGTGCTGTAATGCTATTACCCCAAATTTACGCTTACGAATACAACCAAACGCGCATTAAGGAAAGTAACTGATCGGTACCGATCGGTTTCTTCATATAATCCGAGGCTCCTGCTTCAATACACTTGGCCCGGTCTTCCTTCATTGCCTTGGCCGTAAGCGCGATTATTGGCAATTTATGATACTGCGGCATCTGGCGGATCCGGCGCATCGCCTCATATCCGTCCATTTCCGGCATCATCATATCCATGAGCACGAGATCAAAATCTTCCTGTTCGACCAGCATATCGAGTGCTTCACGGCCATTCTCTGCGAACTTCACTTCCATGTGGTATTCTTCCAGTACGCTGGAGAGGGCAAATACGTTGCGGATATCATCATCCACGAGTAAAATCTTTTTCCCCTCAAACAGCTCTTCTTTATTGTGCAGCTTTTGCAGAATTTTACGCTTATCCTCCGGAAGATTGGCTTCTACCCGGTGGAGGAACAGGGTAGTCTCATCCAGCAGTCTCTCCGGCGAGCGCACATCCTTGATAATGATCGACTCAGCATATTTCCGCAGCTGCGTCTCTTCCTTGCTGTCCAGATCCTTGCCTGTGTAGATAATGATCGGCAGATCATTCAGTTCCTCATCATCGCGGATCTGATCAAGCAGTTCGAAGCCGTTCATATCGTCAAGCATCAGGTCGAGAACCATGCAGTCGTATTTCTGCTTACGCAGTTCACCGAGAGCTTCTTGTCCGGTTGAAACCGCCGTAATGGCGACATCATCATGGCCGATAAGCTCCATAATGGAACGGCGCTGAATTTCGTCATCCTCGACAATCAGCAGATGCTTCAGGGTACTGGCTGTGTAGCTCTCAATTTGTGAGAATGCCCGCTCCAGCGCCTGCCGGGTCGAAGGTTTTCTCAAGTAAGCCATCGCACCCATCATTAGGCCCTGCTTCATCTCATCATTCACAGAGATGACATGAACAGGAATATGCCGCGTCTGTGATGCGCTTTTAAGCTCTCTGAGTATCGCCCAGCCATCCATAACCGGCAGCTGGATGTCCAGAATAATCGCATCCGGCAGGTGGGATTTGGCCATTTGCAGCCCGATATCCCCCTGCAGCGCCACCAATCCCTTAAAGCCGCGTCCGCGGGCCATATCGAGCAATATTTTAGCAAAACTTTCATCATCCTCAACAATGAGCAGAACCTTATCATTTGCCGTCAAATTCTCACGGTCATCCTCCACTATCACTGGATGAAGCGGGGCAGGTATGATATCTCCGGATTTAGCAGGTTGTAGTTCCTCCACGTATTCTGCCAGTGTCGCCGCCTCTTGGGCCGCTGCCGCCTCAACCGCCCCAGGAAGCAGTCTGTAATTCCCTTGGACCGGCAGATACAGCGTAAACGTGCTACCTTGTCCCTCACGCGACTCCAGCCCGATGGCACCGCCCATCAACCGTGCTAATTCACGGCTGATCGACAAGCCAAGACCGGTGCCGCCATATTTGCGGCTGGTCGTACCATCCACTTGCTGGAACGCCTCAAATACGATATCTGTCTTGTCTGCAGGAATCCCGATACCGCTGTCTTTCACGGCTATGGAAACATAGTCATACTCCGGCGGAAGGAAGGACGGCAATTGAGCAGGCACTGCACGGCTTACCTCAAATCCTACATAACCCTCGCTGGTAAATTTAAAGGCATTGGACAGCAGATTTCGCAGAATTTGCTTCAGGCGATGACTGTCTATAAATAAACTGTCCGGCAGCGGCTCATTAAAGGAAAGACGCAGAGACAGCCCTTTCTTAAGGGCTTGAGGAGCAAAATTCTGTTTCACAAAGGTTTTGAGCTCCGTCAGCGGAACTTCTTCATAATTCAGCTCCATCTTACCTGCATCGACCTTGGAAAGATCAAGGATTTCATCAATCATCTTCAGGAGATCCGCACCGGACATATAAATCGTGTGCGCGAATTCAACCTGCTTTTCCGACAGGTTGCCTTCTTTATTCTCGGTAAGCAGCTGCGAAAGGATGAGCAGACTGTTCAGCGGAGTCCGCAGCTCATGGGACATGTTGGCCAGGAACTCCGATTTGTATTTGCTCGTTACAGCAAGCTGCATCGCCTGCTTCTCCAACTGGACACGGGCGTGCTCAATCTCATCCTTTTTCTCTTCAACCTCCTGGACCTGATCCTCCAGCGCGCGGGTTTTGGATACCAGTTCACTATTGTAGTGCTCCAGTTCCCCCTGCTGCCGCTGCAGCAGCTCCTCCGAACGTTTAAGCGCATCGGTCTGCTCCTCCAAATTCTCGTTGGAGCGGCGAAGTTCTTCCTGCTGGGTCTGGAGCTCCTCCGACTGGCACTGCAGTTCTTCCGTGAGTGCCTGTGATTCGCGCAGCAGCTCCTCCACCACGAGTCTGCGGCTGATATTGTTCAGGATGACACCGAGATTATTCGTCAGTTGATGCAGCAATTCATTCTGCAGCGCTGTGAATGGCGTAAAGGAGGCAAATTCAACAACGCCAAGCAGTTCATCCTCAAACAACAACGGATAAATAGATATATGTTGAGGATGGGAATCGCCAAAACCTGAGGAAATGGAAATATAATCGTCCGGAGCCTCTGTGAGTTTGATCGGCTTCTTATCCAGCGCGCTTTGTCCGATAAGCCCTTGGCCGATTTCAAACCCTTCTTTCGGCTTGTCGCCCCCTTCACCGGCATAATAGCCGCTTGCAGTGAGCAGATTAGGATTGTTGCTATCCTTCAAATAAACCGCTCCGTATTGGGCTCCCAGCACAGGAGTGAACTCGTTGATAAAGGTCTGCGACACCTGATCAAGTGAACTGACGCCGCGCAGCAATTCTGTTACCTGTGCGATATTCGCATTCAGCCAGGCCTGATCGCTCTGAGCCTGCGCATAAGCTTTTTCCAGCTGCTGCTTTTGTTCGATGTCCTCTGCCATCTCCTGGAATACTCGGGCTACATCACCGATTTCATCCTTAGAGACTACCTTGAGCCTGCGGATCGCCCGCATCTTGCCGTTTCCGAAGCTAGTAATCATCATGGAAACGACATTAAGACCGCGCGTAATGCTTGGAATCACCCAAAGGACGACACCAAGTCCAAGCAGCAGCCCCACAATCATAATCAGCGTTACCATTTGAATGGATCTTTCATAAGCTTTCTGCGCGATGGCATTTTCTTCGGTCATCTGATAGGCATTGTAATCAGCGAGGGCATTCAGACTGTCCAGCACCTCGTTCTGAATGGCCTGTCCCTCTGTATTGCGGTAGGTGTTGGCATTCTGAAAATAACCGGCTGTAAGCATCTCCAACGCTTTATTCTGATAGTTCAGGTAAGCGGAATTAGCTTTCTTAATCCGGCTCAAAAACTCCATTTCCTCCGCAGCACTCATCGAAGCTTCTATGGTCTTCAAATACCCTTCCGCCTTAATGACTTTGCCGTCTATCTCAGTTTTCTGGGCTCCCACAGACAGCGTATCGGCATTCAGCATCGATGTGGTCAGGATTCGCGCCATATCATTGACTTCGCCCCGAAGTCCGGAAATAGCACGTCCCTTGCTGTACCTGTCCTGAAAGCCGTCTAGCTGGTTGCTCATATAATTAAGCCGATCGTATCCAATCAGCGTAAGTGCCAACATAATTGCCAGCATCGCGCTGAAGCCGATCAGCAGCTTGGCCTTTATCTTCATTCCTTATCCGTTCCTTTCTTCAGCGTGATCCACACCAGGCATTTGTCGTCATCTCGTTCCTGATCCGCTTCATCTGTGAAAAAAGCCTCCTGCATAACCTCTTCACGCCATTCGTGGTCCCCGTTCAGATTCCCGATCATAAAGTCCAGTTGCTCTTCCTGTTCACCTGGGGCCATTTCCAGTAGACCGTCAGTGTACATTACCAGATGCCCTTCCTCTTCGAAACTCAAACTCTGCGGTTGAATATCAATTCGGTCGAACAACCCGACCGGATGGCAGTTGCTCTCCAGCAGCACTGGTTTCTTGGCGTTGCCTTCAAAGAGCAGCGCCGGCGGATGTCCGGCATTTACATAGTCAATTCGTTTCATTCGCGTATCAATCACAAGATAAATCGCGGTAAAGTAATACTGAACCAGCTGTTTCTCGATATAGAGCTGGTTAAACCGCCGGTTCAGCTCTTGAATTACCTTCTCCGGCTCCACGTACGTAGTCACAGTATCCTTAAGCACAGAGGCCAGGAACATACAGAAAAGCGACGAAGAGATCCCGTGTCCCATCATATCCAGCAGGATCACGGCATACCTGCCGTCTCCCAGCGGATACCAGGCATACAGGTCCCCAGCCAGTTCAGCGGAAGGCTGATAGATGGCATGCGCCTCCAAAACCTCATCCGTAATTGGCAAACTGAGTACAGCATTCTGCACAAGTGCTGCAAGCTTCAATTCATCTTGCATCCGCTGATCCCGCTCTTTATGCCAATCCTTCTCCCGCTTGAGACGGAGCGCCAGCCGGATACGCGCCATAAGTTCAACCTTGTTAATCGGTTTCGTAACATAATCCACAGCTCCGGCATCCAGTGCCTCGGCCAATTTCTTGGAATCCCCCACAGCGGTAACCATAATAATCGGAATATCCTTTAGATGCTCATATTGTTGAACCACACGGCAAGCCTCGATTCCATCCATCTCTGGCATCATCATATCCAGCAGAATTAAATCGATATCCGACTGCAGCGGTCCTTTCTTTTCGCCTCCAATGCCAAGCAGTTTCAGCATTTCTTTGGCGGATGATGCTGTTATGAAATTTCGATAGTCTTCTTTTTTCAGGATTTCACGGATAATGATTACGTTAGTCGGATTGTCATCTACGATTAAAATTCTCAAGCATCTTCACCTCGCACGATTAGTATTAGAGCCGTACAAATCCCTTACATCTATAATTCTATCATACGATATTTGAACGCCGTCTTTCCAATTGCCAACAATCTACTAGTAGAGTAATATATTGTATCAGCATTCAACAAAGTAACCTCCAGCCCCACTAATTATAGTGGAGCTGGAGGTTACGCTATTGGGCTATAGGTTCTCATAAACAAACCGGCGTTTATTGCGGGTTTCTTTTGGCGATGACGAGAACCTTGCCTAAATCAAGCTCTTTCTCGTAGAAGCCTGCTTCTGCACTGCTAAAACCCAGCGAAGTAATTTTGAAACGGAGCGCATCCCCCCGCGAACGGAAAAGATTGGCAATCGCGCCAAATAACCCTTCTTCACTGAGACTGACCTCATTAGTATCTGCAGCATCAACGATACGGCCCTCACGGACCTGATCGTGGCTAATGACATAAATGTCATCTCTGGAATAGCCGCTGCTGCGCAGCCGATTCACTTCTTCGATCGCCTGAACACCATTTTCCAGTAGCTTGGCATACGCCTGTGTACCGATTGAATCCATGAAATCACGCTCCTATGGTTAGATTAATGAGGATAATGCCAAATGAGACAACTGTTCCTTCATTAACCTTATTTACGGACCGTGAAACAGATCAGGAGGAATTTCCATCAAATAAATCGATACCTTCCCATTCTCCTGTCTGCGGATTGCGGTAAATCTTCAGCGCAGCGCTTCCTCTTAAATAGACATCGCCGTCTTCAGCTACAAAATCCGGAGTTCCCAGCAGCTCTTGAAAATTGTTTCGCGCCGGATCCAGTTTTTCTTCATTCAACTGCAATCCGTATTGCCCGGCCTGTGCCGGCGTTACGTGAACATACAGCACGACCCCTCCACAAACTCCTGCCGACATATCGGCGTACTGATACTCCAGGCATTCCTGCCAGGGATCAGGAGCAATGCTAAGCGGCGAACCTTTAGCCAGCAGCAGTTCTTCCTCCGACATATATAGGGATGCCCCTGCCAAAGAATTAAAGCTGCTGATATAAGGGCTTACACCCATACTGCGTTCAATGGCCAACACCACTGGCGGCTGCATGGTAAAAAGGGCGGCAGGGACATGGTCCTTCTGCGGAGACGGTGTTAAATATGGAGAGAGAAGACTTAGCAAAAGAATGACAATGTTCATGGAATCATCCCGCCTTTCTCACTGCCGCCTACTTAGTTAATGCCGGAATTTTTGCCATATAGTAGCTGCAGCGTCAACGCCTTTAAGCGCCATTCCTATTTTCCCCGAACCTTTTTTGGCATATGCGGCATCATAGGATTTCACTGTTCGTTCTTCGGCAGGTGTCAGCGGAGCATCTTCAATGGAGACGGCTCTGGCTTTCTCCTTAAGCTCGCGTGATTTCCGGTACTTCTCAATCACAGTCACTGATACCTGCTTCACGGTAAGCGTTAATTCGTTCATTACATCGCCAAGATTTTTCACTGAATCCATAATAGGATCGATCTTTTGGATCTTGCCTTGGACGTCGGCCGTAATATCATTGGCATGTCTGACGGTTGTTTTTACTTCATAAGTAAGCTCATCCACCGTCTTTTGGACTTCCTGCAGAGTCTGGCTGACCTTGTCGAGGGATTCTTTCGCTGATTTTAAGGTTTTAATTAAAAAGAAAACGAGTACGGTGAATGCAATCGCAACAAGTGCAACGCTAAGTTCAATGATCATTACGAAAACCCCTTCCAAATCATAAATGTCGGCTTGCTCTGCCTTGATACTGCATAGTTACCCTTACTTACTTAGGCCGAAACAGCTTGTCAAGCGACTTAAAGACTACCTCTCCTATTTTGTTTCAAAGGGGAGCGGCCCGTTTAAATTGACTACATCACCACACAGAAAGGATGACATCACATGTTGAAATGGTCAGTAATTCTGCTGGTAATTGCATTGATTGCCGGTGTTTTCGGTTTCTTTAATATCGTAGGGGCGGCAGTAGGAATCGCTAAAGTATTGTTCTTTATCTTCCTCGTGCTGTTCATAGTTTCGCTCTTTACAGGACGCAGAGGAAGATCATTGTAACTGTAAAAGAACATTAAAAACGACATCACATTACAGGTGCTAAGGACCCGGACTCCGAAAAGGAGTTCGGGTCTGATTTATGTATAGCAGCGATTGCCGCTGTCTGATTATGCCAGAGCTCCCTCCCCCCTTTTCCCTCCATACATCATATTCACCATGCAGAAAGTATAGGCCTTTCCATACGGATTGTCACCCGTAAGTCGCCTTCATTCCTCTGTTCACGATAGTTTTCATAAAAAACGAAGGGGTTGGTTCATTGTATCCACTTTTTGTTTACAAGCTTATTAACACATCGCAAACATGGTAAATATACGCAAAACCAACTCTGGGAGGAATCACAATGAAAAAATTAGCCAGCTTAACAGTAGTAATGGGTCTTATGGCTTCCATAGCCGCAACGGCTTCAGCTGCAGAAGTAACCAACACAACAACTGTAACGGAAACGACTTACAGCCCCCGGTTTGAGACAGTAATCACACAATCAGACCTTAGACCAGCAACTCCTCAGATTATTTTGACAAAAGCAACACCTTTCTACGCTTCCATGAACAGCCCCGTTGCTACGGGTTTTCTCGGCGCTCAAACCCTTGACACTACAGGAAATATCCTGGTTGATTCGAACGGCAATGAATGGAGAGAGATATACACCTGGTTGGGCATGCGCTGGATGAAGGTTCCCGCCTCCGCTTATGTAATCACTCCATAAATCAGTTTTACGGTCAGCGCCCCGCTCCCAAACTCATACATAGCCATGCGGGGACTTGCCTTTTTAGTATAGATACACCCTTATGAGGGTGTATAGTGAAACAGCCTGCGGACATCCAAAAGTCCTGACGGGCTTTTTTTCTTGCATGCCCTAAACACAGGAAAGGCTATCCCTCAGCAGAAAATTCTACTGAATGGGATAGCCCTACAAAACATCCGCCCTAGTTCACCCGTCACAAACTTGCGATGCTGTCGCTTCCTGTATGCATTTATATTTAGCGGATGACCGAACCTCCGTAAAGGAAACGGTTCACCCAAGAAGCGCTTAATTTATCTACCCGTACCCCGCCTGAAGATACGGAATACGTTTGCAGCATTTGTCCGTCACCCAGATACATGGCTACATGTGAAATTCTTGCCGCAGATTTGTCGATGCCTGCATAAGCAGAAACTGAACTACCTTTGTAATCCATGAAGAACATCAGATCCCCGCGTTTCAGGGCGGAAATATCTGTGACAGTGTTGCTGTTCTGCTGTACCCAGGCTCCCTGTTGACGTGAATCAGCAGGCAGTTTCAAATTAGCTGCATCTATGAAGATCTGCCGGATAAAGTCGGAGCAATCGAAAGTGCTCGTGTCGCTTCTGCTTGATCCGAACTCATAGGGAGTTCCAAGATAACCCATGCCCGCAGCAATGACCCGTTCAATCACTGCTGATTGTGACGGAGCCGTTGGATCTGGCGCTGGTGTTGGATTCGGTGTTGGTGTTGGTGTTGGTGTCGGTGTTGGCGTTGGAGCTGGAGTAGACGTTCCGCCACCTACCGAGATATATTGGTCTGCAGCACTTGTATAGCCTACCGTTCCGTCTGCAGTTTTTACTTTGTACCAGTAACTGTTCGTTTCTTCCAGAATAGCTACTTGATCGCCTCTATTTAAATACCCCAGTATTTTCCCGCTTGTAGAAGGCAGTTCCCGAAGACGGACCGAAGCTTGTATAACCCCTGTCTGTCCGGAAGTTATATTTCCAGATCCCGAAACCACTCGAATATACTGCTCTCCCGCGCTGGTATAACCAACCGTTCCATCCGAAGTTCTGACTTTGTACCAGTAGCTATTCGGTTGTTCCAAAATTGTTACCTGTTCACCTTCGTTTAAATAACGAAGCACACTACCGCTTGTGGAAGCGTTCGTGCGCAGACGAACTGAAGATTGTATAGTACCGGTTAATCCAGACGTTGCTGTCACTGCGAAATCTGAAGAAACCGAAGCTGCTTGCACTTTTTGCGGGCTGAAAACTCCCAATGATACTGCAAGTGATGCTGAGACCAGTAACGTTGCTGCAATCTGCTTATGTGATGTGATCATAGCGTTCCCCCGCTTAGCAAAATGAGAAAATCAACAACGGCGCGCGCTACGTTTGTTGCTTTCTGCCCTCATTATAGGCTTAGCCGGGAATTGGAACATGCTCCAAATTTCACAAAAAAGCTTGCCACTTTATGGTAAGTACCAGGTCTATAGTCTTGAATTCTCCTTGGATTTGGTGGAAATTACAGATAACTAGAAGAAATTAAGAATTTTTAACCTTTAGGTTCTACATGGACCTGCACATTCATTATATTATGCAATTTGCTCATTCTATCTTCAATGGAATCGCTGATCTCATGACCTTCCAATACGGTGATTCCGGCATCCACTTCCACGACAACATCCACCAGCACATGATTTCCATGAACACGGGCCTTGAGGTCCTTGATCCCTTCCACACCCGGCGTCCGGGCAATCGTGCTGCGCAAATCCAGCAGCTTATCTTCATCAAAGCCGTCAGTCAACCGGTATGTCGAATCACGAAAAATATCCCAAGCTGTCTTGGAAATCAGCAGACCGACAGCAACCGCAGCAGCGGAATCGATCCACGGCAGTCCGAACTGTGCGCCAACGATCCCTACAGCAGCACCGATACTTACCATTGCATCGGAAAAATTGTCCTTAGCCGCAGCCATGAGTGCGCTATTGTTAATCTGCTTCGCCAGCCGCTTGTTATAGATATATACTCCCATCATGGCAACCGCACACAATACCGCCACACCTGCTGACCAAAGCTGCGGCACCTCCTTGGCTCCTTCGAATAAAGACCGGACCGCTTCTACAATAACCTGAATTCCGACCATAGCCATAATAAAGGATGCCAGCAATGCAGCTACGGTCTCGGCGCGGAAATGCCCGTACGTATGATCCGAGTCAGGCGGCTTCCGCGAGATGCGCAGTCCGATTAGTACAGCTAGTGAAGCGACAATGTCCGTCAGATTATTGAATCCGTCTGCAAGCAGCGCGCTGGAAGCGAACAAGTATCCGCTGACCAGCTTTAAGGAGGAGAGAATAAGATAAGCAATAATGCTGATCAAGGCCCCCCGTTCACCTTTGCGTATATCTTCATAAATATCGGCCAATTCCTGTCCCCCCCTATACCCGGTTTCTTTACTACCCCTCCGGTAAATCATGCTTTGATTTATTCTTGCCCTTGTGACTGCATTTAAAAACAATTAGAATAAAGTAAAGGACTTGCTTTATAAGGGGGTTAACATAATGAGCGAAAGTAATGATAAACCAAAGATCAACTTGGCTGATGCCATCCGCCAGAAGCTGGAACAGAAGAAACAGCAGTCATCCGCTAAACCGGGTTCTTCCTTTCAAGCCGGTTCAGCGAAGCCTTTAAAGAGTCAAAATAACAAGAAGCCAAACAATCAGCGCCGCCGTACAGGTGGTTCTTAGGATTATGGCATGTGCAAGTCGCATTTCACACTGTATTTGAACATAAACGGCTGCGTTATCCCTCATAGGGGTAACGCAGCCGTTTTGCTATGAACGAATTACTGTTCATTCTTTCAGTTATCTCTTAAGCTTCCACAGGATACATGCGCTGGCGCATTTCCTTAATTTCCGGGTTCTCCAAATATTCATCATAGCTCATCGAGCGGTCGATAACTCCGGTAGGGGTAATCTCGATGATACGGTTGGCAATCGTCTGGATGAACTGATGGTCATGCGAAGTGAACAAAATGGTTCCGTCGAAATCAATCAGCCCGTTATTCAGCGCCGTGATAGACTCCAGATCCAAGTGGTTGGTAGGCTCATCAAACACTAGCACATTCGCACCGTTCAGCATCATTTTAGCCAGCATACAGCGGACCTTCTCGCCTCCGGACAGAACGCTTGCTTTCTTCAGCGCTTCTTCACCGGCAAACAGCATCCGGCCGAGGAATCCGCGGAGGAAGGTTTCATCCTGATCCTTGGAATATTGGCGCAGCCATTCTACCAGGTTCATGTTTACCCCGTCGAAATAGCTGGAGTTGTCTTTCGGGAAATAGGCCTGGGTTGTTGTTACTCCCCATGCATATTCACCTGCATCCGCTTCCTTCTCACCCATGATGACATCAAACAGCAATGATTTAGGCTGTGAATATGGACCTACAAAAGCGATCTTATCCCCTTTGTTCACCACAAAGCTGATTTCATCGAGCAGCTTCTCGCCTTCAACGGATTTGCTCAGCCCGCTGATGGTAAGCAGCTGCTTGCCTGCTTCACGTTCCGGCTTGAAGTTGAGGAACGGATATTTCCGGTTGGAGGGACGGATGTCGTCCAAAGTAATTTTCTCCAGCTGCTTCTTACGCGAAGTCGCTTGTTTGGACTTGGAGGCATTGGCCGAGAAACGCTGGATAAATGCCTGCAGCTCCTTCATCTTGTCTTCCTTCTTCTTGTTCGAGTCGCGCTGCAGGGCCTGGGCCAATTGGCTGGACTCATACCAGAAGTCGTAGTTGCCGACATACATTTGAATTTTGCCAAAGTCGATGTCCGCAATATGTGTACATACCTTGTTCAGGAAGTGACGGTCATGGGATACGACGATAACGGTGCCTTCGTAGTCCATCAGGAAGTTCTCCAGCCAGCCGATGGATTCAAGATCCAAATGGTTGGTAGGCTCATCGAGCAGCAGGTTGTTCGGACGTCCGAACAGGGCTTGCGCAAGCAGCACCCGTACCTTTTCGTTACCGCTGAGTTCGGCCATTTTCTTGTCATGCATTTCACGCATAATACCAAGTCCGATCAGCATGGCGGCAGCATCAGGCTCTGCATCCCAGCCGTTCAGTTCAGCGAATTCGCCTTCCAGCTCGCCGGCGCGCAGTCCGTCAGCCTCTGTGAAATCACTTTTGGCGTACAGCGCATCCTTCTCCTTCATGATCTCATAAAGACGGGTATGCCCCATAATTACCGTTTCCAGCACCAAAAATTCATCGTACTCGAAATGGTTCTGCTTCAGTATCGCCAGCCGTTCACCGGGGGTGATATGCACGTCCCCGACATTTGCTTCAATTTCACCGGACAAAATTTTCAGGAACGTCGATTTGCCGGCCCCGTTCGCTCCGATCAAGCCGTAGCAGTTGCCGGGTGTGAATTTTATGTTTACATCCTCAAATAGTGCGCGTTTTCCGTAGCGGAGTGTTACGCCGCTTGTGCTAATCATTAAGCATTACCATCCTTTTCACTTAGGGTTTCGGCTCATTATAGCATAAAATCAAGCAAAAGAGGCCCAAGAAGGAACTGCTTTGCCGTCTTTTTCAAGCAAACTGGCCGTTTCTTGGCAAAATACAGAGATCCGTAGCATCCAACATCAAATAGGCCGAATTGCGGAAAATCCGCGTTCGCCGCTTGCCCGGCCGGGCTATTGGCGGGAATCACGCTCTTCGGGATGCACCACCAATGTTTCACCGTAACCCAGTGTGCGGATACGTTCTGCACGGATTCCATGAGCCTCACGGGCCAGCTCCATCCGGTCCAGCGCTTCCCGCGCCGTATCGTCAGCCAGCCGGAAGGTGCCGAAATGCATCGGGATCATCAATTCTGCTCCTACATCTATAAAGGCCTGAACCGCCTCTTCGGGATTCACATGCTGCGAATTCATAAACCACTCCGGCTCGTAAGCCCCGATCGGCATCAGGGCGACATGGAGCTTAAACCGGCTGCCGATCTCCTTAAAGCCCGGAAAGAAGCCGCTGTCTCCGGCAAAATATAGATTCGGCGGAAGCTTCGGCTTTGCTCTGTCCCCCTCCCCTTTCGGGTGTTTGCCGGGGTCGGCAGGCTCCAGCACATAGCCGCCCCAATGAGACGAATTCGTATCGAACGGCGTCCGCCGGGTCCAGTGCTGGGTTGGCACAAATGTAAGCTTAACCGCCCCCAGCGTGAGCTCCTCCCACCACTGCATTTCCAGGCAGTTGGCGAAACCTTTGCGCAGCATCTTCCGCTTCAGGCCCACAGGTACAACGAGCGTTGCACCTGTCCGGTATAACTTGCGGATGGAGGCAATATGGAGGTGGTCGTAGTGAGAGTGGGAGATCAGAATCAGATCAACCGGCGGAACCTCACCCAGCGGGATGCCCGGCTGGCCGATCCGTTTCTCAAAGCCGAGCCGCCGCGCCCATATCGGGTCGGTAATAATGTTCATCCCTTCATATTGCAGAAAAAAAGTCGAGTGCCCGATCCAGGTGATTGTGGTCTCCAGCCGGTTCCCGGCCAGATAAGATACCTGCGGCGGATGGTTTGGCACTTTATAGGTATAATCCTTCTTCTTGCGGCGGCGTTCCTCGCGCCACTGGCGGAATTCCTTGAGTGTTTTGTCTGTACTGACATTATCGACGTTATTGTATCGGATTTTAGCCATTCCAGCACCTCTCCTTAAAAGGCTTGCCGGAAGAACTACAGGGCAAGCTCAATAGCTTAACTATATGGTTCCGCATAGTCATTTGCAAAATTCCAAGGGCAAAGCAAGGCTCCAGTCAACCCGAAAGGAACGATGAAGCTCTGCGTCCCGGCCAGACGCACCCTACATTTAGTACAAATTTTACCCACTTCCGACTGGACTTAAGCGGCTGCCCCGGTAACCCTTTTGGATTTGAGGCATGAAATGATGTAAAATGCGGGTAAAGAACACGGCACGAATGCCGTTCAAGGGGGAAGCCTAACGTATGAAGATCACATTTATTGAACCGACTCCAAGTCCAAATACGATGAAGCTTCATCTGGATGAAAGCCTGGAGCCCGGAATACGCCGGACCTATACACCGGAAAGCCAGCGCACCGCGCCCTCCTGGGCACGGGATATGCTGAGCATTCCAGGCGTCACGAGCATTTATCATGCTGCCGATTTCGCCGCGCTTGAACGCAAGGGCAGCGCCGATTGGGCAGCGATCCTCCGCGAGGTGCAGAGCCGATTCGGCGCTGACGGCCTAAGCGCGGATTTCGACCTCGCCGATGAGAATGCAGGTGCCCACTTCGGAGAATCACAGGTATTCGTGCAGATGTTCCGCGGCATCCCGATTCAGATCCGCGTCAAGACGGGCGCGGGTGAGGAGCGCATCGCCCTTGCCGCCCGTTTCACGCAGGCGGTGACGGATGTGGCCAGCGCCGTGATGATCAAAGAGCGCAAGCTCACCGATTACGGCGTGCGTTACGGCGAGCCGGCCGATATTGCGCGGGAGGTGGAGCAGGAGCTGGAAGCGGCGTATCCGCAGGAACGCCTCGACTCGCTCGTGCAGCAGGCCATCGCGCACGGGACCGCCGGCGAGTTCATCGAGCAGCGGCAGAAGAAGGATCAGGCCGAGCTGCTGCGAGACCTGAAGCATGAGGATTGGCGCGTGCGCTACGCCGCGCTGGAGGACCTTCTGCCTACGGCAGAACTCCTGCCGGAGCTGCGCACGGCGCTGCATGACCCCAAGCTGCAGCTCCGCAGGCTTGCGGTCGTGTACCTGGGCGACCTTCGCACGCCCGAGGCGATGGAGCTGCTCTACGAGGCGATGAGAGACAGCGCCCCGGCGGTGCGGCGCACAGCCGGCGATACGCTCTCCGACATCGGCGATCCGGCAGCGACGCCGGTGATGACGGCGTCGCTGACAGACGCCAGCAAGCTTGTGCGCTGGCGGGCTGCACGTTTCCTCTATGAGGTCGGCACAGCTGAAGCCGAAGAGGCACTGAAGGCGGCAGCAGACGATCCGGAGTTCGAGGTGGGCCTCCAGGCCAGAATGGCGCTGGAACGCATCTCCTCCGGTGAAGAAGCTGCCGGAACCGTCTGGCAGCAGATGTCGGAGCGCCGCCGCAACTGACGCCAACATCCCTATATTTGTCATTGCTTGCTATGCCAAGTTGCATTATACTAATTCCTGTTGTGTTCATAGTATAAAGATAGCCTCATCATACCTAAGATGAGGTAGAGGTCGCGAATATTAAGAGTACGCGCGTGGAGACGTTAAAGAGCCGTCTGTGAAACGCCGCCGAAAGGAATATCCGCCGAAGTCTCTGCAGCCGCTCTTGTCAGCTGCAAGACTGGGGCCGTCGCCGAAAGGCACGGAACTGTCACAGTGCACCGCCGGTCAGAAACCGCGGGCTGCAACTGTGTTGCGCTATCTTAACAGGGAGTATGATGCGGAGCTGTAATACAGGAAACCGCAGAATCCGTCTGCGGTTTTTTTTGCGCTTTCAGGATGCCCTTTCCCTTATAAAGGGAAGGCGGCGACTCAGCACTCCCTATTCATGAACAGAAACATGATCTTCTGAAGGAGTGTCCTATTCATGCAAGCTAAGCGAGATAAGCAGCAGACTGCGGGTCACGGCAGCTCCCCTGCCCCCACGGCACTGCGCAAAACATTCAAGGCAAGACATTTAACAATGATCGCCTTAGGCGGCTCGATCGGTACAGGTCTGTTCCTGGCCAGCGGCGGTGCCATCGCCTCATCCGGCCCGGGCGGAGCACTTCTGGCCTATACAGCGGTTGGTATTATGGTTTATTTCCTGATGACCAGCCTTGGAGAGCTGGCCACCTATCTGCCGGATTCCGGTTCTTTCAGCACCTACGGCACCCGGTTCGTCAGCCCCGCCTTCGGCTTCGTCATTGGCTGGAACTTTTGGTATAACTGGGCGGTTACGATTGCCGCCGAGCTGTCTGCAGCAACCGTCATCATTAAATACTGGTTCCCCGAGAGTTCCTCGATGCTCTGGAGCCTCCTGTTCCTGCTGCTGATGTTCGGCCTGAACTTCCTGTCTTCGCGGGGCTACGGTGAATCGGAATATTGGTTCGCGATTATCAAAATCATCACGGTCATTGTCTTCCTGGGAGTCGGTGTACTCATGATCTTCGGCATCATGGGCGGTGAAGCTGTAGGCTTCAGCAACTTCCAGCTTGGAGGCAGCTCGTTCCACGGCGGCTTCTTCGCCTTTGTCGGTGTGTTTATGGCCGCTGGATTCTCCTTCCAGGGCACAGAGCTGGTCGGTGTTGCCGCGGGTGAGAGCGAGAATCCGCGCCGCAATGTTCCGCTCGCCATCCGTCAGGTATTCTGGCGCATTCTGATTTTCTACATCTTCGCCATTCTCGTGATCGGCCTGCTGATTCCTTACACGAATCCCGATCTGCTGCGTGGCGGCATTGATGATATCGGTGTCAGCCCCTTTACCATCGTCTTCAATAAAGCAGGTCTGGCCATTGCCGCTTCCGTCATGAACGCTGTCATCTTAAGCTCCGTGTTGTCTGCCGGAAATTCCGGGATGTATGCCTCCACCCGCGTCCTGTACGCGATGGCCAAGGACGGCATGGCTCCGCGCGCCCTCGGCAAGCTGAACCGCCGCGGCGTGCCTGTAGGTGCCCTTCTCGTAACCACCGCTGTCGGTATGCTGGCTTTCCTCGCCTCATTCTTCGGCGACGGCGCTGTGTACAACTGGCTGCTTAACGCCTCAGGGATGTGCGGATTTATCAACTGGCTGGGGATTGCCGTCTGCCATTACCGCTTCCGCCGCGCCTTTGTGAAGCAGGGACATTCACTCGATGAGCTGCCTTACCGGGCCAGATGGTTCCCGTTTGGCCCGCTGTTTGCTTTCGCGTTATGTCTGATTGCCGTATTCGGACAGAATATGGGCGCCTTCACAGGCGATTCGATCGACTGGTACGGTATTCTGGTCTCTTATATCAGCCTGCCGCTATTCCTCTTGATTTGGCTGGGCTATGGCTGGTTTAGAAAGAGCAGCCTCATCCCTCTCGACAAATGCGATCTCAGCACACACGCAGAGTAGAATCCTTCCTCGATTTATGCGGATTCTACCTGTTACCGCCTATTCACGCAACAAAGGGATGCTTTCGCCATTTTAGCGAAGCATCCCTTTTCTGTAATTATTATTCCCAAGTCACATATACCTTCAGATCGCCCGTGTTATCGAAGGGTGAGCTGTTGTAAGAAAGATGGTCCATTCCAAGCGCATACAGCTCCTGAAGATCAGTCTTCAGCGATTTCTCGCTGCCGTCATAGCGGAACAACAAGGATGCCTGGCCGGAGGCAACGGCCTGTTTGGCAAGCAGCATTAGCTCTGAGCCGGAGCTGACAATCAAATCCTCCTGATACAGACTGTAGTCAAGCTTCCGCTCAAGCTCCTGATATACAGCCACGCTTGGACCGCCGTGGCTGATCAGTTCAGACAACGTTTGAGCATAGCCGACAGATGAAGCAGGGTATGACTTGGTCCACTTGTGGTCAAGGCGCATCTGGGCATCGGTTCTCATATAGTAAGCCGTGCTGAGAGCATCTTCCTTATTTGGCGTCGGATCATCCCAGGTGGTATCCAGGTGGTACCAGCGCCCTTCCAGCTGCACCAGATTCCAGGCATGCGACTGGGCAGCTTTCCCTTCCGCCTTCGCCGTTCCTTCAACGATTTTATTGGGTATCCCCGCGCCCAGCAATAGTTTATACGTCAGAAGCGAATAACCTTGGCATACAGCACTGCCGCTCTGAAGTCCTTCATAAGCGGTGTATTTGCTGTAGGAGTTATCATACTTCAGATGCAGCACAACCCAATCATGAATAGCCTTTATCTTCTGGTGATTATTCATTCCCGGCAGTATGATCTGCTTCAAGATCTCTTTTACCTGTTTATTTACAAAAGCTGTCTGCTGCAGTGTCTCGCGGTATTCCACCTGTACCGTCACATTAGCCGAGCTGCTGCTCCCCCGGTAGGAAAATGCGTAACTGTCAATGGTGTAGTACAAATAAGGGTCGCTGCCCATCGCCTGATCTATCGCGCTTTGTACCTGGGCCTTCAGCTTGGACGTCTTCCCCTGATAAGCAAAGGTTATCGTCTCTCTGCGGTTATTCATTGCAGCGGTCAGCTTCTGCGTCATTTCAGTTACCGAGCGCAGCGATGCTGAATCAGCGGCAGCATAAGCCTGCCCCCAGCTCCAATAGAGACCAGGCGGCAACGCAGCAAAAACCAGCATTCCTCCAAGAACAGCCTTCATCAACGGCAGTTGTTTCTTCTTTCCCATTTCGCTTCTGTGCCCCCTGCTGTAAGTAATAGCCCACTTATTGGTTTGTACTTTTATAGTAGATGCTGAACATTTACTCCGCACAACCTTAAACCCCACGTTAGCTTAATTTATTCCACCCAAAAGCTTCATATTCACTATTATCGGCCCGGCACACCCGGAGGATAAGGCTTTTTTGAGTGAAAGCTCCTAGATGCACGCAAAAAACTGCCCCCGCAGATAATCTCTGCCAGGGGGCAGTTGTCTCTTCGATTCAATCTATTATTATGCATCATTGGATCATGGATCGTCAAACCGTTACCAGGTACACTTCTCCCGCATTCATATCCAGGGCATTCCCTGCCGGCAATAGGGTGCCGTCAGAGCGCTGTACCTGAAGTTCCTGCTGCTGATAATTCAAGCGGCAAATCCCATCCCGGCTGGCAGCAATGACTGCAGAAACCAGCTTATGGTTCCGCCATTCGATCTCCAGCTCATAGCCGCCCCGGGCCCTAAGCCCTTTGACGCTTCCGCTCTTCCAAGCGTCCGGCAGTGCGGGAAGCAAGTTGATTTCACCCAAATGACTCTGCAGCAGCATTTCTGCGATGCCGGCAGCCGCGCCGAAATTCCCGTCAATTTGAAAAGGCGGATGGGCATCAAACAGGTTAGGGTAAGCCGAGCGGGACAGAAGCGTACGGACAAAGCCGTAAGCGGCCTCCCCATCCTTCAACCGTGCATAAAGGTTAATTAGCCAAGCGCAGCTCCAGCCGGTATGTCCGCCTCCCGAGGCGATCCGTTTCTGCAGTGATAAGCGGCTTGCCTCCAACAGCTCTGGAGTCTCCCGCCCATTGATGAACTCTCCCGGATATAGTCCATACAAATGCGATACATGACGGTGTCCCGGTTCCGGTTCGGCGAAATCCTCGTTCCACTCCTGCAGGCGTCCGTCATTGCTGATCTTGAGCGGAGACAGCCGGGAGAGCGCCTCTTCCAGCTGCTGCTGAAACTCGGAATCCAGGCCCAGAATCCGCACAGCATGGAGGCAATGCTCAAACAGTTCGCGGATTAAGCTGATATCCATCGCGGAGCCCATCGAGACACTGCACGGCTGGCCATCTTTCGTCATAAACCGGTTTTCCGGCGAAGTGGACGGGTTCGTAACCAGAAGACCGTCCGGACCTTCCACCAGCCAGTCAAGGCAGAACAATGCTGCCCCTTTTATGAGCGGGTAAGCAGTCTCCTCCAGATAAGCAGCGTCAGGATTAAAGCTGTAATGCTCCCACAAATGGCGGCACAGCCACACGCCGCCCATCGGCCAGAATGCCCAGCTGGCATCTCCGCCTGAAGGAGAAGAACTGCGCCACAGATCAACATTATGGTGGGCTACCCAGCCGCGGGCTCCGTAATGAACTGCTGCCGTCCGGGCTCCCGTTTCACTGACCTCTCGGATCATATCGATCAGAGGTTCATGGAGTTCGCTTAGATTGCCAACCTCGGCCAGCCAATAATTCATTTGGGTATTGATATTGGTTGTATAATTGCTGTTCCATGGCGGTGTCAGATGATGGTTCCAAATCCCCTGTAAATTGGCAGCCTGCGTGCCGGTACGGGAGCTTCCCATCAGCAGGTAGCGGCCATATTGAAACAGCAGCGCTTCAAGTGCAGGATCTTCCTGTCCCGCTTTATACTTCATGAGTCTCTCATCAGTCGGTAATCCGTCTCTCTCCCGCCCGCCGAGATCCATGTCGACCCGGCGGAAGATTCGTTTGTGATCCTCTGTATGACGATCCAGCAGCTCTTCATAGGACTTGGAAGCCGCTGCCGCCAGTCTTGCTTCGCAGCTCTCTGCCGGGCTGAGAATGTTTCCATACGTTGTGGCGCTGCGCTTCTTGAGATGCGATGCTCGGCTTCTCAGCGCTTCATAATCAGTGCCAGCGGCAAGCAGCAGCTGCACACTATCCGCCCCCGATATAACAAGTTTGCCGTCTGTGTACTCTACGCTTCCTCCTGTGAGAATTACCTGCAGGTGAAGCTCAAACGTTAGACCCAGCCCATCCTCATACAGAATGGCACCCGGATGATCCTTATGATAATTATCCGCAATATGTGTAGGACAGCTACCCTTGAGGACAAGCCCGTTTTCTCCCTTTGGTTCCACGGAGTGCTTCAGCAGGCTGTCCAAAGAGAGTGCAAGCCGAAGGCCCCCCTTAACACTGCTATTGGCCTGAATGACACATACACCGTCGGGTGCACTGATCCAGGCTTCGCGGGTAAATCCCCCCGTCTCCGTATGATAGGCCACCTTGGCAATCCCGCTGTCCAGGTCCAGCTCACGCTGATAATGGCTGAAATTCTCCGCACCGCCATGCTCCAGGTAAAGATCTCCCAGCGGCAGATAGGCCTGCGTATTTACGCCTAGCATGCGGGCGTTAATAGTTGCTTCAGCTTCCGCATAACGGCCTTCCGTTACCAGACCCCGCGCTTTTTTCAAATACCGGAGCGCTTCATAATTGTTGGTATCCCGGGGAAATCCGGACCATAATGTATCTTCATTTAACTGAATTCGTTCCCTGGCTGTGCCGCCGAATACCATGGCCCCCATGTGCCCGTTGCCAAGCGGCAGCGCTTCTTCCCAGATAGCCGCAGGCTGGTTGTATATTAATTTCCAAGGATGCTCCTTGATCTCTTCCTTCATATACTTGCCCTCCACATGAGTTCAAAATACAGCAAAAGACCCTGACAAATGTCGGGTCCTTGCTGTTGCATTAGTTTTGTTTAACAAGGAGAATTGCTGCTTACAAATCTTTTCCAGTCCACAGAGATACTCTCTTTTTCACGAGTTCTGTAAACTCTTTTTCCATATCCTGAGCGCCGGCTTTGTCCAGCTCAGCAATGAATGCGTCATACACTTTGTCGAAATCAGCAGGTTTGGACAGGATGGCTTCAGGAATACGTTTGCGGACAATATCCTGAGTCTTTTTGAAGATTACTTGATATTGACCATCAGTTGGAACTGGCATGTTGTACAGAGCGCCTGTTTCTTTGACAGGGAATTCATCTTCTTTAGGGAACAGATCTTTCCATGTTGTAGCTTTGTATCCTGCGAGTGATTCCTTCTCAGCTTTAGAGTAAGCAGCTACGATTTCATCCGGGAAGGTTGCAGTGTAATAGTTGTCAGTAGAATCCTTCACACCATCGCCATAACGTGCACCGAAGATCAGATATTGTCCGATACCTGTTTCTTTAGCAAAGTTAGCGGCATCATTGGCTTTTCTGTCTGAAATTTCAGCTGGAACTTCACGTTTGCCCTCTGCATTTACAGTGTAGTGTTTGCCTTCAATACCCCAGCTTCTCAAAACCTGACCTTCATCGGAAGACATCCAGTCCAGCCATTTGATGATCCGGACAGGATCTTTAGCTGCAGTTGTAATCGCAAGACCATAGCCGTCGATACCTGTTGACATGAAAGAATGATCTTTATACTCTTCAGACAGGGTTACAGGGAAGTGAGCATAAGTGTACTCATCTTTACCGGCTGCTTTCAGAGCATTTTCACCATCGGAATATTCCCATTCCTGGGAAATCAGACCAAGCACACGGCCGCTGGCCACTTTGGCTTTATATTGGTCGTCTTTTTGTACGAAGGAATCTTTATCAAGCAGACCTTGAGCGTACATGCCGTTTAACCAACGGAAATATTCTTTTTCTTCAGGGCGTTTGTAGTGAAGTTTTGCTTCGTAAGTTTCCGGATCGACATAATATTCACCATCATCCGGTGCCCCTGTTGTAGTGAAGGCAGGGTTTGTAACCGTGATCATGATCTTCCAGTCATCGGCATTCAGCGTAAGCGGAATCGTAGGCTGTCCATCGGTTTCCGGATGCAGCGCCACATAATCCTTCAGCACTTTTTCATAGTCGGCTAGGGTCCTCACTTTAGGATAACCCAGTTCCTTCAGTACGCGGTGTTGAATTTCGAATCCGCCTGTTGCGTCGAAGGATTGCTGGCCGACCCCCATGTTCGTAGGAATTTGATAGATACTCTGGTCATCCAGGCTGTATTTCAGACGGTTCATGTTATCGCCATATACTTTTTTCAGGTTCGGAGCATATTTATCAATTAGTTCGGTCAGATCAATAACCAGACCAGCATCCACCAGGATACTAAGATTTCCTTTGGCGAAGATCAAATCAGGAACATCTTCGCTGGCAGCCATCATTGGGATTTTTTGATCGCCGCCGCCGCTGCCTACATCAAACTCTGCATCAATCGTTACACCAGTTTTCTCAGTAATTACTTTACCCACTTCATCCTGCATTTTGTTCCAGTTTGGACTGGCATCCCCACCAAAGAAAGAGATAGTAAAAGGGCTTGTATCCATAGCAGTATCGTCAGCAGCATTGTTGCCGGTGTTTTTCGCCCCATTGTCGGCAGGAGTGTCGATAACATTTTTGTTGTTGTTGTTGCCGCCGCCACAGCCTGCGATCAGCATAGAGCTCATGAGCATGAGCGTAAAAGCAGTCTTAATGCTCTTGCTTTTCATTTGTGTATCCCCCTTGATAATTTGTATTAGTTCATCTATGCATATCAGGTTAAACCTGTATATACCATTGTTAGCGCTTGCAAATACGATATAATAATAAATCCAATCCAGCGCTTTCATTTAACGGATAAGCCAGGACGTAATTCTGCTTGGCAATTTTCCTGCCAGAAATACGTCCCTCTTATCCTAGCCCTGTCTAGCAGGGATTAGGCTTTTACAGCTCCCAGTGTCATACCATTTACGAAATACTTCTGCAGGAAAGGATACACTACAAGAATAGGTACCGTTACTACAATGGTGATAGCCATCTTGATGGACTCTGGTGAAATTTGCGCCATTTGCTGGGCCAAATCGTTGGCATTTGCCATGCCGCTGCCCTGGTTCGTACTCGACAGAACCTTCATCAGCTCATACTGGAGTGTCGTTAGATGTGGCTTGTTACCATTATACAGATAGGTTGTGAACCACTCATTCCATTGTCCTACCGACAGGAAGAGTGCGATTGTTGCAAGCACCGGCTTACAGAGCGGCAAGATGATTTTGTAGAAAATCAGGAAGTCATTGGCTCCGTCCAGCTTAGCGGACTCTTGCAGGGCGTATGGCAGACCATCCATAAAGGAACGGATGACGAATACGTTGAACGCGGAAACCGCACCCGGCAAAATGTAGATCCAGAACGTTCCGATCAGATTTAAATCTTTCATCAGAATGTACATAGGCACCATACCGCCGGAGAAGTACATGGTCAGTGCCAGGAATACCGAAACAAATTTTCTTGCCCGGAAATCCGGACGGCTGAGCGTAAACGCCAGCATGGCGGAGCTTGCAAGTCCGAGAATTGTACCGGAAACGGTCCGCAATATCGAGATTTTGAAACCCTGAATCAGACCTGTATAACTGAAGATCCGTTCGTAGTTCTCAAGCGTCCAGGCTCTCGGGAAAATATATATGCCGCCTCGAACGGTGTCTGTAGATTCATTGAAGGAAATCGCCAGCACATTCAGGAAGGGATATAGAGTCACAATCATGACCAACCCTAGTAAGATATACAAGAAGATGTCGAATACACGTTCAGACTTTGACATTTGAAAAGCTTTGCTGCTCACTTAAGATCCCCTCCTTACATGATGCTTTCTTTAGTAATTTTCTTCATTACACCGTTAGCGACAAGCAGCAAGATTACACTGACTACTGAGGTGAACATACTGATTGCGGTACCATAGGAGAAACGTCCTATTTGAATACCATATTTAAGCGCATACAAATCCAGCACTTCCGAATAATCGGTAACAAGGTTGTTCTGCAGCTGGAACTGTTTCTCGAAGCCGATACCGACCAAGTGGCCGATGGACATAATCAGGAGAACCGTGATTGTCGTGCGGATACCCGGCAATGTAATGTTGAACATTTGCTTGATTCTTCCGGCCCCGTCCACCTTTGCCGCTTCATACAGCTCTTTATCGATCCCTGTAATCGCTGCCAAATAGATGATCGCATTCCAGCCAGTTTCTTTCCATATATCAGCTGCAGTTAAAATTCCCCAGAAATATTTACCTTTAGCCATGAACTGGATCGGCTCATCAATGACATTAAGCCAGATCAGCAAATCGTTCACGATCCCTCCGTCGATTGCGAGTGTCTTGTAGACAATCCCGCCTACAACAACCCAAGATACAAAGTGAGGCAGGTAAGATACGGTCTGAACCGTTCTTTTGAAGACATTGCCCCGCAGCTCATTCAATAGTACAGCGAACAAGATCGGAACAACGAAGCCAAATATCAATCCCAGACCGCTCATTGCAAGCGTGTTTCTTAGCACAAGGTAGAAGCGTTCATCATGGAAAAGCTCTTTGAAGTTATCCAATCCAACCCACTTCTGATCCCCAAACGACTTGGCTGGTTTATATTTCTGAAATGCCATCAACCATCCCCATAAGGGCACATAGCTGAAAATGAATACCCAGATCACGAAAGGAAGAGACATCAGATACAAGTACTTTTGCTGCAGTACGCTACTCCAAAATCCGTTTTTCCGCTTCGCAGGTGGGTGGGGGGTTACGCTTTCATTTGCTGTAACACCGTTTTCAGTGAGCGCTTTCACGTCCATTATTCCCCCTTTGTTTTTATATTCATATCATACCGCACCCAAATGTAAGCGAATACCCGACAGATTTCACGTAAAATCCTGTGTAAATTAGACATTCAACAGCCTACTGTCTGAAATCGCTATCATGCGGGATGGAAAAGGAAATTTTTGTGCCCTTCCCTTCTTCGCTTTCGATATTCAGTCCATGCTTCTCCCCATAATACAAGACGAGTCTCTGGTGCACATTTCGCAGACCGATCCGGCTTCGCTGCTCTTCCTCGGCTTGGTCAATTACCGCCAAGATTTCGGATAGCCGCTTTTCTGTCATCCCGGCACCGTCGTCTGCCACAACCACTTGTATCTCATCGTCAGACAAAACGACACTTGCCCGCACGTTAACCGTTCCTTCTTTATTCTCCAGTCCGTGTACAACAGAATTCTCCACCAGCGGCTGGATGATCAGCGGCGGAATCAGGATATCGGAGGCTTTGGCATCGAAATCTATTTCAAACATCAGCCTGTCCTCATACCGGAATTTCTGAATCTCCAGATAGGAGCGGATCATTTCAATCTCTTCCTTCATCGGCGCCCGTTCTCTGCCTACCTCCAGATTTTTGCGCATAAGCTTTCCGAGAAGTCTGACGATATTGGCGATCTCTTTCTCTCCTTTAAGATGCGCATTCATCCGTATGGATTCCAGGGCATTAAACAGGAAATGCGGGTGAATCTGGCTGGCCATCATTTTCAACTTAATTTCTCTCTGAGCGATTTCCAGTTTATTATTCTTCTCATTGCTCTCTATCACTTGGGCGATCAGCTGGTTTATGCTTCCCACCATATAGTTAAACTGCCGCGACAGCTGTCCGATTTCGTCCGTCCCGTCTACATGGGAGACTACGTTCAGATTGCCTAAGGCTACCTGATTCAGTTGGCGGCTGAGCCGGAGCAGGCGGTTGGTCGTCAATAAAGAGATGGTATAGACAAGCACCAGCGCAACAAGCAGCACCCCGACGATGATCAGCAGCCCCAGAACGCTCACTTTATTCGCACTGCTAAGAATGCTGCTTCGCTCAAATACGGTAATGACCTTCAACTGGCTGATGCTAAATGAAGGAGTCATCTCATCGACAATAACATAGGAATCTTCGCCCTTCACCATGGTTCTAAACACGCCTTTAGTTTTCGTACTCAAGTCTATACCGATATCAAAGGCATCCAGCGTAGTCCCTACGAGCTCCCGGTTCTTGGCGGCAGTAATGTACCCCTGCTCATCTGTGATAATCGTTTCAAAGGGCTCCTGGTACAGCATTCCGTTCAGCTCATCGGGATTTACCTGCACCATTAATACACCGGGTTTCTTATACTCTGAATAAGGGACCTGACGGATAAGGCTTAACTTATTAATGGTCCCTTTCTCACTGGTTTTGTATTCCTCTTTGTCGGGGATGTACAGCCAGTGTATTCCTTTGGTCCCCACAACCTTCTGATACCATGATCTGGATTCAATCTCCGGCGTCAGGGGAGCGATAGACATATTATCAACCAGCGTCTGGTTATCAATGAAGAAACGGATGTTGGAGAGTTCGCGGTACTGCAATATATAATCCTTGAAATCTGTAAAATTTATATAAGCCTTCGTCAGCTCCAGGATGCTGGGATACTTCGTAGTGACAAGGGTCTTGAAATCGCTGTCGAAATAGAGCAGATTCGAAATATCCATGGGAACCCGCAGCTTGCTTGCCATTTGACTTTTGATTTTCTCCAAATTATTGGTTGCCTGGTCAATGGCTCTGTCCAAGGCAGCCCCGCGAAAATACCCGGTTAGGGCAATGCCTATAATCAGTACAGGAATCATAACAACTACAATGTAGAACAGAATGAACTTATATTTCAGCTTCATATTATTGATCATCCGCACCAGATTTTTCACAACGTTCCCTCCTCTCCTAATCTGTTCACCCGAATCATGGCAAACAGGCCGCTCCCTCATCTGCCGCAGATAGGGAACAGCCTGTCTATCATAATGCCCACGTTGATCGTTCGGCAAGTGCGTCGCCCAGGATTAATTTTCCTTACGGTAGGCGGTTGGGGATACCCCGACGTATTTGCGGAACTTGGCGTTGAAATAATCGGAATTCATATACCCGACTCTTTCAGCCACTTCATACACCTTCATGCCCTGTGTCAGAAACTGCTTCGCTTTCTCAATTCTCACCTTGTCCAGATAGGTATTAAAATGTTCGCCCATCTGGTTCTTGAACATTTTGCCCAGATAGGCGCTGTTATAATTGAAAATTTGCGCAAGCATCCCCAGCTTTAAGTTCTCATTGTAACGGCGCTGGATCAAATCGGTGATCCGTTTAATCTCATCGCCCTTTCCGCCGCTGTTCATCTGCTTCGAAATTTGCTCCAGGTAGTTCCCGGCCATATTCTCGATATCGCTCAGATAATAACTGCTGTATACTTCCCCAGTGGGAGAAGGATTGCCCGCAATAAAGGAACGGATGTCTGGGGTAGCTGCCTCCAGGCGGGCAATCGTACTGCTCATGATCCGGATCAGATTATCTTTGATATACGTCTCATTGCGTTTTACAGCAACAAGTTTGCGGATGATCTGCCCGACCAGCCCCAGAATGGCTTCATTACTCCCGGTTTCAATCGCAAGCAGCAGTTCCATCTCTTCATCGCGTTCCGATTCCTCAATGTCCTCAGTCTGATCGATCCGAACCAGCCATTCATCTGGCTGCCCGCTCAGAAGAATTTCCCTGCGTCCGAAAAAAGCTGACTCCAGCAGCTCGCGGGCTGCGGAAAAAGACTGGCTTACCAGCTCCGGATCGGCAACTCCGCCTCCGGAAGCGGCATAAAAATCCAATCCCTCTTTGGAAATAACTCTATTGAGGTCATTCCACAAGGCTGCGCGGGCAGTCTCGTCCTTGAGCGGTTCCTTTAACAGGATCCCCATATATGGAGGCAAGGTGAAGAACAATGCTTCCTCTGCCGGCCAATGCTGCTCCAGCAAGCTGCGGACACGATCTTCACTTCCGTCTTCGCCTTTCTGCGCCCGCTTCAGCTCCAGCAGTACAATTTCACAGCTCCACCCCGTTAGCCCAAGCCCGGCTGCTGCTTCTGCCGTGTCAAAACCATTCTCGCGCTGCTGAAGCAGCTCGCGCAGCAGCGCTTCATTGCTGCGTACCGGGAAATCCGTCTGAAGCTGGCTCAATTGCTCCTCCTGGCTTATCGTGACACGCAGGTCATGAAGATAGGAGATCAATTCCTCTTCGTCGACCGGCTTCAGCAAATATCCGTCGATATGATAGGAGATTGCCCGTTTGGCATATTCAAAGTCCGCATGACCGCTAAGAATCAGTACATGGCAGTTAGCGTTTTCTTTGCGCAGCTCATTAATCAGCTCCAGGCCGTCCATTCCCGGCATGCGAATATCTGCGACAATCAGCTTGGGAGCAAAGCTATGGAACTTATCAAGCGCCTCGAATCCGTTTGCCGCCGTCGCCACTACGGTGTAACCCAGCTCTTCCCAAGAGATCAGTGTACGCATCCCTTCCCTCAGCTTGGGCTCGTCATCTACAATCAGCACTTTTATCATTAGTCTTCAGCCCCTAAGAAGCGTAGTTCCGCAAGGAGAGCACAAGCGCTGCCCTTGCGGGTATCGCGGGCAGATCGTCAGCCCCATTCTTGCAAGCCCAGTTATTTCCGGTATGCAGCCAGCTTATCATTCAATTCGCGGGTCTGGCCGTATACGTCCTGGTAAATACTGAATAATCCATCATAAACTGCTACTTGCCCGGCATTCGGCTTAAATACTTCTGCAGGACGGATGAATGCTTCTGCACATGCACCAAGGGAAGGGAACCAGCCGCTTCCGTAGGCAGCCAGCATTGCAGCACCCATAGCCGGGCCCTGCTCACTCTCCAGCTTGATAATCGACGCATTGAAAATATCAGCCTGCATTTGCAGCCAAGCCTCATTCTTAGCACCGCCGCCGATCGCCACAATCTCTGTAATTTCCTTACCCGATTCACGCACAATCTCAATCGACTCGCGCAGGGAGAACGTAATTCCTTCCAAGACCGAACGGGTGAAGTGGGACAAGGTATGGCCGGAATCCATGCCGATGAAGCTGCCGCGGATATTTGCGTCCGGATGCGGCGTACGTTCACCAACAATGTACGGTGTGAACAACAGCCCGCCGCTTCCGGCCGGCACATCGTTTACACCTTGCAGCAATTCGTCAAAGCTCTTCTCCGCTGCAAAGGTTTCTTTGAACCAGGTAAGACTATGGCCTGCAGCAAGAGTAACGCCCATAATATAATAGGCATCCTTCTCCCCGTGATTAAAGAAATGGACCTTACCTTCCAGATTAAGATCCTTGTTGCTCTCATAGGAGAGGACCACACCGGAGGTGCCGATGCTGCACATCGTCCGGCCTTCACCCAGAATACCGGCGCCGAGCGCGCCGCAGGCGTTGTCCGCACCGCCGGCAAATACCTTTGTGGATGTCAGAAGGCCGGAAGCTTCAGCAATCTCAGGCAGCAGCGTTCCTGTCAGATCGAAGGACTCTACCAGTCTAGGGCACAGCGAGACCGGCAGTGAGAAAGCTTCGGCAATTTCCGCACTCCACTGCTTCGCACCTACGTCCAGCAGCAATGTACCCGCCGCGTCGGAATAATCCATCGCATAATCACCGGTTAGACGGAAACGCACATAATCCTTCGGCAGAAGGAACTGGTGTGCTTGCGCCAGCACCTCCGGCTCATTCTCCTGAACCCACAGAATTTTGGGCAGTGTGAACCCTTCTAAGGCGCGGTTTCTGGCAATGCTGATCAGCTTTGTTCCCAGTTTCTTCTCGATTGCACGGCACTGTGCCGTAGTGCGGGTGTCATTCCAGAGAATTGCCGGACGCAGCACATTGCCTTCGCTGTCCACCAGCACCAGACCATGCATTTGCCCTGAAAAGCTGATGCCGTCCACTTGCGAAGGATCTACACCAGACACCTCGATCAGACGGCGGAGGCTGACCAGCGTTCCTTTCACCCAGTCCTCGGGATTCTGTTCACTCCAGTTCGGCTGGGGTCTGCTAAGCGGGTAGGCTTCGGAATGCTCGAAAGCCACCTTTCCCTGCGGATCAACCAATACAGTCTTTACCGCACTGGTCCCCAGGTCTACACCGATTACATATTTCATATTGATCCTCCTAAAAGTTATATGAAGCATTACTACATTTGACTCCACTTCGCAATATAACTCACTTCGTAAGCATCCGCTAAAAGTTATATGAAGAAACACCATTTACAAGAAAAGGGGCTGCCGAAGAATGCTCTCTTCAGCAACCCCCGTTGCGTTAATATCGGCTGAACTAAAGTCTGAGCCGTATGCTCAAGCCCTAATCCTACTCAGCCAGGATGTATTGGTTCAAAGTAGCTCTGAGCAGTTCTTGACGTCCGGACTCATTGCGGCGCGGATTTTCGTTGTTCAGCGCGTATTCGGCAAGCGAAGCCAATGTTGCTTTGCCGGAAACGATGTCTGCCCCTACGCCTTCATTAAAGCTGCTGTAACGTTTCGCGATGAAGTCTTCAAACACGCGGTCTTCAAGCAATTTAGCGGCAACTTTAAGGCCTTTGGCATAAGTGTCCATACCGGCGATGTGCGCCAGGAACAGATCCTCAGCTTCGAAGGAAGGACGGCGGACTTTGGAGTCAAAGTTGATTCCGCCTTTGCCTAGTCCGTCATTCTTGAGTACTTCATAAAGCGTAAGAGTTGCATCATAAATGTTAACCGGGAATTCATCGGTATCCCAGCCCAGCAATGTATCGCCTTGGTTTGCGTCAAGCGATCCAAGCATGCCGTTAATGCGTGCTACACGCAGTTCATGCTCAAAAGTATGACCGGCAAGTGTTGCATGGTTAGCTTCAAGGTTCAGCTTGAAGTGCTTGTCGAGGTTGTACTTCTGCAGGAACGCAATTGTTGTTGCTGCATCGAAGTCATATTGATGTTTGGTAGGCTCTTTTGGTTTAGGCTCGATCAGGAATTGACCGTCGAAGCCGATTTCCCTTGCGTAATCTACAGCCAGGCTGAACAGACGTGCAATGTTATCCTGCTCAAGGCCCATATCTGTGTTAAGCAATTCTTCGTAGCCTTCACGGCCACCCCAGAATACATAGTTTTGTGCGCCCAGACGTTTACCAACTTCCAGCCCCTTCTTCACTTGTGCAGCTGCATGTGCAAAGACATCAGCATTAGGAGTGGAGCCTGCACCGTGCATATAACGCGGGTTAGTGAACATATTGGCTGTGTTCCACAGCAATTTCTTGCCTGAAGTCTTCATGCCTTGTTCAAGGATATCTACGATGGTATCAATGTTGCTGTAGAACTCACGCAAGGATGCGCCTTCAGGAGCGATGTCCACATCATGGAAGCAGTAGTAAGGCAGGTCCATCTTCTCCATGAATTCAAAAGCCGCTTCAGCGCGGGCTTTAGCCTTGTCCAGGCCACTCAGGTGATTCCAGCTGCGGATTGCAGTTTCTGCGCCGAACGGATCGGAACCGCCAGCAGTTAATGTATGCCAATATGCCATTGCAAACTTCAGGTGCTCTTCCATGGTTTTGCCGGCTACGATTTCTTTAGGATTGTAGAATTTGAATGCGAAAGGGTTGGTGGAACGGCTTCCCTCGTAAGAGATCTTGCTCACTGTTTCAAAATAAGCCATTTGTAAAATCCTCCTCGATATTTTGCTTCGCCCGCAAGCGTTTACAGCATCATCTTAACACATCTTCAGAACTTTGTATATTGGTTAAACAAAGTTTTGAACAACTTTTTATTTGTCTATTTCTTGTCATCCGCAAGCAGGGCCAAATACCCGTACCCTGCCCGTTCTATCGTTTAACATGACCATAAAGTACCCTTTGACAGCACCGCCTATGCGTTGCCATTCGTTTGAACACAATGCTGCTAAGCCTCAGAACAGCCTGTGAAAAAGTCTGAATTCCCTCTGATATATTGAAAGAGCAGTCCTCTTTCCCGCGCTTTCTTCCGTCGCTTCCTGTTGCATTTTTCCGCACATCACTCTAGACTAAGTGGCATACTACTCTAATGAGAACGTTGTCAAAAAAGGAAGTGTACTTCGTGAAAGTTACCGGTGACCAGGCGCTGGTCAAAAAAATCAATAAGTCGATTATTTTACATATGATCCGCACGCATTCTCCGGTCTCCCGGGCCAAAGTCTCCGAGATGACCGGCCTTAATAAAGCAACCGTGTCCAACCTTGTCGCCGAGCTTTGCGGACAGGAGCTTGTGACTGAAGCCGGCCCCGGGGAATCCAGCGGCGGACGCAAACCGCTCATGCTGCATTTTAACAAGATGGCGGGAAGCGTCATCGGCATTGAGCTGCGCGTAAAGCAGCTCACGGCGGTGCTCTGCGATCTGGACGGCGGCGTACTTCACGAGCGGGATTGCCGGTTGGATGCCCATGATTTCCCTTATGTTGTGAATCAGATGAAGGCTATCATTGCGGAACTGATTACCAAATCCCCCGCGTCGCCTTACGGTATCGTAGGAATCGGAGTAGGTGTCCCGGGGATGGTCGATGAGAACGGCGTGGTGCTGTTCGCCCCCAACCTTGGCTGGGAGATGGTGGATTTACGTTCCATTCTGGAGAGTACCTTCGCTGTTCCCGTCACGATAGACAATGAAGCCAATGCGGGTGCACAGGGAGAGCTTAATTTCGGAGCGGCCCGGGGCGTGCGCCACCTGCTGTATATCAGTGCAGGTTCAGGGATCGGATCGGGAATTATCATCGGGGGAGAACTGTACAAGGGCGCCCGCGGATATGCCGGAGAAACCGGGCATATGACCATTGAAGCGGAAGGCAAACCCTGCAGCTGCGGAAGCCGGGGCTGCTGGGAGCTATATGCCTCCGAGAAGACCTATGACAACTCAAACTTGTCATTACCTGCCCGCACTACTACAGAACTGGTCCGCCATGCGCTGGACGGGCAGGAGGATACGCTGCGCCACTTCTCAACCATGGGCGAATATCTGGGCATTGGCGTCACGAATCTGATCAACAGCTTCAATCCGGAGCTGATAGTTATCGGAGGAGCCCTCTCCGAGGCCGAGCCTTGGCTCGGCGAACCGCTGCGCAGCGTAGTGGCTAAGCGTACGCTGCCCTACCATAAGCAGCAGCTGGAGATCACTTTTTCCAAGCTGGGCAGCCGCGGGACCATGATCGGCGCGGGCTTTTCGGCCGTGATGCATTTTCTCGGCAATATCAGGGTAACCCTGTAGACAAATTGACGTAAATTTGCCGCATTTAAAGCAGCCCAAAGTGCAGCAATAAGCAGGGCAATCCTTTATAATTAGGTCATAACTGTGTGACATATGTCACCATCACCCCTTTTTCTGAAAGCGAGAGTGAGTCTATGACCTATGTTGATACGTCTGATCTTTCAGTGCAGATGTTCATCACTGTGCTGCTGCTGCTGCTCATCATTGCTCCTTTAGTCAGTCTCGGTGTACTGCGTCTGTTCCAATCGAGGAAGAAATCGGGATTCATGCTTATTATCAGCGGTGTTGTTGTATACGCTATTTTTCAAGTAATCATGTCCTTTACCCAAACTTAAGCGAGAGCTTCCACTCCTTTGCTCCTGCCCGTACAAAAACTAGCCGGCATCACAAAAGCAGACTATTTTTTGTACGGAAACTTGCTCCCCGGACTGCCTTAGCTACGTTCTGCGTCATTTAGAGAAAGACTGCAGATGAAGCGCTCGACTCCGGGATATTTTTCCCCCAGACTCTTAACTGCAAATCCGCTATTCCTGTAGAACCCAACGGCATCATGGTCTGTCTCCGCGGTTATCGTGTCATATTCAGCAGTTCTGCCGAGTTCCTCTATCATCTTTCTGCCGATCCCTTTCCCGCGCCATTGCTCCTGAACTGCAAGATGCCTGATCTCCGCCGCTTTCCTGGAATGCCGCATGATTCCGATGATCCCTGCCAACCGTCCATTCTCTAAGCAGCCCAGCAATTCTGTACAATCATTTGTAATATATCCCGCAAGCACCTGCTCGATTTTCTCTTCAAGCTCCTCATCAACAGACCACATGCACACGGCCAGCAAACGTTTTACTACCCCATAATCCTTGTACTCCTTTAAATTCATTAACAAGGTTTGCAGCATCCTTTCATCGGTTGGAGATCCATATGTACATTAAACGATTCGGGCGGAATTAAGCCCGGCAACGCAAAGACCGCCCCCATCTCGGAAGCGGCCGGTATCCTCTTATTCAAGAGCAAAGGCTGTATTATACAGTTGCCAAAGCCTTGTCGAATTGCGTTTTGTTCATGCCTACGATTTTGAAATCGCCGATGACGGTTACAGGTACAGCTCTCATACCCATATCCCAAACCTGCTGCGCGTAATCATCATTCTGCTCGATGTTGCGTTCCTCGTAGGATACACCTTTCTCGCTCAGGAAGCTCTTCACCTGACGGCAATGCGGGCAATTGGTAGAAGTGTATACAATTACATTTTCCATAGTTGATTTCCTCCTTAATTTTATATGAACAGTATAGATCAGGGTAGTATCTATTGTAGCACCGGAGTGCCTTTTATTCCAAATAGAGGGTTACAAAATAACCGCACTGTGCTCCAGGCTTTCAATGTATTTCTCAGCATCCATTGCTGCCATGCAACCACTGCCCGCTGCCGTAATGGCTTGTCTGTAACGGGTATCCTGAACGTCGCCGCAAGCAAATACGCCGGGAATATTGGTTTCGGAGGTGCCCGGATTGGTCACGATATACCCGCTCGCATCCGTTGTAATTTGACCACCCAGGAAGGAAGTATTCGGATGATGGCCGACAGCTACAAATACACCGCTGGCTTCAATGAATTCCTCTTCGCCGGTTTCATTATTAAGCACCTTCAGACCGTTCACGCCTTTGTCCCCGGAAGTCACTTCCAGTGGAGTACGGTTCAGCCCCCAGGTCACCTTGGCATTATCGCGGACACGTTCCTGCATAATTTTGGAAGCACGCAGTTCTTCACGGCGGTGCACAAGGGTAACTTTCGAAGCAAAACGGGTCAGGAAGCCAGCTTCCTCAAGGGCGGAATCACCGCCGCCGACAACGACGATCTCTTTGCCGCGGAAGAAGAATCCGTCACAAGTCGCACAAGTGCTGACACCGCGTCCGATATTGTCCTGCTCACCGGGAATGCCGAGATATTTTGCCGTAGCACCTGTCGATAGGATCAGTGTATCTGTAGTCAATGTGCCCATACCTTCAACGTTCAGCTTGAACGGACGATCTCCCAGCTCTACACTGTTCACCCAGCCTGTAATAAACTTTGCACCGAAACGCTCAGCCTGCTTACGCATATTGTCAATGAGTTCAGGACCCATAATACCTTCAGGGAATCCGGGGAAATTCTCAATTTCCGTTGTAGTGGTAAGCTGACCACCCGGTTGCGGGCCTTCAATCACCAGCGGATTCAGGTTGGCGCGGGCCAAATAGATAGCAGCAGTCAGTCCGGCCGGTCCGGTACCAACGATAATGGATTTGTACATGACTATATCCTCCTTGAGATGGACGGTTAAGCGTCAATCCTTAATTAAAATTATTATAATGTAGTACTTATTATGATCACCCAAGGAGGAGTTGTCAATATGCCAGACACGCTGTAATCGTACCCATTTTGTGAACAATTCAATTTTAAGCAATTAAATTTCCGGAATACCCTGTAGGTTTGTCAATTTCAGCTTTAATTAGCGTAAAAGTCTTAATCCGTTCAGGATCACGAGAATTGTGCTGCCTTCATGACCAACAACACCGAAGGGGAGTGCGATCCCCTGCAAAAAGTTGCCCAGCATCAGGCTGACGATCACGGTAACAGCAAAGATCATATTCTGCTTCACAATACGCTGCGACCGGCGGGCCAGCGCAATGGTCGAAGAAATCTCTTCAATATTATCGTTCATCAGGACCACATCGGCAATCTCAAGTGCCGCACCGCTGCCCTTCATGCCCATCCCCATGCCAACGGTGGCCGTTGCCAGAGCCGGAGCATCATTGACCCCATCACCAACCATAATCACATGGCCATATTGCTCACGAAGCGCTTTAATATGACTTACTTTATCTTCCGGCAAAAGATCGACAAATACCATGTCCACTCCCGTTCTTGCTGCCATCGCCTGCGCCGCCTCTGCCCGGTCCCCGGTCAGCATAGCCACCTTAATTCCCAGCTTCTGCAGCTTGCGTACAGCAACTTCCGCCTGAGGACGCACCGTATCCTGCAGCGCAATCATCCCGGCGATTTTGTCACCGGCCAGAATCAGCGACACGGTCTTTCCATCCATCTCGAACTGCTGCCGCAAGGTTTTCCAGTGTTGTACTGGTTCGTCATCTCTCTGAACTGCCGGCTCATCCAAAAGATTCGATTTGCCGATTCTCCATTGTTGGCCTTGAACCGTGCCTTCAATCCCCCAGCCGGTTACAGATTTGCTCTCCTGGATATTGTACAGCTCCACCTGCTCCTCCTCAGCCATGCGGACAACCGCCTCCGCCAGCGGATGGCGTGACAATTTCTCAATGGATGCGCTGACCGCCAGCAGCTCCCTCCGGTCATACCCCTCTCCGGCGATAAAATCCGTTACCTGCGGGATTCCCTCAGTCAACGTTCCGGTCTTGTCAAAAGCAACCACGGACGTCCGCGCCATATTCTCCAGGTGCACGCCACCTTTGAACAGGATGCCTTTGCGCGCACTTTTGGAAATGGCCGACAGCATGGCAGGCATGATGGATGAGACCAGCGCACACGGTGAAGCCACCACCAGAAAGACCATCGCTTTATAAAAAGTATCGCTCCAGCTCCAGTCCAGCAGATATGGCGGCAATGCAATCAATGCAACCGTTGCAGCCACAACCACCCGGGCATAAATCGACTCCAGCCGTTTAATAAACCGCTGTGAATCCGGCACTTCGCTCTCCGCCTCTTCCACCATCTTAATAATCTTGGCAAAAAGGGTGTTCTCTGCAGCCTTGGTAACTTCGATATAAAGCGGGCCTTCCCCGTTCACCGTCCCGGCGAATACTTCACTTCCGGCTGTTTTCTCTACCGGCAATGATTCGCCTGTGATCGAAGCCTGATTGACGGCCGATTCGCCCCGGCACACTTTACCGTCAGCGGGAATCAGTTCACCGGGCCGCACCAGCAGCAAATCTCCGATGGCCAAAAGATCAATTGCAACCTCGTTCATTGCCCCCTGCTCAATGCGCACTGCCGTGGCTGGCTTTAGGGCCATCAGGGAGGAGATGTCCTTTTTGCTGCGCTCCATGGTATAACTCTCCAGAGCGCCGCTCAGTGCAAAGATGAAGATCAGCATCGCACCTTCGTTCCAGTAGCCGATTGAAGCGGCGCCCAAAGCGGCAGCAATCATCAGCAGGTTGACATCGAGGTCGCGTTCCTTGACCAGTGTCTCCAC
Source organism: Paenibacillus sp. FSL L8-0340 (assembly GCF_038593145.1). Classification (NCBI taxonomy): domain Bacteria; kingdom Bacillati; phylum Bacillota; class Bacilli; order Caryophanales; family Paenibacillaceae; genus Paenibacillus; species Paenibacillus sp. FSL L8-0340. Next base: position 6,578,695 of record NZ_CP151967.1, read on the forward strand.
GCCTTCCTTCGCTTTAATCCAGCCGCCTACCGTGTAAGAGATCACATAGAGCAGCACTGAGAGGATTTCCGACCAGCCGCTGGTTGCCCAAGCAATCAGCATAAGTAATCCGCTGCCCAGGGCAGCCTGCATTTCAGAATTGCCCAGCATAGCCTTCGGATCGAAACGTCGCGGCTCCGGTGTACGGGGCTGCTGCGCGTTGCCTTGGCGCGCTATTGGTTTTGGCATTTGTTTGGATGTTGCATGCATGTAAAATCACCTTCCTGATTGGTTTAGGAGCATTGGCATTCTGTCCCTGACAAGATGAAGAGCAGCCAACTGAGAATGAGAGCCATTATTAAAGCCCTTAAAATGACACATGCTGCCCCGGCTCAGCCGGGACAGCATGGTAAATGAGAATGATAATCATTGTTGCAATAGAGCAAATATATTTCCTCAGTGCAACTTATAGTAATACTATACCACTTTCCGTTCGAATGTAAACCCGGAGACTAGCCTTTTTTTTGAGGGGGGGGTACGGGGATGACGATTGCAATATGGGAGAGAGAGTGAGTGTGAGTGAGTGAGTGAGTGAGTGAGTGTGTGTGTGTGTGTGTGTGTGAATGAATGAATGAATGAATGAATGAATGAATGAATGAATGACGAGTGTGGGTGCGTGCTTGGGGAAACTGGGTATTGTAAGCAACGGCTTAACTTGGACATTGGGTAACGTAAGAATCAAGAGAACAAAGGTAGGATCAGCAACGCGGGGATCATGCGCACAGTGTACATGGGTAACTGGAGGATCGTGGATATCAAGGCTTGACGGTAACCTTAACATCGCAAGCATTGGGAGCAACAGGGTACGTGGGCTGATGGGGTCACGGGGATATCAATTCGTGGGATTGAAGTAACCTCAACATCGTGGGGATTGGGAGCAAAGGTGTACGTGGGCTAATCGGTCACGGGGATATCAATTCGTGGGATTGAGGTAACCTTAACATCGCAAGCATTGGGAGCAACAGTATACGTGGGCTAATCGGTCACGGGGATATCAATTCGTGGGATTGAGGTAACCTTAACATCGCAAGCATTGGGAGCAACAGTGTACGTGGGCTAATGCGGTCACGGGGATATCAATTCGTGGGATTGAGGTAACCTCAACATCGCGGGGATTGGGAGCAAAGGTGTACGTGGGCTAATCGGTCACGGGGATATCAATTCGTGGAATTGAGGTAACCTCAACATCGTGGGGATTGGGAGCAAAGGTGTACGTGGGCTAATCGGTCACGGGGATATCAATTCGTGGGATTGAAGTAACCTCAACATTGCGGGGATGGGAGCAAAGGTGTACGTGGGCTAATCGGTCACGGGGATATCAATTCGTGGGATTGAAGTAACCTCAACATCGCGGGGATTGGGAGCAAAGGTGTACGTGGGCTAATCGGTCACGGGGATATCAATTCGTGGGATTGAAGTAACCTCAACATCGCGGGGATGGGAGCAACAACGTACACGGTTTGTCCTGCCGGTGCTGCCCCCCTCCCTTCGAACGCAAACATCCCCTTGTTTACCGCAGCAATGCGGAACAAGGGGATGCATCGGTTACCACGTTTTTAATTGCTTTAAGAATCAAGAAAAGGAACACTTGGCTGAACCGAATGGATCGAGTGCTTTGTCTGCTATCTGCCCGGCTAGGTGTATTTACTGCAACTATTCACCGCAAAAACAAACGTTTCAGTGAAATAGTTGTAGTTCATGCAGCTAAAAATAGCCGATTGCTCCTCTGCAGGCTGATTTTGCTTTTATAGCTGTATTGAATGCAACTATAGCTCAATAAAGCTTAAAAAGTAATGAAATAAATGTACAAAGTGCAACTATCCCCCGAGACCTCATCATTCAGTTAAATTGCAGCGACTTCGACCCCCAGCCAGTATCAAGCTAAATAGCTGCCGGGGAAGTTAGTCTTATGCCCGGATGCGGGCTAATCGTTGTACAGATGCCCGGAATACCAGAAATCATTTGAACAGGCACACCAATGATAACGGATATGCGAGCCGCCGCATGAAATGGCGGATATTCACTGGACAGGCGCCCGTTCGCCGGCTATTGCCAGAGCAGGAGGGCGCCAGGAAATCCTACAGCCAACCGCCGGCGGCTGGATCTTCGTGATGGTCCTGCCGGGCCATCCAGGTCAGGCAGGCTGCCCTGAGCAGCGCTTCGGTCCGCTGGCCAGCGCTGCAAAAGATCCCGCTCATGCCGATCGCATACAGATCGGCAAGCGCGGCCGCCGCCGGTGCCCCCGCGGCGAGCACCACCGCCGCCGGCTTCACGCGCCGCACGGCGGCCAGCATCTCTCCCGCCGCACGGGCAAAGCCCTCGGCGGAGCTGGCTTCCGGCGCGTCCCCGCAGGCCGCGCCGTCCAGCACAAGGAAATCGGCGATACGCGCGATTTCCCCGGCGGCGTAATGCGCACCGGGCGCGATCAGCGCCCCGGTGCGGCAAGCCGCCGCATAAGCGTGGCCGAGTGTCTGTTCGGCCACGCCCTCGATGAATTCGCGCATCACCGCGAATTCGGGCGCGCTGGCGGGGTATGGCGCCAGCAGATCCACGCGGCAGTCGCTGCCCAGCCGCTGGCTCTCCGCCACGGCGGAGAACAGCGCTTCGAGCTGCGCATCCTGAAGCACGGCCAGCCTTGCAGGCAACGCGGCAAGCTCCGGCGTATATAGCAGGGTGACTGCGGTCCAGGCCCCGTCTGCTGATTCCAGCAGCGCCAAGGATGCGGCCCGCAGCCGGTAATAGATCCGCTGCAAGGTCCGTTCCGTCTGGACTTCATCTTCACTCGTCAACCAGCTGTCATACAGCTCGGCTAGCTCGGGAGTATTGAGCCACTCTTCGCTCCGGATCAGACAAGGGCCCACTGGAGCCGTTCCGGCATCCTCCCGGAAGAGCGGGCGATCCTCACAGCCGTCACGCAGCACCAGAAAGGCCGGACGTTCTCCCGGACGCTTGAAATAAGCACGGTTTAATGGGCCCATTCCCTTTTGCCGCTCCCCTTCGTCGATAAATTCCGCAGCAGCGGAAGCCACAGATGCAGCCTGGCTCATCTCCACTCCTATAGCCCGATCACCGGCGTTATACTTGAACGGGCGCTCCTCATTACTCCGAACATGATCCTGCTGTTGTTCACCCTTCATCACCGCACCCACCTTTTTGGCATTGGATTGCTGCCGGCATCCGTTTTAGGGACGTGTTAACACCGGCATGTTACGCTGCTTCTTTTTATAAATACGGGAATGGGCCATGAAATATGCAAGCGTTGTCAAATGAGTAAGTTCTTAACGGAGTTTGCAGAAGCATGAAATCACCCGGCGCTCCCTTGTGTAAGGCATATGCTTTGAGGGGAAACGATATTCTGCATTCCTTCAGCTATACAAAAAGGCCATCTGCCCCATGCGCCGTCCTGTCACAGTATGAACAGGATCATGCAGGTGAACAATCACCTAGAATTAATCTGATTCATAATTATGAAGGAAACGGCTCCGCATAATGGCAAAGGCCTTGATAGCCTGCAGCGAAGCGCTGCAGGCCGTAACTATTTAATTGCAGTTGCTGTGCTGTCTTTATTGCTGGCTGGCGGCAATCGCCTGCTCCAGATCATACAGAATATCGTCAATGGATTCAGTACCAATCGACAAACGCAGCAATTCAGGGGTTACACCTGCTGTTGTCTGCTCTTCGGCAGAAAGCTGCTGATGTGTAGTGCTCGCCGGATGAATAATCAGTGACTTGGAATCACCGACATTGGCCAAATGGGAGAACAGCTTCACATTCTCTATCAGCTTGACACCCGCTGCGGCTCCGCCTTTAATTCCGAAGGTAAGGATTGCGCCTTGCCCCTTTGGCAAATACTTCTGGGCAAGTGTATAGGAAGGATGGCTCGGCAATCCGGCATAGCTGACCCATTCCACATTCTCATGGGCTTCCAGATACTGTGCAACCTTCAGCGCATTCTGGCTGTGACGCTCAAGACGCAAATGTAAAGTCTCTAGCCCTTGCAGCAGCAGCCAGGAGTTAAACGGTGAAATCGCAGCACCCAAATCACGCAGCAACTGCACGCGGGCTTTAATAATATAGGCAATCGGTCCTACAGCTTCCGTGTAAACTACGCCATGATAACTAGGGTCCGGCTCGGTCAGCCCCGGGAATTTGCCGCTGGCTTTCCAGTCGAATTTGCCGCCGTCCACAATGATTCCGCCGATGGAGGTACCGTGCCCGCCGATGAATTTGGTAGCTGAGTGCACTACGATGTCGGCTCCATACTCAATCGGGCGAAGCAAATACGGGCTCGGGAAGGTATTATCCACAATCAGCGGAATGCCATGCTCATGGGCAATGGCCGCCACGGCTTCAATATCCAGTACATTTCCCTGCGGATTGCCGATCGTTTCGGCGTAGAGTGCCTTCGTCTTATCTGTAATCGCACTGCGGAAGTTCTCAGGATTATCCGAATCCACAAAATGAACCTTGATGCCCAGCTTGGGCAGTGTGGTAGAGAACAGGTTGTATGTTCCGCCATAGAGACTTGCGGAGGACACAATTTCATCCCCTGCACCGGCGATATTCAGAATAGAGAAGGAAATTGCCGCTGCCCCTGAAGCTGTGGCAAGCGCCCCTGCCCCGCCCTCAAGCGCAGCAATCCGCTGCTCGAACACATCGGTGGTCGGGTTCATCAAACGGGTATAGATATTGCCGAATTCCTTGAGCGCGAACAAATTGGCTGCATGTTCCGCATCACGGAACCCGTAGGAAGTGGTCTGATACAACGGTACGGCACGCGATAAAGTAGTTGGATCGATCTCTTGTCCTGCATGAACGGCTAAAGTTTCAAACGACAGCTTGCGGTCTTCTGACATTGGTATTTCCTCCCATTCATAATTGGCAACCGTTAACAATTTAATTTAGAATTGAAACTATTCTCTCACAAACCCTGTCATTTGAAAAGAAAAATATCTCATTATTCCACTGTGTTTTATTTTGTTTAGAGGAACTATTGATTTGATCGTACTTCCTCCCGTGGATAACGCTTTCATTTTTCACTATATATCAGGCTTCATCGCTATGTATCGGACTTTAATCGTAAACGGCAAGAGTGTCTAGCCGGCAAATTGATTTCGCCGCATATAGAAGTATACCAGATTGTTTACTATCTCCTCATCTCTACAAAACCCCAACGCTGTCAGCAGGCGAAGGGATCTATCGTTCCCCGGATCAACTGTAGCTTCAATGACCTCAAGCCCCATCTCTTCATAACCAAAGGTGATCACCGGAAGGAGTGCTTCGGTCATCAGTCCCCTGCCCCAGAAGTCTCTGGACAGATCAAAGCCGATTTCTGCTTTACCCTCAGGTCCGGTTGTCCAGCAATGATAGCCGCAGGTCCCTGCCAATTGATCCTGCTGCTTATCGAATACTCCCCAGCGGCAGCCCGAATCGTCGATGTGAAACTGTATAATTTCATCCGCTTCGCTAATGTCTCTGCAAGGCGGAATATCCATGTAACGCGTTACTTCTTCCTCCGAGAAATGGCGGAATACCGCCTCACGATCTTCAAGCGTCAACAATCTTAAATTCAACCTGTCTGTTTCAATGACCGGGTAATTCATCTTCGTCAATGCTCTCTCTCCTTCCTTCGCACTTACTTGTTGCACCAAATCCGCTGGCACTTTGCCTATCATTCTATCATATTACTCAGCACTTACGGACCATCAGGTTTTTGTTATGAAGTATTTCCAGCATCGAAAAAAGGACTCCCGCTGCAAGCAACGAAAGTCCGGGAGGAACTAATCAAGTGTCATAACTGACCAGATAAGGATGAAGCTCTGTGTTATAGCAGCCTACGCTGTGTTCGATCAGCCTGCCTTCCCCATCGTAGGAGTTGCGCAGGCGCTTGAGCACATGCGTCCCCGGTGGAAGCTTCAGCAGCAGACAGACCTCAGGAGGTGCCGGCTCCACAAAAAAACGGTCCTTGAAGTTCTCCAGCACAATGTCGTTCTCCTCCAAAGAGTCATACAGCGACTGGATATCCGCACCCATTTCTTTGGCACCTCCGCCGGGCAGCGCTTCTGTTGTCAGGAAGTGTATCAGATGAATATAAGGCTGTCCGTTCAGAATGTAGAGACGTTCGATCCGCTGGCAATAGGGACCGTGGCGATGGTATTCCTCCGTACCGGCATCATTCGTAATGAGTTCAGACACCAGCAGTCTTTTTTCCAGCTTATGTCCCTCTTCTACGAGCAGCTCTGTAAATTTTTTGCCCTTGGAGAGTTTCTGATAGGAGGTATTGCGCATCACAATGGTCCCGACGCCGCTTTTCTTTTGTACATAACCTTCCTGGGACAGCTCCTGGACCGCGCCGCGGACCGTCATTTTACTGACACCAAATTCGTTTTCCAGCTGCGGCTCGGAGGGAATGATGCTCCCCAGAGGATATACACCGTGCAGAATCCGGTCTCTGAGGATTTTTTGAATTTGCTGATATAAAGGACCTTGCTTGCGTTTCAGTGACACGCGCCGTTCACTACCTTTCAACATCTAAGGTATGGTCTGACAACGCCCGGAGCACCTCACCCTCGGTAAAAAGCGCGGTGTCGCCTTGGGTGGTGTGGGCCAGCATTGCCGCCGCTGCTGCCATATTAACTGTTTGCTGCCACGGGTACTGCTGCAATTCCCCATGGATGATGGCGCTGGCAAAAGCATCACCGGCGCCAATCCGGTCAAATACAGGGAAGGTCAGCTTACGGGAAAACTCGAATGTACCTTGATGATAGATATATCCCGTTAAGGAATGCGTATTGTCAGCATTAATCTCACGGTGGGTTCCCGCTGCCGTTCCGATTCCGAAGCGCTTCGCCACCTCAGGAATTGCTTGCTTCAACTGTGTTATTCTATCATATTCTCCAGTTCCGATGCCAAGAATAAACTGCGCGTCCTTCTCATTCATCATCACCGTATCCGCCAGCTCCAGCAGATCTTCATAATGCGGGCGGGCCTTGGCACAGCCATCCATACCCCATAGCCCGGGGCGGTAATTGCAGTCAAAGACAACCTTGCCTCCGGCGCTTTTCACCTCCGCAGCAAGCTGCTTCATCTGCTTGCGCACTCCTTCATTCATAGCCAGCGTAATGCCGCACAAATGAAGGACGTCTACACGGGAGGCAAGAGCTGCCATATCATAATTGCCCGCCTCGGCGGTATTGAAGCTGCTGCCCGGCCGGTCTGTGTAAGTGACTCTGCCGGGGCGGGCTCCAAAGCCATTTTCCAGAAAGTACATCCCCAGCTGCTTGCCGCCCCGGCTGATCAGTGACGTATCCACCCCAAGCTTGCGCAGATAAGCGATCGCCGCTTCACCCACCGGAGTTTCCGGCAAGGTGGTTATGATAGCACCGTTATGGCCATATCTGGCCAGCGCTGCCGTTACATTAACCCCGCTTCCTGAAAAAGAGTACTCCAGCCTGCTGCTCTGGACCAGCGTTTCATAGCCAGGAACCTGCAGCCGCATCATCACTTCGCCAAAAGCAGCAATCCTAGGCATACTGATCCACCAACGATTTCATAGTTTCGAGCAGTCTGCGGACATCCTCTACGTTCGTATTCCTGGTCTGCGGATCAATAATTGAGGAATAGATATGTGGTATGACCTGCGGAACGCCTGCCTGCAGCGCAATCTCCAGGATGGGGCCAAAGTTGCCCATGTCGATTCCACCCGTAGGCTCCAGAGCAAAGCCGGCTTCCCCGCAGGCCTTGGCAACCGCACGGTACTCCTCTTCCAGCTTCAACCCCTGCATCGGATAATATTTGAGCGCATTGCCGCCCATGTCACGAACCAGTGCAATGGCCGCATGAACCGGCACAATGGCTTGCGGCTCGTTCCCCGAGCTGATGGGACCGGTCGATATATTTACATAGCCCGGCTTTCCGCAGGGAGAGACCAGGCTGTTGATCCAGCTGCCTTGGGCTCCCAGATTGGCGCGGGTCGCCCCCACTGCCGGAAATACCTGATTGATATGGCTTCCCGGATAGCTTTTGGCAATCTCCGCCACAACTGCCGCCTGCCGGTTGTCTCCTGCTCCCAGGCCGATGGATACGGCATCTTGAATAGCTCGACCATATTCCGTCACGGCGGCTGCCGCTTCCTCCGCCGTGGCGTAATTTTTGGAGAGCACGCCTACCAGGACATGCCCCTCCGCTGCCGCATAAATCTCCTTGGCGTTCTCAATGCCGCCTGCCAAGACATTAAGTGCGGCTCTGTTCTTATAGAAGCGCTGCTGAATATTATTCATTCGGTTCCCCCCCCACGATTTCGCTTATTCTGCTTACGATGACCTGAAGATCATCCCCTTGCAGAGACCTTGGATCGATATCGAAATAGCCCTGCTTCACGCCATAGTCCCGGGTATACACCGCAATCTCACCTTCACGCAGCCCGTCATTGACAGTCTTGGCATCCACCCCCGCAGCGGAGGACTCAATCTGGATGCGTCCACGGAATATAGCTCTGCCCGCTTCATCCTGCACGATGCGGACCGAAACTCCGGGCATCTCGGCCAACGGCTGAAGGCTCTCCGGAGCTTCAAAGAGAAGACGGGCAGCAATTTCTCACAGTACATCTGGCAGCGGCGGGTGGATGAGGTGATCCGGCTACTGGAGAATACGAGTGCACCGCTTAAGGAAATCATTGAGCAGGTGGGTTATCTGGATGCGCCGAATTTCATCCGCAAGTTCAAAAAAGAAACCGGTCTGACGCCGGGACAGTACCGCAAGGACCATGCCTTGAAGGGAACTGCTGCGAAAAGACCGGTTTAAATTGGCGAAGCTTACGCCCTTTCTTTATATGTTTTGGGGCCCCCGCAAAGTACCTGAGTAAACATCCAAGTAGAAACTGCTTTGCCGTCCTTTTTGTAGGACGGTATCGTTTCAGCGAGAAATAGAAGGATAATTTACAATGCGAAGCATAAAAATACTTATATTTGAAGCTAAGGCCCCACTTTGTGCGGTTATTTTGCTACTGTGCTTCCTTCAGGATATGCTCTACCAGCTCATTCAGCGGAACAGTTGCGAGCGCAATCGCCGTGTCCGTTACCCCGTAGCAGCCCGTCTTTGACTACATTTCCAGTCGGGAAGATGACATTGGGGATCTGAAAACCGAATTTCTCATAATACATCTCCGGCACCATAATGAAATTTTGTGTCCGGGCAATGATCTTCTCCGGCTGCTCCAAATCCAGCAGCATGGCTCCTACACGGTAGACAATGTCCTCATCGACGCCGTGATAGAGCACCAGCCAGCCCTTGTCCGTACGTACCGGAGGTGTAGAGCCTCCGGTCTTCCGCGATTCCCAGGATAGATTCCCGGCTGTGGCAAGCAGCTTGGGTTCTTCCCAATGGATAAGATCCTCGGAGTAGGTAATCCACATGGCCGCCTTCTCGGTTCCGTAGGCTTCACCCACGTATTCCTCGGGACGGTGCAGCAGCACGAATTTGCCGCCTATTTTCTCAGGGAACAGAATATTATCCCGGTCATTGATATCCAGTGGTGTCGTGTCCGCAACAAACTCCCAGTCCAGCAGATTATCCAATTTCAGAATGGATGACCGGGTCAGCCAATGTCCCTCCTCTTCCCCCCAGCCATCCGGGTATTCCGGAATGGAGCTTATACGGACCGATGCGGATACCGGATATATGCACGAGGGCTTCCACCCTGACAATCCCGCCGATTTCTCACGCGAGTGGTTCGCCTGGTCTAACAGCCTGTTCGCCACCCTGATCAGCAAAGCGATGGACAAAGGACTGGTCTAATCTGAGCTGCACCAGTTGTACTCTTCAATGGACATTGCAGCGGAAAACACTACTCTAGTTAATGATGTGAATTATAGAATCAAGCCCTGCCTATAGAAAAAAACCGGCTGCGCCGTCCTTTATACAAGGATGGCGCAGCCGGTTTTTTGTAGCTGGAGTAGCTGGACTGCATGAACTTTAATAGCTGCTTTGGCTCTGTTCGCCTTTGGCAATAGCCACGCCGCCACTGGTGCCGATTCTTGTCGCTCCGGCTCCAACCATAACAAGGGCATCCTCTGCGCTGCGCACACCGCCGGATGCTTTGACGCCGATGTCCGGACCGACTGCCGCACGCATCAGTGCGATATCTTCCTTGGTGGCTCCTCCGGTGGAAAATCCGGTTGAAGTCTTCACATAATCCGCTCCCGCTTCAACAGCAAGCTTGCAGGCACGAACTTTCTCCTCATCGCTCAGCAGGCAAGCCTCGATAATGACTTTGGTTAATGCTTTGCCGCGGGCTGCATCAACAACAGCAGAGATATCACGCTTCACCAATTCATCATTGCCATCCTTCAAAGCGCCGATGTTGATCACCATATCGACTTCACCTGCACCTTTTGCTATTGCATCGGTTGTTTCAAAGGCCTTTGTTTCCGGTGTTGAAGAGCCTAACGGGAAGCCGATAACCGTGCATACTTTTACCTCCGGTGTATCTTTCAAGACTTCATGGGCAACAGATACCCATGCTGGATTTACGCAGACTGAGGCGAACTTATAGGCTTTGGCCTCTTCCGCCAACTTGATGATATCTTCTTTCCGTGCATCCGCCTTCAGCAGCGTATGATCAATGATCCCGGATAATGTAATCTCACTCATTGTTAATTCCTCCATAGCAGTAGATATTCTCATACCCTGTAATCATACCAATAGAAGAACGCTTTGGAAAGGCGAGGGAGAACGATCCACACCTTTCAATATGCTTTATGTACCTCTTCACGGAATGGAATTAAACCCTATTTTATAAATACAAAAAAATAAAAAGTTTAATTATGCTAAATAAACCTTTTCAAAACAACGATAATAATTATATGGAATTATTGGTTTCCATATTTTCCTGGATTGATTTCACAACTATTTTGTAGAAGGAGATGTTTGGACAGATGGGTAGTTTTAAATTCGCAACAAACACCAAAGAGCACAAACTGGATGTACAAGTCGAAGGAACCATGTCAGAGGAGGACGCAGGACGGTTTATTCAGGAATACAATCAAACCGTAAGCAAGTTTGACCCGACTGAATATGAGATTGTCCTGGACTGCACTACGCTGAATGTTTCTTCTCCGGATGTGCTGCCTATGCTGGAGCAATGCTATATTCTGTACCAACAATCCGGGTTCAAAAAAGTAGTCTTCACAATCGCTAAAAGTCCGGTGCTGAAAATGCAGCTTAGCCGGGTGGCTCGCTCCACAAAACTGGCAAACTATGAAATTATCGAAGTGTAGGTGAACCTGATGAAACATACCGGAGAAAACATTAGAATCCGCAATGCCGCGTACTACCATCCACAGCACATTGTTGGCAATGATTATTACCTTGATCATTTCGCGCAGATGGGGAAGGACATCAAGCGGTTCCTCGAAGTGATGGGCCGAAAGAATAGATACATTATCAAGGACGAAAATGAAAATTCGCTGACGATGGGATTAAAGGCGGCACAGAAGGTGCTTGAGGATGCCAGTCTGCAAAGTGAAGATCTCGATATGATTGTGTTCGCTTCACAGACACCGGAGTATACTTATCCTACCAATGCCCTGCTGCTGCACAACAAACTGCAATGCAAGCATCGCACCATCACTCTGGATTCCAATGCCAATTGCGCCGGTATGGTAGCGGCTGTTGAACAGGCGAGCCGTTACATGCAGTCGAACCCAAGCATCCGTTATGCACTGATCACAGGGAGTGACTACAGCTCGGTCAACTGCAATACGGATGATGAAATTACCTATCCTAACTTTGGAGATGCGGCGGCCGCCGTTATTCTGGAGCGGAGCAGTGAAGCTGGGGGATTTACAGATTCCTTGTACTACACAGATTCCGAAGGCTGCGAGAACATCATGTTTCCAGCATGCGGATTGTCCAATATCTATCGCGAAGATATAACAGCAGAGCAGATTCGAATCCGCTGGACGCCGTTTGACGGTACAGTATGCGTGGATGCGGCCATAGCTGATATTAAAGAGCTGCTGAGCCGCAACGGCCTGACTACCGATGATATCTCCGCCTTCTGCCTGTCCCAATTCTCACTCAAAAATATTGAGCTGATTCAAGAGGGGCTCGGCCTTAGTGAAGAGAAATTCATCTATGTTGGCGACGAATTTGGCTATACCGCCACAAGCAGTCCATTTATCGCCTTTCAGCGTGGAGTCGAGGATGGACGGATCAAACGCGGCGACTATGTCTTCTTCTGGTCCGTAGGCGCCGGCTGGCAAATTCCGACGATGCTCTTCCAATACTGATAACGGGAAACCGGACAAGCTATCTTCTTAAAATCATGCAAAAAGCCTTGCTCTCATTCAGGAGCAAGGCTCTTCTTTATGCCGTAGCCAATGGTTACTTTTGCGTCAGCGAATCAATGTCCACAAATGGCGTGGCCCCGCCCGTTACCGACGGCAGTACACCGTTCCATTTCTCCAGCGCTTTCTCCTGGACTTCAATTTGCTTCAGCTGCACCAGCTCAGGTGTAACCTCCTGCTTCTTCAGTCTTAAGGATTCGGCCTCCGCCTGTGCCTGGGCAATCTTCTGTTTGGCTTCTATCTCGACCCGCCGGAGATCATTCTCCGCCTTCAGCGCCTGCTGCTGGGCAACCTGCTTGGCTTCAATCGATTGGTTGAAGGCATCGGAGAATTTGAAATTGACAATGTTGATGTCATTAACGACTAGATCATATTTGGCCAGCCGTGCAGTGAGCAGGCCACTGATTTCTCCCGCCACGGCATCACGCCGAGTAATCAAATCTTCTGCGGGGTATTTAGCCGTTACCTCCTTCACAATCTCCTGAATCGCCGGGTTGATGATCACGGCATCAAAATTGCCTCCAATATTATTCATCAGATTATAGGCAGAATCTTTACTGACGGAATAGTTAACAGCTACATGGGTAGATACGGGCTGAAGGTCTTTAGACGATGCCGTAGTGTCCGTCTCCGCTTTGGTTACCTGCGTGTTGACCTGAATTACACTCTGGAAGAAGGGGATTTTCAAATGAATGCCCGGCGTCAGCATATTGTTGTTCAGTTTGCCGAAGGTTTTGTACAAACCTACATGCCCGTACTCTACGGTAGCAAATGAGTTGGCGGCGATTAGCCCCAGAACCAATACCGCCGCCGCGATGCCTATGAGTTTGCCTGGCCTAGTCTGCTTCAATTTCGGATTAATCTCCATGATTGTTGAAACCTCCCTAATTATGCTCTGCTTGGTATTGTTAACCTTCTATACGGTGGTGCAGCACCAGCGGTCGCAAGGAATTTTTTTGCGGGGAAGTATTCTATATATTATTAGGGAGAAGAGGCTAACAGAATCATTCCTTCAGGAGAAATGCGGTATTCCCTTGGTTTCTCCCCACCGACATCGGAGGCTTCGTAGACCAAATCGTCTCTAAGCACAACGGAATTGGCCTGCAAGGCATCATTAAGGTATATAAATTCAGCATACCCGCTGTGATAGCGGTATACATATGCAGTCATCGGTGTTCCATGTGCTGCCACTGCTTCCCGGTATCCATCGGCGTCAACATCCAATTCCCGGGTATGGCCTGTGTCTATTCGCAGCATTTCCGCCGGTGTCCCCTTATTATCTATACCGTAGTAATTGCTGAGCGAGTTGTTTGCCCCCAGTCCGCCAGTGATTTTGAGCACCCGGTCTTTAAAAAGATTAGTCACCTCTACCTGTATATCCTCCACCTTACGGTAATTGTATGTTCCTACGAAGCCAAGGCTGAAATGCCCCTTACTTGTGTCTAAATCAGCATATACATAGTCATCATCTTTTGCCTGTGTATAGACAGTTACCTGTATCCCGCCGAAGTCATCCAGCCTTGTCTGTAAAATCACTTTGCTGCCTGACGGGAGCCCTTTGGAGGTCTTAACTACAGGAGCCTCTTCCACTCGCTGCCAATCCAGTGGAATCAGCCCCGCTCTGTTTTCCGGATGGAAGCTTCTCTCAGGCGGTGGGGTTGCCATACCATCTACACCGCCGGAGACGTCAGCAGCCGTTGCCGTTGACCGGGGAGCGGCTGTAGCGTGGAGGTCCGCAGTTTCTTTGCCGGACGGCATGCAGCCGGATGGCAATGTCAGCAGCGGCACAAGCAGCACTGCGGTTATTTTTTTCAGGATGAGATTCATTTCTCCACTCCTCTTCTGTTGGGAATATTGCCATTCTTCTATTAGAAATAGTATACGGGTTCATCCGAATCAGGAGATGACTTTATCGACGCCGGATGGTTAATATCTTGTTGCATTTTACAGAAATGAGCAGACAAAAATAGCAGCCTTCTCCATAGAGAAAGCTGCTCAAAAGATGAATTATTAATCATATGAATTACGAATGTCCACCGGATAAGGACAAGCCAACCCGTTTTACCAGCTGTGTGCTTTCCTCGTTTAATCCGGTAATCGTAACCGATTTGCCATACGCCGCATACTTGCTGATCGTCTTGGCAATGGCGCCAGCCGCTGACTGGTCCCATACATGCGAATGTGTGAAGTCGATCCTGATGTTCTCCGGATCGCCCTCATAGTTAAACTCATGAATAAAGTGGCTTGTCGTACCGAAAAACAACTGGCCGGAAACCACATACGTAACCATATCGGCGGATGTCTGGACGCTCAGGGAAATCGAGGCTATTTTCCAGGCAAATGTCAGGGCACTGAGCAGAACACCGAACAACACCCCGATGGACAGATTATCCGTTAGCACGACCGTAACAACCGTTACAACCGTTACAATCATTACCAGTGCATCACTTAGCGGTACGCGGGCCAGCGTCTTCAGCGAACCCCATTCAAAGGTGCTGATGCACACCATGATCATGACGCCTACCAGCGCTCCCATTGGAATTTGCTTAACGATATCACCGAGAACGAGGATGAGGAACAAGAGGAATATCCCCGACACAAAGGTTGAGAGCCGGGTGCGTCCCCCCGATTTCATGTTGACCATCGATTGGCCGATCATCGCACAGCCTGCCATGCCTCCGAAAAAGCCCGTAACGATGTTCGCCAATCCCTGACCCTTCGCTTCACGGTTCTTGTCGCTTCCGGTTCCGGTTATATCGTCAATTAAAGTTGCCGTCATCAGCGATTCCAGCAGCCCCACCACAGCGAGTGACAGTGAATATGGCAATATAATGAGCAGCGTATCCATTGTAAATGGCAGCTGCGGCAGATGGAACAGCGGCAAAGCCGATGTTATCTCTCCCATATCCCCCACGGTCTTCACATCCAGATCAAGCACGATGCTGAGCACTGAAACGATAATAATTGCCACAAGCGCCGAAGGCACCGCCTTGGTGAACAGCGGAACCGTATAGATGATGAGCAGAGTCAAGGCTACAAGGGCGTACATCACCCAGCTTTGGCCTTTGAAATGCGTAAGCTGTGCCATAAAGATCAGAATAGCCAGCGCATTGACAAAGCCGGTCATGACGGGCTGCGGAAGAAAGGTAATAAATCTCCCCAGCTTGAGCATCCCCATCACGATTTGGAAAACTCCGGCTAATACGGTAGCTGCGAACAGATACTCAATTCCGTGCTGGATTACCAGACTGCCGACCAGCAGTGCCATTGCGCCGGTGGCTGCCGAGATCATGCCCGGTCTGCCTCCGGCAAACGATGTTACAATTGCGATGCAAAAGGAGGCATACAGACCGACCATCGGGCTTACTCCGGCAAGAATCGAGAATGCAATCGCTTCGGGAATGAGTGCAATTGCCACCGTCATTCCGGAAAGAACATCGCTCCGTGTATTGGAAAACCACCCGTTATTTAATTTTAGCTGCTTCAAGCTTCTGTTTCCTCCTGTTTCTGTTATGGTTGATTGGACTGTTCCAAACAGTCCGGTCCGGTGCAACGCCAATGTTTCCTATTGTACCTGACCCGCCATAACCTCCACAAAAGTGCAGCCTGTACTTGTAAGCGTTTATTTCGGTCTTTTTCTCGCATATGCTGCGAAAATCAAGTCCATTCAATAGTTTTAAATTACCGGTACAGTCCTGAAGCCTTAACCTCATTGAAGAAGGTATTGAATTCCTCGATATTAAGCTGCTGCGCAGCATCCGACAATGCAGTCGCCGGATCGGGATGAACCTCCACCATGATGCCGTCGGCTCCGGCGGCGAGTGCCGCTTTGGCGCAAGGGATCAGGATATCCTTACGTCCGGTGGAGTGAGTCACATCCACCAGCACCGGTAAATGGCTCTCCTGCTTCAGAATTGGCACGGCCGAGATGTCCAGTGTATTACGCGTCCATTTCTCGTAAGTGCGGATACCGCGTTCGATCAGCATGACCTGGGTATTTCCGCGTGACATGATGTACTCAGCCGCATGGAGGAATTCTTCCATCGTTGCAGCAAGCCCGCGTTTCAGCAGAACCGGTTTGTTCAGTTCTCCAGCTGCCTTGAGAAGTTCAAAGTTCTGCATATTGCGTGCGCCGATCTGTATAATATCCACATAATCCAGCGCCGGCTCCAGATGTGCCGGATCGACGATTTCACTGATCGTCAGCAGGCCGTATTCATCAGCCGCCTCACGGAGAATCCGCAGCCCATCCATGCCAAGGCCCTGGAAATCATACGGCGAAGTCCGGGGCTTGAACGCTCCACCGCGCATTACGCGGATACCGGCCTTTTGCAGCGCCGCGGCCACCGTACGGGTCTGCAGTTCGCTTTCTACGGAGCAAGGGCCTGCTACCATCAGCGACGACAGGCCGCCGACGGTCACATCGCCCGGCAGGACAATAACGGTGTCCTCTTTGTGGCTCTTACGGCTGACAAGCATGCTTTTCTTATGCTCGGCAGACTGCAAATCCAGAGAAGCGGAGAAGATTTGCTTGAAGAGGCTGCGGATCGTTCCGCTTGTGAAAGGTCCTTTGTTGCCCGCTACCAGCTTCTCCAGCATCTGTTTTTCCCGTTCCGGATCGAACTTCGGCACGCCTTGCTTTTCTTTAACTACACCAATTTCCTGAACTACCTGGGCACGCTCGGAGATCAGCTCCAGCAGCTGCTCATTAATTTCATCCAGGCGGGCTCTCAGCCCATCCAATTCCACGTTGCTCATTACCTTCCACTCCCTCTTCTCGATTAATTCAACCTATGAACGCAAAAAGGCCCCCCGTCGCAAGGGACGAGGAGCCGTGGTACCACCCTTATTTAGGATTAATCAAAAACAACCGCCGGCACAAAAAATGAAAGCTCATTTCCTGCCCGGGATTAACCCTGTCTTACACCCGATAACGCGGGGCGCGGGCCTCCCTACCCATAGTTGCTGCAGCAAATACTTCAGGGGCCGACTCGGAAGTGAACTTCGGCGCTAATCGTCTCATGAGGGTGCTCTCAGTCTCCGGCACACCTTCCCTGTTAAGATCCGCTTCTAGCGCTTACTCTCTTCGTCATTGTCATTTGTGTTATATGCCGGTGCTTCTTCTGCGCCGGTTGATGCTATCTTAATCAATAAGATCCTCTGATGCAAGACATCAATGTACCGCTTCGCAGCTTTAAGCAACTAAAATAACCTTTGATAAGATTAAGCGCCCAAGCCTGTTTTTTCGCCTCAGAAAAATTTTCCGATGATATTCGAAATAGCTTCGCTTCTGAGCGGCTTACTGATATATTCATCCATCCCGGCCTCGAGACAAAGCTCACGGTCGCCCTTCAGCGCATTTGCCGTAACCGCAATAATTACCGGAAGCTTCTCCTGAGGAAGCGTCTGTTTAATAACCCTGGTAGCTTCCAGCCCATTCATCCCGGGCATCTGCACATCCATGAAAATAATGTCATAGTCCTTGCTGCCGGCCATCTCCACTACCTGCAGCCCGTCTACCGCAACATCGACAGCGTAGCCCCGCTTCTCCAATATTTTGCGCAGCACGATTCGGTTAATTTCATTGTCTTCGGCCACTAATATACGCAGCTCCCGGCCAACCGGACCCAGGCTCGGCAACTCGGTACCCGGTACCCCGTCTGAACCTTTGTCCTCCTCGCGAAGCACCACAGTGAATACAAAGGCCGCACCAATCTTCGTGCCCGTATCCAGTGCGATGCTACCGCCCATCAGTTCAACAAGCTGTTTGGTAATGGCCAGGCCCAGGCCTGTTCCTTCATGACGCCGGCCCATAAATTGCTCAAGCTGATAAAACGGCTCAAATAGCCGTTCCCGGGAGTCTTCCGGGATACCAATCCCGGTATCAGCAACAGTGAATTGCAGCGTAATGCCATCTGCGGCTTTCGCCGCAGTCCGGACCTGTATTGTGACACCTCCGGTATAGGTGAACTTCACTGCATTGCCGACTAAATTGAGCAGAATCTGCTTCAGCCGGTCTGCGTCGCCTATCAAATGCTCCGGCACTTCTGCGCCCATCATAACCTCAATGTATAACCCCTTCGCCTCCGCCTTAAGGAGCAGCAGTTCGAGCGCGGAGTCCATGCAGTTCCTCAGTACAAACGGCTCTTCATGCAGGGCTGTTTTGCCCGCTTCATTCTTGGAGAAATCCAGAATATCGTTGATGATATTCAACAGCGTATTACCGCTCTGCCGGATAATATCAAGATACTCTCGCTGTACTGAGCCCGGTTCACTCATGTCCAACAGCAGATCGGTCATCCCCAGAACCCCATTCATCGGCGTGCGGATCTCATGGCTCATCATTGCCAGAAACTCGCTTTTGGCCTTGTTCGTATTCTCAGCAATCTCCTTGGCAATGAGCAGCTTCTTCTGCTCGGTAATATCCTTCACGATAATATAGAATCCGACCCGCTCCTCGTTGATGATGATGGGGGCGATTGTTGTCAGCACTTCGACGGTATGGCCGTCTTTATGCCAGATCAGATTGATGTTCCGCTCCTTGCTGTTGTTCCCATTGCAATAATCGATTACATCATGCAGATGATGGGCGCCGATAATCAGACTGACACTCATTCCGGCCATTTCAGGGATGGTGTAGCCTGTCAACTGGCAGGCTTGTTCATTTCCGTTTATGATATTGCCCTGCAGATCCAGGGAAATAATCGCATCATGATTATATTTTTTCAGGGAGGTATACCGCTCGATGGATTCCTGCAGCATCGTCTCTACGGCTTTGCGCTCTGTTACATCACGGCCTACCGCAAGCACACTCATGCTATTCCCATCCTCAATTAAACGCAGGGTGAATTCAATCCAGAGGTATCGCCCGCCGGCATGGCGGATTCGCAGCTGGATGCTCTGAAACTCCATGGGCTCAGAGAGCTCCAAAGCGGAAAGATCCTCATGGTGAATCAGCCCGCGGATATCGCGTCCAATCAGCTTCTCCGGTTCATACCCAAGCACCTCCCGAATCGAAGGTGAACAATACAGGCATATGTTGTCCAGAGTGGAATAATACACAATATCCCTTATGTTCGCGGCGATCAGCCGGTAGAGTTCATCACTCGGAGGAGGAATGATTTCGGCGGTATTCCCCTCCGGAATCTCAGCCAAATGAATTAAATAATGCAGTTTCTCCCCCGTACAAGGATCGCTGACAAGCACAGCATGCAGAAGCAGCTGGACCGGTGTGCCGGCGGCACGGGTCAGCTTAATTTCACATTCAAAAAAGGGGGCCTCTCCTGCTTGCAGAGCCCCCATCATCTTTTTATATACCGCCAAAGAATCATTATGCAAAAACTTACCGAATTCATGCTCCAGGAGCTGTTCCTCCGAATACCCCAGCATCAAAACTACCGCGGGATTTATACGGGTCCATTTCTCATCCATAGAAAGAAAAGCTACTCCAACCTTTCCCGTTTTGTACGCCTGTCCAAAGCGGGAATATACCTCCGCATGCTGTCTTAACATCTGATCCACCGCCCGTTTGTGGAGTATTGAGTGAAATTCACTTATTTTAAAACTTCAATATAAATATCTTGTATAATCGGGCGAAAGTCAAATGTTATTCCCGCTTTTTCAGCTATAATATTCAAGGCATTAAATATTCACTTTCTGCAGGTCTTAGAATGAATAGTAAACTTCTTTTCCGGCAAGAAAATCCCTGCACAGGGTGTCGCATACTTTTGCTGCGTCCTCTTTAATCCAGCCATTCCGGTCAGGGTCATGAATAAAAAACAGATAGCTGATAAATATATCCATAAAAATCAATCCTTCAATATACCGTACCTGATCAAAAGTGAAAGTGGACCTTGAAGCATAACCCAGCAATAGGGTTTGCCTTAATTCGCTTGGAAGGATGGAAGATGCGCTGCCCAGGTCAAATAGGTAATAGCCATAACCGAATAATCCAAAGTCTATATAACAGGGACCCTCATTCGTAATAATAACATTCCCAAGTTGAACATCGGCATGTATGAGCCCCCACTCTTGTTGAGTATCCAAATCCCTCAGTTGGCCCTTTACATATTCCAGAACCTCCTTAATGATCTCATAGTGCTCTTGACTGTACAGGCTGGCTTCAATTCCATATCTAAGTTCCTCAATCGCACGGTCTATTCTTGCTGCGTCATATACAGGTCTGGTTAGCGCCGGCAGTGCGGATTCCCGTGAAAAATGATGTAGATCCGCCAGCTTCTCCCCTAATGCAAAAACAATCTGCCCTATGTTGTCTTCCTGCAAAGTAAGCGTTGACCCCTCTATCCACTCCAGTAAGGTTGCATAACAAGAACCAAATTCATTGGCTGTGTATTCTGAAACAAACTGGCCCGCACGGTTAACAGAGGGTTTCTGCACCCGCAGGCTGTTCTTTTGGGATAATCCCTGAAGTAAGTACATTTCTGACTGTAAGCCTTCAAGTGTATGCTGTATACCAAACAGACCTGCTGTTGCAGGTTTATGTATGCGCAGCAAATATTGTTTGCCGTCGCTTGTATCTGTTACCTTAAACGTCATATTTTCATTATGTCTAATATATTCAATCGCTGGTTCCGAGATAGAATAAAGCGCAAGCGCTTCTTCTGCATGATGTATCAAGTCGTCCACAAATTCAGATTCCATTATATAATCCCCGTTCCTGCATTTTCCTTTTAGTTTATCATAGGTTTAATCCCGGATACGCGGGCAAGAACAGTTAAATACAAAGAAGCCCTTAACAAAGCGGCTTCGTAATAATCCTTATAGAACGGCTTTTTGCCGGCAAACCGGCCTTCCGGCGGAGTTCTCCCCAGTGCCCCACCTTTGATTGCACACCCTTGCTCTAATCCCGGTCCGGTGTCAGAAACCCCCTGTTAACAGAGCCTCTACAGTTTCCGTAACTTCTTTGACCTGAAAGGGCTTTGTAATATACCCGGCAAAACCTGCACCTTTGGCCCGCTCGATATCCAAGCTCTGGGCAAAGGCGCTGATCGCCAAAACCGGAATATGCCGGGTCTCCTCTTTCGACTTCAAAGACTCCAATGCCTCATAACCGCTCAGGTCGGGCAAGCCGATATCCAAAATAATCAGATCCGGCAGCTTCTGCCTGGCAATCTGCAGACCAAGCTTCGCCGTATCAGCTTTCAGCAGTAATACGGAGGGCAGATTTCTTTTGAAGATATGATGCATTAAATCCATGTTGAGCTCATTATCTTCTACATAGAGCACCGTCTGCTTGTATTCCCCCATTCATCAAATCCCCCTAAATGTTTGATGCGCAATATACCTAGTCAGGGAAAAATAAAAAAGCCGAAGAAAGGGTCATCTCCCCCTTCTCCGGCTCATGTTCGGCTCATTTGCATGTCCGACCCATTTCCACCTCATTTATGATGTTCAATGAAAAGTATATGCTATCACACTGGTATCCTTGTCGAAATCCCAATCCACATAAATGTCAGACAGCTCCTTGCCGAGCATCGGCGCAATTGTGGTGGTATCCTCCAAATAACGTTTTTCCATTTTGCGTTTCGTTGTTTTGAGTGTATTCTCATAGCCGAGGCCAATCAGTTCCTTCTCCAGAGGAATCAGAATTCCCTCACGCTTGATGATCAGAGTGCGTGGGCCAAGCCACCAGGAGTCAGTAAATTCCGGTTCCTTCTGCACTTTCCTGCTTACTTCATTAATCTGGGCATGGACTTCTTCCCGCCCGGCATAATCGTCAACAGCCACTCCGCTGTGCTTGATGAGTGCAACGATCATTCCTGACGCGTTATGTATGCCCCAATCATAAAAAATCTCGCTGATCTCAATAGCCATCTGATCCTTCAGGTAAGCCGAAAGCTCGGGAAGCAGTGATTTCATCAGGAGCTCCCGCGTGTAGCGGAACGCTTGCTCCTCTTCCTTGTTTAACAAAAATTTCTCCACAGGCCCGATAAAATTGCGGATATGCATGGCGATGCATTGCTCTCCGATAGATGCATGTATGGATTCGGGCCCTTTCCCGAAGCGCTCTCTCAGCAGTCTTCCTGTGTAGCTGGAAAGTTGGCTAGTAAGTTCTGTAGTACTCATCAAATTTCCTCCAGCATTATATTCTTTTGTCAGTGTCTAACTGTATGGGGAGACTCTCCGCCTGCTGAAGAACGGTTCGTACACCTTAGTATAATCTCAACTGCCAGCTTCGTACACACAAAAAAATACATTGCACAATTTGACACACAAAATTATATTGTGTACAATTTAATTAATATGAATATTTCATTACATATTGCGGAAGGATGATTCAGCAATGAGCATATATCAATATACCGCACGCAACATTCGGGGCAAGGAAACCAGTCTTGAACAATACAAGGATAAAGTCCTGCTGATTGTAAATACCGCCAGCAAATGCGGGTTCACTCCGCAATATTCCGACCTTCAGAAGCTCTATGAGAAATATCAGGATGACGGATTTCAAATTCTGGGATTTCCCAGCAATCAGTTCGGGGAGGAACCCGGAACCAACGAAGAAGTAGACGTCTTCTGTCAAATTAACTACGGAGTTAGCTTCCCCCTATTTGAGAAGGTTGATGTGAAAGGCGAAAATAAACATCCCCTGTTTCACTATCTGACCGGTCAGGCGGGCTTTGAAGGCTTCGATGAAAGTAATGCCAGCGGGAAGCTGCTGCATGCCATGCTTCAGGAGCGTGAGCCTGCAACACTGGCTGACGACGAAGTGAAATGGAATTTCACCAAGTTCCTTATTGACCGCGATGGCCAAGTTGTGAAGCGTTTTGAATCCTACAGTGATCCGCTGGACATTGAGCCGGCTATTCAGGAACTGCTGTAAAACAGTCCAGCTGCATAGTGCCTGCTAATACATGGATACGACAAGAGGGTGTCCCGGAAGCCTTATTCATTCACGGCTTCTGGAACACCTTCTTTATGCTTACAAAAGAACCGAATGGCTTGTTTCATCACATTTCATTTATAGCGAAAAAACGCTGTTTACTTAAGTACATTCATTCAAGCGGATGCATTGAATAGGCTTCTTCTGAAGATACTCGACTGAAAGACCTCCGCGGTTCACAGACCTTTATCATTTGTTCACATACTTACATTTTGTAAGCTATTATGTTATAATCATCAATATTCCTCACACACCGGACCGGCTACCATTTACTATATTTAACATTCTATTGAACAAGGGGTCAGCATTTATGAATAACAGCGTTCCACAAGAAAACGTGCCGGAGTTTGAATTCGGTATTTACACACTCGGTGACATCGTAGCCGATTGTCATACAGGTCAGACCATCAGCCCCCGGCAGCGTCTCCATGAAGTCATCGCAGCGGCCAAGCTGGCCGATGAGGCGGGGCTGGACGTCTTCGGCGTCGGTGAGCATCACCGGCTTGATTTTGTCATCTCCTCGGTGCCGGTTGTACTCGCGGCAATTTCGCAGGCCACGAAACGGATCAAGCTGACAAGCGCCACAACGGTGCTGAGCACCATAGATCCGGTACGGGTCTTCGAAGACTTCGCCACACTTGATCTTCTGTCGGACGGCCGGGCGGAGATCATCTCCGGACGAGGTGCTTTTCTGGAATCCTTCCCCCTGTTCGGATATGAGCTGGAAGATTACAAGAAGCTGTTCACGGAGAACCTTGATCTGCTGCTGGAGCTCAATCAGCATGAAGTCATGAACTGGAAGGGAACCTTCCGCTCCCCGCTGAAGAATGCCGAGATCGCCCCGCGGCCTTTGCAGCGGAAGCTCCCGCTCTGGGTCGGCATTGGCGGTTCGGCCGAAAGTGCCGAAAGAGCCGGCACGCTTGGTATTGGGATGGCTATCGCCATTCTCAGCGGCAGTCCTGAACCCTTTCAGAATCTTGCCGAAACCTACCGCAGAAGCGGAGCCAAAGCCGGTCATGCTCCAGAGGACTTAAAGATCGCCATCACCAGCCACGGATATATTGCGAAGACGTCACAGCAGGCGTTGGACGAGTACTACCCTTACTATTACAGCTACCGCAATGCCATCAGCCCGCATCCGGGCCAGGAGTACGGAGTATCCCGCAGCGATTTCGGACGGTTCGTCTCTCCTGTTAACACGCTTGCCGTTGGCAGTCCGCAACAGATTATAGAGAAAATCCTGTACCAGCATGAGCTGTTCGGCCATAACCGCTTTATGGCCCAGCTGGACATTGGCGGACTCCCCTTCAACAAGGTAGCGACGGCTATTGAGCTGCTCGCAACGGAGGTGGCACCGGTCGTGCGGCGGGAAATTGCCAAGAAGCGTAGCAGCCGGTCTTCGCACCATGAGATCTAAGAAGCGAAAAGCAAATAAATTCTTATAATTACAAAAAGAGGTCTCCGGCTGATGCCGGGGACCCCTTAACTATTTAGGCGAATGAAGGCTTGCTGTTGTCGACCTTCCCGCTGATAAGCTTCTTGTATTCCTCATCTCCGCCATCCAGCGATGGCGCAATATATACGTGGCCTGCCGAGGAAGCCGGCTTTGCTGCCCGGCCTGCACTTGCCTTGCCCTTAGAGCGCCGTGTCCCTCCGGAACTGCTGCCGTTGCCGCCTGCGGATCGGCGGACCGCACTGGACAAACTGACTACACCCTTCATATTCTTCATACTCCTAGTCCCCTCCCACTAAATAATTGACGGTACGGAACAAATCGCGGTTGTAAGCAACCACTGTGGTAAGATCCTCCGCAGATAGCCCGTCGTCTCCCGAAAAATGGACAGAAAGGACATGCTGCTCACCTAAAGGATAGCATAGGATATATACCTCGGCAACTTCAGTACGCTGAAAAAAGGTCCATTCCTTGCTCAGATAAGCATCGAGAACACCGGGCCGTTTCCCTTTGTCTTCACTTAATGAGAAAGGGTAACAATGCCCACGGCCCACATTTCCCCCTACCTGGATCAGACCTTCCTTCTCACTTTCCCGCCAGAGCGCGGCGCCAATTACCCGGCATTGTCCGGGCAGCAGAAAGGAGTTGCGGATAGCCTCGCTGAGCGCCTGGTATTTCTCTCCACCCTGAGCTCCGGCCACATTACTATTATATTGCCAGAAGAAATGAAGGATACTTTCCTTGCGCCTAAGCTCCAAGCCCAAATGTTCCAATTCCTTCAGGGGATCGCGGTAGCTCCCCTGCTCCTGAATACTGTCCAGGATCTTCCCGCAGCTGACATCAACGGCTGCCACCGGATTATCATGCTGCCATTCATACTCCAGCGGGGTGAGTCCGGACAGATCGGATAAGAGATGATACTCTTCGATATTCTTGCCGGGAATCAAATCCGTACGCGGGGCTACCCGGTCCGGAAGCAGGCAAAAGACACGTTTGCGCCGCAGCCTGGCCCAGAACAGCCCCATTTCGAACTGTGTATTATCACGGGTGACATAATAATATTTGCCGCGGATTTGAGCCACATCATCAGGTGAAAAGATGAATACGGCAAAATCGCTCTCATCCAGATGTCTCTCCAGCGCCTCCATCGTATATTCATTCGCACGGAAGGCATTGGCATACCAAGGATTAACCTCGGCTTCTCGCTTTAGCTGTTCGTGGATCGCCCGGGCGTAACGGATGGATTCCCTGGATGATCCGATGAATAGTTTGGGTCTGGTCACGACGGCACTCCTTTACAAACTTTTCCAATATGCAACAATTATACAGTGCTTTACCGCTTTGGAACAGAGGTTTAATTTCTATTAAATTTTAACCAAATCCTTTTCTTTGACCGATGAAACGGGTAATAGACATTTATCCATCCGGGAAGAGAGGAAATTTATGAACAAATATATACATACCGCAGTGCTGGCAGCCTGCTTGCTCACAGGAAGCATGCTGCAGCCTGCAACCAGCTCTGCTGCAGGAGCCTATACAGCAAAAGTGAGTGCAAGCTCCCTCAATGTACGCAGCGAGCCGGCAGCCAATGCGGCAGTTACAGGATCCTTAAAGAGCGGCGCACAGGTGACCGTTACCGATGAGCAGCATGGCTGGGCAAAAGTACGGTCCGGTTCAATCTCCGGCTGGGTTGCGGGGTATTATCTTATAAAAGTAAACGGGACAGGCGGTGAATCCCGTGCAGCAGTTGCTGTATCTACACCCGCCAAGGCCTCTGGAAGCGGCGGCAGCACAGCAATGGTTACAGCCGATTCCCTGCGCATCCGGGGAGGTCCGGGAACCGGTTATAAGATACTCGGAGCGTTAAAGGCAGAGGACTCCGTGACTGTTCTGCTGCGGCAGAACGGTTGGGTGCGGATCCGCACCGCCAGCGGGGAGACCGGCTGGGTCGCAGCACAGTATATTACCAGCGGAAGCTCCGCGAGTACAGGAAGCGGGAGCCGAACGACTGGCAGCCTTAGGCAGACTGGCGGGATCAATGGCAAGCGGATCGTCATTGATCCGGGTCATGGCGGCAGCGACCCCGGCATGCTCGGCACATCCTTTGACACGTTGGAGAAGGATCTTAATCTGCAGACGGCATTATATGTCCGCGACTACCTGACAGCCAAGGGAGCCCGTGTGGAGCTGACACGCACCCAAGACCAGCGCCCTTCCCTCGCCAGAAGGGTGCAGATCGGGCAGTCTGTAGGGGCGGACGCTTTTGTCAGCATCCATTACAACTCCTCCCCGAAGAATGTAAGCGGCACACTGACTTTTTATTACTCGGAATCGGATGATCTGCGCCTGGCACGCTCCATTGAGAACCGGCTCGGGCAGGGCATCGGCTTGAAGAGCAATGGAGTATCCTTCGGCAACTACCATATCCTGCGGGAGAACAACCTTCCGGCAGCACTGGTGGAGCTCGGGTTCCTAAGCAACCGGAATGATGAAGCGGTTGTCCGTACATCTGCCTATCAGAAAAAAGCCGCCAAGGCAATTGCCGAGGGGCTGGCGGACTATTTTAAAGGTTAATGGCGAAACGGCTATATACTGATTTCTTTGATCTTGAGATCCCTCATTTTACCAAGGTCGATATATTCACCATCTATCTTGATTAAGGGCGTTTCGATGTTATGGGGATTCAAGTAGACAATTTCACCGACACGGCCGTCGGTTAAGATCACATCACGCCCGACGGTCCGTTTCACAATATTCTCCAGGAACACTGAGACCACATGCGGGTCAAGCGCCCCAAAGCTGCCTCTCCTCATCTGCTCCACAATGAGATGGAACGGCATAGCTTCATGATAGGGCCGCTTGGAGGACATCGCATGAAAGATGTCGGCAACGGCAACGATTTTGCTGTAGGAATCAATCTGTTCTTCCTTCAGCCCCAGCGGATAACCCTTGCCGTCATTCCTTTCATGATGCTGGAGCGCGGTCAAGGTGATATGTGAATTAGCCCCCGTCGTCTCCTTCAACATCTCATAGCCGAAAATCGTGTGCTTTCTGACGAGGGCGAATTCTTCGGTAGTCAGCTTGCCCGGTTTATTCAGCAACTCAGGAGGAATTTTGAGCTTGCCGATATCATGCAAGGTTGCAGCTAGAGAAAGCACCGACAGCTCCGCCTGCCCCATATTCATCCATCTGCCAATCAATGTGGATAACACACCTACGCCAATATTGTGCTGGTATGTATAATCGTCCTTCCCCTGAATCGCTTCGAACAGCGCAAAAATATCGGGAAGGAGTGAAATCTCCTGAACAACCGGTACGACATCCTTTCTTATATCCGCCAATGGAACTTTGCGGGTTAATCTGAAAGAATTAAACAAATCCTTCGACACTTCCACCACACCGTTAACCATCTCGCGGCAGGCCGGCGTCTGTGGTTGTTCATCGGTGAATACGATATCCAATGTATTGATTCTTTGCTTGCGGATGAGTTCCAAGTGCTCTGCGTTCAATACGCTTCTTGCCGGTATTACAGTTACACCGTACGCATTGATCAGATCATTTTTGAGGATTCTGCCTAAATAACTATCCATACCATACCAACCCTCCCATTTAACCGATAAAATGATGTGCGATATCCGTATGACTATTATCGGTAAAAGATGGGGAATTCTGAAATTTATAGGACGGCTCCATTTTTTGTCCATAGTGGAGTGGTTATTTCGCTACAGAGAGTTCTCCTGCTTGCGGTATTCACGCGGAGTCTGCCCGGTCGATTTCTTAAAAACCCGGCTGAAATACTTCTCATCCTCATAGCCGACCAGCTCCGAAATCTGCGATAGCCGCAGGTTTGTATTTTGCAGCAGCGTCTTGGCCTTGTCTATTCTCAGGGCAGTTAAATAATCGGACAGGTTCTCCCCGCTGATCTGTTTGAACTTGCGTGACACATTCTCCCTGCTGATAAAAAAGCGCTCGGCGATATGCTGAAGCGTCATGTCCTTGGCGTAGTTCTGATTGAGGTAATCCCGGATTTCCTGAACAAGCCGGCTGTCCGGTGTCTGAGAATTCCCTTTCCACAATTGCTGCAGCATGGTCTTTAACTGATTCCGCCAGTGCTCAACGGAGAAAAGCCCCTCTTCGTCATAACACAGCTCAAAGGTAATCTCCTCATTCTGCCGCCAGCGCATCAGAACGGCGCGGATCTCTTCCTGCTGGTGCAGAAAGTTATTCTCGGTGAGCAGCGACAGCCCTGAAAGCTGATCCGCCCATTCATCAACCACCCGTTCCATTCTCTGCAGATCCCCCGATAATACAGCCACCCTGAGCTTGTCCAGCAGCGATTCCAGCACGTGGTCTTCCACAGACCCACTCTCCTCCGTCAGCTCCCTGTAATGATAAATGCGCCCTTCCCGCTGCAGGAGATTGCGCTCACTAAGGCCTTGACGCGCCTGACGGAAGGCGTTTTGCAGCCCTTCGGGAAAAGCCACGGGCCGGCTGAGTCCTATATCCACCTGTACCCCATAGGTCTGTTTGATCGATTCATTGATAAGCCGCACCCACACTTCCGCATCCAGAGCCGCCGTCCAGAAAAGAATGACAATATCGGTGCCGGCCTGCCAGCTGCGAAAGGCAAAGCCGCTTCTCCCGGGGGAGATCACCTCATTGCAGACGTTCGCCAGCACGAAGGAGGTCAGCGGCACATCGCCATGAAACCGCTCCAGCAGGCGGCAGTTTGCACGCTGGAGCGAGATTACGGCAACTCTGCAGGTTGCCGCATCCCCGGGCAACCCCAGCTCTTCGCACAAGGAAGGCTTCAGCTCCTGAAATGAGGCATGACCGGAGACCAGATCCGAGAGCATCTTGTCCCAGTACAGCGGCCGCAGCACATTAAGCTGCATATTCTGCCGGTGACTCTGCTGCCGCTCCTCCTCTTCCTCCAACCACAGCTTGAAGGCATGCTCAGCTGCGGCAATCAGTTGTTTGCTGTTCAGGGGCTTCAGCAAATAATCTGTCCCGCCGTAGACGATTGCCGGCTTTACATAATTGAAGTCCTGATACCCGCTAATGACGATTGTCTTCGTATTCGGGAAATGATGATGCAGCCATTCCAGCAGCTCCGCACCGTCCATCAGCGGCATCCGCATATCCGTGAAGACAATCGCCGGCTGCTGCTCCTGCATAATCAGCGTAGCTTCCTGCCCGTTGGTCGCCTCAAAAATCTCTGAAATCCGATATTTCTCCCACGGTACAAAATAGCGGATCGCCTCACGCACATGCTTCTCATCGTCTACAATCAGCACCTTCATCTCACTTGCCGCTCCTTTGGGTCCATTGCACTCCCTTAATTTGTTGGGTCCATCTTATCCAGCGGAATAATAAGTGTCACCTTAACCCCGCCGCCTTCAACACTCTGCAGCAATAGCTCTGCCCCGCTGCTCATCTGCAGCCGCACACGCGCCAGTACGTTGTGCAGCCCAATCTCTTCGTGCTCTGTCCGGCCGCTCTGCTGAAGTCCGGCTGTAATTTCCTCCAGCCGTTCCGCAGTGATTCCTTTGCCGTTGTCCTTGACGGCAAGCCGCAGGCTGCCGTTGGCATCCAGAGCACAGGTGATGGAGATTACAGCCTCGCGGATCCCGTCCGTAAACCCGTGCTTGAATATATTCTCAACAATGGGCTGCAGAATCATCTTGGGCACGGCAATCTCCAGAGCAGCTTCCTCTGCATCAATATCCAGCCTTAAGTTCTCTTCCCCGAAACGTTCCGTCTGCAGGATCACGTAATTCTGCACATGCTCCAGTTCATCACGAAGCGGGACCTGCGTCCGCTCCGTGTTCATGGAATAGCGCATCATACTGCCAAGCGAATAGATGAGATCATACACCTTGGGTGCATTGTAGCGCAAGGACAGACTGGCAATGGACTGCAGGGCATTATACAGGAAATGAGGATTGACCTGGGCCTGCAGCGCCTTCAGCTGATTGGTCTTGTTGGCCAGCTCAAGTTTGTATTCCTTTAAGATAAGATCGTTGATCGTCCGGGTCATGCCGGTGATTTTGCGTGTCAGGAGGCCGAATTCATCTTCCCGTTCGGCATCCATATGCGCATCAAGCTGACCAATCTGCACTTTCTGGGTGAAGGAGATCAGCTTCTTGATTGGCCTTGTGAATCCGACGGAGATTAATACCGCGCTGAGTCCGCCAAGGATCAGGAACAGCACACCGATTCCGGTGTTGAACCGGGTGATCGTTCTGGCATCGCCATACAGATCTTCATAGGGAACCAGCTTGATGATGCTGCCCTTGAACAACGTATTCTCAATGTGGCGATACATCACAATACCCTCGAAACCATCCTTCTTCCAGGTGAAATGGCCATTGTCATCCTTCCCCGGCAGCTGGCTCCAGCCCGCGGTGACCGGTTTGCCGATCCAATCGGAATCAGATGCAAACAAGGCCTCCCCCTGTTCATTCAAGATATAAAGCCGTTCTGTATCCGAATTGTACATGGATTTGACGATTCCCTCCAGCTCCCCCAAGCGGAAATCAATCGACAGATCGGCCAGAACAGCATCGCTCGGCGTTCGGTAAATGGGGAAATGAGCAGTAAAAACGGGCACAGTACCCGATTTCAAATTGGGGAATCCGGACTTCATCCCGTATTGATGATCCATATGCGTAACCTCAATATAAGGCCGGTACGTTTCCTCAGAATGGATCAACGGGACGTAATCATCTTTGTTCTCCCGGCGGAACAGCCCGCCGAGCACCAGATTCGACTGCTTGGCCGCCCGGACATACAGGTGAATCTGAAAGGTGTTGCGGTCGGAGAGGAAAAGGTTGTACAGCTGGGTTGAGATGATCGCCCGGTTATCCGGCAACACAGCGTTTTCCGGAGCATTATCCGGATGTTTGGCCGTAAGCAGGCTAGTATAGAAGGAGCTGGGGACATTGATTCCGCTGTACAGGGACATCGCCTGCTGATTCATGCCGCTGAAATAACTGCTGAGATTGGCCTCCCCAAGCGTCAGCAGCTTCGTATTCTGCTTCACCGACTGTTCGGTTACCGATTGCTTGGTATAGAGATATGAGAACGTTACGGATATCCCCGACGGGATCACCGAGGCCAACAGCACAAGCGCCATCAGCCGGGTCCGGATACTGTTTCTGAACATGCTCATTTCCTCCTGCAATATAATCCACTTTTATAATCACCAAATTGAGTGTTGATGACTCCTGCCTCTTCCTATAATGAGGGTATGAACCCGTTGAAAAACTATACAAAGGAGATTCCATATGAGAAAAGCTCTGCGTTTGCAAAGAGGCTGGGGACAGCAAATCGTTTTCCTCGGACCCTGCCTGCTCTTCTTCCTGACCATTGTGGTCACACCCTTCTTTCTCGGCTTTTATTATTCTTCCACCGACTGGAACGGGCTGGATCTGGACAAAGCAGTCTGGACAGGCGCCGCCAACTGGAAACGGATTTTTCTGAATGATGATAAGTTCTGGGAATCCCTGTTCTTTACCCTTCGCTTCACTATAGTGTCCGTAGTTGCCGCGAATGTGCTGGCACTGCTGCTGGCCTTCCTGCTGATGACAACACTGAAGACCAAGAAATTGCTGCGTACCATCTTCTTTATGCCCAATGTAATCGGCGGTATTCTGCTAGGATACATCTGGCAGTTTATCTTCACCAAGGGCTTCGGGACAATCGGCGAAATCACCGGAATCTCCTTCTTCCAGCTGCCTTGGCTCGGTACGCCCAGCACTGGCTTCTGGGGCCTTGTCATCGTATTTGTGTGGCAGACTGCCGGGTATATGATGGTTATCTATATTGCCTCGCTCGCCGGGATTCCGAAGGATCTGATTGAAGCGGCCAAGATCGATGGCGCCCGAGCCCCACAGCTGTTCAAAAGCGTCTATGTGCCTTTGATCATGCCGGCCATCACGATCTGCCTGTTCCTTACCACATCCAATGCCTTTAAAATGTTCGATCTCAACCTGTCGCTGACTAAGGGCGGACCGGGAACCTCCACCCAGTCGCTCGCCTATAACATTTATGCGGAAGCGCTGATCAACAACCGGTACGGTCTCGGCACAGCCAAAGCGCTGCTCTTCTTCGCTGCTGTATCACTGATCACCGTTACTCAGGTATGGATCACTAAGAGAAAAGAGGTGTCGGCATAATGAATAGCAGCAGATACCGTCCCGGAAATTTCATTCTGGAAATTGCCGCCATACTCCTGGCCCTTGTCTTCCTGTCTCCGTTCTACCTGGTGCTTAGCAACTCTGTTAAAGGGCTTAAGGAAATTCTGACTGATGCTGCATCGTTTCCGCAGGTTTTTGTGTGGAGCAATTATTCTAAAGTCTGGGACGCCATAGAATTCCCGCAGGCTTTCTGGAACTCTCTGCAGATTACCATCCTGAGCGTTATCTTTATTGTTCTGTTCAGCTCCATGGCCGCTTATCAGATCGTTAGAAAGCCGTCGCGCTTCAATTCCTTTGTCTTCCTGCTGCTCATCTCGGCGATGATTATTCCCTTCCAGTCGCTGATGCTGCAATTGGTCCGGGTAACCAGTATCCTGGAACTGCGCGGAGAACTTTACGGTATTGTGGCTTGCTATCTAGGGTTCGGGATGCCTCTATCAGTCTTCCTGTTCCACGGCTTTATCAAAACTGTGCCCTTTGAGCTGGAGGAAGCGGCCCGGGTCGACGGCTCCAATCCTTACGGTGTTTTCTTCAAAATTGTCTTCCCGCTGCTGATGCCAATTATTGTTACTGTAATTATTCTGAACACCCTTTGGATCTGGAATGACTACCTGCTGCCTGTGCTGGTCATCGGCGGGAATAAGGATCTGACTACACTGCCGGTAGCTGTAACCAAATTCTTCGGGCAGTACACTAAGAAGTGGGATCTTGCGCTCGCGGGACTGGTCATGGCCATTACACCGATCCTCCTGTTCTTCCTGACGCTGCAGCGTTATATTGTTGAAGGAGTTACTTCAGGATCCGTCAAGGGATAAAAGGGTTGCAACAATATCCACTTTTTCGAGCAAAATATTAAGTGTAAGTGTAAGGTCATATGCATTACGATCAAGTTGTAGGAACCACAGACCAGGGAGGTTATTCTATGAAAAGAAAGTTCACGTTTGTTATCGCAACCGTTTGCACACTCATTATCGCAGGTTGCGGCAATGGCGGCAATACTAATTCCGGGAACAATGGAACCGCTACCAACGCCCCGAAAGAGTCAGCAGCAACTGAGTCGACCAAAGCTCCTGCCAAAGATGTGACGATCAAAATGTTCCAGTTCAAGGTCGAAATTGCCGAACAGCTGAACACATTGGCTGAACTGTATGAGAAAGAAACCGGGGTCAAGGTTGAAGTCGAAACGCATGGCGGCGGCGAAGATTACGGCGCATTGCTCAAAGCGGAAATCGCTTCAGGCTCGGAACCGGAAATTTTCAATAACGGCGGCTACACCGCTCTGGTTCCTTATTTGGACCGCGCTACCGACTTGTCAGACCAGCCTTGGGCAGCAAAACTGATCCCTACCTCCAAAACTCCTGCTACTGTGGACGGTAAGCTGTACGGCATGCCGATGAATGTCGAGGGCTATGGCATTATTTATAACAAGGATCTGTTTACCAAAGCTGGTATTACTGAAGAACCAAAAACACTGTCCCAGCTTAAGGACGCTGCCGCGAAGCTGAAAGCTGCCGGCATCACTCCATTTGAAGCAACCAACGAATGGTGGTCCATGGGGATGCACCTTGTGAATGTTGGTCTTGCCCACCAGCCTGATCCGAAGAAATTTGTCGATGATGTCAAAGCAGGTACGCAAACCTTTAAAGGCAATGCCGTGTTCGAGCAATGGCTTGATCTGGTGGATGTAATCTTCGACAACGCCCAAGATAACAAAATGACTACCGACTATGCGACTCAGGTTGCTGATTTCGCCTCCGGCAAAGCGGCAATGATGATGCAGGGCAACTGGACTCAGGGTGACATCGACAAGATTGACCCTGCACTGAACCTTGGCCTGCTCCCGCTCCCGATCAGTGATGAAGAAGGCACCATTCTGGTAGGAGTACCTAATAACTATGTTGTAAACAGCAAATCCGCACATCCGGAAGAAGCCAAAGCGTTCCTGAACTGGCTCGTATCCTCGGAGACCGGCAAACAATATTTGACGAAGGAATTCAAGTTCATTCCGGCTGAGACTGATATTGAAACAGCTGCAGAAGATATCGGCCAGGTTGCCGTTGCTGTCCAAGAAAAATCCGCAACTGCACTCGGCTGGAACTGGGATATGTTCCCTGACGGTGTAACTCAGGGCTTCGGCGCTGCGATGCAGGAATATCTCGGCGGACAAATTGACCACGATCAGCTCCTGGAAAAGCTGGATAAATCCGTACAGGATATCGTGAAGCAATAATCAGCGTATAGCTTATACATCCTTATGTACAAAAAGCCCCGCCTTCCGGTGTGCTGTCAGGTTATACCTGACAGTCGCCGGGGGAGCGGGGTTTTGTCTGATTCTGCATTTTAGATGAACATTTCAACAATCAGGAACAGGTTGAGCGATACGACCAGCGCAGAGATGATCCAGCCCAAAACCGTAGTAATCCGGTGGTTGACCAGCCCCTTCATAATCTGGCGGTTGCTGGTGAAAATAACAAGCGGGATCAAAGCAAAGGCTATCCCGAAGGACAGTACCACCTGGCTCATTACCAGTGCGCGGGTCGGATTGATGCCAAAGGCGATAATCGCCAGCGGAGGAATAATCGTAATCGCCCGCCGCAGATACAGGTTGATTCTCTTATTAATGAATCCCTGCATAACCACATCACCGGCCATCGTCCCAACCGAAGAACTCGACAGCCCTGCGATCAAGAGTCCAAGGCCGAACGAAACTGCCGTTACAGGACCGGCCAAATGACTGAACTGCTGGAAGGCCACATCCAAGTCTTCAACTACAAGCCCGTTCTTAAAGAAAAGGGCAGCGGCAACGATTACCATCGCCATATTCACAGCACCGGCAATAACCATCGCAATAACGATATCGATCATTTCCAGCTTGAAAATCTGTTTTTTCTCTTTTTCGTCAATCCCGACCACACGGCTCTGTGTCAGTGAAGAATGAAGATAAATCGCATGCGGCATGACTGTTGCCCCGAGAATCCCTGCTGCCAGCAGGATGCTGTCCACACCCTCAAATGCAGGGGTGAATATTCCGGCGATTACTGCTCCGGCATCCGGCTTAGCCATAATGACCTGGAAAGCAAAGGCTAAGACGACGATCAGCACCATCGAAGCAATCCCGGCCTCAAGCGTCCGGTAACCACGCCGCTGCAGCTCAAGAATAGCGAATGAACCGACAGCGGTAATGATTGCGGCAGGCAGCATGGGTATCCCGAATAGCAGATATAGTCCAAGGGCTGCCCCGATAAACTCCGCCAGGTCTGTGGCAATAATGACCAGTTCGCTTTGTATCCATAAAAAAATTGAAGCGCCCTTCGGGAAGCGTTCGCGCGCCACTTCCGGCAGATTCTTTCCGGTAGCTATGCCAAGCTTGGCGGATAAGGACTGTATCAGCACGGCCATTAAATTCGATGCGGCAATGACCCATAACAACAGGTAACCGTATTTCGATCCGGCCGTAATGTTCGTGGCGAAATTCCCGGGGTCCAGATACGCTACTGAGGCAATAAAGGCCGGGCCCAGAAACGGAAGGAGTCTCTTCAATCCTTTGACGTCCCCGTTAAGTACTGCTTGTGCTGAAATTGTATTCTTGTGCTTAGGATTATTTATCATTTTGGGTGTTTCCACCACGTTTTGCTCGATCATTTCAAACCCTCCTCTTGCCCGGAAAAAGTTGTCTTCACACATGAAAGTTTCCCTGATGCAACATTTAACTTATTTTTATTATAATCTGCTTATTGAAAAATGTAAATGTAATTTTCATGGAATTTTCCAATAAAACTATCACCTATTCTTAACTCAAATTACTGTCCGGCAATCATAATTAATCATATGTACCATAAGCCCAGTAAGTGAGCCTCCACTGCAAAGCGGATTTTGGGTATTTTGCGGAGCTTCCACAACATAAGATTCCACAAGTGGAAACGGATAATTTATAGCGTGAAGCATATAAATTCTTGAATTTTAAAAAAACGGGCAAGATTCAGGATGAAATCCCCTGTTCTTGCCCGCTTCCTCAAAGAGCTATTTCTTCCCCTTCCAGCTATCCTTCAGTGGAACAATTCTGTTGAATACCAGCCGGTCTTCGCCGCTGCGCTTGCTGTCGGCACAGAAATATCCATGGCGCATAAATTGGAATTTTGCCTCCGGCAATGCCCCTTCCACAAATGGCTCCAGCAGGCAATTCTTCAGAAGCTTCACCGAATCCGGGTTAATGACATCTCCCCATGTCCCGGTATCGCCCTTAGGACCCTCGTTGTCTTTGAGCAGCTTCTCGTACAGATATACATCTGCCCGAATGCCGTGACCAGCAGATACCCAGTGGAGCGTTCCTTTCACTTTCCGCCCGTTAAAGCCGCTTCCGCTCTTCGTTTCAAGGTCATAGGTACAGCGCAGCTCAGTGATCTCCCCCGTTGCCGCGTCCTTGACCACTTCATTGCATTTGATAATGTAAGCCCCCTTCAGCCGCACCTCTCCACCCGTCGTCAGACGGCGAAAGCCCGGAGACGGTTCTTCCATGAAATCCTCCCGCTCGATATATACGACTCCCGAGAAAGGGACCTTTCTTGTGCCTAGCTCTGGATTCTCACTGTTGTTATCTATCTCCAGCAGCTCAAAATTCTCTCCGGCTTGCCCGGAATAATTGGTGATCACGACCTTTAAAGGATCAAGCACCGCCATTACACTAGGCGCTTTGGCTTTCAAGTCCTGTCTCAGGCTATGCTCCAGCATCGAGAAGTCAACCATTGTCTGATTTCTGACCATGCCAATCCCCAGCACAAAGCTCTTGATGCTCTCCGGCGTAAACCCTCTTCTCCGCAGTCCGCGAAGTGTGGGCAGTCTTGGATCATCCCAGCCTTCCACATAATTGCCGGCAACCAGCTGCCGGAGGTAACGTTTGCTGGTAACAACACCGGTCAGGTTAACCCTGCCGAATTCCCTTTGCTTGGGCGCCTCGGCGGTCTCCAGCTCATTCAGCACCCATTCGTATAATGGCCGGTGATCCTTGAATTCCAGAGAGCACAAGGAATGTGTTACGCCTTCAATGGCGTCTTGAATGGGATGGGCAAAATCATACAGCGGATAAATGCACCACGCCTCCCCTGTCCGGTAATGTTCGGCATGAAGGATTCTGTACAGTATGGGGTCCCTCAGATTGATGTTGGGCGATCCCATATCTATTTTGGCCCGCAGCACCCTGGACCCGGAAGGATACTCCCCGTTTCTCATTCCGCTGAACAGGCTCAGATTCTCTTCCACCGTGCGCTCCCGGTAAGGGCTGTTCGTTCCCGGTTCGGTTAAAGTCCCCCTGAAGGCGGTGACCTCCTCAGGAGACAAATCACAAACATAGGCTTTGCCCTTGCGGATCAAGGCCACCGCACTGCTGTAGATTTGCTCCGAATAGTCGGAGCCGTAATAAATATGCTCTCCCGGGCTGCAGCCCAGCCACTCGATATCTTCTATGATGGCCTTCACATATTCCATATCTTCTTTCAGCGGGTTGGTATCATCAAAGCGCAGATTAAATACTCCATTGAATCTGCGGGCCATGTCATAGTTGGTATGAATCGCAAACGCGCTGCCGATATGAAGATACCCGTTCGGCTCCGGCGGAAACCTTGTGCAGACCGCTCTGCTGTAGACGCCGCCTTCCACATCTTCCCTGATCAGTTTCTCCATATAGTTCTCTTCATTCTTCTCTTCTGGCGTCTCATTTACATTACTCATAGCTAAACCCTCCTGTGTGTGTGCAATAACCGCTCCTAAACAGTAATTCTGCGCAACAAAAAAGAACCTCACCTCCAAGACTTTGCGTCTTGGGGACGAGATTCTCGCGGTACCACCCCAGGTTTATTAATATGTCGCCATATTAAACTCATCAAGTACGGCATTGCTGAAAAGGCAAGGCTTATACTCTAGCTCTGTAACAGGAGCACCTGTCGTACCATCCCCGGCTGCCGGTTCCGATACGCCGCTCAGAGGCTTGTTTCAACAAAACATTCCCTGCCCCTTTTCAGCATCCGGGGCTCTCTGTGAAGGAATGAATTTATCTACTCTTCTCATCATCGCGTGTCATTATTTTGTATAGAATACCAAACAATCCCTGTTCCTGTAAAGGGGCGGTTTACCCCTCACTGAGTGCGGCCAGCAGGTCCAAGGCTTCCTCATGTTCCGGCTCCAGGACCAGTGCTTTGCGTGTATATTCCAGTGCCGCCTCCAGATCCTCCAGCTCATAGCTGCAAATCGCCAGGCAATAGAGCACTGTAATTACCGGCTCTTCCTCACTCTCATGAAGCGAGCGTTCCAGGAACATGCGGGCATCGCGGTACATATCCATTTCAAATAGCAGCAGTCCGCTATCCAGCGCCAGATCATACCTCTGGGGCATCGGGTAATATCCTGCCCACATCTGCTGTATACCATGCTGGAGATCCAGCAGTTCTTCGTCATTCGCATCCTCCAGCAGGCTGGAAATACGCTCAGCGCTCTGGATGAACAGCTCAGCATCATATCCGCCGAGACGCCAGAAAGCGAGAATTTGCTGCAGCCCGATGCTATCGAAGTTCTGATCCACCCATACCTTCAGGCTGAAGAAGTCATCCGGTCCGAACCGGTCGACAAACCGCCGGTAAGCCAGCCGGGTATGCACATGGCTCGCCGGATCTTTAAGCTTCAGAATACAGCCAACGTTCAGGTTCTTATAATGATGCGGGGTGAACAGCGAAAGTGCACCCTTTTGCTCAAAAAAGTACTGCATCGCGTGATAATTGGCCGTTAAGGAGATACTTCCGTGATGCATCAGCTTAGGGGGCTCTGCAAACTCCCAGTTCTCCAGCCGGTGATCGCCCTTGTCGGCGGTCAACAGCAGAAAGCCCGCTTGGGACAAACTGTCCAGCCGTTCCATACAAGCCAGCGCCGTAGCCGGGAACAGAATATGGGTATCCTCCAGCTTCTCCCGGTAGTAGTCCGCCACCACGTGATACGGATACGACTTCTCTTCATACCCTGCTGCACGGCTGTAATGATATTCCGGAATGATCCCCTTCAGCACCTCTGAAGTTCCCAGCGATTCGGCTTCCTCCGGATACTTTAGGGAAACCTCGCATTCATAAATTTTGCCTTCGTCGATATAGAGCAGTTCTTGCTGAATGCTGTCAAAGAAATAGTTGGCGATTACCAGCAGCGGCTGCTTCAGTCCGCCCACCTGGATCACGTTGCCGCTGTGCGTCAGGTGCAGCTCGGTATCATGGACCGCGTCAAAGCGGGCGAAATCAAGGATTCCCTGCTGAACAAAAGGGATCAGGCCGGGATGCTGCTGCCAGCCGGCAATATTTTTGACAGGCAGATCGCTCATTACATATTGGAATGGAGGCAGCTTAATCCCCGCATAGTCGATCAATTCGCTTAGCTTCTGCAGCACCTGGAAGGCTAGTCTGCCTGCCCCCGCACCCATTTCCAGAATAATAACCGGCTCATCGGTCTGGCCAAGTGCATAGCGGTCTTGCAGGAAGCCGAAGATCATCTCAGCATAGGCTGTCCCGATCATCGGGTTGCTCGTAATATATTGCGGAACCTGGTCATTTTTCCAGGCCTGCAAGCCCAATTCTTCGTAATATGACCGCTGCAGTTCCCAAATCGGCGCTTCGCTAAAGCGGTAGCGTTGTTGTTCGCTATTCGTCATGTTCTCTAACCCTGCTCTCTATAATTCTTGTTGAATATTAATAATTATATCCAATATCATGTCCAGTGTCCCACATTCCGCTGCCATTCATAAAAATCGGCTTCCGGCATATATATTCCCATTGATGTATTTTCGGATATGGAAAGGAGCTTAACCTATGGATTCCACTGAACAGGATTCAGCCGGAACAATGAAAATCCCCCAGCCGATAAGAAGCGACGGCGCAGGCAATATCGACCGCGGGCCGCGCGATATTATGCGGGACCGCGAGAATCCGGATATGTTCGTTCCTCCCCCCACGGACAACGGGCTGATTCCGAATCTGAAATTTTCCTTCTCCGATGCCCATATGCAGCTGAACTGCGGCGGCTGGTCACGGGAAGTTACAGTAAGGGAACTGCCTGTCGCCACGACTCTGGCAGCAGTTAATATGAGCCTGACGCCCGGCGGAGTGCGGGAGCTGCACTGGCATCAGCAGGCGGAATGGTCTTATATGCTGATCGGGAGCGCGCGGATCACCTCCGTGGATCAGAACGGCCGCAACTTCATTGCCGATATCGGCCCCGGAGATCTATGGTATTTCCCTCCGGGTATTCCGCATTCCATTCAAGGACTTGCCGAAGGCTGCGAATTCCTGCTAGTCTTTGACGATGGCAGCTTCTCCGATTTGAATACACTGTCGATCTCCGACTGGTTCGCCCATACGCCCAAGGAAGTCCTGGCGGCGAATTTCGGCGTACCCGCTGCCGCCTTTGACTGCATACCGAACGATCAGGTCTACATCTATCAGGATGAAGTGCCTGGTACGATACAGAGTCAAAAGGTGCAATCGCCTTATGGGGATATTCCGCTGAGCTTTAAACATCAACTATTGGCCCAGCCTCCACTAAAGACCCCTGGAGGAAGTGTAAGAATCGTCGACTCCTCCAATTTCCCGGTCTCCCGGACCATTGCCGCGGCACTGGTGGAGATTGAACCCGGGGCCATGCGGGAACTGCACTGGCACCCGAATAATGATGAATGGCAATATTATCTTGCCGGGCAAGGACGGATGACCGTCTTCGGGGGAAACGGCGCAGCCCGTACCTTCAATTATAGAGCCGGAGACGTCGGTTATGTCCCTTTTGCTTATGGACATTATATCCAGAATACCGGCACAGACACGCTCTGGTTTCTGGAAATGTTCAAAAGCGACCGCTTCGCCGACGTTTCCTTGAACCAGTGGATGGCCCTTACTCCCCATCAGCTGGTGGGCAGTAATCTGAATGCCGGGCCGGAGCTGCTGAATGCATTGCGTAAGGTGAAATGGCCTGTGGTGGAATATCCGGGCTACGGATTCCCGAAACGCGAGGAGTAACAACAAATAAGGAACGGTTAGGACAATGCTGTCCAGGCCGTTCCTTATTATGCAGATTGATGATTTTATTGGGCCAATCCGCGTTTGGTCAGAATATATCCTGTTCCTTGAGCAGTCATCCCCACGGCATAGCCGCCACTGAACGATGAGGATTCTCCCGTATAGATAAGCTTGGTCAGCAGTTCGCCCTTGGTGTTGATGTAACCATATTTGTCTTTGGAATTGTCGGCCGGGTTGCTGATGCCAACTAAAGCTATGCCTTCTTTGAACGAAAAGGCTCTATTGTATTTCTGGTAGCCGATGACCAGCTTGCCTTGTTTATTAATGAAGCCAACTTTACCTGCAGAATTGTATACGCTGGCCAGGCCTTCACTGAAATCACCGGTATTCTCATATT
The DNA here is from genome assembly GCF_038593145.1 of Paenibacillus sp. FSL L8-0340. Taxonomy (NCBI): domain Bacteria; kingdom Bacillati; phylum Bacillota; class Bacilli; order Caryophanales; family Paenibacillaceae; genus Paenibacillus; species Paenibacillus sp. FSL L8-0340. The sequence continues at coordinate 6,621,073 of NZ_CP151967.1, forward strand.
GAAAAGGAAGGCTGAGCTTGCCCTGCTTGTTAATAAATCCCCATTTGCCCTTCGCATTCTTCACGGAGGCCAGTCCTTCTGAGAAGCCGCTTCCCTCTTTGTACTTAAACGGAATCACTGTTTTTCCCGCCGTATTGATATATCCGTACAACCCCGCACTGTTCTTCACAAGAGCCAAACCTTGGGAGTATCCTCTCGCTTCGGTGTATTGATAGGGAATAACCAGCTTGCCGGAAGTATTGATAAATCCGATCTTCCCGCCCTCTGGCGCGTAAGCTAATGCCAGTCCGTCCGAAAAATAAAATTCCGAGCTATATTTCTCCGTTAGTGTAGTAACCACCTTACCTGCCCGGTCAATAAGGGCTTCGCCCGCACCCTCAGCCAGCACCACATGGGCTACACCACCCGACAGATTTCCGGCCGATTCATATTGGCAGGGAATGGCTACAATTCCCTTCGTGTTGATATAGCCATACCGTCCGGTTGCTGAATCCTTCACAACAGCCCGCTGCTCAGCAAAGTCTGTTACAGGCACTATACCCTCCGGGAGGACAAAAGCCTGTTTGCCGGTCCGGTCATAATAAACAAGATCTCCGTCGGCCTGCACTGCAAGCAGCAGCCCATGATGAAACTCTGCGTCACTGTTTGGCTTGGCGGTATCAAAGTCAAACGACGTTTGGGAGACATCAATCTGTGCCGGAGAAGGAGCTGCCGATCCGGTTCCCGCAATTGCGGTGGTAAGACTCAAAGTCAATAATGCCATTCCGATTCTTTTGAACATGTCTGAAAGCCTCCACTTCCTTATTTTACCTAGTATGTAGACGTGTTGAGTATAGAAAAAGTTTCGTTGACCGTTATGCAGCTTCTGCTGCGTTTAATGTTTGTTGGCCAAAAGTTGCTGTATGAATTATTTATCTTGTGAAGTACTAACAGCGTGTAGGATCTCATATTCTGATGATGGGGAGCGAAGCAGCATCTTGGAGAGGAGATGCCGGTCCGAAGAGCCATTCTTTCACAGGAATGGAGGTCGGACTCATGAGTACAGATCAGCTCATTGCACTGCTCGTTCTTGTCATTATGATCGTAAAGCTCGCCGTTAAGAAGGGGTAATTCTAAAGAAATGCACTCCTGAATCCGCTTGCTGCCCGGGGTATTACTGGGCAGCAGGCTTTTTTTCTGATAAAATGCCTGCCGGACACCGGACAAGCTTCTCGAACAGCGGTTAGCTCAAGCTCGCATTCGCTTAATCTGCACTTCCACAAAAATCCGCATCTTTTCCTTTCTACTTACTAAAGTTGAGAAACATTAAAAAGTATAGTAATATAAAGAGACAAAGGAGGCGGAGTGAAATGGCCCAAATGGAAAATAGTATGGAGATAGGAATCAGCACTTTTTTGGAAACTACGCCCGACCCGGTGACCGGCAAGGTGATGAGCCATGCGGAAAGACTGCGCGAAGCAGTCGAAGAAATTGTTCTCGCCGATCAGGTCGGCCTTGATGTATATGGAATAGGCGAGCATCACCGTGCAGACTACGCGGGCAGCTCTCCCGCAGTTGTACTCGCAGCTGCTGCGGCTATGACGAAGCAGATCAGATTGACCAGTGCTGTCACCGTTCTGTCTTCAGATGATCCGGTTCGCGTATATCAAGCCTTTTCTACCCTGGATGGCATTTCGAACGGAAGAGCGGAGATTATGGCAGGCCGGGGGTCGTTTATTGAATCCTTCCCCTTGTTCGGCTACAGCCTGGAGGATTATGACGAATTATTTGAAGAGAATCTGGAGCTGCTGCTGGCAATTCGGGCATCAGAGAAGGTAACCTGGCGCGGCGGCCATCGTCCGGCCATCGATAACCTTGCAGTATACCCCCGCTCCGTTCAGGATCCGCTGCCGGTCTGGATCGCCACCGGGGGAAATCCGGAGTCGGCGATCCGCGCAGGGACGCTGGGGCTTCCGGTCGCTTTCGCCATCATTGGCGGAATGCCGGAGCGGTTTGCTCCGCTAGTGAAGCTTTACAAAGATGCCGCCGCACGCGCCGGACATGATCCTAGCAAGCTGCAGATTGCCACGCATTCACACGGCTTTGTCGGGGAAACCACTGAGCAGGCCGCAGCCTTGTTCTATCCTTCCACCCAGGCCCAAATGAACGTCATTGGCCGTGAACGGGGCTGGAGCCAGCCATACAACCGCGCAGCGTATGATGATGCCCGCAGCCTGCGTGGAGCTCTATATGTCGGTGACTCCGAATATGTCGCCGAGAAGATTATTTTGCTGCATAAGAACCTGGGCGTTACACGTTTCTTCCTTCACGTCAATGTCGGCACCATGCCGCACCGTGAGGTCATGCGCGCCATCGAGCTGCTCGGCACCAAGGTTGCGCCAATCGTGCGCAAGGAGCTTGCCCGCGGCTAAGTCAATCCTAATAAGTTCCCATACAAAAGGGACGTCCGGCAAGCCAGGAAATACGTGGCCGCCCAGACATCCCTTTTTTTTGGGGTATAAGAACCCATCCTTATCAGCCACCTACGGAATCAAACTACAATCTGCAAACAGTGATTCGTACAGGGGTATCACTAAATTCTTTCATTATAATCTCTTTTACTTTTTCCCATTGCAATTTATCCAGGCCGCAGCCAATTTCAGGCATAGCTATTTGATTGACGGCTTCCTGCAGACATATTTCCTTCATTGCTCTTAAGGACAACGTTAACGTATCATAAGTTGGCTTCTGCCAGTACTTTGACTTCGTTATCAAGTTAAACACTCGCTCCACTTTGTAACATTCACCTACGAGTAATTCATTCCTGTTGGCCTTCTCTTGAAGGGAGGACAGCTTGAATCTTTTCCGAAACTGCACAGCAATTCCAGCCCCCATCTTAGCATCCGCTGAAATACAATGGGCCAGACAGTAATCTTCCGGCATTGAAAACAAGTCTTTCTTTATCTCCTGAAATTCCATCGTCATTCACTCCGTGCAAGGATATAGTCAAATCTATCAATTTTCAAAATCCGTGTTATTTACTTTATTGTACTCTTCCAATAACTCCTTGTACTTCCCTTCCTGCTCGCTTAACATCCACTCGAACAATGTTCGGACCGCTTCAAAAATATACGGCTTAATCTTATATGGAATAGCTTGCAGAGTTATCTCATCCTGAACTAAATGCTCATAGAAGCCGACACAAATTGCATTATTCAGATACGGACTTCTCCGGTATTGGTTAAAACACCACTCCGCATAATTATAAATCTTATCTTGTTCTTTCCAATCCTTATTCCTATGTGCTTCAACAAGTCTATCTCCTAAGAACACTAGTAAAGAATAAATCGAGTCCTCTTTTTCATTAAACTGAAACCTAAGATCATAAAATAACTCAAGCCCTATTCTTCTCCAGGCACTCATGTATCACCTCTATTATTTGTACTCAGGTTCTGCTACCTTATCTTTAGGATTGTTCCCCGGGAATTTCCGAGATAAAATTCTTAGCTCCAGCCGGAAAAGATTTGGAAGCACTAAAAATCACATTACCCGCTTCGTCAAACGTACCGTATTTCACTTCCTCCATTTTCCACAGATCCATGAAATAATTAACCTTCCCGCTGTAATCAGGACGGGTTCCCCACTCTTCCCCATTGGGTTTCATCATATTAATCTTAAATCCGTTTCCGATCTGAAGTACCTCTTTCCCTTGCCATACCCCCCAGGCCGCTCCATTGATGACTTTATAGTAGGTGGAGATACCTCTGTATTCATAGATAAAGCTATTGCTTTTCCCATATTGAAAATAATAGGTTCCGCCCGCTCCGCCTTCTTGATCCGGGATTAGGTCATCCTGCAGCGTAATACGCGGCAAATCAAGCGCTGTATTTCTGGACTTGACCAGATCAGCACTGACTGAATCCTTCAACAACTCTGGACTCGTCTTATAGATAACTACAGTTTTTGTTGGCGCATCCCATACCACATTTGCCTTAATCCCTTCCCCAATCCAACGAAAAGGAACATACACCGCTCCATCTCTGATTACAGGAGGCGTCTTAAGCGTTACCCGTTCCCCGCCTACAATGGCTTCCTTGCTGCCCACTGTTAATTTCAGACTTTCCTTTGTTACAGAGTCAGTTACCGTGATAGTTTTGGTCTTGCTGTTCCAATCTACATTTACATTTGGAATAATGGATACCGTACGAATCGGCACTAATGTTACATTGTTCACTACGATGGGCTTCTGATCCCCCGCCTGCACCCCATTTATGTTTAAGTGAAGTTCATTTTGAAGCGCAGCCGCCCGGGCAGAGTGCATTGTAAACATAGTACACCCTATAAGAGTACAAATGAGGAGCAGCATTTTTTTCTTCATTTTATCTTCCTCCGCGATTAGTTTTCATTATTTATAGACGCTGCTAAAAGGAAATTGTTTCTATAAATTCAAATAGTCCCGTTGCAAGTGATTAGTTGGACTATATAAATTGAATTTAAGGATTTTCCATTTTGGCGAGGACGTAACTACGGTGAATATTTGGACTTCCGGCCGCTGTTGTCCCCAGATTTCTTGATTTAACTCGCTATATGCGGTGGAAATCCGGTGACAAAGGCGGTCGCTATCGCTCCTACAGTTCCAAAATCCCCCTCCGCTACTTTTGCCTTTTTGGATAGTTATTAAGTTCATTCTATATAATTTGAGAAACGGCAGCAGCAATATCGCCTGCTGCCCTTCGCGCTTATGTATGATTAAGCACAGACCCAATACCTTTCCATTCATAAACTAATAGGTTTAATTCAGAACCTGCAATCTTCACCTTTTCAGTTTGAATCCATTCAGCGCCAAAGGCTTCATAGAAGTAACGAGATTTGTTGCCCTCCAAAACCTCAACAAATACCCTGTTTATACTCAGCTTTTCAAATTGTAAAAATAGTATTCTTAACAGCTGCCTGCCTATCCCTAATCCCTGATATTGTTCAAGGATATAAATCGAGGTTAAGTCCGCTGAGTTTTCTACTGTATTCGTTTCTCTTTTTCCGCCATCGGCAAATCCAATAACTTCTCCAAGGTTATTTTCTGCTACAAAGACATAATTATCATCTTTAAATAAATTCTTAATCCATAATGCAGTCCTCTGTTCATAAGACAACTTCTCCAAAAATTCGTCAGGTATTATATTTCTATAAGTGGTTCTCCAACAATCCACATGTACTTTTGCTATCCCTTTAGCATCTGAAATCTTGGATTCTCTAATAATCATTGCTAACCCCCTCTGGATATTACCAATCCATCCAATTTTATTTAACGCATATTTTACCATGTTCAGTTAGGGCGTGTCTTCAAACCACTTCACTCGCCAAAACCTGCTGATGTATGCATTCTAAGGAATCACGAGTACAGTACCATTTTCTGATCACACGCGATGAAAGGTGTTTCGCCACTAGGTAGTTTTTTCGGTGGAGGCTTACGTCTCGGGGTTTTAGAGACTTCACTCTTCTTCCGAAGACGTGTGTGTGTCTGGAAAGTGTATTCAGGGGTTTTACTCTTCATAGCGTCTCCTGAGTCCGAGTAAACGAACCCGCTGCGGGCTTGAGGGACCCTACCTTCAATACTAAATCCCTGCTTCCCCAGAGCTCTTCCAGTTTAAAGACACTCTCTAGTGCCCCCACTTAGTCAGCTTCATTTAAGAACTACAAAAAACCAGCCCTCAATGGGCTGGTTCGCTGCAAGGTTGGCTAATGGAACGACAGCCGCCCGCCAATTTGGCGGATATGGTTTACGTCGGCCCACAGAATAAAATAATTGTAGAACATTCCCCCGATTTGGACTGGGCGGGGGTATCTTACGATGAGGGCAGCCTGTTTGTTCATCTCCACGGGTTGATCCGCTGACGGAAAAATGAAGCAGGCCTCCTGCTTTTGTATCGTCGTCATGACAATCTGAGGAGAAGATCCGTAAGGCCTCAACGGATGAAAGGCTTCGGAGCTGCATACCTCGGCAATCCGGTTGTCTGCTGAAATTGCGGATACCTGAAAAAAACCGCCGGGCCCTTCGTACCTCACTTCGCTGACCGGGCGCCAGTCCGAGGGATACGGAAAGGATACCCGGTACACGGAGTTTGTGTAGATGCTTTTCGGCACCCTGACTCGAGGAGACCATTGCAGGGCGGTAATTTGACCACCGCTGAGGACATTCACCGGCATCGGCGCTCTGATATCGGCAATCCAGAGTTGAGTTGCTCTTCCTGCATCAGTGCATCCCGATAAATATGCGATTCTGCTGCCTTCCGGCGACCAGCTGACGGGAGTCGCGAAACAATCCGAAGCCGCTAAAGTCTGCTGCTGCTGACCGGTACGGCTGTCCATTTGGATGAGAGAATAATAATTCGGTGCCTTATAATCGGTTGCGCTATAAGCGATGGTTCGGGAGTCCGGGGACCATGCTGGAAAATAGTTTTTGGCGAGCGGTCCCCCTTCCAGTGTGTAGATGGTGCCGGTGGCCAGATCCACCGTGGAAATGATTGAGATGCTGCTGCCGGGAAACGTATAAAGCGCGAAGGCTCCATCCGGGGAAAGCCGAGCATCATGCAGCGGCCCTTCCGTATTCTGCGTGATTTGTCTCCTGTCTGTACCATCGGTCCGGATGCGGTAGAGCTGAGTGTTGCCGGTGGAATCCGGAGCAGCAAACAAAAACTCCGTGCCCGAAGGGAACCATTGGACATCACTGGCGCCCGGCTCCGGGATGCTATGGCTGTTATGTGAGAATGTATCATAGATGACGATTCTCCCGTTGTTGACATACGCCAGAAACTTGCTGTCGGGGGACCAATCCAGCAGCGAGTAGGGTTCGATTTGATCGATCCGGGCAGCCCTAAACGTGACGGTATCTATTAGGTAGACCACATTGCCAACGCCAATGAAAGCGACTCTCCTGCTGTCAGGAGACCAATAAGGAACGGAAAACTCTGCACCCAGTCCCTTGGTAAGTTGAAAATTAAAACCGTCCTGCGGTCGGTACAGCCAAATGTCGAACGTTCCGGCGCGGTCCGACGTGTAGGCGATCCTTCCTTGAACATAATCATTAGGAACAGCTTGCACGGCCAACACCTCTCCTGAATCATCTTATCTTTCAAATGTATTCAGTGGAGAGCGATTAGGCTACAGTCCCAGACCGGCGGGTTATTTATAGATCAGACCAAAACACAACCGGCCTTGGTCCATGAATTCAGGACCAAGGCCGGTTTACGGCTTTAATAAGCCTAACGTGCTATTTCTCTTCCGTTCCCACGCTTGAAATGAAAAACTCGTATTCAAGACTTTGCTCTGCAGGGATGGTGTATTCCTTATATACTGGCGCGCCCCAGCTATCGTCTCCGCCTACGCCCATTTGTCTTCCTGCTACTGTCACTACGGTGTAATGAACCGCAGGAAGCTCGAACGCATGACTGGCATGCTCCAGCTCGAACGCGGTATACGGCGACAAATTACATTCCACAGGCGCAGTTGCAGGGGCCGAGATTTGCAGGCCCACTCCCGATTTATCGGTAATCTTCACGCGGCGTACACCGGTGCGGTTACCGGATTCCTGCGGAACAAGGTAGCGGGACGGCAGCTCCTGCACGCTCCGGCTGAACACGCCAAGTCTGGCACCGTACGCACGGTCGATATAATTCTCCTCTGGTCCCATCGCATACCATTCCGTCTGGTCGTAGTCGGCCGGCATTTTGAAGGACAATGCCAGGATCGGCAGATCCGGAAGCCCGGCAGCGCTGTTGTAGCCGGTACGCACCCGCACCTTTCCGTCACCGTAGACCGTATAGGCGGTTTGAACCGACAGCCCGGGATGGATGCTGAACCGGTAATCAAAGCTCACCGTAACTGCACCTTCCTCCTGTGAAAGGCTCACCTCTACACATTTACGCGACAGGCTTGCAGCATACCAGCATCCGGCATTGTAGCCGAGATTCGTTCCTTTGTCGTTGTCGGTCGCCGCCCGCCAGAACAGCGGGGCCGGAGGAGCCGCAATCATTTCGCGGCCGTGGATGTTCAAGGACACCAGAGAACCAGCCTGTTTAGAGAACAGCACGGTGAAGTCCTCGCCGAGGACGCCGATCTGCACATCCCCTTCCACAACCTTCAGTTGGCCGGCTGGCTGCTCCGCTTCAGCTTCCTCTTGCACTACGAAGATGGACTCTCCAAAGGCAATTTCATATCCGGCCTCAGCCCAGAGCTCCGCATCCTTCAGCAGCAATGAGGCCTGAATGCTGTATTCGCCCGGTTTCCCGTCTGCTTGCGGCAGCTCAACCGGCACCAGCACCTCGCTTTGCGGCGCGGCATTGACATCAGTTGTCCAAGTGCCGAGCAGCTCGCCTTCACGATACAGCCGGTATTCCAATGCCAAATGTCCGGTTCCTGCGAACAAGCTTTCATTAATGAGCCGAATGCCTGTTTTACCAGGCTCCAGCTTGTAGTTCTGGTACAGGAATTTAACCTCCTGCATCTTCGGCGTCCACTGCCGGTCGGCGTAGACAATGCCATTGCCGCAGAAGCTGTAGTCCGTCGGACGGTCCCCGAAATCGCCGCCGTAAGCAAAATACTCATGGCCGTAACGATCCTTAGTAATAATCGACTGATCGATATAATCCCAAATGAAACCGCCCTGGTACATCGGGTACTTTTTCTCCAGCTCCGTGTACTTATGCATGCCGCCCACCGAATTGCCCATCGCATGCATGTATTCGCAGCTGAGATAAGGCTTGTCCGGATTGCTGTTCAAATATTCTTCAATATCCGCCGGCTTGGCATACATTCGGCTTTCCATATCGCTTGTCGCATCGTAGTCGCGGTTATGGAACACACCCTCATAATGGACAAGACGGCTACTATCACGGCTGCGGAACCAATTCGCCACATCCAGAATGACCTGACCCGCATACGACTCGTTGCCGCAGGACCAGATTAGTATGGATGGATGGTTCTTATCCCGTTCCAGCATAGACTCTGCCCGGTCCAGCACGATATCGCGCCAATTCGGATCGTTGCCGGGAATGTTCCACGAAGGCTCAACAGCCCCCATCTTTTGCCACGACCCATGGGTTTCCAGATTCATTTCGTCGATGACGTAAATGCCGTATTCATCGCACAGCTCATACCATAGCGTTTGGTTGGGATAATGCGACGTACGTACGGCGTTAATATTGCTGCGCTTCAGCGTACGGATGTCCCACAGCATGTCCTCACGGGTAATCGTCCGGCCGGTGCGGCAGTTGAATTCATGCCGGTTGACGCCTTTGAATACAATCCGCTTGCCGTTGATGCACATCAGCTTGTTCTTCAGCTCGAACCGGCGGAACCCCGTCTTTTGGACAATCGCTTCAATGAGCTTCCCCTGTGCATCGAGCAGCGAGATGCAGATTGAATACAGATACGGATTCTCTGCACTCCATGTCAGAACATCCGCAATCTCTCCAGACAAGGTCAGTTCACGTCCGCTGAATCCGCCCTCCGCACTCAGCCGGACCTGTCCTGCTTTATCCTTGAGCTCAATTCTTGCGCTAACGTTCTCCTGCGGAGTTTCCAGCAGCTGCATTTGAATATTCAGGCTTCCTTGCGTATAAGTATCGTCAAGCTCCGCCCGCACCGCGAGATCCCGGATATGCTGCTTCGGAGCAGTATACAAATAGACGTCGCGGAAAATACCCGAGAACCGCCAGAAATCCTGATCCTCCAGCCAGCCTCCGGTACTGCGCTGGTATACCTCGACGGCCAGCTTGTTTTTGCCTGTACGCACATACGGGGTCAGATCAAATTCCGACGGCGTAAAGCTATCCTCGGCATAGCCGACAAATTCCCCGTTAAGCCAGACATAAAAAGCCGATTCCACCCCTTGGAAGGAGATATAGAGCGGTCCGTCCTCAAGGTTCGCCGGTAGACGGAATTCCTTCACGTAACTGCCGACCGGGTTATGCTCCTGCGGGATATGCGGCGGGCGGACATCACTTAGTCCATCCCACGGATACATCGTATTGACATATTGCGGCCGGCCGAAGCCCTGCAGCTGGATATGTCCGGGAACCTGAATGCTGTCCCATGCGGAGCAATTATAGGCTTCCGCAAAAAACGACTCTACACGGCTGGCCGGATTCGGCGCATAGCTGAATTTCCAGCTGCCGTTCAGGCTATAGCGCATATCCATCGGCGCACCCGCCTCTGCCTTAGCCATGTCTGCATAATAACGATGGTCCGAATGGGCCTCCAGCCGGTTCACCTTGAACACACCCGGGTCCTCCAGCCAGCTCAAACTTGGGGTAACTGCCAATTTCATTTCCTCCTTCAGAACGTGAACATAAGAATATTAGCTGCTTCATTCTTATGTTCAGCTTATTAGTCATTGTTATTTCACGGAACCCACCATGCCGGCAACGAACTGCTTCTGCATCAGGAAGAAGACAAGTGCAGTCGGAAGCGTAGAAATGACAACCGCGGCCATAATCACGCCGAAATCCGGCGAATAACTGGAGCCCAGATTGGAGATCAGCAGCGGAATTGTCCGTTTCTCCGGGGTCTGCAGCACAATCAGCGGCCAGAGGTAATTATTCCAGCTGGACATGAACGTAATAATGGCGGCAGCCGAGTAAGTTGTCTTCATGGTCGGAACATAAATTCGGAAGAACAATCCCAGCTCCGACAATCCGTCCATCCGGCCGGCTTCCAGAAGTTCCCGCGGGAACATCTTGGAGCTCTGACGGAAGAAGAAGATCAGAAACGCCGTTGTGAAGGTTGGAAGAACGACCGCGGCCATCGTGTTGACCCCAATGAGCGGAGCTGTAGCGGACAGCTTTGAGAACATTTGATAGAGCGGTACCATCAACGCGGCGAAAGGAATCATCATGGATAGCAATAACAAATTGAAGACGATATCCTTTGCTTTGCTGCGATAAATTTCGAATCCGTATCCGGCCAGTGATGAGATCAGCAAGGCCAGAATCGTTGTCGTCACAGAGATTTTGAGCGTATTCCACAGAGCAGGCACAAGATTGATTGAATCCGTCAGTTTCTTGATATTCTCGATCAAATGACTTCCGGGAAGCATTCTTCCCTGAGTTACATCTACCGAAAGGTTTGTCGCACTAATAATCATCCACAAAAACGGGAAAATCGAAACGAGCGCTACAATGGACAGAAACACATAAATAGGTGCGCGGCGTAAGGTTCTCATTACTTATCATCACCTGCCAATTTGATTTGAAGGAAGGCCAGTACAACAATCATGACAACGATGGAGTAAGACACAGTAGCTGCGTATCCAAAGTCAGGGGTGTACTTGAACGAAAGGTTATATATATATTGGGAAATGGAGAGTGTCGCGTTGCCGGGACCTCCCTTAGTAATATTCATGATTTCATCGAACAATTGCAGCGTCCCGATAGTTGAGGTGATCGACGTAAAGAGAATAATCGGCTTAAGCAACGGTGCGGTGATCGAGAAAAATTGTCTGACCCCCGAGGCGCCGTCAATCCGCGCGGCTTCATAAATGGAGTTGTCGATGTTCTGCAGCGACGAGAGGAAGAAGATCATGTTGTATCCCGTCCACCGCCATGTAATTGCGATAATAATTGTGACCTTTGCCCAGAAGGGATCGGAGATCCACTGAATCGGTTCGGATAACAAATGCATGTTCATTAAAGCCAGATTCACCAGTCCGTCATTACCAAACAGATATTTGAATACGACGGAGTAGGCCACAAGCGAGGTTACACAAGGCAGGAAAATAGCGGTACGGAAAAACCCTTTGAAGCGCAGCTTGCTGTCATTAAGGAGCACCGAAATAATCATCGCAAAAGTGATCATGAGCGGCACTTGCACAATCAGGAACAGAAAGGTATTCTTTACGGCGGTAAAGAAGGTTTTGTCGCTGAGCAGCCGCTTATAGTTGCTTAATCCGTCAAAATGAAGATTGGCTCCTGCGCCCGTTTTGAAGGAGAGCAGCAAAGCCTGAATCATCGGATAAAAGTAGAACAAACAAATCATGAGGACAGCCACAGCAATAAATAACCAGCCGGTAAGCTTAGCGCGGTTGCGCATGGTATGGTTCACAGCTCTCAATCCTTTCTCTATACAGGCGTGAATCGGAAAACGGATAAGCCGCCGTCCCCCCGCCAAGGCTTAAATCGGCCGGTACGGGAGGACAGCGGAGTAATCAGGTCCTACAAGGGGTTATTGGATTTGAGACTCCGCTTGGGACTGAGCATCGCCGAGCGCTTTATTTATATCCGTACCGTTCAGATAATTCTGCATTTCAACCTTGAGGATATCCTCGATAGCATAGGTGTGCATGCCGTAGTTAACATTCGGAATTTCCGCAGTCCATTTTGCGAAGTCGGAAATGACCTTTTGTCCGCCAAAGTAGTTGTCTGCAGCAGTGTAAGCTTCCCCTTCAGCGGCCGGTTTATAGGTACCGATAACGCCAACGTCGGTCACAAGCTTTTGATACAGGTCAGTGTTGGAGCCAAGTGTTGCGCCCAGGAATTCAATTGCGGCTTCTTTGCCGTCGTTGTTAAGTACATACCAGGAGCTGCCGCCCAGGTTGGAGGCATGCACTGAGCCTGCCGCATTTTTCAATTTAGGGAACGGTACAACCGCCCATTTGCCGGACTGGTCAGCTGCCGATTTCACCGATGGTGTAATCCAGTTGCCTGTTGGAACGGATGCAACGGCACCGCTGTTAAAGCCGGCGAGGAACGAGCTCCAGTCGGAGTTAACCTTAACGATATCCGCAGACATTAGCTCTTTATAGCTTTCGAATGCTTCCTTCAGTACAGCATTGTCCTTCAGGTCAGGTGTTGTACCATCGCTCTTCAGATACCAGGAGCCGGCGGATTGAATCATCATCCGGATCAGCCCCAGATCGTTCGGGTCCTGGGTCAGCATATCTTTGCCGGTTTTGGCTTTGACTGCTTTGCCGATCTCAATGTACTTCTGCCAGTCGATATCCTGCAGATCGTCAACTGTGTAGCCCGCTTCCTGCAAATAGTCTGTGCGGACATACAGGCCTACAACCCCGGAGTCGAAAGGAACGCCATATTGCTTGCCGTTAAAGCTGGTTGGTCCGATCTTATAATCGGCGAAATCAGCGGGTTTAATGGCATCACCAAGCTCCTGGAAGGAGTCTGGATACGTTTGCAAAAAGCTTTGAGCACGGTAGTCTTCGATTAGAACGATATTCGGCAGCCCCGATGCGCTTCCCGAGTTGAGACCGGTGTTCAGCTTCTGGATAATATCATCCTGGGCATATTCGATAACGTTGATTTTAGCATCCGCATGGTCTTTCACATAGGCATCCTTCGCCAGATTCATCGCAGCGATATTAAAGTTTTTGTCCCATGCCCAGACCGTGATTTCCTTGGAGGTGCCTGTAGCTCCCCCGTTGTTGGTTTTTGCCTGGTTATTGGCGTTACTGGAGCAGGCTGTCAGCAGCATAAAGCCGGCGAGCAGAAGAGCAGTAGCTTTTTTCTTCATGATGTATATCCCCCTAACGTATATTTGAAAGTGCTTTCTTTATCAAGAATATCATCCTGGTCCTTCATTTCGTTAGAAATTAATTTAGTTAAAATAGTGATAATATTGTCTTTGTATCCGCTTCCATGGAGAGTGAGTTAGCATTTATTTTCTCCTTTCGCACTTTTTTTAGGTAAATTCCCGTCCAAGAAACATCGTTACATACAAAAAACCGGCGCCGTATATAGGGCTCCGGTTCATGGCGTGGCTTGGATAGTATGCTGCAAAAACACCGGTTCAATCCGTAGTTAGCAGGGGATTTTGATAGAAACCTTCGTCCCCTGCCCCGGTGTGCTAGAGATGGATACGCCGTAAGGCTCACCGTACAGCAATGTCAGGCGGTCATGAACGTTGCGGATGCCGATGCCGCTGAACAGTTGCCTGCTGACGGACGAGGCAGGAATCGAATCCTTGTTGTCCAAATCCATCCCATCTCCCGTATCAACCACCTCGCAGTGCAGCGTATCCCTGTCCTTCATAATGGTGACATAGATATAGCCGGAGGTTTTGATATTGAACGCGTGAAAGAAGGCATTTTCTATAAAAGGCTGAAGAACCAGCTTGGGTACTTTAGCAGACATGCAGTCCGGTGAAACGAAATAATCCACCTTAATGCGGTTGCCGTTGCGGACCTGATTAATATATACATAATGCTTCAGGTTAATAAGCTCTTCTTCCACTGTAATCGTCTCGTTCACATTGCTGATGGTGTTCTGGAGCAGGGAAATCAGCGCATGAATGGTCTCCGTCGCCTGTTCCTTGCTTCCTCTCTGCACCAGAATATTGACTGACGCCAGCGTGTTGTATAGAAAATGGGGATTGATCTGCTGTTGAAGCGCGGCCAATTCCGCCTTCCGCTGCTCCTTTTGGGTCTCCACGAGCTGACCGACATAGTCGTTCAGCTCTTTGAGCATATAGTTGTATGCGGTGCTTAGCTGTCTTGTCTCATAGGTACCGGTAACTGACATGTAGTTATGGAAACTTTTTTTGGTGACATTAGACATTTTTTTGACCAATGTGCGCAAAGACTGCGTCAGCCTCTTCGTCAGAAAATAGATGACAAGTACGGCTACGGCGGCGATTGCTGCAACGATCAGAAAAATCGCCTTTTTGTCCAGCAGCGTACCGATTGTCTGTTTCTTATCAATCAGATTCACAATATACAGGTTGTACGAAGGCAAATAGTCCGCCAGCACGATGACCTCCCGCCCGCCGATGGTGAGCTCCTGGCTGGATAGGCCCACCTCGGCGATCTGCTGCGCACTCTTCAGCAGGTCGGGAGACATGCTGCCGATTTGCTCCGTCCGGTTACTGGACACGATCAGGCCCGATGTATCCAGAAACATTACATCGTTTCCCTGGCTCGTAAAGCTGGCGTAGTTCTTGCGAAAGTCACTTTCACGGGTGAACATATACAAAGTGCCGTACGGCTTGGATAGACCCGGGGCGGTCAACGCCTTGGCGGCGACCAGATAACGGCTTTGTGAATTGAACGGGCTGGCGTCCATAAAGCTGTAGAAGAGCTGCCCATTGCGTTCCTGAGCGGCCTTTGTAATGGGATTGTTCTTCAACTCTTCTGATGAGCCCGACCAATAAGTAACATCGCTGGTGTAGCTTCTTCCGTTCACACCCAGAATGGAGAGGCCGATATTGGTCCCTCCGATGCCGGATTGAATGCGGTCCATCTGATCCCGCATACTGTAATACCGCTTGAAGTTCGCCAGTGAATTGATATCCTTCTCCGTCATGAAGCTTCTGATCACGCCGCTCTGCCCGACTTCAATAGCGCTGTTGACGGTTGCATAATGGGAGTTCTCCAAGGCACTTTTGATCTGGTCGATAATCTTGGAATTGGTGATGCTGAAGGTTTGCACGAATAGCTTTTGGGACATTTGTACGGTCACTCCGGTAATCAGGACGGTAACCAGAATGATGCTGATGACCATGACGGCGAATATTTTACTGAACAGGCTTTGATCCTTGAGCTTTGTGAGCCATTTCTCCGTTAGTCCCATTTCGGACTCCTTCCCGCTGCATTAGCCTTTCCGGTATTGACTGGGCGAGATTCCCATCAGCTTGCGGAATACTCTGGTGAAATAGCTGTGGTCTGAGTAGCCCACAAGACTGCTGATTTCGGAAATGGATAGACCGGCATTTTCTTTCAGCAGCAGGCACGCCTTTTCGATCCGCACCCGGTTTAAATATTCGTTGAAGCCCTCTTTGTTATGTAGCGCAAAATAATTAGACAGATAGGACGGGTTGAAATGAAATTGCCTTGCTACTTCGGTCAGCGTAAGCTGACGTGAATAATGCTCGTCGATATACAGTAAAATTTTTTGAATGGCTGGTACTCCGCCGCGGTTCTTGGTTACGCATTCCGTCGCAGCTTGCAAAAACTGCTCAAGCCGTATCTCCGTTTCACCGATATGCCGTGCCTCATGAATGGAGCGGAAGAATTCGTATTTGCTTTCGTCCAAGGCGCGGGCCTCGTAATGGAAATGCAGCAGCATTCCGATGATCTGAAACATACTGTGGCATAAAAACGATTTGAACTCGGACATCCCTGTATCTCTCCGGCCGGACATGGACGCGACATATGCGCTCAAGCGGCCGAAAGCCAAATCGAACTCCTGCCGGTTCAGCTCTGCGCCGAAGGCATCCTGATCGAAAGCGGGACCCTGCCGTCCCTCCTCGCCGTCATCTACCAGTAAACAATGATCCGGGAGAAAGAAGCGGCGGTCCAGCAGCTTCATCAGATCATCCTTATAGATCGTATGCAGTTCACTCAGCTCAGTGAAAACCCGGCTGACCGCGAGATTCAGGAACATATTTGCACGGATGCCCGCCGTGAATACCTGATCTGCAAGACGGATGAGCGCCTCATACCCAGCCTCCTCCAGATTAAACAGCAGACGGACATGCCCCTCCAGCGGAGACAGCCGGCGGAAGGTCACCCTGCTGACGCTGCTGTGCAGCAGAGAATGAATACTGTTCTCCAGCCATTCCTCTTTGCGGCTATTCGCAGCGGGTTCGTCGCCAGTATCAGCAATTAGCAGCACGAAGCCCGGTAAGGGGAACATCCCCCGCAGCGCTTCCTCGTCGTACTCCACTGGAAAGCCTGAAACCAGTTTGTCCAGAATATAGTCCGCGGATTGCCGCTTGTCGCTTCTCCAGTCCACATGCTGAAGCAGCGGAATCCGCTGCGCGGTTTTTTTCAGCACGGCAAGCAGGGAAGCGGCCTCCAGTCTGGGCTTCAGGATATAGTCGGCAACCCCGCTTTGGAAGGTTGAACGCACATATTCGAACTCACTGAAGCTGCTAAGCACGATCACCTCAATTTCCGGATACATCCCCTTGACGAGCCGGATCAGCTCTTCCCCGTCCATCACAGGCATAACGATATCGGTCAGGATGATATGCGGACGCTGTAATTCAATTAATTCAAAAGCCTCTCTTCCGTTGGAGGCCTCGCCTGCAATCTGAAACCCTTCCCCTTCCCAATCCAGCAGATGGATTATCCCCTGCCGTACCAGCATTTCATCGTCCACCACCAATATTTTGCAGAACGTTGTGTCCATGGCTTCTCCTTTTTGCGAACAAAAATACACTGAAAAAACAAAATGAAACCCGCTTGATTAAGGGGTTCCATCTCACCGAAACAAACTTATCCACCAGAAATGAAACAGCTTTCATAATCTGATTTACATTATAGGTATACGCCCGGAGACTGTCAATTGAGAGGGGGAGGGCGATTAGCGGCAGTCCCGGACCGACGGTTTATTTATAGATCAGACCTCCGCCTTCCTTAAACTCTTCTGCTTTATCCCGCATCCCTGCGGTAATCATCGCTTGCTCCGGTTCTTCTTGTCCCTCCTGCACCCTCGCCGTATCGCGGATACCATGAGAAATGCGCATACTGCAGAACTTGGGTCCACACATGGAGCAGAAATGAGCCGTTTTGGCCCCTTCCGCCGGAAGGGTCTCATCATGATATTCCAGCGCCCGTTCCGGGTCGAGCGACAAATGGAACTGGTCCCGCCAACGGAACTCGAAGCGCGCTTTGGAGAGTGCGTTATCCCGATCCTGCGCGCCCTTGTGTCCTTTGGCCAAGTCGGCTGCATGGGCGGCAATTTTATAGGTGATGACGCCTTCCCGCACATCATTTTTATTAGGCAATCCTAGATGCTCCTTCGGGGTAACATAACACAACATCGCCGTGCCGAACCAGCCGATCATCGCCGCTCCAATAGCCGAGGTGATATGGTCATAGCCGGGTGCAATATCCGTAGTCAGTGGTCCCAGTGTGTAAAAAGGAGCGCCATGGCAAAGCTCAAGCTGTTTATCCATATTCTCTTTGATCAGATGCATCGGTACATGGCCCGGGCCTTCCACCATCACCTGAACATCATGCTTCCAGGCAAGCGAGGTTAATTCACCCAACGTCTCCAGCTCGGCAAACTGGGCTTCATCATTAGCATCGGCAATGGAGCCTGGACGCAGCCCGTCACCCAAAGAGAACGCCACATCATAAGCCTTCATGATTTCACAAATATCCTCGAAATGTGTATAAAGAAAGTTCTCCTGATGATGGGCCAGGCACCAGGCCGCCATAATCGAACCCCCTCTGGAGACGATGCCCGTCATTCTTTTGGCCGTTAATGGGATGTAACGCAGCAGTACCCCGGCGTGAATGGTGAAATAATCCACTCCCTGCTCCGCCTGCTCGATCAGGGTGTCCCGGTATACCTCCCAAGTTAAATCCTCGGCCTTGCCGTTTACCTTTTCCAAAGCCTGATAGATAGGCACCGTCCCGATAGGAACCGGAGAGTTGCGGATAATCCATTCACGGGTGGTATGAATATTTTTGCCTGTCGACAGATCCATAATATTATCCGCTCCCCAGCGGGTCGCCCATCTCATCTTCTCTACTTCTTCATCAATGGAAGAGGACACCGCCGAATTCCCGATATTGGCATTGATCTTCACCAGAAAATTCCGCCCGATAATCATCGGCTCACTCTCCGGATGGTTAATATTCGCTGGAATGATCGCACGGCCGCAGGCTACTTCCTCTCTAACAAACTCAGGAGTTACATTTTCCCGGACTGCGATAAATTCCATCTCCGACGTAATCAGGCCTCTGCGGGCATAATGCAGCTGGCTGACATTGCGGCCCTCTCTGGCTCTCAAGGGACGACGTTGCAAGCCCGGAAACACCTCTGCCGCCGGCTTCTCTGTGAGATTCCCGTTATCCTCCGGCTTAACCGCTCTTCCCTCATAAGATTCGGCATCTCCCCGCTCCGTGATCCACTGAAGCCTGTGAGGCGTTAACCCCTTGCGGATATCGCTATAGGCTTCATCGTTAGTATAAGGCCCGCTTGTATCATAGACACGGACAGGAGCATTCTCCGCTTCTCCGGCCGTACCCGAGGTTCGGCTTAATGTAATCTCGCGCATCGGAACTTGAATATCAGGCCGTGAGCCCTCCACATACACCTTGTGACTTCCCGGAAAAGCACACAGATCAACCTCATGTTTCTTCTCTTGATTCAGCATCTTATTTCCTCCTTAAGGTTTGAGTAAATAAGAAAACGCGCAAAAAAGCCGCTCCACATGGAGCGGCTCAAAAATCCATATAAGGCTAACGCCAACAATGAAATAAAAGTCCGGCTCCACTTTCCTACGCTGGTATAATCCAGATCAGGTTCAAGGGTCCAGGAATGCATTTTTCCCGTCTCAGCCTATTCAGGCTCCCCTAGTGGTTTCTTATTTAGTTATGTTAAAGTTACAGAGAAATCCAGCAATTGTCAACCGGTGTTCTTATAAAGGAATTGGCAAATCATAAATATCGATTGCATCAGATGAGCACTGTTAGCTTAGCTGACTTTTTATGCACACGATAATTTTCCCTTTCGCACGGCCTTCTCCAAGATCACGAAGGGCATGGGCCGCGCCGCTTAACGGATATTGCCGATCAATAACTGGCACTACGTAGCCTGCTTCGACAAGCTCCTTCCAAACCATTTGATCCTCGTGGTTCGGCTTATGGATTAGAAGTGCTATTTTCTTTTTTTCAAACCAGGCAGACAGCGGTGCAACCAACAGAGCCAGGAGGATATAAGAAAAGGAACCGCCGACCATGACATACGTACCGCCTGACGTTAGTGCGCGCTTCATCGCGACAACCGGACGGTTTCCAACGACATCGAGGATTAAATCGTATCGTTGTCCGCTTGTGGTGAAGTCATCTTTGGTATAATCCAATACATGATCCGCCCCGAGGGTACGCAGCATATCCAGCTTCTCGGCGCAGTCAACGCAGGTCACTTCCGCTCCGGCCCATTTGGCATATTGAACCGCAAACGTACCCACTCCGCCACCGCCCCCATTGATCAGAACCCGATGGCCCTTTCGCAGCTTTCCTTTGTCACGCATGCCCTGCAAGGCTAGAACGGCTGCCTGAGGAATAGCCGCTGCCTGCCCGAAGCTCAGGCCTGCCGGCTTTGGTGACAAGGCTTTCTCGCTGGCACATACATACTCCGCAAATCCGCCCCAGCCGCAACCGGAAAGGTCCCCGAAAACCTCGTCCCCCGGCCGGAATCTTTTGGCATTGGCACCCACGGCGATGACCCGTCCTGCGATATCTGCGCCAAGAATACGGTAACGGGGTTTACGGAGCCCGCCAAGGCGGTTCATGAACGGTTTGCCGCGGAGGAGATCCCAATCCCAGGAATTAACAGAGGCAGCGTGGACCTCGATCAACACTTCATGGTCTTGCGGTGCAGGGATATCCACTTCTTCAATACGTAAGACTTCTGGCGATCCGTAGGTATCATAGACCATCGCCGTCATCGTGCGTGCTACTCGTTCGCTGGGTAAGCCTGTATCCATCATCTCTTCTCTCATGGTCATTCTCCATTCGATAGGCATTTTATTCTCCAAGGAAAATGTAATTCCCTTTATTAGAATAACCGTCTTCCTCTTTTATGAAAAATGCTGAGCTATATTACTTAGATACTCTTCCTCAACCGTATTTTTCTTCATACTTATGAGCATTTTCGCATCTTCTCCCACTACATAACGGAATTTGCTTGTACCGTCTGTGGCCGCTTGATAAATAGTGTCAGCTACAAGTGCTGGTGCCGAGGCATAGTCTGGAGCTTTTTCCATTTCCCCTAATTTACCCAGAAAGGCAGTAGTGAATGATTTATAATCCGTTAAGTCATCATTAAAAAAGAACTCCATCGATCTTCCGCCAAAGTCCGTGCTAATGGCTCCTGGTTCAATCAGCTTTACTTTGATGTTTTGTGATGCTAATTCAAAAGATACGGATTCAGAAAAACCTTCTACCGCGAATTTAGTGGAGTGATACAGAGACATCGTAGGAAAGGTCACGATCCCTCCCATTGAAGAGATATTGATTAGCAACCCTTCCTGATTAGATCTAAAATGTGGCAACATGGCTTTAGTCATACTAATAAGACCAAAAACATTCACTTCAAATTGTCTTCGGATCTGCTCATCCGTAGCTACTTCTATAAGCCCCATTGTCCCGTATCCGGCATTGTTCAGGAGAACGTCAATTTTACCAAACCGCTGGACAGCTTCAGCTAATGCAGATTGGATGGTATCTGTTTTCTCAACATCTAACCGCAACACCAACACATTGTCCAATGTGATGAATTCAGTTTCTTTTTCAGGTGCACGCATCGTGGCTACTACGTTCCATCCTCTTTCAGCAAAATGTTTTACTGTAGCTCTCCCAATGCCGGATGAAGCACCCGTGACAAAAATTGTTTTCAATAAAATCCCTCCTAAATGTATCAGAATTCGTTAAATACTGCTATTCCCTTCCACTAACTGCTCCATGCTTAACAATCCCTCGGCAATGGTTGCAAGTTTAGCTTTATATTCTGCTATCCCAATCTGGATGCAAATGATCTGGGCCGGGTGCATTTCAGCTTTATAATGTGAATACTGCTCTAATAACTGATCTAACTTTTTTTGTGATTCCTCTTGTACTTGCTTCAACCAAAAAATCACCTTGTCATACCCCACAAATCGGCCAAAATAAAGCCTCATCATAAAATCGGATTTCTTACTACTGTCTCCCTCTAGTGGCGCTAGTAAATAGTCGTTAAAACAATCTCGCCCTTTAGCCGTTATGTTATAAACATTCTTATTTGGCTTACCTTTCTGGGGCACAATTTCCTTGGTTATTAATTCTTCCTTCTCCATGCGGGCAAGCGTAGGATAAATCGTGCCATAACTAGAGCTATAGAAATTAGATAACACATTCTCCAATAACTGCTTTATTTCGTAGCCAGTCAACGCTTCTTTCATGAGCAAGCCTAAAATAACATCCTGAGTGTTCAAGAATAGCTCCTCCTTATTTAAAGATATCTACACATCACACTTAGCAATATAACAGACCAATATATATCAAGTCAATATATAAGACTTAAGTAAAAAAAAGCCGAGTGAAATCAGCAGTGAATGCCTGAAATCAACTCAGCTTGTCATATGTGCTTAATTTACTGAACTAAAGTATTCTGATAAAATCCCCACCAAAACTTGCTTATAATCATTTAATTCATAAGAAGAGTTATTTACTTTTTTCTTGGTTAAGTTTATGCCGTTAAATATCTCTTCTTCCAATTCTTTTCTTGCCTTCAGTACCTCCAAGGTTCCTTCTAACCCTGTATAACCCTGCTTTTTTCCATACCCTTGGTTAGTATAATATTCAATAAATCCCTCCGACCATTCTTTAGGTCTTTCCCTAACGGCCTTTCTGAAAGAGTGATCAAGATTGTTCTGCTCTACGTAAAGCAGCAATGGATTCAGCCGCTCCACAATCGCTGCCAGTTCCAGCACATAACTTATAACGTCTTCCTTCTGTGCACCATATTTAATCATCCCAATGGTTACAGGGTTTTGTATAAAACAACAATCAAAAACAAAGGTGTCTGAGCCATTTAAAACACTTGCTGCAAATCCCTTCCAACGCTCTGTTATCAGTTTCCTGTTTTGATCAAGCGACAATTCATAAACATCATTTTTGGTAACTGCCTGCAATAACTCATCTGGAAAATCAGGCCCATATTCATTTGCGATTTTTCGATATTCCAGGAAATAATGGTTCCCTTGTTTAATCACTCGATTATTCAACAAATCCCGAAACTTCCCATGGGTACTCAATAATTCATTGAATTCATTTTTCTCCAAATAGGCGACTCCCTCATAATCCGCTGGATGCTCCAAATCCCCTTCTAAAAACAGCTGAGATTTAAGGTTCATTTCCGTAAGAATTTCATGGACTAATTGAGCCGTTGTTGTTTTCCCGAATCCTGGTAATCCCTCAATCAAGACTAACTTCGGTTTCATAATAAAATCCCTCCAATCATTATTAGGAGGATATGTAGGTTAGGAGTGATAGAGATACGGTTTCCCACAACATTAAAAGCGGATACCCTAAGGTATCCGCAGAATGGGTTTACATTACACCTTTCCCTGCATACCCTGTAAGCTCAAAGAAAAGCATGCTGAATAAAATAGTGTAATCACTATTACAGGCATCCTTTCGCATTGTTAATCTTTACAGAGTAATCCACATGATCAGGTTAACGCTCCTTTGTATGCATCTCTATTAGTTAGATTAACATTGAGCAGAGTTGAATTCAATCCGGGAGCCTTCTTCAAACCACCCCGCTAGTTTAGCTGATACAGATTCCACTTTTGCGCGTTTGAGCCATTGTCATCCCAAATTTGAACATTGGTTCCATTTTCAGTACCAGCAGCAGCGACATCCAGAGCTTTCCCGCTGTTGCTGGCAATCAATTTATAAGCACTTCCAACTTTAACAATGCTCCACTTCTGATTGGAGCCGCCGCCATAACTCCATAATTGCACATTCGATCCATTGGCAGTCCCCATCTCGGCTACATCCAAACCTGTATTGCTATTGACGTTAATAACCTTATACAAGCCTCCGCCAACATCTGTGATTATCCATTGCTGAGCGCCCGTTCCGTTATCGTCCCAGATCTGTACATTTGTGCCGTTTGCAGTGCCTGCAGCAGCTGCGTCCAAGGCTTTACCGCTGCCTACATTAACCATTTTATAGGTTTTACCAGAAACGATACCGTCACTTGGAGGTGTCGCTGACTTTATCTGATCTCTGACAAATTTACCAGATGCCGTTAACTGCGCGTCAGACCATCCTCCATAAGGGCTTGCGCCAGGCACCAATGCAGCCGAGGCTTCCGTTTTATCACATAACGACCAGTTGGTCCAACTCAGTTTTCTGTCTTTCATAAAATCCGTCCATACTTTAGATTCAGCAAGGAAAGGACCACCGTCTCCAGAAGCGTCACTCGTTCCCCACTCTGTGACGAATACGGCCACACCTTTGCTCCTTGCATAATCAATACGATCTCTCAGCCATGAACCGTGAGTTCCAGCATAGAAATGTGTTGTATACATAATGTTGCTTTGGGCGATGGGGTTATTGGCGGCATCATGCACATCCTGGCTCCATGTTCCGGTTCCTACGATAATGATTCCATTCGTATCAATGGATCGGATGACCGGAATCATTTCCTCTGCATATGGCTTAATGTGGCCGTTCCACGTAGCATATCCATTAGGCTCATTGGCGATTTCATAGATCACATTCGGATAATCCTTATACAAATTGGCCATTTCTGCAAAAAAACCTTTTGCCTGTTCTTTATAAATATTCGGATCTTTTTCACCCAGCACATGCCAATCGATAATCACATAGATTCCCAGATCAATTGCGGCCTGTACAGCTTCTTTCACCTTATTTTTTTGCGAAGGATCATTGATATAGCCGCCATCTTGCGTATACATAGCTGGCCGGAATACAGTTATTCCCCAATTGTCTCTCATCCATTTCATGCTATCATAATTCACGTACTGCCCAAACCACTGCAACCCATGGGAACTCATCCCCTTTAATTGGATCGCTTCTCCTGCCTGATTCACTAATTGGTTCCCAGAAACTCGCAGTTGGCCATTTTGGGCTACGACTGAATTAGCCTCGGCCTTCACTTTTTGCGGTAGGACAAAAGATACGGTCATGAAGGTGATAATTAATGCACAAAAAACCGCAATCATTTTTTTGACCATATAAAGCTACCTCCTTAAATGGTTTGCTGCACTTTCCCGTGCTCTATTTTCCGAATAGATTCATCCCCCCCTTCACCAAACTTGCAAATCTATGGGGTGCCTTATGAAATCCCTATACTCAGTAAACGCTTACATATTCTGTTATATTATACAATCAGCAAACGGTTTTTAATACCAAACAATCTCAAGTTTCCAGAAAAAAAAGTGAAGCGCTGTTCCATTCAGCACTTCACCTTTAATATGTTGAAATCCAAGCAGCTTGCTCGCTTCTTGACGACTTTATTTCCGCCAAAAAGTTGAACAATCTGCCTTATCCAGAATGTTAAACTCAATCATTTTCTCAAGCAATGAGAAATTAACCGGACTATCCCAACGGATACGTACCAACTGCTTGGTATGATCATAGCCAGCCTGCACAATTTCAGCAGAAAAATGATGAATCCCTGCGATTTCAGGGGCAACAGCCATATGATGTTTGGCTACGCTAAAGCCAATAATGTATGTGCCATGATCGGTGAACATAGGCTGATTCCAGCCAATTTTCGGCATTAGGTTTGGAAATTTCTTGATTACCCAAGCGAGAACCACTTCCACACGGTCCCGATGTACCGGGTTATCAATTTGCGCCAAATATTCTGCAAAAACTTCCATGTCATCCCCCTAAAATAAAATTTATTAATGTATTTAATATACCCTAGTTTGCTTAATAAAAAGCACTTCACTCCACAACATTAGTAATTATCCGTTTTTGATTTTCTGTAGGCTAAGGGTGTCATATTCATCTCCTTTCTGAATCTTTCTATAAAATAGCTGGTGCTGTTGAATCCAACCTTATAGGCAACTTCTGTAACATTAGATTCTGCTTGTTGCAGTAAGGCTAAGCTTTTTTGTATTCGATAATCCATAACATAATTCAACGGAGTTATCTTTAACATTCGTTTGAAATATCGGCAGCATTCAGAACGGCTCAGTTGGCCTGCTCTTGCAATATCATCTAAAGTGATTTTTTCAGCATAATGCAAATATATCCAACTCAACATTTGCTTCATCCGATGGCTCTTTACCATTTCCATCTGGTCGTACTCTAATTGAAAGCCATTAATGATTAAGTTTTTCCAAATTAGGGTCAGGTGCATGGTAATATCGATTTCAAAGTAGGGGGATTTTTGTTGAATCCATTGATTTATTTTCATAATGGCATCTAATATATTTTTCCCCCAAGGCTTATTAGCATCTATAAATAAATAGGGTAAATTAGTCGCTTGAATATAAGGAGTTACATAGGTTGTATACAGCTCTTGTGATAAAACGAAATGAGGAGAAACATTTAAACAGATATAGACACAACCCGATTCTTTCTTTTCTTCGGCCATGTGTAGGCAGCCACTATTTATAAATACCCCATTACCTTGTGGTACTACTAATTTATCTTCATTTATTTGAAAGATTGCTTCCCCTTTTATAACCAGAACAAACTGAACTTCATCATGCCAATGAAGCGGTATATATCCATTTATATTTTGACTAATCGTTGTTTCGTAACATGCAACCGGTAGTACGACCGTTCGATGCTCAGTGAGCTCTTTTAAGTTTTGATCAATCATGAAATTTTTAATTTGCAAATGACCACAACCTCAATATATTTATACTTTAACATCCAATATAGATATAATTAAAAAGATTTTTCACCTATTATAACACTATTATTATATTTTAAGGTGGGGAATCATCATGGATAGATCAGCTAGAAGAACAGGATTGTTTCTTGTTATAACAGGGGCTATATTGTGGGGGATTAGTGGTACCGTTTCAAAAAAACTCTTTCAACAATTCACAATTGATGTAAATTGGCTTGTAGCAACACGTTTGCTCATAGCTGGTGCTTTACTCTTAACCGTTCAGTTTTTCATTAAAGACCGTTCACAACTATTCAGTGTATGGAAAAATAGAAAGACAGCTTTCCAACTCCTTGTCTTCGGTTTGGTTGGTATGCTCTCCGTTCAATACACGTACATGGCATCAATCAAATCCGGTAATGCTGCTGTTGCAACACTACTACAGTGTTTAGCCCCTATAATGATTATCATCTATTTAATTCTTCGCAAACACATTGTCTTAACACGAAATGATTGGGTAACTATTTGCTTTGCTTTAGTTGGTTGTTTCTTCTTACTAACAAACGGCTCGATCTCTCAGCTATCCGTGCCAAAAATCTCAATAGTTTGGGGTCTTTTATCAGGAATAGCCCTAGCTTTTTATACCCTATACGCAATTCCTCTCTTGAAGGAGTACGATTCCCTCGTCATTGTTGGTTGGGCTATGATAATCGGTGGTTTCGGATTAAGCCTTATCCATCCACCTTGGCAGTCAGACTTTAAAAACTGGACGCTAGAAACCTATTTATACTTAATCTTCGTTATTCTATTCGGCACAATGATAGCATTCTGGTTCTATATAGAAAGTTTAAAGAGTCTTTCAGCAAAAGAAACAAGCCTTCTAGGTAGTTTGGAACCACTAGCCGCTATATTAACAACTGTATTTTGGTTAAAAGAGCCATTCGGATTTTTCCAATGGATTGGCACAGCATGTATCATCGGACTGATTTTGTTAATGACATTGAATAAGAAGTCTACTGCAAATAATCAATGACTTTAGATATGAGGTATTCACGATCAGGTCTCCCAGAACAGACGGTTGCCCGAGGCGAGCTGTGAGGTGACCGGCCACACTGAATCGTTGAAAATTCGGGAAGGTTCTGCAATACTATCTATAAAATTATGAATTACGGGGGATTCGATTATGGAAACCGTTGCGCCTAAAAGATATGACACACTGGTCGGCGCGCCGGCCGCCATCGCGGCGGGTTATCGCCATACCGTCGGGCTTAAATCAGGCGGCACGGTGACGGCTGTGGGTGATAATAAATATGGCCAATGTGAGGTAAGCGGCTGGCACGATATTGTGGCGGTTGCGGCGGGTAATGCTCATACGGGTAATGCTCATACCATCGGTCTTAAATCGGACGGCACGGTGGTGGCCGCGGGTTGGAATAAACATGACCAATGCGAGGTAAGCGACTGGCGCGATATTGTGGCGGTTGCGGCGGGTTGGCGCCGTACCGTCGGGCTTAAATCGGATGGCACGGTGGTGGCCGTGGGTCGAAATAATGAAGGCCAATGCAATGTAAGCGGCTGGCGTGATATGGCGGCGGTTGCGGCAGGTGACTGGCATACCGTCGGGATTAAATCGGACAGCACGGTGACTACTGTGGGTAATAATCGGTATGGCCAATGCAATGTAAGTGACTGGCGTGATATGATGACGGTTGCGGCGGGTTACCTTCATACCGTCGGGCTAAAGTCAGACGGTACGGTGGCGGCTGTGGGTTGGAATAAGCGTAACCAATGTGATGTAAGCGGCTGGCGCGGTATTGTGGTGATATCGGCGGGTAGTAATCATACCATCGGCCTTAAATCAGACGGTACGGTGACGGCTGTGGGTTGGAATGAGTATGGCCAATGTAATATAAGCGGCTGGCGCGATATTGTGGCAGTTGCCGCGGGTTGCGCTCATACCATCGGGCTTAAATCGGACGGCACGGTGGTTGCTGTAGGTGATAATCAATATGGCCAATGCGATGTAAGCGGCTAGCGCGGCATCCAAGTACCCGCAATCGGATTTATTTAATGGATTATCGTTAGGTACTCAGTCTACAACTTTATTTTCCTAGTCTACTGTATTTTCTCCGAACACCTTTTTCTCTTTGTAAGCATAAAAAAGTCGCTCAAATGAGTAATTACAATCTATTTTTTTAAGACACAAACCATATTGTTAAGTTACTCACATTAATGCCAATTGCTAACTTTAATGTCATACTACAACTGAATAATGAAAATAAAGTTGTAGACTGGTCGTGGGATCGAACAGTGTTATAATGCCAAAGTTTTATAAATAGAAAAGCCACATTAAGTATTTAACTCTAATGTGGCTTTCAAACACGATCACGAACCCTCACTGGCTTAAGGGGCGTAGCCCGAGGTCCGACGGACTTAGCCAGTGCAGTGTTGTCTGCTGAGTTCACTTCCCCGAAAAGCCTCTTACAGACCAAGGGACGTGTGGATGCAGTCTGAATACGTTGTTATATGATGTATCTGCCTTCTTGAACTAGTGGCATAAGGTCTATATGTTGTTATAATAAATGTTCTTTATGTATTTTTGATCTCCATAACGAATCTCTTTTGGATACTCTTCGCTGTTGATCTCTAACTTCAGTAAATCATCATTACTCTCTTTTATTTTACTTTTAATCTCTGCCCTTGAGTGTATATTATTAAGTATATTCCTTATCCGCTTATCGTTATCATGTTTAATTTCACAGCGGACTCCTAATTTCACCATGTTATGCTGATCGGTAAAGTCATTAAACAAATCTATTAATATAAAACTATCCCTATCGTCTTTTGTAAAGAATACAAAAACATCTCCCTTTCCTGCTCTGCTAGGTCCTTCGCCATATGATAAATACTGGTCACATAATTCCATGAAATTAAATCTTATATTTAATTGTCTCATTAATTCTTCTAAACTAAATACCTCAAACATGTCATCTATCAAATCAAAAAACGGTAGATAAAAAGAAAATTCAATATATCTTTTCATTCTTAATTCCTTTCATTATTTAGTAATGCTGCGGATGTGTCCGGCTGATTCCGCTTCCCTGCAGCTGAATGACTCCAGTCGAATCTGCTTCCTTACTCCTGCCGGCCGAGGGGTGAATGCCCGAAGCGTGAACATGGTGTTATGCGATGGTGCCGGCTTCTTCGAGATACATTCAAGCGATCCATAGAAAAGCGTTAAACATGGTTCTTTCACTTAATTTTGACGGACGTCCTGTTTTGTAGGGTGGAAACATGCCCTTAATTTGTTCCCACTGTTCATCGCTTATTTCGTACCGTCTTTGAATCATGCTTGACGCCCCATTCGTTTTATCAAATCTTACCATGTTATTTAGTTTTCAGACGTTCCTTTGTAAAGCTCCTTCCAGCCTCGGCTTTAACGATGCGGTAACGCAGTGCCGGAGATGCGTTTGACTGTTGATTTTGACCACCATTACATAATTGGAGGACGAGCGGCCATGCCTAAAGGACAATCCACTTGACCTGTCGCATGCGGACAACGGAATTTCAAATGTACCTTTTCGTGTCCCCAATACGTCATGGGAAAACCCATCGAACAACGGGGCGTGCCTTTTCGTGTGATCCCTGCTGGCGGTTCCTTTTCATTTCGGGGATTCAGCGGAATAATGGCTTGTGCCTTGACGCTCCGGGCTGCCTGTAGTTTTTCATTTGGTCATAGCCCGCATCCAGCATGAAGAATTTCGTTTTGGATTTCGAGGCGATAGGCGCCATAAGCGCAGGCCCTTCGTCTCCGTCGTTCACATGGGCAGGGGTCACCTTGAGCGCCATGGGAAGTTCACTCTTGGCATCGACGGCCAGATGCAATTTATAGCCAAACCACTTGACCTTGTTGCCAAAGGTGTCAAACTTTGCACCCCAGTTGGCATTGCCGGTGAGTTCGCTTTTTCGCTTGGTTTTTTTTCTCGTAGGCTTCAATGGCTGCGCTGTCGATGGCTACATGAGTGCCGTCGATGATTCCAGCCTCTTGACACTGAGCCACAAGATCCTCAAACAACCGCTGGGCAAGGCCTTTGTGAGTCAACCCGGCGAAGACTCGGCTTAATGTAGAAATGGAAGGGGCAGGACGATCCAACCGAAGCCCACATTGGTAACGGAAACGAATGTCAAACTCCAGTCTGCGTTGTAGGCCGCTAAACGTATCGATGTTCTCTAAGGGAGCCGCGAGTAACGCGCGAAGAATGCCTTGACGACAGTGCCCATCTGCTCCTCGGGGTGAGCGATTTCTCAATTTTCTCGCATAAGGTCGCAGGTCGAGTGCGCTGAAAAAGATAGGCAGTCGTTCTTTGGATTCGATTTTTTGAAGAAAAAAGACTTTCTTGGAGAATATACAAAGGGGACTTCCTCCCCTTGAGTTTTTTGGTTTCGTCACCAAAAAACTTCTCCAAGTTGAAGCACCATCCATTAAAAAAGAACAGAGCCTGCAGACATTGTCCGCAGGTTCTACTCTTTTTATTTTCCCGCTTGCATCAGCCGGATTACCTCTGGTACCGTAGCAGGAGTAATCGCCAGATCCACCTGCAGCTTTCTGTTATCAAGGAGAAGTAGCCGATCGCAGGCACCGCATACCAGCTCATAATCATGAGTGATTACGAGCACAGTTACTCCGGATTCAGCCATCTCCCAGATTAGTTTTACTACACGGCGCATATTTCTTCCATCCAATCCGGAGGTGGGCTCGTCCAAAATGATCATGTCCGGCCTGTTCATCAGTCCAACCGCAAAGGTTAGGCGCTGCTTCTGTCCGCCTGACAGCGAAGCCGGGTGATGTTCACGATATTCCCACAAATCCAGTTCCTTTAATAACCGTTCCGCCCGTCCGGCTGCACCCGGCTCATCCTCATGGGTCATCAGCAACTCGTTTAGCACACTGTCTGAGAACAGCTGGTAATCGCTGTCCTGCATCACAAACCACATTTTGCGCAGACGCTGATTGGGCTTGCACGGCTGCCCGTTAATCCGGATCAACCCTTCCCGTTCCTTGAGCAGGCCGCAAAGCGTTCTGGCTAATGTGGTTTTGCCTGCACCGTTGGGTCCGGCGAGTGCCGCAATTTCCCCTCTGTTCAGTGCGAAGCTCAGGTCCTCCAGAACCGCTGGCTTAAATCTTCCAGGGGCAATATTCGCATGCTGTACCGTGATATGCTCTTGGTGCTCCTGCCGGCTTCCCCTCCCCTGATCCTCCGCCTGCCGTACTGTGAAGTTAGCCACGCCTTCAGGAATTACAGGTGAACGCAGACCATACGCGTCCAATTGTCCGGAAGTCAGGGCAAGCAGTCCGGCCCGGGTCCATTCTGCGGTAATCTGTCCACCGGCCATGTAGATAATCCGGTCCGCCAGCGGCAGGAGGTAATACAGCCGGTGCTCGGCAATAAGGATGGTTTTGCCCCTGGCCTTCAGGGCTGACAGCATTCCGGCCAGTTCCCTGGTCGCTGCCATATCCAGGTTGGCCGAGGGCTCATCCATTACGAATAGCTCCGGATCGGTGAGGCGGGCGGAAGCGAAGGCCGTCTTTTGCTTCTCTCCGCTGGATAGCCTATGGAGCCCGCGGGACAGCAGCCCTGTGATACGGAATTCCTCTGCCAGCTCTGTTACCCGTTCAAGAATCAGCGCCGGATCCAGACCGTAATTCTCACCGCTGAAGGCAATCTCGTCAGCCACAACCGAAGTGAAGAATTGGCTTCTGGAATCCTGAAATACGCTGCCTGACGTCCTCCCGAAGCTCCAAGGCTCGATCTCATGGATATCCCTGCCTTTGAGTTTGACGCTGCCTGTAAGATTACCTTCATAGAAATTAGGAATCAGTCCGTTCAGCATCCGGGTTAATGTGGTTTTCCCGCTTCCAGACGGTCCGGTGATGACAACACATTCACCTTCCGCTACTGTCAGATCCACCCCGCTTAATTGTTCATAGGAATCATTGTATTGAAAAGATACGTTATTCAGCTCAATTATCGTTTGTATCCCCATTCTTTTCCCCCGTCCTAGAATACAGCAGCCAATAAGCAGGCATAAGCCGCCAGCACGAGGTAATCCTGCAGCCCGAATGCAATGCGGTGAATACTTGTTTTTGGGCCTGGATCATCTATTCCCTTTACCGCTGCCGAGGCTGCCAGCTCATCCGATATCTTCAAGCTCCTCATGAGCAGCGGCATTATTGTATATTCGTAGGTACGCAAGGGACGCAGCCAGTTCACAGGTGAGGTAAAGGAAACTCCCCTTAACTTGGCAGATACCTGGATCGCTTCATATTCCAGTCTGATCACCGGCATGAACCGGAAGCAGACAGCTAACGAAATAAGCAGTCCTCTGGGCAGACGAAGTGATGCCAGCGCCGATATCAGCTTGCCGGAGGGGACCCTGCCCAGCGACCCTGTCCCCATCATTACTGGCATAAACCGCAGTCCCAGATAAGTCAGGAACCGCAGCGAGCTCCACGCCCCGCTTCCGCCCCGGTTCAACAGTTCCTGCAGCCCGATCAGCAGGGCAGCAAGAAACAGATATTTCACCACCGGTGCATACATGCCTTGTACCAGCAGGTAGGCGGCCATGAAGATGGTAACCATCCAGACCTTATCCATACCGGCCCAAAAGACAGCCACGCTCGTGACCAGCACTACAAGCAATTGTGTGCGCGGGTCAAAAATTGCACGCATTGGCTATTTCACTCTCCATCCTTCAGCTCCCTGCTGGGTATCCCACAGCTTCTCATACAATCCGTGATGCTCCAGCAGCTCTTCATGTGTCCCTTCTTCCGCCAGTTCCCCCTGATCGAGAACAATAATTTTGTCTGCATTGCGTATCGTCTTCAGCCGGTGGGCAATCAGAATGACGGTCTTATCCGCCACCAGTTCATTGATCGCCTGCTGCACAGCCGTCTCATTCTCCGGGTCCAGCGAAGCCGTAGCTTCATCCAGCAGTACAATCGATGCATCCTTCAGCAGTGCACGGGCAATGGATACACGCTGCTTCTCACCTCCCGATAAAGTGGAGCCGCCCTCACCTACAGGAGTGTCATAGCCCTGGGGCAGTGCGGTGATGAACTCATGGCAGCAGGCCCGCATGGCCGCAGCTTCGATCTCTGCCTGGGTAGCCTTCATATTACCGATCCGGATATTGTTGCCGATCGTGTCCTGGAACAGGTACACATCCTGGAACACCATTGATATTTCGGACAGCAGCTGCTCCGGATCAGCGCCGCTAAGCGGCTGACTCCCGATAGAGATTGTGCCTTTCTGAATCTCCCAGAACCTGGCAATCAGACGGGTAACCGTGCTTTTCCCGCTGCCTGACGGTCCTACCAGTGCCGTAATCGTATGCGGCTGAATCGTGAAAGAAAGGTCCTTCAGCACAGGTTTCCCTGCATCATATCCGAAGGTCACATGATCAAATACAATCGGCGCACCCGAAGGAATACTTCCGCTTCCCTGCAGAGGCTGCTCCTGCCGGACGTCCATAATCCGCCGCGCACTGTAGGCCGAATAACGTATCTCGCCGTAATTCATCAGCACAACCGTAAGCGGCTCGAAGACTTTGGTCCCGACCAGCAGAAACAGCAGAAAGACAGGCAGCGTCAGCTTGCCCCCGGCCAGCGAATAGCTCCCGGTCACGATCATCAGCGTGAGGCCGGAGCGGGTGAGCAGCATCGCCCCCATAATCATCGGGCCCATGATGCCTTCCAGCCGGATAGACGCCCGTTTCAGTTCATCAAAGGACAGGCGCAGCCGCTCAAAACGCTTGCCGCCCATATTGTGGGCTTTGATCTCGCGTATTCCCGACAGGTATTCCTGCAGACGGCTGGCCGCTTCATTCTTGGCCCGTACATGATTCTCGCTTAAGCGAGCCTGCAGTGAATCGGTCAGCCAGAGCAGCAGAACACCGAACGGCATGGCTGCGAACATCGCCAGCGCCATCCGCCAATCCACGAAGAGCAGGCCGGCCAGCGCGAGCACCGGCAGCATGACCGCACTAATCAGCTGCGGCACATTGTGCGAAATGGTCTGCTCCACCTGTCCATAATCGCTTAAGAGCAGGTTCGTAATATCTCCCGGGTCCCGCCGCCCGAAGAAGCCCAGGGATAGATGGCGGATGTGTTCCGCCAGGCTGAGCCGGCCGGAAGCAGCCAGGCCGTAGGCTGCTGTATAGGTTTTGTCGTACAGATAGGAATAGGCCGCATACTCCACAACCAGCCAGATCAGCAGAATCACGCTTACGGTCCACATCCGGCCAAGGTTCAGGCCGGTTTCCGGCTCAGCGAAGGAGAGATAGATCGTGTTGAAGATATCTGCCAGCAGAGCGGCAGGTACAACCTTGGCGATGCCGTCCAGAATGGCAGCAAAAGCGGAAGGCAGCAGGCTGCGCGTATTACCGCCCGAAATATTATGGAAATATTGGTTCATCCCTTTGTCTCCTCCCCCAGTCTCCACTTGGCGGCAGCGATATGCGACTGCCACATCTGTTCGTACAGGCCTTTGTCCGCCCTCAGCTCCTCATGGGTTCCCCGTTCTGTGATTTGACCTTGTTTCACTACAAGGATCTGTTCAGCCCCCTGGATCGTAGACAGGCGGTGGGCGATAATCAGCACCGTCTTGCCTTTGACCAGCTCTGCCAGCCCCTGCTGAATCTTCCGTTCATTCTCGGCATCGGCATAGGCCGTTGCTTCATCCAGCACAAGAATCGGGGCATTCTTGAGCAGCGCGCGGGCGATGGCCACCCGCTGGGCTTCTCCGCCCGACAGATAGGTGCCGCCTTCCCCGATTCTGGTATCGTAGCCGGACTCCAGCCGCCCGATAAATTCATGGCAGCAGGCTGTCTTGGCTGCAGCGATAACCTCTTCTTTCGTTGCCCTGGTATTGCCCATGCGGATATTCTCCTCAATCGTATCGTAGAACAGGTGCACATCCTGGAATACGAAGGAGACTGTATCCATCAGCTTCTCGGTGCCCATCTCCTGAACAGGCACGCCGCCGATCATTATCCGGCCCTGCTGCACATCCCAGAAACGCAGTAGCAGACTAGCAATCGTCGACTTGCCTCCCCCTGACGGCCCCACCAGCGCTGTCATTTCGCCGGCTCTGGCCGTGAAGCTGATCCCCGACAGGATTTGCTTGTAATTCATACTATCCTCGGGTTCATAGGCGAAGGACACGTCATCGAAAGTGATATCATATCCGGAGGGAAGCCGCGGCGACTCCGGTTCACTTACCGGCTTCTCGGCAAACACCGCCTCAATTCGCTTGTTGCCTTCAACGATTTCTCTCATGCCCCCACCCAGAAAGAGCAGCTTCAGCAGCGGAGCTGACAGACTCGGACTGATGAGCAGGAACAAGATCATCGTAACAGCGAACGACTGGCTGCCAGCCTCTCCGCTTGCCAGCAGAATGCCTGCAGGTACTGCGAAGACAAACAACGAGCCGATAATAACAAAAAACAGGCTGTACGAGGTTTTGCACAGGTTCGTAATCCGCAGGGAAATATCGCGGTAGCGGGTCACCGCGTCCCGGAAGGTCAAGAAGGAATCTGCGGTAATACCAAACACCTTGACAGCAGGCATGCCTCTCACATACTCCACACCCGTTGCATTCATCTCTTCTACAGCATATTGGAACTCCCGGTACACCTTTTGTCCGCCTTCACTCCCGAACACTCTGGCCTGCAGCCAGAAGCCTGCCCCGATCGGCAGCAGCAGCACCAGTGCCATAACCCAATCCAACCAGAACAAATACCCCAGAAGCAGCAGCGGGACAATCACCGCTGCTACAAGATCAGGCAGCTGGTGGGCGATAAACTTCTCTATTTTTTCTACACTGGTCTCAATAATCTTCTTCAGCTCTCCGGTAGCAGTCCGGGTATGATAACCCATCGGCACTTTGGCTACATGGTCGGACAGCCGTACCCGCAGCTCATAAAGAATGTTGAATGCGGCGATGTGCGAACACATCCCTCCGATATAGAGGGTAATTAAGGAGCCCAGCAGCGACAGTAAGGCGATAATCCCGCACTGCACAACCAGGTTCTTGTTAATTCCGCCAATATCCTGGGCATGAAGCAGCAGCTCCTCGATGATGCGGTATACCGCTGCAAAGGGAACGACCTGCAGTAGACTGGAGAGTATGGTGAAGATGCTGGCTGTAACCAGAAGCCCTTTTTTGCCGGATACAGTCTTCAGCAGTCCCAGCGCCTCGGAATTACCTTTCATCGGATGACACCCGCTTTGATGAAATGCTTGTTCAGCAGCCTGGAGGCGAAGCCGCTGCCGAGCAGCGTCATTCCGAAGGCAAACATAATGCTTGCAGAAATCCATGCCGGAGAGTAAGCAAAGTACAACATTCTATCCAGCGTATCTGCATCAAACATGCCGGAGAGATAAGCGCTGCCGTAGACATAAATGGTTACCGTGGTGCCCATGCCATAGAAGCAGCCGTAGACCGCGTACGCAAGTGATTGTCTGGTCAGTCTTCTGTACTGGGTTCCGTCTCCCCAGAACAGAACAGCTTCACCGAACAGCCCGGCCAGTGCGAAGAATACCAGCATCAGCGGAACTCCCATCAGGGTATACACCAGTCCGTTAACAATGCTTTGCACTAGCAGAGCCCCTCTTTTAGCAACCTTCATCGCCATGACCAGGTACACAACCGCTGAGAAAAAGAGACAAAAACCAGCAATGAGCGGCATAGCCGCCGCTCCTATTACAGGGGTCAATATGGAGCCAACAATGGCATTGACCGCATAAATTAGAATGCTGAAGATACCGATCAATATGTAATCCTTGGTTTGAAGTCTTTTTGCTTTGATCATTTCGAATCTCTCCCTGCGGTTAATTGATAATCATTATCAATTGTAACTATCGCATAAAACAACTTTATCCGACACCCGAATCGGGAGGATTGGCATACAGAAACGGATTATTCTGATACAGCTAGGCTCTGCCGAAGTAGCGTGAGGGGACGGAGCCATACTTCTGGCGGAACTTCTCGGCAAAAAAGCTGGGATTGCTGAAGCCCGTCATAACCGCTGCAGCAGTTACTGTGGATGAGCCGTTTTCGAGTAGACGATACGCAGCCTTCAGTCTGCTATCAATAATATAAGCATGAACCGGCATGCCAAAAAGCTGCTTGAAGCCCTTTTTCAGTTTGTTTTCGTTAAGACATACCCGCTTAGAGAGCTCCTGGATGCCGGGAGCAGCAAGCAGGTCATGATCCAGAATCTCTTTGGCCCTAAGGAGCGAATCGATATCGGTTCTGGACAGAGCTGAACGCACCACAGGTCTGCCCAGCGCTTCATGCATATATACAGCGGTCAGCTCCATAACCTTCCCTTCAAGATAGATCCGCTTGAGGCTGTCTTCAAAGCTGCAGCGGAGCATCTCCTGGAAGATCCGCTGCATCAGCGGAGTAGCGGTATGCGTCTGAAAAGGCTCCTGCCGGCCAGCCTCACTACTGAGTTGGCGCACTGGTTCGAATAAATACGGATCTGCCTTGACGGTAATTCCGTAATACGGCATTCCGGCCTGATACATCCCCACACAATCCGCCGGCTGATGCCCGAATACAGAAAGTTCCCCGTGGTTAAGGCGATAATCACGGTTCGATGTCCGGACCTGCCACTCAATCGGCGCACCCAGGCAGTAGCTCCATTTGAAGGTGCCCTTCTGTTCGCTGCTGCGCATCTCGACGTTCTCAAGGAAGCACAACTCACACACAGTAATCTCAATAGCGGAACTGACCCTGAACCGCTCCCAGTAACCTTCACCGAACTGCTCCGGAATCTGTAGACTGCTCTTTGTCGAATGCGGACGATATAAGCCGTTCAGTCCTTCCGCGAGTGCATTATGCCTGGGCTGCAGGCTTTCAATATCATACCAATCTGCTTCCCCCACCTTCATGTCGCTTTCACCTCTTTCATATATACAACGCATCATTTTTTAATTGAGAACTATTCTCATTATAGCCCAAAATCGGGCTGCTTTGTACTGCCGGCCTGAATCCTAATCATGAATTGAAGCTGCTGTTTATGAAGATTCTACAACCACCTCGATATTTAATAGTAATTATTACGAATAATAACCTGTATCTTATCTTTTGCCTCCTATAATGTCAATGGTACAAGCTGAAACGGCTGCGCCGTCCGCCCAAAAAAAAGAAGAGCCTGCAGATATTGTGCACAGGCCCTTCTTTTTTTGGACTTTATTTGATACCCCATTTGAGCACAAAATGATCGCGGCAAACTTTAAGTGCTCAGTGGGAACTTTGTGGGACATAGGTAAACTAATTTTGTTGATTTTATTAGAATTTTCGGGACATTTGATAAACGCGTAAAAAAGAAAGTGTGGAACCACTAGAATTCACTATGTATTCTTCTGCTTTGCAGCTTGCATACCACCGATGATAAGCATGATAATCCCAATTATTGCAAGAATAATCCGAACTAAGAATGGACTCAATGAAAACACAGTTTCACCTTGCCAGTACAATCCTAACAACTTTTCATTCAGCCCCACCATCGCCAATAATGGCTTAAAAAACAAACTCAGCGCTAATAATACTATCCCCCAAATAATATTGTTATTCATTGATTCAAAACCTCTTTTCCGATTATAATATGCATCAACTCTCCCCGTTTACGCACAATTCTGACAGCATCAGCACTTTATTGATCTATCAAAATTGTTTCTCTATGTTCATATCACGTCCTTACCTTTTCATTTTTTACGATAAAGGAAACAAATATAAGTAGAGCTGCAAAGCTAAGCATATATATCAGTTGCTGTGAGGCAGCAGCAATACCTTTCCCGGCTATAACATCTCTACCTGCCTGCAAAAACCATGCCGTCGGAAAAAAATCTCCGATCTGCTGCGCAAATTTAGGCATAATCTCCCGCGGCCAAAAACAACCCCCAAGCATTAGCATAGGAAAGTAAATTAAAGTCGAAAGCGAACCAGCCATTAGGCGGGTGTTCGAGAATCTGCTGATTGCTACACCTAGGGCGACACAAACAAGAGAGAAAGCCAAGCACACGAGCAACACTTCTTGTTTCTCCTCAGAGGTCTGCCCAAATGAAAAATCTACTATGCTAGATATAATGCTCAGTAACAGTACTGATTGAATAGCAGCGATCACAAAACATGCCAGCATGTTTTGTAGGAGATAGCTTAATCTTGAAACGGGCGTAACTGCAATACGATCATACACACCTGATAATTTATCCTGCAGGATTATACTGGAGGAGAATGTCATGAGAAATACCATACCAAAAGCAATAAACCCTAATGATTCTACCGCATTGCTGACGTCTCGTTCTGAGCCTGCATAATTAAGTGCACTTTCATATGTAACGTTGAACGCACTGTTTTTGTAAAGGTCCATGCCTTGGTAAAAAATTTCCTGATCACCTCCAGACGCTCTTGCAATTTGTTTTGCAGAAGATACATAGCTTGACACATACACTTTTACAGGACCAAAGATGTCAGTACCTGCTAAGTCATAGATTAATACAGAGACGTCCTCACCATTCAACAGGCTTTCGGTGAAGCCCTGCTGAAAAAGCAACCCGCCGTCTAGTTCTGAATTAATAACCATTCCTTTGACATCATCATTACTCGTCAGATTGATAATCTCGTACTGCCCCTTCAATTGTTCTATAAAACCTTGAGTAAACAAGGTATTGTCTTCATCTATTATCCCAACTTCATATTGAACTTCCTGAGATGTCACCACAATCAAAAAGACAATCAGTAAAATCGGTATAACAAAAATAAACAACAAACTCCAACCCTTCTGGAAAACACGTCTAATACAATTAAGAAATATTGTCATTCTGCCGTCCTCCTCGAAGCAACCAGGCTTACAAGCACAAATCCGACACAAATCAATATCATTACGCCTATATTAATAAGTGCCTGTTCCACTTGATTCCCATATACAACATTGAAAAGAGCAGTCTTAGCGTAATAGCTTGGTGATAGATAGGCAAGTGATCCAAAGTCCACGATTACAAAACCGCCAACGATGAAAGTCCCCCCAAGCGTTATAAAATTGGATAATGATTGTGCTTTTTGAATGCTACGTGTAATAATAACCAGCATCATCCCAAGTAGTGTAACGAGTATGGATAATATAAACAAAGTAAGAAGTACAACTATAATATGGTTTCCCCAATCCACGCCATATACGTACTTTGTAAGCAAGAGTAAGATGACCCCTTGGAAAAATGTCACCAATGATAAACCAAGTCCTTTGCCAATATATTGTACATACGGTTTCACAGCAGACAAGCGCATTCGTTTACCTAAAGTGCCCAAGTAGTCTTCAGACGCCATAAAAATCCCGTATTCTTGCCCGTATAATAACAGCATCAGTATCATCGCTATGCTGTAATACCCCATCGCAGTCGTCGCCTGCGAACTTGAATTTGAACTTGAGCTTGTTAAGGATTGTTCTTTTACATTCTCTTCATTATTCTTCTGCGGCTCGGAACCCATCGCATCAACTTCTGTTTGTCCTGTTATGTTGTAAATAACGCTAGACGTATTCAGCAAATTGGTTAGACTACTTACAATGTTCTTAACAACCAGCGTAGGTACACCATAATCTGTTGATAAGTAGACATTGACGACATGGGGGAGATCTCTATCGTCAGAGAAATTATCAGGAATATAAATAATGGCATCTGCTTTATCCTTTTTAATAAGAACTTTTCCATCATCTAATGACTTAACCGGCTTTAGTTCCGCAAGCTGAGTAACATCATTTGAATGTAAAACAGCATCAAAAATAGCGCCATACCTGCCTGAATCAAGGTTTGCATAAGCTATTGTGACCTTCCCCAATGACCTTTGTATATCATATGTACTACCGAATACCGAACCCAAAATGAGAATAATGATGGCATAGGTAAGCAGATTAATCAAAATTGCTTTTGGATTCATGATCATCCGTTTAACCGTATAGAACATCTGGAACAAAATACTCATTGCATATCCTCTTTTCCGAATTAATCACGCAACTTTTTACCTGTTAATTGGAGGAAAACAGTTTCCAAATCCGGTTTTTCTACTGCCATATATTTTATATTAAAGTGTTGCTTGATTAATTGTTCCAATATAAGAGGAATACAACTGTCATCTTTGTCTAGTTTAATTTCTAATATCTCTTTGTTAACACTAAAGGACAATACTCCATCAAAGGACTCGATTAATTTGACAGCTTCCGCTGTATTAGCAGTGAGTTCCAATCTTAGGCACTGTTCGTGGATATGGTCTGCGATTAATTCGTCAATTGTCCCAAGTGCAATTAACTGACCAAAATCCATGATAGCAACACGGTCACAAATTGCTTCAATCTCTTCCATATAGTGAGTCGTATAAATGACCGTCGTGCCTTCTTTGTTCATTAAACGGATAGATTCCAAGATATGATTGCGTGTTTGCGGATCAACCCCAACCGTCGGTTCGTCCATAAATAGAACACGCGGTTTATGCACAATCGCACAAGTAATATTGAGCCTTCGCTTCATGCCGCCTGAAAAGGTGCTCACTTTCGATTTCCTTCTGTCCCACAGACCAGTAAACTCCAGTGCCTTCTTAACCAGTTGTGCTAACTCATTTCCTCGCAGACCATACAATCCGCCCCAATAAGTGACATTATCTATCGCATTTAACGTTTCAAATACAGCAATTTCCTGAGGAACGTAACCAATTTCACGTTTAATTTCTGTTGCATGTGTTGAAAAGTCTTTGCCGAATATCTTCACTGAGCCACTGTTAAAACGTAAAAGTCCTAATATCGTATTCATCAACGTAGACTTCCCAGCCCCATTAGGTCCTAGCAACCCAAATATCTCACCTTCACGTATGCTCAGATTAACCCCTTTCATCACATCGAGATTATTGTATTTTTTGACCACGTCTGAAACTTCGATTATCGTACGCACATCCTCCATAATACAGGTCGTCATGTTCTACCCCCACTTAATAGTAAATGAAAATCAATTTCATAAATCCCGAATAGGATTTTCAACTCTAGATATTCTAATGAACTCATCATAAAAAACTGCGAAAAGAGTGTATATAGAAAAACGATAAGCTGTATCCACGAACCAATAAGATGCAAAAAAGCAGTAAGCATAGAGCTTACCGCCTTCTTTTAAAGAGCCTTAAATGCTGCTTTATGATTGTATAGACTACTCGTAAGTTCCTTTCTTAACTGCCTTTAGTCTTTCGTTGATCCTGTTTGCTTCCTTTTTATCATTCTCATAGGACAATAGACGAACTATGGCATAAACCACTGCAATTTCGATTGCAAGAGTGAGTGCGCCGGATACACTACTTACAGCACCAATTAAGCTGCCAAGAGAAATCAAAAGGAACTCTAAGGTGAAGAAATGGACGACAATTCGGACACGCATTCTCTTCTCACTTATCCCATGAGGAGCATACAAAATAATTCCCGTTAATGCACTCAAAAATGAAAAGGCCATAAGGATATATATCGACTTCAGATCAAAGGCTATATCGGGAGCAAAAATTTGCCGTAAAATTGTAATTATAATGACTACGGATGCGAAGATCATCAAGAACTCCCTAATGGTCTCTTTTACAAATTCAGAAAACCTCATGTCGATCCCCCCTTATAATCCAAGTCTGTTTTTGAGCACAGGTACATACTGTCTTGAGATAACTACACGTTCCCCATTATCAAGCAATGCTACGAACCGGCCGCTTATAGACGGATGAATACTTGCAATCCTGGCAATATTCAAA
The DNA here is from genome assembly GCF_038593145.1 of Paenibacillus sp. FSL L8-0340. Classification (NCBI taxonomy): domain Bacteria; kingdom Bacillati; phylum Bacillota; class Bacilli; order Caryophanales; family Paenibacillaceae; genus Paenibacillus; species Paenibacillus sp. FSL L8-0340. The sequence goes on from NZ_CP151967.1 coordinate 6,664,211, forward strand.
ATCGTAGATTTGGATGCACGAAAACAGTTCTTTTCACTGCATAATTCCTCTAGCTCATACAGCTTTTGTTTGACTTCATACACCTTGTTCTTGCTGTACACAAACACCTTTCCGTCAACGGCCTCGAAATAATAGATATCACTGAGATTAATACGGCTCACACTGTCATCCTGATATCCCAGTATAACGAGAGCTTCTGTTGTCAGCTTATTTACAATCTCGTTTATTTCGTCATCCACTTCATGACACCTGATGCGGATCTCCTCTTCTTGATCTCTGCTGATTTCTTCGATGGAAATTTTAATAGGATCACCCTCGGGATTTCAAATTATTATCTCGAACATAGCGATGAAGATTTAGCCGAATTTTTATATGACGCCATAATACATCATATCGATCAATGGAAGGAGTAATTATGAAACCACTCCCGATCGGGCAAAGGAACAGGGCTGTACAAAATTAGCTTGTGACCGCATAAACAAACAAGCTCAGTTTAATGCAACCCCTCTTTATAATTTAGTGATCTTTCATTGATTAAGAACAAATTGGATGATATATCCACTGCAATTAGTATATCTTCGGATTATTCGTAATGTAAATGTATATTAGAATTATAGCTGCCTCTTAGCTAAATCCTTCTCAGTCTACAACAAATCAGCGTTTTCTGAGGCACATTTCCAAAGTCCCTCCACCAGGTTCAATTCGGACTATACGGGGGTAAGAAACCAATACAAGGCGCGCTTTGTGATCCTCTAGAAAGGGCCCAGGTAATTTCGCATGATGACCGGTGATTTTGCGGAATGAACGCCCAAAAACCCCCGGCATTTACATTTGCCAGGGGCTTGTATTTTATCCCATTGGAGGAGTCCCGATGAGTGAAAGGGATATCCCTTATAGCTTCTTTTTAAGCAATTCCAAAGCTCGGTTCATCACCGGGTCCTTGCCGGCATCAATATCGGCTTGCTTGATCATGATCTTTTCGTCCGGCGGCAGGCCGCGCTGCTCGTAATTAGTGCCGTCAGGCGATGTATAGCGTTCGTTGCTCAGGGAGAATAACTGTTTGTTCGGCAACAGTCTAAGCAGCATGTCCGAAAAGTATCCGCACGTCTTTTCCCCGATAACCGTTACTTTGTCCAATGCTTTTAAGGCCATCGTCCCTGTCTCGCCGGCGCTTACCGTTAGCGGACTGGTCAGCACCACAATATTGTCAGCTGAAAACTGCTTTGCTCCCGGTTCGATATATACCTGCGTAGGTTTGGAGAATTGCTCGTATCCGCCTGTTCGGGCCTGTTTGGCATACGCCAGCTTGCGTTTCTCGGCAAACAAGCCGGCTATTTTTAACCCGAAGAAGTCCTCGCCCCCCTCATTAAAGCGCATATCGATCATAAAGTTGCGGCAGTTCGCCAGATCCTGCACCATTTCCGCCAGCGCTTGGTCAACTTTCTGCGGATCGGACTCGTCAAAACCAATCAGCTTGATGTAAGCGTCGCCGCTTTTCGTTTGGCCATAAACAATGCGCCCGTCGAGCTTGCTCTTTACCGCCCCTTTTATATATCCGTCTTCGACGTTTCGTTGCATCGACTTCGAATTGGCTTCGAAAAATTCCTCTCGCTCAACTTTGGACTTGGAGAAGATCATACCCTTTTTACCGAATATGACGCTGTGTCCGTCGTTCAGCTTTTGAAACATTTGCGTCAAAATGTCCTCCAGTTCCTTCTCGGAGGTAGCGGCGCCAACTTTGGGCCGATACTCTTTGTACACCTCTTTCCAATTCACTTTGACGAGCGGAAAGAAACTGAAATTCTCTTCAAAGGATTGCCAGAATACTTCAAAATTTTGTACGGGATCATTGCTGAATCCGTTATACTTCACCTTGGGAAGATTATCGATCCGTGTGAGATGCTGCACGTACCCCAAGCCATCGGTCAAGCTGCCGTTAACGAAGCGGCCCATCGGAAATCGTGGGGCATTAAATTGCTCCAGGGATTTGGTGTTGTCGTAAATTTCATTAATATAAATGTCGCCGTTGTTATCGATATTTCCTTTCCCGAACGGTACCAAGCTGTCCTTGGTGTAGCTGTAGACCTTAACGGATTGGCCTTCTATTTCGATTATATGGCCATACCCTTTCGATTGCCAAAGCTGGCGTTCGGCGGCTGCGGTTGCGGGGGGCGGCTGCTTCCGGTTCTCCTTCGCCTGGACATAGGTTCCCGACATGCTGAATGTCAGGAGGGTCAAGATGGCAATCAATACTTTCATTTTTGGTCCTCCTTCTGATCAAAATATATAAAATTGGCTTTCGAGGATAGTATAAAGCCCGAATTTGTCCTCAGTTTGAACGGAGGATTACAATTCGGGCTTTGTATCTTCGAGGGGAAGTGTGATCGAGAAGGAGGTTCCGCCCCCCAATCTGCTGGACACTTCAATTTTTCCATGATGAAGATCGACAATTCGCTTGACGATGGAAAGACCGATTCCGTTGCCGCTAACATTGCGGTTTCTCGCTTTATCCACTTTGTAGAACGGTTTGAAAATTTGGCTGATTTCCTCCTCAGGTATGCCGATTCCATTGTCCGTCATTCGGACGACTGCGCTTTCGCCTTTCTTGAAGGACTCCACCATTATCTTTCCATGATCGGCGGTAAATTTGATGCAATTGCCAAGCAAGTTGTTCCACACCTGATTCATCTTGTCTTCATCCGCCACAATGGTTATCGGTTCCAGCATTAGCTGCATATCCAGATTGCGGGCAGACCATTGCGGTTCCAGGCGAATGACAGCTTTACGCAGTTGCTCGTCGAGACAAAACTTTTGCGGGGCGGGCTTTGCATGCTCGTGCTCCAGGCTGGTCAATTCCAGCAGATCGTCGCACAGCCGGGACAGCCTGTCGCTCTCCTCGTCGATAATATTCAACATCCGCATACGGGTTTTCTCGTCCATGGACTTGATCTTCAGCACACGGGTATATCCTTTGATCGACGTTAGAGGAGATTGGATTTCGTGGGATACATCGGAAACAAACCGCCGACGGAGCATATCCAGCCTTCCCAATTCAGCCGCCATCGCGTTAAAGCTTAGGGTAAGCTGTCCAATTTCGTCACGACGTTTGGTAGACAGGCCAACGTTAAAATCACCCCTGGCCATTCTTTGCGTTGCATGCGTCAGCTTCCGAAGGGGCCTGACCATATACCGCGCAGCGATCAACACCAGAATACTTCCCAAACCGAGAGTAAACAGCTGCTGATACCGGATCAAGGAATCGATTTCGTCGAGGACAAAACTGGTCTGAGTCGTAACCAACAAGACGTGCGGCGAACCGTTCAGCGCAAAAGGCAGGCCAACCGTAATCTCGTCATCATCGCTGGACCCGTTGTGATAAATTTTGTTTTGCTTAAGCACTTGCTGCAGATAAGTTTGATCCTTCTGCCGGTCTGGAGCAGCGCTCCCCGGGTTCAGCAGCGTTCCAGCGCTGTCATAAAATCGTATCTTATAAAAGGGCATAGAATTGCTTACTTCCACGAAAGCCTTCGCATCCTTCGGAGCCAATTTCTTATATAATTGAATGATCATTTGGGCATTGCCAATCATCTTCTCTTCCACTGTCGCTTCGATATGGCCTTTGTAGAAATAGCTTTGAACGAATAAAACCGAGAGCAGGCTGACTATGACGACTCCCAGAAACGTGAACACGACGCGGGCATAGAGCGAGTTAATCATGATACGCCTCCAGACGGTAGCCCATGCCGCGCATCGTTACGATGCGGAAATCTTCGGCATACTGCTCAAACTTGTCGCGCAGACGTTTGACATGCGTGTCCACGGTGCGTTCATCCCCGTTGTACGCGTAACCCCAGATGTCGCGGATCAGCATGTCGCGCGTAAAAATTTGCCCGGGATAACTGGCCAGTTTGTAAAGCAGCTCAAATTCTTTTAAAGGAAGAGCCCATTCTTCGCCCGTATCGGAAAAGTGAACCTGGTAGCTCGTTTTATCGAGAATGACTCGACCGAGCTTCACGATATGGGAGGTAGCGATCCGATACCTTTTAAGCAGTGCCTTGACCCGCATAACCATCTCCATCGGATCAAAAGGTTTGGTCAAATAATCGTCCGTCCCCAATCGAAAGCCTTTGACTTTGTCCAGCGACTCCTTTTTGGCCGTGACCATCAGCATCGGCTTGTCCCCGGCCTCCCGCAGCTTTCTGCACAGCTCCCAACCGTCCATGCCGGGCATCATAATATCCAAAATGATTAAATCGACGGAATGATGCAAGTAATAATCCCAGGCTTCGAGACCATCCGTTTTCTCTACGACGTCCATACCTTCGTCTCTTAATAACAGCCCTGCCAGTTCGCGGACAAGGGCGTCGTCATCCACTACCATAATCGTCGGCAATATTCATTCACCTCTATTCGAAGCCCGCTCCGTGAGGAATGACCCTGCGCAAGCTGAAGCTTTTCTTGCCAAATTCGCTTTAACGTTTCACCGAACTTTTTATCATTAAAGAAAGGTTTCCGTTGAACGGAGCCCTACCGTCATAATGACAAGCCCCCTCCATATTATCTTACACGGAACAGGGGGGCCGTTGCAAAACGATTCAATACTCCGTAATCGCGCCATGATATCTGAGAGGAAGCAAAAAGAAGGCTGCGAAGCATCCAACTTTTTTATCACCAAACAATAATAATTGTTCAACAATTTGCTCTTAGTCTCCATTAAAAAAATAAAGCTGTCCTGAGATTTCAGGACGGCTTATGATGTCTGGGTTGTTGTGCCAACTTTTATTATCAGACAACTTCATAACCTTAATGTCTGTTTCATAACTATGTTGTTTCTATACCCCAGACAAGTGTATGGAGAAAATAAAGTATTAGACCGGAGTATAATAAACTATTTGACACACTCCCCCTAATATTCGCTTTTTAAGTAAGAATCTTTGGAGTTATATTAGGGAGTTGTATTAACAAAGTGGCCGTCTTAGAAATGAAGTGACGGGAGGAATTCTCCCGCCAAATCATTGCATTAATCAGGCAATATCTAAGGTGCATAAATTTCTCTAAGGCAAATAACAAGGCCCATGAATTCCGTTAGGGCAATAGGCTGGAGGAGGAGGAGGATTGCCACCAGGAAGGTCTTTGCCACCTCCTCTACCATCGGCTAGAGCAGTACTAGATACTGATGCACACATAACGAATGCAAAAACGATAGCTAGAAATTTTTTCTTCATTTTCTCACCTCCTAAATAGAATAAAACAATATAATATTCTTTAGTGGGAATATTATACAAATAGGTTACTATACTAATTTTGATTTTACAATATTTTGAAAGTTAAGCCGTGTTTTTCTCTATTAAGAAGAATCAACTCGCCTATTTCTCTATAGCAGCGGACTTTCATAATTATCGTCCTCTTCTTATGCAATTCAAATATATCCGGTGTCTTCGACAAACGAATGTCTAATCATGTTCTTGTCCATTTTCGGCATAAAACAGAAAAACCGCGCTGGGCGCGGGTTCTTATGGGACTACGTTCTTGTCCTGCGACGATCGTTTGGAAAATCATAGAATAATGCGCTTGGAACAACGGTCCATTTGCGAAGTGCCCACCTAAGCACACACATCAATCCGTGTAAAAAATAGAGCTGTCCCAAGCAGCCCATTCATGGCTTTATGGACAACTCCCTATCGAATTAGGTATCGCCTTATGCCGGCACATTTTCCGTATGAATACATTAGTCAGTTACATTTTGCCAGGGCAAGACTTCTCTATAGTCTACATCATAGCATTACTGCTGATCGGCCAACCATTTAGTGCCTTCCTCCTGAGCCTTCTTCATTCCTTCGGCCGCACCTAGTTCACCTAACAGAACACGTTCTACATTCTCTGACAGAATATAGCGCGGTTGACCGGAGCGGTATGGATAACGTGGTGTCCACAGCTGGCCCATTTGCTTCAGAATAATGTCCATTTGTCCAATCTCCTGAACAGAAGGCCATTTCTCAGCTGCCTTGATGACTGGCATACTCTGCGAACGCTGTTCATCCCACATATATTGCTGGAAGAACTCGCTGCCGCTGAATTTCAACCATTCCCAAGCCAGGTCTTTTTTGCTGCTGGATGCTCCAATTGCGAACGGGCTTCCGGCGAACATGCCGCCCATACCTGTATCCTGATTTTTGAACAGCAAGGCCGCCTCGTAGCGGTCTTCAAGCCCAAAGTTGGCCAGACCATTGATAAATCCCGGACTTTCACGCAGGTTGATCGCAATGTTGTTATTTTCCGTCAGGAAGTTTTCAGAGCCTTGTCCGGCCATTACGCCCTCCGGTGCATACTTAATCGCTTCTTTCAACCAATCGATTGATTTCACCATGGTCTCGCTTTCGAAGTTCAGCTTCATATCCTTCCACAAGAATCCTGTGCCCCATTGTCCACCCAGCGATTCATTAATATTCATTACAGTATCGGCAGCATCGGCGCCCTTGAAGGTCAGACCATAGTTCTGTTCGCCCGTTTTGGGGTTCTTGCCTGTCATCTTGGAGGCTTTCTCCATGACCTCCTCGATAGTCGGAGACTCGGACAAATATTCCACACCCCATTCATCGAACAACTGCCGGTCATATACAATTACCCGCGCATCGCCGATAAAAGGCAAGCCATAAATCTGTAGCTCCTGATCATCCGGTCCCATGGCCTTCCAGCCATCCACCTGTCCATTCAGATAACTCCCCAGATCATAGCTGTCTTTATCAATGTAGGACTGCAACGGCTCCAGCAGACCTTGTTCGGCAAAAGCGGCAATCCCAGGCACTTGATATACATCGGCTGCTCCTGATTGAAGCATAGTTTGAGTCTTCTCGTTGTAGTTATCCCAGCCCATAAGTACAAACTCGACAGCTGCGTTAGGATACTGCTTCTCGAACTCCTCTTTCAGCACCTTTACACCCTTGGAGGTTTTGCCTGAGATTGCATCGGTCTTGTCCTCCAGCGAGAAATCGCCCACAAGTTGTACTTTCAGTGTTCCTGTCAGAGCTTCATTCGCCGCCACTGCACTTTTGGTGCCTTCAGTTTCTGCCGGCTCATTATTGGCCTTCACTGCCCCGTTCGAATTACCGTTTGTCCCACATGCACTTAGAATCATAGTAGACGCCAGCAGCAGCGTTCCTGTCAACTTCAGGGTCGATTTACTAAACATTGTTAGCTCCCCTAACTCCATTATATTTTTTATAAATTGCCACTTGCCTGCTTACCAGTCCTGTCGCTTGAAGTGACCTCGCATTCTCCAGTTATCACTCTCCCTTCAAGCCGCTAAGGGCAATACTGCGAATAATGTATTTTTGTAAAAAGAGAAACACAAGCAGGATCGGCAGAATACTCATTGCCGCTGTAGCCATCGTAACCCCCACCAACCGGTTGCCATTCTCTGAAGAGAAGCTGGAAAGAAATAACGGTACGGTCTTCATATCCTGATCGTTGATGACAACGAGCGGCCACAGGAAGGAATTCCAGCTGTCCTGGAAGGCCAGAATCGCCAGTGTTGCTGTAATCGGTCCGGTCAGGGGAGCGAAAATACGGATAAAGATTGTGAACTCATTGGCCCCATCAATCTTGGCTGATTCACGTAACCCTTCAGGGAGACGGTCAAAATACTGCTTCACCAACACAATACCTAGCGCATTAATGATCGCCGGAAATATCAGGGGATATTTGGTATTAATCATACCGAGATCATTGAACATACTGAACATCGGAATCAGTCTGGCCTCGAACGGAATCATCATGGTGGCCAGGACTGCGAAGAATAGGAATTTCTTGCCTCTGAATTCCCCCCTGGAGAAGGCGTAGCCGGCCAGCAGGGCAGAAGACACACTGAGAATGACACTGAACAATGAAATGATAGCTGAATTGGCATAGGTCTTGAACAGAACCCCATTCTCGAATACCAGTTTATAGTTGAATATGGAGAACTGTTCAGGAATGATCCGCGGTGGAAACGGAACGGCTATGTTGCTGCTTCTTTCCAAGCTGACGCTTAACATCCAGAGAAAGGGATACAACATCAGCACACCCATACCAAGCAGGAGCAGGAACAGCAATCCGCCCGACAGTTTCCCTTTTCCTGTTACGCTCAACATGTTACGAGTCTCCTCCTTATATTTTCATCTTCGTGACCTTGGTATTGATATAAGTGAAAGCAAGTATAAAGAGGAATAGAATATATGACGCCGCAGAGGCCAGACCATATTCATGCCCACCGAACCCTCTTTCGAATATAAACCCTACAACAGTATGCAAGGACCGCGCCGGACTTCCCTGCAAGCCACCGAGCATATAAGCGTCGGAGAACCGCTGCAAGCCGCCGATCCAGCCAATGATAAACAGGACAGTCAGACTTCCAAGCATATTTGGCAGGGTGATGTACAGCCACTGTTTGAAACGTGAAGCCCCATCTATAGAAGCCGCTTCATAGTAGTCGCTTGATATCGCCTGCAAATTGGCCAGATTAATAATGATGACGAAGCCCAGCCAATGCCAAACAGAGAGAATGATCGCCCCCCACTTGGCAGAGAGGGGTTGTGACAGCCAGACTACCTTCTCGAAACCGAGCAATTGCAGCACATAGTTGAGTGGCCCATCGGGATGTAGAAGCGCCAGAAAGACAGTGGCAGCTGCAACAATAGAAGTGACATTGGGCAGATAGAACAGCACCTTGAAGAAGTTTGAGCCACGACGTAAATTGTTGATTAGACAAGCAATGATGAAACCTAGTGGAATGGCAATCAGAAGCTGGAAGACGGTAATGTAGAGCGTGTTGTACACCGAATACCAGAAGGTGCCTGATTCCAGCACACTCACGTAATTCTCCAGTCCAACGAACCGCTCATCAGCCCCCTTGGTGAAGCTGAGCCGCAGCGACTCAGCCAGCGGGTAGATCATGAACACCGAAATGCCAAGCAAGGTGGGCAGAAGAAACAGATACCAGGCAAACGGAGGCTGCCTCCGGATCATTTTGTTGCGTTTATGCAGCATACGTTGGTTTAAGACGCCCAGCGGTGTAGCCTTTGACATGTGGTCGGACAAGGGGACTATCCCTCCCTACTATTCATTTTGGAGAATAAAAATATTGTGTAAAGTTAACGTTAGACAGCTCCGGAATCGGGCTGCAATTCTGTGCTTCTGTATTTGGTATCGATAGCAGACAAGCGAATTTGCCGCCACTTCTCTGATTTCCAGCGTCGGAGCATGAAGTAGGCTCTAATCCATTCATCTATAATAAAAGCCAGCCAAATGCCGTATATCCCGTAACCCCATACGATACCGAACAGATAAGCCGCAGGGACGCTTACTCCCCACATCAGAATAAGTCCCATAATGACAGGATATTTCACTTCACCGCTGGCATTCAGCGAAGCAATCATAATAACATTGCAGGCACGGGCAGCTTCCAGCAGGACGGACAGCAGGATCAGGTTGGCAGACATGATAATGACATTGCTGTCCTCCGTAAACAAACCCATCAGTGGCTTGGATACCAGATACAGCAACAGGCTGACGGAGCAGCTCAGGAAGAGACCGATTTTCAGATGCCTAAGCCCGGTGGTACTCGCCTTCTCCGATTTTCCAGCTCCAATCAGATGACCAATCATAATCGAAGTCGCCTGACCGATAGAGACAGATAACAGGAAAATATATCCGGTAAGCGTTTGTGTGTATATCTTAGTGGTGATGGCTGTAGTCCCGAGAAGCGTTACCATCATCATAATGACTACCTGAGAAGCAGAATAGGAGAGATTCTCACCTGCTGAAGGAATACCCAGCTTGAAGATTTCCCGTAAATCAGCAAGTCGGAGTAAGATGCCTTTAACGCTGAACAGAGTTTGGCCCATCGCACGGATCAACAGGAACACAGCCAACGCCACACCAACCAGCTTACTTCCGAAAGTCACCCATGCTACACCTTCAACCCCATAGGAAGGCAGGCCGAACGGTTCATACAGCATTATATAATTGCCAAACGTATTGAGAGCGACCATCGCGAAGGACAGCAGAAGCATCCGCTTGACCATACCGTTCATGCGCAAGGTCATTTCCGCAGTCATAATGAAGGCCGTGGCAAAGGAGGCAAGTCCTGTCACCGATAGAAATACTGTCCCGTACTGCATCAATTCTTCAGGCAAGGAGATGGCGCGCAGGACCGGTTCAGGGAATAAGAACAGTCCTATGCTAGCTATACCACCGAGCAGCAGATTCGCTATTATTGCGGTCCGGGCGACATCGGCCGCCTCGGCCCGCTTCCCCGAGCCGTTCAATTGACTCATAATGATTCCGGCCCCTATGGTGGCGAATCCGAACAGCAGATTGATTGTAGAGAGCAATTGCGAGACCGTACCTATGGCTGCAACGGCAAGATCAGAATAATTGCTAAGCATCAAGGTATCGATTGTGAAGATAACCGTCTGCACCAGTTGGCTCAGAAACAGCGGTCCGGCCAATTCCAGCAGGGTGAGGGCGGGAGCGCTGCTCTTCATGCCCCGCCGTCCTCAGGCATAACAGCTCTCAGCGCTGCAAACTTCTTCACCTCATAGACAGTAACTGCATCTACGCCCATGTCCATATATTTAAAGAACAAGTCCTGATCATAGGGTAATGTATAGATCCAAACCTGCAACCCGTGAAGATGGGCCTGCTGAACCAAATAAGGCCGGCAGCATTCATATTGGATATTCACACCGCCGAACTTCGCTTCAGCCGCTCGATGGCACAGCTCTGCCGTTTGCTGCCGATAGCTTACTTCGTCCAACTCACTGAGTTCCTTCGGTAAATTCCACATTACATGTCTGGAATATCCGGAATTCGCTATCAGCCCTGTGGCCCCTGTGAACCATACCTGACTCCAGGTAGATGTGGCTGTTACATCAGCTATGGCCGCCAACCCCGCCTCTTCTGTTTTGAGATCCAGATTGAAGGCGACGGGCAACTGACTGAACCGTGTTAATACCCGGTTCAGCGTCTCCGGCTTTTGCCCTGTCTCCAGCAGCTGCCCATAATTCAACTGGTGGACGGAAGGCTCATCATCATGCTGGAGAACAGCCACATTATCCTTGGTTACTCTGACATCCACTTCTAGAATAGGAGCCCCCGCCTTCACTCCGGCTTCACAGGATTCAAGCGAATTGTAGCTCGTTCCCTCGCAGCCTGCATGGGCGATCAGCTTCGGATATTGCATTGCTATCCCTCCTTTGCAATTATTCTTCATCCCGCTGCCCGCTTGCGAAATAAATCGCATTGGTGCAGGCAATGGTTGTCAGGATTCCGTCGATGATGCCAAACAGCCGTACACGCAGCCATCGCAATCCTGCGGTTGTCAGCATAATAGGCAATCCGTTATACCCGAAGGCCGGTACTTTTGCCAGCTCCCCCAAATTAGAATCTACGATGATCAGGCTGCCCTCCTCCGGTCCCCAAGGACGCTCAGGCTGGTTTGAACGTGTGATCTGTACAGTCATCCCTGCAACAGGATGGTCCTCCCTGATGGCTAAGGGAACCTCGTCCCCAAGTCCATATTGGTCAGCTCCAAGAGAAAGACTGACTTCCAGAAGCGGCCCCATACTTAGGCAGATCTGTCCCTGCCTGATTGCGTTAATGATATCAGTTAATGAATGCGGCAATGGTGCATCGGGAAGGCCAATATACGTGTAAGCCGCCAGCTTGTCCGCCGAATCGGATCTATGCCAATCCCTACCGGCTGTAGCGGATATCCTGTACCCTTCGTTCAGCAGCTCGGTCCATTGTCTGAAAGCAGGCACATTATGATTCTTCATGGAAGGGTTCGTTTCATGCCATACCTCCATATAATCAATCTGATTCCAGTCGCTTACGGTGTAATCCCAGTGGCAGCCTGTACAGATCGGACTGCCGAAGCTGTAAGGATGGGCAATGCCCACGATGCCTCCCTGCTCATGAACACGAGCGATGCCCTTATGAATATCGTAGGGACCGAGATCCCTCCATTCGCAATAAGGAGCGCCAAGGGTCAGCATATGGCCGTAAAACGTCGTCCATTCCATGCCGGGAATGATAGTAATGCCTGTCTCCCTGCTGACAGCTTCAGCATCTGCCAGTCCCGATACGGTGTTATGATCTGTAAGCGCGATGCCTGTAAGCCCAAGCTCTGCTGCTGCCCGGCACATCTCCAGTAGAGAATGTGTCCCATCACTATGGGGAGTATGGGTATGAAGCTCAAATGGAAGCCATCTCATCTGCCGGTCCCCCTCACAAATAATTCATAGCGGCAATCGGGTGTAACAACACAATGCACGCTGATCGTTATCTTCCATACTCCGGAGGGAATGTCCCCTGAGATGAACCCGGGAGAAGTCTTGCTCCCATCCGGGCAGATCATGTGCTTCTGCTCTGGAGCATGCCGGTGTGCTGAGCCGCGGAAGCCCAAGGGGCTATCCAGAGATAATGTCAACAAATTCTGCAAGGGATAGAAATTGTCCCATTGCTTCTTATGCAATGCCACCCAAGCCGGATCGGAGTATATCTCGATAGCTTCTAATATAAGCGGCTGTGATGCATCTCTGTCTAAAAACTGTTTGGGTGCATACCTGAAATCGATCTCCAGTGAAGACAAGGGGTAATCCAAGTGGAATTGGTAAGTAATATGAGTTTTAGAACTAAGCGGAGTGAGCTTACCCTCAACCGTGATGATATCTTTATGCATGGCCTGTACCTCTTTCTCACCGTAATCACTCATATGGTATCGATACCGGAAAACTTTTCTTCACTAGCATAATCATTTCTTGTTAAAAGAACTCCTGCTTTTCAGTCGATTTATATTAAAGTTAGTCGATTGTTTTGTTCGTAATTGATATAAAAAAAAAGCAGGTCCGTCAACCTAGACGGACCTGCATGTACAGTGTTTCATATTATATTCTTCGACAGCTTGCCCGCTCCATGATCCGGTGCGGCAGATAAATGTCTTTACAGTCCGGCTGCTCCCCTTCTTGAATTAAGTTGTGAAGATATTCAAGCGAAGTCCGTCCGAGCTCCCGGACAGGCTGCTGCATAGAAGTAAGCATTGGCCTGACGGCCTCTGCAATCAGACTGTCGTCAAATCCCATGACAGATATATCCTCAGGAACACTAAGTCCATAATCAAGCGCACAGTTCATGGCACCTACTGCCATATCGTCACTGGCAGCAAAAACAACAGTAGGCCGCTCTCCTTGCTCCAGAATCTCCTGCATCATTAATCGTCCGCTTTCGAGTTTATAGTTGCCAAACCTGATGAAATTAGGATTGAGCGGAATACCGGATTTGTTTAAGGCATCCAAATAACCTTGATAGCGACTACGGCCTGCCGTTACATCCTCCAGATCCCCACCCAGGAAGGCAATCTGGCGATGACCGAGGCCGATCAGATATTCGGTGGCATCCAGTGCCGCCTGATAGTCATTAATCAGCACAGAGAACCTGTCCGGCAGCGGGGAGCGGACACAAGAGAACAGGATAGGCATAGAAGCACTTTCTATAAAAGAAAGGATACGTTCGTTCACCTTTTGGTGCATGATGATGATTCCGTCTACCCGCATCTCCTGAACAGCATACAGATATTTTAATTCCTTATCCAGATTTTCTGCAATATTGCAGACGATTAGATTGTAGCCATATTCGCTGGCACTTTCCTCAATACTGCTTAATATAGTTGAGCAGAAATAATTCGTGAGATCGGGAACGATGACACCAATTGTATCGGTTTTCTGCTTTTTTAAACTGCGGGCAATCTGGCTTGGGGTGTAGTTCAATTCCTTGATCGCCTGGTTCACCTTCTCAAGAATATGTTGGCTAATATATTTCTCACTATTCAGAACTCGGGACACACTGGTGACAGAAACACCCGCTCGTTTAGCTACATCTTTTATTCTTGCGCTCATGTGTACTCACTCCTTAGCAAGGTCAATGCGGATGAATCATACAACTGCTGCTGTTTTTGTGAAATATTTGGCGGCAGCTATAGAATTTACATCATCCATTATACAGACTGTTGCGTTTCGAAGTGTAAGGCCTGTGTAATTTTCTGATACGGATGACGACTACTTGATGTTCTGTGAAAATAAAGTATTAGACTAGAGTCGTTGATTTAACAACGTATTTGAATTGAAGAATCGTCAGCTTTTGGAAAATAAGTATCCTCTCCAACCAATCCATCGTTCTCCCTTCGAGTTAAATACTATCGTAAATAAAAGTGACTTGCCGGGCATTTCTTGCACAAAATTGTCAGCATCGTTCGCATCCTCTGGAGACCGATCCAAACAAATCCGATGTATAATAACATTGCGCTTGACTGCCAGTTAGGTTAAACAAAAGCAGCCGATTTAGCAGTCTGCTCTTTACGCTTTCGTTCCCCCGTTAGTTAAGCAGCTTACCGCATTCACATCGGCAAGGGGGACTTCAGCAGATGTCTCTCCGATACTGTTCGGCACATCTTTGACCAGCTTCCAAACTCTCCTTATATTTTGGAATCAATATATTGTAAAATACTTCTAAATAAATTCAAAACAAGTTTCGCCTCTTCTTCACCAATTATTTCTTCATTGGGATGGGTATAAGACTTGTTATTTCTTATCTCATTTAAATTCTCAAGCAGCTTGCTAATTGCATTAACGATTTGATTGATTTGTAAATGACTTTGTGAATGATCAATAAGTATACTAGGATGTTCCTGTTTCAGCTTACTCCAGTAATCTTGTTGTCGTGTATTCGCTTTTTTTGTTCAAATTCATATTGAGTCAAAATTTCTTCATTGAACCGATCTTCAAAAAACTCCAAGGTATATTTATCTATTACTCCATGTAATATCTTCGACTGAATAAATGGTTCTGCCTCGGATAATATTCTTGTAAATCTTTGCCTTGTCGTACCTTGGAATTCATTGGGATCAATGTCTACACCACAATACATAGGATAAAATTGAGCATGAGAAGCATATGTAAAGTTACCAAGATAACCACCTTCGCCACCGATGTACCCCAAAACACTGTTTACTTCCTTACCTCCTAGTCTTTCCATCAATGATTCACTCCAAGTAGTTTTTTAATTTGTTTTAGTTTTTGCCGAATCTCAGCTAACGTTTCCGTGTTCACGATGTCCCACCACCTTAAGCGAACGAATGTGAGCGGCTGCGATGCGGTTAGGTGGTGCGGATGTGTCGCCTGAATCCTCTTCTTCGAAATACCTCTGGCGACCGAGGCGGCTTGTCCGCCGATGCGTGGAAGGCATTGTTATCTGAAGTTACTATCTCCTTGGGATACCCTTTCAATTTCTTGTAAAATTCTATTTCTTGTTTCTAATAATCTAGTTCCTGCTTTATGATCTATGATCGGATCGGACCATGTAAAACCATCATCCTTAAATCTAGGTATTACGTGCATGTGATAGTGTGTCAAGTCATTAAACATTCCACCATTCTGACAAATGGTGATTCCATCCGGTTTATAGACTTCTTTAAGTACTTTAGATATGTAGACTGAGGCATTCATAATTGCATATAAAGTATCCCTGTCCATCTCATCCGAATCATAAAAATGCTTTTTAGGAAGTATTAATATATGACCTTCATTAAAAGGTGCGATATCTAATACGCATATTACTAATTCGTCTTCATAGATAATGTTAACATGTGGTTCTAAAAGATTTACGATTCTACATCCAAGACAGTTCATAACGAATATCACCTGTTTTCTTGTTTTTTTTACTTTACAGTAATTTCAGATAACGTCTTATTTACGAACTTTAGCTCCATATGTAGAGTATTCGGGGAAATCATCAAGCTATCCTGCCCGTTAGCGTAATGAAAAGATTAGCCGATCGTTTGGCCGGCTGCAGTCATGTCTGAATTGAGCTATCGTTCCTCGTTAGTTTTGCCCACACCTTTCTCATTCTTAATAATGTGGTTCCAATTGGGGGGCAGCTCAAAATCCTTAAGATGCTCAAACCCGATTACTTCTACCGTTCCCATATTGTCAATCATGAAGGAAATAAAGTAGTTCCAACATCAAGATGTGGACCGATATAAGGTGATACTGTTACATTAACGATGATATGGGAATCTTGATATCCAACCAATACGTTCAATGGATCAAGAAATGGAGCAAACGTAGGTTTTTCATTCAGTTTATCCTTGTAATAAATATCTAATTGTTCTTGTATCTTGGGCGTTAACAAGGTAAGTATGACCCTATATGGGTCTGGATTCGTTTTAGCGTAAGCTGTTTGAATTGATGCCAAAAAACAAATTATGATCAGAGTACATGTCATTACACCGCGTCGCATGGAGATCGCCCCTCAGTTTTTTTAATAATCTTCCCATACGACTTCTAAACTATCCTGCCCATCCCTCGGTTTTAAGGGTTTATCTCACATATACTCACTCATTCGTAGGATTTCGTCGCCTCGGAATACAGTTAACGTTCAGAAAGTAAGCTCATTAGACACCGTTGTCTCGATCTTGGGTATGCGGGAACAGAAGAAGCGTGTGGAACAGCTCTCCAAGTGTTATTCTTCTGCACGCATACTCCACAATTTCCTTGGGGGTTCACCATCCCATGACTCTACGGGTCTATGCCCTTACATTCCTTCGTTTCACCTGACCAAGGCGTGGAGACCGATAACGTTTCGTAACTTCTGAAAGACGATAGCCTGTCGCGAGTATTCATAGTAGTAGCCTCGACTGATCACATCAGCAATGACAAGCGCATCCTTCGGATCACTTTTGGAGGGAGAATTATCGCGGTTCTCCTTGTTTCGTTTGGTGGTTGCCGGATTCACCATTACAACGCCTATGCCTTTGTCGGTAAGCCAATTGGCCAGGTTATACCCGTAGTGTCCGGTCGGCTCCATCCCGATTATGAGATCCTTTAAGCCGTGTTTCCGCCCTATTCCCTCGATCCACCGATCTAATTTTTCGAATCCTTCAATTGTATTTGAGAATGTAAGATGTCGCTTACTAAGTACGATACCACGAAAATTAGTCGCTTGTGCAACATGAGTTTCCTTCGCGATATCTATACCCACAACAAGGTGAGATGTGGTCAATGCGTTGATTTTGATCGTCTGATTGTTTAAACTTCATAATAAGAGCGCCTCCTTGATGGTGTTGGGTTATAAACCCGTCGACAAACCCATCATACCGAGGCGCTCCTTTTTTGACAAAGACCAAATCTTAAGCCTTACAGGAATGTTTGTGAGTTCAGAACTAGGTTAAAGTTTTATTGCTCAGCCAATCATAAAAAAAGTCCCGATGATTTAAGGCATCATCGGGACTTTTTGTCGGTATTAAAGGGGCCTCTTCAACTTCATGGACCAACTATTTGTAAAGGTACTAACTTTATTGTCCGAGCACTTACATTAATGTCTGTACACCAACTTTAATGTCACCAGACACAAGAATTCTTATCAAAACCCCTACTACTCCACCGTAACGCTCTTCGCCAGGTTACGTGGTTTATCCACATCGTGGCCCAGGGCCAGCGAAGCATAGTAAGCCAGCAATTGTAGCGTTACTACGGACAAAGCAGACGTCAGCAGCGGCAGGGTCTTAGGAATCACGAATGC
Source organism: Paenibacillus sp. FSL L8-0340 (assembly GCF_038593145.1). Lineage (NCBI taxonomy): Bacteria > Bacillati > Bacillota > Bacilli > Caryophanales > Paenibacillaceae > Paenibacillus > Paenibacillus sp. FSL L8-0340. The sequence continues at coordinate 6,681,824 of NZ_CP151967.1, forward strand.
CTGATCTACCGATCTCAGCAGGTCGGTTACATGCTCTTCATGAGTGATTGCCAGCACGTCTGCGCCGCGGGCTTTCACTTCTTTGATGTTGCTGACGGTTTTCTCCAGAACGGACTCCTGGGTAGCCAAGGCAATGACTGGAACGCCTTCTTCAATCAGCGCCAGGGTACCATGCTTCAGTTCACCCGCAGCATAAGCTTCGGAGTGAATGTAGGAGATTTCTTTCAGCTTCAGTGAGCCTTCCTGAGCTACCGCATAGTCTACGCCGCGGCCGATGAAGAACAGGTGTTTGTGCTCTGAAATTTGCTCGGCATAGGTTTTGATCGCTTCTTTCTGTGCCAGAATTTCTTCCACTTGCTCAGGCAGTGACTGCATAGCGGCGAGAATCTCGGCAACCTGTGCTTCGCTTTGCGTTTCGCGTACTTCAGCCAGGTACAGACCAAGCAAAGTAAATGCGATAATCTGCGAAGTATAAGCCTTAGTGGACGCTACAGCGATTTCCGGTCCAGCCAGTGTCACAAGTACATCATTGGCTTCACGGGCGATGGAGCTGCCCACAACGTTGGTGATTGCCAGTACATGCGCACCGTTTGCTTGACCTTCACGCAAAGCAGCCAGTGTATCAGCAGTCTCGCCAGATTGGCTGACAACGATGACCAGTGTTTCCGGTGTTACGATTGGTGAACGGTAACGGTATTCCGAAGCGATATCGTTCTCTACCGGGATACGAACCAGGGATTCAATCAGGCTGCGTCCAACCAGACCCGCATTGTAGGCTGTACCGCAAGCAACGATCTGGATGTTGCGGATATTCTTGATTTGCTCAACGGTCAGGTTCAGCTCCGGCAGAATAACCTTGTTGCCTTCAGCATTCATACGGCCGCGCATAGTGTCGCGGTAAGCCTTAGGCTGTTCGTGAATTTCTTTCAGCATGAAATGCTCATAACCGCCTTTTTCTGCGGTAACTGCATCCCAATCGACAGTAATCATTTCCCGAGAAATAAAGTTGCCTTCAATCGTCATCAGTTCGACAGCATCCCGTGTCAATACAGCCATTTCGCCGTCGTTCAAAATATATACATTGCGGGTGTATTCCAGCAGTGCCGGAATATCGGACCCGATAAAGTTTTCGCCTTCCCCAAGGCCGATAATCAGCGGGCTGGCTTGACGCACAGCTACCAATTTATCCGGCTCATATTCAGTCAGAACACCCAGTGCAAACGCACCGCGCATGAAAGTGATCGCTTTTTGAACAGCTTTTACGATATCTCCTTCATATTCACGGGCGATCAGGTGGGAAATAACCTCTGTATCTGTTTCGGAAGTGAAGTGGCATCCGCCGGCAATCAGCTCTTCTTTAAGGTCCAGGTAGTTTTCGACAATCCCGTTGTGAACTACCGAGAACTTCTGGCTTTCATCGGTGTGAGGATGGGAGTTCTCATCAGAAGGTTTACCATGAGTCGCCCAGCGGGTGTGCCCGATTCCGGCACTTCCTGTCAGCGGAGTGGTTTCAAGTCTCGACTCCAGGTTTGCCATACGGCCCTGAGCCTTCACGACCTGCAGTCCTTCCTTGGTAAATACGGCAATACCTGCCGAATCATAACCACGGTACTCCAGCTTCTTCAATCCTTCAACCAAGATCCCCTGCGAATTCTGATTACCAATATATCCTACAATACCACACATTATATTTTCCCCCGTCCATTTTATCGTAATGTGGGCGGCATAAGGAAAGAAACGTGCCGTGCGGCATGTTACTTGAGAAAAAGCAAATATTCTGTTGTAGTCATAAGTCCAACAAAATAAACCTGTCACCTGCTAGGTGTTCATGAAATGCACAGTCTTCTCCTCTGCCGCAGCAGACCTCTGTTTACTTTCCAGATCGCACATACCCATGAAATAACATTTCTAATTTGCACCCATAGTCGCGTTGTAAGAGTGGTCGCCCGCTCATTTTCCGCTTCCATTTACGGCTCTGGTGCATCACCGGGAGGTCCCCGCCGAACATTTCGAACGCCTCCACCTCGTCAGCTTACATCTGCCGTGATCCGTTCAAGCCTTGCCCTGATTGGCATCTTGCAGGCTTTCCCTTCTCCCCCGCGCAAGATCAAGCTCTGGCGCTTGCTATTGCTGTAACCTTACTATCCCCGCTTTCCTTCTGGAATGACACTTAATCATTATATGCACCTTACATCACTTTGGCAATGCTATAACTCGTGAAACCTTTTGGAACACTTCAACAAACTGGGTATATTGATCAGGCAGCCAGTGAATAAATCTGTCGATTCCATCCACTGGCTGCCAGTAGAAATAACAAATTAGACCAATTCGCGCTGTACTACATCAACAATCTGACCGACAAAAAGATCCAGTTCAGCCTTATCCGGTCCTTCCGCCATTACACGGATCAGCGGTTCGGTTCCGGAAGGACGTACCAGTACACGGCCATTATCGCCAAGCTTGCCTTCTACCTCATTAATCGCCGCTTCAATTGCCGGATTGTTAGGGTAGTTGGTCTTATCCTGCACACGTACATTCACAAGCACCTGCGGATATTTGATCATCATCGATTTCAGCGCACTTAGCTTCTTCCCTGAGGCCTTCATCGTGTCCACCAGCTGAATTGCCGTGAGAATGCCGTCTCCGGTTGTATTATAATCGAGGAAAATGACATGCCCGGACTGCTCTCCGCCCAGGTTGTATCCTCCGCGGCGCATTTCTTCCATCACATAACGGTCGCCGACAGCCGTCTTGGCTGTATTCAGCGATAATTTCTCAGTCGCTTTGTAGAAACCGATGTTGCTCATTACTGTAGAGACAATAGTTCCATCCTTCAGCTTGCCTGCACGGTTCATGGCATCTCCGCAGATGCAAAGGATAAAGTCTCCGTCAACCTCGTCGCCCTTCTCGTCGATAGCAATTAGGCGGTCGGCATCGCCGTCAAAGGCAAGTCCTAAATCCGCGCCTTGGCGCAGTACTTCCTCACGCAAGGTTTCAGGGTGGGTGGAACCGAAGCCGTCATTAATGTTCAGCCCGTCAGGCTCTGCTCCAATGGCAATGACCTCGGCGCCAAGCTCTCTGAATAGCCGCGGGGCCAGCTCATACGCTGCACCATGAGCGCAATCAAGCACCACTTTGATTCCTTTGAAGCTTTGGGAAATAGTTGTCTTTAAATATTCCAGATAAAGATATTTAGCATCGTTGTCTACCGTAACTGTACCTAGGCCAGATCCAATAGGGCGGGGCAGCTCATCCTTCTCCGCATCCATCAGTTCCTCAATCCGCAGTTCAGTCTCGTCAGTCAGCTTGAAGCCGTCTCCGCCAAAAAATTTAATGCCGTTATCCTCCACCGGATTATGTGAGGCAGAGATCATGACACCCGCATCGGCCTTAAGCAATCTTGTAATATATGCAACAGCAGGTGTACTCACTACACCCAGACGTATAACATGGGCCCCAATGGACAACAGGCCGGCTACAAGCGCCGATTCCAGCAACGGACCGGAAATCCGTGTATCCATCCCTATGACTACCTTAGGCTTCTCTACGTTACCCGTAAGCACATACCCTCCGCAGCGGCCAATACTGTAGGCCATTTCTGCTGTTAATTCCCGGTTTGCAACTCCGCGTACACCATCTGTTCCGAAATACTTACCCATCTTTATTTCTCCTTTGATTACGCTGCTTCAGCTTAATGAATTATTGTATGAAAGTTTAATTATTCCGTGTACCAAAATACATGTAAATAGACGTATTCCAGTTTAAAAAGTTAAGTTCCGCCTGTGCTTCCGGCATTATTGCTATTCCCGTTGCCAGCGGGTATACTGCTGCTCTCTGCCGTGCTTTCAGTCGGGGACGGTGTGGGCGAGGCTGCACTATCGCCGTTGTGAGAGGGGGAGGGCTCGGCAGTAATTTCTTCACCGGCAGCAGGCTCAGAACTTGGCTCCGGGGTGACTGCTGTCTCGGTAGCTGGTGCCTCCGAACTTTCTGGCGTTGAAGGTACTTGCAGATCCACTGTTGCTGTAAGCGGCTGAGCGGAATTCACCAGCACGATGAACCTTGGCAGCGAGACCTGAAGAGATATCTGATGAACACCGGCGGCATAACCGCCGACATCCGCGACCACACTGATATTGTCCTGATCCAGTTGATCCAGCAGGGTAGGTGCCCCGGATACAGTCAGTGACACAGTTTTGCTGGACGGATCCGTCATCAGGGCTGTGAGTCCGTTGGCCAACCCTTCCAGCTTAATGGGAACCGCCTCAATCGTCCGCTGGGCAATTTCCGCGGTCGTCACCGACACCTTCACCGTTCCCGGCTCGACCTTCGTGGCTCCCTCAGGAGGCTTAAGCTCCAGTGGCAGCTGCTGTGTACCCGCAGATGTGATAGAACTTAAATCCAGGGTCGCCTCATAGGAGGACAGCCCTGCCAGCACCTCCTTGTTCCCAAACACATTCACCGCATCGACCTCAGGAGTTACCCTGGATACGACGAGGGAGCCGGGAAGCTGACCGCTGAAGCTAATATCCAGCGGCAAGCTTTTGAAAGGCAGGGTGATCGGCAGTTCCACAGATACGGAAGCAGGCTCGATCACTGCATCTTCTATTTCTTTGCCGCTGCTGTCATAGGCATACAACTTCAGCTTCTTCTCTTTGAAGGTTTCACTTTCGCCATCCAGCTCGATGATCCCCTGCACTTTAGCCACCCTGCTCAGCTCGCTGTCAGCCAGCGTAACCTCAGCAGTCTCCGGCTGAATCACCGGGGTGCCGACCTGATAACCCGCCGCCGGCTCGCCCTTCGTACTTATTGTGACCGGAAATGACTTTGTAGTCCGCAGTTCCACATGCACGTTCACTTGTTTAGGCTCCATGGATTCATACATCACCCCGCTGGGCAGCGAATAGTTTAGCGGCAGCGTTGTATCCCCCGGCTGTAATCCGCTTAAATCCACCGATACCTTATAGGCATCCGACAACTTAAAGTTAAGGTCGGATCTTTTGCCCCGAACCTCCAGCCTTACGCTGTCAACGTCCATGGTGTAGATATACTTGTCGTCATCAAATCCGCTTCTTGCTATCTTAACATTCTCAATGATTTTCGATTCAGTATTAACCGTGGTCTGGTTCGTAGGCTCCGTATCCACATGTACAATGGTCCATAAAATCACACCGAAGACAAGCGCAAGAATTTTGTTGAAGTTGTTGTTCTTCATCCACTTATCCATTGCTCTTGCCCCCTCTCCGTTTCCAGAAAGCAGAACTTTTCTCCTTCAGCGGGGAAGTCGCACTAAGCTCCTGGTGCAGCTTCGAGATGAGCGATTCTTCCTTAATGTCCCTAACAATTTGCCCGTTAATCGCCAGTGAAATTTGCCCGGTCTCTTCGGAGACCACAACAGACACAGAATCCGCGACTTCGCTGATCCCAATGGCCGCCCGGTGACGTGTCCCCAGCTCCTTGCTGATGAACGGATTCTCCGACAACGGCAAATAACAGGCTGCGGCAGCGATTTGACCATCCTGCATAATCAGCGCACCGTCATGCAGCGGGGTGTTGGGAATAAAAATATTGATCAGCAGCTCAGAGCTGACAACAGAACGCATCGGAATGCCGGATTCAGTAAATTCATTAAGTCCAGTCGCCCTTTCAAAGACAATTAAGGCCCCTATCTTTCGCTGGGATAAATAATTCATGGCCTTAATGACTTCGCCGATTAATTTACTGACTTCCTCATCATTCTCCGAGGTTCGTCCAAAAAATTTGCCCCGCCCCAGCTGCTCCAGTCCCCTTCGCAGTTCCGGCTGAAAGATAATAAAGATCGCAAAGATCCCAAAGGTATAAATCTGATTCATCAGCCATTTCAGGGTATACAAATCCAGCAGGGTGCTCAGCGCCCAAATAATAACCAGCACCAATATCCCCTTCAGGAGTTGAACCGCCCGCGTTCCGCGAACCATATTGAGCACTTTATAAATAATATAACTGACAATCAGGATATCGATTATATCTTTAATGGACTCTTTCCATGTAAGGTCAGTAAAATAACTCATTGCCTAAAACCCCCGTCATTTCATATTAGCTGGGTTTATGTAAAATGTCTGTAAGTTCTGTATCAATATCTAGGTTATAACGTTCACGCTCAGGTTGCAAGTTTAGGTCGTTGGGGTTTTATATTTCAGACGTTTAATGACAACAAAAAAGCGCCATCTTTCCGGAAAAAGAGGCGCAAATGAGTTTTCTGCTAAAAGCAACCATGTCTAATTAACGGTAGGCAACTTCAGAGAACATGTTCGTCACTTTATACCAGAGCCAACTTACCGCTTGGTCTATGCTTTTGACTTGCCCGGAAATATGAGCGGTTGAAGCCTTGTACAGAGTGCCGTCGATCACAGTCACATTGCCGTTGACTTCCCCATATACTTGAGTTTTACCGTTCTCCACCGTAAGATCTCCGGAAATGATTTTGCCGGAAGGTACGATAACCGTATCTCCCTTGATGACAACCTGATCGAGGTCGCTTCCTCTGACTACAAGCTGTCTATCCTGATTCCAAAAAGTAACGGAGCTCATCAACATCACAAAAATAAACAAGGACGCCGCAGTAAGCGCGGGATGTCGCTTGATCCAAGTGATAAACGCTCTTTCCTTCTTGGATTTCGGTAATGAATTCATAATCCGGCCTACAAGATCCTCCGAGGCAACAGGGTTCTGGTGCATCAGCGAGAACATCAGCATATCGGTCTGTTCCAATTCTTTGAACTTCGCACGGCAATCCGGACAGGATAGAAGATGCTCCTTCAATTCCCTCTGCTGCAGTTCGGGCAAGTCGTCATCCAGGTAGTCGTGCATCATAGAGACGGCCAGTTTGCATTCCATAGGAGCCAATCCTTTCATGAGTGCTATTTAATTATTTCAAAACAAAGAGACAGGGCGCATAAGACTTGCTTAACTTACATACGTCGCTCCCTGAAGGACGTTTCATAAAAATAAATCTATTTTTACATTTTAGGGCCTAATTTTTTACGTAAAAATTCACGTCCGCGGTGAACCCGTGTCTTGATCGTCGTTACGGGCATATCCAGCACGTCACTGATCTCCTGAAGCGACAAATCCTGCAAATAACGCAGAATCATCACGGACCTGTATTTGACGGGCAGACTATCGATAGCCTCATAAATCAGCGACTGTGTCTCAGAGAGCAAAAGCTCTGTCTCCGGTGTCACATTGTCGCTCGGGATCATCGAATAGCCGTCAATACCTTCCTGATCGTTCATCTCGGCATCCAGCGAATACGTTGGTTTGCGCTTGCGCAGCCTATCAATACAGAGGTTCGTGCCAATCCGGTAAATCCAGGTTGAGAACTTCTGCTTATCATCATAACGGTCCAAATTTCGATACACACGCAAAAAAGTCTCCTGAACGATATCCTCCGCCTCATGGCGGTTGTTCAGCATCCGGTAAGCCAGATGATATATCTTGTCTTTATATAGTTCCACAAGCTCGGCAAATGCCCTTTGGTCGCCTTTCAAGGCGAGCTTTGTCAATCTGCCTTCCAAATTCTCCACCTGTTAACTCCCCCAGACTTGCCGCCCTTGGTATTTCATCTCTTGAATGTCCACGGTACAAGCATTTAAATCGTAATTCATGTTCCGGCAAAAATCAAGGATTGTATTGTTACCTATAGGTATATTGGGCAAAATTCACGCATTGCTGAGACGGTGATTAATCGCAGCGGCGGGAAACATTTGGACTTCCGGTCGCTGTTATTGTCAGATTCCCTGATTCGAACCGCTGGCAGCGGTAGGAATCCGGCAATAAAGGCGATCGCTACCGCTCCTCCAGTTCCAAATTTGCTCTTCGCTGCTCCATCACCGGCATTGGAATGCCATGTAATTCAGCCCAAATTACCTTTCGGCAACAAAGGCTGAGAGGCATAAGGCCGGAAGCTGCTCGGTAACGGCAGCTTCAGCTAATATAAAGGGAACAAGATCCGCTTCTCTTGCCGGGCCATTAAGGCCGGCTACATAGAAACACACAAAAACCCGTCCAGCCTCCATACCAGAGGCGGACGGGTTTGAAGGAAGCGGCTTTGCCGGCTTCGAAAAATCAACAACTTAGAAAGAACATCATGAATATTAACTACAGTAAATCAACTTCATAGATCTACTTCTTGATGATCAAATATTACAAAGCATGAAGTCGGATCAGGTATCAGCCCGTGTTCCGCAGACCGGCAGCAATACCATTGATCGTGAGCAGCACCTCACGCAGCAGCTCGGCGTCATCGCCTTCAACCTCGCGAAGAGCTCTCAGCTCGGCCAACAACTGCACCTGCAAGTAGCTGAGTGGATCAACGTATGGATTGCGCAGCCGGATAGATTCCTGAATCACAGGAACGTTGTCTAAAATATCCTGCTGGCCGGTAATTTTGAGAATGAGCTCTGAGGTCAGCTTGAATTCGGCTTCGATCTGGCCGAATATCCGCTGACGGGCTTCCTCATTCTTACCCATACTTGCGTATTCCTTGGCGATAATCAGATCGGCCTTGGCAATAGCCATTTGCAGGGTGTCAATGAGCGTAGTAAAGAAGGAGAAGTTCTCATACATATGCTGCATGATCTTCAAATTCTCTTCCTTATCCTCATAGAAGCTCTGCAGCCCTGTTCCAGCGGCATACCAGGCCGGGAGCAGATAACGGCTCTGCGTCCACGCAAACACCCATGGAATGGCGCGCAGATCCTCAAAACGGTCACTATTCTTACGCTTCGAAGGACGGGAACCGATATTGAGTTCTCCAACCTCAGGCAGCGGTGTTGATTCTTTGAAATAAGCAAAGAAATCCGGATCACGGAAGATCAGATCCTGATATTTGTTAAGCGAAACTTCGGAAATCCGGGCCACAATCTCTTCCCACTTGCTTTCGTACAGATCAGCCTCAGGCATTCTGGCATTAATAGCTGCCGTCACAAGCGCCGAGGTTGCCTGCTCCAAGCTGCGGTAAGCAATACCTTGCATCGAATACCGGGAAGAAATAACCTCACCCTGTTCCGTAATCTTGATGCCACCGCCAATGGTTGAGGCCGGTTGAGCAAGAATACTGCGGTTCAGCGGCATCCCGCCCCGTCCGAGCGCACCACCACGTCCGTGGAAGAATTTCAGCTTAATCCCGAATTCCTCTGCAGTAGCCGTAATTTGCTTCAATGCAACACGCAACTCCCAGTTCGCGGTAACTACCCCGCCGTCTTTGTTGCTGTCCGAATAGCCAAGCATAATTTCCTGTACATCGCTCATCGCACTAACGGCATCACGGTAGATCGGCATACTAAGCAGTGTATGCATAATTTGTGGCGCATCATGTAAATCATCAATGGTCTCAAACAGCGGCACTGCCTGCAGTGTACATACGACAGTTCCATCATTATCTTTGCGGAACAAGCCGACTTCCTTTGCGAAAACCATAACCTCTAAGATGTCGCTCGCTGCTTCAGCCATACTGATCAAATAACTGGTAATGCACTGCTTGCCGTATTCCTCCTGCGCAGTGAAGATCGTGCGGTACACCGCAAGACATTCCTCTGTGCTCTCACTGTAAGTCTGGTAAGGTGAAGTTAGAGGACGCGGATCATTCAGCAAATTCTCCAGAATTCGAATTTTTTCATTTTCCTCTAGTTTAGCGTAATCCTGCGTGATGTTCATTTTGGCCAAAATTTCTGTCATCGCATTTTCATGCTCCTGACTGTGCTGGCGAACATCCAGTGTAGCCGTGTGGAAGCCAAACAGCTCCACCTGGCGGATCAGCTTCTTAATGTAGGTATCCGCTACATAATCCGCATAGTGATGACGCAGACTGCGGTCTATCACGTTCAAATCATCTATGAATCGTTCTGGTGATGAGTAGCGCTCAGGCGTACCCTTTTTCTCATCATCCAGCACGTTCTGTATCTTGGAGATCATGTAACTGAGTTTAATCCGGTAAGGCTCGTTGTCATTGCGCCAGGCATCAACCCGGTTAAGATTGATAATGTTGCGGTCCTGTTCAATGGAATCCACCAGTTCCTGCGTCACCTCGACGATGCTTGTACTAAAGCTCAGGTACTGCATGAGTTCGCGCATGATACGCTGATATTCCCGGATAGCAAGCTTGCGCTGCAAGCGCAGCGTCTGCAGCGTAACCGCAGCAGTCACCGAAGGATTGCCGTCACGGTCCCCGCCGATCCATGAGCCAAAACGCAGATACGTCGGTACATGCCAATTCTGGCCTGGATAGTATTTGCTCAGACATCGCTCAAGCTCTTGGTACACATCCGGCAATACTTGAAAAATCGTCTCATGGAAATAATACATCCCATTACGCACTTCATCGAGTACCGTAGGCTTGCGGTCACGAAGCTCATCGGTCTGCCACAACGTGATGACCTCGTTCAGCAGTTTCTCGCGCAGCTGTTCGCGTTCCCGGAAGGTCAAGGTAGGATTATCCAATCCCATTACATCGTCGGAAATCCGTTTATGAATATCAAGGATCGCCCGGCGCATAGCTTCAGTAGGGTGAGCCGTCATGACCAGCTCTAGTGAGAGACCATTCATGATTTCATGGACATCCTCATGGGAGAAGTCACGCTCGCGTAGCTCCTGAATAGCGCTTTCTATGGACCCGGGCTGTACAGTCTCCCCGGCTGAACGTTCATAGTCGCGTTTACGGCGAATGCGGTGATTCTGTTCGGCGATATTCACCAATTGAAAATAGATGGCGAATGCCCGTATCACCAGGTGGCGATTCTCAGGATCCAGTGAATTAATTAGTTCCTTAAATTCATTGTGCAGTTCAGGCAAAAACAATGAGCGCAGCGATTTACTGGTCTCGCGGATCTTCTCCACGATTTCCAGCAATTCGTTACCGCCTTGATGAACCAAGACTTCGCCCAGAATATTCCCCAGGAACCGTACGTCCCGCCGCAGCAGATTGTTGGAGTTGCTTTTGCTAACGGTAGTCGTAAGTTCGGTCATGCTGCTCCCCCCATCCTCTTCCGGATCAATGTTCTTAACATTGTCTATTTGAAGCTTTCCACATATCATACAACAAAACCGCCCGGAAATCTTCAACTTATTGCGCTGTAAAGCGTCGCAGTAATTACGATTATACACCAATTTGGCGTTTTATACAGTCATAAAATACTTATTATATTGGCTGATTAACAGGGTATTTATGTAAAGAACAATGGCTGGCATAAATTTATATTATCTATATATAAAGAACCATTAAAAATGGTGGGGTTCATTTCGTAGCATTATGAGGGTTTCCTGACGCCCTAGCATTCTAATAACAAGACCCTGTTCAATCGAACAGAACGGCTTGGATTGCCTAACCTTCCAAATACCTAAATCAATCATAAAGTACGGTCACAGAGCCTTGAGCGAGTTCTCCCGCCACATCTTGTGATGTTAGGTTCATCCGTTCCACAAGCACGCATAAAACCCACTTAGGTTATGGAGAGCTTCACTATCACTCTATCATTCACTTAAGTAAACAAAAAACTCCTACCGGAGTAAGAGTTAAATGTCAGCTGGTTAGCTGAGTATCGGGATGACACGATTTGAACATGCGACCCCCTGGTCCCAAACCAGGTGCTCTACCAAGCTGAGCTACATCCCGAAACTATAAATTTATGGAGCGGGTGATGGGAATCGAACCCACGCTATCAGCTTGGAAGGCTGAAGTTCTACCATTGAACTACACCCGCATAGGTGTACAATCGGGATGACACGATTTGAACATGCGACCCCCTGGTCCCAAACCAGGTGCTCTACCAAGCTGAGCTACATCCCGTTAATATTAAAAATGGCGCGCCCTGAGAGATTCGAACTCCCGGCCTTTTGATTCGTAGTCAAACGCTCTATCCAGCTGAGCTAAGGGCGCAAAAATTATGGAGCGGACGACGGGAATCGAACCCGCGACCCTCGCCTTGGCAAGGCGATGCTCTACCGCTGAGCCACGTCCGCAAATAAGTGGTGCGCGTGAAGGGACTTGAACCCCCACGTCGTAAGACGCCAGATCCTAAGTCTGGTGCGTCTGCCATTCCGCCACACGCGCATAATACTAATAAAAGTGAGCCATGAAGGACTCGAACCTTCGACACCCTGATTAAAAGTCAGGTGCTCTACCAACTGAGCTAATGGCTCGCATTTGGCAGGGGATATAGGATTCGAACCTATGATGACGGAGTCAGAGTCCGTTGCCTTACCGCTTGGCGAATCCCCTATGATGGATACCTTTATAATGCCCATAACTTCTATAAATATCAAGAAGTTTATGGTGGAGGCTGAGGGGATCGAACCCCCGACCCTCTGCTTGTAAGGCAGATGCTCTCCCAGCTGAGCTAAGCCTCCATATGTATGCCTTCAAAGGGTAATAATAAGTATTGTTGGTGACCCGTATGGGATTCGAACCCATGTTACCTCCGTGAAAGGGAGGTGTCTTAACCCCTTGACCAACGGGCCATGTAAATCTGTGGAGCTCTCAACCGGATTCGAACCGGTGACCTCTTCCTTACCATGGAAGCACTCTACCTACTGAGCTATGAGAGCATGGCTCCCCGAACAGGACTCGAACCTGTGACAACTCGATTAACAGTCGAGTGCTCTACCAACTGAGCTATCAGGGAATATCCGCTTGGCGGCGTCCTACTCTCCCAGGACCCTTCGGTCCAAGTACCATCGGCGCTGGAGGGCTTAACGGTCGTGTTCGGGATGGGTACGCGTGGAACCCCTCCGCTATCGCCACCAAACGGGCATTTACAGCGTAAATGCTTCAGGAACCTTAATTCCTGAAAACTGAATCCGAAACGAATCTGCGTCTTAATTTGTTGGATAAGCCCTCGACCGATTAGTATTGGTCAGCTCCATGCATTGCTGCACTTCCACCTCCAACCTATCTACCTCGTCGTCTTCAAGGGGTCTTACTGATTGGGAAATCTCATCTTGAGGGGGGCTTCACGCTTAGATGCTTTCAGCGCTTATCCCGTCCGTACGTAGCTACTCAGCCATGCTCCTGGCGGAACAACTGATGCACCAGCGGTACGTCCATCCCGGTCCTCTCGTACTAAGGACAGCTCCTCTCAAATTTCCTGCGCCCACGACAGATAGGGACCGAACTGTCTCACGACGTTCTGAACCCAGCTCGCGTACCGCTTTAATGGGCGAACAGCCCAACCCTTGGGACCTACTTCAGCCCCAGGATGCGATGAGCCGACATCGAGGTGCCAAACCTCCCCGTCGATGTGGACTCTTGGGGGAGATAAGCCTGTTATCCCCAGGGTAGCTTTTATCCGTTGAGCGATGGCCCTTCCATGCGGTACCACCGGATCACTAAGTCCGACTTTCGTCCCTGCTCGACTTGTAGGTCTCGCAGTCAAGCTCCCTTATGCCTTTGCACTCTTCGAATGATTTCCAACCATTCTGAGGGAACCTTTGAACGCCTCCGTTACTCTTTAGGAGGCGACCGCCCCAGTCAAACTGCCCGCCTGACACGGTCCCCGTACCCGATTAGGGCACCAGGTTAGAACCTAGATACGATCAGGGTGGTATCCCAACGGCGCCTCCGCAGAAGCTTGCGCTCCTGCCTCTACGGCTCCCACCTATCCTGTACAGATCGTACCCAAATTCAATATCAAGCTGCAGTAAAGCTCCATGGGGTCTTTCCGTCTTGTCGCGGGTAACCTGCATCTTCACAGGTATTAAAATTTCACCGGATCTCTCGTTGAGACAGCGCCCAAGTCGTTACGCCATTCGTGCGGGTCAGAATTTACCTGACAAGGAATTTCGCTACCTTAGGACCGTTATAGTTACGGCCGCCGTTTACTGGGGCTTCGGTTCACAGCTTCGGATTGCTCCTAACCGCTCCCCTTAACCTTCCAGCACCGGGCAGGCGTCAGCCCGTATACTTCGCCTTGCGGCTTCGCACAGACCTGTGTTTTTGCTAAACAGTCGCTTGGGCCTTTTCACTGCGGCCCCCTCGGGCTATTCACCCTACCGAGGCACCCCTTCTCCCGAAGTTACGGGGTCATTTTGCCGAGTTCCTTAACGAGAGTTCTTCCGCGCGCCTTAGAATTCTCTTCTCGCCTACCTGTGTCGGTTTGCGGTACGGGCACCTTCTCCTGACTAGAGGCTTTTCTTGGCAGTGTGAGATCATGACCTTCGCTACTGTAATTTTCGCTCCCCATCACAGCCCAGCCTTAACGGTGTGCGGATTTGCCTACACACCAGCCTCACTGCTTAGACGGACATCCATCAGTCCGCGTCACTACCCTCCTGCGTCACCCCATCGCTCATAGCGGATTACGGTGGTACAGTAATTTCAAACTGTTGTCCTTCGACTACGCCTTTCGGCCTCGCCTTAGGTCCCGACTTACCCTGAGCGGACGAGCCTTCCTCAGGAAACCTTGGGCTTTCGGCGGATCAGATTCTCACTGATCTTTTCGTTACTCATACCGGCATTCTCACTTGTATGCTGTCCAGCGCTCCTTACGGTACACCTTCAACCCACATACAACGCTCCCCTACCCCAGATGCAAAGCATCTAGCCATAGCTTCGGTGGTGTGTTTAGCCCCGTTACATTTTCGGCGCAGAGTCACTCGACCAGTGAGCTATTACGCACTCTTTCAATGGTGGCTGCTTCTAAGCCAACATCCTGGTTGTCTGTGCAACTCCACATCCTTTCCCACTTAACACACACTTGGGGACCTTAGCTGATGGTCTGGGCTGTTTCCCTTTTGACAATGGATCTTAGCACTCACTGTCTGACTCCCGGCAAGAAGTTAATGGCATTCGGAGTTTGACTGAGCTTGGTAACCCTTGCGGGCCCCGCACCCAATCAGTGCTCTACCTCCACCACTCCATTCACCGAGGCTAGCCCTAAAGCTATTTCGGGGAGAACCAGCTATCTCCGAGTTCGATTGGAATTTCTCCGCTACCCCCACCTCATCCCCGCATTTTTCAACATACGTGGGTTCGGGCCTCCAGTGCGTGTTACCGCACCTTCACCCTGGACAGGGGTAGATCACACGGTTTCGGGTCTACGTCCACATACTTAAGTCGCCCTATTCAGACTCGCTTTCGCTGCGGCTCCGGCTTCTCACCTTAACCTTGCATGTTAAACGTAACTCGCCGGTTCATTCTACAAAAGGCACGCCATCACCCCTAGATCGGGCTCTGACTTTTTGTAAGCACACGGTTTCAGGTTCTATTTCACTCCCCTTCCGGGGTGCTTTTCACCTTTCCCTCACGGTACTGTTTCACTATCGGTCGCCAGGTAGTATTTAGCCTTAGCAGATGGTCCTGCTGGATTCATACGGGGTTTCACGTGCCCCGCACTACTCGGGATCCGTCTCGGAGAGAACACAGTTTAGGTTACAGGGCTTTTACCTCTATCGCGGGCCTTTCCAGACCTCTTCGCCTACCATATTCCTTTGTAACTCCATGTGAGACGTCCCACAACCCCAAGGGGCAAGCCCCTTGGTTTAGGCTGTTCCGCGTTCGCTCGCCGCTACTGACGGAATCACTATTGTTTTCTCTTCCTCAGGGTACTTAGATGTTTCAGTTCCCCTGGTCTGCCTCTATCTCTCCTATGTATTCAGAGAGAAGTAACTGCGAATTACCACAGCTGGGTTTCCCCATTCGGACACCCCCGGATCAAAGCTTGCTTACAGCTCCCCGAGGCAGTTTCGTTGTTCGCCACGTCCTTCGTCGGCTCCTGGCGCCTAGGCATCCTCCGTGTGCTCTTATTAGCTTAACCAATGCGTTTTCCGTTAGGAAAATCGCTAGCATCGCTATAATTAAAACTTGTTTACACAAGTTTCAGCTAAAAGATGTTCTAAAACGCAAATTCGTTTCGGTATCCAGTTTTCAAGGATCAAGGTGTTACTATTGATGAAGTTTGTTGGTGGAGCCAAGCGGGATCGAACCGCTGACCTCCTGCTTGCAAGGCAGGCGCTCTCCCAGCTGAGCTATGGCCCCATAAAGGAATTTAATGTTATATGGTGGGCCTTGGTGGACTCGAACCACCGACCTCACCCTTATCAGAGGTGCGCTCTAACCAACTGAGCTAAAAGCCCATATAACATATATAACATTTTTGAATCAACCAACGAATTGGTTGTCCGCTTGGCAGCGTCCTACTCTCCCAGGACCCTTCGGTCCAAGTACCATTGGCGCTGGAGGACTTAACGGTCGTGTTCGGGATGGGTACGTGTGGAACCCCTCCGCTATCGCCACCAAACGCATACGAAAGAGACTTGCTCTTTCAAAACTGAACACGAGTGAGTGTTTTGGAAGCTAAGCTTCCGATTTGAATGTTTCCGTTGCAGGAAACGATTCTCCATAGAAAGGAGGTGATCCAGCCGCACCTTCCGATACGGCTACCTTGTTACGACTTCACCCCAATCATCTACCCCACCTTCGGCGGCTGGCTCCCTTGCGGGTTACCCCACCGACTTCGGGTGTTGTAAACTCTCGTGGTGTGACGGGCGGTGTGTACAAGACCCGGGAACGTATTCACCGCGGCATGCTGATCCGCGATTACTAGCAATTCCGACTTCATGCAGGCGAGTTGCAGCCTGCAATCCGAACTGAGACCGGCTTTGCTGGGATTGGCTCCACCTCGCGGCTTCGCTTCCCGTTGTACCGGCCATTGTAGTACGTGTGTAGCCCAGGTCATAAGGGGCATGATGATTTGACGTCATCCCCACCTTCCTCCGGTTTGTCACCGGCAGTCACTCTAGAGTGCCCAGCCTTACCTGCTGGCAACTAAAGTCAAGGGTTGCGCTCGTTGCGGGACTTAACCCAACATCTCACGACACGAGCTGACGACAACCATGCACCACCTGTCTCCTCTGTCCCGAAGGCCGCCACTATCTCTAGTGGATTCAGAGGGATGTCAAGACCTGGTAAGGTTCTTCGCGTTGCTTCGAATTAAACCACATACTCCACTGCTTGTGCGGGTCCCCGTCAATTCCTTTGAGTTTCAGTCTTGCGACCGTACTCCCCAGGCGGAGTGCTTACTGTGTTAACTTCGGCACCAAGGGTATCGAAACCCCTAACACCTAGCACTCATCGTTTACGGCGTGGACTACCAGGGTATCTAATCCTGTTTGCTCCCCACGCTTTCGCGCCTCAGCGTCAGTTACAGCCCAGAAAGTCGCCTTCGCCACTGGTGTTCCTCCACATATCTACGCATTTCACCGCTACACGTGGAATTCCACTTTCCTCTTCTGTACTCAAGCCACCCAGTTTCCAGTGCGACCTCAGGTTGAGCCCAAGGTTTAAACACCAGACTTAAATAGCCGCCTGCGCGCGCTTTACGCCCAATAATTCCGGACAACGCTTGCCCCCTACGTATTACCGCGGCTGCTGGCACGTAGTTAGCCGGGGCTTTCTTCTCAGGTACCGTCACTCCGGTAGCAGTTACTCTACCGGACGTTCTTCCCTGGCAACAGAGCTTTACGATCCGAAAACCTTCATCACTCACGCGGCGTTGCTCCGTCAGGCTTTCGCCCATTGCGGAAGATTCCCTACTGCTGCCTCCCGTAGGAGTCTGGGCCGTGTCTCAGTCCCAGTGTGGCCGTTCACCCTCTCAGGTCGGCTACGCATCGTCGCCTTGGTGAGCCGTTACCCCACCAACTAGCTAATGCGCCGCAGGCCCATCTCCTTGTAGCAGATTGCTCCGCCTTTCATCCTCCGTCCATGTGAACAAAGGAATTATCCGGTATTAGCTACCGTTTCCGGTAGTTATCCCAGTCAAAGAGGTAGGTTGCCTACGTGTTACTCACCCGTCCGCCGCTAAGTTATTCCAGAGCAAGCTCCTTCATAACTCCGCTCGACTTGCATGTATTAGGCACGCCGCCAGCGTTCGTCCTGAGCCAGGATCAAACTCTCCAAATTGGTATTTAGAAAGAGCGATTGCTCAATTTGAAACATCTGACGAGAATTTACATTCTCACGATGAAATTTCTAAAGCGTATAAATACGCTATGAAACTCATCAGTTTTGGATCTCACTTGCGTGATTTCCCACTCACTCGTTGTTCAGTTTTCAAAGATCAATGTCTCTTTTTAACTCTTCACCGCGTCTCAGCGGCGACCTTTATAATATATCACAGTGTTTATCATTTTGGCAAGTCTTTTTTTGAAAAAAAGTTTTTTTCGTTTTTCCTAGCCTGCAGCTGCTTTTCAATACATAGAAAAGGAGCGCGAGATATAATGTATCATAGCGGCTCCCTTTTAGTCAACCTATTTAGTTAATTTCATGGACAAGCGATTAAATCCTAAGTAGCAGCCCTCTAATTTCAATGTTTAAATTGGGATGACCGGCCGCCCCACGCATACTTAGACAGCTCTTTCTGAGGAGCAAAACGTGCGTACATACGAAATACTGTTTTATATCGATTGGCAATGGCATGCCTGATATTTTGGTCCAAGCGTTGATCACTTAAATCCAGAAGCATCTCATCAAGCTCTTTACGCAAAACATAGTCCAACTCCTTACACTCCTTCTCGTTGAACAACATTCCCAACATATGCTTGGCCTCCTTCATGAAATTTAATCTTTACAGAAACTTCAAATGCCGCTGCTTGTGTGATAGAAGATAGTCCATGGATGACGGGAAGCTGTACCTGTTTATCCGTTTACACTAGATTAACCGGAGCGCAATATCTATAACCATAATTACGAAAAAATCACCTCTATGGTCTTGCCGCAAATACATAGCACCGGTTGTCAGGAAACCCCAAAATCGAATGGCTTTAATGTTATGCTCAATTCCCGGGTTTTTTATGATAAAAGTGAAAATGTAATCGTGCTTTCAATTATTGCTGCGATCAATAAAAGGATCACAATCCACACCGATGCCGTTAATGTTTGCTTCATAAAGACTGGCCAAGCGTTGCTCCGCTTTTCTTTATTAGCGGCTGTACCGAATATACCTGCGAATATTTTACCGCCGAACTGCAATCCAAAAGCACAGGCGATAATGATTGCCGGAATTTCAATGATCCCGTGCGGTAGTAGCCCCTTAACGATAAGCGTATACAAATCCTGTTTCTGAAGCACCGACAAGTGGATTAAATATCCGATGACCGCACCGTTGATGAGCAGAAAAATTGCAGGCAGTATTCCAAAGAAGGCACCGAGGAAAATAATGAACACACTCTTGATGCTATTGTTTAAAAATATAAATTTGAAAAAACTCCACTGTGGATAGTCGGACTCTTTTAGATCTTTACTAATATTACTGAGACCCTGCAGCTGCTGTTCAATCAATTTTTGCATAGCGCCGGTGCCTATCCAGCCAATCATGCCCCCTGCGATGAATAGAATGGCTGCCAGTATTAAGGCTTTGCGGATCGTGGTTAAATCTTTGGCAAACGTAAAAAAGGATAGCATAGACACCTCCTGGAAGTTTTGACGTCACCCGCTTAAAAAGCCTTAACTATGATTTCTGTCCTAGAGGAGGTCATAAGCGGTGGGTACGAGCATACATTTAGAACAAACAAGCATTTCGCATAGGAGAGGAGCGCTGTCAGTATGAATTCTTTTTATGTATTCAGCGGCAAGAAGATAAAACGGTTCATTTACATTTTTGCCGCTGCGCTTCTTGCCGCCGGTGTCGTTTATGTCGAGAGGGGCAACATTACCGTTTTTTCCGAAACGGCCCCTTCTGCGATATACAGCGTGCCGACGGAGAAGAAGCTGATCGCTTTAACTTTTGATATTAGCTGGGGAGAAAAAAGGCCCGAACCGATCCTTAAGGTGCTGGAAGAGAAAAAAGTGGATAAAGCCACCTTCTTCCTGTCGTCACCCTGGAGCAAGACTCATCCGGAAATTGTAACAAGCATTAAAGATTCAGGATATGAGATTGGCAGCCATGGTCACAAGCATGTAAACTACAGCGCGCTGAGCAACGAGGAAATCCGCACCCAAATTTCGACAGCACATACTGTGCTTACCGAATTGACTGGCAAGGAACCGAATCTGATCCGCATGCCAAACGGTGATTTCGACAAAAGAGTGCTTCAGGTGGCCAGCGACCTGGGTTATAAGGTTATTCAGTGGGATACCGATTCTTTAGACTGGAAGAACATCGGTGTAGACAATATCGTAAATCGAGTAACGACAAAGGCTCATCCCGGAGATATTGTGCTTTTGCATGCCAGCGATTCCTGTAAACAAACTCACGAGGCTCTTCCGCTTATCATTGACAAGCTGCGCAGCCAGGGCTACGAATTTGTTACCGTGTCCGAGTTAATCAACCAAGGCAGCGCTGAGGGTCAGGAAGTACGTGATTCCGCTTGGTTGGACGATGGAATAGAAGACGCTGCCGGAATGTAGGCTAACCCGCCGCCACTCTATCCTGCTTCATCTGTAATTTTTAATGGCGTGGTGATATCAGCTCTGATATATCGGGCGTTGGAGTGTTCAGCTTCGGATAACTTAAATCCAGCCCTTCCAGCGTCTTCACCACAATGGCTAATGCGAGATAATTGCGGTACCAGCGGCGATTGGCCGGAATCCAATACCAGGGCGCGCTTTTTGAACTGCTTTCTTTAAATACATCTTGATAAGCCTCCTGATAATCATCCCAATATTCCCGCTCCTGCAGGTCACTGGCGTCAAACTTCCAATGTTTCGCCGGGTCCTGCAGCCGCTCCTGAATTTTCTCAAGCTGCTTCTCCTTTGAGATATGCAAAAAGAGTTTGATGATCGTTGTTCCTTCCTCCACCAGCATTTCTTCAAACTGGCGGATATAACGAAACCGGCGTTTCATCTCATCTTTTTGCAGACTGCCGTGCACGCAGGGAACCAAGACATCTTCATAATGCGAGCGGTTGAATGCGGCAATATAGCCCTTGGGCGGCGTCTTCATGTGCACTCTCCAAAGGAAATCATGGGCTTCTTCCTCAAGAGACGGTTTTTTAAAGCTGGTGACGATAAAACCCTGAGGGTTGATTCCGGAGAAAATATGCTTTACGGTGCCGTCTTTCCCGCTGGAGTCCATCCCTTGCAGGATGACAAGCAGGGAATGCTTTTTCTGGGCAAATAGAATATCCTGCAGCTCGGTGAGACGTTCTTTAAGCTCCTTCATTTTGACCTCGGCTTCCTCCTTGGTTAAGTCGCCGCTTTCGTTCGGATCAAGCTTGCTCAGGAGCGTTTCGTTTGTGTCTTTTATCATATAGCGCTTGATGTTCATATATTCCCCTCCTCAAAGTTTTGTGAGCATGAACAGCCCAGCCGCATCTTTAAAATATGTAGTATGTCTTTAAGATTAACCTCCTCCTCCTGATTTTAATCGCCGGCTGGAGGAATCACAAAGAACCCTGCTTCTCATCTGGAGAACGGGGTTCTTTGTATTGTCATAATTATCCTGTTCTTGGTTTCAGAATACGGTGCAGCATCAGAATTTGGAATGTATTGCTTGCAATAAGCGGAATTACAATAAATACGGTAGCGCTGTCCACTCCTATGCGGAGTACACCAATCGTCTCCACTATCGTGATGGCTGTCATAAAGAAAAATGTCGGAATCCAGGCTGAACTATTCGTGCTTCGTACTTTAAAATAGGACACAATAATGGCTGTAAGCAATATAACGATGCCCAGAATCAAATCAGAGACGACGTTTCGTTCTCCCCCTACAAAGGTTCGCAGGAAGATCAGCTCAAGCAGGGCAAGCACAGCCAGCACCAGTTGTATGTACTGCCAGACCTTCCGCCGAAACACACCCGTTCCCATATAGTTGAGAATCAGATACGCAAAGAAGCCGAGCTGCGAGTAAACGCTGACAAGCATGCCATAGCCAAAAAGGATCAGGGGGTAAATGAAAAGATCGGCAGTGCTTTTGAACTCGATACGGCCATTCACAGCCTGCAGTGCAAGTCCAGCTACTACCGCTCCGCCCGCACCGATCAGAAGCGTGGTCCAGAACAAATAAAACCATTTCTTTATACTCAGCCAGTTCACCTCCCCGTGTCAGATTTATTTTACCAAGCTTACCGTCAAAAAACCATTATACAGCAACATAAATGTGTGTCCGCGCGGCATACTACAGTCAGGAATCCTACAAAGGAGGGGCAGCGCCAATGAAATGGAGGAGTTTATGGGCCGGAGGCCTGGCTTTAAGCTTAATTATGGCTTTAACAGCCTGCGGAGGAGAACAGAGCAGTTCATCTTCCGGGCAGATGGGATACAAGGAAATGAAGACCATGGTTGTTGATATATTAAAAAGCGATGATGGAAAGAAAGCCGTAGAGGAGGCACTCTCCAGTCCAAGCTCCGGCTCCGAAGGAGGCGGCGGCGGGTTGAGCATGAAAATGATGCCGCTCCAAACGACGGAACAAATCCGGATTGCCGTTAAAGACACAATTACAGCTCCTGAGTATCAAAAAGAAATTGAAAAAATCATGACCGATCCGCAATTTGCCGGTGAATTTGCTAAAGCGATCAATACCCAGAGCAAGGAGCTGCATCTTCAGTTGATCAAAGATCCAACGTATCAAAAATCAATTGAAGAGATCATGAAGTCGCCCGAAATGATGAAAATGTTCCTAGACCTTACTAAAACTTCGGATTACCGGAAGCAATCCATGACCATTATGCAGGAAGCGATGCAGAATCCTCTATTCCGCATGGAAGTGCTTGGTTTGCTTAAAACGGTAGTCCAGGATGAACTTCAGCCGAAGGTTGAAAAGAAAGGTCAGGAAAAAGGAGGCGGCGATCAAGGAAGCGGCGGGGACAGCCAGAAGCAAGAAGGCGGCGATGATTCCGGTTCCTAAAATAAAAAGAGGCCTTGTCCCACTTAGAATTGGGACGGCCTCTTTTTAATGCCAATTTGAATTACTGCTCATACTTCGCAATCAATTTATCGGCAATCTCCGCAAACAGCTGTGCGGTGGCTGTTTCGGGTTTATATACAGACGGTGAGA
The DNA here is from genome assembly GCF_038593145.1 of Paenibacillus sp. FSL L8-0340. NCBI lineage: Bacteria > Bacillati > Bacillota > Bacilli > Caryophanales > Paenibacillaceae > Paenibacillus > Paenibacillus sp. FSL L8-0340. Next base: position 6,704,788 of record NZ_CP151967.1, read on the forward strand.
AATCCGGTTCGGAGATATGATTATCCGGTGCGCCAAGCGGAATCTGGGCCAGCAGCTCCGTATGCAGTGTCTCTGCTAGTCTCGCCCCGCCGCCGCGGCCGAAAATATAGTCCTTTTTGCCGCATTCCGAGCATTCATAGTAGGCCATATTCTCAATGACCCCAAGAATCTCATGCTCTGTCTGCAAAGCCATTGATCCTGCTCTGGCCGCTACAAAGGCTGCTGTTGCATGGGGCGTAGTTACGATAATTTCCTTGCTGTGCGGCAGCATCTGATGCACATCCAGCGCCACATCACCCGTACCTGGAGGCAAGTCAAGCAGCATGTAGTCAAGCTCTCCCCAACCTACGTCGCTGAAGAACTGGCGGAGCATCTTGCCAAGCATGGGTCCTCTCCAGATGACAGGACTATTCTCACGGATGAAAAAGCCCATGGACATGACCTTCACTCCGAAACGTTCTACAGGTATAATTGTGCCTTCTTCGACAATCGGCCCCTCTTCAATCCCCATCATGTCCGGAATACTAAAGCCATAGATATCAGCATCAATCAATCCGACCTTCTTCCCTTTTCGGGCGAGTGCCACTGCCAGATTTACCGTCACGGTTGATTTGCCGACCCCGCCCTTACCGCTGGCGATAGCGATGAAGTTCACGCCGGAGTTCTCACCAATCAGCTCATGGCCCTCAAGACCCGCTGCATGCCCTTTAAGCTTGTCCCCTTGATGATCTTCCGGCTTATCGTCCACGCTCTCTCCGCGCAAGATAGAGCGCTCATAGTCGGTGGCATCACGCAGCCGGATATGTACATTGCCGGCTCCGCCCGCTGTAAGCAGATCACGCACCTGCTGCTCCAACTCCATACGGCTCTTCTCATCTTGGTCCAGACATACAAGCGATAAGGATATGCGGTCTTCCTTAATCATAATATCGCGAATCAACTGCAGCTCCACAAGGCTTTTTCCGGATTCCGGGTCTGTAAGCGACTGCAATAGTTCCTGAATTTGTTCCCTGGTCAGCATGGAAAGCACCTCTGTTCCTTCCGGACGGGTAAGGTTCCGGTATTTTTGTCTATTATAGCATTCCCCCTCTGCGGATGAGTAGTCCCTCCTCACTGCTGCTCTGAAGCATACCGCATAATCCCGCGGTAAATGCTCGTTGCCACCTTCCGCTGATAGACATCATCTCCAAGCAAAGCCGACTCCTGCGGATGTGACAGAAAACCTACCTCCACAAGTACAGCCGGCATTTTCAATGCTTTTAACAGAAACACTGTATTCACAGTTTTAGCTACACGATCGGTATTCTCCAGCGTAGCCCTGAGTTCATCCTGTACAAAGCCCGCTAACGCTTTATTCCCTTCGTTGTTGGGATAATAGAAGGTTTGCGCTCCGCTCCAGCGGCCGGAAGGGACACTGTTCATATGCACGCTGATAAAGAGGTCCGCGCCCTTCTCTTCAATAGTCCTTACCCTTTGCTTCAGATCCTCTGTCTTGCGCTTGGAATATCCTTTGGTGCCCTCCTGGGCCAGGTCATAATCACCTTCACGCGTCATAACTACAATCGCCCCCGCCTGCTGCAAATAATCCCGCAGATACAGTGAGACCGCGAGGTTAATATCCTTCTCAATCAGTCCCTCACGGCTGACTGCCCCTCCGTCAGGTCCGCCATGGCCTGCATCGATGGCTATAATCTTACCGGACAATGGCAGGCTCCAATAGTTCAGCGTTTTGGCGGTAGGCATATCATAGGCAATGATGCCGATCATCACAGCAAGCAGCACTGCGCCCAGCATGCTTTTTTTTATACTGTTCCATGAGATCCAGACCGAGACTTTCCGCTGCTTTCGGCCAGACATAACAAAGACCCCCTCGTCCCGATAGATTTTACTCATCTATATGGGACAAGAGGGCCAAATAGTACTGGCTCTTCGTATTTAGGCGTTAACTTCCTGATACATTCCCTCAATCAAAATTTGCGCAACCTCAGGCCGCGTAAATTCCGGAGGCGGGCACTGGCCATCCCGCAGCAGCGCACGCACCTTCGTACCGGATAGTGTCAGATGCTGATCACCCGGATGAGGGCAGGTCTTGCTGGAGGCCATATTTCCGCATTTGATGCAGAAAAAGCTGTGCTCAAAAAATAGCGGTGTAATCCCCAACTCCTCAGCAGTAAAGTTGGAAAAAATCTCTTGTGCTTCGTAAGTTCCATAGTAGTCACCTACACCGGCATGGTCACGGCCCACGATGAAATGGGTGCAGCCGTAATTTTTGCGGACCATGGCATGGAATATCGCTTCTCTTGGACCCGCGTAACGCATAGCTGCCGGGAATACTCCAAGGAATGTACGGTCTGCCGGGTAGTAATTCTCCAGCAGTGCCAGATAACTCTTCATCCGCACATTGGCCGGCACATCATCGGATTTAGTCTCGCCGACCAGAGGATTGAGGAACAGAGCGTCCACAACCTCCATAGCACACTTCTGAATGTACTCATGTGCACGGTGAACGGGATTTCGGGTCTGAAAGCCAACAACCGTTCTCCAGCCTTTATCAGCGAAAATTTGCCGCGTCTTGACCGGATCAAAATAGAACTCCCCGAACTTCTCCGGCTGCGGACGATTCAAGACCGTTATAGGTCCTCCTACATAGGTTGCCGGACGGGCCAGCAATTTACTGACGCCAGGGTGCTCCGGATCTGTCGTTCTGAAGACGTTCTGTGCTTCAAGCTGCTGATCTACGCTGTAAATGCTCTGTACATCCAGCAAACCATAAATCACACCATCTTCTTCACCGACCAAAGACACGGTATCTCCAACAGCCAGACCTGAGGCCACCTCATCTTCGACAGCAAGTGTAATGGGAATACTCCATACGGTGCCATTTGCAAGTCTCATGCTTTTCACGACAGAATGATAATCTTCTTCATTTAAAAAGCCGGTAAGCGGTGAGAAGGCTCCCACGGCAATCAAATCCAGATCAGAGATAGTCCATGTATTAATTGCGATTGATTTATAGTCCGAAGCTTGCTGCAGCAGTTCTTCTCTCTGCGCTCCCTCCACTGTACGCTGAATCAGTGTTCCTCCATGTGGAAGTATTGACGTCATCTAATTTTTCTCCTCCTGTGTCTCGCTTCTCGTCCCTTGCTTATTTATGCAGTCCACATTCCGTTTTTTCCGAACCGGACCATCTTCCGGCACGCGGATCTTCGCCAGGCATAACAGCACGGGTGCATTGCTCGCAGCCGATGCTCGGGAAATTGCGGTCATGGAGCGGATTATACACAACATCGTTCTCGCGGATGTAATTCCATACATCCTCAGTCGTCCAGTGCGCAATCGGATTAAATTTAACCAGTCCGAATTTATAATCGTACTCTACCTTTTTGGAATTGGCGCGGGTCGGCGCCTGATCACGGCGAATCCCGGTAATCCAGGCATCATATTGGGAAAGAATGCGGGTAAGCGGCTCTACTTTGCGGATCGCACAGCATTGGTTAGGATCGACACTCCATAGCGCATCACCGTATTGAAGTGCTTGTTCCTGAGTAGAGATCTGCGGCGACACACGCACGAACTCCATTCCATATTTATCAGCCATAATATCTCTTGTCTCATAGGTTTCTTTGAAATGATAATCCGTATCCAAATAAAAAACATCCGTTGACGGACTAACCTTCTGCAGCATATCAACAAGCACTACATCTTCAGCTCCGAAACTGCAGGCAAAGGTGATGTTAGGGAAAGTTTCTACTGCCCACCGAATTATCTCTTCAGGTGAAGCATTTTCCAGTTCCTCGGCCTTAACTTTAATCAAATCTTCTTTCTCAAGCAGATTCATTACGGTATTCCTCCATCCTAGTTATGCAGCTTAAAGATAATGCTGAACTTATGACGACAATTCCAACTATTCTTATACGGAATAGTATATAACTTTCTCTGAGGAAGTCAATGCATTTTATAGTATTTATAGCGGCATAAAAAGCCAAAAGCCCCTGGCCATAAAGGCTCGAGGCTTGATATCCCTAAAAACCGAGAGACATGCTGTAATAAGGAGAATATATAGTCAGGAACTGTGAATTATCAAACCACAACTTCTACTTTAAAACCCACCAACTCGTTAATGCGCTAATAGAGCATTGTTCACGTAGTTAACGGGTGTTTTACGACCGGAGTAATACCAGTCTAAAGAAAACCGCAGCAAGCTTATTGAGAGAGGGTAAAGCATTGAGATAATACCGAATTTAAAACCTCATGGTTGTATTTTTGGACTCGATTATTCGCCTCCAAGATTTTATGAGCCCATGCTAATGCTCTGTTGTATTGATTGAAATCATGAACCTGAATCCTAAAATGGCAGAAATCCCTATGCAGCTGATACTCCTCATAGGTGGGATTGAGCCCGATTTGCCCAAATTGTTGCCTGATGATCCTCTCAGCTATCTGTTCTTGCATAGCTTCATGGACGTAAGATATCTGGTTAGTATGCACCCTGTACTTTAGCAGCACTTCAGGCAGATTGATCAATTGGGTTACCTCTCCCAAGCGGTTCCACAGCTCAAAATCCTCCGCATGAGGGTAATCCCAATATTTCACTCCATGATTATCCAGAATGGATTTTCTAAGCATGACAGTAGGATGCACAAACGTACAGTGAAAAAACTGCCAACACCTTATTTCGTCATGAATTAGTGGTTTAACTGTAGTCCCGGCTATGCCGATATATTCTGCTTGGCTACCGCAAACCCCTATATGCGGATTCGCATCCATAAAGGCCACTTGACGTTCGAAACGATGCGGCAAAGCGATGTCATCCCCATCCATTCGGGCAATATATTCACCCGTACATAACGAAAGGCCTTCGTTCAATGTTCTGATAAGCCCGATGTTTACGGCATGAGAAATCACCTTTATACGGCTGTCATGAATACCCTTTATTCTTCCCAAGGTTCCATCAACAGACCCATCATCTATAATCAGTAGTTCAAAATCAGGATACGATTGCTGAAGGATACTCTGAATTGACTCCTCAATATAAAGTGATGAGTTGTATACGGGCAACAAAACCGATATTTTCACCATTACTCACACCGCCTCAACTGTACTTAACCCTTTATAGATTATGAGGCCATGTCTTGTCTCGATATGAGTAAGTGCCTGTTTCAAATGAAATAAGTATGATCGTCCAACGCTTTTCTCCTGTGATTAATTTTATATAGTAAATTATCCGGGGGGATCCGCATGATATTGAATGAGATTAAGGGTACCTATGACGTTATATTCAGTTTAGGACATAACTGCCTCGCTGCAGATCAATTATCCCGCACTCTATTGCGAAAAGTAGGTGGGGTGATTGATTGGGTGGAGACCCCCGTTTTGGCAGGTGTAAGCAATCTATTGCGAAATCGGTTCGCCCATTTCATGAAATTTCCTAATCTTAGTATTACGGGAGGCGGAATGTTTTATTGTTAGGGATGCAGCGTACCATGCTTTTTCTCATCATGATTTTCCACTGATTGAAAATACACCGGAACAGCTTGTCAGCTATCCAGAATTAAAAGAAAAACTACAGCGCCGCATCCCGCGATTCCTCCAGACCCTCATGGACGCTGACAAGGTATTATTTATTCGCACCGAAGCCACAATACATGAAACCGCTGAACTGCTGGATGTGTTAAACGGAATGGTTAAAGGAACATTTAACCTGCTTGTTATTAATCATGCACCTGTATATGGAATTATCGAAACGCCTTGGCCTTTTAACAATGTTTGCGCCTTACAAATCCCAGAAGCCCCGGACATGTTCCATGATAATGATCAACTCTGGAGATCCATATTGCATGGCTTTAGTGTTAGATAAAAACAAGTCATTGCTATGGTCACAGCTGTCATTATGGCAAAAATAAAAGCCCCTGGCCATAAAGGCCAGAGGCTTGATATCCTTGAAAAACAAGGGATATTAACGTTTCGAGAACTGTGGAGCACGACGAGCTGCTTTGAGGCCGTATTTCTTACGTTCCTTCATACGTGGGTCACGAGTCAGGAAGCCGGCTTTCTTAAGGGCACCGCGGTATTCTGGATCTACTTTCAGAAGTGCACGGGAGATCCCGTGACGGATTGCTCCGGCTTGACCAGAAATGCCGCCACCATGTGCAAGAACGATTACATCGTAGTTGCCCAGTGTTTCAGTCAGGTTCAAAGGTTGTTTCACGATCATTTTCAATGTTTCCACACCGAAATATTCGTCCATCTCGCGTTTGTTAATGACAATGCGTCCTTCACCCGGTACAAGGCGAACACGTGCTACCGAATGTTTACGACGACCTGTCCCATAGTATTGTACTTGTGCCATGAAACTGTCCTCCTCTATTCTTATCCGCGAAGTTCGTAAACTTCAGGTTTTTGTGCTGCATGTGGATGCTCGGCGCCTGCATAGACTTTCAATCTCAGCTTCATGTGATCCCCTTGACGAGTCTTAGGAATCATACCGTGAACTGCAAATTCAATCATGCGTTCAGGTTTAGTCTTGATCAGGTCTTCTGCAACAGTGACTTTCAAGCCACCTGGGTGCATCGAGTGACGGTAGTATTTCTTATTTTGCATTTTCTTACCTGTCAGGTGAATCTTCTCAGCGTTGATAACAATTACGAAATCTCCAGTATCAACATGTGGAGTGAATTGCGGTTTGTGTTTGCCACGGATCAATGCAGCGGCTTCGCTGGCCAAACGACCAAGTGTCTTGCCTTCGGCATCAATGATGTGCCAAGTGCGTTCAACTTCGTTTGGTTTCGCCATATAGGTGGTACGCATGAATGTTTCCTCCTTGTTCTCGTACGAAAATCATCTGTTTCGTATATCTTGTTTCTCATTGGATTACAATTATGTGAGTTAAAAAAAGCTTATTTGTCGGCATCTTCTTGATCGGGGCTGTGGGATAGCCATCAAGAAAACACAACTTTTATATTACAGCATAAACATGACAAGTGCAAGTGATTTTTAAGCCTATTGACTATAATTTTTCTAAAAAAAGTATAGAACGCTCTCGCTTAAATTCCATCCTCGTCATATTCAACACTCCACAGCGCCAAGCCCTTGGATACGGCAGTTGGCCCTGCTGCTGCCCGATCGCATGCGGCTAGAATATCCGCAACCTTATCCGCATGGTATTTGCCTTCTCCCACGTGAATCAGCGTTCCCATAATAATGCGAACCATATGCTGCAGAAATCCGCTGCCCGTAATATAAGTGTGAATGACACCCTGGTCTACAGAGTCAGGTCGACACATACTGCGGTCAATCTCCATATGAGCCTCAAAGATCGTTCGGACATGGGAAGTCTTCGTGGACTTCCGTGATGCGAACGAGGTGAAGTCATGGGTACCCAGTAAATGTGTAAGACCTTTCTGCATTGCCGGTATATCGAGTTTCACCGGGTGGTGATGCTGCCAGCGCCGCTGAAACGGATCCGGAAACCGGTTGCCATTAATGGTGTACCGATAGGTTTTGCGCTTTGCTCCTCTACGAGAGTGGAACGATAGCGGAACCTCCCTCGCCTCGGTAACCACGATATCTTGCGGCAACCTAGCATTCAGGGCTAGACACCAGCGTTCAAGCGGGATCTGAGAGGAGGTCATGAAGTTAAATGGCTGTCCATAAGCATGCACACCCGCGTCTGTCCGTCCAGAGGCGGTTATCTTGAGCGCCTCGCCCGTCAGATGGAGTATGGCCTGTTCCAGCCGGTCTTGAATCGTATTGCCCTGAGGCTGGGTCTGAAAGCCATCATAATGGGTCCCGTCATAATTGACTTTCATCAATAGATTGCGCATTCCGTTCTCCCGTCAGTCCATACTTGGTTTTCAAAAAAAAAGAGCCCCGGCGGGAGCTCCTTCTACTCTATACAAGGTGATTCCCGCGGTTAGTTGTACAGCAGGGCCTTAGCGCCCCTGCAGCACAATAACGGTTAATACTTTCCTACCCATGCTCCGAGGATCATGGGGGAAAGGGATAATTCCGGAAATCATTACTTGCGTTACTACGCGCGGTCTACCAGTTCAAGATAAACCATAGGCGCAGCATCGCCACGGCGAGGTCCCAGCTTCAGGATACGAGTGTATCCGCCTGGACGCTCTGTGTAACGAGGAGCAATATCAGAGAACAGTTTTTGGATTGCATCTTGTTCACCGTCAACAGTTTCACGACGAACAAATGCAGCTACTTGACGACGAGCATGAAGATCGCCCTTTTTCGCTTTAGTGATCAGTTTCTCAGCGATGGAACGAACTTCCTTCGCTTTGGCTTCCGTTGTCTGGATGCGCTCGTAAAGGAACAGATCCGTAACCATGTCGCGGAACAATGCTTTACGCGCACTGGAATCACGGCCCAATTTTTGGTATGCCATTTGTTTTCCCTCCTTCACTCAAGTACTCAAGCAATCTGTTAACTATTCTTCTGTGCGGAGACCCAAACCAAGTTCCTCTAGCTTCTCTTGAACTTCTTCCAAAGATTTGCGGCCCAAGTTACGAACCTTCATCATATCTTCTTCAGTTTTCGTAGTCAGCTCTTGTACGGTATTAATACCGGCACGTTTGAGGCAGTTGTAGGAACGGACAGAAAGATCAAGTTCTTCGATTGTCATCTCAAGTACTTTTTCTTTTTTGTCTTCTTCTTTTTCAACCATAATTTCGGCGTCTTTCGCTTCGTCCGTAAGTCCTACGAACAATACGAGGTGCTCGTTCAAAATTTTGGCTCCGAGGCTTACAGCCTCTTCCGGTCTGATACTGCCATCTGTCCAAATTTCCAGCGTCAACTTGTCATAGTTCGTCACTTGACCGACACGAGTGTTATCAATGCCGTAATTCACGCGGGAAATAGGAGTGTAGATAGAGTCAACTGGAATAACACCGATTGGCTGGTCGTCGCGTTTGTTCCGGTCTGCTTGGACATAGCCGCGACCACGGCCTGCAAAAATACGCATGTGAAGTCTCGCGCCAGGTCCCAGCGTTGCAATATGAAGATCCGGATTGAGGATCTCAACATCGCTGTCCGCACGGATATCACCTGCGGTAACGATGCCTTCACCCTCAGCATCAATCTCGAACACTTTCTCTTCATCTGAATGGATCTTCAGAGAAAGAGCTTTAAGGTTCAGAATGATTTCCGTCACATCTTCCATTACGCCAGGAACGGTCGAGAACTCATGCAAAACGCCGTCAATTTGGACCGATGTTACTGCGGCTCCCGGAAGGGAGGAAAGCAGAATCCGGCGAAGCGAGTTCCCCAGAGTCGTGCCATATCCACGTTCCAGCGGTTCAACTACGAATTTCCCATAGGTTCCTTCATCATTGGCTTCTACGGTCTCAATCTTCGGCTTTTCGATTTCTATCACGAGTGTACCCCTCCTTCAAACGTCGCTCCTATATGAAACTGTCACCCCATCAGGTGCATCATGTAGTATGCCTAAACACCTATTATTAGCAGATGCGTCAGAATTATACCACAATCACAATTCTGATTTCACTATACGCGACGACGTTTCGGCGGACGGCATCCATTGTGAGGAACCGGAGTTACGTCTTTAATGAGGTTTACTTCAAGCCCTGCGGCTTGAAGGGAACGGATGGCTGCTTCGCGGCCCGCGCCCGGTCCTTTAACCATAACTTCAACGGACTTCATGCCGTGTTCCATCGCTGCTTTAGCAGCACTTTCGGCTGCCATTTGCGCTGCAAATGGAGTCGATTTACGGGAACCTTTGAATCCTTGACCGCCGGAGCTAGCCCAGGAAATTGCATTTCCGTGAGGATCCGTGATCGTAACGATAGTGTTGTTGAACGTGGAACGAATATGTGCCACGCCGCTCTCGATATTCTTCCGGTCGCGACGTTTGGTACGTACGACTTTTTTCGGTTTAGCCATTGTCTCTTATCCCCCCTTATTATTTCTTTTTGTTTGCTACCGTACGACGCGGGCCTTTCCGGGTACGGGCATTCGTTTTGGTGCGTTGACCGCGAACAGGCAATCCACGACGGTGGCGAACACCGCGGTAACAGCCGATCTCAGTAAGACGCTTAATATTCAAGGAAATTTCACGACGAAGGTCACCTTCAACCTTAACTGACTTGTCGATCATTTCACGCAGTTTGCTGACTTCATCTTCCGTCAAATCACGGACACGTGTGTTAACGTCAATGCCTGTTTCATTAAGAATTTTCTGGGAAGTCGTTTTACCGATTCCGAAAATATAAGTCAAGGCGATCTCAACGCGTTTATCACGTGGCAAATCCACTCCAGCTATACGAGCCATTTTACGCTACACCCCCTTCTTAACCTTGTTTTTGTTTGTGTTTCGGATTTTCGCAAATTACCATAACAGTCCCTTTGCGGCGGATGACTTTGCATTTCTCGCAAATGGGCTTCACAGAAGGTCTTACCTTCATGTTAATTACCTCCTCAAAGTTTTGCGAAGCAAAACTTTTGTTGTAGTTCCCATCTATTTACGGTAAGTTATACGACCTTTAGATAAATCGTAAGGCGATAACTGCACGACCACTTTGTCTCCGGTTAGGATACGGATAAAGTGCATCCGCAATTTCCCGGACACATGGGCAAGTATTTGATGACCGTTCTCAAGCTCAACCTTAAACGTTGCATTCGGCAACGGCTCAATGACCGTACCTTCGACTTCAATGACATCTTCTTTAGCCACAGTTAGTCTCCTTTCTCATCTGCACTTATTCCAGCAGGTCCGCCATACTTCATCACTGCAAAACGCAGCTTTCCGTTGGTAACCCGGCCGGTTTCTTCCAAACTGTTCACAACCTCACTGCTGATAAAGGGTATGAGCTCCAGATGTTGAATGTTCTTCTTCTTCGGCCCATCAAACTTCCGTTTGTCCCCATCGGCAATATATACAAATCTGCTATCCACAACTGCGATAACAACGGCAGCCTCTCCGGCATCTTTGCCTTTGAGAATTCTCACCAATTGACCAATCTGCGGGCTGCTCTGAGTATTCATCAAGATCACCTACGCATTCAGTTTAGTGAAAATTTCCATGCCGTCCGGTGTAACTGCTACTGTATGTTCGAAGTGAGCACACAATGAGCCGTCTACCGTAACGACCGTCCAGTTATCTTCCAGCGTTCTGACATATCTGTCCCCTACGTTCACCATCGGCTCAATCGCGAGTACCATACCCGGTTTCAGACGTGGTCCGCGGTCCGCTATGCCATAGTTCGGAATTTGCGGTTCTTCATGCAGTTTTGCCCCGATGCCGTGACCCACATACTCTCGTACGACGGAGAATCCGGCGTCTTCAATAGTTTGCTGGATCGCATGGGAGATTGTAAACAAGCGCACATCCGGTTTGACTAACGCCAGTCCTGCGTACAAGGAGCCTTCCGTGACGTCCAGCAAGCGCTGAGCTTCATCAGAAATGCTGCCCACTCCGTAGGTCCAAGCGGAATCACCGTGATAACCGCGGTACTCTGCACCGATATCAAGCGTTATTATATCGCCTTCCATCAATTTGCGTTTACCCGGAAATCCATGCACCAATTGTTCGTTGACTGAAGCGCAAATGCTGGCAGGAAAACCGTTGTAACCTTTGAAAGACGGCACAGCACCTTGACTGCGAATGTATTGATCGGCGATTCTGTCGAGCTCTCCGGTTGTGATACCAGGCTGGATAGCCTCTGCAATCAACCGGTGACTCTCGGCAACAATTCGACCAGCTTCCCTCATAAAGGCAAGTTCCTGTTCGGATTTACAAATGATCATTACATTAACCTCGCAACAAAGATACGATTTCGGAAGTAACGACATTGATTTCGTTTTCTCCGTTTACCTGACGCAAAAGACCTTTATTCTCATAAAACGCAAGCAGCGGTGCTGTCTTGTTATCATACTCATCCAGACGCTTGCCTACGCTCTCTTCGTTGTCATCCGGACGTTGATACAACTCACCGCCATCAATGTCGCAAATGCCTTCTTGCTTCGGCGGGTTGAAAATTAAATGGTAGGATGCTCCGCAAACTCTGCAGATTCTACGTCCCGTAAGACGCGCCATCAGCAGTCCACGGTCTACATTCAAGTTGATTACATGATCCAATGAAATATTGAGGCGGCTTAAGATATCTTCCAGCGCTTCCGCTTGCGAAAGGGTTCTTGGAAAGCCATCCAATAAGAAACCTTTTTCGCAATCGGACTGCTGAAGCCGTTCTTCAACGATCCCAATAGTCACATCATCAGGTACAAGCAAGCCTTGCTCGGTGTAAGATTTGGCCTTCAGTCCGACCGGAGTACCCTGCTTGATTGCCAAGCGGAAGGCGTCACCTGTCGAAATATGCGGAATGCCAAGCTCTTTAACGATAACTGCTGCTTGTGTCCCCTTGCCTGCCCCAGGAGGGCCCATGAATAGAATGTTCACGATTTCTCTCTCCCCCCAAAAGTTCGCCACCAAGCAAGAAACAGCACAATAGGTGCCGGGAAGTCTGTAAATCTCATGCTTCGCCGGAACCTATCCACTATTTATTGATGAAGCCTTTGTAATGGCGTTTGATCAATTGGCTCTCGATCTGCTTCATGGTATCCAGTGCTACACCAATTACGATCAGGATGGATGTACCACCAATCTGAACCGAATCTGGTAGACCGGAGAGCTTCCCGAAGAATACAGGAAGTACGGATATAAACGCCAAGAACAGCGCGCCGGACATAGTCAGACGGGACATTACCTTGGTGAGATATTTCTCCGTTGCTTTACCAGGACGGATGCCCGGGATATAACCGCCATTCTTCTTCATGTTATCGGCCATCTGCTGTGGATTCATCTGAACAAACGTATAGAAGAACGTAAATCCAATAATCATAAGCACATACAGAACCATACCGAGAGGCTCATTAAACTTCAGGTTGCCAGCAACCCATTTCGCCCACTCATGTGTTGACCAGAAGCTGGAGAGTACCACCGGGAATTGCAGTAGAGAAACAGCGAAAATGACAGGAATAACGCCTGCTGCGTTAATCTTCAGCGGAATATGCGTATTCTGTCCACCATACATCTTGTTGCCGACTACGCGTTTGGCATATTGCACAGGAATCTTACGAATCCCTTGCTGTACGAAGATTACTCCAACAATAATCGCCGCAACCAAGATCAACACGATAACGACTTTAAGAATATTCAGGAACATCTGATCCGGCTGTATAAAGCTGGACTGAGCCGTGGCCGTGATATGTCCCGGTATGGCAGCGACGATTCCCGCAAAAATCAGGATCGAAATCCCGTTTCCTATTCCCTTTTCCGTGATCTGCTCACCCAGCCACATCAGGAACGATGTACCTGCAGTCAGAATGATCGCGATAAGCAGGTAATCCGCAAAGGTTGCATTCGGAATCATCTCAGTGCTGTAGATCCGGTTGAATCCGATTGAAGTCGCAAAAGCTTGAATCAAACCGAGCACTACTGTGCCGTAACGGGTCACTTGCGCTAGCTGCTTTTTCCCGTGTTCCCCTTGTTTAGCCCATTCGGCAAACTTAGGGATAACATCCATCGACAGCAATTGCACGATGATCGATGCGGTAATGTACGGGTAAATACTAATCGCAAAAATCGAGAAGTTTTTGAGCGCTCCGCCCGAGAAGGTGTTCAGAAGACCCATCAAAGCGTCGCCGCTTTGATTTGTTGTTTCCAGTACTTCTTTGTTCACACCAGGAACCGGTACAAACGAACCGAGTCGGTAGATGATCAGAACGAGCAGGGTAAACAGGATCTTTTTGCGCAAATCTTCAATATGCCATATATTCTTAAGCGTCTTGAACATTAGATCACCTCGGTTTTACCGCCGGCAGCCTCGATTTTCTCTACCGCAGATTGAGAGAACTTATTTGCTTGTACAGTCAATTTAACGGCTAGTTCGCCGTTACCGAGAATCTTAATGCCGCTTTTGGAATTCTTGACAACACCAGTTTCAATCAGCAACTGTGGAGTCACTTCAGTTCCTTCAGCAAAGCTATTCAGATCTTCCAGGTTCACAATCGCATACTCTTTACGGGTAGGATTGATGAAACCACGTTTAGGCAGACGACGATAGAGTGGGTTTTGTCCACCCTCGAAGCCGGGACGAACACCACCGCCGGAACGGGAGTTTTGACCCTTATGACCGCGACCGGAAGTTTTTCCGTTACCGCTACTAGGTCCGCGACCAACGCGATTGCGTTCTTTGCGGGAACCCGGAGCTGGAGCAAGTTCATGTAACTTCATCGTTTGCACCTCCTTATGTTTGTTAATTTATACGAGGCGTTTAGCCTTCGATTTCTGTAACGGACAGCAAGTGGCTCACTTTGTTGATCATTCCGCGAATTGCAGGAGTGTCATTGTGAACCACGGACGAGTTAGTCTTACGCAGGCCGAGCGTCTTAACAGTAACACGTTGTGTTTCTGGACGTCCAATTACGCTGCGTACGAGGGTAATTTGCAATTTTGCCATTGACGTTCCCCTCCTTAACCGCGCAATTCTTCGACAGATTTGCCGCGAAGTTTCGCGACCTCTTCAATGCGTTTCAGACGGGAAAGACCCTCTAAAGTTGCATTGACCATGTTCATGGAATTCGAAGAACCCAAAGATTTTGTCAAGATGTCGCCAACGCCTGCCAATTCCAATACCGCACGAACTGGACCGCCGGCAATAACGCCAGTACCTTCTGATGCTGGTTTCAGCAGCACGCGTCCTGCGCCGAAATGTCCAGTAACCAGATGGGGAATCGAAGTTCCTACGATTGGAATGTGAATCAGGTTTTTCTTGGCGTCTTCAATGCCTTTACGGATGGCATCCGGAACTTCGCCGGCTTTACCGATACCAGCACCAACGTAGCCGTTGCCATCGCCCACAACAACAAGTGCACTAAAGCTGAAACGGCGTCCGCCTTTTACAACTTTTGCTACACGGTTAATGTGTACAACTCTTTCTGTCAGCTCTAAACTGTTCGGATCTACACGCAAGTCGTTAACCTCCTTTTAAGAAATATTCTAGAATTCAAGACCAGCTTCGCGAGCTGCATCAGCCAAAGCCTGAATTCGTCCATGGTACAAGTATCCACCGCGGTCAAATACAACCACTGCATAACCTTTAGCTTTAGCACGCTCAGCGATCAGTTGACCTACTTTGCTTGCAGCTTCAACGCTGCCGCCATTGCCGATTGTAGCGCTCAGATCTTTATCAAGTGTCGAGGCGGATACGATTGTAACGCCTGTCACGTCATCGATCAATTGAGCGTAGATGTGTTTCGAAGAACGAAACACGTTCAAACGTGGACGCTCAGTAGTTCCCTGGATTTTTTTACGAACACGCAGGTGTCTTTTGAGACGAGCCTTGTTTTTATCCTCTTTTGTAATCATGACTTCCCTTTCACTCCCTTCAGTTTGCCGTAAACAGCTTCACTTTAAGATGCACGGGGTATCTTACAATGAAGAGTAAGCCGATTATTTCTTCTTACCGGCTTTACCTTCCTTGCGGATGATACGCTCGCCTTCATATTTGATACCTTTACCTTTATACGGTTCTGGTTCACGTACGGAACGGATTTTGGCAGCATAAGCGCCAACGCGTTCTTTATCGATACCTTTAACGATGATCTTCGTGTTCGCAGGAACTTCGAACTCGATGCCCGCTTCCGGTGTAATTTCAACCGGGTGGGAGTAACCAACGTTCAGAACGATTTTATCTCCGGATTTGCTTGCACGATATCCGACCCCAACCAGCTCCAGAGATTTCGAGAAACCTTCAGTCACACCGCTCACCATGTTGTTGACAACGGAGCGGGTTGTGCCGTGAAGTGAACGATGCAATTTGTTGTCCGACGGGCGGACAACGGTGATTTCGTTATTTTCAACTGTAACCTTCATGTCTTTATGAAGCTCACGAGTCAAAGTGCCCTTAGGACCTTTTACTGTAATAACGGCGTTGTCCAAAGTGACATCTACACCGCTAGGTACTGCGATTGGTTTGCGACCAATACGAGACATGTGTTGCACCTCCTTATCTTGTGACGTTTATTACCAAATGTAGCAGACAACTTCTCCGCCCGATTTTGATTGACGAGCTTCTTTGTCGGTCATAACTCCCTTAGATGTGGAGATAATCGCGATTCCTAGGCCGCCGAGTACACGAGGCACTTCATTGCTCTTCGTGTAAACGCGAAGGCCTGGTTTACTGATTCTTTTCAGACCAGAGATAACGCGCTCTTGGTTAGGGCCGTATTTCAAGAAGATACGGATAATCCCTTGTTTGCTATCTTCAACGAATTCCGCATCACGGATGAAACCTTCACGCTTCAAGATGTCCGCGATTTGTTTTTTCATAGTAGAAGCAGGCATTTCTACTGTCTCGTGACGCACAGTGTTGGCGTTACGAATACGAGTAAGCATATCTGCAATAGGATCAGACATAGTCATGTGTGTAAACCTCCTTCCCGTTTATAAACTTCTTACCAACTTGCTTTTTTCACGCCAGGGATCTGGCCTTTATAAGCTAACTCACGGAAACAAATTCTGCAAATTTTGAACTTTTGCAGTACCGAATGTGGACGACCGCAACGCTCACAACGTGTATATGCACGTACTTTGAACTTAGGCTCGCGTTGTTGTTTAACTTTCATCGAAGTTTTTGCCACTTTAGCCTGACACCTCCTAAACAGTTTCGGAGAAATGGATGATTCTTACTTAGCGAAAGGCATTCCCAGCTGATTCAGCAGCTCACGGGATTCCTCATCCGTCTTTGCAGTCGTTACGATAACGATGTCCATACCGCGGACCTTATCCACTTTGTCATACTCGATTTCTGGGAAGATCAGTTGTTCTTTAAGACCAAGCGTGTAGTTACCACGGCCGTCAAAGGCTTTAGTGGAAACACCGCGGAAGTCACGTACGCGTGGAAGCGTTACGTTGAACAATTTGTCCAGGAAGTAATACATACGCTCGCCGCGCAGTGTTACTTTAACCCCAATCGGCATGTTTTCGCGCAGTTTGAAACCGGCGATGGATTTTTTAGCTTTAGTGATTACTGGCTTTTGACCAGCGATCAGTTGCAAGTCATTAACTGCAGCATCAAGTACTTTGGAGTTCTGAACAGCGTCACCCACACCCATGTTGATGACAACCTTCTCGATTTTAGGTACTTGCATAACAGTTGTATAGTTAAACTTCTGCATCAGAGCAGGTGTTATTTCATTCAAATAACGTTCTTTCATTCTTGCTGCCATGAAGATTTACCTCCTTTCTTTAGGACTGTATTAGTCGATAATCTCTCCGGATCTCTTTGCTACCCGAACCTTCTTACCGTTATCGAGTACTTTGTAACCGATACGAGTAACTTTACCGCTCTTCGGATCAATGTGCATTACGTTGGACACATGAATCGAAGCTTCTTGTTCGATGATTCCGCCTTGCGGATTCAACTGGTTAGGCTTCTGGTGTTTTTTCACCATGTTCACGCCTTCTACCAGGACGCGGTTTTCACGAGGATAAGCAGCGATGACACGGCCTTTTTTACCTTTGTCTTTCCCGCTGATCACAAGTACCACATCATCTTTCTTCACATGCAGTTTATTGTTATGGGATTCCAGAACTTTTTTCACTCTAGGCATTTATTACACCTCCTATGACTAACCTTCTCAGAACTTCACGTTACTTTATGGGTAACTTTATTAGATTACTTCCGGTGCCAAGGAAACGATCTTCATGTAGTCTTTATCGCGAAGTTCGCGAGCAACTGGTCCGAAGATACGTGTTCCGCGTGGGCTTCTGTCGTCTTTAACAACAACAGCTGCATTTTCGTCGAATGCGATGTAAGAACCGTCTTTACGGCGCACAGAACGTTTAGTACGAACAACCACCGCTTTAACAACATCACCCTTTTTGACAACGCCGCCTGGTGTTGCTTGTTTAACGGAACAAACGATCAGATCACCGATTGCTGCTGTACGGCGTCCAGTACCACCCAGTACGCGGATACACATCAGTTCCTTCGCACCAGAGTTATCAGCCACATGCAAACGTGTAAATGGTTGAATCATTATTAATTTCCTCCTTCCGGAAAGGCTCTGCTCATTATCTTAGATGATAACCGCTTTTTCAACCACTTCAACAAGTCTCCAACGTTTGTCTTTAGACAAAGGACGAGTTTCCATGATTTTTACAGTATCACCGATTTTAGCAACGTTTTCCTCATCATGTGCTTTGAATTTATTCGTAGACTTGATGCGTTTGTGATACAAGTTGTGTTTCTTATAGGTTTCAACAGCAATTACGATGGTTTTATCCATTTTGTCGCTGACTACTTTACCGATCAGCACTTTACGTGCATTACGTTCTTCGCTCATAGTTAGCCTCCTTCCTGATTACGGATCATTAATCCGCCCTCACTTAGCTGATCCCGAGTACTCTTTGATGGATAACGGTTTTAGCACGAGCTATTTCCTTACGCACATCACGAATCCGAGTCGGGTTATCCAATTGGCCAGTTGCCAATTGAAAACGGAGATTGAAAAGTTCTTCTTTGAATCCTGCGATCTTTTGTTCAATCTCGGCAGTGGTTAAGTTGCGAAGTTCATTAGCTTTCATTTGCTTCACCACCCAATTCTTCACGTTTCACAAACTTAGTCTTGATAGGCAGCTTGTGAGCGGCAAGACGCATCGCTTCACGAGCGATTTCTTCCGACACGCCTCCGAGTTCGAACATAATCTTGCCCGGTTTAACTACGGCTACCCATTTCTCAACGTTACCTTTACCACTACCCATACGAACCTCAAGAGGTTTTTGAGTAATAGGCTTATCTGGGAAAATCTTGATCCAAACTTGACCGCCACGTTTGATGTAACGTGTCATTGCGATACGGGCAGCTTCGATCTGACGGTTAGTGATCCAAGACGGCTCCAAAGCTTGCAAGCCGAATTCGCCGAAGTTCAATTCGGTACCGCCTTTTGCCATACCCTTCATGTGACCGCGTTGTTGCTTGCGGTGTTTAACGCGTTTTGGTACCAACATGATTAGTTGCCTCCTTCCTGAGCAGCTTGTTTCTTAGCTGGGGGAAGAACTTCTCCACGGTAGATCCATACTTTTACACCGATACGGCCGTAAGTAGTATGTGCTTCAGCCGTTCCGTAATCGATATCGGCACGAAGCGTATGAAGTGGAACTGTTCCTTCGCTATAACCTTCTGAACGGGCAATCTCAGCGCCGCCAAGACGTCCGCCAACTTGAGTTTTAATTCCCTTTGCACCGGAACGCATAGTTCTTTGAATTGCTTGTTTCAGAGCACGACGGAACGATACACGACGTTCCAATTGTTGTGCAATGCTTTCAGCAACAAGAATTGCATCCAGTTCAGGGTGCTTAATTTCGTTGATGTTGATGTGAACCTTTTTGCCACCAGCGATAGTTGTAACTGCGCTGCGAAGTACTTCTACTTCTGCTCCGCCTTTACCAATTACCATACCTGGTTTAGCAGTATGAATTGTAACGTTCACGCGGCTTGCCGCTCTTTCGATCTCGATGCGGGAAACAGCGGAATCCTTCAACTTACCTTTAAGGTATTCCCGGATTTTGACGTCTTCCATTAAAAGAGTACCGAAATCTTTGCCTGCATACCATTTAGATTCCCAATCGCGAATAATTCCGACTCGGAGTCCGACTGGATTTACCTTTTGACCCACGTGTTATCCCTCCTTATTTCTCAGATACCACCAAAGTAATGTGGCTGGTACGTTTATTGATCCGACTTGCACGGCCCATGGCGCGTGGACGGAAACGCTTCATCGTAGGACCCTGGTTAACGAAAACTTCGCTAACGAACAAACTGTTCACGTCCATAGAGTAGTTATGCTCAGCATTGGCGATCGCCGAGTTAAGCAACTTCTCAACTACTGGAGAAGCGGATTTTGGAGTGTGGCGAAGAATTGCAATTGCTTCCCCCACTTGCTTGCCGCGAATCAAGTCAACAACCAGTTTCGCTTTGCGAGCGGAAATCCGCACCGATCTTGCATGTGCTTTTGCTTCCATTGTTTTCCCTCCTCTCAAACGAAGACCTTAATTATCTTCTTGTTTTCTTATCGTCACCCGCGTGGCCTTTGTAAGTACGTGTTGGCGCGAACTCGCCCAACTTGTGACCTACCATATCTTCCGTTACGTATACTGGCACGTGTTTACGGCCGTCATATACACCAAACGTATGTCCGATAAACTGAGGGAAAATGGTTGAGCGACGGGACCAGGTTTTAACAACGACTTTCTTATCTGCCGCGTTCAATTCCTCAACTTTTTTCAGCAGGTAGCCATCGATGAACGGCCCCTTCTTTAAACTGCGACCCATGTGTGAATCCTCCCTTCATCCGGTTCTTCAAACCGCGAATCGACGCTTCGCGTTAAGCTAACTTGCCAGAAGCGTCTTATTTCGTGCGGCGGCGAACGATATATTTATCAGATGCTTTGTTTTTCTTACGCGTTTTGTAGCCGAGGGTTGGTTTACCCCAAGGTGACATAGGCGATTTCCGTCCGATTGGAGCGCGGCCTTCACCACCACCGTGTGGGTGATCGTTAGGGTTCATTACAACACCGCGTACTTCAGGACGTTTGCCCAGCCAGCGACTGCGTCCGGCTTTACCAATCTTGATCAGTTCATGATCACCGTTACCTACGGATCCGATCGTTGCACGGCATACGCTGAGGATTCTGCGAACTTCACCGGAAGTCAAACGAACAGAAACGTATTTTTCTTCTTTGCCCAGCAATTGAGCTTCTGTACCGGCAGCGCGTACCAACTGGCCGCCTTTGCCTGGTTTAAGTTCAATGTTGTGGATAACTGTACCAACTGGAATGTTCGCCAGCGGAAGGCTGTTACCAATTTTGATGTCAGCCGCAGGGCCGGACTCAATCTTATCCCCAACTTTAAGGCCTTGAGGAGCGAGGATGTAACGTTTCTCTCCATCAGCATAGTGGATCAAAGCAATATTGGATGTACGGTTCGGGTCATACTCGATCGTAGCAACGCTACCTGGTATGCCGTCTTTAGTCCGTTTGAAGTCGATGATACGGTATTTACGTTTGTGTCCGCCGCCATGGTGACGAACTGTAATTTTACCTTGGTTGTTACGGCCCGCATGTTTGAACAGCGGCGCAAGCAAAGATTTCTCTGGCTCATTTGTTGTGATTTCTTCAAACGTAGACACGGACATGTTACGTCTGGCCGGAGATGTCGGTTTGTACTTTTTGATTGGCACTGTATTCCCTCCTTACTTTACAGAGTATTATTCTACCGCTTCAAAGAATTCGAGCGGTTTGCTGTCCGGGCTGAGTTTCACGATGGCTTTTTTCCACTCTGGAGTATATCCGGAGTATTTGCCGTAACGTTTCAGTTTGCCAGGTACGCGCATTGTGTTCACACTAACTACTTTAACTTTGAAAATAGCCTCGACAGCTTTTTTGATTTCGGTCTTGTTAGCACGGATATCCACTTCAAAAGCGTATTTCAATTCGCTCATGTATTCGGATGTGCGTTCCGTAATCACCGGACGTTTAATAATATCACGAGGATCTTTCATTACGCGAACACCTCCTCTACCTTCAGAACTGCTTCTTTAGTGATGATCAGTTTGTCGTACGTCAGTACGTCAAGAACATTGATGCCGTCAGCCGCTACGAATTTCACCCCAGGGATGTTACGAGCGGAAAGTGCCACATTGTCATCATAGCTAGGAGCTACGATCAGGGCTTTGCTGCCTACTTTAAGATTGTTCAGAATCGCTGCGAATTCTTTCGTTTTCGGAGCATTCATTGTCAAGCTATCCAATACGATAATGTCATTCCCGAGCACTTTCGAGGACAACGCAGATTTGATGGCCAAACGGCGAACTTTCTTAGGCAGTTTCCAGGAATAGCTGCGTGGTGTTGGTCCGAAGACTACGCCGCCGCCTTTCCATTGTGGAGAACGAATGGAGCCTTGACGAGCACGACCTGTACCTTTTTGTTTCCAAGGCTTACGTCCGCCGCCACGCACTTCAGAACGTCCTTTTACTTTATGTGTACCACGACGAAGGGAAGCTCTTTGCATAAGCGCAGCTTCGTGCAGAACATGCACATTCGGTTCAATACCGAACACTGTATCGCTCAATTCAACTTCGCCAACTTCGTTACCACTAATATTAAAAAGTGTTACTTTTGGCATTTCATGTTCCTCCTTTCTTCAGTAATTATTTCTTAACGGTTTGTTTAACTTTCACAAAGCTGTTTTTAGGACCTGGAATAGCGCCTTTAACCAGCAATACGTTACGTTCAACGTCTACTCTGATGATTTCAAGCTTTTGAACCGTTACGGTCGTATGACCCATATGTCCTGGCAGGCGTTTGCCCTTTGGAACACGGTTAGCTTGGATGGAACCCATGGAACCTGGTCTTCTGTGGTAACGCGATCCGTGTGCCATTGGTCCGCGGCTTTGTCCCCAGCGTTTGATAACACCTTGGAAACCTTTACCCTTAGATGTACCTGTTACGTCAACAAATTCGCCTTCAGCGAAGATATCAGCCTTCAGCTCTTGTCCAACCTCGAGTGCCCCGAGGTCAACACCGCGAATTTCGCGAACGTAGCGCTTAGGTGTTGCATTTGCCTTTTTGGCGTGACCCTGTTCAGGCTTGTTGGAGCGACTTTCCTTCTTATCGGAAAAGCCCAACTGCACTGCTTCATATCCGTCGATATTCAGGTCTTTCTTTTGCAGTACCACACAAGGACCAGCTTCGATAACCGTAACCGCGATTACGTTACCTTCTGGAGTAAACACTTGAGTCATACCGAGTTTTTTTCCTAAGATACCTTTCAATGTTGACACCTCTTTTCTTTTCCTAGTTACTTTAATAGATAGTATTACAATTTGATTTCGATATCTACACCGGACGGTAGATCCAAGCGCATCAAGGCATCCACAGTTTGTGGTGTTGGGTTCACAATATCGATCAAACGTTTGTGAGTCCGTTGTTCAAACTGTTCACGGGAATCCTTGTACTTGTGTACCGCACGGAGAATAGTAATGATTTGCTTCTCAGTTGGCAGCGGGATCGGCCCGGATACACCAGCACCCGAACGTTTTGCTGTTTCAACGATTTTCTCTGCGGATTGATCAAGAATTCTGTGGTCGTATGCTTTCAAGCGGATACGAATTTTTTGCTTTGCCATTTTAGTCCCTCCTTCTATCGCCCAATTTATTATCGGACATACTCCGTGAAAATTTTCTGACGTCGACCTCATGGCAAAGGGGCCGGGTGTGTCAGTAACCTCTCACATCATCGCAACGTCTCAGAACAACATTTATTATTATATATAATAGGCGGACACTTTGCAAGCAAAAACACAAAACAACTCATGATTTTTTTCATAAGTTGTTTTCTTTCTATATATATGACACATATGTGGTCGTTTCTAATTAAAGACCCTCTGTAGCTGAACGGAAATACTCAGCTGAGGCGGCAGAATGTTGCCGTTGTAGAGCCGACTCTTTCGATAGTTTGAATCAACACTCTTATCTCTTCTTCTATGTTGACAATTTCCTGGGTGCTGGTCTGCATGGAATCCAAGATTTCACTAAACAGCCGGCGGTCTCAACAGATTGATGTCTACCGCTCTTAGTCAGTTCCTGTACCTTGCGGATCTCTTTAACAACCTGAGATGTCAGCATCCCTGATAGATGGGTTAGCTCGCCGATGCGTACAACGATATTCTTGGTATCCTCGGCCAGTCGGTTGACCTCCTGCGCAACTACGCTGAAGCCTCTGCCATACTCTCCAGCCCTCGCAACTTTTATAGTAGCATTGAGTGAAAGAATTTTGGTCTGATCGGCAATTTCCTGAACAGCTGCAACAATCATCTGGATTTGCTGTGATGAGCTCTTAGTTCATTCACCGACCGTTCCATTTCATTGGTGCTTTCATAAATCAGATGGATTTGACCGGTAAGGCTGTCCAAGTGCTCATGCCTGTCCCTAGCCATCCCCTGAGACTCCTTAGCCGAATTGCAGTTCCGTTGGAACGTACTACTCACTTCGTCACTGCTTGCCACCAGCTGCTCTACAGCAGCGTTAGTATCCATGCTGAGATCTATTAACTCTCCGCTGAATTCCGCAATTTTGGTCGTTGATTGTCTTTTGATAGAATCTATTTTTTCATTTCTGCCATTTGATTCAGTGCTTTTAGATCTAAAATGTTTACCCTTCTTTTACGGACCGTGATAATCCCCATACTTTCCAGATAATTCAGCTTGCGGCTAAGGGTTTCGGCAGTAGCACCTATCATAGCGGCGAACTCTTTTTTGGCAGCTGGCAAATCAATGCTGTTACCTTGTTCACGGGAAGAATCATCCGATTGATTTCTGTTATGCAGATAAAGCAGCAACCGGGCGAGGCGTTTTTCTACATCATATATATGCATTGCACCAGCCAGCTCTTCAGCTTGATGCAACTGTTCGCTCATTGACATTAAAAAGCTGAATGCAAGCGCCGCGTTGTTCTCCAATAAAGGAACAAATTGTTTGCGGTGCATCCGGCATACACTTCCACTCTCTACAACTTCGGCTGTTACATAATTTTGTTTGTGGTGCAGCAAAGCAAACTGTCCGAAATAGTCGCCGGGGAACAAGAATCGGAGGATATGCTGCTTGCCTTCTTTATTACTCTGCGTGAGCTTAATGAGACCACTCTTTACTACAAAAAGCGAATCTGACTCTTCTCCCTCTCTGAACACGAGATTTCCTTTAGCATAATGGCTTGATTCTACTATCGCTTCTACCATTATCAATTCTTCATCTGATAGATTTTTGAATACGGGCACCTGAGAAACACAAGAATGTGAATTGCATACTGTGCATTCCATTCACTCACCCTCCTTTCTGCTATTCTCACCATAACAAGGATTTTAATGCTGCCCAGTGACTGCCCTCACAACTTTTTTCAAAAAAATTGATCTGCATCAAGGAATATCTTATCAATATCCGTCATAATGGGTCCTATAGAGAGATCTAAAGGAGATGGAGTATCTATGCTGCAATATACCTTCGAAGATATGAAAAGTATGGACAGATCTGTGCTCGGCAACATGGTCCCGCTTGAACTATTCCGCACCATCCGCCTTATCGGAATGAACCAGGGTCTCCCCCTTGGCGGTAAAGGAACTACACTTACTGTTGGCCGAAAAATCGGTGAGAGTCTACCAGTGAACACACTCGAAGAGTTACTACAATTATTCGAGGATTTGAAAATAGGGATTCCACGCATCCTGCATGAGGATGACCGCAAGATCAGCATCGCGGTGGAGGACTGCTTTTGCAAAGGTCTCCCTACACTGGAGGAAGAGAAACTGATTTGTGATTTGGAAGGAGCTATTCTGGAAGGGGCTTTATCCAAAATCATGGGAAGACGGATATCTGTCAGAGAAGTAAAATGCAATGCTGCAGGTCATGAGCATTGTGAGTATGAAGTTAAGCTTTAAGACATAATAAAAATGAAGGCAGGGATTGATGATGGAGAAAAAGACATTAGTAGAAGCAATTCAGTATCAGGAGGAACGGTTTACGAAGAAGATCCTGTTTCAAAAAGGCGATAGTGTAATGTTTATGCTTAATTTCATGCCAGGCCAACAACTTCCAGCGCATAAACATCCCGGAGCAGATGTATTCATCCTTGCTCTGAAGGGAAACGGAATCATTAATGTTAACGATGTAGAGCAGGATCTAGCTGAAGGTGATGTTATCCACCTCGCCGGTGATGAATCCTTTTCCTACCGTAACAATGGTCATCAACCCGCAAGCTTGCATGTGGTAATATCCAAAGTTCCAGGCCCAGCGTACACCCAAGAAATATCCTAATCGTTTCATTTGAATTCAACTCTATTTCCTGGTCTTTATTAGGAAATAGAGTTTTTTGTATGCAAAAAAACAGGGAGTCTTCCGGAGAAGAATCCCTGCCTTTATGGTTCAGCACTATCCTAACGGATAGAACCGAATTATTTTTGGATGGAAGCTACGCTACCTGCTCCAACTGTACGTCCGCCTTCGCGAATGGAGAATTTAGTACCTTCTTCAATAGCGATTGGGGAGATCAGGGAAACAGTTACTGTGATGTTGTCACCAGGCATAACCATTTCAGTACCTTCTGGCAGGTTGATGATGCCAGTTACGTCAGTTGTACGGAAGTAGAACTGTGGACGGTAACCAGTGAAGAATGGTTTGTGACGTCCGCCTTCTTCTTTAGTCAGAACGTAGATCTGAGCAGTGAACTCAGTGTGTGGTTTAACGGAGTTCGGCTTAGCAATTACTTGGCCGCGCTCGATCATGTTACGGTCAACACCACGCAGAAGTGCGCCGATGTTGTCGCCTGCTTGAGCGGAATCCAGCAATTTACGGAACATTTCAACGCCCGTAACTACGGATTTCTTAGTTTCTTCATGAATACCAACGATTTCGATTTCTTCTCCGACTTTAACTGTTCCGCGTTCTACGCGACCAGTTGCCACAGTACCGCGGCCAGTAATGGAGAATACATCTTCGACAGGCATCAAGAAAGGCTTGTCAGTTTGGCGTTCTGGAAGCGGAATGTACGTATCAATCGTTTCAAACATCTCAACGATTTTCTGTGCATAATCGCCATCAGGGTTTTGAAGAGCTTCACGAGCAGATCCACGGATGATTGGAGTATCATCGCCTGGGAAATCATATTCGCTCAGCAAGTCGCGAACTTCCATTTCAACCAGTTCAAGCAACTCTTCGTCTTCAACCATGTCGCATTTGTTCAAGAATACAACGATGTAAGGAACGCCTACTTGACGGGACAGCAGGATGTGTTCGCGAGTTTGTGGCATAGGGCCGTCAGCTGCGGATACAACCAGGATAGCTCCGTCCATTTGCGCTGCGCCAGTGATCATGTTTTTAACATAGTCGGCGTGACCAGGGCAGTCTACGTGTGCGTAGTGACGGTTAGGAGTTTCATATTCAACGTGAGCTGTGGAGATAGTGATACCACGTTCGCGTTCTTCAGGAGCCTTGTCGATTTGGTCGAATGCTACAGCAGCGCCACCGTATTTTTTGGACAATACAGTAGTGATTGCAGCAGTCAGAGTTGTTTTACCATGGTCGACGTGACCAATAGTACCGATGTTAACGTGTGGTTTGTTACGTTCAAACTTTGCCTTTGCCATTTGAACAGTTCCTCCTTATTGTGGGGTTCCTTATATTTGAGCCGCCGGGCTAGTTGCTTATCTAGGATGACTGATCGGTTGTACCCGGACAGCAAGTTAAAACAATTAATTATTCTCCGCCTTTGTTCTTAGCAACGATCTCTTCCGCAATGGATTTAGGAACTTCTTCATAGTGAGAAAGCTCCATGGAGAATACGCCGCGTCCTTGAGTACCAGAACGGAGTGTTGTGGAGTATCCGAACATTTCGGAAAGAGGCACCTTCGCACGGATAATTTGCGCTCCACCACGGGAATCCATACCTTCGATCCGACCGCGACGGGAGTTCAGCATACCCATTACATCACCCATATATTCCTCAGGAACAGTTACTTCCACTTTCATGATTGGCTCAAGCAGGACAGGCTTACACTTGTCTTTAGCTGCTTTGAGTGCCATCGATCCGGCAATTTTGAACGCCATTTCGTTGGAGTCAACATCATGATAAGAACCATCAACGATGGTAGCCTTAACGTCAACAAGCGGGAAGCCTGCGATAACGCCGTTTTTCATTTGCTCTTCAATACCGGCAAGTGCAGGAGCGATATACTCTCTAGGAACAGAGCCACCGACTACTTTACTTTCGAACTTGCTGCCAGTACCTGGCTCGAGAGGTTCAAATTCAACCCATACGTGACCGTACTGACCGCGACCGCCGGATTGGCGAACGAATTTACCTTCGACACGAGCTGGTGCTTTGAATGTTTCGCGGTAAGCAACCTGTGGTTTACCCACATTGGTTTCTACTTTGAATTCGCGGCGCATACGGTCAATGATAATATCAAGGTGAAGCTCACCCATACCTGCCAGGATCGTTTGGCCTGTTTCTTCATCAGTGTGAGCACGAAGAGTTGGATCCTCTTCAGTCAACTTACCGAGAGCAACACCCAGTTTATCTTGGTCAGCTTTGGTTTTTGGTTCAACTGCGATTTCGATAACCGGATCAGGGAAGTTCATGGACTCCAGAATAACCGGATGTTTCTCATCACAAAGTGTATCGCCAGTACTTGTGTCCTTCAGACCAACGGCTGCCGCGATATCACCAGCGTAAACGATGGAGATTTCTTGGCGGCTGTTCGCATGCATTTGCAGGATACGGCCGATACGCTCGCGTTTGTTCTTAGTAGCGTTAACTACATAAGAACCGGATTCCAGAACACCGGAATACACGCGGAAGAACGTGAGTTTACCCACATAAGGGTCTGTCATGATTTTAAATGCCAGTGCTGAGAATGGTTCTTCGTCCGAAGAGTGGCGAACCGCTTCAGTTCCGTCATCCAGATGACCTTGAATAGCCGGTACATCCAGTGGGGATGGCAGGTAATCAACGACAGCATCCATCATAAGTTGGACACCCTTGTTACGGTAGGAGGATCCGACAATTACAGGGAAGATCTTAACTTCTACAACGCCTTTGCGCAGAGCAGCTTTGATCTCATCAACTGAAATCTCTTCGCCTTCCAGGTACTTCATAGTCAGATCTTCGTCAAGTTCTGCTACTTTCTCGATCAACTCAAGACGCAGCCCCTCAACTTGTTCCAGATATTCAGACGGAATGTCCGTTACTTCAATATTTTGACCCAGATCGTCTTTAAACATATGAGCTTTTTGCTCAACCAGGTCAATAATACCAATGAAGTCGTTTTCGGCACCAATTGGCAGTTGAATAGCAACTGCATTGGCTTGCAAGCGATCACGCATGCTGTCGATAACGTTTAGGAAATCCGCACCGATAATATCCATTTTATTTACATATGCGATCCGGGGAACGCCATAACGGTCAGCCTGTCTCCATACGGTTTCAGACTGAGGCTCAACGCCCTCTTTCGCACTGAAAACGCCTACTGCCCCATCCAATACACGAAGGGAACGTTCAACTTCAACTGTGAAGTCAACGTGTCCAGGGGTATCAATGATATTGATGCGGTGACCTTTCCATGCAGCAGTTGTAGCGGCGGAAGTAATAGTAATTCCGCGCTCCTGTTCTTGCTCCATCCAGTCCATTGTAGCAGCACCCTCGTGAACTTCACCGATTTTGTGCGTACGGCCTGTATAGAATAGAATCCGCTCAGTGGTAGTAGTCTTACCAGCATCAATATGCGCCATGATCCCGATGTTACGTGTATTTTTTAAGGAGAACTCTCTTGCCATGAATTGGGTCTCCCTTCAAAATATAAGTTATTTGAACGGCCTTAAATCCTACCAGCGGTAGTGAGCAAACGCTTTGTTTGCTTCAGCCATTTTGTGCGTGTCTTCACGTTTCTTAACGGAAGCGCCTGTGTTGTTGGAAGCGTCGATGATCTCAGCCGCCAAACGCTCTTCCATCGTCTTCTCACCGCGGTTGCGTGAGTAGTTTACGAGCCAACGTAATCCCAAAGCAGTACGTCTTTCAGGTTTAACCTCGATAGGCACTTGGTAGTTAGCACCGCCGACACGACGAGCTTTAACTTCCAATACCGGCATAATATTCTTGATGGCAGCTTCGAAAACTTCCATCGGATCTTTGCCTGTGCGTTCTTGAATCAACTTGAACGAATTGTACAGAATGCTTTGAGCGACACCTCTTTTACCACCCAGCATAATACGGTTGATCAAACGAGTAACCAACTTGCTATTATACAATGGATCTGGCAATACATCTCTCTTAGTAACTGGACCTTTGCGTGGCATGGATATCCCCCTTTCTCAATGTTTGTTATTCAGATATTCTTAACTTATTTCTTTGCTTTAGGACGTTTAGCACCATACTTGGAACGAGCTTGCATACGGTTAGCAACGCCTGCTGTATCCAAAGCGCCACGAACGATGTGATAACGAACTCCTGCAAGGTCTTTAACTTTACCTCCGCGCAGCAATACAACACTGTGCTCTTGAAGGTTATGTCCAATACCCGGAATGTAAGCAGTCACCTCAAGACGGTTCGTCAAACGAACACGGGCATACTTACGAAGCGCGGAGTTTGGTTTACGTGGAGTCATTGTGCCTACACGAGTGCACACACCGCGTTTTTGCGGGGCGCTCAAATTTGTAGTCTCACGCTTGAGGGCGTTGAACCCTTTTTGAAGAGCGGGAGATTTGGATTTTTCGATTTTGGCTTGACGGCCTTTACGAACCAGTTGATTAATAGTTGGCATTGTTGTGCCACCCCCTTCCTGAAATAGTAATCTATTTACGAACATTAAGTCCACAGACCCAGGCGGTTCATAAAAAGACAAATGAAAAGTCTTTGTTGCCGAAGTGTACCCCGGTACAAAAACGCTTCTCGTGCTATTGTTTTAAGACGGCTGCCATAGCAGCACCAACTTCTATACCGCAAGCCTTGCCCAAATTCAGCATCGTGTCTACATAAGTGACCTTCACACCTTGTTTGTTACAAAGCATAACAATTCTGGAAGTAAGCCGTTGATCTCCGTCCTCTGCCACATAGACTTCTGCGGCTTGGCCCAACTCCACCGCCTTAACGGTTTGTTTGGTACCGATCTTGACCTGAGCATCCTGCAGTCCTCTATCATCAGTCATGATAAATCATTACCTCCAATGAACAAGAATAACCAGGCTACTCACGCACCTTAGACATATTAGCATTATCAGTAGATGATGTCAAGAGAATCGGCAATAAATTTATAAATATTCACAGCAGGCAGCAGCGCCACGTCTATAAATAGCCGTGGCATAATCAACTGCCCGCCATGATTATTTAACTATTCAGCAGGAACCGTTTCTAAAGCTTCTTGCGAGCTTTCGACATTCGGATCACTCAGCTTCACATTACGGTAACGATTCATGCCAGTACCTGCAGGAATCAACTTACCGATAATAACATTTTCTTTGAGTCCAAGCAACTTATCTACTTTACCCTTAATTGCAGCATCAGTCAAGACGCGGGTAGTTTCTTGGAAGGAGGCCGCAGACAGGAAGGAATCTGTCTCCAGGGATGCCTTAGTAATACCGAGCAGTACCGGTTTGGCAACTGCAGGCTCATTACCAGAAAGAATGGCTTCCTTATTCGCAGCTTCATATTCATGAATGTCCGCAAATGCACCTGGCAAGAGATTCGTATCACCAGCATCGATAATACGGATTTTGCGCAGCATCTGCTTAATCATAACTTCAATGTGCTTATCATTGATTTCAACGCCTTGGTTACGGTATACACGCTGTACTTCTTGCAGAATGTAGTTTTGTACCCCGCGGATCCCTTTGATGCGCAGCATTTCTTTAGGGTCGATCGAACCGTCAGTCAACTCATCGCCAGCTTCAATCTCCTGGCCTTCACTGACACGCAGACGCGAACCGTAGGTGATGGAATAAGTCTTAGATTCAGCTTCTCCTTGAACCTCGATTTCGCGGCGGTCCTTGGTTTCACGGATTTCCTTGATTACCCCGTCAATTTCACTGATTGTAGCCTGACCTTTAGGGTTACGGGCTTCAAACAACTCCTGGATACGCGGCAAACCTTGCGTGATGTCATCACCGGCAACACCCCCGGTATGGAACGTACGCATTGTAAGCTGGGTTCCCGGCTCACCGATGGATTGTGCCGCGATGATACCGACAGCTTCTCCGATTTCCACGAATTTACCTGTTGCCAGGTTACGTCCGTAGCATTTCTTGCAGACACCGTGACGCGCACGGCAGCTCAGCACAGAACGGATCTGCAGTTTGGTCACACCAGCGTTAACAATCGCCTCGGCTTTGTCGGAGTCAATCAGATCGTTGCGGTGAACGAGGATTTCCTTCGTTTCCGGATGACGTACAGTTTCAAAGGAGTAGCGGCCTTCAATACGGTCATACAGATCTTCGATAACTTCCTTGCCATCTTGAATACGGCTGACAGTGAAGCCTTTATCGGTACCACAGTCTTCTTCACGGACAATAACGTCTTGGGCAACGTCAACGAGACGACGGGTCAAGTATCCGGAGTCGGCTGTACGCAGTGCTGTATCGGCTAGACCTTTACGCGCTCCGTGAGTGGAGATAAAGTACTCGAGGACGGTCAGGCCTTCACGGAAGTTCGCCTTGATCGGCAATTCGAAAATCCGTCCCGATGGTGTAGCCATCAGTCCGCGCATACCACCCAGCTGGGTAATCTGCGATTTGTTACCACGCGCTTTGGAGTCAACCATGAGCATGATGGAATTGAAACGGTCCATCGATTTCAACAGCACGTTGGTAAGATCATCCTTCGTCTTCGACCATATCTCAATAACACGGTCATACCGTTCGTCATTGGTGATCAGACCACGGCGATATTGATTGGCAACCACATCGACCTTAGCCTCGGACTCTTTCAGGATTGTAGCTTTTTCCTCCGGCACGATAACGTCCGATACGGCAACCGTAACACCGGAACGTGTGGAGTAAGTAAAGCCGAGTTGCTTGATTTTATCCAAAATCACAGATGTTTTGGTCGTGTGATAGGTTTCGAAGCAGCGGGCAATAATCAGACCGAGGTATTCCTTACCTACAGCACTTGCTTCCGGAGCATTCATAATCAGCTCACGGATGTCCGCGCCTTTTTCATAGATAAAGTATTTCTCTGGTGTGCCTTGCAGCAGGTTTGTTTTGGTCGCTTCATTGATATAAGGGAAGCTGCTAGGATAGATCTCGTTAAAGATGATCTTTCCGACCGTAGTAATCAGCATTGCGCCTTGTTGCTGTTCTGTAAAGCAGGTTTTACCCAGAGCCTTAACAGGAATAGCTACACGGGCGTGCAGACCTGCGGTTCCACGCTGGTAAGCTGAAACAGCTTCGTTCACGGTACGCAGAATCATACCCGTACCCTTTTCTTCCTTGTTGTCCATGGTCAGGTAGAACGTACCGAGGACCATATCCTGGGAAGGGGTAACAACCGGCTTGCCGTCCTTAGGGTTCAGGATGTTACCGGAGGCCAGCATAAGCAGACGTGCTTCCGCTTGAGCTTCTGCAGATAGAGGAACGTGCACCGCCATTTGGTCACCGTCAAAGTCGGCATTGTAAGCCGTACATACGAGCGGGTGAAGACGGATAGCATGGCCTTCTACCAGAATCGGTTCAAACGCTTGAATACCGAGACGGTGAAGTGTAGGGGCACGGTTCAGTAGAACCGGATGCTCTCTGATTACTTCTTCAAGCACATCCCATACTTCAGGGCTCACACGCTCAACTTTACGTTTTGCGCTCTTGATGTTATGGGCTAAGCCCTTGTTTACCAATTCTTTCATAACAAACGGCTTGAAGAGTTCAAGCGCCATTTTCTTTGGAAGTCCGCATTGGTACATTTTGAGATACGGTCCTACAACGATAACGGAACGTCCGGAATAGTCAACCCGTTTACCGAGCAAGTTCTGACGGAAACGTCCTTGTTTACCTTTCAGCATATGGCTGAGCGATTTGAGCGGACGGTTACCAGGACCCGTTACAGGGCGGCCGCGACGGCCGTTGTCGATAAGTGCATCGACAGCTTCCTGAAGCATCCGTTTCTCATTCTGCACGATAATATCAGGAGCACCCAGATCAAGCAGTCTTTTCAGACGGTTGTTCCGGTTGATTACGCGACGATAGAGATCGTTAAGGTCAGACGTAGCAAAACGGCCACCATCCAATTGAACCATCGGGCGAAGCTCCGGAGGAATAACCGGAAGCACATCCATGATCATCCAATCAGGCTTGTTGCCGGAGTTGCGGAACGCTTCAATAACTTCCAGACGTTTAATCGCCCGGTTGCGGCGTTGGCCTTGGGCGGTGCGCAGCTCTTCCTTGAGGAATTCCAATTCCTTCTCGATGTCGATATCCTGAAGCAGCTTCTTCACGGCTTCGGCACCCATGCCGGCTTGGAAACCGTAGCCGTATTTCTCACGGTAGCTGCGATATTCTTTCTCGGACAGCAGTTGTTTCTTCTCCAGTGGTGTTTCACCTGGATCGGTTACAACATAAGATGCAAAGTAGATGATCTCTTCAAGCGATCTCGGGGACATATCGAGTGCCAGACCCATACGGCTTGGAATACCTTTGAAATACCAGATATGAGATACAGGAGCCGCCAGTTCAATGTGGCCCATACGTTCGCGGCGAACTTTAGCGCGGGTAACTTCCACGCCGCACCGGTCGCACACTACGCCCTTATAACGGACGCGTTTGTATTTACCACAGTGACATTCCCAGTCTTTTTGCGGTCCGAAGATACGTTCGCAGAATAGACCTTCTTTTTCCGGCTTCAATGTACGATAGTTAATGGTTTCCGGTTTTTTTACTTCTCCGCGGGACCAAGAACGAATCTTCTCCGGAGAAGCAAGCCCGATTTTCATGAATTCAAAATTGTTAACGTCCAACAAGGAGCAACCCTCCTTAACCTATATCCTGATTTAGTACCGGAGGCCCTCCCTTGACGGTTAGATCAAAAGAGGGCACGGTCCTTTTTAAATGAAATTGATTCTTACAGTTGAATTACTCTATTCCGACTTCTGCGCCTTCCAAATTGAGGCTCAGCTTGTCGCCTGACGTCTCATCCTCATCATCCAGTTCCTTCATTTCAATTTCCTGCTCGTCACCGCTGAGGATCTTAACATCCATACCAAGCGACTGCAGTTCCTTGATGAGTACTTTGAACGATTCCGGAACACCTGGTTCTGGAACATTCTCGCCTTTGACAATGGATTCGTACGTCTTGACACGGCCTACCACGTCATCGGACTTCACAGTTAAAATCTCTTGAAGTGTATATGCAGCACCGTAAGCTTCAAGCGCCCAAACTTCCATCTCCCCGAAACGCTGTCCGCCGAACTGGGCTTTACCGCCGAGTGGCTGCTGTGTAACGAGAGAGTAAGGCCCTGTGGAACGGGCATGAATCTTATCGTCAACCATGTGCGCCAGTTTGATCATGTGCATAACGCCGACAGTAACTTCACGCTCGAAGCGTTCACCTGTACGGCCGTCATAAAGCACAGTCTTACCATTACGCTGCATGCCGGCTTCTTCCATCGTATCAAACACGTCGTTCTCACGCGCTCCATCAAATACTGGAGTAGCTACGTGAATACCGAGCTGCAGGGCAGCCATACCGATATGAACTTCGAGCACCTGGCCGATGTTCATACGGGAAGGAACGCCCAGAGGGTTCAGGACAACCTGCACCGGTGTACCGTCAGGAAGGAATGGCATATCTTCTTCAGGCAGGATACGGGCAACGACACCCTTGTTACCGTGACGTCCGGCCATCTTGTCACCTTCAGAAATCTTACGTTTCTGAGCGATGTAGACACGAACCAGCTGATTTACACCCGGAGGCAGCTCATCGCCGTTCTCGCGTGTAAATACCTTAACGTCAACGATAATACCGTCACTACCATGAGGAACGCGCAGCGAAGTATCGCGCACTTCGCGGGCTTTCTCACCAAAGATAGCGTGCAGCAGGCGTTCTTCGGCAGTCAGTTCAGTTACACCCTTAGGAGTAACTTTACCTACCAGAATATCACCAGCGTTGATTTCCGCACCGATGCGGATGATGCCGCGCTCATCAAGATTGCGCAACGCTTCTTCACCGACATTCGGAATATCACGCGTAATCTCTTCAGGTCCCAGCTTGGTGTCACGAGCCTCGGATTCGTATTCCTCGATATGAATCGAAGTGTATACATCTTCCTTAACCAGTTTCTCACTCAGCAGGATCGCATCCTCGTAGTTGTAACCTTCCCAAGTCATGAACGCAACAACTACGTTGCGGCCAAGAGCAAGTTCGCCCATTTCCGTGGATGGTCCATCGGCCAGAATGTCGCCTTTCTTAACAATGTCGCCTCTTTTAGCCAGCGGACGTTGATTAATGCAGGTACCCTGGTTCGAACGCATAAATTTGTGTAATTTATATTTAACGATATCACCTTTAACTTCCTTGCCTTCGACAGCTTCAACGCGGCGCAGCCAAATTTCGTTGGCCGACGAGCGTTCAATAATACCGTCATACTTGGAAACAATACATACGCCCGAATCCTTAGCGGATTTATGTTCCATTCCTGTGCCGACAAGCGGCGCTTTAGGAATTAGAAGCGGAACGGCCTGACGCTGCATGTTCGATCCCATCAGTGCGCGGTTGGAGTCATCGTTCTCAAGGAACGGAATGAGCGCCGTAGCGACCGATACAACCTGTTTTGGCGATACATCCATGTAATCCACGCGATTACTTGGCATTGTTGTAATATTGTCTGAATCTTTGTTGTAGCGAACGATAACCATGTCTTCTTTGAAGGAGCCCTCTTCGTCGATCAGTACGTTAGCCTGAGCAACTACATAGTTATCTTCTTCATCGGCAGTCAGGTAATCGATCTGTTCAGTCACCTTGCCAGTCTTCGGATCCACCCAACGGTACGGCGCTTCAATAAAGCCGTATTCATTAATGCGGGCAAAGGTGGACAAGGAGTTGATCAGCCCGATATTCGGACCTTCCGGCGTTTCAATTGGACACATACGGCCGTAGTGACTGTGATGGACGTCACGAACCTCAAAGCCCGCGCGTTCACGAGTCAGACCGCCGGGTCCGAGTGCCGATAGACGGCGTTTGTGCGTCAGTTCAGCCAGCGGGTTCGTCTGGTCCATAAATTGGGACAGCTGCGAACTACCGAAGAACTCTTTAATCGACGCGATAACCGGACGAATGTTGATCAAAGCCTGTGGCGTAATCGCATTAGCATCCTGTATCGACATTCTCTCACGCACTACGCGCTCCATACGGGACAACCCGATACGGAATTGGTTCTGCAGCAGTTCGCCTACAGAACGCAAACGACGGTTACCCAGGTGGTCGATATCATCGGTGTTGCCGATGCCGTGCAACAAATTAATAAAGTAGCTGATTGAGGAGATAATATCAGCCTGAGTAATATGCTTCACTGATTTGTCGATATTGCCATTGGCAATCAGCTTGATAACCCGTCCTTCTTCAATAGGCGAGAACACGTCGATCGTTTGTAGTGGGATATCAATACTGTCCATAACCCCACCGCTTACACGGTAGTTTTTGGAAGCGACATTCTTCTCGAAATAAGGAATCAGCTCATCAAGCAGACGACGGTCAACCATTTGGCCGGATTCCGCCAGGATTTCACCTGTGGACTCATCAACCAGAGGTTGAGCCAAACGCTGATTGAACAGACGATTTTTAATGTGCAGCTTTTTGTTGATCTTGTAGCGGCCTACATTGGCCAGATCATAGCGCTTCGGATCAAAGAAACGTGCGACCAAAAGGCTCTTGGCATTATCAAGTGTCGGCGGTTCGCCCGGACGCAGACGCTCGTAGATTTCGATAAGCGCCTTTTCCGTAGAGTCCGTGTTGTCTTTATCCAGCGTATTGCGAATATATTCATCATTGCCAAGCAGTTCCAGAATTTCAGCATCACTGCCGAACCCGAGAGCACGCAGAAGCACGGTAACCGGGATCTTACGAGTCCGGTCGATACGGACATACATAATGTCCTTAGCGTCGGTCTCAAGCTCCAGCCAGGCTCCGCGGTTAGGAATTACTGTGGCGGTGTAGGTTTTTTTACCGTTCTTATCCACTTTTGTGCTGAAATAGACGCTTGGAGAGCGAACCAACTGGCTGACAATAACCCGTTCCGCACCATTGATAATAAAAGTGCCGGTCTCCGTCATCAGCGGGAAATCTCCCATGAACACTTCCTGCTCTTTGACCTCACCGGTCTCCTTATTAATGAGCCGTACTTTCACCCGCAGAGGAGCCGCATATGTTACGTC
The DNA here is from genome assembly GCF_038593145.1 of Paenibacillus sp. FSL L8-0340. Taxonomy (NCBI): domain Bacteria; kingdom Bacillati; phylum Bacillota; class Bacilli; order Caryophanales; family Paenibacillaceae; genus Paenibacillus; species Paenibacillus sp. FSL L8-0340. Next base: position 6,742,768 of record NZ_CP151967.1, read on the forward strand.
CCGCTCTTTAGCGTCGTCAACCGTATATTTCGGTTCACCCAGGCTGTAATCAATGAACTCAAGCACCAAATTCCCTGTGAAATCCTGGATCGGCGAGATGTCCTGGAACATTTCCCGCAATCCTTCCTCCAAAAACCAATCATAAGATTTTTGTTGGATCTCGATCAGGTTCGGGACCTCGAGTACCTCGTTAATTCTCGCATAGCTCCGCCGAGTGCGTCGACCATACTGAACAAGATGTCCTGCCAACTTTACTCACCCCTCATGTCTACTCACTTAAAAATTGATTGCGAACCCTTGTTTGGACCATTATAATGGAACCATAACACAAGGATTCAGCCACAAATAGAGAAAAGCCCTTATCGAAATCTTTCGAAAAAAGAGCGCATCTATCCATGACCAAAATACTCCTTATCCAGTAGATTTGCCCAAAACGTACGTATTATACGTCACCAAGCAACAGTTTATGCGCTATTATCTATTTCCCCGGCGACCTTCGCCGCGACAGTAACATAGAGAACTGAATTCGCACAAACTTGCCGTACGGCATGCGCTTGCCGGGCGACAATATATTACTTGACATTTCAGCAAACTAAAGACATGGAGCCTAGCTTAATACTGACATTTTATAATAATACCACTATCTATATCACAAGTCAATGATTAATCAACTATTTTTTTGCGCCCTGATAATACGATAGCCTTTGTCTTTCCCCACTTCTTCCACAACCGGAAACAAGCTTTCGAGTTTTGCTGCCGCTGAAGGTGCCCCCTGTTTCTTCTGGATTACAATCCACAGACTTCCACCCTCATTCAAATGCTCATACGCCTCTTCAAAAATACGATGCACTACCGCTTTGCCGGCACGTATCGGAGGATTGGTAAGTATGACATCATACTTCTGTCCCTTTACTGCAGACAACACATCGCTTTCCATAACCGTAACATTGCGGATTCCATTATGCTGGGCATTCTCGCGAGCCAGCTCGACCGCACGGCTGTTAATATCAATCATCGTCACATGGCCGCCCGGGACCAGAAACGCTGCACTAATGCCAATCGGTCCGTACCCGCAGCCTACGTCAAGCACTGCAGATCCATCCGGAATGTCCATAGCCTCAATTAGAACACGGCTGCCATGGTCGATATCTCCTTTGGAAAAAACACCGGCGTCGCTGGTAAACCGCAGGGTTTTCCCTCTCAGAACCGTGCTTAGGGTACGTCTGTCATGACGCGCTTCCGGCTGCTGCGAGTAATAATGCTGCGACATAAGATCCTCCCTTTCATTTTGTTCTTCCTATTGTATACAGCAACCCCCTTGAACAAGTTCAAGGGGGTTGCAAGAACCGGAAGGAGAAGTCCTCCCCGGGGCATTACCTTATTGAAGCGAATTACTTCACTTCTACAGCTGCGCCTGCTTCTTCCAATTTTGCTTTGGTAGCATCGGCTTCTTCTTTGCTTACTTTTTCTTTGATTGGTTTTGGAGCGTTGTCTACGAGGTCTTTAGCTTCTTTCAAGCCCAGACCTGTGATTTCGCGAACGATTTTGATAACGTTGATTTTGGAAGCGCCAGCGCCTGTCAAAATTACGTCAAATTCGGATTGTTCTTCTGCTACTGCTGCTACTGCGCCGCCAGCTGCTACTGGAGCTGCTGCAGTTACGCCGAATTCTTCTTCGATTGCTTTAACCAGGTCGTTCAGTTCCAATACGCTCATGCCTTTAATTTCTTCTAAAATTGTTTCTTTGCTCATGATTGAACCTCCATTTTATATTTAAATTTATTTGTGGTATTGATTATGATGCTAGAGACAAAGGCTTACGCGCTTTGTTCTTCTTTCTCAGCGACTGCTTTAACTGCAAGCGCGAAGTTGCGCACTGGAGCTTGAAGCACGCTAAGCAGCATGGACAGCAAACCATCGCGGGATGGAAGCTCAGCCAGTGCTTTCAGCTGGTCAGCGTCGATAACTTTACCTTCTACAACGCCGCCCTTCAGTTTCAGAGCGTCGTTCTTCTTAGCGAAGTCATTCAAAATCTTGGCTGCTACTACTGCATCAGTTTCACTGAATGCTACTGCTGTAGGACCAGTCAGAACTGCGTCCAACTCAGTCAAATCAGACGCCGCAGTTGCACGACGCACCAAAGAGTTTTTCAGGACTTGAAAATCAACGCCAGCTTCACGAAGCTGCTTACGCAGTTCGGTCACTTGCGAAACGTTCAATCCACGGTAGTCCGCAACAACAGTGGAAACACTGTTCTGCAGTTTGCTTGTTACAACATCAACCGCTTCCTGTTTAGCTTGGATTACTTTTGCATTTGCCATTTGTATACACCTCCTGAAAATTTATGTGACGACGATTCTTCCGGAAAATTCTCGTCGTTCCTACGCAGGCATTAGAAAAGCCTCCGCAGATTCACGAAGGCTTGATAAAACGTAAGTTACACAGGCATGTACCCGGCACTTCTTGTTTCTATCACAACACCTCGGTAGGAAATTAAGCCCTACGGCACCTACTGTCTACGGTAAGCATATTCAAGTTGAAGAATGATCACCTTAAAGTTCACAACTGTTATAGATTATCAAAGATGACTCTAAGAGTCAACCCCTATTATCTGTAAGAAGTTGTATTCACACGAGCACTAGGTCCCATAGTTGACGAAATAGCAATGTTCTTCAGGTAAACACCTTTAGCAGCAGCCGGTTTCGCACGGTTAAGAGCGTCGATGAGGGATTTAAGGTTTTCGTTCAATTGTTCAGCATTAAAGGACACTTTGCCGATAGGTGCGTGAATTTGACCGGCTTTATCAAGACGGTATTCGATCTTACCGGCTTTGATTTCTTGCACAGCCTTGGTAACGTCGAAAGTAACTGTGCCAGCTTTAGGGTTAGGCATGAGGCCTTTACCACCGAGCAGACGACCCAGTTTACCAACTTCACTCATCATATCAGGTGTAGCTACGCAGACATCAAATTCAAACCAGCCCTGTTGGATCTTGTTGATCATATCCTGATCGCCTACAAAATCCGCGCCAGCAGCTTCTGCCTCTTTCGCTTTTTCACCTTTTGCAAATACAAGTACGCGTTGCGTTTTGCCTGTGCCGTGAGGCAGGACAACAACACCACGAACAGCTTGGTCTTGTTTACGCGGGTCTACACCCAGACGAACTGCTGCTTCAACGGTTTCGTCGAATTTGGCAGTCGCTGCCTTTTTCACAAGCTCTACAGCTTCTGAAGGCTCGTATGTTGCTTCGCTGTCGATCAGCTTAGCAGATTCCATGTATTTCTTACCATGTTTAGCCATGAAAATGTTCCTCCTTTGTGGTGTTAGCGGAAATTCCTCCCACATATTGCGGTCATGAATGACCGGTGCATCGAATACATATTAGTCTTCGATTGTGATACCCATACTGCGGGCAGTACCTTCAACCATACGCATTGCAGCTTCGATAGATGCAGCGTTCAGGTCGGGCATTTTTGTTTCAGCGATTTCACGAACCGCTGCGCGGCCGAGCTTCGCTACTTTTTTCTTGTTTGGTTCACCGGATCCTTTTTCTACTTTAGCAGCGATGCGAAGCAGAACGGCAGCCGGAGGAGTTTTAGTGATGAAGGTAAACGAACGGTCTTCAAATACTGTAATTTCAACCGGGATGATCAGGCCAGCCTGGTCGGCAGTACGAGCGTTGAATTCCTTACAGAATGCCATGATGTTGACACCTGCTTGACCTAACGCCGGACCTACTGGAGGCGCTGGATTCGCTTTCCCTGCAGGAATCTGCAGTTTCACCATTTTAATAACTTTTTTAGCCATGAGTGACACCTCCTTGCGTAAATAGTGGTATTCGAACGCTTAAAGCGTTCTCCCACAAGAAACCCTTGACACTGTTATATTTTCTCCACTTGAGTGAAATCCAACTCCAGCGGGGTTTCCCGTCCAAACATGTTAACATGCACTTTGATCTTGCTCTTGTCAGCCAAAATCTCTTCCACGGAGCCCACAAAATTCGCAAAGGGACCAACCATAATACGTACGGATTCCTTAATTTCGAAATCAATCTTCGCTTTAGGTTCAACCATGCCCATATGCTTCAGAATTTGTTCAACTTCTTCCGGAAGCAGAGCGGTAGGTTTAGATCCGGAACCTGTCGAACCGACAAATCCGGTAACGCCCGGCGTATTGCGGACAACATACCAAGAATCATCAGTCTGAACCATTTCGACCAAAACATAACCAGGATAAACTTTACGCATGACAGTTTTTTTCTTGCCATCCTTGTTTACCAGTTCTTCTTCCATAGGAACAAGAACACGGAATATTTTGTCTTCCATGCCCATGGACTCAACGCGTTTTTCCAAATTGGCCTTAACCTTATTCTCATACCCGGAATAGGTATGAACAACATACCATCTTTTTTCCATACAAGCCACCTGGGACCTCTCTAAATAATCGTTTCGATCAGAGCGGAAATACCGATGTCCAGAACCCAGAAGTAAAGCGCCATAACTACAATTGTACCGAGAACGATCAATGAATAGTTTTTCAACTCTTTACGGCTAGGCCAGCGAACTTTTTTGAGCTCGCTCCAGCTCTCAGTGAAAAAGGAAAACAATGACTTGAAACTACGTTTCACGCCGACTACACCTCCAAAGACTATCTGGTTTCGCGATGAGGAGTTTGCTCGTTACAGAACTTGCAAAATTTCTTCATCTCCAAGCGGTCGGGGTGATTTCGCTTGTTTTTGGTTGTCGCATAGTTTCTTTGTTTGCAACTTGTACAAGCCAAAGTGATAATTACCCGCATGATATGCACCTCCCGAAGACGTACTTCTAATCTTATAATTAGAAGACGCAAATATTGATCCTAAAAAAAACCCGCGAATTTAGGCCTACCTAAAACACTTTAGCATAATGTCAAGCCCTGTGTCAACGAAAGAATTCCCCATCGCACTGGGTAATTTCGGGTAATGTAGCCGTGTTCCATTCATTGTCTTGTTCTTGTCTTTCCCAGCTGTTCGCTGCCTTGTGCAAGGTCGTCATGAATGACTTCACGGACGGAATTTCTCGATAGAACATCGATAGGCACTATTCTTACCATTATGGAGCAATCCGACTATGAATAAACCTATTAGCAACGGCAATCCACTAAAATCCTGTCTTATCCATCAAAACTTGCATAAACACTAAAAAAAGACTCGATGACCGAGCCTTTCCTGTCCATTATATCATTAATTGTCACGCACTTCCAGATATCTTTCCAATTTACGTTTCACTCGCTGCAAAGCATTGTCGATCGACTTCACATGCCGCTTCAAATCTTCCGCAATCTCCTGATAGGACCTGCCGTCCAGATACAGCATCAGAACTTTGCGTTCGAGATCACTGAGAATCTCCGCCATCTTATCCTCCAGGCCGATAAATTCCTCCTGGTTAATAATCAGTTCTTCCGGATCCAGCACCTGAGTCCCGCAAATGACATCCATCAGCGTCCGGTCGGAATCTTCATCGTATATAGGCTTGTCCAAAGAGACATACGAATTAAGCGGTATATGCTTCTGGCGGGTAGCCGTCTTAATGGCGGTTATAATCTGACGGGTAATACAGAGTTCGGCAAAGGCCTTAAACGAAGACAGCTTATCGCCCTTGAAGTCACGAATTGCCTTATAAAGGCCTATCATGCCTTCCTGTACGATATCTTCACGATCCGCTCCAATCAGAAAATAAGAACGGGCCTTGGCACGTACGAAATTACGGTACTTGTTAATCAAGTGCTCCAATGCGCCACTGTCGCCACCACGGAAGATCTCGACAATTTCTTCATCACTTATGAAATCATACTCAGACAGCATTAATTCCTTGAGGTCGACACTCACCAAGAATCCCCCCGGCTGCAACGCAAGACACATCGTCACTTCTCGAAATATAGGATCAGTATATATTATGTTACCTTACACCGTCAACCGTATTTGTCCAAAAACAATCTTCTATAACAATTTTTGGAATTTAATCAATTGATTACGGGTTTCCGGATGCTTCATTGCCGCCGCCAATCCTCCAGGCGTTTCCGCATCTCCGGTGGAAGTTTCTCTTCCAGGGAATGCCGCTGGGAGCTGGTACCCTGCGGCTCGATAGCTTTCTTAACCTGCTTTTGATTTTCTTCGATCTCCAGCCGCAGCTCTCTGGCAGAAATCCGCAACGCACCTTGGGCAAAGATTACATGCTGCTCCACAAAATCGCTGGTTGCCACATAAATCTGCCGGCGGCGGTGAGCGAATTCTCCAACCAGCCGCTCAATGCATTCGTCTGCGGTTTCTTTTTCCTTAGTGAAAAAGACCTGCACCTTCCCCTGCACAAAGGAACGGCCAAGTCCCGGAACACGGTAAGCATCGAATACGGCAATGACGCGCCGCCCGGTGAATGCCTGATAATCGGCCAGCATATCCAGCAGCCGGTCGCGTGCTCCCTGCATGCCTGTCTCCGACAGTGCCGAAAGTTCCGGCCAGCCGCCGATCATGTTGTATCCATCCACAAGCAGCACATCGCGCCAGTCTGCCATAGCTATCCCTGTACTTGCCGGCGCCGCAATACCTCATACATAATGACGCCGGCCGCAACTGAGGCATTCAAAGAGTTGATCTTACCGGCCATTGGCAGCTTCAGCAGTACATCGCATTTTTCACGGATCAAGCGGCCCATTCCCTTGTTCTCATTGCCAATAACAACAGCTACCGGACCGGTGAAAATATCCGATTCATACAGGTTCTGATCCGTAGCAACATCTGTTCCGACCACCCAGACGCCCAGCTCCTTAAGCCGGTCTATAGTCTGGCCAAGATTGGTGACCCGTGCTACGGGAACATATTCTACAGCTCCAGCCGAGGTTTTGGACACGGTGGCCGTAATTTGCGCAGAGCGCCGTTTGGGCACAATCACCCCGTGTACGCCGGTGCAATCAGCTGTCCGTAGAATGGAGCCCAAATTATGCGGATCTTCAATCTCATCCAACAGGATAAGAAAAGGCGGTTCCCCTTTGGCCTCGGCCGCAGCCAGAATATCGGCAACTTCCGCATAAGCGAACGGCGCAGCCTGAGCCACCACTCCCTGATGCTGCACTCCGGGTGCAAGCTGGTCCAGCTTCCGCTTATCTACATGCTGGATCACAATTCCCGCTTTGCGCGCTTCAGCAACGATCGGTGCGGTTAAATGCTTTTGCGCCGTTTCGGCGATCCAAATCTTGTTCAGTGTACGGCCGGCACGAAGCGCTTCAAGCACCGAATGCTTACCGGCCAGTATTTCTTCTTCTGTCTTTATTTCTTCTTCCATGTTCATGCCTCCTGTTCTATAAGTTTTATGGCCTCACTTGGGCCGGTTCATCATGTACTCTATACTGCTGTGGACAAGTTCTTGTATTCTCTCCTGCTGCCCTGTGTAATACAGGTGCCCGATCAGGCATTCAAAAGCGGTGGCATGGCGGTATTCCAGCACATCCGCATTTTTGGGGATCGTCCCTGACTTAGCGTTCCGTCCTTGCCGGGCGACATCCTTCTCCTCATCCGTGAGCATCGGGTCAAGAAAGGCAAGAATGGTGCTTTGCGCCTTAGCCGAGACCAGTCCGGTTGCCGTGCGGTGCAAGTGATTCGGACGCAGATTCGTCAGCGAGATCAGATATTGGCGGACAGCCACTTCATAAATCGCGTCTCCCGCATAAGCGAGCACGATTGGCGAGAGCTGCCGGACCGGCTTGGAGGGTTCATACGGGAACCAAGCGTTGTTCACATTGAACTCGCCGCTCATTTACGACGCCACCGCATTCCTTGTGGAGTATCTTCAAGCAGGATGCCCAAACGGTTCAACTCGTCGCGGATTTCATCGGACCGTCCCCAGTTCTTATTCTTGCGCGCTTCTGCCCGCTCTGCGATCAGCCGCTCCACATCTTCACTTGCGACCTCTTCTTCAAGCTCGGGAGCAAGGCGCAGAACCGCATTCATCTCCGAAAAAGCCTTCAGCAGCGCCGCAAAATCCGCGGATTTCGCCTCGTTGTTCGCAAGCGTAAGATTCGCAAGGCTTACCCAGTCGAATACAGCAGTGATCGCATCCGGGGTATTAAAATCATCCTGCATTTTAGCATGGAAGGTCTCCAGTATATTCGCCAGGCGATCCACGGTCTCTGCGCTCGCTGCTTCCACAGCCCATTCAGGAGCAATCTCCAGACGATGCTTCACATTACTCTCTGCCAGCGCGATCCGCTCGGCGCTTTTCTCGGCAGACAGCAGCGCTTCTTCTGAAAAGTTCAGCGGATTGCGGTAATGGGTGGAGAGCATGAAATAGCGGATCGTTCCGGCTTTGAAACGCTGGCGGATATCCTTGACTAGCAGCCCGTTGCCGAGCGATTTCGACATTTTCTCGTCTCCGATGTTGAGAAATCCGTTGTGCATCCAATAGTTCGACAGCGGCTTGCCGGTCAGCACTTCCGTTTGTGCACATTCGCATTCATGATGCGGGAACTGTAGATCCTGCCCTCCGCCGTGGATATCAATAGTATCGCCCAAATATTCACGGACCATGGCCGAGCACTCGATATGCCAGCCGGGACGTCCATTCCCCCAAGGGCTGTGCCAATGGATTTCACCCGGTTTGGCCGCTTTCCATAGCACAAAATCCTCGGGTTTCTCCTTGCGTGAATCCACTTCCACACGAATCCCGAATTGCAGCTCCCCGAGATTCTGGCGGGACAGCTTGCCGTAATCGGCAAATTTGCCCGTGCGGTAATATACATCGCCGCCGTTCTCATAAGCATAACCTTTTGCTTCTAGCTCCTTAATGAGCTCAATGATCAGATCCATACTTTGTGTAACCCGCGGATTCATTGTTGCCGGCTTTACGCCCAGACCGGCAAGATCTTCACCGTAGGCAGCGATAAAAATTTCAGCAACTTCAGCTACGGTAGTATTCATTTCCTCCGCTTTGCGGATCAGCTTATCATCGACATCGGTGAAATTGGTAATATATCGGACCTCATTGCCGATTGCCTCTAAATAATTGCGGACCGTATCAAAAACGATAACAGGTCTGGCATTTCCGATATGCATATAGCCGTAGACGGTTGGTCCGCATACGTACATTTTTACCTCGCCTGACTTCAGAGGCACAAACTGCTCCTTGCTGCGACTCATTGTGTTGTAGATTTGCAAAGCCATGCTGTTCCCAATCCTTTCTGATGTTCCGGCATTCACTGGAATACCGGGATGCTTAAATTTCATAGTCACCTATATATTGCTGGCTCTCCAGCCGCCGCTGCTCGGCTTTCTGCTTATCCTCGTTCCCGAGCTGTTCCCGGATTTCCTCAATCTCCTTCTGCAGGAAACGCAGGGAATCTACCAGCGGATCCGGCATCTTGGTATGATCGAGACGGTCGGATACCCGTTCCCCGTTGCGCTTGACCACTCGGCCGGGATTGCCTACCACAGTGCTGTTATTGGGCACTTCACGCAGTACAACCGCGTTGGAGCCGATATTGGAATTATCGCCGATCCGGAATGATCCCAGTACTTTCGCACCGGAACCAATTACAACATTATTGCCGACAGTAGGATGACGTTTCCCTTTTTCCTTACCGGTTCCCCCAAGCGTAACCCCTTGATAGATAATAACATCATCACCGATTTCACAAGTTTCGCCAATGACTATCCCCATGCCATGGTCGATAAACAACCGATCCCCGATACGGGCGCCAGGATGAATTTCGACACCGGTCATAAACCTGCTGATCTGTGAAACGATGCGCGCCAGCGTAAACCAGCCCCGTTTGTAAAAAGAGTGGGCCATCCGATGACCCCAAATGGCGTGAAGTCCGGCATAAGTGAAGACAACCTCGAATCTGCTGCGGGCTGCGGGATCGTTGTCGAATACTGCCCGAATGTCCGACTTGATATGCTTAAACATCACGGTTCCCCTCTTCTTGGCTTCCCCGCCTCCTGTTTACAGGTACGCATAAGGAAGGTATTGGCGCAGCCCACTATCTATCTCTCTACACGTTTGCCGCGGGCTTAGGCTTGGTCAGAAATCCATCTTTATGTCCAAAGAATCTGCTCTCCTATTTCAACAAAAAACGCCTCTGCAGCTAAAAGCTGCAGAGGCGTTTAACCGCGGTTCCACTCTGCTTGGATGATTGCATATTCCCCAGCCCAACATTCCGGCCTCTGGATGCAGCATCCCTCTTGCGTCATTAACGGCAACGTTCCCGGCACAGTCTAACGTCCCTTAAGGGAACGCTCAACCCTGCAGCTCACAGGCGCATGTTCAGCGGCGGACAAATGAATAACTTCCAGCCTCTTAAGGAAGTTCCTCACGAGGTTATTCTCTCTGGCAATTGTCCTTATGCGCTTACTTTTCCTGATCACAGCTATTACAATATTCTTCTATCTTAGCGAAAAGATAAGGGACTGACAAGAGGTTTGCCCCCAGGTCATCAAAGCTTAGGCCCCTTTGATTTGTGATTTCAAACGTTCAATGACCCGGTTCCGGCCCAGCAGGGCAATCGTCACATTCAGGTCACGGCCATGTGTCTGACCCGTCAAAGCGACACGGATTGGCATAAACAGCGCTTTTCCTTTGTGGCCCGTCTCTTTCTGCACTTCTTTAATCAGAACAGCCATATTGCTGGCAGTGAAGTCTTCAGTACCTTCCACCTTGGCCAGAAAAGCGGAGAGAACTTCAGAAACCTGGCTCTCAGCCAGAATCTGAGCCGCTTCCGTTTCGAGCTCCACATGGCTGCGGAAGAACATTTCGGACAGCCCGACAATATCCGATGCAGCCGTCAGCTGCTCCTGGTACAGTGCAACAAGTGTTTCCGCCCAGGTCTGCTGTTCATCATTAAGCTGAGCCGGGAGTCTTCCCGCCTTTTGCAGATGAGGAATGGCCAATGCTGCAATCCGCTTCGGATCCGCATGCTTAATGTAGTGATTGTTCAAATGAGCCAGCTTGTTCGTGTCGAACACAGCGGGACTCTTGGACAGGCGGTCAGCGGTAAAGATCGAGATCAGCTCTTCTTTATTAAAGATTTCCTCTTCACCTTCCGGAGACCAGCCAAGCAACGAGATGAAGTTAAAGAGCGCTTCCGGCAGATAGCCGAGCTGATCATACTGCTCGATGAATTGAATAATGGATTCATTCCGTTTGCTCAGCTTCTTGTGGTCATCGCCGACAATCAGCGTCATATGACCAAATAGCGGCGGTTCCCAGTCAAGTGATTCATAAATCATCAGCTGGCGCGGCGTATTGGAGATATGGTCTTCCCCGCGCAGCACGTGGGAGATTTCCATCAGATGATCATCTATCGCTACAGCAAAGTTATAGGTCGGAATTCCGTCCTTCTTCACGATTACAAAATCGCCCATTTCTTTAGTAGTAAAAGAAATGCTGCCTTTTACGATGTCCTCAAAGGTATATGTGCGATCTTCCGGCACCCGGAAGCGGATGCTGGCAATACGTCCTTCCGCTTCAAACGCGAGGCGTTGTGCCTCTGTCAAATCGCGGTGCTTGCCGGAATAACGCGGAGTTTCGCCGCGGGCCGTCTGTTCCTCACGTTCCGCTTCCAGCTCCTCTTCGGTGCAATAGCAGCGGTAAGCCAGACCGCGGTCTAGCAAATCCTGCCAGTAGATACGATACAAATCAAGGCGTTCGGTCTGGCGGTAAGGGCCGTATTCTCCGCCAACATCGACGCTCTCATCCCAGTCTACTCCCAGCCACTTCAAGTATTTCAGCTGGCTTTCTTCCCCGCCGGCGACATTGCGCTTTACATCTGTATCTTCGATCCGGATAATGAATTTTCCGCCCAGATTACGGGCAAATAAATAGTTAAACAGTGCTGTTCTGGCATTTCCGATATGTAAATGTCCCGTAGGGCTCGGTGCGTAACGCACCCGGACTTGATCCGCCATAGTATTCCCTCCGCTTCATAATGGTTAAAATTAGGTCACTTGCAGCCATCTCAAGATGATATCACATCTTGGAGCAGGCAGACAATAGATTGTGCCGCAATTCCTTCGCCGCGTCCGGCAAATCCGAGCTGTTCGGTAGTGGTCGCTTTTACATTCACTTTCGAGGTTTCCGCTCCAAGCGCGCGGGCAATGATCTCACTCATCTGCGGGATGTACGGAGCCATCTTTGGCTTCTGGGCAATAATAGTTGAGTCGATATTGCCGAGCCTATAGCCACGCTCGCGGGCAAGACTCCATACCTGCTCCAATAGCTTCAGGCTGTCCGCATCCTTGAAGGCCGGATCGGTGTCGGGAAAATGCCTGCCGATATCACCAAGCCCAAGCGCCCCCAGAATAGCATCACTTACCGCGTGCAGCAGCACATCCGCATCGGAGTGCCCCAGCAGCCCTTTTTCATAAGGAATGGTGACTCCGCCAATAATACACGGTCTTCCCTCTACCAGCTGGTGTACATCAAAACCTTGTCCTACAGCTATCATGCTTAACCCTCTCCCCTGTTTCTTTCTGTAAATTCGGCAAAATCGAGGTCTTCCGGCGTTGTGATCTTTATGTTCCTGTAGCTTCCCTCCACCACAGATACCGGAATCCCGCTGCGCTCGGCCAGGCTGGAGTCATCGGTGCCAATAAATCCTTCCCGCTCCGCCGCGGCATACGCCGCAAGCAAATCAGACAGACGAAAAGTCTGCGGGGTCTGAATCGCCCACAGACTTCGCCGATCCGGCGTAGACAGCACCTTACCATCACCGTCTACCTGCTTGATCGTATCCTTTACCGGCACTGCAAGTACGGATGCGCCGACCGCTCTGGCCCGTTCGTAGCAAGCATCAATCTCACTCTCCTGCACGAATGGACGTACACCGTCATGCACCATGACCCAGTTGGTGTCCAGCTGCTTTAGCCCCAAATGTACGGAGTGCTGACGTTCGGAGCCTCCGGGAACGACAGCCTTCACTTTGTCCAGCTTATAGGCCTCTACCCATTCCCGGCAGCGTTCTATGTCCTCCTGGCCAGCAACCAGTACAATTCCAGAGATAAGTTCATGCTGCTGGAACACCTCCAGCGTATGCACGATAATGGGTTTGCCTTGAAGCAGCAAATATTGCTTGCTCTCGGCGGTCCCCATCCGTGTTCCTCTGCCTGCCGCCACAATCACGGCGCCCACACTGTTTGACATTCTTTTTGCTCCTGTCTTTCACGTATATCCCCATCATAACGTGTTTGGCGGTCATTTCCAACCCAAAAGACATTTTGCAGTATGGCTTCTTGCTTATTGCGCTTTTTCCAGCAGCTTCGGTTTGGCAAAAATCATTCTGCCGGCTGAGGTCTGCAGCACACTTGTAACCAAAACCTCCATCGTCGTGCCGATGTACTCGCGTCCGCCTTCAACGACAATCATTGTTCCATCATCGAGATAGGCTACCCCTTGTCCATGCTCCTTGCCGTCTTTAATGACCTGTACGATAATCTCCTCTCCCGGCAGAACAACCGGTTTTACCGCATTTGCCAGATCGTTGATATTAAGTACGGAAACCCCCTGCAGCTCACAGACCTTATTGAGATTGAAATCATTGGTTACCACCTTGCCGCGCAGCACTTTGGCGAGCTTGACCAGCTTGCTGTCCACCTCGGAGATCTCTTCGAAATCGCCTTCGTAGATAAGCACCTTCACATCCAGTTCTTTCTGGATCTTATTGAGTATATCTAGACCGCGCCGGCCACGGTTGCGTTTCAGCAGATCGGAAGAATCGGCGATGTGCTGAAGCTCTTCCAGAACAAACTCAGGGATGACAATCGTCCCCTCGATAAATCCCGTTTTGCAGATATCGGCAATCCGCCCGTCAATAATGACGCTGGTATCGAGAATTTTATGCTCCTCCAGTCCGCGGCCCTCCGGTTCAGCCGATTGTCCCCAGCGCCCGGTTGTCCAAAGCGAGGCCAACTCCTCTTTCTTCTCCAGACCGATCCGCAGCCCCATATAACCCAGAGCTAGCGTGGCAGCCACCTGCACCAGCTCACCTGCCTTCCCCAGCCAGTCCATGGCCGGATGGAGCAGCAGGGACAACAGCAGCCCTCCAGTAAGTCCTGCGGCACCTGCGGCCAATTCATTCATAGGAATTCGCGAGCAGTACAACACCGCCTCATGCAGCTTTGAACCTGCCCACTCCGCGCATAAAGTCCCCGCAAACAAAAAAATAATGGCACCCAGCACCGTAAATAAAATGCTTCCTTCCACAGGCAGGTTTTCCCCCAGCTTTCCCATTCCCTCCGGGAACCCTTTTTCTGCCGTATGGTATAGCGAAAAACCGGACCAGGCTCCGCATAACCCGGCTAGCGTCAACATCACTTTTTTCCACATAACCTTAAGCACCTCCTTTTATTCATCCTAAAATGATCTATACTTCACCAGTATGTTCCAATTTTCAGGACGGTAATCGGGGGTTGCTTATTTTTTCTCATACTTTTACCTTACCGCTCCTGTAAAGATTCCCAGGAACTCCTATTCCCGTTGAAAACAGGGGGGCCCTGGCATATAATGAACTCAATTACGAACCCAGGGGTGAATGAAAAATGAGCGCACCAAGTTTACAGGCCTTTCAGGATCAAGTCTCCGAACTGCTGCTCCGTCACCGTAGTCTTCTGGATGTAATGTCCAAGAACGGGCAGAGCAGCGCATCCGTCAACCGTGCCGTTGTCAAGGCCATTACCGAATGCGGCTGTATTCAGCTGCATGCCACCAAACAGGTGTTCGAGCCCGCTTTGGGACTTGAACAAGCTAAGGAACTCGCAGGAACTCATCTTGAGGGCCAGCTGTGTGAGAACTGCCGTGAAGTTGTCGCCTCCGAGCTGGGGCGGGAATTGTTCTATATGTCTGCACTGTGCAATCTGCTTGACATTAATATGGACGAGGTTGTAGTGAAGGAATCGCAGAAATGCGCTACGCTCGGTTTGTTCAACCTATCCTAATCATGGCTGCAGACGCTCTTGTATGCTTTCTTCATTCGTTCAACCGAAAAAGGCTTTGCCGTCCACTGAGGTCAGGGAGGGCAAAGCCTTTTTCGGTATATATAAAGGAACTATCATACAGAGGAATAACTTGCATACTACCCGTTCTTGGAGTGATAGATCTTGTCTTCCGAACGTCTTCTGCGGCGGTGACGGCGACGTGCCGTGAGCCGGTCAATATTATGCTTAAATCCGTACAAAGCATACAGCGCGAGCAGTCCAAAGATCATCTTGGCAATCTGCTCCGGGAACACAACTGCTACTGCTACCGCCACAATAATCACTAACGGCGCACCAACGACCGCTTTTTTGGGCAGTCCGATCTTCTTGAAGTTAGGGTATTTGACTGTGCTGACCATCAGATAAGATAAGAGCAAAGTGGCAACAATCATGAATGGAGCAGAAACATCTTTATGAAAAAGAGCCAGTGTGGCGAGCACGCCACCTGCAGCAGGAATAGGCAAACCGACAAAATATCCGGGGATTCCCGGGCGGACATTAAAACGGGCCAACCGCAGCGCCCCGAATACCGGGAATATTGCTGTTACAGTCCAGCCGAGCGCAGAACTCAAATCCTGCAGGCTTGTAAGATACATAATTAGCGCAGGTGCCACACCAAAGGATACGACATCGGATAGGGAATCCAGCTCTTTGCCAAATTCACTCTCGCAGCCCAGCGCCCGCGCTACACGGCCATCTAGTCCGTCAAGCAGCATAGCGATAATCACCATGATAGCGGCCATGCTAAGCTTGCCGTCAAACGCCATCATGATACCAAACATTCCAAGCATCAGGTTACCAATGGTAAAAAGACTCGGAATTGATTTTTGTATCATTTCTTCACCTCTATTTTATTACTTTGAGCCTAACTTCTTCAATATTACGTGATTGTATGTTATTTACATTTGCCTGTCAATAAGAACTTGTTTCTGCAGACGTTTAAGTCCGTCTTGGATATTTCGTGCCCGAACCTCTCCGATTCCATCCACCTCATCGAGTTCCGCGATGCTCGCGGTCATCAGATTCGGCAGCATTTCGAAGCGCTCCACCAGATTGTGGATGATCACATTCGGCAGGCGTGGAATCTTATTAAGCAGCCGGTACCCGCGCGGAGTAACGACTTCCTCGGAGGCAATCGCTGTAGAGGAATAACCAAGCAGACGGGCAATATGATTGTCATCCATCAGCTCATCGTCGCTGGAACGTTTGAGTCCGGCAATAATTTCGCGGATTTTGTCCTCCTGTTCCTCTCTTGCATAGTCTCTGTACAGAAGCCATGCTTCTTCCTCTGTATTTCCAACCAGTTCTTCCATCTGCATGCTGATCAAGCGCCCTTCGTTGCCGAGTTCGTTGATATAGCGCTTGATTTCCATTTTAATGCGCAGTACCATCTCCACCCGCTGGATCACCCCGACAACTTCAACCACGGTAACGATGCCTTCATATTCAGAAGCGGAAAGGTTCGTTAAACCCTGGGTAAGTACTGCTTTGTACTTCTCAAGGGTTTGTATAGCCTGGTTGGCCTTGGCCAGAATTGCCCCAATCTCCTTAAGCGCATAACGGATGGAACCTTGATATAGGGTAATGATGTTGCGCCGCTGGGAAATGGATACCACCAGCTTGCCCGTCTGCTTGGCGACACGCTCTGCAGTGCGGTGGCGGATCCCTGTCTCAATGGATGAGATGGAGGAATCGGGAATAAGCTGCGTATTTGCGTACAGTATCCGCTTCAAATCCTCGCTCAGAATAATGGCTCCGTCCATTTTGGCTAATTCATATAAATAATTGGGTGAAAAATCGCAGTTAATGGAGAAGCCCCCATCGACAACTTCCATCACCTCAGGGCTGTATCCGACAACAATCAAAGCTCCTGTCTTTGCACGCAGCACATTCTCCAGACCTTCCCGGAAGGGAGTTCCGGGTGCCGCCATCCTCAGCAGATCATTCATATTATCTAATTGATTATATTCTTTCATCTTCCTATGCCCCCTAATCTAACGCGACCGATAGTGCATCTGCTACGGTACTGACGCCAATAATCTGGATATCCTGCGGATGTTTCCAGCCTTTCATGCTCTTCTCTGGCATAATCACTCTCCGGAAGCCAAGTTTAGACGCTTCCTTCACCCGCATTTCCGCGCGTGAGACCCCCCTGACCTCACCGGTGAGACCGACTTCACCAAAGAAGACATCATAAGGCTTGGTTGATATATCGCGGAAGCTGGAAGCAATGCTGATAGCTACAGCCAAATCTACTGCTGGTTCATCCAGCTTTACCCCACCGGCAACGTTCAGATAAGCATCCTGGTTTTGCAGGAACATCCCCATCCGTTTCTCCAGCACCGCAATAATAAGCGCCATCCGCTGGTGGTCCATACCTGTGCACATCCGGCGGGGGGAAGGGAAATGAGTTGCAGCGACAAGTGCCTGAAGCTCAACAAGCACCGGTCTGGTTCCTTCCATACTCGCCACTACTGCTGAACCCGCTACACCTAGCGGACGTTCGGACAAGAACAGCTCGGAGGGATTCTCCACTTCTGTAAGCCCGATCTCCCCCATCTCAAAGATACCGATCTCGTTGGTTGAACCGAAGCGGTTTTTGACTGCCCGCAGCAACCGGTACGTATGATGCCGCTCTCCTTCAAAATAGAGCACGCAATCCACCATATGCTCCAGCATTCGGGGCCCGGCAATCGCGCCTTCCTTGGTGACATGACCAACAAGTACGGTTGCGATCCCGCGAATTTTGGCGATACGCATAAATCTTGTCGTACATTCCCGAACCTGTGTCACGCTGCCAGGTGCACTGGTTACTTCCGGCATGAATACCGTCTGGATGGAGTCAATGACGAGGAACTGAGGTTTGATCTGTTCAATGGCTTCCTCGATGCTTTCCATATTCGTCTCGCACAGTACATACAGCTCTGCCGACAACGCCCCGAGGCGATCGGCACGGAGTTTGGTCTGCCGAACAGATTCTTCTCCCGAGATGTACAATACGCGTAAACCTTGAGTAGTCAATGCATGCGAGGTCTGCAGCAGCAGGGTTGACTTCCCGATGCCGGGGTCGCCTCCGACCAGCACCAGCGAACCCGGCACAATACCTCCGCCGAGAACCCGGTTAAGCTCACCGATGCCTGTCAATATACGGGGCTCTTTGTCACTTTCTATATTTATGATCGATTGCGCCTTTTCTTTACTCTGAAAAATAGGTGCATTCATTCCTTGTGTTTTGACTACGCTTTCGGTCTCCTCAACCATGGAGTTCCATGCCTGGCAGCCCGGGCATTTGCCGAACCACTTCGGCGATTCGTAGCCGCATTCGGTGCAGAAAAATTTAGTTTTTGGTTTAGCCATGTGTACTCCTTACCGTCTGAACTGCTTAAATTGCGGATAATTTTCTCTTATTCAAAGTTTACCATTTCTGCACCTTGAACGGAAGGTCAGTTCAGAGCTACTTTTGAGGAGTATCTCATTAACTTTCCTGAAATTCGGATGAATTATCACCAAAAGGGTCTGAACAGCAACAAAAAGCCCCCGCCCCTCTATACGGAGGAACGGGAGCTATGTTTCACAGATGGATATTATTTCTCAGTTTCTACTTCTTTTTCCAGGGAAGCTGCTGGCGGCTCAACGGTAGTTACGACAAGCTCACCGTTCACCTCATCAATCTTGAGGGAATCACCTTTTTTGATGTTGCCCTTCAGCAGTTCTTCAGACAGCCGGTCCTCAATATGCTTCTGGATCGCCCGGCGAAGCGGACGTGCGCCGAAGGCTGGATCATAGCCCTCTTTGGCCAGGAAGGCTTTGCCTCCCTCTGTCAGCTCAAAGTCCACATCGTACTCACGCAGCCGCTTGCGCAGCTCATCGGACATCAGCGTAACAATTTCTGCGATATGCTTTTCTTCCAGAGAGTGGAAGACAATGATCTCATCGATCCGGTTCAGGAACTCGGGACGGAAGCTCTTCTTCAGCTCATCCATAACCTTGCCCTTCATATTGGTGTAGTCTGCTCCCGCATCCTGCACCGCTGTGAAGCCCAGTGTCGAATTCTTCTTGATCGCCTGCGCTCCTACATTGGAGGTAAGAATGATCAGAGTGTTGCGGAAATCGACCACGCGGCCTTTGGAATCGGTCAGACGGCCGTCTTCCAGCACCTGCAGCAGGATGTTGAATACTTCTGGATGAGCCTTCTCAATTTCGTCCAGCAGTACTACGGAATATGGTTTACGGCGTACCTTCTCGGTCAATTGTCCGCCTTCTTCATAACCCACATAACCTGGAGGCGCTCCTACCAAACGGGAAGTGGAGTGTTTCTCCATATACTCCGACATATCAATCCGGACCACCGCATTCTCATCACCGAACATTGCTTCAGCAAGCGCCCGTGCCAGCTCGGTTTTACCAACCCCGGTTGGACCCAGGAAGATGAAAGAACCCATAGGGCGTTTAGGATCCTTAAGTCCTGCACGTGCCCGGCGGAGGGCCCGGCTGACTGCCTTGACGGCTTCGTCCTGGCCGATTACCCGTTCATGCAGGATAGACTCCATATTAAGCAGACGGTCGGTTTCCTCTTCCTTCAGCTTGCTGACCGGTATGCCGGTCCAGCTGGCTACCACTTGAGCGATATCCTCCGGTGTAACCTGCGAGTCGGTGCGGCCTTGCTTCTCTTTCCACTGGTTCTTGGTCGTGTCCAGTTCCTCGCGGATCTTTTGCTCCGTATCCCGCAGTGCTGCAGCCTTCTCGAATTCCTGGCTCTGTACGGCTGAATCCTTCTCCTTGCGGATATCATCCAGACGCATTTCCAGTTCCTTCAGATTCGGCGGAATCGTGTAAGAATTCAATCTTACCTTAGAACCGGCTTCATCAATCAGGTCAATTGCTTTGTCCGGAAGGAACCGGTCAGGAATGTAACGGTCGGACAGTTTTACAGCCTCTACGATGGCTTCATCCGTGATCTTCACACGGTGATGGGCTTCATAACGGTCACGTAGTCCGTAAAGAATCTGTACAGCTTCCTCAGGAGAAGGCTGATCCACCGTAATAGGCTGGAAGCGGCGTTCTAAGGCTGCATCTTTCTCAATATATTTGCGGTATTCATCCAGCGTAGTGGCACCGATGCATTGCAGCTCTCCACGGGCCAGAGCCGGCTTCAGGATGTTGGAGGCGTCAATGGCACCTTCCGCACCGCCTGCACCGATCAGGGTGTGCAGCTCGTCAATGAAGAGCACGATGTTTCCTGCCTGGCGAATCTCATCCATAATCTTCTTAAGGCGGTCTTCAAACTCACCGCGGTATTTGGTTCCGGCTACTACAGAACCCATATCCAGAGTCATTACGCGTTTGTCGCGCAGCGTTTCCGGAATTTCATTATTGATGATCTTTTGGGCCAGACCTTCGGCAATGGCTGTTTTACCAACCCCAGGCTCACCGATCAGCACCGGATTGTTCTTCGTCCGGCGGCTCAGCACCTGAATGACACGTTCAATTTCCTTACTGCGGCCAATAACCGGATCCAGGTTGCCATCCTTGGCATAGGCGGTAAGGTCACGGGCCAGGCCATCCAGCGTTGGTGTGCTGACATTGGCAGGCGCACCGCTGTGGCTGGAAGTAGCTTCGCTGCTGCCGAGCAGCTGCAGCACTTGCTGGCGGGCCTTGTTAAGGCTGATCCCCAGGTTGTTAAGTACACGGGCAGCTACACCCTCGCCTTCACGGATAAGTCCGAGCAGGATATGCTCAGTGCCGACGTAAGTGTGTCCCAGCTTGCGGGCTTCGTCCATCGACAGCTCAATAACTTTTTTGGCACGAGGAGTATACGCGATGTTTGTTGGCTGCTCCTGTCCTCTGCCGATCAGTGTTTCCACTTCATCCTGAATTTTCTCAAGACCCAGACCAAGTCCGATTAGAGCTTTCGCGGCTATGCCGTCTCCTTCACGAATCAGTCCGAGCAAAATATGTTCTGTCCCAATGTTGTTGTGTCCCAAACGAACAGCTTCTTCTTGCGCCAGCGCCAGCACTTTTTGTGCGCGTTCCGTAAATCTTCCAAACATCATATCTCCTGCACCTCCACGAATAATAAATATCTATAATTAATGTTGTGATCCCAGTGTTTCCCGGAGCAGCTTTGCCCGGTACATATCACGTTCAGTAGCCGTGAGCTCATCGCCGAACAGCTTTTGCAAAAATCCGGGCTGTGTCTTGACATTCAGCTCATTCAGCACTGAAATCGAAGGCCCTTCCAGTATCCCCAAATCGACTCCAAGCCGCAAATCGGATAACCGCTGGGCCGACTCTTTAAGCTCCATTACTGCCGCATAGGACAAAATGCCGTAAGAACGTTTAATCCGGTCGGTAATCCGCAGTGCGGAATCAACCAGCAGGCGTTCACGGGCATTCCGTTCATGCTCTATAATCTGGGTGACCACACTGTGAAGATTCTCAATGATTTCACTTTCGGTCTGTCCCAGCGTAATCTGGTTGGATATCTGAAAGATGTTCCCTACTGCTTCGCTGCCCTCACCATAAATTCCTCTTACGGTCAGTCCCACCTGATTTACAGCGGATAGAATCCGGTTGATCTGATGGGTCATAACCAGTGCCGGCAAATGCAGCATCACCGAGGCTCTTAGCCCGGTTCCTACATTGGTGGGACAACTCGTTAAGTACCCTCTTCTATCATCAAAGGCATAATTGACAGAAGCCTCAAAAATATCGTCGATGGCCGTAGCCCTTACCCAAGCCTCTTTAACCTGCAGGCCGGGAAACAGACATTGAATCCGGAGGTGGTCTTCCTCATTGATCATGATGCTGACCGACTCATCCTCGTTCAGAATGACCGCTCCACCCCGTGAATCATTGGCTAGATTTGGACTGATCAGATGTTTCTCCACCAGCACTTTTTTATCCAGCTCATCCAGCTCATCCAGCTTCAGCAGTTGAAAGGTACCAAAGTCCGCTGCAGCTTCTCCCTGAAACACGGGTGCCAGCTGCTCCAGCGCCTCTTCCGCCTGCTCGGCAGATGCCAGCAAAGGAAAAGGCAGGTGCTCCAGATTGCGGGCGATACGCATACGGCTGCTGATTACAATCTCAGAATGGCTGCCACCGCAGCGCATCCAGTCACTAAGCGCTTGTTCGGTAAACCGGAGACTTGACATGCCGCATCCCCCCTATATATGAAAGACTTTACTCTTGTGCCATTTCTTTTTCAAGTCGGCGGATCTGATCCCGCAGCTCGGCTGCAGTTTCGAACTCCTCTTGCATAATGCTTTGCTGCAATTCCAACTTCAGTTCATCAATTTGCCGTTTGCACATAATTTGTGCCCCCGCACGTTTTGGCAGCTTGCCTACATGAGCGGTACTGCCATGCACTCTTCGGAACAGCGGATCCAGCGTGCTGTCAAAATATTTATAGCAGGAGCTGCAGCCGAACCGTCCAAGTTTGCTGAACTGGGAATACGTCATGCCGCAATTCTCGCATTTCAGTCCCTGTGCATTTTGGGTTGCCGCGGATTTCTCCTTGCCGGAACCTTCCAGATCCAGTAAACCGGAGAGCAGGCTGTGAATGGAGAACCCGCCCGCGGTTCCGGGAATTAACTCCCCCTTCTCCCGCGCACAGCTTTCACAAATATGAAATTCCGTCTTCTCTCCACTCACAATTTTGGTGAAATGAAGGGTAGCCGGTTTGACGCCGCATTCCTGGCAAAGCATAAGCGGTGTCCCCCTTACCATTCGTATTATTTACCAAGCAAAGAAATCAGCATGGCTTTCATAATCTTGGCACGAATCTCATCCCGGTAGGGCAGATTAATCGTCAGACAATCCCGGGAAACAGCGGCGCGCATGAGACACGCTTCACGCTTGGTTAAGAACAGGGCCTCCTCAAGCTGGTAGATCAGCCCTTCGGCGGAATTCTGGTCAATATCATTGCCTATCGTGGATTTGAGATGTGCGTAAAGCGCCACATTCTGAGGAAGCTCAAAGCGCTGAATCCGGATGTAACCTCCGCCTCCACGTTTGCTCTCGACCACATAGCCCTTCTCCAAAGTAAAGCGCGTACTGATGACATAATTGATCTGCGACGGTACACAGGAAAACTGGTCCGCCAGATCATTACGCTGAATTTCCACCGTACCTTCGGGACTTTCATGCAAAATATTCTTCAGATATTGTTCGATAATATCGGAGATATTACGCATCACTCATCCTCCAGTGTTCAAAGCGTTAGGGTAATTCTTGCTGTACATCCGTCCGTCGGTGATCTCTTAAGAACTTAACCGAAGCACCTGATGGCGAATCGGACACAATGTCCTGCCTTTCAGGCTTTACAACTTAGGAGAGACTGCTTTTGGGATGCGTTGACTTTGACTTTCTTTGACTTTTTTCATATTATAACATATTCTCACTGAATTCCAAGTGGTTAGTCTTATTTTTTACTTATTGCCGCCATTGTATTCGGAATAACCCTTAGATCAACATGCATTTTTTAATATGAAAAATAAAAAGCTCTCCCTGCTTCATTCAGCGCGGAAGAGCTGCTTACGATCAAAAGAAATCAAACAATGCGGTCCGTGCCTGCGGCATAATCCCTTTCAGCCACTCCACCGCTTCTAGACTGCCGGTTAACTGCCCACAGCGGTGCAATTCTCCCGGACGTTTGTATCCAAGCAGCAGCACCGTCAATGTTCCAATACCGCAGCGCAAATCTGCCTGCTCTCCGTTACCCTCTACTTGTATTAAAGATGCCTCGCCTTGCTGATCGACCTTCCACTCCCACAGCCCTTCGTTCCAAGGGGCATGCTCATCCTCAATATACAACGTGCACTTTTGCAGCTCACTCTGTTCCTTAAAGGTGAGTCCTTCCACAAAGGCTTTGGCATTAACAATACGCGCCATAAAATAAGGATAATTCTCCTGCGGAATACGGGGATCCGGAAGCAAAAACGGCAGCATATCATCGGCTGGCACCAGCTTTAATTTCGCAGCGGTGACCATCGAATCATGGTTAGCGAGAAAAGTCCACAATCCCCGGCGGGCTTCTTCGTCCATAAAAATGAATTCATCAATAACCAGTTCTTTGTTCTCTATTTTATAAAGCACATAACCTCCCGGTTCACCCGCTGCAGAATAAAACACACAATGATGTGTATCCTCATCCACTACGCTGTTCTCCCACCATTCACGATCACGAAGCAGCGCACCGTTATACCCGGAAGCAAAGCGCCCGTATAACTGTTCCAATACTTCAATGTTCGCTTTATCGCGCTCTACATGCCCCTCCATTTCGGCCTTCCGCGGAAACTTGCCCACCGGTATCGTGTACTTCTTATATTCACAGTAGATCTCCCACCCAAACCTGCGGTAAAAAGGAATCAAGAAGGGATGCAGGAAGGATAATGTATGACCTGACTCGTTCATTGTTTGCAGCGTGTGGGACAAAAGCTTGGCCACAAGTCCCTGTCTGCGGTTCTCCGGCCATGTCGCCACTCCGGCAATCCCACCCATGGAGACCGCTTTGCCTTGCACATACACCTGAAAAGGCAGCAGTGTCAGCTTCGCACTTAGCTCCCCTTCCTCAAAAATGCCCCAGACTCCTTCCGGCTTGAACTTTTGTTTGGATTTCACTCTGTCGTCACCGTTAAGTTTGAATTGAAAAGCGTACTCGGACAAGCCAAGGCTTGCCTCAAAATCCTCCAGCTGCAATTGCCTGATCTCCAATACCTTCACCTCATTATCAAATAGAATAGTGCTTATTAAGAGTATATCAAGCCCAGAAACGGTACGCGAATCCGCCAAGAAAGATTATAAAGAATCCAATGGTTATCCACAACTTATACACAGCAGCACAAAGAACCGGAAAGAATATCTTTCCGGCAAAAAATAGTTATCCACGATTCCACAGTCTCTATCCACAAATTCCACATATTATCCACAAAACCCGTGTATTACTTGGATTTTCTCTTGACGAATCTCCGAGAATATGTCTTTCATCCACATCTTTCAGAGGTAGTTGCCTTTCTAATATTGTATCCACATGTGTGTAAGTTTTCTGCACTTCCTGAAAATTATCCACAGCATTTCCACAGCCCTGCACAAACACAAAAAAGCCACTGTCAATAAATCAACAATGGCTTTGTGTGCTTGGCGGCGTCCTACTCTCCCAGGACCCTTCGGTCCAAGTACCATCGGCGCTGGAGGGCTTAACGGTCGTGTTCGGGATGGGTACGCGTGGAACCCCTCCGCTATCGCCACCAAACGGGCATTTACAGCGTAAATGCTTCAGGAACCTTAATTCCTGAAAACTGAATCCGAAACGAATCTGCGTCTTAATTTGTTGGATAAGCCCTCGACCGATTAGTATTGGTCAGCTCCATGCATTGCTGCACTTCCACCTCCAACCTATCTACCTCGTCGTCTTCAAGGGGTCTTACTAATTGGGAAATCTCATCTTGAGGGGGGCTTCACGCTTAGATGCTTTCAGCGCTTATCCCGTCCGTACGTAGCTACTCAGCCATGCTCCTGGCGGAACAACTGATGCACCAGCGGTACGTCCATCCCGGTCCTCTCGTACTAAGGACAGCTCCTCTCAAATTTCCTGCGCCCACGACAGATAGGGACCGAACTGTCTCACGACGTTCTGAACCCAGCTCGCGTACCGCTTTAATGGGCGAACAGCCCAACCCTTGGGACCTACTTCAGCCCCAGGATGCGATGAGCCGACATCGAGGTGCCAAACCTCCCCGTCGATGTGGACTCTTGGGGGAGATAAGCCTGTTATCCCCAGGGTAGCTTTTATCCGTTGAGCGATGGCCCTTCCATGCGGTACCACCGGATCACTAAGTCCGACTTTCGTCCCTGCTCGACTTGTAGGTCTCGCAGTCAAGCTCCCTTATGCCTTTGCACTCTTCGAATGATTTCCAACCATTCTGAGGGAACCTTTGAACGCCTCCGTTACTCTTTAGGAGGCGACCGCCCCAGTCAAACTGCCCGCCTGACACGGTCCCCGTACCCGATTAGGGCACTAGGTTAGAACCTAGATACGATCAGGGTGGTATCCCAACGGCGCCTCCGCAGAAGCTTGCGCTCCTGCCTCTACGGCTCCCACCTATCCTGTACAGATCGTACCCAAATTCAATATCAAGCTGCAGTAAAGCTCCATGGGGTCTTTCCGTCTTGTCGCGGGTAACCTGCATCTTCACAGGTATTAAAATTTCACCGGATCTCTCGTTGAGACAGCGCCCAAGTCGTTACGCCATTCGTGCGGGTCAGAATTTACCTGACAAGGAATTTCGCTACCTTAGGACCGTTATAGTTACGGCCGCCGTTTACTGGGGCTTCGGTTCACAGCTTCGGATTGCTCCTAACCGCTCCCCTTAACCTTCCAGCACCGGGCAGGCGTCAGCCCGTATACTTCGCCTTGCGGCTTCGCACAGACCTGTGTTTTTGCTAAACAGTCGCTTGGGCCTTTTCACTGCGGCCCCCTCGGGCTATTCACCCTACCGAGGCACCCCTTCTCCCGAAGTTACGGGGTCATTTTGCCGAGTTCCTTAACGAGAGTTCTTCCGCGCGCCTTAGAATTCTCTTCTCGCCTACCTGTGTCGGTTTGCGGTACGGGCACCTTCTCCTGGCTAGAGGCTTTTCTTGGCAGTGTGAGATCATGACCTTCGCTACTATAATTTTCGCTCCCCATCACAGCCCAGCCTTAACGGTGTGCGGATTTGCCTACACACCAGCCTCACTGCTTAGACGGACATCCATCAGTCCGCGTCACTACCCTCCTGCGTCACCCCATCGCTCATAGCGGATTACGGTGGTACAGTAATTTCAAACTGTTGTCCTTCGACTACGCCTTTCGGCCTCGCCTTAGGTCCCGACTTACCCTGAGCGGACGAGCCTTCCTCAGGAAACCTTGGGCTTTCGGCGGATCAGATTCTCACTGATCTTTTCGTTACTCATACCGGCATTCTCACTTGTATGCTGTCCAGCGCTCCTTACGGTACACCTTCAACCCACATACAACGCTCCCCTACCCCAGATGCAAAGCATCTAGCCATAGCTTCGGTGGTGTGTTTAGCCCCGTTACATTTTCGGCGCAGAGTCACTCGACCAGTGAGCTATTACGCACTCTTTCAATGGTGGCTGCTTCTAAGCCAACATCCTGGTTGTCTGTGCAACTCCACATCCTTTCCCACTTAACACACACTTGGGGACCTTAGCTGATGGTCTGGGCTGTTTCCCTTTTGACAATGGATCTTAGCACTCACTGTCTGACTCCCGGCAAGAAGTTAATGGCATTCGGAGTTTGACTGAGCTTGGTAACCCTTGCGGGCCCCGCACCCAATCAGTGCTCTACCTCCACCACTCCATTCACCGAGGCTAGCCCTAAAGCTATTTCGGGGAGAACCAGCTATCTCCGAGTTCGATTGGAATTTCTCCGCTACCCCCACCTCATCCCCGCATTTTTCAACATACGTGGGTTCGGGCCTCCAGTGCGTGTTACCGCACCTTCACCCTGGACAGGGGTAGATCACACGGTTTCGGGTCTACGTCCACATACTTAAGTCGCCCTATTCAGACTCGCTTTCGCTGCGGCTCCGGCTTCTCACCTTAACCTTGCATGTTAAACGTAACTCGCCGGTTCATTCTACAAAAGGCACGCCATCACCCCTAGATCGGGCTCTGACTTTTTGTAAGCACACGGTTTCAGGTTCTATTTCACTCCCCTTCCGGGGTGCTTTTCACCTTTCCCTCACGGTACTGTTTCACTATCGGTCGCCAGGTAGTATTTAGCCTTAGCAGATGGTCCTGCTGGATTCATACGGGGTTTCACGTGCCCCGCACTACTCGGGATCCGTCTCGGAGAGAACACAGTTTAGGCTACAGGGCTTTTACCTCTATCGCGGGCCTTTCCAGACCTCTTCGCCTACCATATTCCTTTGTAACTCCATGTGAGACGTCCCACAACCCCAAGGGGCAAGCCCCTTGGTTTAGGCTGTTCCGCGTTCGCTCGCCGCTACTGACGGAATCACTATTGTTTTCTCTTCCTCAGGGTACTTAGATGTTTCAGTTCCCCTGGTCTGCCTCTATCTCTCCTATGTATTCAGAGAGAAGTAACTGCGAATTACCACAGCTGGGTTTCCCCATTCGGACACCCCCGGATCAAAGCTTGCTTACAGCTCCCCGAGGCAGTTTCGTTGTTCGCCACGTCCTTCGTCGGCTCCTGGCGCCTAGGCATCCTCCGTGTGCTCTTATTAGCTTAACCAATGCGTTTTCCCAGAAGGAAAATCGCTAGCATCGCTATAATTAAAACTTGTTTACACAAGTTTCAGCTAAAAGATGTTCTAAAACGCAAATTCGTTTCGGTATCCAGTTTTCAAGGATCAAGGTGTTACTATTGATGAAGTTTGTTGGTGGAGCCAAGCGGGATCGAACCGCTGACCTCCTGCTTGCAAGGCAGGCGCTCTCCCAGCTGAGCTATGGCCCCGCAAATTCCATCAAAACCGAACAAATGGATACGCGTTAAGTATCTTGGAAGCTAAGCTTCCGATTTGAATGTTTCCGTTGCAGGAAACGATTCTCCATAGAAAGGAGGTGATCCAGCCGCACCTTCCGATACGGCTACCTTGTTACGACTTCACCCCAATCATCTACCCCACCTTCGGCGGCTGGCTCCCTTGCGGGTTACCCCACCGACTTCGGGTGTTGTAAACTCTCGTGGTGTGACGGGCGGTGTGTACAAGACCCGGGAACGTATTCACCGCGGCATGCTGATCCGCGATTACTAGCAATTCCGACTTCATGCAGGCGAGTTGCAGCCTGCAATCCGAACTGAGACCGGCTTTGCTGGGATTGGCTCCACCTCGCGGCTTCGCTTCCCGTTGTACCGGCCATTGTAGTACGTGTGTAGCCCAGGTCATAAGGGGCATGATGATTTGACGTCATCCCCACCTTCCTCCGGTTTGTCACCGGCAGTCACTCTAGAGTGCCCAGCCTTACCTGCTGGCAACTAAAGTCAAGGGTTGCGCTCGTTGCGGGACTTAACCCAACATCTCACGACACGAGCTGACGACAACCATGCACCACCTGTCTCCTCTGTCCCGAAGGCCGCCACTATCTCTAGTGGATTCAGAGGGATGTCAAGACCTGGTAAGGTTCTTCGCGTTGCTTCGAATTAAACCACATACTCCACTGCTTGTGCGGGTCCCCGTCAATTCCTTTGAGTTTCAGTCTTGCGACCGTACTCCCCAGGCGGAGTGCTTACTGTGTTAACTTCGGCACCAAGGGTATCGAAACCCCTAACACCTAGCACTCATCGTTTACGGCGTGGACTACCAGGGTATCTAATCCTGTTTGCTCCCCACGCTTTCGCGCCTCAGCGTCAGTTACAGCCCAGAAAGTCGCCTTCGCCACTGGTGTTCCTCCACATATCTACGCATTTCACCGCTACACGTGGAATTCCACTTTCCTCTTCTGTACTCAAGCCACCCAGTTTCCAGTGCGACCTCAGGTTGAGCCCAAGGTTTAAACACCAGACTTAAATAGCCGCCTGCGCGCGCTTTACGCCCAATAATTCCGGACAACGCTTGCCCCCTACGTATTACCGCGGCTGCTGGCACGTAGTTAGCCGGGGCTTTCTTCTCAGGTACCGTCACTCCGGTAGCAGTTACTCTACCGGACGTTCTTCCCTGGCAACAGAGCTTTACGATCCGAAAACCTTCATCACTCACGCGGCGTTGCTCCGTCAGGCTTTCGCCCATTGCGGAAGATTCCCTACTGCTGCCTCCCGTAGGAGTCTGGGCCGTGTCTCAGTCCCAGTGTGGCCGTTCACCCTCTCAGGTCGGCTACGCATCGTCGCCTTGGTGGGCCGTTACCCCACCAACTAGCTAATGCGCCGCAGGCCCATCTCCTTGTAGCAGATTGCTCCGCCTTTCATCCTTCGTCCATGTGAACAAAGGAATTATCCGGTATTAGCTACCGTTTCCGGTAGTTATCCCAGTCAAAGAGGTAGGTTGCCTACGTGTTACTCACCCGTCCGCCGCTAAGTTATTCCGGAGCAAGCTCCTTCATAACTCCGCTCGACTTGCATGTATTAGGCACGCCGCCAGCGTTCGTCCTGAGCCAGGATCAAACTCTCCAAATTGGTTTTTTCGAGCGGTTACTCCATCCGAATTACTTCGAGAAAATAACCATCCGAAAAAGATATTGAAAAGAGCGATTGCTCATTTGAAACTGACGATTCATTAAATGAATCTTTAAAATTAACGCGTTCCATTTGTTCAGTTTTCAAAGAACTTGCTCCCGGCTTTCAACGACATGTCTCTTGCACAGGAATTAGATCATATCATGTTTCTGCATTGCTTGTCAACTTATTTCTTCTTCGCTAATCAAGTTCAGCGTCGATGCCTCATAAGCACAAGAGATAATATATCATGCTGAATGAATGTTTGCAACCCTTTTTTATAAAATAATAAATTAACGCATAATTGGAACGACTCGAGCACAAATTGATTCCCATAACGCTTCGATTGTGGCTAAAATAGGATTTATCGGATTTCCATATATATGCTCACCCATTAACCCGTTTGAAAGGAGCTCAGATGAATAAGAATTCTATACCCGCTGCTCCCTCTTTAGTTGCAAAAGACCGGGAACAACGCAATCTGCAGCAGGATACTATTTACCGGATTTTACTCGCCGTAAGCTTTGTGCATTTATTCAATGATTCCATTCAGGCGCTTATCCCGGCGATGTTTCCTATCTTAAAGGAAAATATGCTGCTCTCCTATGCACAGGTCGGATGGATATCCTTCGCCCTGAACATCACTTCTTCGGTGATTCAGCCGATAATCGGCTATGCTGCTGACCGTAAACCCCGACCGATCCTGCTCCCTCTGGGGATGTGCTGCACGTTCGCCGG
This sequence comes from Paenibacillus sp. FSL L8-0340, assembly GCF_038593145.1. Lineage (NCBI taxonomy): Bacteria > Bacillati > Bacillota > Bacilli > Caryophanales > Paenibacillaceae > Paenibacillus > Paenibacillus sp. FSL L8-0340. The sequence goes on from NZ_CP151967.1 coordinate 6,773,675, forward strand.
AGTGTTCCTGCTCGCTTTTGCCGGAAATTACGTATTGGTCATCTTCTCTGTTATGCTTGTCGGCTTCGGTTCGGCTGCGTTCCACCCGGAGGGCATGCGTGTGGCTCATATGGCTGCAGGTCAGCGCAAGGGATTGTCGCAATCCATCTTCCAAGTGGGAGGCAACGCCGGACAATCCTTGGGTCCTCTTTTGATGAAATGGGTATTCATTCCCTTTGGGCAGATGGGTGCACTTGGGTTCACCGTCATCGCTGCCGCCGGAATTGCCGTACAGACCTATGTGGCCAAATGGTACCAAGAAATGCTAAATTCAGGCTATACGTTCCGCAAAAAATCGACTGGACGCACGCTTGACCCTGCCCGCAGCAAAAGCATTCTGACCGCAACCGTGATCCTGGTCTTTATCGTGTTTGTACGCTCCTGGTACAGCGCCTCCATCGGCGGCTATTATGCCTTCTACTTAATGGATAAATACGGAATGAAGCTCGATGACGCTCAGATATACATCTTTATGTATTTGGCGGCCGGCGCAGTCGGCACCTTCTTCGGTGGCCCGCTAGCCGACCGTTTCGGACGGCGTAATCTCATACTGATCTCTATGGTGAGTACGGTGCCTTTTGCGCTGGCGCTGCCTTTTGTAAACCATTTCTGGGCCGCTGTTCTGCTAATCATCTCCGGTTTTGTCCTGCTGTCCAGCTTCTCAGTAACAGTCATTTATGCACAAATGCTTTATCCGGGCAATATCGGAACCGTCTCGGGACTGATTACTGGACTGGCTTTTGGGCTCGGCGGGATCGGCTCGGTAGTTATCGGCGACCTGATCGACCGGATCGGAATTGTGACTGTGTTCATAGCTTGCGGCTTCCTCCCCCTGCTTGGCCTGCTTGCTCTGCTGTTACCCAATGATAAGACGCTGGAGAAATGGGCCGCTGAATAAGCAGCATGATTTCAGCGCTTCGTCTCTCTTCTATATCTATATAGGTCCATAAGGGTCCATCCTACTCTATTAGAGTAGGGTGGGCTTTTTTCACAGCAGAATATATAAACTCTTAACAGCCAGCAGAATTATCCAACCGCCCTTTTTTAGGGTACAATTAATTAAAAGTTGAACTAATTGTCATAGCGCGGAAGGCTGAGGAGGAATGGCAATTGAAGAAAGCACTCACGAACATTCGTAAAGGATACGGGAAGAAGCTTGTCTCCATTCATATGTGGAATGCCTGGCTGGTTCTGTTTCTGGCACTCAGCGGATTATTGCTGGTCGGCGGTTTCTGGCGGGAGCTTCTGGGTGAGGGCAGGGTGTGGCTGAAATGGGCACATATCGCGTTTGGACTGGTGCTGCTGATTCCGGTCATTTATTATTTACTGCTTGCTGCAAAACACTGGAAAAGGCTCAAGGGGAAAAATGGGCAAAAGGCTAATGTGATTTTTGTGCTGGTCCTATTGACCGGGTGGATTGTGTCGGGTGTCGTACTCTGGCAATTCAGGCTTGCCGGGCCAAAAGCGGCCAATACCGCACTATTTATACACGATCTTCTGACTTGGGTTGGACTTCCGGTTATTATCTACCACTCTATTACCAGAGTCAAATGGCTCAAAGAACCGAAGAAACGCTCTATTGTACCAGAACCGGTAACGTCAGCTAATGGAGCATCTGCTTCTAATGATGAGCAGAAACAGCCGGGAGCAGCCCACGTCCAGCAGCCGATGTATACCCGCCGCGGTTTCATTAAAGCCGCTGTGGGTGCCGGACTTGCGGTAACGCTCGGACCGACCTTTGTCCGCTGGATCGGCAAATCTTTTCAGTTGCCCGGCACCGCGGATTATGCAGCAAACAATGCCAACACACTAATTCCCGACCCTATTCCGCTGGCAGATTCAGCACCACCAATCGGGGGAGGGGCCGATGGGAACTTCCGCGTGTATACTGTAACCGATATTCCAGCATTCGATAATTCGGATTGGTCATTTACGATTGACGGGCTGGTGGATAAGAAGTTCACCTGGAACTGGGAGGAATTCGTCAAGCTGCAGCGCGAGGTGCAGGTCAGTGATTTCCACTGCGTCACTGGCTGGTCTGTGTACAAGAATACCTGGGAGGGTCTGCCCCTCTCCAAGCTGCTTGATCTTGCCGGAGTAAAAAGCCAGGCGGTGATGGTCAAGCTGTATTCCGGCGACGGCGTCTATACGGACTCCCTGACACTCGCACAGGCGCGAATGGAGGATGTTATGGTTGCCGTCATGCATGACGGCAAGCCAATTCCGAATCAGCTGGGCGGGCCTGTACGTTTGGTCACTCCGCAAATGTATGCCTATAAATCGGTAAAGTGGCTTAACCGGATTGAACTCATTAATGAGGACCATGTCGGCTATTGGGAACAGCGTGGGTACGACAAAGACGCCTGGCTGCCTGGAGCAAATCGTGTATAACTGCGGCCAGCGCTCTTTCAATTCCGAACAGCTATTGCTTTGTTCATCACTGCGGAGAATAAAGCGGCCGCCATCCCGCTGCCCGCAGTCATATAGTTATCCTTATCGGTACGGTCAAAACCCATCCATACAGCGGCTGTCCAATCCGGTGTGTAGCCGACAAACCAAAGATCCCGATTAGCCTTGCTGTCGACACCGGGAAGCGCTGCCTGAGTCGTTCCGGTCTTGCCGGCAACCGGTATGTTCATCCGCGCTTTTTTCCCGGTTCCCTGATTTACTGCATTGCGGAGCATGAACGTCATGCTTTCCGCAGTTCGCTCCGAGATCACTTGACGCTGGCTGGAGACATGCTTGTATAGAACCCGCCCGTGCGCATTGGTTATGCTGCTAATGGTATGTGCTTCATTAAACGTCCCCCCGCTCGCAAACACACTGTAGGCCTGGGCCATTTTCAGAGGAGATATCCCATTGTGGAGCCCGCCGAGCGCAATGGACAGATTATTATCCTCCTGCGGCAGTTCTAACCCCAGCTTTCCGGCAAATTGACGGGCGCTGGAGATTCCCACCTGCTTCAGCAGCCATACGGCCGGAGCATTGATGGATTTCTGAAGCGCCTGGTTCAAGCTAACTTGACCACGGTATACGCCATTCAGATTACCCGGGCTGTAACTCCCGTAAGACTGCTTACGGTCGGGAACTATACTCGATGGAGTAAAGTTGCCGCTTTCCAGCGCAGGCCCGTAATCAATAATCGGCTTAAAGGCGGAACCCGGCTGGCGCGCATCAATAATCGCCCGATTAAGGCTGCCCGTTTGGGGATTGCGCCCTCCCATCATGGCAGCAATCTCCCCGGTGTGATGATTGAGTATCACCATGGCCGCCTCGACCTGCTGGTTTTTCCCATCGGGAGGAAAGGCATCTGCGTTACGAAATGCTTGCTCCAGTGTCTTCTGGATGCCTGTATTTATTCCTGTCTTGATCCTGTAACCGCCTGTTTGCAGCTCTTCCCTCGACTTACCCGTAAGCCGGGAGGCTTCTTTCAGCACAGCGTCAATATAGGAAGCACCTGCAACCTCAGTCTTAACTTCTTCCAGAGGCTGGTACTTTTGATTGCGCGCGGCTGCCATTTGCTGTGGGCTGATCAGCCCCCGCTGCTGCATGATTCCCAGAACAAGCTCCCTCCTCCCCTCGGAAACCGCGTTGTTCTCCGCAGGATTATAGATGGAAGGACCTTTCGGGATAGCCGCTAAATCAGCGATTTGCGAAATCTCCAGCTTTTTGAGATCACTTACACCGAAATAGTACTCTGCAGCCGCCTTTATTCCATACTGCCCCCGGCCCATATAGATTTGGTTCAAATAAAGCTGCAAAATATCCTGCTTTGACAACCTTTTCTCCAAAGCTGTAGCAATGGAGGCCTCGTTCAGCTTACGCAGCATATTTTTATCTCTGTTTAGATAGAGATTGCGGGCTAACTGCTGGGTGATGCTGCTGCCTCCCTCTGTTACTCTGAAGTTCACGGTATTGTTTATGGCGGCGCGCAGGATTCCCGTATAGTCCAGCCCCTGATGGCTGTAGAACCTGCGGTCCTCGACTGCCAAAAAGGTGTCGATCAGCAGCGCCGGCATCTCTTCGAGCTGAGCCATCGTCCGATATCCCGATTCCGGCAGCGGAATCCGGCGCAGCACATTCCCCTCTGAATCGGTAATGACGCTTGATTGATCTAAAACCAGCTTCCCGGCCTGACGGCTTACCACAGCCTCTCCATATACACGGACATAAAACAGCATTGCCAGCAGCAGTAACACGCCAATTACCGCAAGATCAAATCCGGTATAAAAAACACGCAGCAGCTTTCGGCGGGTGAGCCGGGTGCCAGCATTGCCCCTGCTCAACATTTTGCAATCAGGTCCACAAGGAACCGCTCCAAGCCCGCCGCTTCACGTCTCACCGCATCCACCTGAACGGCCTCTCCTTCTGCAGCCTTCAGCTCATCCAGCAAGCGCAGCAGCGTCTTCATCCTTAATATGAGGGCCATACTCTCTTCGCTGCCCCATCCCGCTTCTTCTGCAGCTGCCGATTCAATCTCTGCCGTACCGGTGAGTTTTGTTTGCTGGCCTTTGTTCAGCTTCCGCAGATTAGCAGCCAGCCTGCCCAGCTCTCCTCCGGTGGATACCTCCAGTTCCTTAAAGAAGCCATTCGCCGCAAGCTCATCCGATGCCCGCAGCAGCGCCTTGAAATCATCGGATAATTTTTGCGAACGCAGCAGAAAAAAACTGCCGGAAAGAGCGGTAAAAAGAATTACAGCCAAAGGCAACCTGCCGATATGATTGATCATCCAATGCAATAAGCGGACTGTAAAAGCGCCGGAATCTGCGCTATGCTGCGAATATAGAAAGGAAACCACCGCCTGTAGCACCATAAGAACACCACCGCTGAGCAGCAAGCTTCCTCCAATAACATACAAATATCCGGTTCGTACCGTATTTAGTCTTCTCAAGTTTATCCCTCCCGGTATCTGTGCATTTACTACTCCATGACACATAGAATACCGGCAAGTTCTTAAGAACCTCCCGCACAAGTTCTAAAGATTCTCTAAAGACTCCTGTGGAGATAACGGGAAGCGGGTGATAAAGTCGGTACGGTTCACATCGCTTTGGGCTGTAATTTCTCCATGGTGGCGCTCCACAATCCCTTTGGCTATAGCAAGTCCCAGCCCCGAACCTCCGGTATGCCGGGAACGGGAGCGTTCAGCCCGGTAGAATCGTTCAAAAATATGCGGAAGGTCGCTTTCGGCAATCATTTCTCCAAAATTACTGATCCGCACGACCGCTTCATCCCCTTCCCGGGTGAGTACGATCTCCAGTTTTTTCCCTTCACGCCCGTAACGGATGGCATTGGTAATCAAATTTTCATAAGCTCGCAGCAACTCGTAAGGCGCTCCCTGAATCCATAAGGATTCTGTATGGTCTACCAGCTCATAGGCCATGCCTGCCCGGGCTAGCTCTGGAACCGCCTCTTCCGCCAGCTGCCGAATGAACGCCTTGAGGTCCAGCTGTTCTGCTGCAAGCGGCAGTCCTCCACTGTTGACACGGGTATATTCGAACAGATCATCAATCAGCTTACGCAGCACCAGTGCTTTCTGATAAGCAATACCTACATAATAGCGTACCTCTGTCTCTTCCCGGCAGCGGTCCTGCTCAATAAAATCCAGATAACCCAAAACCGAAGTCAGCGGAGTACGCAAATCATGAGAGACCCCGGTAATCAGCTCATTTTTGGCCTGGATCGCCTTACGCTCTTCAAGCAGGGACTGCTGCAGCCGTTCGGACATAATATTAATATTCTCTGCCAGTACACCTAGCTCATCACTGGTCCGCACTTCAATCCGGTGTGACTCTCCCAGTTTGGTGATTTGCTGAATCCCCTGTGTGATCTCTTCGAGATAGGATACTACTTTTCGCGTGTACAAAAAAAAGAACACCAAAAAGCTGATAATGCCTACGGCTGTCATTACCGGCACTGAGCCAATATGGTTAATAATCCATTTCAAAACCAGGGAATAGGGTGCCGACGGTGAACTCGTATTCATGTGAAGCAGAGAATTTACCAGCCGGTAACCTCCCAATAACAGGATGGCTCCTGACAACATGCTGAGAATAAACGCCCAAATGAATTTCCAGCGTATAGTACTTATATATTTTGCATTCACAGTATTATCACCTCAAGTTCTCAGGATGGCCCGTCCAATTTATACCCGATCCCCCATACAGTTTGCACATAACGGGGCTGCTTCGGATCCAGCTCAATTTTCTCGCGGATATTGCGGATATGTACCATTACCGTGCTGCCTCCGTCCAGAAAAGGCTCATTCCAGATATTCCTGTAAATCTGCTCCATGCTGAGCACCTGACCCTGATATCTCGCCAGCAGCTCCAAAATGGAAAATTCACGGGGGGTCAGCCTTACCTTACGCCCATCCACACAAACCTCGTGTTTCAATATGTCGATGACCAGATCCTCGAAGATCAGCTCATTGTCATTCATCCTTGGTTGGGTATCCTTGTTGAATTTATGATAGCGGCGCAGCTGTGATTTGGCCCGGGCCACAAGCTCCAGCGGATTAAACGGCTTTCCGACATAATCGTCGGCGCCTATACTGAGTCCAAGAATTTTATCCATATCCGAATTTTTGGCGGACAGCATGATGATCGGCATATTTTGCTCTTCACGGATTTTCATGCAGGCTTCTATTCCGTCCATCTTGGGCATCATCACGTCCATAATAATGAGGTCTACCTTCTCCTCTTTTAAATATTCCAGCGCTTCCTGTCCGTCAAAGGCTTTGAGCAGCCGATAACCCTCGTTGCAGAAATAAATATCCATCAGGTTAACGATCTCCCGCTCATCGTCCACTAGCAATATTGTTTCTTGTCTCACAGGTAGGCATCCTTTCCATTCCATAAGTGGTAATCTACCTTCTAATATATTAGAAATTATCCAATCTATAAACCCAAAAAAAGCCCCGTATCCCCATAAGGTATACAAAGGCTGGTGTTATTTCATTTTATTAGGTTCTTTAAATGCTCTTGAAGGAGGCATCATAAAGCCGGAACATCGTTTTGTAGCCCGACTCGTCAATCTTGATGCCCACGTCCAGACGTCCGGTAATTTGCAGTGGGCCGGAGGTATGCCGGAGCTTGCTGCCTTCAGGCACAAAGACAATCATAATCTTGTTCCAGTAGGTTTCATCCCCATTGTCAAAGGGACACTCCGCCCCGGGCTCTGGAATCAGCAGGAACCAGTTCTTCTCAAAGGAGAGGACTTCGCCCATAAAGCCCTTAATCGTAACCTCGCTGCCGCTGAGGTCCCAAAACTGCTCCGAGGGGCGGGTCTGGTCGCTGCCGTCGAAGAAGCCGTTCCAATCAATGGCAGTGTGGCCTGTAGAAGAAGTCTTCAAATGGGCCACTGCGGTTGGGGCAGGGCTGGCCTCAGGGAGGGAGCTGGCTTGTGGAGACGGAGATACAGCACCGCTCTTTCCATCGCTCTTATCTGCTTCCCCTGTTTTAGCCTTTGACTTCGTTTCAGGTGCTGGAGATGCCGGGCTCTTGCTATTACTCTTGCTGGAGCCTACAGTCTTCTTCGATGTATCCTGAATGACTGCTGCTGGAGCGGAAGGCTTGGATGTATTTGGTGCGTGAGATTTAGCCGTAGCATCTTTGGCCTCTCCCCCTTTACCTGTATCCGATACAGGTGCGATGGATGGCGCCGCAGCCAGTTCAGGTTCCGGTGAAGGTCCAGCTGTGGCCTTGGCGGCTTCTGGAGAGCGCTTCACGGTTGGCGAAGCTGACGGTGATTCTTTTGGAACTATGGGTACTTCTGTAGCTTCGGGTGATTGTGCCACATCCTCTACTACCGGACTGTCCGCCTCCACTGCAGCAGCAAAGGATTCTCCACCGCCATCAGCTGCACTGTTCTGGCCGCATGCTTGAAGCAGCAGCATGCTTGTAACAGCAGCCGTCATCAGGATCAACCTACCCTTTAATGTTATCAAGTGAATGTACCTCCTAGGATTTGAACAAAGCAAGAGGATGCATCCGGTACATCCGGAATGCAGGCCCCAGCGAAGACAGCAGACCAATGGAAAGCGCCCCTGCAGCAATAAGCCAATGATCAGGTGTCCACTGATAAGGTTCAATTTGAATGCCAGCTTGGGCGAACAGTGCATCCTTCAGCAGGTAAGCGCCAAGATGACCCAGCAGCAGTCCGGCGATAAGTCCGGTAGCTGTCACCAGCAGACCTTCGCTCGTTAAGGTCAACCATACATAGGCTCTGGATTTGCCAAGAAGACGCAATAGCCCCACATCCTTGGTACGTTCACCTACTGCGGCGATCAAGGACAGCAGGATCGCTATCGCTGCCAGAATTACGCATAATGCCGTGAGCACACTCAGCAGCTGTGCACCCTGATCAACAGCGTTCAGCACGTCGGAAACCGCCTGGCTTGTATAGGCAGCCTGAACTCCATTACTGCCATCCAGCACCTCTTTCAAATCATGGGCCCCCAGCAGACTTGCCGGTTTAACCAACACGGCTGTAATCTCCCGCTCCTCAGGAGGCAAGCCATGTACGGCCCAGGCATAATCAACAGTCGTAAATACTGCGCGGTCATCTGGGGTATGAAGGGGCGGAAGAATGCCCACAACGGTATACTGGAAGCTTTCATGTGCGTGTTCTTCGCCATGTTCTTCGCTATGTGCTTCGTCCGGCGAATTTCCGGCGGCCTCGGCAGCATGGTCTTCCTCATGATCTTCCTCATGCTCCTCCGTGTGTTCCGCCTCAGCAGTTTCATGGCTGTCTCCCTGAACAAGCCCATGTGCACCCGTAAATGTATCCCCAATGTGCAGACCCAGAGATTCCGCCACATACGACCCAATAATGGTCTCACCGGTGTGCGCATATAAATTCCCGTCCTGAAGGTTACGGTCGCCGTAACGGGTAACAAAATATCCGGAGTCCATGCCGACGATCGGAAAGCCTTTATAGTTATCTCCCGTTGTCATTGCAAAGGCCTTATCCACGTCCTGATCCTGCTCCACTTGATCCAGAACAGCAAGCGGGATATTGCCTGTCGGAGCACCGATATGATAAAAGGTATTCAGCACAAGCTGGGTTTCACTGCCGGCTGCGCCAATTACGAGATCGAAGGGGCCATACCCTTTTTTGGCGCCTTGCTCAACGCTTTGCCGGGACAAGGATAGCAGGACGATAAAAGCAACCGTAACTGCGACCGCACATACCGTCAACAACGACAGAAACCGCCGGTGCAGCAAATTACGCAGTGTTAATCTAAAGAGACTCATACAATTCCCTCTTCCGTTTCTCCGGGCTGCTCTGGAGTTTGGGCGCTGATTCCCGGCGTATCCGGTTAATCTCCTGAATGTTCAGACAGCGGGGAAAACGGTTCGCCATATTGAGATCATGCGTTACAACAATTAAGGTACGTCCATGAGCGACGCTGAGATCCAGTAAAAGCGAGGCGATTTCATCTGCCGTTTCCCAGTCCAGACTGCCGGTGGGCTCATCCGCCAGCACAAGCGGCGGCTCATTCACCAGCGCCCGCACAATCGCTACCCTCTGCTGCTGCCCGCGGGAAAGCTGGGAGGGAAGATGCCGGCCACGGTCTGCCAGACCTACCTGATCCAGCCAATCGTCGACTACCCTTCTTTTCTCCTTAAGCGGAAGCTTTGCGGTCATAGCAATCTCCACATTCTGCCTTGCCGTCAAAGAGGGGATCAGATGGAAATCCTGCAGCACATACCCGATATTGGAAGCCCGGAACGCATCACGCTTCGCCTCCGTGAGCTCGCGGAGCGGCTTGCCGTCCACGACAATCCCGCCGCTGTCGGCCAGCAGAATTCCGCTGATCAGATGCAGAAGAGTGCTTTTACCGGACCCGCTGGGTCCGGTAATCGCTACGTTCTCTCCTTTTTCAACACTCCATTCGGAAATATCCAGTATCGGCACATTTCTACCGTCTACACGAAATTGCTTTTTCAAATCGTGAATTTGGAGCAACAGAGCCACTCCTATCTCAATTTAATACGTTCGGACAAAGCATCCCAAGTCAAGGTTGTACCCTTCAGCTGGCTGAATGCACTAAGCGGCAGGTACAATACACCGTTATCAATATCAACGATATAAGAAGCAGCCTTGCCGTTCAGCTTAGCGGTTTTGTCTGTCAGATTCACATCAATTACGTTTTTCTGCAATGTCAGCTTCGCAGCGGCAGCATCCCCTTTGTAAGTTCCTCCCAGCGCCTTGATCAAAGCTTCAGCAGGATAAAGCACTTTGTTGTCGCGGCTGATTTTGAACTTCGGATAAACGTATTGAGATTGCAGCTCTGCGGAACGTTTGTTCAAATCAAGGCCCAGTATGCTGGCACCCGCCTTCGCGAGCTCGGTGTTGTCCACCTGTCCTTTTACCTGCTCCGCAATCGGACCATAAGCCCAGACACCCACATCTACTGCGGAATGCCCATGGCCTGACCAGCCCACGAGCAGACGTTTGGAAACCACTGCATTGTAAGCTCCTTCACGTTTATACGAAGATCCGTCGCCTTCCATAATTTGTGCAACTTCTTCGTCTGTAAGGTCGGTAATCCATGTATTGGCTGTTACGATGCTGCGGATTTCTTCAGGTGTCTGTGCTGCTTCCAGAGCGGAAGCCAGGCTTTCCGAGGAATGTTTTTGCTTATCCCACAGGTCGATATTAATTTCGTAAATGTTGTCGCGGGAGAGAGACAGTCCGCCCGTTTCATGGTCGGCTGTGACCACAACGGAGGTGTTGCCGTTTTTCTTCGCGAAATCAATCGCCGTCTTGACCGCGGCATCGAAGTCGAGTGCCTCCTGGACAAGTGTCGGCAGATCGTTGGCATGACCGGCATGGTCAATCCGTCCGCCTTCAATCATCATGACAAAACCTTCTTTATCCGCTGATAAAATATTCAGCGCTTTGGAGGTCATTGTCGCCAGGCTTGGGATTTCCGCTGTACGGTCCGGAACATAAGCCACATGGGAACTGCCGAACAGGCCTAGCACCTTGCTGTTTTTGGAGGTAAGCGCATTTAAGGCTGTTTTATTTTCAACTACAGTGTAACCTTTGGCTTTAAAATCAGGGAGGATGTTCTTATCCGTCCGTTTGCCCTTTTCATCTTTGGTTACAAAAAACTGCTTGCCCCCGCCCATCAGAACATCTACGCCGCTCTCCAGGTATTGCGAGGCAATCGCTGATTCATTATCACGGCTGCGGACATGGGAGGCGTAGACAGCTGGCGTCGCGTGAGTAATCCGGGCTGTGGTAACAAGTCCTGTTGCCTTGCCGCTCGTTTCCGCAGCCTCAATAATGGAGGCAAACGGTTTGGATACATCTTCATTGGAAACGCTGATGCCTGCGTTGTATGTTTTGTGGCCTGTAGCAAATGCAGTACCGGCTGAGGCGGAATCTGTAACGATCCCCGAAACGATTTTCCCGCCGTCCTCTCCACGGTCTGCATATGTAGTCGCTTGTCCCACGTAGTAGGGATCAAGATTTAGATGGCTGACTCCCTTGGTGTATTGCTGAAAATATCTTGCGGCAGAAATTTGGGCCGGACCCATGCCGTCACCAATTAGTACGATAAGATTTTTGGACTGGGCTTTTGCAGCTCCCCCAGAAGTTTTAGCACTTTGTGCCGCTCCGGCCAGTGTAGCTCCTGAGACTACTGCTGCTGCCAATCCTCCAATTACCACACTCTTCATCAGCTTTTTCATTATAAACCCCTTCCTTGATATAAAGTTCTTAACCAATCTTACCTTCGAAAGGTTAACCAATTGTCAAATGTAGTCAGGGGTTGTATTAAATTATCAACTGTTCATATATCAACGGGACACAAAAGAACCCACACCTTGTCACCAAGATGAGGGCTAGTAACGTTTTCTGTACAATCATCTTTCATTTATAAATTCAGCAATGGTTATATGGGGATTTGTATATCTTCCTTTGTTTTCGGTTTTTTGGCCATATTGATAGGCTTTGACGGGCAATAATGAATACACGCTAAACATAGTGTACAATTTTGCCCCCACTGTGGTTTTTCAGAAACTTGAATGTTATTGCAGTTAAAGACTTGCTCACAGGTACCACAGCCGATACAACTATCATCTGCCTGAAAGTTGACTGGATCAATGGCTTTTTTAGTAAATATAGGATTTAGAATACCGGTTAACAGCCACGGAAACATACATTTATCTATCCTGAATTCTCCTATTATTCTTTGCTCAATGTCATGGTTGATTTGTTTTAGTGTCTCCTCTGCCGCAGATAGCTTGTGCTGCTCCACTTCTTTGGAATCCACATCACTATAATTTAGAACTCAGCAGCAAGCGACAGCACCTCATAGGTATCCGGACTCAACTTCTCACACTTCATACCCGCTGACCTGTTGACCCTGCTTATCTCGCTATCGGGTATAAAGCGGCTTAGCAGGTTCTCAAGCCTTGCAGCTTCATACTCGACAGCTCTGAGTGCTTCTTCCCCATGATCGCCAAAAACTTTGTGGATCATCTCTGTACCCATCCCATAGTGAACAGACTGGGCCGTAATGGCTTTGTTCATTTTTAGTCCTCCTTTCATGGACCGTTACAATGATGCGTATGCTTCCATCAAGGCAATTGATAAATCTGCAGCTACAACCAGGTGCATGTGAATAAATATATAAATATTCATTCATTTTAACATAGAAACTATCCCTTCTCAGGATTAAAATCCCCACTCCTTACTACATTCTCTTTCCATCTCAACTGTAAAGAAAAGCATCTTCTCGACAGGAATGATCCTGCTGTATCAGATGTACCCATTGATTTATACATACTTACCTTTCACAAAAAAAGCCCTGTGACCTTTCGCAGGAAGCGAAATGATCACAGGGCTTGGTATCTTGCTGTACATTGCTATTCAGTACTATGCTGTATAACGGTCTAAATCTCCAGCAGCCGGATCAATTCTTCCTCATCCTCAATGACCTGAATGCCCAATTGCTGTGCTTTGGCCAGCTTGCTGCCCGCTTTTTCACCGGCAATGACCAGATCGGTTTTCTTGGAGACACTGCCCGATACTTTGGCGCCAAGCGCCTCGAGACGTTCTGCAGCTTCCTCACGGGTAAGCTTCTGCAGCGAGCCGGTTAACACTACGGTCTTGCCGCTGAAGAAGGAATCGGTACTCACCGGCCGCGGAGCTTCAGGCGCCTTAGCTTCTACACCCAAAGCCAGCATGCGGTTAATGCCCGTAACCACAAAAGGATCAGCGAAGAAGCTCACGATGCTCTCTGCCACAATCCCGCCGATATCCGGCAATTCAGATAATTCCTCAGCTGTAGCGGACATTACAGCCTCCAGACTGCGGTAATGATCGGCCAGCATCCGTGTGGTTGCTTTGCCGGTGTTCGGAATGCCTAGGGCAAAGAGGAACGAGGCTAGATCACGTCCTTTACTCTCTTCCAGCGCCTTCAGCAGATTGTCTGCTTTCTTCTCACCGAAGCGATCAAGCTTGACCAGCTGTTCAAAATTCAGTTCATATAAATCGGCAGGCTCCCGCACATTCAACTCTTCGTGCAGCTGACCGGCCGTCTTGTCGCTGAAGGTCTCAATGTCCATCGCATCACGGGAAGCGAAATGGGTGATCCGTCCGATAATCTGCGGCTTGCAATCCAGCTTGTTGTTGCAGAAGAGATGCGCCCCGCGCATTTCGAGCGGGAAGCCACATGACGGACAATTCTCGGGGAATACAATTTCCCCGCCGTCGCTTTCTTCCGTCACCTTGCCGAGTATCTCTGGAATGACATCATTGGAGCGGCGGATAAACACCCGTGTGCCCAGCGCATGCTTAAGATTCTTGCGTTCGATATCTCCGACGTTGTTCAGCGTGCAGTTCTGGACAGTAACTCCAGCCAGTTCTACCGCCTCCACACGGGCCAGAGGTGTGACTTTGCCTGTGCGGCCTACGTTCCAGCTGACTGACTCCAATATCGTCGTCGTTTCTTCAGCTTCGAACTTGTAGGCAACCGCCCAGCGCGGGAATTTATCGGTATAACCCAGCGCTTCGCGGATACGGAAATCGGTAACCTTGATTACCGCACCGTCAATCAGATAGTCCAGACCGGAACGGCTCTCTTCAATCTCCGCCAGCTGTTCTGTAACCTCGTCAAAGTTAGCGAAGTAGGTGAGGTACGGATTCACCTTAAACTGGTTGGTCCGCAGGAAATTCATCATCTCCTGATGATCGGCAAACTGTACCCCTTCAGCATAACCCACGTTATAAAAGAAAGCATTTAGCCTGCGGTTCGCCGTAGTCTTAGGATTAAGGTTACGCAGCGCTCCGGCAGCGCCATTGCGTGCATTCTTCAGCGGTTCGGCAGCCCGTGTATTGTAGTCAGCCAGCACCGAAAGGTTCATAATCCCCTCGCCCTGCACTTCGATAAGACCTTCCTTAAACGGAATCGTCAATGGAACAGACTTGATCGTCTTCACCTGAGCCAGTATGCCTTCACCCGTCACTCCATTACCTCTTGTCGCCGCCTGCACTAGCACACCGTCACGGTAAGTCAGGTTTAGGGTCAGGCCGTCGAATTTCAGTTCGACGGCATAACAAGGCTCGGGCAGAGGTGTATTCGGATTCTTCGTGTTGTAGTCGTTCACGAGACGCAGCACACGGGCATTCCAGCTCCGCAGCTGCTCAATATTCTGCGCTTTGTCCAAACTCCATAGTGGAGCAAGGTGACGATGCGGGGTAAAGCCTTTCAGCAGTTCCCCTCCCACACGCTGGGTAGGAGAATCCGGCAGCACAATGCCGCTCTCCGCTTCCAGGGCCACCAGCTTATCGTAAAGCACATCATATTCCTTGTCGCTGACCTGCGGTGTATCCAGCGTGTAATAATGGTAATTGTATTGATTCAGCTCAGCCACAAGCTCTTCCATCGTATGCATAACGTCCATCCGGGCGTATCCCTCCGTCATAAGGATAATGTAAAGCATGTGAATGATACTTCTACTTTATCTTTATATTCTAAAAATGCATTCGTTAACCGTCCCCGGATTATTCGACTTTGGTAATCGGAGCAAAACCCGCAAGCAGCCGTTTCACACCGACCGGTGCCGGAAAAGCAATCTGCAGCTCCGTGTCGTTACCGCTGCCTTTCACGGACACAATGGTGCCGGTGCCCCATTTGCCGTGGGCTACCTTGTCGCCGGCTTTATACTCGCCTGGCGCCGCGGCCCCCGCTTCCGATGCGCGCTGCGCACCGCTTCCGGAGGTTACGGTCACGCGGCCTGCTCCGGCCGCTGACGCTGTGCTGCCGCCAAAGCCGGCGGTCACGCCGCCTGCTGGCGCATTCCCGGCAGCGCCTCCGCGGCTGCCGAAGTTCCCCCGGGCGCCGCCGGTGAAGCCACGGCCGCCATAGGCACCGCCAACCTCCGCGCCTCCGCGCCGGAAGCGGTCCGAAGCAGAGCCGGTATCTTCCTTAAGCTCCTCCGGAATCTCCTCCAGGAAGCGGGACGGCGGATTGGCTGTCGTCCGTCCGAACAGCGTGCGGCTGCGGGCACAGCTGAGGAACAGCTGCTTCTCCGCACGCGTAATGCCTACATACGCCAGCCGCCGTTCTTCTTCCAGTTCATCATTGTCCTGAAAGGCGCGGCTGTGCGGGAATACGCCCTCTTCCATCCCGATAATAAATACGGTCGGGAATTCCAGCCCCTTCGCGCTGTGCATGGTCATCAGCACTACAGCATCGTCGCGTTCCTCCTCATCGTCATTCACACTGTCGATGTCAGCGATCAGTGCCAGATCTGTGAGGAAGGAGACCAGTGACTTGTCTTCGTTATTCTTCTCGAATTCCATCGTCACGGACAGGAACTCATCGATGTTCTCCAGCCGTGAGCGGGATTCTAGCGTATTCTCATTCTGCAGCTCCAGCCGGTATTGCGAGAGCTCCAGAATCTTCTCCGTCAGCTCCGTTACCGAGAGGAATTCGACCATCCGGTGCAGCGCTTCGATCATATCATAGAACTCCACCAGCGTATTGCGCGTCCGTCCGGCAAAGCCCAGATCGTCCACCGTCTGCAGCACGCGGAAGATGGATACCCCACGTTCTGCTGCTGCTACAGCCAGCTTGCCCACAGTGGTATCACCCAGCCCCCGCTTTGGCACATTGATAATACGCGTCAGACTGATGTCATCATCCGGATTGGAGAGCAGGCGCAGGTACGCCAGCAGATCCTTGATTTCCTTACGGTCATAGAACTTGATCCCGCCGACGATCTGATAAGGAATGTCTGATTTGATCAAAATTTCTTCTATTACGCGAGACTGTGCATTCGTGCGGTACAGGATGGCATGATTCTGGTAAGCCTGGCCCTGCTTGGCACTCTTACTGATCTCTCCGGTGACAAAATAACCTTCATCATGCTCGGAGTCGCCCCGGAACACTTTGATCTTCGGACCTTCCTCTGAATCGGTCCACAGCTTCTTCGGTTTACGTCCGGAGTTCAGCGCAATTACGCCGTTGGCTGCATTTAGTATATTGGAGGTCGAACGGTAATTCTGCTCCAGCAGAATCGTCTTCGCTTCCGGATAATCTTCTTCGAAATTAAGAATATTCGAAATGTCTGCTCCGCGCCAGCGGTAAATCGACTGATCGCTGTCACCAACTACGCAAATCCGGTGATGGCTTTCCGCCAGCATGCGGCAAAGCATGTACTGCGCACGGTTCGTATCCTGATACTCATCCACATGAATGTATTTGAATTTCTTCTGGTAGAAATCAAGTACCTCAGGCACTTCCTTGAACAATTGGATCGTCTTCATAATTAAATCGTCAAAATCCAGCGAGTTGTTGCTTCTCAGCCGGTGCTGGTACTTGGTGTACACTTTAGCAACAAGACCTTCAAAATAATCGCCAATCTTCTGCTCGTATTGCGCCGGAGTAATCAGCTCATTTTTGTTTGTGCTGATGACGGCCTGGACAGCCTTTGGCTCAAATTTCTTCGTATCGATATTCAGGTCTTTCATACAGTTGCGGATGACGGACAACTGGTCTGTAGAATCGAGAATTGAGAAATTGGAGGTAAAGCCAATCCGTTCAATATCCTTGCGCAGAATCCGTACACACATCGAGTGAAACGTGGATACCCATATATCCCGTCCTTCTGGTCCAACCAGCTTGGAGACACGGTCCTGCATCTCCCGGGCCGCCTTGTTTGTAAAGGTAATCGCCAGAATTGCCCACGGCGGAGCCTTGCGGTTCGCAATCAACCAGGCAATGCGGTGGGTAAGCACCCGGGTCTTGCCGCTGCCCGCGCCGGCCATAATCAGCAAGGGACCTTCAGTAGCTTCTACAGCCTGGCGCTGTGGAGGATTAAGCCGGCTTACGGCTTCCTGTATGTTAACAAGTTGCATGTGTGACATGCTCCTTTCTCAGTTTAAGCTTAGAATGTCAAGAGCAGCGCTATCTCAACTTGCTACTCCCAAAGCATCTGCGGGGTCTTCTTTACCGCCTGCACGGTGAGCAGTGCTTGCTGTATATCCTGGTAAATAATGTTCCCGACTACTACGGTGTCGCAGAGGGCTGCAACCTGCTTAGCCTCTGCCTCGCCGGTAATACCGCCCCCGTAAAACAGCTGGCTGTTCTCCACCATCTCTCTTACCAAACGAACCGTCTTCATATCACCGAACATGCCGCTGTATTCAAGATACACAACCGGAAGCTGCATCAGCTTGTCCGCAATCTGGGCATAAGCCGCAGCCCCCTCGGCGCTAAGCGAATGGTCTGCACCCGTAAGGCGTGCTACGGAAGAATCGCCATTCAGGACAATATATCCTTCGGCCAGCAGCAGTTCCCATGGAATCAGGCTTCCGTAACGTTGAATGGCTTTGCGGTGTTGGCCAATAATCCAGGCCGTGTCTGGTGTATTAAGCACCATAGGAATCATATACAAATCAAAACCGGGAACGACTGCCTCCAGATCCGAAATCTCCAGTGCGCAAGGCAGCTCATAACGCCGCAGCCGGTTCAGCAGATCAATAGTATTCTCATAAGTCACACCGGTGGAGCCTCCAACCAAAATCGCATCGGTTCCAGACAGGCAAATGGCCTCCAGCTCAAGGTCTCCGAGCTCACGGTCCGGATCGAGCTTAAAAACATGCCGCCAAGGCTCTATCAGTTGCCGCATCATATTCATCAATCGTCCATCTCCATCATTCATCTAGCAAGCCAAATACACTCCGCTACCGCAAAAAGCCGTAACTCTAGTCTATGCCAGCGCTAAGGGGAGTGTCAATTTAAAGAGCGAAAAAATGCGAACATTTTTTCGCCTTTTTATAATATAAGAATTCATTGTTGTATTCTATAGATCAGTCTTATCTTTCTGGTAGAAAATAAGCTTTATGTGCATCGTTCAACGAACAATGATTGCTCATTATCACCTCTGCCGGCTGCTAGTTTCGCCCCAGGCCTCCGAGCCTCTCCATGTCATCTTCAGAAACGAAATCAGTATAGAACCCGTCCACACCCAGACGGGACAGCTGGACGATTTCTTTCTCATCATTAATCGTATGCACATAGACGCGGGCACCGGCCCTTTTCAGTTTTTGCACAAAGCTCTTGGTAGCCCTGTCGTCAGGCATGGTGATGTTCGCCCCGGTTTCCTTGACGAATTGAGTCACCACTTCATCACTGTCCTCCGATTGATATAACGTATAAATGACTTCGGGAAAGACATGCACCTTACGGATCATATCCAACATCTCACGACTGTAAATCTGCGGGACAATCCGCTTCAGCAGCGATGGATCCCTACGCTCAGCTGCCTCGACAATCACTTCAAACTGCTGTGTGACCAGTTCCGCTTCAACCTCCTTCGTATCGGTTACGATATAGGCATCCGGATAAGCCATCATCAAATCCATGATCTTCTCAATATCAGCCGGCGAGTATAGGCCCAGAATCGGACTGTCCATAAATTCGGCATAATCCAGTACTTCCCCTTCCTTGTCTGCAGGAAGCACCTCCTTCTGTCCTAACTGCTTAGTCATATCCCTTGACCACTCATGACGGGCCACTAGTTTCTGATCCCCGGTGAACAGCAGATCGGCTTCAAATATACGTGTTCCCTGCTCATAATTGGCGATAAAACCTTCAACAGCGTTGGTATAGGCATGCCCGTTGATGCCACCCATTGCATGGGCAACAATCCGGTGGGCTGCAAAGCCGGCGGCCGGCTCTTTATCTTCCGGTGTCAGCGTAATCACAAGCAAAAGTACTATTGCTATAACCATGATGACTGATGCAGTACTCTTTTTTTTATCCATTATAGTAGGTTTCCTTTGCAAAAGTTGGAGTATAAAAACAAAAAACGGCTGTGGCCTTGGGTAAGGATAGCAACCGTTTCTATGTGAAATTAATAGGCATTTTTAAATCCGTTGCGAATCGTTTTGACAATAATCCGAATATCAAACAGCAATGACCAATTTTCAATATAGAAAATATCATGCTTAATCCGTTCTTCAATCGAGGTGTCCCCACGCAGACCATTACTCTGTGCCCATCCAGTAATACCTGGACGCACATGATGCTTCACCATATACTTGGGGATCTCTCCACGGAACTGCTGCACGTAGAACGGCCGTTCCGGGCGGGGCCCTACCACACTCATATGCCCCAGCAGCACATTAAAAAATTGCGGCAGCTCATCCAGACTGGTCTTGCGGATAAAACTCCCAAAGCGGGTGCGCCGCGGATCCTCCCGTGTACTCCAGCCTGTATCTTCTTCGCCGTCCTGCTGCATTTTCATCGAGCGGAACTTATACATCATGAAATTATGCCGGTTAAGTCCTACACGCTCCTGCTTGAAGATGACCGGGCCCGGAGAAGTCAGGCGAACACCGAGGGCTACTATGAGCATTACAGGCGACATTACAAAAATGGCGAACAGCGAAAAAATAATATCAAACAGCCGCTTGGCCAGCTTATTCCCGGTCATATCTAAAGGAATATCACGGACATTAATCATTGGCATTCCGGCAAAATTATCAAAATAAGGACGGGCCGGCAGGTAGTCGAAGAAATCTGGAATAATCAGCGTCCGTACTCCAGCCTTTTCGCAGGCAGCAATAATGGCGGGATACTTAGAGTGGGCATCAAGCGGAAGCGCCAGAATCACCTCGTCTACCGGCAGCAGCTCCAGTATTCCAGCCAGTTCATCCACCTTGCCGAGTATTGGCTTAAAGCGCCGTTCCTCTATCCCGTCCCATTCCTGATAATCATCAAGAAAACCAATGGTCTCATATCCCAGCTCCGGATACTGCACCAAATTGTTGTAGAATCGTTTGCCGAGCGAGCCTGCACCGATAATCAGCACGAATTGACGGTTAAAGCCTTTTTCACGGAGTGATTTCAGCATCGTCTTCAGCACATAACGGTAAAGCATGATTGAGAGAATATTAAAACCCATATATATGGCCAGATACTGACGGGAAACGTCGATTTCCTTCAGGAAGAACATCAGGCCAAGCAGGATAAAGACTGCCATGATGTGCACCTGAAATATTTTGAGGAATTCATCGACAAAACGTTTCTTACGCTTCGGCAAATACAGGGAAAGCACAATCCCTATAAATACAGAAATCACACCATAAATAAGGCTCCAATAGGCATAGGATTCAACCGGAAGCGTATTATAGGATTCCAGCCAGCCACTCTTGAACTTCAGCCACCAGGCCGCCAGAAAGGAGATTTGGATAATCAGGAAGTCGGCAACCATATAGAGTTGTGTTAAAAACCTCTGATTACGGCGAATCATAATCTCACCTCAGCATTCGTTTCATTGCGTGAACCTGCTTCTCCGGAATCCGCAAGGCTCTGCGCCGGTGAAGAAACCACGCGTGAAGACTTTAACATATTGCGGGCAAGCGAAAGGGTGAACTTTACCCCGACTCCGGCATATACCGCTCCATTAATCATACTGTTGTACCTCTTGCTAAAATGCTTGCGATGAAATAAAATCATTGCTCTGTGAAACTCATAGACAATTTTAAATGGTCTGCGCCGCGCGCTGCCGCCTTTTAGATGCACGATGGAGGTCTTCGGATAGTAATAAATCCCCCACCCGGCTTCTTTAATCCGGAAGCACCAATCCAAATCCTCACCATACATAAAGAACTCTTCGTCCAGGCCGCCGACCTGCTCGATCGTCGCCCGCCGAACCAGCATAAAAGCCCCGACTAGACAGTCTACCGGGTAATCCAGATCTGGATCCAAATAACCTAGCTGGTAGCCGTTGAATCTGGGCCGGCCGGGAAACAGCTTGCTGAAACCAAAAGCATAATAAAAGGATGCCGAGGGTGTCGGAAATCCTCGCTTGCAGGCCTTGTCCAGCGATCCATCCGGCAAAATCACCTTGCAGCCCGAAGCGCCAAGATCCGGCCGGCTGTCCATAAAGGAAACCATCGTCTCCAGCGTATCCTTCCGCACTACCGTGTCGGAATTAAGCAGCAGCACATAACGTCCGGAGGCCGCCTCCATCCCCTGATTATTACCCCGGGCGAAACCAACATTCTCAGAGTTGGCAATCAGCAGCACATCCGGGAATTCCTTGCTGATCGACTCGACAGAATGATCACGGGAATTATTATCTATTAAAATGATCTCATAGGAATAATTAGTTACCGAATCATATACCGACCTAATACAGTCCATCGTCAGGCCACATGTGTTGTAATTTAAGATTAATATACTGACATCTATATTCACTTCACTACGCTCCTGACTAATATAGTAATCTACCGACAACTATTATAACATAAAAACCTCCCTGATAGGCGGAGCCTAATTAGGGAGGTATTTACAGATTTCCCGTGCCAGTAAATTACCTTACGCGTCCGGTTTCCTGGATGCTTTATTTTGTATATATCGCCGTTTCTGTTTAAGATGTCTCCGTTGTTGGAAAAAAGCAGACCAGGCCTTTAGCAATTGGCGTTCCTTAAGCAGTGTATAACCGTGTGCGGCAAGCTCATACGGCAGTGAATACAGCAAAGTGAGAAGCAGCGTGCCGGCAGGCTCGTTCTTGTAGATCATCTTGTAGCGGTTAATATACGAAATCCGCCTAATGAACACCGGTTTGCTGTCCCGGCCGGAAGGTTTCCAGCCACGTTCGTGGTAGCCTATGGCTTCTGCTTCAAAGTAAGCCAACCAGCCGAACAGCCCAGCCCGCCATGCCACGTCCACATCCTCCTTATAGGCGAAGAAATCCGCATCAAAGAACTCCCCCTCAATGCTGACATCTTCAATCATCCGGCGTGAATACATCGCTGCGGCCCCAGATACGCCAAATACGAAACCAGATTCCAGCCAGTCTGTGGAGGGATCTCCTGCACCGCGGTCAAAGGCACGCCGGGCTCTATTCATCCGCAGACCTGTGCTGTCCACAAGGGAGTGATCAGCTTTGAGCAAAAGCTTGCCAGTAGCACTGCCAATACGCGGATTTGACTCCATCTGCAAGATAAGCCTGGAAATATAACTATTTTCAAGCGTCAGATCCGGGTTAAGCACAAGTACATAATCTGTATCTGTTGCCGCCAGGGCCTGGTTATGAGCGGGGGCGAAGCCAGTATTAATCTTATTTTCTATGAGAACAAGAGAAGGAACCCCCGTCTCTTCGATCTTTTGATAAAACCCCCTCACTCTTTCCACGCATCCGTCTGTTGAGGCATTATCCACCACCACAATCTGCTTCACCGGATAATCCTGGGCGAGTACTGCCGTCAGACAATCAATAATATCATCCGCACTGTTAAAGGTAACAATATGTACACTGACTGTTTTGTTATTCATAAATATCCTCGGATTCTTGAATTCATTATGGTTCTGAAGCTATTACACATTATTATAACGAAAACAACAGGTTGCGGCTATGTTACCTGGAATGATGGTATCCTTAAAGGAGGAACAAAGTGAAATAAAAGGCATAATTTTAGCACTATAAAACATGTTTATGTGAACAGTCGTTACAGCAGCAAAAAGCTCCCGACCGTCGATAACGGTTCAGGAGCTTAGTTTGCGCTTATCTATTTCAGTTCCAGCAAAAAGTCCCTCAGTCCGGCCCGCCAAGGCCGGATATCTGCAAACCCGTTCGTGCGGATGGCTAAATGCTCCATTACCGAATTGCGCGGACGTGGTGCCGGGCGTGGAAACTGTTCTGTAGCACATGGCTCTAGCTTTGCTGTGAATTTCAGACTCAGAATATCTTCTGCCTCTGCGAAAATTGCCTGTGTAAACTCATACCAGGTGCAAGACTCACTGTTAGAGGCATGATAAATTCCGTATCTCTCCGTTTGAATCAGCTCAAGCAGGAAACGGGCCAAATCTACGGTGTAGGTAGGTGAACCTTGCTGGTCGTCTACTACCTGCAGCAGCGGCTTCTCCTGTCCCAGCTTCAGCATCGTTTTCACAAAGTTGTTGCCATATTTGCCATACACCCATGATGTACGTACGATGAAAAATTTCGAGGACAAAGACTGCACCAGGATTTCTCCTGCCCGCTTTGACTTGCCATAAATACTTTGCGGATCCGTATTATCATATTCATGATAAGGCTGAGTTCCCATGCCATCAAAAACATAATCCGTACTAATGTATACCAGCTTGGCTCCGGATTTCTCCGCAGCCAGTGCTACATTGCGGCTTCCAGTGGCATTAATTAAATAGGCGGCATCCACATCAGTTTCCGCAATATCCACCGCCGTATGGGCGGCACAATGAATGACAGCATCCGGACTGAACCCGCTGATAACCTCAGTACATTGATCGAGATCTGTAATATCCATCTCCTGACGGTCACAGCCTAGAACCTCATGTCCTTGCTGCTGCAACAAAAGTACAAGGTCCTGCCCCAACTGTCCAGCGGAACCCGTAACCAATACCTTCATCTTCGACATTACAGCGAATCCCCCAAACGGCTGCCATACTGAAGTTCGGCATATTTCTGGTATTCACCGGATTGAATACGGGTCCACCACTCTTTATTATTCAAATACCATTGAATGGTTTCTTTAATGCCGGTTTCAAATGTATGCTTTGGCTTCCAGCCCAACTCGTTGGTAATCTTGGTTGGGTCGATGCCATAGCGGCGGTCATGTCCGGGACGATCCTGCACGTAAGTAATCAGAGAATCCGGTTTGCCCAGTTCCTGCAGCACAGTATTCACTATATGCACATTTGTGCGCTCATTATTGCCGCCAATATTATAGACCTCACCGTTTACCCCTTCATGAATAACCAGATCAATTGCACTGCAGTGATCTTCTACATACAACCAGTCGCGGATATTCATTCCATCGCCATAAACCGGCAGTGCCTGATCAGCAAGCGCACGGGAAATCATGAGCGGGATCAGCTTCTCCGGAAATTGGTATGGCCCGTAGTTGTTAGAACAGCGGGTGATATTAACCGGCAATCCAAAGGTTTCGTGGTAGGCACGCACAAGCAAATCTCCGCCCGCTTTGCTGGCGGAATAAGGACTGTTTGGAGTAAGTGGAGTTTCTTCAGTAAAGAGTCCCGTGGTTCCTAACGTTCCATACACCTCATCTGTAGACACTTGAACAAATTTAGTCACACTATATTTCTTTGCTGCATCCAACAGCACCTGTGTGCCGAGCACATTTGTCTTCACAAACACATCCGGCTCCAGAATGCTCCGGTCCACATGTGATTCCGCCGCGAAGTTGACTACGATATCGACTCCCTGGCTGAACAGTGTGTCCATCGCCTCTACATCCGTAATGTCCGCTTTGGCAAACGTATAATTCGGATTGCCCTCCACCGACTTCAAATTCTCCAAATTCCCCGCATACGTCAACGCATCCACGTTCACGATCTGGTAATCCGGGTGCTGCTGCAGCATGTATATTACAAAATTGCTGCCGATAAATCCGGCTCCGCCGGTAACTAATATTTCCATAGTCTTCACCTTATCCAATCATAATAAGCATTTCTACATATACTATTCTATGGATGGATTAGTGGTGATTCAGAATTCATGATTCACAAAATGAGTTGAATTGTATCTTCTCGAATATGTGTTAAACATGTGTCAACTAAGAAGACCCTTGAACGAAATTGCCACAGTTTTGCTACTCCAATTGTACGCAAGCCCGGCCCATGAGCATACACGTCCTAACAATGGGTAGAGTAAATATATCCAAAAAATAGCGAAAAAGGAGGATTTTTCTTCATTTTCTAAAAATAATACCTATAACATAAAAAGAAACCCATGGTCTAAAAATGACCTGAGTTTCTTTACAACCTAAATTTTAATCATCATTTAATCTCAATATCTATTCCTATAGGGGAAAATTGATGACTCAAATCATTTGAAATCACAATTAAGCTAACCTGTTTTTGCTCTATTAACTCACTAGTTTTAATATTGAATGTAAAACCACTCTCCGTGAGACTTGAATTATTATAAGTGGCAGCTACCTCTTCACGTGGAATTCCATAATTACCAGCATAATATTTATCGCCTACTTTTAGAAATACTCCACCGGCAACTTTATTATTTTCCTTATCTAATGCCCACCCAATAATATTAACTGTTTCACTACTGTTGTTTATGACAAATTTGTTTTGTTCCGATACTGGCTGATTATTAAAATAATCAATCCAGACATCTGGATTACCCAACTTAGGTAAATGAGAAAACTCACTATAATCCACCATCAGTTCCTTTGAATTCTCCAAGATCCCCATAGTGTGATCCCACATTCTTTCAACATTTTCGTAAATAACAATATCCGGATGTACAAGATCCACAAAGCTTTGCAATCGATCGATATTGTCGGCATGTATAAAGGTTAACTCCGAAAAACTCTCAGCGAATTGAGGGATTAAAAATCCATAGAAGTAACTGTCTCCTACGATAAGTGCTTTGGGCAAGGCTTTGTTACTGTTGCTGTAAGTGTATGCTTCATTACTATAAGTAAGATTCAAGTTATCTAAAAGGCCATATGTTCTGACTGAAGTAGGTTGTTTAGTATAATTAAGTCCATAGTCTTCTTCAGAAAATGAAATAGAATTGTAAATTTTGGTTTTGCGATTATATTTTGTTATATTATAATCTTCCCAAGATAGAATCTTTACATTAGGATAATATTTTTTAACTTTATTCATAAGTTCTAGATATCCAATAAAAGAACCATAGTAATTCCAGTGAGCATTATCATAATTTGGAGAGTATACAGTAGCCTTCTCCTTAGCCTTTATCAGCGCTTCTTGAGGAGTGAAAAAATTCAAAGAAGTATCCTTTGAAAAATATTCTTCAATCATATCAGTCCTTGAAACATGACCTACTTTTTTTATCGTATTTGGATAATTCTCAGGATAAATTGTTTTCTTATCCAAATTTAGCATAGTTATAAATGGAATGTTTTTTTTTTGTAAGTAGTTATCTATCTTCTTTAACGATGCTCCCCAATTTACAAGTTGCTCATTAGTTGGGAGATTTAAATTCTGATAATCTTTAAGAATATCGGAATTGACATAATATAACCAATCATTCTTACCGATCAGAGTATCTTTTTTTGTCAATGTACCAAAAAGATTATATTGAAGCTTAGTATTAGTCATAACAAGCTTATCTCTCAAGCCCATATTATCACTAAACCAATTTTCAAAATCTTTAATAAAATGAGTGTTCAGACTTCCCTCAGCCGTTTTAAAGTTTGGGAATCCAGCCAGTGCCCTATTTTCAGCAACAGATATCTTTCCCGAAGTTTTATTAACCGTTATTAACGGAACAGCGATTGCCACAATAAAGATTGCCACAATTGAGATATTTAAAAACTTTGATGCTTTCATGTAAAGACCCCTTCAGAATCTGAAATAAATAAATGGGTTATATGTCGAGGTTGCTAGGAACATCATACACAAAACTAAAATTATAACAATGTAGATGTTTTGGGTAACCATGCTAAAAATAGTTTGTTCTTCGAATCCTCCTACGTTGTCCCTTAAATATTTAGATATAGGCATCGATGCAATACACGCTATTAATAGCAGTGTGATAACCATTGGATTCAAGTAATATCCAACACTAAACCCGACATCATATGAAGGCTGAATTCCAAACATTACTTTCAGATACTCAACCGCCTCGGATAAATTGGAGGCTCTAAATAATACCCAGCCTATAATTACAACTACTGAAGTGTATAACCAAGAAATGAACTTCGGAATAGGTAATTGTTTTTTCTTTTTGAAAAAACGTTCAATAATGAGAAACATACCATGCCATAAACCCCAAACAATAAAATTGAATGCTGCACCGTGCCATAAGCCTGTAACAATAAATACAATAAGCAAATTAACATATACATTGCCTCTTCTATTACCGCCAAGAGGAATATATAAATAATCTCTGAACCATGAGGAAAGAGATATATGCCATCTTCTCCAAAATTCAGTTATTGATTTAGAGATGTACGGAAAATCGAAATTTTCTTTGAATTTAAATCCAAACATTCTTGCAAGTCCGATTGCCATGTCTGAGTATCCAGAGAAATCAAAGTAGATTTGAAAAGCATAACAAATCGCTCCAATCCAGGCCGTAGCTAATGTGTTTTGATGAGGCGGAAGGCTAAAGATATTATCCGCTACCTGTCCCAAGGTGTTTGCAATAATCACCTTTTTCCCCAAACCCATTACGAAGCGCCTTATACCGTATGCAAAATCATCTACGGTAGTTATACGGTCATCTATTTGATCGTGCACATCGACATATCTAACAATAGGACCAGCAATAAGTTGTGGGAAAAACGCTTTAAATAAAGCAAACTTTAAGAGATTTGTCTGAACTTTAACTTTACAGAGATAAACATCAATTACATAAGAAAGACCTTGAAAGGTAAAGAAAGAAATCCCTATGGGTAAGATGATATGCTTTAAAGCCAGATCTGCTCCTGAAAGTTGATTTATACTCGTAATAAAAAAATCGAAATATTTGAAGTAAAATAAAAGTCCACAGTTTGCTGCAACTCCAACAAGCATCATAATCTTGCTAAAATTAGCATTAAGAGAACGCGCATAGTGTATTGCTATACCGAAAACATAATTTATTAGTATAGATAGAATAATAACAAATACAAATTCCGGTTCTCCCCAAGCGTAAAAAATCAAACTAGCAAGTAAAAGAAAAGCATTTCTGTATTCAATTTTTAGTAGATAATAGACTAACAATACAATTGGCAGAAAGAAAAATAAAAAAACTGATGAACTAAAAACCATTCGTATGCCTCTTTCCGTTTATGCAACTGTAATATCGTTTCCCCTATGCAATATTATTTCCTCATCATTCTAAACTTTACATTCTTTAATATATCTATACTGCGTTTTGGTAATGTCTTCTTCATTTTCATTTTTATTTTTTGAAGATATGATAATTTTATCACCATGTTTTTTTTCATATTGGTAACCATCGAGTAATGAATTGTTGGTCCACATTTATCGAAATACACCTTATTAATTTCTCGTATCATATAATAAAGATTAGTGATCTCAATTCTCGCAAAGGAATCTGCCAGCACCCATCCAGAATAGTATCCTTCATGTTGTGCAACTATAGGATAGATGCGCTCAACCGCATGTAGAATTGACCCATCATTTTGATTAGGCTCTTTCGGGAAGTCTTCATACTTCCAATCATATTTTATAAGTGTTTTTAATGCAGCTGGTCTGAACCAAAACATAGTTCCCAAAGGAGCAGTAGGCTCATCGTTTGGGTTTAAACTTACTTTTAATTTAAGTTTCTTTGCAAGATCTACAGTGTTCTGAAAATTCCCGCCCCATTCAGAACCAATTGTTGAATAAAAATGCGCATGATTAGGAGGCGGTGGAGTTAATAACCCTAATCTTGGATTTTCCTCGAAGGTATCAATTATATTCTCTACAAACGCTCTGTTGTGCAAAATATTCTCGAAGCATTTGTATGAGAATGACTCACCAACAGAGTGCGGCTCTACTTGAGTAGTTTTTTTATCATGTGCAAAACAGACATAGTCGTAATTAAGTAAGAAATCTTTGCTAGCCACTAATAGCGAACTAACATCTCGTCCTCTATTTTCAATAACAATAACTTCTAATTTAGCACATTCAAGCTTGCTGAATACTTCCTGGATAAGCTTTCTCTTCTTCTCAGTATTTGTTGTTATATATACATCTGCATACGAAGGAATTGATTGTGCGTAGTTGAAACAATAGTCTATCAAATCCTCAAAATAAATATGCATTATTAATGCTACTTTTTTATTATTAGAAGATACTTCAAGAGGTTTGACCATATTTGTAGGGAGAATATAATTATGGTGAAGGCTTCTTTTAATGTCAGCCTGATTATTCACGCGTAGTATATTATCCCAAATCAAATTTACATCATAATCCAGATTATCCCTTATATACTCATAGATATCGACGGACTGCTCCCCCGTAGTATAGTTCAGGAAGTCCGCGTAATGATGAATAAAGGATCTTCTTTTAACTATAGGACAGCTTCTATTTTTCACCAATTCCAATGCCGCCATTAGTATTGGTGCATGAGAATGTTTTAACATGTCCGAGGTGTCTACATAAGCTTTCCATTTAAAACCTTTATCATTAAAGGTTTTAGTGAATATCGCTTCATGGTAACATATAGCTTCCTCATAAGAGGTAATAGGCCCCATATCATCCCAATACTTCTTAAACTCATAGCTAACTAACATATCATTTCTCACAACAATAAAATGAGATTGGATATGTTCTGGAAGATAACCATATTTAATTTTACCAAATGGATCGTAAGGAGCTCCATGATACGTAGTTATTCCCCAGAAGTCCACATCTTTTTCATCCATTGAATCGAACATTTCTTTGAATGGATACAAAGGACCGAAAATAGTGAAGTTAAAGAAGATAACTTCGTCATATTCTCTAAGTTTATCCCATCCATAGTACTGCATACCTTCTTTGTATGCCCACACATCAAAGCCTGTATTATCACGTACAAAGACATCCTCGGTAATTTCTTGTAACTTCTGTCTACCTTCGGGAGTTACCTTTCCATTGCACACAACGAGCAAATCAGAGACATTCTTTTTCATGTCTTCCAGCATATAAGTTATATAATTATCAACTATCCCATCTTTATCATAAAAAAAGAATATCCCTAGTCTATTAATGTTTTTTTTATTTGATAGTAACAAACCTTTTCCCCCATCCAAATACAAAATCATTTATTTATTGTATTGCTTTAAAGTTCTTTATTATCTCCTGAATTTTCACATTATTCCCCCAAATCGCAGGAGAATCATAAGGACGATCAGGGTAAGCACCATAATCAAGTTTTATAGAATAACCGTTACGTTCGATAAACTTTTCAGCCATATCTGCTAATGATACTGCACTACCAGAACAACAATTAATGGTCCCAGTGACCTCTGTTTGAATTGCACTTAATGCTATTTGGAGTGACAACTCATCAACAGTTATAAAATCATATTTATTTTTTCCGGTCGTAAAAGGAAATGTTTCTTTCCCTTCGTTTACACTTTCGATGATTTTAGAAAAAATTGATTTATTATTCAAATCGTCTCCATAAATATAAAACGCCCGTAGCCATTGAAATACAACATCTTTATCTTTCAACAATACTTCAAGTGACTGACGCAAACTATTTTTGGCTATACCGTATAAAGAATGGGGATTAGTTGGGGTGTTCTCATTGATTTCCCCCTCATGGTATCCCACTTCATGCATTGTCCCCATGACAACAATTTGCTTCAAGCCTCCATCCACCATTCTTTTTACAAAGTTATAATGAGAATGCAAGAATTTTAAATGGGCATCGGAATTATGAATAAATCCATCCTTCCAAGCTAAATGCAAACAACAATCGGGGCTCCCGAGTTCTTCATATATATTGGCATTATCTGAGAATATATTGACCTCCATTTTGTTAGCTCGGTCATCAATTTTTTCCGTATTATAATCAATGGCTGTAACATTCACACCTAGATCTAACAGACATTTAACAACAAATCGACCGATGTATCCTCCAGCTCCAGTAACAACAATTGTCTTATTGATAAGCAAAATATACACTCCTCTTGAATTTTTATTTCTTAATGGTTACTGTACAACTCACAGATTTCATTTACTGGTCCTACACCCATTAGCTCGCCCTTATTTATCCAAGCTGCGTTTCTACAAACCTTTTTGACCTGATCAATTGAATGTGAAACCAAGATAAGGGTAGCTCCGCCTGCTGTAAGTTCATTCATTCTTTGTTCGCACTTTTCTTGAAATGCATAATCACCTACTGAAAGTATCTCATCCACTATTAAAATATCCGGTTTCACAATAGTTGCAATTGAAAAGCCTAACCGAGCTGTCATTCCAGATGAAAAATTCTTTAGAGGAACATCTTGAAAATCATGCAATTCCGAAAAATCGATAATATCATCATAATTTTCCATTAAGAACTTCTTCGAGTAGCCTAACAGCGCTCCATTTAAGAAGACGTTTTCCTTAGCAGTCAATTCCATATCAAAACCTGCGCCCAATTCGATTAATGGGGACACACTTCCTTTTACGATTGCGTCTCCTATTGTTGGTTTAAAGATACCCGATATTATTTTTAGCAATGTGCTTTTTCCGGATCCATTACTTCCTAATATGGCAAAAGAATCTCCTCGTTCAATATTAAATGAAACGTTCTTTAAAGCATAAAATTCATCCCTTGTAATATCTTTTTTCAGCAATCTAATCATGTATTCTTTAAGACTTGTGATATTTTCCCGTCCTAAGTTAAACCGCATTGAGACATCATGTATTTCTACTGCATAGTGTGACATAATTTTTCCCTTTCACATCGTAAAGTTTAAATATGCAATACAAATTTGTTTTGATTTTTATAGAATACTATTAATCCTATTAAAAATGCAGATAGAGCAAAAGCAATACACATCAAATTAGTCTGCATACTTGGTAATTGATTGTACAATATTATATCTCTAAATGATTGCACAAAATAATACATTGGATTAGCATATATAATGCCCTTTACGTAATCAGGAACTATGTTTATTGGATAAATAATAGGTGTTAAATACATCCATGCTGATAATAATACCGAATAAAGATGTAACATGTCTCTAAAATAGACGGCAAGCACCGACATAATAAGCCCTATCCCTGTGGCAAATATAAATACATATATAAGAGGAAGTGGGAATAGGAGCACTAGTGGCGTAAGTTTCACATTAGTAGCAATAACTACAATAATAATAGCAACCAAAGAAAATAATAATGTAACGAAGGAAGAAATCACACGCGAAAGAGGAAATATGTACTTGGGGACATATACCTTTTTTATCAATCCGCCGCTTCCTATAATTGAACTCATTGCAACGGTAGTTGCTTCAGAAAAGAAGTTGAAAATAATTTGACCTGAAAGGAGATAGATCGGGAAATTAGGAATATCAAATCGAAATATACTTGAAAAGACTGCGGTCATCACGATCATCATTAGCAAAGGATTCAATAAACTCCATAAATATCCTAGTACTGAACGACGATACTTTATCTTCAAATCCCTTACCACAAATTCCTTTAACAAACCTTTATATTTCCAAAAATTATCAAAATATTTCATTTTTTATCTTCCCTAACATTTATTTTATTCTGATCTCCTAAACTCTACCTCCGTCAGGTAGCGTTTTAAAGCATCCTTCCACTCTGGCAGGAGCTGAAATCCCCCTTCACAAAGGCTCTTTTTGGAAAGCATTGAATTTTTGGGTCTCTTGGCCAAGGAAGGGAATTTATCAGATGTAATAAAATTGACCTTTGTCTTTAGTCCAGACTGCCTAAATATTTCAACAGCGAAATCAGCCCAACTGCAGAATCCGTCATTAGTTACATGATAAATTCCGTAGTTAGACGTTCTGATCATTTTAACGATACCCTCAGCTAAATCCTTTGTATAAGTAGGTGACCCTACCTGATCACATACTACATCTACAGCTTCTTTTTCACTTCCAAGGCGTAACATGGTATTTACAAAATTATTGCCATTCACTCCAAACGACCATGAAGTTCTAACGATAAAGTATTTATCCATATTTTCTTGAATCGATTTTTCACCTAATAATTTGGTCTTGCCATAAACAGAGACTGGTTCTGCCCAATCACCCGTTTCATAAGGTTTCTCAGCCTCACCAGAAAAGATATAATCTGTACTAACATAGACTAATTTCGAACCAACCAACTTACATTGAAGAGCAATATTAGCTGTCGCATCTACATTTAACGCATAGCACTTCTCTATCTCACTTTCAGCTAAATCCACATTGGTAAACGCAGCGCAGTGAATTAGAACATCAGGCTTGTACTCTTTAATAAATTGAGCAGTTACTTCCAATTCAGTTAAATCAAAATCCCCCTTATCCACGCCCAAACAGTCTATATTATGCCTACTTAAACATAAAAGCATATCATGCCCAAGTTGACCGTTAGCACCGGTTACAAGCACTCTCATATTTTTTCTCCTAAATGGTATTACAAATACCTAAGTGTTATTTTTCGTTATACATTTTAGAATAATACTCTTTATAGTCGCCACTCTTAACATTGTCTAACCATTGCTTATTATTCAAGTACCATCTAATTGTTCTCAATATACCCTCATCAAACATAACTTCAGGTTCCCAGCCCAATTCCCGCTTAATTTTGCTTGCATCAATGGCATATCTTCTATCATGTCCAGCTCTGTCTTTGACATATTTAATTAAAGTCTCGGATTTCCCTAGTTCTTTCAGAACAAGTTTAACTATATCAATATTCCCTTTCTCATTATGTCCGCCAACATTATACACTTCACCTGCTTTACCTTTATGTAGAACTAAATCAATTGCTTTACAATGATCTTCTACAAATAGCCAATCCCGAATGTTTAAGCCATCCCCATAGACAGGGATTTCTTTATCTTCAAGTGCATTTGAGATAATTAGAGGAATTAATTTTTCAGGAAAGTGATAAGGTCCATAATTATTTGAACATCTTGTAATCGAAATATTCAATCCAAAAGTCTCATAGTAGGCTCTAACAAACATATCAGCAGAAGCCTTACTTGCAGAATATGGACTATTTGGTGCTAATGGAGTCGTTTCTTCAAAATAACCAGTTTCCCCAAGAGAGCCATAAACTTCATCAGTGGATACTTGAACATATTTTGTATCCGATCTAGTTGACCAATGATTTTTGCAGACATCCAATAACGTCTGTGTCCCCATAATATTTGTTCTCAGGAAAACCTGCGGATCAACGATGCTTCGATCAACATGCGACTCCGCAGCAAAGTTCACAACTGAAGTTGGCTCATATTCTTCAAAAATCCTGTTAACCAACTCACTATCACAGATATCTCCTTTAATAAATACATGGTTCGTGTTTCCTTCTATATTCTTAAGGTTATCTAAATTACCTGCATAAGTTAATGCATCAAGATTAATTATCCTATAATCGGGGTATTTCGCAGCCATCTGCAACACAAAGTTACTTCCAATAAATCCTGCACCACCTGTTACCAATATAGTTTTTGAAAATGCCATCCCAGCATCTAATGTAGTATTATCATTATTAATCCCATGATTTGTAGACATTCATTCTTCCCCTTAGTTGTTATTTGAATACTTTTTTGCTAACAAAAAATTATAATCCTAATTCCGCCAGTGTTTTGAGCTTCTTATCCTTTTCTGAGAGCAAAACATCCACATCTTTAATCTTCCAATCAATGTTCAGTTCCGGATCATTCCAGAGGATACCACTCTCATATTCTGGGTGATAATAATTTGTGCATTTGTAAACAAACTCAGCTTCTTCAGATAATACAACAAAGCCGTGAGCAAACCCCTCAGGTACATAAAACTGCTTTTTATTTTCTCCAGATAGTAGAACTCCATGCCACTGCTTATATGTGGGTGATCCCTTTCGCAAATCAACGGCGACATCAAATACTTCACCGGAGAGAACACGTACTAACTTTCCTTGTGGGAACTGGGTTTGAAAGTGAAGTCCTCGAAGCACCCCTTTTTTTGATTTGGATTGGTTATCTTGAACAAATACCATATCCAGACCTGTGTTCTTAAAATCATTATAATTATATGTCTCCATAAAGTATCCGCGACTATCTCCAAATACTTGCGGCTCAATTACAACAAGGTCTTCAATATTAGTCTTATGAAATAAAAATTGTCCCATAATTCCCTCCTGATAAGAATAATTATTTTTATTGAAATTTTCTAACTAAAAATGAATAGTTATATAAAATCTTCTGCTACCATTACTAAATATTTTCCGTAATCTGTTTTCAGAAGTGGCTTAGCCAGCTCTAATAGTTGTTCTTTTGTAATATATTTCTTTTTAAATGCAATCTCTTCTATACAAGCAACGTATAACCCTTGCCGCTTCTGTATTGCCTCAACAAAATTACTCGCTTCAAGCATTGCATCATGAGTTCCAGTATCCATCCATGCCATCCCTCTTCCAAGAAGTTTGACATTCAACATTCCTCTGCGCAAATACTCATTATTCACTTCTGTTATTTCAAGCTCCCCTCTTGCGGATGGCTTGATGCTCTTTGCAATTTCCACTACTTGGTTATCGTAGAAATAAAGACCTGGCACTGCATAATTTGACTTGGGGGTGTCAGGTTTTTCTTCTATTGAAATAACCTTTCCATTCTCATCTGATTCAATCACGCCATATGCTTCAGGATTTTTTACGAAATAACCAAAAATAGTGCTACCGCTCTTTATCTCTGCTGCTTCTTGAAGAAACCGTCCAAAACTTTGACCATAAAAAATATTATCTCCTAAAATTAGAGAGACAGGTTCATTGCCAATGAATTCTTCACCGATAATGAATGCCTCCGCAAGTCCTCTTGGTTCTTCTTGAATAGCATATGAAATGTTCAACCCTAAATGTGAACCATCACCAAACAATTCCCTAAAACCATTAATATCCCTTGGTGTTGAAATAATGAGGATTTCTTGAATTCCTGCAAGCATCAACACTGATAAAGGGTAATAAATCATCGGCTTATCATATACTGGAATAATTTGTTTTGATATTGCAATCGTTAAAGGATAAAGTCTGGTTCCAGACCCCCCAGCCAGTATAATTCCTTTCATAAACAATCTTCCTTTCATGGAAATTAGCTTTCATAGTTTTATTTGAGTATAATTTTACTTGTTTTAGCTCTTTTCTAAATCATCTTCAAAACTCGATTTTTACTGACTCTGCCCATATGCTATGCTAAAATATCCACGTACCTACAAGAAAAGGAGATTAAAACGTGTCTAAACCAGTATACGGAAAAAATGCTGTTCAGTCGAGAAATGTTGAAAAGATATCCAGCCCCATATGGGCATTAGTTGTCGCTTTTATTGTGTTTTTGGTTTGGACCCCGTTTCAGGTGGGGGTGTTTAACGGACAACAGATTGATTTTGAAAAACCGGTCTATGTGTCTGCTCTGCTTAGCGGCCTGATGTTATTGGTGTGGATGGGCCTCTACTTCAATAAATTCAAGCTTGAGGAGCAGCGCGATCTGCTGGCTGTTGCCTCACTGCTGCTTCCAATAACGTATGCTTTGTCACTATTTGGTGCAGCCTCGCATTATATGGCGATGAACCTGCTGTTAATTCAGAGCATGTACATTGCAATATTCATTATAGCGTTATATCTCTTGAAGCAAAAGCAAGTAAATGTTGTCATCCAAAACGCTGTCCTGGCGGTTGCTTACTTTATTGTGGGATTCGGACTATTGAATTGGCTTGGCAGCTCGAAATTTGCCGGCAGTCTGGTTGGCTGGTTCTCCAATACCGTAAGTAATGGTAAATATTTGGATGCGGTTATGACCGATTCCAATGGTCTTCGGTTGACTTCCATATTCCAATACGCAAATACCTATGCAGCCTTCCTGATGGCTTTTCTCTTTGTGGCCGTATTTGCTTTGGTCCGCTCTAAAAAATGGTACGGTACGCTGACTCACGGATTTATGCTTGTGCCCATTATTGTATCGCTGCTGTTGACGTTGTCCCGTGGCGGGCTCGTCATGCTGCCTGTGGTATTCATCCTGCTGCTGCTGTTCCTGAAACCTGCTCAGCAAATTCTCTGGATTATCCACATTGCCATTTCCGGCCTTGCAGCCCTGCTCGTTACAAATCCGCTGACTACGCTGGGACTAGAACTGAATACCAGCTTCACTTCAGGGGCTGCTCTTAAAGCTTGGGCGTACCTGCTTGGGGCCTCTGCTGTCGTTGCTGCTCTTGGGTGGGCGGTTCAGCGTGTTGTTGCACCTTGGCTGGAAGCAAAGCTATCCGGCATGTCTTCCCGTAAGTTTTCCGGGCTGTGGCTTCCACTGGTATCGATCTTGCTTGTTGGAATGGCGGCTTTCCTGCTCATTGGTACAAGCGTCCGTAGTGTTCTGCCGGATAATATTGAAACGCGGCTGGAGAATATCAACTTCAAGCAGCACAGTGTACTAGAGCGGTTCACTTTCTATAAAGATGCTCTTAAGGTTGTTAAAGATTATCCGATTCTGGGCGCGGGAGGCGGAGGCTGGGCTTCTCTCTATG
Organism: Paenibacillus sp. FSL L8-0340; assembly: GCF_038593145.1. Classification (NCBI taxonomy): domain Bacteria; kingdom Bacillati; phylum Bacillota; class Bacilli; order Caryophanales; family Paenibacillaceae; genus Paenibacillus; species Paenibacillus sp. FSL L8-0340. The sequence goes on from NZ_CP151967.1 coordinate 6,811,355, forward strand.
AGCACTATCAGAATAACCCTTATACCAGCCGCCAGGCGCATAATTTCTTCCTCCAATATCTGATTGAGGTTGGAATTGTCGGATTCATCGTATTTATGGGCTTCATCGGATACATTTTCTATAAATATATCCGCAGTTATGTGAAACGGGAGAAAGATGAATTTGATAATGGCTTCTTCTTCCTGATTATCGCCTTGTCCATTCTCGTCCACAGCTTGCTGGATTTCAACCTAAGCTATGCCTTTATGGGGATCCTTGTCTTCCTTGGACTGGCTGGAATGGCCGCTGTCATGGACAGCAAACCGCTTCGCCGTGGCTGGAGTAAACCCGGACTGCGTATCGGCTACTTGGCTGTACTCACCATCGGCACCATCTATCTGGTCTTTATATCGATAAGCTATATCGGATCCAGCAATGACGCAATGAAAGCCAAAAAACTGATCGGCGTCAGCCAATCTTATGAGGAAATTAAAGTACCTTTGGTAGCTGCCCTGAAAGACCGTCCATTCCACCCGGAATCGGCGATATACTTATCGTCCATGGATCAGCAAGTCTTTAGCCAAACCCAAGATGGGCAGTATCTGGAGGAGGCCTACACTGTAATTTCACGTGCACTTAAGGACGAGCCTTATAATAAGGATTTGTTGAAGCAATTAGTCGGATATTATGACCTTAAGGGGCAGAGCGATCTTGCCCTGGGCGTCTACCTTGATAATGCCGATAAATTTGTGTGGGACATTGATTGGTATGAGACAATAATCAGCCGGTCCCAAGCGCTTGCAAATGCAGCAAGTGTGCAAAAGGATGAAGCTAAAAAGCAGGAATACCTGAATAGTGGCTTTGATGCCTACAAGCATGTGGCTGATGGAGTGGAACACCTGAAAACTTTGCCTCCTGAGCAGCTGCAAGGCCGTCCATTCTCGATCACCCCAAACATTGCTTTAAATATCGGCAGAATGCAGTTGCTCGCTGGAGAAAATGATACTGCGGCAGCAACGTTAAAACTAGGCTTTAACGACAACTATGCTGATATCGTAAACAGTGCCACCCTCTGGGATACGAACTGGTATAGCGCGCTTATTAGCCGTTCCTACGAGCTGGCTCAACAGGCTTTCACTCAAAAGAATAACGATGTTAAACAGCTTAATCTTAAGATCGGCCTCGAAGCCTATCGTCAGATAACGACAGACTTGCAGGGCCAGGCCATTCCTTCAGTAATTTCTTTGAATGCAGGCCGAATTCAGTTCATGGCAGGTCAAACTCAGGTTGCTGCCGCAACATTGAAGCTTGGATTGAGTGAGAATTATACTGATGCTACTAACCGCGAAATTGCCCGTTGGTACCTTGCTGCTCAACAAAAGGCCAACACCGCTCTCGATCAGGATGTGTATAATAAGCTAATCGCTGCTGATCCTGCGGAAATTGAAAGAATTACTGAAATTGCAAGCACATCATTTCAAGAGTAATTAACAGGACAACAAGGCAGCGGGCGATATTGCATATGGAACCAGCGCCCGCTGCAATGGGAACTATGAACATCGTCTTATAAGTCTTTAGTTCGAAAAATAAATAAGAGCGTCCCGCAGTTATAGACAGCGGAACGCTCTTATTTATTTTATGTTATGGTAAATGCCGTGCTCAGATATAAGGGTACCGGACTCAGTTAATTACCGACTTTCTGAGCCTCGCTCTGGATCACTTCCTGGAGATACTGCAGCAAACCTTCCTTAAGTTCCTCATGCTGGAGCGCATAATGAATCGTCGTCTGGATGAAACCCATCTTCTCGCCGACGTCATGGCGTTTGCCTTCAAAGTCGTAGGCGATGATCCGCTCCACTTCGCTTAAACGGGCAATAGCATCCGTAAGCTGGATTTCGCCGCCTACTCCAACCTGTTGTTCTCCGAGCATATCGAAAATACGCGGAGTCAGTATATAACGTCCCAAGATTGCCAGGTTGGACGGTGCGTCCTCACGCTTCGGTTTCTCTACCAGCCGGTTGGCTTTGTAGACACGTTCAGCCAAGGGTGTACCATCTACAAGACCGTATCGGGATACCTCTTCCCAAGGCACCGGCTGAACTCCAACTATGGAGGATTTATATTGATCGTAAACCTCAATCATCTGTCTAAGGCAAGGTTTGTCCGCTTCAACAATATCGTCTCCGAGTAATACAGCGAACGGTTCATTCCCGATAAATTTGCGGGCGCACCAGATAGCATGTCCTAGTCCGCGCGGTTCCTTTTGCCGGATATAGTGAATGTCAGCCATTTCGGAGGATTTGCGCACAGACTCCAGCAGCTCCCACTTCTGTTTCTCAGCCAGGTTGAACTCCAGCTCAAATGAGTTGTCGAAATGGTCTTCAATCGCGCGCTTGCCTTTACCCGTCACGATGATGATGTCTTCAATGCCGGAAGCAACGGCTTCCTCTACAATATATTGAATCGTTGGTTTGTCTACAATCGGCAGCATTTCTTTGGGCATCGCTTTGGTCGCGGGCAAAAAACGGGTTCCGAGACCGGCAGCGGGAATAATCGCTTTACGGATCTTCATCATATAGCTCCTTCGTATTCTTTTCTTTTTCCGGTTTTAGATGATATGGTAAAATGCATAATTATTTTGATTATAGCAGTTATGGATGGTTTTTGGCAGTTAAATGGTTAATCCTCCTGTAAGAATAATCCTGCAGACAAAAAGAGCCAGTGCGTCATGGAGGATTCATCACCCCTCCTTTGCCACACTGGCTCTGCATAGAATCGGAGCTAGGGACTGGGTTACCATGGGATTGGTAAGCCAGTCCTACTCTTCTTTACTTCGCGTTGACGAGCTGTCCACGTGTAACGCCAAGCTGGTTGGTGGCTTTCAGGTTCTTCCATACCTGCGTGCCGGAGATTTCACCACGGAGCGCACGGGAGTAGAGACTAATGACCTCGGCAACCTGCTCCGGTGTTTCTTCCAGAAATTCGACGCGGAAAGAAGAAACGCCCAGTTCGCGGAAATTGTTCAAGTATTCCGCGCCTGACTGTTCAACCGCATTGTACACGGTATTGCGGCAGCCTTCATCCACGCGGACAGGATGGGACATGCCGATCCGGTCCTGCAGAGATGCACGCTGCTCCTCGCAAGGGCGTCCGCAGTTCGTATAGTCTGTGCCTTCACTCATGAAGGTGCAGTACACGCAGTGCTCGGTGTGGAACATCGGCAGATGCTGATGGATCACAACCTCCATCCGCGAGGTGTCGCTGCGGCCCAGCAGATCAACCATTTGCTGAATGTTCAGGTCATAAGAAGGCGTGACCACATCGCAGCCCGCTTCCAGGAACAGATCCACCGCCTTATGATTGGCGATATTCAGCGAGAAGTCGCCAATCAGCCGCGGATGCACAGCATCCGGCTGCTCCATGCGGCGGCGCAGATAATAATACAGCGCGCCGGTATTGCGCACCAGCACAGCATCCGGCTGCAGGCGCAGAATATTGGCGTGATAGCCGTTCTCGCCCGGCATATGGATGCGTGGCGTGGCCAGCGTGATGCTGGCCCCCGCAGCCCGGACAGCGTCTACCGCTGCCGGGAACTGCTTGATAAATTCGAAGTCGGCGTAAATGCTTCTTACGCCGGCTTCGAGGGCAGCCTGCACCTGCGGCAGGCTGCGGCACAGCGCGGTGAGCTCCGCATCACCGCTTGCAGCGACGTCCCTGCGGGAAGCGTCGCTATAGATCTCTACCGCCCGTTTCACGTAGACGGGCGGTTTCGGGCGCTCGCCGGCAAGCAGCTCCACCGCTTGGCGGCGGATGCTGTTCAGCTCGCGCATAGGCACGATCACGTCGCCTTCCAGCTGCGACGTAAGCGCCTCAAGCTGGAACACGGTCCCGCCCAGGCGGCCGAATTGTTCTTCCAGCAGGGCGGCGTCCATCGGGCGCTTTTGCGCAGTCTCCAGCAGCAGCTCCGAGTCCACACGGACAGTCACGTCCTTCTGCACGTCCGTCCACCATGTAGCCAGCTTCTCTCCTGCGCGGCCTTCCACCTTGACATGAACCGGGAAGACGCGGTACGGCTTCTCGGTTTCGTAGCTCTGGCGCAGCGCCTTGTCGAGCGCCGGATCATTGGTCTTCCAGATGCGGTCACCGACATGCAGGCGGCGCAAATCCACATCGTTGCGACCAGGCACAATGTCGATGATCCAGCCTTCGCCGGCTTCGCCCTCAAGCTTCACGCCTTTGCGGCGCAGGTCATACACGCGTCCGCCTTCTTCCTTCTTGGTCGGATCACCGGCGTCGAACACGATGCCGTCTCCGCGTTTAAGCGGAGCATGAATGCGGCAAACTACGCCATCACGGAGAATTTGCTCCACCGTGCCCATATACACACCACGGCTTTTCGGGAAAGTCCCGTCAACCAACTTTTTGTTGTTTGTTCCCTCAAGGAAGCCATGCGTAAAGCCGCGGGAAAAGCTCTGCTGCAGCTCACGGATATCTTCCTTAGAGGTCGGAGACCAGTTCCCGTCAAAATACCGGTCAATAGCCTTACGGTACTTGCTCACCACGTTTGCCACGTACTCCGGGGTTTTGAGACGGCCTTCTATTTTGAAAGAGGTCACACCCGCTTCGATCAGCTCCGGCATCAGATCAATGGCCGCCAGATCCTTAGGAGACAGCAGATAGGTTACATCACCCATCGGCTTCACTTCACCGTCGACCATCAGGTCATACGGCAAACGGCAGGCCTGGGCACACTCCCCGCGGTTCGCGGAACGTCCCCCCCACATTTCCGAGGTCAGGCATTGCCCTGAATAGGACACACATAGTGCTCCATGCACGAAAACTTCCATCGGCAGGCGGGCCTGCTCACCGATCGTGCGAATCTGTTTCAGATTGTTCTCTCGGCCAAGCACTACACGCTCCAGCCCGAAGGGCTTCGTAAACTCCACTGCCTCCGGTGAAGTAATCGTCATTTGCGTCGAACCGTGAATCGGGAAGTCCGGAGAAATCTCGCGGATCATTTTGACAAGCCCCAAATCCTGTACAATCACCGCATCCACACCCGCATCTACACAGGCATCAATTAATTCTTTTGCATCTGCCAGCTCGTTCTCAAACACCAGTATATTAAAGGTCAGAAACCCCTTCACGCCATAGCTGTGCAGGAATGCCATAATCTCCGGCAGCTCCTCCGAGCGGAAGTTGTTTGCTCTGGCCCGTGCATTAAATTTCTCTACGCCAAAAAAGACAGCATCTGCCCCGTTTGCCACCGCTGCACGCATGCACTCCCAGTCACCTGCCGGAGCCAACAGCTCCACGTCTTCCCTGCGTATTCCTTGCTCGTTCATTTATATCCTCCCAAACCGTCCTATGGACGGGTCATTTCCATCTCTTTAACTTATTAATTGTATCAAATATCACAGCCTTGCGCCATTGATTTGCCAGAAATTATACAGGGAAAGGACTTTAACCGGATTATTTAAACCGAACTTATTCCTAACCCATCCCTTCCGCCTTGCACATCGTCAAAGGAGAAATGAATATTTCTTCAACCCAGCCCTGATAAAAAAGTGTCCCGGTTCAAAGAGTATCTGAATCTCTCTGTCCATATTTTTGACATGACTCTGGTAACCATCACCATTCCAGGCCAAGAGTGGCCACCAGACATTTTGCAGCAGAAGTTTTTTCGGCATATAGATGTCTTCTAGCCAAACGTCCCCGCCGTTCCCCTGTTCCTCCTCATTTCTTCATAAAAAAAAGAACGCCCCAGCCATAATTGGCAACTTGGGACGTTCTTCGTCTGCAATAATTATCCTATTTACTATTGATTCCTTATTCCTCAACATGCCCTGCCTATTTTTCCTCCCCCGCCAACACAAAAGACTTCAGCGTCTTGTCTATGAGAGCCTGCTGCTCAGGCGTTGCGTTAGCGTCATTTAGCGTGACAGTGAGGGTATAGACCCGTTCATTGTTGCTGAAAACGATGAGCTGGGTGCGGTAAGGAATGCCGTTTTTGCTCTGGTGCACAGTAAGGCTTGTGGCTGGAACTTCGGCAAAGGTGATGTCCTCCACACGTTCGACCTGCGGGCCTTTGGGGTCATTTTTCGTGTTCTGATAGTAGCTTTGGAGCTGGCTCACAGTGTACTCTGCCGAACCTTCGGGGCTCACAGTGATTTGGAAACGCCCTCCGGTGAAGCGGTACTCTACGTTCTGGGTTTCAAAGACATCCTGGACAGCTGTCCATAATGACGGAATATGAATGCTGTAGCCATAGGTTTTGGAGCTTTTGTTGACTGTTTTAGCGTAAAGTACCGGATAGTCATCTGTTTCCAGCCGCCCGAAGTTCTCTTTTATTAATTCAAAATCAATATCAATTGAGCTTAAAATATCCTTGAACCGTGCCTTGTCCTCATCCTGACCGGCAACTACCACATATTCTACGTAATAGCGGTGCCCATTCTTCAACAGCAGGGTTTGATATTTCGTAATCCAGCCGCTGCCCGGGTTCAGCAGACTTTCAATGACCCGCGCCGGTTGACCGGAAACTTTTGCAGACGTGCTATCTTTAATCGTATAAGCCCCGTCCACATAGTTGGCCCGAATCTGCGCCTCCAACTCCTTGCTCCAGGTTTCCAGCGTAGAACCGGACGGAGCAGATGTCACTTTCACACGCAAATAGCTCCCCTCTTTGCTCTCATAATACAGATGCTGGTCATCCATACTCCAGTCTGCCGGGACCTGCAGCGCAATGCCGTAGTCCTCATTGTACCCTTCATGCAGCCCGTTTTTTACTGTGGAGAGATCACGTTGGCTTTTATCATTCGGGTCAAAGGTTGGGCGGAAGGAGTTCAACAGCACCGCATATTTATCAAAATCCTTATAGTTTACTGCATTGTCATCGGTCAGATACAGCTCATAGAGTCTCCCTCCGGCATTATATTGCCTGTTCTCCCACAGTGCGCCGCTGGAATCCTTGCTGACAATTCGCGCGTAGGGTACAACGGCATTCGGATAAGTTTCCCGGTCCAAAATCGTTTCCCCGCCTTCCTCAGCCGAGCGGAGCAGCCCGTCCAGCAATTGTTCCGGGTCTGCCGGATTCTCCTGCGGTGAGGCATGAACCTCCAGATAATACTGATTCTCTGAATTCATAAAGGTAGCCACACCTCCATTGCCGCCGCTGTCGCCAACTACCAGACCGGGAGGATAATTCATGCTCCACTGAAAATAGCTGTTCCCTATCCGGGTCTTACCGACATCGCTGTCAATGCCGCTATCCCCGGGCGCCTCTTCTTCAGTGACCGATGGCACAAGTGACACTACCAGCTCACCGTTGCTGCCGGAAGTTACACGTGCGTCCAGCACTCCCGCCACGAACCTCAGCGGGACCATCAAAACCCCGGAGACCATATGCGGCGGTGCAGCAAGTTTGATTTTGACGCCATCCTTCCAGGCAGTGCTGCTGCCTATCACCATCGTTCCCGTATGCCGTCCGTACATCACCTTGACCACATCGCCGGGTTCGAGGGAAACCGTGCTGCCAAATGTTTTCTTAAACACGCCGAGCGGCACCATGACGGTACCATTCTTCATAAAAGGCTGCTTAATCGTAATTTTCTTGCCATTCACCGTTGCAGCCGGACTGCCGACCTTAAGGGTGAGCTGCAGCTCGGCTTTCTCCGCCGCGTGCACCTCTGTGGCCGGGAGCACAGTCAGCAGCAGCAACAGAGCAAGCATCATTGTAGATAGACCACGAAAAGTATATCTGCGGTCCCTATTCCGCCCCTCTCTTCCCAGTGCCTTTTTACTCTTCCGCTTGTCCATCAGCATCACCTTCCACATCAGCTTCTTCATTGTTTATCAGGGGATCGCCCTGGCCAAGCGTGAGCTTCCGGGTAACAATATCGCCGTCGCTCTGCATAAGCAAATTTACCACCGCACCCGGTGCGTAGCTTTTGAAAAGTTCATTAACATCCACTAAGGAGCCGACACGGTGGCCGTTAATCGCGTATAAAACATCCCCTTCAAGAATCCCTGCCTTGTCTGCTTCCGCAGAGATGACCTTCGTAACTGTTAATGGATCTTGGGAGGGCAGGCCCACTAAAGCAGACCAGCTTTCCTCCAGTTCCAGGCCAAGACTTGGATGTTTTACCTCACCATACTTGAACAGCTGGTTCATAATGTACTGCACCGTATCAGACGGGATAGAAAATCCCATATTCTCTACGCCTACTGCGGCAAATTTCAGACTGTTCACGCCCAGCACCTCGCCTTTCATGCTGACGAGCGGACCGCCGCTGTTGCCTGGATTAATCGCTGTATCACTCTGGATGAGCCGATAGGCAGCATCCACTGAACGGTTAAGACCGCTGACCACCCCTACCGTAGCAGAATTTCGCAGCGAGAAGGAAATGGGTGTACCGATGGCAATCACTTTGTCGCCAACCTGAATGCTGGCAGCAGCTTGTGCAAACTTCGCAGGCTTTAATGCCTTGGCATTGATCTTGATCAGTGCCAGATCACTAACCTCATCCAGATACGTATTTGTGATGCTGTAGGACTTCGCGTCCGATGTAACGACCACAGCATTCTGCAGCCCCTTCATCACATGCGCATTCGTAATAATCCAGCCGTTTGCCCTGACGATGATACCTGATCCATGGGACAGATTAAAACGGTCATTGGGTGCATTAGAGCGATCTTCTGAATATTTGCCGATGATTCCTACTACCGACGGGGAAACCTCTTTGATAATTTGCGGTACCGGATCGGTTATCGAGGCTGCACTCTTTTTGCTGCCGGTCAGGGTACTTCCTATTTCTTTGATCTTTCCTGAAGACGATACATTCCCCGCAGTCTGCAAGCCATCCGGAAACGGCGCCCCCTGCGCAGAAAGCGATCCGCCTCCTATTCCTGTCAGCAATACTCCGCATAGCAACAGTCCGAGGCTTTTCTTAACCATGCTCTTCCCCCATTTCCCCAGCCTTCGCCGGGCGCTCTCTCTGACCTTGTTCCAGGTTGTACATAATGCAATTTACTCATATGAAGACGTGCATAATTTGAAAAAGACGCCTTTAGTCACGCCAGCTGGCGGTTAAAGGTGTCTTTGGGTAAACTTAAATCTGCAATTGTTTTGACTTGAATTTGAAGCAGGCAGTGCCCCTGTGTCAACTTAACCAGTGCATAAGCATCGCGTAGTCCGAAACCGCAAATACCAGCAAGCTTACCACTCCGAAGCCAATCGCAAATTTGTTCTTCTGCGGAGCCCGCAGCAGCCGGATGACCCCAATGAGTATCAGGATGGTAAAGGCGATCATAAATACATCGAAGGTATGAAATTTAGACGGTTCTTGCGCAGCAGCTTCTGCAAGCAGCATGGCATTACCTCCTCGAAAGTGTTGTCAAGCAAGTTCATCTAATCCATATCTCCCTCTATGTTATCGCTACCATTTCAGTGACGCAATAGGAATTGCATAAATTTTATGTAAAAGTCACGAAAAATATTTTTTAGCGCCGGATTCGGGATAAAAATCATGATATTTTTCATTGACACCTTGTTTTATTGATTTTTCAAAGAGCAAATTATATGTAACGCAAATCCTTCTCTTTGAATCTTACTGCGGACATGCTCCCGATATGCCTGATTCAACTATTAACTGTCCTTATTTCTAAATGGCTTTCAAGCCTGCTTGAGGTACAAAGCTTGCTGAGCTGACCAAGCTTTAATTTGGCAGAGTACAGCAAGACTGACTGAACATTATCTGAATGATTATTGAAAAATAAATCCCAAAAACTAAAAGAACCACGGCGAAGATGCTGTGGCTCTTTAGTTCTTTGTGGGCGATTGCTACTTACAAACTTCAAAATGAAGTGTACCCCGCTCAAAAAGGCAATCTCGTACAAGTGTGATCTGATACCTATATGTGCACCCGGATAAGACTAGATGTAAATAACGCAATTAAATCGGACGATCTTAACCTGTAGGAAACTTAAGTGTATTTCGTGCAGCTATTTTCACTTGAATGGCTTAGAAACGCCCCTTTTGCAAGAAATAGCTGCACAGAATACAATTATATCTGCTTGTGGCGCTCATTCAGTGAATATAACTGCACAAGTGCAGTTATACTGTCTCCGACGTCTGCAGCTGCAGAGCTTCAGTCCGCTCTGTATCGCGGATCAGAATCGGCTTCAGGTATTTGCCGGTATAGGACTCCGCAACGGTGATTAACTTCTCCGGTGTCCCTGTAGCCAGTACCGTTCCCCCGCCGCTGCCGCCTTCCGGTCCCATATCAATAACATAATCGGCCGTCTTGATCACATCGAGGTTATGTTCGATGACCAGAACGGATTCGCCGGAATCCACCAGGCGGTGCAGTACCTCCAGCAGGCGGCCGATGTCATCCACATGCAGCCCTGTTGTCGGTTCATCCAGAATGTACAATGTCTTGCCGGTACTGCGGCGGTACAGCTCGGAAGCCAGCTTCACGCGCTGCGCTTCACCCCCGGACAACGTCGTTCCCGGCTGGCCAATCTTGATGTACCCAAGACCCACATCCAGCAAGGTCTGCATTTTGCGGTGGATGCGCGGGATGTTCTGGAAGAACCCGGTTGCATCCTCTACCGTCATCTCCAGCACATCAGAGATGTTTTTGCCCTTGTATTTCACTTCCAGCGTTTCGCGGTTGTATCGTTTGCCTTTGCATACTTCGCAAGGAACATAGACATCCGGCAGGAAGTGCATTTCAATCTTGATAATTCCGTCTCCACGGCAGGCCTCGCAACGGCCGCCTTTGACGTTGAAGCTGAAGCGGCCCTTCTGGAATCCGCGCACCTTGGCTTCATTGGTTTTGGAGAACAAATCACGAATATCATCGAACACCCCGGTATAGGTAGCCGGATTGGAACGCGGCGTGCGGCCGATCGGCGATTGGTCGATCTCTATGACCTTGTCCAAATTGTCCAGACCGCGAATTTCCTTATGCAGGCCGGGACGGACCTTAACGGCCTTATTCAACTGACGGGCCAGGCTCTTATAGAGGATTTCATTAACCAGCGACGATTTGCCGGAACCGGAAACTCCAGTCACTGCAGTAAAGACGCCCAGCGGAATCTTGACATTTACGTTCTTCAGGTTATTCTCTTTGGCTCCGCGAATTTCCAGCCAGCGGTCATCGGTTGGCCGCCGTTTGGACGTAACCGGAATAAACTTGCGTCCGCTTAAGTAGTCTCCGGTCAAGGAATTCGGGTCTTTCATGATTTCCTGCGGCGTCCCTTGGGCAATAACCTGTCCGCCGTGGATACCGGCACCCGGTCCGATATCAATAATATAGTCTGCTGCCATCATCGTATCTTCATCATGCTCAACCACAATTAATGTGTTGCCGAGATCGCGCATATGCCCCAGTGTGGCGATCAGCCGGTCATTGTCCCGTTGATGCAGACCAATACTTGGCTCGTCCAGGATGTACAGAACGCCCATCAAGCTGGAGCCAATCTGCGTCGCCAATCTGATCCGCTGCGCCTCACCACCGGAGAGTGAACCTGCCGCACGGCTGAGTGTCAAATAATTCAGACCCACATTCACCAGGAAGCCAAGTCTGCTGCTAATCTCTTTCAGGATAAGATGGGCAATGGCCGTTTCCTTCTCGCTAAGCACCAGATTATCAAAGAAGTTCAAACAGTCGCCGATCGAGAGATCCGTAACATCCGCTACATTCTGCTCATTAATTGTGACCGCAAGAATTTCTTTCTTCAGCCGTTTTCCCTTGCACACATTACAAGGCTTGGCGCTCATGAAACCTTCGATAAACTCACGGATTCCATCCGATGCCGTATCACGGTAACGTCGTTCCAGATTCGGAATAATTCCTTCAAAGGCAACCAGCGCATCTTTTTTCTGGCCGAAGTCATTTTCATACCGGAACCGGATTTTCTCGCTGCCTGTGCCGTGGAGCAGCTTGTTCATGTGTTCAGGAGTCAGGCTGTTTACAGGAACATTTTGCGGAATCTTAAAGTGCTCACAGACCGATTTCAGAAACTGCGGGTAGTAGTTCGATGTGCTGCCGGTCCAGGCCAGAAATGCCCCTTCTTCAATCGATTTCTCGGAATCCGGAATTAATAGATCGGGGTCGACAACCATATTCACACCAAGCCCATCACACTCAGGACAAGCGCCGAAAGGGCTGTTGAAGGAGAACATCCGCGGTGCCAGCTCTTCAATACTAAATCCGCATACCGGACAAGCAAAATTCGAACTGAACAGAAGTTCTTCCTGGCCGATGACATCAACCAGAATCTGTCCACCCGAGAGCTTCAAGGCTGTTTCAAGTGAGTCAGTCAGACGAGTCTCCATATCATCCTTGATGACAATACGGTCAACCACGACCTCGATGGTATGCTTCTTGTTCTTCTCCAGTTGAATATCTTCAGTAACTTCCCGCAGCTCGCCATCAACGCGCACACGGACAAATCCCTGCTTGGAGATGTCCGAGAACAGCCCCTTGTGTTCACCCTTGCGCCCGGAAATAACCGGTGCCAGAATCTGCAGCCGCGTCTTCTCGGGATACTGCATAATCCGGTCCACCATCTGTTCGACGGTCTGTGATGTAATTTCGATCCCGTGATCCGGGCAATGAGGATGGCCGACCCGGGCAAATAACAGCCGCAAATAGTCATAAATCTCCGTAACCGTACCTACCGTTGAGCGCGGATTGCGGCTTGTAGTCTTCTGGTCGATCGATATTGCCGGAGATAATCCGTCAATGGAATCAACGTCCGGCTTCTCCATCTGGCCCAGGAACTGGCGGGCATACGCCGACAAGGACTCGACATAACGGCGCTGTCCCTCCGCGTAGATCGTATCGAACGCCAGCGACGATTTGCCGGAGCCGCTAAGTCCCGTAAGCACGACGAAGCGGTCCCGCGGAATCGTTACGTCAATGTTCTTGAGATTATGCGCCCTAGCGCCTTTGATTACTATATTTTCGTTCGCCAACGGTACCTCTCCTTTATATAAATCATTTAGTTCAAAACTAGTTCAAAGCCTTATTTAAAAGCCACATTTCAAAATATTTCCGATCCCTCCCAAACCCTCCCTTCCAAGGGAGGGCCCCAAGGGCTGCGCCCTCTGGACACCCGCAAGGTTGGCGAAGGAGATGGGTGGTGCTGTACTTAGCTGTTATGGTGCTCGGAGCGCTTGTCCCTACAGGGACCGCTTCAACGCCAGTGCTCCACTGGCCGGCACGCTGCATGCTGCTGCGTGCCGGGATGCTGTCCCTTCGGGATGCGCTAAAACCGAAAACCTTCAGGACGGCTGTCCCTGCGGGATGCGCTAAAACCGAAAACCTTCAGGACGGCTGTCCCTGCGGGATGCGCTAAAACTGAAAACCTTCAGAGCGGCTGTCCCTGCGGGATGCGCTAAAACCGGAAACCCGCCAAGACGGCTGTCCCTTCGGGATGCGCTAAAACTGGAAACCGCCAAGACGGCTGTCCCTGCGGGATGCGCTGACAACAGCCAACGGAGCAGTTTATCTAAAAAGAACGGCCTGGGAAGCGCCGTTCCGGTACTCGCTTAAATATTTACTCGGCACGCAGCTCCAGCAAAGCATCACGCAGCTCGGCGGCGCGCTCGAATTGCAGGTTCTTGGCGGCGTCCTTCATCTCGGCCTCCAGACGCTGCATCAGGCTTTGGCGGTCCTTCTTGCTCATCTTGCCGCCCACGCCAGTGAGATATTCGGCCTTGGATTCGGCGACCTTGGTCGCCTCGATGATTTCGCGGATTTTCTTGTTGATCGTCGTCGGGGTGATTCCATGCTTCTCATTATAGGCAATCTGGATCGCCCGGCGGCGTTCGGTTTCGCTCATAGCTTTCTCCATGGAATCCGTAATACGGTCACCATACATAATGACGCGGCCGCCAGAGTTACGGGCGGCACGGCCGATAGTCTGAATCAGTGAGCGCTCAGAACGGAGGAAACCTTCCTTGTCGGCGTCGAGAATCGCGACAAGGGATACCTCTGGCAGGTCTAGTCCTTCTCTTAATAAGTTGATACCCACGAGGACATGGAACGTACCGAGACGCAGATCACGCAGAATCGCCATCCGCTCCAGCGTCTTGATGTCAGAATGCATATATCGGACCTTGATCCCGATCTCCTTGAAGTAATCGGTCAGATCCTCGGACATTTTCTTCGTAAGTGTCGTTACCAGTACCCGTTCATCGCGTTCCACACGCTCGCGGATTTCACTGATCAGATCATCGATCTGGCCTTCTGTCGGACGCACCTCAATAATCGGATCAAGCAGACCGGTAGGGCGGATAATCTGCTGCACCATCGTATCGCAGTGTTCCATTTCGTATGGACCTGGCGTAGCGGACACATAGACAATCTGGCTTACCTTGTCTTCGAACTCCTCAAACTGAAGCGGCCGGTTATCCAGCGCTGACGGCAAGCGGAATCCATGCTCTACCAGGACGGTCTTCCGCGCACGGTCACCGTTATACATGGCCCTGATCTGCGGGAGGGTAACATGAGATTCATCAATAATAATCAGCATGTCATCCGGGAAGTAGTCCATCAAGGTATAAGGGGTTGCTCCCGGCTCACGGAAGGTGAGCGGTCCCGAATAGTTCTCAATCCCGGAGCAGAAGCCGACCTCCTTCATCATCTCGATGTCATAACGCGTCCGCTGCTCAAGCCGCTGGGCTTCCAGCAGCTTGCCTGCGTCGCGAAGAACGGCCAGCCGTTCCTCCAGTTCACGTTCAATGTTGACGATCGCTACCTTCATCGTTTCTTCCTGGGTTACAAAGTGAGATGCCGGAAAGATCGCGATATGCTCACGTTCACCGATTAATTCTCCGGTCAGCACGTCAATCTCGGTAATTCGTTCAATCTCGTCGCCGAACAGTTCTACCCGGATGGCATGTTCTCCCTGTGATGCCGGGAAGATCTCAACCACATCGCCGCGCACACGGAATGTACCGCGGACAAAATTTATGTCATTGCGCTGATACTGGATATCTACTAATCTGCTTAAGATCTGGTTGCGTGGCTTCTCCATCCCTACCCGCAGCGAGAGCAGGAGGCTTCCGTATTCCTTCGGCGAACCGAGGCCATAAATGCAAGATACGCTCGCTACAATAATGACATCACGCCGTTCAAACAATGAACTGGTCGCGGAGTGGCGCAGCTTATCTATCTCTTCATTGATGCTGGAATCTTTCTCGATGTAGGTGTCGGAGGAGGGAATGTAAGCCTCTGGCTGGTAGTAATCGTAGTAGCTGACGAAGTAATCTACCGAATTGTTCGGAAAAAACTCTTTGAATTCACTCGCCAGCTGCGCAGCAAGCGTCTTGTTGTGCGCAATTACCAGCGTGGGGCGGTTTAACTTGGAAATCACTTGTGCGACGGTGAATGTCTTACCTGTACCCGTCGCTCCCAGCAGCGTCTGGTGCTTCTTGCCCTGCCGGATGCCGTCCAATAATTCCTCAATGGCATGAGGCTGATCGCCCTGGGGTGTGTATTCGGACTCCAGTTCAAAAGTCTTCGTACTGACGACAATATCGCTCATTTGCCCGTCTCCCCTCTATCGTCTAAAATATAGTAGTATAGTATAATTGTGGCCCTAAGTACTGGCTCTCCATACAATCCTGAAAAATATGGAAGATAAGAATACTTGTTCCCGTTTATTATACAGTGTTGCCTACATTCATGCAAACCATAATATATAGAAAAGTAAGGAGTCATAACCTATGGATATCACCGCAATTATCGGCCTCCTGGCTGGACTGGCCGCTATGATCGGCGGCTTCTTTTGGGAAGGCGGCAATCTCTCCGGATTGCTGCAGCCTAATGCTGCACTAATTGTCTTTGGCGGCACATTCGCCGCTGTTCTCATCAGCTTTCCAGCATCTAAACTGCGCCATATCCCTGCTGCACTGCGCATGGCCTTCGGCAGGCATCCGGACCTGAGTGAGCAGAACGCGGAGGAGCTGATCTCCATGGCTGCTATTACCCGGCGCGGCGGTGTGCTCTTACTGGAGCAAAAAGCCGAAGAACATCCCAATCCCTTTACCCGTGAAGGATTGCTGCTGATCGTTGATGGCACAGATGCTGACGAGGTTCGCCAGATTCTGGAGCTGGACATGGATGCCAAAGAGTTAAAGTACAACGGCTACGCCAAAATTTTTGAGGCGGCCGGAGGCTACGCACCCACGATGGGGATTATCGGGACGGTCATGGGACTGATCCATGTCCTCAGCAATCTGACCGATCCTTCCAATCTGGGAGCATCCATCGCAGTCGCTTTTACAGCGACGCTTTACGGTGTAGCCAGCGCCAATCTAATATTTTTACCCATTGCCTCCAAGATCAAATCCCGCAGCCAAACCGAGCTGGCTGGCATGGAGATGCTGCTGGTCGGCATTCTGGCCCTGCAGAACGGGGATCATCCGCAGCTGGTGCGCAAGAAGCTTAGCTCCTTCACTGCGGACTCTGCCGGAAGCCGTGAGCATGAGTATGCAAGAGGGCTGCTATGAGGCAGAGAAACCGGCGTAAGCAGCACGCCGAAGGCCGGGAGAGCAATGACCGCTGGATGATCACTTATGCCGATCTCATTACACTTTTACTTATATTTTTCGTCATTATGTTCGCCATGAGCAGTCTGGACGTGCAGAAATACAAGATTGTCACCGGTTCCCTTTCGGAAACGTTCAGGAGCGGCAACCCCGTGCTTGAAGGTGGCGATGGCATTCTGGAGAGCCAACAAGAAACGGAAAACAGCGGCTCAGCAAACAGTCAGGATAATGGGACAGGAAGCGAAGCTGCAGGCACAGCCGATGCCGGAGAGGCGGCTCAGCCGCCTTCGTCACGTGAACTGGCTTTCAAGGAACAGGAAGCAAAGCTGGCCTCATTGATGGGCGTCATCACCAAATATGTTGAAGACAACAACCTCGGGGATCAGATCTTTGTTGCAGATAAACCACAGGGCATTGCCATTACGCTTAGCGACCGTTTCCTGTTCGATGCCGGCAAAGCCGAGCTGAAAGCACCTGCATTCCCTGCGCTCCGCCAGCTCTCGGGCCTGTTCCGCGGCATCGGTGCATCCATCAGCATTGAGGGGCATACCGACAATACCCCGGTGTCGGTTGGCTCACGCTATAACGACAACTGGGAGCTGTCAGGCGCACGGGCGCTCTCCATCCTGCGTTTCTTCCTCGACAATGAAGGACTGGATCCGGATACCTTCCAGTATGCAGGCTATGCCGATACCCGGCCCGCTGCCGACAATACTACGCTGCTTGGAAAACAGAAAAACCGCCGTGTCGAGCTAATCGTGCTGCGGCAGCTTCAAGACGAAGAATAATTCCGCCTTTCAGCCCGGAGAGCAGCAGATGATGAAAGGTTACATTTGCTTCTAAAGGAGTCTGAGCAGGTATGGAAACTCTAAACGCAGCATCACCTGATCCCGCCCGATTTTTAAAAAATCTGCGTCTACTAGTCTCGCTATTGGTTACCGCGTTTCTCCAGGGAATCATTACGTTCTTCGTTGGGGGCATGGCTTATTTCCTTTTACTCTCGTCGTACTCCCTTTTCTGGGGCGAACAAGCCAATGTATATCCGCTAAGCAAGCTGATTCAAATCGCCGTTCGTTTTTTGCTTGCGGGCGGCGCTTTTGCCTTGCCCTGGCTGGGAGTCTGGTGGATGCTCTACGGTCTGGCCGGCAACGGACGCATCCGCTGCTTTTTTCTGCACCTGTTTTTCGCTTATGTGCCGCTTGTGGTTATCTTTTTGCAGCTTGATCCCGTGTATTACCCGGACACAATGATCCCCAGCTCAGCCGGTGAGATGACCTTTTTTGTCTGCATGGCCATGGCAGCTGTCCTGCTGTACCCCTTTTACTCTATCGGCGTTTACTACTTTGTGCTCAGACCGGCTGCACCCCCTCGCAAAGTCTACAGATTTATCCTTCTATGCTGTTTATTCGTCATGATTGGCCTTGCACTGCTGCCCCTCTTGTGGCGGATGGCTCCACATTTTTATCCGGGACTTGCAGATTTCCCAAGCCGCTGAAAGCGCAAAAAAGACAGACTCCTCACATTAGTGCAGCTAATGCGCGAAATCCGTCTTTAATAAATTTTCCACAAAACCAATTGCTATTCCCCAACCCGTTCACGGTAAGCGGCTGCGTCCAGCAGTCCCGATACGGCGCCAGCATACTCGCCTTCGATCTCCAGTTCAAAAATCCAGCCCCCGCTGTACGGCTGATCGTTAATCAGCTCCGGGCTGTTCTCCAGTGCATCGTTAATCTTGGTAACCGTTCCCGATACCGGTGAGTATAATTCGGAAACCGTCTTCACGGATTCAATGCTGCCCACGCTGTCCCCGGCAGAAATAGCCGATCCAACTTCAGGAAATTCCACAAATACGATATCGCCTAGTAAATGCTGGGCATGGTCCGTAATCCCAACACGTATTAACCGTCCTTCGCCCTGCTGCGCCCATTCATGCTCTTCGCTGTACAGCAGGTTATCTAGCACTTCACTCATTTCAAGCCGCCTCATTTCCGAATTGGAGTTGTGAATTTAGTTATAGACTAAGTTATCGTCCTGCTCAATGTCAATATAACTGACAGGAAATAAAAATTTGTCATCTTTTTGACGTTTTTTTGTTGACAGTGCACCTCCATACCCGCTTTAATGGAGACAGCAGAAAATTATACGGTTTGCGAATGATGGCATAGGGAGAGACCGTCTCTTGAAGACGGCGCCGAAGGAGTAAGCCCTCTACGGGGTGAATCTCTCAGGCAAAAGGACCTTTGCCGGACGCATCTCTGGAGAGCATCAGGCCCTGCAATTGCAGCGTACTGGTCACCAACGGGGAAACCTGCCGGGTTCACAGCAGGGTAACTCTCAGGTACAAAGGACAGAGCGGAAGTCTATATGCGCGTGCGCATATTTGGCTTCCGCCTGTCCTTTTTTTAATGGGCAGAAACGGACTCCGTCCCTGCCGGCAAAGGAAATCCCGTTAGGCTTGCATGTAATCAGACCAAGGGAGTGAGCACATGAACGCTTTGAAAAGAACGCCTTTTTATGACCTATATTCTGCTTATGCGGAGTCCAGATGCATTGACTTCGGCGGCTGGGAGCTGCCGGTGCAGTTTACCGGAATCGTCAAGGAGCATGAGGCCGTCCGCGGACAAGCCGGACTGTTCGATGTGTCACATATGGGTGAATTCATGGTTAGCGGCAGCGGCTCGGAAGCCTTCCTGCAAAAAATGACGACCAACGATGTCAGCAAGCTGGCAGACGGTGGAGCGCAGTACACGCTGCTTCTATATCCAAACGGCGGTGTTGTCGATGATTTGCTCGTATACCGCCTCGGTGAAGAGCGTTACATGCTTGTCGTGAACGCCTCCAACATCGACAAGGACTTTCAGTGGCTGCAGCATCATCTCACCGCAGAATTCAGCGGCGTCAGCCTGAGCAATATCTCGGATGAGACTCTTCTGCTCGCCCTGCAGGGCCCGCTGGCTGAGGCCATCCTCTCCAAAGTTACAACGGCTCCCATTGCTGAGCTGAAGCCTTTCCACTTCATCGAGAACGCCGAGGTGTGCGGTGTGAACGTTCTGCTCTCCCGCACCGGATATACCGGCGAGGACGGATTCGAGCTCTACGCGCCGCCGGATACGGCGGCTGCGCTGTGGAACGGCCTGCTGGAAGCGGGGGCTCCGCACGGCCTGACACCGGCCGGTCTTGGCGCACGCGACACGCTGCGCTTTGAAGCCAAGCTGCCGCTGTACGGCCAGGAGCTGTCGGCGGATATTACGCCGCTGGAAGCAGGCGTGCAGTTCTTCGTGAAGCTGGATAAAGAAGATTTCATCGGCCGTGATGCGCTGCTGAAGCAGAAGGCTGACGGTCTGCCCCGCCGCCTCGTCGGTCTGGAAATGATCGACCGCGGCATTCCGCGTTCCCACTACCCTGTATACGGGAATGGAGTAAAGATCGGTGAAGTGACTACCGGAACACAGTCTCCAACACTCAAACGCAATCTCGGACTTGCGCTGCTGGATGCAGCTTACAGTGAAATAGGTACAGAGGTAAACATAGAGATCCGCGGCAAGCAGCTCAAGGCTGTCGTGGTCAAAGCGCCATTCTACAAAAAGAGCCAGGGAGTGAAGCCGCAATGAAGCACCGTTATCTGCCAATGACTGAACAAGACCGCCACGAAATGATGGAAGCAGTCGGAATTCAGTCCATGGAGGAGCTGTTCTCCGATATCCCCGAGGCCGTCCGTTATCAGGGAACTATGCCGATGTCGGAGGCACTGGATGAATACGCCTTGCTGCGCCATATGAAAGAGCTGGCCGACAAAAATGCCAATTTCGATACCCACGCCAGCTTCCTCGGCGCCGGCCTCTATGACCATCATATCCCGGTCGTTATCAATCATGTCATCTCCCGTTCGGAATTCTACACTGCTTATACTCCTTACCAGCCGGAAATCAGCCAAGGCGAGCTGCAGGCGATCTTTGAATTCCAGTCCTACATTTGTGAGCTGACCGGCATGAAGGTGGCCAACGCCAGCATGTACGATGGCGCTACGGCTTTCTCAGAAGCGGCAGTACTTGCAGCTGGTGCCACCAAACGCAAAAAGCTGATTGTCTCCCGAACTGTTCATCCGGAGGCCCGCCAGGTGTTGCGCACTTCGGCAGGTGCCTGGGGCCTCGATGTCGTAGAGATTGACTATAAAGACGGTGTAACCGACCAAGCGAAGCTTGCCGCAGCCATCAACGGCGACACGGCGGCTGTCCTGGTGCAGTCACCGAACTTCTTCGGCGCGATAGAAGATCTCGGTGCCATCGAGCCGCTGATTCACGGCGTCAAAGGTCTGTTCATTGTCAGCGCCAACCCGCTGGCGCTCGGCGTGCTGGAAACGCCGGGCAAGCTCGGCGCCGACATCGTCGTCGGTGACGCGCAGCCGCTGGGCATTCCGGCTTCGCTGGGCGGACCAACCTGCGGATTCTTCGCCGTAGCGGAGCATCTGATGCGCCGCATGCCGGGCCGGATTGTCGGCCAGACCGTTGACCGGAACGGCAAACGCGGCTTCGTGCTGACGCTGCAAGCCCGCGAGCAGCATATCCGCCGTGAAAAAGCCACTTCGAACATTTGCTCTAACCAGGCGCTGCTGGCGCTGTGCGCTTCCGTCTATTTGTCCGTGATGGGCAAAGAAGGCATGCGCGAGGTTGGCGGGCTGAACATCCGCAAGAGCCACTATGCCGCCGGCAAACTTGGTGAAATAAACGGTGCTGCAGCTGCGTTCTCAGCTCCTTACTTTAACGAATTCGTCCTGAAGCTTCCGAAAGGAAGTGAAGTCAGCGAGATTAATTCCAAGCTCATTAAAGCAGGTTATCTCGGCGGTTACGATCTGGGCCGTGATTATCCGGAGCTTGCCGGACATATGCTGGTTGCCGTCACGGAGAAAAGAAGCAAAACCGAAATTGACCAATTCGCCAGCGCACTGGAGGGCTGTTTATGAAACCGGAACAAAGTCTGATCTTTGAGCTTAGCCGTCCCGGCCGCTCGGCCTACTCCCTGCCGCAGTGTGATGTTCCGCAGGACGAGAACCTTGATGCACTGATCCCTGCAGGACTTCTGCGCAGCGAGCCGGCCGTGCTGCCGGAAGTATCCGAAGTGGATGTCATCCGCCACTACACCGCGCTGTCCCGCCGCAACTTCGGCGTTGACAATGGATTCTATCCGCTCGGCTCCTGCACGATGAAATACAATCCGAAGATCAACGAAGATGTTGCCCGCTTCCCGGGACTGGCAAAGATTCATCCTTACCAGCCGGAAGAAAGCATTCAGGGTGCTCTGGAACTGATGTACACCCTGCAAAATGATCTTTCCGCTTTGACCGGCATGGATGCCGTCTCCCTGCAGCCTGCTGCAGGCGCACATGGTGAATGGACTGGCCTGATGATGATCCGCGCCTACCATGAGAGCCGCGGCGAAACCCGCACGAAGGTGATTGTGCCGGACTCCTCGCATGGCACCAACCCGGCCAGCGCCGCAGCAGCCGGACTTGATACGGTGACGATTCCTTCCAATACTAAAGGAATGGTTGATCTTGAAGCGCTGAAGGCAGCTGTCGGCAGCGATACCGCCGCGCTGATGCTGACCAACCCCAGCACACTCGGCCTGTTCGAAACGCAGATTGTGGAGATTGCCGCAATTGTGCATGAAGCGGGCGGACTGCTCTATTACGATGGAGCCAACTCCAATGCCATTATGGGCATTACCCGTCCCGGAGACATGGGCTTCGATGTGGTGCATTTGAATTTGCACAAGACGATGAGCACCCCGCACGGGGGCGGCGGCCCGGGAGCCGGACCTGTCGGCGTGAAGGCAAAGCTGATTCCTTTTCTTCCGCAGCCTACAGTGGTCAAGAATGAAGATGACAGCTTCTCGCTGAACTATGGCGGCCCGGAATCCATCGGGCGGGTCAAAGCCTTTTACGGCAACTTTGGAATTCTCGTCCGTGCCTATGCCTATATCCGCACCTACGGGCCGGACGGCCTGCGCGGGGTTTCCGAGAACGCCGTGCTGAATGCCAACTATATGATGCACCGGCTGGCACCGTATTTTGAAATTCCGTATCCGGGTGTCTGCAAGCACGAGTTCGTGATGTCCGGCAAGAATCTTAAGCAATACGGCGTGCGCACGCTGGACGTAGCCAAACGCCTGCTCGACTTCGGCTACCACCCGCCAACCGTCTACTTCCCGCTGACTGTGGAAGAGTGTATGATGATTGAGCCGACCGAAACCGAAAGCAAGGAAACGCTGGATGGCTTCATCGAAACGATGATTCAAATCGTCAAGGAAGCCCATGAGACCCCGGAAATCGTCATCAATGCTCCGCATACTACGGAGATCAGCCGTCTGGATGAAACGCAGGCCGCACGCAAGCCAGTACTGAACTGCTCTTGCGGTTAAAGCTGATTATCCCTAAACCGGCCCTATAAGAATTGAATAAGAGCCGGCCCTGGATACCAATTATCGCGGGCCGGCTCTTTTTATATGTATAAAATCTGTTAATGCGCAAGCTTTTTGGTGAACTGCCACCGGTCATTCACACGCATTTTACTGTAGATGTTCTTGACCATGTTACGCACTGTGCCTTCGCTAATCCCCAGCTCGTTGGCAATGTGCAGCGCACTTTTCTCCATCAGCCATAACCGGGACACATCTTGTTCGCGCGCAGTCAGTCTAAATTCCTGAAAACTGGCCTCCAGCCGGTACTGCTGCATCTCCGGGTGCTGCTCCATCCACTTCTCCGAAATGTTCTCAGCCACCTGCTGCACGAAGGGGATGGCAAATTCAATCTGTTCATTTTTATTGAAGGAAATATCCACATAACCATACACTATGCCATCTCTCTGCAGCGGAGCACATACGCAATTCCATCCTTTAAATACAATATTGGAATGTTCCTCGCCTCTAACTACACCTATACAGTTCATTTCCATAGCCAACGAGACCGCATTTAAACCAGAATATTGCCCTCCTAGGCTGACACCGACACCCACACCGGCCTGAAGCATATCCGCTTGAAGATCTGGAGAGGAAGATACCAGCTCCAGAATGACGCCCTCCTTGCCAGTTAAGAACACAACATAAGGAATGGAGATAAAATGGCTGATTTTTTTCATTTCGTTGCGGATGGAAGCAATCATTGCTGTATGATAAATACGGTCCTTGCCTTTTTCATCCGAAGAAACCGCTGTCAATTCAGCAGGTATTGCTCCTTCTTGTATGGCGACTGGCTGGAATAATTTAAGTTGTTCCTCCTTCAAGTCCCCGGGCAGGCACCAGACTCTCGTCTTGTCAAAGATACTCAAATAGCTCCACCTCCATTTTTACCATAATCTATTATAATCGATTTCAGAAAAACGTATTATAACATAAATCAGAGAATTAAGAACATGCATCATCAGATTGTCTATGATGGACAGATATAGCTCCACTATAAAATCCGTATGTTCATCAGACAGAGGTTTTTTTGCAGGATTCGTCATAAACTAATAAAAATATAATTCTTTCGATTTATTGTGATAGTTTTCGACATTACAGCAATGCTATATTAACGGAACACGCCTTTTTATGGAATATCAACACTGAAGGAGGATGACCCTTGAGTATTATTGAAGCTAAAGGACTGAGCAAGTCGTTTATGCAGGCGGTGAAGGAGCCCGGCCTCAAAGGCGCAGTCAAGCACCTGCTGATCCCGAGGCATATTGAGAAGATGGCGGTGCAGTCGCTGGACCTTAGCATCGAGGCAGGTGAGACGGTGGCTTATGTCGGGCCGAATGGGGCAGGCAAGTCTACCACGATCAAAATGCTGACCGGCATACTGATGCCTACCGCGGGCAGTATTTCTGTAAACGGTATCAACCCGTACCGGAAAAGAATGGAGAATGCCGCCCAGATCGGAGCGGTGTTCGGGCAGCGCACGCAGCTGTGGTGGGATATTCCGATTGTGGAGTCCTTTTCCCTGCTGAAGGATATTTATCAGATTCCCGAGGCTGTATACAAGACCAACTTGGAGATGTTTATTGAGATGCTGGGTATGCGTGAATTTATTCACTTATCCGCCCGGAAGCTCTCCCTCGGCCAGCGTATGCGGGCGGATCTGGCTGCTGCTTTATTACATAACCCGCCGATTGTGTATCTGGATGAACCGACGATTGGCCTCGACGTCTCCGTGAAGCAGAAGATCCGCGAATTCATCAAAAAGATCAACCAAGAGCAGCAGACTACAGTCATGCTGACTACCCACGATCTGGGTGATATTGAGGACCTCTGCAAACGGCTGATTATCATCGACCACGGCTCCATTATCTATGACGGCAGCTTAAGTGAAGTCAAATCCCGTTTCGCCAGAAACCGGGTGATCTTCTTCCAGGTGGGCTCGCCATTGCCCGAGCTGTACCAGCAGCTTTCGCAGACTCCGGGAATGAAGCTGGACTTGCAGAATGATCAGGAGTTCTCCGTATCCTTTGACCGTTATGAATATACCGCCAGCGAAGTGGTTAGCCGGGTGATGAAGCATGGCGAGGTGATTGACTTCCGGATGGAGGATGCCAATATCGAGCAAGTCATCAAAGCCGTATACGACGGAAATCTGAACCTGAACGAAACCGGTGCATAAGGAGGAGCGAACGCAGTCATGCCTGTATCCAATCTTAAGAA
Organism: Paenibacillus sp. FSL L8-0340; assembly: GCF_038593145.1. NCBI lineage: Bacteria > Bacillati > Bacillota > Bacilli > Caryophanales > Paenibacillaceae > Paenibacillus > Paenibacillus sp. FSL L8-0340. The sequence goes on from NZ_CP151967.1 coordinate 6,836,577, forward strand.
ATACAGAAGTATTGCCAACCGGTCCTTGCAAAATGTTCTCGCTTACCGGACTTCTTACGTGATCACCTTTCTGGCCAATTCGATCAATCTGCTGGCAATCTACTTTTTGTGGCAGGGCATTTATAGCGGCCGCGATATCGTAGGCGGGTATTCCTGGGACCAGATGAAAACCTACTTGCTCGTTACCTTTCTGGCCAACTCTGTGTTGTCCTGGTATTCCGAAACATCCATTTCCGGCAAAATCCTCGATGGGAGCGTTGCCGTAGATTTGCTTAAGCCCATTGATTTTCAAAGCGCAAGATTTGCGGAAACCTTGGGCTCCAGCCTGCTTGAAGGAGGAATGAGCACGGTGTTGCTCGTTCTGTTTGCCACCTTCCTGACCGGTGTAACCTTCCCGCAGTCGGCGCTGGTCTATCTGCTGTTCGCCGTCAGTCTGCTCGGAGCGATCCTGGTAAAGTTCGGCGTTGTCTATCTTGCGGCATTATTATGCTTCTGGTCGACCGGCTCCATGGGTATTGTCTGGACAAGAATCGCCCTGACCAACCTGCTATCCGGAGCGCTGGTACCCTTGGCCTTTTTCCCGGATTGGCTGGAAAAGCTCGCATTGTTCCTGCCTTTTCAGAGTATTATTCACACACCGACGATGATCTTTCTGGAACAGGCGGACACTTGGGAGAGCGTCAGGCTGATCGGCCTGCAATTCTTCTGGGGGATTGCACTCTGGATTGCCGGAAAATGCATGTGGAACTGGGCAGTACGACAGGTAACGATTCATGGAGGTTAGGCGGAAGGAGAGCGAAGCATGAAGTTATCACGCATGTTCTATCTATACAAAAGGCTCTACATACAGCAGTTAAAAGCCATCATGGAATATAATAAGGATTTCTATATTCTAATGTGTTCAGCTGCCTTAACACAGGTGCTGGGATTCGTCTTCCTCTGGGTCATCTATGACCGGATTCCCGACATCAACGGCTGGCAGTTCTGGGAAGTCACCTTTATGTACGCGATGATCTTTCTGACCGAAGGCATTGCCTCCCTGTTCTTCGAGGGGACCTGGCGTATGGGCAGATTGGTCAACATGGGAGAAATGGACCGCTATCTGCTGCGGCCGGTGCCTGTCGTGCTTCAGGTGTTCTGTACCGGCATCGGCATTAACGGCCTCGGAAATCTGCTGATCGGCGGCGTTATTGTCTGGCAATCACTGGTCCACACCCATCTCCACTGGACCTTTGGCAAAATCATAATTATTGCCCTGCTTCTTGTGACAGCAGTAGTTATCCGCGTGTCGATCAATCTGGCCGGCAATTCGGCAGCCTTCTGGATCCGTAATGCCGGCAATGCCTTTCCCTTAATGGTGCATAATTTGTCCGACCTGGCCAAATATCCGATCACACTGTTCCCGCAGGCTGTACGGGTGTTTATTTCTACCGTGCTTCCTTATGCGTTTATCAGCTTTTATCCGGCGACATATATCTTCGGCAAAAGCGAATGGTCCGGCTGGTGGATGCTGGCCCCGGTAGCTGCGATAGGAAGTGCAGCTGCGGCCTACGGAATTTTCCGCTTCGGGCTATCGCGTTATGAAAGTACGGGGAATTGATCCGTAAAGAGCGCACTGATTATTAAAGAACAGAGTGAAAATACTAAAAACCCCACTTGTCCATTTTGGGCCGGTGGGGTTTTGACGTTTATATGAAAATAGTAATTACGATTACGTTAAATCAATCAATAATTATTAATAGATAACTTTAAAGTTCCCTCCGAAACTTGAAGTTACATAAATTTTATGATAGCCCCATAATTGGCTTGTATACTTACCTGAACCAATAATCTCTGTTCTATAGTACCAATTATTACTGGGATCGATGGCATAGATTACGTAATTACCGCCTGGTTCGCCTTGAATCTCGACTGTATAAACGCCATTGAAATATATATCCGTAGTAGGAGTTCCTACTGAACCGTAAAGTGTTGCCAGCGGTGTAACAACTCCGCTCGCTGCCTGAACTTCCTGTGCCGCAGGAGCAGCAGCAGGGGTAACGGCTTCATCGGCGAACGCAGCCGGTACAGATCCTAGGAGCAAAGCCATGGAAGAAAGTGCGGCAACTGCTGTTTTTTGAAACTTTTTCACAATTTAACATCTCCTTTAGTAATTGAGTTGGAATGAATCCTTCACCATATCCTTGCAGCTTACAAGAATACTACTAAAACGGGCGATAGAAATTGTGTAGCGAAAAGAACAACTTCCCCCCCTCGCCTATTATTTTATTACAAGATTAATAATACATATATTCCCATGGAAAAACAAGTATTTTATATACGAATATGTGTTAAAGTTATATATTTACACAAAAAATCATATTATTTTACATAATTCAGTTGGGAATTTTGTTTTTATATGTATATTATTGATTGTAAATATTTTATAAGGATAAATGAAAAAGTCTTAGCTCATGAACTCCACATTCCGTAATGGAAGTGTGGAACACAAGCTAAGACCTTAATTGTCACTGATACAAGCCTTCCCTGCCTTGTTCGGCCTATGCTGCAACCGCAGCTTTTGCCGCCTTTTTACGTTCCTTGGCGGATTTGCGGAAGTACAGCAGCTCGTAGATGGCCGGCACGACCAGCAGCGTCAGCAGAGTGGCTGCGGTTAATCCGCCGATTACTACGATGGCCAGACTCTGCGAGACAATGCTGCCCTGCTCGGAATGTCCGAAGAGCAGCGGTAACATGGCGCAGACAGTGGCAATCGCCGTCATTAGAATCGGGCGCATCCGTGTGCCGGTTGCTTCGAGAATGGACTCGCGGATCGACATATGCGCTTCATTCTGCTTGATGCGGTCGATCAGCACCACCGCATTGGTGACCACGATGCCAATCAGCATCAATGCGCCGAACAACGCGGTGAAGTCGGGCGTTACCCCGGATAGGATCAGGGCTACAATCGCTCCGATGGCTGCAAGCGGCAACGAGAACATAATTGCCAGTGGTGCACGCAGCGTCTTAAAGGTGAGCACCATAATCAGGTACACCAGGCCGATTGAGATCAGCGCCGTCATTCCAAGATCACCGAAGTCCCCGGCCTGATCTGCCGATGCTCCGCCTGCGAACAGAGTTACACCGTCCGGCAGCGTTATGCCGTCTGCCTGCTTTTTAATATCGGCACCGATGGCTGATACCTTCTTCGGATCCACTTCTGCGGTAATCCGTACATAAGGTTTGCCGTCCTTATGGTACAGCATGGCCGGCTGATCCGTGACCTCAAGGGCTGCCACTTGCGACAATGGCTGCGGACCAGCGGCGGTCATGATGGTCATATTCTTCAGGTCTTCCTGTGATTCCGCCTGAATGACAGGTTCAAGGATAACGCCGGCCGGGGAACCGTCCAGTTGGATCTGTCCCAGCGGAACCGGATTGAGCATCGCCCCCAGCTGCATGGAGATTTCCTGGGCGTTAGCTTCAGCAGGATTCACCTTGAAGGCAAATACCGGCTTGGTATCCTCCATGTTGCTGCTGACCTTTTGCACACCTTCTATACTCTTCACCTTGGCGGCGACCTCTTCAGCAATTGTATTGATAGCTGCGACATCATTGCCGACAATATCGACATATTCACTGGTGGAGCTTGAGCCCATCATGCTGGCTTCATTTGCGGTCAGCGTTGCCCCCGTATAGGAAGCCTGAAGACTGCGGACTTGATCCAAAAATACCTGTGCATCTGTTCCTTCTTTGATCATTACTGTATAATCCACCTGGGTCAGCGAGGTAACACTGCCCCATTTCGCCGAATCGGCACTGTTCCCGGATTGCATGATGACCGTCTGGGCCTGCGGCTGGTTCATCAGCTCCTGCTCCAGCAGCTTGCCATTCTTCAACACCTCCGAAACCGGAACATCATTCGGATATACCAGTTGAACGGAGACATTGCTGGCATCGCTAGCATCCAGAGCGGCCTTCGGCATGGCAATATAAGCGCCAATAGAGCCGACTAACAGCACCAGACCCAGGCTCAGCGTGAGCCATTTGCGCTGCAGATTCCAATCGAGAAAACGGGTGAACCATCCGGCGGGCTCATGTTCCTTCAGGGAAGAGCCGCGCAGCAGCCAGGAGCTTAGCAGCGGAACGACGGTCAGTGCCACAACAAGCGAAGTCAGCAAGGAGTAAGTTACCGTCAAGGCAAACGGAAGCAAGAAAGCTTGCAGTCCGCCGCGCAGCAGCCCCATCGGCAGAAATACCGCCACCGTAGCAAGCGTTGAGCTGGTTATGGCTCTGGCCACCTCGCGGGTTGCGCTGATCACCATATCACGGGACAAGGGTTCCTTCTGCATCCGCCGGTAAATATTCTCAATGACCACGATGCTGTCATCCACCAGCCGTCCGACAGCAACGGCAACCCCGCCTAAGGTAACAATGTTCAGGGTAATTCCCGATACCTTAAGCAGGTAAAGGGTAACCGCCAGGGACAGCGGAATGGATATTGCCGTGATCAGCGTAGCCCGGATGTTGCGCAGGAACAGCAGGATTACGATTGTGGCAAACAACGCACCGAGCAGGACTTCACGCATCATGCTGTTGACGGAGGTGACCACCATATCAGAGGTGCTGAAAATAACGGAGGCCTCGGCATTTTTAATTCTGTCATTGATATCGTCTGCAGCGCTGCGCACCTTGTCGCCTACATCCACTGCATTGGCATTTGCTTCCTTGGTAATTACGACGAACAGCACATCTTTACCATTGGAGCGGCTGACGCTCTCCTGGTCTATCTTGGCCTCAATAGCGGCAATATCCTGCAGCTTTGCTCCAGCCCCGACCGGCAGCTGCTTCAAGGTATCTATACTGTCGATCGAAGAGATTACATTCACATTCCCCGTCTGGCCGCCGATCGTCTGCTCGCCGATGGAGGCGGAAACATTGCGCCCCTGAAGCAGCCCCAATACCTGCGCAGTGGGTACCCCTTTTGCCGCCATCGCCTTCGGATCAAGCTTCACTCTAACTTGAGGAGCTGTCTTGCCATACAAAGCTACGCTGGCTACCCCTTCGATCTTCTGCAGCTCAGGGATGATGGTATTCTCGGCAATCTCAAGGTTATTCTTGGTGAGCCCATCATCGAACGACAGCGTAAGCTGGGAGACAGGAATCATTGAGGTGTTCAGCTGAATGATGAACGGGTCCATCACACCTTCGGGAAACTGCAGTGTACCCACAGCTTTCTCGACTTCCTGCGCCGCCTCCTTCATATCAGACTTGCCGTCAAAATATATGTCTACCTTGGCATATCCGTCTCCGGAGGTAGACATTTGTTCGGTCTTGCCCTTCACCTGAGAGGTCGCCGCCTCAATCGGCTTGGTAACCGAGGTTTCCATCGAATGCGCATCCTGGCCGGGTCCAAGCACTGTAACCGTGATCTGTGGATTATCGGCCTCCGGCATGAATTCCATCGGCAGCGAGGTGTAGCTCATTATCCCCACCACCAGTGCCATGACAACTAGAAGACCTACAGCCCCCTTATTGCCAAACGACCATTTCGTTAACCATGTCATTCTTTTTTCCCCTTCCACTCCATTATTGATTGCTCTCTTTAAGACTGATCCCTTATGTATCAAGCATTGCTTTCCTGCTTTAGTGTAGTAGCTTTTGACCGAAGTCAAAACCGCCCAACGAAGGGTTTCGCGCTCAGTCCCGAGGCGGACGTGACCCCATTCCCGGGATGGAGCCCCTCCAAATAAGCCAAAACCTGGCCGAAGCAGCACAATATAAACCTAAAATAATCCACTCGTTCTGCCTCAAACCGCCAGTACAATCTTTCGATAAAAAAAAACAAAAAGAAGCCCATATGGACAGGCTTCTTCAAATTCAAACAAATGTTCGGTTGATCAACAAATTGTTTATATGAGCAACCGTACTATTTCAAATAAAATACCTCGCGGAGCGGTTCCATCGGTGTTGCTTCGTTAAAATCAAAGGAGCCCTCAACCATTTTAGAGGTAATGGCGTTCCACCGGTTGCAGGCATCGCTCTGGGCAATGTAGGCAAAAGCCGCCTCTTTGTCTTCACATTCGAAGCAGTAGAAGAACTGATTACCGTTCTGAAAGATCGAATAATTGCTGATTCCTGCTTTGCTGTGCTCCTCAAGGATTTCCGGCCAAGGGTTCAGGTGCATCTGCACATATTCCTCCAGGTCCTCTTCCTTCACCTTCCAGGTCCAAGCCAACTTGTTACTGCTCATCTTCCCGACCTCCTAAATGTTTTGTTAGCATTACTTCGTTGAATCCACTTCGTACAAAACTCACTTGGAAAGCATACACTTAAGTTTTGTTAGCATTACTTCATTGAGTGAACTACGGATAAAACATGCTTCGCAATATTTAATGATACCGCTTCCATCATAACTTTAGCAACTCTTTTCATGGGGAATATTGGGTAATCAAAGGATTATTTAGAACGAAGAGCCTTTATCCCCCGCCAGCAGCAGTCCTCTTCTGCTGCTGTGAGAAATAAAGGCTTTGTGTTACAGTTCATTCTTCCTACGCTTTGATTCCCGCTTCATTAGGGCGAAGAATCGCGGAGCCGATGGCCAGCAGAATAACGGCCATCAGGCCCAGAATGGCAAAGGGCAGCCATAGCTCATCCCAGCCTCCACCGGCTGCGGCAATGTCCACCGCTTGAATCGCCCATTTCTGCGGCATGAAATTAGCCGCCTTCTGCATGTAATCCGGCATGATGGACAGCGGCCAGAAGCAGCCGCCCAGCATGCAGGTCGGTGTAAGGATCAGCGAATTCAGCGTCCCGGTATTGTTCGGATTGCGGATCAGACCTGCCACCGTCCCGGCGATTCCCATGGATACGAGCATGAATGCAGCGAGGACCAGAAAGTACAAATACATCGGCACCTCATAGTCATAACGGAGCACCCACTTACCCAGCGATAGCACAACAGCGATCTGGATCAGTCCTACCATAGAGCTGCCGAGGAAATTGCCGAGCGCAATTTCATAGGAGCGTACCGGTGCGCTGAACATCCGCATCATTGTCCGCCCCCTGCGGTCTGCCATAATCAGCGACACGCTGCTGGTCACGAGGCTCATCAGAAACATCAGTGTCAAACCTGTAATAACACCCAGTGTCTGCCGCGGATACAGATTATAGTCGGTTCGGATACTGCCTACATTATGCTCTTCCGCCTGCTTCAGAATCGCGGTGAATCTTTCCTCCGAATCCGTACTCCCGGTTGCAGAAGCCTTTCTCACCGTTGCTGCGGTTGACAGCATTTCTACAGCGATCGCATCGGTTTTCATCTTGATTAGTATAGAATCCTCTGTCGTCCTCAGCTCATATACGGTAAGCTGCGGCGCTTTCCCCTGCAGAATTCCCGAGGTAAAGCCCTCCGGAATCCACAATCCGGCCGCACCGTCCTGCGAGGTGACACCTTCCTTCAAATCAGCCTCATCGCTGCGCTCGATAAGCTTGTAATCCCCGCTATTCTCCAGTTCAACAATCAGATGATTCCCGGCTGCTCCAGTATCCTTGTTGGTATACAGCAGAACCGCCTCGCTATCTTCCATACCGCCGGTAACGGAGACAATACCAGCTACCACTAGAGAGGGTAACAGGATATACAGCAGCAGCCCTTTGCGGGAACCTATCGTTCGCTTGACCATATTCCAGCCAATCGTAAATATGTTATTCATGGTATCCCACCTTCCGGTATGAGAGAATTGCCGCACAGAACAAAATCAGGCAGATCAGCAGCATCATCCATAAATTAGGCAGAATCTGCTCTAGATCTGAGTGCAGCATCATTCGGATTACGGCTTGCAGCGTCCAATGATTTAGCGTAAACGCTCCAATACTGTTCACCCACGAATCAGGAAGCGGAGCCATGCCGCCGCTAAGAAAGGTCATGCCTACTGTAATGACATTGATGATACTCGTGGCTTCCGTCTCTTTTTTGCTGAACATGCACGCAATTACAGAAAAGGTCAGGGAAGCGAGGATCATCAGCAGGCAGAACAGCGCCAGCAGACCCGGACGATTGCCCCAATACACACCGAACAGCCAATGAGACAACAGAATGATGGCCGCACATTGAAGCATGGTGACAATCGCAATGCCCAGCATTTTTCCTATAAACAAATCCGACCCTTTAACCGGCATGGAGTTGATTCTGTAAAGCGTGTGATTGTCCTTCTCGCTGAACAGCGAATGAGTCACCGTAAGGCCGCTATACAGCAGAAACATCAGCAGCATTGAGGCTGCATAAAATTGCGAGGCTGTGTAAGTTCTTCCTCCATTACTCAAATCGCCAAGTTTTACGGCTGTCCCTTCTTGGTGGGAATCAGCTCCGGCGCCAACAGCTTCCGGTCCTAGGGTCATGGCTGCGGCCTGCTTGTAATTCATGATGCTGAGAAAATTGTCAAAGGCTGTTCCAGCAACGGTGTTATCCATCCGGTCATTACCAAGAATGAACTCCAGTTCAGCCTTTCCCCCGCGCTGTACTCCACTGTCAAATTCTTTCGGCACAATCACCGCATAGCCGTAGATCCCGGACCGCAGCCCGCTCTCTGCTTCCTGCCTGGTTTTGGCCTCTTGGGGAATAATATAATCCTTAACTTGGGCTGAATCCAGAAAAGTCTTGATCATCTTGGAGCTTCCTGTCCCCCCAGCATTCACTACAGCTACCTTCACCGGGTCGATAGTTTCAGCCTCTTTGTCTCCTACTACCCCGGAGAGCGACGCGCCAAGCAGGAAGATCAGCACCAGCGGCAGCAGGAACAAAGTCATCAGCACCCACCGTGAACGGGTCAGCCTGCGCAGTTCGTACACCGCAATTATCAAAATGTTCATTTCAGGTTCCCCCTCCTTTAATCGCGCAAGGTCCGTCCGGTCAGGCTCAGAAACAGCGTCTCCAGATCCGGCTCTTCGATATGCAGGGAGACAATGACCCCCTCATGCTTGGAAAAGATAAACAAAATGTCCTGAAGCTCGCTCTGTGAGGATGGAAGGTACAGCTCCACCGCCTGCTCCACTTCCTTGACGCGGTTAATCCTCGGGTGAAGACTAAGCTCTTTAATCAGGGCAGCCGAGATATTGACAGCCTTGATGACAATTTTTTCTTCATGGGCAACCTTCTCCCGCAGTTCTTTCTCTGTGCCGCAGGCAATAACATGACCTTTATCCATGATTGCTACACGGTCGCAAATCGCTTCGACTTCCTCCATGTAATGGCTGGTGTAAATGATGGTCGACCCCAGCTTGTTCAGCGTCTTGACCGACTCGAGGATATGATTCCGCGATTGGGGATCAATACCTACCGTAGGCTCATCCATAATGATCAGCTTCGGGCGGTGCATAATCGCGCAGGCAATGTTCAGCCGCCGTTTCATTCCCCCGGAGAAGGTGGCCGGTTTATCCTTCGTCCGGTCGCTTAGTCCGGTGAATTCCAGCGCCTCTTCCACCCGTTCTTTCAGCAGCTTGCCGCGCAGGCCATACAGCTTGCCAAAAAATCTCACATTTTCCTCAGCCGTCATCGTTTCATACAAGGCCAGTTCCTGCGGAACCAGACCTATTCTTTTTTTCACCTCTAGCGGAGCTGCTGCCACCGACAGCCCGTCGATGATAATCTCGCCGCCGTCAGGCTTCAGCAAGCCGCAAATCATACTGATGGTTGTGCTTTTCCCGGCGCCGTTTGGGCCGAGCAAACCGAAAATTTCGCCTTCCTCGATGCTCAGATTCACATGATCTACCGTTAATTTCTGGTCGTACCGTTTCACTACATTACTGAGTACCGCAAGTGTCATCTCTTCATCTCCCCTGTTCCTCAATCTCTATGCTCTTATTGTAACGCGCCAACAACATCACCGAAGGTACGAAAGGTCATCTTCTGGGGTGACTAAAGTCATCTCCTGAAATGGCCGGGGAATATGCTAAGATGAACATAAGAACAAATAGAATGATAGATTCGGGCATTCCATTGAAAAAAGGATGACTTCTATTGATTAGAGAACTGAACTCTTTGCGTTGCGGCCTCATTCTGCTCCCTGCGGTGATCACTATATATGTCTACGACTATGCCGACTATGAATTATTCACCCTGCATTTCCTGCTGCTGCTGCTTGTGGTGACGCTTGAGTACCGACTGCCGAAATCACTGCCGCTCCTGTCCTGCATAGAACTGCTCTTCACGGCCTGGCTATGCCGCCAGTACGGTACGCTGATGATATTCCCGGCCATCTCGGCGCTGCTGCATTATTCACGGCAACAGTCAAAGGCGGTATCTGTCGTGTTCACCTACGTTCATCTGGCTGTCCTGAATATCGCCTTCAGTCAATCAACACCTGCCGAATGGGGAGTGATGAATCTTACCTTCCTGCTGGCTGTTTTTCTCAATGTACTGCTCCTGCGGACCGGCCGCGGCCGCGAGGAAACGCAGTTTCTCTATGATGAGCTGCGCCGCAAGCATTTTGAGCTGGAAGAAGCCCGTAGCCGGCTGCTGCAGTTCACCTCTCAGGTAGAGAATGCCGCACAATCGGAGGAACGGGTACGGATTTCCCGCCAGCTTCATGATGATATCGGCCACAGGCTGATCCGGGTCAAAATGATGGTTGAAGCTGCCATTCATACCTTGCCGGCTGCTCCTGAATCCGGAATGAAGATGATGGACCAGATCCGCGATCAGCTCGCGGCAAGCATGGACGATATGCGAGCTGCCGTAAGACGGATTAATGTTGCGCCACAGCTTGAAGGGGCTTATGCCCTGGACCGCCTGCTGGAAGAAACCGGGCGGGATACAGGGATTGAAACCACGTATTCCATACATGGGTATCCTTATCCGCTGTATCCAAGTACCCAGGTCGTACTTTATAGAAATGCCCAGGAGGCCATCACAAACGCCCTAAGGCACGGAAAAGCAGCGGCAGTATGGATCACACTGTCCTATAGTGAGCAAGAGGTTGTGATGGAGGTTGGCAACAACGGCAAAGTGCCCGAAGGCGACCAGCTGCGAAGAATGCAGGGCAGCGGCGGCATGGGCCTGAAAGGCATGACCGAGCGGACAAACCTGATCGGCGGAACACTGGAGCTGCGTACGGAGCCGCAATTCACCGCAATTACCCGTCTGCCGGTTTATAGGCAGGCGGAGATTAGGTAACGTTGCATGAAGAACCGTAGGTGCAGCAAGTGATCAAAAATTAGAGATAAGGAGTTTTCCCGCTATGATTAATGTAGTAATTGTTGACGATGACTCTTTTATCCGTGAAAGCCTAAAAGTGCTGGTAGGACTGGACCCCGACATTGCGGTTGTTGGTGCAGCAGGCGATGGCAATGAAGTATTAGCCTTGCTGCAGTCGCTGCCGCAAACAGATGTGGTATTAATGGATATCCGAATGCCGAATTGCTCCGGCGTGGAGGGCACCCGTCTCGTCAAGGAGACTTATCCCAATATCTCCGTGCTCATGCTGACCACCTTTGATGATGATGAATATATCATTGAGGCACTCCGTAACGGCGCCAGCGGCTATCTGCTCAAGAACATCCCGCCGGACCGCATCATCCAGGGCATTAAGACGGTGCATGAAGGCAACATGCTGATCCATCCCGACATCGCACGCAAAATGGCCGGCTTTCTGCAGCCCGCCTCACGTACAGTGTCCGCACAGGGCCAGCCGCTGGAATCCTTCGGCTTAACCAAAGCAGAGCTGGCCGTCGTCGCTTCCATTGCCGAAGGTCTTACCAATAAAGAAATTGCCGCCAAGCTGTACTTGAGTGAAGGTACCGTAAAAAACTACATTACCGATATTCTCAGTAAGCTCGGACTGCGTGACCGGACACAGATTGCGATATTCTATTTGAAAAACCAGCAGGAGAAGTGATGGCCAGCCGGAATTACGTTAAAGAGAACGGTTGTGGAACGGGGAAGTAGTTCACGGACAGAAAGGCGCTCCCGGTTTCTCTACGGATTGGAATACATAGATTCACTCAGTTAGAAAAAGGCCTGCCTCCCGCAGTTAGCGGGAATGCAGGCCTTTTATTGGTTTAGTTGATGTGTGTGGATGGAATCCACTTACGAATACTGCAGCAGGATCAGCCTCCGGCGTTTTCCTGTTTGGGTTCAGCACCGGCAGGTTGGGTCCGCTTGAGTCCATCTGCCGGAAGGCTGCGGCGACGGGTTCCGGTCTTCATCCCGATGATGCTGAAGATGCTGGAAGGTTTGGCCTCAGCAGTACGCAATTCATCCGGCTCCGGCACCAAAATCATCCCGAGCTGGTGATGGTCGCCGTCATATATTGCCCGCTGCAGATATTTGCTCTCGCCTTCCCGGTTCTTTACCTCCAGCTTGCAGAACGCCGGGTTCATGCGCAGCGCTTCATGCAGCTGCGCCGCTTCGGTCAACAGGACCCCGTTGACCTTCAGCAGAATCTCGCCCGGCAGGATGCCCATCTCCTGCGCGGGGCTGTCCGGCAGCACGGCAAGCACCTTGCGGCCGGCCGGGGGATGCACGAAGATGGGACTGGTACTGCGCTCCTCCAGAGCGCTGTACCAGCTTAAGCCTTCGTGCAGCAGAACAGCGGCGAGCGCCGCGAGCACGGTCAGCGGGCTCCACCAGGCCGCAAGCAGGCTGATGCCCAGCAGGACGATGCTGTATAGCAGCAGCCGTCCTGCCGTGCGGGCCGCCTTGCGCCCGGGCAGCATGCTCTGGGTCATCTCGCTGAAGCCGATGATCACCGGCAGCGAGACCAGCCCAAGGCCGCCGCCCAGCAGCGGCTGCCAGGGCAGGTCGCCGATTCCCGTGCCTGAGGGAATCAGCAGGAACAACGGCAGCGGCCAGAAGGCTTGCAGCTGATAGCCGCCGACGACCTTGCCGCGCTTCCCTGCCAGGAAGAGCGGGGTTGCCAGGCGCGCGCCCTGCCAGCGCGCCAGCAGCGCCTCCGCGAGATGAAGCAACGCGGCCAGCACCAGCAGCGCCGGGATATCCATATCCCGCAGCGCCGTGGCGAAGGTGCTTACGCCTCCGCTCTGCAGGCTATCCGGGAAGAAAGAAAGCACAAATTGCGCAACTCCCAGCAAGCCTATGGAATAGGCGAAGCATAAAAAACGCACACGGAACAACATCAATACCAGACTGACCACCCAGATGAGAGCTACCGCAGCCCCGGGCAGTGAAATGCCCAGGGCGATCGCGGCAAGCGAGACAAGCAGCCCCATGACCAGCCCGCTCCAGATCGTCCGCCATGTTTCCTTCCCCCAGCTATGCTGCTTCACATGAATCAGCTTCCGCTCCAGTGCAACCTGCCTGCGGTAATACAGTGCTATAAATATTAGTGCGATATAGTAGTAAGGCTGAAGAAGCAGATGTATGACCGCATTCCCCCAGCTTGTAAGCAGTTCCGTCATCACATTCAATGCGTTCGTCACACTCCTTATCTCCCTGGCTTGACTCCTATTGCAGTGTAATCCACTATCGTCTACCCGTCATAGAAAAAAAGAAGGCTAAATTCAGCCTTCTTACTTTTTCGACGCTGTTGCCTTGATTTCCTTCTGAATCTCTTCGATTGCCTTGTTCCGCTGGTTATCATTGACCGGGTCCTGAATAACCTTGATCAGCGCCAGCTCCATAGCTTCTGCAGTCTTGGCGTCAATGACACCCGTCGCTTTCAGCTTTGCCGTGCTTTGGAATTTCTTGACTGCTTCCTTCGTGCCTGCATCAAAATATCCATCCTTGCGGCCCGGCTTGTAGCCCAGACCCTCCAGCATCGTCTGTGCGCTTTTCACATCGGAACTGTTCATATTGAATTGCAGTGTGGCACTTTTGTTAATAGGTGCCACCGAGAAGTAATCAGGCTGGGCTACGGCGATATCCGGCTTAATTCCCTTGCCGTGAATCCATGTGCCATCCGGCGTCAGCCACTTGGCAATGGTAATCTTGAGCAAACTGCCATCGCCAAGCTCCTTTTCAAAACTGGTCTGCACCGTGCCCTTGCCGAATGAATTCTCACCGATCAGCTTAGCCCCGGCCGATTGCTGCAATGCCCCGGCAAGAATCTCCGATGCGCTTGCGCTGCCTTTGTTCATCAGCACGACTACCGGGTATTTCTTGCTTGAGCCCTTTGAGGTACTGACCTCGCGCGTTTTGTCCTTATTCTCGACCTGGACAATCGTTTTGCCGGACGGTACGAACTGCTCTGCCATCTCAATGACTCTTTGCAGCACACCCCCGGGATCGTTGCGGACATCAAGGACAAGTCCCTTCATGCCCTGCTTCTCCAGATTAGCCAGCTCTGTCTTGAAGCGTTCGGCGGTATTCATGGAGAACTGGGTCACTTCGATAACACCCACCCCGTTCTTCTCCATGGTCGCATACACAGTCTCCAGCTTCACGTCAGCACGGGTAATTACAAATTTCAGCGGCACTGCAGAACCTGCCCGCTGGATTTGCAGCGTGGCTTCGCTGCCTTTCGGGCCGCGTATCTTGGCTACAGCCGCATTCAGCTCCAACCCCTCCAGCGATTCTCCGTTCACCGACAGGATAACATCCTTGGCCTGAATTCCGGCTTTTTCGGCAGGTGAGCCCTTAATCGGGGACACCACCACGACCTTGCCGTTGTCCGAGGAAACCTCCGCACCGATTCCCGAGAAGGAGCCTTCGATACTCTCCTCGAACTTCTCTGCCGTTTCCTTGCCCATATAGTTGGAATAAGGGTCGCCCAGGGCTTCCATCATACCGTTGACCGCACCATCTATCAGCTTTTCCCGGTCCACAGTCTCGTAATAATTGCCCTCAATCAAACTCAGAGCGGTTCCAAGCTTCTGTGACTCCTTGTCCTCCAGGCCACCGGTCGGCCGCACCGACGCCGCCAGGCCTTCGCCTGCGGCTTGTCCAAATACTTGCACATATCCGGTTACGCCCAAGGTCAGCAGGCTGCCGCACAGCAAGGCGGCGACGATCATAAAGGCCGCTGTGCTTTTCTTTAACATAACGTTCCCACCGTCCCTTCTTGTCCATCTCGTAAAACCCACATTAGTCCGTCCAGGAAAGAACGGTATCTCTCCCAGTATATGCCGTATAACGAATTTATATTTATTAGTGCTAAAAATTAGAGATAAGGCATTGGATTAACCGCTTTTTGATCAATCCGGACTTCAAAATGCAGATGGGGCCCCGTTGAACGCCCTGTCGATCCCGATTCAGCAATCACTTGGCCTCGTTCTACCTTTTCGCCTGCTCTCACTTTAATGCCGCCTTCGCGGATATGCCCATACAGTGTCCAGACACCGCCGCCGTGGTCAATAATTACACAGTTTCCGTAACCGCTCCACCATTCTGCAATAATAACGGTGCCGGAATCCGCTGCATGGATGCTTGTTCCCTGCGGAACTGCAAAATCCACACCCGTATGCATTTTACCGACCTCTCCCGTAACCGGATGGGTACGCGGACCAAAAGGAGAAGAAATACGCGCCTGGCCTACCGGCATCAGGAAAGGACCACTGCCTCCAACATATTCCGAAGAACTCGAACTGGAAATCGAATCGGAACTGGAGCTGCTAGCGCTCGCAGCCTCCTTCGCTCTAGCTGCCGCTGCCGCCGCTCTGCGGGCCGCCTCCGCTTTCGCTGCTGCTGCCCTGCGTGCCGCTTCTTCAGCCTTAATCTTATCCTTCTGCACTTCCAAAGCGGAACGTTCACTGGCAAGCTGCACTAGCTTAGCATTCTGCTCTTCACTGATATCATCCGTATCTTGTATTTCCTTGTCATAATAAGCGATAAGTTCCTGTCTCTGCGCTTCCCTTTCCTTAAGCACGCTGCGCTGGGATTCAAGATTCGTGTACAGCTGCTTGGCCTGGGCATATTGCCCTTCAAGCTCCTGCTTCTTCACAATAACGGTCTGCTTGTCCAATTTGTGCTGCACCAGCAAATCCTGATCCTGATCCACAATCATCTTCAGCGAATCGGCCCGGTCGAGAAAATCCGCAAAGCTCTTTGAAGACAGCAGCACATCAAGGTACGATACCGCCCCATCTGTATACATCAGCCGAACGCGAGATTCCAGTAATTTCTCCCGGGAAGCTACACGCGCTTCTGCTTCATCCAGCTCGGCCGCGGTAACATTAAGCGACTCTTCGGTGCTGGCGATTTTGCCGGAGGTGGTCTTCATTTCGCCTTTCACTTGATCTATTTGCTCCAGCACAAGCTGGAGATTAAGCGTTGTCTTGTTCTTATAGTGCTGGGCTTCCTGATTGCGTGATTCCGCTTTTTCCTGTGCAGCCTTGGCCGTCTGCACCTCTTGCTGCAGCTTCTTCAATTGCTTGTCAATTTCAGCGACACTTGTCTTCTTGGCATATCCGTCAGAGGGTCCTACTAAAGTGACAACCAGCAGTGCAGCGGCTAATCCGGCGGCAATCTTCTTCAAATCGCACTCCCCATCCTTTATTCTCAAATATATATCATTTCGAAATTTCAGTAGTATTGAATGAAGACTTATACTTTCAAAAACTTGCGGATCGACACGGTACTTCCCCACACACCAATCAGCACTCCCAGGCCAACCAGCAGCCCGCAGAGCATCAACCAAATATCCTCAAAGGGAACAAGTTTCAGCCCAAGCATCGGATCTCCCTGTACGGAAGACACCAGACTGCTGTAACCAACGTAGAGAGCACCTGAAGTGACCAGTGATCCGATCAGGCCAATAAGCGCACCTTCAATAAAGAACGGCCAGCGGATAAAATAATTCGTCGCACCCACCAGCTTCATAATGCCAATCTCCTTGCGGCGGGCAAGAATGGTCACCCGGATCGTATTGGAGATCAGGAACATCGACATCAGCGCAAGTCCTGCCACAAAAATAAAGCCGATGTTGCGTACTGCACGCGTTACTTTGAACAGCGTCTCTACCGATCCTTTGCCGTAGTTAACTTTAAAGATTGGCTGCTCTTTATGGGTCTTGTTGAGTGCTTCAATCTTTTCGGAGACAAAAGGAACGGTTGTTGGTTCGATAACTTCCACCAGCAGCTTGTCCGGCAGCGGATTATTGTCTACATCAAAACCTTCCAAAAGCTCGGCGGCATCCGGGCCCATATCTTCGCGGAATTCCTTTAGCCCCTGCTCCTTGGAGACGAACTCAACCTTGCTGACTTCCGGCATGCTGCCGATTTCGTTCTCCACCGTTTCACGCATCTTCTGATCCGTATTCAGCGCTAAATGCACATTGATCTGCACCTGGCTGTCCGCCTTGTCTGCTACGGAATTAACATTAAGCACCAGCAATATAAATACGCCTAGGACGAAGAGAGAGACGACAATGGACGTGATGGAAGCCACCGACATCCAACCGTTGCGGAATACGTTTTTGAAGCCTTCCCGCACATGCCGCAAGAAGGTCTTAAAACTCATAACCGTATTCCCCTCTCACCTGGTCTCGAACAATGTTACCGTTCTCTATAGCCAGCACCCGCTTGCGCATTTTGTTGACTATATCTCTGTTGTGGGTAGCCATGACAATGGTTGTGCCGCGAAAATTAATCTCGTCAAGAAGCTGCATAATTCCCCATGAGGTCTCGGGATCCAGATTGCCGGTGGGCTCGTCCGCAATAATAACAGAAGGATTGTTGACGATGGCCCGGGCAATCGCGATCCGCTGCTGCTCCCCGCCCGACAGCTGCGACGGCTCACGGCCCGCTTTGCTGCGGAGACCTACCAGGTCGAGCACTTCATTGACACGCTTCTTAATGATCTTCTTCGGTGCTTCAATAACCTCCATAGCAAAAGCGACATTCTCGTATGCTGTCAGCCTGGGCAGCAGGCGAAAATCCTGAAATACAACGCCGATATTACGGCGGACATAAGGGATCTTGCGCGGCTTAAGCTTACCTATATTAAACCCGCCTACAGATATCTGTCCTTTGGTCGGTGTTTCTTCTCTATAAATTAATTTCATGAACGTTGATTTCCCTGCGCCGGACGGTCCGACGATATAAACAAATTCATTACGATCGATCTTAACGGATACACCTTGAAGGGCATGGGTTCCGTTCGGGTAGGTCTTCCATACGTCCTGCATTTCGATCATCTTATCACTTCCCGATTCTGACATATTGCTCCGGCTCCTGCCTTTCGACAGTAAACAGCGGGAGCTTCCATAAACTGCATTATTATCGCAGGCGTATCTATTGTAACAAATCCGTAACCGATTGAGTACCCGAAAGTTTTGCCGGAGCCGCACATATACATATATAAAAGCGTGATTGTTGTCCCCTGTACATATATATCGGTTGCAGAAACCGTTCTTTAAGCATTGTTACTACATAGCATTGTTACTATGGCCCGCGCCGCTTCAAGCGCCAATCCGCCCCCAGAAGGAGAATTTTCATGAAAAAAATCCACGCTGCGCTTATCGCTCTGACCGGGCTCATCCTTGCCGGTTCTCTTTTCGCCGGAGCGCTTCATTTATATGGGAGCCAGAAAACCATTCCGAAGGACACCCATTTGGCAGGCTGGAACATCGGCGGAATGGACATCGGCGAGGTCCGCAACGGATTAAATGCGCGGCTGGAGGCGCTGGAGGCGGTCCCTCTTATCCTGAAGGCGGAGGGTAATACGGAGTTGACCCTCACGCTGAAGCAAGCGGGAATGACCTACGAAGCGGAACATTTCCTCCGGGGACTGAAGGAGCTGACAGACGGAAAACTCTTGGACCGGGTGCGTGCCCGCCGGAGTTTCCCCCGCAGCTGGAGCTTCGGTGCCCATCTGGAGATCAGCCAGCTCCAGAACAGCTTAAGCCCGGCCTGGGAAAGAGAGTCTTTTGGCATTCCCGTTGACGCCACGCGGCGGATTACTGAAGATGACCGGGTAGTCTATACACCAGAGAAGACCTCCTACGAGGTGGATTGGCACGGACTGGAGCTTGCCCTCCAGGCAGCCCTGCCAACCAGACTCAGTACCGTAGATTCTTTGCAGGGCAAAGGGATCACTCTTGAAGTGCCGTTGGCCGTCCAGGAACCTGCAGTCACACTTAGGGCTTTGAAAGACCAGGGGATTGAACGGAAAATCACCCAATTCAGCACTTCACTCGGTACAAGCGGACCCGGGCGGTCCTTTAACGTAGAAGCCGCCGCCAAAGCCGTTAACGGCACAATGCTCCCGCCGGGCGCTGTGTTCGATTACGGTAAAGCGATTGAAAAAGCTCAGGTTGAATACGGCTTCCGTGAAGCACCGGTCATTGTGAACGGAAAGCTGCAGCCCGGTACTGGCGGTGGAATCTGCCAGGTCTCCAGCACCCTCTACAACGCAGCACTCCGCTCGGGGCTGGAAATTGTGGAGCGGCGCAATCATTCGCTGCCGGTCAGCTATCTGCCCAAGGGACAGGATGCAACTTTCGCCCAGGGCTACATCAATTTCCGCTTCCGCAACAACACTGGTAAATACTTGATTATTAAAGCTGCGGTACAGGGGCGCACCTTAACTGTAAAGCTGTTCGGAACGTTCCCCAAGAACGTTACCTATGCTGTCCACTCCCAGACCGTGGAGGTGCTGCCGCTAACCGATAAATATGTAGGCGACTCCTCGCTGCCTCCCGGCGGAACACGGGTACTGCATAACGGTAAAACCGGCTATGTGGTTGAGACCTATATTACCCGCTATGAGGACGGCAAGGCCGTAGAGAAGACAAAGCTCTCACGCGATGTCTATCCGGCGCAAAAACGGGTCATCGCCATCAACCGCGGCGGCATGAGCAGGTCCACCCTGCCGGAATCGCCCAAAAAACAACTGGTTGAGGATGGCATACGCAGCAGTGGGCAGCAGTGAGCCTTCCCTTTACTGGCAGGCATTCCGGAAATTCGAAAAAGACGGTCAGCAGCGGATGCTCTGACCGTCTTTTTGGGCAATATAAGTATAAGTTTCACAAGTGTATATATCCATTTTACACTCTGATAATCTACAGCGCCACCGCAGTTAATGATATGACGTTACACTGACAGTAAACTAGCATCTGAAAGGATGAATTATTATGAGCACAATACTTGTATCCGGAATTCCCTCCGTCGTCCGCAGCGCTCCTGCCGTCTACGCCTCGCGCACCTGCCGTGAAACGCTGCGTGTGATGTTTCAGCATCCGGAATCCAAATGTATCGTCGTCTGCAATTCCGTGAATGAACCTGTTGGCCTGCTGATGTGCGAGCGCTTCTTTTTGAAAGCCACCGGACGTTTGGGCATGGATCATTTCTACAGAGAATCTATAACCAAGCTGATGAACCGCAAGCCGCTGATTGCAGACCTCTCCGCCTCCCCGG
This sequence comes from Paenibacillus sp. FSL L8-0340, assembly GCF_038593145.1. Classification (NCBI taxonomy): domain Bacteria; kingdom Bacillati; phylum Bacillota; class Bacilli; order Caryophanales; family Paenibacillaceae; genus Paenibacillus; species Paenibacillus sp. FSL L8-0340. The sequence goes on from NZ_CP151967.1 coordinate 6,856,866, forward strand.
CCAACGTGCGGACTGAAGCAATGAACCGCCCCGAGCCTATGAGAAATGATTGCATTATTATTACAAGCAACGGCAAGTTCGCCGGTGTTGTCTACCCTTCAGATCTACCTCAGCCCGAATAGCAAACCCACTCACTGCCTCTTAGAAAAGAATGTCCGGTGACGTGTCAATCCTCCAGTACCCGTTCACTTTTTTCAGTTCGACGACTACATTTTCTGTCGGGCCCTGGCCCTCTGGATAAGGCACAGTAAGCTCGAACACTGCTGAGGTTGTGGTTTTGGAAACCATTCTGGCCTTGGCCTTCTCATATTGCAGTGAATTGCCCATGTCGGCATTCACCTGCGCCATTCTCCCCTTATACTCAAGAAATTGATTTTGTACATAATAAGCTGCGGCCTTGTGGGTATACGCACGTTTTATGTAACTGAGCAGCTTCTGCTTCGTTCCGAGATCACTGGAAAGATACCGGTATTCCATAGCATTATAATGAAATAGCTCCGGCATATATGAACTTCCTCCGCGATGCGTATACGTATACAAAGCTTTGGCATGGGCCACCAGCGGAACCACGCTATTGACTGTCAAATTATTGATCAGTACCGGCCCCTCTTTGCCCGGTGCCACTGCGGCCACGCTTTTTACTCCCGTATTCGGGAGCGGCAGTGAAGCCGCCAGTGCCCCGCTTCCCGCAGACATCAGCCCCAGGGAGAGAGCTAACGAACCGATCATCCACTTCTTGTTCATCCTTTAAACGCCTCCTTCATTGTCTTTAAAAATCAGCAGTGCTCAAATGCTTCCATTGCAGCGATAGCTACTTTATAGCTTACGGTGTCCCGTAAGCTAAAATACCCAATCCCTCTTCTTATGAAAACGGATTGATGTCCGGCAAGCACAAAAAAACTCCGCCGAGGATGTATATCGGATTTGCATTGTGCTATATTTGGCTGAGAGGAGGAGTGAATAAATGGCTTTAATAGAATGCAAATTTTATTCGGAAGTATTGGGACTGAACACTTCGATGACTGTCATTTTGCCGCAGCAAACCACTACACAGATCGGGCTCAGCAATGTAAAACGGGGTGATCTTCATCCGACGCTGTTTTTGCTGCATGGCTTGTCTGATGATGACTCTATCTGGCTGCGCCGGACTTCAATCGAACGGTATGTTGCGAAACTGGGGATTGCTGTGGTTATGCCGCAGGTACATCGCAGCTTTTACACAGATATGGCCTCAGGGGGCAATTACTGGACGTTTATCAGTGAGGAACTGCCTGCGCTGGCGCGCTCCTTTTTTCCGTTGTCAGCGAAACGTGAGGATAACTTCGTGGCCGGCCTGTCGATGGGCGGTTATGGGGCGATCAAGCTGGGGCTGCGCAAGCCGGAGGTTTTTGCCGCTGCTGCAAGTCTGTCGGGGGCACTCGATATGGCCCATCATTTCTTGAACTGGGAAGATGCCTCGAAGAAAAGTGAAGAGTACGAACTGATCTTTGGCAAGAAAGACATCGCAGGCACTCCGGATGACTTATTGTGGCTGCTTCAAGAAGTTGACGGCTCGAAGGGACCCAAACCGCTGCTCTACCAATGCTGCGGCACCGAGGATTTCCTGTACGAGGATAATCAGGCCTTCCGTGAAGCCTGCAGCAAGACCTCATTGCCCCTAACTTATGAGGAAGGCCCGGGCGAACATGAATGGGGCTACTGGGATACCAAGATCCGCGATGTGCTGGCCTGGCTGCCATTATCTAAATAGGCTTTTCATTGCCAATACAGAGTTTTTCCCTAGCATAGAAAAAAGACTGTCCTCCCGCATCTAAGATACGGCTTGAAGACAGTCTTTCTTGATTTAAGCTCTTTCGATGATGCGTTGGCCTAAAGTTAACTATTCAGCGCGTTCCCATGCTGCGCTACCCATTTATTGGCCTCAAGCAAGGAAGCCTCTGCCCGTTCAATCGCTGCCTTCACCTGCACAGTGGCTGTGCCTCCGTACACGTTGCGCGCATCCACCACCGCTTCCGGCTGCAGGACTGCATAGATCTGCTCGTCGAACAGCGGCGAGAATTGCTTGAATTCCTCCAGTGTCAGATCGAGCAGGAATTTCCCCTCGTTAATGCAGAACAGTACGGTTTTGCCAATGACTTCATGGGCCTGGCGGAAAGGCAAGCCTTTACCGACCAGGAAGTCTGCAATATCGGTCGCGTTGGAGAAATCGGTATTCACCGCTTCACGCATCCGCCCCTTGTTCACCTTCATGGTGGAGATCATCGGTGCAAACAGCTGCAGCGCCCCTGTAAGAGTGGCTACTGTGTCGAACATGCCTTCCTTGTCTTCCTGCATATCCTTGTTGTAAGCCAGCGGCAGCGACTTCAGTACGGTCAGGAGGCCAATCAGGTTGCCGTAGACTCGGCCGGTTTTGCCCCGCACCAGTTCCGGTACATCCGGGTTCTTCTTCTGGGGCATAATGCTGCTGCCGGTACAGAAGGCATCATCCAGCTCCACGAAGCTGAATTCTGTGCTGCTCCACAGCACCAGCTCCTCACTGAGCCGGGACAGATGGGTCATGATCAGCGAGGCGTTCGCCAGAAACTCCACGATAAAGTCACGGTCGCTGACTGCATCCAGGCTGTTCTCGTACACACTGTCGAAGCCAAGCTGTTCCGCTACAAAATGGCGGTCAATCGGGAACGTGGTCCCCGCCAGCGCGCCCGCTCCCAGCGGCAGCACATTGATCCGCTTGTAGCTGTCCGTCAGGCGCTCCGCATCCCGGCGGAACATCGACACATAAGCCAGCAGATGGTGGGCGAACAGGATTGGCTGTGCCCGCTGCAAATGCGTATAACCGGGAACAATCGTCTCCACATTATCCTTCGCTTGACCAATCAGCGCTTCCTGCAGCTCATGCAGCAGCCCGACCAGCTCTACCACCCGATTACGCAGGTATAGATGCATGTCGGTCGCCACCTGATCGTTACGGCTACGTCCGGTGTGCAGCTTCCCGCCGACCGGACCGATTTCCTCAATCAGGTTCTTTTCAATATTCATATGAATGTCTTCATCTGCTACGGAAAAAACAATTTCTCCCGCCCGAACCTTATCCAGCACCTTATTCAGACCCGCCTTGATCGTTTCTACATCGTCCTGCGGCAGAATTCCGCATTTGCCCAGCATTGTGACATGGGCCAGACTGCCCTGCACATCCTCTTCGGCCAAAGCCTTATCGAACCCGATGGAAGCCGTATATTCCTCCACCAGCTTATTTGTTCCTTTGGTAAAACGTCCGCCCCAAAGCTTGCTCACCTGTTGTTTCCTCCTCTGTTGACGCCAGAAGGGCCGCTCCTGTCCTGACGGGAGGAACGGCCTTCCGAAGTCTGCTTAATTAAGCTGAGCTTATTTCTTGATTAATACCGACGCGCGGTTAAAACACTCTACTTATTAGATTCCGCTACACCTGCTGATACTTTCAAACGCAGGGCATTCAGACGGATAAATCCTGTGGCATCGCCTTGGTCATAAGCTTGTGTAGGGTCAGCTTCCATCGTCGCGATATCCGGGTTGTACAGGCTGACCGGACTCTTGACGCCGGCACCGATGATATTGCCTTTGTAGAGTTTGAGACGCACCGTACCGGTCACGTTCTGCTGGCTTTCTTTGACCAGAGCCTGTAGAGCAAGACGTTCAGGCGCAAACCAGAATCCATTATATACCAAGGTGCTGTAACGGGTAATGAGGCTGTCACGCAGGTTCATCACTTCACGGTCCATGGTGATGGACTCCATCTTGCGGTGTGCCGTGAACAGGATCGTTCCGCCCGGAGTTTCATACACGCCGCGGCTCTTCATACCGACAAAACGGTTCTCTACCATATCTACGCGACCAATACCGTGCTTGCCGCCCAGTTCATTGAGTTTCTCCATGACTTGCAGCGGGGTCAAAGCTTCGCCGTTCAGCGCAACACAATCGCCTTTGAGGAAATCCAGCTCCAAATATTCCGCCTCGTCCGGAGCATCCTCCGGCGCGTTGCTGAGCAGGAACATTCCCTTGTTCTCAGGTGCGCTTGGATCAAACCAAGGATCCTCCAGCACGCCGCTCTCATAGCTGATATGCAGCAGATTGCGGTCCATGGAATATGGCTTGGCCGCTGAGGCCTGTACCGGAATTCCGTTGGCTTCCGCATAAGCGATCATTTCTGCACGGCCCGGGAACTGGTTGCGGAACTCTTCGAGCCGCCAAGGTGCGATAACGTTGATGTTCGGAGCCAGTGCAGCTACGCCCAGCTCAAAGCGAACCTGGTCGTTGCCTTTGCCTGTTGCGCCATGGGCAATTGCTGTAGCGCCTTCAGCGATGGCAATGTCCACCATCCGTTTGGCAATCAGCGGACGGGCAATGCTGGTGCCCAGCAGATACTGTCCTTCATAAAGTGCGCCCGATTGGAACATCGGGTAGATGAAGTCATTCGCGAACTCGTCGCGCAGATCATCAATGTAGACTTTGGAGGCGCCGGTCGCCAGTGCTTTTTCCTCCAGACCATCCAGCTCTTCCTTCTGGCCGATATCGGCTGTAAAAGCAATGATCTCCGCATCATAGGTTTCTTTTAGCCATTTCAGAATGACCGAGGTATCCAGTCCGCCGGAATAGGCGAGTACAATTTTTTCTTTAGCCATGAAGAAGCAACTTCCTTTCGTGTGGGGGGTATAGGATGAACTTCAAAAATTCGCTTATAGAACTCTGGTGATCAGGCGCAACTGCGTGAAAGGTTTGGACTTTCGGCCGCTGTTATAATCAGATTTCTATGATTTATAAGCCCGCGTACAACGGGAGAAATCTGATTATAAAGGCGGACGCTATCGCTCCTACAGTTCCAAACTTTCACTCCGTTGCTCCGCACCGGAATTCTAACGCTGTTTATTAAGTTCAACCTATATAGTGTTTTATATAGTATAAGACCAAGCAAGACCCTTGCAAGATCAATCTTGATTTACTCTAAGCCTAAGGCGAAATTAATTAGCCCATCAGTGCGGCCATCAGAGCCTTCTGCGCATGCAGACGGTTCTCGGCCTGGTCAAAGATGACCGAATTCGGCCCGTCGATTACACCGGTGCTGACCTCTTCCTCGCGGTGGGCCGGCAGGCAGTGCAGGAACAGGTAGTCGCTCTTCGCGCCTTTGACCAGTTCCTCATTGACCTGATAGTCCTTGAATGCCGCTTCGCGGGCCAGCTGCTCGGCCTCAAAGCCCATGCTCGCCCACACGTCCGTGTAGATGACATCGGCATCCTGCACCGCTTCCTGCGGGCTGCGGGTAATGACGATGACAGAGCCGGTCTCCTTGGCGATCTCACGCGCTTCCGCGACCACAGCGGCATCCGGCTCATAGCCTTCCGGTCCGGCGATGGAGACATGCACACCCAGCTTGGCTCCGCCGATCAGCAGGGAATGCGCCATGTTGTTGCCGTCGCCGATATAAGCCAGCTTCAGCCCTTTAAGCTTGCCCTTATGCTCATAGACCGTCTGGTAATCCGCCAGCACCTGGCAAGGATGAGCCAGGTCGCTCAGCCCGTTGATTACAGGGATTGAGGCATAACGCGCCAGATCCTCCACTTTATCATGGCCAAAGGTACGGATCATGATGCCGTCAAGATAACGGGACATTACCTGCGCCGTATCGCCGACCGTTTCTCCGCGTCCGAGCTGAATGTCATTTTTGCTTAAGAAAAGCGCATGACCGCCCAGCTGATACATCCCTACTTCAAATGAAACGCGTGTGCGGGTTGAGGATTTCTCGAAGATCAGTCCGATCGTCTTGCCCTTTAGCGGCTGGTAGACCTCGCCGTTCTTTTGCTTCTGTTTCAGCTCGATGGCCAAATCAATCAAATACGTGATTTCTTCCGGACTGTAATCGTTCAGCTCCAGTAAATCACGGCCTTTGAGCTGCTGTGCGATTGTATTCGCAGCGTTTTGTACACCCTGGCTCATGAACCTGCCTCCCCGTTTTCTTTGTTAGCATAAGTATGAATTAGTTCGGAAAGGATGTCCACCGCCTGGTGGATCTCCTCTTTGCTTACATATAAATTAGGCAGCAGCCGAATCACATTCGGTCCGGCCTGTACGAACAGCAGTCCCTGCTTCTGTCCAGCCAGCACAATATCGCTTACCGGCGACTGGCATTCGATGCCGATCAACAAGCCTTTGCCGCGGATCTCCTTCACAAACGGCGTATCTGCCAGCTTCTCTCCCAGCAACCCGGTGAGGTACCGGCCCATTTCGGCTGCGCGCTGCGGCAGCTCATCTTCAAGCATCGTCTCGATGGTCGCTTCCATCACCGCTGCGGCAAGCGGCGTGCCCCCGAAGGTGCTCGCATGGCTGCCCGGGCTGAAGGCTTCGCGCAAATAGCCTTTGCCCAGCATAACCCCCGCCGGAAAACCGCTGGCCACACCTTTAGCCAAAGTAAAAATATCCGGCTCAATGCCGTAATGCTGATGTGCAAACAGCTTGCCGGTACGGCCCATGCCGGTCTGCACTTCATCGACGATCAGCAGCAGACCATGCTCCTTGCACAGTTCCACCACTGCGTCCAGGAACTCCTGCTTCACTTCAAGCACGCCGCCTTCCGCCAGCACCATCTCCAGCATAATGGCTGCCGTATTCTCGGAGATCGCTTCCTTAAGCGCCGGAAGATCATGCAAAGGCACCGTCTTAAAGCCTGCCGGAAGCGGCAGGAAGCCTTCTTTCACTTTTTGCTGGCCGGTAGCCGTAAGTGTCGCCAATGTGCGGCCATGGAAGGATTGTTCGAACGTAATAACCTCATAACGCCCCGTGCCCTTTACCTTCTGGTGATAGCGGCGGGCCAGCTTGATCGCAGCCTCATTCGCTTCTGCACCACTGTTGCAAAAGAACACCTGATCCGCACAGCTGTTGCCCGTAAGCAGCGCTGCCACCCGGTCCTGGCCCGGAATGTGGAACAGGTTGGACACATGCCATAGCGTATCAATCTGCGCCTTCAGCTTCGCGCCAACCTTCTCCGGAGCGTGCCCCAGACTGGTCACAGCCAGACCACACATGAAATCAAGATATTTGTTTCCTTGATCATCCCATACCCAGCTGCCTTTACCCTTGACCAGACTGATGTCATATCTGGCGTAGGACGGGAATACCGCACCCAGCTTGGCAGGAGCAGCCCCCCGATCCTCCAGTTCCGCTGAACGGTTTTCCGTTGCCCCTGTTAAAGAATCCTTTTCCGCTTGCGTTAGCTTACTCATTCTTAGTCACTCTCCCACCATGCTGCTTCCGGTATTCCGGCAGCGCTGTATTTTGTGATTCCAATCAGCAATATGGCTGTGCAGTACATCTTCTCTTGCATTCTATCAATTTCTGTTAGGAAGAGATAATTCTCGTTCCCAGCTCTTCGCCCTGCAGCACCCGGCTGAGTACTTTCGGCTCCTTGCCGTCCACAATAACGACCTCCGACACACTGCCCTGAATGCAGTCCATCGCGGCCCGCACTTTAGGAATCATCCCGCCGTAGATTTCGCCGCTTTCGATCAATTCTTCAATTTGCGCCACCGTCACCGATGGAAGCACAATCTTCTGTCCTTCCACTGTACGCATAATGCCGGGAACATCCGTTACTACAATCATTTTGGGCGAATCTACAAAAGAAGCAACCGCTCCAGCTGCTGTATCCGCATTAATATTGTAGCGCTGGCCTGCTGCATCCACACCGATAGGGGCAATTACAGGAATATAACCCAAATCAAGAATGCCCTTGATGATCTCAGCTTTGACCCCGGTTACTTCACCGACCTGGCCCACTTCATCGCTGTTCGCTACCGGCCCCGCCATGATGAGATTGCCGTCGACACCAGATAGGCCAAGTGCCTGCCCGCCGCTGCCCTGAATTCTTCGGACAATCGCCTTGTTGATACTCCCGGCCAAGGTCATCTCCACCACATCCAGCACTTCCTCGGTCGTCACCCGCAGGCCGTTCACGAAACGGCTCTCAATACCCAGCTTCGCCAAATTTCCGGAGATCGCCGGGCCGCCGCCGTGCACGATAACAGGCTTCACACCGCTGCTCTGCAACTCTCTTAAATCCTCAAAAAAAGAGTCAGGCAATGCCGCCAGCGTACTGCCGCCGCATTTCATCACGAACAGCCCGCCGGCCCTATTCTTCTCTATACGTTCTTCGGTCATAGTATCGGTATCCTTCCCATGGACTTATGCAACAGGTTGGTCAGGTACGGTAGGCCGCATTGATCCGCACATAATCATAAGTGAGATCACAGCCCCAGGCTGTAGCCGAACCGTCCCCATCAGATAAAGCTACGGTAATCAATATCGTATCGCTTTTTTGCAAATAGTGAAGTGCCTTCTCTTCATCAAAAGCAACCGGACGCGACTGCTTCAGCACCTCAATCTCACCCAGCGATATGTCTACACGCTCCGGTGATACAGGCACTCCCGCGCGTCCCACCGCAGCAATGATTCGTCCCCAGTTGGCATCCGCACCGAATATCGCCGATTTGACGAGACTGGAGCCGACCACCGTTTTGGCAATCGCACCTGCTGCCTCATCATGGACTGCCCCGCTGATCTGCACCTCAATAAGCTTCGTTGCACCTTCGCCGTCACGGGCAATTGCCTTGGCCAACGTCTTGCAGACATGTATAAACGCAGCAGCAAAAGCTTCCCAATCGGGATGTTGCCGCGTCAGCTTCTCGTTCCCGGCCAGACCGCTGGCCATCGCTACCAGCATATCATTGGTACTCGTATCTCCATCGACCGTGATCATATTAAATGTTGAATTGGTAGCCGTGCGCAGCAGGGTCAGCAGAGCTTCCCCGTCAATGACCGCATCCGTGGTCATGAAGCCCAGCATCGTGGCCATATTGGGATGAATCATTCCCGAACCTTTAGCCGCTCCGGCAATTGTAACTTCCTCGCCGCCGACCTGTACCTTTACGCAGCATTCTTTTTTCACCAGATCGGTAGTCAAAATAGCCTGGCAGAATTCCTCCGCACCACCCGCTCCCCCATCCAGCTTCTCCGGAAGTCCGGCAATTCCGCTGCGTACACAATCCATCTTCAGCAGCTCACCGATTACCCCGGTAGAAGCAACTGCAACATCCAGCTCATTCACACCGAGATGACGTGCAGCGGCGGCGCGCATTTCGTAGGCATCGGCTTCTCCCTGTTCACCAGTGCAGGCATTGGCGTTTCCGCTGTTTACGATTACCGCCTGCAACACCCCGTTCGCCAGACTTTCCCGTGTCACCTTTAGCGGAGCAGCCTGAAATATATTGGTCGTATAGACAGCAGCAGCCGTGGCAGGCACCTCGCAAAGGATGGCCGCAAGGTCATTACGGTCGGTTTTTTTGAGGCCGCAGTGCAGCCCTCCAGAGGTAAATCCCCTCGGTGCAGTTATACTTCCGCCTTCCACGACGGTATAAGCTTTACTCTCATTCATTGTATGTTTGACCGCTGAACCTTATGGATACACAGGCGTGTAGCCAAGGCCACGGGTTTCCTCCCATCCCATCATCAAATTCAGGTTCTGAATCGCTTGCCCTGCTGCGCCCTTAACGATGTTGTCAATCACGGACACTATGGTAACCCGGCCTGTACGGGCATCTGTGGCAAACCCGATATCGCAGTAGTTGGAGCCGCTGACTTCTTTCGTCGCCGGAACCACGCCAGCCCCGCGGACACGGACAAACGGTCTGCCTTCATAATACTCACGGTATAATTCCACAAAATCCTGCTCGCTATAATTTCCGTTCATCCCGGCATACATCGTACTCATAATCCCCCGGTTCATCGGAACCAGATACGTGGTGAACGTTACGGTTACCTTCTCTCCGGCAATCTCCGTGAGCACCTGCTCAATTTCGGGGATATGCTGGTGTTTGTTAATTTTATAGGCTTTGAGATTCTCATTGATCTCGGCAAAATGGACCATCAGACTCGTTCCGCGCCCTGCCCCGGAAACTCCCGATTTTGCATCAATAATGATACTGTCATGCTTAATCCAGCCTGCCTTCAGTGCCGGAATCAGCCCCAGCAGTGTTGCCGTAGGATAACAGCCCGGATTAGAGATAAAATCCACGCCGGCGGCACGTTCCCCAAATACCTCACATAAGCCGTAGACCGCCTGCTCCAGGTAAGCTTGAGGGGGAGCCGGATGCTTATACCACTGCTCATACTCCGCACCGTCTTTCAGCCGGAAGTCACCCGATAAATCGACGACCTTCAGTCCTGCCTCCAGCAATTGCGGCACCAGCTTCGCACTGACTCCCGACGGCGTAGCCGTGAACACAACATCCGCCCTTCCGGCGATCTCTGCCGGGTCGACACCATCCAGATTGCGCTGGATAATTGCCGTTAAGTGGGGGAATCCATTCTCAATGGGCTCGCCCGCACTCGATGAGGAGATCACTGAAGTAACCTCTATATCAGGGTGGTTCTGCAGCAGCCTAATCAGCTCCACGCCTCCATAACCCGTTGATCCGACAATTGCCGCTCTCAGCTTGCCTTCCACTGTCATCCCCACTTCCTGCTTCATAAATTGAATGAATACCGTCCTGCAAATATGTATTATTATACGTCCGAATTAATATAAATACAACACATAACGTCAACTTTGTTCAAAAGCATTTTTAGAATTTCTACCTCAGCCCGTGACCCGATAACTAAGAAAAAAGAGAAGCGTTTAGCTTCCCCCTAAGGAAAAATCTATGCTTCTCTTTTAAAACCTTCGCCCAATACTTCATGAGCCTCCGTTATAATGACAAACGCCCCCGGATCGACCGAGCGGACAATGGCCTTCAGCCTCGTAATCTCATTCTGCCCGACAACTGCCATGAGAACCGTACGATTGTCGCCGGTGTATCCGCCCTCAGCCTTCAGCTTGGTCAGACCACGGTCCAGGTCATTTAAGATCGCCTGCGATATCTCTTCCGTCTGGTCTGAAATAATATACGCAACCTTGGTCGTACTAAAGCCTACCTCCAGCGCGTTGATTACTTTGCCTGTAACGAACAGCCCGATCAATGCGTACATCGCCTGCTCCATCCCCAGTACAAAAGCAGCCAGCGTAATGACCGTGCCGTCCAGCAGCACAACGGAGAGTGAGAAGCTGAACCCGGTGATCTTCTGGATAATCTGCGCCAGAATGGTCAAACCACCTGTCGAACCGCGCCCGCGGAAAACCAGACCCAGACCGAGACCCACGCCGATACCACCATAGATAGAAGCCAGCAGCGGGTTTGTTGTAGGAACAGGCCCATCTTTGGTCAGGAAAATAAACAGCGGCAGCACAAAGCTCCCCAGCAAGGAGCGGATTCCATATTGTTTGCCGAGAAAGATGATCCCCAGCACAAACAGCGGGATATTCAGCGCCCACTGCGTAAATGCCGGCTCCGCATGAAACCAGGCTTCGGCAAGTACGGACAATCCCGATACCCCGCCGGATGCAATCTGGTTCGGCAAGAAAAACAGATTAAAAGCAAGCGCGGTAATCAGCGACCCGACCAGGATGAGCACAATATCTACGGTATGGCGCAGCGGCCCGTTCAGCGGGATCAACGGGGGTTTGTTGCGTGAATTGATTTTTTGCATGTATGCCTTTTCTCCTTAAGATGTGATCTTGCTTATATATCGCCGCCAAGTCAAGTTGTTGTTCCAGAGCGTTTCAACTACTTTGCGGGAATTACAGGCATTTCATTCTTACATCACAAAAATTCCTACACCTCCGAAGACGCGTAGGAATACAGTTCCGCTTATTCAACCTCTGTTTTGATTTGGCTCCGCAAGTACCCGTCAATGAACAGATCCAAATCGCCGTCCATGACCGCTCCGACATTTCCGGTTTCCACGGAAGTGCGGTGATCCTTTACCATGCTATAGGGATGGAATACATAAGAGCGAATCTGGCTTCCCCAGGCAATTTCAGATTGCTCGCCGCGGATCTCATCCAAATGCTGCTGTTGTTCCTGTAATTTCCGCTCATACAGCTTGGAACGGAGCATTTTCATTGCCTGTTCCCGGTTTTTGATCTGCGAGCGCTCGTTCTGGCAGGTTACCACCACACCTGTTGGCAAGTGAGTAATCCGCACAGCTGAGTCGGTCGTATTGATATGCTGACCGCCTGCGCCGCTGGCCCGATACGTATCGATCTTCAGATCCTCTGTACGGATATCCACCTCTACATCATCGGCTATTTCCGGAACGACATCGCAGGAGACAAAAGAAGTATGGCGTCTTCCGGAAGAGTCGAACGGTGATATGCGCACCAGCCGGTGGACCCCTTTTTCAGTCTTTAAATAGCCATAGGCATTAAAACCCTTGATCAGCAGTGTAACACTCTTAATCCCTGCTTCATCACCCGGCAGATAATCGAGCACCTCTACTTTAAATCCGTGCTTTTCCGCCCACCGCGTATACATCCGCAGCAGCATCTGGCCCCAATCCTGGGATTCTGTTCCGCCAGCACCCGGGTGCAGCTCCAGAATTGCATTCAGCTTGTCATACGGCTGGTTCAGCAAAAGTTGAAGCTCGAACTCATCGACTTTGCTGCCCACACTGCGGATGGTTCCGGCAATCTCTGCTGCCAGGGCGTCGTCGCCTTCTTCATCGGCAAGCTCAGCCATCATTGCGGCATCTTCATAATCCTGCTGCAGCCTCTCATACTGATCCACGCTAGACTTTACCGCGTTCATCTCGGCGATCACACCTTGCGCCTTCTCGGGGTCATCCCAAAATCCGGGAGCAGCCATTTTCTCCTCAAAGTTTGCGATCATCTCCTGCTTCAGATCTAAGTCAAAGAGACCCCCTAAGGTTGGTTAGTTTCTTGCCTATTTCACGCAGGTCTTGCTTCACGTTAGCATCGATCATATGGTTCACTTCACCTTTCAAAAATAAGTGGTTGCGCCGGGCGGCTGATTGGACTTAGGCGTTTCTAGAGACCAACGCGCTTCGCTGGCGGAATTGTTCTTCAGAACAAAGCGTATTATTCGGTGATGCCCGTAACTGCGTGGAATGTTTGGACTTCCGGCCGCTGTTATGTTTGGATTTCCTGATTTAAACCGCTAGTCACGGTAGAAATCCAAACATAAAGGCGGACGCTACCGCTCCTACAGTTCCAAACTTCCCCTCCGTTACTCTCACCTTCATGGTTAAAGTTCTCAAGAACAGTTCCTTCTGCTCCGCTTGGGAATCTCGCAACGCCCAGAGTCCAAAAAAGCGGCCGGGCCGCAAAACGGGGGAGTCCCCCGGGCCCAGCCGCATTTTATTGTCATTATAACCTTTGAAGCAATGGACAAGACCTAAAGCGCGAAGCATTAAAATGCACTCGCCACTTCGTACTTGCTCACTATTTTAACAGAATCATAAAATCAAGTACCAACTATGTCTTACGCGTTCTGTCCGTGGCAGTTCTTATACTTCTTGCCGCTTCCGCAAGGGCAAGGGTCGTTGCGGCCAATCGCAGACTCTACATGCACCGGACGTTTCTCGGCAGGCTCGGCATTTGTGGAGATTTTGTCCTCTTCCACTACCGACTGGCGTTCCTGATTCGTCTCAATGTGCGCCTTCATAATGTAGGTCGCTACTTCTTCCTGAATGCTGGCGGTCATGGCATTAAACATTTCAAAGCCTTCGAATTGATATTCGCGAAGCGGATCGGTACCGCCGTAAGCACGCAGGTGAATCCCTTGACGAAGCTGATCCATCGCATCAATATGATCCATCCATTTGCTGTCTACGGAACGAAGTACGATAACCTTCTCGAATTCGCGTACCAGTTCGGCACCCAGACGTTCTTCACGGGCTGCATATTTCTCCAGCACACGGGTGAAGATGTACTCAATGATCTCTTCAACTTCCTTGCCCCAGAGATCGTCACGTTTCAAAACGCCTTCTTCCAACAGTTTGCTGTTTACATAATCAGCAACCTCTTGAAGCTCCCAGTTTTCCGGAATATCATCACTGCAGTGGGCGTTAACCACACGGTCAATGACCGGTTTGATCATTTCTACTACGATATCTTTAATGTTGTCAGACTCCAGAATTTCGCGGCGTTGTTTGTAGATAATCTCACGCTGCTGATTCATTACGTCATCATATTGCAATACGACCTTACGGATATCAAAGTTGTTGCCTTCTACCCGCTTCTGGGCAGATTCCACTGCACGGGTAATCATACGGCTCTCAATCGGCTGATCTTCTTCGAATCCGAGACGGTCCATCATATTCAGGACATTGTCCGCTCCGAAGCGTTTCATCAGCTCATCGCCAAGCGACAGATAAAATTGAGTTGAGCCCGGGTCGCCTTGACGTCCCGCGCGTCCACGCAGCTGGTTATCAATCCGCCGGGATTCATGCCGCTCCGTACCAATAATATGCAGGCCACCAAGATCGGTCACACCTTCACCCAGTACAATATCCGTACCACGGCCAGCCATATTCGTAGCGATAGTTACTGTTCCAGGTTGTCCGGCATGAGAGATAATTTCTGCTTCCGCCTCGTGATGTTTGGCATTCAGTACCTGGTGTCTAACACCCTTGCGTTTCAGCATTTCAGATACGCGTTCGGAATTTTCGATGGATACTGTACCTACCAGTACCGGCTGGTTCTTTTTGTGGCGCTCTACAATCTCCGCTACTACAGCGTTGAATTTGCCGTTTTCGCTCTTGTACACGACGTCTGGCATATCATCACGTTTGTTAGGTTTATTGGTCGGCACCTGGAGAACTTCCAGCCCGTAGATCTTCTTGAATTCCTCTTCTTCCGTCTTCGCAGTACCTGTCATACCACCCAGCTTGCGGTACATCCGGAAGTAGTTCTGGAACGTAATTGTAGCGAGCGTCATGCTCTCATTCTGTACCTCAATCTCTTCCTTGGCTTCAATCGCTTGATGCAGTCCGTCACTATAACGGCGTCCTGCCATCAGACGGCCCGTGAATTCATCGACAATAACAACCTCTTCATCATTTACTACATAATCCACATCGCGGCGCATAATAGCATTAGCTTTGAGAGCTTGTACGATATGATGGTTCAAGGTTACATGGGCATGGTCATATAGATTCTCAATGCCAAAAGCACGTTCAGCCGTAGCGACACCCTTCTCGGTCAAAGCCACGGACTTCACTTTAATATCAATCGTGTAGTCCTCTTCAGCAGTCAGCTTCTTCACGAAACGGTCTGCTGCGTAATACAACTCTGTCGATTTCTCAGCCTGTCCGGAAATAATAAGAGGGGTACGGGCTTCATCAATCAAGATGGAGTCAACCTCATCAATAATACAGAAGTATAGCGGGCGTTGTACCATTTGCTCCTTGTAGAGCACCATGTTGTCACGCAGGTAGTCGAAGCCGAATTCATTGTTCGTGCCATACGTAATGTCGCAGGCATAAGCGTTTTGTTTATCAGCATGGTCCATACCGTTCAGGTTCACCCCGACGGTCAAGCCCAGGAAGTTATAGATTTGTGCCATTTGCGCACTGTCGCGCTGAGCGAGATAGTCATTTACGGTTACAACATGCACGCCTTTACCCAGCAATGCATTCAAATATACCGGCAGCGTTCCTACCAGTGTCTTACCTTCACCTGTCTTCATCTCGGAGATCCGGCCTTCATGCAGCGCCATTCCCCCAACCAGCTGTACGTCAAAATGCCGCATGCCCAGCGTCCGTTTGGAAGCTTCGCGTACGGTTGCAAAGGCCTCGGGAAGAATCTCTTCCAAGGTTTCGCCCTTCTCAATACGGGCGCGGAATTCTTCAGTCTTAGCTTTGAGCGCTTCATCCGAAAGCGCCACAAAATCCGGCTCCAGTCCATTAATTACTTCGACCGTCTTCATTAGACGTTTGACATCCCGTTCATTGGTGTCGCCGAATATTTTCTTTACAAGTCCTAGCATGGTTAACCCCTTTCATGCAACACAGATGGTGGAATCGAGCCCATCCCACAAAATTGAAAGGGCCATATATTATTTCGATTCCGCTGCTTCATAAATTGTAACAGTTTGTAAGAGATGCCGCAATACGAGCAGGCCGCAACCTTATTTTACAAAAAAAGTTCAGTCGCGTTTTATCTTCATATTTTCGCTGAAATGCCGCTGTACCTTTGGAGGGCAATGTTGCCCTTTTTTCTGTCTCCGTTTATATACGCACAAGAGCCCTATTCGATTCACACGAATAGGGGCTCGGTTAATTTTCTACGTCAGACTGAGACGAATAACGCAGCCTCAGCTATTGCCTTGTTGATCTTCAGAATCTAGTTCTGTTCAATCAGGCCATACTTTCCATCATTTCGTTTGTAAACAACACTCACTTCAGAAGTGTCGATATTGGAGAACACAAAGAAATTATGTCCAACCATGTTCATTTGCAGGATCGCTTCCTCGACATCCATAGGCTTCAAGGTAAACCGCTTGTTACGCACAACCTCCAAATCATCATAATCCTGTTCCTCTACGGCAACAGCACCAGGGGCTCCTTCTACAAACAGCGTCTTCAGGCTTCCTTCCTGGCGGAACTTGCGATTAAGTTTGGTCTTGTGCTTGCGGATTTGGCGTTCCAGCTTGTCCACAACAGCATCAATGGAAGCGTACATGTCATCACTGCGGTCCTCGGCACGAAGCGTCACACCTGCCAGTGGAATGGTTACCTCCACCGTATGAAGGCCGCGGACAACGCCAAGCGTCACATATCCTTCTGAGGTAGGGGGTGCATCGAAATACTTCTCAAGTCTGCTGAGCTTCTTATCAACATATTCTCTCAAAGCGTCGGTCACTTCAATTTGTTGACCTCGAATGCTGAATTGCATGGGCACTCCTCCTTTGTTTACATTTTCATTATACCAAATTGTCAGCGCTAAGTAAAAAACAAATCATGACAGCCTTTACATTTAGCTAACATAAGATGCTATGAATTCCCCGAAAATACACAATTGGCCCGGAAAGGGTTGTTTTTAATCACCCTCTTCCGGACCAAAGTCAGTTACTTCTACTTAGTATGAATGCGCAGGATCTCCACCGGTGACCATGTGTTTTCACTGCCGGTAATGAGATATACCTTGTAGCTGGTATTCGCAGTCAGGCCGGTTAGCCCCAGCGTCTGTCTTACTCCAGGAGCAGGGGCAGGACTGATTAAACCCGTCCAAGGCGCTGACAGCGCTGTTCCTGCACTATCTTTTCCCTGGGCAATTTGAGCTGCACTCGGATCAGCTGCATTAGCCGGCAACACCACGTATCTTACCGGTGCAGCAGTCCCGCTTGCTTGCCCGTAGGTGACATACACATCTGCTGTAACCGTACCTATCTCCCCTGGTTTAACAGCAGTAATAGACGTTGCACTGCTTGCAGCAGTGGTTAAGCGCAGTGTCGATACTTCTGACCAGTTTCCGTATGAATCAGCAAGCGTTACATAAGCTGCATACTCAGTACCCGCCTGCAAGCCATAGACAGAGAAGGATATAGTTGTATTGCCTGTTGCTGCAGTCTTCCCGCTATTGACACCAGCTGTTCCGGCACTGGTCAGACCATCTCTTATCTGCAACGCGCTCGGCGCCGATACAGTACTGCTGTAAGGGGCCACAACATAATAGACAGCTCCGGTCACTGAAGGTGTAAGATACACATCAGCTGTAACAACACCAACATGGCCGTAGGTTACACCACTTACGGATGGAACAGTGATGCCACCACCACCGCCATTGCCTCCTCCACCACCGCTGCCTCCGCCTGTACCGCTAGTTGGAATTGGTGTTGGTGCAGGTGTTGCCGAAGGTGCAGGTGTCGCGGTTGGTGCTGTTGTAGGCGTAGGTGTAGGTGTTACAGTACCACCAGAGCCACCCGGCCGGTTAGCTACCGAATTTCCGATGATGGTAACCGCTTCAGCTCTTGTCAGCGATTTCTTAGGGCCGAAGGTTCCGTCTGTATACCCGTTGATAATCTTCTTATTGGCTACCGCAGCAACGGAGCCCCGTGCCCACACAGAAATCTGTGCACTATCCTTGAATCCAAGAGTAGTACTGCCTGTGTTCAGACTAAGTAATCTGGCAGTAATCGCCGCTGCTTCCTGTCTTGTCAGCGGGCTTAAAGGGCGAAAGGTTTTGTCGCTAAAACCGGCGATATATCCGGCTTTTACAGCTTTCGCTACTTCATTGTAAGCCCAGTTGGATTTTTTAAGATCCTTGAAGCTGATAGCCGCCGTATCCGTGAATCCAAAGAGGCGGTTTACAAAAGCAACGTATTCGCCCCGGGTAATCACCTTATTGGGCTTAACCGTACCATCAGGGTATCCACCCAAATATCCTTTGTCCAGCCAGTTCTGCAGTTGGCTTTGTGCCCAGTGTCCCTTAATATCCTTTGGCACAGAAGCGGCAGAAACACTGCCCAGAGCCCCGAACAACATGCTAACTCCAAGTAGTACGGTCATAAATCCACGCCATGTTTTCTTCATTCAGCTGTTCATCCTCCTGAGTGTTTGATGGGCATAGGCTTCACTCATCGCTTCTTCCACATCCTCCCGGAAGCATACGCCTAAGTAAGTAAATTGTGTCGAGTCATATAATTAGCCCAACAGTTTACATTACCCAGAAACTGGTTGAACATAACATTCAATTGGTAATCTATATAAATCCACCCTCTGATGTACAACAAAAAAGGACCCCGGGAGTAGTCCCAAGGTCCGCGCTAGCGTAGTCTCAATTGCTAACCATCTACCATATATGTAGGTCGGCTGCGCCGGATGATTATAATTTGATGACGTTAGCTGCTTGTGGTCCGCGTGCGCCTTCTACGATATCAAACTCTACGGATTGTCCTTCATCCAAAGTCTTGAAACCGTCAGTTTGAATCGCGGAGAAGTGTACAAATACGTCGCCACCATCGGCAGTTTCGATGAAGCCATAACCTTTTTCTGCGTTAAACCATTTAACTTTACCTTCCATTGATTAAACATTCCCTTCGTCATCAGATGAACGTGAGTCTTGCTCACAAGTCGACTATACCACCGCTGCTTCTTTATTGTCAATTGGAATAGTAAATGTTTTCTTTCAATAAATTACCATCCCTAAATTTAATATAAAGTCGTCATATTTGTGATATTTTCATCAAAAAAGGAGCAGACGCTATTTAATACCCGCCTGCTCCTGAGATGAATCATCAGGAAATTATTATTTTTTCCGGTCCATCAGGAAGCTGTCCGGGGTGTATCCGGCCTCGTAGGCATTGCGCTGTTGCTTAGCTTGATTGCGTTTCTGAAGCCAGTCTTGAGCTTCCAGGCGAAGGGCGTTCATGCGGGCCATGATCTCTGCATCATGCTCCACAATCCGTGCGATTTCGACCTTTTGCGACTCTCGTGCAGGATTAGACGAAAGCTGACGAGTCATGTCGTCTATCAGTAGTTGACGCTCCTCCACAAAAACTTCAAGTTCCTCATAATCAGCATCGTTCAGCCGCTTCAGGATGTCTTTCGTCAACAGCTGCAGCTGCGCAATCAGCTCATCCATGCGAACTTTCCGTCGGTAACGGCGACTGGCCGCCCTGGCCAGTAGCGATTTTGGAGGCCTGCAGCCAGGTCTCCCGCAGTTCGGTTAAGTAGCCTACCGCTTCCTCAGCTTTCACTGCATCCTTGCGGATATTCGCTTCTACGAGCAGGAAGCTCGTATACTCGTAGAGTGAATATAGTCCTTCAGACACCTCGTAGCTACGATCAAGCGTACTCATCAGCTCACTAACGATGGTTTGCGCCTTACCGAGATTAGTATTTGTTTTCTCGAGATCGTTTTTTTTCAGTCCATCCAGCCCTGCCCGGATAAAGCGAATGGCCCCGTCATAGAGCATGATCACCAGTTGGGCAGGTGTAGACGTCTGAACGGAAGACTGACGGTATTTATCGTATGGAGAATTAATCAATGATCTCACCCTTTAACTGTTATGATGATTGACCCATGCTGGATAGTAAACTGGAGGCCTGGGATTGCATCTTACTCATTGCCGTTTCCATCGCAGTGAACTGTTTGTAGTAGCGGTTCTCCGTATTGGTCAGGTTTCTCTGCATGAGAAGAATTCGACTATTATACCCCTTCAACGTCCTACCCATTACACTTTCTTCTTTAAAGGAGCTGGTTAGATCCATTGAGTTTTTGCTTGTTCCTGCGCGTTCAGCAATACTGCTAAGTGCAGCACTTATCTTATCTGCCATCTTATCAAAAATACCGTCATTTATAGCGTTTCCCGGACCCTGGAACAGGTCAAGAGCAAGCTGAGGATTTGCGTTGATGGCAGTCTTCAGCTTCGCTTCGTTCTCAATCACTAACATACCGTCTGAGGCATAATTCCCTGTGGTAATCCCAAGTGTACTAAGCGGACCCAACTTCTCCGTTATAACTCCGCGCATTTGGGACAGAACATTTTTTATAATGTCATTATTCTTTAGAAGACCACTTTGTGCTTTCTCTGTCCAGGTCTTAATATCTGCTTCTTTTAATTCCTTCTTCTGCTCATCTGTCAATGGCCTGAAATCACGATATTTAACTTCATCAATTTTGGAATTCAGCGTTTTGATCAAGCTGTTGTAATCTTCTATAAAGCCCTTAATGGACTCTATGGCTTTATCCGGGTCAGATTGGGTTGTAATTTTGATCGTATTGTCACCTGTTATTGGAGGTGTAGCGGTTGGATTTGCAGGATCAACAGGACCTCTTATAACCGTTTCCTTCAGCAGCGTCAGTTGGACGCCATTAATTGTGAAAACATTGTCGTTCGTATCTTTAATAAGTTCACCATTAATAGAAACGATGGCGTTCTGTCCATTCTTAACATTGTAATCACTGGGACTCCCTACAGCAGGCTTTACACCTTTGAACAACTGCAGCAGCTCGAAGGAATCCCCTCCCAGCTTTACTTCGCTGCCAGAGTCAGCAGTCAGCTTCAATTTGCCGCCAGTAAATTCTGCCTGAACTTTAGTTGTACCCGACTTTGCGTTAATCTCAGCTACAACATCATTAATAGATTTGGTTCCGTCAAAGGAGAAGGATTCACCATTAACGCTGAATTTGTATTTCAACTTCTCGGCATCTGCCACGGTTGTCGCATCCAGCAGATTTTGCAGATGAGCCAATGACTTGGTACCATCGCTGGTTCCGGCCCCATTGGTCTCTACTTCCGTAACAGTTCTCTTGGTGAATAAAGCCAATAAGGTACTTCCATTTCCTACCTTTACGTCCCTTGTTGATTGGTATCCAGAAGCTGGATTTGGATCTCCACTGGTCTTGGAGGCAATACTCAATTTCCCTGTAATCTCATCATAGCTTGCAATAGCATTGGCAGTCGGGTGGGAATTAATGGTTGCCACCATCGTTGATATAGAAGTAAGACCATTGAACAGGGATTTGCCATCCTTGTCCTTAAATTCCACCCCATTAATGGCAACATCAAAACCCTTCTTCAGATACTCGGTTCGGGCATCCTCTGAAAGACTGTATATATCAACACCGTCGAGCTTAGCCAAAGAAGTAGAGCTTGATACTCCTTGTCCTAATCCTGTATTCATCTGCAGCGTTGTCCGGGCAGCCAATTGACTAACACTTACCTCCATGTTAATGCCATTGGCGGAAGCCAAAGCCTCTGCTTTTACGGCATCTGTGTTTCCAGTAGTAATTGCCTTATTCGCATTTAAAGCCGCATTCCCGCCATATTTCACAATCAATTTATTTTGCCGGAAATCGTAGAGTTTACTGTTTAGTTCCCGGTAGCTTTCCCGCGTCCACTGCAGGAGCTGCTTATCTTGGGTAAGCTTATCTAGGGGCACCCTCTTGGCAGCCATCATGCTCTTGACCATACTATCAATGTCCATGCCTGAGAAACCATTTACACGTGTAACCAAAAACAACACCTCCCAAAAGTTAGATTTTCTCGTCTACAAGTATTCCTGCGATTTCCATCATACTAGCTACAAGATCAAGCGTCTTCTCTGGCGGAACTTCGCGTATTAATTCACCGGTATCTTTGTTAAGCACCTTCACCATAATATCATGTGTCTTCTCATGGATGCTGATCTCCAGCGTGGTCTGGGGTCCCTGCAGAGATTGAACGGCTCGTTCAATGGTGCGGATCAACTGTTCCTCAGCAACGGATACATTCACGCCCTGCTTTTCTTTCAGACTCATCTCCTTGGCATTACGGATCGCAGAGACTTGATTTACGGGTGATACCGGTCCACTGCCCGAAGCTGTTGCTGATTCAGCTCTACCCTGCCCGCTTGTTGTAGAACTAGCAGTAAGTGAAAACTGTACATTCATTAACCCCGACCTCCACTATACACTTTAATACTTTATATATCGGTTAGTTTCAGGGATAATTTAGGATTTTGTTCAAGTCAAGCAAAAAAAAGAAAAAAGGCCCCGGGTTTCCCCGGGGCCTAGTGTGAAGCAAGTAAATCTTAACGAAGCAATTGCAGAACGCCTTGCGGCTGTTGGTTAGCTTGCGCCAACATAGCTTGTGCAGCCTGAGCAAGGATGTTGTTCTTAGTTTGTTGCATCATTTCTTTAGCCATGTCAACGTCACGTACACGGGATTCAGCAGCAGTCAGGTTCTCAGAAGCTGTACCCAGGTTGTTGATGGTGTGTTCCAGACGGTTTTGAACGGCACCCAGTTTAGAACGTTCGCTGGATACAAATGCAGTAGCTTTGTCCAGAACTGCGATAGCTGCAGATGCGCCTTCTTTAGTAGCAATGTTCAGAGCAGCTTCACCCTTAACATCGTTTGTTCCGTTAGTAACAGTATTGGCAGCAGTGAAACCAGCATCGCCAGCTTTACCAGTGATACCCAAAGCGTTGGAACGAACGTCTTTGATGGACAGGCTCATGGATTGACCTTTGTTAGCACCGATTTGGAAAGAAGTTTCGAAGTCTTTTTGAACTCCACCGTTGGTAACTTTAATGCCGTTACCCTCTTCGCCTTTGGCGGTTGCCGAAACTGTAAGAACTCCTGCAGCTCCAGTCAGCTTAACACCAGCCAATTTATCTCCAAGTGTATCGGTAATAGCTTTTACAACAGCAGTTGCATCAGCCGCACCACTAATATTAACACCCAGTGCCTTACCTGTGTATGCACCTTTAGTTGCATCATAAAATTCGATTTGTTGATCATTAATCGTCAAACCAGTACCCACCAGTTTTGCTGCTGCGGCAGCATCAGCAACTGTGAACCCAATACTGGCTGAGGCTTGTGTATACGTTGTTGTACCAACGGAAGCAGCACCACCTGCAGCTGCAGCTCCGTTCACTTTTGCTGCAGCCATATTTCCTTGAGAGCCATAAAGTTGACCACCTGCTGTTTTTGCAACAGCTGCAATAGTTATATCGCCGCCAGCATTGGTTTTAACAGTAAAATTGCCTTTTAATGTATCATTTTCATCAATAGCTTTTTGCAAAGCAGCCGCGTATGCTGTGCCAGTGGCTGGCGCAGTTGCAGTTGCAGCTGTTAACTTAGCAGAAAGGTCTTGACCATTTATAGTTACTGTCAACTCGTCTCCATCTGCACCAGTGGCGATAGCAGTAATAGTTTGTGTTGCTTCAGTATGAGTTGTTTTCCCCTCTACTACTGTACCAGCCGTTCCAACTGCACCAGCAGTACCAACACCTACAAGAGCATCTGAAACAGCACCGTTAGTTCCTGGAAGTGTCGCTTTTCCGTCACCCTGCAACAATTTCTGAGTATTGAACTCAGTAGTGTTACCGATACGGTTGATTTCGGAAGTCAATTGGTTCATTTCGTCTTGCAGAGCTTGACGATCGGAATCAGTGTTCGTTCCGTTAGCGGATTGGTTAGCGATTTCGCGTTGACGTTGAAGGATGGAGTGAGTTTCGTTCAGTGCACCTTCAGCGGTTTGAATCAACGAGATACCATCTTGAGCATTACGGGAAGCTTGATCTAAGCCGCGGATTTGACCGCGCATTTTTTCGGAGATTGCCAGACCGGCAGCATCGTCACCGGCACGGTTGATGCGAAGACCGGAAGACAATTTCTCAATATTTTTGTTAGTGTTAGCAGTGTTAATGGACAGTTGGCGGTGAGTATTCAACGCCGGGATATTGTGGTTAATAATCATTTGATATTTCCTCCCTGAAATTAAGTTAGTTCCACATCCATGTGGTAAACGCCGAACCATTAAGGTCGGCCGCCCTGCCGGATCAGCGTCTAATACATATATCGACTGCATGTCCCCAACTGTTTAGAGTTTTTTAAAGTTTTTTTATTTTTCTTTTATTTTTCTTCTCCAATCGACAAAAAAAACCGAGCAGTATATTGCTGCTCAGATTGGATAAACAGTTCCTAATATTTAATTATTGGCATTTGAGCCGCGCAGCCGATTAATCAGTGCATTCAAATCAGACTGTTGAGGAGCAACAGATTCACGGTTCGACTCTTGAATGGAAAGATAGACTTCTTTGCGGAAAATATCAACATGTTTCGGTGCAGAGATCCCCACTTTAACTGTATCCCCATCCACACTTAGGATGGTCAGCTCAATTTGGTCCTGTATCACGATGGACTCCCCTTTTTTGCGGGACAGTACAAGCATGTTATCCACCATCCTTTCCGTCTATAGTCGACTGTTCCTGCAGCAAGCTATGCTTCGTATGATAAGGGGCCTTGTGCAAAACAATCTGTTTGCCGGATAGGCCTGTAGGATTGAGTACAACGGGAGCGAGTAGATTAATCGTTGATTGATCTAATTGCTCTTTTAATGTAATAATGCAGCGGACAACGACATCTTTGCTAATCCCTAACTCTTCAGCTTCATCATCTGGCAACTCAAATTCAAAGGTAGGGTAAAAGACAAAGGGATCACCTAACAAGAAAGATAGAGCTATGTTTTTTACAGACTGTAGTACCCAAAACGGAGTTTCCGCCATCGGTATCAGAGCAAATTCAGTCTCCTCGTCGAAGCCGGGCAATCCTTTAGAGAAATGATAGATCTGTTCTTCGTCTATTTCTAGTTTACCCCAAGATAGCGTTTCAATAATCAAGTTGTTCACTCCTTAAAAGTTCTGCAATGCAAAACTATTCCTTAGACATAATATAATATTATTAGAAAAGTATAAAAGCTATAGAGGCGCTCTAGGCACATCTATAGCTTAACAAGCTACAATTTAACATTCACTTCGGGTGGAATAAACTGAATCGATGCATACTGCTGCATGTAAATATTCAGCTTGCCGCGAGTATATTCAGTTTCCGGACGATGTCTCTCGACTTGAATATCAACCTCTGCTGCCCGAAAGCTAATTTGAGGAGCTCTCGTCTCAAAATGGATATCCACGTTATCATAGGAGGCAGGGCCACAAGGCTCAGGGAAGGAATTCGGCTCGGTATCCATGCCATATACTTCAGCTATTGTATTACCAGGCTTAAAAAACTCGGCCATTCTTGTTCCTTGCTCCATCCTGCGGGCAATCGCTTGAAGATACAACTGTTGGATCCCAGAATAGATACGTTTGTTCATATCTAGTACACTGCCTCCGTTATAGGCGGCGTGTGCCCTCGTTTGGTCAATAGTCAGCTCCGGCCGGAATGACTGCACGTTGAGTTCCCCTGGGGTAGTCGTTACATTTACCTCTGCCTTGGGCTGAGACATGGAGAACGTGCCGGGATCAGCATCAATACCAATTATCGCCGGTGTCTGCCGAATTTGCAGAATGGACTGCAGCAACGAGCTTCACCTCCGTTATCTGATAAAGTCCACGAGTGTGGTAGATATAATCTTAGCACCTACCGACAAAGAGGCGTTGTAGATATTCTCTTGAATTTTGGATTTCATAATTAGCTCCTCGTAATCGGCATCTTCTGTCTTCGCTTGCAGATCTGTCAGATTGATGTTGAGATCGCTAAGCCGATCCTGCATTAATTCCACACGATTAGTCTTCGCACCTATCTCTGCGCGGGCAGATAAGATGGTTTCAACCCGTGTATCGATATTGTCCAGTTGACCTGTTATGGCTGTTAAATCACCTTTTTTCAAGGCATCAGAAATGTTGTTAATAATTGAGAATAGATTGTCAGAGTCCCCAGTGTGACCAAACACATCATTACCAGTCATATTAATAGGCATCTGCACACCCTCACCTACAATATACTGAATTTGCCCGGAATCTGTAGTGACCGGCTTGGAAGTGTCATAGGACCCATCTGTCCCTTTGGCAAAATCATATGGCTTGGTATCATATTTCTCACCATTAAAGATGTATTTGCCGTTGAGCTTGCTGTTGGAAACATCCACAAGTTGCTGTTTGAGCTGCAAAACCTCTTCGTTGATGCTGTCCAAAGCCGATTGGGGATTGCTTCCTGTCGATGCTTTCACGGTAAGCTCCCGCAGACGCTGCACAACATCTCCTGCCTGGCCCAACACGGTATCATTATAATCCAGCCAAGAAAGAGCACCGTCTACGTTCCTGGTATATTGTTCATTTGACGAAAGCTCCGCACGGTAACGCAAGGAATATGTAATTCCTACAGGGTCGTCGGAGGGCTTGTTGATCTTCCGCCCGCTGGCCAGCTGCAGCTGTGTATCGTTCATTGTACGCGCATTGCGGTTCAAGTTAAGCAGCAGCTGTGAATTCATCATATTGGAGGTTACCCTCAACATATGCTCTTCCTCCTCTATCTACCGACGGTGCCGGTAGAATTAATCAATTTATCGAGCATTTCATCAAAAGTCGTCATAAAGCGCGCAGCGGCGCTGTAAGCATGCTGGAATACAAGCATATTCGACATTTCTTCATCCAGTGATACCCCGCTTACAGACTGGCGGCGGGAATTCACTTGCTCAACCAGAAAGTCCGAATTGCTCGCCTGGCGGGCAGCCTCTTGTGATTGGATACCAAGCTGACCGACCATAGAGCTGAGGTAGGACCCGACAGTGCCTGTTGTAGAGCCGCTTGCTGTAGTAAATGTATTGTTATCTTTGAGATTGCTGAACATCAGGGCCAAGGTATTATTGCCTTTGATCACTGAAACCTTGCCAGCGGTATCAGTAGTTGCACGCATCGAAGTAGCAAATAGGCTTGGGTCGGCTGCAATCTCCGGATTCAAACGAATATTGCCGGCAGTGATAGCTTCACCTGCGACAGCAGGGGTAAAGAATGCGCGGCCTGAGCTGCCATCCATACCAAATCCTAACTGATGCAAGCCGTTCAGGCC
The DNA here is from genome assembly GCF_038593145.1 of Paenibacillus sp. FSL L8-0340. Taxonomy (NCBI): domain Bacteria; kingdom Bacillati; phylum Bacillota; class Bacilli; order Caryophanales; family Paenibacillaceae; genus Paenibacillus; species Paenibacillus sp. FSL L8-0340. Next base: position 6,884,066 of record NZ_CP151967.1, read on the forward strand.
CTTAACAGTAGTCTTTAGATCACCAGTTAGAGGAATAGGAATTGCAGCACCTGCAAGCAGCGGGGTCTTTGTCCCGTCCACATTTATGATTTCTGAGTCTTTGAGTACAGTAGTTCCTGCGGGAACAGTAGAGCCTGCCGGAATAGTAACCTGCACCTCTCCGTTAGCAATCGTATTAGCCAAGGTATCAAGCTGTTTCTTGTAATCCGTGACATAAGTTCTGTTGGAAAATATCATCCCGTAAGCTTCTCCAGCCTTCAGATCTCCAGAGTCATAAGCAGCATTAAGGAACGCGCTGTCTACCGTTGCGCTAAGCGCTGCTCCCTGCACAAGATTCCGTCCCCCCAATGAGATGTTATATCCGGCGTCCGTATCTACCACCGTAATATTAGCAATCTTGGAGAGCTTGTCCGTCAACAGGTCACGTTGATCCCGCAGATCATTGGCTTGATCCCCCATGCCTTCAATCTTGGCAATGGATTGGTTAAGGTCGACGATAGAACTGAGGTAGGTTTGAATTTCCTTCCCCTTTACATCAATATTGGAGGTAAGATCACGGTCAAGATTATTTAATTGTGTGCTCATATAATTGATTGCATCAGTGAGCGATTGTGTGGTCTGCACTACAATCTTACGGGCCGTTGGGTCCTCTGGATTCTTGCTCAGATCTGACCAGGACTTCCAGAAGTTATCGAGTACGGTCCGGATGCCTGTATCTGAAGGTTCATTCACAATAGCTTCCAGCTTATCGAGAGTATCCGATTGGATGGTCCAGTTGCCGCTGGCGGCACTTTCTCCACGGTACTGGTCATCCAGAAACATCTCCCGGATCCGTTCGATGGAGGTGAATTCTACACCGGTACCCAGCTGGCCGGGAACGGTAGAATTAGTGAGTCCATACGCCTCAATAGGTGAAGCTGCTTTCATATTCACGCGCTGGCGGGTATAGCCTTCCGTATTTGCATTGGCAATGTTGTGTCCGGTTGTATTGAGCGCAGCAGTCTGCGTAAAAAGGCTTCGTCTTGCGGTCTCAATTGAATGAAATGTCGATGTCATGCTACTTGGTCCTCCCTTGTGATTGCTCCGGCAAAACAGCCAGTAATAAATACAATTCTATCCGCGGGTGTCAAAAAGGCCCGGCCGTGCTGCGCTGTTGCCCTTGTCGGATGGATGATGATAGGTAAAGTCCTGGTTCGGTCTTCCGACAAGCAAATCCAGGGAATAATCTATAAAGGTAAGCGACTGCTCAATCAGCTTCTGGTTCAGCTCATTGGCTTTCTTCAAGCGACGCACTGTGTCTGAAAGCTTCTGCTGAATTTGCAGCAGCCGTAATTTGTCTTCTGGGTCAAATACAAGCCGGGACAGCTCTGTCAGATTCAGATTCAGATTGGAGCGTATGCCCACATGCTGCAAAAAGGCATACGCAGCCTCCGTGCGCTGCTCTTCAAGCTGTCCAATCAGCTTCATTAATTTGGACTCACGGTTCATGATGTCAATAAGACCATCCACCTTGTTGTCCATAATCGTCTGTTTCTTGACAGCGGCCAGATCCAGCATCTGAAGATGCACTTCGTCCAGCCGCTCAAGCAATTCAAGCAATTTCGTCAATGCCATGGATGGGTTCACCTAATTCTCGGAGGATTGCTTAAAATAAGGGGCGAGTTTCTCTGCGAGTTTGGCTGCGTCTACTTCATAGGTACCTGCGGAGACCTGTTGCTTCAAGCTGTCAATCTTAAGTGCGCGTTCTGCATCAACCTTGCCGCTGTTCTGGGCTTGCAAGAGCTTAATAGCTTCGTCGGAAATAGAAACCTCATCTTTACGCGTACTCTTCTTCATTTGTTCCTGCCTTTGCGATTCCGCACTGCGTTGATACGGATTAATCGCATTAATTCGTCCGGTCTCGTTAATTTTCATAACTTCCACCTTCCTTTTGATATAAAAAAACCGATAATCTTTACTAAGTTTATCGGCCTACGTTGAAACATTCTTTATAGCTGCAAACGTTTTTTTACAGAATTTATATACCACGGAGCTTATCGACTGCCCGGTAGGCGCCCTCAGATGACTTCTTAACAGGTTCTGCAGCGGCACTTTCTTTAGCAGCATTTGCAAGATCTTTCGTCAGACGGGAGCGGCAGCTGTCGCACATATGTCCTTCACGGATCAAGGTTCCACATACTTCGCACGGCAGCATCATATTAGGCGCATTTGCTATGGAAATTCGGCCTTCGCGAATAAAACGGGTGATTTCCTTGATCGGAATCTCCGTAGCATCGGACAGCTCCTGAATATTGGTGCCTCTGTTCTTGCGCAGATATTCTACGCAGATTTCATATTGATGTTCAAGCTCTTTGAGACAGGGCTGGCACAGGTCCATGATATTTTTGACATATAACCGGCCGCACTTTGGACAATTGTCTAAATTCATTTCGGCAGCGGCTCCCTTCTTACATTCTTTACTGTGAATTCACGTCTTATGCTCTAGATTACATGATAGCAGAAATTCCGTCTATGATTAGTATCGGCTAAAAAATCGCTTTAATTATATTATAATAGCAAAAAATATGCTAAACGGTCATATCAAAGGAGAAATCACATGATTCGTATTCTTGTCATTGAAGATGATCAGGAAATTTCCGGGCTGCTCGAACGATATTTTCATAAGGAAGGCATGGACTGTGTGCGGATCGGGAACGGCCTTGAGGCAAAGGCAGCTTTTGAGCGCAACGGCCCTTTTCAGCTTGTACTGCTCGATCTGATGCTGCCAGGGATGGATGGACTGGAGGTGCTGCGAAGAATCCGTGCGGTCAGCTACGTGCCCGTGCTGATTATGACCGCCAAAGACGGGGAAACGGATAAGATCATCGGTCTCGGCAGCGGAGCAGATGACTATATTATTAAGCCTTTCAGTATCTTTGAATTAATAGCCCGTGCAAAGGCACTTATCCGGCGGTATATTGATTTTTCGGCCGATCCCCTCCTTGAACAGAGCAATCCATACATCTCCTGCGGCGATCTACTAATTGATCCCGAACAGTGCTCAGTCCTGCAAAACGGTGTCTCCCTCGGTCTGACGGCCACGGAATTTCAAATCGTCTATTTGCTGGCCTCTCATCCCAAAAAAGTGTTCACCCGGGAAAATCTATATACCCGAATCTGGGGTGAAGATTATGCAGGTACGGGTGCGGAAAACACCATTTCCGTACACATCCGCAGACTGCGCTCCAAAATTGAAGAGGACCCCTCCATGCCCCGGCATATCATCACAGTCTGGGGAATGGGCTACAAATGGGGTGAAATATGACGGTTCTTGTCCTTACTATCAGCCTGATTCTTGCTGTCCTGTTGGCCATTGTCCTTGCCTTCCGCTTACTGCGGCTTCATCGCGAACTGAATCATATCCATGAGTTTCTTTTGAACAAGACTACCTTCACAGAACCCGGACAGGCCCTGCCCAATGAGCGAGTTCGGATCTTTAGCGAAAACCCTATACTTCGCAAGTTGGCTTCCGGCATTAACAGTCTTCTGGATCGTCTGCAAAATGCTGAATCCCGTACAAGGCAAGCAGAGGACGCGCATAAACGGCTGGTATCGAATATCTCGCATGATTTACGCACCCCTTTGACCTCTGTGATGGGCTATTTAGAGGTACTGCAAACCGATGAGAATCTGAGCGGTGCGGAGCAGAAACAATTCATGAACATCGCTTATAAGAAATCCCGCTCAATGTATGAGCTGCTGGATCAGTTTTTTCAATTGGCGAAGATTGAAGCCGGGGATCTCCCCCTGCAAAACGTCCCTATAGACATGAACAGATTAACCAAGGAAATGCTGGTCGGCCTCTATCCTATTTTTCTCAACCTGTCGCTGGAGCCTGTTGTGGAGATTCCGGAAAAACGATTGTATGCGCTTGGTGATAACATGGCTGTGGAACGCATCGTTGGCAATTTACTGTCTAACAGCTTGCAGCACGGTGCTTCTTCCGGAAAGATCGGGGTTCGGCTCACCGAAACAGAGGATCACATCTTGCTTGAAATCTGGGATAACGGACCGGGGATTGCACCGGAGAACTTGAAGCTTATTTTCGAAAGAACGTACACGCTTGAACCCGCACGTACATCCGGCAGCAGCGGCAGCGGCTTGGGACTCACGATAGCCAGACAGCTCGCGCTCAAGCAGGGGGGAAGTCTCCATGCCGCTTCGATACCTGGGGAACGCACCTCTTTTATTCTGCAGCTGCCTAAGGCTTCCTCTTGCTGAATGTAGGAATATTAAAGAAAAAGTAAGAATTAAGTCATAGTTAAGTAAGGGTATTCCTCTAAGCTGAGTCCATACCTTTACTGAGGAGAGACAATCAATGATTCCTATTCTGCAAACCCGTGACTTAAACAAGCACTACCGAAACTCGGCCGTAGTTGAAAATTTGAACCTGACCGTGCGCCAGGGTGATATTTATGGTCTTCTCGGTCAGAACGGAGCCGGCAAAACTACGACCCTGCGCATGCTTCTGGGATTAATCCAGCCTACCTCAGGCAGCATCGAATGGCTTGGTAATCCGCTGCACAGAAGGCTTTACAGCCGGATTGGCTCTATTATTGAAACCCCGGGATTCTATCCACACCTGACAGCCGCCGAGAATCTCGAAATTCACCGCCGGATGAGCGGCATTCCCGAGAGGGAATCCGTGATGGAGCACCTGAAGCTGGTCGGTCTGCAGCAGGCCGCACATAAAAAGGCAAAACAGCTCTCACTCGGCATGCGCCAGCGTCTCGGCATTGCCCGTTCACTCATGCATCGTCCGGACATGCTCATCCTGGATGAGCCGATTAATGGGCTTGATCCCCTTGGCATTAAGGATACCCGCGAGCTTATTGTAGACCTGCAGAAGAAGCGGGAATTGACCGTGCTGATCTCCAGCCATATTTTGGGTGAAATCGAGCTTATGGCCAACCGGATCGGTATTATGCATAAAGGCAGACTCATTGAGCAGTTGGATTACGAAGAGATCCAGGGCAAAAACCGCCACTATCTTGAGCTTAAGGTGAATGATGATCAGCAGACGGCCGTGTTATTGGAGCACCAGCTTGGAATCCACAAGTTCCAGGTGTGGGAAAAGGGAGTACTCCGCTTGTACGAGGGCTTCGACAACAGCGGTGAAATCAACCGCCAGCTGGTGGTGCACGGGATTGAAGTGAAAGAGCTGGCCATCCGCGCCGACTCACTCGAGGATTTCTTCATCCATGTTACCAGCCAAAAGGAGCTGAACTAAGATGCTGTACTGTGAATGGCTCAAGTTCCGAAAATCGCCGCTCTTCTGGGCACTGCCCGCAGTAAGCCTGTTTGGCCCATTGTTGTTTATGGTAATGCGCCTCGGAGAACCAATGTCCTGGGAAGGTTATCTCTCGAATGAAAAGCTGATGTATGCATTCATGACGGTAACCCTTTGGATTGCTCTACTAGCCAGTCAAATCATCTCCAAGGAATATACAGATTTTACGGCTTCTGTATTATACACCTATCCACGCTCCAGAATGTCGATTATATTCAGCAAACTATTCATAGCTTTCCTGATTTTATTGGTCAGCACGTTTATTGAATTTATAGGGATGTATATTACCATCTGGATTTTTAAAGGAGAGCCGTTGCCTACAGAACTGTTGAACGATCAGTTAGCTCGCGCAGGGCTGTTCCTGCTGGGTCAGCTTGCGGTTCTGCCTCTGTTCGCTCTGCTCAGCCAGCTCAGCCGCTCACTGCTTGTTCCCGTGCTGGTGGCAGTAGCCGCTACGATTACTAATCTTAGTCTTGGACTCAGCGGCAGCAAATTTTTTTGGTATTCGCCTTTTTCCGTGGTGGCTGCCCCATATGTATCCGATATTGGAAACATCGAGACCGGAAAGATCGTAATGCTGATTGTAATTGTGTTCCCGGTCTCGCTGGCTGCGCTGCTCATGCATACCTTCAAAATGGAAGTAAAATGAACGTTCTAAGATCTGGCCCAGGTCAAGCTGTATATTTCCGCTGTGCAGCCCAAACTCGCGCTTAGCCGGATTATCGTTTCCGCACACGCACGGATGGTGCTTCCTGTGGTATAGATATCATCAATAATGATAATCTGCAAAGGCCGGTCCTGCGGATTCAATGATTCCAACAGATCTTCAAAACTTGATAGAACTTTAGAATCTCGGCTAGCGGCAAAAGCGTGCTTCATATCTGCCAGCCGCTCGGCCCGGGTCTTAAAGCTCTGTTTGCCGGTATGATGGGTACGGATCAGCAGCGGGAGCTGCGGTACCCCTCTGCGCCGGGATATCATCTCCGCCAGCCGCTCGGCCTGGTTGAACCCTCTCTCCACGAGCCGGGAGTCACTGACAGGAACAGGAACCAGCAAGTCGGCCTGCCAGAGAAGATTCCGCTCGCTTTTCCTAACAGGAAATATGATGTTTGAGAATCTGCTCTGCACCGGGCGGCTGCTGTGCATTAACTGCTCCCGTTCTTCCTTCAGAATGGAATATGCCCTGTCCAGCATCAGGCCAAGCATTGAAACCAGCTTCTCATCGCCGCGATATTTGTACCTTCCCAAAATCTCACGCATCACACTCGTATAAGCAACCGCACTGCGGTTACACACGAGTGGACCTGGCTCGCTGCTGCGGGTACAATCGGGACAGCCGACATGGCGTCCGCATTTACTGCAGCGCGGACAGCGAATCCAGGGAATAGCCGCTTCACAGCCCGCACAGACTCCAGGCAGTTCTGTTACGGGCTGGCTGTGTTTCCCGCAGATCAGGCACTGCTGCAGGGAAGGGGCAAATAAGGATTGAATATTGGCCAGCCTCAAGAGTGAGAATTTCATATCCATTTCTCCTTGCTTATCAACCCTTGTCTGCGGGCAATGGCATTCATTGTCCGAATCTGCGAAATGGCTCCGCGCTGTGACCTTGACCACTGCGGAGATAAGAAGATCACCGATCCGTCTGGATCGTCCTTTGACCTCCCGGCCCGGCCTGCCATCTGGACAAGTGAGGCCTCATCGAACAGACCACTGTCAGCATCCAGAATAAACACATCGCTTCGCGGGACTGTTACTCCCCGTTCAAGAATCGTAGTTGTCACCAGCAGGGAGATTGCCCGGCTGCGGAATCCCGCCACCTTCTCTGCTCTTTCGGGGTCCTGGGATGAGGTGCCTTCAATGGCTTTGCCCGGAAAACTCCGGCGCAGAAGCGACAGCAGTCCGGCAATATGGGAAATCCGCGACACAAACACAAATATTTGCGCTTCCCGGGCAAAAGACCTGCCCAGCGCCTTCTTAAGCTTCCCGGGCAGAGTTCTGCGCTTCAAGCATTGCTGTACCGGCGCCATGGTCAGATGCTGCGGTACGGGCAGGGGATGGCCATGAAAACGGACAGGCACTCTGGCATGCGGAAGTCTGCCGCTATGCGCTTGGCGCTGCAGCTCCGGTGGCGGCGTCGCCGACAAATAGATAAAACGGCCGTCCGGCTTGCACGCATGCTCGGCCGCAAAGGCCAGCATTGGATCATTGACATAGGGGAATGCATCCAGCTCGTCAATTATGACCAGATCAAAGCCCTGATGAAAACGCAGCAGCTGGTGGGTGGTCGCCAGCACCATCTGGCTCTGGCTCCAGCAGTCCGGACTGCCGCCGTATAGCACGGAGAGCGTCCTGTCCGGGAACGCCCGGCCCAGCCGCGGAGCCAGCTCCAGTACGACGTCGCGGCGCGGCGTCGCTATCAGCACGCGGCCCCCGGCGCGCAGCACCGCCTCCAGGAGCGGGAAAGTGATCTCCGTCTTTCCCGCTCCTGTAACTGCCCAGAGCAGGAACCGCCCTGGGCCCTGGGCGGCGGAGCGCTGGCGCGGCTCCGCCAGGAACCCCAGTGCAGCGCCGGCGGCTCCCGCCTGCGCGCTGCTCAGCCCCCACCGGCGCGCTGCTACGGTGGGACTGACACCGGCCGTACACCGTACGGCCGGAAGGGATGCGCTGCGCAGCAGCAGCGCACAGGCCCGGCTGCGCCCGAGCGCGAGGCAGGCCTCGCAGTAGGCGCAGCCGGTGAGGCCGCACGCGGCGCATGCCGTGCGGCCGGTGGCGACGCTGCCGCAGCGCAGGCAGCGTATGTCCGCGCGGCGGGCGACAGCGCCGCCGCGCAGGGGCAAGCGGAGCCGCGGCAGGCGAAGCGCCGCAGCACGCAGGAGGCTGCCTGCACTGGGCAGCCGCGCACGGACATCCCTGCCTTCGCTCTCTTTCAATTCTTCCGCCACAACCTCCCTGCTCTTCCTCTCACTCCATGCATCAACGCCTACTCTCCTGCTCTCCCTCCCACTCCACGCATCACCTACTGTATCCCTAGCTACGCTCTCACTCCATGTATCGCCCGCCACTTCCCTGCTTCCCCGCCCCCGCCTCGCCTCACCTGCAGCCTTTTGCGGGCTCTCAGTCCGCGTAGCTCTCTTTTCTATCCCCGAGCTCCATCGCCGCAGTTTCCCCTTGCTCTCTTCAACCCTGCTGCAAGCGGCCTCAAGTTTCAGCCGCCCCTGCAAATGTGCGAGCTGCGCTGCAGCTTGCCAAGTGTCTGCCAGTAGCGGCTCCTTCTCCTCCAGTAGTGCTTCAACTTCAGACTGCAGCAAAGACCGGCCGGACAGCGCCTCCACTAAGCGATCCGCCTGCGCACTGAGTGCGAAACGCGCAGTCCGTTCACTGAAACTAGCGGTTGAATGAAACTGGGTACTATTCTTCCATTCGCCACCTGCTTCTTGCTCCTCATTAATCTCAGCCTGCAATAGATTAGCCAGATAGCCAGCCCAATGTTCTTCCGTCCATTCCTGCATGCCCTTCACAGGTTTGACATTGTCACGAAGTTTGACTGCCCAACCGAGCGGCAGATCCGCAGAAAGCAATACCCGTTTGTCCGCAGACTGTCCATTCCAGCCTTCACCTCCCACCCCGCTCCACCAGACATTGTCTACCTGGATATTCAGCGAAACCCACAGGTGCCAGCATTCCTTATTCTTCACAGCATATAGGGCAACCCTCATCTGCAATCCCTCCTTAATTTATCCTGAGACACAAAAAAGCACACCACTCCATTCTTGGAGAGTGTGCTTCACCCGATTCTTGCGTATTTAATTCTCATTCGCCGCGCTCTGATTGATATCCCCCGCTTTCCGGCATCCGCATAAACCGCAACGGAGCAGTTGTGCCGGGAAACCGCAAATCGACCAATATACCCTGCTGTAACGGGCTTTCTGCCTGTAAGCTACGATTGTGCATGAACCGGGCAACATCAATGGAAGAACCGCTGCAAGCCAATCTGGAAGCCACAGCTATCGTAGCATCACTTGAATCATCGTCCATTACTGTCACCCGAAATAACTTTCCGGTCAGAAAAGCATGAATACCGATTACCCGGATATACCATTCGACAACCGCTTCATGATTACGGGTAATAAGAATATAATGCAGCCGCTTCCCAGAACATGCCGTCTGCCGGGTCAGTTCCCGGTTGCGCAAAATATGAACAAGGACAACTGCGGATCCGTATATAACCGCAATCCAGATTAACTGGGCTACCATGGAGATGCACCTCCTCTGTATACCGACACTATATGCCGGAGTTAAAAGGTCGGTGCCTGCCCATGGTTCCAACAAGACTGGGGATAGCCGGGTACATATTTACATCAGCGTTTTGCCGAATCGAATATAACTGTGCACTGAAACAATACGTTTGATTACAGCAGAATCGCTGCAGTCTGTTATGTAATGTTGTTCCGGATCATTGGGATTCTCCAAAACGTTCAGTTAAGGTTAAGCCTGTTATAGGGTTACCCAGCCGTATTTGATAGAATTAATGACTGCTTGAGTACGGTCGTCAACTTCCATTTTTTGCAGAATACTGCTGACATGGTTCTTAACGGTCTTCTCGCTGATAAAGAGGTATTCTCCGATCATCTTATTGCTCTTGCCTTCGGCCATCAGCCGCAGTACCTCTGCCTCGCGCCGGGTCAATGGATTGTTGTCGCCTGCGACGAATTTGACGCCTGCTTCCTTAACGGCCGTTTCGGTCATTGCTCCCGTCTCATTGAGATAGGTCATGCGCCGCAGCTGATTAATCAGCTTGCCCGTAACCTTAGGATGGATAAATGCATGGCCTTCACAGACGGAACGAATAGCGTTAATAAGCGACTCTGCCTCCATATCCTTCAGCAAATAGCCATTGGCACCCTTGCGCAGTGTTTCAAATACATAGCTTTCATCATCATGAATCGACAAAATAATAACCTTGACTTCAGGGAACATTTCACGCAGCTTTTGAGTAGCCTCCACACCGTTCTCGATAGGCATATTGATATCCATAAGCACGATATCGGGTTTATTGACATTGCAAAACTCCAACACCTGGATGCCGTCACCGCATTCGCCAATGACTTCAATGTCATCCTCCATATTTAAAATACGTTTCAGCCCTTCACGAAACAACTGATGATCATCGGCCAAAAGAACCTGAATGGGCGATTTGCCAGAACTTTGGTTCTCCATCACATTACTCCTTTCCCTTATCCACATTCGTCGGAATGTGGATTACAATTGTTGTGCCCTGATTCTCCGCTGACAAAATCTCCATTCTTCCTTCAAGCAGTTCCACCCGCTCCCGCATGCCTACCAGTCCAAAGCTTTCGCGGTTGCCCTGCTCGCTTACCTTCTTAACATTAAAGCCTAATCCATTATCCTTTACGACGATCTTAATCAGCTGCGCCTGATAAGTGATCTCTACTAGCACATAGCTGGGAAAGGCATGCTTGGCCGCATTGGACAAACCTTCCTGAACCAGGCGGTACACCGCCGCCTCCATGGCAGAAGACAGCCTGTGCTCCTTGCCCCTCGTTTCAAAGGAGGTTCTGATCTTCGTCTTCTCCTCATAATCATGAACGTATTTACGGAGTGTCGGGATCAGCCCCAAATCATCGAGAGCCATCGGACGTAAATTAAAAATCACCTTGCGCATTTCTTCGAGGCTGTATCGAACCTGTCCCTTTAAGTCTATTACTTCGTCCTGCACCAGGGCAAATTCCTGCTTTACCAGCATTCTTTCTACAATTTCCGTCCTAAGGACTAAATTCGCCAGCATTTGAGCAGGACCGTCATGAATTTCCCGGGCAATTCTCTTCCGTTCCTCTTCTTGAGCCAGGATTATTTTGAGTCCGATCATCTGCCTGTTCTTCGCAGTTTCGACAATTCTAGTCACTTGTCCTAGTTCTCCGGACAAATATTCCAGGACAACGCTCATTTGCGAACCAATCGATTCGGCACGTTCCACTGAGTTCTCCACACTTCGAACCCGCTGTTGCAGTTCATCCCGTCTGCTTCGGAGATAGGTTTCCCTTTCCCTTGTCATCATGAGCTCCAGCTGAAGCTCTGTCGCCTTCTCATACGCAATCCGGATATCTTTCTCCGAGTAGCGGACAAAATCCCGGCTAACCTCAGTCAGCCGGATGCGGGAGCGGTGGTACTGCAGCTCCAGTTTGTCTACCTTTTGCAATGTTTCATCCGTTTCTTCCATAACGCGCTGCAGTTCTTTGGTGAGTGCAACAAGCTCATCCCTTGCAACCTGCAATATTTCAAATATCTGATACTTGCTGCTCTCCATCACGTCGATGGTATTCTTAATAACGCGATCTATCGCATCGGCCTGAAATTCCACGGATGCTTGCCCCATTTCTATCGAATCGTATTAAAGGCTTTCCTTTATACTAACATATCACGATTCGATAGTTACGGTCTTCGTGTTCTGTTCCCATTTTACGGTCAAACCTAGCTGTTCTGAGACCAATCTTAGAGGTACTAAAGTCCTGCCCTGTAGGATCAAAGGAGCTACTTCAGCACTCTGCCGTTTCCCGTTCAACACATATTCCTTGCTATTCACAGTAAGCTCCATAACTTTTGCACCTCGCAAAATCAAGATCTTCTTGGTGCTCGAATTCCAACCCGCGCTGCCGCCAAACGCGTCCATCACATATTTAATCGGCACATAAGTACTCTCACCTTTAACAACGGGAGCTACGTCAATGGGTTTATCCGCTCCGTTCAGCGCCATGGATTTGGAACCAATCTTCATTACAGCGGTTCCCTTCGGAAGTCCGGCTTCACTGGAAAGCGACGGCATCACAAAGGAAAGATTGTCAAAAGCAACGGTGCCGGTTTTGGCCCGCTCATCTTGTCCTTCCTCTACATTCACCACATACAATCTCTTTAAAGATGCAGGGAATTTAATTCCGGAGCCTGACAAATCAATATTCAAGCTTTTCCAGCCGTTCCAGTCGATAACTTTGGCCAAATCAATATAAGCTGTAGTTCCGCTACTGTCCACTACTTCAGCCCGTAGCCAATTCAAACTCATATCGCCCATGACATCAAGCGACATTGAGGTTGCTGCTGCCGGGATGCTTTTACCGCCCGTGCCATTGAATTGGGCGTAGGCATACATTTTGCCACTGCCGGCCGTCATATCATAGCTAAGCGACAGCACCTTGGAGCCTGCACGTTCAGCACTGCCCGCCGTAACACCCGCAGTTCCTGTTACAGTGTTGACGTTTGAAGTAAAGGCAATCGGATAGGTTACATTCTCAAAGTCTTCCCAGGTAGAAGCTGCCGCTGCCGACAATACAACTGCAGTGCTGAAGCCGTCATAACGGGCTATCGCATAGCCGGTAGTCACACCAGGATTGACAGAATCAACTGTGAGCTTACCCTCCTGCACATTGCCCTTAAAACCGACGAACTCCCATTTGAGTGCTGAATTCGGCACTGAAATTGTTGCTCCGCTCTTGGCAGCTGCTGTCACAGGCACGGATACCGATGCGCCGGCCGTCAGAGGCGCTGTAGCCGTTCCAACAGACAGACTGTTCAGATCCTCACCACCCAGAACAGTGACCTTTGTAGACGCGCTAGCCTTACCGCTAGTCGCTGTCAAGGTGACTGTCCCCGGCTTCACTCCGGTTACTTCCCCTGTACTTACACTTGCACTGCCATTGCTTGCCACCCAAGCCGGGTTTGCTGCAGCTACATCGATTGGATTATAGTACGTATCATAGCCTTTTAAAGAATAGCTTTCCTTTTGTCCGATCAGAAGCACCGGGCTGCCGCTGATTTTAATCCCTTTTACTTCGCCTTTTGGAGCAGATGTAAATACTCCAAGCCCGTTGACAATGCTGCGCTGCTCTTTGCCATACTCTGTATTAAACGTTAGAGTGGTCGAGGTTTCGGCCAAAGGCCGGTCTACCATCGTTGTAGAGCCGCCTCCGTCCAGATTGAGCCCCTTCCAGACCCCGATATCCGTCATGAAGGATTGCAGCTCTGACAGCGACATTCCGGCACTGTTGTCATTTTTCTCGACTGCGATAACATAGGCATACTGTCCATCCTGTGAATACCCCAGTGCTGTGCGGGCACGGTAACCGCCAAGACTGCTGGTTGAGCGCGAGAAGGTCGCAGCTTGGCCGCCATTAACCAGTATCGTATGTCCGCCTATCATCATCTGCACATTGGCGGGATCGAGCTCCTGCTGCGTTGTTTTGGAGCGTAGCGTATAGTCTGTGACCAGCTTTTGCCCTACAGCCAGGTGACCCGTAACAAACTGAGACGCGAGTCCATGTGTCCGCAGAATATAGGCACCTTTAGGAACTGCTATTGCCAGAGCTTTACCGGCTTCTGAAATCTGGGTAATAATATCATTCTCAACCAGAACCTCTGTGGGGCTGGCCGAGCTATTCTTTGGCCGCTCCCGCGCTGTCCAGGCATCTGTATAAACATAGGCAGCATTGGCATGGCTGTATGTGGAACTGCCTCCATCCGGAGTATAAGCTCCTTTGTTGATACCCGATAACGGGAATTGCGAACCATCCTCCGCCGTCACCAGCCCTTCAAACGTATATTCGTCGATCACAGGCTTGCGGTCCTTGGTAACAGCAAAGGCGTACATTCCATTAAGCTGCGACGGCGTTGAAACAACGACTCCGCCCGTTACCTGTCCACCAATAGGCGCGCCTTCACCACTTGTATTGAAATAGTCTCCATTAACTGCCGCCACTGCTCCGGTTTCCGCAGCCATACCGCCTGTGCTTTGGCGCGTAGTCAAGTTGCCGCCTTTGCCGGTCATCACATCTAGAGATACGTAGGGGTTATTCAGATCTACACGAATTACATCCGCGAGCCCAGTCGCATTCTTGCCGGAGCGGGTGGTGGAGAATTTATATTTCATCATAACTGCCCCTGAAGTGATTACCTCTTCACCTAATTTGGTTACTTTAATAGAGGCTGCTGCTTGAGCCAACGATGCGGTTCCTGGCCCGAAATGAGGCAACCCTTCACTGCCGATTACCGGCATGATCCACAGCACTCCTGCCAATGAAGCGGCGATCCATCTTTTAGCTGGCGACATTTTCATTCCCCGTAAATCTGCTCTGCTATTCTTGTCCTTGAATACTTCATTCATTTCAGCGTAACTCTCCCATCTCATTGTTAAAAATTTAAACTTCCCCATAGGTTCACATCTATTTTCAAAAATCCTATAAACTGTTTTCAGTGTCCCTGTTATATCTTTAATAGACTGAATTTATGGGAAAAAGTTGCGAATATTACTAGATTCATCAATTTGAACTGACAAAAAGCGCCCGGCGCAAAACCGGACGCTTGAGAGCGGACATATAGCTATTGTCAGTAGTAATGCCACACTCGGATACTCATGCTCTTGCAAGTGGAAACGGTTTTGCCGTCCTAAAAAGGACAGTATCCGTTTCAGCGAGAAATAGAAGGATAATTTATAGCGTGAAGCCATATAAATTCGTATATTTTTACAAAAAACCAGCCTTTGTCAGCATCCGCTGCAGCATTACTGCCGCTTGAGAGCGGGTGGCATTGCCTTGAGGCTGAAACTGGGCGCCAGGCATACCCAGAATAATTCCTTCCTGTACAGCTTTAGCCACAAATTCGGCGCTTTGACCCGAAACCTTGCTCTTATCTTTAAAGGCCGAAAGTACGGATGTGCTTGTGCCGCTAAGCGTAATCGGATTTTTGGTGTATTCCATAGCCCGAATCATCATTGTCGCCATATGCTCACGGGTAATATTGGCATTGGGACGGAAAGTACCATCCGTATTGCCGGTAATAATTCCGGCCTTGGCCGCTGCTCCAATAGCATCTCCGATTTGGGTAGAAGCTTGAACATCACTGAAGCGCTGTGCCGTCTCACGGTCACCCAGCAGCCCAAGCCCTCTGCTTAGCATCACCGCAAACTCGGCACGGGTAATCTTCTGCTCTGGCTTAAAGGTGCTGCCGTAGCTGTTGTCTATAATATTTTTGGCCGCCAGCAAAGCTACACTTGATTTGCTCCAGTGCCTGCTCATATCTGAAAAGCCCCGGGTAGACAGAAACGTTCCTACCACCTGATTCCCTACCACCTTCGCCTGAATGAAGGTATAGCTTCCTGCCCCGCTGATTTTGCCAGGCAGATATGCTGCTTCAGAATAGACAAGGTCCAGTCTGGCTGCTAAAGTCTGGTCACTGACTAAAGAAGAAGTTGTACGGGCCGTATATTCCCCCGGAACACTTAGAACCGTACTATTGGAATAATTGCCGCTGACCGCAGCGGTCAAACGGATATCCACAAGGCTGGTTACACTCTGCAGTCCCTGAGCTTTAAGCGTTGCCTCAACTGGCCCAAATGTGCCGAAAGGTACCTTTTCAAGTCTTAGCATCAGCGAGATATTGCTGCTGTCTGTAGTTAACTTGGATGCAAGGCCGGTCATATCTATGTCATTTAGTGCAAGATTGTACAGGCTGTCACCATAACGTATAGCAAAGGCTGCCTTACTGTCGCGTTTTACTGCTTCCAGCAGGGGCTTAAGCGGTACAACTACATAGGCCCCCAATTCCGTGGAGGGCACTTCAAATGCCAGAGACGGACTGCCCATTTTATTGAGATAATCATAGCTGGCAGTTAATCGGTCAGCCGTAAGGGTATATCTTTTTACCGACTGGTTATATACGGAACGGTCATCCGCAGAAGCTGCGGAGTCCCCCTTCAATAGCGGATACTCTTTGCCAAATTCACTTGCTGCCAAAGTTCCCAGATACGAAGGACGCCCCGTTGCCGATGTGCCTACACCGGTGAGGTTCTGAACAGAAAGCGCGCTGAATGAAGCAAGCGCACTGCCGTTCAGATCCAGAATATTTCCGGAACCGGACATATAAGATAAAACGACGGTTTGTCCGGTTTTGACTGCCGTGGACAACAGCAGCTTCAATGTACTTCCCGATACAGTATACGATTGTATACCCACGCTGCTTCCATCAGCTCTCACACCAAACTGGTTGGTGTACAAGCTTGAGGACGCCTGCATATTCTTGCTGAAGTTTACAATAAGCTCATCACCGGAGACAGTCGCTGAATTAATAAAAGGCACTGTTGTTGTACCATTACTACTGCTGGTGCCTGAAACCGACACTGGCTGCAAATTAATGTAGGCGGCCCGGTTGCCGTTCAAGTCACTGATACCAGATGTTCCTGGTACATAAGAGATCGTAGTGGAATTATTCGTGCTCAAGGCGCTCGCTAGCGTCAAGGTTACCAGATTTCCGCTTACGTCTACGTTTGTCACATAATTAGGTGTATTCCCCACAAGTACGGAGAATTGGCTGTTCATCGGCAAATTAGCCGTTGACAGTCCTTCATTATAAGTTAGTACAATCTTATTTCCCGAGCCTGCAGCGCTTTGATAGACAGGTGCAGTTGAATCACTGGTATTACGGATATAGAAATCGCTAAAATTCGCTATATTTTGGCTATATTGATCTTGGATAGGATAAGATCCGGCATAGTAGGTTACGCGAATCGTCTGTCCATTCGCTGCATCATTACTTAGCCCCAGAATGACCGTGGAGCCACTGGAAGTGGAGGAGACCACTCCAAGTGAAACACCATCTGCATAAACAGAAAATTGGCTGAAGGCGTTATTGGAAATTGCTTTAAGTGTATCATTGAAATTCAGCGTTAGTGTCTTGCCTGACAAAATTCCGTCCTTAGGCGCTGGAAGCGCCGTTTGGACTGTGTTCGTTACCTGTCGTAGTGAGAACGTAGATGCTGCGTTGCCGGCGGCATCCTGAATCGTTCTAAGGCCACCCGTATAGGCTATCTTGACAAATTGGCCTACTGCCACACCCGTACTAAGGGTCACATACACGCTGTCCCCTTGGATATATACACTCTCTACTGCCCTTTTCTCATCGTTGACCGTTACATTAAAGCTGGAAGACAGCAGAGCAACTGCCGGACGAATTGCTTCATCATACTTCAGCCGGATTGTGCGGTTACTTTCAAGCTGTGTAGACACCAGAACCGGTGCCCTCTTATCTAATGCCACCGTTCGGAAACTCCAAGAGTTTTTTCCGTTGAGTCCCTCATATGAATTCGGATTATTTTTTTCAATAAAAGCACCTGATGGAATATCAACGTAATAAATAGTATCGTTTTCGAGCGCACTTGAAGGCACGATTACGAATTCACTGTCGTTATTTCCGCCAATTACTTTTGATCCCAATTTTGTTCCATTGCTCTTATAGAGGCTCACAGGATTCGTCTCAATATACTTACTTGGACGGTTGAAGGTAATCTTAATGGGCTGATCAAGCGCCGCAGATTCACTGCGGTCTGCCGGGCTGAGCGAGTCTACAGCATAACCAGTTTGTGAGGTAGTTGTAAAACTCCATACATACGGTGTTCCTGAGGCAGGAAAAGCATTGCCATCCTGGTCATTAAACGCGCCTGCAGGAATAGTGACTGTGTAAATAGTATTATTCATCAGCGGACTCGTCGCCGATGTCGATGCTACCGTTATGGTTCTGGTCCCGCCACCGGTAACAGCCGAGGAGTTCACATCAAAGTATCTTGTATCCGCTGCATTAGTGGAAGATAATTTGATCACTCCATTAACCGGCGTCATCGGCTGGTCAAAGTTCAGCTGAATGTTGCCGGCTGGGGATACGGCAGTAGCACCACTGGCTGGAGATACATTTACCGCAACGCCTGTTCCCTTTGTGGAAAAACTCCAAATGTTCCCACTGGTTATTCCAGCGAAGGTTTTATTCTCATCATCCTTAAAAGCATAAGGATCGATTAGAACATAATAACTTTTTCCAGCCGTAAGTCTACTCGCCAGATTCAATCTCACTATCGTGGAAGAGTCGTCGCTTTGCAGATTGACTGAATAATCTCCATCATTAACCTTGAATTCCTGAACAACAGAATTGTCTGCCGAGGAAATGAGTTTAATGGATCCACCGCTCTTTTGCAGCTTCTTGTTCAGCTTAAAGCTAAGCTGAGTCAGTGTTGTGGAATCTACCCGTGAATAGTTCGCCGGAGTGAATTCGCTTGCCACAATATTCAGGTTCATTTCAGGTGATGAGGTAAATGTCCATGAAGCAGCCGCTGAGTCAGCACCCGCCCCGTCCTTAAACAGTCCTCTGGGAACAGTGACGGTATAGGTTTTGTTCTTCTCCAGCTGCTTGCCTAATTTAACTTCGTATTCCGTAGAATTGCTGATTAGCCCAGAACTGCCGATAGGCACCGTCACATATGGCGTGCCTGTGTCTCGCGTAGTAAGGGTGATATCTCCACTCTGCGGATACACCTGACGATCGAATTTCAGTTTAATGGAGGACGATACATTTACATTGACCTCACCTGCTGTTGGCGAAGTTGCCATGCTGAATTCGCTTGCAGCATAAACTGCTGAATTCCCGGGACCGATTGACGAATACCCTGCACTGAGCAACAGATCCCCTGCCAAAATGAGTGCTGCTAATATTGAAATTTCCCTTTTCATGCGGTGATAGACTCCTCTCAAGCCATACTTTCGTCTTTACATATATTCTTATATTTCGGCTAAATGGCTTCCAAAGTTTAGAAGAGTTCCTCTATAAGATAAGTTGACTTATATATAGTTTCAGCATGTGCATACAAAAAAGCCCGCAAAAGCAGTTCTTCCTTGAATCGAAGAATTGCCTTTACGGGCCTGATTCTAAAGCTATAAATTATATCCCAGCCTGGTCTTTAAGCATTTCTGCCTTGTCCACACGCTCCCAAGGAAGATCAATATCCGTACGTCCAAAATGACCGTAAGCTGCAGTTTGTCTATAAATCGGCTTGCGCAGATCGAGCATGGAAATAATTCCGGCCGGCCGCAGATCGAAGTTGCTGCTGATTAACTGAGCCATTTTTTCCTCACTGATTTTACCTGTTCCGTATGTATCTACATTAATCGAGACAGGATTAGCAACGCCAATGGCATAGGCCAGTTGAATCTCGCATTTGTCGGCAAGACCAGCGGCCACCAAATTCTTGGCGACATAACGGGCGGCGT
Organism: Paenibacillus sp. FSL L8-0340; assembly: GCF_038593145.1. Taxonomy (NCBI): domain Bacteria; kingdom Bacillati; phylum Bacillota; class Bacilli; order Caryophanales; family Paenibacillaceae; genus Paenibacillus; species Paenibacillus sp. FSL L8-0340. The sequence continues at coordinate 6,903,488 of NZ_CP151967.1, forward strand.
AAGCTGCGGAACGGTCGACCTTAGTCGGATCCTTCCCTGAGAATGCCCCTCCACCATGACGGGCATATCCGCCATAAGTGTCGACAATAATCTTGCGGCCAGTCAAGCCTGCATCACCTTGCGGACCGCCAATAACGAAACGGCCTGTCGGATTAATGAAATATTTAGTATTCTCATCAAGCAATTCGGCAGGAACAACCGGCAAAATAACATGCTCCTTAATATCAGCCTGAATTTGCTCAAGCGAAATTTCTTCGGCATGCTGTGTGGATACCACTACAGTATCTACACGTACCGGTTTTTCGCCATCATACTCAATGGTCACCTGTGTCTTACCATCAGGACGCAAATATTCCAAAGTGCCATTCTTACGGACCTCAGACAGGCGCCGGGCAATACGGTGGGACAAAGCAATTGGCAGTGGCATCAACTCAGGTGTTTCATTCGTCGCAAACCCGAACATCAACCCCTGATCACCGGCGCCAATGTTGGCGGTTTCTTCAGCAACCTGTGCAGGATCGCGGTTCTCCAGCGCAGCATTTACACCTTGGGCAATATCTGCAGACTGCTCATTCAGCGAGCTGAGAACGGCACAAGTATTATAATCAAAGCCATATTTCGCGCGTGTATAGCCAATTTCCTTAATCGTATTACGTACAATGGCCGGTATATCTACATACTCCGACTTTGTACTAATTTCGCCAATGACAAGTACAAGACCCGTTGCAACCGCTACCTCACAGGCGACACGTGCATTTGGATCATTAGCCAGAAAAGCATCCAGTACCGCATCAGAGATCTGATCGCAGATCTTGTCCGGATGTCCCTCCGTTACGGACTCGGAAGTAAATAAATGACGTCCTTTAATCGACATGTACAATAACCTCCCATATGGATAGTCTGACACTGTATAAGGGGGCTCCTTAACAAATAACAGGCCACATAAAATAAGTATAGTATAAATATCGGAATACCGCATATCTTAAAAAAATGAACCTTTTCCGCATGGAAAAGGTTTATGGCTTTCCTCAAAAGTCATATTATCTTATTTGCAGGATGGTGTCAATTATAGCCATTGTTACCCGTCATAGCGTAAGGCACTAGCTTATACCCCGCAAGCAAACCCTAGAGTGGTTCGGGTATTAAGTAAACAAAGATTGCTCAGCTTGTTTAACCAGTCTCTTTGTAATCTCTCCACCTACAGATCCGTTGTCTCTGGATGTAAGATGTCCGAGGTACTGACTACGCCCGATTCCACCTGTTCCACCCAAAGCCCCCAGTTCAGAAGCAAACTCTGTATCAGCCCCGCCACCGTAAGAAGCTCCGTATAGTCCGAATTCAGCAGCGATCTCGTATTGCATCTGTTTAAGCATTGCCCGGCTCTCCGGTACAACTGTGCGATTAGTACGTGCCATGTTACAGCACCTCCTGAATTTTTTTAAGATCACAGGAAGTATTGTGTGCTCTTTACCAGGGCCTCAATCGCCTCAATGTTTGTCAACAGTGGTAAACTGTGCCGAAGTATGATGAAACCTATATTAGGACATTCTATTTATATTCGAGCCTATTTCAATGTGTAGGCTCCGCGTACCATGACAACCAGACCACCGGCCTGACCCTCTTGCACCACTATGCCCCGTCCGGCACGAGGGAACGATAACAGATGATTGGATGGTACTGCAGTACCGTTAACCAGATCTGCTCCATCCGTTAAATCAGCAACACCATTGCTGTCCTGAGAATAAATAGCAGCCTTTCCGGCGCGGACGATAAACTCGGCACCCGCTCCGGCAATCAGAGTCTGACCTGCTTTCACATCAACAATCTCAACTTCCTCGCCTTTATTTTGGCTAGGTGGTGCTGTAGGCGTAGGGGTTGCTGCAGGCGTTGGTGTCGCTGCTGGAGCCTGTGTAGCGATAGTCCCGCCCTGAATCGCTTTTTGGATCTGTTGATCCACATAGCTTTTGGTAACTACTGGATCTTCAGACGTCCCTGGCTGGTTGCCCACACTGGCACCGTCAGCTTGACCAAAAAAGAGGGATCCACCCCACAGACTGCCTGTAATAAGCACAGCTGCTGTCATTATTCTATAAGTTGGTTTCATACTAACCTCCAATGTACTGGGATTGTAAGCCTTATTACATAAAAAGTCTAAAAAAAAAGAATAGCCTCCGAAGAGGCTATTCTGTGCTTCGGTAATCGGAGATTACTTAGCGTTTACTGTCTTATCACCAACGATAGTGTTACCTGCGATATCTGTAGCAGTTGCGCCATCGATAACTCTAACAGTAATATTATTTACGTTGTTAGCGTTGAGGTCAGGATATCCTGCAAGTCTAACATAATATTTACCTGCATCGTTACCAACACCGGCGATGAAACCACCAGTAATTGCTGTTGCAGTCGAGCTGTTGTTCACAATAATTACGAAGTCGCTAGCCTTAAGAGTAGCAGCATTGATCGGCTCAGAGAATGTCAATTGCAGAAGTGAAGTATCTCCAGAAGAGACAGCTGCTGAATCCAAGGTCGGTTTAACACCGTCTGCCAATACTGGCTTAATAGTAGCGCCGTAAGTACCATTTCCTGCAGTATCAGTTATACCGGATGCAATAAATTCAATTGCTTCAGTTTTGCTGATTGCTGATTTAGGAACGCGTACTTCAACTACTGCTTCTGTAGGAGCTGTTGAAGTTCCTTTAGATGTCAATAGCTGTGGATAGGAATTGATAGGAAGTGCTTTGCTGCCCAAAGTATAGCTGTTCAAATCACGCAGGGACGTCACATTCAGACCAACGTTGTCTTTAACTGTTACGGTGAAGACAACTTCAGTATCAGCTTTAGCTCCCTCAGAGTAAGTGATGCTTGTAACTACAGGTCTTTCAGTGTCAGTTGTAGTTGCAGCTGCTGCACTAACACTAATAGTAGTGCCAACTGATTTGTTCTTAGCAAGTGCCAAATCTGTTACTAGACCAGCAGGAAGACGCAGAGTATAAGTTCCACTAAGACCCTTCACATTTGGATATGTGAGCTTACTACCGTCAACAATCTTAGCACCACTGAAATCAATACCAGTTACTACTAGACCAGTAGAATCACTAATCAATGTTGGTGTTCCACCTACCAGCGTAACATCTTCGGAGTATGGTACAACCAGACCTTTATCAGTGCTGAATGATGCATTAGAAGCTACAGGAGCCGTAGTATCCTTCACAAGTGTGATCGGTTGAGTCACTGGTGTACCAAGCGTGTTGCCCAATGTGTCTTTAACAGTTGCTCCGAAAACAAGTGACCCAGTGTAAGAACCGGAATCTGGCAGTTTGAATCCAGCAGGAACTTTAAACTTAATAGTGTCGCTGTCAGCAGTTGCTTCTACACTAAGTGTTCCTTGGGACTCTCCATAAGTATTCAAGAATTTAACGTTACCAATCAAGGACTGATAGTTAACTTTCTTGTTGAACTTGACAGTGATAAGGCTATCACCTGTTGCAGTAACAGAAGTAATTGCAGGAGCAGCAGTATCAGAAGTTACAGCTACACTTGTTTTGATCGGGTTAGGACTTATCAGGTTGCCAGCAAAGTCACTAACATTCAACAGGGATACATCATAAGTTGTACCAGTCTTCAATGTACCTGCAGTCAAGCTGAAGGTGTCGTAAGTTTCACGGGTTACAGAAGCGGATACGCCGTTTACGCTAGCAATAATTCCGGCCGGTTTAACTGGCTCACTGAACTTCACAAGCACTTTATTAGTAGTATCCTTAGCTACAGCAGTTACGCTTGCAACTGTTGGAGCCACTGTATCAGCAACAGTCAACATCTGGCTGTACTGAGCAAGAGCTGTTCCAGCAGTTGTCTTAACTGCATCTGTTACAACAACAGTGTATTGGCCTTTAAGGAATTCAAGACCTGGGAACGTAACAACCGCTTCAGTTCCAGCAGCGTTAACGCTCACTTCAGCACCATCTACTGTAATAGCAGGTTGGTTATTCAAAGGAATTACTCTGATAACACCAGTTTTAAGCTTATCGCTAGAAACTACAGTTGAAGTATCAATTGCACGGTTGAATGTTACTTGCAATTGCTTAGAGTTCGGAGCATTTACAGAAACAACCTTAGGAGCTGCAAGAGTAACCTTCACGGTGTAATCAACGTTGTTGTGTTTGAAAGGAACTGTAGTTTCAACGCCTTCCACCAAAGCGGTAGTCAGAGTTACAGTTGTTGTAGATTTATCAGAGAAAGTCACCAATACGCTAGTTGGGTTCAAAGCATCACCCGAAACTACTGTTGGAGCTTTCGAGTAGTTAGCAGCAGCATAGGCTGCTTCTACTACCAAAGAGCGGGTAGCACTGGATTTGAAATCGATACCTTTTGCAACCAGACCAGCGTTAACAACTGCTTGTGCGTAACCTTTAGCCCATACAGCGGCGTTGTTGTCAGTTGTAGTAGGAGTTTCAAGTTTCAAAGCACGGTGCAGCACAGCTGCGATTTCTTGAACTGTAACTTTACCACTGTAGTTAAAGATACCTTTTACAGGGTCAGTTCCTTTCATGTAACCAGCTGCAGTTACAGCTTCAATGTAAGGAGTTGCCCACATAGTTTTAGTGTAACCTTTGTCTTTGTAAGACAATGTTGTAGGAGTCACTTCTGGAAGATCAAACAATTTAGTGATGATCTTCGCGAATTGAGCGCGATCCAGATCTTTTTCAAGATGCGCTTGACCGTCTGGGAATCCATCAAGAATACCTTTCGCTGCCAAAGCATCAAATTTCGCTTGCGGAGTTGTTGCAGTTTCACCAAATGCTACAGAGGCAAACATCGAGAATGCCATTGCTGTAGATAATGCTACGGATAAAATTTTCTTCATAACCTTTTTTTCTCCTCCTTGGACGTTCATGAACTGAGATTTTTCTTTAGTTGGGTAGCTCATGTCACTCATTAGCCGATGCACCCCCTTTCCCGAGTTGAGCATATTAAGTATAAATAATGTCTGTGACGGGTATCACAGAAACTTGTAAACCGATTTAAGGCATGACAATACTAGATTCCTAATTCTACCTAAGTATTATACAATGTGCCTCAAGTCACGTAAAGCTAATTTTTCCAATCACTGCGCTTCATTAATTTGGGCCATCCCAAATGTCTGGTGCAAATGACTCTACACTTTAAACGCAGAAGTTCTGGAAAAGTTGCGCCTTACTAAAAAAAAGTTTTTTTGGCATCCCGATGCCGCTCCAATAGAAGAGCATATGTAGTTCTACTAACTATTTCTAATCATGGGTGACTACGGGAAACAGTATAGCACATGAACTTTCGAAACGTCATTAAACAATATTTGTTAAGTTAATAAACATAATCACCTTTTTTCAAACCCAAAAATTTCTTTATCATCCAAAACAAAAAAGCGCCGTAACCGGCGCTTTCACTTTATAGCATATAACTAACGGATCTTCATCGACAGCTGAATCAGTTCCTGCCGCTTCTCAGGGCTTGAATTGACATTCTCGTACATTGTATCAATCGCTACTCGGTTCTCCCGATAGCTCTTCTCATGCTTAATTGTAGTATGAGACCACTCAATTAATGCATTCTCTGCAATAACAAGATCATTATATGCATCATGGAATCCTGTAGCTTGTACAAGTTCCTCCATTAGATCCTGTGAAATTTCCTGTAATGCTCTTTTTGCTGTGATTTCCTTTTCCAGGATTTTCGCTCTATTCTCAAACATATTCTTTGCTTTCATATAATCCAATTGTGCTTTTGCTAAAATCGGTTTCATGGATGGCTTTCACCTTTCAGAAAATAATATTTACAATATTATTGTAACGTAAATGGGAGCAGATTACAAAGTTATCTAAATGGAAATGCAACCTGCGTGAAGTCACAGCTTCTCCGAAGAACTATATATAGTCCGTTTCTTATTATACCCAAAGAAAATTGATTTATAAAGGCATACCCTTAACAACTCCATTTGCATACAAAACGGAGGGCAAGTAACCAGCCCTCCGTAATATCATAATAAATTAAAATGTATCTAGCTCAGGGTTTTAGGGAAGATGGTGGTGCTCTTCTTTAACAGTTCCACAGCGATCTTTCCTGCCTCAGCTCTGGTCATATTAGACTTAGGATTAAAGTTGTAAGACGCCTTCTTTTGACCAGCTATGCTTACTTCAGCGCCATTCATAATTTTCGCCTTCGAAACGGCTTGGACTGCCGACAAGGCATAAGACTCTATTTTACCGGAATCCAAAAATGACTTGGCGACTGAATCCTTTAATTTCTGATCGTTAGCTGCCAATTTCAATTTCAGGGCTCTGGCAATCATTACAGCTGCCTGCTCACGAGTAATTGGCTGATCCGGCGCAAATACTCCATCGGTAAGTCCAGTCACTATGCCTGCTCTCGACGCAGTTTCAATATGGGCATAGTCCCATGTGATTGAACTTGCTCCAGGCACCAGATCGGAATACGTCTTGTTGTCATCATAATTAAGTGGAAGATTCAAACCTTTAACCAGAAGTGTCGCGAACTCACCTCGTGTCGCTTGATCATCTGTTCCAAATTGCTCAAACCGAAGATTTTTCATAATACCCTTTGAGTAAAGAGCGTTCAAAATATTTCTGGCCCATTGATGATTCGTGACGTCATTATAGCCCCGGCTCATTTTCATTACCTTATAATACCCAAATTCATCAAAAGGAACGGAGATCGTGTGCTTATTGGTATCTACAGTACCGCCAATATTCTCCCATTCCCTTTTATTGTTGTATTTGAAGACCGTAACAATAGTTCCCGCGTCTTGTACAACATTCGGGTCAAAGGCTAATGTCAATTTCCCCCGCTTAGATGGTGTAATGATACGTTCCGCTGGAGTCTGTGGATCCCCAAACAATCCATCTACAGAATAAGGAGCCAAACCATTCGTAGCTGGAATATGCCCTGGCGTTGATGTGGTTCCAAGCTCACCCAATCCTCCGCTGATCCAATACACTTCCGATATGCGTCCAAAATTGCTGCTCTCATAAGGAGAATTGAACCGGAGCGTAAATTCATCTGGAATCGTCCAAGTTGGTATGCCGCTCTCTTTAAAGGTTTCAGGGAAGCCGATGACGTTCCCATAATCGTTACGCCGTTCTACAACACCTGTGGATGGGTCTGCAATCCCAAACCGCAGCTTGTTATTAGGATAGTACTTCGTCAAATTACGCGTATCCGTACTTTGCATTACCGTTCCTTTTGGGAAGGTTAATTCCACTGCTTTGTTAAACACACTGTATTTGTCTGCTGTTTTAGGTGACATGTATTGTGCATCGACCGCTACTGTACCGGTATAGAATATTGAAATAGTGTCTGTACTTGTCGTAGCACCGCGAACAATTTGAATTTTGATGCTGTTAGCTTTATCTGCCTTCAACCCTACATAGTCCAGTGCAAATCTCCCTGGCCCCAAATCCGTACGTTTGACTGCTTTTTCTTTGTCTATGATGACATCTGTAGCCCCTTCAGCTTCAATATCAAAATGAACAAAGTTTTTATTAACAACATATTGAGTACCTACAGAAGGCTGAGGAGAGAGAATACGATAGGCACTTACTTCTCTAACAATCTCCAGCTTCTGACTTGTTTTGGCTCCTGTACTATTTATCAGCTCAAGCGTGTAAACATACGTTCCTGGCGTATCATTCACAAGATCCTGAATCCGCATTACAAAGTCTTTTTGACTCCCAGCAAAACTGGTGGTATAGCGTTTATCTGCAAAACTCGGGCTGGGAGTAATCGGTGGATTGGGAATGGCAGGAATATCAAGTGACAGGATATTTTTTGTTCCCATATTCAAATTGAGTTTTACCGCACCGCTTCCTCTAAGTACCAGATCATAAGTTTTCAAGCTGGTAGTATACTGATTATCTTTGTATATAAAATCAGGAGTTAAGTTAAATAGTTTGGTCAGCAGTTCATCCGTTGGTCCAAACTCCCTATCAGGAAACGTACTTCTAGCAGTACCCACCGCGGGTTGAAACTTACTTATGGTTGATACGTTCTCATCGAGAATGTAAATGCGCAGTTCCTTGCGGACTTCCCGGGTTTGCCCCTTTTCATCCGTACCTGTGCCTGTAAAGACAATTTTATTCTCTCCAAACACTAATGGACCCGTGGTCGCATTAATCGCTAAATTAACTTCAAATCCACCTGCGGCGCTTTTAAACCAAGTTTTATCTAAGCCGGTTGATCTTTGTTTTGTTCCATTCACATACATTTCAGCCACGAAGTAATCGGAGTTTGAATTGAAATCAATATATTGCCCCTTAATAGCAAGGCTCTTGCCAGCCTCGGAATCAATAACAATAGTCTGTCCATCTGTAAGGTTGGATACATAAATATAGCTTTTAGAGGCAAAGGAAATATTAACATCCTTATATGCAGAGGAACCCTCAATGTTAAATCTAACGGTCTGGTTCCCGTTTTGGAAATCCTTTATTTTAAAGATATGCTGTGTATCTGAAACAGAAGTCACCAACTCCGGTGTCAGACCTGCAGTGGAAATCGGTAAATATTTCGCAATCAGTTTCGCCGGGCTAGTCACTGCTGCATTTGTTTTAACCGAGATATAGAACTCACTGGCATCCACCTTAGCCCCATTCAGAGCTATCCCGGGTGGAATAACGCCAGTTCCATCGTATCCTGCAAGATATTTCATATCCGTGATTACGATTCTATCTTTCATATACTGAAAATCAAAAGAACGATTTATAGTTTTAGTTCCGTAAGCTACCGAAAGATTATGTGTTTGCGTCTCTAATCTGTTCGCTGGCGTTGCATTGTCTTTGTTTAGGGTCAGCGGCATCTCAAAAGAAACCAGCCGATAGGACGGTGCATTCTTGATAGGAGAGGGTACCAAAACCTCATCTCCCGCGTTCAATGCGATAAGACCAGCGCTGTCCAATGTTATACCGCTCCCATAGGTAGGCGTTGATACTGCTCCATTCATTTTCACTACTGCCGAACCCGCAAAAGGGACTCCCGCAGTATCCTCAATCATCATTTGAACCATTAATTTTGCAGTATCTGAACCTTCTGTCATCACCGGCTGACCACCCAGCAGGTCCTGACCCTGATTGTGCGAATCAACCAAATACATTTTAACTATAGGATTCTTCTCATCATAATAAAAAAGCGTATATTCAAAGCTCAACGTATCTGAGCCATTCTGCACGACTAATTTCAGATTATTGACACCCGGATTAAGCGCCATACGCTGTGAGAAGAACGTTCCATCCTGCAGTAAGGAGGTATTTGATGCACTTTCATTATTAATGGCAGCAGTAACCTTTGTTGCATTTAACGCTTTACCTTCAAGTGTAATTTCTTTGGTGGCTACGACCAATTGTGCTCCTTCGTTCAAATTAAGCTTCTCTGAGCCACCCAGAACTTGAAGTCTCTCGACATAAGGAACCTGATCAAATAGTACATAAAAAGCCTCAGAGCGATCATTGCTTCCCTGTGAGCCTGTAAGAGTAATCTTGTTCATGCCTGGAAACAATGTCAGATTTGCGGTAAAGCGGTTGTCAGGACTGTCAATATCCAACTGCACAACACCTGGCGTTACATGAGTAGCATCTTCTACCCATTTCCCATCTTCCCAGTTCAAACGTTGTACATTGGCCCCCAGAGTAGAACTCGTAACTTTTGTAAATGTTCCTGTAACTGGTAAACTAGCATCCGTTACCTGTAATACATTAGTTCTTGAGATTTGATTTGTTGCTGGAGGCAGTAATGTCAGATCAACAGTGTTTCTCAATTTCGTATTATCTGGCGTAAAATAACTGGTAGGCTTAAGCGTGTCTGCAGCCACTGCAGTATTCATAAGTCCAGTTGGAATTAAAGATACAATTAAGGCGAACAGAAGCGTCCATACAAATGGCTTTCTCATGCGCTGCATGTCATTAATCTCTCCCTTTTGATGATATTAATTATTTTATCGGTCCTAGAGAAGATAATTTGAAGGAATTCCTTGAATTTTCTATACACTTATCATTCGTGCTTCAACAGATTCCTTCAATAAACACCCTCTAAAATGCAAAAAGCCCACCCTTCATCAGGATGAGCTTTTCAAAAAAAATATATAATAGCAATACAAATCTATAAACAAACCCTACAGCTTCGAGCCTCGTTCCTGACTAACTTTCATTCGCATTCTCAGGAAGAAGTCAATTACAGGCCGTTTAGTCTTACTAATAACACCGGTAATCTCCGCGCCAATTTGCAGGAAGAACAGCATTACACAAATGACTACAAAAGTAACCCAGTTTGCTTCGTAAAGTGAGGCAGAGGTCTGGATAACAGCCAATACACCGAAAAATGTTGCAATTCCATAAATGATCAGTACCGTTTGACGGTGGCTGAACCCCAGTTCGCGCAGGCAATGATGCAGGTGGCCTTTATCCGGTGCAAATATCGGTTTCTTCTGCAGCTTGCGGCGTACGATGGCAAAAAAGGTATCAGACAAAGGCACCCCGATAATGAGGAGCGGTGTAATAAAAGAAACGACGGCAATTTGCTTAAACCCAAGAAGTGCAAGCAGAGCCAAGCAAAAACCTAAGAATAGTGAACCTGTATCACCCATAAAAATTTTGGCGGGGTGAAAATTAAAGAACAGAAATCCTATGATGCTGCCCAGCAGCAGCAGGCACAGAAGTGCAACCATGGTATTTCCCATCAAGAAGGCCATCACTGCAATGGTGGCAATAGCTATACCGGATACCCCGGCAGCAAGCCCGTCCAACCCGTCAATCAAGTTAACGGCATTCGTGACCCCCACAATCCAGAAAATAGTCAGTGGAATAGCAATCCAGCTTTCCAGCGAAGAATACGTATTATGAAAAGGAATATTTACGAAATCAACAGTAATACCAAAACCGAAGACTACTATGCAGGCAGCCGCAATCTGGCCCAGCAGCTTCACCTTTGCCGAAAGTTCGAACCGGTCATCCAAACCGCCGATCAGAACAATCATTCCGCCGCCACACAGCAGCGCTTTGATGAAGCTTACCTCCCGCGGAGTGAAGTCATAAGGAATAATTGGCAATACGGCAAGCAGGCCCAACACAAACGCCAGAAAAATACCAAGTCCGCCAAGGCGGGGCATAATCTTCGTATGCACTTTACGGGCATTCGGCACATCTGTAGCGCCAATCTTAATAGCGAATTTCTTCACCAGCGGCGTCAAGAGTAAGGCGAGTCCCATGCACACAACAAATCCGGCGATGTATATGATTAACATTTGATCAGTCGACCCCCATTTCTCTACCGCATTGAATTATACGCTGAACTAAATACAAATTCCAATTCCGTTTTTGGGCTGCTATTCTTATTTTCACGGTGAATATCCGCATTTTACTGAGCTTTTGTCACTTTATCTTTCTCACGCATCACTTTTACTGCGAATTTCGGCAGCGCAAGCATTCTTTTATAGCGTGTTGGTTCTTTAAGAAGACGATATAACCATTCCGCTCTAAGTTTCTGGAAGGCTATGGGAGCGCGTTTGGTCTTGCCCGAGATCACATCAAAACTCCCTCCGACCCCCATCATCACCGGAATATTCAGTCTGGATTTGTACTTGGCGATCCAAGGCTCCTGGCTGTCAGCGCCTCTGGCAACAAAGAGCAGATCCGGCTGGGCCTCCAGAATTCCAGAAATAATCTTCTCGTCGTCGTCGGGTCCAAAATAACCATCATGATATCCCGAGATTACGATCCCGGGATACTGAGTTTGTAACCGGGAGGACGTCTCATGAATCACTTCCGGGGTAGAGCCCAGCAGATAGACCTTCCAGGTATATCTTTCGCCTTGACGCAGCAATTCATGTAAAAGATCAAATCCGGCCACACGCTCCGCCACGGGTTCACGACAATATTCCGCAGCCCACACGACGCCTGTCCCATCAGGCACCACCAGCTCCGCCGATTTCATGATTTCCATGTATGCTGGATTCTCCAGCGCGGTCATAACCATGATCGGATTAGCAGTAATTACCTGGTGCGGTTCACGGTTGCGGACTGCTTCTGTCAAATAAGCGACTGTGGCTTTCATATCGATTTTAGATACCCTGATGCCAAAAATTGGAACTGTAGGTACCGGACTTTCTGCTTTCACTATCAATCATCCTTTGCGGTGGAAATATTCAACAATTTGCCGGGCAGGAGCCTCGGCTTCTTCAACTAAGGCAGCAATTAGCGGCTCACGCTTAAGTTTCCAATCGTCTCCTGCTTCCAGAAGATGAAGGACTTCAGCGGCAACTTCTCCGCCGTCAAGCGAAGTCGTAGAACCGACGGGCCGACAGTCGATCCGCTCAAGAAAGTGATCGATCTTAGGATCATAGGAGATCCCCATCAGCGGCACACGCCTTCCGGCAGCATAGATGAGACTGTGCAGCCGCATCCCGATCAGCATATCGCATTCTCCTACCTCGCGCAACATCTGCCGGGGATGGAGCGCATCTTCACAAATGCTGATCCTGCCGCCCTGGCGCGCAATACCCTCCTCCAGTTTCTGCATCACATAACGCGAAGCCTCATTATCTGAGGAATGATGGAAAGGCAGGAAGCGCAGATGCAGCGGAACTTGCCCACAGGCAATTAGCAGGCCTTGCGCAATGGCATCCAATTCCTTACGGGACTGCTCCCAGTAACGCACCGATATCCCGACGGTCTTCAATGCAGTGTCGCGGGTAATCTCCTCAAAGGGTTGGGAAGCCTCTGGAAGAGAGAGTCCCATCACAGGATCAGGAACAACCACAACTAGTTCCCGGTCAAGCCCCATAGTCTGCAGCAGCTGGCGAGATTGCTCATCCCGCACAGACACATAGCTGCATTTGCGGAAAACGGATTTGATCAGCGGATGGAACAGCTTCCGGTTTACCGGACCGATGCCCTGGGCATAAATAAATGTCGGCTTTCTCATCCATTGAGCCAGCTTTATAATCCCCAGGTAGTAGGGAATACTCTTGCTGCCCGTCACGTCCTGCAGCAGGCTTCCGCCGCCGCTGATGAGACCTGCACTCTCGTAAATGGCCTGGCGTACCTCACCCAGCTTCATCCGGTGAACAGCTTTTACACCATAAGTAGCCGTTGTCCACTCCGGATCAATGGATAACACAACAGGTTCAACCGGTATGCCGGCAGCTTGTGAATGCTTCTGCAGCGCATCTAGAATGGACTGCAGCACTGCCTCATCCCCGCTGTTGCGGAAACCATAATAGCCGGAGAGAATTATTTTTTGAGCAGCGGCGACCATCGTTTCCAACACCCTTCTGCAATCTGCCATACGCCAACAGCGATGAGTCCAATAATCAGACCAAGCCCCAGTCCAAGCAATCCGCGAACAAGTGAAATCAGCATAGGAGAATGGATATGGGCGAAGGTATCCACCATCGAAAGCTGGCCGATGACCGCAATAATCATAATAAACGCGGCATTCCGGTATTTATAGGCCATGAAAGCACCCAGAATGAACAGCGGATGAGCCAGCAGGAATTCTTTATTGCGCGGCCGGACTTGAACTGTATTCTCCAGGAAGGTACGGAAAGTCATCTCCAATGGACTTACACTACCGCTGTTTCCAGTCCGTTTTAAGTAATACCAGCCAATGATCAACAGAACACCGGCAGCAATAACCATTATGAGTGTAATGGGAGTACGCAGCAGCTTGCCTGTCTTGTTAAAGGTGAATTCACCACGGTATAGAAGTACATACAGCGCAGTCAAGGCAATCGGCGCCAAATGCAGCAGGCTGACACCGCGGAACTGATTGAGCACAAGGCTGTACGTAATGTTGTTCAGAAGTGCAATTACAAACGGTACGGCACTAAGCGAGATCAGTGCTGTCTTCACATAAAGTACAAGACTGTGCGCCAAACGCCGCTTGGGACTCATGACCGTATAGGTTAGTTTATTGATTCGAAGCGGCGGACCCTGTTCATTAATCTTGCGGATCGCCATTACTGTCGCCACAGTCGGGGCGCTGATAGCTACCGCAAGTGCCAATGCCTGTTCAAAAAGCTGAGGCTTTATTACAAGTAATCCGGCACTTCCCAGCAATCCCAGTACCCAGGCAGGAAGTGTGAGCCATGGAATGAAAAATGAGACAAGCAAAGCTACCATGGATACCGCACCAATCACAGCCCCAAGCTTGAAATAACGCTGATAGGAGGAGTCAACGACTTCAAACGCCGTGGCTTGTCCCAGGGTAAAACCGTTATCCTCAATTTTATCTACAGCACCCCCGGGATCGCTTAGACTCGTTATGAGGTTATCGAGCGTGTCGGTCACCTGAGCTTTAGCAGTGTTTCTTGACGGAATCGTGTTGAGATAGATCATCCGGATATTACGGTCTTTGGTTGCAAGCGCGAAACGGTCAGCAATGACTTCCGGTGCCAAGCTGGAATCTCTTTCACTGAGAGAATACAACCGTGCGACGTTATAGTCGAGCTCATAGGCGAGTTTATTAAAACCTTTTTGCTGGGCCTTAATATTCTCAATTGCAGCAATCCCCATTCCGCGTTCCTTCATAAGTTTTCCAAAGGCGTCTAAACTCTTTAAGTCAGCGTCATCATTATATCCCTTGACCGACTCGCCTTCGAAAAGAATCCGCTTGACCCCGAGTTCCTCATAGCGGTCCAGCAGTTTCTGTACTGCCTCCTGGTTATACTTTAAGGAGTCCACTAGACGGGGGACAATGTTGAACCCTTTGCCATGCAGCATGTCCAGCGTCATCGGATCCGGCTGTAGAGGTTTCATTGTAGCATCTTCAATAGGAGTCTTGATGATCAGCCCCTGCTGTCCGCGGAAACTCCAGTCCTCCGTTCCAATGTCAAGACTGCTGAACGCTTCACGTATCATCGACGAGAGTGCATCACTATTATCTGCGCTCGTAAAGAGGACATATGTATAGTTCTCATTCTCCGGAATCACAGTGTCGGTAAGATTAGCGATATCAGCCGCTCCCCATAACATCAAACGGCGGGCCTTACGGTAATCCTCAAGCGTGCTTTCATAAATTGCCATGCTCTGAACGCCGGCATCCTTTAAACGGTCAAGCTGGTCGGAAATATAATCCTTTGGATTAGAGCGGTAGCTGGCCACTTCAACCAGATCGCGGTAATCAAATACAAATTCAACCGTTTTGGATGATTTCTCCGTCTGCAGCCGGTCATAAACAACCGGTAGCGCAGCCAAGACACCAATTATTACGATAATCCACAACCACTTTCGCGAAGCTATATTCCATCGTTGCCATTTCTGCTGCACCAAAAGTACCTCCTCTTTCACTTTGAAGCCTAGTACCGTTTATAAAACAGTCTTCACTGCCAAGCTGCATATTAATTAAAATCGCTCTAAACTCAAGCAGAAACGGATGTGCATCCGGTTAGGAGCAGTATCCGTTTCTGCGGGAAATTAGCTATCTCGTATTATTTCCCGTCAACGCGGGTCATAACCTGCTGCGTAAGTGCAGCAACCTTATCCTTGGCATTCTGGAGCGATTCACCGCGAACCGCAAAGTACACCTTGATCTTCGGCTCTGTACCGGAGGGCCGCAGGCAGAACCATGAACCGTCGGATAACAGATACTTCAGCACATTTTCCTTAGGCAGGCCATTCAGCCCCAGAGAGTAATCCAGAACCTCGCTTACAGAAGCACCTGCGATTTCCTGCGGGGGATTGCTGCGCCAGTCATTCATAATTGCCTGAATCTGGGCCACACCGTCTTTACCCTTCAGCGTGCGTGATTCCAGGCTTTCCAGGAAGAAGCCAAACTTGCTGTACAGCTCCTGAAGCACATCATAAAGCGTCTTGCCTTGTGCTTTGTAATACGCCCCAGCTTCTGCAATCAGCATGGAAGCCAGAACGGCATCCTTGTCCCGGGCATAATTGCCGGCAAGGTAACCATAGCTCTCTTCGTAACCGAAGAGGTACGTATATTCCCCGGACTGTTCGAACTGGGTCATTTTCTCCCCGATATATTTGAAGCCAGTCAGCGTATTGAATACAGTAGCACCATAATGCTCGGCAACCGCTGCGCCCATTTCACTCGTCACGATGGTCTTGACAACAGCACCGTTCTTCGGCAGCTTTCCTTGTTCCTGCAAACGGCTCAGGTAGTAATGGATCATCAGAGCCCCGGACTGGTTACCAGATAAAACAACGAAGTTCCCTTCATTGTCCCGTACGACGGCCCCCATCCGGTCTGCATCAGGGTCGGTACCGATCAGCAGGTCGGCGTTTAATTCTTCGCCAAGTTTTATAGCCAGGGTAAAGGCTTCCCGCTCCTCGGGGTTCGGTGATTTCACCGTCGAGAACTCAGAATCCGGCTGCTCCTGCTCCGGCACCACATGGACCTGCGTAAAGCCGATCTTCTTCAGTACACTGCGGACCGGCAAATTGCCCGTTCCATGCAGCGGAGTGTACACAATCTTGAAATCTTTGCCAAGAGTAGAAGCGATCTCTTCACGGGCAACACTCACAGCAGCTACTGTATCTGTAAAAGCTTCGTCTTCTTTCTCTCCCAGCCAATGCAGCAAGCCTTGACTTTCTGCATCTTCACGGGAAATCCGCTTTACGCCATTGAAGGAATCAACCTCCAATATGTAGGAAATGACCTTCTCCGCCTCGTCCGGTACCAGCTGTCCACCTTCAGCATTATAAACTTTATAGCCGTTGTATTCCGGCGGGTTATGGCTTGCTGTGATAACAACGCCACCTGACGCCTTCAAATGACGGACAGTAAAGGAAAGCTGCGGCGTCGAACGCAGGGATGGAAACAGATGCGCCTCAATACCGTTGCCAGCCAGCACAAGTGCCGCCTCCAGCGTAAATTCGGGTGAGAAGCGGCGGGAGTCATGCGCGATCACTACAGAAGGTCTGCCTTCTCCAGTATGCTGCTCCAATATATAATTAGCGAACCCTTGAGTCGCCCGGCCTACTGTATATCGGTTGATCCGGTTGCTGCCTGCGCCGATAACCCCGCGCAATCCGCCTGTACCAAACTCCAAATCTCTATAAAAGCGTTCTTCCAGTTCCTGTTTTTCATTCGCAAGAAGGTTCAGTTCTGCCTTCGTATTCTCATCCACAGATGGGTCCTGCAGCCAACGTGTCAATGTTTCTAGCGCTTTCGGGCTTAATTCAGTCATATGAATCTCTCCTTATCCATATTATGATATATGATTGTATAACAGGTGCTAGCTGAGCGCGAACATAATTTCGCCAGAGGCGACAATCTTCCCCTCCACCTTCGCGGTGGCTTGGCCTTTTCCGATGCTGCCTTTAAGCCGGGTAATCTCCACCTCAAGCGTTAGCGTATCTCCCGGTACTACCTGGCCACGGAAACGGAAACCGTCCAGTCCGGCCAGAAAACCGATCTTGCCCCGGTTGGTTTCAAGTCCCAGAATAGCTACGGCGCCTACCTGTGCCAGAGCTTCCGTAATCAGAACGCCGGGCATTACCGGATAACCCGGAAAGTGACCGGTGAAGAACGGTTCATTTACCGTCACATTTTTGATGCCGACAGCCCGTTTGCCCATTTCTATTTCTGTAATTTTGTCCACCAGCAGAAATGGAGGCCGGTGGGGTATTATTTCTTGAATTTGATTGATATCCAGCATTGTCGCAAAGCTCCTTTCGGATGTAACCGCGTGTTTAAACCATCCGCTGAACAGTACTTTGGTTTTATTATTTTACAAAGTCTGCATAAATATTGGCGGCTTCGGTAAAAACTATAATTATCCTTCACCACCTGCAGCAGTGGAGGTTAAGATAAGGGGCTTTCTCCACCGCACGCGGCAGCATGGCGGAGAGGGCCCTTTTTGGCGTTCCTTGGTCCCCAATCATTATACATTTTCCAGTATAAAAAAGAAAACTCCCTTAGACAACCAGGGAGCTTTAAAATACCTCATATTTAAGGTGCGAACACCAAATCATATACATGCTTCCAGGTACTCCACAGAAGCACATCACTGAATTCCTTTTTGCCTAGAACGACGTAACCGACCACAAGACCACTCGCAAGTGCAGCTACAAGCAGCAAGGGAATCATAATCCACTGGATAATGGCCCATGTGGATACTCCCCGCTTCTTCACCGGCTGCCGTTGTTCTTCTTCCGGTTTCTTATTGTCCTGACGACTCATTCCTTCACCTACCCGCGCATAGAATTAGCCAGGCCAAGCATTTGGTCACTGGAGGAAAGTGCCCGTGAGACAAGCTGATAGGTGCGCTGAATCTGCATCATTTCCGTTATTTCCTTGCTGAGGTCAACGTTGGACTGTTCCAGATATCCGGAACGCACTCCTACTGCCGAGGCTTCACCCGGTGCTCTTTGGAGAAAGGCCTGCTGCGCTGTGACTCCGTCAGCAAGCACGTAAAAATTTCCGTCGACTGCCTGCATCGCACTCTTGCTTAGCGGCTCTACAATCATGATTGTACCCGCTACCCGGGCCGGCGCATTCTCGCTGGTCTTCGTGAGCACCCGGCCGCGCTCATCAATAGCGGCACTTACATTCGCAGGTACTGTTAAAGGGTTGCCATCAGTATTCAATACAGGATTGCCTGTATTATCTACCAACATCATATTA
The DNA here is from genome assembly GCF_038593145.1 of Paenibacillus sp. FSL L8-0340. Taxonomy (NCBI): domain Bacteria; kingdom Bacillati; phylum Bacillota; class Bacilli; order Caryophanales; family Paenibacillaceae; genus Paenibacillus; species Paenibacillus sp. FSL L8-0340. The sequence continues at coordinate 6,922,112 of NZ_CP151967.1, forward strand.
TCAGGGTTGGAGGCATCCGGTGTAAAATGAAAATCCCCTTGACGTGTATAAGCGGTAGCTCCATTCACCTGAACCCCAAATAACCCGTTACCTTGCAGCGCCAGATCCGTCGGATTCCCAGTTTCTTGAAGCGGACCCTCTTCCCAGTTGGTCTTAACCTCAGGCACACGGACCCCAAAGCCGATATTGAAGCCAAGCGGCATGCTGCGGCCGGGCTGATCGTAGTCTTTGGACTGCTGCTGAACACGGGTCAGAACGTCCTCAAACGAACCTTCTTTGCTCTTATAGCCATTGGTACTCATATTAGCAAAGTTATCCGCGATAATATCCAGACGCTGCTGAAGGCTGGACATCGAGACAGAAGCGCTGATTGACGAATTGTTCATGGATTAATCCCCCTCTATACTCTACCGACTTCATTGACGGTCTTCTGCAGACTGGTGTCGTAGAATTGAATGACTTTCTGGTTCGCCTCATACGCCCGGTATGCAGCATTCATATCAACCGTTACCTGGGTAGGGTCCACATTGGAATTCTCCAAATATCTCTGGCGCACCTGCAGGTTATCTCCTGCGTTAGCATAGCGGATTTCCGCAGCCTCAATATCATCCGCATGGAAGACACCGTTACCGTCGCGCACTAGTTCCTGCGGTCTCGTGATTACACTTACACCAATTTTGGTTCCGGAAGGAAGCCCTGTAGCCGTATTGATCAGATTGCCCTGCCCGTCCACTTTAAGATTATCCTGCGGGCCTGTCAAGACCAGCGGGTTGCCGTTAGCATCTAGAACATTAAAACCTCCGGCGCTGAGCACCTGTCCGGTCGCGCTAACGCTGAAGCTTCCGTTACGTGTATATAAATTATTGCCTTCGTTATCTTGAACAGTGAAAAATGCCTGCGGCCGGTAGATAACCTCGCCTTCAGGAGTTACATATTTGCCCGACCCGTCAAAAGCTATGTTGTCTCCGGTAGCAGGGTCCGTGACCTGTAAGTCAGTAGACAAGGCAAAGTCAATCGACTTTCCGCTTTCAATCAGATCGCCCTGCAAATATTGGGAAACAGATTGTTCTGCAAAAACCCCTGTGTTGAGGCGGCCTACCGGCTTCGTGGTGCCACCACTCATGGCTGAAATCAATACATCAGGAAAGGCATGGCTGACACTATCGACCTGCTTGTACCCCGTTGTATTCAAATTGGCAATGTTTTGTACCGCCGTATCATGTCTGCGCTGCTGCGTGACCATCCCGGCAGCGGCCGTATATAATCCTCTAATCATGAGGGCAATTCCCCTTCCTGAATCTGCTATTACCCTTTATTATCGGCAGCTTAGAACTTTTTCTTAACAACCTTGTCTAAATGATCCAGCATAATCCCCGTTCCCTTGACCACACAGTGCATCGGATCTTCCGCAATCCAGACAGGAACATGCAGCTGCTCCGAGAGCAGCTCGTCCAGCCCGTTAAGCAGTGCGCCGCCGCCGGTCAGTACAACCCCACGGTCAATAATATCGGCCGACAGCTCCGGCGGTGTACGCTCGAGCACTGATTTTGCCGCAGCGACAATAGAGGAAACCGGATCCCATAATGCTTCTTTAACCTCACCGGAGTTAATGGTCAGTGTTTGTGGAAGTCCGCTCACCATATCCCGGCCGCGAATATCCATTTCGGCCTGCATCCCGCCTGGCCGGACTGTTCCGATGGTGACCTTAATATCCTCAGCCGTGCGCTCACCAATGAGCAGTTTATATTTCTGTTTGATATATTTTAAAATGGCATCGTCGAACTTGTCCCCTGCGATTTTGATGGAGGAGGCGGTCACGACGTCGCCCATGGACAGGACAGCTACATCCGTCGTTCCGCCGCCGATATCGACGACCATATTTCCGCTTGGTTGATAAATATCCATACCCGCTCCAATTGCCGCGGCCTTGGGTTCTTCTTCCATATATACATCCTTGGCCCCGCTGCGTTCCGCCGCTTCACGGATCGATTTCTGCTCAACTGATGTAATATTCGTGGGGGCACAGATCAAAATGCGGGGCTTAGCGTACCAAGTACGGCCGCCAACGCGGTCGATGAAATATTTCAACATCATTTCTGTAACGGCAAAATCAGCAATAACGCCGTCCCTAAGGGGACGAATGGTTGTAATGTTGCCAGGTGTCCGTCCTACCATGCGACGAGCCTGTTCACCTACCGCAAGGACTTTCTTCGTATCACTTTCAAGTGTGACCACGGAGGGTTCATCCAGAACGACTCCCCTCCCTTTAACATGAATGAGCACATTGGCCGTGCCGAGATCGATTCCGATATCCTTGCTAAGCATAATGAAAGAGCCCCCAAAGTGTTATTTTAAATGAGATTTGTTAGTGAGTACCAAATTTAAAAATACCATACTTTAGGGGATATACACAATGTAGTAAAAGCGAATTATTGCTTATAATTCCGAAAATATCATGGCTTTGCGGCTACGGCAACCTCACGTTTTTTACCGGTCGTTTTCTTATATTTAATTTTTGTGGCTTCTCCCCCCCGCAAATGACGGATTGATTTGTGATATTCGAGAATGTGCTTCACCTGATCGGCCAAATCAGGGTTGATCTCCGGCAAACGCTCGGTTAAGTCTTTATGCACCGTGCTTTTTGAAACGCCAAATTCCTTGGCAATGGTCCGGACTGTATGCCTGGTTTCCACGATGCAGCGTCCGATTTTGATCGTACGTTCTTTGATGTAATCGTGCACGCTCCCGCCTCCCAACTGTGGATAGTTTGGTACATTATATGAGGGGCGGGCCTATATATTCGCGCTTTCAGGGGATGACAAGCCCTGGAAGGCTCATTTTATTTCCTGGACAACCGTAAGAAGGGCCTATTTCGGCGGAAAACAGCTTACTTCTGTCCTGCTAAGTTTCGCTGGACGTTGCAACAAAAAAACAGGAGGCATTCGCCTCCTGTCTAAAAGTTATGCTTAACGCTGCGGCAGCAGATCCGAAGGATTGACTACCTTGCCATCCTCGTACACTTCAAAGTGCACATGGTTGCCAAGATTTTTCTCAATTTCACTGCGTCCGGCTGTTGCCAGCGTGTCGCCTTGCTTCACTTCATCGCCTTGCTTCACTTTGGTGTCGCCGAGGCTCTGATATACTGTCTTCAGATTGTTCGGATGGGTAATCTCTACAACCTTGCCGAACACTGCAACATCTTCAACCCGTGTTACTTCACCGCTAAGCGCTGCCTTGACATCAAACGTCTTGTTGTCCTCACGTGCGATGTCGATTCCGACATTCGGCACGAAGGTGTCATTGTACTGCACCATAGCCGCTACATGGTTCTCTTCTGTCCCATTCTCGTCATAGAACGGTTTTACCACTTCCACTTCTCCGGGACTGGCTACAGGCCAGGTCAGAGTTTCTGCCGAAGCGACAACTTCCAGAGCCTCAGGGTCGTTTGCTGCACCGGCTTCTTTGCTGGGTTTAGCGGCATCCTGTGAAACGACTGCGTTGGTGTCGGAGTTCAGCGGCTTCTGGCCGGCATCCTGATAGACCCACACCAAGGTTAGTATAATAGCCGCTGCCGCCGTGTAGACTGCCGGGAATACCCACCGTTTGGAGAACAGCCTGTTCCATGAAGAAGGCTTAGCGCCTGAATCTCCCTGCTTGTTTTTGAGAGATTCATCATGGGTTGATTTGTTTTTTTCTTGTTCATTCATATGTTTATCACCTCAGTAACCAGTGTTACCGGGCGCTTCGCTTTTATACGTATCTTTCAAGTTATTTTTTCAGAAGAGTTGAGACTTGAACAAAAGAGACACCGCTGTAATAGTGTTTGAGAATTTGTGTCGCTGTGCTGCCTTCCTTGGCCATGCCGTTAGCTCCCCACTGGCTCATGCCGACTCCGTGTCCATTCCCGTAAGTTGTGATTAGAATCTCGCTGCCCTTTCGCTTCCAGGTAAACTGGCTGGAGCGCAGCCCCAGCTTCTCGCGCACCTCCCGTCCGGTAAATACGGTTCCTCCAATCGAGATTTCCTTGACCCGGTGTCCCGCAGTCAGAGACAGTACTTTCACAGGCATCTGTGCAGAGGAAGAGGAGACCGGCTTCGCCCCTCCGAAAGCTGCAAGATCCTTGGAAGCAGGTAAAACCTTGGCGCTTAACCCCAGCTTGCCTATCAGCTCTGAAATACTAAAGGTATAGGTTACCGCGAGATTCGGTGTAATCTCCTGCTCCCAGGGGCTGGCTACACTGCGCAAATAAGGCACGGCGGCATTCCAGTAGTCTTCCGAATTTTCCGTATAGCCTCCGCTGGAGGCGAAAAAGGAGGCGGTGATCGGCTGCCCCTTATAGGTCATAATGACGCCGCGCGTTTCGCGGACCGCGCGACGGAGTTTGGCCAGCCCGGCGCTTTTGCCGCCGCGCACCCAATCCCGTTCCAGCGCCGCCTGCGAGACGTAAGCCTGATGGCTTACTGTATCGGTCACATCCGCGCCCGGAACGGGCACGCCACTGCTGTCGCCGGCCACCAGGCGGCGCATAATGAACGTGCGGGCGGCCACGGCCTGTGCTTTGAGCGCTTCGAGCTCAAAGTCCGCCGGCATCTCGGCCGCCAGCACGCCGCTGACGTACTCCTCCAGCGGCAGGGTCTCTATTTGTCCGCTCTGCGACAAATAGACATGCACTTCCGGCTGCGGGGCCTCCCTAGCAGCCGTCTCAGGCGGCACAGGCCGTTCCGTGGCCTGTGGCACGGCCTTAGGCGCTGGCTGCCCGCCTCCGCGCAGCGGGACAATCGCCAGCGGCAGCAGCAGCGCCGCCAGCAGCGGCGCTGCGAGCCAGGCGGCCGGGGCCAGCCGCCGGATACGGGGCGCTCCGCGCCGGGTGCGTGCGTAACGGCGTTTGAATTTGCGCCGCAGGTAGTGGAAATCTTTCATCTCTATGGCTCCTTCCGTAAGTCACCGGTGATTCTTATAGATATGAGTTTTCCACAACTGCTAGAACGCTATTCTGAGAGTGAGAGAATCAAATTGCCGTGAAGTTAGCAAAATTCCCAATCGGCAAAAAAAAGACCGCACCGCAAATGCGGAGCAGCCTATTTCATTTATATTATTTACGATTATACCCAGGTTGGCTGAATCTGAAAGCGCGGCTTCAGTTCATCGCTTTTGTACGATTCGCTTTTGGCAGCTTCCGGTTTGGCAATTTCTTCTTTGGATGCCGCTACAGCCGGCTCTTCCATGGAAATCCGCCAAATGTCTGCACCAAGTCCCGACAGCTTCTCAGCCAGATTCACATACCCGCGGTCAATGTGATGCGTACCGCTCACTTCCGTAGTCCCTTCGGCAACAAGTCCCGCCAAAATAAGCGCAGCGCCTGCACGCAGGTCCGTAGCGCACACTTTAGCGCCGACAAGCTGAGCGTTGCCGGTCACAATCGCCGAACGGCCCTCAATCTTGATCTCGGCGTTCATGTTGTGGAATTCATCTACATGCATAAACCGGTTCTCGAAAACAGTCTCTGTTACGACACTGGTACCTACGGAGCGAAGCAGCAGCGCCATCATTTGCGACTGCATATCGGTAGGGAAACCCGGATACGGCAATGTCTTCAGATCAACAGCCTTCAGTGGTTTATCGCTGATGACGCGCACGCCATTCTCATCAGGAATGATCGTAACGCCCATTTCCTCCATCTTGGCAATAACAGGTCCGAGATGATCGGCAATCGCACCTTCAACGTATACATCCCCGCCCGTGATCGCTGCAGCTGCCATGTAGGTACCTGCTTCAATCCGGTCAGGAATCACATGATGTTTTACGCCGTGAAGCCGTTCTACGCCCTCAATACGAATGACGCCGGTCCCAGCTCCACGTACAATGCCGCCCATTCCGTTCAGGTAGTTGGCCAAATCAACAATTTCCGGCTCTTTCGCGGCATTCTCAATCACAGTCACGCCTTCGGCGAGTGCTGCGGCCATCATTATATTTTCAGTCGCACCCACGCTGGCCACATCCAGATACACCTTGGCTCCACGCAGTCGACCGTTTGATTTCGCTTCAATGTAGCCTTGGCCCAAGCTAATCTCGGCACCAAGCGCTTCAAATCCCTTCAGATGCTGGTCAATCGGCCTTGTACCGATGGCACAGCCGCCGGGCAGAGAAATGCGTGTATGACCCATACGGGACAATAAAGGGCCCATTACCAAAAAAGAAGCCCGCATTTTCCGCACCCATTCATAAGGCGCTTCACAGGAAGTGATGCTTCTAGCATCAACCTCGATGATATCGTTCTGGTATGTAACACCTGCACCCAGAGATTCCAGCACTTTGCTGATAGTCATTACATCGTCTAGCGGAGGTGCGTCCACAATGACGCTAACTCCTTCTTCTGCCAATAGAGAGGCGGCTATGATCGGTAGTACGGAATTTTTTGCGCCGCTTACTTTCACGCTCCCGGTCAATCTGTTGCCACCGCGGACGATAAATTTGCTCATTTCGGTTTCCCTCCGCGTCCATATTTCTGAAATAATTTTGAATTTAAGATTCATTTGTTAAATACCGGATATTCCGTCTGTGCGCCCGATGTGCGGGCACGTTCCTTAAACTTCAGTGTTGACATAATAAAACCTTATTATTCGACACCTTTTTCGCATCCATAGACCTATACAGATATAACCAAACCCACTTGCATTAAAACACATTGCGAAGCAGCCCGCTCCAGCCCAGGTAATCCAGCAGAAACCCAGCCACGAAATGACCGAGGACGATAGCCAGCAACAGATGGAGCAGTCTTCCTTGAGGGCTCTTGGGATATCTTATGACCAAATCGAGCTTAAGGTTCTGAAGTGCCCACCAAGATAATACGACACAGAGCAAAGAAACGATCATTGAAACCAAACCGCTGGTACCGATCGCGCTGGATAAATCATCGTAGATCATTTGTTCCATGTTACCTCCCGTGTGAATGTTACTTGGAAATCGACTCTTATATCATACTTGCGCAGATGAAAAGAATCCAGTACTTTTACGAATTTTTAAACATTTCGCCCATTAAGCCCCAGGTTCATGACAATATGTTCATTTCTTACAGGTTTTTTATTCCAAAAAAAATGCAGCCAAGCTATAGGCTTGACTGCATTTGGTGCTACTGTTGTCCTTTTCCGGTGGACACTTTAATCCGTGTAACGGCGCGTTGCAGCGCCAGCTCCGCACGGCGGTGATCAATCTCATCCTGTTTGCTGCGGGTCTGAAGACGGCGTTGGGCCCGTTCTTTAGCCGCTTCGGCGCGTTCAACATCGATATCCTTAGGCAGCTCGGCACTTTCAGCCAGAACTGTCACCTTGTCTTTATGCACTTCTACGAACCCGCCATGAACGGCGATAGTGACGGAAACACCGTCCGATTTTACAGTGAGCGGAGCAACCTGAAGTGGAGTCACAAGCGGAATGTGTCCCGGCAAAATGCCCAGCTCGCCATTGACTCCCCGTACTGTCAGGCTGTTAACCTGTTTGGAGTAGACAAGACGCTCCGGCGTGACAATTTCCAACAAAAAGGTATTCACTTCCATTCCTCCTCAAAGCTTTACCCAGTAAAGCTCGCATCGAAAGCATGATCTAAAGCTCAGAATTACATGGATTTCGCTTTTTCGACCGCTTCTTCAATCGTACCTACAAACAGGAAAGCTGCCTCCGGAAGATCATCGTGCTTGCCTTCCAGAATCTCTTTGAAACTGCGAACAGTTTCTTTGATTGGCACATATTTGCCTTTAAAGCCGGTAAACTGCTCTGCCACGTGGAAAGGCTGGGACAGGAAGCGTTCAACTTTACGGGCACGGGCTACAATAACCTTGTCTTCCTCACTCAGCTCATCCATCCCCAGGATGGCAATGATGTCCTGAAGCTCGGTGTAGCGCTGCAGCAATTGCTTAACGCCTTGTGCGACGTTGTAATGCTCTTCGCCGACAATTTCGGGAGCCAGCATACGCGAACTGGAAGCCAGTGGATCCACCGCAGGGAAAATCCCCTTCTCGGAGATTTTACGCTCCAGGTTGGTCGTTGCATCCAAGTGGGCAAATGCCGTTGCCGGAGCCGGGTCAGTGTAATCGTCCGCCGGTACGTAGATCGCTTGAATGGAGGTAACGGAGCCTTTTTTGGTGGAAGTGATGCGCTCCTGCAATTGGCCCATTTCTGTTGCCAGCGTTGGCTGGTAACCTACCGCTGAAGGCATACGGCCGAGCAGTGCCGATACTTCGGAACCTGCTTGGGTAAAGCGGAATATATTATCGATAAAGAGCAACGTATCGCGGCCTTCCACATCACGGAAATACTCCGCCATGGTCAGACCGGTCAAGGCTACACGAAGACGTGCGCCCGGCGGCTCATTCATTTGTCCAAACACCATGGCCGTCTTCTTGATAACGCCAGAGTCGGTCATTTCATGATAAAGGTCATTACCTTCACGGGTCCGTTCACCAACACCGGCAAATACAGAAATACCGCCGTGCTCTTGAGCGATGTTGTTGATCAGTTCCTGGATAGTTACCGTTTTACCTACACCGGCACCGCCGAAGAGGCCGATTTTACCGCCTTTGGCGTATGGGGCCAGCAGGTCGATAACCTTGATCCCGGTTTCCAGAATTTCCGCTTGGGTCGACAGTTCATCATAAGTCGGGGCAAGACGGTGAATCGGATTCTTCTCTGCGACAACCTCAGCACCGTTATCAATAGGGTTGCCAAGTACATTAAATACCCGGCCGAGTGTAGCTGCGCCAACGGGAACCGAAATCGGTTCACCCTGGTCAATCGCGTCCAATCCGCGAACCAGACCGTCCGTGGACGACATGGCGATACAACGGACCAGATTGTCACCCAGGTGATTGGAAACTTCAAGCGTCAGATCAATAATGCGGCCGTTCTCCAAGCTGGTTTCAATCTTGATAGCGTTGAAAATCTTGGGCAACTGGCCGCGTTCGAATTCAATATCAACAACCGGACCCATAATGCTTACAACGCGTCCTTTGTTCATCTTCATTTCCCTCCTCGAAAGCTGTTACATTGAGAAGAAACGGCGTGCTGTTTTCAGGAGACTATGCCCCTGAAGCGAGCGGTACGTTGTATCGCTCTACGGCACCCGTTTCTTATAGATCAAGACTGCGCATTTGCTCCGGCAACGATCTCAGTAATTTCCTGCGTAATCGCGGCCTGACGGGCACGGTTGTACGTAAGTCTAAGGTCTCCGATCATTTTCGACGCGTTCTTAGTGGCACTGCCCATCGCTGTCATCTTCGCACCCAGCTCACTGGCTTTACCGTCCAGAATTGCGCTATAAATCAAAGTTTCGGCATATTTCGGAAGCAGCACTTGCAGTACGCCTTCCGGGGATGGTTCGTATTCATAGGCTGCACTTGCGCCTGTGTGCTCCTCACCCACTGCATCCATTGGGAGCAGACGGTCAACGGTTGGCACTTGGCTGATGGCATTCACAAACCGGTTATAGCAGATATAAAGCTCATCATATACACCTGTCTCAAACTGCTGAACCGCCGAGTAGGCGATCGACTTAATATCAGAGAATTTCGGTGTATCGGACAGCTCGGTAACTTCCTCTACAATCGGGTATTCACGGCGCCGCAAGAAATCACGGCCCTTACGGCCGATGACGAAAAGCGCATATTCGTCCTTGGAACTATGCCGCTCTGCCAGAAGCATCGTCACTTTACGCAGGATATTGGCATTGTATCCACCCGCGAGACCTCTATCGGAAGTAACAATAATATAGGCGGTCTTCTTCACGGGACGGCTGACCAGCATCGGATGCTGCAAGTCCTGTGTACCGGCAGCAATACTCGATACGACCTCTTTCAGCTTCTGTGAGTACGGACGGGCAGCTTCCGCTTTCTCCTGCGCTTTGCGCAGCTTGGAGGCGGCTACCATCTCCATTGCTTTAGTGATCTGTCTGGTGTTTTGAACGCTCTTGATTTGACGTTTAATATCACGCATACTTCTTGCCATGATTTCACCACCTTAAAGCTTTGACGAAGTCAAAGCTGACCTCGTAAGCATAACTGAGCTTTGAAGAAGTCAAAGCTAACTTCGTAAGCATATATCAGAGCTTCGGCAGAGCCAAAGCCCGTTTCAAAGCATGGGTAGACAGTTATTTGCGATTAGCTGGTCGCGAAGCCTCTTTTGAACTTCTCGATCGCTTCTTTCAGTGCTGTCTCGTTGTCTGCCGTCAAATCCTTCGTATCAGTGATGGATTTGATAATGCCGGCAGCGCTGCTCTCGACGAACGCCAGGAATTCCTTCTCGAAGCGTTTTACGTCTTTAACAGGAATATCATCCAGGTGGCCTTTAACAGCGGTATACAAGCTGAGCACCTGATGCTCAACAGACAACGGCTGGTTTACGCCCTGTTTCAGAATCTCCATCATACGGGCACCACGGTTCAGACGGGCTTGCGTAGACTTATCGAGATCGGAACCAAACTGGGAGAATGCCTGAAGTTCGCGGTATTGGGCCAGATCCAGACGGAGTGAGCCGGCAACCTTCTTCATAGCTTTGATCTGCGCTGATCCCCCTACACGGGATACAGAGATACCGACGTTGATCGCCGGACGCTGACCGGAGTTGAACAGGTCAGATTCAAGGAAGATTTGGCCGTCTGTAATCGAAATTACATTCGTAGGAATGTAGGCCGAAACGTCAGAGGCTTGAGTTTCAATGAAAGGCAGTGCGGTTAATGAACCACCACCCAGCTCATCGCTGAGCTTAGCCGCACGTTCCAAAAGACGGGAGTGCAGATAGAAAACGTCACCTGGGAATGCTTCGCGGCCTGGTGGACGACGGAGCAGCAGGGACAATTCGCGGTAAGCGGAGGCTTGCTTCGAAAGGTCATCATAAATGACAAGGACATGCTCACCTTTGTACATGAAGTACTCGCCCATTGCACAACCTGAGTATGGAGCGATATACAGCAGTGGGGACGGCTCGGAGGCCGACGCAGTTACAATAATTGTATACTCCAAAGCACCATGGCGGCGGAGTGTTTCTACAACCTGCGCCACTGTGGATTGTTTTTGACCAATGGCAACATAGATACATTTCATACCGTTGCCCTTTTGGTTGATGATTGCATCAATTGCGATAGCTGTTTTACCGGTTTGACGGTCACCAATGATGAGCTCGCGTTGTCCGCGGCCAATCGGCACCATCGCGTCAATCGCTTTAAGACCGGTCTGCATCGGTTCATGAACAGATTTACGGTCGATAACACCCGGCGCATTGTTCTCTACCGGACGGAATTCTGTCGTATCAATCGGACCTTTGCCGTCCAGCGGCTGGCCGAGGGCATTCACTACACGTCCCAGAAGGGCTTCGCCCACCGGTACCTGCATAATTTGTCCCGTACGTTTAACTTGATCGCCTTCACGAATCTCCGTATACTCACCCAGAATAACAACACCGACGTTGCTTTCTTCCAGATTGAGCGCCATGCCCACTACTCCGTTGGAGAACTCCAGCAACTCGCCTGCCATTGCGTTTTCCAGACCGTAGACACGGGCGATACCGTCTCCGACTTGAATGACGGTGCCAATTTCGGCCACTTCGATATCGGCTTTATATTGCTCAATTTGACTTTTGATCAAAGTGCTGATCTCTTCAGGTCTGATGCCCAATATCCTCACCCCTATCTTCTATGCTTATCGTTAAAAGATTTCTCGAGACGCTCCAGTTTGCCGGACAAGCTGCCGTCATACAGCGTATCGCCGATTACGACCTTAAGTCCGCCCAGTAGGCTCTTGTCCACGAGATTCGTAACACGAATCTTGCGTTTAGTAAGCTCGCTGAATTCTGCGGCCACAGTATCCTGCTCATCTTGATTAAGCGCATAAGCAGAGTACACAGTAGCATCGCCGATACCGAGGGCGTCTCCTTCAATTTTGATGTATGTTTCCAGCAGCTCAGCAAAAATATCGGTTCTGCCCCGCTCAACCAGCAATTCCACCATGTTCATCACCGTTGGAGAGAGCTTATCCTGAAATGCTGTGCGAAGCACCTTCAGCTTGTCGGACTTTGAGATGCGCGGTGCATGAATGAACCGTTTCACCTCTTGATCGAGATGCAGTACCTCGACTACTGTCTTCAGCTGTTCTTCCACTTCAAGCGTAATGCCTTTCTCCACCGCTGCACCGTACAATGCTCTGGCGTAGCGCCCAGCAACTACCGTATCGCGGCTCATGAGCGGCCTCCTACCTCTTTGAGGTATTGATCGACAAGCTGTTCCTGCTCGCCGTCAGCCTTGACTTCTTTTTCAAGCAGCTTGGAAGCAATGCGGACCGAAGCCGTTCCAAGCTCGCTGCGCAGGGCTTCCACAGCCTTGTTCTTTTCGTTGGAAATATCGCGGACAGCCTCGTCCTTAAGACGTGCAGCCTCAGCTTTAGCTTGATCCATAAGCCGGTCTGCCTGATTGCTGCTTGTGGCCTGGGATTGTTGAATGATCTGTTGTGCCTCTTGACGTGCCTGCTGCAGAGCCTGCTTCTGTTCTTCTACATAAGCGACCGCCTGCTCTCTGGTCTTAGCTGCTTCATCCATCTGCTGCATCACCAGTTCACGGCGTTTCTCCATAACTGCGAATAATTTGCTGAATGCAAATTTACTGAGCAGGAAGTAGAGAATTACAAATGCGGCAATTGAAAAAACTATATTCGTCCAAACTATAGTCACTGTGGTCACTCCTTTCCGTTACCGCGGTGTGCGGACATATACAAAAGTAAGGCGCGGATGGCACTTGCCCTCCCCGCCAAACCGTAAGAACGGTTTATTAAGTAAACATGATCAGGAATGCAATAACTGTTGCGGCGAGCGGAATTACTTCGACGATACCTACACCGATAAACATTGTTGTCTGCAGTGCGTTACGTGCTTCCGGTTGACGAGCGATGGATTCTACCGTTTTGCTGACGATCATACCGTTACCAAGACCTGCACCGAGTGCGCCCAAACCAACCGCGATTGCTGCTGCCAAAAATTCCATTTGTAAATATCCTCCTTTAATTTTGAATCATTTAGTATTTGTTTAATGATATAAAAATCTCCCGCGAAGAGTACTCCGGCGTCTGCCGCTTTCCTCACGGCAGTTCATTAATGTGCTTCTTCCTCGTGGATCGTCATCTGCGCGATGTACACCATCGTCAGAATCGTAAAGATAAACGCCTGAAGCGCTCCTACAAAGATACTGAAGCCTTGCCAGATTGCCAAGAATGGAATACTGAGGAATCCCAGCTTCAGAATAACCGTAATCAAAACCTCACCGGCAAAAATGTTGGCAAATAGACGGATGGCAAGCGCCACCGGCTTCGCCAGGTTCTCAATAATGTTCAGCGGCAAGAAAATTGGAAACGGCTCAATGTAGTGTTTGAAATAATGTTTACCATTCAGCTTAACGCCCAGGTAGTTCATCAATACAAACACGATGATCGCCAGCCCTGCGGTAACATTGATATCGGCAGTCGGCGATTTATACCACAAGATCTCCACATGCTCGCCATGCGCCAAGTTTTTGGTCGCTTCGATAACATGTCCGAAAATCTTAACCGGCTCATGGGCTTCAGTGATGAAGGAAAACGGCAGACCCAGGAGATTGGAGACAAAGATAAACAATATCAGCGTCAATCCCAGTGAAATGTAAGGTTTACCTTTCTTCAGGTCCATGGCACTGCTGATGACTCCCTGTACAAATTCCACCACCCACTCCATAAAGTTCTGAAGTTTGGACGGATTCTCAACGGACAGGTTGCGGACAGACATCATTACCAATATGAACACTACCAGCGAACTGATTAAAAGCATCAGAACAGCGGATAAATCAATCGGTATTCCGCCGAAATAGATTAATGGCATTTCATGCATAGTATCATCCCCCTTTCTCTTTAATCTGGCTACAGCTTATTCCTAATACCTAAATATATCCCCACAGGAATAGAGAGAAGCTGGGGAATGAACAGGCCGGCAATGGTTGCCTCCAGCGAGAAATGCTCGATCTTGACCGAGAACATGGTGACCAGAATCGCAAAACAGATCCGTGTAAGAAAACCAAGGCTGAATGCCTTCCCCTCGTGGTTTGCAGCCGACTTTGTTACCCGCCTTACTTTGGCGGCAAGATAACGAAAGTTGACCAATCCCGCTAACAAACCAAGCGCCATTCCCAGTGTCACGGTACGGGTCTCATGATGCAGTGCCCATCCCATTAACAATCCGGACATCACAACGAGAGTAATCCTGGTAACGGAATTGATCATGGGAGTCATATTATCCATTTTGCTCCCCCAGAAATTTTTTGATTAGCAGGACGACGTTAACGATCCCGAGAAGCATCCCGGTGATTGTACCGATGGCCAACCAGGATTTGGGGCCGTCCATCTGGTTCTGCAGCCATCTTGCCGCAAAAAAACCTATAATAATGTAAGCGGCAAGCAAAGTGCCTGCACTTCCGATGACTAAAGCGGTCCGTCCCAGTCCGGCTTCGTCCTTTTGTTCCTTCATAGGCTACAATCCCAACTAATTTTACTGAATATCCAGACTCTTTGTCAATTCATTGAAAATTGCTCAAAAGTGCTTGAAAACATGAAAATAATCACAGCAAAGCCTACCAAAACCATATAAACCGTACAGTTTCACTGTATGCTGTTTTTATTCACTTTAGTATATTAGTCGTTGTGCCTTTAATTTTTAGTTGTGAACATTCTGTGAAATTCCTCAGGACGCTCTTCAACGGCTCCAAAATGGTGCAAAATCGCATTGACAATTCTCTCGGAGGCTTTGCCGTCTCCATACGGGTTGGCGGCCCGGCTCATCGACTGATACAGATTCTGATCGGTCAAAAGAGCATGTGTCCGTTGATACACCTTCTCCTCGTCCGTTCCCACAAGCTCCAATGTTCCGGCTTCGATCCCTTCCGGGCGCTCGGTTGTATCACGCAGCACAAGCACAGGAACTCCAAAGGAGGGAGCTTCCTCCTGCAGGCCGCCGGAGTCGGTCAAAATCAGGTGGGTATGCGGATAAAAATTATGCAGATCAACGACATCCAGCGGATCAATCAGCTTAATTCTCGGGTGTCCGCCCAGTATCTCATGCGCTGGTTCCTTGACTGCCGGACTCGGATGCACGGGATAAACAATGGCTACATCTTCAAATTCATCAGCGATTCTTTTGACAGCACGGAAAATATGACGGTGCGGTTCGCCTTGAGATTCTCTGCGGTGCGCCGTCATTAAAATTAGTCTTTTTCCTGAAGCAAAATCCAGTACAGGATGCCGGTAGTCCGGCTGTACGGTATATTGAAACACATCGGTTACTGTATTGCCTGTGATATAAATGCTTGACTCTTTTTTGTTCTCGTGTCTCAAATTGCCTGCCGACAAATCTGTCGGAGCAAAGTGCAGATCTGCGAGGACTCCCGTGAGCTGGCGGTTCATTTCCTCAGGATACGGGGACAATTTATTCCAGGTCCGAAGTCCCGCCTCAACATGTCCTACTTGAATCTGCTGCAGGAAAGAGGCATAACTGGCCAGGAAAGTCGTCAATGTATCTCCATGCACCAGCACGAGATCAGGTTTGGCCTCACGCAGTACAGGTTCAAGCCCTTCCAGCACCCGAATGGTGATTTCATTCAACGTCTGGCGGTCCTTCATCACATCCAGATCGTAGTCAGGAGTGATTTTAAAGACCTCCAGCACCTGATCCAGCAGCTCACGGTGCTGCGCGGTCACACATACAACAGACTCGATGTGCTCGGGATGCCTGTTCAGTTCCAGGACCAGAGGCGCCATCTTAATCGCCTCGGGGCGCACTCCGAAAATCGTCATTACTTTAATTTTGGACATAACCCCCACCCTCTCTTCTAAAATAGATGCTTGTTTTACATTTATTCTATATTACTTCTCTAGAGATTATTTGGTTCCATATAACCGGTCTCCGGCATCGCCAAG
Organism: Paenibacillus sp. FSL L8-0340; assembly: GCF_038593145.1. NCBI lineage: Bacteria > Bacillati > Bacillota > Bacilli > Caryophanales > Paenibacillaceae > Paenibacillus > Paenibacillus sp. FSL L8-0340. Next base: position 6,938,082 of record NZ_CP151967.1, read on the forward strand.
CCCCGGAATGATATATCCGTGTTCATTCAGATGGTCATCCAGTGCTGCCACATAGATATCCACATCAGGATGGGCTGCTTGTACAGCGGCGACACCTTCAGGGGCGGCAATCAGATTCATCATCTTAATTTGGGTACAGCCGCGGTTCTTCAAAGAAGTGATTGCTGCAATTGCAGAGCCGCCTGTTGCCAGCATCGGGTCGATAACAATTAATTCCCGTTCCTGAACATCCGTAGGAAGCTTAATGTAATATTCGACAGGCTGAAGGGTTTCCGGATCACGGAACAAGCCGACATGTCCTACTTTAGCTGCCGGAAGCAGCTTCAGAACGCCCTCAAGCATTCCCAGGCCGGCCCGCAGAATCGGTATCAAGCCCAGCATTCTTCCTGAGATAACCTTGCCCTGTGTTTCGGCCACCGGCGTCTGCACAGTAATTGTCTCCAGCGGAATATCCCGCGTGATTTCGTAAGCCATCAGTGTAGCAACTTCATCGACATGCTCTCTGAATTCTTTCGTGTTGGTCCGCACATCGCGAATAAATGTTAGTTTGTGCTGAATCAAAGGATGATCGCAAATCACCAATTTTCCCATTTCTGTCCCTCCGGTAATTGTGAGTCTTGTTCGCCATAGAAAGCGCTTTTGCTTCTTCCGTGGCTAAATCCTGTCTATTATATCATCACCGGAGGCTCTTTTCACCTACGATGACTGAGTCCTTTTCATGGAAGCATAAACAAAGGCGAGCTATTCTTTCCAGTACAGTCAGGAAAATACGGGGTGCTTTGGAAATAGAGTGCGCTTTAGTTTGTTCTATTTGCTGCATTTAATACTATTCACATTTTTTTCACTTATTTTGTTGAAAACTCCATGAACTTTCATGAATATTTCATGACAACATCAGACTGTTTTCAATTCTAAGATGTGAACATTATGTCACATGAGGATTTTGCTTGTTTATTAACTTTCAAAAAAACCTCCGAAGCAGCCGGGATACCAGCGCAACGGAGGCGAAAGCTTTATGCTCAGATTAGTCTGATAGCAAAGTGGATATTTAGTACTGGAGACCCGGATAAATCGGGTATTGATCTGTAAGCTGGGCGACCTCACGGGCCGCTTCAGTCAATTTAGCTTCATCCTTCGGATTCTTCAGCACGTTTGCGATAATGCGGCCGATTGTTACCATAGCCTGCTCGTCCATACCGCGCGAAGTAACCGCAGGTGTTCCGATCCGGATGCCGCTGGTTACAAATGGGCTGGTAGGATCAAACGGGATTGCATTTTTGTTCACGGTAATACCGATGGAATCCAGTACTTTCTCCGCATCTTTTCCGGTAATGCTCAGATTGCGGGTATCCAGCAGCATCAGATGGTTGTCCGTACCGCCGGAGACGATGTTCACTCCTTCTCCGATCAGCGTCTCCGCAAGTACTTTAGCGTTCTTCACCACATTCTCGGCATAGGTCTTGAAGGATGGCTGCAGTGCTTCGCCGAAGGAAACTGCTTTGGAGGCAATCACATGCATCAGCGGTCCGCCTTGGGAACCAGGGAATACAGCTTTATCAATGGCCGCGGCCCATGGCTGTCTGCAGAGAATCATGCCTCCGCGCGGACCACGCAAGGTTTTGTGCGTTGTTGTAGTGACGAAGTGGGCATGCGGAACAGGACTCGGATGAACACCCGCAGCAACCAGCCCGGCGATATGAGCCATATCGACCATGAACAATGCACCTACGTCATTCGCAATGGAACCGAGTGCTGCAAAATCAATCGTCCGCGGATACGCACTTGCACCGGCTACAATCAATTTAGGACGGTGTTTGAAGGCGGCTTTGCGCACTTCATCGTAATCGATCAGGAATGTGTCTTCCTGCACGCCATAAGCAACAAAGTTATAAAGCAAGCCGGAGGCATTCACAGGACTGCCGTGTGTCAAATGGCCGCCATGCGCCAGGTTCATCCCCAGTACAGTATCGCCAGGATTCAGCGCGGCAAGATAAACCGCCATATTGGCCTGAGCGCCGGAATGCGGCTGCACATTGACATGTTCGGCGCCAAACAGCTGTTTGGCACGGTCGCGGGCCAGATTCTCCACGATATCTACATCTTCACAACCGCCATAGTAACGTTTGCCAGGATAACCTTCGGCGTATTTATTCGTGAGTACGGAGCCCATGGCTTCCATTACTGCTTCACTGACGATATTTTCCGAAGCGATAAGCTCGATGTTGGCACGCTGACGGCTTAGTTCCAGTCCCATGGCTTCCAGTACTGCAGGGTCACTCTTACGCAATTGTTCCATAATTTTTGATTTCCTCCCTAGTGCATTAGTTTATGTTGTACTTATTTAATCCCTGATTGTTAATGTATTGCTACAAGCTGCTGCCCTGCTTAATCGCAGAGCTGTGCACCACTGGTTTCCGGTGTACGGTATACCGCACGTTCGCCGCCGATAAGAGGCGGTCTGCTCCAGGCCGCATTGACTCTGGCCGAACCGATATAGCGCAAACTCGGGCGAAACGGAACCGCTACCCGGCGCAGATGCATGCCGATCAGCGTCTCACCGATGTCAATCCCGGCATGGGCTTCCACCGTTTCAGCCAAAACAGGGTCCGACATCGAGCGGTACGCTGCGGCAGCCATTGAACCGCCGGCTCCCGGTATCGGCACCGCCGAAACCTCCCTCAGTCCGAGCGACTCCAGCAAAGAACGCTCCATGACAAGCGAACGGTTCAAATGCTCACAGCATTGGTATACGGGATGAAACCCCCATTTATCAGCAACCTGGCGAACACCCTGCAGCAGTTGCTCTGCCACTTCAAGCGCCCCGCCGGTTCCAATCCGGACGCCGGCTACTTCACTTGTACTGACTCCGACGACCAGGATTTTTCCCGGCCCCAGCTTGCCGGCTTCCGCCAGTTCGCCTACGACTACTGCGGTGGCAGCAGCCAAGGAAAGCCCAGTCCCCGCCGGTTCCACCCCTTCCACGGCCGGACTGCCGGGAGCGCGTTCTTCCCAAGAGTCCTGCTTCATGACTTCATCCATCACTTCTGCCTCCTCAACGTTGACTGCAACTCATTTCAGGCCAAAACCGTTTTTTTACTGCAGAGGTACTGCTGCGCCACAGCAGGGAATGAATGCTGAAGGATAGTACGCAGCTTAAGCTTACATATATTTTAAACAAAAAAGAGCAGTCCGCAGGAAGCTGCGGATGTGCTCTTTTGCCCAGGCGACCGGCCGTTTATTCCAGTGCTCCATCGTGGTTTGATCCACATTTGTCGCCAGTTACACCGGAACCGGATAATATTTATTTCATCTTAAAGGAAAGGCTGCGAAAAATCAACCTTCTTTACAAACGGCGTAAGGATTCCAATTTATCGAGCAGATTGTAAAGAGCGGTACGGATTTCCGCCGCTGCCAGCTCATAATCCTCACGGGAACCGCCATAGGGGTCGGTAATATCAAAGCTTGGAATGCGCTGGCGGATCTCGATTATCCGCTGCAAATCGGTCGCCTTCGGCTCTCCGCCCAATGCTTTGCTTAGTTCCGCATCTGCATACAAGCTGTCCAGCTCTTGAATATCGCTATTAACCGCCTCTTCATCATGGACATATTCTTTCAAGGTATACGTCTTCGTAACCGCATTAGGAAAATATTGCAGCAAATGCCGTTTATGCCCGCCCGTCAGGGTCAGTACCAGATCCGCCCAGGACACCATCTCTGCGTTCAGCTGTGAGGAGATCATCTGATCATTAATACCCTCTTCCCGCAAGATTGCTCCAGCGTGCCTGGATATGGAAGTGCCGGAAATGGCGGATACGCCTGCAGACCGCACTTCCAGCTCGATTCCGCGTTCCTTCGCAAGTTTCCGCAGAAGCCCTTCAGCCATAGGACTGCGGCATGTATTCCCGGTGCAGACGAATAAAATATGCAGCATGCTTTCCACCTCCAAATATAATATAAATTAATTTTTACCGTTATTGTATCAGAAGATGAACAGCAATCCAAACGCCAGCAGGATCGCTCCTCCCAGCGCCTCCCCGTAATCGCCCAGTCCACGGCTGACCCGCCTGCCCAGCAGCAGACCGGTAATCGCCATGAACCCCCCGCAGGCGCCAAAAGCAAGAACAGTTAAAACTATGCTATTCACAAACATGCCAAGCGATACCCCAACAGAAAAGGAGTCAACGCTTACACTCAGTGAAATAAGCAGCATGCCCCAGAAGGTCTGGTGATCCATAGACCGCGTTCCAGCATGACCGGCCCGGAAAGAGTTGAACACCATATGTCCACCGAGCAGAATTAACAGCCCCCCGGCTGCAAAAGTGGTTACCTGGCCAAGCAGATGTCCCACATAGCTGCCGGTAAACAAGCCAAGCAGCGGCATCAGCACATGAAAAAAAGCAATAAGCAGGCTGAGCTGCAGCACATGCAAAAGACGGATGCCCTTCATCCCGATACCTACACCGAGCGAAAATGCGTCCATCCCGAGTGCGATTGCCATTATGGCAATCGTTACAAGCTGGCCCCAGCCAGCATATTCCCCTGCTATGCCCATGCTCATGCCCATACCCCCAAAGTCCGATAGTCTTGTACAACAACGATATGCGGACAAGACGGCAATCATGACTGAGCAGGAGAGGTTGGAGGCGGGAAACCGCTGGGTGAAAGGATTTTGGTTAAAAATAGGCGGCCGGGAGGGACTCGACCGGCATTGCCCTGGCCGGGGTGCCCATGCGGGACTTCAACGCAGGGCACTGTGTGAGCGGAGCCGGAATTTATCCGGCGTCGATCACGGATCCACCGGCTGCTTTCATCAGCCGGTTCATGATGGCTGCGCCGAGACCGGCCTCCGGGCAAGCCTCGGCCAGGATGTAGGTCGCTCCCGCTTCATCGAAGCGCCGCAACGCGGCATACAGGGAGCGCGCCCCTTCCTCCGGCGAGTCCAGCGAGCCGAGGGAAACGACGCAGGCGGCCGGAACGGCGGGATACAGGGCCCGGTGCTCCTCGAAGAGGAGCAGGCCCGTCACTTCGCCATTCCGCTGCGCCGCCTGCAGCAGATCTGCGGCGGTTTCCGCCACGCGCTGCGGGGAAACGCCGCGCACTACGCCCAGCCAGCCGTGCGGGGCGTAGTGCGTGTACTTCATGCCCGGCGCGCGCGGCGCCGGGCTGCCGTTACCGGCGGCCTGCACCGCGCCGGCAGGCTGGCCGAAGGCGGAGCCGGAGCCGGTACCGGCGTCCGCTTCGGCCCGGGCCGCGGACGGGCCGGCTGCAGCGCCGGCAAAGTCCACGGCAGCAGCCGGGGCGGTGTCCACAGCCCCGGCACCCGCAACCGCCGCCAGCTGCTCGGCGGTGATGCCGCCGGGACGGAGCACAGCGACCGTCCCGTCCGGCTGCACCTGCACGACGGTCGACTCCAGGCCGACCCCGGCTGCGCCGCCGTCCAGAACCCCGCCGATGTATCCGGCGAGGTCTTCCATCACATGGGCGGCCAGTGTCGGACTTGGCCGCCCGGAACGGTTGGCGCTGGGCGCGGCAACCGGGCAGCCGGCTGCGCTCAGCAGCGCGAGCGCAAGCGGGTGGTCTGGCATACGCACCCCGACTGTATCAAGCCCGGCCGTCACCAGCGGAGACAACACGCCGGGCCGAACCGGGAGTACGAGCGTCAGCGGACCGGGCCAAAATGCGTCGATCAATGCCGCGCCCACCGGATGCACTTCCGTCACAAGGTCATCCAGATCCGCCCGCTGCGCAATATGCACGATTAGAGGATTGTCGGAAGGGCGGCCCTTGGCCGCAAAAACCGCCTCTACTGCAGAGGTATTCCGGGCATCCGCGCCAAGCCCGTACACCGTCTCAGTCGGAAATGCGACCGTTCCGCCTTCGCGCAGCATGTCTGCAGCCGCCGTGATCGCCCGCTCATCCGCCTCACTCCGCAGCACCGGAGCCGCAGCCGGGTGATCCCCAGTTTCCTTTACGGAATCCAGTTCCCAGTAAACCGTATTCTTTATGTTTCCGCTCCGGCGCTGGGCCGCGAACGGGTAAACTTTCTGCTCTGTCATTTCTCATCACCTTATCATCTCTTTAAATCTCAAAAACGGCCCCACCAGGTGGGGCCGCAGCAAATCCGCTCAAGTTCATCCTATATCGTAACATATCTCGCAACCGCGAGCCAGAAAGACTAATATCTGCTCAAGACCATAATCCGCTGATCCAGCTCCAGAGATTGTGCAGCAGCTCCCAGATAAAGAACCGCACTTTCGGGGCCGAAGCTTGTTCATCTCCATTGCCATTCTCAGCTGAAACGGTTGTCACCTTGCCCGCTTCCGCAGCCTTCACCTTGGCTCCATCCTCCGCTCCAGCAGCGGAAACAGTCTTTGCTCCTTTGGCGGAGGCAGCCGCATCTCCTGAGCCTGCATCAATGAAGCATAACGGCGGAAACAGTACGCACCACCAGTTCTGCCCTTTGCCTGCACCGAGCGTAACCCGTACCGCTTCATATTCCCCGGCCGGATACACCGTACCACCGTACATTTTGGTCGGGAAAGGAACCACACCCAGTTCCACCTTATAGGTGTACTCAATCCCCCGCTTTTCCAGTTCGTCCGCGACAAGCGCATTGAGTTCCGGCAGATGGCCCCGGATCAATGTCCGCGCCTGCTCCAGGCTCTGGGGATCTTCCAGTTCCGCTACCCACTGGTTCATTTGTTCAACAATGGAGTCCCGGATCTGGCGTTTGACCAGCTGATCGCCCGTCATATCCGAGTTCGCCAGAATGCGCAAACGGATCGAATCCTGAGGAATAGTAACCTCCGCTATCGCCGCATCACTTTTTTGCCCTTCCCAGGCCATCATCAGGATCATAAAAAAACAAACTAAAATGGCAGTATACTTAACGGTTACGCGCAAGGAATCCTGTATTCCCGGTTTATTGACATCCATCTCCCGCAGCCCCTCTCCCTATGAAACTCTTATGTCCCTAGTATGTCCAGGGAAGAGAGGCTGCAAACCTAGCAATCTATTAATTTATAATTAGCAGATGGATATGCGCTATTTCACGAATGGAATCATGCTGTTTAATTTGCCGGCAGGGGCTGAGGGAGAGGCAAGCATCGGCAGATCCTCTTCCATATCCTGCCCGTATAAAAGCACACTCATGGCAATGCCCATGCTGGCCATATTAATCAGAATCGAGGTTCCTCCAAAGCTGATGAAGGGCAGGGTAATTCCCGTCAGCGGCATTAAACCGATATACGCCCCGATATTCTCCAGAATCTGATATAGCAGCATGGCTACAATCCCTACGATGAGAAACGGCCCTGCGCGGTCCCTGCTGACAAGGGCTATCAGAATCAACCGGTGAATCAGGATAAAATAGAGCAGCAGCAGTACAGCCGATCCAACAAATCCAAATTCCTCCGCGATCTGCACAAAAATCGATTCCGAATACAAATAAGGCACCATATTGTTCTGCACGGAGCTTCCCTCCAGGTATCCCTCTCCGCTCATCCCTCCAGAGGCAATGGCAATTTTGGCATTCCGGGTCTGATAACTCGCATCCTTGCTCGCCACATCGGGAACGAGCCAAGGATCGAAGCGTCTGATAAAATGATCGCGCCCGAGGGTTTCTTTAATAAAAACTACTGCTTGATCATGATAGTTAATATAGGTCAAAATAAAGCCGGCCGCCGAGCCGCCGATAATAAGCAGCCCAATCAGGGCATGTGAAAATTTAATATGGCCAATCCACAGGACGCCTAACAGAATTATGAGATAGCTCAGCGCATTGCCAAGGTCGTTCTGGCTGATGACGAGAAGAAAGGGCACCAGTGCGATCAGACTGAGCGGCACGACATCCCGCCAGAACAGCAGCTGATTTTTATTTTTGCGTACCAGCACGGCAGCCAGAAAAATAATCAGAATCAGCTTGAACAGCTCAGCCGGCTGAAAGCTTAATTCACCGACTCCGATCCACCCCTGGCCCCCGTTCTTCACCTTTCCAAAGAAGCTGACCATCAGCAGGATCCCAATGCCTATAATATAAATAAACAGCGCATATTTAACGAGCAGGCGGTAATCAAATATCATCAGCACGGCAAAGGAAACAAAACCCAGCGCATAAAATTTGATCATTCGAATATGCATTCCGCCCATGCCTTCTCTTCCCTGGGTGACACTATATATAGAAAAGATACTGATACACATCAGCAAGAGCAGAATAACAATGATGACGCCGTCAATTTTTTTGAGCCTTTGCAGCATAGGGCGAACTCCTTAAGTTATCCAGATTTTGGACTTATGTATTACATAACCACACAGTATAGCAGCCACTTATTCCCATTGTAAAACATTTTACAGCCCGGATACAATTTTATAGTTTAGGCCCATAATCTTCCTGATCACTTACACCCCCACTTCGAACCTAATCATAGAAAAAAAACCGCCGGAGTTCATCTGCACAGATGTTCTCCAGCGGTTTGTTATTTAGCAGCGAAACTATCCCTGCTTGGCAGGGGAAGGGTATAAAGTAGATATCGGCAAATCCTCCTCAACATCCTGTCCATGCAGCCGCACGCTCATGACTAGGCCAATACTGGCCATATTAATCATAAGCGAGGTTCCCCCGTAGCTGACAAACGGCAGTGTGATTCCGGTAAGCGGCATTAAACCGATAAAAGCCCCGATATTCTCGAAGATTTGATACAGCATCATTGCGACAATCCCTACAATCAGGAAAGGCCCGCCCCGGTCTTTGCACTCCAGCGCAATCAGGATCATCCGGTGAATCAGAATAAAATAAAGCAGCAGCAGCAGCGCCGAGCCGACAAAGCCAAATTCCTCGGCAATCGCAACAAAGATGGAGTCGGAATAGGTGTACGGCACACGGTCCGTCTGTACGGAAGTCCCCTGCATAAACCCTTCGCCGCTCATACCGCCCGAGGCAATTGCCAATTTGGCGTTTTTGGTATGATAACTCGCTTTGGCCGTTGCTTTATCGGGCACAAGCCAAGGATCAAACCGTTCAATCCAGTGTGAACGCCCAATATCGTCAAGGAACCCCTTAATCTCATCGTGATAGTGAATATAGCTCATAATCCCTGCGGTAGCAGCGCTGGCTATTACGAGCAGTCCAATGAGCGCATGTGAGAATTTGATGTTGCCGATCCATAGCAGCCCCACCAGAATCACAAGATAAGAAAGCGCGTTACCCAGGTCATTCTGGCTGATGACGATCATAAACGGCAGTAATGTAAGCAGGCCCAATGGTACGACATCACTCCAGAAGCGGAGTTTGTTTCTGTTCTTGCGGACAAGCACGGCAGCTAGAAAAAGAATCAGGATCAGCTTGAACAGCTCCGCCGGCTGCAGACTGAATCCTCCAAACTTAATCCAGCCCTGGGCACCATTCTGCTCTGCGCCCACAAAGCTGACCAGAACCAGAATTCCGATCCCTGTAATATAGATATACAAAGCGTATTTAACGAGTATCCGGTAATCCACAAACGTCAGTCCGACAAAAGCAATGATGCCGAGCACATAAAATTTGATCATCCGGAGATGTGCCCCGTCCAGTTTTTCCCTTCCATGCGTAACGCTGTATATGGAAAAAATGCTGACGACCATCAACAGCACTAGAATCATTACGATGACGCCGTCAATCTTTTTAATCTTCTGAAGCATATTCCGTCTCCTTACTCTGTACTGGTTCTTCCAGATTCATGCCTGCAGGGAAGTTCCGTCAAAATCTATTGTAAAGGAAGGGGCAGCAAAAATAAAATCCCATCTTCTAACACTTAACTTTCCTGCTTCCTATCGTGCGATGCCCAGCACATGGCGCGGAATTCCGGCAAGATCGTCAACGGTCACGATCTCGTTCCAGTGGCCCGCCGCCTTAAGCAGCTCGGCCACCTGCCCGGCCTGGCCTTGACCGAGCTCAAAGCCGACCAGCCGCGGCGGGGCCGGGAGCAGCGGCAGCTGCTCCATCATGCGGCGGTATGGGTCAAGCCCGTCATCGCCGCCATCCAGCGCGGTGCGCGGCTCATGTTCGCGCACTTCGCGCTGCAGCCCGGCGATGTCGCCGCCGGGAATATACGGCGGGTTGGAGACGAGAATATCCGTCTCCATCCCCGCAAACGGCTCGAGCAGATCGCCGAGCCGCAGGTCCACTGCCGTGCCGTGCCGCAACGCGTTGCGCGCGGCCACCGCCAGTGCGCCCGGCGAAATATCGCCGGCGCAGACCACCCACGCCGGCGCTTCCGCCGCCAGCGTGACGGAGATCGCTCCGCTGCCGGCACCGATATCGACGGCGGTCAGCGGACGGGCGGCGCGAGCGTCCCCTGCGCCGCTGCCGGGGCTGGCTTCTTTGCCGCCTGCCTCTGTGCCGGGTGCAGCCGCTTCAGCTCCGGCTGCACCGCCTGCATGCACGGAGCTGTCAGCAGCTACCCGCGTTTCTGCTCCTGCATTCACCATCCTATCCGGCCACAGCTCCGCCGCGTAGCGCAGGATGGCTTCGACGAGCAGCTCTGTCTCCGGCCGGGGGATCAGCACATCGGGCGTTACCTCAAAGGCACGTCCGTAAAATTCCTGCTCGCCAATAATATACTGCACCGGTTCCCCAGCCGCACGTCGGGTAATTCCGGCTTCCCAGGCATCCTTCACCGCTGCCGGAAAGGGATCAGCCAGCGCCATATAATACGCCGCCCCGCTCAGGCCCAGCACATGCTCCAGCAGAAGCTGCGCACTGCGCTGCGGCTCAACACATCCATGTCCGGCCAAAAAAGAAGAAGCCTCCGCAAAGGCTTCCCGGATGCTTTGCACGTAAGGCATGACATAAGAGTCGTGTTTCAAAGCATTATTCTCCTTTTTCCATCAATTCCGCTTGTTCCGCAATAGACAGTGCTGAGATAATCTCAGTAATATCTCCGTTCATTACTTGTTCCAGACGGTGCAGCGTAAGTCCGATCCGGTGATCGGTAACCCGGCTCTGCGGGAAGTTGTACGTACGGATACGCTCACTGCGGTCACCTGTGCCGACCTTGCTCTTCCGCTCGCCGGAATATTTAGCTTCCTCTTCCTGGCGTTTCAAGTCTGAGATCCGGGCACGCAACACTTGCAGCGCTTTTTCCTTATTGGAGTTCTGCGATTTACCATCCTGACAGGTAGCCACGATGCCTGTAGGAACATGGGTTACGCGTACGGCAGACTTGGTAGTATTAACGGACTGTCCGCCCGCACCACTGGAACAGAAGGTGTCGACACGGATGTCTTTATCATGAATCTCAATCTCAAATTCTTCAGCTTCAGGCATAACTGCAACGGTAGAAGTAGACGTATGGATACGTCCCCCTGATTCCGTCGTAGGAATACGCTGCACACGGTGCGCTCCACTTTCGAATTTCATTTTGCTGTAGGCACCACGGCCATTAATAAGGAAGATGACCTCCTTGAAGCCGCCAAGATCATTTGTATTCACATCCATCAGCTCTACGCGCCAGCCTTGTGCGTCTGCATAACGGGTATACATGCGGTAGAGATCGGAAGCAAACAGAGCCGCTTCGTCTCCGCCGGCAGCGCCGCGGATTTCCACAATTACGTTCTTCTCGTCATTAGGATCTTTAGGCAGCAGCAGAAGGCGGATCTTCTCCTCCAGCACGGTCTGGCGCGAGGACAGGTCGTCGATTTCCATCTTGACCATTTCCTTCATTTCATCATCGAGCTTCTCAGCCTGCATCATCTTTGCCGCTTCCAGCTCTTCCATTACATTCTTATATTCGGTATAAGCCTCAAAAGCAGGCTGCAAATCAGATTGTTCTTTGGAATAGTCCCTCAGTTTCTTACTGTCGTTTGCAACATCCGGGTCACAAAGCAGTTCACTGAGTTTCTCATAGCGGTCCGCCAGGGATTGCAATCGGTCCAACAAGGGAATTCACCTCTCCTGATTCAATTTCATATTCAATAAATAATGTTTACATTATTAGATACAATAAAAATAGATATACGACTTTATATTATACCACCGATTATGCCAATTGGCTACAGTGCCCCCGTATAGATTCGAGGGATTTTTATAAAAGGGAGCCATCCCGAGGTGAACATTCACCCCGAAATGGCTCCCCTTCTTGACGTTTAAACGCAAAGCAAGACTGTTTATACGTGTTATACGTTGAAACGGAAATGCATGACATCGCCGTCCTGTACCAGATATTCCTTACCTTCCAGACGCAGCTGTCCGCGTTCCTTGGCACCGTTCATCGAACCTGCGGCTACCAAATCAGCGTACGCTACAACTTCCGCCCGGATGAAGCCGCGCTCGAAGTCGGTGTGAATGACACCGGCTGCGCCAGGCGCTTTAGTACCGCGGCGGATGGTCCAGGCACGAACCTCTTGCACGCCGGCTGTGAAATACGTATACAATCCCAGCAGCTTGTAGGCTGCTTTGATCAGGCGGTTCAGACCGGATTCCTGCAGGCCCAGCTCTTCAAGGAACATCGCCTTGTCTTCACCTTCAAGCTCGGCAATTTCCGCTTCCACTTTGGCGCTGATAGGCACAACCTCTGCATTCTCGGCAGCGGCAAACTCACGGACCTGTTGGACATACGGGTTATTGTCGGCACTGGACACTTCATCTTCGCCCACATTCGCCGCGTAGAGCACCGGCTTCAAGGTCAACAGATGCAGATCGCGCACGATCAGGAGCTCATCATCGGACAATTCTACACTGCGTGCCGGTTTATCTTCGTACAGGGCTTCCTTGATCCGTTCCAGCAGTTCAACTTCCTGGGCATACTTCTTATCGCCGCCCTTGATATTTTTGCGGGACCGCTCAATCCGTTTCTCAAGGCTTTCCAGATCTGCCAGAATCAGCTCCAGGTTAATCGTCTGGATATCGCTGATCGGGTTCACTTTACCGTCCACATGCGTTACATTCTCATCCACAAAGCAGCGTACGACATGAACAATGGCATCCACTTCACGGATGTGGGCCAGAAACTTGTTGCCCAGACCTTCGCCTTTACTCGCGCCGCGCACAAGTCCGGCAATATCCACAAATTCAAAAGCAGTCGGAACTGTCTTGTTCGGCTGCACCAGCTCGGTCAGCTTATTCAGACGTTCATCCGGCACTTCTACAACACCGACGTTAGGGTCAATCGTACAGAAAGGATAGTTTGCGGATTCTGCTCCCGCTTGCGTAATTGCATTAAATAAAGTGGATTTACCAACATTTGGAAGTCCAACAATTCCAGCTTTCAAAGCCATTTATATGACAACTCCTATTTTCGGTTGTATTGATCGCCCGCATAATTACTGACTTGATCTAAACCATTATATATTAGAACAAAATCTCCAGCAACAGCGGATGTCCGGGGGATGTGTCAGATAAAGGGCGGTGGCAGCAGGCCTTTCGCTGCGCATGGCGGTTAAACGGCTGGCATTAGATCGCCGCGCTTATTGCCCTGAGGCAGCCACCAGTGCCTTCCGGATCGCTTCGTCTTTGTGCCAGTCTCTGTTTTTTTCCGGCATTCACAACAGCATCAAGCAAGGTCTTGAATTCATCATTTGCCGGTCCATCTGCAGTCAGACCAAGCACCACCGGAAAGTTGAGCACAAATAGGGACCCTACTTTCAATACTAATTCCCTGCTTCCCCAGAGCACTTCATTTTGAAGACATGCTCTAAAGACAATCATATTTTCCTTTTCATCCGAATTAATCAGATAAGTCACATTTTCCTAATCCAAAACGTTCTGGAGAATGCCAAAAAGACCCCTTTACGAGGTCTCTGTGTGCTGCGATGAGCCGGGCTTCTTAAAGCGTTTTGGACATGGTGATGTCCGTAACGAGGTAGCCCATCTTTTTGTACAGCTCGAAAGCGCGGTTGTTCTGGCCGAAGACATGCAGGCCGATTTTGGAAACACCCATCTCCCGGGCGGACTCATCAAGCGCAAGCAGGGCCTGTTTGCCATAACCTTTGCCCTGATACGGCTCAAAAATATAAATATCATAGAGGAAAGCTTCCCGTCCCGTGCGTGCTTCCGTTACATTAAACCAGATATAACCCGCCTGAGTATTGCTTTCTATTTCCATAACAGAATACAGGTAGGCCCCGTCGGTGTGAAGTCCTTTGGGCAGGAAACGCACCATCTCTTCCTGAGACTGCCTAAGCGCAGTCTCGGCATCCCATGCCCCCGCTTTGATCTTATCCTCCGCATAATCGCGGGTCGACTGACTCCAGAAAAATTGAAAAGCAATTTCGTCCATTTGGACTAATTTAATCATGATTTGTAATCCTTCCTTACTCCATAATCTTCGCTCGCCCCTACTTGCGGATCAGGCGCGGGTTGCCGCGCAGAGCTGCAAGATCCGGCGCGCCAATGCCGAACATCGCCGTCCTTAGCTCCAGCTCCACCTGTGCCAGCGCATGGTCCAGCGCTTCCTCAGACTGTACTGCCGGGCCTAGCAGATTCCGGCCGAAGCCGGCCAGATCAGCGCCAAGCGCCAGCGCCTTCGCTGCATCTACTCCATGCCTCAGCCCGCCGCTGCCGATAAGCGCGCCCTGCGGTGAAGCCGCCCGCACCCCGGCAATGCATTCGGCGGTGGGAATTCCCCAGTCGGCAAAGGCCTCCGCCGCCGCGCGCCGCACCGGATCGCTGCTGCGGAACTTCTCGACCTGGCTCCAGGAGGTGCCGCCTGCACCGGCCACATCTATAAAAGCCGCCCCGGCATTGTACAGCCTGACCGCTGTCTCGCCGTCGATGCCCCAGCCGACTTCTTTCACGCCTACCGGCACCTCAAGCGTCCGGCATACCTTCTCGATCTCTTGAAGCAGGGAAGCAAAACCCGTGTTGCCTTCCGGCTGAAACACCTCCTGCAGCCCGTTCAGGTGCAGCACCAGCCAGTCGGCGCCGGCAATCTCCACCGCCCGGCGGCATTCTTCCACGCCAAATCCATAGCTTAGCTGCACAGCGCCAATATTGGCAATGACCGGAATTCCCGGGGCCATGCCGCGTACATGAAAGGTCTCGGCCAGCTCGGAGCGTTCCACAGCTGCTCGCACCGAACCTACACCAAGCGCCCAGCCCCGGCGCTCGGCTGCTTCCGCCAGCCGGGCATTGATTGCCCCGGTAGCCTTGCTCCCGCCTGTCATGGAGCTGATCAGCAGCGGTGTGCGCAGCTCCCTCCCCAAGAAGGTCGTACGCAGCGCGATATCGTCAAAGTTCAGCTCCGGAAGCGCATTATGCCGGAACCGGTAATGCTCGAACCCGCTCGTTATCCCGGTGCCGCCGACCTCCTCGTTCAGGCAGAGGCGCACATGCTCAATTTTGCGCTCACCCGTTGTGGATGAAGGCAGCAGAGATGTATGCCCTGCACTGTCTGCAGTCTGCGGATCTCCGCCAGGCTCCGGGCTGAACCGTTCCTTTACTTGCCGGGGCCCTTCATCCTGCGGCATATGATTCATCCTGACTCCCTCCATTTCCATAGCATGCTTCATTATAGCATCGCCGCAGAGCAATTTACAGAAAGGGCCCCCCTTGTATCACGTCAGGACAATGGCATAAGGTATCAGAGGTTCAGCCAAGCTGTAGATTGGTCGATTTGGCAGCTGCTGCTTCACTTCTCCCCCACGGGTGTTAATAGGTTGTTACAATGCCAACGCAGGCTACAAGAACTGGCTTGACACTGCGGATACTCAGGAGGATTAACCCATGAATCGACGCAAACATCCCATTATGCCCGCAACCCTTCAATCTACTTATAATATGGAATTGGACTTATCCTTTGCTGCAAAAAAACGCTTCCCCCCAAGCCGCCGCTTATGGCTGCTTGCTGCTGCTGTGCTCGTATTATGGCTGGCTGGTGTGATGATTTACCAGACCCATAAACTGCTGCCTCCGGGCCTTTCTTCTGAAAGCCCGGTGTACAAGGTTCAAAATGTGCACTTTTGGCATGATTTAACCTACCAGGGCGACAACGGGTCGCAGCACCGGGAAGAGCAGATCCTGCCGAGGATACTGCAAATTATCGAAGAATCGCGGGAGTTTCTGGTCGTTGACTTATTTCTGTTCAATGGGTATACCCATAAGGATCAGCAGTTTCCTGCGGTCAGCCGGGAGCTTTCCGATAAGCTTATCGCGCAGAAAATAGCGTACCCCGCTATGGATGTTGTTTTTATCACCGATGAGGTCAACACTAATTACGGCTCTGCCCCCAATCCTCTGCTGGAAGAGATGAAAGCCGCGGGAATTAAAGTCATTCTGACTGATGTAGACGCGCTGCGCGACTCTACTCCTGCCTACTCAGCCGTATGGCGGACCTTTATCCAGTGGTTTGGGCAGACTGGTACAGGCTGGATTCCTAATCTTATGGCCAGCGGAGGGCCTGATATCACAGCCCGCTCATATATGAAGCTGCTGAATGTAAAGGCCAATCACCGCAAAGTTGTAGTCAGCGAGAATACAGCTCTGGTATCCTCCGGCAATGTCCATGACGCCAGTGCTTATCATTCCAATATCGCGCTGGAGGTAAGCGGTCCCGTTATCGCTGATATCCTGAAGACTGAGCAGGCCGCAGCAGACCTGTCCGGAGCAGGTCCGCTGCTTGGCAAAGATCCCGTACTCACGGGGAGCGAAACTGCCGCAGGCGGTCCGCTGGAGGTACGATATTTAACCGAGGGCAAGGTAAACAAATACGCCCTTGAAGGAATCCGTGCGGCCCAGAAGGGCGACATCCTCTGGATGGGCATGTTCTATCTTGCCGACGACACCATTATTGATGCACTGCAGGAAGCATCCGCACGCGGCGCAGAGGTGCGCCTCCTGCTGGACCCGAACCAAAACGCCTTTGGCCGTGATAAAATCGGCATCCCGAACCGTCCGGTGGCCTGGGAACTAAACCGGCGTTCGGATGGCAAGATTGCTATCCGCTGGTACAACACGGGCAAGGAGCAGTATCATACCAAACTCTTGTTCATTGCCAAAGCGACCGGCAGCTCAATCGTCCTCGGCGGCTCCACCAACTTCACGGCCCGCAACCTGGACGACTATAATCTGGAGAATAATCTCTGGGTGTCCGTGCCGCAGGATCAGCCGCTCTATGCGGAGATGGAGAGCTACTTCAACACAATTTGGAACAATGAGGGGGCGGAATACAGCCTGCCCTTGGAGGATTACCAAAGCGAGGTGACCTGGCTCAAATATATAATTTACCGTATGCAGACCCGCTTGGGTCTGACAACATTCTGATCTACAGAAAACCGCCGGAAAGCTGCAATCAGCTTCTTCCGGCGGTTTTTTACTTGTCCGTTATCTTTCCGTACTCAGAGCAGCGGCGACATCAGCCGGGCTGCAGATTCCAGCATCCGCTCCAGGAGACGTTTATTCATGAAGGTCTCATGTACAATCTGGCGGGTTGACAGCAGATCCCGTTCAAAATCAGCAACGATCCGGGAGACGCTCTCTGTCTGCAGCAGCAGCGCATTGACCTCAAAGTTCAAGTGAAAGCTGCGCATGTCCATGTTTGCAGTACCAATTGTGGCTATCTCACCATCGGTAATCAGCAGCTTGGAGTGAATGAAGCCCTTCTCGTATTCGTAGATCTTCACACCCGATTCCAGCAAGGCCGGGAAGTAGGAATGCGACGCCAGAAACGGCAGCCATTTATCCGGTTTGGCGGGGAACAGCAGCCGCACATCAAGTCCGGACATTGCCGCTACACGCAGGGCGGTCAAGATATCCTCATCCGGAATAAAGTACGGGCTGGCAATCCAGACCGATTTCTCTGCGGAGGTAATCATGGAGAAAAAGATATTCTTCAGCGCACGCCGTTCGTTATCCGGTCCGCTGGCAATAATCTGCACAGCTCCATCCCCGGCTGTGAACCGCAGCTGTGGCGAGAGGTAGTCCTGCTCCAGTATTTTCTCACCCGTTGTATGCATCCAGTCCTGCAGGAAGATAATCTGCATCGTACGCACTGCCTCGCCTCTGAGCAGCATGTGGGTATCGCGCCAGAAGCCGTACGTTTTGCTGCGGCTTAAGTATTCATCACCAACATTAAGCCCGCCCATAAATCCGACATCGCCGTCTATGACAACAATTTTTCGGTGATTCCGGTAATTAACCCTGCTGGAGAAAAAAGAGGTGGAGTTGCCGTATGAGGCAACCTGCACTCCTGCATCGCTTAATTCCTTAAGAAACGCTTTGGAAAGCTGAATACTTCCTACAGCGTCATACATAAATCTGACCGTAACACCCGCACGGGCCTTCTCGATCAGAATTTGCTGAATGCGGGTGCCGATATGATCTGCCCGAAAAATATAATATTCCATATGAATATGATGCTGGGCCTGCCGTAGCTCCAGCAGCAGAGTGCCGAAGGTTTCTTCCCCATTGGTAAGAATCCGCGTTTCTGAATTAAAAGAAATCGGCGTCCGCGCGAGCCTCTGGGATAATCCCAGCAGCTTCTGGCGGGCAGGATCAAAGACCGACCAGTCCTGGTGCATCCGCAGGGCATCATTTTCAATCCGTTCATAAGCCATGAGGTCCCGCTGGGCCTTCTTATCATATTTACGCCGTTTGAACACATTTTGTCCGAACAGGAAATAAAAGACGAGTCCCACTACCGGAATCAGGGCAAGCAGCAGAATCCAGGCCATCGTTGTGGAGGGGTTGCGATTCTCCATAAAAATCCCCAGACCGATCGAAATGACGGTCAACGTGGAGAAAATACTGATGATTGTACCGGCGGTACTTCCAAGTAAACCAAAACCAAAATAATAAAATGCCAGTAAAGCCCCGATAATGATTATCGCCTGCAATCCTCTTCTCATATGCAACCTACCTTCTCTTTCTTCCGTACATCACTAAAATGACACATTTATATATTACATGAATAATCTCTTTCTTCCTACTGGAATCGTCTGCAAAACAAAAATTTCAATAATAAGCTAAACTCTCCATACAGGAATTTGTATTGCCGCAAATTATATAATATAATCAGCTTGACCTTAGAGTCATTTACAGAACCCAATAGTCAGGAAAGGAGTTATACCTCTTTGTGATTGACAAAAACGCAAACAAAAAAGAACAGATTATCAAAACAGCCATGCAGCTATTCGCTGTAAAAGGCTCATCCTCCACCTCTATGCAGGAAATTGCTGAGCTATGCGGAATCTCCAAGGGCAGCCTGTACCTGGTGTTCAAGTCCAAGGAAGAGCTGGAACGCAGCATTTACATATATTGCTTCCGCATGATTCGTGATCCCCTGCAGCGCGAGGAATTGGAGAGCCGGAGAAGCCCGCGGGAGAAGCTGCGCAACCAGGTCGAGATCCTGCTTAATCATGTATACGAGCTTCGCGAGTTTTTGCAGCGTCAAATTCAGGAATTTGCCGGAAAAGGCGTAATGGAAGTGCCGGAATGGCTACGCAAGAGCAACGCTCCCCTGCTGACCTGGTTCCAGAATAAACTCGAAACCCTGTACGGGCCCGATATTCTGGCTTATACAGGAGACCTAAGCCTGCTTGGGAGCGGGATGATCCACTCCTATATCCGGGTTATTTTCAATCAAGGATCGCCTGTATCTATCGCACGTATGGCCGACCATCTTATGGATCTGCTGGACATCGTTGTCGCGGGTCTGCTCGCCGGCAAGCCTGATCCCCTGATTTCCTCCGCTTTCCTCATACAGTGGCTGGAGGAACACGGAGACAACCCGCGCAAAAGTCCGCTGCAGCTGATCAAAGAAATGAAGGTATTGCTCAGCGCTACTTCCGCCGTAGACACGCAAAGTCTGGAAGAAGGGCTTGAATCTCTGGGAATTCTGGAAAGTGAGATTCTCATGCCACATCCACGTAAGGCAATTGTCCGGGGAATGCTGTCCAACCTGCAGAGCTACCCTGCGCTGGACAAGGAACTGCAGGATCTGAATAAGCTGATTTCTCCTTACATGCAGAACACATGCGGTTTATATTAACCCTTAAGACCAAAGGAAGTGGAAACAGAGAGAAGACGTCCGGATAGGCAGTGCCAGTAAATATAAATAGAGGCTTTCCACAGGAAAGTCCGAGAGGAGCAGAAACACTACTTATGAAAAGCTTAATTAATTTCTCGCTTAAGAATAAATTCGCGATATGGCTGCTAACCATTATTATTGTATTCGCCGGTTTGTACAGCGGCCTGACCATGAAGCAGGAAACTCTGCCTAATATCAGTATTCCTTATCTCAGCGTGACAACGATTTATCCAGGTGCAGCACCGGAGGGTGTTGTGAATGATGTCAGCAAGCCGCTGGAGCAGAAGCTCCGCAATGTGGATGGCGTCAAGATGATCACTTCCACCTCGCTCGAGAATGCTTCCAACATCCAAATCGAGTTTGATTACGGCGCGAATCTGGATAATGCCACAGCAGCCGTTCGTGAAGCCTTGAACGATGTCGCTCTGCCGGAGGATGCCCAGAAGCCGACCATTTCCCGCTTCAGCCTGAGCTCACTGCCAGTTATCTCGCTGAGTCTGTCCGATGACAAATCCGGGGATCTGGAAGAGCTGACCCGCATCGCGGAGAATGATATCCGTCCTGCCCTGGAGGATATCGAAGGTGTTGCTTCCGTGCAGATTTCCGGGCAATACGTCAAGGAGGTCTCCCTGAAATTCAACCAGGACAAACTGAAGCAATACGGGCTGACAGAGGATACCATTAAAGGGCTCGTTCAAGCCTCCTCTCTGCGTGTTCCGCTGGGACTGTTCGAAATGGAGAAATCACAAAAGGCCGTTGTTGTAGACGGCAATATTACCACAGTAGACGATCTTAAGAATTTGACGATTCCGCTTGTGCCTTCAGCTGCGGGCGCACAAGCAGGTTCAGGTGCCGGTGGTGGTGCTGTTGCTGGTGGTGGTGGTGCTGTTGCCGGTGGTGCCGGTGCAGCCGGTACTGGTACTGCTGGTAGTGGTTCCGCCGGAACAGGCGCGGGCGCGGGAGTACCAACTGGCCTGCCGACGGTGAAGCTGGGTGAACTTGCCTCCATTGAGGTTATCGGCAAGTCCGAATCCATCTCCCGTACCAACGGCAAAGAATCTATCGGGATTCAAATTGTTAAGTCCAATGACGCCAATACCGTTGAAGTTGTAAACAGCGTTAAAGATACAACGAAAGAATTGAAGCAGCAGTATAAATCTATGGATCTTACGGTTCTGCTCGACCAAGGCAAGCCGATTGAGGATTCCGTAAACACTATGCTGTCCAAGGCAGTCTTTGGCGCTTTGTTCGCCGTACTGATCATTCTGCTGTTCCTGCGGAATATCCGTTCAACTATCATCTCGATCATTTCTATTCCCTTGTCGCTGCTTATCGCTGTTCTATGCCTGCGTCAAATGGATATCACGCTCAATATGATGACGCTCGGCGCGATGACCGTAGCTATCGGGCGGGTTGTCGATGACTCGATTGTCGTCATTGAGAATATATACCGGCGTATGACGTTGTCGGGTGAGAAGCTGCGCGGCCGGGAGCTGATCAGCGCGGCTACAAGCGAAATGTTCGTGCCGATTATGTCTTCTACAATTGTAACGATCGCCGTATTCCTTCCGCTTGCTTTTGTCAGCGGCATGGTGGGGGAACTGTTTCTGCCGTTTGCACTGACCATGGTATTCTCCCTGCTCGCTTCTCTGGTTGTGGCGATCACACTTGTGCCGGCACTGGCGCATACGCTGTTCCGTAACGGACTGAAGAAAGGCAAGAAAAACCATGAAGAGAAACCGGGCAAAATGGCTCTGGGTTATCAAAAGATTCTGAACTGGTGCCTTTCCCATAAGCTGGTTACTTTCGGGGTCGCGGTTCTGTTGCTGGTTGGCAGCTTGTTCCTGATCAAACCGATCGGGGTAAGCTTCATGCCTTCACAGGAAGATAAAAGTGTCATCATGACCTATGCGCCAAAAGCCGGGCAAACCGCTGAAGATGTCCAGGAACAAGGACTGAAGGCTGAGAAGTACATTCTGGCCCAAGAGCATATCGACAACATGCAATACTCCATCGGTGGCGGTGGATTTATGGGAATGGGCTCCAGCAATTCAGGTCTCTTCTATATTACCTATGACAGTGATACTCCAGATTTCGATACAGTTAAGGAAAATCTGATTGAAGGGCTGACCAAGGAGGTTCCTGAAGGCGTGTGGGGCGATATGTCCGGCATGATGGGCGGAGGCCTTGGCGGCAATACGCTGACCGTGAATATTTTTGGTGACACCTTGGATCAGTTGAAACCGGTAGCCGATGAGATAGCAGGCATCGTGAATGCCGATACCGCTAATTTCAAGGATGGGGAAACCAGCCTTGCTGAAGGTTACGAACAATACACCGTGGTTGCCGATCAAGCGAAGCTAAGTTCGCTTGGCCTCACTGCCGGACAGATTGCCATGAAGCTGAGTCCGGTTAATGCCCGCCCTGTAATGACAGAGGTGGAAGTGGATGGCAAAAACTATAATGTCTATATTGAAGCCGACACCCATACGTACAGCAGTATTCAGGAAATGGAGGAGGCTACGCTGACCTCACCGCTGGGCTTTACAGTGCCGATCGGCGAAGTGGCAAAGATTGAGAACGGCACATCTCCGGACTCAATTACCCGCATTGACGGCAAAATGAGCGTTAATGTGACCGCTGAAATCATTGCTGCCGATGTAAACAGCGCTTCAAATGACGTGAAGGAAAAGATCGACGCCCTGAAGCTGCCTGACGGAGTTACCATCTCCTTCGGCGGCGTTACCGAACAAATCAATGAAACCTTCGGCCAGCTCGGACTTGCGATGGCGGCCGCTATTGCCATTGTATATTTTGTGCTTGTGGTTACTTTCGGTGGCGGTCTGGCACCATTCGCGATCCTGTTCTCACTGCCATTCACTGTAATCGGAGCACTCGTCGCTCTATTGCTGGCAGGAGAAACCCTAAACGTCTCCTCGCTGATGGGGGCACTGATGCTGATCGGTATCGTCGTAACGAATGCGATCGTACTGATCGACCGGGTTATTCACAAGGAAAAAGAAGGGATGTCTACCCGTCAGGCACTGCTTGAAGCCGGAGGCACCCGCTTGCGTCCAATTCTAATGACGGCTCTCGCCACGATCGGCGCTCTGCTGCCGCTGGTTACAGGACTTGAGAACAGCGCCGGCATTATCTCTAAAGGACTTGGCGTGACCGTTATTGGCGGTCTGATCAGCTCCACCCTGCTGACACTGGTCGTTGTACCTGTAGTCTATGAATTCCTAATGAAATTCCGCAGCAAAAAGGTTATTGAATAGAGCTAAGGACACTAACCAAAAGTTCATAAACAAGGCGCCTTTCCACAATTTGGAGAGGCGCCTTTTGTTTGTGCTTAATATGAAAGCATACATAGTCTATAGATAGCGGCCGGTTACCGTTACTTGGTCCAGGTTAAACCATGGCTGCCGCGCTGCTCTCCAGCGAAGACTTCCAGGCGCGCAGCATCTGCAGATCCTGCGGCAGAAATTCCTCCAGCATATGGCTCAGCCCCAGATATAAAGGACTGTCTGTAGCTGCATTCAGTCTTTCGCAGAATTGTGGTGTCCATTTCAGTAAGTGCTCTTCCAGGAAGTTCTCCTGGATTTCCAGCAATTCCATGGCGCTTCTCACCGAGAAGCTGTTGTACAGCATCCGTTCATGGAGCACGGCCATGAATTCCAGCTCAATAGCGATATGGTCATCGGCTTCGCCGCCGCATTTCTTGAACACAATCCCCGCCGAAGCGTATACATCGGAGAGCACATTGCAGAATTCTTGCTCACGGCCCAACTGGGCGGCTTCACGCGGCAATTCGTTCATCAGCCGCTTGTATTCGCGGTTCTCCTTCTCGCAGATCAGCGGAAGCTGGGCAGGCTCCTGGCTGCACAGATAACGCTTCAGCTCCCTTCCGCCCTCCGTCATTTCCGCCGCTACGCTCATTTGGCGGTTGCGGCTCCACTGGGCAACCAGCGAAAGCGTTGGTTTTCTCCCGTAAAAGTCAACTAAAATCTGATATATTAATCCCCGGCTCTCCAGCCAGCGGCTAAATGCCTCCGGCACGACAAGTGATGGAACTGTTGTTATCGTCATTTTGCAAATCCTCCCTACTTGGTTTGACCGGATGCTGCACCCGCCGTTATTGCCGCGTGCATGCCCCGGTATCATAGCTGTGAGCTGCGCAAAAGTGAACATAGAATAGAGATGAATCTTTCACACTTAAATTATATCGAAATTGTAAAGCGCTTTCAGTGAGCATTTTATGACCATTCCCCGTAATTGTCGTACTATTGTCAAATTTAGACTTTGCCATTCCTCTTTTGTCCCCTATTAAAAGCTAACAATGCACGGTACCATTGACGGCAGCGGAAGCAATCTTTAAAATTTAAATAAGATACACAAATGAAGGGAGCAACGATATGGAACCGCTGACGGACCCTTTTGGACGTTTACATGACTATATCCGCATTTCGGTTACAGACCGCTGCAACCTGCGCTGCATTTATTGTATGCCGGCGGAAGGAATGCAATTCCAACCGCAGGAAGAGATTATGAGCTATGAAGAAATTACTGCTGTGGTGGAGGCGCTGGCGCCCCTGGGACTGAGCAAAGTCCGGCTGACCGGGGGAGAACCGCTGGTCCGTAAGGATTTAGAGAAGCTTGTATCCATGATTTCCGCTATACCGGGTATTAAAGATATATCATTAACCACGAACGGTCTCATGCTGCCGGCTAAAGCCGCCCTGCTGAAGCAGGCTGGCTTGTCACGGGTGAACATCAGCCTCGATTCGCTCAAACAGGAGCGCTTTGCGATGATTACCCGCGGCGGAGATGTCGCCAAGGTGCTGAAAGGCATAGAAGCCGCTGAAGCGGCAGGGCTCTCCCCGATCAAGCTGAATGTTGTGCTGATGAAAGGCATCAATGATGATGAAATTAAGGATTTCATCTCGCTGACCCTGCACAGCCCGCTGAATGTGCGGTTCATCGAATATATGCCGATCGGCAGCGCAAGCGATTCCTGGCGCCAGACTTATTTGCCGCTGGAAACGGTCGTCGAAGCCTGTACCGAAGCAGGCTGGGCAACTGAGGAAGCAGAGATGCCCTCGGGTAACGGCCCTTCGCAGAACCGGCGGGTGGTCGGAGCGCAGGGAACCTTCGGGCTGATCCACCCGGTCAGCGAGCATTTCTGCGATAACTGCAACCGGCTGCGGCTCACTGCGGACGGTCATATCAAAGCCTGCCTGTATTGGGCGGATGAGTACAACGTACGGCCTCTGACCGCTGATCCGGCGGCGGTGCAAGCCCTGTTCCGCCAGGCGCTCGGCAACAAGCCGCATAACCATGAGATGGCGCTGGCGCTGGAGAAAAAGGCGCAGAGCCATACTCCGACGGTTCGCCGCATGTCGCAAATCGGCGGCTAGCCTTTATGATTGCAAGTCAAAACGGATACCCTGCTGCCAGCAGCAGGGTATCCGTTTTTTCGGGAAAACAACTTACGGCAGCAGATTTGGAGCTAAAAGCTTACCCACAATTGAAAGCCCATATAGAGGGCAATTCCCCAGATCAGCACCGCCGAAGCCTTGTTCATCAGCCTGACCGCCTTGCCGGAGGAGTCGGCTTTCCCGAGCATTCTCCCTGCTGCCGCCAGTCCGATGAACCATACCCAGGATACCCCTGCAGCAGCTGACGCGAACACCCAGCGTTCACTTCCGGCATATTGCAGTGCATTGGTGCCGATAACACCTACCGTGTCCATCAGAGCATGCGGATTCAGCAGGGACACCGACAAGGCATAACCCACCTGCCCTTTCAGCGATAGCCGTTTTGCTTCTCCTTTTGCCGGAGCGGCGGCCCATATTTTCCAGCCCATAAAACAAAGAAATAAGGTGCCCGCCCCCAAGACGGCCGGCGTCAGCCAATCCAGTGAGAGCAGAACCAGCGACACCCCGCCGACAGCAGCAGCAATAAGCAGACTATCGCACAGGGCAGCCGTCAGAATAACGGGCAGGGCACCGTGAAACTGCGGATGCAGCGCCCCTTGGTTAAAGACGAATATATTTTGTACCCCCAGCGGTAAAATAAGCCCAAAAGCCAATATTATTCCATGCACTATTGCATCCGTCATCATCCGGCTCCTTCCAGCCTGCCGTCTATTGCAAATCAACCTATGGCAACAACATACACGTCCGTCGCTGCACTATTGATCCTACTCCCCCTAACGGCTCAGGTAACCCTCCAAATCCTAAGGATACTACCCAACCAAATATAGTAGCCGGACGAAGCGTGATATACTCCAAGTAACAAAACACTTGTTCCAACAGCATTTACACCCTATATAAAGGAGCTAGTCCTTTGACGTGCCAACGCCAATCAGTTCATCCACTTACAGCCTCACCCTCGGCAGTTCCTCCAGTTCCATCCGCTTCCCTTGATGATTCTGCAAGCATAAGCGGCCATTGGAAGCCGGACCCCTCTTCACCGCTGCCGCTGCACAGACAAATCTCAGCCTATTTCATCAGCAAAATCTCCAGCGGCGCCTGGCCTCCCGGCATGCGGCTGATCCCGCAGCGCGAGCTATGCCGTCAGCTTGGCGTCAACCGCAGCACGGTTGTCACCGCACTCGGGCAGCTCGCTGCACTCGGCCTGATCGAAGGCAGTCGGGGCGGAGGAACCCGGGTTGCCGCTTCAAGCAGGGCTGGAGCCTCCGGGCCGGATGCAGCGGCCCGCTCCACTGGAGCTGCGGGCCAGCTTGGCGGCAACTGGAATGACTACGTGGAGGAAGGCATCCACTACCCTAACCTGCCTGCGGTACAAGCCATCAACAGGCTTGAATATGAAGCGGGGCTGATCCGTCTCGGTACTGGTGAGCCTGCGCCCGGGCTGCTGCCCGGCGAGTCGATGCGGCAGGTGCTGCTCGGGCTGGCACAGAACCTGCTTCCGCCGCTCTCCTACGAGGAGCCGCTTGGCAGCCTTAGTCTTCGCAGAGCGGTCAGCCATGAGCTGTCGAAGAACGGAATAGCGGCCGATCCGTCTTCCATCCTCATTACCTCGGGCGCACTGCAGGGTCTGCAGCTCATTGCGCTGGGCCTGCTGCCGCGCGGCTCGACGGTGCTGCTGGAGAAGCCCTCCTACCTGTATTCCATCCACGCCTTCCAGTCGGCGGGAGTGAAATTCAGCGGCCTGCCGATGGACAAAGACGGCCTCTTAACAGATCAGCTGGCAGCCGCAGCCATCCGGAGCAAGGCGGCCATGCTCTACACCATCCCCAGCTTCCATAATCCCACCGGAATTCTGATGGGTGCGGGACGGCGGGACGCCTTAATGGACATTGCAGGCGGACTTGGACTGCCCATTCTCGAGGATGGCGCTTATCAGGATCTATGGCTGGATGGCCGCCCGCCCAACCCCCTGAAAGCCCGGGACCGCGAGGGAAGAGTGCTCCACCTGGGCACGCTGTCAAAGGCGGCAAGCCCGGGCCTGCGCATCGGCTGGATTGTCGGCCCGGAGCCGGTAGTCCGCCGGCTGGCCGATATCAAGATGCAGACCGATTACGGCGCAAGCTCCCTGTCGCAGCTCGCCGCCGCGCGCTGGCTGGAAGGCGGTTATCATGCGCAGCATCTCGTCTTGCTGCGCGGAAAATTGCGGCGGCGGCGCGATTTCATGCTGCAGCTGCTAGATATCCATTTTGCCGGGCTGGCTTCCTGGAGCATTCCGGCCGGAGGTTTCTACATCTGGCTCTCCCTGAACGGAGCTCTTTCGCTGCGCCGGCTCTTCAAGGCTGCACTACAGGCCGGAGTACTCCTAAATACAGGGGATCTGTATGACCGCAGCGACAGCAGACATCTCCGCCTGTCCTTCGCCTATGCCTCTGAGGATGAGATGGAGCATGGAATAGCCGCCTTGGCAAATATCATAAATAATCAAATGACATAAATTTAAATTTGTCATTTGTCATCCACCATGTTAAGCTGTACCTACCGAAGGGAGAATCCACCCGTGAACAAACCAAGCGCTTTTTTAAGCAAGACGGAAATATTGGACGCCGCTGAACAGACCTTGCGCAGGTTCGGGCCCGACAAAACCTCAGTGACGGACGTAGCCAAGCTGCTGGGCGTCAGCCATGGTACCTTGTACCGGCATTTTCCCAGCAAAGCGGCATTGCGGGAGGCTGTAACGGAAAGATGGCTGGACGAGTTGATTCTTGGCCCTCTGACAGAGATCGCAGCAGCTGCGGCAGCCGGAAATGCTCTGGAGCAGCTAAGGAAATATATCGCAAAGCTGATCGAGCTTAAACATCACTACGCCGAGCAGGACAGCGAAATGTTCAAGATGTATGCATCTGTTACGGAAGAAGCCTCCGAGCTCATTGACACCCATATTCAGCGGATTATCAGCCAGATGGGCAGTGTAATCGACAAAGGCGTTCAGGAAGGCACAATTACGCCAATCGCCGGTACGGAGACGATTGCCCGTTCACTTTTTTACGCGACGGCCCGGTTCCACCATCCCTCCCATGCCTATGAATGGCATAGCGGAAGCATCGGACAGGAATTCGCACAGCTCTGGGCAATACTTGCCAGAGGCCTCGCGGCTGTCACCAGTTAAACCCGCTATCTTATACAAAACTAAGCGAACACTTCCGAAGCCAGTTTTGTCCGAAGCAGATTCTTATGAAGTAACGCTAACAAAACTTTAAGGAGGAACAATTCATGAATCAAAACCTGGAGGGTAAGGTAGCTATCATTACGGGGTCCTCTAGAGGGATCGGACGGAGCGTTGCGGAGAGACTGGCGGAGCAAGGGGCCGCTGTAATCATTAACTATTCCAGCAGTCCTAAACAAGCTGAGGCTGTGGTGCAGGGTATTCAGGGGAAAGGCGGAAAGGCAGCCGCCCTTCAGGCCGACATCAGCAAACCCGCGCAGATTGAGCAGTTGTTCAAGGATACCAAGGAGCTGTTCGGCAGGATTGATATCGTGGTCAACAACGCCGGAATTATGATAAACAGCCTCATTGGCACAGCTACCGAGGAGGAATTCGACAAGCAGTTTGCCATCAATGTCAAAGGGACCTACTTCTCCTGCCAGCAGGCCTTCTTCCATCTGGAAGAGGGCGGCCGGGTCATTAATTTCTCCACCTCGGTCAATGGCCAAATGTTCCCGGCTTACAGTATCTATGCCGGAACGAAAGGTGCAGTAGAACAATTCACCCGCCAGCTCGCCAAGGAATTCGGGGCCAAAGGCATTACGATCAACGCAGTTGCGCCGGGGCCGGTTGCCACGGATTTATTCCTCGAAGGCAAATCCGAGGCACAGCTTGAAGGGCTGAAGAAAGCCAATGCTTTTGGCCGCCTGGGCCAGCCTGAGGATATTGCCGGAGCCGTCAGCTTCCTCGCCGGGGAAGAGTCCCAGTGGATTACCGGACAAACGCTGCGCGTAAACGGCGGATTTATTTAAGCCGCAATGGCAGGCTCACCGTACAAGCCGTCCCCTCACCGGGACGGCTTGTTACGTTTATCGTCCCGTTATGCAAATCTACGATTTTCTTCACCAGTGACAATCCCAGTCCGCTCCCGCCTCCGCTGGCGCTTCTTGCTTTATCCGCCTTATAGAATCGTTCAAAGATGCGGGGCAGCTCCTCCTCGGCGATGCCTATGCCGCTGTCCCTGATTTCCACAATGGCTTGACCCTCTGCATGATGCACGCGTATGGTGATAAGCCCGCCCTCAGGGGTAAACTTGATACTGTTATGCAGCAGGTTGGTCCATACCTGGCTCATCAGATCCTGCACAGCGTCCACCGAAATCTCCTCCAGCTCGGCTTCCAACTCGATCTCTTTATCCAGCCACTGCGGCTCCGAGGCCAGAATCATATCTTGAAGCTGTTTGTCCAGCCGGTATGACTTCACTTCAAACGGAAAGCTGCCCGCCTCCAATGCCGACAGCTTCAGCAAATTGTCACTGAGCCCGGAGAGGCGGCTGCCCTCTGCTTCGATGATGTCCAGATAATGTCTCCGGTTGTCTGCACTAAGGCCCTCTTCCCGCAGCGCACGGGCGAACCCGCGAATCGAGGTGAGCGGCGACTGGATCTCATGTGAGACGTTGGAGATGAAATCCTGGCGCATAATCTCCATCCGGCCCAGCTCGCTGGCCATTTCATTAATCCCCTCCACGATTCCGCCAAACTGCCCGTAACGCTTGCTGTTTTCCAGCTCTACCTTGAAATTGCCTTTGGAAATTTGCCGCATTGCTGTCAGGATGGGAATATAGAATGCTCTCTCATCCCCCCTGGCATGTCCGATAAGAGCCGTGGTACCGCCCACAACCAAAAGAATAAGAAACTGCAGCGCCATAACAAGCAGCCCCGATCCATAAGGGGACAGAGACCATTCAAAATGTCCCGACAGCAGCTTTACACCGTAATATCCCCCATTCCAGGAAGCATAGAGGGCAGCGATCAATATCCCCATTCCAAGGATTTCTCTCATAATCCTGCCAAGTCTTCTCATCCATTAACCACCTCCAGACGGTAGCCCAGCCCACGGATGGTGCGGATATTGAAGCCATATTTTTCCCGGGGGAAACGTTCGCGCAGACGGCCCACATGCACATCCAGCGTCCGTTCATTGCCCCCAAAATCATAACCCCAGATTTCTTCAATCAGCCTGTCGCGCGTCAATGTCTGCCCGGGATAGCTTGCCAGCTTGAACAGCAGCTCGAATTCCTTCAGCGGCAGCGTGATTTCCCCAAACTCCGAGGAGACTTCATAAGTCTTGCGGTTCATCCGCAAATTTCCGACGTTTACACTCTGTGCGGAGGAAATCTGGTACCGCTTCAGCAACGCTTTAACTCTGGCGATCAGCACCAGCGGTTCAAACGGCTTCACCAGATAATCGTCCGTGCCCAGCTCGAAGCCTTTAACAATTTGTGAGGTTTCCCCTTTGGCTGTCAACATCAGAATGGGAAAATCATAGCTTTTCCGCAGCGCGCGGCACAGCTCCCAGCCATCCATCTTCGGCATCATCACATCGATGATCGCCAGATCCACGCTGTTGTCCTCAAGCAGCCGCAGCGCCTCCACCCCATCGGAAGCGCCGTAGACCTCATCCATCCCCTCAGCTCTCAGAAACAGCTCCACCAATTCGCGGATGTGCGGATCGTCGTCCACTACCAGTATTTTGGCCATATTCTGCTGTAGCCTCCTCTTTACCGCCCTCCAAAAGCTGCGGTGTGTTCATCTGCAGCTGCTGTTCCGCGAATTCCCGGTACAACTCGTGACTGCGCAGCAGCTCTTCGTGCGTTCCTTTGCCGGTGATCCGGCCTTTCTCTATAAAGATAATCTGATCCGCATTCACCACGGTTGCCAGTCTGTGGGCAATCACAATCGTGGTCCGGCCTTGCATAAGGTTCGATAACGCACTCTGCACCACTGCTTCGGACTGGCTGTCGAGACTGGAGGTAGCTTCGTCCAGCATCAGAATCTTCGGATCACGCAGCAGCGCCCTCGCGATGGCAATCCGCTGGCGCTGTCCGCCGGACAGCTTCACGCCCCGTTCCCCCACATCCGTCTGATAGCCGTCCGGAAGCTCACGGATAAAGCCGTCGGCATAGGCCATGGCCGCAGCATGGCGCATCTCCTCCTCGCTGATCTTCCGGTCCAGACCATAGCCGAGATTGTCGGCAATCGTGCCGGAGAGCAGCGGGCTTTCCTGCGAGACATACCCGATCAGCTTGCGCCAGGAACGCAGGGAAAATGCCGACAACGGCTTACCACCCGCCTTGATGACGCCATGCTGCGGTTCATAGAACCGTTCCAGCATTGAGAATAACGTCGTTTTGCCGCCTCCGCTTGGTCCGACAATCGCCGTAACCTGACCCGGCAGCATGGAGAAGCTGACCTTGTCCAGCACCTGTTCACCTGTTTTATAGCCAAAGCTTAAATCCTCTATAGCAATCGGTCCCTGCAATCCATCCGCTTCCTCTGACCCTTCATAAATCTCCTCTTCCGCAGCCAGTGTTTCAATGATCCGTTCCGAGGCACCTTTGGCCTTCTGCACCTGGGTGAAGAATTGGGTCAGCTGGGTGAGCGGCATCACGATCTGGATCAAATACAGAATAAAGGCTACCAATTCACCTGCAGTCAAGGCACCCGAGGACACCTGCATGCCGCCATAGCCGATAATGACGACAAGCAGCATCATGAACACAAACGAGACTAGCGGACTGATCATCGCACTGATTTTGCCCTCCCGGATGCCGAAGGACAGCAGATTCATAATTCCGGTCCGTCCGGCTTCATATTCCCTTTGCTCCGCGCCCGATGATTTCACCAGCCGGATTTCGGACAGCACACCGCTCAGTGTAGCGGTAAAGGACGCTGTTTCATCCTGAGTGCCCTTGGAGATTTTGTACATCTGCCGGCCCAGCGGCACCAGAATGAGTGCGGACAGCGGAAGCACCGTGAACAGCACCAGCGTCATTTTCCAGTTCAGATAGAGCAGTACTGATATCGAACCGACGATAGAGATTACCCCGGTAAATAAACTGGCCAAATGCTCGGAGATCAGCGTCTTGAGAATTCCGGTATCGTTTGTCATCCGGCTGACGCTTTCACCTGTACGGTTATCATTGTAGTAGGCCACCGGCAGCACAAGAAATTTGCGCCACAGCCGGTCGCGCAGTCCCGCGACAATCTTCTGCCCTACATAGTTCAGCAAATAAATGGAGACGCCTCCGGCAATTGTCTGGGCTACAAAAGCTCCGGCAATTCCCGCAATCTGCAGCTTGCTGATGGAGGCCAGCGAGAAGCCGTCCACCAGATTCTTAGTGAACATAGGAATGACCAGGCCCACCAGTGTCGATATCATACTAAGCCCTACCGCCAGAGCAAGCAGCCCGTAGGAGGGTTTCGTCTCATGCAGCAGTTTCAGGAACGGCTTCAAGGCCGCTCCCTGCTTCTGTGAAGATTTGGATTTATTCATAGAACTTCCTCTTTTCTGACGGATAGATCTCGGAGCTGTTCCGCTCCTGTCCGTCTTCCCCTCCACATTAACGCTGCTTTGTAAACTGAAGTTAAACGAAGGAAAAATTAGTGCTCTCAGCAAGGATCCTCGAGCTGTGACAGCAGCTTGACGGCAGCCAAATAATCATCCGTTGTATTCATATTGTACAAAGGGGAGGGCGTAGGCCGGCTAGGCGTAAAGCCGGATTCTGGAACATATAGAACGTCCAGCTTCTCCAGGCACTCCATAACTTTGAACCTTCCACCGCTCAGCGCTGCTTCCAGCGCCGGAAGTGTCCGCTTATGATACAGCCCGAGCAGGGGCTGCGTCCGGCCGGAGGCGGACACCGGAACAGCGGCAGACGCGCCGAAACCGGCTCTATGCCTCACTGTCTCGGGATACGCTGCCGCATGGCAGCTGAGTATGTACTGCAGAAATAACGCCGAAGCAAACGGCAGATCACAAGCCGCTACCAGATTCCATTCCGTTGGTGAATGGCTGAGCGCCGCATGAAGACCTGCCAGAGGGCCGCAGCCTTGATAATGGTCCGTGATCTGGGGGAGCTGCAAGAAGTCATACTCCCTGCGCTCCAGGGGACCGCAGGCAATGACCGTACTTTCGGCTAGCTTGGCCAACTCGTCCGCCAGCCGGGCAATCACAGGTTCTCCGGCAAGTGTAAGCAGCGCTTTATCGCTGCCCATCCGCCTCGAAGCCCCCCCTGTCAGAATAATTCCCGTGTATTGTATCATGATTCCCTCCCGCTGAAATCTCCTGTTCTCTATGCGTATCGTATCAAACTTTACAGCGCGAAAACAGCAAGTCTGACGGGATATCACTTCAAAATCCTTTGCTGCAGGAAAGAAATGAAATTTATTACGCGGGCGAACTTTTTCAAAATTCGAAAAAATATAGACACTGGTTGATTTTGCGGAGGTCTGTGCTAGACTCTAAATTCAAGGCCTCCTAAGCGCCGGTTCCGGCAGCTGCCTAAGGATAAGCGAGGCTCATTCCATAAATGTTCACGTAAACATTATAGAAATCTTAGCTGCAAAAAGGAGTTATCCCATGAAACGTTACCTCGTAGACAGGCCTATCCAATCGAAGCTGTTAATCTGCTTTTTGCCCATTTTGGTCTTATCCGTCGTACTGACCGGATTCTTCTCTTATCTTTCGTCCAGTCGGCAATTAAAAGAAAACGCTTTCTACGCCCTCGCCGACACCACTCATCAGACAGCCCTGTTCATGAACGACAAATTTCTCACAATTTTCGAACAGCTGGTGCGCCTGGAGGATAATGATGCCCTGCAGAGCATTCTCTCGGGAGAAGGCCAGGCGGCCGACCAGAACCGGTATGACGATCTCATTAAGCTGCACGACCAGCTTGACGATGTATACCATTCCTATTTTCAGATGATCGATTCCATCTTTGTCGCGTTCAATAACGGAAGATCCTTCAATCTGCAGCAGGAATATGTCCCCCGGCAGGTCCATATTGATCTGAACGATTGGCTTAGGCGCTACAATACCTCGCAGAAAGGCTACTATTGGCTGAACAGCCATAAGGATACGATCTTTGAGACGGTGGAGCAGCGGAGAGTTATGAGCAGCTTCAAAATGATCGGTACCGAACATTCCCCGGCCAGCGGCATTGTCCTTATCAATTTACGCGAAAGCTATTTTCTCGAGATTATGGAGAATGTAAAGATCAGTCCGGGCGGGACACTGATGCTGATCAGCCCGGAGGGTGAGCTGTACTCCAAGACCTTGGATGCCGAATATGAACTCAGCGGGGAAACCATTAACGCACTAAGAAACGGATCACAGGACAGCGGCAGCCTGACAGCCGACAGCAAGGCAGGCCGGAAAATGGCCATCGCCTACAATACCCTGCCGCTCAATCATTGGGTGCTTGCAGCGGTTGTGCCGGAGAAGGATATTCTCGAGGGAGCAACCCGAATTAAATACATCTCCCTGGTTCTGATCCTGTTTATCCTAATTGTGTTCATCGTGGCTGCCGCGGTTGTCGCCCGCAATCTCAGCAACCCGCTCCGCTACCTGTCCAAGCAGGTCAAACGTTTCGAGCGGGGAGACCTCGGCGTCAGCTTTGAGCTGGACCAGCATAATGAAATCGGCGTATTGGCCCGCGGGCTCTCCGGCCTGGTGGCTTCGGTAGCCCAGCTGCTCGAGACAGTGCGCAGTGAGCAGGAGAAGAAACGCCAGATCGAGCTGCAGGCGATGCAGGCCCAGATCCAGCCCCATTTTCTCTACAACACGCTAAGCTCTATCAAACATCTGATTGATATGAATGAGCGGCAGCGCGCTTCCACCATGGTCAGCGCATTGACCTCCTATTTCCGGATCAGCATCAGCAAAGGCCGTGAGATTATTCCGGTCCGTGAGGAGATGGAGCATGTGCGCAGCTATCTGATGATACTCAACATCCGGTACAGCCAGGAATTTGACTTCGAAATTAAAGTCGAAGACGAGCTGCTTGAGCTTCCCATTCTCAAGCTTACGCTGCAGCCGCTGGTGGAGAATGCCATTTACCATGGAATCAAAAACAAGCACGGCCACGGCTTCCTCTCCATTTCCGGCCGCCGTGAGGGGGATTATGCTGTCTTTGAAGTGTATGACAACGGGCACGGGATCAGCCCGGACAAGCTTTTACAGCTCCGCGCCTCGCTGGAATCAGAGACGGTAGGACATGAAGCCATCACCTACGGGCTGTGGAACGCCCACCGTAGGATTATCCTGCATTTCGGCAGCCGATATGGGTTAAAGCTTGACAGCGAAGAGGGTTTGTACACACAAATAAAGGTGTACCTCCCTTATACAGGCGATACGAAAGGAGAACGATTATAATGCTGAAACTGCTGATTGTGGATGATGATAAATGGATCCGGGAAGGCATACGGGCCAATGTGAAATGGAGTACTGAAGACATTGAGGTGACTGGAACCGCCGCGAACGGAGAAGAGGGCTGGCTGCTTGTTCAGCAGCTCCGTCCGGATATCCTGCTGACCGATATTCAGATGCCCCTGCTGGACGGGCTCCAGCTCGCGGAGATGGTGAACAGGGCGTATCCGCTGACCCGGATTATTTTTCTGACCGGCTATGATGATTTCTCCTATGCCAAGAAAGCTCTCCACCTCCAGGCTTCCGACTACATTCTGAAATACGAGGACAATGATACCATCCTGAAGTCCGTAGCGGCTGCCGGACGCAGTCTGCTGCAGGAGCTGCGGGAATCGGAGAAGGCTCAAAAAAGCCAAACCCTGATTGAAAATAAGTTCTTCTCCGATCTGCTGTCCGGTGTTCCCAGCATCGACTGGGCACGCCGCGAAATGGATCTCCTCGGCATCCGCTGGGAGGGGAACTACTTCCGGGTCGCGGTGATCCAGCCCGAAGATCTGCGGCGCTTCTCCCGGCCCGGCATTGAGGAGAACGCCGAGCTGCTGCTGTTCTCCATCCGCAATATAGGCGTTGAACAGTTCAGCGGCCGGGCCCCAAAGCCTTTTTTCGTCCATTACAACCACAGAATCAATATTCTCTTTAACCTGGAGAAACCGGGCGAGGCGGATCAACCGGACGGTTCCTTTGCCCAATTGCTGGAGGAGATGAGGAATACGATTGAGGCCTGTCTTAAAATTCCGGTAAGCATCGGTGTAGGCAGCGTGTGCGAAGGTTTCGCCCAGATCCCCTACTCTTACAATAAAGCCCTGACGGCTGCGCATATGAAGGATGTTGCCGGCGAACCCGGCCTGTTCTTCTGCGATGAAATGCGCCATTCACAGCATTCGCATCACATGCTGCTGAAGCAAATGGAGCAGTATATTATCAAACATTACGCTGATGAGAAGCTGAGTCTCGCGGCAATTGCCGGTGAAGTTCATATCTCACCATCGTACGTAAGTACTCTCTTCAAAAAATACAGAGAGATCAACGTAATCGAATATATCGCCGGCATCCGGATGGAAAAGGCGGCGGAGCTGCTGAAGCAGACAGATTACAAATCCTATGAAATTAGCGAAAAGGTAGGCTACCCTAATCCTCAATACTTCAGCGTGCTGTTCAAAAAGCACTTCGGCATGTCCCCTTCGGACTACCGTAAGGCTCAGCAGGGTTAAGCGGGCAGCCGCTAACTTATACGCAAACTGTTAAAGAAAACAAACAACCTTTGAAATATATCTTATTCAGCTGATCCGCTATCTGAATTACGATTGTTTTGGAGGTGCAGTTATGGATATTACGCGACAAACCGGGGGCAAGCTTGCCTTATCCAAACCGGGAAAAAGAAAACGCATCAAAGGGGACGGGTGGCTTCCCTATTTGCTTATCGCCCCCACAGTCCTGCTCATTGCGGGCATCCTGATCTTTCCGATATTCCGGGTATTCGACCTGAGTGTTCAAAGCTACGATTTCACCCGTCTGCAGGAAGCAGGCTATATCGGACTGGAGAACTTCCGCCATATCTTCACGGAAGACGATTTATTCTACTCCACACTCGTCACTACGCTAAAATGGGTGTTTTCAGAGGTGGCCCTTCAGCTGGTCTTCGGGCTGATTGTTGCCCTGCTGCTGAACCAGTCCTTCCGGCTGCGCGGCCTGGTCCGCTCGCTGGTGCTGGTTCCCTGGGCCGTATCCGGCGTGCTAACGACCATGCTGTGGTCGCTCATGTTCAACCAGCATATCGGGATCATCAACGATATCCTGATGAAACTTGGCATCATTGATGAAGCCATCGCCTGGCTGGCTAATCCGAGCACTGTGTTCGGCTCCGTAGTCTTCGCCGAGCTGTGGCGGGGTATTCCGTTCTTTGCGATCACACTGCTCGCCGCACTGCAGACCATTCCGCACGAAGTGTACGAATCCTGTGAGGTGGACGGTGCCGGGCCCCTGAAGAAGCTGTTTCATATCACTCTTCCTTATCTGAAGGAGAGCATTATTTTCGCCACCCTGCTCAGAGCCATCTGGGAATTCAACTCCATCGACATGATCTTTACGATGACGAACGGCGGCCCGATGGATATGACGACAACGCTGCCGATTTATATGATGAAGACCTCGATCCTTGAGGGCAATTACGGATACGGCTCGGCGCTTGGTGTCGTCACCTTCCTGTTCCTGATGCTCTTTGTCATTCTGTACCTGAGACTCAACCGGGGAGGAATGCAGGATGAATAAGACTACCGGCCGCAAAATAGGCAGCAGGCTGCTCTTTTACATTCCGCTGGCCTTAACGCTGATCTTTGTACTCGTTCCTTTTCTATGGGCTATCTCCACCTCTCTAAAAAAAGAAACGGACATTATGAGCTCGACGATTCAATATCTTCCGTCTCCGCTGACCTTCGAGAATTATATCAATGTGTGGAACGATAATAATTTCTCGCAATATTTCCTCAACAGTGTGCTGGTCTCCATCCTGTCGGTGATCGTCATTACACTGCTGTCGGTGATGAACGGTTATGCGATGAGCCGCTTCAAGTTCAAGGGAAAAAGCGCCTTTATGCTGATCCTGCTGGCTACACAGATGATGCCTGTCATCCTGTTTGTAATTCCGCTGTTCCTGATTTTCAAGAACCTCGGGCTAATCAACACGCCTTACTCGCTCGTCCTGTTCTATATTGTGCTGCAGGTCCCGTTCAATACGATATTGATGCGCGGCTTCATTGCCTCCACCCCGAAGGAGATTGACGAAGCGGCCATGGTCGACGGTGCGGGAAGATTCCGCATTATCTTCGCCATCATTGCGCCGATCGTGCTTCCGGGCATCGTGGCAACCAGCGCCTTCGCATTCATCGGCGTCTGGAATGAATTCCTGGTCGCGTTCTCGTTTATCACAACGCCTGACCGCTTCACCATTCCTATCGGGCTGAAATTTATGATCGGCGAATTCAGTGTGCAGTATGCCTCACTGGCAGCGGGAAGCATTATCGGGCTGATTCCTCCTGTGCTGCTGTTCATGTACATCCAGCGTTATTTGGTGGAAGGCCTCGGCGGTGCCGTTAAGGGCTAATCCGGCTCCAGTCATTAAGGACGGGGCCGGGCCGGCTTTTCCCGGAAACGTCCTTAATATATACAACAATATAACTTTCAGGGAGGTCTAAAGATTTATGAAGACAAGAAAATTACGGAGTTCCGTATTGGTAGGCGCCTCGCTTCTGCTGGCATTGACCGGCTGCGGCTCGAACAAGACAACGAACTCCGCCTCATCAGGCGAAGCCAGCAAGAACGGGGATAAGGCTAAGCAGACGACCATCAGCTTCTGGGCAGCTGCGGTGACTACGGAGCGCAATGCTTTTTTCGAGAAAATCATCAAGCAGTTTGAGGAAGAGAACCCGGACATCAAGGTGGATTATCTCGGGGTTCCCGGCGATTTGTCCGCTTACGAGCAAAAGGTAAATGTCGCGATCTCCGCAGAACAGGCACCGGATATCATGAATGATTTCAAGGCCGACCTGCTCGCCAGAGATGTGCTGGAGCCCCTCGATGCCTATTATGACAGCTGGGCCGACAAGGATCTGATTTCCGCTGAGCTG
This sequence comes from Paenibacillus sp. FSL L8-0340, assembly GCF_038593145.1. Taxonomy (NCBI): domain Bacteria; kingdom Bacillati; phylum Bacillota; class Bacilli; order Caryophanales; family Paenibacillaceae; genus Paenibacillus; species Paenibacillus sp. FSL L8-0340. The sequence continues at coordinate 6,977,611 of NZ_CP151967.1, forward strand.
ATTGCCAGCAACCGCAAGCTGGATACCAAAGAAGGAAAATTGTATGCGCTACCATACAGCTCCCAGACCTGGAATCTCTGGCTGCGCCCTGACTGGTTCAAAGAAGCAGGCCTTGCGCTCCCCGATACCTGGGATCAATTCTTCGAGGATGTTGCCAAGCTTACCGATAAATCCAAAGACCGCTACGGGCTTAGTATCCGCGGGGGTGCCGGAAGTGCCAATACGCTGGAAATGCTGATGTACTCCTACTCCGGAATTGCCGATTATTTTACGCCTGAAGGAAAAGCAACGATTAATGATCCCCTTCACGCAGAGTTTCTGGAGAAATATTTAGGCGCGTATAATGTCTATACTCCAGAGGATGATCTCAACAAGGGCTGGAGCGAGCTCGCCGCCACCTTCCAATCGGACAAAGCGGCTGTTGTTGTGCATAACCTCGGCTCGGCAAGCTCCCATGAGAAAGCATTCAACGGAGACTATACCAAGTTTGAAGCCGTACCGTTTCCGAAGGGTGTCAACGGCTATCGTGAACATCCCGGCCTCATGCCGCTGGGTCTGACCATGACCAAAACCGCCGAAAACAAAGACGCGGTATGGAAATTCATGACCTTCTACCTGTCCCATGACATCAACAGCCAGTACGCCAAGCTATATGGTGAAATCCCTGCCAATCAGGAGGCGGCCGCCGATGCCTGGATTCAGGACATTCCTTATATGAAATCCGCTTCGGAGCTGCTCAATTCGGCCGACACGCATTTTGCCGGCACTCCGTATTATCTACCGGGCTACAGCAATATCCAGAAAAAGATTGAGCCTATGATTCAAAAGGTGATGGCCAAAAAAATGACCGGAACGGAAATGCTGGACGAATGGGCTAAACTGCTTGAGGCAGAGAAACAGTCCTATGATCAGACTCAAAAATAATACGCCACCGCGAATGGGAGGGCTGGAATGAATACTCATGCTGCTACAGGTTCCGGACGCTGGATTCCCGATCAGGGAGACGGAACTTACAGAAACCCGATCATCTATGCCGATTACTCTGATCCCGATGTTATCCGTGCAGGCGATGATTTCTTTATGACCGCCTCCAGCTTTGCGCATACGCCGGGTCTGCCGATCCTACATTCCCGTGATCTGGTCAACTGGAGCATCGTCAATCATGCGCTGCCGCAGCTGGAGCTTCCCGGCTATGAGCGGGTGCAGCACGGCAAAGGCGTGTGGGCGCCCAGCCTGCGCTTTCATGACGGGCAGTTCTGGATCTTCTACGCAACACCCGACGAAGGCATCTTCATGACCAAGACAGATAACCCGTTTGGTGCCTGGGAACCACCGCATCTGGTGAAGGCCGCCAAAGGCTGGATCGATCCTTGCCCTTTCTGGGATGAAGACGGGCAGGCCTATCTGGTCCATGCCTTTGCCCATAGCCGTTCCGGCCTGAAGCATATTCTGAGCCTCTGCAGGATGTCCCCGGACGGCAGAAGCCTACTGGATGAAGGCCGGATTATCATCGACGGCACAGTAAAGCATCCTACACTGGAAGGTCCGAAGCTGTACAAAAGAAATGGCTATTATTATATCTTTGCCCCCGCCGGCGGAGTGCCCACAGGCTGGCAGGCGGTCTTCCGCTCCACCGCCATCGATGGGCCTTATGAGGATAAAATCGTGCTGCATCAAGGGGATACCCCGGTGAACGGCCCGCATCAGGGAGGATGGGTTGAGCTTGCGTCCGGCGAGTCCTGGTTTATTCATTTCCAGGATAAAGGCGCCCACGGCCGGATCGTCCATTTGCAGCCCATGGAATGGCAGGAGGATTGGCCGCTGATGGGCCGGCTTGCACCCGGGCAGGACATCGGAGAGCCGGTAGAGCTCTGGAGAAAGCCCCATATCCGTGCGGCCGGAGAAATTGCCGTTCCCCAAACTGCAGATGACTTCCGTGGACCGTCGCTCGGCCTGCAATGGCAGTGGCAGGCCAATCCGGCTACCGGCTGGTACAGCCTGAATCCCTGGGGCGGCTTGAGACTGTATGCCGCGGCACTTCCAGAGGGCTGCCGCACTCTTTATGACGCCCCGCAGCTGCTCATGCAGAAGTTCGCCGCTCCCGTTATTTCGGCAGCCGCACAGATTACGCCCAGCTTTGCCACCTCCGAAGAACGGGCGGGCCTTGTGGTCTTGGGACAGCGGGCCTTCTATCTGGCCTTGTCTATGGACCAGGACGGAGCGCTCCGGCTGACCCAGTATGAGAGCAGTGGTGTTACAGAGAACCTCACGGAAGCCGGGGATATTAAAAAGGCTGAGATACTCACCAGTGCAGACAGCCTGCACTTAAGGTTCAGCTTGGGGGAAGATTGCCTTTGCCGGTTCAGCTTCAGCCAGGACGGTTCACAATACACCGATTTCGGTGAGCCGTTCACGATTGCCGAAGGACGGTGGGTCGGAGCCAAAGTTGGCCTGTTCGCAGTCTCCTTTGCCCCGGTCGAGTCCGGGGGCTTTGCGGACTTTGACCATTTCCATATCTAAGTTAAACTCCTTGCCGATATCCCAGGATATCGGCTTTTTTCCACTTAAAAAGCTGACGGGAGCAGAAATTAGACAGCTGGCTGGAAAATCATTCAAAACTTGGTTTGTATCCCTTTTCAACAAGTGTTACAGTGTTAGAAACGGCCTATTTTAAGGCTGAAGCAAGGAATGCAAGACATCTGGCGGGAAAGGAGTGCCCAATTTGCGGGAGTACCTTAATAAGCATCCATCCTTCAGCTCTCTGAAATGGTTCAATTTCTTCGTATATGGAACCGTGGTCCTCTTCACCAGCTTCTTCCCACTATATCTGCAGGATGTAGGGATGAATAAGTTGGAGATCGGGAGCTTAATGTCGGTAGGAGCACTCGTTTCAATTATTGCCAATCCTTTCTGGGGCATATGGAGTGACCGTTATCAGAATATACGGCGGATTGTCCTCGTCATGCTGACGGGAACATTAGTATTGTCTCAGCTTGTATTTCAGGCGCATACATATGAAATGATTTATGTTTCCATCCTTTTCTTCTACTTTTTCCAGGGGCCGCTGTTCGCCCAGAGCAACACGATGATTCTTAGCTATATTGACGGCACGAATCACAAGTTCGGCTCTTTCCGGCTCTGGGGCTCGCTCGGATGGGCGCTGACCGCGATCCTGGCCGGGCCCGTTATTGAGTGGGCCGGCGTATCTATCTTGTCTTATCTCTTTGCTGCACTGCTCTGCGCTGCTATGCTTTCGCTGGTTGCCCTGCCGAGGCTCGATCATTCCATAGGCGTTGCTCCATTGCCGTTCAAGGGCTTCCAAAAAATCTTTTATAATCCGTTTTTTCTATGTTTTATCTTCTTCGGCATTCTGGTCTCCATCCCCAATACGATGAACAACACCTTCGTGTCGCTCTACATTACAGAGCTTGGGGGCAGCAAAACAATGATCGGCCTTGCCGTATTCCTCTCCTCTATCCTGGAGGTGGGAGTGCTGCTGCTGTGCAACCTTTTCCTGAAACGTAGGGTCTCTGTGCTGCTGGGCTGGCTGGCACTCGTAAGCGTCTTATTTGTCCTGCGCTGGTGGCTGATGGCCGGTGCGACAACACCGCTTCAGGTGGCTTTTATTCAAATTCTGCACTGCATTACGTTTGGCGGCTTCTTCTATGTGGGAACGCAGCTGACCATGCTGCTGGTTCCACGCCCCTACCGTTCCTCTGGACAAGCCCTCTACACTCTGACCTGGAGCGGCATTTCCGGCATTCTCGGCGGCGTTCTCGGCGGTTGGCTCTATCAGACCCTCGGGGCCCAGAGCATGTACCAGTCCGGTGTATTCCTCTCGTTCATTGGAACGCTTGGCTTCGGCTTAATGTGGCTGTTCGTCAGCCGCGGTGACTACCTGAACCCGGCGGAGCAGGACGAAGAGCTGGCGGGCCACGAATAATAACCTCATAAGCAGCGGATACACCCCATAGAACATAACACAAAAGCAGGCTTGGACTTCCCGATAAGGAAGCCAAGCCTGCTTTTATGTTAGCCTGCCAGATTACAATGCTATGAATTAGCCCTGCTTAGGCGGCTGGAATGAGCTTTTGAGGGATACCACAAGATTGAACACGAGATGTCCCGGCGCGGAGTATTTGCTGTCCACGTTAAAATAGCCATGGCGGAAGAATTGGAACTTGTCCTGCGGCACGCTGTCCTTCAGACCCGGCTCCACAAAGCCCTGCAGAATCTCAATGGATTGCGGGTTCAGCTGATCAAGGAAACTCGGCTCCGGTTTGTCGGCCACAGGCTCCATTCCTTCGATCTCAGCCTCCGCATCCGCTTCTTCAGCGGAAATCAGCGGCTCATAGAGGCGGAATTCCGCCGGTACCGCCTGGCTGGCATCCACCCAGTGCAGTGTTCCCTTGACCTTGCGGCCGGTAAATCCGCTGCCGCTCTTCGTCTCGGGATCATACGTGCAGTGCAGCTCCACAACCTCGCCGTTCTCATCCTTGATGAACTCGTTGCACTTAATGAAATAGGCGTTCTTCAAGCGCACTTCGTTGCCGGGAAAGAGACGGAAATATTTGTTCGGCGGAATCTCCATGAAGTCATCGCGCTCAATGTAGATTTCACGGGAAAATGGAATCTGCCGGTTGCCCATTTCCGGATTCTCCACATTGTTCTCAATCTCGAAGTATTCGGTCTGACCTTCCGGATAATTGGTAATGACCACCTTCAGCGGCCGCAGTACGGCCATCGTCCGGGGAACGGTCAGCTTCAGGTCCTCACGGATGAAATGCTCCAGCATTTGCAGGTCCACCAGACCCTGGCTTTTGGAAATGCCTGTTTCGTGCACAAAGCTGCGGATCGCTTCCGGAGTGTACCCGCGGCGGCGCAGCCCGGAAATCGTCGGCATACGGGGATCATCCCAGCCGTCCACATGGCCTTCGTCCACCAGCAGTTTCAGCTTGCGCTTACTCGTTACCGTCTGGGCCAGGTTGAGCCGGCCGAATTCATACTGATGCGGCACGGCCGGCATCTCGCATTCTGCGACCACCCAATCATAGAACGGGCGTTGATCTTCAAATTCCAATGAGCAGAGGGAGTGGGTTACACTCTCAATAGCATCTTCCAGCGGATGTGCAAAGGTATACATCGGATAGATGCACCATGCATCGCCGGTGTTATGATGATGCGAGTGGGAAATACGGTAAATGACCGGATCGCGCAGGTTGATATTCGGTGAGGACATGTCAATTTTGGCACGGAGCACCTTTTCGCCGTCCTTGAATTCCCCAGCCCGCATGCGGCGGAACAGATCCAGGTTCTCTTCGATTCCGCGCTCACGGTGCGGGCTGTTCTGCCCCGGCTGGGTCAGCGTACCGCGCAGCTGGCGGATTTCGTCAGCGCTGAGGTCATCGACATAGGCTTTGCCCTTTTGAATAAGCAGTTCTGCCCGCTCGTACATTTCTCCGAAATAATCGGAGGCAAAACGCAGTTCATCCCATTCATAGCCGAGCCACTTTACATCCTCTTGAATGGAATTCACATATTCTGTATCCTCTTTAAGCGGATTGGTGTCGTCAAATCTCAGATTGGTCTTTCCGCCGAATTCATCAGCCAGCGTAAAGTTAATCCAGATCGCCTTGGCATGTCCGATATGTAAGTAACCGTTCGGCTCCGGCGGAAAACGGGTGACGACCTCCTTAACCTTCCCCGAGCTCAGATCTTCAGTAATAACATTCTTAATAAAATTGGAGGGTGTTCCACGGTTCTCCACAGCTATCAACCTCTCGTTCTGTATTGTTCTACTTCCTTGTATGAACATGTTTCCTACTAATATACCCGTTAACCGTAGAATGTTCAATAAAATGGGTGACTCACTCAGCCTTGCCGAATGCTTTGACTTCTCTCCCGGCGATAGAGTAGCATGGAAATTATAAGGCATAATTAACGAATAACTTAACAATGGGGGACTATTCTTATGAAACCGATGAAACTGCCTAAAGAGCAGCGCGACATTATTACAGAGAACATCCGCACTTACTTCGAAGCCGAACGCGGAGAGACCATCGGCCATCTCGCAGCCGACAATTTGCTGGATTTCTTCCTTAAGGAACTGGGACCTGCCCTATACAATGGAGCGTTGAGCGATTGCCGCGCCCTTGTAGGACAGCGGATGCAGTCGCTGGAAGAAGATATTTACGCTCTGGAATGGAAGAAGCGTTAATCAGTACATCCGGCCCTAGTGGCACAGAGGGAGGCAGCCGCTTGTTTAATTATGTCATTGATGAAGAGCTTGTGCTGAAGCTGTTGATGCCGGAGCAGGCCCGCCACATGTTCGCGCTGGTAGAGCGCTCGCGGAGCAGGCTCAGGCAGTGGCTGCCTTGGGTTGACGGAGTCACCGAGCAGGACCACATCGCCACATTTATCAAAAATGCCGCCAAGCAGGGCAGCGACAACGGCGGCTTCACCGCCGGACTGTGGGTCCGGGGAGAACTGGCCGGCATTATCGGCTACCATGAGATAGATTGGCAGAGCCGCTCCGTCGGAATCGGCTATTGGCTTGGAGAAGGATATGAAGGCAAAGGCTACATGACCAGCGCCTGCCGGGTTTTCGTAGATTATGCGCTGCTGGAAATGGAGCTGAACCGCATTGAAATCCGCTGCGCCACGGGCAACAAGCCCAGCCGGGCGATTCCCGAGCGGCTGGGTTTCGTATTCGAAGGAGTTCTGCGCCAGGCGGAGAAGCTGCCTACGGGCTATGTGAACCATGCGGTATACGGCCTGCTGCGCAGTGAATGGAAGCTGCTGAGCTAAACAGAGGGACATATACAAACCGGCAGAATGTAACGGAATTGTCGATCTTTTATAACAAACCAAGCCCCCCGTAACAGGCATCCGGGGGGACTTGGCATACCATCAAATTCACCGATTTGGATATCAGAGTTGTTAGCTCTCCGCAGCCTCAAGCCAGCTCCGGAACTTCATCCGGGTTCCCGGCGCCAGGCTGTCCAGTTCCGATAGCTCAGCCAAACCGTTCTTGTCCTTTCGGCCATGTTCCATCAGGTAGAGCACCCGCTTTACAGGGTAGCCTCCCGCACCGGATTCCTTCTTGACGATTACATCACCGGCTGTAATCTGACCTTCACGCAGTACACGGAAATAAAATCCGCTGTATCCGGTAGCCAGTACTTTGGCCGGCATATCAGCCGGGCCATGCTTCTGCGAGAGCTTAAAGCAAGGAAACCGCGGCTGGCTAACCTGCAGCAGAGTCGAACCGATCTCATACACATCACCGATGCAGACCTCGGTCTCCAGCAGTCCGCTGACTGTGATATTCTCGCCGAAGGCGGAGAACTCCAGTTTCTTGCCGAGCTGCTCCTCCCAAAAGGCATAATGCTCAATCGGATACACACAGACCGCTTTGTCCGGCCCCCCATGGTTCACCAGGTCCGCTTGCCCGTCACCGGCGAATCCCTCAAGATGAAGCTGTACCGGCCCAGCCGCCGGCATTTTATAAATCCCCGTTTCCAGCGGCTTACCACGGTAATCTACCGTTACAGGTTTGCCTACATTAAGCGAAATGACTTCCATTTCCCTTCCCTCCAGTCAGCATGCAGCTCATAAATACCTCATCTACATAATGTCCGCCAAGATAAAACTCTTCCCTGAGCCGGCCCTCTTCCTCAAATCCGCATTTCCGGTAGAACGAGAGCGCAGGAGTGTTGCTGGACAGCACCCGCAAGCGGAGTTTGCGTATCCCGTTCTCTCCGGCATGCTGCTTGATCGCCTCGATCAGCTGTCCGCCGATGCCCAGCCGCTGGAACTTCGGATGGACAGCGATGTTCACCTCGCACACATGGCGGTTGCTCTCCATCCCGCTGGGACAGCCGAAACCGACATACCCGCATAATTCTCCTTCCTGCAAAGCTACAAGCTGGGAACCGGGAGGGGTATGGAGCAGATAATCCTCACGGGAACACCACATTAATGGACCCGGTGTGGTCTCCTCCGTCCAAATCATGTTATCGAGAATAATCAGCTCACGGGTATCCTTGAACTCCGAGGGACGAATCGTGAGCGAGCCTCTAATAATTTGTTGCATAGCTCTTTGCACTCCTTGACTTACCTTTAAGTGATTCTTCTACAGACCATTATACCCCATTTTGTTCCAGTGCACGGCCAGAACGGTTGATGAAGGCATGGACCGCGAAGAACCCCACCGCCAGCAACGCCATTCCGCAAGCCAGCCAGCCTGTCGGCACAAGGCCTCCCCGGTCATACAGGCTGCCCATCATATAGGGGCCGAGAACTCTGCCGACCGCACCGATCCCACCGCTAAGCCCGAGATAGAAGGGCGCACTGCGGTCCGCATGATCGGAAATAAATGAAGGCATTGCCGGAGAAATAAGCATCTCCCCCAGCGTGGTCAGCAGCATCGCCAGCACCAGGCCGGGATAGCTTGGGGTTAACAAGATCACTGCATATCCACTCAGGTAAAAAACAGCGCTTGCCGTCATCTGCGCCGTCGAGGTCTCTGCGAACCAGCGTTTAATCAAGCTTACCAGCGGCTGTGCGGCAAAGATCAGAATCCCGTTGAGCGTCCAAAGAAGGCTGTAGGTGCTCTTAGCCCAGCCTTCCGAAATAATAAACGGAGAAACTCCCGTATTCCAGATTGAGTTACCGATCAATAAAAACAACGAACCTAAGGCCATATACAGATAGATTCGGGTGTGGCCTATAAGCTTCCAGTTCGACAGCTCTCCGGGGCCGTTTCTCCTATGCGGCTCGGCATGGGCCGGCTCTGTGCCAACCTTCCGCAAATACACAAAGAAAAATGCGGCAAACACGGCTGAGGTCAGCCCATTAAGCACAAAGCTCAACAGATAGGAAATATCGGCCAGAAAACCGGCCAGCATCGTGCCCAGCGCTACCCCAATATTATTGGCGACATAAATTACATTAAAAAGCTCTCCGCGCTGTTCTGCGAAGCGGAAACCTATAAAGGCCTGAATGGCCGGCAATGACAACGAATTGAACAGACCCACCAGCCCCATCACCAGCATGAACATATTCCAGTTCACGCTTGCCGCCGGCAAGGTAAACAAGGCTAGGGCATTCATGGCCAGCGCACCGACAATCAGGCGTTTGACACCAACTTTATGATAGAGTGATCCACCCAGCAGTTGTCCGAATATGCCTCCAAGGGATTGAATAACAATAACGAGTGCGGCATCTGTCATACTGCGGCCCAGTTCATCAAATACATACATCGTGACAAGCGGCCACATCAGCGCGCTACCCGTTGCATTAATAAGACTGGCAATCAGAAAAACTTTGACTTCCTTTGGATAAGCTTGTAAAAACCTCATGACTTGTCTTTCAACCCCTGTAATATATGTGTCATTAATTTCATCCAGTATCATCCCAAAACAGGACGAAGAGCAAGCATCCACACTGACGCATTATCGCGTCACTTAAACACAACATCCCCCATGATTTTTGACCAAAACCTATGGACAGCCCTAGCAGTAAAAAGCCTGTCCAATCGGATCTTTATATTTTATAACTGCTGCCGCCATGCGTAAAGAAATTTGCTGAACGAGACTGATTCGTTCTTCGTTTGCCCGGGTAATAGAGCATATGAAACACTCCCTATTATTCGCCGTGAGCCCGATTTCGTTCCCCCGAGTCGGATATGCACGGCGAATTTTGTGTTGTGCGCCCCTATTTCACCTCACAAAAAAACACCCCGAGAACCTTTCCTCTTGAGCCGTTATAGGCTGGAAGAGGAAAAGTTACAAGGAGTGTCTATTGCCGTTTAAGACGGCATTTAATTAGTAAGGATTAAGCGTGTTTCTTCACTCCGACAGAGGATACAGCCTCTACGGATTGCACAGCCGCCGGCCCTTTACGAAGGTAAGCCATATAATAGGCTGCGGCTACGAAGATGGCTCCGCCCGTAAGGTTGCCCAGCCATACCGGGGCAAAGTTTCCGAAATATTGTGCCCAGGTAAAATGCCCCTCAAATATAGCAGCAGGGATAAGAAACATGTTGGCTACAACGTGCTGGAATCCGATGGCCACAAATGCCATGGTCGGGAACCAGATACCGAGGATTTTGCCGCTGAAATTATCCGCCCCGTAAGAGAGCCACACGGCCAGAGCTACCAGCCAGTTACAGCCGATCCCGGAGACAAAGGCCTGCAGGAAGGTTGCGTCAATCTTATGTTCAGCCATATCGACCAGTTTATCAAGATACACTCCGTCTGCGGTGAGGCCGACAACGTGGCCGAAGAAATAAGCAACGAACAACGCGCCTGCCAGGTTGCTGAGCGTGATCAGCACAAGGTTCTTGATGACTTCCCAGAAGGAAATCTTCTTCGCCATAAATGCCAGCGGCACGGCCATCATATTGCCTGTCAGCAGTTCCCCGCCGGCCAGCAGCACCAGGACCAGTCCTACCGGGAACACCGACGCCCCGATAAAGTTTGCGATGGAGCCCCATTCCGCCGGAGCACCGGCAATGACACGAATATCCAGTAAAAATCCGAGCGCAATAAACGCTCCCCCCAGAAAACCGAGAATAAGTACGGTGGCAAGCGGGTTGTGAGCCTTCTTGATTCCGTTCTCTACCGTTACCTCGGCGATCTGCTGCGGTTTGTTATAAGCCATGATTCCTATCCCCTTTTAATACTTAAAATTTGTTCCTTTATGCCATTGTAGCGTGATCGCAATCACATTTACGTGATAAAAGTCACGTCTAGGAAAACTAAGTGAAAGTTTTCACTGACATGTCAAATTTACCATTACTGCATTGGATGCAGAAACAAAAAAAGACCAGATCCATGGGCTGGATCCGGTCTCTTGGGTTTGTTTTATACAGTTACAATTTCTTTGACTGCAGACATCTTTGGCAATGCCTGAAGGCCAGCAGTGTTCAGGAAGTTCCACGGCTTGTTGTAATGCGGCTGGAAGAAGAAATCAATGAAGGCCAGCTGATCCACCGTCATTTTGTTCTGGATGCAGACAGACACGGTATTGATCGACTGTGTCAGATCCATCTTGGACATAATCTGCGCTCCGAGAACCCGGCGGGTGGCGCGGTCAAATACTACTTTTAACTGAACCTGCTCAAAGGTCGGCATAAACTCCGGACGGTAGTTGTCGATCAGCAGCACGCTCTCGATATCCATGCCTTCGGCTTTGGCTGCGTCTTCCGTCAGTCCCGTTCCAGCGATGTTATCCTCATAAATCTTAATCCCCGATGTTCCCTGCGTACCCATGTATGGGATCGTGTTCGTCACCAGGTTGCGCGCTACCAGTGTTCCCATACGTACAGCATTCGTAGCCAGCGGAATATACGCATGTTTGCCGGTTGGGTTATAATGAATCGCACAGCTGTCGCCGGCGGCATAGACATCCGGGAGGCTGGTCTGCATATAATCATTGACGATAATCGCCCCGTTAGGCAGCATATCCACTTGACCTTTCAGCAGCTCTGTATTCGGACGGAAGCCAATGCAGAGGATAACCAAATCGGTCTCATGCTCCCCTTTGCTTGTGATCACCTTGGTCACTTTACCGTTCTCTCCGGCAAACGAGCTGACCTTCTCACCGAGCGCCAGCTTGATGCCGTGATCCTCCAGTGTCTGCTGGATCGGTGTAGTGAATTCTTCATCCAGATATTTGCTCAGGATCCGGTCCTCGCCGTCGATCAGCGTAACCTGCTTGCCGTTCATTTGAAAAGCCTCCACCAGCTCGACTCCGATATAACCGGCTCCGACAACGGTGATTCTGTCCACCTGCTGTGCTTTTTCGATAATGGTGTTGGAATGATTGTAGTTCTTCGACAGCAGGATGCCATCCAGCTCCATGCCTTCCAGCTTCGGCACAATCGGCCACGAGCCGGTAGTCATAATAAGTTTGTCATACGTATCTTCAAATTCCTGGCCGTTAGCCAGATTACGGGCTATTAAGGTTTTGCGGGCTGTATCCACATTGATCACTTCATGGCGCATCTTTGTATTAACACCCAGTTCAGCAAGCTTCTCAGGCGAAGAATAAAACAGGCCTTGCGGATCTTTAACCACTCCGCCGACATATAGAGCAATGCCGCACGACAGGAAGGAAATATTATCATTGCGTTCGTACACCGTAATTTCGGCATCCGGGTAAAGCTGGGCGGTATTAACAATTGCGGCGGTTCCGGCATGGGTACATCCAATGACTGCTACTTTCATGATTTCTTCCTCCTCCAAATTGGCAAGCATATTTTTGTCTGTTTGTTTGTGATATATTTCACTTTATATACTGATTATATTGTGATTAATATCACATTGCAAGCCTTTTGGTACATCTTCTCATATTGTTCACATTTGAAATGTATGAACTTCGCCTTTTTTTAGGTACTCTGCGGCTTCCTTTAGCTTTTCCCCGGCGGCAAGACATTATGTCTTAAAAATGCAGGAAGCAGCAGCCAGCCTAGGATCACAGCAGCAGTGCAGCAGGATAATATCAATGGAGGAAACCCGTCACGCAAAAAAAACCGGAGCCCGCGCAAATTACGCAGCGGGTCCGGGGTTTCGGTCATACTAAAAGATATAAAAACTACTCCAAGCCGTTAATTACACCGTCTTCGTCAACGGAAAGCCCTTCGGCGGCCGGCTTGGCCGGGAGCCCCGGCATGGTCACAATATTGCCGGTAATCACAACAGCGAAGCCTGCGCCCAGCGACAATGTAATATCACGCACCCCCATCGTGAAACCTTCAGGCGCACCAAGCAGTCTTGGCTGATCTGAGAAGGAATACGGTGTTTTGGCCATGCACACCTGAAGCTGCTGTAAGCCCAGCCGTTCGATGATGGCCAAACTGCGTTTGGCCGCAGGGGAGAACGCGACTTCCGCACCACGGTAAATTTCGGTGACGATTTTATTGATTTTGGACGGAATATCCAAGCTGTCTTCATACAGTGGGGCGTAACTCCCTGCATCTTCACGATCCAGCAGTTTCTTCAGCTCCGCTGCCAGCTCGAGTCCACCTGCACTGCCTTCTGCCCATACCTTGGAAACGGCCGCAGGCACGCCAAGGCGGCTGCAGGCGTTCAGCACCTCTTCTATCTCCGATGGCACATCACCTTCAAAGTGATTGAGCGCAACTAGCACAGGGACGCCGAATTTTCCCAAATTCTCAATATGGCGTTCCATATTGGACAGTCCCGAGAGCAGTGCCTCCCGGTTGCCGGCATACAGCTCTTCTTTGCGGACACCGCCGTTATATTTCAGTGATTTCACCGTCACGACCAGCACAGCCGCAGAAGGGGCAAGCCCGGCCTGACGGCATTTGATATCCATAAACTTCTCCGCGCCGAGATCAGCGCCAAACCCCGCTTCGGTTACAACCACGTCACCCAGCTTCAGCGCATAACGGGTCCCGATGACACTGCTGCAGCCGTGGGCAATATTCGCAAAAGGTCCACCGTGCACAATGACCGGCGTCCCCTCCAGTGTCTGCACAAGGTTAGGCTTCACAGCTTCCTTAAGCAGCGCAGTCATCGCTTCCACCGCCCCGAGATCCTTGGCCGTTACCGGCTGCCCTAACTGGTCATATCCGACCAGCATGCGGCCTAAACGCAGCTTAAGGTCAGCAAGGTTATCGCAGAGGCACAGCACAGCCATAATCTCCGATGCTGTTGTAATCTGGAAACCGCTCTCCCTCACTGTTCCATTGCCGTCGCCCAGCCCGGTCACAATGCTGCGCAGACTGCGGTCATTCATATCCATGACCCGCTTCCAGACGATGCGCTGCGGATCGAGGCCCAGCACATTCCCTTGGAACATATGATTGTCGATCATCGCCGACAGCAGATTATGCGCTGAAGTGACTGCATGAATATCCCCTGTAAAGTGCAGATTAATCTCATCAGCCGGAACGATCTGTGCCTTGCCTCCGCCGGTTGCCCCGCCTTTCATGCCAAGGCATGGCCCCAGCGAAGGCTCGCGCAGTGCCGCTACCGTCTTCACCCCCGCTGCATTCAGCGCCTGGGTTAGCCCGATGGTTGTTAAAGTCTTGCCTTCGCCTGCCGGCGTAGGATTAACCGCAGTAACCAAAACCAGCTTGCCATCGGGCTTGTGCTTCAGCTCATCCCATAGCGTTGGCGCCAGCTTGCTTTTATATTTGCCGTACAGCTCCAGATGCTCTTCACTAATCCCTGCTGCCGATGCTACCTCTGTTATTAACCTCATGCCCTTATAAAACCCTCCTGCCGTTATTATCCTGCTTCGTACTGCGCATTATGCGCTTAGTGTGTTTTATGTATGATCAACGATGATGTTGTCTCTTCAAAGGATACAGCGTCTCTGAAAGGCGTCAAGGATTATTTTCATAGTATATTTCACAGCACAAGCCGTGGCAATGGATTCTGTGGCTGCTTTCACCGGAGATCAGCTATGGCTAATCAAATAAAAGCCCTCCCAAAATGCGGTTTGCACCGGGTTTCGGGAGGACACTGAATTTGCACTAAGACAGGCATGGCCCGGGTTTGCAAATGCTGTTTACAGCAAAGATTCTATGAGTCCCTTCATCGTTTCAGGGGATTCCTTCGGCTCCACGCGGGCCACAACCTTGCCGCTGCGGTCAACCAGGAACTTGGTGAAGTTCCACTGGATGTCACTGCTCTCGGCTGCACCCGGCTGCTGGCCCTTCAGATATTGAAAGAGCAGGCTTGCATCCGGTCCATTGACATCCACTTTGGCGAAGACCGGGAATTTGACGCCATAATTAATCTGGCAGAACTCCTCCGCTTCTTCACTCGTTCCCGGCTCCTGGCCGGCAAATTGGTTGCAGGGAAAACCCATCACAACAAGACCTTGGTCACCATATTGCTCATAAAGATTCTGTAGATCTCCGTATTGCGGTGTAAGTCCGCATTTGCTGGCCGTGTTCGCGATCAGCAGCACTTTGCCTTCATAATCCTTAAGCGGCACTTCTTTACCGGAAGGCGTTACTCCGGCAAAACTGTAAATAGACATCCTGCATCCCTTCCTTTCGGGTGTATGTTAATAAATGACCGGTATTGCAGCGAAATGCCCAGACTGGGACTTTGCATTTCATTTCCCATCTTACCTTATCGGAAACGGAAAACAAAACTCAGCAGATTATTATCCAGCGTCTGAGCCCCGCCGGGATAACCCGCAAGCCTCAGCGATAAGCCGGAGGGATTTCAGCCGGCCCTCAAAGCTATGTATAAAACTTGCAAACATAATCTCTTCACATTGATATTGTTCGGCAAGAGCCTGAAACTGGCGCCGGATATCCTCCGGCGTCCCCACAACCATCCGCCTGCGGTTCTCCTCAATACGAAACCGGTCATACGGAGCATAATTATAGCGCAGCGCGGCTTCTACGGAAGGCGTGCCGGTGGAGACATGGCCTTTCTCCAGCAGTACAAGCGAAAGATCCATGCTGGTTGCCAGCCGGTCTGCCTCTTCAGCGGTTTCTGCACACACAGCAAATACGGAAACCAGCGCCCGCGGCTTCGCGGCAGCGGGAGACGGTCTGAAGTTGTGCCGGTAGGCCCTTACCGCTTCATATCCTCCGTTGCCGTTAATAAATTGGGCAAAGGCGAAGCCGGTCCCAAGCTTCGAGGAGAGTTCGGCACTGTCTCTGCTTGAGCCGAGCAGCCAGATCTCCGGCGCTGTACGGACGGCCGGAGTGGCCTGCAGTCCCGCAAAACGGTGCCCGGAATCCACTGTACCGTGCAAATAGGCAATGAGATCCTTAACCTGCTCCTCATAACGGCTTATGTCGTCCAACCGGTTCTCTTGCAGGGCGCGCACAGCCAAAGCCGCACCTCCCGCTGCCTTGCCCAGCCCAAGGTCAATCCGTCCGGGATACAGCCCTTCCAGCACGCGGAAATTCTCAGCCACTTTAAAGGCACTGTAATGCGGAAGCAGAACGGCACCGGAGCCAATCCTAATAGAGGAGGTCACAGCAGCCAGGTGGGCCATGAGTACTTCCGGGCTGGATCCGGCCAGTCCGGGAGCCGCATGATGCTCCGATACCCAGAAACGGTGATACCCCAGTCTCTCCGCCTCCCGGGCGAGCATGGACGTTTGAGCCAAGGCCTCGGCAGGGGAGCAGCCCTCGGAGACCGGAGACTGATCCAATATGCTTAATTTCATATTCTAAGCCACCCCAATGATAAGATTTGAGATATCCAGATACTGCCTCCATTATATCCTGAACGTTCCCTGTGTACCTATTCCCCAACAGCAAAAGTCCTTCTCCTGTGAACCGGAGAAGGACTTTACCTCGCTATATACCAGCGCATGCACCGGTAGAGCCTGCATACCCGCTTAACCAGCCTGCGGGCAAGCTTTGAATTACTCCTGAACCAGCTTGACCAGCATGTGCGCCAGACGATGCCGCTCTTCCTTGCTGCCAACCTTCCACAGCTCCAGCAGCAGTTTCTCCTCGCTGTTGCGGGGCTCTTCATAAGCCGCCAGATAATCAGCGATTTTCTCGGCTGCTAGGACCAGCTGCTCATCGCTGAGCCCGATTTTTTGGGCAAGTTGAATCCGCTTACTTAAATAGCTTTTAAACTCCTGAAAATTGTTCAGAATAACCTCTTTCTGCTCAGGTTCAATCCGGTCCAGGGCGTCATTGACACGGTTCATGGTTACACTTCCATCCTTGCTTACCACATGGTTATGTTCGGACACGTGATGCGCCTCCTTATGAAAACTAATTAGTTTCCCACTACTTAACCATCGGCCGCATAGCTGAACCATAGCATTGAAGGAAGCAGACGTTACGCATTGGCCAATCAAAAAAAGCGGTCCCGTTATCCAGGGACCGCTGGTGGAGCTGTTGCTAAACGTGCCGGTTAATTCGATACGGGAACAGCATCAAAGTACTCTTCCAACGTAATGCCTTTCTCTGCAATGGAGGCGGCGATCTCCTTGCCTACATAGCGGACATGCCAAGGCTCGTACTTATAACCCGTAATCGACTCCTTACCTTCCGGATAACGGATAATGAAGCCGTACTCCGCAGCATGGCTTGCGAGCCAATCGGCTTCAAGCGTACCCGCAAAGCAGCTCTCGGCGGCGCATTTGCCGTCACTGCCGGAAATGTCAATCGCCAGGCCCGTCTGATGCTCACTATGGCCGGGAACCGCGCTGTAGGTGCGGGCTTTCTCTTCCCCGTCTCTGTCTACATAGTTGTTAAATAGCCTTGTCTGGGTTTTCTCGGAACGGTAGGCCGAAACACCGGCCAGCTGTATGCCATCCTTATTCGCCCCAGCGAACATTTCCTCGAGCGCACCAGCTGCAGTGCGGCGCATCATCCGCTTCTCAATCTTCTCCGAGAAGAGGAATCGTACATTCGGATATACCAGATCCGAAGGCTTATACTTATCCGGCAGCTTGTACTGCTTGTTGACCATGACTGACATGCTTTCGGGCTCTGCGGCAGTCAGTTCGGCTGCATTATTGCCTGAATCCGGCGTGCCCGGCTTATTTGTAGCAACAGAAGTTGGATTGGGAGCCGTGTTCTCACCATCGTTCTCTTCCGGATCAGCCGTAGCAGCCGGAGACCCTTCGGCTCCCGTGTTGTTTCCAGAAGTCCCCTGGTCCTGCTCGTCCGGGTTTAAACTGGCAACGGGCGAAGGTTCTGCACTTGCATCCCGCTGACCCTGAAGGGCACTGCCGTCGCTTACTACCGTTCCTTCTTCCTCTGAAGCAGATGGACCCGACGTATATTTTCCGATTCCCCAACCGATCGCAATCACGACAACGAATAAAATAACTATTTTGGCGGTCTTGGACATATGATGTATGTTTCCTCCTATACTTGTTGGCAACCTGCTTCCGATCCGTCTGTACGAAACCAACAGTTGCCTCATTCTCTGCACTCCTGCAGCTGGTACTCTATTTATCTATTAGACAGGCTAAAGGGCAAAAAAGTTTCAGTCGTATAAAACAAATGTTACCACAGGTGGTTGGCGGATACACCAACTGCCCTATGGTAACAAGTTTCATCTATAGCTGTCTATCGCCTTTATCTGGATGAGCCGCGTCCGCCGCGGGAACCGCCGCCGGAGCTCTTACCACGCCCGCCACGTGATGCACCGCCGCCGCCGCTGTTCCGTCCGCCGGAGCTGTACCCGCCTTTGCCGCCCTTGGAGCTGCCGCGCGCACCTTTGGGAGCTGCCGCATTGTAGCCGCCTGATTCACTGCTGCGGGCTACATTGGCTCTGTGTTTAGGGCTGGCTTGCGCACCGCCCGGATTATATCCGCTTCCCGAGCCTGCGCCTTTGGAAGCGCCATAGCTGAAGCCGCCAGCTTCCATTCCTCTGGTGACGTTGGAGCTGTAGCCGCTGCTCGGGCCGCCTTTGGATGGGGCGGCCGTTCTGCTGCCGCCACGCCCGCCGGCGGCATTGCCGCCTGCCCCGTAAGCTGCAGCCGGGCTGGCGCTTCTAGGGTCAAAGGCGCCGTAGCCGCCGCCCGGTCTTGGCTTCGCCGCGCTCTTGCCGGCGGAATCGCCGCCTCTGGGCGCTGCCGCCTCGTAGGCGCTGCGCTTGCCCCCAGCCGTCGCACTGCGGCTGGTCTTCTCGGCAGGCGCGCCCCAGCTGCCTGCTTCCTTGTTGCCGCCGCGGCCGCGCCCGCCCGGCCGTGCTCCGGCTTCGGCGCGTGGTGCTCCGCCGCTGCGCCCTTGCCCGCGCCCGCCGCGGCTGGCACGCGCCGCTTCAGGCGCTGCGTTCTGGCGTCCGCCGCGCGGAGAGCCGCCGCCTTGCACGGAGGTGAATTCGCCTACGCCGAATTCATCCTTATCGTAGCGGCGGCGGTCCAGCCGCTGGGAAATACCGTGCTCAATCAGCTCGAGCCCGTTACGTTCGCGCGGCGAGGAGAAAGTGATCGCCAGGCCTTTGCCTCCGGCACGCCCGGTCCGGCCGATCCGGTGAATGTAGCTGTCCGCATCCAGCGGCAGGTCGTAGTTGAAGACATGGGTAATCCCTTCAACGTCCAGACCGCGCGCGGCAACATCCGTAGCTACCAGCAGCTGCAGCTTCGCTTCGCGGAACCGCTTCATCACTGCTTCGCGCTTGCCCTGGGACAAATCGCCGTGCAGCTCGTCGCAGTCATAACCCGCTGCCTGCAGCGCTTCGTTCAGCTTCGATACCCGCCGTTTGGTCCGACAGAAGATAATTGCCAAATACGGACGGTCGCGTTCAATCAGTGCCTGCAGCGCTTCTTCTTTGTTGCGGTCGGAGCACTCTACGACCTGCTGGCGGATATTGTCCAACGGAATCGGCGAGCCGCTCTTAATCACGATGTCCAGCGGTTCCTTCATGTAGTTGGCGGCGAGACGTTTAATGGGATCAGGCATTGTGGCGGAGAAGAGCATCGTCTGACGGCGGTAAGGAACAGCCGTAATAATCGTCTCCACATCCTCCAGGAAGCCCATATGCAGCATCTGGTCGGCTTCATCCAGGACGAGCATCTTCACGCCCCCAAGATCCAGCGTTTCCCGCCGCAGGTGGTCAAGCAGTCTGCCCGGGGTTCCGATAATGAGATGTCTTCCGCCCTCCAGCTTGCGAAGCTGCTTCTCTACATCCTGGCCTCCGTAGACAGCCAGAATCTTCACACCCGTATGCCGTGCCAGCTTGCGTGCCTCTTCCGTAATTTGCAGGGCCAGCTCACGCGTCGGCGCGAGGACCAGCGCCTGCGGATAAGCCGCCTCCACGCGGATCTTGTCCATAATCGGCAGCAGGAAAGCGAGCGTCTTCCCCGTTCCCGTCTTCGCTCTGGCGATAACATCCAGACCCTGCACCACCGGCGGAATGGCTTCCTCCTGCACCGGCGTTGGTTTTACAATGCCTTGTCCTTTGAGCAGATCATTCAATAATTCAGAAACTCCTAATTCCTTAAAACCCGGCAATTTCTCCACCTCACTAATTCTCTAATTTGCCTTACTGTGCAGCATAACTTATAGTCATCCATTTTCGGGAGTAATGTACGCATCCATACAGCCTTCGCTGAAGCGGCGGCACAAGCTTATTTCAGGCGAAAACGGCATATTATCAAACAAAAGCGGAAGAACCCCGTCACCGGAGTCCTTCCGTCCCACTTGCCGATTCTGGCCCTGCAGACGTGCGGTCCAAGTCGGTTTCAGGGGCAGCAGCGTTCCACCGGACATTCAGACGGCACTCCATTTGCGTTCCATTACATACTATACGATAGCCTGTCCTGCCTTAAGGGCCGAACAGTGACCTAAGAAAGTTATCTTTATATTGTACTTGATCCTGGGGCGTTTGTGTGCAAGTGGCGAAGAATAATTATTGTGTTCCCTGCAAGGCTAGAAGCGGCCCGATTTAAAAATCGAGAAGAGCAGCCACAGAATCATCAGCAGCGCAATCACCGAGCCAATCTCCACCGTAGGAAAATCCCACAGCAGTGAAGGTTCGCCGCGCAGCGATGAGCCGATAATCAGCCCTGCCATAATAATGCTGAAGGCCAGCAGTACAATGCTGAAGGAAAGGCGGTTGCCGACGCGGCTAAACTTATGCTCTAAATTTTTCAGTTCGGGTAGCCCGACCTCCACCTTAAGCTTGCCTCTGCTGATTAGCGCCGACAGCTGCCGGGCCTGAGAGGGAAGCTCGAACAGACTTTCCGCCAGATCGGCGACTCCCCCGATAAGCTTGCGCCGCATGCGGGTGCCGCTGAAGCGCTGCTTCACCAGCTGCCTGCCGAAGGGCTCGGCCATCTGCACAATGCTAAAGGAAGGGTCAAGGTTGGCAACAACCCCCTCCAGCGTCAGCATCGTTTTGCCCAGCATCGCCAGATCCGGCGGAATGACCAGCCGGTGCTTACGGGCGATGCCGAACAGATCGTTCAGCGCCTTACCGATGCTGATCTGATGGAACGGGATATCATAATAGGACTCCCGGAGCCGGTCCATATCATCATGAAGCGCAGCACGGTCAGCTTCTTCGGGAATTACTCCCAACCGCAGAATTGCCCGCACCATAGAATCGGTATTTCTGCGCATCAGCGCGATGACGAGCGCGGACAGACTGTCCTTCATCTCCTCACTGAGCCGCCCGACCATGCCAAAATCAATCAGCGCCAGCTTGTTGTTGTCCAGCAGCATCACATTGCCCGGATGGGGATCGGCATGAAAGAAGCCGTGGATAAAGATCTGATCCAGCATCATCTCCACAAGCTGCTGGGCTACAGTTTTTAGCTTGACGCCCCGCTCCAGAAGCTCATCCCGGTGGTTGAGTGTAATGCCCTCCACATATTCCATCGTCAGCACACGCGCCGAGCTGTAGTCCCAATAGATCGCCGGAATATATACTTTATCATGTGCCGTCTGCTGGCTGGCAATACGCTCGGCGTTGCGGCCTTCCTGGCCGTAGTCCAGTTCAGCCAGCAGCGCCCGGGAGAACTCCTCCACCATCCGGATCAGCCCGTATTGCTTTGCCCAGTCCAATCTTCTTTCGGCAAGCGCGCTTAGGTCCTGAAGAATTTCCAAATCACGGGTCATGGTCCGCATGACACCGGGACGCTGTATCTTAACCGCAACCTGCTTGCCTCCATGCAGTACAGCGCGGTGCACTTGGCCGATCGAAGCCGCAGCAAGCGGTGTATTCTCGAAATATTCGAAGGTTTCACCCAGATGCTGGTCAAGCTCCTGCTCGACAATATTGCGTGCAGTTTCCGCCGAGAATGGCGGCACACTATCCTGCAGCTTCACCAGTTCCTGAATGATCGAATCAGGCAGCAGATCGGAACGGGTACTGGCCAGCTGACCCAATTTGACAAAGGTTGGCCCCAAATCCTCCAGTACCTGGCGAATCCGTTCCCCGAGTGTAAGGCTTGCGTGAGTCTCCTGTGTCAACATCCGGCGCGGAAGGGAAAGAATATGGTAGAGACCCAGTTCCTCCACCATATAACCGAAGCCATGGCGCATTAGCGCCATGGCAATGGTCCGGTACCGTCCGGCATGTCTGATGCGTACAGCCATTTATTCCGTACGCGTTTCCGGCAGAGCTTCCTTCTGGGCAGAGGCACCCTCCAGCTCAGCCACACGGCGCTCCAAAACGGCAATTCGAGTTTCCAGTGTAGCGATATCGCTTTGTACGGGAACTTTAAGATCCTTCAGCACACGCTGAACCTGCTCCTGTACGGCATTCTTGAAGGCCCCGCGTTCCTCGTCGCCTCGCTCCACGAGCCGGTCGACAAGCGCTTTGGATTCCGAGGGCGCAAGCTCTCCCCGTTTTACCAGCTCCTCAACTACCTTTTCCACCTTTTCCTTGCTGACAATGGTGAGGCCCACTCCTAAAGAGATTGCTTTTTTGAACAAATCACTCATAGTACTTTCCTCCCCAAGATTCCAGTTATGGATAAAGTATACCCCTTGTCAGAGCATTTCACAAAGGAAGCAGCCGCAAGGGGTATCATTTTATTGCAATCTCAAATTATCTGGGAATACGTGCCGCCCAGGTCGCCGCCCGCAGAATCAATTCACGGACCGCCGGATGCCGGAACGAAGGCTCATGATGTCCGGGCATAATATAGACAACCCGTCCCAGTCCGTAGCTGTGGCACCAGGCTGCCGGCAATCTTTCGCCCTCATATTCATACTCCAGCAGAATGGTCTTCTCGGTAAAAGGATCGAATTCAAACCGGTATGGCTCTTCATCGAGCTGGAAGTCTTCCATACCCTCTGTAATATCATGCTCCATCACTTTGAAGTTCAGCGGAGCATAGGGCGGATGTCCGGTGAATCTGCCGCCGATTAGATGGGCTAATTCATAGCGCTTGGCCAGGGAAACCCCCGTATGCAGCACGATCAGTCCTCCCCCTCCGCTCACATAGCTGAGCAGACCCGCTGTCTGCTGGGGGGAAACCGTTTCGTTCCATAGTTCATTATAGGCGATGCACAAATCGTAACCGGCCAGATGCTCGCTAAGCAGCAGCTTTTTATTCTCCGAGCACTGAACGATCAGCAGATCATTCAGAATTTCGCTGATTTGTTTGTCTACACCCTGCAGCGGATGGAACCGGGGATGAGTGTAATCGCCCAGCAGCAAACATTTTCTCTTGTCCATAGGTATCCTCCTCCTTGTCTCTATCTTGGATTATGGCACGTTGCTTTTATTCTAAGTAAAAGTGCAGCAGATGTCTATTACCGGCAGGATAAATGTCTGTTACCGGAGCCTTGCATCAGGCTAGTTCA
This sequence comes from Paenibacillus sp. FSL L8-0340, assembly GCF_038593145.1. Classification (NCBI taxonomy): domain Bacteria; kingdom Bacillati; phylum Bacillota; class Bacilli; order Caryophanales; family Paenibacillaceae; genus Paenibacillus; species Paenibacillus sp. FSL L8-0340. Next base: position 7,000,847 of record NZ_CP151967.1, read on the forward strand.
GGACTGCGTTGCTAAGTAAGAAATAGAAGGACAATTAATAGCGTGAAGCATATAAATTATCTTTTAAAAAAACAAATCCTGCCCACGAACGGAGCAGGATAACCGTCTTTACAGATCCCCCGCAGAAAACCGCAGCGGAACCCGGCCGAAAAATCAGCGGTTTGCCGCGACATAACGCCCAAGCTCAACAAACATGCTGCCCATCCGTTCATGCTCCGGCATCACAATCCGCTTGACGCCTTCCTCCTTCAGGGACTCAGAGGTAATCTTGCCCACGGAAACCGCCAGCACTTTAGTTTCAAAGGCTTGCACCAGTTCCCCAAGCTTGCCTTGTTCCCGGGCGTACCCTGCCAGGAAGCGGAATTGCGGTCCGCTCGTAAATGCTACGGCATCCACCAAGCCCTCCGTGATTTCCGCCAGCAGCCTGGCAAGCGAACCCGGCTCGGGCGGGGTGTGAAGGTATGGCTGCACTTCGCGGACAACAGCTCCGGCTTCCGTAAGCCAGGCAACGAGACGGGGGGAGCGATCGCCATGCAGCTGCAGCACGGCCTCCTTGCCCCGCAAGTCCCAATCCGCAAGCCCGCGGATCAGTCCTGTAGTACTGCCATCGTCATCGCGCACCTCCGGCACCAGTCCCCGCTTCTTCAGGGCGTTCACTGTTTTATAGCCCCGGGCAGCAATCGGAGAGGACGAGAGGACCTCCTGAAACCGTTCGGCAAGCCCTATTTCCCCGGCCATTTCGAACAGTGCATCAAGCCCCATGCCTGTAGTCAGAATGGCCATATCCGGCGGATGCTGGGTCCAGGCTACGAGCGCTTCACGAAGGGCCTCACCGTCGAGAAATACCGTTCCCTGGGCAGGCCGATGCAGCGCCGTCCCCCCCATATTCTGCACCAGTTTGGCCATTTCCTCCGATTTTCGCGGACCGGCAAGGGCTACGGTAATCCCCTTTAACTGCTCTGCCATAAATATTCCTCCTAGTTAGCCCTGCATTATTGCTTATCAGTATACTTGCAAAGCCCTGGAAAAGAAAAGTAGCGTGATCAAATCCGTAATCGGGAATTTTCCGGTCCCTTCTGAAGATCCGCTTCCTGCGGAACAGAAGGTTCAAAGGAAACCTGCTGCCCCGGATGAAGCTTGAAGCGGCCTGCCAGCTTCTGCAGCTCTCCGGCAAGCTGGCTTAAGCCAGCCGTGGAAGAGGCGATTTCTTCAACGGAAGCAAGCTGCTCCTGTGCAGCAGCTGAAATCGTCTCCGTATTGCCTGCAGCCTCCTTGGAAATGCCCTGCAGCTCCCCGATTGCCTTCTCCATACTGGCAGCTTCTGCCGACAGGGTGTGTACGGCTCCGCCCATCGCTTCAATTTTCTCTGCCGCGCCTTTGACCGCCCTGCGGATCCGCGATAAGGAGCGTCCTGTAGTATCTACTGCCAGGATGCCTGCCGACACCTTCTCTTTGGCATCCTCCATCGTCACTGTTGCCTGCTGCATCTCCCCGTTGATGGAGGAAATCTGCTCCGAGATCATCCGCGCCGATTTCTCTGATTCCTCGGCCAGCTTGCGGACCTCCGAGGCGACAACGGCAAAGCCGCGCCCCTGCTCGCCCGCTCTGGCTGCTTCAATGGAAGCATTCAGGGCCAGCAGATTGGTCTGCCTCGCAATACCTGTGATCACACCGACAATGCCCTGAATTTGTCCGGTGCGCTCATTCAGCTTGTCAATCATGTTGCCAAGCTCTTCCACCGTCTCATGAATTCCGTTAATTTTGTCAACCACACTGATGACCGAATCATTCCCCTCGGCTGCAGACAGTGAGGTCTTGTCCATCATGGCTGACACCTGCTCCATGAACCCGGAAATATGCTGGACTTCATGGGTTGTTGCCGCGGCGCTCTCCAGCCCTTTTTGCACACTGCCTACCTGCCGTTCTGAGCCTGCCGCGACTTCCTGAATCGCTTCGGTTACATGCCTGATCGCCGTAGTTGACTGCTCAGCCCCGCTTGTCAGCTCTTTGGCCGAAGCGGACAGATTACCCGTCATCTGCTGAACACCGAGAATCATGCCGCGCAAATCAGCCACCATCGTGCGGAAATTGTCGGCCAATAGGCCAATTTCGTCCCTGCGGAACACCCCGATATCTTCAGACAGGTCGCCTTTCGCTATAGCCGCTGTAGCTTTGCGCAGACGGATCAGCGGACGGACGATGGAGGAGACATTGAAATAGATCAATACGAGCGCTAGCAATACAGAAACAGCAATCACTACAACCGCTTTATCACGGATGCCAGCTGTAGCATCAGCAACCTCTTGCTTGCTGATGGTGCCCCCGATTCTCCAGCCGGTAAGCTCATTGACCATGAAGGTCAGCTTTCTGGGAGTATCCTTATACACATAATCAAAAGAACCTGCTTCTCCCTCGAACATCTGCTTCACAAAATCCAGCGAGGATTCCTCGGCTATCGTCTCCGTGGGATGAACCAGAAACTTTTTGCTGCTGTCCAGAATCATTATGTATCCTTCCTTGCCCAGCTTAATGTTCGTAAGATCAGCCAGGGCAGACAAGTTTAGGTCGAGCCCTAAGACTCCGCTGCCATCTGCAAGCACTCCCGAAATAGCGATGGCCGTTTCATTATTTGCCGTTTTAAAAGCAGGGGAGATTACTGTTCCTTTCCCTTGCTTCAGCGCATTCACATAAAAGCTCTGCTTGCGCGGGTCATAGCCGTCCGGCTGCTGGCCATCGGAAGCATGAACAGACTTTGCCCCGCTGGTTCCGACGTAAATATCCAGAATATCGGGATGCAGCGCGGCATATTCCTGCAATCTGGCCTTTACATCAGCCGCACTTTCCCCTACAGCATTCACTGACCCGGAGGAAATTTGCCCGGCAAAATAGCTAACCGCGTCGATTTTGGACTGAATGTTTGCATTTATGATCTCGTTGGCCGCCATCACACTTTCTGTGGCGTTAGTCATCAGCTGTTCCTCCACCTTATGGCTGGCCGATTGATAGGTCTGCCAGCCGATGATAAGACTGGGGGCCAGAAGTACAAGCAGATATGTAAGAATAAGCTTCATACGGATGGTTAAGCGACTGCTTTTATTCATGGGTGAAATCCATCTCTCCTTCTTATCAGGTCTTAAGTATGATCATTTATGGCATATATAGATTGAACTTATAATTCTTCTATTTTGGGATTGGCCGTGACTACAGAGAATGTTTGGACTTCCGGCCGCTGTTAGGTTTGGATTTCCTGAAATAGCCGCGAATCGCGGTAGAAATCAAAAATCTAAAGGCGGACACTGTCGCTCCTACAGTTCCAAAATTCCCCTCCGCACTTTTCCCTACATGTAATTCTCAAGTTCAATCTATATAGGTATATAATTATATACCGGGTATGGAATCCCTCTTTTATTCTGAAATTTGCTATGAATTTCAAGACTTTCTTAATAAATTTGCTGATAAAACAGCAAAAAGACCGTTTATTTGAAAACGGTCTTTTATTATATATCTATTCATATGTGAGACCTTGGCCGGGATTTAGGCCCTTATTAAGCTAATTCATAACTTTGTTCCTGCAAGCCGGGCATACTCCGCCGAATACGACATGGGCATGTGAAATGGAATATCCGGTATCCTTAGCCACCGTATCCATCCACTCCTGGGGCACATGGCTCATTACCTCATCCACCGCACCGCACACCTCACAAATAATATGCTGGTGATCGTCCATACGCGCATCATATCTGCTGGCAGCTTCCCCAAGCTTCAGCTCGCGGATCATTTGTTTATCGGCAAGATAACGCAGTGAATTATACACGGTGCCATAGGCCAGGTTATGTCCCTGCTCTACCAGCCGGTTCATCACTTCTGCGGCGGTAGGATGATCATGTGACTGGCGGACGATATCATAAACGGCTTGACGCTGGGAGGTCAAATTCAGGTTCCTCATCTTTATCATCCTTTAACTTATTTTTAGATCAAGTATAAGTCTTGATTACTCCAGCGTCAATCTAATCGTCTGACTGTCGAATCCAACTTATTTTGGCATTATATCCCCGATTTCATGCACCTGGACCTTTGAGGAGTTTCTTTTGGCGGGACTGTGGTAATAAATGAGATGAATATGGTACCGATGGAGGGATGTTAAGATGAGTTCAACGCACGATGTATCTCAGGGTCTTCCGCAATTTCCGCAATCGTTATGGAGAGACAGCATCGACCTGCCTTCGTTTCCGAAGCTAACGGAGGATCTAGTTACAGATGTCGCAATTGTCGGGGCCGGTATTACCGGCATTACTGCAGGTTATTTGCTGGCAAACGCAGGGTATAAAGTCACTTTACTGGAGGCGGGAGAAATTTTTGCCGGCACCACTGGATTCACAAGCGCCAAAATTTCCGCCCAGCACGGGATGATCTACGATGATTTGCTGAAGCATTTCGGGGAAGAACAGGCCAGGCTCTATTACAGTTCAAACACTGAGGCGATGGAATGGATTATCTCCACTGCAGAGGAACTGAACCTGTCCTGCGGAATAACACGTGAAGACGCCTTCCTCTATGCCGATAACAGCGACGATAAGACGCTCAAACAACTGGAGGCGGAGTTTAATGCTTACGAAAAACTGGGACTCCCCGGGCAATGGCTGGACAATGTCTCCTTGCCGCTGATGGCAGGAGGTGCCATCAAGCTGCCGGGACAGGCCCGCTTCCACCCGCTTCAATACCTGCAAGGCTTGCTTCAGGTGATTCTGGACAAGGGCGGAACTGTTTACGAGCATACGATGATTGGAGAAAAGGTAGACAAGGACGGCGGCCTCACGCTTTACACTGAGGGAGAGAAGCTGAAAATTAAGTGCCGCCATGCCATCTCGGCCTCCCACTTTCCTTTCTATGACGGCGGAGCCCTCTACTTCTCGCGCCTGCATGCAGAACGTTCCTACTGTCTGGCGATTCAGCCGGAGACCGATTATGAGGGCGGCATGTATTTGAGCGCCGGAGATCCTACACGCTCTCTGCGCGCTGTCGAATGGGGCGGCCAGAGGCTGGTCATTGTCGGCGGGGACAATCATAAGACAGGCCAGGGCATCTGCACCTTTGGCCATTATGAGAATCTGGAGCTGTTCGCTGGTGAATTGCTGGGCATCAAGAGCATCCCGTACCGCTGGTCTGCCCAGGACCTCATTACCCTGGACAGAGTGCCTTATATCGGCAAGGTTTCCGGGGAAGAGGAAATCTATATTGCCACCGGCTATCGCAAATGGGGCATGACCAGCGGAACATTGGCAGCGCGTATGATCACGGATCAGATTTTGCGCAAGCATACTCCCTACAGTGATCTCTATGATCCCTCGCGCTTTAAAGCCAACCCATCCATCAAAAATTTCATCGTGCAGAATACCAATGTCGCCAAGGAGCTGATTGCCGGCAAGGTGGAGATTGTCCACAAAAAAACCCGTGATCTGGAGCCTGATGAAGGCGCGGTTGTTTTTCATGACGGCAAACGTGTTGGGGCCTACCGTGACACTGGGGGCAAGCTGCATCTGGTCGACAGAACCTGCACCCATATGGGCTGCGAGTGTGAATGGAATGATGGGGAACGCACCTGGGACTGTCCGTGCCATGGCTCACGTTACTCCTATGAGGGAGCTGTACTGGAGGGTCCCGCTACGGTGCCGCTGACGAGGCTGGAAGCGGAGACGAATTAAAGCTGTGACATCTCCAAGTGGCTCCGGCGTGATTGTCCGCCCACGCTCAGGTATAATAGGAACTGAATGTTTTTATTATTAATAAATTCAGAAGGAGCGTGACGGCAGGTTATGGATTTGAGAGGAAAAAGCATTGTGATTACAGGTGCCGGCAAAGGGATCGGCAAAGCCTTAGCAATGGCAGTGGCGAAAGAAGGCGCTAATCTGGGCCTGATCTCCAGAACTTCAGGTGATCTGGAGGCACTGAAATCGGCTTTGACAGAGGTCTATGATGTAAAGGTCAGCATTGCTGTAGCCGATATCGCTGTCCGCGAAGAAGCGGAGCGGGCCGTTGTTGCGCTTCAGAATGATCTCGGCACCTTCGACGCGCTGATCAACAACGCCGGAATTGCCAAATTCGGCACCTTCCTGGAAATGGACCCGGCAGATTGGGAGCGCCACATGCAGATCAATCTGTTCGGCACCTATTATGTAACCCGGGCAGCACTGCCGGCAATGATTGAACGCAGCGGCGGAAATATCATCAATATTTCCTCTACAGCCGGTGAGCGCGGCTTCGCCACCGGCTCGGCCTACTGCGCCTCCAAATTCGCCCTGATGGGCATGACGGAAGCGCTGGCCCAAGAAGTGCGCAAGCATAATATCCGCGTAGTGGCCCTGACACCAAGCACCGTCAATACCGGACTTGCCGAGAATGCCGGCCTGAAGATCGGCGATGAAGACCGGATGATGCAGCCGGAGGATGTGGCTGAGCTGACCCTGGCGGCCCTGAAGCTGCCGGACCGCGTCTTCTTGAAGACTGCGGGAATCTGGACTACCAATCCACAATAAATTGCAGAGTCTTTCGAGGGAGGAATCAGCATGCTGGTAGTAACAAACACCATTAAGGTTAAGGAAGGGCATGGAGAAACCCTTGCCCAGCGTTTTGGCGGAGCGGGCGGCGTGCAGGATATGCCCGGCTTTGTACGTATGGAGGTATGGCACAGCGTCGCTAAAGAGGGCGTGGAAGAGCTGAAAATCTGTACCGTGTGGGAGAACGAAGAGGCCTTTAAAGGGTGGACTGCCAGTCCTTCCTTCCGCGAATCGCACCGGGGGTCAGGCGGAAATGAAGCCATCCTGGGTGCGTCGCTCGACAAGTATGAGCTGCTGATCAGCCGTACACCGGGGGAATGATCCGGTAGAGGGCGCAGGCCCCATACTGCTCATACGGCTGCGCTAGGGCGTGTCAATCCCGTCTGGCGGCGCAAATGACTGCAAAATAAAGGGACGCCCTACTAAGCTATCATGGCTTAGAGGGCGTCCCTGTTTATTATCTGCCTGTAGCAAGCTCTGGCTTAATGCTCATCAACTGCCGGCAATGCCTGCTCCAGCTCCTGATGTTTGCCGGGCCAGAACGACCAGCGGCCCAGCAGCACTGTGATTGCCGGCACCAGAAACGGCCGGACGATGAAGGTATCCAGCAGCACGCCTATCGCGGTAATGATCCCGAACTGCACCAGCACCTGTATCGGCAGGCTCGCGAGTACGGCAAAGGTTCCGGCCAGAATGAGTCCGGCCGACGTAATCACCGATCCAGTCTCGTTCACACCCTCTGCTACGGCCTGCTTCAGCGGCATCCGCTTGCGCTTTTTCCAAATGTTCGAAATCATAAAGATGTTGTAGTCCTCGCCCAGCGCCACCAGGAAGACGAAGGAATACAGCGGAATCGAGCCCTGAATGGCATCTGCGCCCAGCACGTAATGAATAATAATCCACCCTAAACCAAGGGCTGAGAAAAAGGACAGAATGACTGTAGCCACCAAATAGAAAGTTGCCACTACAGAACGCAAGTAGATCAGCAGCAGCAAAGTAATAAGCCCAATGACTACCGGTATAATCAAATCGGTATCCCGCTCACCCAGCTCTTTCGTATCATGCTGGATTGCCGTCTGTCCGCTGACCCATACCTTATCGCCGGGCTCAGCCACTCCTACATCAATCAGCGCCTGCTCCGCAGTATCCTGAAGCGCCGGTATGTGGCTCATCGCCTCCAGGGAATACGGGTTATTCTTAAATTCGATATCATAACCGAGAATATTCTTATTGACCGCACCTTCCTGGGGGTCCGATACAACATCCACGTATGAAAGGCCGCCCAGGATTACCTTAAGATCCTCACCATCCGCTTTGCCCTCGGTATCTATCATCAGCTTGGCGGGAGCCAGCTCCCCGGGGGAGAACTGATTGCCTATCAGGTCAAAACCTTCGCGCGACTCCATATCCTCCGGAAAGGACGATAGGATATCATAAGTGAACTTGATGCCCCCGGAGAAGGAAGCCAGCACACCCAGAAGCACCACGGTTACTCCTACAATTGCCCAAGGACGGGAAACGACAAAGTTGCCGATTCCTTTGTTGCGGGCAGGTTTTGGCTGCGGAGCCGGCTTGCCTTTGGCTCTGGCCCGATCCGCCTCCATCAGCGGAGTGCGTGGAACAAACGGGAAGAATGAAGTCCGCCCGAAGATGGCCAGCAGCGCCGGCACCAGAGTCAGACTGGCGATGCCCATAATAAGAATGGAGACGCTGAAAGGAACCGCAAAACGGTGGTACGCTCCATATTTCGCCAGCAGCAACGCGAACAGCGCCAGCACTACTGTAAATCCGCTCATTGCAATAGCCCCGGAGGAATGGGTAATTGCGCTCAGCAGGGCACGGCCTTTACTCTCCTCCACCTTCAGCATCTGACGGAACCGGGAGATCAGGAACAGGCAGTAGTCCGTGCCTGCGCCGAACAGCAGCACGGTCATGATGGAGATGGCCTGTGAATCCACTGTAATCCAGCCCTCCTGGGCCATCTTCCCAATCACCGGACTGGTAACCCCATAAGCAAATCCTACCGCCACGAGCGGAATCAAAGCCAGAATCGGCGAACGGTAAATCAGCAGCAGGAATACCAGCACAAGAATTACGGTCGCGATGAGCAAGGAAACGTCCGCATCCTTGAACAGCCCTGTCGCATCAATGGAGATACCCACAGGACCGGTAACCCGCAGGCTCAACTCACTGCCGTCCACCTTGGCCGCAGCAGGATCACCGCCGGTTTCCGCAGAGATCAATTCCTTCATTTGCGTTACGGCCTCACCGAGCTGATCACTGTCCGCGGACTTGTCGAAGAGCACCGGTGTGACCAGTGTGCTGCGGTCCTCGGACAGAGAAGCTTGCAGCGCCTGCGGCGGCAGCTTTCCCAGCGGCGGAACATAGTTCTGATGCGGCAACGGCTGCTGCTCAAGCTTGCCGTATACAGCAATGATATGTATCAAATCCTCATCGGACAGCCCGCCCTCCCTATGCCATACAAGCAGTGCCGGCACGCCACTCCCTGCTGGAAACTCCTGTTCCGCAACCGCCGCCGCCCGGACCGACTGCGAATCATCAGGCAGATTCTGCGCATTATTCACTACCTGTGAGTTTACGGAAGGCCAAAGAAGTGTAAGAGCACCCACAATTACGATCCAGACCGCAAGAGTTATCCACTTTGTTTTACGGCCAGCCACCCATTTTCCGTAACCTGACATTCCTTTCACCCTCTCTTCAACCCCGGCTTCCCTAAAAAATGAGCCGCGGGTCATTTTATTAACCTTATCATATATACCCTATAATTTTTAATCAAATCTTTTTTATATTTTATTCTTTGCCATAAGCTATCCCCTTCATGCAAAACACCCCTCTGCTCACAGCAATAGTAGGTATGCTGTAGATAGAGGGGTGATATTTGATGGATATATTCAGATGATATTTGCTGCTTCTGCTTGCGGTTTAGCCCACATCCGGCAGATCGTCACCGGAAAATTGGCTGTTGTACAGGTCGGCATAGAATCCGCCTTGCTCCAGCAGCTCCACATGGGTGCCTTTTTCAATAACGCTGCCTTGGTTCATCACCAGGATCAGATCTGCGTCACGAATCGTTGACAGGCGGTGCGCAATTACAAAGCTTGTTCTGCCGTTCATCAGCGTATTCATCGCCTTCTGAATCTGCACTTCGGTCCGTGTATCGACACTGCTGGTCGCTTCATCAAGAATCAGGATCGAAGGATCGGCCAGAATTGCCCGGGCAATAGTCAGCAGCTGCTTCTGCCCCTGCGAGATATTCGAGGCCTCTTCGTTCAGGACTGTGTCGTAGCCAAGCGGAAGCGTGCGGATAAAGTGATCGGCATGCGCCGCCTTGGCTGCACGTACCACATCCGCCTCTGTTGCACCTTCGCGGCCGTAAGCAATGTTGTCGCGGATCGTCCCGTTAAAGAGCCAGGTATCCTGAAGCACCATACCGAATTTACTCCGCAGCTCGCTGCGCTTCATGTCGGTGATGTTGACTCCGTCAATTACAATCTCGCCGCCGCTGATCTCATAGAAGCGCATCAGAAGGTTGATCAGCGTGGTTTTGCCGGCACCGGTTGGTCCTACAATCGCTATGGTCTGACCCGGGCTGACTTCAATGTTCATATCTTCAATAAGAATAGCATCCTCTTTGTAGCCGAATTTCACATGACGGAATTCGACTGAGCCTTCTTCGGCAACTACAGCACGCTTAGCCTGAGCAGCAGTAACTTCCGGAATTTCCTCTTCTTCATCCAGCAGCTCGAACACGCGCTCAGCGGAAGCTATGGTGGATTGAATGATGTTGGCGATATTGGCCGTTTGTGTAATTGGCATGGTGAACTGGCGGGAATACTGGATAAACGCCTGAATATCACCGACCTCAATCGTTTTCTTGGTCACGAAGATCCCGCCGACCACACAGACCAGCACATACCCCAGGTTACCGATGAACATCATCAGCGGCATAATGATCCCGGAGATAAATTGGGAGCGCCAGCCGGAATTGTACAGATCGTCATTAATACTGTTGAACTCTTTAAGCGATTGCTTCTCGCGGCCAAAGGCCTTGATAATGCGGTGACCCGTGTACATCTCCTCTACATGGCCGTTCAGCTGACCCAGTGATTTCTGCTGGCCAATGAAATATCTTTGTGAACGCTTAGAGATCGCAATAATCACGACAAAGCTTAGCGGCAGGGTGATAACTGTAATTAAGGTCAGCCATGGGCTGATGGTGAGCATCATGATAATGACACCAATGATAGTTACAATGGACGTAATCAATTGAGTTAAGCTCTGCTGCAGGGTCGTACTGATATTGTCTACATCATTGGTCGCACGGCTAAGAATTTCCCCATGCGTCCGGGAGTCGAAATATTTCAGCGGCAGACGCTCCAGCTTGTTATTGATCTGCTCGCGCATATCGAAAACAACTTTCTGGGCCACGCCGGCCATTACATATTGCTGCACATAGCTGAACAAGGAGCTGAACAGGTACAGACCCGCCAGGATAAGCAGAATTTTGTTCACATAATCAAAATCAATCGCGGCTCCCGGAACACCCTTCAGTATGCCGTATGCGCCCTCGAACAGCTTGGTTGTCGCCTTCCCCATCACCTTCGGGCTGAAAATACTGAATACGGTGCTGGCAATAGCCATAATAAATACAATCAGCAACTGCATCTGCCGCGGACGCAGGTAGCGGATCAGCCGTTTGAGCGTACCTTTAAAATCCTTGGCCTTCTCCACCGGCATGCTCATTCCGGGCGGTCCGCCGGGTCCACCGCCATGTCCCCGCGGTGGTTTGGGCATTTGGGTTCCTTTATTCGCTTCACTCATGCTATTTCCTCCTCTGACAACTGCGAGGATACGATCTCGCGGTACACTTCGCTGTTCTCCATCAGCTCACGATGGTTACCGATGCCGGCAATCACGCCGTCATCCAGCACAATAATCCGGTCAGCATCCATAACCGTGCTGACCCGCTGGGCGACGATCAGAACCGTTGATTTCGTTGTTTCGTCTTTGAGCGCAGCGCGCAGCTTGGCATCGGTCTTGAAATCAAGCGCCGAGAAGCTGTCATCGAACAGGTACACTTCCGGTCTTCTAACCAGTGCACGGGCAATCGACAGCCGCTGCTTCTGTCCGCCGGACACGTTGTTCCCGCCCTGGGCAATTTCGGAGTTGAAGCCTTCTTTCATCGCAGAGACGAAATCATAGGCCTGTGCTACCTTGGCCGCATGAATGATCTCCTCATCCGTAGCATCTTCTTTACCGTAGCGGATATTCTCGTTGATCGTGCCGGAGAATAACACCGCCTTCTGCGGAATATATCCGATCTTGCTCCGCAGCTCTTCCTGCGTCATCTCGCGCACATCTACGCCATCCACACGCACGGCGCCTTCAATGGCGTCATAGAATCTCGGGATCAGGCTCAGCAGGGTCGATTTACCCGAGCCTGTACCGCCAATGATCGCTGTAATCTCACCGGGCCGCGCGCTGAAGCTGATTCCGGACAGTGCAGGCTGCTCCGCACCGGGATAGGAGAAGGAAACATTGTCAAATTCAACAAACCCATGCATAGCATCCCGGCCATCCTTCTTCGTTACTGCAGCCGTGTTCTGAAGCTCGGATGCCGTAGGATCTGTAATCTCAGGCTGCATATCCAGCACTTCATTGATACGCAGTGCGGAGGCAGAGGCCCGGGGAATAAGCACGAACATCATCGACACCATGATTAAGGAGAACATTATCTGCATTGCATATTGAATAAATGCCATCAATGAACCTACCTGCAGATCACCATCGCCAATCCGGATTCCGCCGTAATACAGAATAGCAATCATCGAAAAGTTCATCACGAGCATCATAATCGGCATCAGGCCGGCCATCACCTTGTTGACTTTGATCGCCGTTTCCGTAAGATCCTTGTTCGCTTCAGTAAACCTTCTGTTCTCATGATCAATCCGGTTAAAGGACCGAATGACACGGATACCGGTCAAATGCTCACGCAGTACGCGGTTTAATTTGTCCAGCTTGACCTGAATCGCCTTGAACAGCGGCAGGCCCTTCATTCCGATGAAGAATATTGCTCCTACAAGCACAGGAATCACGACTACAAAAATAAGGGAAAGCTTGGCATCTTCTGATACCGCCATGATAATCCCGCCGATCATCATCATCGGAGCGCCGACCATCATGCGCAGCATCATAGTAAGTACGGTTTGTACTTGTGTAATATCATTAGTAGTACGCGTAATCAGCGAGGCAGTGCCCAGCTTGTCGAATTCATGCAGCGTAAAGTTCTCCACATGATTGAACATCCGCGAGCGGACATTTTTACCGAATCCGGCAGCAACCTTTGCCGATAAATAACTGGCAACGATAGAGCATATGGCTCCTCCGCCCGCCACCAGCAGCATAAATCCGCCGATTTTCCATATATAATTGCGGTCGCCCTGCACGATCCCTTTATCCACGATATCGGACATCAGCGTAGGGAGGTACAAGTCGCCCAGAGACTGCAGAAAGATAAGGATTAACACAGCGGCGACAGCCAGCTTAAAAGGGCTCAGGTTTTTTAATAGTTTAATCAAGTTTCTCATCTCCGTTCATTTGTAGCAGGTCTAGATTAGGCGGCGGATTATCTTCTACGAATGCGTGGACCTTCAGCAGAAGATCTGCCAGATGGTTGCACTCTTCTTCGCCCAAATGTTCCGCCAGTTTGTTCAGCGCTGCATCCATATGATGTTTGGCTTTGCGTGTGATTACTTTCCCCTGCTCCGTCAGCTTAATACGGACAACTCTCCGGTCGGAGGGATCAGCCACCCTGAGAACCATGTCTTTGGCTTCAAGACTGTTGACCAGCTGGGTAACGGTTGGCGGCATCAGCCCCAGGAACCGGCTCAGCTCCGAAACCTTAAGTCCTTCATCCAGGGGATGGGACCGCTTGGCAAGACATATCAATAAAGTCATCTCACTTGGCTTGTGGCCTTCCACAGTTTGCTGCCAATGAACTTTTCGCAGCTGCCGCAATGCGGCAAACAGCCTGTGCGCGACTGGATTTTCTTCATGGTTTATCCCAATGCTGTTCACCTCTGTCGTTAGTTAGGTTTGCTAATAATTAAACACTATATTAATTAGGCTACCTAATTATATTTTCACCGTAATTGTTTGTCAAACATTGAAGGCGTTATCAATTATTACGGAATGAAGAACATCAGCGCTGCAACTGCTGCGAAACCAAAACTCCCCCGCCCGAAGGCGGAGGAGGAATATTCATAGTATAGGATATGTAAGATGAGGTAACTGGGCAATACCGGATTGCTGATCAACGTTTACTGCGTTTTCATCATTTTTCCTTAACTCTTGTATGAGTTCTCTATACTTCTTCTGCTGGTCATCGGTAGCGTAATCCCTGCTTGTCTCGAATAAAGTCACACAATCAATCAAGTCCTTCGCACTGTTCAGCTCAACAGCGAGCGTGAGACATTGCAGAATGCAGTCGACTCCAGACATATACCGTTCCCGGTCTATATGGTAGATGGCCAGCTGATAGCTGAGCCTGTATACACGGTCTATATTCATCGGGTCCTGATACAGCACACAATGAGCCATCTCCACTGAAAACTGTTCCAGCACATCGTCTACAGCGAATCCGAACCGGTTGGCCGCCTCTATGATAATGACCAGACCAGGCAGAATCTCCCCGGGATGTTCCACCAGAAAAGCTGTATATGCCGGCAGTACTGCGTAATTGCCCACCAGCATTTCCAGGGTAAAGCTGTTCGCTATGGCAAATAAACGAAAGGCTTCAACCTCAGACCGGCCCTCATCATCAAGAAATTGAAACCAGCTTAAATCGGCATAGCCGGCAGTATATTTCTTGGCTTCTTCATATCTCCCCTGTTTCGTAAGAGAGGTCGCCTTGAGCAGATAGCCATGGGCATAATAAAAAACAAGCGGGCGCTCCAGTTTCAATTCTTCACCTCGCCTGCCTGCCTTCTTTTGCAGCTGTTCCCGGTACATCGCACTGGCCAGCGCCCTCAGTTCATCAGTGTACTTCTCCATTTCTTTGTACTTATGCAGGGTAAAGGTGACCTGGGCCAGCTTCAGCAGACCATCTAGCTGCAGATTCTCGGGAAGGCGTCCGCGGAACGGTTCAAAGGTGATCACTGCCCGCAGCTTCTCCTCCCAATTCACAACGGACATCAGCGATTTGAAAATACGGTACTGACTGATCGCCAGCCGTTCGGAGTAACTATCCTGTTCATTGTCCACTACAATTTTATAAAAAACCGTCGCCTCCTGCATCTTGCCGGCGGTGAACAGTTTCTCCGCTACTGAATAGACAATATCGAGCGGTTTGGGGTATTCCATCATTCTGCTTAACACTTCATCAATACAATGCTGCTTGCCAGTTTCGGCGCAGCGAATTAAAAAAGGCTCCACCCTGCGGCGCGAGACCTTCTCTTCACTAAAGCATTCATCCACATAAAGCGAATATAAACATCCTTCCGGAAATCCAAAGGCTCGGTTGAACGCATCCAGCTGCCTCAAAGAAATCGGCTTAGGCGGATTGCCATGAAGAATGGCACTGAGACTGCCGCGGTTCAGGCCGGAAACTTTCGCGAACGAGGCTAGATTATGACCCGAGCGGGACAGATTGTCCTCAATTTCAGAGCGTAATGTTGTCAGTTTCGCCTCCACTCGGCACCTCCCCCGGTCATGTTGAACTAGTGCTGCTATTAATTGACATTATAGGTGAAGCCTGTGGAAAGCACAACAAAATGGCCCCGCAACGCGGGACCTTTCCTATCAGCGGGCAGCTGATTATTTATGAAATTACTGTTCCAACAATTTAAGAAGAAAAGCAGCAGGCTCTTCTGTCAGCACCTATCCGGTTGTTAGAAGCCGGGCGGAACTACTGCTGCAATGCCGCCTTGCTTCTTACCCTTTGGCTCTTGGTAACTTTGCCGAAAGCGGAAGCTGCATTATTGCGGCTGCGCAGGCCTTCCATCATTTGCTTCTGAGCCATTACAATGTAGCCGTCCAGACGCTGGCTGAGCTCAACGACCGTATGGTCGCTCAGACTGCGCTCCTGCGCCACCTCCAGCAATTGACTTCTAAGGCTCTCTATAGTTAAAAATAACTCGTCTTCTCTGTAATCTCTTCTATGATCCTCGTGGGAAGCCTGGTATAAGTTCACGATCAGTCACCTGCTCTCTATCAACTTCTACCTTATCATAATTCATGATGCCAAAAAACATATTTTGAAAAAAAAGAAAAATATGTCGAACATATTACATTGGTAAATTTTCATTCATTCCTCTGAATAGACATTCCCGGAGGACTGTAACGCTGGCCAAGGACTCCCATGGCAAAAGTTATCCATTCCCGGGCGGCAAAGGACAAATACCGGTCTCTGCGCCAGATCATCCCCAGCTGCCAGGGAATAACAGGCTCTGTTAAAGGAATCACAGAAATTCTGGACCGGTCCATGTCACGGCAGATGGTCTCCGGCAGCAGTGCGATGCCCATCCCGGCAGCCACCATCCGGCTAATCAGGTCCCACTGTGAACTCTCATATACAACTCTGGGCTGAAATCCGGCTTTTACGCATTCTGTTATGATCCGGTCATGCAGGGCAAAATCCTCGCGAAACAGCACAAACTCCTCCTCCGCCAGTTCTTTCAGAGGAACACTGTCAGTACCGGTCAGCCGGTGTCCTATCGGCACTAGAAGCTCCAGTTTCTCCTCTACAAAAGTAAAGCAATGAAACTTTGCCGTATCCACGGGTAGCACAATCGCCCCGATATCAAGCAGCCCCGTTTCCACATCATCCTCCACTTTCTTGGCTCCGTCCTCATGCAGCCGGATGGTAACCTCGGGATACCGCCGGTGAAATTCTCCGATGACGGCCGGAAAGAAGCTGGCGCCCACCATGGGCGGCAGGCCGATGCGGATATGCCCGCGCTTTAGGTTGCGCAGGCTGTCCAGCTCGGAGGAGAGGCTGGCGAACGACTCCACTATATTTTGCGCCTTGGAGAGCAGAATCTCCCCTGCATCTGTCAGCCTTATGCTTTTGCCTTCACGGTAAAAGAGGTCCGCACCCAGCTCATTCTCGAGGTTGCGGATCATTTTGCTGATCGTGGGCTGTGAGATATAGAGCGACTCCGCCGCTCTGGAAAAGCTGTTCAACCTGGCCGCCTGGACAAAGTACTGTAATTGGCGGATATCCATCGCTTATCGCCTCCCATGCATAGACAAAAGGAATGTCATTTATTCGATCTATTCATTTTACCTATGAAAACAATTGATGTAAACTTTCATTATCATGAAAGGAGCGAAGCCTTATGAAAAAGTTATCCCTAGGCTTGCTGCAGGTAGCCGGACTTACAATATTCTCAATGCTTATCAATACATTGACTCCACTACTTCATATACCTATTCCCGGAAGCATTATCGGGATGATCCTCTTGTTCCTGCTGTTGGAATCTGGCGTCATCCGCCTGAACTGGGTGGAAGTCGGTGCCTCTTGGCTGCTTGCCGAGCTGCTGCTGTTCTTTATCCCTTCCGCTATCGGAGTGATGAAATATTCGAGTCTGCTTGAAGCAGACGGCCTTCAAGTGCTGGCGGTTGTGCTTGTCGGCACATTTGCGGTAATGGCCGGTTCGGGCCTGCTTACGGGAGCCATCTATAAAGTGAAGGAGCGTAAAAGCTGATGATTACAGGACTGCTGCTGCTAGGTCTCACCATTGCTGTGTATCTCATCTCCAAACGAATTTATGCCTCCAGCACCAAGATGTATGCTTCTCCGCTCATCATAACACCCTTGGCGATGATCCTCTTTCTGCTATTGATGGGCATCCCTTATGAATCTTACAATGCGGGAGGCAAATGGCTTACAGATCTGCTGCAGCCGGCGACCATCGCCTTTGCGATCCCACTCCATAAAAACTTCAAAGTACTCAAAAAACACGCCGCCGAAATTGCGGCGGGCGTGTTCTCGGGTACAGTAATTGCAGTGCTCTCCTCGATGCTGCTGGCAAAGTGGCTGCATTTAAGCGGGGAACTGGCGACCAGCCTGGTACCCCGTTCGGTGACGACACCGATTGCCATGAGCATCTCGCAAAGCATTGGCGGTGTCCCGAGCATTACGGCTGTTTTCGTAATTCTCACCGGCGTGCTGGGAACATTGATGGGGCCAACCGTACTCCGCCTCTTCCGCATTGACAACGAAATAGCGCGCGGTGTATCGCTGGGAACCGCCGCACACGGCACAGGGACATCCAAGGCCTTTGAGCTGAGCTCCCTGACCGGTACCATCTCCAGTATCTCGATGATTCTGACGGCGCTGTTCTCGATCGGACTTGCACCGGCACTTCTCGCGGTATTCCTCCACTAGGCCGACCCGGCTTGGGCCAAAGACCTGCCGATCATTTAACCGATCCGGCAGGTTTCTTTTTACTTAAAGCCAAAAGCGGCTATTCCTAAAGTTTCACCGGCAGGCCGCACTGAGCCGACTCATAAGCCGCGCAGGTTACTTTCAGCGTTTTGTAGCCGTCCTCATAATCGCTGAGAATCCGTGAGCGGTCTCCGGTCCGCACCGCATGCAGGAAAGCCTCGGTCTCCACTGCGTAAGGATTGCCTGCATTAACGAATTCCTTGCTGTCGCCGCTGCGCACCTCCAGCAGACGTTCCGGATTCCAGTCCAGCAGCCCGTTGTCATTGTAGAAGCTGAGTCCGACACGGCCAACCTCGCCGGGCAGCACACAGGTATTGGAAATGTTCGCAACCACGCCGCTTGCCAGCTTCAGCGACACTGTGCCCACATCAGCTACCGTTACATTCTCGTGCTGCTCATGCATGATCCGGTTCCCGAACATACCATATACTTCTGTCACCTCGCCGGCCAGATAACGCAGCAGATCGACGATATGGGTCGTCTGCTCCGTGAATTGTCCGCCGGATTGTTCCTGGTTGCGCCACCAGGCTACGCCGGGCATCCCTCCCATCCATTGTCCGACAATCATTCCTACCTTATCTCCACTCAAAGATTGTTTCAGCCGCGTTATGTTCTCCTGATAACGGAAATGATAGCCAACCGAGGTCAGCAAATTATGTTCTTTAATATCCTGCAGCAGACTTGCCGGAATTTCCGTGCTTGACCCCAGCGGTTTCTCGATAAAGAAAGGAATCTCTCTCTTAATCAGCGCCCGCTCTATCGCTCCATGCGATTGTGGAGGTACACAAATGTACACGGCATCCAGCTTATGGGCTTCCAGCATCTCTGTCATTTCACCATAACCCTCTGCTCCATACGGACGGGCCATATCTTCACCCTTCTGCTTGCTGCTGCCGCAGATGGCTTTCAGCGACACATCCTCCATGCCTGTGAGCAAATCGGCATGCACCTTGGAGAACCAGCCTGTTCCTACGATTCCGATATTAAGTGTCATTTAATTCCCTCCTGTAGCGCTCTAGTGAACAGCATCTTTTCATAGAAGTACAATTAGATTATAAGCGTTCAAGCCAGTACAAGGTAGTTTCTCCATTCCCCGGGGAGCAGCTGCTGGTATGGATATTGCAGGAACCGGTCATCTGCGAGCACAATGCTTCCGCTGTCATTCTCGCTGCGGATCAGCCTGCCCCCAGCCTGCAGCACCTTGCACATGCCGGGATAGACATAGGCGTAATCAAAACCGTTCTTTCCCCGGGACTGGAAATATTCACGCAGCAGATTACGCTCCAGCCCTACCTGCGGCAAGCCTACCCCTACAACCATCACACCGTTCAGGCGGTCACCGGGCAAATCCACACCTTCCGAGAATATCCCCCCCAGCACGGCGAAGCCCAGCAGTGTTTCAGGGTTATCCGGGCGAAAGGAGGAGAGGAATTGCTCCCGCTCGGGTTCACTCATACCGCTGCTCTGCACCAGCGTGGGAACCTCCGGATATTTGTCCGCGAATATCTCATAAACATTCTGCAAATAGACATACGAAGGAAAAAACACCAGATAGTTGCCTTTCCGGGAGACCAATCCTTTCAGCGCATCACTCAGTGGAAGCAGAGAATCGGCCCGGTCGCGATAACGGGTGGAGACTGGCAGCACAGACACCTGCCACTGCTCCTTATGAAAGGGAGAGGGCACACTCAGGCTGTAGTCTTCCTCGCCCGCGCCGATCATGTCCCTGTAGAAGGAAAGCGGCGACAGCGTAGCCGAGAAGAAGATCTGGCTGCGGTAGCTCTTTCCCATTTGCTGCAGCAAAAAGGAGGGGTCCAGATTGAACAGCTTCAGCACCACATCCCCGCGCTGGACTTCCGCATAGGTGACATACCGTTCATCATAGGTCTTGAACGTGCGCAGCATCCCCTGCACCGCATAATACGTATCCAAAAGCCCGCCTTCACCGTCTTCTTCCCCCTCCTGTGCAACCAGCGAAATAGGCGAAGGGCTGAGCAGCTCAAGCTCCGCTTCTGCGGCAAAACTCTCCAGCAGGGCAGGCAGCTCCTCCGGATACATCGTCCATTCACCTGCCCCTTCTTCATTGCAGCGTTTGCGCAGGGCAATGAAAAAAGCATTTACCGCTTTGGCGGCAACGCCGAGTGAGCGGTTAACGGTCTTGTACTGGCGCTGCAGCGAGAGGAACGGAGCCTTCGCCAGACTGGCCGAGTACATCTCCCTCCCCCGGTCCACCAGATTATGGGCCTCATCCACCAGCAGCACCGTCTTCTTCTTCCGTTCCTCCGGCAGCCGCTTTAAGCTGATACGGGGATCATAAATATAATTGTAATCACATATAACGGCATCACAGGCATAGGCGGCATCCAGCGAAAATTCAAACGGGCAAACCTGATGTCTCTTGGCATACCTGGCAATCACGTCCTGTGTCATCAGCGTCTCATGCTCCAGCATGTCCAGCAGCGCGTTATTGATCCGGTCATAATATCCGTCGGCAAAGGGACAGAAGTCCTTAGTGCACAGCCCCTCATCACGAAAACAGGCTTTCTCCTTTGCCGTAAGCGTAATAGCATGCACATGAAGCCCGCCTTTCAGCAGCATGGCTATTGCCTCCTGCGCGGCGAACCGGTTAACCGTCTTAGCGGTCAAATAGAACAGCCCGGCTGCCTTGCCTTCTCCCAATGCTTTGAGCGCAGGAAAGAGGGTGGACATCGTTTTGCCGATACCGGTCGGGGCTTGGGCGAACAGATTAACGCCCTCCGTGACTGATTTATAGACCGCAGCCGCAAAATGCCGCTGTCCCTGCCGGTATTCGGCAAAGGGAAACGACAGCCCGCGGATGCTGGCTTCCTTCTGCGCCTCATGCCTGACCATCAGCTCAGCATAAGGGGCATATTTCGCTACCGTATCAACGGCAAAGGCAATCAGCTCTTCTTTGGACAACTGCCTGTAGAGGCTCCGCTGCTCTTCACCGCCCCGCCGGACATAGGTGAGCTTGACCTCAATAGAAGTAAGCTCCTGTGCTAGACATATCATATAGGCGTACATGTATGCCTGCGCCCAGTGCACCTCCCGGCCTTCGAAAGCAGGTTCGAGCGGACCGGCCGTTGATTTGATCTCTTCGACCGTCACACTTCCGTCCTCCCCGGTGAGCAGGCCGTCGCAGCGTCCGTCGATCCTAAATATAAGGCCTTCATGGGCAATTTCTGTCTTCAGGTAGACTTCTTTACGGTCTCCTTCCTTATACTGCTTCTGAATGTGCTGATGAATACGCGTACCCTCCACCATCGCTGCTCCACTGCGGAATCCCGGCTCCAGACTGCCGCTGCTAAAGACATATTCCACGAGGGATCTCACTGAAAGAACTATTTCCGCATATTCCATGTATGCCCACCCCCACTATTTCCCGAGCCCCTTTTTAGCATCGGTGGCCGTTTTCGTCCTTTTTCCATGATATAAACTGATCTGAGTGCTATAATCCCGGCTTCATTCCTGCGCATATCGCTTTACGCGGTTCATGGTGGTTATACGACGATTCTGATTTTTGACATTCCTCCACCAGCACTGCATAATAAGTTCTATTAATATGGAATTCTTTTGTCTATGCGCTGCGTCCTCCTAGCCGGGAAACGGCGTTTCATCTTGCAGAAAGAAGGCGAAGCTGTGTCATCCCTTACTATTAAACGATGGTTGGTTAAACCATTTGTATTCTTCTCGATCATCTTCATTCTCAAAAGCTGTCTGGCTTGGGGTGTAATCTTTGGAGATTTATTGCCCTGGAAAACAATATTAACCGAAATTCCTTTTGTTTGGGCGCTTTTTTGCCTTATTGAGCGTTTTGCCTCCAAACGGAAGCTTGGTTATTATATGACCGTCAATCTGCTCGTTACCGCGATCTTTTTCGCCGCTATTATGTACTTTAAATATTACGGAGTTATTGTCACTTACCATGCAGCAGAGCAGGTGAACCAAGTCACTGCTGTCCGCAACAGCGTATTTTCACTGATGGACCCTTACTATCTGCTGATATTTGCCGACATTATCATCCTGGGCATCTATTTCTTCTTTAATAAGAAGGGCCGGACGTATAAAAAGGATAATATTAACCGCTGTGACCACCGCCGCAACGGCAAGCTTTCCTTCAGCGTGCTGTTCGCCGTTTCCTTCGCACTCTGCTTGTTCAATATACTGCCCAATAAGGCCAGTATGAATGAGATCAAGAAAGCGCAGGAGATGGGTATCCTCAATTATGAGGCTTATACCATTTTTGCTCAAGATAAAACAGAGCTTGTGAACGCCAGTGAGATTACGCAGGATGCTATCAACAAGCTGAAGGGAATTGATCCCGCAGCTGTCTCCCCGCTTCAGGGTGCTGCCAAAGGCAAGAACCTGATCATCATTCAGCTCGAGTCCTTCCAGAGCTTTCTGATGGGACTAAAAGTGGACGGCCTAGAAATTACGCCGAACCTCAACCGTCTGATGGATGAAAGTCTTTATTTCCCTAACTTCTACCAGATGGTGGGGCAGGGAAATACCTCGGATGCGGAGTTCGTTGTTAACTCTTCTTACTATATTCCGCCGCAAGGTGCGGCTACGATGGCATATGTCGACAAGGATCTGCCAAGTCTGCCGAAATTGCTGCAGGCCAACGGGTATCAGACAGCCACCTTCCATACGAATGATGTGGAATTCTGGAACCGCGGCGAGCTCTACAGTTCACTGGGCTGGGAGCAATATTACGACCATAAGTTCTTCGGAGATGAAGATACCTTCTTCTTCGGTTCTTCCGATGAAGTGCTCTACCGCCGGTCTGCCGAGAAGCTGAAAGAAATGGATGACAGCAGCAAGCCGTTTTATGCTCAGGTCATTTCCATGTCAGCGCACCATCCGTTCACCATTCCGGCAGAGAAATATCAAATGAAATTGCCTGAGCGTTATGAGGGCACCTTTGTCGGAGACTATATCCGTTCGCAGAATTATGCCGACTATGCCTTCGGACAATTTGTTGAAGAGCTCAAAGCAAGTGGTGTCTGGAATAACAGTCTGATCATGGTCTACGGAGACCATATGGGACTGCCGATTTATTCACTGGACCATGATGACAAAGAACTGATGACTGAAATATACGGACATGAATATGAATATTCCGATATGCTCAATATTCCGCTAATTATTCATGCCGGAGACAGCCTCAAGCCACAAACTCTGGAACAAGTTGGCGGAGAAATTGATATTATGCCAACGGCTGCCAGCCTGCTGGGTGTCTCCATGGCTAACAATATCCACTTCGGCCAGGACTTGCTCAGCCAGACATACAATCTGCTGCCGCAGCGTTATTATTTGCCAACCGGCTCCTTCATTGCCAGCTCCGGGCTGTTGATTCCCGGGAACAGCTTTGAAGACAATACGCAATATAAACTGGCTGCCGGAGGGAAAACTCCTGACGGTACCGAAGATGAATATACCAATGCTTTGCGGTTGCGCCAGCTGTCAGACAGCTATGTGACCCAATTGCCGGATAAAAAGACCGCCGTAGAATAACATAGGCGGATTAAGCAGCAGTACAGAAAGAGCCGCGCTCCCATTTGGAGCGCGGCTCTTTCTGTATCCCTCAGGCCAATCCCGTTATCGTTCCTGCTTCTCAAGTATCCGGTAATAGTCCGCGAAGTTCTGCAATTCCTCCGGCTTCAGGATTGATAAATGTTCGGCAAGCAGCAGCAGCGAACGGTACTGCGCTTCCTCCAGCAGCTCCTGGCCCTTGGCTGTAAGAGTCACAATAACTGCTCTGCGGTCATTCTCATCCGGCTCGCGTGCGATAAGTCCCAGCGCTTCTAACCGGTCCAGCATGACTGTAACCGCACTGGACTTCACCTCAAGCTTATCGGCCAGTTGGATCACCCTTGCTTTTTTCTCCTGTGCGATCATGCGCAAAAGTCCGAATTGCGGCACAGTCAGACCGATTTCTTTATGCAATGACATCTGTGAAGTGATTTTACGCTGCACCCTCCACATAGACAATCCTACGGCTTCAATCAACGGATCGATTTGTTGCGGCATCCCTTTCAGCTCCCAGTCCGTTAGTCCTGCCTTAAGCGTAACACTTCGGCAGGTGATGATTCAATGCTTTTGTCTTTTTGGACATGATCAGAGTCATTGCAAAAGTGATTTTTTTAGGCAAAGTTTGCATTTTCCGACACAAAAATACTACATTCTAGATACTGCTCTAGGAGCCGCGATACGCTATAATCTTAGCAGTGAACAGTGATTCACTGAATATATTTAGTCAGGGCTGGTGGTACAAAACATGAAATTGGCAACAAAATTAACTTGGATGATGCTCATTGTGTTACTTCTTGTCGGATCATCCATCGGGTTCTTCGGATACCGCGCCGCTTACAGACAAGTGGATGAAGCTGCAGGTATCGAACTGGTAGGCTGTGCGAATATTACTACCGGCCTGGTAGATCCCGCTGACATATCGGCACTGGTGTCAGGTGACAGCAGTAAGGTGGCCGCTGTAGAAGACCGGATCAGCTGGATTATTAACCATAAACCGATTTTCAAGGAAGCCTTCATCCTATCCTTGGACGGTACTGTGCTTGCCGCAGACAAAAGCTTCAAAGAAAGAGGCTATAAGGCCGGCGACACTTTCTATTTTTCGGATAAAGATAAAGAAATGATTACTACCATGAAGCATTCCGCATACTCCAAAGTTTATACATATCAAGGCACCTCCCTCAAAACCGGGTACGGCCCCATTTATCAGGATCATGACCCCACGAAGCCCATTATCGCACTTATGGCCATCAATTTTGACGGCCCGCTGATTCAGACGCGTACGAGGGACATCATCGTTCAGCCTTTCATTATCGGCGCATCCATACTGGTAGTAGCTATTATTGCCGCGTATTTGGCCATCCGGCGCATGGTTAGACCGCTCACCAAACTATCCAGTTCAGTTAACAACGTGGCTAAGGGCGATTTGACCCGTGAACCGCTCCTGTTCAAGAGCAAGGATGAAATCGGCACCTTGGCCCGCGACTTTAACGAAATGACGTCGAGCCTGCGCTACCTCATCACCCAGGTCAATGATACCTCCATGCTGGTGGCCTCTTCTTCCCAGGAACTCTCAGCAAGCGCTCAGGAAACGAACCGGGCCGGAGAGCATAGTGTCAATGTCACCCTTGAGCTGGCGGATGGGGCCCATACGCAGCTGGACAATTTGGAAGGAAGCTATAAAGCTGTACAGGATATGTCCCGGTTTATTACCGACATTGCCGACAATGCGGACAGCGCCATGAACAATGCGGCCAGCAATGCACTGAGAGCCCGGACAGGACGGGAAGCGATGGATTCCACCACCTCGCAAATGCAGGTGGTCAGCGGCAGCATTACCGATTTATCCGCTATTATCGAGACACTGGGCAGTCATTCCAAGGAAATTGAGAACATTGTCGGTACGATTGCCAGCATTGCCGAAGAAACCAACCTGTTGTCGTTGAATGCGGCGATAGAAGCGGCCCGTGCCGGTGAAGAAGGCCGAGGCTTTGCTGTTGTTGCAGGCTCTGTTCGTAAGCTTGCTGAACGCTCAGCTAAATCAGCAGGTCAAATTGGCGATTTGGTCAATCTCATTGTAAATCAGATGGACAAGGCCGGAGAAACCATGAAACGTTCCACGGATGAAATGCAGCAGGGCAGAGAAATGATCCTGTCTGCCGGGCAATCCTTCTCCGAGATAGAAGTTTCTGTCTCCGATATGTCTTCACAAAGCCAGCAGATTTCGGCGACCGTCCGTGAACTGGCACTGATCTCCGACGGACTCGTGACAACGATTCAGAATATTGTCGCAGTATCGAACCAGACTGCCGAAGGCGCCGAGACCCTATCTGCTTCCTCCCAGGAGCAGCTTGCAGCTATGCAAGAGGTTGAATCCTCCGCTGCGTTCCTTTCTTCACTTGCTGAGAAGCTGCAGGTGCTGGTGGAGAGCTTTAAAATCTAATTCTAATAAAGCAGCAAGTCTCAACAAGACTTCGCTGCTTTTTTAATGCTACAGACTTAACAAGTGCTAAATTCTTATCTTTGAACAAGAGGCTGGCCATCCTGTTTCTCAGTGATGACCAGCCTCTTGTATAGTACATTGAGTTATATAAACGTATGTAGCGTCTAGGCTGTATTTTCTATAAACCATTGACCCAGTTCATGAACCGGCATCGGACGGCCGTAATAGAAACCCTGCATTACCCGACAGCCGAGGGATTGCAGCAGTTCTATCTGTTCGGTGGTTTCTACACCTTCGGCCACAACCTCCATATTGAGGTTGCTGGCAATCGCAATAATATTGCTGATAATCGCTTTTTTCGAATGCATTTTACTTTTGCGGATAAAGACCTGATCAATCTTAAGCGTATTGACCGGAATCTCATCCAGATTACCGAGTGAAGAGAACCCTGTACCGAAATCATCGAGCGATACACGCACCCCGAGATTCCGCAGCTTGGAGAGCTGTGCTACCGTCTCCTCCATATTGTTCATTGCAATGGATTCCGTGATCTCCAGTTCGAGAAAATGCGGCTCCAGACCAGAGCGTGTAAGCGCCTCCTCCACCACATCATACAGGCCTCCGCCTTCAAACATCCGGGCCGACATATTGATGGATACAGGAACATTCGCTACCTCAGCCCTGTGCCACAGCATATTCTGGCCGCATACATCATGCAGCATCCAGTACGTAATCGGCACGATAAGGCCCGTCTCTTCGGCAATCGGTATAAACTCTGCCGGAGAGACGATCCCATGCTCCGGATGCCTCCAGCGCAGCAGCGCCTCCAGTCCAACAGTGACGTTCATAAATGAATCCCACTTCGGCTGATAAACTACCATAAATTCAGAGCGGGCCAGCGCCTTGCGCAGATCCTTCTCCAGTGACATCCGCCGCAGCTGGTGGCGGTTCATCTCCTGATCGAACACACTGAATTTATTTTTGCCGGAGTCCTTGGAGGTGTACAGCGCGGTATCCGCGGCTTTCATCAGCGCAGAGCGGTCCGTGCCATGCACGGGAGCCAGGCTGATTCCGACACTCGCTGTTACATACAGCTCATTGCCCTTAATGCTGTAGGATTTCTTAACCTCCCGCAATACATGCTCTGCCATGTCCTGAGCATTCTCTAATGTACAATCCGGCAGCGCAATCAGAAATTCATCGCCGCCCATCCGAAAGACCTTGCCTTGGCAGCCTACACAATACATCAACCTGTCTGCAACCTCCTGCAGCAGTTCATCGCCGATGTCATGTCCCAGCGTGTCGTTAATCGACTTGAACCGGTCCAGATCGACAAAAAACACCGCACCCGTGTTCACCCCAAAGAACTCCTCGAGAAAGTAACGCTCCAGCCCATGCCGGTTCGGCAGCTCGGTCAAAGGGTCATGATAGGCCATCTTTTCCAGAACATGCCGGTCCAGAAACACGGCGCCTCCAGAAATAGCGAGCATAAACAGAGTTACCAGCGATACCCCTGTCAACAGAATGAAATCCGTCTCCATCAGAAAGGGCTTAGTCCCAAGCCAACTGTTGAGCTCGAAGCGGCTTGTACTCAGGCTGATATAATGCATTCCGGTTACCGCAAACCCGATGAACAGCGAGGAGCAGAGCTTCCTGGCACTGAAGCCTGTGTAATCCTTAAACTTGCGAAACAGAAATACAGCGATGTAAGAGGCCAGAAGAGCAATCATCATAGATATGCCCTGAGCCATTGGCTCATAGTGAAGTCTGCCGTCCATCTCCATAGAGGACATCCCGATGTAATGCATGGCAGAAATTCCACCGCCCAGAATGAAGCCGGAGGCCAGCAGCCTGAGCAGCCGCTGGCGGGATGCTACCGCAATCCCCAGGGCCAGAAAACTGGAAAGGATGCTGATCAGCAGGGACAACACCGCTCTGCCCGGATGATAACCGACTTCAAACGGCAGGCGGCTGGCCATAATGCCGACAAAATGCATCGCCCAGATTCCGCTGCCCAGCACACATGCCCCCGACAGCAGCCACAAACGCCGGATCTTGCCCGTAGAATGGGAAACCTGTGAAATCAGATTAAGCGCTGAATAGGCCGCGGTTGCCGCCAGCGCGAAAGATAGCAAAACAATCCAAATGTTATAGTGGATTCCCATTTGATCCATAGTTGACCTCTTCACCGGTTATATTATCATTATCGCTGCATGTATTCTCAAGTATAAAATCAATATACGAGTATCAGATAAACGGAAGAGTGTGTAAAGATTATAGGTGATCCCTGAGAACTAACTTCAGCTGTATTCTACCTTTTATTTGGAAATCTGTCTAAGTAAATACTGGAACTTGAACCCCTTTTTTGAGGATGGCAAAAAATGTCCATATTTGCCTGCTGCCTCAAGCGCCGAGAGTTGGGAGCTTCCCGTTTCGCGGAGCGGCTTGGGGGAAGGAAATATGCCAAACCCACCAATTGAGAGCTGCCAAAATTACCAAATAGATGTAAATTCCCGGGAAGAACAAGGTGAACACATAATGAACCCCGGCAAATCCCATTAATATAAACAGTAAGGCAAAGGAAATCCCTTTGTAATCACTCTGCTTGGCAGCTTCATATTTCTCAGAGAAGGGCAGCGCCTGCGGCATCATGCGATGGCAGATGACGGTATACAGCAGCGAGGCCAGCAGCACAGCGAACAAATCTACAATGATCTGGCCTCCGAACAGCCAGACGAATACCGCTCCTTCCAAGACAAACAATGGCAGTAGCAGCCGCAGCAGCACCGCCTTAAGCATCCCGCGGTACACCGCGGCCGTCTCGGGCAGTGGAATAGCTTTATAAATCCATGCGCCCTTATAGCTGGCCGAATAACGCAGCATTTGCACAGCAGTCAGCACCAGCATTGCGCTGAGATAAACAAACAGGTAAGCTTTGGAGCCTCTGACCGCCTCCATGTCTCCGCTCCACACCTGGTTGAATATAAAGATAAAGGGCAAGACCAGCGACAATCCTATGGACGGGTATACCTTCAGCTTGAAATCCCGTTCGTTTTTCATCATGGACCAGGTAAACCGGAAGAACATCCCCTCTTCCTTGTTCCGGCATACAATCGCAGACAGCCGCCGGGACAAGCGTCCATTATCTTTGCCCGCAGCGCCCTGCTCCGCCAGCTTCTGCAGACTCCGTTCGAATGTCGGCATCAGCTTGATGTATGCCGCAAGCAGTATCAGCGGCACCACAAGGCCAAGCAGGGCCAGCTCCACAAGATGGGCACTCTTTTTCCCGGCAATCAGCAGCTCAAACGGAGCAGAGAACCAGATCGGGGCGAACAGAAAATTCCACCAGGCCGCTTTAAAAGTAACACCCAGCTCAGTGATGTTGAACAAGCGGGAAATCAGCTGGGCGCCCACCGTAACTCCAATGGATAAAATGATCTGGACATAGTTGATGATGTCCTTGAGCTTTTCCCCGTCAAAGACCCTTAGGATCAATAAATAGAGCAACGCGGTAAATACAAGGATAAAGCAGTCCATCAGAATGACCGCAGCAGCGTACAGCAGGAAGAAAGGCACTCCCTGGATAAATATCGAAGCGATCAGTGACGGTCCCGTAAACGTCAGCGTGACTGTCAGCAAATAAATGAGAATATGCAGGCTCTTCGCCATGCTCAAGGTCCGGCGGTTCACCGGCTTGGAGAACAAAATATTCTTGTCCCGCAGATCCAGCATGACCGAGGAGAAGTCGGAGATCAGTGTTGTCATAATCATGAACATAACCACACTAAACAGCATACTCATCATCAGGATATAATTTCCCTTGGGAATAACGATGAAAATCATCATCAAACCGATCAGTAAATAAAACCACTGCACCCGGAACGGCGAACCCTCGGTCTCCTGCTTATTGTTCTGTGATCCCGCAAATACCGTCGGCGTCCGCCTTCCGTCCATGGTCAGCTTTACTTGAAGAATGTTGCGCAGCATACCATAATCGACACCGATTCTCTTGAAGCCTCCCTGCAGCCGGTCAAGCAGCTTCAATACAAAGAAATCATTCATGCGGAGCACCCTCAGCAATGACCGCTACAAATTCACCGGCGATATCCCGGTACTGGTCAAATCCGGTCAGCTGATTGAAGATCTCCTCCAGCGAGCCTTCCCTGTTCTGCTCCTTCAACTGCGAGAAGCTGCCGTCTGCTACGATATCTCCTCCGTCGATCAGGATGATCCGGCTGCTGATCTTCTCTACCACATCCATAATGTGCGAGGAATAGAAGATAGTCTTGCCCCGTGCCGCGAGTGAGGCGAAGATTTCTTTAACGATCATTACACTGTTGGCATCCAGCCCGCTGAGCGGTTCATCAAGAAATAAGATGTCGGGATCATGCAGCATGCTGGAAATCAGCAGCACCTTTTGCTTCATCCCTTTGGAGTAGGAGGCGATACGCATGTCGTAGGCCCTCTCCAGGTTTAAAAGACCCATCAGCCTTTCCGCCTTCTCATCGGCATCCTTTTGCTTCATGCCGTACAGTTCGCCGATGAATGTCAGATACTCCCTCGCGGTCAGGCTGTCATACAGCTCTGCAACCTCAGGCACATAGCCGATCCGCCTTTTGTAGGCAGTATCTCCGTCAGCGATGTCTCTGCCAAAAATTTTCACCGTACCGTTGTAACCCTCTACCAATCCGAGCATGATCTTGACCGTGGTGCTCTTGCCCGCCCCGTTGGGTCCGATATAGCCAATGATTTGCCCCCGGTGAACCTCCAGATCGATTCCCCGCAGCACCATTCTGTCACTGTAATTCATCCATAAGCCAGATATTGAGATGACCGGCTCTTCCAATAGCCCCATTGTTAATCTCCTTTCGAATCGGCTTTCTTTTAAATCATCAAGACAAACTTTCAATACTATTCCTATTCTATCAAATTTTACAACGTTCCTCATGTGAGTAATCGCAACAAGTAACCCGTAAACTTATACATTCACAAGAAAACTGGGGGTATATTAGGACTACGAACAACGTGAAAATTACAATTCTTATCTTTTAAAAAGGGATTGACAGTACAGCGGAACTTCCAGTATATTTATCCCACATTAATTCTTATATAACCAATTAGATTAGGGGGTATTATTAAAAATGTCTACTATCGACAACAACTTGATCACCGCCATCGAAAGCAACTGGTATGGCTTTGTTGTATCGATTTTTGTATTCGGGGTACTCTTCCTGTTGGCCCGCAAGCGAGTCGGGTTTGGTACGCGGGTCATTGTAGCTCTGGCAATTGGTCTGGTCGTCGGCATCCTTTTTCAGAATCTGGAGTTTGACACCAAGGCTATCACCACCTTCGGCAGCATCTATGTCAGTCTAATCCGCATGCTGGTTGTCCCTCTGGTCTTCGTTCTGGTGCTTAACAGTATTGCATCGCTGACCAATCTGGAATATTTGCGTAAGATCGGCTTCAAGACCTTTGCCTGGTTCCTTGGAACAACGGGTATTGCTTCAATAATAGGACTACTGGTTGCACTGCTGTTCAACCCGGGAAACGGCATTCAGCAGGATGTGCCGGCCGACTTCACCGCCCGTGAAATTCCGGCCTTCTCCCAGGTCATTCTTGACCTTGTGCCTTCCAACCCGATCAATGAAGCGGCTGAAGGCAAGGTTGTGCCGGTGCTTATCTTTGCAATCTTCCTTGCAGTGGCCATCATCAAGATCGGATCGAAAAATGCAGAGTCCGTAAAGCCTGTGCGTGACCTCATTCAATCGCTGACACTGGTGCTGCATCAGGTCGTTAAATTCATCATCCGTCTGACGCCTTACGGTGTCTTTGCACTTATCGCCGGCATCACTGCCCGCTATGGCTGGGAAACGCTGCAGGAGCTGGGAAGTGTAATTATAACCTCCTACGTCGCACTGATTATCCATTTTGTGCTGGTGTTTGGCGGGCTCGTATTTTTTGTGGCCAAGGTCAATCCGCTGCGCTTCTTCCGCAAAATTTATCCCACCGTTGCCGTGGCCTTTACAACCAGAAGCAGCTACGCTGTACTTCCGGTTAATCTTGAGGTTATTACAAAACGGCTGCATATTTCTCCCCGGATCGCCAGCTTTGTCGCTCCCCTTGGGGCGTCAGTCAACTTCAACGGCTGCGGCGGGATCTGGCCGGCCATTGTTGCTGTCTTCACTGCACAGGTATTCGGAATAGATCTTGGCTTGACTGACTATATTCTGCTGGTCTTTGTCAGCATCATTTCCTCGATCGGAGTTGCCGGTGTGCCCGGACCCGCAGTGATCTCGACAACAGTCGTACTTACCGCTTTGGGCCTGCCGCTTGAAGGTATCGCAATCGTCGCCGGTGTGGAAGCGCTGATCGACATGGGCCGCACAGCTGTAAATGCTACCGGTACAACCGTCACCGCCCTGTTGGTCGCCAACTCCGAAGGAGAGTTCGACCGGGATGCCTTCAATAACAACAACGACGAAGATGAGCTTATTGCATCCGCCGTATAATTCAGTGTCTGACCTGTATTCACCCAAGTCCAAACGGCTTCGCCGTCCTCAAAAGAACGGCATCCGTTTCAGCGAGAAATAGAAGGATAATTTATAGCGTGAAACATATAAATTCATATCTTTCCAAAAAAACGGCTGCGCCGTCCTTGAATCAGGACAGCGCAGCCGTTTATGTGTGCAACAAAAATTACAGCAGAATCCGTTCCCGCCGGCGGGCAGAATCGAGGCAGGTCTCAATCAGCCGCATATTCAGCACCGGATCATCTGCTGCTACTCTGGGTTTAACCCCGGAAACGGCCGCCGCAAAATTATCGGCCTGCCAGACATAAGGATTTGCGCCGGTAGCTTCGATCACCTTCGATTCGCCGCACGTATGCAGGATGAATTCCGCATCCTCAAATCTCGCATTGAACGGCATCGGAATTTCAATCCGGCCCTCCGTGCCGAGCAACTCCAGTAGCTGGCGGTTGTAGGCCCACATCCCGCAGTCGAAGATCAGGCTTACTCCGCCTGGAAACTCAACCAGACCTGAAGCCATCATATCCACATTGTCATGCTCCGGGGAGAACATCGCTTGTACCGTTACCGCTTCCGGCTCCGCAGCGAACAGCATACGCGCCGCGCTGAGCGGGTAACAGCCGACATCGTACAAAGACCCCCCGCCCCAAGCCGATTTAAAGCGAATATTCGTCGTATCCCCGGCATCATTATATGTAAATGTTCCGCGGATTGACCGGAGCTCACCGATTTCTCCCCGGGCGATAATGTCCTGCACCTCGGCAATCCGCGGATGATGCCGGTACATGTAGGCCTCAGCCAGATGAACACCGGCCTTCCGGCATGCTTCCACCATCTCTGCCGCCTCAGCACTGTTAAGCGCAATAGGCTTCTCACAGAGCACATGCTTGCCAGCTTCCGCAGCGCGGATGACCCATTCCCGGTGAAGATGATTCGGAAGCGGAATATAGACCGCATCAATATCCTGATCCGCAAGCAGCTCCTCATAACTACCGTAGGCCTTCTCTATCCCAAACTCCGCAGCCACGGCACTGCTTTTCTCCAGTCCACGGCTCGCTACTGCTGCGATGATGCCGGATTCCGATTCCTGAATAGCCGGCATGACCGAATTTGTGGCAATCTGGGCACATCCCATAATTCCCCAACGAAGTTTCTGCGCCATAGCTGTACACCTTCCTTGTATTAGATTGTCTATTTATACCTATAGACACCATATCATAGAATAAGGTTTATCTCTATTTACAGAGGTAGGATGATGTTATGAGGTAATCCAAATATCCAGCACAACGGCCACTCCAAGCACAATAACGCGGGCCATGCTCATCAGCACGAAATTTTTGACTGCCAGGATAAAGGTCGTCGCCTTCTCCTGCTTCTTATAAAACAGGGCAATATTGCGGCGCAGCGGGATCAGTGTCAGCAGCAGCAGCACAACCAGAACAGGATGGACGCCAAGCAGCAGCAGCACGATCAAATCCAGAAAGGAGACATAGTAGAGAAGCTTAAACAGCAGTAACGCATTGCTGCGGCCGATGTAGACGGGCAGTGTATACCTGCGGTTCTCCATATCATCCTCAATGTCGCAGATGTTGTTCGCCAGCATGATTCCGGCAATTCCCAGAATCGCCGGCACCGAAAACCAGAATAGATACAGGACCTCCACAAAGTTGATATGCAGATCAATCCAGTCTTCCCGGAACAGCAGGGTAACAACACTCTGGTCGGAATGGATGTAAGCCGAAATGAAGATGATGACAAAGCCCATAAACAGGCCGGAGAACAGCTCACCCAGCGGCATCCGCGAGATCGGTATCGGCCCGAATGAATACAAGATCCCGATCAGGAAGGACAATCCGCCGAGCAAAAATATGATCAGACCAGTCTGGGAGACAAGGGCAATCCCGCCCCCAACCGCCAGCACCAGCAGGATGATAATCGTCGCCACCACAGTACTTTCCTTGAGCTTGTAATGAACAATGGCATTATGGGTCTCATAGCCGTAGCCGTGGGTTTTGGCCGCTTTTTTGAAATCGTAATAGTTGTTAATTGCCGTTGTCGCCATATCGAAGCTCAGCAGGGACACGAACATGAGCGCAAAACGCAGAGGATAAAAATCCTCAAACCGGTACAGAGCATACAATGACCCGAGCAGAAACGGGATAACACTAGCCACCTTGGTCGGCAGCTCTACAAATCTCAGGAAACTTTTTACATTCAAGGTGATCCACCCTCATCTGTCAAATAAGCACGGTTATTGTGCGGATGTTGTTATGGTCAGCGGAGACCATTCGGCGATGACTGTCTGGCCATGGGCGGACACACTGCCTTCGGGCGTGAGGTCCTTCTCGGTCATAATGCCCAGTGCTACAGTGAAGCTGTTGAATTTGATCGGCACATGCTGCTCGCGCCGCACCTCTTTGCCGTTGACATAGAACACAGCCTCATCGTTCCCGCGGTTATAGGTTATCTTGTACGTGTTGAATTCACGCGGTTTGAAGTCCGTATCTTCCTTGAAAATGCAGAAGTATTTCGTTCCCCCGGTTTCAGGAACCTGCACGCCCGGGAAAGGCAGAACTCCGTAGACGCTGGCATATTTGTCGTTTCCGGCAAAGAAATCAAGCGCCGCACCCGTCGTGAAATCAAGCAGATTCAGCGAAACATAACCATCATACAGGTCTCCGGGTGCCGTACCCTGTGTGCGGGCGCGAATCTGCAGCTCGAAGCTGACCTCTCCGCTCTCCGGCACCTCGACCGGCTGAGCCGAATAATACATATGCTTGGCATTGTCGAGAATCTGCACATGGTTGTTCTGGCGGGACAGCTGGGCCCGCACATAAAGGTAGCCATTGCGCACAATCACAACAGCCTCCGGCTCACGGTAAGCCCAGAAAGAACCATCCGGCAAGGTGAATCCTCCGGTCTTCCAGACCTTGCCCTCCGACAGAATAGTATGAAAGTCTCCGAGTATGGTCGGGTTATACTGTGCAGCCTGTGCATCTTCATTGCTTGTTTTGTTCTTGTCCATGGGGTTCACTCTCTTTCTATCATCTAATGTTCAGCAATTTTTACATAAAGCCTTGAAGCAGCAGCGCTACCGCCATAATTGCACCGCAGCGCACGGAGGCCTGCTGGGAGGCGCCCATCAGCGGCAGATAGGCTGGCGAGGCATTTTGCGGCTGCAGGCCGCGGTATACATGCACCGGCGCAATCGCAGTGAGCAGTGCAAGCAGCGCATAAACCGGAAGCACGCCAAAGCCCACGCAGACGATCAGAGAAGCGTAGGACATATAAAGCAGCACACGCGAGAAGATCAGCGACTTGCGCTCTCCCCAAACGACAACAAGCGTACGCTTGCCTGCCTGCTCGTCCGCTTTCCAGTGCAGAAAATGATGGTTGAACAGCAGCAGCGTCGTCAGAAGTCCAACCGGAACCGAAAGCAGCACCGGCTTCAGGCTGAATTCGCCAGTCTGCACGAAATAAGAGCCGAGTACAGGCATAATGCCAAACGCAACGAAAATGGCGAATTCACTGTAACCCTTGCCCCGGTACCCAAAACGCAGTGGTGGAGCGACATAGAAATAGGCGATAAGTGCCCCTGCCGCTACAAACCAGAGAATCTCCCAGCCGCTATAAATACTGAGCACCGTGCCGCAAAGCACGGCGACTGCAAGCAAACTCCAGGTCAATACTGCGAAAACGGTCTCCGAGAGCAGACCTCCGGACAAAAAACCGGAGTTTGTGGAAATCATCCCCGGTGTGTTTTTTGCCTCCATATCAGTTCCGTTGCGAAAGTCCCATAAATCATTCACCATGTTAGAGAACAGATGCGCAGATATTGCCCCGATGATCGTTATAACAAACAAAAACGGATGGAACTCTCCCTCCCATACATATGCCCCGACAGTTCCCAAGACAACCGGTATGAGCATAACTGGGATGGTTCCAAACCGTGTAGCTTTCTTAAAAAATGTCCATTTATTCATGCCCAAGGTGGTCCCCTTCTATTATAATGTGATAATTATTATTGTTTAATTATTATACATCAAATTTCGACAGTTAGGGCAGAAAAGCGCTGCAAAATATTCCCTAATCATGGTACACTGGTTATAATGGTACTTATTTCCTATAAATTCTATAGATACTAAGGGGAGCAACATGAAGCTGCGCAAAAAAATAGTGATCTTCATCTGTGTCGTGGCCCTATCCGGCTTAGGGCTGACTTATCTGCTCCTGCACCTGATTCTGCTGGGCCGCTTCGAGAAGCTGGATGAAGCCGCACTGCGGGATAAGCTGGAGAATGCCGTCTCCTCTTATCAGAATGAGCTGCAGAATATGAAGACCCAGTTGCTTAAATATTCGGTTTGGGATGAATCCTACCGGTTTGCGGAATCCACGGACCCCGCAGATTCTATTAGTGACGCCTACCTAAGCAGTAACTATAGCCGGACAACTTATGAGATTAACCATTTTGATATGATGGCCCTGCTGAACCCTTCGGGTACCCCCTTGTACGGGGAAACCTACAATCCGGACTCCCGCAATCTATCTCCGCTAACACCGGAGATCATCACCTTGTTCAGGGATATTCATCAACGGCTTCCGAAATTATCCGGCGCAGAGGATAGCACAAGCGGCATTGTATTACTGGATAAAGGCCCTATGCTGATCACCCTGACCCCTATTGTAAACAGCGGCAAAACGAAACCGGTTGTTGGAACAGCAGTAGCCGGCAGAATGCTGCAGCAGGAGCAGCTCACAGAGATCTGGAATGAGGCAGCGTCCACCATCCAGATCAACCCTGTGAACTCCGGCAGACTCGCGGAGAGCAACGGAAGCAATATCTGGATGAGCCCTGCCTCGAACAATGTAATGTCCATTCACACAACTATATACGACCTGTTCGGCAACCCCGGTGTGGTTCTCACCCTTAAGCATCCGCGTCAGATCTACGTAAGCGGACTGCAGTCGATTAACAGCTTCCAACAGTATTTTCTTGCCGTCACTATGCTAATAAGCGGGGCCAGTCTCCTCTTCGTCAATCAATCTATCCTCGTAAGAATCTCCTTGTTGACCCGGAATATCCGGGCTATCGGCAGAAGCAAGGATTTATCCATCCGGATTGGCCCTTCCGGCAAAGACGAATTCAGCGATGTGGAGCAGGAGTTTAACCGGATGATTGATTCCCTGGAGCAGGCGCAGGAAGAGCTGCAGCTGCAAGCAATGCTTGACCCTCTGACTCAGCTGCCCAACCGTTCGCTGTTCTTCGCGAAGCTTAATGAAGCGATTGCTTCAATTAAAGGAACCGGCAGACAGCTCGGACTGGTATTTATTGATCTGGATCACTTCAAAACCGTAAACGATACACTCGGCCACGACTTTGGTGATGCCATGCTGAAGGAGATCGCTTTGCGGATTTCCCAAGTTATCGGACGTTGTGATGTGGTGTCCCGTCTGGGCGGCGATGAGTTCACGATCCTGCTCGCCGATATCCCCGATTCGGACAGCATTTCTGAGCAGCTGCTACGCATACGGGAGACGCTGTCGCTGCCCCACCGCATACAGGGACATCTCCTCTACAATACGGCCAGCATTGGCGTCAGCATCTATCCGCAGAACGGCGAAGACGCCGACTTTCTGGTCAAACAGGCCGATCTGGCCATGTTCCATGTCAAAGAAACAGGCCGCAACAATATTTTTCAATACTCTGAGGATCTTGAAGAAAGTATCCGCCGCAAAAATGTACTCTCCCAGCTGCTGCTCTCCGCAGCCGTGAATCATGAATTTGAAGTCCATTATCAGCCGATCCTCAGTTCCGGCAACCTGAAGGTTTCGAAGCTGGAGGCGCTGCTGCGCTGGACAAGCCCTGCATACGGCCCTATCTCGCCCGGCGAGTTTATCCCGCTCGCCGAAACCAGCGGCTCTATTGTAAACATCGGGAGCTGGGTGCTGCGGCAGGTCTGCTCCGATCTGCGTACTTTCCGGCAGAATGGGCTGGAGCTGACCGTGGCGGTCAACATTTCCGCCATGCAGCTGATGCAGCCGGGACTGTCTGAGCTGCTGCTGGAGCTGCTCCATGAATACGGGCTGCCCAGCTCATGCCTGGAGCTGGAGATTACGGAGAGCGTGCTGGTGTCGGGTGACAATATTTTCCATTCACTGCAACAGCTCAGGGGACACGGTTTCCGCATTTCCCTGGACGACTTTGGCACAGGCTTCTCTTCCCTCAGTTACCTGCGGCGCTTTCCCGTTGATGTAATCAAAATCGACCGTTCTTTTGTTTCCGAGATGACACTGGGCCCGCAGGGTGACGTGCTGATCAAGGCTATTATCGAGCTTAGCCATACTCTTGGACTGCAGGTAGTTTCCGAAGGAATCGAGCTGAAAGAGCAGTTCGACATGCTGCGCGACCTGGGCAGTGATGAGCTGCAGGGCTACTATATAAGCAGGCCGGTAAAATTCCAGGATATCCCTGACTTTTTAACGCAAAATAATCTCCTTTACCACAGTAAATGAGCACTCTTTTTTTGTAGGCAAGCTCAAAACGATATGATATGATAGGCAAGCTGATTACAGCACCCCTTTCCGGGTGCTGTGATCCTATGCGAACACTTATGAAAATTGGAGGCTTTAATTGCTATGTCAGCGCAACCGCAAACACAATCCGTCAAAATCGTCACTGCCGACCCCAGCGCCATCGGCTTGTTCGGATTGGCTATCGTCACCTTGGTCGCTTCTTCACAAAAGCTCGAAATTACAACAGGTCTCAGCTACTGTATTCCATGGGCTATATTCCTCGGAGCCTTCGCCCAGCTGTTCGCTTCTATCCAGGATGCCAAACACAACAACACCTTCGGGATGACCGCTTTTGGCGCTTATGCGTTCTTCTGGTTCGGCATGGCCGGAAGCTGGCTGATCAAGCTGGGTGTATTCGGTACGGTTCTGGCAGAAGGCGTTGATCCCAAACAGCTCGGCTTTGTTTTTGCGGGTTATTTGGTCTTCACGCTGTTCATGACCCTTGGCGCTGTGGAAGCCAATAGAGTGCTGCTTGTTATTTTTATACTGATCGATTTCCTGTTCCTCGGCTTGACCTTTGATGCGTTCGGAGTGGCTGCGGAATTCTTCCACAAGCTGGCTGCCGTATCGGAACTGGCCATCGGTATCGTATCACTGTACGGCTGCGGTGCATCTGTGCTCAACGCTCATTTCGGCCGCACGTTCCTGCCAATCGGTGCACCACTGGGTATTTTCAAGAAATAATCCCGTCTCTTCACTTGCACAAAGTCCATAATGTACTCATTTCTAGAGCAACGGATAAATACAGGCTGCCTTTAGGCGGAACGTATTTATCCGTTTTGGATTTTACGGGGTTCTTGTTAGGTTTTTCCTTGCACAAAGGCGATAAAAATGACATGCTAAAGAAACACCCACGACATATCTCGACATTTTTCTGCGGTGCTGGAACAGCTTCTAATGAGTTATTAATATAATGTTGAATTTCGGGTATCGGAGGCATTCCATGGCTTTCTTTAATAAAAAGCCTTTAACGATCATCCTCGGCTTCTTAGTCGTGCTGCAGCTCTCTCTGTTCTATTATTACTCCTTATCAGTGAACCGGGAATACCGGGCTGAAAAAGCCGGCTTGTCCTCAAAGGCAGTCATGTTATCATCGAACATTGAAGAGAAGGTTTCGATTGTCAAAGGTGTTAGTTCCTTTATTCAAACGGTCGGCTTTGATGCTGAGCCAGCGCTTATTAATCAATATTTAATGAAGGCTTATAACAATTCAAGCAATATTATGAATATTATGATCGCTCCGGACGGCCTCATCCGTTATCTCTATCCTCTCTCAGGCAATACAGCGATTCTTAATAAAAGTCTCCTGCTCGATCCCGACTTGTCCTCGCCCGGTTTGATTCAAGAAACGATCACTTCCCGGGGCATTACGGTGGACGGTCCCCGGGTACTTGCCCAGGGTGCCTTCGGCATGGTAATCAGGCAAGCTATTTATAACGGCAACTCATTCTCCGGCATCGTTTCCGTCACACTGAAGATCAATGATATTGAGAACCAGCTGCTGTTTAAAGACTCCCCCATGTATGTAACAGATGAAGACCATACCTTTTTATTTGGCAATCAAGCCCACGGGAACGAAGAGCAGGTCACGGTTCCCATTGAAATTAAAAATCAGCATTGGCTGATGGGAATCCCCTTTTCTTCGCACAAGAAATGGGAGATCTTCCGCAGCGTCCTGTGGATCGACATTTCCTTTCTGCTCGTTATGGCCTTTATTCTGTATATCTTCTGGCATCAGGACCGGTTCAACCGCGAACTGGAGCGCGTGGTCAATATCCGCACCCGGGATCTCCGAATATCCAAACGCCTATATGAAAAACTTGCCCATTATGACAGTTTGACGGAAATTCCGAACCGGCGTTACTTCATGGATGAATTCGGACGGCTGCTGCAATGCGCCGAACCTGCGCAGACCTATACGCTGTTCTTTTTTGATCTAAACAGGTTCAAGGAGATCAATGACACCCTCGGCCACTCCACGGGCGACCAGGTCATCAAAACACTGGCCTGCCGGCTGAAGGACAGCGGCCTGCCCTTCAAGCTGTTCGCGCGTACCGGCGGCGATGAATTCGTAATGATCTTCTCCGATTTGCCGCGGGAGCAGATCCCTGAAATTTCCGGGCATATCAGCCTGCTGATCTCTGAAACACTGCTGATTGCCGGGGCATATTTAAGTCTCTCAACCAGCATAGGGATCTCTCTTTATCCGGAGCATTCCCTCCACAAGGAGGATTTGCTGAAATTCGCCGACATGTCCATGTATCAGGCGAAGTCACAGGAAGACAGCAATTATTTCGTGTTTGACTGGGAGCTGCGCGAGAAGCTGGAGCAGAAAACGATGATCTCCAAGTATCTGCATTCCGCGCTGGAGCGTGAAGAATTCGTGCTCCATTATCAGCCGCAGATCAATGCCGTCACCGGCCAAATGGTTGGTATGGAGGCCCTGATCCGCTGGAACCATCCGGAGAAGGGGCTGATCGGGCCCGGAGCCTTCATCACTGCTGTGGAAGACGCCGGGCTAATGATTCAGCTCACCGACTGGGTGCTGCAGGAAGTATGCCGCCAGCTCTGCGAATGGAGAACGATGGGCATGCCGCTGCTGCGGACATCCATCAACATCTCCAACAGCTGGTTCTATAACCGGAATCTGATAGAGAACCTGCTTGGCGTGCTTGAGCAATATGGGCTGGAGACGAATATGCTGGAATTCGAGATCACAGAAAGCACCGCCCTGCTCGAGGAGCATTATCCGCTGCTGCAGCAGATGCGCGACCATGGGATTGTCGTTTCGATTGACGACTTTGGCACCAAATATTCTTCACTGAATTATTTGAAGCATTTCCCTGTCAACAAGATCAAGATTGACCGCACCTTCATTACCGGCATTGGTGTCAGCTCCATTGATGAGACCATTATTAAGTCAATTGTTTATGTCGCCTCCCAGCTTGGTTATGACCTGATTGCGGAAGGTGTAGAGACGCCTGAACAAGCCCAGTTCCTGATTAAGCATGACTGCCCTTATATCCAGGGATTTCTTTACTTCCCTCCGCTTCCTGCGGATGAGATCTTCAAGCTTGCTTCCTGATGTTGCCCGGGAAGATACTGTACCGTATGTCTCAGGCTCCCTTTGGGGAGCTTTTTCTGTACTATATATAATAAGTAAGCACTACCGGAGGTGGGATTCTGTGAAAAATGAAAAGGCCTTAGGGGTGTATGGCTTCCGCTTTAGCGAGCCGGAGCAGTTGCCGCTCTGCAACCTCTTTGCAGTCGGGCATGAGATTGTAAGTAATGCTTCTTACCACTGGAATGGAATGGAGCGACGTGACGGCCCCCTGTTACTCTTCCAATATACAGTTGAGGG
Organism: Paenibacillus sp. FSL L8-0340; assembly: GCF_038593145.1. Taxonomy (NCBI): domain Bacteria; kingdom Bacillati; phylum Bacillota; class Bacilli; order Caryophanales; family Paenibacillaceae; genus Paenibacillus; species Paenibacillus sp. FSL L8-0340. The sequence continues at coordinate 7,043,328 of NZ_CP151967.1, forward strand.
CGCAGGGGTATTCAGCACGGAACACGAGAGCTTCAAAATCAGCTCCGGACGGGCATTTCTGGCGGAAATCCCCAGCAGCCACAGCTATTATTATCCCGGCGGTTCCCAGCCGTGGGAGTTTTATTTCCTGCTCTTCAGGCCGCAGCTGGTACAGCCCCTCTGGGAGGAGATCAAGGTCAAGCTCGGTCCGGCGCCGGTCATCGAAACGGGAAGCCTGCCCATCCGCATGCTGCGGGATATTACCCGGGAAGCCCATAGCGGAAAAATCACCGATCCTTACATCGCCTCCTCGCTGCTGTATCAATTCATGATGGAGCTCGGCAGACTGTCGTCCAGCGGGCCGCGCCATGAAACGGAGTGGCCGGCGGCGGTTAGGGATGCCGTTACTTTTATCGAAGGCCATCACAACTCCATGATTGGCCAGGAAGAGCTTGCGGAGAAGCTCGGACTTTCCAAATTCCATCTGCTGCGGACATTCAGCAAATATGTCGGTGTAACACCCAATGAATACCTGAACCGCATCCGTATCGAGCGGGCGGTGGATCTGCTGCGGACAACAGACCACAGTATTGAAGCCATCGCGGTTCAGGTCGGATATTCCACCGGAAGCTATTTCATCAAAGTGTTTCACAAGCTGACGGGACAAACGCCTGGCAATTTCCGCACCGGAAACGGCAGCCTCCAGTATAACCGTTTGTTCTTCAGTTAAATTCCCGCCATGCGCAATTTTGTGCTATTGAGATAACTATTTTACTGTAGAAATGGGTTTTGAAAGTGTTTTATGATGGATCTATTAGAGCAAGTTTATTCTACAACCCCTTCCGGGGTTTAAGGAGCGAGATCATCATAATGAGTCACTTACAGTATGCGAAAACACCGCCTATGGGCTGGAACAGCTGGGATTGCTATGGAGCTGCAGTTACGGAACAGGAAATCCGCGGAAATGCTGAATATATGGCGGCGAACCTGAAGTCCTTCGGCTGGGAATATGTCGTTGTGGATATTCAGTGGTATGAGCCGGGGGCAATTTCTTCGCAGTACCGTCCTTTTGTTCCGCTGGAAATGGACGAATATTCCCGGCTGATGCCGGCAGTGAACCGTTTCCCCTCGGCAGAAGGCGGCAAGGGGTTTCTCCCTTTGTCTGATTATGTACACAGTCTGGGCCTTAAATTCGGCATTCATCTGATGCGCGGAATTCCAAGACAGGCGGCGCATGCCGCCACCCCGGTCAAAGGTTCAGGAGCGACCGCCCGGGACATCGCCCATCCCAACTCCATCTGCCCCTGGAACACCGATATGTATGGGGTTGATGCTGCCAAGGAAGGTGCCCAAGCGTACTACAATTCCCTATTTGAGCTGTATGCCGAATGGGGCGTAGACTTTGTGAAGGTGGATGATATTGCTGCGTCCAGACTGTACGATACACACCAGCCCGAGATTGGGCTGATCCAGAATGCGATCCGGCACTGCGGACGCCCGATGATCCTAAGCCTCTCCCCGGGACCGGCACCGGTTTCTTATGGAGATTTCCTCGGCCAACATGCCAATATGTGGCGGATCACCGATGACTTCTGGGATCATTGGGACCTGCTCCTGGATATGTTTGACCGCTGTGAGGCGTGGGCAGGCAAAGCCGAAGCCGGCAGCTGGCCGGATTGCGATATGCTGCCGCTGGGCCATATCGGCATCCGCTCCGTAGACGGCGGCGGGGCTGACCGCTGGACTCGCTTCACGCCTGATGAGCAGGTCACCATGATGACCTTGTGGAGCATCTTCCGCTCGCCCCTGTTCTTCGGCGGCGAACTTCGCGATAACGACGCTTGGACCCTTTCCTTGCTGACCAACCCAGATGTACTGGAGATGCACCGCAACAGCAACGGCGCACGCCTCATCAGCCGGGCAGGAGACCGCGTGGTCTGGACGGCGGAAGGGGACTCCGGGTGCCGCTATGCCGCGATGTTTAATACCGGCGAAAACACCCAGAGGGTCAGCGTAACTCTCGCAGAACTGGGCCTTGAGAGACCAGTCACTGCCAAGGAGCTTTGGAGCGGGGCGGAGGTTGGCCCCGTGCAAGACGAGCTCGCTTGCGAGATTGCTCCGCATGGCGCAGTACTGTATCGTCTGACATAGCTCCCGCTGCAGTCATAACGTTGAATGAACCAAGTGATTCATCTTACGGCAGACCCGGATTAACGGGCCTGCCGTTTTGCTGCAGATATATGCCGGGAAATCCAACCAGCCATAGCACATCCCCTCTCAGGACAGTCACAGGATAGATCCAATCGAGCCAATCCCCTACACGCCTAGCGGCATTTGGAACATCTTATGACAGCAGGCATACTTCTCCTCACGTTAACCATACTAAGGTCATTCTATGATGTGACGGAGGAATGCAGCGATGGGCAAAAAGATGAATCTGCTGATGTTCAGCGGGGAATATGACAAAGCGATGGCCGGGTTGATTCTGGCCAATACCGCAAGGGATATTGAGGTTGAGGTCACAATGTTTTTCGCCTTTTGGGGACTCTTCCTTGTCCGCGACCCCGAGAAGATGACACTTGAGGATAAGACAATTTATGAAAAGCTGATGGATGTCATTACACCGAAGGGACCACAGCACCTCCCGCTTTCGCGGATGAACTTCAGCGGTCTTGGACGGATGATGCTGGAGGAAATGATGGAGGATCAGGGCGCGCCGAAGCTGATTCATTTTCTCAAGGGCGCCCGCAAAAAAAACATTAAATTCTACGCCTGCAAGCTGTCCGTAGAGATCATGGGCTTCAAGCCGGAGGAGTTTCTGCCCGAGGTGGAGATCATTGATGCGGCCACCTATCTGAAGGATGCGCTGGAAAGTGACATGCAGCTCTTTATTTAGAGGAGCTCCTTAATGAATGCAGACAATAGGCTTTAACCCATTGCCTCCAGCGGGCATATACTGAGCCTGGGAATATAACCCCACTCTTAATTCGCAAGAAGAAACGGCCGTGCCGTCCTTTGTAAGAGGGCGTGAGCCGTATCTTGCGAGAAATCACCGGGCTGGAGGGATTGTCTGTGCTGAGCATCAACCACGCTTCTTCTGCGGAGGAGCCCGCTTCACTGCAAGAGCATTTCGCAACGTTTCGCGAGCATACCATCGGCAACCGGCATTCTATTTCCACGCCTTACGGACGGCAGCCGCTGCTGTATGCCGACTGGACCGCCAGCGGGCGCTTGTATGAGCCGATTGAGCGCAAAATGCAGGAGACGTTCGGCCCCTATGTCAGCAATCCGCATACCGAGTCCAATACGACCGGTTTAACTATAACACTCGCCTATGCCGAGGCTCAGAACATTATTAAGCGGCATGTTCATGCCGGGCCGGGAGACGCCCTGCTCTTCTGCGGCAACGGCACAACCGGAGCAGTGAACAAGCTGCTGCGGCTGATGGGCCTAAAGCTGCCGGAATGGATGCGGGATCATTACCTCTGTCTTCCAGAGGAACGCCCGGTTATCTTCATCAGCCACATGGAGCATCATTCCAACCTGCTGCCTTGGCAGGAGGGCATCGGCGACGTGGTCACCGTACCGGCCGGGGCGGATGGAAGCATGGATCTCCGGGAACTGGAGGATCTGTTGATCCGCTACCGGAACCGCCGCTTCAAGATCGGCTCCTTTACCGCCTGCTCCAATGTAACCGGCATACAGACCCCGTACCACAAGCTCGCTGAGGTGATGCACCGGCACGGAGGCCTCTGTTTTGTCGATTTTGCCGCCAGCGCGGCTTATGAAGAGATCGACATGCATCCTGCCTCCCCGCTGGAGAAGCTCGATGCCATCTTCTTCTCTCCCCATAAATTCCTTGGAGGCCCCGGTTCAAGCGGGGTACTGGTATTCGATACCGCGCTTTGCAGGGGCCAGCTCCCGGATGAGCCCGGCGGCGGCACGGTGGTTTGGGTTAATCCCTGGGGCGGACGCCGCTACATAGATGAAGTGGAGGTCCGCGAGGACGGTGGAACACCGGGGTTCCTGCAGGCCTTCCGCACAGCGCTCTGCCTGAAACTGAAGGAGAAGATGAATGGCAACGGGCAGTTCATGATGCGGAGGGAACAGGAACTGTGCCGCCAGCTGCTGACCGGGCTTGCCGGAATCCCCGGATGTTACATCCTGGCGGGTGAGCATACCAAACGCCACGGCATCGTATCCTTTATCTTGAAGAACATCCATTACAATCTGGCCGTCAAGCTGCTGAATGACCGTTTTGGCATTCAGGCCCGCGGAGGCTGCTCCTGCGCCGGCCCCTACGGACATTATCTGCTTGGACTTGACGCCAAGCTCTCCCAGCATTTCATTCACGCGATTCAGGCCGGAGACCAGTCTTTGAAGCCGGGTTGGATCCGCCTTTCGCTGCACCCCATCATGACAGACCGTGAAGTCCAAACGATCATCTCCGCAGTGCGGAGCATTGTCCGCCATATAGAGGAATGGAGACAGGATTACCGCTATAACGCCTCTACAAACAGCTGGGTTCATCTCAGCGGAAACCATGAGACCGATGCCGACATCAGCGGACTATTCGTGGTGTGAAGAATTTCCCGCGGCAAGCGGCTTCTCCTGTTCCCGCGCCGCCCGGGCAAACCGGGCCTCTATGGCCTTGACGCACCATAGGGAAACACCGATGAACAGCAGCACATAGATGATCTCCCACGGATTGCGGATAAACCGATCCAAGTCATTTCCGATATAGGAAACTGCAAACACCATGATGGCTTTGCCTGCACACAAAGCGAGCAGATAAGACCGCAGGCGCATGCCGGCAAGCCCGGCTGCCATATTGATGACCACAAAAGGCCCTACCGGAAATATACTGAGCAGGAAGACATAACTGAACCCGCTCTGGCGGACCCACGTCATGCTTCTCGCTACTTTTGGCCGCTGCGCCCACTTCCGCAGATAGCGGTGGGATGCAATTTTGCGGATAATCATAAACGTGGTCACACAACCGGCAACCAGCCCGATCCAGGAATACAGGAATCCGAGCCATAAGCCATAAACCGCACCGTTTAATCCCACAATCGCAATCGTAGGCAGCGGCGGTACAAAAGATTTCATAAAAGTCAGCCCGATCCCGGGCAGCGGCCCGAGCGAGCGGTACTGCTCCAGCAACAGCCGCAGACGTTCCTCTGTCAGCCATGATACCGTATCCAGAAAGTACATACCCTCCCGCACTCCTCATCCTTGCTAAATTTGAATCTGTATAATTTGTGGCGCCGAGCCTCAATTATACAATAGATTGGCACAGGATGACCTTTTCTGTTGGCAGCATCCTGTTCTTCTTGTACTATGTTGCTATAATTATCAATGTAAAGGGGAGAGCTCCATGTTAATACCATCCAGACTGCTGGATATACGGAAAACTGCGCTTCAAGATTTGGATTTCGTCCTGGCTGCCGAGCAGGCCGAATCTAATCGACGCTTTATCGGACAATGGAGCAGGGAACAGCATGTTGCAGCACTACAGGACGGGGACATTCTGCATCTCATCATCCAGGATAAATCCGGGGAACAAGCAGGCTATGTGATTATAACGGGGCTGCAGGACCCTAATCTTAGTGTCTGCATTAAGCGGCTTGTCATACAGGCTAAGGAACGAGGCTACGGAAAAACAACCCTCTCACTGCTGACGGATTGGATCTTCACCCAAACCGAAACCCACCGGCTGTGGCTGGACGTTAAAGAACATAACTTCAGAGCCCGTCATGTCTATGAAGGTGCGGGATTCACACTGGAAGGGACCCTTAGGGACTGTGTAAGGACTGGGGATTCTTTCGAGTCGCTGCACATCATGTCGATTCTGCGGTCCGAGTATTTGGACAAGCTATCGCTGCAGGCATAGTCTTCTTGGCGCCAATTCCCTCTGCAGCGCCCTTTAGCAGGGCAAGTTCTCTACATAAATTTGCCGGACTGCACAAAAAAGACTGCCAGATAGGAGCCAATTGTTTCTTGGCCTACCGGCAGTTTTTTTGACACGCGAACCCTGTATCTTAGAATTGTCGCACCTTACGTATGCGTTTCTATGGGGGTGGCCGGTCTCAGACCACATAAAACCACCGTCGTCACATGCTTGCGCGCATCCGCCGTCAGCAGCTGCAGCTCCACCGGCACCCTGCCTGGGCTGCTATGAATAAATCTCACCCTGGCACCGTCCAAATCCTCTTCAATACTGACGATGGAGTAGCCTTGCAGCAGCAAATCGTCAACCTCCTGCCGCTCTTGGTCAAACTCATCAAATGCAGACATCTCAGACCACTCCTCCGCTGATTTCCGCTTTGGCCGGTCGCGGTGCTTCCGCTGCAAACCTTTTGCGGTGCAGGTATTTGCCGGAACCCGCCCGGCCGACAAACCGCTTGTCGCGGATCACGAATTCCCCCCGGCTGAGTACGGATACCGGTTCGCCTTTAACCTCAAAGCCTTCAAACGCGTTGTAATCGACGTTCATATGATGGGTTTCGGCAGACAGTGTTCTTTCCACCGACGGATCAAAAATCACGATGTCTGCGTCGCTGCCTACAGCTATAGTGCCCTTTTGCGGAAATAGGCCAAACAGCTTGGCGCTGGAGGTCGAAATGATATCCACGAATTTATTAAGCGAAATCCGCCCCTTCTGCACCCCTTCGGAGTAGAGCAAGCTGAACCGGTCTTCAATCGTCGGACCGCCGTTCGGGATCTTGGAGAAGTCGCCCAGACCCAGATCCTTCTGCCCCTTGAAGTCAAAGGAGCACTGATCGGAACCGATCGTTTGCAGCGTGCCGCTCCACAGCGCATCCCACAGCACCTCCTGATTCCACTGCTCGCGCAGCGGCGGGGACCAGACATATTTGGCGCCTTCAAAATCAGGCTTCGCGAGCGCGGTCTGATCCAGCACCAGATATTGCGGGCAGGTTTCACCGTAGACACGCAGCCCTTTCTTGCGGGCTTCAGCAATCTTCCAGGCCGCTTCGGCGCAGGTTACATGCACGACGTAGAGCTGCGAATCAGTCAGCTCCGTCAAGTAAGCGGCCCGGCCCGTGGCTTCACCCTCCAGCTCCGGGGGGCGGGTTAGCGCATGGTAGATCGGATCGGTGTTGCCTGCGGCCAGAGCCTGCTCCACCAGATATTCGATCACATCGCCGTTCTCGGCATGGACCATAACGAGTGCGCCTTCCCGCTTGGCTGCCTGCAAAGTCTTGTACAGTACACCGTCATCGGCCTGAAAAGTGTTCTTGTAGGCCATGAACACCTTCAGCGAAGTGATGCCTTCGTCTTCAATAATTTGCGGCAGCTCGCCCAGCACCTTGTCATTCAGCTCCGAAACCATCAGGTGAAAGCTGTAGTCAATCACCGCTTTATCCTGTGATTTGTTATGCCAGGTATCGACAGCCTGCTGAAGCGGCTGGCCTTTGGCCGTCAGGCAGAAGTCGATGACCGTTGTCGTTCCGCCATAGGCGGCGGCAATCGTGCCGGTCTCGAAGTCATCAGCCGTCACGGTTCCCCCGAAGGGCATATCCAGATGTGTATGGGGATCTATCCCTCCCGGAAAGACATAACAGCCGGAAGCGTCAATAATCTCCGCACCCGGCGCTTCCAGCTTCAGCCCTATTCCGGTAATAATGCCGTCCTCAAACAGCACATCTCCCTTATAAGTATCCGCTGCGGTAACGATAATGCCATTTTTGATTATCTTCTTCATGCTAGACCACCTCCGCTTCTGAATACGAGCCGTTCAAGCCGCTGATGACCTTCTGACGCTGATTCCAGGTCAGAGGCGCCGCGCCGCTGTCCAGGGCAACCATATCAATGGCTCCGTCTGCCGGGCAGACAATGGAGCACAAATTGCAGCCCACACAGTCTTCTTCACGCACTTGCAGAATTGCCTTTCCTGCGGCATCCGTTAACATGTCGATACATTGATGCGAAGCATCCTCGCAGGCAATATGGCATTTGTTACAGTTGATGCAGTTCTCCTCGTTAATTCGTGCAACGACTTTATAGTTGAGGTCCAGATCACCCCAATTGGAGTACTTAGACACCGATTTGCCAATCAGCTCAGTGACCGAAGCCAGCCCTTTATCATCCAGATAATTGTTCAGCCCGTCGATCATCTCCTCGACGATCCGGAAGCCGTGATGCATAACTGCCGTGCAGACCTGAATGCCCGTGGAGCCCATCAGCATGAACTCAACCACATCCTGCCAGGTGGAGATGCCGCCAATTCCGGAGATCGGCACGCCGACTCCGCGGTCGCGGGCGCATTCGGCCACCATGCTGAGCGCAATCGGCTTCACCGCCGGGCCGCAATAACCGCCATGCGCGCCTTGGCCGCCGACATTCGGAATCGTGTTCCAGCTGTGAATGTCCACGCCGGCCAGACTGTTGATTGTATTAATCAGGCTGATCGCATCGGCGCCGCCTTTGACGGCATGGCGGGCAACGACTGTAATATCCGTTATATTCGGGGTCAGTTTCACAATGACCGGCGTGGTCGCGACTTCTTTGACCCAGGTGGTCTGCGCCTGTACGAGGTCGGGCTGCTGGCCGGAGGCTGCGCCCATGCCGCGTTCCGCCATCCCGTGCGGGCAGCCAAAGTTAAGCTCCAGGCCGTCTACGCCGACAGCCTCTACCCGTTTGACGATTTCATGCCATTTGTCCTGCCTCGGTTCGACCATCAGGGAGGCAATAATCGCATGACCCGGAAACTTTTTCTTCGTTTCATAGATCTCCTTCAGGTTCACCTCAAGCGGGCGGTCCGTAATCAGCTCGATATTGTTGAAGCCCGCCACACGCTGACCGTTGAAATGCACGGCCGCAAACCGGGAGGAGGTGTTAATGATCGGATCACCGAGTGTCTTCCACACCGCCCCTCCCCAGCCGGCCTCGAACGCCCGCTGCACTTGATAGCCTGTATTGGTAGGCGGCGCAGACGCCAGCCAGAATGGATTAGGTGACTTGATACCTGCAAGATCAATACTCAAATCTGCCATTGATGTTCCCTCCCTGTCATATAAAGTCCGGTTGAAGCCGCCGGTCTTGTATTGCTTGGCACTCCCCGTTTAGACAGCAGAACCTGCCACGCTGTCCTGCAGGCCCAACAATTGCTTCACAATCGCATAAGCGGCGTCTTTGCCCTGCTGGGCGGCGGATACGACCATCGCTTCGCCTTTGCCGGAACCAAACACAATATCACCAGCGGCATAAATCTGCGGATCCGACGTCCGTCCGGTCTTCTCATCAATTGTGACAACCCCATAGTTGTGCTCAAGACCGAGCGCTTCAACCAGGTCCAACCGCCGCTTCTGTCCGATCGCTACCACAACCGCATCCACCGGTATCAGGAACTCAGAGCCATCAACAGGCATCGGCGCAAGGCGGCCGTCTTTGCCGGTCTCCCCGGTCAGCTTCATCTGCACGCACTCCAGTGCCGTAACATTGCCGAGCTCGTCCCCGACAATACGCTTCGGCAAAGTCAGCCAGTTGAATTCCACACCTTCCTGCTTGGCAAATTCATATTCGAAATCGTAGGCCGTCATCTCCGAGCGCGTACGGCGGTAGACCATCTTCACATTCGATGCCCCCAGCCGCACCGAGCAGGTTGCCGCATCAATGGCCGTATTGCCTGCGCCGATGACAGCGACGCGCTGGCCCATCAGCTCCAGTGTGGGAATGCCTGTCTTGGTGGTCTCCACCAGCTCTATCGCATCGTATACCCCGGACAGCTTCTCTCCTTCAATCCCAAGCGGAGGAACATACCCCATCCCTGCAGCCAGCACAATGGCATCATACTCCGCCTTCAGCTCCTCCACGGAGACGTCAACGCCAACCTTCGTTCCGGTGCGGATCTCCACGCCCAGCTGCTCCACCTGCTCCACTTCCCACAGCGATATAGACTGCGGCAGCCGGAAAGAGACAATACCATGCGTATCCAGCCCGCCGGCGAGCGGCTTCGCCTCATAGATCACCACCTGGAAGCCTTCACGCGCCAGCTCTCTAGCCGCTGACAGCCCGGCAGGACCGCTCCCGATGACAGCGACCTTTTTGTCATTAGGAGCACCGGCTTTGAATAACTGAACACCGCTGTTTATAGCCCAGTCCGTGGCATAACGCTGCAGCAGTCCGATCTGGATTGGTGCCGAAGCATCATTCAGAACGCATGCGCCTTCGCACAATTCCCCGGTAGGACAGACACGGGCGCAACTGGCGCCTACAGGATTGGAGTCCATGATCGTCTGCGCCGAGCCTTTTAAATTATCGGTGGCAATCCGCTTAATAAAGGAAGGAATATTAATGCTGGTCGGGCAGGCTTTAATACAGGGGGCGTCATAACAATACAGACAACGGTTGGATTCTTCGATTGCACCTTTGCGGGTCAAACCCGGCTCAGCCTCGGCGAAGTTGCGCATGAACATATCAGGCGTAAACGTGGTTAACGGAGAAGAATGCTCCATCAGATCTCCCTCCTTCTGGACGAGTGGTGTTCCCAGGCATTACCGGATAAAAAATTACATTTTCATCATCGAAGTCATCTTTGTGTTATATAATATAACATTATTTCAATAATCGCCTTAAAATTTTACTTACTCATCAGGCTTGATGTAGTAAAATGGGCAATAAACCAAAGAATCCATTCTATTTTCTTTCTGAACGAGTTATATTTCCTCACATATTATATTCAAACTATAGTCATTTTGATTTTTCGTTACACTAGACACATTGTCTAATTTCAAAAGTGTATTTTTTACCTGCCTGACGATATAGCGAGGGGGAAGCTTATGGATTGGGAACTTGTATTTACGGTCCGCGATGCGCTGAAAAGACCGCTGTTCGCGGAAGCGGAGCTTATCGGCGGAAAAAACGGCCTGAACCGGGCGATTCGCTGGGTGCATGTACTGGAAAGCGCCAGTTTTGAAAGACTGATTCACGGGGAAGAGATGATATTGACTACGGGGATGGGTGTAAGTGTTGATTTGCCTGCCTCCTTATCATTTATGCACAATTTGATCGATAAGAATGCCGCCTGTTTGTGCATCGAGCTGGGAGAGTATTTCTGCAAAATCCCGCAGGAGATGATCGACCTGGCGAATAGCCACGATTTCCCGCTGATTATTTTCACCCGAACGGTACGTTTCGTGGATATCACGCTTGACCTGCATTCCCTCATCATCAACCGCCATCACCGCATGCTGCAGGAGCTGGAGAGCATCTCCCGTGAATTCCACCGCCTGACGTTGACTTCCCAAGGGACCCTTAAGGTTCTGCAGCTATTATGTAAAAGCACCCGCACGCAAATTGTATATATGCAGCTGCAGGGCAAACCCCTGTTCTTCCCGGCGCTGCCGCCCGAGGATCAGGCCCCATTGCTTCAGTTCTTCGAAGCCTTCAGCGAGGAGATGGAGGGCGTACAGCCCGATGCCGCACCTTACATCCGTGAATTCGGCCACAAGCTGATCGCGCTGAAGCCGGTGGGCGCGCTCGACCAGACCTGGGCTTATATCCTGATGGTCAGCAGCCACAAACCCCAGGAGTTCGACTGCCTGCTGCTGGATTCCGCCTCCCTGTCGATCGCCCAGGAGCTGCTGCGCACACGGTATATGGAGGAACGCAAGCTGTTCTCCGAGAACCTGTGGGTGGATGAGCTGATCAGCGGCCGCACCCAGGATGACAACCGGCTCAAGGGACTGGCGGGACCCGACTTCAATGTCTTGAATGAGCTGCCGTACCGCGTATGCCTGATTGAGATCGAGAATCCCCGCGATGTTAAATGGAACAGCTCGGAGAATGATTGGGAATCCATCACCTTCCATCTGTCGCTCATTCTCCGCTCCATCTTCGAGAAATACTCGCTGCGCCCGCTGATCACACTCAAGAACAACCGGCTCACTGTCATCGCGCTAGATATCCAGTCCAAGCTGCCCGGCAAGCTGCGGCTGCAGCAGGCGCTTGATTCCCTGCTGCATATCCGCTCCGACGAGAAATTGAAGGACCTGCAGCTCGTTATTGGAGTCAGCAAGTCCCACAGGGGCCTGAAACATGCCTATGCCGGTTATCAGGAAGCCGTACAAGCGTTGTCTCTCTATACTTGTTACCAGAAGTCTGTGTTGTTCTACGAAGAACTCGGCGTATTCCAGCTGCTGCTGAACCTGAATGACGGCAAGACGCTGGAGAATTTCATCCGCAGCTATCTCGGCCCGCTGATCGATCACGACCAGTCCAAAGGGAGCGAGCTCCTGCTGACGCTGCGCGTCTATCTCGACCACGACGGCTCCAAGCAAATCGCCGCCCGCAATTTGTTCATCGTCAGACAGTCGCTCTATTACCGGCTGGACAAAATCACCGAACTGCTGGGCGAAGACTTCATGCTGCCGGAGAACCGCATCTCCATCCAGGTCGCCCTGCGTGCCTACCAGTTCCTGTATCCGGAGAAATTCACTCTGCCCAGCTCCCGTTCAGCACAGCTTTGAACGTCTCGATTATAAACTGCACATCCTCATCGGTGGAGGATAACGGCGGTGCAAAGGTAAGCACATTATTGAATCCCGCCACCGTATCTCCGTTTTTGCCGATGATTAGCCCTTTAGATTTGCATTCGGCAATAATTCCTTTGACGACAGCCAGATCGGCAGGCTGCTTGGTGGCTTTATCTGCCACCAGCTCAATGCCGATGACCAGCCCAAAGCTGCGGACATCTCCTACCAGCTTGTGATCCCGCAGCTTAGAGAATGCATCCGCCAGCCTTTGCCCGAGGATTTCAGCACGCTCCACCAAATGCTCCTGCTCCAGAATCTCCAGGTTGCGCAGCGCAAGCGCACAGGCCGCAGGATTGCCGCCGAACGTATTCACATGGCGGAAATATCCATAATCATCACTGTTGTCCTTGAAGACCTCATAAATATCCTTGCGCACCGCCGTTGCCGACAGCGGAAGATAGGCGCTGGTCAGCCCTTTGGCCATCGTCACTATATCAGGTTTGATGCCGAAATTGTGATGGCCAAAGCTGCGGCCGGATCGCCCGAAGCCGCAGATGACCTCATCAATAATCAGCAGTACTCCATGCTTGCGGCAGATTTCCTGCACCCGGTCCATATACACCTGATGCGGCACAATGACTCCGCCTCCGGTAATCACCGGCTCCATAATTACCGCCGCAACCGTCTCTGCTCCCTCCCAGACAATCGTATCCTCAATGGCCTGCGCACATTGGAGGTTGAACGCCTCCACAGTCATGCCGTCAGGACGGCGGTAGCTGTCCGGCGGTGCCACATGGAGGAATCCGCCGGTCAGCGGCTCATATTTATATTTGCGCTGCGCCTGGCCGGTCGCTGACAGGGCGCCGAGCGAGCTGCCATGATAACCGCGGTAGCGGGCAATGAATTTATGCCGGTAATGCTGGCCGATTTGCTGCTGGTATTGGCGGGCCATTTTGAAGGCCGCTTCGTTCGCTTCCGATCCGCTGTTGGAGAAGAAAATGACATAGTCGTCGCCCAGCCATTCATTCAACTTCTCGGCAAGCGCGATAGCCGGCCTGTGGCTCTGCGTGAGCGGAAAATAAGGCAGGGTGAGCAGCTGCTGATAGGCCGCATCGGCCAGCTCCTTGCGCCCATATCCGACATTGACGCACCACAGCCCGGACATCCCGTCCAGAAATTTATTCCCGTCAATATCGGTAACCCATGATCCGCTTGCCGTCGCCGCGATCATCGGCGGATGGCTCTCGCTGTAAGGGGTAATGTTATGCCATAGATACTGCTGATCTTTCTTGACGGCCAGCTTGCTTTCGTTCTCCAGGCTCTGCACCGCAATCTCTCCTCTCAACATTCCATTGTGGTCAATAACGCGCAGTGATCATTTTCTTGCGGGTGTAGAATTCTACACCGTCACGGCCGTTGGCGTGCAGGTCTCCATAGAACGATTTCTTATAGCCGGAGAAAGGGAAAAAGGCCATCGGCGCAGGTACACCGAGATTCACGCCAAGCATTCCGGCATCAATCTCTTCCCGGAACTCCCGGACCGCCTTAGCGCTGTCCGTATAAATGCAGGCTCCATTGGCAAATGGGGACTGATTCGTTACGTTTATCGCCTCCGCCAGATCCTTGACACGCACCACAGACAGCAGCGGAGCGAAAATCTCATCGCGCCAGATCGTCATTCCCGGCTCTACACGGTCGAAGATGGTCGGCCCGAGAAAGTAGCCCTTTCCTCCCGCCGCTGCATCTTTCCGGCCGTCCCGTACCAGTTCCGCCTTCTCCTGTACACCTGCCTCAATATAAGCCAGCGTACGGTCCTTGTTCGACTGGCGGATGACCGGCCCGAGAAATACTCCAGCGTCCCTGCCGTCGCCGATCTTCAGCCCGTCGGCCGCCTCAAGGAGACGGCGCACCAGTTCATCGGCAACCGTCTCCTCCACGACGACCACCGAGCAGGCCATACAACGCTCGCCCGCCGACCCGAAGGCCGCAGCGATAATATTCTTCACCGTATGGTCCAGATCGGCATCTTGAAGCACAATCGAATGGTTTTTGGCTCCGGCCAGTGCCTGCACCCGCTTGCCATGTGCAGTCCCTTGCTTATACACATATTCCGCTACCGGCTGTGAACCAACAAAGGAAATCGCCTTCACCTCGTCGTGTTCAAGTAATCCACCCACTACATCATGCGATCCATGCACCACATTCAGCACACCCGGCGGAAACCCCGCTTCCGCAAACAGCTCCGCCAGCCGGTTCATCAGCAGCGGTGTCCGTTCGGAAGGCTTCAGCACAAAGGTATTGCCGCAGGCCACTGCCAGCGGAAACATCCAGCAGGGCACCATCATCGGGAAGTTAAAGGGCGCGATCCCGCCGATCACCCCCAGGGGGTAGCGGTACATGCCCGATTCAATTCCGGTGGCAATATCCGGCAGCTGGCTGCCCATCATCAGTGTGGGGATGCCGGAGGCAAACTCCACACATTCAATACCGCGCTGCACTTCGCCCAGCGCTTCCTCCAGGCTTTTGCCGTTCTCCAGCGTAATCAGCTCAGCCAGCTCATTCCAGTGCTGCACCAGCAGCTGCTGGTACTGGAAGAAATAGCGGGCCCTCCGCGGAACGGCAACCCTCTTCCATGAATGAAATGCCTCTGCCGCAGCTTGTACCGCAGTATCCAGCTCTTCGCGGCTGGAAATCGGCACATAAGCAATCACTTCTCCGGTTGCCGGGTTGAACACTTCCTCCTCCCGCCCGGATGATGACGCCACCCAAACCCCGTTTATATAATTCCTGACCTTTTCAGTCTGCTTCGCCAGCAGAGACATAGCCTGCACCTCTTTCACTGTTTGTGGATGCCGATGATAACAGATGACCGCCAGAACGGGCGGCCATCTACTATCAATATGAGGGAAACCGCTTATTTCGCTGCCATTTCAACAATCTCGTTCGTATAGGCTTCTTTCACGTTGGCCGCCTCTTTGATTACACCGAATTTGAGCGCGATGTCTGCCGTCTGCTGGAATGCAGCTGCATCGGTATACCCCAGCTTGGAAACGTCAAAGCCCTGCGGCTGGATCAGCTTGGCAACCTCCGTCATCATCGTGAGCTGATGCTCTCTTGAAGTGCTGCCTTCTTCAGCGAGCTTCATTACACTATCTACAGCCGCCTCAGGATCGGCGATGGCATCTTTCCAGCCCTTCAAGGAAGCGCGGACGAATTTGGCCGCTGTCTCCTTATTGTCTGCAAGCCACTCTTTATTGGCGAACAGATTGTCTTCGAGCATCGCTACGCCTTCATCATTCATATCAATCACATTCAGCGCTTCGGCCTTGATGCCCGATTCCAGCACAACCTGATATTCGTTATACGTCATCGCCGAAGCCGCGTCGATTTCGCCGCCAAGGAATTGGTCCATCGTGAAGCCCTGCTTTGTGAAGTTCAGGTCCTTATTGGAATCCAGCTTGTATTTATCAAAAAGCGCAAGGATTTCAAACTCGTTACCACCCATCCAGTTGCCGACTTTTTTGCCTTTCAGATCCGCTGCACTGCTGATTCCTGCCTCCTTCTTGGACACCAGCACCAGTCCGCTCTTCTGGTAGATTTGCGCAATCTGCACCAGCGGCATTTCCTGTTCCTGGCTGGTCAGCAGACTCGCCACCCAATCCACGCCGATATCGGCGGAGCCGCCCGCGACCTGTTGTTCAGGTACTATATCCGGGCCGCCGGGCAGGATCTCTACATTAAGACCTTCTTCAGCATAGTACCCCTTGTCCTGGGCCAGGAAGTATCCGGCAAATTGGGCCTGGGGCACCCATTTCAGCTGGAGCTTGACCGTCACCGGTTCCGCAGCCGGTTCTGTGGCCTTTTCCGGTGAAGCCGAAGCCCCCGTGCCTGCCGTCGCTTCAGCCGCCGGAGCATTATTATTGTTATTACCTCCACAACCTGCCAGCAAAGAGATTGCCATGATCATTACCGCCATCAACAGCCCACCGTGAAATTTGCCTTTATTCCCTTTCATCACGCAGCTCCCCCTACCCATTTGAGTTTGTAGTCTGGTGTAACAGATTTAAGATGACGCCCGCTGGGAGGAATGCCACTTGATGAATACCTTCTCCAGCCGCTCCACTACCAGATAGAAGATGACTCCGGCTATAGCTGCAAGTACGATGCAGGACCAGCCCAGCGGCATCTTGGCCACCTTGATCGAGTTGGATAGCAGGTAGCCAAGCCCTCTGGAGGAGAAGAAAAACTCTCCGACAATCGCTCCGATCATACTTGCGGTAGCATTGATCTTCAGCGCGGTGAACACATACGGCAGACTGTTCTGAATCCGCAGATAGCGGAATACCGCCGGCTTGCCGGCTGCGTAGGAATGCATTAAATCCAGCGCCAGCGGATCAACTGATACCATCCCTTTATAGGCATTGATAGCCATCGCCGCCATGGTCGTCGCCGTAACGATTGCGGCACGCGAGCCGATCCCGTCGCCGAACCACAGATTCATAATCGGTGCCAGCGCAACAATCGGCACAGCATTCAATGCAGCGACCAGTGTCAGGCTGCCACCGCCCCAGCGGGGCCAGGCCGTTGCGACCAGGGCGATCAGGAAGCCGCAGGCCGAACCGATCAGCATTCCCGCCACAGCCTCAGTCAGTGTATAGCCGGTATAGGACAAGAGCAGGCTGAAATTATTCCTTATCGCCTCCGCTATGGCCGAAGGCAGCGGCAGCTGGTATTTTTTCAGATCGAACAGCTTGTGGAATATTTGTGCTTCCCAGAGAACCAGAAAAAGCACACCGGCCAGCAGAGGCAGAATCACGCCAGCGTTCAGCCAGCTCACAGAGCGGCGGCCAAACTTCCGCTTGCTCCGTCCAGTAAATACGTCTTCCTTCGTTGTTATACGAGATGGTGTAGATCCCTCATTCCCTGCAGAGGCTATCAACGTTGCTTCACGCACAGTATTCCCCTCCATTAGCGGCGCCCCCCCTTCGGGCGGAATTCAGGCTGCCATGGCGCAACCAGGCGTTCGGCGAGGCTCATCAGTCCGTAGCTCGCCACTCCCAGCAGAGCGCCGACAATTACCGTGGACCAGAACATATACGTATGGGAAGGACCATAATAGAGATTGCGCAGCATGATCACACCTATGCCATGCTGCGCCCCCATAAGCTCTACCAGAATCGCACCGGTCACGGCAAGCGGGGCTGCGACCTTGAGGCCGCTGAACAGTGCCGGCAGTGCAGCCGGAAGGCGCAGCTTCCAGTACACCGCCCAAGGTTTGGCGGCATAAGAATGCATCAGCTCCAGCGCCGGCAGATCGACGCTGCGCAGACCGCGCAGCATGTTGAGCGCAACCGGGAAAAAGGTAATGTATCCGGAAATAATGATCCGGGACACCTGCTCATCACGTACAATACCGTAAATAATGGGCGCAAGCCCCAGAATCGGGATCATCTGCGAGGCTATGGCATACGGAAAGGCAAGCTGCTCGATCGTCTTTGACAGACTCATCAGCACAGCGAGAACCACACCCGCAGAGGCCCCGATCAGAAACCCGACTCCTGCATTGCCAAAGGTAGCTCCCCCCTCCTTAACCAGCGTGCCGCTGTACTTCCATAAGGTAGCCGCCACTTCATGAACATAAGGCAGCTTCGACTGGGCCAGCGGCGTTTGTGCCACATGGAGCAGCATCCAGGAGCCAGCCTCCCACACCATCAGCAGCCCAAGGAGCCAGACGGACAGCGGCAGCACGCGGCTGCGCATAAACGCACTGTTCCCCTTCATCGTTACACCCCTTCAAAGCTGTCGCGGATCGTGGCGATCAGTTCAAAAAACTGCGGGCTGTTTCTCATTTCCGCCGTACGCGGACGCGGCAGCGGAATATCAACAATGGCCGACAGCCTTCCCGGATGCGGAGAAAGCACGAATACGCGGTCAGACAGAAAAATAGATTCAGGAATGCTGTGGGTGACAAAAACAATGGTGCTCTGCACCTTGCTCCAGACAGCCAGCAGCTCTTCATTCAGGCGCTCACGGGTAAACTCATCCAGCGCGGAGAACGGTTCATCCATGAGCAGTATCTCCGGTTCCATCGACAGCGCTCTGGCAATCGCAACCCGCTGCTGCATACCGCCGCTGAGCTGCCAGGGATATTTGTCCGCGAAGCCTTGCAGCCCGACGAGATCCAGCAGCTCCAGCGCCTTGTCCTCACGGATCGACTTCTTGACGCCCATCAGCTCCAGCGGCAGGGTAATGTTGTGTTTCACCTTGCGCCAGTCATAAAGTACCGGACTCTGGAAAACTATGCCGTACTTTTGGGCCAGTCTGGCTTCCTTGGCGCTTTTGCCAGCCACCGTTATGTTTCCGTCGGTTGGTGTAATAAGATCTGCCATCAATCTCAGCAGTGTGGTTTTGCCGCATCCCGATGGACCCAGCAGGGAGACGAATTCTCCTTTGGCAATATCAAGGCTCACCTGATGCAATGCAAGCACATCCGCAGTCTCCGCCACATAACGCATTTCAACGTTTTCCAGCTGTATTTCAGGAATTCTTGCCGCTACTAATGACATTCCCAGCTCCCCCTTCATCCCTGAATCCATTCGTTAAATGTTAATTAACTTAACGTAAATTCTTATGAAACGCTGAATTTCTTTTTGAAATGTAGTATTAACTAACATGGTACACTCTGCTCCCGGTACACTCACTAGACAAATAGTAAAATTGCATCTGTGAAATTCCGTCACTTTGTCTAGGAGTGGCGCTTTCATTGTTAATAATGAAGAAATATGCCGATAAAAGAAGGTAGCGGTATTCACGCTTCACTGCGTTCAATCCCGAATGTTATCCATGAAGATATGTGGTACTATTTATCTATATTCTTGCTGAAACAGGAGACAATACGTGATGTTTAATGCTTATAATAACGCCTCATGGCTATATGCCCCGTTGTCCCTGCTCCCATGGCCAGCCTCGGCAGCCCACACTACCTGGAGGCCCAGCCGATGGAAGCTATGATCTCGAATTATATTATCATTGTCTCCATCTCCGGTGTGCTGAGCGCACTTCTCGCGCTGTTCGCCTATTACAGAAGAACGGATTTCTCCGGAATCAATGCCTTCATCCTCAGCTCCATCACTTCCGCGATCTATACCTTTGGCTTCGCGCTGGAATTGTCGGGCAGCACTATGCAGGAGATTGGCTTTTGGGTCAAGGTGGAGTATCTGGGTATGCCCTATATCGCTCCTTCCAGCCTGATTATGATCATGCATTTCGTCGGCCTGGACCGGCTGGTTAAGAAAGGGCTGCTGACCGCGCTGTACTCCATCCCCTTAATCTCTACCGTGCTCGTATGGACCAACGATTATCACCATCTGTTCTATCATTCAATGCATTTCCGGGAAGGTGCCCCCACCCCGCTGATCGACATCGTGATGGGGCCTTGGTATATCGTGCAGGGCAGTTTGACCTTCGGCTGCATGCTTGCCGGAATGTGTCTCATTCTCTGGCAGTGGAACCGGATGAAGCGGGTCTACCGCCGGCAGATGATGACGATCTTCATCGGGCAGTTCCTCCCGGCTCTGGGAGCCTTCCTCTATTTAATGAACATGACCCCTTATGGAATGGACCCTGTGCCGGTGATTATGAGCGTGACTTCGACCCTCTATATTTGGGCGATTCTTTCCAGGGGCATGCTGACCGCGGCACCCATCGCCCGGGAGAATTTATTCGAGAGCATGCGTGACGGAGTGCTGGTCACGGACCGCAAAGATACGCTTGTCGACTATAACCGTGCTGCCACGGAAATGCTGGAGGGCCTGGATTCATCAGCCATCGGCAGACCGCTCGCCCAGCTGTTCCTGCCTGCGGGCAAAGACGCTGTAGATTATGTAATGAATTCCGACCCTCTGCTCAGCGAGGAACGCGAGCTGGCCTGGAATATCAACGGGGAGACCAGCTACTACCAGGTCAGATCCTCTCCGGTGCAGAAGCATGACGGTCACCTGGCCGGGCGGATGATTATGCTGATTGATGTGACAGAGCGGACACTGCTTCAGGCCAAGCTGCTGCAGCTTGCCACTGTCGACAGCCTGACCGGTATCTATAACCGTACGCACTTCATGGAGCAGAGCCGGTCTCTGCTGGAGGAAGCAGTCGGCAGCAAGCGCCCCTTGTCCATCATCCTGCTCGATATCGACTTTTTCAAAAGCATCAATGACCGGTACGGACATCAATATGGCGATATAGCGCTCCAGCATATTGTCAGCGTATGCAGCAAACATGTGCGCGAAGGGGATATCTTCGGGCGTTACGGAGGCGAAGAATTCGTCATTTGTCTGCCTGACACTTCCTTGAAGCAGGCGGCTCTGCTCTCCGAAGCTATCCGTGACAGCATTGAGCACAGCGAAGTCTACACCTCGTCCGGTCCAATCCATGTAACGGCAAGCTTCGGGGTGGCGGAGGCGTTCAGAGAACCTATTTCGCTTGAAGAGCTGCTCTCCGAAGCGGATCATGCGCTCTACAGCTCCAAACGCAACGGACGCAATACCGTACATTTATCTAGCGGAGGTTCGATCACCCCCTTTACACCTGTTTAAACGAACAGCCCTGTTCTCCGGCACGAAGCCGATTAGAGAACAGGGCTGTTATCTCATCATTCTGCAACACAATGACCCCGCCAGTGCGTGGCAGGGTCTGAATATAGTCAGTAGAAATTATGAATATTGCAGTTAACGCCGCTTCGCGCCCGCCATGAAATATTCCACACCCTGCAGCAAATCCCCAGGCAGCTCTTCAAGCTGAAGATAGGTCTTCAGCTCCAGCACCACCCGTTCCCGGTTGTGTCCGAACACATCGACGATCCGGGCCAGCCGTTCCCAGGGAGCCAGATCCTCCCGGAACTCCTGCCTGGTCATCGGCAGCCCATGCGACTCCACATACCAGTCCGCGTCATAGCGGTAAGCAATGTCCAGCAATTTTAAGAACCCGGTGCTGCTGTATTGGCGCGGTCCGCCATATACAGAAGGGCCTAGAGCATCGCCCAGAAAAAGCACCTTGTCTTCCTTAACGTAAAGCACGCAGGAGTCCGGCGAATGGTCGCCGCCTACATGGACCACTTCACAGATAACTCCGCCCAAATCGACCGTGAGGCTGCCGGTAAACACAATATCCGGCTTGACGACAGTTACCTCTCTTGCCCCGCCGTACTCCAGACGGATATGTTCCGCGCTTTCTTCACTGATCGTGCCACTCTTTACAAGCTTCTCCAAGCCCTCTTCTCCCCAGTTCCGCCCGGTCAGGCTCTCCAGCACTTTCGCCGTCTCTTCATGGGCAATAGCTGGAGACAACCAGGATGAGAGCCCGAAGGTGTGATCCCAGTGCCAATGGGTCAGAACCAGCATGTCTGGCTGCCTGCAGCCGCGTCTGGCCAGTTCTTCCCGGAACAGCGCTGCATGGGCCGGCGAATTGCCGGCATCCATCAGAAGTGTACGCCGTTCCCCTGTAATTGCTGCCAGTACCGGACGATCCGTGTCATGCTCCGGATGCATAATCAGAATGTGACGGCTAAGCTGTTCGAACTTGTGCTCCATCTCGTGCTCCCCCTTGCAATATACATCAGACTGAAAATAGGCCGGACAACAAAGTATATCCGGACGTTCTTTTGGTGATAACAGCACCCATAGCGGTATTTCCGGCCTCGTTCATTTCAGGCCATCTTTAATCTTCATGTTGCCTCAATTACGGACAATAATCAACAGCCCTTGTTTGCTCTAGAGGGTTTTAAGTTTAATAAGAGTTAGCTGATCTGTTCGGGTCAGGTACGGATATACTGACAAGGAGGAGATTCCATGATTAAGATCGGGCTAACCGGCTTCGGTGACCATGAAGAGCTTTACGGCAAAATCAAGCCCGCTGACCGGCTCCCTACCTATAGCGCGCATTTTCCGATTGTGGAGATTGACAGCTCCTTTTATGCCGTGCAGCCAGTCAGAAATTACGCCAAATGGGTGAGCCAGACGCCGGATGCCTTCCGGTTTATCGTTAAAGCCTATCAGGGAATGACTGGCCATTTACGCGAGAAAAAGAATTATTATGACACTCCGGAGGAAATGTATCAGGCCTTCCATACCTCTATTGAGCCAGTCCGGGCAGCCGGGAAGCTTGCGATGGCCCTCTTCCAGTTTCCGCCGTGGTTCGATTGCACCAAAGAGAACGTGCAGTTTCTGCGCGAGGCCAAGCAGCGGATGCTGGATGTGCCTTCCGCCATCGAATTCCGCAATGACTCCTGGTACAGTCCGGAAATGCAGGCCAAAACCCTGCAGTTTCTGGAGCAGGAGGGCTGGATTCATACAGTGGCCGATGAACCCCAGGCCGGATCAGGCTCGGTTCCGATTGTGCCGGTGGCCACATCACCGGATATCACCTACGTGCGGCTGCATGGCCGCAACGCCCAAGGCTGGAGCCAGAGCAGCCATCCGAATTGGCGGAGCCTGCGCTACTTGTACCGCTACAGCACAGAGGAGCTGACCGAGTGGCGGGACCGTCTGCTTGCGCTGGAGCAGTCCTGCCGGGAGCTGTACGTGGTCTTCAACAATAACTCCGGTGGTGACGCCACCGATAACGCCAAAGAGCTGCAAACGCTGCTCGGAATCGACGGCGGACTGGCCCCGCGCCAGCTGGACTTATTTTCATGAGCACCAGATGTGTACATATCCTCTCTTCTGCTCCTTACTGAATTACGACACCAATCGCATTTATCCATTCCTATCATAATTTTAAAGGAGGCCAAACGGAAATGAAGAGAAACCATACGATGATGCAGTTTTTCGAATGGCATGTCGCCGCGGACGGGAAGCACTGGAAACGGCTGGCTGATGCTGCCACCGAGCTGAAGGCCGCCTATATTGATTCTGTCTGGGTACCGCCGGTAACCAAGGCCGTCTCTGGCGAGGATACAGGCTATGGTGTCTATGATCTATACGATCTGGGCGAATTCGACCAGAAGGGGACCATCCGGACCAAATACGGCACCAAGCTGGAGCTGGTGGAGGCGATTGCCGAATGCCAAAAGAACGGCATCGCTGTTTATGTGGATCTGGTGATGAATCATAAAGCGGGCGCCGACGAGACCGAAGTGTTCCAGGTGATCGAGGTTGATCCGAACGACCGCAACAAGGAGATTTCCAAACCGTTCGAGATTGAAGGCTGGACCAAATTCACCTTTCCCGGACGTGGAGACCAGTACTCCGCCTTTAAATGGAACCACACTCATTTTAACGGCACCGATTTCGATGCCAAGGAAAGCCGGACCGGCGTATTCAAGCTTGCCTCCGACAACAAGAGCTGGAACCCGAATGTGGATGACGAGTTCGGCAACTATGATTATCTGATGTTCGCCAACATCGACTACAGCCATGAGGAAGTTAAGCATGAGATGCTGGAATGGGGCAAGTGGCTGGTCGACACGCTGCAGTGCAGCGGATACCGGCTGGACGCCATCAAGCATATCAATCATGAGTTCATCAAAGAATTCGCTGCCGAAATGGCTAAAAAGCGCGGTGAGGACTTCTACATTGTCGGCGAATTCTGGAACTCGAATCTCGAGGCCTGCCGGGAATTCCTCAACACGGTGGATTATCAAATCGACCTGTTCGATGTATCGCTTCACTACAAGCTGTATTCGGCTGCACTGGGGGGCAGGGACTTTGATCTGACCCAAATCTTTAACGATACGCTCGTCCAGACCCACCCCGGCAATGCCGTAACTTTTGTTGACAATCATGATTCGCAGCCCCATGAAGCGCTGGAATCCTGGATCGGCGACTGGTTCAAGCAAAGTGCCTATGCGCTGATCCTGCTGCGGCGTGACGGATACCCGGTTGTCTTCTATGGTGATTATTATGGCATCGGCGGACCGACTCCGGTGGAAGGCAAGAAAGCTGCCATTGATCCGCTGCTCTACACCCGGTACCATAAGGCATACGGAGAGCAGGATGATTATTTCGACCACCCCAATACGATTGGCTGGGTGCGGCGAGGTGTGGAAGAAATCGAAGGCTCCGGCTGTGCCGTAGTCATCTCCAATGGAGATCAGGGGGAGAAACGGATGTTCCTCGGCGAGGAACGCGCAGGCGAAGTTTGGGAGGATTTCACCCATAACCGTGAGGACAATATAACCATCGGTGAGGATGGCTGGGCGGTTTTCCCGGTAAACGGCGGAAGTGTCTCTGTCTGGGCTCTGCCCGATAACGGCGACAAGGAACCCGATCCGGCATAAAGCATTTATTCAATAAAAGAGGTGAACTACGCGCCGTACCGGCAGCCGTTAGTTCACCTCTTTGCTATAACGTTGACGTTCCGGTTCAACTGAGTTTATAGCTCAGCATATATTCTGTAAGCGGTCCGTCAAGATCAAGCTGCGGATCATTAACGGTCCATTCCCCCGCAATGTCCAGTTCACGGCAGGCAAGCCCGAAATTGCAGGCGGCAATCCCGATATCAATCCGCTGCATCTCAAAGCCCAGCTTGTTGCCGCTGTAATTCGGCGTATGCTGCAGGTAGAAATGGGCCTGCTTCCGGTCTGGAGAGACTACCACTCTCCAAGGCTGTTTATTTGAAGCAGATGGGCCGAGCCGGACCATTTCCAGCGGGGGCGCAAGCTTCCCGGCTGACTCGGGAGCGAGCATATTGCCAAATTCGGTGTCGTAGAACAGCTCCCGCCAAGGCTTCTTCTGATCAGCTTTGACGACATAGCGCATCGTGGCATCCAGCAGCCGCTGCTTCTCCCGTGCATACCCCAGCGGCGTGATGCAAGGAATAATCTCGTCCGGGGCAAGCTCGATTTCGCGGGCAAAGGTCTTGCGGTTGAACGTTCCGCCAAGCCAGCAGGTGCCAAGTCCCAGGCTGGTGGCATAGAGAATCAGCCTATGAAATACATACCCGAATTCCAGCAGCGCCAGTTTGTCGTTCCTAACCTTGCCGACCAGATAGGCCTGCGGATTCTGAATGATACCGTAAGCCCCCAGCTTCACGTTCTTTCCGTCCTCTGTCCCGCTTTTGGCCCAGACCCACTCAATTCCCGGCTTTCCGCCAAACGGCCCGTGCAGGTTGTCCTCCTGGCTCAGATAATCCATTATGGAAGCATGGACGGCCTCCCCGATCGGTGTGGCTTCATAAGTCCGTACAGATTTACGCTTCTCGATAATATCCATAACCGGAATTCCCATCTGATGTCCCTCCCCTTCATTATTTTAAAAAAGATGGCGCCTGCGGAAACAGGAGCCATCCAAGTGATGATGGATACTTATGATTGCTTATTGTGCGATCTTAGTAAGATCTTAATAAGAGCAAAAGTTATTTAGTTATTTTTTTCACATACTAATATTAACATCTATAGACCATGCTGTATAGACGCCGAGCCCACCTTAGGGGGATTTTCAATACACTGGTGACGGCTACTTCTGCACCCTAAAAGAGGACTCCCTCACGGCAAAGGATGTCCTCTTTAGGGTTTGCTGTTTACTTGGCTTCGGGTGCTTACTTATACGCGGATGTCAAATCTTCCTTGGCTGTCCGTAGTGGCAGCAGCGATCTCCTGCGCGCTTGCCGCGGCAAGCGTATTGCTGTTTGCAGGTTTCTCGGGCGGTGTGCTGCTGCTGTTGGCGGAAGCGGAGCTGTTCTGCGATTTCTGGGCAATTTGCGCATCGATCTGCTTGATCTGCTGCTCAATTTGTTTGGTCTTGGTTTCCTTTGTCTTCTCGTCGTCCTTGCTGGCCCCGATCTTCTCCAGATCGGCTTGCAGCTTCGCTTTTTGCTTCTCCAGCGCACTTGTATCGGTAGCACTGGAAGCAGTATAGGAAGCGGAAGATGTAGATGATGCGGATGAAATATTCATTCACGTTCCTCCTTTCACCTCTACACTATAATCCTTCCACCCGAAAGGAACGTTAAAATGCGCTGAAAGTTTGCTGAAAGTATTCGAAGCTATGAATTGGATTAGACCTTGCTCTGACCACTCTCATCCACTGCCTGAGACGTTTTTGGCCGGGTTTTGCGGTTGACCAGCGTTACGCTAAGCAGAATAATCGCCAGACCAGCAAGCGTATTGGCATAAACCGGTTCATTCAGGAAGATTACACCCCATATCAGCCCGAACACGGGGACCAGGAAGGTAACACTGACGGTCTTGACCGCGCCAACACTTTGGATCAGGTGAAAATACAAGAGATACGCCACGGAAGTGCAAATGAATGACAAACCGAGTACGGAAAAAACCGCTGCCGAAGACGGCAGCTCCCGGGGGGCAAAAATTACCGCCAGCGGCAGCAGCACTACAGCCGCCCCGAGCTGCTGGCCTGCAGCAAGCGCCAATGGCGCAAGGCCACGGCCCACGCGCGCAGCGTATAACCCCCCGAAGCCGTAGGCAAGTGCAGCTCCTAGTGAGAAAAACACGGACAACAGAACCTTGCCGGAGAGCGGCACCGGACTCCATCCGACCAGCACAGCTACGCCGAGCAAGCCGATCACGAGTCCTATAGACTTGGACAGTCCCGGCTTCTCCTGTTGTGTTCCCCAAGCTGCTAGTGCCGCAAACATCGGTGTGGTGGCATTGAGGATGGCTGCCAGCGAAGCGCTAAGATGCAGCTCGGCCATGCAGATCAGCGTGAAGGGCAGCGCGGCATTAATGGAGCCCAGCACAAGGAACTGCTTCCAATGCTGCCAGATCCTCAGCTTCCGCTTGGTGACCGCTGCAAAGAGCAGCAAGGTTGCAGCTGCCAGCGTAACGCGCAGCTCTGTCGTAACAACAGGCCCCAATTCGGGAGAGGCAATTCTCATAAACAGAAAGGAAGCGCCCCAGGAAAAGGCCAACAGTAATAGAATGGAATAATCCTTACGGCTCATTTCCTCTCCCCTCTCTTGCAGAGCAGCAGATAGGACAGGATAGAACAAACCCCGGCACCCGCGATCACGATCGCCATCGGCAGCGCCGTATCGTCACCCCCAAGGCCGACCAGCGGAGCGACACAGCCGCCAAGCAGCAGCGGCAGCAGACCCAGCAGCGCTGAAGCGCTGCCTGCGGTTTCTCCCTGATCCTGCATCGCCAGCGAGAAGCTGGTTGTGCCCACCATTCCCACACTGGAAACCACAGCGAACAGGCAGATCAGGATGGGAAGGAGACCGCCTCCGGCCAGAATAGTGATCAGCAGCACAGCACCTCCCAGTGTGCAGAGCAGGAGGCCGCTGGCCAGCAGCTTCGCTTCGCCCAGCCGTCCGGACAATCTTCCGGCAAGCTGGCCGGACATAATAATCCCCAGCCCGTTAACGGCAAAGATCAGACTGTACATTTGCGGAGACACTCCAAAAATATTTTGCAGCACAAACGAAGAGCCGGAAATATAAGCGAACATCGCCGCTGTAACAAACCCTTGAGAGAGCGCATAACCTATAAACTTCCTGTTGCGGAGCAGATCACGGAAGGTGCGCAGCGTGCCTAGCAGCCCGCTTTTTACGCGCCGCTCCTTCGGCAGCGTCTCCGGCAGCCGCAGCAGAATGGTGGCGCAAAAGAGCAGCCCGGCTGCAAATAATACAATGAATACGCCCTGCCAGGTCGTTATTCTCAGCAGCTGCCCGCCGATAACGGGAGCGAATATAGGCCCCAGACCATTGACGATCATCAGCAGCGAAAAAAACTTCGTGAGTTCGGAGCCGCTGTACAGATCGCGGACCGCCGCCCGGGAGATGACCACCCCTACCGAGCCGGCCAGGCCCTGGATAAAGCGCAGCCCGACCAACAGCCCGATCGAGGGGCTGAAGGCGCAGAGCAGCGAGGATACCGCATAAATCAGCATGCCGATGAGCAGCGGACGGCGGCGCCCGTGGACATCACTCAGAGGCCCTGCCACAAGCTGCCCCAAGGCCAGCCCCAGCAAAAAGAAGGTCAGGCTAAGCTGAACCAGCGCTGCGCTGGTGCCGAAATGTTCGCCAAGCGCGGGAAGCGCAGGCAAATACATATCGATGGACAGCGGACCAATGGTGGCAATAGCCCCCAGAATCACAGCAAGCTGAAGCCGCTGTTTCCGCGTTGGGCCTTCTGCGGCCAGCGAATTCTTATCGTTTTGTATTTTGATCATGGTAAATTTTCGTCAACCTTTCCGCAGCAGGCCTCAGGCCAGTTTTTTGTATCCTTCATACTACCTGATGCGGGACATGATGTTCAATGTTTTTTCCTATTTATGTACCTCAGAAGCAACGGCTTTCCGGTGCGGGTTGTATTCGGCATAGGCTCCGGCGATGTGTCTGTAATCCAGCGGGGCATCCTCGATGATCGCTTTGCGTTTGGCTTTCAGTATAATTTGCTCGATATCAGCAAGGCTGCAGCCCGCCAGCAGTTCAGCCATCCGGCGGGACAGCTCCTGCGCCTCCGGTTCAGAACCGACAAACAGCCCAATATACTGAAGCCGGTCTTCCTCCGTCGGCAGCGAATACGTCATTTTCGTATCAAACCGCCGCCACACCGCAGGGTCGAGCTCTTCCTCCAGGTTGGTTGCGGCAACAAAAATACTTTCGCCATGAAACTCATCCAGGCATTGCAGCAGCGTGTTGACCACCCGTGCCATCTCCTTCACCTCATCGCCGGAATCACGCATTCGGCCCAGCACATCGAATTCGTCCAGAAACAGCACACAAGGTGCAGCATTGGCATAGTCAAATACCTTCCGCACATTGCTCCCGGTCTCACCAAGATGGCTGTGAATAATGGTATCCAGGCGGACCAGAACAAGCGGCAGCTCCAGACGGTGCGCGATATAAAATGCGGTCAGCGTTTTGCCGGTGCCGGGAGGACCGAACATCACCATTTTGCTCGGCATAGGCACATCCTCCGCCTCAAATCTTTCTTTCATGCCCTGGATCGTAATAAATTCATCCACAATGGTCCGGTTGACCCCATTCAGAATGATGCGCCGCACCTTGCGTCCACATTCCTTTGGTGTATATACGGTTGCCATGTCCAAGCCCTTGGCCCGGGGTAGCCGGGCGGGGTTGCTGTTCTTTTTGCTGCTGTTCACGTGGGGTAGACTCCTTACATTCATAATATTAAATAGTAACAATTACGATTAAAGTCTATGGTACCAAAAACCGGAGGAATTTGCTATACCCCATGGTTATCTGCAAAAAAAGGCTGGCTGCGCATTATCATGACAGCAAAAACCGCCCGCAGGAGCTTCTAAGCAACATTACGTCACTTATCAGCGGCCCCGCAGGCGGTTGTAGTTGTAGCTTTCCTGAAATCACTTGCTGTTCCGGTTCAGCCAATCACGGGCTGCTTCAGCCTCGGCCGCGCTCAGGCGGTGTCCCTGATTACCCCAGTGGGCGGTAACTTCAGCCCCCGCCCCCTGCAGCAGCTGCTCCAGCTCCCGCGTTTCTTCTGCCCGGATCAGCGGGTCATTGCTGCCTGCACCGATAAAGACCGAAACGCCGTTAAGCGAAGGGATCGCAAGCCCCCGGAGCGGCACCATCGGATGCAGCAGCACTGCCGAACGGAACAGGTTTCCGTAATGAAATAACAGGCTGCCGGCGATATTCGCTCCATTGGAGTAGCCGACAGCTACGAGATTGTTTGGATCGAAGCCGTACTGCACCGCCGCTACATCCATGAACTGCTTCAGCTCATGGGTGCGGAAGATCAGGTCCTCTTCATCAAAGACACCTTCAGCCAGACGGCGGAAGTAACGCGGCATGCCGTTCTCCAGCACATTTCCCCGGATACCCAGTACAGAAGCGCCGGGAGCCAGCAGCTCCGCCAGCGGCAGCAGATCCTGCTCGTTTCCGCCTGTGCCATGAAATAATACTAGTGTTGGTTGATTGGCGTCTGTTCCTTTGTGATAGACATGAATCATCCCTGCTTCACCTCAATTTCACGGATTTCAAATGGGCTCAAATTCTCTTCGATCACAGCACGATGCGGTTCAAACCATGCCGGAAGCATCAACTTCTGGCCCAGCGCATCCGGAGCCTCGTCATTGGCGAAGCCTGGAGGATCGGTAGCAATCTCGAACAGGATTCCGCCTTCTTCACGGAAGTAGATGGCGTTGAAATATTGGCGGTCCTGTACCGGAGTGGGCTGGTAGCCGTGACCTTGCACATGACGTCCCCATTCCAGCTGCTCGGCATCATCTTTAGCGCGCCAGGCGATATGATGAACGGTTCCCGAGCCTCCGGCTCCTTGCGGCACCGGCGAGTCTTTAAGATCTATAATATTGCCGAGATCGGCAGTAGAGCCGTAACGGATATAACCGTCTCCCTTGGCGATCAGCTCCATTCCGAGTGTACGGGTAAGCGTATCGGCCGTTTTTTCGGGATTCGTACTGTAGAGCACAGCCCCGCCAAAACCTTTAATAGCATGCTCCGCAGTCACTCCGGCAAAGGACCAGGTACTCTGCGGACCCGCTTCGCGTTCCACCAGCTCAATCCGCAGTCCATCGTAATCGCTGAAAGACAGGTAAGACTCAGAGATCCGGGTTACATGGGTAACCGGAATCTGATATGCGGCAAGCCGCTGCTCCCAGAAAGCCATCGAACCAACCGGAATCGCATAAGTGGTTACGCCAACCTGCCCGCCGCCAATCCGGCCTTTGCGCCCTGTCGACCAAGGAAAGAAGGTAATAATGGTGCCCGGTGCACCCTGCTCATTCCCGAAATAGAGGTGGTAAACCTCGGGGGCGTCAAAGTTGATTGTCTTTTTTACAAGCCGCAGGCCGAGAATCCCGGCATAGAAATCGGCATTGCGCTGAGCATCTCCGACAAAAGCTGTAATATGGTGAATCCCTGCAGTTTGAAGTGTCATTATAAGTCATCTCCCTAAGATTTTTTTTAGATGATAAGTTTGAATAGATGAACATCTGGCGTATAATCCGATTTAGTTAAAAAACAGGGCATCCAGCGAAATCGAACCTGCTCCGGTCAAAGCCACACCTACTGCGACTACAAGCACCGTTAATGGAAACTCGATTCCGTTGGCCGTCGACCAGAAGCCGTTCGGAGCATGAACCTTGATAATCGCTCCGAGCATCGTTGCGGCAATTAATACTGCAGCCACAGGAGTCAGGAGTCCGGCTGCGAACAGCAAGCCTCCGGCAAGCTCCAGCATTCCTGCCAGCACCGCCATCGCGACACCCGGCTTAATACCGATGGATTCCATCCAGCCGCCCGTACCCTTTGGACCATATCCTCCGAACCAGCCAAACAGCTTCTGTGCCCCATGCCCGATAAAAGCAATCCCGATCACCAATCTTACCAATAACAACCCTACACTAACCATTTTATACCCTCTCCATTCTCTTTAATTTAATTATCTTAACCTTAAGATATTAGCTAAAAAAAATTAGTCGAACCTTGTACTTTGCTAGCCTGGTAAACGCTGATAAGCAAGCTTCCCGCCCCGTTCTTAGGAGAATGTTGCTGGCCTAAATGCCTTTACCAAGCTTCTTTAGCAATTCTATTGCCTGTTCCTTCTCTTCCTGATTCAGACCGCCCATCATCCCGTGAATAGAAGAAACATGGCGGGGGAAAATATCGTCAAACAGCCCGCGGCCTGCTTCGGTAATCTCCGCATAAGTTACACGCCGGTCATCGCTGCAGGGAACACGCTTCAGCAGTCCTCTCTTCTCCAGCTTGTCGATGTTGTAAGTGATGCTCCCGCTGGTAACGAGTATCTTCTCTCCGATCTGCTGCAGCGGAATCCGCGTTCTATGATAGAGTACCTCAAGGATCATAAACTCGGCAGAAGCTAAACCATGGCTCTTCATGTCCTTTACCGCCAGATCCATCAGGCTCTTATAGGCCTTGGATAAGACCACGAACAATTTCAGTGATGAAGCAGCCTGCTCCTGATCCGATGCGCCAGCCGTCTTGCTGATCAGCTCATTGTAGTCGCTCATATTGTACACCTCCAATGCTTTCGGCATTTATCTTTAAGTTAATTATCTTTAAGTTAAGATAAATATAATCCTGTGCGGGAAATTTGTCAACAGTTTTTGCACAATTCAAGCAAAGTCTGCTCACCGCCTTTATACGGCAACATCAGATCCCAGGATGAATCATCTCTGCTTGTTTCTCGATAGATTTAATTATGACTGTCTATAAAAGGTAAAGCTCCGGCAATTTTGCAGGAGCTTTACCTTTTATGCTTTTGCTTCTTAGTTAGAGAGCAGAACACCGTACTGATCAACCAAACCCAGTTCGTAGGCTTTCTGGATAGTAGCAAACCGCTGAGACACAAAGGCACTTAAACCATTCTGGGTCTCATAAACCTGGTTGTCAGCAAGCTCTTCTTTGGATACTGCCCGCGAATTGCTTTGGTGCACACCCTCTTCCTTGCGAACTGCATCCATAAATTGCTGGAATGTCATGGAATTATTCTTCTCTGCCTCGTTACCCCTAAGCGTTTGTTTCAAGCGATTCACCACTACCAAATTTGTATAGGCGGCAAACTCAGCTGTGAATTTCCCATCGGCTCCCACTGCTTGAATCGTCAAGATACCTCTCCCCTTTACGCATTAATAATTTATGTATCGGCTTAGGGATTGGTAAATGTTAGGAGTTTCATTATCACTGAACAGTGATATATAAAGTATCTGTGAACGTCCGGTATGGAGGTAAATAATTATTAGCTGTAACTGAAATGTTACCTGTATGCACATCGTTTAAATCAAAAGAACGATAATAGACGGTACCCACAACAATATTGCCCGGACCTGTAATAAACTGATTGGGTGCCGATTGGGTTGTAGGTATCATTGAACCGTTTTGGCGGAGAACCGGATAATTAGGTGCTTGCATAGTCCCTTGAGCATATACGGAAATATATCCCTTCGTACCTGTCAGTGTTACATTGGCAACTGTCTGGTTAGGACTAATGTTCTCCCAAATGAAGTTGTTGCCGTCAGATGTAATTCCTGTATATTGGAGATTGGTTAAAGCAGGCGCAGGTGCAGCTGAAGCAGCAGCCGGAATCATAAATAAAGCCAAGACCATAAGAGAAACTATCCATTTTCTAATCATCAAAAACATCCTCTCCCGATTTTGTTTGACGTGACTAAAATGGTTCGTTGCTCACGGTATATTAAGCCTACTTATGAACGCCTCCCTTCAGGGCATTTTTACAATGAATAGATGTAGAAGCTAAACTCTAGATGAAATGTAACCCTACCGCAAGCTTCTTAATACAGGAATATACTGTAATTTTATTCCTTATTTTAGAATACTCCCATTGATAGAGTTCGTCAATCTGCATTGTTAACCTCTACAGAAGTTCCCCAGTTTGACCTTGACTGCAAAACGGCGTATCCTTTTCCTAGCGAATATTGGCCTTTATTACCGAGCTGCATTACGAGCTATATTAATAGGAGGAGGCTGAAAAATGAAATCAGATTCTACTCCAACTTCTACCGGCAAAGCCGCAGAGGAAGCTCTGCCGCGCGTGCTGATCGTAACCGCTGTCGAAGCCGAGCGGGAGGCGGTCCTGCGCGGCCTGAGGGGCAGCAGCAGGTTCCACGTCATCGCTGCAGGTGCCGGTACCGCAGCAGCAGCGGCGGGCACCGCAGCAGCACTGGCAGCCGGAAGCTACGGCTGCGTTATCAGCGCCGGGATCGGCGGCGGCTTCCCCGGGCGGGCGCCCGTAGGCTCGCTCGCGCTCGCCAGCGAGATGATTGCCGCCGACCTCGGGGCGGAGACGCCGGAGGGCTTCCGCAGCGCGGCCGAGCTCGGCTTCGGCCGCGTGTCCGTGCCGGCCCGCTCCGGCACGGTGCAGGCCGTTGCGGCCGCGCTCGCAGCGGCCGGGCTTACGGTAAGCACAGGTCCTGTGCTTACCGTGTCAACGGCGACCGGCACCGCAGAGACGGCCGCCGCTCTGGCGGCGCGGCATCCCGGTGCCGTCGCGGAGGCGATGGAAGGCCACGGGGTTGCCGTGGCCGCCCGGCACTTCGGGATCGCGGCGCTGGAGCTGCGCGCGATCTCGAACCCGGTCGGCCCGCGCGACCGGGCGGCGTGGAAGATCAATGAAGCCCTGGAGGCCCTGGAGGCCGCGGCTGTTATACTACTGGAGGTGCTGTAATGACAACCGAGCTGAATATCGCCTTTTCCCCTTGCCCCAATGACACCTTTGTGTTCCATGCCTGGGCGCACGGGCTAGTAGAGGATGTACCCAAGCTGAATGTTACCTATGCAGATATTGATATTACGAACGGTCTGGCTGCTGATGGCGCCGGGCCTGAGGTGCTCAAAATTTCCTATGCTGCCCTTCCCTGGGTGCTGGAGCGGTACAAGCTGCTGTCTTGCGGCGGCGCACTTGGCCGGGGCTGCGGCCCGCTGGTGCTGACCCGCAAAGGGCCGGGCGCCATCAAGCATCCCAAGGAGCTGTCGGGCCGCAGAATCGCCGTACCCAGCGAGCGCTCCACCGCCTACCTGCTCTTTCGCCTTTGGGCTGCGCAGCAGGTGCCGGGCGGTCCAGCCGAAATCGTCGTTATGCCTTTCGATGAGATTATGCCTGCCGTGCGTGACGGGCAGATTGATGCCGGACTGGTGATTCACGAAGCCCGGTTCACTTATCCCTCCTATAGCCTCCATATGCTGACTGATCTTGGCAGCTGGTGGGAAAGCGATACCGGACTGCCTATACCGCTTGGGGCAATTATCGCCCGCCGCGATCTGGACAGCGAAGCCATCTCCGGCTGGATACGCAGTTCGCTGCAATACGCCTGGGATCATCCTACAGCAAGCAGAGATTATGTCCTGAGCCACGCCCAGGAGCTGGCTCCAGAAGTCGCCAAATCACATATTGATCTTTACGTGAATGAATTCTCGATGAATCTCGGAGAGGATGGCTACGCTGCAATCTCTGCTCTGCTGAACCGCGCCGCGGCCGAGGGTCTCGTGCCTGCCGTTGCTCCTGAGCTGCTTCGTTAGAGCTTGAAACAGATGACTTCGGAAGCTTTTAACTTTACAATAAAGCTAAAGATCAGTGATGGGAGAGGATTCAATGATTCCTGCAGGCAACAGCAAGCAAAACATCGACCGCTTCTTGGGATTTCAGGACGAATACGACCGTTACCGTCCGGAAGCCCCGCAATTGGTTACTGAATTGTTGACGAATTACCTGGGCTGCCGCCCTGCCCTCGTGGCCGACATAGGCTGCGGAACAGGACTGTCCACCTTTCTGTGGAGAGAGAGTGCCGACTCCATAGTCGGCATAGAACCTAACCCCGACATGCTGGCCAAAGCGCTTGACAAGCTTGCCCGGCAAGGACAGCAACAATCCCTGTCCTTTGTCCAAGGATACTCCAACCAGCTGCCCTTTGACTCTGGCAGTGTTGATATCATTACCTGCTCCCAGTCATTCCACTGGATGGAGCCGATAAGCACGCTGCAGGAAATCTCCCGCTGCCTGCGCCAAGGCGGGGTGTTCGCCGCTTATGACTGCGATTGGCCGCTCGTACTACAGGCGGATATTGAAACCCGCTACAAACAGCTGATATCCGCCGCCGATAAACTGCTTGATGTACTCCAGCCATCTGCCGAACAGGCGCATAAATGGGATAAAGAAGGACATCTGGGGCGGATAGAGGCCAGCGGCTGCTTCTCCTTTGCGCGGGAAATTGTTTTTCATAATACAGAAGAATGTGATGCCGAACGTTATGTCGGGCTGGCACTCAGTCAAGGCGGCATTCAAACCGTTCTGAAGCTCGGCTCTTCCGCACTGGAGCAGCTTATTTCCGATTTCTCCGTAGCGGTGGAGCAGTATTTTCAGGGACGCACCCTGCCGGTACACATCAGCTACCGGATGAGAGTCGGGATCAAATAATGCTTGGAACGGCTATCTGTTATATATAGAACCCAAAAACTGATTTCTGGTTTTATGAGAGTGCATTTTCTCTTCAATTTAAGTCTCCCATCTTTTCACCACCCCAACAAAAAAAGCGCCCAAATACGGAAACTCCGCATTTGGGCGCTTTCTACTGGCTATGACTGACTAACTGGCATATTATGCACCAGCTTATTTCTTGTTCATCTTGAACTTCAGGAACAGCTCGTTGTAATGGGCGAGCATCCGCTTGCCGAGGTTGTCGTAAACCTCCAGCCGGTCGGTAATTTCAGCAGGCGGATAGAAGCGGGTGTCTCCGGAAATATCCTCCGGCAGCAGCGCAAGTCCCGGAACGTTAGGTGTGGAATAACCTACATACTCTGCATTCTTCGCCGCCACATCGGGACGGAGCATAAAGTCAATGAACTTATGCGCCCCCTCCACATTGGCCGCCGTGCGCGGAATGACCATGTTATCGAACCATTTGTTCGAACCTTCCTCCGGCACCACATAATCGAGCTTGTCGTTCTCATCCATAATTTCCGAGGCGTCGCCGGACCATACGATCCCGACGGCTGCTTCTTCGTTCGCCAGCAGCATTTTGACCTCGTCACCGACAATAGCCTTCACATTGGGAGACAGCTTGTTCAGCTTGGCCAGCGCTTCCTGCAGGTGATCCTCATTCCGGTCATTGACGGAATAATGCAGGCTGTTCAGCGCCATCCCCATGACCTCACGGGCACCGTCAACCAGGAAGATACTATTGTTCAGCCTGCTGTCCCACAGGGAATCCCAGCTGCTGAAATCAATCCCCTCCGTCATTTCCGGGTTGTAGATAATGCCTACTGTTCCCCAGAAATACGGCACCGAATACAGATTTCCCGGATCGAAGGAAAGATCCATGAACTGCGGATCAATATTGGCCAGATTCGGAATCTTGCTGTGATTCAGCGGAAGCAGCAGCTTCTCTTCCCGCATCTTGGCGATAGCATAGTCTGAAGGCACAACAACATCGAAGGTTGTCCCGCCCTGCTCGACCTTGGTCAGCATCGCCTCATTGGAATCAAAGGTCTGGTAAATGACCGTAATCCCGGTCTCTTGCTCGAACTGCTTCAACAGTTCAGGTTCGATATAATCGCCCCAGTTATAGATGGTCAGCGTATTGCCGCCCGTATAGCCTTCAGCCGAATTCAGCCTAGAAGCCAGGAACATCAGCCCAAATGCGACGATAAGAATCGCCAGAAAAGCATTCACCAGCTGTTTCATCTAGGCACCCCCACTTCAGCGGCCGGCTCTGCGATATGAACCGCCGGGCGTTGCTTCCGGCGGTTCAGGAAATAATAACCGACGACAAGCAAGATAGTGAAGAGGAAGATCAGCGTGGACAACGCGTTAATCGACAGCGATACACCTTGCCGCGCCCGTGAATAGATTTCCACTGAAAGCGTCGAATATCCGTTGCCTGTTACGAAGAATGTCACCGCGAAATCATCCAGTGAATAGGTAAGGGCCATAAAGAAGCCGCTGAAGATCCCGGGTTTAATGATCGGCAGAATCACCTTGGTCAGCACATCGCGGCGGCTGGCCCCGAGATCACGCGCAGCATCGGTCAGCGTCGGGCTCATGTCCTGCAGATGCGGCAGGATCATCAGCACGGCAATCGGCACGCTGAATGCAACATGCGAGAGCAGGACCGACACGAAGCCGAGCTTGATTCCGGCAATCGTGAACAGGATCAGGAAAGACGCGCCGATAATGACATCGGGACTGACAATCAGCACATTGTTCAGTGAGAGAAGTGTATTCTTGGCCCTCCGGCTGCGGATGCGCTGAATGGCCAGCGCCCCGATGATCGCAATCAGCGTAGCAATCGCCGAAGACAGCAGGGCAATCACCAAAGTGTTAATCATAATAATCATCAGCCGCGTATCCTGCACAACCTCACGGTAATAATCCAGCGTGAAGCCCTCGAAGCCATGCATCGTCCCGCCGCTGTTGAAGGAATAGTACATCAGGTAGAAGATCGGTGCGTACAGCACGGCAAAGACCAGCACCAGGTACAGATTTGAAATCCCATTCTTATTACTTCTCATGCCGCACCCCTTTCCGCGAGCTGCCCGACAGAATCATGAACAGCGCCATGATAACAATCAGGAAGACAGCAACTGTAGAGCCCATGCCCCAGTCCTGAGTGACCAGAAAATGCTGCTCAATGGCGGTGCCCAGCGTAATGACCCGGTTGCCGGCGATAAGGCGGGTAATCATAAACAGCGATAACGCCGGAATGAATACCGCCATGCAGCCGGAGCGCACCCCGGAGATGGTCAGCGGGAAAATGACCCGCCGGAACGTCGTCCACCCGGAGGCACCCAGATCACGGGCCGCATCTACAAGGGACAGGTTCAACTCGTCCAGAGCGCTGAAGATCGGCAGGATCATGAACGGGATAAAGATATATACCGAAACAAAGACAAAGCTGAAACCTGTAAAGAGGATTTGCTGCTCTCCGATGCCCAGCAGGTCGAAGACATTGTTGACCGGCCCGAAGGTCCCAAAGATACCAATAAAGGCATACGTCTTCAGCAGCAGATTAATCCATGTCGGCAGGATGATCAGCAGCAGCCACAGCTGCTTATGTTTCGTCCGGGTCAGCAGATACGCCGCCGGATAAGCCACCAGCAGCGAGAACAGCGTAATCAGGATCGCGTACCAGAAGGAGTTGAGCATCATTTTCATATATACCGGTGTAAAGAAGTTCACGTAGTTGTCCAGTGTAAGATGCCCGTCCAGATCAAACAGGGAGTAGTAGACAACCAGCAGCACCGGCGCTATGACGAACAGGGCGATCCATAAGTAATAAGGGATGAGGAAATACGACCGGCCCTTACTCTTCATGGCTCTCCACCTCGCCGTAAGCTTCCAGACGTCTGTCGAATTCTTCCTCCGTTTCCCCGAAACGCATAACATGAATCGCTTCCGGATCGAAATACAGCCCGATCTCGCTGCCGACCTCCGCCTTGCGCGTGGAATGGACCAGCCATTCGTGGCCGGACCCGTCGTAGCAGCTGATCTCGTAATGCACGCCGCGGAACAGCTGGGAATCCACGCGGACGCGCAGTTTGCCTTGTTCAACTGCAGCAATCTCCAGATCCTCCGGACGGATCACGATCTCCACCGCTTCATTCGGCTTCAGCCCCGCATCCACACATTCAAAGCGGTGGCCGTTAAATTCAACAATATAATCCTCAATCATCATACCGGGCACAATGTTCGACTCGCCGATGAAATCAGCCACGAAGCGGTTGATCGGCTCATCATAAATATCGTTAGGCGTTCCGCTCTGCTCAATACGTCCGCCGTTCATGACAAAAATCCAGTCGGACATGGCCAGCGCTTCCTCCTGGTCATGGGTAACGAAGATAAAGGTGATGCCCAGCCGCTGCTGCATTTCCCGCAGAATGTACTGCATTTCCGTGCGCAGCTTCAGATCAAGTGCCGAAAGAGGCTCATCGAGCAGCAGCACCTGCGGTTCATTGACGATGGCCCGGGCAATCGCTACACGCTGCCTCTGTCCGCCGGACATTTCATTAATGGCCCGCTGATCGTAGCCTACAAGGTTGACGAAGCGCAGCGCCTCCTGCACCTTTTGCGTGATGACCTCTTTCTTAAGCTTCTTGATCCGCAGTCCAAAGGCCACATTCTCAAATACGTTCAGGTGCGGAAACAAGGCATAGTCCTGAAATACCGTATTGACCTGCCGTTCGTTGGCGGGAATGTGGTTGATGATTTTGCCGTTCAAATAAATGGAACCTTCCGTTGGTTCAGCGAACCCGGCGATCAGACGCAGGATTGTCGTCTTTCCGCAGCCCGAGGGTCCCAGCAGTGTATAGAATTTGCCGCGTTCGATCTCGAAGCTGACTCCTTTTAACACGGCTTCTTCATCGTCATATTGTTTGGTAACCTGGTCAAAAGAAATAATAGTGTCTTCCAGGGTAGTTATGGCTAACGACCTCCCTTACCTTATGTAGTACAACCTATTTTACCCGCTTCTCGCAGGGAACAATCTAAAGTGGCATGCTCAGCGCTGATAAGCGACAATTCCTCCCTTCCTTCGACACACTTCAATATATATAGCATATAGGATTAATGCAATATATGCGATAGCTTACAATGTTAAATGCATCGCAGAAACTTAACAAGTTCGTAAAAACTATGCCCCGTTATTGTTGTTTTTGAGTGCTATAATGAAAATTGCTGAAAACCTAAAAATGTTCTCTTATTGAT
Organism: Paenibacillus sp. FSL L8-0340; assembly: GCF_038593145.1. Classification (NCBI taxonomy): domain Bacteria; kingdom Bacillati; phylum Bacillota; class Bacilli; order Caryophanales; family Paenibacillaceae; genus Paenibacillus; species Paenibacillus sp. FSL L8-0340. Next base: position 7,083,939 of record NZ_CP151967.1, read on the forward strand.
GTGAAAGAAGATGACTAACATGAACGAGGGGTTGCAGGACCGCCTTGAAAAATTCGGATTATCTCTATATATGATACGCGTTACGATTGCTGCTTCACTCTCCTGGCTTGCGGTTCACAGCTTGCATGGCGACAGTTATTTATACTTTGCACCGCTTGCCGCAATTCTTATCACCCAAGGAAGCGTCAAGGCTTCACTGGAAAAAGGGATTTACCGTCTGATGGGCGTTGTGCTCGGTGGAATTGTCAGCCTGCTCGTGGGCCATTTCTTCGACGTGGGGGCACTGTCTATTCTGCTGATGCTGCTGATCGGCATCGGTGTGGCCACCGCCTGCCGGATTAACATTCAAGCCGTTTCCCAGGTCGGTGTGACCTCCGTGCTGGCATTGACCTTTTATCAGGACCCTTATATCGTGTGGAGAGTCGCGGAGACCTTAATCGGCGTACTGATTGCCTTAATAATAAATATGATTATCGTCCCCCCCGGGGGGTTCGTCAAGGTTAAACGCCTGGCACTGGAAGGGACCCTGCTGCTGGCCGATGCCTTGACCGGACTCGCCGCAGAGAGCAGCAGTTCTAAGCAGGCTCCGGAGAGGCTGGTGCGTTCCGGACAACTGCTGGCGAAGAGCGACAAGCAGCAGAAAGAGCTGCACTATACGTTATCCCATTATCAATGCCGCAGCGGATTGCGGTCATTGACACAGGCAACCTCGCATCTGCAGAAGGTTCACCGCTACGTCAAGGAGATCGCTGAGGAGATTTCCCTCCTGCCTGCACATTATGCGGCAGCTGACTGGATGACAGAGGTCGTAACGGCAACCGCAGACTGCATCGCCCTGTATGGAACCAAAACTTTATCCGATGCCGAATGCACCCGTTCGCTCCCCGAAGCGCTGCGCCGCGCCCGGGATCTGCAGTTTGCCTGGTTCTCCGAGCTGCAGGGTCAATGCTCGCTGACAGCAGTCCGCGATCTCGGAGCCGTCTTCTCCCATCTGAACCGGGTGCTGGAGGAAATTGAACGGGCCGATTATGCAGCTACAGTTATACCGGCACCAGCCTCCGTCCGGTCCGGAAGCGCGCGCGCCGTACATCTTGTCAAAAGAGGGCTCTCCCACAAGCTATAAGCTTGGGAGCGTCCTTTTTTTGCAGAAACGACCCTGTCCTTTGAGATGAAGGCAGGGTCGTTTTTGCTTGTAATATCGCTTGGACTCAAAGCCGTCCCTTTTAAAGGGATACCAGAGAGATTTATTATTATTAAGTTGAAAAATTAATACTAAAGTACTAGAATTAAGCTTGTTTGTAGAATTATATTGGCAACCAACCCAGTATTGAACATTCCCTGTCGATTTGAGTCGATTAAATGACCTCATGCTGAATGTATATCATTGATCTATTTTTTTAAAGGCAAACTTCCCGAAAGGGCAGGACGCAAAGCGATGGGCCTAAGAATGTGAGACTATCCATTCATGGTCGCCAGGCTGCCAATTGAGATGTGACTTGGGTACCGGTAGGTGAAGACAATCTATCATAGTCCATGATGCTCTTTTCTGTACAGATACCATTGATTATACGAAGAAGCGAGGTTAGAGTAATGCCACAGCATATCATCGAGAAAAAATTCGGGCATGTATTTCATACCACAACGCCAATCGGTAACCCCGATCTTCCGGCTCTGCCCTCAGTGCAGGTTAAGCCGCTCCGTGAGGGAGATGAGGATAAGAACGGACGTATTATCGTACAGAACAACCAAATATTTATTACTCCTCCTCTGCCCGGCGGCAAACCCGCTGTCATTTCCTCCGTTCACCCTGTGGTGTTGAATATTAACCGGAAGACGGTGACAGATCCTACGGAGGTAACCCCCACGGACCGTATCACCTGGGAGATTTGCGAGAAGCCGCAGTATCAGATCACTGTATCCGAAGATAGACTGAAGGCCTACTTCACGCTCTACCGTGCAGAAAAGTACGCCTGGAAGCTCGCCAGCTCCCCGGCTGCAGCAGATGTCACGGTCCGGGCGGAACCAAATTGCGGCCTGCTGCTGTCCACCCTCACGGTGGACCAGATTATCGCCGGCTTCAAGAAAAGCTCCATTATGCGCGAGCTCAATATTCCGGCTCTTTATGCAGAGCTGAACAACCCTACCTATCTCCCGGTCTGCATCGCAGAGGGTAAAGCCCCTATTCCCGGCAAAAATGCCCGGCTGGAGCTGTTATTTGCCGAGGACAGGGAATATGAATTCATTCGGACTGCCGATCCTGCAGATTCCCTGAACCATCCAAGGGTTCCCTTTGTCCAGGAGGGAGAGGTCATTGCCCGTAAGCTGCCTGCAGAAGAGGGAGTGCCCGGCATCGACGTGTATGGCGGAATTATTCCCTCCCCGCCGCCGCAAGATATTCAGCTGGTCACTAAAGAATGTACAACCCTGCTGGCGGACGGCGGGATCGCCTCCCTCCGCCAGGGAAGGCCCCGCTTAACGGGATCTGGTCTGAACCGCAAGGTTTTTGATTTTCCCCAGACATATCTTGTTCCCGGGGACATGGACCCCGAAGCCGCCAAAATGATGTTCCCGGGTGATGTGGTCGCCACCAATGATATCGGAAACCAGACCATCCTTGAGGCTTTGGGAAATGTATACATATACGGCGACGTTACACATGCGACAATCACTGCTACCGGAAGCATTTTTGTCCAGGGCAAGGTTGTCAGCAGCCAATTGTACTCCGGTCATTATGGAGCGAGACATAACCGCCTCTGCATGTACTCCGCTCTCTTGATGGAGGAAATGACCAGTCTGAGAAAAGCGTCGCAGCAGTTGGCGAATACCGTCCAATCACGCCAGCAAACCGTAAAATACGGTCTGGTCGTTATGCTGCTGCTGGAAAGCAAATATGACCATCTCCCCGGCCTGATCAGTGATCTCCAGGAGGTTATTGCCGGGATGAATCCCGATTATCCTATCGACACCAAGCAATTGAGACATATGCTGGAGGTATTCCTGCACCCGGGGCAGTTCACCGATTTTTTCACGGATGCTGTACTAAGCACCTTTCTGAAGCTGTTGAAGGATTTGCATGACGCCATATCCGGGATGCAGGAGGAGAATACACGGATCGACATCGCCTCGTCACAGCATAGCATTATTAAATCCGGCGGAGATCTCCATGTTCATAAGGAGGGTATTCTGCACAGCCAGCTGTTCTCTTCCGGCAATGTCCGTTTCGTAATGAACGAAGCGGAATGCACGGACTCCACAGTCGAGGCGGCAGGCTCCATCAGCGCACAGACTGTAGGGAAGCAGTCCTCCGAGAAATCAGTGCTTACCGCCGGCAAAAATATTACAGTCCGCAAAATCTGCAACAGCGAAGTTACGATTGGAGAATACACCGCCAAGATCAGCGGGACAGATGAAGAACTTGTCTTCACTGCCCAAAGCCTGCGGTTAAGAAATCAGGCGCAGTAGCCTTCCTCTGCCTAAAATATCTGATCTATATAGATTGAACTTATAATTCTTCTATTTTGGGATTGGCCGTGACAGATTCATACTGAGGTCTGTCCAGCTCGAACGTCCGGCCAATTGCTGCATAAGACGCGCCGGCCAGACGGCTGACCGGCTTCAGCTTGCCGACATCAATTCGGCCGTTATGAACCAGCTCATCCTCTACATGAAAGCCTAGCACTTCGCCGATAACCATATCGCAATGTCCGAGCTCCACAAGCTGCACCAGCCGGCATTCCATCGCAATCTTACATTCCTGTACGCGCGGGACCTTGACGGCTTGTCCGGGTACCGCCGTCAGCCCGGCCAGCTCAAGTTCGCTGATTCCGCCGGGTGCATTGATTGAGGTATGGTTGACTGCAGCGATATTATCCTCATCGACGATATGGACCACAAATTCCTTATTCGCCGCTATATTGCGCGGCGTATGCTTCATTTCTCCGCCTGCTTTGCGGACACAGGAGAACATGACCATAGGCGGATCATCATTTACAATATTAAAAAAGCTGAACGGAGCGGCATTCACGATTCCCGCTTCATCCACCGAGGTTACAAAGGCAATCGGCCTGGGCACAATGCTGCCGATCAGCAGCTTATAATTATCATGCGCCGTTTGCCCATCCGTCTGAATATACATGCTTATCCCCCTGTCTTAACATGTCAGCCGCCGTGCGGCCCGGCCTATCTTAACATTCACCAGAATAATGCTGCATACGATCAGCAGCATACCCACTACCAGATTCAGCGTAATCCGCTCATTTAATAATACTACACTTGACCCGATCGAGATCAGCGGAATCAGGAAGGTGAATGAACCGACCTTGCTGGCCTCTCCCTCATTGATCAGCTTGAAATAAACCATCCACCCCAGCGCAATGACGAACACCGCAATGAACAACGTGTTCACGATAAAGGCGCTGTTCCACGTAATATCAGACCAGCTCTCCACAGCCGAACCGGCAGCCAGCAAGATGACGCCCCCGATCATGATCTGCATTGCCGTCATCCACAGCATATCTACCCGCACCGCATTTCGTTTCGTGTACACGGTCGCCAAGGCCCAGCTGAGTGCGCTGGCCAGGGCAAGCCCTACACCCAAGGCGGAGATACTTCCGGTAAATCCGCCAATGCTGAGCGCAGCTACCCCGAGAAAACCAAGCAGCAAGCCGAACATCTTCATTCCGTACATACGCTCTCCCAGCCAGATCCAGGCAAAGATACCGAGCAGCACAGGCTGCAGAAAGACAATGGCCGAGAACAGCCCTGAGGGCATATACTGCAGGCCGATCGTCTGGAACCCGTAATAGAAAACGATGCTGAGAAAGGCCGAGGTCAGATAGACCGGCCATAGCTTGCTGAACTGAAGGGCCTTCCTTTTAGGAAGCGCAGCAACAATGAGGATCACTCCGGCAATAACCGTACGGATTCCGGCAAACAACAAGGGCGGAGCGTAGGCTAGAGCAATCTTGGACAGCGGCCAATTGATCCCCCAGACTATAACCAGAAATATAAGCAAAGCAATGTTTTTCTTCCGCTGCTGCATCTCATCACCCCTTGTTCTATTTTCATTCCAAATGATACAATAAGCACAGTCATAATTGAAATGAATTATAATCATGAGGGGCATACCAGATTCGATATGAACAACAATCAAATTCGTCTATTCGTCAAAATCGCCGAGAGCGGCAGCTTCACCAAAGCCGGGCTGGCACTGAACATGACCCAGCCTGCAGTCAGCCGGGCCATCTCCGCGCTAGAGTCTGAGCTTGCAGTGAAGCTGCTGCTGCGCGACCGGCGCAGCGGGCTGATGCTCACTGATATCGGTAAGCGTGTTCTGATTATTTTTCGGGAAATTCTAAACGGGTTTGACAAGGTTGAGCAGGAAATCTCCGCTGAGAAGGGCCTGGAGAAGGGACTCATCCGCATTGGGGCCTTTCCGGTGGCGTCTGCTTATTTTGTCCCCAAAGTCATCCGTTCCATTACCGAGAAATATCCCGAGATTGAGATTGTTCTCTATGAAGGTTCGGTTGCTGAGGTTAAAGAATGGCTGGAGACCCGGCTTATTGATGTCGGCTTCATTATTCCGCCGCAAGAAGAGTTTGCCACGATTCCGCTCTACCGGGAGAAACTGTACGCAGTGCTTCCTGGCGGCCATCCGCTCCGTGAGAAGCATGTCATCTGTGTCAAGGATCTGGAAGACGAGCCGATGCTGATCTGCCGGGCAGGTTATGAGCCTCCGGTCGTTGATTTGTTCCATCGGGGAGGCAGCAAGCTAAATGTGAAATACGAAGTGAACAGCTACATGACCGCACTCAATATGGTTAAGGAGGGGCTGGCTATTGGTGTCATGTCGCAGCTGTCCCTGCTGTCTCCACCGCCGAATGTGATCATAAAGGAGCTGGCCCCCGATGCTTACCGGGATATCCATCTCGCCGTCCATACACTGGAGGAGACCTCGATTGCCGTCCGCTTATTTATGGACACTGCACTGCAGCTGTTCTCCGGGGCAGATCTGTCTGTGCTTTGACGAAATACACCACTATGCTGAACAAGAGGAGTGAACCACTTGAAATATCACCGTTTGGGTAACAGCGGGCTGCAGGTCTCCGCACTGGGTCTGGGGACTAATTCCTTTGGCAAAAGAGCCGATCAGGAGACCTCCATTGATATCGTCCATGCCGCGCTCGATCAGGGGATTAATTTTATCGATACCGCTAATATTTATGCCGGCACCGAATCGGAGCGGATCATCGGACTGGCGCTGGAGGGCAGACGCCAAAGTGCAGTTCTTGCTACGAAAGCAGGTCTTCCGAGACACGAAGGCCCTAACGGCAGCGGCTCTTCCCGCCATCACCTGATGCTGGAGCTGGAAGGCAGCCTGCGCCGCCTGAAGACCGATTATGTAGACTTATATCAGATCCATACCTTTGATCCCTATACACCGCTGGAGGAGACGCTGCGGACCCTGGATGATATGGTATCGGCGGGTAAAGTCCGCTATATCGGGGCCTCCAATTATGCGGCCTGGGAGTTAATGAAGGCGCTGGGCATAAGCGAGGCGCGGAATCTGGTCAAGTATACCTCGATTCAGTGCAGCTACTCCCTGGCTGACCGGACGCCGGAGGCCGAGCTGGTTCCACTCTGCCTGGATCAAGGGCTCGGGATTATCCCCTACTTCCCGCTTGCCGGAGGTATTCTTACCGGCAAATATGCTGGTGACGGCGCACCGCCGGAAGGCTCCAGAGCCGAAACCGATCCAAACTTCGGCCGCTTCCTTACCCCCGGCCGGATTGAGCTGGGGAACCGGGTCGGGCGGATTGCCGAAGAAACCGGCGCCTCTATGGCTGCGCTGTCCCTGGCCTGGCTGATGAACAAACCGGCTGTATCCACGGTGATTGTCGGAGCCACCCGCGTGGAGCAGGTGCAGCAGAATCTGCAAAGCGTTGCCCTGCAGCCGGATGCTGAGCTCATGGACAAGCTGGATCAGGCCAGCGGCACCTTCCGCAGCGGCGAGCCGTTCGCGGTGTACCGCCTGCCATAGGAGGTATTCGAATAATAAACTGAATAGGGGTACTTCTCATAGCAATGAGAAGTACCCCTATTTTATATGGCACAATGGCCATTCAGTTATACAGCTGCGATAAATTTCTCCATATCCTCTTGTACGGTTGTAATACCGCTGATACCGAAGGTATCGACCAGCACCTTGGCAACATTCGGCGACAGGAAGGCCGGAAGCGTAGGTCCTAGGTGAATATCCTTCACACCCAGATACAGCAGTGCCAAGAGTACAATTACTGCCTTCTGCTCATACCAGGCAATATTGTAGGAGATAGGCAGATCGTTAATATCCTCAAGTCCGAATACTTCCTTGAGCTTCAGGGCAATCACGACAAGCGAATAGGAATCATTGCATTGGCCGGCATCCAGCACACGCGGAATCCCGCCGATGTCGCCAAGCGCAAGCTTATTATATTTGTACTTCGCACAGCCTGCCGTAAGAATCACTGTGTCTCCCGGCAGTTCGGCAGCGAAATCGGTATAATAATTGCGGCTCTTCATCCGGCCGTCACAGCCGGCCATTACGAAGAACTGCTTGATAGCTCCGGTCTGAACGGCCTCAACCACCTGATCGGCTACGTTCATTACGGCCGCGTGGGCAAATCCGCCGACAATCTCGCCGGTTTCGATCTCTTCCGGAACCGCACAGCCTTTGGCCTGTTCAATGATAGCCGTGAAGTCCTTCGCTCCATTGGCATCCGCCGAAATATGCTGCACTCCCGGGAAACCGGTATTGCCCGTAGTATACAAACGGCCGATATAACTCTCCTTCGGCGGCACAATGCAGTTCGTCGTCATGAGAATCGGTCCGTTGAAGCTTTCAAATTCCTCCGCCTGCTTCCACCAGGCATTGCCGTAGTTGCCCACGAAATGGCTGTATTTCTTAAAAGCAGGATAATAATGCGCCGGCAGCATCTCGCTGTGTGTATACACATCCACTCCGGTGCCCTCGGTCTGCTTCAGCAACGCTTCCATATCCTTCAGGTCATGCCCGCTGATCAGAATCCCCGGATTCTGCCCTACACCGATATTCACCTTGGTGATTTCCGGGTTGCCGTAAGTTGTTGTATTGGCCCGGTCGAGCAAAGCCATCACATCTACACCCAGCTTGCCGCATTCCATCACAAGTGCAGTCAGTTCATCCGCCGTGAGTGTATCATCCAGAGTCGCCACCAGACCTTTTTCCATAAAAGCATGTGCGCCTTCTTCGTAATAGCCCAGCACTGCGGCATGCTCCATATACGCCGCCATTCCCTTCAAGCCGTAGGTCAGCAGTTCACGCAGGGAACGGATATCCTCATTCTCCGTGGACAGAACCCCTACCGTCTCCGCCTTCGCCTGCAGTTCCTCATCGGTGTCTGCCGTCCAAAGAGCCGCATCATGCCCGGCATAAGGAACCTCTACTCCGGCTGCCTGCAATTTATTGCTCCACTGGCCGCGAAGGATCAACCCCTCTTTGATTCTGGCAATGAAAGCTTCAGGCATGAAATTAGCATTGGTTATTGTAGCGAACATACTCTCTATAATAAATTTCTCCGTGGTAGAGTCAGTCATTCCAAGCTCCCGGCCCCGGCGTGCAAAGATGGAAATACCCTTCAGTGTGTAGATCAGCAGATCCTGAAGATTTGCCACATCGCTAGTTTTCCCGCAGACTCCCTGAATCGTACAGCCCGATCCTTTAGCCGCTTCCTGACATTGAAAACAAAACATGTTACTCATTGCACTTTCACTCCTTTAATAGGTATAGGCTACCAATACAGGACTCCGTTCGCCCCGCCTTTACAGTTAAGGCTAATTGTAGTAGACTTTCGCCATACAATCGGTAACGGATGTTACCAGATGCTATAAATTTGGAGGAAATGCTATGAAACCAGAGCCCGCCGTACTGCAATCCTGCCTGCTGTTCCGCGGGAAAACCGTGAAGGAGATCGAAGCGGTGCTGCAAAAAATAACATATACCGTAAGCAGCTTTCATAAGAATTCACTGATCTTGGCCGAAGGCGATACTGCGGACAAACTCGGCATTGTGCTGGAAGGACGGATTGAGGTTCAGAAAACCCATCCTACCGGCAGCAGTGTAACCATTGCCCATCTAAATCAGGGACAGACCATTGGCGAAGCGGTGCTGTTCCGCAGAGAAAATATAGTCCCGGCTACTGTTACAGCCACAGGCCCCTGCTCCGTCATGTTTATCGGCAAGCAGGAGCTGCTCCGGTTGTTCACCACAGACACGGACATGCTCACACGTTTCATTGAGAACCTGTCGGAGCGCCTGGTGCTGGTCAACCGGAAGATCGAAATATTATCAGCCGGCCCTCTGCGGCGGCGGGTGATCAGCTTTTTGCTGGAGCAAGCGGCTCAGAAAGGCTCCGAGGTCATCCGGCTGCCCTTCAGCAGAAAAGAATGGGCGGAGCATTTAAATACGGCCCGCCCGTCGCTATCCCGTGAAATGGGCTATCTGCGCGACATCGGCTGGATTCATTTCAAAGGCAGCAGCATTACACTGCTGAATATGATGGCTATGAACGACTACATCCGCACCGTCCCTTCAGCTCCCGGCCAGGATAAGTAATTCCTGCCGGAAGCTGTTCCCGGGGATACACGAACACATCTGTATCTACACATCATGTATTGGAGGGTTCATTTATGTCGGAGTTAACAGCCCAAAGCGTTGAACAGATGCTGGCCGAGCACAGCGGGTGGTTTCACAGCGGGGCTACGAAGGAGCCCGCCTTCCGGCTTCGCCAGCTGCAGAAGCTGAAAGATGCCATCCGCCGCAATGAGGCGAAAATTATCGCGGCCTTGCATCAGGATCTGCGCAAGAGCGAATTTGAAGCCTATGCGACGGAAATCGGCTTCACGCTGGACAGCATTGGATATATGATGAAACATCTGAAGCGTTGGATGAAGCCGGTGAAGGTCAAATCCCCGCTGCATATATTTCCGGCCAAAAGCCGGATCCTCAGCGAGCCATACGGAACCGTGCTCATTATCGGCCCCTTTAATTATCCGTTCCAGCTGCTGATCGAGCCGCTCATCGGGGCAATTGCCGCCGGCAACTGCGCCGTACTGAAGCCCTCGGAGAGTACCCCGGCCATTACCGCCGTGATTGAGGATATGATCAGGGAAACCTTCGAATCGTCCTATATCCGTGTAATTCAGGGTGAGAAAGAAGCCACCAATCTGCTGATTCATGCCAAATTCGATTATATTTTCTTCACCGGAAGTGTCCCTGTCGGCAAAATAGTCATGGAAGCCGCGGCCAAAAATCTGGTGCCGGTAACACTGGAGCTGGGCGGTAAAAGTCCGGTCATTGTCGATAAAAGCGCCAATCTGGAGATAGCAGCGAAACGGATTGTCTGGGGTAAGCTCATCAATGTGGGCCAGACCTGTATTGCCCCGGATTATCTGCTTGTCCACAGCGATGTGGCATCCCAGCTGATCTCCTTAATGAAACGTTATATTCAAGAGTTCTACGGCCAGGATGCGCAGCAGAATCCGGATTACGGGCGGATTGTGAATGAACGCCAGCTGCGCAGAATTGCCGGAATGATTCAGCGGGACCAATCGAAGGTCATTATGGGCGGCACCGTTGTGCCGGAGGATCTATACATAGAACCTACACTGCTCTATCCTGCGGATTGGAAGGATGCGGCCATGGAGGACGAGATTTTTGGGCCTGTACTTCCCATTATGGAATATACCCGGCTGGACGAAGCCATCCGCAGCATCAATGAGCGCCCCAAACCGCTCGCCCTCTATCTGTTCACCGAAGACAAACAGGCGGAACAGGAGGTGCTGGCCAGAGTTTCATTCGGCGGAGGCTGCATCAATGATACGATTACCCATGTAGCCAGCGCACATCTGCCATTTGGAGGAGTGGGAGGCTCCGGCATCGGCGGATATCACGGCAGGCATAGCTTTGATCTCTTTTCCCACAGCAAGAGCATTGTGAAAAGAGGGACCAAGCTTGACCTCGGGGTTGTCTATCCGCCATACGGCAATAAGGTTAAGCTGGCACGGAGATTGCTGAAATAGAGTGCAGCGATTAGCAAAAGACAGCAGAAAAGGATACCGCCCTGTTCGGGGACCGGTATCCTTCGCTCCATTATCCCGCCCTCCTGCCCTCCACCCAACTGGCCACCTCTTTTTCCGGTATGGGTCTGCTGATGAAGTAGCCCTGGATCTTGTCACAGCTTGTACGCTCCAGAAAGGCCAGCTGTTCCCGGGTTTCCACCCCTTCTGCGGTCACCTTCAGCCCCATATCATGACCGATGGTTACGATGGACCGGGCCAGTGACATGTTGTTCGGTGTATCAATGCTGTCAATAAACGACTTATCAATCTTCAGCGTAGTGATCGGCAGCTGCTTCAAATAGCTAAGCGAGGAATATCCTGTTCCGAAGTCATCCAGGGCAATGCCGATTCCCCGTGTTTTCAGCGATTCCAGCTTGGAACTGATCGCTTCGAAGGATTCCATGAAGATCGACTCGGTAATCTCCAGCTCCAAATATTCCGGCGGCAATCCGGTCTCCTTGAGAATGCCCAGCACCATATCGGTGAAATCATCCAGCATCAGCTGGATCACCGAAATATTCACCGAGATATGATAGCCCTCATAACCTTCTGCATGGAGCTCTTTAATGAACCGGCAGGCCGCCCGCAGCACCCATTCACCTATCGGGACAATCAACCGGCAGTCTTCAGCGATTTTGATGAACGAAAGCGGCGATACAAAACCAAGCACCGGACTGTTCCAGCGGATCAGAGCCTCGAAGCCCCAGATTCCGCCTGAGGCGGTGTCCACCAGCGGCTGATAATGAAGCGAAAGCTCATTATTGGAGATAGCATTTCTCAAATGCTTCTCAATGATCATCCGTTCGTCAAAATGCTGCTGCATCGCCTGTCCGTATAATACATACGTTCCTTTGCCGGCTTCCTTCGCTTTATACATGGCAATATCGGCATTTTTCAAAAGCTCTTCAGCATTGATCCCATTCTCCGGATACTGGGCAATACCAATACTAGTTGAGATGTGAACAACGCTGGCATTCAGCTGGAAGGGCTCCTTGAAACCCTGCACAAGCGCTTGTGCATAGGAGATGACCTCATCCGATCCCTCGATATTCTCGAACAGAATCACAAACTCGTCGCCCCCGAAACGGAAATGCTTGCTGCGTCCGTCCGATAAGCCCAGCAGCCGTTCGCCGACCTTGACCAGCAGCTCGTCGCCAAAGGTGTGGCCCATCGTATCATTAATATATTTGAAATTATCAATATCCAGAAAGAACAAGGCTGCGTGCCCTCCAGCGTGTTCTTTGATAAACTTCTGCAGTTCCTCAGAAAGGGACAGCCGGTTCGGCAGACCGCTTAAGACATCGTTATAGGCCAGCAGCCGGTATTTCTCCTCGCTGGTCTGCAGCAGTGCCTGATTCTCGACCAATTTGTTATATTGCTCCAGCAGCTCATCCTGCAGTGCCGTAAGCTCCTCATAGGTCGACTCCAGTTCCTGGTAGCTCATTTGGAGCTTGCTCTCATAGCCTTTGAGGTCCGTAACATCAACCATGGAGCCGGCAAAACGGACAAAACCTCCGTCTGCGTTGCGCAGCATCTTGCCCCGGGCCTGAAACCATTTATATTCGCCTGATTTGCTCCGCATCCGGTATTCGCAGTAATAGTAGGAACTTTTGCCTTGCAGATGCTCAGTGCGCAGGCGGTTCTCATGTTCTGCGTCCTCTGGATGGATAAGAGTTCTCCACCCTCCATGGCTCTCGTCCACTTCTTCCAGTTCATAGCCGAGCAGCTCATACCAGCTGTCCGAGAAGTAGTAGATCATCGTGGTCATGTCCACATCCCAGATTACCGCATCCGAACCATAGGCAGCCAAACTGAAGCGTTCATTGCTTTTTTCCAGGTTGCTTCGGATTCGCTTGACCAATTGCACGTAGAATAGGAGGATAAGAATAAAGGCCAGCAGAACAGCGAATGCCGCGACAATGCTCAGTACAAGCTTTTTATAGGATTGATAGAAGGAAAAGGGCTTGTTGATGACTTCGCTGCCTTCCGGCAGCTGCTTCAGGGAAACGTTGAAACGCTGCAATTCCTTATAGTCAACAACCTTTCGCACGGAGCTGTCCGAGACAATAGGGATCTCTCCCGCATTTTCTCCTTCCAGAATCCGCAGAGCCAGGCTGGCTGCAGTTTGTCCCTGGATTTTGCCGCTAATCAGATTTCCGCCAAAAGCCCCGTGATTCAGGCTAAAATCATAAATATGATATACCGGCACACTGCTGCTCTCGCTAAGCTCGCTTGAGAACCGGTCAAATTCAGTAATTCTTCCCGTTGTATCACTGTAGTATGTAGTCATGAGAACCATGCTGTCTGATGAAAGGGTGGATACTTGATCTATGATTTGTTCATTGGAGAGACTGTTCATCGGGATGATCTGGAGTCCCCGCTCCAGAGACAGAATCTGGTCACTGACCATTTTACCAGTGGAGAGCCCGCTTTCAGAATTGTCGAATACAATGTACACCTTACGGATCGATGGATTGATCTCCAGCGCCATTCGTATCGTTTCTGTAGAATCGATCTCTTCGATGACTCCGGTGATGTTGCGCTTGTCCGCTATACTGTCCATACCTAACTGATTAATGCCGCTGAATATGATGGGTGCATCGCTCAGGATTTCCTTGCGGTACTGAATGGCGAAGTTCAAAGCGGCATCATCCGTAACGATAATCGCATCGATATGAAGAGCTTGGTATTTGAACTTGATCATCTGGTAGAAGTGCTCGAGGTTGTCATTGCTGGGGAATCGTTTCCAGTCCAAATACTCGGTGTAGATAACCGGCGGATCGGCTGCTCCTTTGAGCTGCTCTTCAATGCCTGCACCCTGGTCATCCGTCCAGGCAAAGCCCTTCTGATAGGAATGCAGGACAAGCACATTCTGAGGGCGCCGTTCTTCGCTGCTGGCGGACACCGGCTGATACAGTGCCGTGCTGAGCATCATAAATAAAAGCAAAAACAAGCCATACCGTAACCTGCGCTGAATTTTCCCCTTGCCCATTAGCACACTCCCATTCATCTATCCCAAAGTTCCCAAAATCAGAAACGGGTAAATTCGACAATTTCTATTAAAAGCGTATGGAACCATCATGATTGGGCTTTGCTATTTACTTATAAGCTTAATAGAGTAAATATATAGACTGAACTTATAATTCTTCTATTTTGGGATTGGCCGTGACTACAGAGAATGTTTGGACTTCCGGCCGCTGTTAGGTTTGGATTTCCTGAATTCAACCGCAAACTGCGGTAGAAATCCAAACCTAAAGGCGGACGCTATCGCTCCTCCAGTTCCAAAATTCCCCTCCGCCACTTTTCCCTAAATGTACATTCTCAAGTTCAATCTATATAGTAAATAAAATTAATTACAATTTATGACGTTTTTCTTCTTATTATATGGGGAAAGTCTAATTTTTGAAACATAAATAGAAGGTTCATCCCTTCATGGACAGTCCCTTGCATCCAAGTTAGAATGAGTGTGCAAAGACCCGCCAAGACAGGAGGTTCCACATGCCTACAATTAAAGACGTTGCGCTGAGGGCAGGCGTTTCGGTGACAACCGTCTCCCGGGTGCTGAACAACAGGGGGTACTTAAGCGAGGATCTGAAGAAAAAGGTCTACAGCGCGATGAATGACCTCAATTACCGGCCAAACGAACTCGCCCGCTCGCTCAGCCGCTCCAAATCAAATATTATCGGGCTGATCATCCCTCATGTCTCTCATCCGTTCTTCGGGGAATTGACCAGCCATATCGAGGAGCATGCCTACCGGAACGGCTATAAGCTGCTGCTCTGCAACTCGCAGCAGGACAAACATAAAGAACTCGAATATATTGATATGCTTCGCGCAAGCCGGGTCGACGGCATTATTATGGGCAGCCACACCCTGGAAGTTGAAGCCTACCGGCAAATGAATCTGCCGCTCGTCACCTTTGACCGCAGAATATCGCCGGAAATCCCTTATGTCTGCTCCGATAACTATCGGGGCGGGGTGCTGGCTACTACCTTATTGATTAATAAAGGCTGCCGCAGGCTCGCCCATATCGGTGGGCATCCTGAGCTAAATATCCTGTCTGTGCTAAGATCCGAGGCCTTTGCGGATACCGCCCGGCAGCATAACCTCCCGCACACCTTGCTGCATACGGATAACAACAGCTTTGATGTCGGAGCTTATGAGCGGCTGCTTGTGCAGCTGTTCAACGAACAGCCCGATGTGGACGGCATCTTTGCAGGCAGCGATTTGATTGCAGCTTATGCGCTTAAGGCTTGCCGGGAGCGGGGATTGCGGGTGCCTGAGGATGTGCGGATTGTAGGATATGACGGCATTGCCCTGCGCAGCCTGCTGGCTCTGCCGCTCAGCACCATCCGCCAGCCCATTGAAGATATGGGCAAACTTGCCGTTGATTTGATCATTCAGCAGGTCCACGGCGGTGCCGTCCGCGCAGAATACATATTGCCGGTTGAGCTGGAGGAAGGCGCTACAACTTGAGTATGCGTAAAATCCAAAGCAATGAATTTTTAGTTGTACAAATTGCAACTACCCCGCGGATAATCTTCCGCGATCAGGATGCAATGTAATTTACGGCACCTGCCAAACGCTAACCCCCGCTCTGCTGTAAGCAAGCAGAACGGGGGTTTTCTGCGTTTGACAATTTAGATCTACAAGTGTAATATCAACCAGGAGATTAAAACTACATTTGTAGATTGAATATTCATGAAACTGCGAGGAGTCGATTATATGAAGAGCATCCCCAAAATTTCAGAGGCTGAATGGGAGATCATGAAAGTCATCTGGGGCAACCATCCGGTTACAGCTGAACAAATTGTCCAGCACCTGCCGGGGTCTATTGAATGGAGCGATCAGACGGTACGCACCTTTATCACACGGCTGCTTAAGAAGAAAGCCATTGGCTTCGAGAAATCCGGGCGTAGTTATCTTTATTATCCGCTGCTCTCCGAGCGGGAATGTGTACAAGCAGAAAGCCAGTCTTTTCTGAAGCGGGTCTTCGGGGGAGCCGCCAACCTGATGGTCACCAACTTCTTGGAAGAGGTTACGTTATCCGCCCAGGAAATTGAGCAGTTGGAACGGTTGCTCCAGGAGAAGAAAGCACAAGGAGCACACAAAGATTCAGGTACACAGGAATGAATGTGATCTACAGCCTGTTTGTCGATTTCCTGGATGATACATTAGCCGCGAGCCTGGTGATTCTGGTTGTAATCGCAATTCATGCCATCCTGCAAAAGGTCATCAGCGCCAGGGTCCGTTACCTGCTGTGGCTGCTGGTCATTATCCGAATGCTGCTTCCGGTGATCCCGGACAGTCCGCTCAGCATGTTCCATGTGCTTCAGTATGGAGAAGGAATAAAGAGCGCGCTCACGGGACAGGCCGCTGATCCATTGCCGAATCTGCAAGCTGCTGCTCCAAGCAATCAGGGGCTGGACTCTGATTCTGATCCGCAATCAGGCACTACCGGAACCGGAGACACCATTAATGCAGGACACCTACAACAAGCAGACGGGCAGGCGCCGGGAGTCCGACATTCCAGTGCGGCAGGTATCTACTCTCCCTGGCTGAAGGCCGCTGCAATAATCTGGTTCGGCGGTGCAGTCTTTCTTTTCCTGAACGGACTTGGCATCATGAGCAGACAGCTCCGCGGGCGGAAGCGGCTGAGACGGGTTACTGATCCCCGGCCAATTGCGGTGCTTGAGGACGCTCTGAACCGGTTCAGAGTGAAAAGAAAGATCCCGCTCTACACCGGCTCCTCGGCCAAAAGCCCTTTCCTGAGCGGCGTGTTCCGTCCTTGGATATACGTCCCGGAACTGGCGCTTCAGGAGTTAACGTCACCGCAGCTGCTGCACATTCTGGCCCATGAGCTTGCTCACTATAAACGCCGCGATACCCTGTGGAATCTGCTGGGCAGTGCGGCCGCGGCTATTCATTGGCCCAATCCTTTAGCTTGGCTAGGACTGTACAAAATGAAAACCGACCGGGAGCTGGCCTGTGACGCACACGTATTGGATGTGCTGGGAGAAGAAGAAGCTGCGGCATACGGATTAACGCTCGTTGAATTTCTCAAGCAGTTTTCTAAAGGACGGACCGACCGCGAAGTGCTTTATTTCTTCGGATCGCAGCACCGTCAGCAGATTACAAGGAGGGTTTCTATGATCCGCTCATTTAAAAAAGGCTCGTACCGGATATCAGCGGCAGCCGTGCTGCTCCTGGTTCTGCTGAGCGTGGTGACACTAACGAATGCCTCCAGCGATTCAAAAAATAACGACACAGCCGTTAACGATGATTTAATCAATCTGTACAAGAATAGAAATTATAATCGCTTGGACAGAGCCGTGGAGGAAGCGGGTTTTGCCTTCCAGGCTCCGTCCGTGCTGCCCCCGGATTTCATTCTGGAGAGGGCTTACCTTGCGGTCACTCCGCCTCAAGCTGCTACTGCGAACTCAGAGGATAACGAGATTGAACAAGTTACTCTCACTTATGTACGGTACGACGGGGATACCCACACCGGGCAATTTTCGCTGGAAGCTTACAAGGATAGCAGCGTTGAGCAGATTTATACGGCTGTTGAACTTAGTGAATCCTCGCGCGGCGACGGCGGGACACCTCTTCCGGTTGACCGGAAACCCACTACCATTGGCGGAATAGACACAATCTATGTCAATGTGCATGTCAATCAGCATGTACAGAAATTATTCTATATTTGGGAGCGGGATGGGATTGTTTATAAACTATATATAGGCAGCGGTACCCTATCACAGCAAGAAATCGCATCACTCCTGGCCTCCATCAAATATCCGGATGAACAAATGAAACGCAGCTTCGTGAATAAAAAGTTTTTTAATGTAGATGTCATTGATGTGAAGGATTTACGGATGGCTGCCGATATTATGGGCTTTGTGCCCAAGTTCCCTATGGAAGAGTCCGGCTTTGCCATGCATACGGCCACGCTCACCTCAAGCATTGAATTCAGTTATCCTCTAGACGGACTGGGAATGTCCCGAACAGTGTTTTGGACAGCATACTCCAATCCTGATGTCACCTTTTTGCAAATGCAGAATCAAGGCTTATATGAAACCTTCAAACAGGAAGGACAAGTCTTTTTTTACCGGATTGACGGAGAAAAGTTTGCCGTTCCCCTTACCGCCGCTCATGTAAATGGACAAGAGGTGCTGGTTACGGAACCTTACAAAATCGACGGAGAGCTCAGCAAGCCTACCGAGCCGGATTTCCTCAGTTATTTCTGGCAGGATGAAGGCATAATCTACAAAGTGGGATTCACCGGCGTACCGGCGCTTGAGGATCAGCGGACCATTGTCTCTTCATTCATGGAAGTCCCTGCTGCAGACATTGATAAATTGGCCGCAGCAGCGGCGCAGGCTCATTAAGCTCATCCCCGAATCAGTACAACACTGCAGAAACGGCTGTGCCCATAGGCTACAGCCGTTTTTGCAGTTCCATCAGAGCCCAGACCATCCATTCTCACTTTAGTTTGCTTGCTTCAACGCTTACTTAAAGTGTGTAAATAATATTATTTCATGTTATAATTATCGGGTAGTTCATTTCATAGCTGTAAATACTGCTATAAGATGCTTAAAGCATCATTACTGGAGGGATTAAAGTGAAGCAACTGCGGGACATTCCCATCTCCGTGCTGGATCTCGCTCCGATCAAAGAGGGCAGTACAGCAGCGGATTCATTTCATAACACACTGGATTTGGCCCGTCATGCCGAAGAGTGGGGCTATAAACGCTACTGGCTGGCGGAACATCATAATATGACTGGCATCGCCAGCTCCGCCACTTCGCTTGTTATCAGTCATGTGGCCGCTGGTACACGCAGTATCCGCGTGGGCTCTGGAGGCATCATGCTCTCCAACCATGCGCCGCTCATGATTGCGGAGCAATTCGGCACACTGGAGTCCCTGTATCCTGGGCGCATAGATCTGGGGCTGGGAAGAGCTCCGGGCTCTGACCAGGCAGCCTCCAGAGCGCTGCGGCGCGGCCTGGGCAGCGACGGCAGCGAATTCCCAGAGCAGCTGAGCGAGCTCCGGGCTTACTTTGATCCAAACGGCGCAGGCTCGCGGCCGCTCGGAGTGCGCGCTGTTCCCGGCGAAGGCCTGAACATTCCGATCTGGCTGCTGGGTTCGAGCGGCTTCAGCGCCCAACTGGCGGGGCAGCTAGGCTTGCCCTTCGCTTTTGCCAGCCACTTTGCACCGGATTATCTGCTGCCTGCCCTGCAACTGTACCGCAGCAGCTTCAAGCCATCGGCTGCCCTATCCAAGCCTCATGTTATGGTCGGGCTTGGAGCTACCGCCGCTGACACTCTAGTGGAAGCCCGAAGACTTGCCACCTCTCAGCAGCAGCAATTCCTGAACATCATCCGTGGACGCACCGGCATGCTCCAGCCTCCGGTAGACAGCATGGATGGCCTCTGGTCCATGCAGGAAAAAGCCATTCTGCAGAACAAGCAGAATTACTCTATAGCGGGTGATCCCTCTGCTCTGCAAGAACGGCTTCTGCAGATTGTTGAAGAGACCGATGCCGATGAGTTCATCATCGCATCGCAAATTTTCGACCATTCGGCCCAGTTGCATTCCTATGAGCTAATAGCCCAGCTTTTTAAGGAGAACTAAATCCCGCAATCCGGCACATAACTAAGCAAGGCGATTATTAGGAAGGAAAGCATCGGCTTCCCTTCCTTGTAACCGCCTTGTTTTTTTGTATACTCATCACGAATCGTTCTTTATAAAACGCTATCATTAACAATAATATGGATAAATAATGAGTAAATCGAAGTAATTAAACGATAACCGGTTATTCTATCCTTGAATTGAATGATTTTAGCCAATAAATATGTTTTATTTCGTTTTTCTTTATTTACAATTTTGATTATACTGTAGATATTCGTTATAACGAACATACATATGGCTATAAAACTCTGATCACTGTTTTCAGGACACTGTCGCCTTATTATGTAGTAGTTCTCCATAAAACCACTCTTTATGACAAAAGTTGAAGAAACATCAGGGTTAAAGTAAGGATTTGTCGAGAGTACGCTGAGGGCAGGATTACTTTCCGGTAGAAAGGAGCGTGGAAAGTGAAGAAGAGAGTTCAGGCCGGCTTTATAGGCGCCTACATTCTGATCATTCTGGCAGGTGTCATCTGGCATGCCGGGGGTGTAAGCGCAGAAGAGACGATTAAGCTCCGGGTCAATTCCCATACGACGA
The DNA here is from genome assembly GCF_038593145.1 of Paenibacillus sp. FSL L8-0340. Taxonomy (NCBI): domain Bacteria; kingdom Bacillati; phylum Bacillota; class Bacilli; order Caryophanales; family Paenibacillaceae; genus Paenibacillus; species Paenibacillus sp. FSL L8-0340. The sequence continues at coordinate 7,104,301 of NZ_CP151967.1, forward strand.
GCACCGAGATTATGAGCAATATGCAGCCGGGCGACGCAACGACCTCAGATTATACGGTGATCAATGAGGGTCATGAACGGTTTAATTATTTTGTTGATTTTAAATTCACCTCCGGAGACGAGGAATTGTACAATATACTGCAAATGACCCTGCAAAAAGAGGGAGTAACCCTCTATTCAGGAGTGATGAGCGAGGCAGAAGGCAGGGTAGCCATAGGTACACTTACCGGAGGCTCACAGGAAGTGCTCCAGATGGATGTGTCCTTTCCGCTGGAAGCGGGAAATGAATATCAGGGGAAGACAACAAGCGTCGACTTCATCTTCTCCGCTTCAGCCTCACCGGATCCAACAGCTGAACCTAGCGCAACACCGGCCGCTACCACGACACCAGGTCCAACCAGTGAACCTAGTCCGACAGCAAGTGCTACCGTGACACCGGGTCCAACCACTGATCCTGGCGCGACACCAGCCGCCTCCGCTTCAACGGAGCCGTCGGGTAATCCTACAAGCGCACCTAGCAGCGGGCCGACAACGTCCCCAGGCATTACTGCCACACCGGGAACTTCGTCGGCTCCAACCGGATCACCAGCCGTGACAGCTTCAGCGGGAACCGCTGTAGTGACTGTAACGGATGAACCTGTGCCAATGGGCGGCACCGACAATGGAACACCGCAAGTCTCGGCCACGCCGACACCGTCTCCGGCACCAAGCGACGACGTCATTATAGATGATGATGAGATTCCGCTCTCCGGACCGGGAGAGGGCGACAAATTGCCGGATACAGCAGAACCTTGGTATAACCTGATTCTGATCAGTTTGGCCGTTGCCATACTCAGTATTATCGTACTTCGCAGACTGAATTCGAAAAAATAAGCTGATTAAGCCAAAGGTTGGAGGTGAGAGTATGAAGAAGCGTTCCGGGCTATCCATTGCCGTGAAGCTATTCTTCATACTCTCTTTGTGTGTGCTGATCTATTCCGTAGTGCAGATCTTAAAAGCACCCGCTGAAGCCCGGCATGCCCTAAACGATTGGGACAAAAAGAGGGAGGAAGCCGTCAGTCTCCAGGTGCCGGAAGAAGAAACTCCGCTGCCCGCAGGAATGGTCAACCTCTCTGGAGAGGAAAACATTGCCAGAACCGATTATACCGGGGGCGAGGTTATTGGAGAGATTTATTTTCCGAGGCTCGATAAACGGGTAGCGATTCTGGAAGGAACCGGGCGCCCCCAATTAAAAAAAGGCGCAGGGCATTATGAAGGGAGCGCAGCGATTGGCGCCATCGGCAACAGCGTGCTGGCCGGCCATCGCGATACAGTGTTTCGCGGCCTTGGCAATCTGGAAGTCCATGATCTGATCGAGCTGGAGACCGCCGAAGGAAAATTCATTTATGAAGTTACCGGCAGTCTCATTGTAGACGGCGATGAACGGGGGGCGATTAAGCAGAGTGATACACCGGTGCTCACCTTGATCACCTGCTATCCTTTCTCCTACGTCGGTTCGGCGCCTGAACGTTACCTGCTCTCAGCGTCATTGCTCCGGCAGGAGCCGCTGTCCCATGAAGCGGAATAACATATGCACGCCACCACCAAAGGATGAGACCTTGTATAGAAAGTGATAATATAGACATACGACTGGAAGAAAAAGAGGAGCTGAACCATTTTGAAAGAAGAGCTGATCAAACGTTTTGTGTCTTATGCTGAGATGGATACCCAATCGGATGAAGACAGTGACACCTGTCCTTCCACTCCGGGGCAGATGGTGCTGGCCCGTAAGCTCGTTGATGAGCTTAGCGAACTAGGACTTGCCGAGGTTACAGTGGACGAGCATGGTTATGTCATGGCTACCCTTCCCGCCAACAGCGACAAGGAGGTTCCGACGATCGGCTTCCTGGCGCATTTGGATACCGCGACAGATTTCACCGGCGCCGGTGTGAAACCGCAAATTGTCGAGAATTATGACGGGAACGACATTGTGCTGAACAAGGCGCTGAATGTGGTCCTCTCCGCGGAGAGTTTCCCTGAGCTGCCCGGGTATAAGGGACATACCCTGATTACGACGGATGGGACTACGCTGCTGGGAGCAGACAACAAGGCCGGAATCGCCGAGATTATGACCGCGATGGCGTATCTTCTGGAGCATCCGGAAATTAAGCATGGCAAGATTAGAGTCGCCTTCACCCCCGATGAGGAAATCGGACGCGGGCCGCATAAATTCGATGTCGCCGCCTTCGGCGCTTCCTATGCTTACACCGTTGATGGAGGGCCTCTGGGAGAACTGGAATATGAGAGCTTTAATGCTGCTGCCGCCAAAATCAGCTTCAAAGGCGTCAACGTGCATCCCGGCACTGCAAAAGGCAAAATGATCCATTCGTCCAAAATCGCCATGGCCTTCCACCTCCGGCTGCCATCCGGCGAGGCTCCTGAATTTACGGACGGCTATGAAGGGTTCTACCATTTAATCTCCATGCAGGGATCGGCGGAGCACAGCAAGCTGCATTACATTATCCGCGACTTCGACCGCACCCAGTTCGAGAACCGCAAAGCGAATATTTCTGCGATTGTAGATGAATTCAAATCCACTTATGGCGATGAGAACATTGTGCTGGAATTGAATGACCAATATTATAATATGCGTGAAAAAATCGAGCCGGTCCGCCATATCGTCGATATTGCCCACGAAGCGATGGAGAACCTCGGCATAACACCGGTCATTCGCCCGATCCGCGGCGGGACAGACGGTTCACAGCTCTCCTACATGGGACTCCCGACTCCGAACATTTTTACCGGGGGCGAAAATTTCCACGGCAAATTCGAGTACGCTTCTGTAGATGTTATGCTGAAGTCCGTCCAGGTTATCGTTGAGATTGCCAAGCTGTTTGAGCAAAAGGCATAGCCGAGGGTTTCCCCTTGCGGCTGCACAACCCGCTGCAACAATTCGGCCTGCCCGGTCAAGAGCAATTGCTCTGACCGGGCAGGCCTCTTTGCGCAGGTAGTGAAGCTCCTGCGGCTTGTCCGATTTTATTATCTGCGCAAACTGTGCAGAAATAAAAACCCTCTGACCGCCGCAATACGGGAGTCAGAGGGTTTTTGCTTGGTGAGAGCTTCCGGCGGCAGCCGGACAGCAATCAGTATGGGACGCGGATTTTCTGGAAATCGTTCCCCCGCTGTCAGAAAAGACCCCGGGCACGCAACGGACCCAGCAGCTCTTATTTTCGGCTGGAGCATCATTCCGGCAAGCTATCGGACTCCAATGCACTTATGCACGGGTATTGGCCTGAAATCCGGCTGCCGAAACGGTAATAAGTGCGCTACGGTCCGTTAGTCCCGCAAAATGCACTCTATAGAGAAAATAAGGTCTCCCCGGTCCGCGGCCGTGGCAACACCTCTAACTTAGCTGTAACGGCTCCGTCTGAGACGAACCAAACCAAACGGAGCGGCGGCTGCCCCAATTAATCCGCAGGCGGAAGTTTTACCGCGCCAACGCTCCGCTGGATCGGATTTAGGCTTTGATCGGCATCCAGCCCGGCGTATGGATTAATGCGCCCCATAGCGGGTCCGGTATTACAAGCTCCGCCTGGGCTGAAGGATCAAGCTCCGTCTTAATGCCAGCAGCTCGCCCTTCGGCAACCTTCTGCACCCAGTCCGGATCAATCAGCAGCGGGCGGCCCAGGGCTACCAGGCTGATTCCGGTCTCCAGGCTCTTCAGCGCATCATCGGCCTTATACAGGGAGCCGACACCAATAACCGGAACATCATCTCCTGCACGGTCCACAATCTGCTCAATCCGTGGACGGCTGTCGTCCGTGCCGCGGTGAGGCTTGGACCACAGATCCTGCTGCGAAACATGCAGATAGTCCAGCCCCTCCTCCTTCAGCGCATCAATCAGCGCAAAGGTCTCGGCCATCGTAATTCCCGGTGTTTCCGGCTCCTCGGGTGAGAAGCGGTAGCCGACCAGAAACGGCGACGAAGCATGCTCCTTCACCGCATGTTTGACCTCACGCAGCACGGCGAGCGGGAAAGCCAGCCGGTTCTCCAGGCTGCCGCCCCAGCGGTCTTCGCGTGTGTTGGAATGCGGGGAGAAGAATTGCTGCAATAAATAGCCGTTCGCGCCATGAATCTCCACGCCGTCGAAGCCGGCCTCGATGGCCCGGCGTGTAGCCGCGCCGAAGTCGGCAATAATACCGGTAATTTCTTCTTCGCTCAGCGCACGAGGAACAGGACCATGACCGCCCCGAGGCAGCTCAGCCGGAACATTGCTCGCGCTGACCGCCTGGCCATCCGGAAGCAGCTCAGGAGGACACTGGCGGCCACCGTGGAAGATCTGCAGAACTGCCTTCGCGCCTGCACCCTTGATTGCTTCAGCCAACTCGCGGAGGCTTGGAATCAGTTCATCACGGTCTGCACCGAATTCGCCAGCAAATCCTTTACCGCCCCGCGTCACATATACACAGGCCGTAATCACCAGTCCCGCACCTTTGGAGCGGCGGGCATAATATTGCAATTCCGGTCCGGATACCGTACCGTCCTCATTAGAAGAAAAGTTGGTCATCGGTGCCATAATGACACGATTTTTTAATGAAATCCCATTTTCGAACCGGTAGGATTCCAGCAGTGGACTATAATCTGTAGACATCTTTGATTTCCCTCCGTTATATACTTAGCGCTACTGGCTCCACACTTGCAGCTTGGACCGCAGTCTGCGATCTATTGCTAACGAACGTTATCTATCTTCCTCAGGTATATCCTTCCAGATGACATTATTTCCGTAGTTTTTGCCCCAATCGTACATCATACGCAGTACAGGCAGCAGGCTTTGCCCGTATTCCGTCAAAGAGTATTCTACTCTCGGCGGGACCTCAGCATACACCTTTCTCAGCACAAGCTGGTCTTCCTCCAGCTCACGAAGCTGATTGGTCAGCATTTTTTGCGTAATATGAGGAATAAGCTTCTTCAGCTCACTGAAACGTTTGGTTCCTTCTAGGCCCAAGTGCCATAAGATGATCAGCTTCCATTTACCGCCGATAACGGCAAGCGTAAGCTCCTTCTCGCAGTTGATTTCCTTCAGATTGATACGGTCTTTAATATCCGTCGCCAAGGTATGCGGCCCCCTTTCGTTCTTTAATATCATACTACAAAACACCCGGGGGCCGCACATCACCGGCAGGCGCATCGGGACCATATTCCCTATGTACGCATACAGACCGCAGGCTCGGCCTGCGGTCTGTATGCTGCGTATGCGTTTTATTTGCTGGACAGGCTTCCCTGCAGGCTGGCTGCGCTGAAGTCCGGCTGCGCTTCAATCGTGGTGTCACCCGCTGCTTTGGCTTTTTCCAGTGCTGCATTATAGCGGGTATTCAGATCCTGAAGCTCCTTGTCCAAATCTCCGCCGTCAAAAATATATTTGTTGAAGACATCGACTTTCTTCGTTCCTTCCAGGCGTCCTTCGGTAGTTACCAGCGGAGTTGCCGGATAGATGGCATCAAATTTCGTTGGCAGGAAGTTCTCGATTCCCGGAATATCCGGAGCTTTGGCTGCAGCAGCAACGGAAGGAATAACCGAAACCCCGTATCCGCCTTCCTGATAGGCAATCTGTACCTCATCGCTGTACATCCACTCGATGAATTTCCATGCCGCTTCCTTCTGCTCCGAATCCTTGCTCATCGCCAGGTAGCTGCCGGAGATAACCTGACTGGCACCGTTTTGCTTGCCGTCCACTGTCGGAGGAAGCGCTGCGGCCCAGCGGATATCGGTCGGGAACTGGGTTTTGTAGACGCTAGGTTCGACAGAATGGTTGAAATACATCCCGATTTTACCCTGGGCGAATTGCGCGCGCAGCGGGTCAATATCCAGCGATTCCGAACCCGGCATCATGCTTCCGTCCATCGTGATCTGCCGCAGGGCTTCAAGTGCTTCCTTATACATGCTGAAGTCGAACTGGCCAGTCTGGAAATTGAAGCCCTCTGTACCTGCAGTTTTGCTGAGGGTCGTGATCGGATAAGCGATACGTTCAAAGCCGCTTGCGCTTTTGAAATTTCCGGCGAAGCCATAAGCACCGCTGGCTTTACCCACCTCTGTAATCTTCTTGGCATCCTCCACCATTTCCGCCAGCGTGGTCGGCGGCTCGGTAATGCCGGCCTTCTCGAACAGATCTACGTTATAGATCAGGCGCCAGAACTGGCCGATATTCGGCAGGGTGTAGATTTTGCCGTCCACGGTATTCTTCTCATTAATGAGCACCTTCTCGAACCGGCTTTTCATTTCCGGTGTAATATAACTGTCGAAGGACTCCAGGTAGCCTTTCTTCACCCAGGTTGGCACGTTCCCCGTATCCACACGCAGAATATCCGGTGCTTGTTTACTGGAGAAGGCAATATCCACCGACTGGGCGTAGTTCTCGGCCATCACTTTCATTTCAATATCGACATCGGGATTGAGGCCCTCATACTCACTGATTTTCTGCTCTATAAAGTCAGAATCATGACGGTCGATGGTCCAGTAGACCAGCTTTGTTTTCTCAGCGGCTGTATTGTTGCCCTCCGCCTCCGTATTTGTATTGGACGAGGAGCACGCGGCCAGCGAACCGGCCAGCAGCAGCGAAACTCCAGTCAGCATCCACTTATTTCTTTTCATCTAAATTGCCTCCCTTTTCTTTTTGTAATCGCATTCATTTCATATAAAAATTATAGAATGTCCGCCCGATTCTAAGTGAAGGAGAAAACAACTATTCATGGGAGACGAAATCACTGTTTCCGCGCTGCGTGACCGAAGCGTATTTGGAGCGGAAGTCGGTAGGGGTCATGCCGGTATATTTTTTGAAGAGTTCAGTAAAATAGGGGCGGTCCTCATAGCCCAGCGAGACGGCGATATCCTGAACCTGCATGCCTTCCAGCACCAGTTCCTTGGCCTTTTCCATTCTGCGGCTGATAATGTATTGGGCGAGCGTCATTCCTATCTCCTTTTTGAACAGATTGGAGAAATAACTCGGGCTGAGATGAACCTCTCTGGCACAATCAGCTACGGAAAGGTTGCGGTGCAGATTTCCATTGATATGGGCGATGGCCCGCTCCACCAGTACACGCGCATCGCTGGACTGGCGGATTTGCACGTACGCACAGCCCTGGCGGCAAAATTCCCGGATCTGCCTGCGCAGCTCCTCAAAGGAGGCGGCTCCGTTCATGTCGGCCAGCTTTTTCTCCAGCGTCTTGACCTCCGAGTCCGAAGCCTTGTCGGAAAAGACCCGGTGGATGGAATGGGCCAGTTCAAGACACATCGTCTTGACGATAGCCGGACCGGGCAGGGCGGGAGCGCTCAGCCATTCATTCCAGATGTCGCCTAGCTGCTCCTCCGCTTTGGCCAGATTGGCCGAACGCAGGCAGTAGAGCAGCTCCTTCTCTTTGTCGTAAGAGTACCGGGGCAGGGCGGCATCCCCCTCCAGTGATTCCACATAACGGTATACGCTGTTCCCGCCGGTCAGAAACGTGTTTGCCAGCGCAGACAACGCCTGGGCGTAGGATACGGACAGCTGGCCGGCCTCTTCGACCTCCCCGCCGAGTCCGATCGACACCGTCTGGTATGTATGACGGCATACGTTCTCCCGGCATTTCTCCGCGAGCTGCTCCGCATCCAGCTCCGCCGGGGGATTCATGACGATGACGAATTGATTGACATGTTCGCGGAAGACGAGGCCTTGCGTATAGGCAGCAACCGTCTCTTCCAGAATATTCTGCACCGCAAAACGGATCAGCTCTACTTCAGATACTGGCAGGGCGGCCGTGCGCTCTGCAAAAAAGTCTATTTCCGCCACCAGCACACAAAAGTCGCGGCTGTTCATTGTAATGGCATAGAAATCCCACTGCTGGCTGAGGTGCTGCTGCCTGCTGCCATAGCGGATTAGCAGACGCATGTACTCCTGGCGCAAATAAGGCATGCTCTCCCGCAGCTTCTGCTCCATCCCCCGCATCTGTTCGGCCTGGGAGCGTTCCCGCTCCAGCATCTCTTTGGCCTTCAGAACCGATTCAAGCACCTGAGGCTTGGTAAAAGGCTTGACGATCAGGTCAAAGGCCCCGAGCTTCACCGCTTCCTGGGCATATGTGAAATCGGAGTAGCCCGTCAGGAAGATCAGTTTGATGTCCGGCTGCTCCGCCTGAATAATCCGCATCATCTCCAGTCCATCGGTAAACGGCATGCGGATGTCGGTCAACACAATATCAGGCCGGTGCTTGCGGATCTGCATTAGCCCTTCTTCTCCGTTAGCCGCTGTTGCTGCAACTACAATGCCGTGCTCCTCCCAGGGGATTCGCTGCGACAAGCCCCGGACAACGGCCGGGATATCGTCAACAATACATATTTTAATAGGCTCAGTGTGGTTCAGGATAAACTCCACCTTCCATTGGAAATGAGAGAACCGCTTCGGTTTCGATAAGCGGACGGCTGCAGAAGGTTAATCCGGCCTCCTTGCCGTAATACAGCTGCAACCGGCTGCAAATATTGGACAGGGCGTACCCTCCGCTGCCGACAGGCTCCTTCAGCCGGGCATTCAGCTTCTCCGCATCCATGCCCGCCCCGTTGTCGGTTACCCGGATTACAAGATTGTGCGCCTCCGCTGCCACGGAGATCCGAATCCTCCCCCCGTTCCGCAGCTCCTTCAGCCCATGAAGAATCGAATTCTCCACGAGGGGCTGAATGATAATCTTCAGCACGGGAAGCTCCAGCAGCTCCGGCCCTGCGGTTATCGTATATTCGAACAGTCCCTCGTAGCATTGCTGCTGGAGGTTCAGGTACTGGCGGACATGCTCCAGCTCCCTGCCCAGAGTCGTAATTTCCTGCCCGTTGTTCAGCCCCAGCCGGAACAGGGCGGACAGAGAAATCACCATCTGCTTCACATCCTCATATTCATCCATTTCACATTTCCAGAAGATTGTATTCAGTGTGTTATATAAAAAATGGGGCTCAATCTGCGCCTGCAACGCCTTGATCTCCGCTTTCCGCTTTTCTTTTTCCGTATCCTTGACTTCAAGAATCAGCTCACCGATCCGGTCCAGCATCTGGTTGAATTTGCGGCCTGCTTCCCCGATCTCATCCTGAAACGGACTCTGGAAACGGGCGCCGAGATCCTCCTGCTCCACCCGCGACATCGTCTTCTGCAGCTTCAGCAGCGGCCCAAGCAGCAGTGCCGACAAGTATCTCGCCAGCAGCAGCGCGATCACAATACAGACAGCCATGATCATCAGCACCAGCCACTGGATGCTGCGCACAGGCTGGAGCAGCTCCTTCTTCGACTGGTAGCTGACCAGCAGCCAGTCGTCTGCATACCGTGATTCGGCATAGCTGACCAGCATCGGCCCGCCGCCGGCGGAATACTCGAAATTGCCGCTTTTTGCTTCAAGCAGCTTGTCCATAAATGCCGCCGAGCGTGACCATTCCGGCCGTTCCTTGTCTCCGAAGACACTTGCCCCCGTCTTGTTGATCAGCAGAAACTTTGCGCTGCCGAGGCTCGCGCCCCCGCTGACCGTATCCTCCAGGATGTCCTCCTTTACATTGACGGTCAAAAAGACATCCGGCACATAATTCTCCGTAAGCGGCTGAAGCAGCAGGGAAATGACCTGATGTTTTCCGGCGAACAGCTCGTCCTGATGGCTCTCCACCCAGTTGGATTCCGGATTGTCCTTGATCCGCTTATACAGCAAAGACTCCATAAATGGAGTCGCTGTTCTGCGCAGATTGCCGGCGGAATAGAAATCCCCGTCCGGCGTACTGATCAGTATAGATTCAATGGAGTTCTCCGTTAGCTCCGCCTGTGTAAAGGGGCCTTGCAGCAAGGAGAAATTGGCGAAAAACCGGTCTGTGTTATGCGCTTGTATGTCCCTTATGGTCTGCTTGTACGCTTCACTCAGCATCATGGTGGAGGAAGCCACAATAATCTGCTTCAGCTTCTGGTCCAGCACGTTGACCGACTGGTTCAGCACATTGCGGTTCAGGTCGATGGAGTTGCGCTCCATAGCCCGCGAAGCAATCGAGTAGGCCCACAGGCCGGTAATAGAGATGCAAAAGACCGTCAGTGCGGTAAACGACAGCCATATTCTTTTCTTCAGCGAGGTCCGGTAAAGCCAGGCCTTCAGCATGGTTCCACATCCTTTGTTGACCGGCCGCCCGGAGAATCGCTGCGTTAGCCTCAGCCCTTTACAGAGCCAGCCGTCATCTGCATAAATGATTTGTTGGCAAAAATGTAGACAATAATCATCGGCAGCATGGACAAGCATGCGCCGGCAAGCATTAGCTGGGGCTGCGCCGCATCCCCGATACCGTATTTCAGCCCGGCTAAACCTACGGTCAGCGTCTGCAGGGCAGGCTGCGTCATGGTAAATACCAGCGGCAGAATATATTCATTCCATGCGCCGCGGAAGGTCCAGAGTGCAGTCACCCCCAGTGCGGGCGTCAGGAGCGGCAAGATAACACGAAAGTATACGCTATAAAAGTTGCAGCCGTCAATAAACGCCGCCTCGTCAAGTTCCTTCGGGATCGCCCGCACAAAACCGATCAGCATAAAAAATGCAGTCGCATGGGCACTAATCAGAATGATGATGACGCCCCAGAGCGATTTTTGCAGATGAAGCGATACCATAAGATCAAACTGGGGACGCAGCACGACAGCACCGATGGAGATAAACAGGGTGCAGGACTGAATGATCACATACAGCCGTTTCCCGTAGAAATCAACCCTTGCTACTGCATATGCAGCCATCGTTCCTATCAATAGAGTGCCTATAGTAGTAAATGTGCTGATAAATACGCTGTTCCAGGTGAAGCGTGCGAAATTTGCTGAAGTCCAGGCCTGCGAATAGTTATCGAATTTCCATTCCTTCGGCAGCAGGGTTGTTCCTGTGGTCAGCTCCAGATTGGACTTAAGCGATCCGAAAAAGGCCAGAACAATCGGGAATACCGCAAAAGCCGCCACCAGAAGCAGGAAAATCCACAGCAGTGCCTTGGACAGCAGCGCTTTGGTCTTAACCGAACGCTCAGCTTGTGCCGAAGTCATTTTCGTTTCCGCATGCAATGTGCTCACTGTACATTCTCCTCTCTTTTAATAGATATCATTCAGCTTTTTGGATACATAAAAGTAAACCAGAGTGATCAGACCGACGATAACCGCAGTGGTGAACCCGACCGCGCTCCCGTAACCAAACTGCTGGATGCTCGAGCCTCCGCTCGATACAGGGAAAAACAGTTTATAGAGATACAGATACATGACTTCCGTCTTGCCGTACGGCCCGCCCTCAGTCAGCACCATAATGCTCTCGTAACCTTTCAGAGAGACGGTGATGGCCAGCATGATGATCATTTGCAGCACAGGTCCCAGCATCGGAACGGTAATGCTCCACATCTTCCGCAGCGGCCCCGCGCCGTCCAGGGAAGCGGCTTCATAAAGATCCTCCGGAATATTCTGCAGCCCGGCAATAAAGAGCAGCATATAGTTGCCGACCGCACCCCAGATTGCGATAATAATCGCCGTGATTAAGGCGTGTTTGGCGCCGAGCCAGTCTATGGGAGCGGATACAATTCCGGCACCCATGAGCAGCTGATTCACCATTCCGTTGTAAGAGTTGAAAATAACGTAGAACACAATCGCCATCACCGAAGCACTGATCACGGTAGGCATGAAATAAATCGCCCGCAGCAGCTGGCGCCCCTTCAAGGCGCGGTTGAGAATCACCGCCAGTACAAAAGACAGCGGAATGGTGATCACAAGCTTGCCGCCTGCATAGATGAAGGTATTGACCACGGAATGCCAGAAATCCTTATCGCGGAACAGCCGCTCGAAATTATCCAGGCCGATGAATAGCGGTGTGCCGAAGCCCTGATAATCATAGAACATGTACTTTAAAGCCCAAAAGATAGGGTACACCCCAAAAATCAGCGTCAGAATCAAGCTGGGCGCTACAAAGGTCCAGGCGTTTATTTGACGTTTCGTTTCATTCATTGATTGTTCCTCCTGTCATTGGACTTGCGCTTCTGCCCTAATCATACGTCCCTCCGAGCATATACAGTTAGGGAGAAACCGACTGCGCTAAGGGGGAGAATTTCACTTTTTCATTTAGAATAAGCTCCGAGATCAAGACCTCACTTTGCGGGGCAGTTTTCAGTCGCTTTGTCCCCTCTGCTTCCTGTTTTTATCCATCCCTGATTTCATCCCGGGACAGCTATACTTAAAGAAGAAAGTAAATAACAGAACAGGATTACAACTTCACAGGGAGGTTTGATTCTACCAATGAATTCAGCATATAAAGACGCAGCCGAAGCCCGCCCCTTCGGCTGCTATGACCGGGAACAACTGGGGGAAATCCGCAGCAGAATTGAACAGATCCCCGCAATTGCGCAGGAATACGCAAGACAGCAGCAGCTGTCCGGACAATTTGCCGCCCGCGAGGCAGCCGTTCCGCTTAGCGGCCTCGGTATATTCCGGGTGGAACCCTTCGTCTTCAAAGTTCCCGCCGGGGCCGCCTTCCTGAAGCTGGCTGTACAGGTACGGGGACAGGGCGTTGCCCGTATCTGCGGCGTGCGCCTGACACATTCCCAGCTTGGGCTGCCGGTGGCACTGATAAACGGCAGCTTCGGGGAGGCACTGAACGGCTGGACCCAAATGCCCGGAAGCGGCAGTACCATTGTGCTGGAGCAACTGTCCGGCAGCGGAAGCGGCCTGCAGCCTTCCGGCGTAACTCCGGCTGGCAGTGCGCCGGAGGACCATGTGCGGAGTGTACGAATCAGCAATACAGCGGAGGCAGAGTGGACGGTTCTACGTTATGAGGAGCTCCTGCTTGTATGCGCAGGCGATTATTACGGTATCCAGACAGAGCTCAGCCTAGAAGCCCCTCTTGTGAACGGCGGAATATGCACCGGGGTTACTTTTCTGGATACCGCAGGACAACCTCTTGGACTTGAGCGGCTGTCCCCGCTCTTCAACCGGCCCACGCTGACCAACTGGGCGTATCTGCTGGAGGCTGCCGGTGCGGATGCCAACTTGTATATGGTCTCGGGTGAAGAGCGGTATGCCGGGCTGGCTAAGCGCAAGCTGCAATACATGCTTGCCGATATGCGGCTCGGCATGGATATTTTCCGCCGGGACGGCTGGCATGACGACGACACCTACGGCGCTGTGCATATCGGCCGGGGACTGGCCGCCGCCTCGGTCATCTATGACCAGATTGCAGGCAGCGGAGTACTCGCTGCCGGGGAAACGGCGGCACTGCTCGCCGATTTCCGCTATATCGCGGCTATGATGATGGACACCGCCTACTACCGGTTCGACCTTACGACCTTCCCGGACGAGAAAGGCGGCAAGCGCAGCAACTGGAATGCCGACCGTGCAACCGGGCTCGGGGTCTATGCGCTCCTCTTCCCGCAGGAAGCCGAAAGCGGAGCATACCTGGAGCATGCCCGCTCCGTGATCGACTGGCAGCTCGCGGAAGTGGTTGATGCGGAGGGCGCATGGCCGGAGAATGTGCGCTATCACGGCGCCGTACTGCACCGTTATTTCCTTTTCTTTGCCCTGCTGAAGCGCCTAAAGGGAATTGATTATTTCCGGCATCCCAAGGTAAAGGCGATGTACCGCTTCCTGATAGGCATCGTGACAGCGGAGGACATTATTCAAGACGGCCCTTCCGGTGCGCCCGTTCTGCTTACTCCGGCAGTCGGCGATGCCAATGTGCAGGAACAATGGTTCCGCCTGCTCGGCTACGCGGCCCGATTCTATGCAGAGGAAGATCCGCAGCTGGCAGCGGAAATGGTCTGGACCTGGAAGCACGGCGGCGCGCCTGTCCAGGATACCGGAGCCTTCCCGCTGCCGCTGGCCGCACTGCTGTATCCGCAGCCGGATCTTCCAGAGCAGGCACCTGCTCTCCGCTCCGTACATTATCCAGGCATCGGTTATGTCATCTTCCGCGGCGGAGAGCAGAACCTGCAGCATTACGCCATTTACGAGGCTTCACCGCTGACCTATCACGCCCATCATGATGAAGGCCACTTCTCCATCTGGGCAGACGGGGTTCCCCTGACGCTGGATGCCGGAACCGGCGGCTATTACAACGGGGACCGGCACTGGTATGTGTCGGGAGCCGCGCATAACGTCGTCCAGTTCGCCGGTGAAACGGGAAATCTTCTGGACGGTCCGCTGCAAAGCGTCTGCCGGGAGGTCCGCTTCTCGGAGGAGCTGGATTATGCAAAAAGCCTCATTCCCGATGCGCGGGCCGGAGAACATGAGCGGCATTTCTTGTTCATCAAAGCGGGTTTTGACGCTTATCTGGTCTGGGACCGGATTGAGGGCGGGGCAGACAGTGTCTGGAATCTGCATACGCTGAGTACGGAGGCCGAAGTCACGGAGCAGGCCATTGACGCTGTAGGCTTAGGCGGCATGCGGCTGAGCGCGCATATCGCCGAGCCTGCCCTCCCGGTCATTACGACCGGAGAGGGTGCCGTAGGCGGAGCGTACCCGCTCGCCGCACAGCAGCATTTCCGTGTGCACGGCAACGCTGGTGAGGACTACGTGGTGCTGCTGCATCCCCGGGCAGCAGCGGCTCCCGCACTCCGGCTGGAGCCGTTGGAGTGCGAAGAAGCCGGGGAAGGCGTCCGCTTGTATAAGATCGCCCGCGCAGACGGCGTTTGGTGTGTCGCTGCCATCAACGGCTCCACAATGACCCGCCGCATCCGCGTTCCCGGCGGCGTTCCGCTCAGGCTGCTCGGCCCAGCAGAAACAGCTTTGGCTGGAGGGGCAGAGGCTGAATACACAGCGGCCCAAGCTGCGGAAGCCCGGAATTCGCAGGCTGGGCTGACAGTTCTCGAGGACTCGGAAGCGGACATTCTTAGCCTTGAGCCTGGGACAATTCAGATTGCCGTTCCAAAAGGATTTGAACGAGTCTGACCCCTATCTATTCATCTTCACGTTCAGACTTGTCAGGCGGCAACTGTATTGCAGATTCAACTAACCTAAGGAGGAAATAAACATGAGCAATCTTGGAGTATGGGAACCGGCGGAGCCGGGCGTCAAACGCTGCATCCTGAATGCGGCAGCCAGTCTGATGATGATGGAGGTTCATTTCGAGAAGGGAGCCGAGGGCTATGAGCACAGCCATCCGCATGAGCAGATGAGCTACTGTCTGCGTGGAAGCTTTGTGTTCCGCATTGATGGCAAGGAATATGCTATAGGAGCAGGCCAGAGCATTGCTATTCCTTCCAATGCCAAGCATGGCGTGACTGCACTGGAGGCAGATTCAGCGCTGCTCGATGTCTTCACTCCTATCCGTGAGGATCTGCTTAAGCGCTAGGCTAATCTATAGGATCAGCAGCAAAATACACCTAAACAAACCACGCCTGTCCGGGCAGCCGGACAGGCGTGGTTTGTTTTATTCCAAGTTGGCATGCTTGCCGAACATCTGCGTAGTGGTCTGGCCGGTCTGCTCCATCATCCGCAAAATCACCGCATCATAGAAGACGAGCAAGGTCTGTTCAAACAAGGAGGCCATAGGCTGAATGGTGGCGCGCTCTCCGCCGTTCTGTTCTTTCGGAGAGCCCGGCAGCTTCACTGTATAATCAGCCAATCTGCCGATCGTCGACTCCGGCGCAATGGTCACAGCGGCAACCGCCGCGCCAAGCGCTTTGGCTTTCTCCGCCATCGCGAGCAGACTCTTCGTTTCACCCGATCCAGAACCAAGCACCAGAACATCGCCCGCTTCGATTCCCGGCGTCACAGTCTCGCCGACTACATAGGCCTCTTTGCCGGCATGCATCAGCCGCATAGCAAAGGCCCGGCCCATCAGCCCCGACCGGCCTGCCCCGGCGACGAACACCTTGCCGGAGCGCAGCAGCAGCGCTGCAAATCCCTCAGCTTCTGCTGCATCAAGCTGCGCTGCCGAGCGCTGCAGCTCCTTCACTATTTCCTGTGCGTATCTAACGGTATCCATACGAACCTTAGGCCTGGCTCACAAGGCGTTTCATTTCTGCCGCCGCTGCCTTCGGGTCACTTTCACCGGTGATGCCGCCGCCAACGATGACGAGGTCAGGTCCAGCTGCAATGACTTCCGGCAGTGTGCTCAGCTTAATCCCCCCGGCAATCGCAGTTTTGGCCCGCTTCACTACGCTTTTGATCGCATGGAGATCGGCGAAGGAATTTTTGCCTTCGGCCTGATGATCATAACCGGAGTGTACACACACATAATCCACACCCAGTGCGTCCACTTCAGCAGCTCTTGCCTTAATATCCTTGACGTTGATCAGGTCAACCAGAATCTCTTTATTCGTCTTCTTGGCTTCCTCAACAGCACCTTTAATCGTCGAATCATCGGAAACGCCCAGCACGGTAACGATATCCGCACCCGCCTCCACGGCCTTCATCACTTCATAACCGCCTGCATCCATAATTTTCAGATCAGCCAGTACGGTCAGCGCCGGGAAAGCTTCTTTAATGGCCTTCACCGCGTGCAATCCTTCATTAATAACAATCGGTGTGCCGATTTCCACAACATCAATAAATTCAGCCACCTCCGAGACAATTTCCTTGGCTCCGGCGATATCCACAAGATCTAGTGCTAATTGCAGCTTCATATGATAAATCTCCTCTTTAGTGTATTTTTGTAAGTGTTGCACTAAGTGTAAGTTCATGCAGTCCAAAAGGGAAGTAGGCACTTTATTGTGATGTAGTCACCTGGAGGATACTATTGTGCTGCGCAGAGGCTTAAATGATGCCAATCTTGAAAGAAATCCATCCAATTTTTCATTATTTCCGTAAAAATACTGCATTTTCATAAAAGCTGTGCTAACATACATTTTGTTTGGGACTAAAGCATTTACATTAGTACGGGCAATAATAATAAGAAGGTGTATTATGGAGCAAGTAAAACATCAAGAGTTCAACTTGATTAAGCTAACCTGGCCGATCTTCCTGGAGCTGTTCCTGTTCATGCTTATGGGCAGCGTCGATACGTTTATGATCAGTTCGGTATCGGACGATGCCGTATCGGGTGTGGGTGCAGCGAATCAGATTATAGCTATAGCCATTCTAGTACTCAGTGTAATCGGAAACGGCGCAGCTATCGTCGTCTCCCAATATCTCGGTTCGAAGAAACCGCAGGAAGCGGCTAATGTAACCGGAAATGCCATTACGCTCAACCTGGCCGTAGGCCTCATTCTAAGCGCGGTTCTGCTGCTGTTCGGCGGAAGCCTGCTGGCTGCGCTGAATGTGCAGGGCGATATCCTCGTCTATGCCAGAATGTATATGAACATTGTCGGAGGCGGTATTTTTCTGCAGGCGCTGCTTAACGCCCTGGCGACTACGATCCGCACGCACGGCTTCACGAAGCAGACGATGATGGTCTCCCTGCTCATGAATATCATTCATGTGGCCGGCAACTACATTCTGATCTTCGGGCATTTCGGCTTGCCTGCAATGGGAGTACAGGGTGCGGCCATTTCCACAGTGCTGAGCCGGCTGATCACGCTGGTACTGTTCTTCCTGCTGCTATACCGGATCATGGAGGTAAGGGTCAAATGGACCTACTACATCCACCTCTCCAAAAAATATGTGCTGCAGATTCTCAAAATCGGCATTCCGTCTGCTTTTGAATCCATTACCTATCAATCCTGCCAGCTGGTATTTACGCTGTATATTACGTATTTGGGCGCTGAAGCGATGGCCACGCGCCAATACGCGCTGAATATCTCGAGTTATATTTTCTTGTTCAGCGTCGCAGTATCCATGGGCACCTCGATCATTGTTGGACATTTGGTCGGTGCAAAACGTCCCGAGGAAGCCTATACGCGGGTATTCTCCAGTGTGAAGTGGGCTCTGCTTGTCACTGTAATTATGGATGTCATTGTTATCGCCTTCCGTGTACCGCTGTTCGGACTGTTCACCGACAATGAGAGCATCGTCCGGATGGGCGCCCAGGTCATCCTGCTCAGCTTCTTCCTGGAGACGGGACGCACCTGCAACCTGGTGATCATCAACTCTCTGCGGGCCTCGGGCGATGCCAAGTTCCCTGTTTATATGGGGCTGATCTCCATGGTCTGCATGAGTCTGCCGCTTGGCTATTTTCTGGTGTTCACGCTTGACCTCGGCCTGGCCGGGGTATGGCTGGCCACCGCTTTTGACGAATGGGTAAGAGCAGTGATTATGTATTTCCGCTGGAAGAGCAGAGCCTGGGAGAAACACGGGCTGATCCAGCATGATGCAGAGACACCGGTTAGCCCCTCCCCTGCTGCAGCACATTAAGCATTCCGCAAGATGAAACGGCTTATATTTTAAAGAAGGCGGTTCGCCAAGGTCTTTTCGACCTGACGAGCCGCCTTTTTTCATTTATAATGAACTCCATAAAAATACATAACAGGAGACGAGGCCGCATATGACCACACATTCACCGAAAGAAAGTGAAATTGAACATTTCAATGCCCTGGCCGCCGGATGGAACAACAGCGAGGAAGCCGTTGCACTGGCCCAGAAGGTTCTCCAAGCTCTGGGCATAAAAGCAGGGCAGAGCCTGCTGGACGTAGCTTCCGGCACCGGTGTCATACCCGCTGCGCTGCATAAGCTTGGCATCCGCCCAAGCCGCTATCTGGCCCTCGACATCTCAAGCGCGATGCTCGAAGCGCTGCGGGAAGGCTATCCTGAAGCAGAAACGCAGTGTGTTGACTTCGAAGATCCCTTCACTTGCGAATCCGGCTTTGATTACGTGCTGATCTATAACAGCATTCCCCATTTTGTAAATCTGGAAATGCTGTTCGCCAACGCGGAGCGGAGCCTGAATCCCGGCGGCACATTTATGATTGCCCATTCCAGGACCAGGCAGGGACTTAAAGAGCATCATGCGCGGATTGGCTACAGCAGCATGCGTGAACCGATTCCTCCGGATCAAGAACTGATAGAGC
Organism: Paenibacillus sp. FSL L8-0340; assembly: GCF_038593145.1. NCBI lineage: Bacteria > Bacillati > Bacillota > Bacilli > Caryophanales > Paenibacillaceae > Paenibacillus > Paenibacillus sp. FSL L8-0340. The sequence goes on from NZ_CP151967.1 coordinate 7,123,206, forward strand.
TGGCTGTCCAGCATGGTTTTGACGGGATTACGATTGAGGATGAAGAATTATACTGCTTCTCCTGCTCACGCGTCAGCCTTTAACAGAACCGGCGGCAATGCCCTCGACAATCCGTTCACTCATAATCAGGAACACCAGCAGAATCGGCAGAATGCTGATCATCAGCGTGGCACCGATCGCCCCCCAGTCTGTAGTATACTGGCCGATAAAATTCTGGACCCCGACAGTTAGCGTCTTGTATTTGTCGGAGCTGATGAATGTGTTCACGAAGATAAACTCGTTCCAGTTGTAGATCATATTGATAATGGCTGTTGTCGCCAGCACGGACGAAGTCATCGGCAGCACAATCTTGAAGAACATTCTGTTCACCGAGCAGCCGTCAATAATTGCCGCCTCCTCCACTTCCTTCGGCAGCGCATAGTAGAAGCCAAGCAGAATCATAATCGTTGTGGGCAGGTTGAACGCCACATACGACAGAATGATCGACAGCGGATTATCCGTTAAATGCAGCTTCAGAAACATACTGAACAGCGGAATCAATGTGGAATGGACAGGGATCATCAGCCCGACCATAAACAGGCCCAGCACCAGTGATCTGCCCTTCCAGAGCATGCGGGTCACGGCAAAGGTGACGAAGCTGGCCAGCAGCACCGTAAGCACCAGTGCAACCGCCGTAATCCAGACACTGTTCAGAAAATACTGTCCTATATTTCCGTTGACCCATACATTTTCATAATTGCTCCAGTGCGGATGCGCCGGAATGGCGAATGGAGCCATGTTGAATACTTCCTGATTGTTCTTCAGCGAGAAGATGAGCAGCCAGACTAGCGGCAGCACCTGGATCACAGCAACGGCGATTAGGGCGAGGTACATGACACCATAACCGGTTCTGTGCAAGAGCGGCACCCCGCTGCGCTGCCGAATCGGCGGGTAGCCCGCAGCGGCTTGAGTTCTCATGATAGGCTCCTCCTTTCAAGGCGGGCAATATTTAAGAATACTGGATCGTATCTTTCGAAGCAGTCGCCTTACGGATCAGATAAGTGGCCACCAGACAGATGAGCAGCAGGAAGAACCCGACCGCGCTGCCATATCCGAAGTCAAAGCTGCGGAAGGCCTTGTGATACATATAAGATGCCATAACTTCACTCGCCCCGTTCGGCCCCCCGTCAGTCATGACATAAATGAGATCAAAATATTTCAGCGACCCCACCACCGACAGTACCACCGTCACCTTAATCACCTCACTGATCAGCGGCAGCTTGATCCGGGTAGCGATCTGCCAAGGATTGGCCCCGTCTATCCGCGCGGCTTCCATCAGCGATTCGGGAATGTTCTTTAAGGCAGCATAATAAATCAGAATATAAAAACCGGCATATTGCCAAATAATCGGGATAAACAAAGCAATCAGCACGATGGAGGGCTCAGCCAGCCAGGACGGCGGATTGTCGACCCCGAGAGAAGTCAGCAGGCTGTTCAGCACACCATTGGTGGGGTGATAGATCTTCATCCACAACTGCGCGATGGCTACGGAAGACAGCAGCATGGGGATCAGGTAAATCTTGCGCAGCAGATTTGCGCCCTTGATTTTGCCGGATAAGACCAGTGCAATCCCTAGATAACCGATGAGGCTGATGCCCGAGAACATAGCGAGCAGCAGGGAATGCAGAGCGCTTTGCCAGAAGGCGTTGTCCCGCACCAGCTCCTTATAATTGTCCAGTCCGATGAATACCATCTTGCCGATGCCGTCCCACTGGTTCAGTCCATAATAACCGGTCAGGACAATCGGAATATAAATAATGCCCATGATGAGCAGCAGGGAAGGCAGCACATACAGTGCGATCACCAGCTTGTTGGACATCACTTTCGCCATGGTGCAATCCCTCCTTTCCTTCCTGAAATACTCGTATTAAAGGGGGCGGAAGTCCCCCAGCCAACCTGAGGCTTCCGCTTCACACTCTATTCTTAATTGCCTTTCTCTACAGCTTCTTTATGTTTGGCGGCGAATTGTTCGGGGGTTACCGCCTTGCCGAACAGCGCCTGAATCATATCCAGGTGGACTTGTGCAGCGCCCGGTTTCATTTGCACATCGGCAAACAGCGTGATGCTGCTGGCATTGTTCAGCTCATTCAGCAGGTCTACATACAGCTGAGGCAAATTGCTGTTCGCTGTATCGACCTTGGTAGCCGGGATTACGCCGGCAGTGGTTACGGACTCTTCACCCCACTTGGAGACAAAGTACTCCACAAACGCTTTAGCCTCTTCCTTCACCTTGGAGGACTCGGCTACGAACAGGCCGACACCGGGACCGCCCACCCAGCTGTTGATGTTGCCCTTGCCGCCATCAACGGTCGGGAATTTGAAAAAGCCTACCTTGTCCTTGAATTCCTGCGGAATATCCGGGTTCGTCGTAAAGTTCGGAAGCTCCCAGGTGCCCATCAGGTACATGGCCGCTTTTTCATTCATGAATTCGGACTTGCCTTCATCGTTGGACAAGCCGTTGAAGCCCTTGTTGAAGGCATTCATGTCAACCAGAGTCTGCACTTCGGCCGCCGCCTGAATGAGGCCCGGATCATCGAAGGAGCCTGTACCGTTCGTAGCTTTCTTCAGCGTGTCACTGCCGGCAATCCGGTCGGCCAGATACATATACCACAGCGAGCCGGTCCAGCGGTCTTTGTTGCCGAGGGCAATCGGGGCCACTCCATTATCGGACAGCGTTTTCACAACTTGCTTGAATTCCTCATAGGTAGCCGGTACTTGCAGGTTATGTTTGGCGAAGATGTCTTTGTTGTAGTAAATCGGTGAAATGTTCAGCTCAATCGGCAGCGCGTAGGTTTTACCGTCCACTGCATAAGCTTCCGTAGTCCCTGCGACGAATTTATCCTTCAGCTGTGCCCCGCCCAGGATATCATCCAGCGGAGCGAACAAACCGCCTTTTACATAAGGCTCCATGAAGCCTGCCGCCCATGTAATTCCGACATCGGGAAGCTCATTGGAAGCGGACAGCACCTTGAGCTTATTCTTATACTGCTCGTTCTCCAGCACCTCCTGCTTGATAGTAACGTTCGGATGTTCCTTCTGGTATTCGTCTATAATCTGTCCGACCAGTTTATTCTGCTGGGCTGAGCTGCCTGCTGGCCATAAATGCATCATGTTAATCGTGACTTTCTGCGCAGGAGCATCGGTAGCCGCTTCTGTGTCCCCCGCTCCCGCCTCGCTGCCACCCGCGGCGTTATTATTCTTCGTCCCTCCGCAGCCCGAGAGAATCAGCGCCAGCGTAAAAGTCAAAAGCAGGCCTTTAGTCAACTTGTTCCTTGGCATTGCTATAACCTCCATTTTTTCAGTTGTGTGCGGATTCTGTAACCGCTCTCAGACAAATTTTAACATTGCAACCGGAGGTTTATAAGATCACGCTCATTGGTAAAACTTCCACTTTTATTGGATTTCCGTCTGCTTGTCCCCCATCTGCTGGCGGTAGCGGCTTGGGCTCATCCCTTCAAGTGATTTGAATACCTTGATAAAATATTTGTCCGTGCGGTAGCCTACACGCTCGCCGATCTCGCCGATGGACATTCGCGTCTGCAGCAGCATTTCCTTGGCCCGCTGAACCCTCAGCCGTGACACATATTCGCTGAAGGGAACCCCCGTCTGTTCCTTGAACAGCACACTGAAGTAACTCGCGTTCAGGTGGATCAGCCCGGCCACCTCAGCCATACTCAGCTGCTCTTGCAGATGCTGCTCCACGTACACAAGCGCTTCTTTCACCGGCTCTCCCATGCCGCTACGCTCCGGATCCATCTCCAGCAGCTTGTGGTCAACCAGCTTCTCCAGCTTCTCACGCCGCCGCTCCTCTTCCCCGCGCTTCAGGGCAGCTTCAACCACCTGCAGCAGTTCACCCTTGTCCAGCGGCTTGAGCAGATAATTGACTGCCCCCAGCTGCAGTGCCTGCTGCACATATTCAAATTCAGCATAGCCGGAAATGACGATCACCACCGGCTTACGCGCCTGCCCCTCCAGCGAGCGGATCAGATCCAGCCCGCTGACCTCCGGCATCCGGACATCGGTTATCAGCAGATGGACCCGCTCGCGCAGCAGCCGTTCACGGGCTTCAATCCCATTATCTGCGGTTTCCACGGTATATCTCCCTGCTGCCCATACTTCCAGCGTCTGCTTAATACCCTGCCGGGTCCGCGGCTCATCGTCCACGACCAGAATCATTTTGTTGCCCAGGCTCATAGGTATATCCCCCATTGTTCGGTATTTCAAAGCTAATGGCCGTCCCTTGGGACGGTTTGCTGTCAATCATCATTCCTTGAAGATCCGCATTTTCCCGGCCATAGTAGAGCTTAAGCCGCCGCTGAACATTTACAAGGCCCACACCGTTTCCCTTGGAAGAGATAGAAGGTCCTCCCTCTAGCGAATTGTAGAGCGCCTGCAAAGTGTCTGCATCCATTCCGGGACCATTATCGCTTACGGTTATTGTTGTCCAGCCCTGCCGGAGTGACGGCTGGACAACAACGCTGACCAACCCGCTGCCGACACGGCTCTCGACTCCGTGCAGAATCGCATTTTCTGCAATCGGCTGGATCAGCAGCTTCGGCACCGGAACAGCCGCCGCCTGCGGAGCCAGCTCGACATTCCAGGTCAGACGTTCGCCCATCCGCATCTCCATAATCTGCAAATAACGCCGGACCTGCTCCACCTCTTCTCCAAGTGTTACCCATTCATCCATGTTCGGATTGCCGATGATATAACGGAACAGCCGCGACATCACTACGACCAGTCCGGCCAGCTCCTCTTCCCCTTTCTCCTCCAGCGACCAATTGAACGCCTCCAAGGTGTTGAACAGAAAATGGGGATTGATTTGCGCCTGCAGCGCTTTGAGCTCCGTGCGGCTTTGCAGCACTTCTTTTTCATAAACTACCCGGATTAAGTCGTTCATATTGGTGATCATACCATTGTATGTGTTGTTCAGCTCCCGAAGCTCCATCGTAGATACAGACTGCAAATTGGGGGTCAGCACCCCGAGCCGCGATTTGCGCATCGCCCGGATCAGATGCATGATCGGCCGCGTAATCATGGTAGACAGCACAAACGACATAATCAAAAACAGCACCGTTCCGAGCGCCCCGGAAACCAGCAGCACCGTCCGCAGCACAGAGATCCCCTTCGTCACATAACTGACAGGCGTAAGCACCAGCAGTGTCCAGTTGGTCTTGTCCGAGCGCAGCTTGACCTGCACATATTCTTTGTCCTGGAAGCTGACGGTCTGGTCCTTGCTGTGGAGCAGCGGCAGCAGATTAGCCACCGGTGCTTCGCTGCTGCCAAGCAGCTGGCCGTCATCACTGACAAGCAGTATCGACTCGCCGCTGTCGCTGCCGGAAAGCGGATCATTCAGCTGAAAGTAGCTCCGCTGAATCCGCGCCATGAGATAGCCGCCCCGTGAGAACCAGCGGTCCATCAGGCTGACCTGGCGGATCGCCAGCAGACTCTGGTCATCATTCGGATCGACACCGATCCAGACCAGTCTGCCCTTTTGCACATTGGCTTCGCTAATATAGCTGCCGTTAATCCTTGTGCTCAAGCTGCCGTCTTTAATCGGGAACAACAGCCGGTAATCAGCCGTATACAGCTCAAGGGAGCCTACGCTGGGCATGTAAGCCTGATAGCTGGATACAATCTTCAGCAGAGATTGCCGCTGGTTAAAAGACACTTTCTGCCCGTTCAGCTCTTCCAGCAGCAGCTGCTGGACCGTCGGATGATTGGCCACCTGCTCTGTGAGACTGTCTATCTGGCCGATCAGTGCGTCCAGTCTTCCGTTGGCCTGAACCGCAGTCTGCTGGATATGCCGCTCGGAATTATTTTTCAGCAGCGAAGAGACCCGGTCATACACAAATGCTCCCGAAACAACAATAATGATCAGCATCACAAGCAGAAATCCGATAAAGATTTGATTGCGTAGCGTATTCAGCTCTTTGAATCTTCCGTACACTTCGGCCCCTCCTTCACTGACAGCGCTTCCAGCTCTATTCTCCAGAAGTGCTGCCGCTTGGTCAAGACCTATTATCATTGGGGGCACTCCAGGACAACAAAAAACCCCTAAGCAAGTCCCTGATTCAAGGGAGCTTAAGGGTATCGACGTTAGAAGAAAACCGGTCAAAGCAACCGGGAAGAGAAAACTACGTAATTGTAATTCCCTTCTTTATTTCCTTCATCTCATGATTCGTGTTGACAAGCATAGGCAGGATCTTCATGCTTCGGGTCATTGGTGAATTGCATTGCCAGCAGGTAGGCACATATTGAAAGGCGAAATTATCGCGCATCCAACCGGTGCAGCCTTCTTTGGTGCAGGACCAAATGGCTGTGTCTTCCTGGGGAAGATCCTCCAGCGCTTTTTTACGAAAATACATAAGTACCCCTCCTTAGTTCGTATCCATACGATTCATTACCTTTTCAGGAACGTTAGGACAGGTATGCGTAATAAAAAAGGCTGCCCTCAACTTGTGTTAAGGACAGCCTTGATTTAAGAAATTACAGTTTTACAACGTTTTCGGCTTGTGGTCCACGAGCGCCTTGAGTTACGTTGAACTCTACGCGTTGGCCTTCATCCAAAGATTTGAAACCTTCACCAGTGATTGCGGAGAAGTGTACGAATACGTCGCTTCCACCTTCAACCTCGATAAAACCGAAACCTTTGTCTGCGTTAAACCATTTCACTGTACCTGTTTGCATAATATTACCTCCAATATTTTATTTAACACATGTCCTTTTATTCCTACGTATTGTACGAACAAATAAAAATTCACACATTGGAAAAGGATTCATACGCACAAATGATAACCTTTTACAATATGTGAATTAAGGGTTAAATTTATGATTGACTTCATTGTAGCACATTAATTTACCGAAAGCAAAGAAAACGGCAAACTTTTTTTGGAGCAGCTGCCCATGATTCAACCGGAGTGAACCATGAGCCGCTCCCAGCCGCAAGGTTTCTAATCAATATACCCTGCAAGCCCTTTGTCCATCAGATAGTCCATTTCTGCATCGAGAATATTCTCGACTGTCAGTTCGTCCAGCTTCACATCACGCTGGGCAGTAACATAATCAACCAGATCATCGTTGTCTATATCAACTTCGCCTTTGCTGTTGGCTTTGGCATTGTTGATAAAGTTCTGCTCATGCTGCAGCACCAGCTTGATCAGCTTCGGATCAACCTTCGTCTGGGCGGACAGCACATCCAACAATTCCTGCTCATTTACTTTATCGCTCATAATCGTTAGTCAGCTCCTCAGGCATTTATGCTCCATTATTGTAGCACAAGTCAATCTGCCGGCGCTTCGTTTCGGCTACAGGCTCCAACCGGGGATTTTGCGCAAATCTCCATCCCAGATCTGCACGGTGCTCTTCACCGGAACATCCCGGGGAGACGATGCCGTCTGAATATAACAGGAGTCAATCCCTACTGCTGCAGCCCCGGCGATATCCGTACGCGGATCATTGCCAATCATAATCGCCGAGCTTAAGTCCGCACCATAGGTGTCCGTCAAATAGCGGTAAAACAACGGGTCCGGCTTACTCACCCCCGCCTCCGAGGAGATAGCCACCCCGTCAAACAAATGCAGGATGCCAAGCATAGTCAGTTCAGCCTCGACGAAGGTTTTCTGTCCGTTGGACAGCAGGAACACTTTTTTGCCGCCGGCTCTTAAGCTCTGGAGAATTTCTGCCACTCCGTCGTACAGGGAGATATGGATCATAGATAACGTCCGTACCCACCTTACCGTTTCATGCAGCCAATCCTCGTTCGGACTTCCGCCCAAATCCCGTGCCACCACCCGGAAGACTTCCTCCATAACGAAATCGGGAAACTCACAGCTCTGTGCAGCAGCAGCAAGCTGGATGTCCCGCTCCGCCAGGAACCTATCCTGCAGCTCTGTTCCCGTGATGTTCATACCGTGGTAGCTAAAGTGGAGCGCCAGCCGTTCCCATACCTCGGGACGTTCTTCATCAGTTTCAATATCAATCAGCGTACCGTACAGATCAAAAATATAGGTTTGATACATAAAAATGCCCCCTTTATTTCGTTTGTGTCCGGCTTACCGCAGTTAGAATGCCGGATAGAATTCGTATTTTTAGTTTACTATAACTATATAAATCGAACCTATAATTCTTCTATTCTTCTATTTTGGGATTGGTCGTGGCTACAGCATTCTCAGATTTCAATTCTTAAAAATTGCAACAAAATCAAAATGATCACCGTTAAGAAAATGACGCACACCTGACATACTACTCAACTAAAGGAGACTACACACATGAACAAGTCACTGAAAACAAGCGTTGCCCTTTTAACATTGTCATTGGCCCTTACTGCAGGAGTCGTATCGGCCGGACCAGCCATAACCTCCATCAAAAACAACAAAACGCCACAGGCATCCGCCAGCACGGCGGCTAAGACTTTCACTATTGAAATCAACGGTTCGACCCTTTCTGATACCGGCTTCCAGCCTTCCAGTGCCAAAGAACCCTTGGTTCCCCTGCGCACCGTTGCTGCGGCGCTTGGGTTTACCGTCACATGGAATACAGAGACCAAAGCCGTTGATCTGAATAAAGGCAACATCTTTACAGCCGTGAAGAATGGTGAAGACCGCTATGCCATCAATAAAATGTATACAACACTCGGAACAGCACCGCAGATGAAAGGGAACCAGCTGTATGTTCCAGCTTCCTTTGTAAGGCAGGTATTGCACCAAACCATCTCCGTGGAGGGAAAACAAATCGTGATTACTCCATCCGTAGAACATCAGAATGAGAGTGGCGTCATTACTGCCCTCCGCAATGACGGTAAGTTCCAGTCTGTACAAATCAAAGGTACGGGCACCGCAGGTATTGTGCTGAATGTGGGCAAGGATACCGTTATCCAAATGGCTGACGGCACAAAGCTTGCATTTACCGATCTTCAGCTCGGCATGACCGTGGAAGCAGAGCATGCCATATTCGCCACCATGAGTCTGCCGCCGCAAACCCCTGCTTACAAGATCACTGTACAGGACTCGAAAAAGCAAGGCACTACGCTGGCGACGCAAGGTACTGTGGAAAAAGTAATCAAAGCTGAAGACGGCTCACTCAGCATCCGGATTAAAGGCACTGCCCTTAGCGAGCAATCGCCTAGCGAGGTCGTGCTTCGTCTGGCTGAAGATACCGCGCTTGTTAATGAAAGCGGCGAGGCTATAGAGGCAAGCACACTGGTTCAAGGTGCCAAGGTTATCGGATTCTATAGCCCCTTAATGACCAAAAGCCTGCCGCCGATCGGCACAGCCCTGAAGGTCGTTGTAGAGACAGTCCATGAATAATTGGGCAAAGTGACACAAAGATAATTTATACAGAAGACCACGCTGACTGCCTTTGCAGAAAGCGTGGTCTTTTGAGATATTCCTTAAGAGACCTTATCCCTTAATTGCCTCTCTGATTACAGGCTTGCGGCCCAGCGTCACTCTATTCTTGCCGGCAGCCTTCGATAGATACAACGCCTCGTCAGCCTCACGGTATAAGTCCTCAAAGGCGATATCACTTTGCTCTGTAAACGCAATCCCGATGCTTACGGTGAGCTGGATACTGTGTCCGCCGTCCAGTTGAACAATATGCTCGCTCATTATGGAACGGAAGTTCTCAGCTTCCGCCAGCGCTGCCCTCTCACTGCCGGTAAAAAAGCATACGGCAAACTCCTCACCGCCCACTCTGCCGGCAATGCCGTTATCCTCGTACACCGCAAGTATTTTACCGGAGAGATCGACCAGAGCCTGATCACCCGCTATATGCCCGTATGTATCATTGATTAATTTGAAATCATCTATGTCGAACAGCAGCAGGGCCATCCCTGCCCCCTCACGAATCGTGTACTTCTGCACCAGGCGCATGAAATGCCTGCGGTTGTACAGCCCGGTCAGATCATCAACCGTTGCCTGATAGAGCAGCTCCCGCTCGTACCGTTTCTTCTCACTGAGATCGCTGACCACAATAAGCATGCCGGAAGGCCCCGTCTCTCTGCGCCCTGAAGCAATTAGCGACACCCCGTAACAGACATCCGTGGTGCCGGGGGCCTCGACTTCGAACTGCCCTTCAACCCGTTGTCTGTAGTAACTGGCGATGTCACCATAATGCTCCAGCAAATGATGGATGCTCCGGCCTTCCCAGCTGCTTGTCTGCTCTCCAATCAAAGCCGATAACATGGTCTCTGCGACTTTATTGACGTCGATAATGCTGTCATAACGGTCCGTCAGCACGATGCCGTCCTTCATATTCTCGAAGATCTTGTTCTTGGCCAGCGGATATAGGGAAAGCCGAGGATCGCGGAACAAGGACAGGTACGCCGCCAGAACCGGAGGCAGATATGTAAATGCTGTAAAGCCTGTAACCGAAATTTTGAGGAGCGGGAGGAAGAAAACAGAAATTACCGGAATTATAAGTCCGGCCAGCAAGAGCAGATTTCTTTTAAAAAAATACTTGGGTGCATTCAGCAGAGATAGGGCCAGCAGATAGACGGCATATATACCAAAGAGCTGGTCGTAGGCTATGAGGATCATACTCAGAACCGTCGGTTCAACCATTATTCCGCTTATCCCCGCTACAGTGGTTATGCCAACTTCACTGCGCATCAGATGATGAGCGGAGTCCGTGAAAATCAGCACAACATCCAGCACAACCGGAACGCAAAAGAAGGCAAGCCGCCGGTTTAGCCCTTCCGAAGAACGGGACACATACTCTTTAATCGCCGCGTAAGTAAATATCGTGCTCAAAAATAGCGGAGCCTGCTGAACATTTTTCCAAAACAGCTTGGCCTGAAAGGAAAGGGAGAGGATTTCTCCGGCCGTAGCCGCGAAGATTGCGCTGACAAGCAACATTAAAATCCATAAATAGCGTCTTCCAGGTGTGTTGCGGTGCTTATATGAACTGACGCCCATGTAGAGACTTAGAACACTGCCCATTAGTAAATAATACGGATAACCCTGCATCCATGGCATGTCATATTTCTCCTAATTTTGAGATAGCTTTGCCTTATTATATCCTACTATTTCGCACAAATGAATCACTCCTTGAAAAAATTACTTTCTTTTCGGGATTGTGGAAACTGAATGTCCAATAGGCAAATGTGCCGGTTATGCAGAGGGCAGGCCAATATACAGGAAGACCCTACGGGCAGCCCGTAGAGTCTTCAAAAGGTGAGAAGCGAATTTTTAATTATGCCAGTTTCCAATTGCTAGGGTGCTGTTCCAGAAAACAATCGACGCAATCTCGATTTGGTCTTCCCTTTCAGATAGTACATGGGTTAATCAACTACCTTTCGGAATACACATTCACATGCCGTTCCATCCGTTAATTGATACCTTCCACTTCCCACCTGCTTATTATTACCCGCTCCCAGCGGCGGCCAAACAATAAATGACAAAAAAAAAGAGATCCCGGTCCGCCATCTGCATGACTTCCGTAATCTCCCTGTTTGTCTGAAAAATGTTATTTCTTCTGTGCCAGACGCTGTTTGAACTTGTCCACGCGGCCGCCAGTTTCTGCATCTCTTTGTTTACCTGTATAGAACGGGTGCGATGCGGAACTTGCGTCCACACGAATCACCGGATACGTGTTGCCATCTTCCCATTCCATTGTTTCACCGGATGACTTAGTAGAAGCGCTCAGGAATTTAAAGCCTACGCTGGCATCCAGAAAGATAACCTGGTTGTATTTCGGGTGTATGCCTTCTCTCATTGCAATAACCTCCTTCCCGGGTAAATAATGCTCTATGGTAACATGAAGCCATCTCTAGGTCTATTTAAGCAAAGATACTTAGACGAAGGGAAATGCATAATTTCTACGATCAAATTACGCCACTCCATCATACGCGATCCCAATCCCGGAGTCAACCTTTGTCCCGTTTTTATTCCTATTCTCTTCCGGTAAATGTCTATATAGATAACTTCCTATATTATTAGCTTGTCCTGAATTTTCATATTAAACATCATATTCGAGCTGCTTCTTGGCCTGAACAATGAAATCAAACGGATTCTCGATGGTTTCGGCCTCATATTCCACAGCACCAATCTTCAGTCCCAGATTTACCTTGTATTTGGTAGAGAACTCCGTATCGTTTAATTCCTGAAGCTTAAATTTGATCCGTTCAATGACAATCTTAGCGCCTTCCCGGTCGGTAAACAGCAGCAGCCCCCAGGTAGCATCGTCCTTATCCAGTAAATACAGCGCATCATTGGTACGAATGCTGGACTGGCTGAGCTGGGATACATCATAGATAGCCTCGGACAGTTGGTCATCCGGAATCAGCCGGCGGATCTCACTCCAATATTTCACCTTAATCACAAGCAGCGTAAGCGGGATCTTGTATCGGGTTGCTATGCCTGTAAAGAGGCTGGCATCCTTCTGGAAAGATACGCTGTTCCGCAAATCGGTATTCTCGTCTACCGTGGCCAAATTGGCGCTTTTCTTCATCAGCCGCTCGTTCTCTGCCTGCAGCTCGCGGCTGCTTGTAGTGAAGACCCATAACACTACGGTAAGCAGCGGTGTCATGATCAGCCAGAAATAGGTGTCCAGACCGATCGTTTCCCCCTGTGATACCGTCTGGTAGACGATAAAGAACCCATAGCCGAAGATGAAGGCGAGATTCAGCGTGAGCCCGGCGGTTACCGTGGTGAAATAGGTGACCAGCGCCAGCAGAAACGCAAGATTCAGAATGATGATATTCTGGATATAGTGATCCGGCGAACCGGAGATAAATACAATACATATGAATACCAGCACCAGAAAGGCCAGAAAGCCCAGATCGGATACCAGACCGCTGCGGTTACGTCTCACGCTGATCACCACGTTTCCTGAAATGTTTGCGAAGCAGCAGAAGCAGCGCCACAAGCACCAATGTGACCACAAGTACGACTGCAACCACAAAGCCCAGCACATCGCTGCGGGCTGTAATTTGCTTTAACACCGAATCCTTGGCCGCACCGGTAATCGTCTTGAACCGGTAAGCGCCGACGTTGCCGTCCTTATCAAGGATGACCCCGTCGCCATACACCTTCCACTTATCCTTCTCGGTAGAAATCAGCTTGGAGGCCAAGTAATAATCCTCCGGGTTGACCCCTGTTACTGCCAGCAGCCCGCGTCCATTCTCATACGGGGAATTGACAAGCTGCAAGGTTCCGATTTCCGCACCATACTTCTCTTCAATACTCATCTTCTCATTCGAGAGGAGCGTTGAACCGTCCGTATTGTAGCGGAAATAGAGCTTGTCGTTATTGTCCCGGATTACCTTATTATTCTTGTAGGACCCTATGGCAATGATATTGTTATTCTTCAGATTATCCGCACCTACATCATCCGTATAGTAGTGGATATCTCCTGTATTGCCGCCAGCATACCGCCCAAGCAGATTGAAGACATTGCCCAGACTTTGATAGGAGTAATCATCCATCTCAGCAGGCAGTACAACAGCAACATGGTTATAAATTTCATCGCGCAGGAATGGATACGGATAGTTATTGAACAGCAGTTCCGTGCGGTCTTTTGTATTCAAATGCATCGCTGACTCTTTGCCGATATAGGCCCAAGGCATTTGCTCCGTATTCGGCGTGCAGACGGCACTTGCCATTTCCAGATCAAAAGCGACCGTAACAGAGAAGTTTCCGGAAATATTCAGGCTTTGCGGCACCGATACATTCAGGGTATCGCCGTTAGCCAGCTCCTTCGTCAGCTTCTTGCTGCCAATTGGCGTATTATTAATGCTCACTGTAACCAGGGACCGCTCAAAATCAAGATTCTGGGCATAGCGGAAATCCAGACTGATTTTACCGGAATCGGCAATGGAACGGTTAGAGGGCAAGGAAACAAAATAAGTCCGTTCCTGATGATTGGGTCCGGTCAGCTTGTCGCCCGTCTCGGCAAAGGTTACATTCGAACTGATGGAATAGGCCGGATCGGCAACTTCGGTGGCAGCATCAACTGCCTTCACCTCACTGCTGATCTGGCTGAGCAGCTCCTGGCTTGCGAGCAGCCGTCCGGCTTTGATCAGCAGGCTTTCGTCCTTCGAGGTTACTACCAGCGTTGGCCGGGTATCCGTCTGGACCAGCTGAACCAGGGCATGGGTACTAAGATCCTCAGTGGAGCTTAAGAGCTTCTTCAGTCCGGCGGGAACATGGTCATACATCGCCACCACGACCACGAAGCTCTTGTCCTTGATCGTATCCTCCCGGTAGGGCAGCAGCGGAATCGTCCGGTCTTCCAGCGTGTTCCCCTTTACCAATCCCGACAAAGCATAGGTGGCAGACTCCAGCTCAGAACCGCTGGCATTCTCCGGTATGGCAATAAGACTCTTATTGCTGTTTAACGTATCAATCCCGGAGAACCTTTCCGTGAAGTCACTAATGCCTCCGGTTAGTGCCTTCGGGGTGTACATCACTGCAATGCTGGAGGTGTTGAACAGATGCAGCCAGCTGCCCTGCTTGTTGTCAACATAACATATTTGGTCATCTGCTGTCGTGGTCCGCAGATACCCCTGAATGCTCAGCGTATTGCTACCTTCTCTCAGAAACCCTTTAGGTGCACTAACACTTAAGCTCTGCTCCCCGTTATTCTGCAGTGACGGCCTGAACGAGTAGAATGGACTCCCGTTAAGCGACAGGGTGACACTTGAAATCTGCTCCTCTGTAATTTGCGAAACTTGAAAATGCAGATTGATTTTAAGCTCATCAACATTCCAATAATCCATTATTGTGAAGTTCTGCTGCATGGAGCTTGATCCCGAAAGGGCAGTATCCGTTGCGGTAAAGGATGTCTCATAAGTCAGCCTGCCATCTCCGGGAAGTGCCGGCGCGGCAGAAGCCGCAGGGAGCTGGATCAGGAGCAGGGAGAAGCAGAGCACCCATAACAACATCTGTTTTTTTATCATATTCCGTATCTCCTGTGCATCTTATTTCTCTTGCTCCGGCCGCTTTAATAGCGTTCGGTTTTGTACCATTTGGCTTCCCGTTTGAAAATGACGTCCTTAAGATAGTTGTATAAACCGTAAGCGGCGACAACCATCCAGAGCTGGCAGTATGAAACATACATCAGCAGAATGATCCATAGATTAGACAGGCTCATCTCGCCCTTCTCCGTCGTCAGCGTGACGAAGATTCCGACCACAAACAGGATGATGGCAAGCAGCCACAAGAAGCTGCTGAGTCCGGCAATCGTAGTATGGACATAACCCATCGCATGAAGAATTAACAAGATATCCGAAGTCACAAGCGAGATCAGGAGCAGGAAGTAGATCGACAAGTAATACAGGATATCAAAGCGTATTTTGGCAGCCGACTTATTGAAGAGCAGCGGAATGTTCTTGACGATTACATAGATATTGCCTTTCGCCCAGCGTGTCCGCTGCTTGAACCAGACCTTCACCGTCTGCGGCTCCTGCTCCCAGGTCACCGATTTCGGCTGAAACTTGATCCGGTAGCCCATCATGTAAATCCGGAAGCTGATCTCGGTATCCTCAGCGATTGCTTTGACATCCCAGCCGCCGATGCTCTCCACAATAGACCTGCGCATAATAAAGTTGGTGCCGGGAATGGTGCAAAGCTTGAACAGCTTCCACCGTCCCGCCTGGGCCATCCACTGAAAGGACAACGTCTCAATATTAATAAACCGGGTGAGCAGGCTCGCATCACGGTTGCGGGTTCTGAATTTTCCGATTACCGCGCCAAGTGTGGAGTCGTTAATAATCTCCGCTACCAGATAGCGCAGCGCCGTTCTTTCCGGTGTATTGTCAGCATCATAAATGGCGATCAATTCGCCCTTGCTGCGGGCAAAGCCTATATTTAGCGCATTGGATTTGCCTTTGCCGCCCGTGACCGCATCCGTGTTAATGATCATCAGATTGCGCTGCGGATGTCTTTTCTGAATGCCACCCAGCAGCAATGCACTATTATCCGAGGAGTTATCATTAATGACAATAATCTCATAACGGTCATGCGGGTAATCGAGGGCCAGGAGCGACTCTACGGTCTTACTGATGACCACTCCCTCATTGTGTGCGGGAACCATGATGCTGACAAAGGGATACTCGCCCTTAATCTCGGGGACATCTTCGTTTTCCGTTGTGATGTAATATAAATATCCCGCGATGATTAAAGCCACATTCACAAGCAGCAGCGACCAGATACAGATCACCGCGATCACCATCAGCACATCCGATATCGTCATATTCTTCTCCTACTATTGATAAATTTTCTTTATTTCAAATATTTTCTCCGGTACATCCTGTAACCGATAATCAACAGGCTGCCGAACACTAGCAGAGAGATGATGATGACCACAATAAAAAACTGATTTTGCGCACTGAACAGCCGGGTGAAGCTTTTGACCTGCTCCTTCTGATACTGGTAATCGCTGTCCACCACTTCCGGGGCATACCCGACATTAAGTGCCTTGCCGCCCATTCTGATGACCCCGTCAGCAGAGGCAATAGTGTTCGTATCGGTAACTACCTTATGGGCTCCCTGCTTATAATCGGCAAAAGAGATCCAGCTCTGTTCCACCCAGCGCAGCATGGATTCCAGTCCTTCTTCGTCCTCCGGAAGATCGACAACAACCGCAGTATCCAGCGGTAACTGGGGCATAGCCTTTCCGGTATGCCGCAAACCCTGGAGGAACTCCGGCGTTACACTGTACAGGCTGGAGGCAAAAACCGCCGAAGTGTCGGTCTGCTCCATATACCGGGCTTCTTCATCCGGATACAGCACAGCTGAGTCGAAAAAGCCCATTCCTGCCCCCGCATACTCTTTGTCGTAGATCCAGTATCCTTCCGCTCCAATGCCCAGCGGTGCTATACCGCCCGCCACCAGCACATTGATGAACCCGTTCATCTTGCCCTTTAGCGAGCGGTCACTCAAGCTGATAGGCGGCCTTACCGCAGGGGCGTTCACCACAATGCTCCCGTTGCGGGATTGCACAATTCTCAGCGCCTCCAAATAACGCTTCATCGCCGGGAAGCCGGTGTTGCCGAACACCGGCCGGACACTGGCAATGAACGGAATTCCGTTCTGATAGAGCCGGTCTGCTGTCTTCTCCAGCAGCTCAAAATCCGAGAACGGGTAAATCTCCTTCAGCACCAGATAGGTTTGAGGTGCCGCAGAAGACGGAAGCCAATCCTTCAGTACATAAGCCATTGCGACAGTGCTGAAATTCCCTTTCTCCAAATAGGGTACATAAGTGTATTGTCCCCGGCTCACGGCATACGGCGCCTGCAGACTGCCGCCCTGAAATGAAAAACTTCCGTAGGCGTGCGTTGCCTTGCTCGCCGCAATATAGGGCATGTCTGGCACATTCAGGCTGACTCCGGAGAACTCTCCAATAGAAAGGCTGGCGTATTGTCCGCGAAATACAGCCGTGGATAGCTGCAGCGACTGCTTCATCTTGACTGGGATGTTGTAGCCAACATGCAGAACTTCCCCCCGATAATTATCCGCGTCCTCTAGGTACGCCTTATTCGTAATGGCAAGATCTTCACTGTTTATGACTGTTATCACGCTGGAGTACGATGCCAAGGTGCCTTGCTCGTATTCATCCAGGCTCATTAGTGTAACTTTGGTGCTGTAGGCGGCCAGCAGCCGCTGAAGCTCCGTGATATTGCCTTCCCGGGGCGTTCCTTTCGCCAAGCTGTCGAACAGCAGCAGGGTCTGCTGCTGTGCGGGAGCGGAATGTACGGGAACCGGAGCCGGAAGCAGCAGTGCTAATATAACCAGCAGCAAGCCTATGATTCTCTTGCGGTTCAAGCACTCACGCCCTTTTCGGCTACGGGATATTCGCCTGCAGGGAGGGCAGGGCTCGCGGGAGTCGCGGTTGAGATTTTCCTTTTCAAGAAGAGCCCCCGTCCAATGACACTTGATACGGTAAAGAAGGTCACTAAGTCAAACGACAACGTGAACAGGAATTCATGCTTGGCAATGTCGGCATCGCCCGCTCCGATAATAGATACAAAGATACCGGACAGCCCCACCAGCATCGTCGCTATTATCAGCAGCAATCTCTGCAGGCCTCTGAAATTCCCGGCTTTCGCTGCCGTCACAAAGGACGGCGTAAAAATCCCTATAATAACCGCCATCCATAAGAGGATAAAGGCGAAGGTTCGCGGGGCCAGCTTTTCTTTAAGCATACTGTAAAGAGTGAAGAAATGACTTTGCGCGCGGAATTCCTTACCTGCTGATTTCTCGTAGTTGCCCATCGCCGCAGGCTTGATGGTATAGGCACTTTTCGCGGCAGTATCCAGTATAGAGCCCATCTGGGCAGGATTGGCCAGATAATATTTCAGGACCGAGACAAAGCCGTACTGGCTGTAGAAGTCCTTCTCCAGAATGTCCGATTTCACATCAACTGTGCCGTATTGGTCGTAATACGTATTTTCCCTCAGAATCGCGTATTGCTCGTTGATACCGAAGGATTTCAGCGCCGTTTCCGGATTGTCGGATTGCATCATCACCCCGCGGGTCATCGCATGATATTGGTTAATATTCACGAACTCCTTGGAGATGTTCAAATAGGTTGCCACACCCGTGATCATCATCAGTGCCGCAGCAGCAATAGTAAGCCAGCGGAAGAGACGTTCCCTGCGAATCCAGATAAGCGAAAGCGCGAACAGGGAAATCACCATGCCCACCGGAGCATTCTGCTGCTTGGAGGTCGTCAGGATCAGCGTACTGATCAGAAACACCGCCAGCATGGCATAATCATTGTATCTTCCGCGGTAGAGAAGCAGCCATGAGGCGAACATGAACAGCATAGTAATCATCACAATGCTCTCGCCAAAGAAGGAATTGAAATACGCCGTATAGCCGGTATCTCCGAAGATAACAATCGCAATGACCGCGGTAACCATCCCCCGTCTGCGGGACATGCGGCAAGTAACAGCTTCTATTAACAGATAAACAGCTGCGACATAAAGAACCAGATAAATGGCCGCCTGAAAGCGGATATCAAAGACCTCTTTGCTGAAGAACAGCTTATTGACGCCGATCGCCAGCTTAATAAAGAGGGATTGGGAGGAGACCAGCATAGAGCTGTTCTCATTATAATATTGATAGATTCCGAACTGTTTAACAAAATAGCCAAAATACTGGCTGTCATAATCCGGCAAGTTGAAATAGAGGCCGTTGCTGTAAATGATGCGGAAAAAGTCGCCGTTATCGGCCATCCCCACATAGGGAGCCGTAAACAAGGCGATAACTGTAATGATCAGTACGCCAATGGCCGCTGTCAAAGCAGGGGTTACCGTTAAATCAACAGGGATTAAACCTCTGCGCAAAGGTATTTTCATTGTGTTGTCATCCATGCGGGTTCACCTTCGTTACTATTAGATTAAAATTAGTAGGAATAAGCGAGTAAGGCCATAAGATTGTCAAAAGAATAGGCTTGTCCCGTCTCAGGATTTCCGAACCCGCCGTATAGGACACTCCCTGTATCCGTAACTCTAAATTCGTTCATTCTTTCTATACTTCTGCTATAAAGAGAGTCGTCGCCGATCTCCGCGCCAATTATTGCCGTAAGGGCATAAATTGCCGTGGAGCGGATATCATTGGCCGGCTGGCCGTCCCTGGTGTATTGCCCGTACAGCGTTCCCGCCTCTACCTGCTCCTTGATATAGCGGATACTCTGTGGTTTCTGCCGGTCCACCTCAGCCAAATTCAGAATACTCAGCAGCGATTCCACCGTATTGATTTTTTCCGAGCTATAGTTTCCTGTCTTATAATTAAATCTCGTTTCATAGAACGGGAACTCATCTGACAAATACCCGTCCTCGAGAATTGTGTTCATGTTGTGTAATAAAATTCCGCGAATTTCGTCATCTATCGACAAATTTTGCAAGACATCCAGATTAATATAACATAAAGTAACAAAGTCATTGGTTACCCGGAGATCATTGTCATAGAAATCGTACATATATCCATCTTTTACATTATTCCGGTAAAAAGTCTTAGAATATTCGGCTGCTTCATTCGTGTATTCCTTGTTGTCAAAGGTGTCTCCTGCTGCATATAGCGCACCGATTAAGCGTAAATCATCAACGGCGGCATTAAGGGGGTATTGTTTTTGGAGTTTCGGACTATAGCGATAGCTGA
The DNA here is from genome assembly GCF_038593145.1 of Paenibacillus sp. FSL L8-0340. Taxonomy (NCBI): domain Bacteria; kingdom Bacillati; phylum Bacillota; class Bacilli; order Caryophanales; family Paenibacillaceae; genus Paenibacillus; species Paenibacillus sp. FSL L8-0340. The sequence continues at coordinate 7,143,350 of NZ_CP151967.1, forward strand.
AACCGCCCTCTATACTGAACGTTTGCTTCGCCTTTGCCCATTCTGAGGAGAACAGCTCCTTATTACCGTTCAGTACGGCGATCCTCATCATGAGTGAAGCCGACTCGCTCAGCACTTCGTGGCCAGTGGCAACTTCTGCCGTCTGGCCGGTGTCCTGCAAATTTGTATAGACGCCATAAGGACCCGTAAGCTGTTTAGCAATAAATGTGTACAACTCCTGTTCTTCTTTATCTATATGGACGGCTGGTTGGGTCCTTAACGGAGTAGGGGATGAAGGCAGAGAACCCGTGCTGATCTCCGGGGAAGATATCGGCTGCTCCCCATTGCTTTTGCAGGAGGCCAATACACATAGAGACAGCATAATAGCCGCGGCTTGAACGCTTTTATTTCCCAATCTATCACTTCCTTTAGAGATAGCATTAAGGTTTCGATACTATTATAACGGTAATATAAGTCACTAAATGTAGATTAATGTTGATCATTATGTGTCAAACCAATAAAAAATATCTAAATATTTACATTTTATGCGCCGAATAGACAAAAGCCGCCCTACAGGTCATTTACCGGCCCGGGCAGCTTCATTTTTATGCATATAATGGCTCTATCCTTTAATTCTCCGGTACGTCTCCTCATCCGACACAATATATAATCTGGCATCTTGCGGAATGGGCTGATTAAGCTTGCGGTTGATGCTCAGGTCGCCGTGGTCAGACAGCAGGGTTGCTCCCCGCGAAAGCAGATCCTGAAAGGCATCTCCATAGGTTTGCCAAGCGGCATTCCGCGGAATCTCATAAATGTCGTCGCCATGCTGGCGGCTGAGCAGCTGAGTGATGACTTCCGAATTCCCCTCCTGCAGTGCGGAACGCACAGCCAATCTGGAGATGGCATCATGCGACAGCACGAACTCATTCACCTGAACATGCCGGAAATTCCGAATGTTCTTCTCCTGCATAATCTCTACAGTAGTATGTACCTGCGGGGCGAGCCGCTCAATGCTCGAAGCGATCAGCAGCGACTTGCCGTCAATCAGCGAAGCTTCGTCGATCCGGTTGTCACCGAACACAATAGCTGCCTTGGCTCCATGAATATTGGCCTTCTGCAGAATTTCATCACTGGAGGCATCACCGCTGATAAAATGAACCTGTTCCATATGCTCCAGCGGATGACGCCCTGATTCGTCAATAATGACGATCTTGCATTTCGGTGTGTAGCATAGAATCTCTTCGACGGCTGCCTGCGTTTTGCGGCTCCAATTAATCAATACAATATGATCTGCGGCGTGAAAGCTCAAGGTTCCCGCTCCTCTCCTTCTCTGCACCTCTCCCATGGCCTCAACAATCTTTCCGATGACCAAGCTGAGCAGGCCGATGCCGAACACGTACAAAAATATGGTGAACAGCTTTCCCATTACCGAAGTCGCAAAAAAGTCACCGTATCCAACAGTGGCCATCGTAGTCATGACCCAATAGAAGGCGTTGAACCAGTTATGAAATGTACCCGGCTCCAGAATAAACGCGATGGTTGCGCTCAGAACAATAAAAAAAAGGATTATCAGCCCAATTGACTTCTTCTTTAGACGCATCAGCTTTCCGGATACTCTGAGTAAAAAATGCACCATTCCGCCCCGCTTCCGCTGTTAAATAGGGCTGCCGCACCGTGACCCGGCACGCGCAGCCTTAGTCTGCCGGCTCCTACAGGGAGCCCGCTGAATTAAATAATCAGACTGCTGACGGCAAAGGCAGTTCCGATGAATACCAGGCAGAGCATGGTGCCTACGGCCACATTCCCCTGCTCTAGCTGTTCGGAAATCCTGAAATTGGGAGTAAGCAGTTCAAAGATCCAATAAGCGGCGATCAGGCAGACGTAACCTACCGCAAACCATAACATCATGTGCCAGATAGAAGTATTCGTATATGCCGCTACGCCCAGTACGATCGCTGTGGCCAGAAATTTGCCTCCCAGCGCCAAAGCTACAGCCACATTGCCTTTCTTCAATTCCTCCATATCCTTGAACGGAGTCATCAAGCCGAATACAACCATGCCAAGCACCTGAAGCAGAATAATAGTCAGAACGCTGACTATCAAATTAATAACAATCGTCAATTGGCCCACCCCCGAAATTTCGCATAAGCCGAATCATAGTCGGCAAAATCATGCACTTCCTCCAGTACCACGGAAGCTGTCTTCTCTTTCTCCAGCGCTGTATAACGCTTGTCGTCAATCGGCTGCTTGATCCGGTTGCCGGAAGGCAGCTCAAGCACGGCGAAGTTTCTTGTCTTCTCCTTGAACTTGGTCTTATAGACCCCGACAAGATCCACATCGGTGGTAATAGATACTTTAAGATTCTTCAGATCCTCTGCAGCCGTCTTCTGGTCTCCATACGATTTAAGCGTGGACCAGGCGGACAGGCGGATCTCATTCTTCTGGTCAGCATCTGTAATCAACTCGGCATCCATGAACTGCAGCGTCCAGATCTTGTCTCCAGTGGCATAGTTGCCATCGTTCGGGAGCAGCTCATTATCCGGCAAAACTGTCATGTCGCTGCCGATCAAATCACCCACTGTGCTCTCCACTACCCGGTAATCCCACGGCACACGGGATACACTGTCCGTTGTTTCCGCTGCAGGAGTACCTGTATGAAACACACTGTCCTCATTGCTTGAGCATGCGCTCAGCAGCACCGACAACAGTAGTATTCCAAGGACCGCGCCCAGCCGAATTACCCCGAAGCGCCCGGTCCGCACCTTTCTACTTTTACTCATCTCCAAGTTCCCTCACTCCTAGCGCGATAAAATGACTGGCATTGCCTGTAATCGGTCCGCCTGCCCGCCCGAGCAGGCCACAAGGTTTCCCGTTAATGACGAACATGCCGGTGAGCAGATGAAACTCCCCCTCGGCTGTCTGAATCCGGGCCATTTCGGCTCTTTTTTGATAGACGGTAGGGAATATTGTACTGCTGTCAAAACCTTCCTCGTCCTGCAGCTCAAGTGTGCCGTTGTCATCGAAGAGACGTACAGAACCGCCTTCACGGCCGAATACAGACTTCGAGACAAAACTCCCGGAGAACACCGGCTTATTGTAGGTCGGCAAAATATAGCGGGAAACCGCCTCGCGCTCTTCCTCACTAAACAGCAGCCCCAGCTCATACATCCCCCATGCCGCTGCAATCAATCCCTTGGACTGCAGCAGGATGCTGTGCGGTCCATTGAACAACTCCAGCTGTCCACTCTCCACGGCATAAGCGAGCGCATCGCCGCCTTCGTCTACCGCCATCCATTCCTTGGGATAGAGCGCGAACATCCGCTGAATAACCCTGTCCTCTCCATCCCGTACAGTCCCTTCATCAATCCATAGATCGAGACAATCCACGCACTTGATATCCAGACCGCTGTGCTTCACAAGCGCCTCAATCGTGCCGGAGTCTTCCTGATGGGAACCGTAGGCGACACAAGCCGCCGTGTCCGGCCGTTCTGTGCCCCAAGCTGACGCAAGAAGTCCCTTCATCGCTCCATTGGGGCTGGCGATTCCCGCCTGCTCGCAGATCCAGGGCGTAGCGATGGAGGCCTCCACATAACCGGTAGGCGTATCGGCATTCAACTCCAGCAGCTTAATCGTCCCGTTGTCCGCCACGGCGAAATCGAACCGGGCATAAAGGCTGATGCGGCCCGGCTCCGGCAGCGGGCATTCATCAAGCATCTGCCACAGGACGGGGGGAATGCCGAGCAAATCATATAGGTCATGTCTACGGTGGACATAGCGGACTGTTTTGTCCAGTATAGCCCACAGCTTGACCGAGGCTTCTTCAAGTTCCCGGTAAGTCTCGCCGCGCATCACCGCAACGGCATCAAGCCAGTATTCTTCATCCTCCAGGTCTGCCCAGGTGAAGCCAAGCTCATGCAGCTTCTCCACTCTTGGCGCCCGTTCCAGACCGGATTGATCTACAAATTGAAAGACACTCTCTGCAGAACTCATCCGCCGAAACCGCTCTTGCTGCTGGAGCTTCTGCCGGCGCTTGATTTCGAGGAGCTTGATTTGCTGCTGGAGCTTGAACCGCTGGAACCTAAACCGCTGGATGTGCCCCCAATGCCGCCTTTCTTCGAGGATGTCCCTCTTCTCGTAATGGAGCCGGTGGAGGAAGTAGAGGTTTTCGGTTTTGCCACTGATCCGGCTACCTTCTTGTTCTGGAAGCTGCCGCTGTTGTAGGTTGGCGGCTTGTAGGTAGTCCGGGTACCTCCGTAATAGGTCGGCCGGTCCTTGTACCAGCCTCTGGAGGAGTAGAATGAGCCGCTGTTGAACAGCATGTGATACAGCAGCATATCATCCCAGCCGAAACCCGAGCTGTAACCGCCATAATTGTTAATGACGGTTGTCCCGCCGGAGGTTACCACCCCGCTGCCCTCCTGCACGGTCTCTTCCACATTCCCTTCCGGGTACGGAATATTCCAGTCTACATTTTTATCAAAATAAGCCTTGACCTCTTCGGTGGACCAGGAGACAAGCTTCGGCTCTTCGCCTGAGCTGCCGCTGGCACCCGCCCCGCCCGGTACGAACAGTGCATTGGCCAGCAGCGCAATCCCTAGCGAGGTGGACAATACACGCAGCGGCTTGCCTTCAGCATTGAATAGTTTAGACACGGCGGGTTCTTTAGCATTTTCATCTTTTCCCAACATGGGCCCCTCCTTTCCTGACAATTTATCCTTCAGCACGCATCGGAACCAGCAAAAGCTCCAGCTTTCCCTCGTCCACGTTCAGCCGTCCTTCCACTGCCTCATACTCCCGGCTGCCCACTACAATATAATTGACATGCTCCAGGGCAGTAATCATATTCATGCTCCAGGTACGTTCCTCGATGACACGCAGGTCGCCTTCCGGCATTTTTTCAAACAGGATGACTTTCATTCCATTATCCACTTATTACCCTTCTTTCCTGATAGCTGTTTATGCTTCTGATACGCTGTAAGCACAATTTCGTTTCATGAGCCCGCAGTCCATCCCTATCTATTTTATCTGTTTGGGTCCAAGTAAATTCTAGGGTATTGGAATAATATTGGCAATCGAAAATATGTTAATGGAAGTCTGACCGGTTCCGTATATTTTGAGCAGCCGCGAAAGCAGCGGCAAATAGGGATACCAGCAGCAGACTCCCGGGAATACGCTGCCAACATTTTAGCATACCTCCTCCCCCTCTCTAAAAAAAGCCGATTCCATTTATTTCGGAACCGGCTGTAATTCTTATTAGAGGTGCATATTGGAATTACTGTGCATCCTGCACGGCGGCAGGAGCTGTATTATCCTGTGTTTTGGATAAGAACAGATTCAGAATGATCGCAGTAAGCGACCCGGAAACAATACCATTCTGCAGCAGCATTCTGGCAAACTCCGGCAGTTGGTCGAACATGGAGGGCAATACCGCCGAGCCCAGGCCGACAGCGATGCTGCAGGCGGCAATCAACAGGTTGCCATCCTTGCGCAGATCGACCTCGGAGAGGATCGACATCCCGGAAGCCGCGACCGAACCGAACATTACGATCATTGCCCCGCCGAGTACCGCATTCGGCACGATTGTGGTTAAAGCGGCCAATTTAGGCAGCAACCCCAACACAACCATGATACCGCCGGCGGCAAAAATCACATTCCGCGTCTTGACACGGGTCAATGACAGCAGTCCGACGTTCTGGGAGAATGCAGTATACGGGAAGGCATTAAACAGCCCTCCAAGCATTATCGCGAGACCTTCCGAGCGGAGGCCGTTGACAATCTGCTTCTGCTCAACCTTCTGGTCTGTAGCCTTGCCTACGGCAAAGTATACGCCGGTTGATTCTACCATGGATACGATATTTACGATAATCATCGTGAAAATGGCCGTAACGTTAAACTCGGGCCAGCCAAAGTAGAACGGCTGGGCCACGCTGATCCAAGAGGCAGAACCGACAGTTGAAAAATGTACAATGCCCATAAAATAGCCGATAGCTGTCCCGACAACCAGACCTACCAGTACAGAAACGGAACGCAAGAACCCGGTTGTCAGCCGGTTCACAGCAAGAATCACCAGCAGCGTAATTAAGGCCAGCAGCAAATTACGGGGTTCTCCGAAATCAGGTTGTCCCTGCCCGCCGGCCACATTATTCATAGCAACCGGAATGAGCGACAGCCCGATAATGGTCACTACAGAGCCGGTTACCACGGTCGGAAAGAACTTCAGCAGCTTCCCGTAGATCGGGGCGGCAAACACAACGAATAATCCCGATATAATAATCGCACCATAGGCTGTTGCCAGATTGGAATCCAAGGCGATAGCAATAATGGGGCTAACCGCAGTGAAGGTGCAGCCCAGCACCACCGGCAGGCCGCTGCCGAAATATTTGCTGCCCATGACCTGCAGCAGCGTAGCCAGTCCGCAAGTGAACAAATCCGCAGCGATGAGGTAGGCCATCTGTGTTCCATTCAGGTTCAGCGCCCCTCCGACAACAAGCGGCACAATGACCGCGCCGGCATACATGGCCAGCACATGCTGGAGTCCTAATGCGAAGACTTTTTGTTTGCTTAACATCCTGCACTCTCCTTGATCATTTCTTTAATATCAGCAGTATTGTCTATAAAATGAATTTCTCCCGGCGCCATGGAAGCGATTCGTGCCAAGGCATGCACGGGGATTCCTCTTTTCTCCAGCAAACTGCGTCCTTCCTGAAAGCTCTTCTCGATCACGCAGCCTACGCCAAGCAGCTCTGCACCGGATTCCTCCACGATATCAGCCAGTCCCACCAAAGCAGCGCCCGTAGCCAGGAAATCATCGATGATCAGCACTTTGTCGCCCGGGCCCAGATATTTCTGCGAGATGCTGATCCGGTAGTGCTCTTGACGGGTAAAGGAATGCACCGGGGCCGAATAGACGTCCTCCGACTGTGTGATGGCTTTCTTCTTCTTGGCATAGATGAATGGCACCTTCAAGGCAATGCCTGCCGCCATCGCAAACTGAATTCCGCTGGCCTCAACCGTCAACACCTTCGTAACTGGCAGATGCCCGAAGATCGTCTTGAATTCCTGCCCGATCTGCAGCGCAAGCTCCGTATCCACCTGATGGTTCAGAAACGAGTCCACTTTCAGCACCGTATCCGACAGAATCAAGCCCTCTTCTCTGATGCGTTCCTCTAATATTTTCATTACTGCGGGTGATCGCTCCTTTGATATGATTTGATGAATTCTTTGAATCGTGACATAAAAAAGACAGATCCCCTTGAGTGTTTCTCAAGTGAATCTGTCCCTCTGGGTTTTTGTCCCTAAGTGGTGTAACACATAAGCAGTGTCCGCATCGCTTGGACCAGCCCTTCTTCTGCCGCGGCACAAGAAACGGAACCCTAGACGCGCTATTTCACTCATAGTCGGATAATTACAGTGGTTATCCGGTAGAAACTTATGGGCCATATTCCCAAGATTATATGAGTTGTTTATGAAATGTCATAGTAAATACCTTGTATATCTTACACGCTCTGTCTGAACCTTACAAGTAAAATTTTAAGCATTATTTCATCCATTTATGACATGTTTTCATGAAATACACATGTTTTCAATCGTCCTATTAGGCAAGCGTTTGTTTCCAAGCACACTCCGCCCGTATTGCTCACGATTTCCGCCCCCATGCATTTATGATAAGGAAAACTACTCAGAGAGGAACGATACGGGTGGCCAAACAAAAGGACCGGATTGTCGTTATCATTCAAAAAGGAAAACGGCGGATTGTTACACGGACGCCGCTGGCGGGAGTAGACCGGCTCGTATTTGTCATCAATAATCAGTACACCAACGCAGCCAATACCACCCAAATTGCCAGCGGTGCGGGAAGAAGCAGCGCAGCCGGAAGCAATGCGGCCATTGCTTCCCCTTATACACGCCAGCAGCAGAGCGTCGGCGCTGGGGGAGATGCCGCTAACCTGGGGAGCAAAGGACGAAACGGAGGCAAACATCCTCTCCCTTTGATCTGTCCCCGCGGCAAGGAGATCGTCGTTGTCATCAACAACCAGACGGTCAAGCTCCCTAAAGGCAGCATGAGTTCATCGGCCACACAGGTAGGCAGCGGCGGCGGAACATACAGTACGGGCGGAACCAACTCTGCCATCGACAGCCCCTATACACGCCAGCAGCAGGCGGTCGGCGGGGGCGCTGGAGGCCATGCCCTGAACAGGGGTTCAGCCAAGCACCGCCAGAGAAGAAGACGGTCCCGTTAACTTTTGTCCGCAATTCATAGAGAAATCTGAGAATAACGCCAGTAAATCCTGTTCTTTTTGCGGATTAGCCGGCGTTTTCTCTCGCCTTCCCCTATCGCCTCCTCTCTATTAAAAGTATAATTAAAGGTGATTCGTGATACTAACTAGACAAAGGACGGGCGAGCATGACAATAAAACAACGGGTTTGGTTAGCATCATCTGCCTTTATCCTTTTTCTCAGCAGCATGATTGCTGTATCTATAATTTATCTTGAAGGGGTTCCTCTACTCCTGTCTTTAGCATTTGGTGCAGCCGGCATTATTCTTGGAAGTGGACTCATGATGAGTATCCAGCGGAACATCCGCCGGGGTCTGGATAGGATTATGAAGATATCCGTAGATATTGCGCAAGGCACCCTCGATTCCTCCGCAATCAGTCCCGAAACTGGAGATGATTTCGGGGAGTTAGCGCATTCCTTTCACGCTTTAGCCGTTAATCTGGAGCACAAGACCACAGAAGAACGCAGCCTGCGCCTTCAAGCCGAAGAACAGGCCTGGATCAATACCCAAGTTACAGAAATGGCCCTGATGCTTCAGGGATCGGTACATTTAGAGACCGCAGCCCGGGTTTTTATCGGCAAGCTGAGTGCCGCTGTCAGCGGAGCCTACGGAGCGGTCTATTTGAAGCAAGGGGACAAGCTGCACTTCACCGCCGGTTATGCCTTCGATGAAGCCGCCAGCCGCCGCGAACCCTTTGCGCTTGGCAGCGGACTGGTTGGACAATGCGCACTGGATCAGAAGATGGTCGTGCTGCATGATCTGCCGGAGCATTACATCCGCGTGCATTCCGGACTGGGTGAAGCTGCCCCGACTACGCTGATCCTGGTTCCTGTTATTTATGAGCAGGATGTTGTCGCCGTGGTCGAGCTGGCTACCCTGAACACATTGGCTGACAAAGACTACGAATTGATTAAACGGACCGGCCGGAACATGGGCGTGCTGATCAATACTTTGGCAGACGTGGCCAGAATCGAGGAGCTGCTGGGTGAAACCCAGCTGCAGAAGGAAGAGCTGGAGGCCCAGACGGAGGAACTGCAGGCCCAGACGCAGGAGCTCGAAGCGCAAACCGAAGAGCTGCTGGCACAGACCGGTGAGCTGCATTCACAGACCGAGCAATTGCAGGCGCAGGGAGAAGAACTGCAGATGCAGGCAGACAGCCTGCTGACCTCGAATGAGCAGCTGCAGCGGCAGATGGAATTGACGGAAGAGCAAAAAGCCGAAATTGAGGCCCAGGCCGATGAATTAAAGCTGCAGACGGAAGAACTTTTTGCCTCCAACCAGGATTTGCATAAGCAGATGGAGATTTCCGAACGGCAAAAGGAAGAAATACAGGCACAAGCCGACGAGCTGCTGGCGCAAACCGAAGAACTTCAAGCGCAGACTGAAGAGATCTCGGCAGCAAATATTCACCTGCAGCAGCAAATCGAACTTACCGAGCAGCAAAAAGAAGAGATCAAAACCCAGGCGGAAGAAATCTTCATGGCCGCCCAGTACAAATCAGAATTTCTAGCCAATGTATCGCATGAGCTGCGCACTCCGCTGAACAGCCTGCTGATTCTGTCGCAGATTCTTGCCGAGAACAAAGAAGGCAATCTTGGCCCTAAGCAGCTTGAATATGTGCATACCATTTTCTCCGCAGGCAAAGATCTGCTGCAGCTGATCGACGAGATTCTCGATTTGGCCAAGCTTGAGGTAGGTAAGATGACCGCTGTCCTTGAACCGGTCTCCTTGCATGATCTAAGCAACCACCTGTTCCGCCACTTTGAGCAGCAGGCCAAGAAAAAGAATATCCGCTTTGATGTCCATTGTGACAGCAGGCTGCCTGACCATCTTATGACCGACGGCCACAGGCTGCAGCAAATCATCAACAATCTGTTATCGAATGCTGTTAAATTCACTCCGGAGCAGGGCTCCGTCTCTCTATCTATCCGCATGAGCGGAAATGAGGCGGTCTTCTCCGTCAGCGATACCGGTATCGGGATTCCCGAATCCAAGCTGGAGAGCATCTTTGAGGCCTTCCAGCAGGCGGACGGCACAACCAGCCGCAAATATGGGGGAACCGGTCTTGGCCTGACCATCTGCCGCGAGCTTTCCACCATGCTAGGTGGAAGAATTGAAGTTGAATCCACAGAAGGCAAAGGCAGCACCTTCTCCCTGGCTATTCCCGCTGTTGAGCCGGAGGGTAACGCTCTTGCCCAGGCAGCTGCGACGTTCGCAGCTGCCGCCAGCAGTGAGCTTCTCAATCCGGACACCAGCAGCCGGGAGAATACCGCCTTCCGGGAATCCTTCGTGCCCGATATCTCCATATCCAATCCGAAGCTGCTGCAATTCGCAGAAATGGAGGATGACCGGGGAAATCTGCTCAGCGATGACACGCTCCTCCTGATCATTGAAGAAGATGCCGAGTTCGCGGCCATTCTGCTGCAGCTGGCCCGCAGCAGAGGCTTTAAAGCGATCGTCGCCTTTCAGGGCGATCAGGGCCTCGCTCTGGCACATGCCTACAAGCCGGATGCCATCCTGCTCGACCTGCATCTTCCCGTCCTTGACGGCTGGTCAATCATCAGCCGCCTGAAGAGCCGGCCGGAGCTGCGTCATATTCCGGTGCATGTGATCTCAACCGCAGAAGAGAATCAGCAGAGCCTGGCCATGGGCGCACTCTCCTTCTGGAAGAAACCCAGCGATCAGGCCGAGCTGGAAGCTGCCTTCCTGCAGATTGAAACCTATATCAGAAGGCCGGTTAAAAGCCTGCTAATTGTTGAGGATAACAAGGATCTGCGCAGCAGCCTTGTAGAGTTCATCGGGCATCCCGATGTACGCATTGTCGCAGTGGGGACAGGACGGGAAGCATTGGAGCAGCTGGTAAGCCATCATTTTGACTGCATGGTCCTTGATCTGGGCCTGTCGGATATCAGCGGCTTCGATTTGCTGGAGCAGGTCAAAACCAACCGCAAACTGCAAACCCTGCCGGTCATCATCTATACGGGCAAGGACCTCAGCAAGGGCGATGAACAACGTCTGAAGCATTATGCCGAGAGCATTGTCATCAAGAACGTGCGCTCCATGGAGCGGCTGTACGATGAAACCGCGCTGTACCTGCACCGCAAGCATGCTGATCTGCCGCCGGACAAGCAGCGCCTGATCGAGAAGCTGCATAATCCGGAGGCGGCTTTTGCCGGGAAGAGCATCCTGCTCGTGGATGATGATATGCGCAATATCTTTGCGTTATCAAGTGTCCTGGAAGGTTATAATATGGATATCAGTTTTGCCCAGAACGGCAAAGAGGCGTTACGGCATCTGGAGCAGCATCCCGAGACCCAGCTTGTATTTATGGATATTATGATGCCGGAGATGGACGGGTACGAGACGATGAAGCATATCCGTGCCATGCCGGAGTATGACCAGCTTGTGATTATTGCCCTGACCGCCCGGGCTCTGGAAGAAGACAGGGTTAAATGTCTGCAGGCCGGCGCTTCCGATTATATCTCCAAACCGATTAATACCACCCAGCTGGTTACTGTACTGAAGGTGTGGTTAATTCAATAATTACCAGACAAACTTCACATTTTAGAAATTTTAGCTGGCTGTGGGAGGAAATATGGATTATCCTGTGAATATTTTACTTGTTGATGACCGTCCGGATGAATTTCTGTCCGTTCAGGCGCTGCTTGCAGACACTCCTTATCGTCTAGTTGGTGCCAGCTCCGGTATGGATGCCTTGAAATGCCTGCTGGAGCAGGAATTCGCCCTGATTATTATGGATGTGCTGATGCCGGACATGGATGGCTTCGAAACGGCCAAGCGGATTAAAATGCGCCAGAAATCGCGGGATATCCCCATTATATTTCTAACCGCACTAACCTCCGAACTGGAGAATTATATGATGGCGTACACGGCGGGAGCGATTGATTTTCTGACCAAGCCCTTCCATCCCATTGTCCTGAAAAGCAAAATAGACGGCTTTGTCCGCCTATATAAGACCCATAAGGAACTGCAGATCAAATCACAGGAGCTGGAAGCGGCAAATGTCGTCCTTACAGAATTGAAGGAGACTGCTGAGGTTGCCCTAAGGATCAAGAGCGGGTTTCTGGCCATGATGAGCCATGAAATCCGCACCCCCTTGAATGGAATTATTGCAATGTCGGATGTGCTCAGAACATCAGAGCTGGAGACAGACGATCTGGAAATGGCAGAAATTATTCATACCAGCGGTCACGCACTTCTATCCGTAATTAATCACATTCTCGACTTCACAAAGATTGAATCTGGCAAAATGGAGCTGGACTACGAGCTGTTCAACCTGCATGCCTGCCTGAAAGAAACGATGGATCTGTTCAGGGCACTCGCCAAAGAACGCAACTTAAGTATGGAAATGGATATCGACCCGGCGATTCCCGCACTGCTGGTTGGCGATCCGAACCGTCTTAGACAGGTCCTGAACAATCTGATTGGCAATGCCATCAAGTTCACGGCAAGCGGCGGTGTAAAGGTACATACCCGTCTCAGACAATCGCTGGATGGGGTCCTGCAGCTGGAGTTTGTGGTTGAAGATACGGGCATCGGCATTCCGGCGGATAAAATGGGTTATTTATTTCAGCCCTTCACACAGATCGGCGCGACCATCAACCGCAAGTTCGGCGGAACCGGCCTTGGGTTGTCCATCTGCAAAATGCTGGTTGAACTCATGGGCGGCACCATCTATGCCAAACAAGGCATCGAACAGGGCGCCGTATTCATTTTCACCATTCAGGTTACCGAAGGCCAGCCGGATTAGTCCGCTTATGGGAACACAGAAAAACCGCAATCACTCCATTCCTTGGAGGCTTGCGGTTTTTTGTCAGTCTGGCAGGCTCTATAATTGTAAAAGAGAGTGCGATCCCGTTATCCGGCGCTTACTTATTCAGCGTATCCACCGGCAGGAGCCGGATGGGCAGCGATATATTCCAGGGCATTGTAGATCTGTTCCGCTGCTTCTGCGCGGGTAATCTCCTTGGCCGGATGGAATTTGCCTGCGGTGTCCAGACTGGCGATTCCAAGGGCAAGTGCCCGCTGAAGGGAGCCGTCGTAGCCGCCCGTGAAATCAGCTTCGTCGGCAATATCCACCGGCATGAGCTTGATCATCGGAAGGTTGCTGTGCTTCTCAATCGCCAGCATCAGCTGATAGGTGAACTCTTCCCGCGTCCAGTTCTCCGCAGGGTCCAAATCTGCCGGCAGGCCAATATTGTTATTGGCAGCGATAATCAGCGCATCCGCATACCAGGCCGTATTGCTGGCATTCGGGAAATAGTCCGTCGCCTGCGGGGCTTTGATGAAGCGAACCATGTCGATATTAAGATCCAGGGCATTGACGAATAGTTGAATGCCTTGGGCAGTGGTAACCGGAGCATTCGGCAGGAATTTACTATCAGTGACCCCGTGAATAATCCCCTTTTGCTGCAGCTCTTCAATTTTTGCTTTAGCCGGGATACCGGCCAGATCCTGAAAAGAAGCAGCGGCGGCAAAGCTCTGCCCGGCAAAAGTCAATGTCAGTACTGCCGCTGCGGACAGCACAAGCTGTTTGAATGTATGATTATTCATGTCTACTCACCTCACGGTAGGTTTACTTGCTTAATTGTGCCTTCTTTCTACCAGACGGAGCCGATTATCAAAAGTTGCAGTTCATCTGCTGCTATTGGAACGTAGGACAGCCCCGGCTCAATGCGTCATTTCCGCACAGAGCCGGGGCTGTTCAGTCTGCCTTTTTGTGGTTCAGCACATTGTCCTCCAGAACGGCAAATTTATCGCCATATTCCCTGATGATATGCTGTTCCCCCCAAGCGCAGAGGGAATCCAGAATCGACCGCAGCGATAAGCCGTATTCGCTGAGCTCATATTCCACTTTTGGCGGCACCTGGTTGTAGCTGATCCGGTTGACGATGCCGTCCTGCTCCAGCTCCCGGAGCTGCTGGGTAAGCATTTTCTGTGTAATATTCGGCATATGGCGCTTCAAATCACTTGTCCGCATCTTGCCGTGGGTCAGGTGGCAAAGAATAACGCATTTCCACTTGCCGCCGATCACCTCCAGCGTTGCTTCCACGGAAATATTATATTTTTTAGCCATGAGGATTCCTCCTGAAAAGTTTGGTGAGCTTTGTCTTCAAATACACCTGCGGGTACTTTTTAGTACCTATAGCACTAAAAAGTACGTACTATCCTTTAACGTCCTGGTAATCCATAATAGCACTTACCGGCCGGTGATTACCATACTGTAGGAGTGGAAAACATGTCCTTAGATAAAAGAAGAAGCACCCTGGCGCTGCTGGCTTTGGCAATCAGCGCCTTTGCGATAGGAACAACCGAGTTTGTCAGTGTCGGCCTGCTGCCGCTCATTGCTGATGACCTGCATATATCCGTAACTACAGCGGGATTGACCGTCACTCTATATGCGCTGGGCGTTACCTTCGGCGCACCCGTGTTAACGTCACTGACCACGGCGGTCTCACGCAAAACCCTGCTGCTGGCGCTGATGCTTCTGTTCATTGCCGGCAACAGTCTGGCCGCTGCCGCTGACGGAATTGCCGTGCTGCTAACCGCACGGGTCATTTCGGCCCTCTCACATGGCCTGTTTATGTCCATTGCCTCAACCATTGCTGCCGATCTCGTGCCCGAGGACCGCAGGGCCAGCGCCATTTCGGTGATGTTCACCGGACTTACGGTTGCTACCGTAACCGGAGTGCCGCTGGGTACATTCCTCGGGCAGCAGCTTGGCTGGCGGGCTGCCTTTATCGCCATAGTCATTACCGGTATCGCCGCACTGATCGGGAACCTGGTTCTCGTTCCCTCCGGTCTGCGCAAAGGCACGAAGACGCCTTTGCGCGACCAGGTCAAGCTGGTGACGAATGGCCGCTTGCTGCTCGCTTTTGCAATTACAGCTTTGGGATACGGCGGCACCTTTGTCGTCTTCACCTATTTATCGCCTCTGTTACATGATATCAGCGGCTTCAAGGAAAAGACGGTTGCCGTCATTCTGCTGGTATACGGCATCGCCATTGCCATCGGCAATGTGATCGGCGGCAAGGCGGCGAACCGCAAGCCGATGAACGCCTTGTTCTATATGTTCGCCCTGCAGGCTGTCGTTCTGCTGGTCTTGGCCTTCACGGCACCCTTTAAGGCCGCAGCACTGATCACCATCTTCTTCATGGGGCTGCTCGCATTCATGAACGTACCGGGCCTGCAGGTTTTTGTTGTAATGCTCGCCGACCGGTATGCGCCAAGCGCCAGAGATATCGCCTCTGCTGTCAATATTGCCGCCTTTAACGCCGGCATTGCCATCGGAGCATACCTTGGAGGGCTTGTCACCGATCATATGGGCCTGATTCATACCACATGGGTAGGATCAATCATGGTATTCGGCGCTGTAATCCTTACCGCCTGGAGCCGTGCGCTGGAACGAAAAGATGAGCTTACACTTCAGACTGAAGCCGCCTGATCACCTGCCGCTCCATTCAATCATGTTTCAAATACACAAAGTACAAACTGCAAATCACTAATCACATTACATTCTGGAGGTTATTATATGATGGCACAGCATTTACAGGATACAACTACACTGCAGAACGGCGTGAAGATGCCCTGGCTAGGATTGGGAGTCTTCAAGGTCGCCGACGGGGAGGAACTGGTACTGTCAGTGAAACAGGCCATTGCCCACGGCTACCGCAGCATTGATACCGCTGCTGCTTATCAGAACGAACGGGGCGTTGGCCAGGCGATAGCCGAGGCTATGAACGATAACGGACTGAAGCGTGAAGATCTGTTCATCACCTCCAAGGTCTGGAACGCTGATCTCGGCTACGATGCAACACTTGCCGCCTATGAGGCCAGTCTGGAGAAGCTGGGCCTGGAATATCTGGATTTGTATCTCATCCATTGGCCGGTAGAGGGCAAATACAAAGAGTCGTGGCGGGCGCTGGAAACGCTGTACACAGCGGGCCGGGTCAAAGCGATCGGCGTCAGCAACTTCCAGATTCATCATCTGGAGGATGTCATGCAGGATGCCGGAATCAAACCGATGGTCAATCAGGTGGAACTGCATCCGTACTTGTCCCAGCAGCCCCTGAGAACCTTCAGCAAGGAGCAGGGCATCCAGATCGAAGCCTGGTCGCCACTCATGCAGGGACAGCTGCTGGAGCAGCCTGTACTGCAGGAAATCGCCGCCGCATACGGCAAATCCGTAGCACAGGTTATCCTGCGCTGGGACTTGCAGCATGGCATTATCACGATTCCGAAGTCAACGAAGGAACAGCGGATTATCGAGAATGCTGCTTTGTTCGACTTCCAGCTCAGCGATGAAGACATGAGCCGGATTGACGGGCTGAACCGCGATGAGCGGGTCGGTCCGGATCCCGATAACTTTGATTTCTAAGCAGACACCGAGCTAGAATCGCTATAATAAAAGAAACGACGGCAGCCATGGACAAGGATAAAGTCCTAGACTGCCGTCGTTTTATATTTCTCCTTCAGATACCGGAAATAATCCGCCAAATAATGCCTAACGAATGGGGCATGTATAATAACATATGAGGTGAATTGCAATGACCCCTACCGAGCATCAACCTACCTACACCATCGGGCAGGCTGCTTCCATGGTTAACACTACTGTTAAAACCCTTCATTTATATGATGAAATTGGCCTGCTGCGGCCTTCAAAACGCACTGAAGGAGGGCATCGGCTATACTCTGCTGCAGATTTATGGACATTGGAGCTTATTGGAACCTTGCGCTATGTTAATTTCAGCCTTGAAGATATACGAAAAATGATTTCAGGAGAACTCAGCATGACAGAGGCTCTAAACCTGCAAATGCATTAGAGGTAGAGTTTGGTGCGATCTCCTCGATGCTCGCTATTTTGAAACAAGCGAGACAACGCACCACTCATAATAGCTCAGAGGATTCCATGCATTATATTGCCGAGCTGGTTGCTTCACGCTCTGCCCATTCTGTAAAACGCCAACAATTTATCAATAATAAAATAGAAGAGACAAAGCTGTTAGAGGATCTGCCGGAAGATTGGCAAGCATCATTTATGCATTTCTTCAACAAGTACATTATGAAGGAGTCCAAGCTAACCGCCCGCCAGACACAAGCATGGATAGAGCTGCAGAAATTGATGAACGATTCAACTTATATGTAGGAGCTAGCCAATTGTGAGCTTCCATTCTTCCGTATGGCGCTTCATCCCCAGCATCAAGCCCACGATTGGATTGGGCAAATGGAGCAAATCCGCCTTCGCACCCTAGAAGCTATCCAACGCCAATGGCCGCCAAGCAGCCCTGCAGTCCAGACCCTTACACATAACTTTCTTTTACTATATGCAAATGTGGAGGAGCTTGGTCAGCCTGACGAGTTCATCCCAAGACAAGCCCGGCATCTGCTGGACTCCGTAACGGAGCGAACTTTGCGATTTAATAAGCTCTGTACCCTTGTAAACCCGGAGTGGCAAGATATTACGGGTGGAATGGAACTGTTGATGCAGGGCATGCAAGCATTATTGGCCAAGAAATAACCATAACCGGCACACACAAAGGAATGTCCGAACATTCCAAGACGCTCCAGATCGAGGTGTCCCGTAAAGCGATCATGCGAATCGTTTCCATTAAGGGCTTCCAGCTCATCCAGTACAAATTTAACATCCCTCACCCATGTTTGATTGAGCTTGTCCATAAAATCAAATTGCAGCTCTTCAAACCCCTTCCTCCCTTGGAGTCAAACAAAGCAACCCTGCCATCAGGAAAAACTGAAGCCAGACTGCTGTAGGTATGATTAATGCCAACCACGATGTAGCCCTGGCCACGAGCTGCTCTACCTGAAACGTAAACAGTAAATGAAAAAAAGCGTCCCCGACAATCCAGGAGCGCTTATCTTACCCTCAGTTATATATGATTTGAGCTGTCTTCCATGATGGTCCGCCATATGCGTGTTTCTTCGCATCCCATTGCATCGTTTTGACTCTCATATCCATGCAGCCCATGGGAGAAAATAAGCACGGGATAAGAAGCTTCCTCTTCTGATAATGCTGCTTGCTCTACTGCATGTGTACGAACATATTCTAAGCTGGTGAAAAGCGGCTGGGGAAGACCTGAGTAAGAAGCTTGAAGGAACAATTAACTATAGTATTACAAAATGAGTAAAAATTGGTATAATAGTGAGGTGAGGTCACTTAGAATGACCTTCTAAATCCAAGAAAATTAGGAGGGATAGAATTAAACAAGATTCGTCGTTCATCCATGTTGTTAGTCACGTTATATTTACTAGATCTAAAGAAAATTCTGGAAGTATAACCTTGAAAAGGAGCTTTTATTCATGAAGGGAAAAAAAGTAGTATCACTTTTACTAGCTGGAGTTGTTGCTGGTTCAATTTTAGTGGCATCCACTACAACGGAAGAAAAGGGCGTTGCCCAAACTCCAATGGATGCAGCAACTAGCTACTTTGATGCTTACATCGCTAGGGATGCAGAGGGAATGATGTTTTATTCAAAAGATACAAACTATCTGGATGAGAAAAGTCGTGAAGAAGGATATGTAAAGGATTTCAAAACCAATCCTACTACTGGATATGAAATTGTGAAAAGCAAGCAGATCAGCAGTAGTGAAGTTCAACTTTATGTAGTTCAAAAGTATGCAGGACAAAGCTATGAACAGTCACCACCACTCCCATTTAAAGTTTTTAAAAGCGAAAATGGATGGAAGGTTTTAGTAGAGCCATTAGAAATCAACACAGCGACAGGTGAAGTCACTAAAGGTACACCGATTCACGCTATACAATTTATGGATTAATAATTAACAAATGGATTAAATTTCCTTTTAAAAAATAAAGTCACCGTTTATACTATACTTTGTAATGAAAAATTATAGTAATTGAGGGATTTTTTTGAAAGTATTGAAAAAAGTAAAAATTTTAACAATGTCTTTGCTTTTAATGGTTACAGTCGTTCCCGCCGCTAGTGCCTCTCCTTCCCAGTCATCTTCCCAGGTATTAGAAGAAGCAACACAGGTAGCTACAGACTACTTTAAATCCTATATCTCTAAAGATATTGAAGGACGGATTCAAAAATCTGTTGAACCTAGTTATGCAAATGATACAGAACGTAGGTCTGCTTATATACTACAAGCAGAAACCGATACTCCAGTTGTTGATTTTGAAATAGTTAACTCAACAGAAGTTAGTAATTCTGAAGTTGATTTGTCTGTTCAGTTCACGACAGTAGATACAGTTCTTCCGCCGTTACCTTACGAAGTGAAAAAAATCGACAATGAGTGGAAAGTAGTCTTGATTCCTCATGAGGTTAATGCTGATCAGGGTTCACCTGACTACGGAAAAGTTAAACCTCTTGATGAAAACACACAGTATATAGATAACTCTGGATTGATAACTGCACGTGCCACAATGTTAGATTACTACAGCTTCTATAACTGGGCCGGAAACGATCTTATCGGGTCTGATACGTTCAACACGTCCAATGATTGGGTTTCTATTATGGGATATCAAGAAGTTAGTAATTGGGTTGGTTCAACAGATAGTTGGTACGTCAAATATGAAATCATAACTCAGATTGGCGGTTCTGTTCAATGGTATGGTCAAAAAACAATATATGGTCAACACTATACGAGTAATCCACAATACTATGGAATCATAAATCTAAGCACTAATAGAATTTCTAACGCCAAAATTAGAATTAGTTCTAATGGCGGTCTAGGCACTGGATCTGGTAATATTTACGAAAGCTAATACAGTGTAAAAAAGCAGCGGCTCATTATGAGCTGCTGCTTTGTTTATATATGCTTGGACTAAAATGCGTTAAATCCAATCTAGGCCCAGATGTAAGGCGAGTACATAAACGAAATACCAGCATGAGCAGTATCAAGCTGGTACCGGCGATAAAATATTCCTGCAAATAGAACGTTAGAAATCCGACTTGCAGCAAAGACTTCACACATGCCAAAAACAATTGGCCCTTGCAGTGGTGCGTATCGGTTCTTGGGCGGCGGCGTGTGCCGCCTTAGAACTGGTAGCATCCCCCATGCAGGCGCTCACGCTTTAATCTTCACCTTCTATGCTTTCATACAACTCCGTTAAATAGCGCTGTGCAGCAAGAACAGTAAAGTCTATATTTGATTCGATAGGGAACCCCGAGCGCTCCAAAGCCTGTTTAAAAGCGTCTGAGTTGAAACATACCGGCTCATCGATGTACTTTTGTTTGACCTCCAGCAAAGCCCATTTTTTCGGAAAGGTAATAATTCCGTTGAACGCTTGAACAGCAATATAATTGTCATAATCGGCAGTAATGCGAACTTCCGGATATTGCTCTTTATGAGCTTGGACGTATTGGTATACGTCCTCGGCTGTCTCTACCAAATCAGGTGGAAAATACTTTCCCCCACGCTCTATAAATCTATATGCCTTGAACATGTATTCTCCCCCTCATAAGCACCCATGCCAGGAAATTGAATCGTCTGTGTTTAAATATATAGAGTCTGTTTCTATGGAACTGCGTCCGGCCCTAACCTCAAACATCTTACTGATGCCCTTGATCATCTCATAAACCTGACCTACAGTCTTGCCCTCGTATCCAGGTACGGATCCCTTACCCGTACAATGATCTTTTCATTTAGCACATTCCTATCCCCCAACAAACGGCAACGGATTTACCTTTCTACCGTTGATAATGATCTCGAAATGTAGATGGTTTCCGGTGCTAGTGCCTGTTGATCCACATCCTCCAATCACAGTTCCCGCAGATACTTGATCCCCTACCTGGGCATTGATCGAAGACAAATGGGCATAGGTGGTCACATACCCGCCCCCATGATCCACACGCACATACTGGCCGTAACCTTTACTTGGATTACTTGGATTACTTGCATCTTGCCAGCCGGCCATAATAACCTTACCAGCTTTAGATGATGGAATCGGCTGTCCAAGGGAACAGGCAAAGTCTACGCCTTCATGGGGTTTTTACCTACTTCGCCTGTTACCGGATGGGTACGCGGACCAAATCCGGACGTAACCTGACCGCTGACCGGACGACTGAACCCTGCTTTACCCGGTTGCGGTATTGTAATCGCATCGTACCCTTCCGTTACGTAAAGCATAGCGTATTTCATGACTTCGGAAATGTATTCCTGGCTGTGGTTGTATTGGTACAACGCAGCTTCAACGTTCCCTGATGCTGCGCCGTTCTTCCCCAGGTAATTTGCTGCGGAAAAGACTGCATCCTCTAAATCCCACATATCCGCTTTACCATCACCATTAGCATCTACGCCATAGCCGCCATATTGGGAGATTACGGCCAAACTGATCTTTTCCTCAGCGCTGAAATCTCCCTTTCCTGCACCACTACAGGAGCTATGCCCCCATCCGATAAAAGTACAAGGCATGAACTGCATATGACCTTCTGCTCCAACGGATGAAATCATAGGATCTAACGTAGAGAACCGGATTTCAATGCGGTGGACCGCAGCTAACAGATTCCAAGGGACTCCATATTTCTGTGCGGCAGCTTGGTAGATTGGAATATACTCCCCTGGAATCTCAGATTCCCCGAGCTGAGAAATAGTCCCGCTCCCCCATCCACCGCCCCCGTAGTTCCCCTCTGAATCCGAGCTGCTGCTGAACATCATGACCATAATCATAAGTACAAACAGCGCACCCACAAAAAGAATCGGAATCAGTTCCTATACCGTAGGATCCCTCTGGCTTATCAAAAGTGAAGATAGGAAATAATAGCAGCATGGCCACGCTAATTCTTCCATAGCACACCACACCCAGCCAAACCACTACCCGAAAAAGCAAGCGGGGTTTGGTTGCTTCACTGCTCCTTGAAAGCCTCCGGCTTTCCTTGCACCTGTAATCCGTCTCCATAGCAAGACAATTAACGGTGAAACAATCAATACATACGCTGGGATTAGCGGCCATCGCAAGCCTTTAAGCAGCCAATGAATTACAAACAAAGCACCCGATACAGTAACAGCTGCCCATAGCATAGGCCGTGACTTTTTGGTGCCAAGCAGCAACCCTATAAGCAGCATTACATTAAATACGATAAATATTGCCTCAAATAATCTCATCTCCTGAACCCCCCCCTAAATATTTCTGTGGCTTGAATCTGCCGTAGACAAACAATAAAACCTCCTGTAACAGGAGGTTCAAGAGTTAATATGAAAAAAGACAATTTCCTGAGGGGCTTTGTACCAGGAAGAGGCAATTAGGAACTTCAATTTTATAAACAATTGACAAAAATTCGGAAATTAGATATATTTAGTTTTGTAATATTATATTTTGCAAAATATAATTTAGATAACTACTAATTAGGATGGAATGGAGGAGATTGTAATGATGATTTTGAGTACGATACTCGTAGCACTGGTTGCGCTTGAGCATGTATATATTTTGGTTTTGGAAATGTTTATGTGGACTACTCCAAGAGCGCAGAAGGCGTTTGGAATCAGCAGGCAGTTTGCGCAGGAAACAAAGTCACTAGCCGCTAACCAAGGACTGTATAATGGCTTTCTGGCCGCTGGTTTATTATGGGGATTGTTCCATCCGAATGAAACGACGGGGTTTCAGCTTCAGCTATTTTTTCTGATCTGTGTCGGTGTGGCAGCGATTTATGGCAGCGTCACTGCCAAGAAGTCGATTTTATGGGTTCAGGGCCTCCCGGCCTTTGTGGCTATTCTGGCTGTTCTTGTGGCGAATCTGTAGGTCAATTCCCCATAGTGAGCCATCCTTTGTGGATGGCTCTTTTTGTGCCCTCTTCTCCAGAACATTAACCGGCATCAGACTTAAGCGCACTAAAGTCCAAATTCTTAAGCCGTTCTGTTTCAATAAATATCATCAAATTGTCGCCATCATGCCAACACCATTCAAGATCATCATCGGAGGCAATAGTTAACAGAGAGATCCACCCCGCTCCAGGCGATGGATCATATGCAAGTGTACAATGAGAAGGATAACCTAGAAGGTAGTCTGAGCTTTTATGCAAAGAATCTCGTATTTCAGTGTATATGTCGTTCTCTTCTTCCCCGAAAGGCCAGTCCTTCACCTGGTATTCGTCATAAGGAATATCCATCGCCGGGATAAATTCAATCACAGTGGTCTTGCCATTATCGGAATTGGGCGGCGGCGATATCTCCTCCAGATCTATGGATTCAGGAATATATATAGCATGAACATATCCGTCCTCAAAAGCCTCCAGGCAACCCTCACCCTCGGGGTCATCCGCTACAAAAAGACTTAGGAGTCCTGTAGATGGCAAGTCTGCTCCAGTTAATGAGATTTCCGCAAAATTGATTTGGCCCAGGAATCGATATGGATTGCCCGCATATGTAGGCCATTCGCTACCGGCTGGTAAATCAGGCGCTCCTCCAAAACGGCTACAGCCCAATCGTGGTTCAACATCGTTATTCTTAACTATATCAATTGCTGGTCTCACAACTTGGCGTAGATACTCTTTATGGCGTGCTATCCCTGACTGTTCTATCTTCTCTAAAAAGTCGTTGTTATTCATTTGTATCTCCTTCTCCTTGAAAAACTTTACGATTTCAAGCGGCAAGTTTTGTTTAATATGTTCTCTGCATAGATTATAAAAAAATCTCATGATACCTTATTTCATATAACGACGGAGGAGGTCATAACATGAAGATTACGTTAAGAAGGTATAGATTACTTTCCGATTTCGAAAGAGTCTCTCAGTTCATGAGATTAAACTTCAAGAAGTATCAGTTGGGTGGTAATGTCCCGCAGCCTTTTTGGGAGTATGCGCATACACACCCTTATTTTAATCATTCTCTAACACATCGATTCGGTATTTGGGAGGAGAACGAAGAAGTTGTAGGTGTAGCTTGCTATGAAATGGACGTTGGCGAATGCTACTTTTCAACCAAAGAAGGATATGATTTTTTAAAACATGAAATGGTTGAATATGCAGAGACAGAGCTGTCTAAGAGATCCGCTGACCAATACAGCCTCGATATTAGGGTATACGATTATGAAGAACATCTTATAAAATCGCTTGTCCAAAAAGGATATCACAAGGTATACAGTGAGCCAATCCGAGTTTACAATTACGTTTCGGGTTTTTCCACGCGCACATTACCCGAGGGATTCACTTTCATAACTTTAGAAAATGAAAATGACCTGCGTAAAATTAACGATGTATTGTGGCGGGGATTCAACCATGGAGACGAGCCTGACGATGACCTTGATTCCAGATTGCTCATGCAGAGTGGTCCACATTTCAGAAAGGACCTTACCGCAATAATAAAAGCCCCCAATGGAGAGTACGCCTGTTTTGCCGGAATGTGGGTTGATGGTGTGAACGATTTTGCATATCTTGAACCCCTTGCTACAGATCCGCGATATCGCAGTTTAGGGCTGGCAACTG
The DNA here is from genome assembly GCF_038593145.1 of Paenibacillus sp. FSL L8-0340. NCBI lineage: Bacteria > Bacillati > Bacillota > Bacilli > Caryophanales > Paenibacillaceae > Paenibacillus > Paenibacillus sp. FSL L8-0340. Next base: position 7,168,025 of record NZ_CP151967.1, read on the forward strand.
TAGCCGTAACCGAGCTAATGAAGCGCACTGAACCATTAGGAGCTACTTATTGTTTCGGAGGCGCTCCCGATTTTTATCCCAAAATTGGTTTTGAAACCGCCTGCCACCGGGAAATGTGGTCAAAAGCATGGTAACCAAACGGCAGACAGAAGCGGATATTATCCGACCCTATTCCCGCTTCTGTTTGCCGGAATTAACCGTTAACTTCTCATCTAGACTCACTAAGTCCTTTCACTTCTATTACCTTTTTACTAAACTGATACGTTACAGTAACATTTTCTATAACCGCAGTATCCTGATAGGCAAGAGAACCCTCAAACTCTAAAGTATCATTGTCTTTCCACACTATTTTATCTGCATAGCTATAATTCTCATAATCTGTGCGAATCCATGTATCTAATTCTTTTTGTGCACCATATTTGACTCTTGCAGATTCTACTAACTCTGGACTTGTCATTCCCTCTTCAATATTAATAATTTGAACGAATTCACTTTTATTAGAGCATGTCACTATCGCAACTAACTTCTTATTGGGTGAAGGAATAATATCTGTAATATACATAGATGGTGGAGAAAAACTTGAATATTCTTTAAGCACATTGTCTTTTATCCTCCAGAGGACATTTTGACTCCCATAATCCGAATAATTATTAAATAACGCAAACAATATACTTCCGTCTGCCAACTTAAAAACATAAGGGCTCCGGTAACTTTTTGACAGAATATCTATAGCGAAAGCAGCCGAATCGGCGATTTTTTGATTATCATTTTCTAAAAATGGCTGGAGTTCTTTTAACGCTTTTTCTCTCAGCTTTTGATCATTAAAGCATTCTACTAGCCTATTAATAGCAATATATACATATTCTTCATTATCACTTTTTAAAGCGTGCAGAAATTTATCCGCATCATATTGAGTAACAGGCGCTAGCTCCATGTCTTCAGCTCTTAAATAACGTATATAAGGCTCTGCATTTTGATTATTTTTATAATATTCTGTTGCTAATAAAGCTGAAGCGGTTGAACTATAAAGGATAAGGCAGGCAACCAAAACAACCCACTTTTTAGAAATACTTTTTTTCCTTTTCCCGATTCCACTGTGCTCTGCCGCTTCAATTAAGTTCTCATCAATGAATCCGATCTCTCTATATAACTCTTCTTTTTTCATAGGTTAACCCCCTCTTTCTCCAGATGAACTTTAAGTTTATTTCTTAATCTAAATAATATGGACTTCACTTTACTGCTACTCATATTAAAACTCTTAGAAAGATCCTTTATTGAATAGGAGTACCAGTACCTCCCAATAAATAAATTTCTTGCTTGCTCATCTAAGGCATATAAAAATTGATTGATTAAATTGGCTATCTCACCTGCTTCATACTCTGTTTCTACAGTCTCAGGGGAAGCTAAACATTCTTCTAATTCAGTTAAAATAACTTCAAACTCACGATTACGCTTTTTCGCTGAATTATAACCATGTTTATCAAGCGCAATATTACGTGTGATCCTCCCTAGAAATACAGGGAACTTCCTAGGCATATTAGGGGGTATTGCATTCCATGCTCCTAAGTATGTATCGTTCTCACACTCTTCAATATCCGAATAACTGGAAAGTGTGTTTCTTGCAATCACTCTGCAGTATGCCCCATATTTATTCTTAGTCTCTATAATGGCTTGCTGTGAACGCTGTAAGTACAGGCGAACTATTCCCTGATCTTCCATCCGGTATTCTCCTTTACAAATCTTATCCCTCTTATCTATATAGTAGAAAGTTCGTAGGATTGGTTGCACTTTTCTCGACTCTTTCCTATTAATTAGAGCGTGTCCTCAAACTGGAAGAGCTCTGGGGAAGCAGGGTTTAGTATTGAATGAAGATAGGGTCCCTAAAAGCACACAGCGGATTCGTTCACTCGGACTCAGGAGACGCTATCGAGAGTAAAACCCCTGTTTATTCTCTTTTGCGGACCCAGATGCACTTATCTGCTCTGGATTCTATCTAAAAACGGTCTTCAGGGAGAAATAACTGCGCTGGAGTCCGTTTCCTTACTGTAACAGGCTAAAAGCCCCAAATAGGTGCAACTCGGTCCGTTTGTGCTCAGAGCCAGGAATACACTTTCCGGACGCACACGCCCTTGTTCAAAAATGTTTTTTTATTATTCCTTATTCTCATCCAAACAGCAAGAAAGGCCCCTCCCTTTCAGGACGACCTTTTCCTTGAGAGATTGAACCAATGTTCTCTTCGCGCCAAGCCTCTCTATTTCGATATGGATTACTATACTCACGATTCATCTTTGTCAAAATAGTCATCGGTCAAATGCAGTTCCCGCAAACAACCGATAAATTTCTCTCTGAAATTCGGATTGCCTTTATACTCCGGCCATACCGCCTTATAGTAAGGCAGCAACTTCTCATGTGGAATAAGGCCCCAGTATAAAATCGAGTTATTCAGAACCTGCGGGCCGCCCCCCATCAACATCTGTTCAATGATCTCCCAGCTTCCCTGCTTGTTCTCACAACTGCGCGCGGCATAGATGGCAGTAGTTTGCATCTTCGGGTCGGCGTGGCACAAGAAAGGTGCAAAGTTCTGGAGAGTAATCGCACCGTAATCCTCCAGGATATACGCTGCATAACGCAACGTTTCCGGGTCGTGAATCCTGTCAAGCCTTTGCAAGATCACTGGAATGAACTCCGTTAAATTCACAGTTTTACTGGAAGCCTGCAGAATCTCTAAAGCTTGCAGAAAACCCTCATGCCCATCCGATTGCAACAGCTCCAGAAGATATTTTCTACCCGCATCAAAAGAAGTTTTGCAGATTAGCCAAATTGCTGTCGTCCGATTTTTTGGGCTTTGCTTCGCTATATTTTTCAAAAAACCAAGGGTTGGCTGAGAGATTTTCTTAAACTTGAACATTCCATCTAGCGCTTTTGCCTGGATTTCTTCGTTTGGAGCGCTCTGATAAATCTGGATCAGCGCATTCTCATCACCCGGCATTCGACTGCCAAACCACCCGTTATCATAATCCAGAATAATTTCATCCAGCCAGCGCTCATACCAGTCCAGAAAGTTGTCTTCATAGACAAAGAAAAAGGGATGATCGGGATGAAAATCGGAGGTGTACACAATTCTCCCCCTGTGTTTCCCTTCAAGCACAAGATACATATCGTATTCGCAGCCTTGGGTGCCTATGCACAACATGCCGCCCAGCACCTTATTACGGGCGTCGTCGTATTCCTCATCGGGGATGTCCTCGTCGTTGGTCAAGGGCTCCGTCAGATGGTTCCATTCCTCTTTGGTCATCCCGGGATGCAGAACAGCTTCTGCAAGGAGTGCCTGGCGCTCGGTATAGGAAGCTGCCTTTTCGATCGAATAAATTCCATAATAGGGTCCGGCGCCTCCGTTGCCGACTTTCGTTAAAAACTGCGCGAAAGGCTCAGGAAGTGTGACCTGATTGTGGGCTTGCCAGTCCGCCAGCTCTTTTGCTGCAAGCTTCCCATTAACCCTGTATTGATGTGAGGATGATCCAAACTCCGAGAAAGCCGTGTCTTTACACATGGCTAGATTCAATTTGTTTTTTATTCGATCCAGTTGCGTTTCTTTCTTCCCAAACCACATATTTGAACCCTCCTGTTGACGATAGCCAGGTTTTCTTTGTTTGCCACAACGATAGTATGTATATAATTTATATCCGTAAGGTACAACAGTTCCTGTATGCAAGGCAGTTTTAAAAAGGGCCACCCTTCACAGGATGACCCTTTCTTTTGTAGATCAAGCTTCCGCCTGACGGGTGCTCATTTAATCACTCATAATTATACGTTTATACGATAAGGGCAACAATCTTTCACTTCAACTTTTACACCGGATAATACCGCTCCTCTCCCAAAATGGTCCCGATCGCATTCTGCCGCCCGCTGCCATGATGGTTACAGTGCCTCCTGCTGTTATGTTTGATGCATTCAGCGTAAGCGTGTTATTGTCGCACTGGCTGCAGGTGCCAGACTTACAGTAATGTCCACAGTCCGGGTATCCGTTATGGCGGTATCGGTCCAGGACGTTCCGTCCCATACCTGCTTCTGATGGGTCGCTAATAGAAGTCTCATTACTTTTCTCGTAAGCATAAATACCTCCTCAAGATCAATATTCTGCTCCTTAAGCATGGGAAAACCGATAGGATATGCCGATGACACGAAAAAAACGGTTTGATGGCTGGCCGTAAACGCCGTGGAGTGGTAGCCCAGGTAACCCGGTTTATTCAAACCTATACCGGCCATCGATGAAAAGCAGCGCAGCTCCGTTTGCCGAACCTGTATACTTGCTTGTTCTGTGTAAACGCTAATAATATATAACAAGTCCCATTTTTACGGCTGATCAACCCCCTCCCTTTTCCTCTTTTTGGTGATAAACCTTATCGAGAATAGTAATCGCTTTCATTTCCCGTCACACGGAGTTATTCATTTACTATAATCCTTCTCCAAAAAAAAGGAGCGGGGTAAGCCCACTCTCCAGGGATAAAATTGTACTGTTCTAACAGATACCAGCCATCACTCTGTAGCACAAGCATCATTCGGACCACGAGCGCATCAATCAAAATGCCGAACGCTAGTGATGATCTCCTTCGCTTTTTATCATATGCTCTTCTCTATACTGGCCGGGACTAACGCCTACATGCTTCTTGAACACTTGACAGAAATACCGCTGGTTATCATATCCGACATTAGTGGATATTTTAGAGATTTTGAAGCTGCTTTCCCTCAGCATCTTTTTTGCTTGCCGGATGCGCAGCAAAGTGACATATTCCAGAATCGTTTGCCCGGTTGATTTAGAATATAAGTTGCTTACATAGGAAGCGTTGAGATCAAACCGCTCTGCCAATTGATCGAGCTGGATATTCTCATGATAATGGGATTCAAGATAAGCTTTGATTTCATGAGCCACCTTTTCCTTCAGGGTAGTCTTCGTTACGTTCAAATAAAATTGCACACTCTGCGCCAAATCCATACATATTTTCTTCAAAGATGCCCAATCCGGCGCTTCATGTATCTCTTCAATCAGCCGCGTGCGGTCTCCGGTCACTCTCTCGATCTTGATTCCATAGTCCTGCCCGATCAGATCGTGCAACCGGTTAGCCCACTGGGCGCCTGTCTTCTTCAGGGTATCGGGAGCGATTAATTGCTTTGTCCCCCATTCTGTCCAACGTTCTAGCATCGCTTCGAACTCTTTTTGTTCGTAACGGATAAAGGATTGTATTTGATTAGACCAATCGGAGACCACTCTTTCTGAAACACGGGAAATCTCCGTCCAGCTGCTCACGTCCATTACCGGAGCGCCGAAGAACAAACCCATTTGACATGCCTTGCAGGCTGCCAAATACGAGACATGCATATGCATTATTTCGGTTACAACCGGACCGATTCCAAACGACAATAAAGTATCGTCCCATGAGCCGTCATTTGAAAATGTTGCGGCTGCAGCCATCAGAATTTCCGTTAATGACGCGTCTTTCTCCAGACTCGCCATGCATAATAAGATGACTTTTTGCTGCTCATAGAGCAGATCCACGACGATTCCGCGGTTCGTCAAAAAGCTCAGGAGAGCATCGGTAATGCCCTTATCCTTCATTCGTTCGAGCAAAAGCGTCGCCGGGCTTCCAATCAGGATCACTGCAAACTGGTCATATTGTCCGTATGGCGTTTGATCGAATGATGGACGTTTTCCATTGACGATTAGATCCGTAAATATCGCCCGGTCTAATGCTTTTGCAATTCGATGCTCAGGGTTATTCCCCGTTTGATCCGCTTTGCGCCCCAGACGTTGAATTGCCCTTGAGACGGTCCTTGCCACTTCATCTAGCTCTGCAGGCTTGATCAGATAATCCACCGCCTCCAGTTCAATGGCCTCTTTGGCGTATTCAAACTCGGAATAGCCGCTCACGATGATGCATTCCGCTTTGCAGCCATTCTCCTTCAGGGTACGGATCAGCTCAAGTCCGTTCAAGCCAGGCATCCTAATATCTGTCAGAACAATGTCCGGGTCCGACTGAAGAATCCGTTCCAAGGCTTGTTTGCCATTATTTGCAGTGCCCACAATCCGTATCCCAGATGCATTCCAATCGATCATGGCCGACAATGTCTCCACCACAAGCTGTTCGTCATCCGCTATAAAAAGTTTATACATGATGTTATCCCACCTTCGCAGCCCGGCCTCAATCCATTATTCCGATCTCTAGGGTTACTTTGGTTCCGGCGCCTGGAACACTGTCTATGCGGATCCCGCGGTCTTGGCCGTAATGCAGTTGAATCCGTTCCTGTATGTTCCTCAGGGCATATCCCCTTGGCCTCATGGCATCAGAATCAAAACCTACTCCGTCATCTTCGACTTCGAATATAAGCGTTTCTCCTTCTATACGTCCCCGGATGGCAATGTTCCCTTTGTCCTCCTTCAACTCGATTCCATGAAAGATCGCATTTTCCACCAACGGCTGAATAAGTAGCTTCAGCATGCGAATGTGCTCGATTCCAGGTTCGAGGTCGATTATCACCTCAAACTTCCCCTTATAGCGGATGTTCTGAATCTCTAAATAATTTTTCACTTGTTCGATTTCATTCCCGACAGTTGTAATATAGTCCCCGTTGTTCAAGCTTAATTTAAAAATATTCGAAAGGGACATGACCATTTTGGAAATGTTTTTGGCACTGATTCGTTCCGCCATTAGATATATGGAATTTAACGTATTGTATAGGAAATGAGGGTTGATTTGACTCTGCAGCGCATGAAGCTCAGCTTCCTTCTCCTTAAGCTTGGCTTCGATCAATTTGTCCGACAATTCCGTGTTGGTGCGGAAGATTCGCAGGAATTGATTTCCGATTTTACCGATTTCATCTTCTTCTATAAAAAGGATTCCTTCGATTTTATCGCGTTTTGCCGCTTTTCTTGCTACAGAAGTGAGCAAAGTCAACTGTTTGGTGATCCGCTTCGAGATGAGATAAGCGCCGTAGGCGGCAAGCAGGAAAGCTACCAGCGTCAATGAGAGCGTAACATTACGAATCAGGATGATTTCCGAGTTAATGCTTGAATAAGGGATCATGCTGACCACTTTCCACTGGGTTACCGGATTCGTTTCGAAGGTGATGACATACCGTTCTCCATCCATCGTTTCGATGCGGTTCCCTCGCTCAGGCAAATCATAGATCTGATCCAAATCCTTTTGAGGAATTTTTTTTAAATCATTGTTATGGGAATTAGAATAGATGATTTTGTTTTGCTCCAGGATCATCAAATCCCCTTTTTCCGCATTGGAAATGTTCTTGAACATTTCATCGAAGACCCGTCTATCGATGGAAATAATCAACATGCCGATCGGCTCGAGCGTTTCAAGATTGTTTAACCGTTTGCCGTACAGCAGCAGGTTCGGGCTGTCCTTGAGAAGCCGGACTTCATCGCTGTTCAGCCACAAGCCCCGGCCGCCCATCCCCCCCACCTGTTGATACCATGTTGTCCGTGAGACCGCCTGATAGATATTGTCATAAGTCAATCTGTCCCATTGGTTTGTGGTAATCAGTTCCCTTTGCCCGCTGCCAACGTAAACGTAACGAATATAGGATTTGTTGTTGGTAATATTGACGATCAGACTGCGGGTCGCATTTTGAAGGTCATAGATCTCCTTGAAATCATTCTTAGTATAGGAAAGGAAGTTCTGAACATCTCGGGAAGACAACATCAGCTTCGAAATCGATTCAACATCATTCACGAAAGTCTGGATATTCCAATTGATGGAGCCTAGCAAATTCGAGGTGGTGTCGGACATCTTGTTCTCGATCACTTTGCTTAAATAGACAAAGGTTAAGGAAGCAATCAGGACCAGCGGAAGCAAGGAACAGGCTATGGACAAAATAATAATCTTGCTTCGGATACTTATCGACAGGAACAGCCGTTTTATGCTCATGAAATCCCCCTGACCAAGAAGAGTGGCAACCTGATACTATCAGTATACCTTCAGTCATATGCATATGGGAGATTAACCTTTAGTCGCACCTGCGGTCATACCGGAAATAACGCTCTTGTTGAAAATGAAGTAAACCACCATAGTCGGGATGGTCGTAATGCTAATTGCAGCAAAGGTGGCTCCCCAATCCGTCAAACCGTACTGCCCGATATAATCCATCAAGCCAACTGGAATGGTCCGTGATTTAAGGTCATGAATAAACGTATTCGCGAAAATAAACTCATTCCAGACAAATATCAGATTCATAACGACAACCGTGACTATCGTATTCCGGGATAGAGGGAAAATCATCCGCCAGAAAACCTGATACACACCGCAGCCATCCATGACAGCAGCCTCCATGATCTCATTCGAAATGTATTTATAGAAGCTCACGAAAAGATAGATCGAGATCGGCAGTGCAAAACCTACTTGGGGCAAAATGAGAGAAGTGAGCGTATTGATAATTCCTATTTTGTTATAAAGAATGAACAGCGGTATGAGCACGACCTGGATCGGAATCATAATGCCGCACAGAAATAGAAACAACACGCTTTGACTCCATTTAAAAGACATCTTCTCAATAACGAAAGCAGCCATCGCGCTGAATAGGATCACAAGCACGATGGTCGTCACGGCGACGATGAGACTATTGGAAAAATAAGTCCCCAAATTCCCTTTGTTCCACACATTGAAATAATTATCGAAAGTGAATTGGCTTGGCAGGCTGAGCGGGTTATCACCGGAAAAATCGGTAGGCGCCTTAAAACTGGAGATGAACACCCAGACAAGCGGATACACTTGAATGACAAGCAGAGCAAAGGAAACTACCACAAGAACCGCTTTAGTATAGCCAGAAAATTTCATCATCAGGTCTCCTTACTGTCCATCATCCGTCTGATAAAGGCGACTGCAATGAGGCTTTCAACGACGATAAATACGGCCATCGCGCTGCCATAACCAAAGTCCAGACTGGAGAATGCAGTTTTGTACATATAAGTCGGCAACAATTCCGTTACGCGGCCCGGTCCCCCGTTCGTCATGAGATACGGGATGTCGAACCCTTTTAGCGCTCCCGTAGTAGCCATAATGATAGAAACCATCAGAACTGGCTTAATCAGCGGCATTTTAATCGAACGAAACAGGTTCCAGGAAGAAGCTCCGTCAATTCTGGCAGCTTCCTCGATATCGGAAGGAATGGAAATTAACGCACTATACAAGATAATCATATAAAGACCGATATAACGCCAACCTTCGGGTACCGATACGGCACTCAGAGCCCACTTCAAGTCGGAAAGCCAAGGCCTGCTCCAGTCTCCAAGACCAATCTGCTGCAGACAAAAGTTCAGGATTCCGACAGGTTCAAACGAGTACACATTTTGGAACAACTGTGCTATGGCTACTGACGTGATGATAGCAGGGGCAAAATATAATGTTTTGAACAATTCTCTCCCCTTGGTGATGCTGGTCAGCAAGATAGCAACCAACAAACCAAGAAATACCTGCATGGCTACAATAATGAAAACATAGATCAGATTGTTGCTGAATGCCTTCCAGAATGTCTTGTCGCCGCCGAACATCTTGGCGTAATTGTCAAAGCCGATATAGAGCATATCTGAAACTCCGTCCCAGGAGAAGAAACTGAAATACATCGACCAAAGGATGGGAGCCAGGACGGTAAGCAAATACACTAATAATGCAGGCAACAGGAAGACAAGAGCGGCTTTGCGATTGCGTAGGACTTTATCCATATGCTTGCTCATTCCCTAATTTTAGTTTTATTGTACTTACAGCAGCCAACCGGCTTGCGGTTGGCCGCCATGTTTAGTATCGCTATTTGAAGTATTTCGGCGCGTTTTCTTTAATTGCCTGATCCATTAGTTCGGCAAATTCTTCCGGAGTATGGGCTCCCAGAGCCAAGGCATTTAATTCGTTGCCGAGCAGCTCATTCGTGGCCGGATCAAGGCGCGTATCCCACGGGACCGCAAAGACGTTGCCGGATTTCGCGATTTCGTCTTGAATTTTATAGAAGAGCTCCGGCATCCCCTGTTCTTGATCAAGTGAATAATTGAAAGGCGAGAATTGGCCTTTTTCCGTATAGGCCTTCGGATATTGTTCCAGAAGGAATTTGACGAATTCCTTCATCGTATCATCGAAGGTCTCCTGGTTGAAGGCAACGCCGATGCCCGAGTTGATGAAATAATCATTTTCAGCCGTTTTGGCACCTTCCATCATGGGAAGCCGGAAAAACCCGATATTGTCCTTCATTTCTGTGCTTACTTTATCATTTACGAAGTTCATAGTTTCCCATGAACCCATGTAATACATGCCGGCTTTGCCGCCCAGGAACAAGTCACGCGCTGCGGTGTAATCCGTTGCAGTGAATCCTTCCTGAAAGTACCCTTTGGTGCCCAGATCGTGCACGAACTTAATACCTTCCATGCCGGCAGGGTCCTTGAAAGATTCCTTCCCTTGCTTTATATTTTCAATAAAATCATTGCCTGTCATGCGGAACGGTTTGTACGCCAGGTACCGGAGAACCGGCCATTTATCCTTGCCGTCGACGGCAATCGCCGTAACCCCGCTTTGCTTCAGCGTCTCGGCAACCTCCATGAACTCATCGAACGTCTTCGGCGGCTCCAGGCCAAGATCCTTGAACATCTTGATGTTGTACCAGAATACCTCGATTCCATATTCTAACGGGAAAGTATACATGCTGCCGTCTGCGAACTGCTGATATTGCAAGGCCACCGGACGGAAATCTTCATATTTCCCCAGCTCCTCCAGCAGTTTTTTCATATCGACCAGTTTGCCTTGCTCCACCAGCTTGGAAGCATAGGCATCCGGATCTGTATCAAACATGGCGGGCATCTCATTGCTTGCAATCAATGTGCGCAGCTTCTGCAGATAGGACGGGCGATCACCCGTACCTTCCAGAACCAGCTCGAATTCCGGATGTGTTCGGGAAAACTCGTCCGCAATTTCCTTTACGGTAACGGCTGGAGGGCTGTCTACACCGCGGGCCACGAACCACTTGTATGTTTTCTTGTCCACCTTCGGCGGATTTGCCGATCCGGTTTCTGAAGCGCCGTTATTAGTATTTTTGCCTCCGCATGCGCTCACCATCGCCACCAGGACAACCAGTGATAACGAGAGAGTCAGCCATTTGACATAACGTTTCATTTATAAGACCTCCTGTTAGTTGGGAACCGAAATGGATGCCTGTTCGAAATTCGCCCGGCCTTCCTGAACAAAGCAGCCCCAGTTGCCGGTTTTTAAATTATACAAACGTGTAGTCATGGCGACCTGGTCGGCCAAGTATACGACGCAAACAGAATTCTCCATAACGATCTCGATATTATAATTCGTATCGGCATGCAATTCTATTGGTACTTCCAGCTCTACCGCATGCGGGTGGTCTCCTTTGATATGCCACTGCATCTCACCCTCTATCCGGCGGGGCCACATGTCGAACACCAGGCGGTTATGAATAGGTTCAAGGCGAATATAATAGGCATCATTGTTGTCCTCGCTAACACGAAGCATAATACCGCAGCTTCTGGTTCCTTCGGAGAAGGACAACCGGGCCGAAATTTTGCAAGTTTCCGGCATGGAACCCGCAGATATGCAAGAGAAGGTCTCGTCTGCCACCGCCGCTATGCCTCCCTCTGACTCCTTCCAATCCCCAAGCCGGGAACCCCACACGGCAGCCTGTTCATTTGAAAAATGATGTGAGACTGTCTCCGGGATACGAACCGTTAATGTTCCATCCTGTTCCTGAACGAGTTCGTGCACGACCAAATTCCCGGCCCATTGCCAATCACCGTAATCATCCTCGTTTTCCTTGCTAGGGTCCCAGCCAAAAGCATATCGCTTGTTTCCGTCACTCCATGTTTTGGCGGCATAGAACGCCCTAGCGTCAAACGCATCGTTTCTCGGCGCCGTCCAAGGTCCGCTTAAAGATTTACTCATACGATAATGGGTGACAAATCGCTCCGAGAACGTGGAGTAAACCAGATACCACCATTCCCCGATTTGAAATAAGTCCGGGCATTCGTGCGTCACGTACATTTTCGGATTCCAGAACGGTTCGCGGATTTCCCATTGCTTGAGATCCTTCGAAGCACAGAGCCCGATGCTTCCCCGGCGCCGGGAAGGGCCCTCTTTGTTCCTTGCGGCGAGAAGCATCCAGTATTCCCCCGCCTCTTCGTTCCAGAATACAAAGGGATCGCGCCAGTCATGCCTTTCATATTGAATTCCGTCGGAATAGAAGGTATCCTCGGGAATTTTCCGCCACTGCTCCATATCCGTGCTCACGGCGTGCATGACGCATTGGAGTGGCACTCCGTTCTCTATGAATTCCGGATTCGGATTGAGGCCAGTGTAGAACAGATGATATTCTCCATGGGCTTCGATGATCGAGCCGGTATAACAGTTAAGATCCTGCTCGCTCACACTTCCATGCTTCAGCATTTCGCCCATTTCTTCGTAGTGCACGAAATCGCTTGTGCGGAGCTCGAACCAGGAAGTTCCCTCCCCATGAATACTCTTGTTCTCCCTCCAATCATGAAGATAGAACAAACGGAAGCTGCCGTCTTTGTAAAAGGGGATCAGGTCCCCCACCCAAGCCCCGTTCGGCTTGTAAAATAAGTTAGTCAATTTTTGTAACCCCTTTCTTTTATCATAACTTGATTATAAAAGGGATTGAAAACGCTTTAAATTCTAACTTCTTTGTCATATGTTCAATATTTTTGGTTTTCCTAATTTAATGAAAAGACTGTGGATCAGTATGTACGAGAAGGATTTCGATATGGCGACCTCTTCAGGCGGGATGATGATGCAGATGATGGGGCTGAGTACCAATGGAACATTATCGTGGAGAAAATCAAGATGGGGATGAAACAACGCGTAAGGGACGGAAGGTGGAACGGTGGGCCGGGGGCTGAGAAGAATCACCAACCAAGTGAACCGCGAGGGCTACAAGACTTGGCCTGGTAGTTGAGGTTCACCGCGATTGTGAAGCATCCTTATCTTTTTTGCAAAAAGATCCACCATTGCCGGTCAAAACCGGGAATAAAAATCTCTTCGCACCCCTCAATCCCGTTCAGCCAGCGTCTGGTCAGGGGGATGATATTCTCAAACAAATCTACCGGGTAGCCCCAGTCAAGGTCCAATTGGAACATATAATGATTCATAGCGATAATGCCATCTGTTCGCAAAAATATCAATAAAGTGTGGATCAAGGTGATAAAAGGCTGCATGGCATGAACTTCGAGTGTACCCGAGGCAACCTCCTGCTGAAGAAGTTTGATCATGGCCGGCAAAGTTTCCATCCAATCTGTATGGATGGTGTCGATTCCAGCCTGTCCGCACAAAATCGCCTGGATGATATCATTGACCGCATGCTGAAAAACGATAAGATCCACTGACCCGGAAGGCAGATGTTTTTCGAGATAAGCTGCATCGTCCTCTATGACTTTCATATGCAGGGGAAGGCCCCGCGTTTTCTGCAGCAAACTGGTGGTGAGGCTTTTATTCATATTCGCCGTTATGTATGTACTGTTCGGATGGGTTCGTGCCATGACCTGGGGAACCATATCTGCATCGCCGGAAGCCACCTCCAATAATGTCAGTTCATCTCCCAACTGCAGTGCTTCAAAAACCTCCGCCCAACGCGCTCTGAAGTAGACTTCATTTACAATGGTAAATTGGGCAATCGGACTTTCCAGCAACAGTTTAAGCTGGTGTTCAACCTCGTTTTGCGGGAGGGAGAGATATTGCTTCAGTTCTTGCTCACTCAAAAAACGTTGTGCCCGCTCATTTATTAATGGGTAGCATTTGTCTACGTCATCTAATGGAATCATTTAAGCTTCCCCTTCCTGGCTAACCTATATTTGCTACTATTATATTTATTAATGGATTTTCCATCAATCAGAATTATTAAAGATATATAGGTTAAACTAAAGGTTTTTGGGGACCCCTATCTACTCCATTCCTGGCTCTGGGCATAGACGGACCTAGCTGCTCTTATTCGGGGCTTTTTGCCTGTTACAGTAAGGAAACGGACTCCAGCGCAGTTATTTCTCCCTGCTGGCCGTTTTTAGATAGAATGCAGAGCAGATAAGGTCCGCTGGGTCCGCAAAAGAGAATAAACAGGGGTTTTACCCTCCTTAGCGTCTCCTGAGTCCGGTACGAGTAAATCAACCCGCTGCGGGCTTTTAGGAACCCCACTTTCAATACTAAATTCCTGCTTCCCCGGAGTTCTTCTGTTTGTAGACACGCCCTAGCAAAATTGATTATTCTGCTCTCCAAACACATCGCAGGCATGTTTAAAAAGGCCATCCTTTGCGGGATGGCCTACATTTTATAAGATATTTTCACCTTGAACAGATCAAACTTATAAACACCAATTCTTGCAAAAAAGAGTCCCGAAATTTTCCAAGACCTTATCCAACATCATATCAAACGGTGAATTATAAGTCTATACTTTTTTGATCATATATGTAAAAATATGTTCGTTAACAAATGTATGGGAGGGAATGAAAATATGATTCCAACATGCTTTTCAGCTTATTACACATTGATCCCCTTATTAAATGAAATTTCTGAATGGTCTCTTTTAAGGAAATGGTCTCTTTCAGAAGTTTACAGAGCAACATTGAGAACAGGTGAATCACGTATTATTAAATGGGGAGGAAGTGAGATGGCAGGGGAAGCTGAAATTTACCAGGAGTTAGTTCATCCACTGCAAATCAAAGCTCCGCAGATCTTTGAATTTACTCAACTGAAGGGCAGTGGAGTATTCATCATGGAAGATGCCGGAAAAAGAAATTTGGAACAGCAACCAGAACCTGAGTATTTTCTTGAGGCTTCGAGGGAATTAGCAAGGCTTAGAGTGAGAGCAACAGCCAACTTAAGGATGCTACCAAGAAAGACCATTGAAGCATATTCAGTTTCAATGAGCGGATTTCTTCAACTGTTGGATGATTTATTGAAATCGAATACGTTAGAAGAAAACAGAGTGTTACTAAAAGTCGAAAAAGTGTTACCTCTTCATTTAGAAAAACTATATCAGATGGTCCCCACTTCTCTAGTTCATCATGATTATCATGCAAAAAACCTTTTGATTCAAGAAGATGGCATTATGCCGATTGATTGGTCCAGTGCTTATTTAAGTCCTCATCTTGGTGACTTGTATTGCTTAATTACGGAAGCACACACCTTCTGCAATCTCTCAAAAGAAGATATGATTTCAGCTTACTTAGAGGGAACTAATTTACATATTAATCATTTGAACTGGCAAGTGCGAATTGGCGGTTTATGTTGGCTGATTAAAACATTACGTTGGCTTGTATACGGTGGCATAGAGATAATCCCAGGATCAGAAGCTTGGATACCTGATCTGCTGAATAATGTAGAAAATCTATGTGAGGAATTGATATATGATAGCCAGAGCTATTGAGCGCAAGTCCATGCCGCAAAACATCAGATTAATAGTGGACTTAAACGGGGTGAGTTTCCTTAAGCGATTCGTCCAAAATCATAAAGCAAATTATCGGTAAAACCGTGGCAGAAACGAACCTTCCGTCACAAAAATTTTCGACCTCTGCAAAGGGCTAAAGATCAGACCGTCCGACTTTTTCAAGCTGGTTGAGGTTGAATATGAGAGCACAGGAGAATGAGTAAATGTGAATAAGAGCGGGACATAAGGCTGGTGGCCCCTGTTCCGCACGGACGACTTTGCCTATCCATATTTATTATTAGGCTTTGAAGCAAGATAACTCTGCATGATGCTTCTTAGCAATTTGCGCACATAATGCAAGTCCCAATCCATTTCCCCCTTCTTTTCTACTCCTTGCCTTATCTACTCTATAAAATGCTTGCAAGTGCAATTTGTGCGCGAAATTCCCCGGTTAATTTTCCATGGAAATCAACCGTGTCCAAAGCTTTGCCAACAGGAGTTAGCTGACCCAATGGACTGGGATAAGAGTCGGCTATCCTGTCATCTGACGCGGATGGAAAAACGCGGTCTTGTTCTGAGAAAACCACTATATAGATTGAACTTGAGAATTATATTTAGGGAAAAGTGGCGGAGGGGAATTTTGGAATTGGAGGAGCGATAGCGTCCGCCTTTAGGTTTGGATTTCTACCGCGATTCGCGGTTAAATTCAGGAAATCCAAACCTAACAGCGGCCGGAAGTCCAAATATTCTCTGTAGTCACGGCCAGCCCCAAAATAGAAGAATTATAAGTTCAATTTATATAGATACAGATCGCGGTGTGCAAATTATCATTACTTCTGCCGGTAAGTCAATCTTGGATGAAGACCTTCCCTTATTTATGGGCGCAGGTTCTGTGAAGGAACGGCATAAACCCAAGGTCCGCTGCAAAGCTCGTTACACGCTGCCAACCACCACAATGAGCACCGGCAGTACCAGGAAAGAAGCCAGCGTTGTCCATACAATGCAGCGGGATACCAGGGAGGGAGAACTGCTGAACCGTTCGGCCAGTACGACAGAATTGACGGCGACAGGCATGGACGCCAGAATGAGCAGCACCGAAAATAAGGTTCCGGTAATATTCAGCAGGAGCAAAACGAGTGCGGCAAGCAGCGGAGCCAGCAGAAGGCGGACCGTGATCCCGGTCCAGAAGGCAAGCTGCACATTGCGCTCTGTCTGGGCCGCTTTAACCTTGACCATCTGCGCGCCCAGAATCGCGAGCACCACGGGCGAATACGCCCCAGCCGCCATCGAGACCCCAGATGCCAGTTCATCCGGCATATGCAGGCCGAGCGCCCGCAGCATCAAAGCCAGAATCGCCGCATAGATGGCCGGCAGCGAAAACACGGATTTAACGGCGCTGCGCACCGAGAACTGTGATCTCGCAGCGAAATAAACGCCGATAGTATTGACGATTACCATCTGGCCAATGACATAGACCGATGCTTTATCGAGGCCAAGCTGGCCGAAGGCCAGCAGCACCAGCGGAAGCCCGTAATTGACGCTGTTCGTAAACGTGGAGACCAGTGTCAGTCCGGCGGCTTCCGCCGGAGCCAGCTTCAGAATTCGCCCGAGCACATTGGCCAGGCCCCATAAGAGAAACAGATTCAGCAAGGAGAACGACAGTGTCTTATAGACGTCGTCGAAGGAAATTTCTGCTGTAGCCAGCGTATCGAGAATGATCGCCGGACTCAAAAAGTACAAATAGAGCGTTAACAGCGGTTTCGTATCGAGGTTCTTAAACCGGCCCAGCAGCGCTCCGGCGATGACCGGAATGGACAGCGGCAATATGACCTTAAATAACGTCGACAACACAGTCTCAATCACGGGCCAGGACTCCTCTGTTCTATAGTTACTCCCTACTATACCTGCTGAAGTAAGGCCCGTCTAAGATATGGAAACAATATGCTTAATAGAAACTGCCTATGGCTGCACATAACTTCCCAAAGGATAGTATTGTGATATGATTAAGAAAAATCGCTATTCCTCAGGAGGCTAGTTGAATATGAACCATTCAGAGCCTGTTATTATAACCAAGGGCACTCCCGGCGAACCCTGTCCCATTGCCAAAACACTCGATATTATTGGAACCAAATGGACCTTTCTCATTATCCGCGATCTGCTGATCGAAGGCACGATGCGCTTCAGCGATCTGCTGAAATCCCTGGAGGGAATCAGCCCGAAGACGCTCTCGCTGCGGCTCCGTGAGCTGGAGAACAATGGCATTCTGGAGCGTACAGTATATCCGGAGGTACCGCCGCGTGTAGAATATACCCTGACCGCGAAGGGGGAACAGCTGGAAGGAATTTTTATCGAGCTAAAACGATACGGACTCACGCTCTAAAAAACTTTAATCCGGCAACCCTTCCACTGCACAAAACTATACTTTTGGAAACTGTATAACAATTAGGTAACTACTTCCCAAAAGGAAGTTATAGACATATACTTTCCTCACAAAGCACAACATGCTTAGCGATGCTTCCGAAGCAATTGCGGCGGATGTCTGAAAGTAATGCTCCATAAACCTTTGAGGAGGAAATGAGATGTTAACAGGACAAAAAGTAGTTATTGTCGGCGGAAGCTCGGGAATCGGTTTGGAAACGGCCAGACGGGCCGCCGCAGAAGGTGCGGAGATTGTAATTGCCAGCCGTTCCCGGCATAAGCTGGAACAGGCCAAGGCTGCCATCGGTAAAGGGGTGAAAGTAACTTCGCACATACTGGATGTAACAGATGAGGAGCAGGTGCGGCTGTTCTTCGAGCAGACCGGGACTTTTGATCATCTGGTTGTCAGTGCGGCCGAAACAAGCGGCGGGCCTTTCCTGGCAACGCCGACAAGCACTGCCCGCTCGCTGTTCGAGAACAAATTCTGGGGCCAATATTATGCCGCCAAATATGCGGCTCCGATGCTGAACCCCAATGGGTCCATTACCCTCTTCTCAGGGGTTGTAGCGTTCAAATCCATGATCGGCTCCTCCATGCTGGGCGCAGTGAATGCTGCTGTCGCAAATCTTGGCCGGACCTTGGCCCTGGAGCTGGCCCCGCTGCGGGTGAACGTCGTCTCTCCGGGCATTATTGACACGCCTTCCCGGGCAGGGATGGCGGAGGAATCCCGGAATGCCTTTTACAGCAGCACAGCTGCCAAGCTGCCGGCCCAGCGTGTAGGCACCGCGGCGGACGTGGCTAAGGGCGTTCTCTATCTGATCCATAACGGATTCACCACAGGCACGGTACTTCATATCGACGGCGGCCATAGCCTGATCTGAAAGCGGCAGAGCCGCAGGCCTGGAAGCTGCGTTCCGTCATTCCCCCGGGCCGCCGTTACGCCGTAATGCCGTTATTCCGGAGATGCGCTCACCTGTCTACAACAAAAATCCTCATCCCCAGAGAAATGACAAGGGGATGAGGATTTCCGTTTGTTACAGCATTTTGATTTCAAGCAGTTCATATTTTATGATGCCCATCGGGGCATTGACGCTGATGATGTCGCCCACTTTTTTGCCGATCAGCTCTTTGCCCAGCGGACTTTCATAAGAAATCTTGTTGTCCAGCACATCAGCCTCAGCCGGGCCCACCACTCTATATTCGATTTTTTCGGAGTATTCCACATCATTCAGGATGACGATGCAACCTACACTGACTGCACTCAAATCCATCTTGCTCGAATCAACGATCTGGGCTTTCGTCAGCATTTTCTCCAGGATCATAATCCGGGTTTCCATGAACGATTGATCTTCCTTGGCCGAGTGGTACTCACTGTTCTCCTTCAAGTCTCCGTAGCTGATTGCCAGCTTAAGGCGGGCTGCCAGTTCCTTGCGTTTCACCGTCTTCAGATCCCTAAGCTCTTCCTCTAACTTAGCCAATCCTTCTTTAGTTAAGAATACTTCTTCATTGGACTTAGACATGTTCTACAACTCCTATTTTTGCCTGCTTTATTGTATTTTACCCCATATTGCGCAAACATGCGAAGAAGAAAAGAAAATTACCTCCTCCTCCTTTACCCGGCACAAATGCGAAGATGCCAAGGCCGAAGAAGTGTGAATCCCTCTTAACTCTCCAAAAACATTGACGGATAGGGATGGACCTGATAAATTAAATTAAATTAATCATACAATTTAACTCGGAATTATATTCCAGCCAAAGGGGTTGATCGCCGTGAACTTTATTTTCTTTTCCCCTCATTTCCCGAGGAACAGCGCCGATTTCTGTACTCAGCTGCAGCGTCAGGGTGTGCTGGTGCTGGGGATTGGTGATGCCGAATATGTACACTTGGAGGACAAGCTGCAGCTCGCGCTGACGGAGTATTACAAAGTGAATGATCTGGAAAATTACGAGGAGATCTTGCGGGCGGTAGGTTATTTCACACATAAATACGGCAAGATTGACCGGTTCGAGTCGCTGAACGAATATTGGCTGGAGCAGGATGCCGCCATCCGCAGTGACTTCAACATTTACGGCACCAAGACCGATTTCGTCTACAATCTGAAGCAGAAGTCCAAGATGAAGGAATTTTTCCGCAAAAGCGGCGTCAACACCGTGCAGTTCTCCACCGGAACCACCCGGGAGAGCGTCGATGCGTTCATCCGTGAAGCCGGCTTTCCGCTTGTTGTAAAGCCCGATCTCGGCTCCGGGGCCAGCATGACTTACAAGATCAATAATGAGGATGAGCTGAAGCAATTTTTTGACACCAAACCCGCTGAGGTCCCCTTTATTATCGAAGAGTTCATTGACGGGGTCATTCTGACCTATGACGGACTGGTCGATATCCATGGTGAAGTGCGCTTTGCCGTAAGCCATCTGTTCGAGAACAGCGTGATGGAGGTCGTCAACACCGATAACCATCTGTATTATTTCTGTCTGCGGGAGATTAGTCCGGAGGTTGAGGCGGCGGGCAGAAGCATTCTGAAGGCTTTTGACATCAAAGAGCGTTTCTTCCACATCGAGCTGTTCAAGTCGAATAAAGATGGCCGGATTATCGCTCTAGAAGTAAATATGCGTCCGCCCGGCGCCTGGATGACCGATGCCATAAACTTCTCGTACGACGTGGACATCTATAAGGAATGGGCCAGCATGATCGCACATAACGAGGTTGACGGACCCTATGAAGGCAAATATTATACCGGCTACGCCAGCCGCAAGAAACATAAGCATTACACCCACAGCCATGAAGACATCTACCTCACCTATGGCGATAAGATCGTGAATTATGCCGAGATCGAAGAGGTATTCAGCAGAGCTATGGGGAACAGCGCCTATCAATTCCGTTCCGCCGCATTAGAGGATGTCAGAGACATCGTGAACTATATTCAACAAGAAGAGGGATAGGATGTGTTAACGGATGAGGACAAGCTACCATAAGGAGTACAGCCATAACTTGCACAGGGAAATGGAGTATAAAATATACGGCCACGCCGGCAAACCGATGCTGGTCTTCCCTACGTCACTCGGCAGATTCTATCAATACGAGGATTCGGGCATGATCCAGACGCTCTCGGAATTCATTGAGGCCGGCAAGCTACAGATTTGGGCCTGCGACAGCATTGATGAGGAGACCTTCTTCTCTGCCCACTGGAATCACGAGGACAAAGTGCAACGGCATGAGCAGTATGACAAATACATCACGCAGGAGCTGATCCCCGGCATTCTCGACCAGAGCAAATGGAACAATGGCGGCAGTGACCAGCGCATTCTCATCTCCGGCTGCTCCATGGGCGCATACTACAGTGCCAGCTTCTTTTTCCGTTATCCGCAATATTTCGATACCTTGATCGCCCTAAGCGGCGTCTATTCCACCTATTATTTCTTTGGCGACTATATGAGCGACAACGTCTACCTCAACTCTCCGCTCCACTATTTGCCGGGACTTCAGGATGATTATTATCTGCAGCAATACCGTGACAGCAACATCATCATTTGCGTCGGCCAGGGCGATTATGAGGACGAAATGCTTCATGAAACCCGCCTGTTGCAGGAACTGCTGCAGCGCAAGGAGATCCCTGCCCGGTTTGACTATTGGGGCCACGATGTGAACCATGACTGGCCTTGGTGGAATAAACAGATTCATTATTATGTCGGCAGCTGCCTATAGTCGTTATATGTTGCAAAAAGGGAGCTGCCATAGTGGCAGCCCCCCTTTCCTATGCAGAACCCGTCTTACTGCCTCAGATAGCCACAGGGGTTCCCTTGCATACTTCCTTACTCCGGCAGATGTTCTGTACAGAACAAGGCCAGTGCTGCTTCCTCGTCCTCTTCCATATCGAAATCCAAAACGCGGCCTGTCGTCGTTTCCAGCAGATCGTAACTGACGATGGCGCTCTTCTCTTCCTCAACTTTGAAAATCACGCGGGCCGATACCCCGTTCTCTTCGTACAGTTCATCTTCTTCCGGCACATCCAGGTTAATCATGAACTCATATCGCTTGCCGCTTAAAATACCGAATGGGTCTCTTAAATTTTCCACGGTGTAGCTTGTAAATGTCAGCACAACGCATACCTTCTTTCCTAATCACTGCCAAGCTATTGTATCACAAAAATCCTTAGCAGGTGATGGAAGGGATTATGTCCTGCTAACCAGACCGTCCGCAACCTGCTGAAAATGGTCTCCAGTCTTACCCGGCTACTACTCCGTTCTTATCCGCGCTGCTGTCCTTGGTCTTCTTAATCTGCTTGCTGCGCAGCTGGCCGCAGGCGGCATCAATATCCGTGCCATGCTCCAGCCGGGTGCTGACGCTGACTCCCTGCTTCTTCAGCGTGTCAAAAAAGGCCCGTACCGACTCCCGCTCGCTCCGCTGGTACTGACTGTGTTCATCCACAGGGTTGTATGGGATCAGGTTGACATTGGCCAGCTGACGCCGGTCGCCGATCAGTTCTGCCAGCTCCAGCGCATGCTCCTCGCGGTCATTGATGTCCTTCAGCAGAATGTACTCCAGTGTAATTCTCCGGTTCGTCTTCTCCAGATAATAATCAATCGCCGGCATTAATTTCTCTATAGGAATCGCACGGTTGATCTTCATAATCCGTGTCCGCAGCTCGTTATTTGGCGCATGTAAAGAAATCGCCAGGTTGACCTGCATATTGGCATCGGCAAATTCTCTGATCTTGTCGGCCAGACCGCTTGTCGAGACGGTAATGCCCTTGCCGGCAATCGCCAGCCCTTTGTGGTCCTTGATGATTGTCAGGAAATTCAGCAAATGTTCGAAGTTATCGAACGGCTCGCCGATCCCCATCACTACTACATGGCTAACCCTCTGCCCCAGTCCGGCCTGATCGAGATGCTGCTGCACCTTCATAATCTGCTCCACAATCTCGCCGCTGGACAGATCACGGCTCTTCGCCAGCAGTCCGCTCGCACAGAAGCTGCAGCCGATATTGCAGCCGACCTGAGTGGTGACGCAGACGGACAAGCCGTATTTCTGCCGCATCAGTACCGTTTCAATCAGATTGCCGTCCTTTAGACGGAACAGGAACTTGATCGTACCGTCAGCCGATTCCTGCTTCACATGCTCATCCATCGTTTGAAATACATAATGCTCGGACAGCAGCTGCACACAATCCTTATTCAGATCGGACATCTCCGTGAAATCCGTAATCCGCTTGCGGTAAATCCAGTCCCAGACCCGGGCTGCACGGGACTTTTTGTGGCCGCGCTCCGATAGCCATGACGCCAGTTGATCCAATGTTAATCCATAAATGGATTCTTTATTCATTTCATATCCTCTTTTCAAAACTTTAAGTTCAATCTATTCTACCTTGACAGGACTTTTCCAACAACATCTACTTATTGTCTCAAATTTCGTTTATTAAAACAAGGGGAATCCCTGCCTGTGGCCCAGTTAAATTAACAAAATCAGGCCGCCGGCCCATCCACATAAAGCTGCCGCAGCCCTTGCAAAATTACTTCCAGCAAAAAGCCTTGTCCAGTGTATGGCAGGGCCTGCCGGAAGATCAGGGAGGGCATGACGGCATCATGTCTGCTGCACTCCCATCAAGCAAACTGTCTACAGTTAGGTGCCGGGCAAACAGAGGATAATTTCACCTAATCTCGAATATATGAATTACTGTTATAAACTTAACATTTCAAAAGGAGACTTAATATGTCACAGGCATCAACTTCGCACTCTAGATTTAAGGCTGTATTAAAAGGATTGACCCAAGAAAAGGCTATTGAAGTTACAAATGCAATGATGACTGAATTTAAAAAAGCAATTAGTACAAAAAAAACACCAGTTCTCGAAACTAACTTTATTAAAGAAATCATGAAACAAGGTGAACAAGATTTCTTCATCGTTCCTACCTTTAATCCAAATGAGCCTTCAGTTGGATTAATGTCCAAGAACCTGAACGCTGTTATGCACGTTGCTCTGAATCGAACGGATAAAAAGTTTCTAAAGCACTATAACTCTCCACAAATCGTAGATTTACTTCATCTCCATTCATACCGTAAAGGAGAAGGGAAAAAGTTAATGGAGGCATTTCTGCAAATTCAAGGTAACCTAAATATTCCGGGTTCATTATGGACGGAAACGACTGAAACTATGAAGTATTTTGAGAAATACGGTTTTGAAAATTTGGGGAAGTTAGGGGACAGCTCTGAATTTCTTATGAAATTACCTTGTGGAACTTGTTATAGTCGTTGAAATGGTCTTTTTCTTTGGGGCTTAACGTCAAATTGCGGTAATGGGGGAAGTCCCCACCGATGATTATAAGCCGGAGAAGGATTGTATAAAGCGCACCCATTTACAATGGACACGCTCTAAGCCTGCGGATTATTTAAAGATAGCGAATTTCAAGCCCTTGCTCTTAAGATATTGGATGATTTCAGGGAGGATCTTTACGGTTATGCTTTTTTCATGCAAAAGATAGATGCCGCCCGACGGATCGGTTGCGCGGAAATAATGAAGAATCTCCTCCGGGCTGTCCGCCTTCCAATCCTCAGGGTCACGGTTCCAGAGCAGCACCTTCATATGCTGTCTGCCGACTTCAGCCGCCAGCTCTTCATTCACCGCTCCATACGGAGGACGGAAGACCGTTACCGGAGACTGGATGAGCTGTGCCAGCGCGTGGTTAACTTGACTTAGATTGTTCCGGTTCTCTTCACCGCTGTTCCTGGTCATGACGCTGTGATCCCACGAATGATTGCCGACCGCCATGCCCTGCGTATCCGCATAGATTACTTCCTCAGGGTAGTGGAGCACATTCTGTCCAATAAATAAAAAATTGGCCGCAATGCCTTCCGCCTGCAGAATATCCACGATCTCCTTGGTATACTTCGAAGGGCCATCATCGAAGGAGAGCGCCACATATCCCTTGGGCAAGGCGTATTCATAGCTGTCTCCGCCAAGCTCAATCTCCTCGTACAGCAGCTTGTGCACTTCTTTCTCATCCACTACTGGTACCGTGGCTTCTTCCGCTATACTGCTCTCAAGTGAAGTCAGCCGCACCACAGGGGCATAAGGAGCAGACAAGTTGTCATCCTGCCCGGAACTATGAGCACCAGCCTCAGACTGGGTGACTTCCACCTTCGCTTCGGCACTGTCCGAGAACAGTCCATCGTCCATACGCAGCAAGAATACGATCAGCAGAAGGCTCAACACAAGTCCTCTCAGGGCAATTGACCGGGCTCCAGCCCTGGAACTGCTGCGCTTAACCGGTTTCGGTACTGCCGCTACCGCCGGGGAAGGAATCACTGCTGCCTCTTCCGGCTGCTTCAAGCGATGAAGTAAGGAGATATATTCCTCGGAGCAGGCGAAATACAGCGTTTCGCTGAAAGTCCGGTTCATTTTGATAAGCGAGCTGAAATGTGTCTGGCGGAAGGGATCCCACTTCGCATACAGTGACAGCCGAATCCGCTGTCCTTCAAAAGGGGGGAGTGCGTTCATTTGCAGATATGTAAGTTCATCTATGTGGACCATTTGTCTGGTAAAGGCACCGCTGCGGGTTAGACCTACCTCCATCCGATAACCGTCCTGCCCGTGCTCAAGCGACAGCAACTCTATCATCAGAGCGGCGCTTTTTTCCTCAACTGGCATAAATATTATGTATCCCCATTCTCATCACTGCGCTCTGCAGGCAGGCTGCTGCCGCCAAAAGGTGCTGTCATCCGGTTGGTGAAATCGCTGATCATGCTGGAGAGGTAGGCTTTCTCCTGCCGGACCATTTCGTATTTCTGTCGAAGATGGCCATTTTCAGTCTCCAGACGTCCGATCTTCTCTTCCAGCTCATTCATTTTCTTGAGCTTCTCCGCATGGACCTCATTGTGCTTCTGCACAAGGTTAACGTATTTCTGCTGCTCCAGATCAATGGTGCTCTTGAGTTCATCCATTTCTGCAGAAAAGGTGATATGAAGCTCGCGGTAATCCTCCAGCACCTGATCCACCTTCAGATTACGCTCTACCAGCTTCTGCTCCAGCTCCATAATGTTCTTCTCCCGGTCTTCAATCACCTTGTTGAGGTTCTTGAGATCCTTGTTCAACCGCTCCACATGTCCGCTGGAATGCGCAAGCCGGTCCTGAAGCTCACGGTTATTCGTCTCGGCATGTGTCCGGTCCTGAATCATCTGTTCAACCGCAAAAATCAAATCCAGTGATTTCTTGTCCAGCTGTGCTTTGCCCGTCGAAATCAGGCTGTTCTGGCTGTCACTCTTTTCATAGCTTTCCGAATCTTCAGGAGGACTTTCTGCCAATTGTACCTTTTGAACCATGCCCGGCTTCGGCGTTTTGTCCACCGCGTCTCTTTTCTTAAAAAAAGGAGCAGCCATCTATAAATCACCTCATTATAAATGTCAAAAAATGTCGAGCATATACGAGTTTATTATAGATGATTTGTCCTGGATGTAAGTGAGCCTTAATATCTAACTTTCCTAAATACATCTAAAGACCCAATTTGTTGCCACAGAAGGGATTAACCACGCCAGCAGGCCGGATTTCCGCGGTTGCCGGATTTTTCGCACAAAAAAACGCAGCCCTATTGGACCACGCCTTTTGCCCTAAATTCATTATTTATACAGGACTTTCTCCACATTGTACTTGGCTTTCAGCTTGTTCACAATGTAGGTTTCGTAAATCTCTCTGTCGACCGGATCCTCAACGAGGCATACCTCAATCTTGGTGACTTCGTCGCGATGGGGCTTCATTACGGATACGTTATCTTCAAAATGCTTTTTGATTCTGGGTCTCAGCTTTCTGGCCTTGCCTACAAACAACAGCTCGTCGTTGTCGTTATAGAACATAAAGATACCGCCGGCTTCACGCGTAATCAGGTGGAAATCCGTAAATCCGTAAACATGGCTCAGCACAGGATTCTCCTGCTTGGTAATCGTAACATCCGGTGCCGGGATGGTAATGCTGATCATTCGTGCTCACTTCCCTCTTGTATATAGAAATAAATAGTATCACAGATCAAGTGGCCTGACTATTTCTATCTTCTGCGGCTTTGATGTATTTTATAAGCGTGTTCACAAAGATTTATTCTGCCGGGCCTTAAGCACGCGGATCGTTTCCGTAATTCCCTGTTCAAACGGTGTGGCCGGAATCGGCCCGACGGTACGTTCATATTTGCTGCCGCTTAAAATAAGGGGCTCCTTCGTTAGATAGAGCATCTCGACAATCTCCTTCATGACCGGGATGAACAGTCCCAGCAGCGACAAGCCGGCGGCACCGACGGGTATAACCGGTTTTGATGATCCGCTAGCCGTCCGGGCTATCCGGACAATCTCTTTACCCGAGATGATGCCCGCACCTGGAATGTTCCAATTCTGCCCGTACGCTTCCTCCCTGCCCGCCAGCTCCACCATCATCACTGCGGCATCCGGGAGGTAGACGTATTCACGCGGAACGCTCACATTTCCGATGAACATCGCTGGTTTCCCGGCGGCAATCGCCTCCAGTGTCGAACCCAGATACGATGCCTCGTTGGCGGTCGGCCCGTAATAATCGGGCAAGCGGACGATCATTCTTTTGGCCCGATTCCAGCACGGGCTGAAGAACATCCGCTCAAACTCAAGCTTGACTTTCCCCTTTTGGGTATGCGGATTCTTCGGATAATCCTCATTGATCGGCTGCTCATTCCGTCTTTTACCGTACGGATAAATGCCGTCTACCGCAACAATCCGTGTCCCTAGCTTGCTTGCCGCCTCCAAGACCGCTTCCCCCATCGGCAGCAGCTTGGTGCTCATCTCGTGATAAGGCACCGAAGCACAGTGGAAAATAACATCAGCCCCCTGCGCGGCCTCCTGTACATCGCCCGCCTTAAATACGTTGCCGGTCTTCAAGCGGAGTCCTGTTGGATTCCCCAGCTTCGCTGCAAGCTGCTCCAGCTTTGGAAACGATCGCCCAAAGGCGACCGTTTCCACCCCTCTTTTCAGCAGCTCGGCAATAATGACCATTCCTGTTCCTCCGGTTGCACCTAACACGACAGCTTTGTTTAACATTTTAATTACCTCCTGATTAGTGGGTTTGGGTTTGGGTTTGGGTTTGGGTTTGGGTTTGGGTTTGGGTTTGGGTTTGGGTTTGGGTTTTTGGCTCTTGGCTCTTGCTCTTGGCTCTTGGCTCTTGGCTCTTGGCTCTTGCTCTTGGCTTCAACGGATTGGGTAGTGATTAATCAATAATTAAACACTTTCGTGGTTTCTGACTGTCACGGACTGGAGAGACGTTATCTTGCTGATCGAAGTCTATTTGACTTCCATTCGGACTCAGGTGCACTTATTGAGTGTGAAAATCAACAAATTGAGTGTTATTGTGAACAATAGCTGCACTGAGGTCCGATCACTGCTGCAAACAGGAATTTCTCCGAAATAAGAGCTCTGGTGTCCGGAACACCATGCTGACGAACCATCAGGAGGATTGGCTTTAGGGTGATACGGCGAGATAGCGAATCGGCTTTAGCAATAGGCTATGAGATCGGCGTTACGGCCACTCGGATTAGCACTAGGCTATGAGATCGGCGTTACGGCGATTCGGGTACTTAACTTAACCATATTGCCATACGGCATACCGATGGAGACTAATGCTTGGCGATTGACTATTTAACCAGTTGATGAGCGGCTCAAGATACCGTTGCTCCTTAGTACTTTAGTTTCTAACAGGGCACTTTTGTTATTGGCTAATCACTAACTAAAATTCATTAATATCTAAGGGACTCCGCCCTTAGATCCTGGTCACTAACCAAACTCACCCTAGTACTCGCTGGTGCTTACAGATGCTTTGGCTTTAGTTCCGGCATTCCCAGCGCCATTGCGATATTGCACAGCATGCCGTTAGCCATAAAAGTGCTGACCTCAACCTCGGGATGCTCCATTCCGGCAGCCACAAATTTCCCCTTAACCAGACTGGTGACCTCAAGCATTCCCTTCTGCATCGCACGGAGGATCATTTCATCACGGATGCCCAATGCCTGCACTTGCAGAAGAATCTCATTAGGATGGGTCTCCATCAATTGCTCATATACCCGGATTGTTTCCGCAAGCAGCTGATCTGCAGGAGCCTCAACACTCTTAAAGGTACGGATAATCCGCTCAAAGGCACGGTCCAGTGCGGCTACAAACAGTTCCTCCTTGTTCTTGAACAGCTTGAAAATATACGGCTGGGAGATGCCCACTCTCTCCGCCACCTGTGCAGTGGTCGCCCGGTAATAACCAAGTTCGGCAAAAACCACAACCGCCGCCTCCAAAATCTGCTCCCGCCGGTTAACGGAGGTCGCTTCAGCTGCCTTAGACCGGACCGTACTGGATTGTTTGTTCATGATGGCCTTATGCCTCCTTTTCTGATGAATAGTGAAGTGATTCTCGCCTCAATCGGTGGTTATTGATCAATCACTTTATTGGTTAGAAGTATATACTCCAATTCTTAAATAATCAAGCCCGTATTTTAAAAGTCTAGCCGGCTGTTCCACCTTTACAATTCGTGTGGCTGTCGTCATTAGCAAGGGTGGAGGACTGGATGGAAATGTCCGTATCACTTGCAGCCAGAGTGCCGTTTAGGAAATAGTCCGCAAGTCTTCTTCGAATTATAGTTACGCTTGGGATATCCCCTGCTGAGCATTCTGTCCGACACCACACTTGCAGATGAACGCTGAATCAACTTATGGTGCCCCCTTCAAAATAAATGTATTTACTGCAACTATTCAGGGGTACAATAGAGCTTTTTTAGAGATAGATGTATTTCGTACAACTAGAATTGGCGAAGAGCAACGTTTTGCCCAAATCACCCCTAAATAATTGTACAGAATACAGCTATCTCCCATACTGCTCCAAAATGCTGGTTTTTAGATGTATGAGATGCAGTTAAAGAAAACGAGAAGCTGATAGCCCGGAGGAACTATTGCTGGTGGTGAAAAGGGCAAGCCATCTCCGCCGCTGCATGTCCAGGTCCAGCAGGAGTTTCTTCGCTCCGATGCTCCATGATGTCCAGGCCCGCCGCAGTGGTAGAACTGGTATGCCCCGTGCTATCTCGCCTACCTTCCTGCTCAGCTTCTTGCATACCCTCCTGAGCACATTCTCGCGCACTTTCTCGCGCACCTTCCAGTGCCCCCACATACGTACCTCCTCGGGTACCTTCTTGCGTACCCTCCTGCATACCTTCTCGCGCACCCTCTTGCGTACCCTCTAGTGCCCCCTCCCGCATACCTTCTCGCGTACCCTCCAGCGCCCCTTCCTGCGCTCCCTCTTGCGTACCCTCCAGCGCCACTCCCTGCGCACCCTCTCGCGTACCCTCCAGCGCGCCCTCCTGCACACCTTTCAGCATACCATCCGCCTCCTTCAGCCACCCTGCATAAGCAGAACTTTGGTAGACCAGGCGCGGGCTGAGGTTAAGCTCTTTCAGCTTGTTGTCATTCCAGATTGGCGTAGCCGAGGGTGACATTGGCGGGATCAGCCAATGCCATTTCCCCGATACTTCCCGCCCCCGCTGCTTCTCCTGCTCCTGAAAGCGGACGAACTGATCAGCAGCGGTATGATGATCCACTATGCTTACTCCGGCCAGCTTGTAGGAATGCAATACGGCACAGTTAAGCTCCAGCAGAGCCCTATCCTTCCAAAGCGAAGTATTGGTCGAACGGTCCAGTCCAAGCAGATCCGCTACAGCCGGCAGCCGGTTATAGCGACTGGTATCACCAAGATTGCGGGAACCGATCTCCGTTTCCATATACCAGCCGTTAAAAGGAGCAGCTGTATACCGGATCCCGCCAATTTCCAGCTGCATGTCCGAAACGATCGGCACCGAATACCAGCGCAGCCCAAGCTCCGGGAAACGTTCGATTTCCGGATGGGTTAGCGGAACCTCCTGCACGATTCCCTCAGGAATGGGGAACAGACGCGGCTGTTCACAGCCGATACTGATTACGAGCGGCAGCACATCGAAGTCGCCGCCGGTCCCTTGCCAGCCAAGCTTCCGGCAGAGCGAAGTAAAAGCATCGGACGCTGGGTCGCCAGCGCGCGGATCCTCTCCATTCCCGGGATACCCGGCATAACGGATCAGTTGATGATTCCAGATGCGGACCACTTTCGCAGGATCTTCACCGCTGCGGAACACGGTCATCACCGGACGGATGCGTCCTCCGTTATTGGCCCGCTCCATGTGGGCCAGCAGCGCTTCGGCCACCTCCTCTGCGGTTTCCTTCCCGCGTGCGTCAATCACCTCGAGCGAATGCCAGAACAGACGCCCGATGCAGCGGCTGTTATGCCGCCACGCTATCCTTGCTCCATGTGTCAACTCTTCTTCGGTATGCTTATAAGTACCGCTTTGCAGCACTTCTTCATGTATGGCCGATATCCGCTCAAGGATCTCAGGCTCGGATTTCTCCAGCTCCCCGTAGCATAACCGGATGAACGATTCGGCCTGACCTATTAAGTCTTCGCGCAAAACTCCGCAGTCATTATTTCCCATGCCGTCCACTCCCTTGCTTGATCCGGTTCTGCCGGATGTTAGTGATATTTTTCTCAAAACGGAATGAATTTGTATTCCTGTGTCCCTGAAGTTAATAGCATAATCATAGTAACTCCTGCAGGAATAAGCAAGAATCGGACAGGCTGTGGGCAGGGAGACGCAAGCGATCCTTTGAATGCTTATATACCGGAGACCAGCCAGCTCTATAAAAATATAAACTGAAAAAAAATCTAATTTTGTATATTATAGTATGGAGTTTTCAGTTGGCATTATGTGATCAAGTGGCAGCTGTCAAAGTTTGAAATACCTCTTTCGGAGATTGTGGAGGTTACACAGGACGATACTTATGGCGGTTCCGAAAAAAATGCCATTCGAATCGGTACTCCTTACGGCACAACGGACAGGGTTGTCATTAAAACACAGTCCAACATTTATATTTTATTTACCTCGGATGCAGTGGCAATTATAAAAAAAATAGAGGATCTAGGGAATTCTGAAAGTTAACCGCTTCTGTTAAAATAAGAATCTGGGGTGATACATATGAGCAAATATGGGATGTACGCTAAATTTACTGCACAACCCGGCAAACGTGATGTTTTGGCAGAAATCTTGTTGGAAAGCGCGGCAGCT
Organism: Paenibacillus sp. FSL L8-0340; assembly: GCF_038593145.1. NCBI lineage: Bacteria > Bacillati > Bacillota > Bacilli > Caryophanales > Paenibacillaceae > Paenibacillus > Paenibacillus sp. FSL L8-0340. The sequence goes on from NZ_CP151967.1 coordinate 7,200,003, forward strand.
GCTGAGACTGTCGAAGAGTGTGAGCTTTACATCATCAATTTCTCGGAGACCGAACCGGATATTCTCTGGGTTACCGAGGTATGGAGCAATCCTGAGGCACATGCGGCCTCGCTCAGCCTGGAAGCTACCAAAGCGGCTATCCAGCGCGCCATGCCGCTGATTGCCGGTGTGGAGTCCACAAAGCTCAAGCCTGTTGGCGGCAAAGGGCTGTCGTTTAATTAAAACGCAGACGAACTTAGTGAAGAATATAAAAGGCAATAAATGCAGCCGCTGCAGGCTGCGTTTATTGCCTTTTTAGCGTTATCTCAACTCAGCTATTCAAAAAAATCTATAACCATAGATTTATTCCATTTCAGCCAGCCTGGCAATAATTCTACGCTTACGGTACAGCATCCGCGCGGCCTCAGCCACATCCTCCAGCGCCTTCCGGTTTAGATATGCGCCAAAAAACATCCCGGCGACGGGAACGGCCTGGAGCATCTTTTTCCAGCCCCAGTTATCGCGGTAGACCGTAATAACCTCCTTCCAGCCCTGGATCTTGGAGACGGCAGCATTCGCTCCGGCAGTGATATCGCCGTTGCCTCCGGCCTGCAGATTAAGCTCCTGCAGGATGGTCCGTTTCCCCACAATATCCGAAGACGCGAACTGCATCACCTTCACCGTAAAAATCCGTTCCGCCTTGTCCGTAGGATTATAGCCATAGCATAGACCGATTTCCTGAATGACCTTCAGCGACAGGCCCAAGATAGCGGGAATATCGGCAGCAAGCGTGAAGAAACCCCCGAACCCGGTTGTAGCCCCTTGCGCCGTTGCTACATTCCGGCTGCTCTGACTCAGCTTCAATGCGGCCTCATCCATCACAGCGAGCGGAAACGGTCCCTTCTCGCTTCCCCCGGCAGCCCGGCTGGACGACTCCAGGAGCGAGCCCACCTTACGTCCAGCCACCAGATAGTTGCCCCCGTTCTGGATATAACTGCCCAGTTCATCCAGCAGCCTGCCCAGCTTCTCGTGTATCACCTTTGGTGTGATTTTGTCCAATAGCTTGAACGGCAAGCGGGTGATCCGGTCCCAAATCATCAGCTTGTTCTGCTCTTTTTCCCATTTTACAATTACGGCAAGTGCGGCCTGCAGCTCCGCAGCCGTTTCAAAGCGTGGCAAGCCTTCGGCAGTTTCCGGCATAGGGTAACCTCCTAAAAGTTTTGTGAGCGTTTCTTCACTGAGTTTACTTCGTACAAAATCCACACGCAACAGCGCCTCTTATCTTTATAACCGAATTAACGGCTATTGATTGCCTCATCCTACTATTCGTTTCCGGGTCAAGCCAAACAGGCATTTCCGGAGACTCACCGGAAATGCCTGCGGCTGCACATACTGCCTGGGAAACACCATCATTGAGCTGGGCTCTAATCCTTAATCTGGCTCTGCTGCACTTCCAGAGCGGCTAACCTTTCCTTCTCATCCTGTAGTCTTTCTTCGGTTAGATCAACGCCATGGCCGCCCACCGAGCCCTCCGGGGCATGCTTGACTGCATTTTCGGCATGCTCCAGACTATTCCCCGCTTGGGCAAGAGTCTGTTCATTCGGATGGCTTAAAGCCTGCGTTACTGAGTTATGCAGCTTGGTCACAGAATCTTGTGCCTGGTCCACCGTGCTGTTCGTCCGCAAACTGGATTCATAGTGCCTCATAAGTTGAATACTCCCCCTTCTGTCACGCTTCCGATCCTCTTTAGCATGGATAAGGGGAGGTTTTCTTATACACAATATCTACATCAGGAACATGGCGACAATCGTCGTCGCCGAAAGGCCCAGCAGCACCGGCTTCAGGTTCCGCCGGGCCAGCTCGAACGGGCTGACGCCGCAGATGGCGGCTGCCGGAATGAGCGCCCACGGAATCAGTGTACCGCCGCCGACCCAGATGGCGGCCACCTGTCCAAGGGCGGTCAAGGTCGCCGCGCCGGAATGAATCGCGGCGGCAAACATCTGGGCAATCGGGCCGACCAGCGAGATGCCGGAAAAGCCGGAGCCGTCAAGGCCGGTGATCGCGCCGATCGCCGTTAATGTTACGGCTCCTACCGCGCCATTCAGCGGAACGTGCGCTGCAAGGGCGACGCCAAGATCATTCACGATGCCGTGTGAGCCGCCGGGCAGTGTGTTCCCAAACAGCTCGGTGAAGGCCGAATCACCGAGATAAAAGAAGGCCGCGATGGGGATGACCGGGCCAAATACTTTAAAACCAAAGATAAATCCCTCGATCAGGTAAGAGGTGATTTTCTCCAGCCCCTGGTTATGATGGGCCTGCAAAGTGATCGTAATCAGGATCAGCACGGCGGTTCCGCCAACCAGGGCCGTAGCATCGCCACCCTGCAAGTCAAGGATAAACATCGCCACTACATCGAGCAGGAACAGTAAGGGGATGGTGATTGCCAGCCCTTTTTTCAGACCGGGGCTCATCAATACCGGAGCGGTCTCCTCCGCTCCTGCTGACAACGGACCTGAAGAACCTTTGACCGACACCAGCCCGTCTCTCCAGGTTCCATTTCTCTGATCTCTGCGCATCATCCAGAACGCCGTGACCGTAGTGACCAGTCCCATCACTATAACGAGCGGCAGGCTCGCCTCCATAACACTGGACACCGGAAGGCCTGCGGCATCTGCGGTCAGCTTCGGTGCCCCCTGAATTATATAATCACCGGATAAGGCAATCCCGTGGCCGAACAGGTTCATCGCCATCGCTGCGCCAAGCGCGGGCAAACCCACCCGGACAGCCACCGGGAGCAGTACCGCCCCGACCAGCGCCACCGCAGGTGAAGGCCAGAAGAAGAGCGAGGTAACCATCATAATCAGCCCGATCCCCCAGTAGGCCATCGCTGGTGTGCGCAGGAACCGGGTAAGCGGAGCCACCATCGTTTCATTAATGCCGGTAGCCCTCAGAATCCGGCTCATGGCCACAATAATGGAGATGATCATAATTGTGCTCATCAGCTCTTTGGTCGCATAGACAAATGAATTGAAGATTCCCGACACCGAACCGCTGAGCGTACTTGTTGCAAGCAGCCCCAGGGCAAAAATCCCGGTCACACAAATCATCGTTGTATCGCGCCGCCTGATCAGCAGCGTCATAATAAACACAATAAAGACCAGATACACCCAGTGAACCGCAGATAATTGAATGCTCATCATCTTTGGCGCCCCCTTTCCTCCTCAAGCAAGATGGTGCTATATGCTATGCGGAGGGTTGGGCTATTGTTCTACTGCCTCTTGTCTGACTTGCTGTTTCTGATCAGCAAACTTAGCTTTAGCAAATCCCTGGAGGACAGAGCTCTGATGGCAGCAGGAAGCGCTGGCTCCCCTGGCTGGGTAACAGGCTGCTTCCCGCTACCCTCCGGCATGACCCATTCGGTTTCATTCCGCGCTACTGCAGCAATATGTGCCTGCTCCGCTTTTTCCTTCAGCTTATCTGCCTCGATTCGTCTGCCTTTCTCCACTTCCCCGGGAGAAGCTACTGATGCAGACCAAACCGTATATGTACCATCTTTGTGTATAATCAGACTGTGCCCTGTCACTGTGACCCCATGCAGCTCTTCCATCTGGGCCAGACTCTTCAAATCTTCATGGATATAGCTATCAATATAACCGTAAACCTTCTTCTTTATGGAAGGGTCCTTGCTCATTAGATGCAGAATGTTTGGTGCCACCACCACTTCCTGCAGGCTGCCGCTTATACCTCGCTTGGTAATGTCCTTATCATCTGCCGGGATGGTTTCGATACTGACTGTAAAGTCGTAAATATCCCTAATCTTCTGCGCCTGTTCCTCAGTCATAGCCGTAACGGAAGCCAAGGTTTCAGAGAAGCCAAGGGAGGGCGCTGCTGTGGTATCCTTGATCTTGGACTGCGGCGGTCTTTTAATTGAGCTTCGCTGAACTCTTGATATTGAAATGTTCATTCAGCATTCCTCCTTCCTGCATAAACAATGCACTATACCCTATTTATCGGCGCATAAGAAAGAGTTATTAAACCGTGCAAGCTCCCGGCAAAATCTATAAGACTAACCAACAGTGCCGTCGTAACTGCGCTGAATCCGCAAAAAAACCACCCCGGCGCTTAGCCGAAATGGTTGATTAAAAAGTATTGGGGAAACTCATTTCCCTAAAGCGCTGCTGGCAGCATCTTCACCGCCAAGACGGCCGGAAGTGAATGAATAGCCGATGCCGACACCATTACCAACATAGGTATCGTTGAACAACACGCCTTCCGACTCCAGTCCGACAGCGTACAGGCCTTTAACAGGCACACGTTTGTCGTTCAACACCTGGAATTGGGTGTTGACGAGCAACCCGCCGACAGAGCCCAAGTTGTTGATCTCGGCAATAATTGCATAGTACGGACCGCTTTCTCCCATAGGAAGCAGATAGTCCTTCGCTTTGCCGAATTCAGTATCTACGCCTGTCTTGGTCGCTTCCTTGTATTTGCTGAAGGCATCTGCGAATACAGCCGCGTCCATTCCGGCATTCTTAGCCAACTCTTCAATGGTGCTGCCTTTATAGCCATCTCCATTCTCTACCATGGAGTCAAAGACTTTGTCCGCATCCTTCCAAGGGTTCTCCAGCGTGAACTGCTTCGCAAATGTTGCGTAGAATTCCGGCGGCATTCCCGGCAGACTAGGTGCTTGTACACCGTTCATCCCTTTAGCCTTCAAAGCGTCGATCTGTGACTTGGAGACAATCACGTAATGATAGGCACCGTTAAATGCACTCGTATTGGCGGCTGCCACTGCAGTAAGCGTAGCCGCTTCGTCTCTGAATCTCGCCCCGGACGAGCCTACATTCATGAAGTTCGGCAGGTAGGAAAGCATCAGCGGGTAGCTGGCCTCAAACGGCTCATATTGTGTCTTCAGCTTCTCTGTTGCTCTGGCCAGCGTCTGGTGAAGCATTTGTCCGCCGAAGTTATCAGGAACCTTGGCCCCGGCAGCCCAGGACATTTCCAGGCCTTCGCCGATATTCTGGCCCAGTCCGCCATTTATGCCCTCAAACCCGAAGGCTTCCTTAACCATTTCCTTGTTGGCAGCATAACCGCCGGTGGCCATCACGATGCTTTTGCCGGTAATCTCCAGCGTTGTACCGTCTGCCTTCTCGGCTACTACACCGGTCACTTCTCCATTACTGCCTGTAATCAGCTTCTTGGCCGTAGTTTCTGTGATAACCTGTCCGCCTTTTTTCTCCACCGATTCTGCCAGCATCGCCCGGAGCAGGTCCTGGCGGGTCTCGTAGGCCGGAAGCATATGCAGCTGTTCACCTGCGAAATTGATAAAGGTGGTTTTGTAGCCTTTTTGATTCAGCCAATCATAAGTATCCCCGGACTTCGTCACATACTGGCGGATCGCCGCGGCGTCCACACGCCAATGGTTATTGACGATCCAGTCGGAAATTTCTTTCTCCACACTGATCTTAAGCCCGCTGCTGACGGCAGCAGAGGAATTGTAGAATTTACCCGCCCAGGATAAATTGCTCGCTCCGCCGATCGTTGCCGTCTTCTCGATAATAATGACCTTTGCGCCTTTATCCGCTGCGGATACCGCCGCAGACACGCCAGAGGCACCCGCGCCCACAACGACAACATCGGCGGCCAGCTGTTCTGTCTTGCCTTCGCCGGCTTTGGCAACAGTTCTGGATTTGAAGGCTTCCACATTGCCGCCTGCCTGCTTCAACGCATCTTCAACAGCAGTCAGGATCGCTGTGCTGGATTCGGAAGCGCCGCTGACGGCATCGATGGCCAAGGTTTGACCGGCTATGATTTCTTCCTTCACTTTATTGATAGCTTCAACGCCGATGCCTGCTGTTTCATTTTGGCTTACGACCTGAATGTCCGTAATCTTCTGGGCTGCATCCAGTGTAACTTCCACCTGAATTTTGCCGTCTTTGCCATCAGCTTCCGCCTTGTACGTTCCCGCTTTGAAAGAAGCCGGGATTTCACCCGAATCGGCTGTTGGCTGCGTCGCTTCAGGCGATGCAGACGGCTGCTCCGAAGCGGCCGGTTCACTTGAATTGCCGCTGCAGCCTCCGATGATCGACAGGATCATGACCAGGCACAGCGATAACATGAATATTTTGGTAATGGATAGCTTGCGCATTGCTTATTTGCCCCCAGTATAGTTTTGTGGCCGTCCTTATTTCTCTCTTCCCGGACCGCCCATGCGTATGTCCAGAGTGTAAACCTTGGTGCAGCACCAAGGTCAATGAATTATATGTGAAACTTTTCTCAAAGTGGGGGGTAGGACGGGAAACCCTCTGCTTTTTGAAGAAGCAGTCAGGTTGTTATTCAATAGGCAAGTTTAGATCGGGATATTAATCTCCAGATAGGTTTTGTTCGTTCCGCTCCTTCGTTCTGTGAACAGAATTTTTCCGATAATGTCACCCGTGATGGCATAGCGGTGCTCTTCGGCATAATCCAGCATGAATTGAAAAGCACTCCGTTCGATGTACTCTTCACAAGAGGTTGCAATCACCGAAGATATGCAGGTCGCCGGCTGAAGATATTCAACACTTTCATTCAGGCTCACTTCAAGCTTCTCCTGGTCCTCCTCCAGCAAGGCCAAGCCCCAGCTGTAATCCAGCTCCGCGCTCCTGTAGATACTTTCCGTATTTTCAATCCGGAAGGAATAGAACGTAAAGGGCAGCAGCTCCATCCAGGCTTGGACCGTTCTTTTCAGGCAATCCTTCTGCAGCAAATGATTTTTGTTCGTCTGCTGGATTCTGTATATTCCCGGCAGATGCTTGATCCGGCACTTATAGAAAGAATGGCTGATTACCTTCAGCTCCTTATGGATCTCATTGATCTTGTTCAGCAGCATCGTGCTGCGCCTGATTTCCGCCTCCAATTGCAGCTGCGCGGCGGCGATCGACTCCACTACCTGCTCCGAAGGCGCATCATTAATAAGCTCGGCGACATCCTGAAGCGGAATCTGCATACTGCGGTACCACCGGCTGGACAGCAGATTCCGGGCATCCAAATCATCAAAATAACGGTAGTTGTTATGATGATCTTTCATGGGTCTGACAATATCATGCTTCTCATACAGCCGCAGCGTATCAGCCGTTATCCCTAGAATGGATGCGAACTCCCCGATTGAATATTTCATGAAATCCCCCCAGTTTGTCGAAATTTATATTTTATATCCTTAATGATAAGGGGTTTTGACGGGAGCCTTTGTGGGTTATATCACATCGCCATATTTCTCACACCGTAGAGCAGAAATCGGACTTTTCCAGTCGCCGCCGCCAATAGCATCGTTTATACTAGACTCTACTAGAGAACGTAATCAGCGGAGGAGATTTCATGCCTATGAATCTAACAGAAAAGGTGGCAGCCCTCCCTTTATCGCCCGGAGTCTATCTGATGAAGGACAGCCTCGGCCATATCATCTATGTCGGCAAAGCCAAGCAGTTGAGGAAAAGGGTGCAGTCCTACTTCTACAATTCCAAGGGGCATTCGCCCAAGGTAAACCGGCTGGTCAGCAACATCAGGGATCTTGAATATAGAGTGACCGATACGGAATTTGAAGCCTTTATGCTGGAGTGCCAGCTCATTAAGGAAATTAAGCCGATGTACAATAAAAAAATGAAAAATCCGCTCGCCTACACTTATATCACCATTCGCAATGATACCGCCTACCGGCAGCTTGAAGTGGGCTATGATCCAGGACAGGCTGAGAACAGCCTATCCTTTGGTCCCTTTACAAGCAGAAGCACGGTGGAACGTGCGGTGCAGGGTATTAAGGAATGTCAGAAGATCCTCTGCAGCAGTCCGCATGCCAAACAGACGCTCTGTCTCAACCATTCTCTGGGCCTATGCATCGGAATGTGTGGAGGCGGAGAAGCGCTGGAGAAATACAATGTCATTATCGACCGGATCATCGCCCTGCTGAATGGAGAGGACACGGGTATCCTAGAGGATCTGGAGCGGCGAATGGATGAGGCGGCGGAGAGATATGATTTCGAGGCGGCGGCCAAATACCGCGACTATGTCGGAGCTGTCCAGTCCCTGCTGCAGAAGGAGAAGGTTACCCGTTTCACGTCAGAGAACCAGAACATCGCCGTCCTGGAGCCGGTGAACGAACAACTTCTAAAGCTTATTCTGATAAAAGGCAGCCGCATTCTCTTCCGGGCCAAGCTGGAAACCGGACATCCGGATATGTCGCAGCTGCAGGCCGGCATCCAATCCGCTATTGCGGAGACTTTCACCCAGTTGACACGGGAATCGCCGGAAGCGGTCAACCGCCATAAAATTGACGAAGCTCAAATCATCTACAGCTATTTAAAAAGCAATTCCGGCAGCTATATCCTTGTTCCCCAGGAGCTGCTTCATCCAGAGCATCAATCGTCTCTTCGCGAGGCGGTGCGTGAACTGCTGGAGAATTATTTCGTGCTGTAACAAAAACGGCTGAATGAGCTTTCCATAGGAAAGCTCGCTTCGGAAGCATAACCAGTCACCGGATTTCCACCGCGTATAGCAGGTTATATCAAGAAATCTGGGGACAACAGCGGCCGGAACTCCAAATATTCACCGCAGTTACGTCCTCGCCAAAATGGGAAATCTTAAATTCAATCTATAGGAGGAAAACACTTGACTCTCAAAAGAACTTATACCTTATTAACAGCAGCTCTTCTACTTCTTGTACTGGCAGGATGCAGCAGCAATGCCGAGCCCGTCACCATGGAGCCGGATACCTTCTCCAAGCAGGATATGGCCATCTACAAGGCGGTTAACAGCAAGGAACGCGTCAGCTACGGCATGAGCCGCAAGGATGCGGAGAAGGTGCTGGGGACCGGAAATAAAGGGATTCCGAATTCGTATACATATGATCCCGGAGTGAGCGTGATCTACAGGGATGATAAGGTCGTATCCATAGCGCTGCGGAAAGAATCCCAAGGGGTATATAGAACTGCCCGGGGAGCTGAAGCCGGCATGAGCCATGCGGGTATTAAAGAGTTATATGGAGAGAAATATGCGATAGAGAATGCTGAGAATTATATGGATTATTACTACGATACAGAAACACGTCAACTTGTGAAAAGTTCTGTACAGGAGTTGAATTCGCTCTCGGGGGAAGCGCTCAGAGGCATACATATGGTTTCGACAGTCTATGATGAGGAAGGAAAGGCCACGATAATCATACTGATGGATAGGCAGGCAGCTACTACTATGAAATAGTTCCTTGAGAAGGAGTACACAAATACAGAAACTAACAATTATTATAATAACTTCCGATTAAATAATGTATTACATTATTTAGGAGGTTGGTATGAGCGATTTTTTCCAGGATTTTAAGTTGATCGAGAGCAATGCGGAAGAATTTCATATTTTGACACCGGAGTACATCTATTCTGAGATTGGAAAAGAGAATGAAGCACTTGTCGTCCAAGCACTTGCGAGAGGAGAGGATTTTCCGGCAGAAGTCCGTCATGGAAAAATATTTTCAATCGGGGATATTGAATCGGTATCCTCGAACAAAAAGGGAATGTTTACGAATATTGTAACTAGATCTAGTTTCGGAAAAACAGAGACTGACTTTATCGTAATTACGGATCCCGACATTCGCGAAGATTTCATCAGGTTATTACACATACATATGGGTAGTGAATATAAATTTAACAAAAAGCAGCTAACAAGCGTCACAGCTTCCTTAAAGCCCTTATTTTTTGTGCTAATCATTCTGGGGGTAGGGGCTGTTATGACTAAACTTTCAATCAATGCTCAAACTGAACCTATTGAGGAAGGTCGCATTTTGAAAGCTAGGGTTCGTGTTCTTTATTATTTACTGGGCCTGATTAACCCCGTCTGGGTAATGGTTTTTACCGGGATTGCCTTGTTCATTGCACTTGTAATCGTCATTCGCAGAATTGCAAATCCGCCACATATTATCCAAATCAAGCCTGCTAAAAGAAGGGTAGCTTATTTGGCCAGATTTCGATGAACTGTTAAGTTAACTAACTATGCAGGTATGCGGCATGGCATTGCTGCCCTGTATTCAAAAAAGAGTCTGCCCTCCGGTTATGACCGGCGAGGGCAGACTCTTCTTATATTCAAGCCAGCCTGAGCATTGACAGGCTGGCTTTGTGCGGTTCAGGCCAGTGTTTACGCCTTCGCACCGTTCAACATTTCACTTATGCCTTCGCTAAGCGGCGTGAGCGGACGCTGCAGCAGCTTCCCGAAATCGTCGCTCTCGATGTCCAAAGCACCTTCGCGGATCGCGGCTTGAATCGCGACCACAATCGGGAGCGCTGCTTCCGGCACGCCCGCTCCGGCCATAACGCTGGAGTAGGTGGCATCATCCACCTGCTGCACAGCAACGTCCTTGCCCAGCACGCTGCCGACTATTGCAGCCAGCTCTGCCTGGGTTGCCGGCTTGCCGGACAATTCGTACACGGCGTTCTCTGTACCTTCGCCAGCCAGAACAACGGCTGCTGCCTCTGCATAGTCGCGGCGGGTAGCCCAGCCAACCTTGCCTTCGCCGGCCGAAGTCAGCCAAGGGGCTCCGGCTTGAACGGCCTGAATGGAGCCGATCTCATTCTCCAGATACCAGTTGTTGCGCAGGAAGGCATAAGGAATGCCTGACTCAATAATGAATTGTTCCGTTGCACGGTGTACCGGAGCAAGGAACAGAGTACTGTTGTCGGCATGGCCAACGCTGGTGTACACGATGTAACCTACGCCTGCCCGCACAGCGGCATCAACTGCTGCCTTGTGCTGGCGGATTCGGGTATCATTGTCGCCGTCTGCTGATACGATCAGCAGACGGTCCACACCGGCAAATGCCGCATCCAGCGTCTCGGGCTGATCGAAGTCACCATGACGGACGTCGACTCCACGAGCCCGCAGGCTCTCAGCCTTCTCCGGGTTTCTTACACTGGCTACAAGCTTCTCAGCCGGTACGGATTTCAGCAAGGTTTCTGCTACGATAGAACCAAATTGTCCTGTTGCTCCTGTTAATGCGATTGTCATGTTAATTCCTCCATTGGATATATTTATTTGAATGACGTATTGCATTTCATGCTGTGTTGAGGTTTTGTTGATCCTGTAACCATTGTAGTTACATGTAGATAAAATGTCAAATATATTGTTTCCAGCCTTTATTATTTTCAAAAAAAAGGGAACTACTCCGCTTTTACTGCGTCTGTATAAATAAATTCTGAAGCTCATGCTTCCGAAGTGAGTTTGTACAAAGTCGATTCAAGGATGTTATGCTAACAAAACTTTTAGGAGGTTATTCATGAACAAGCTGATTGTTTATTCGTTGGCTGGGATCTTAACAATTGGAATTATGGCATCTTGTGGTGATAAATCCGGCACAAATGCTGCATCGCCAGCGGTGAGTGCTGAAACTGAGATTTCGGCAGCCCCTCAGGCAACGGCTCAACCAACCGCACATGCGACTGATCAGCCCGTAACTACTCCTCAGCCCAGTCAGGGGACTTTTACTACAGGGGTGTTTCTAGAGTTAGATACGATCGAAGATCCCTTATTTAACGAGGAGATTAAGAATCTATTGAATACAACATTGGAAGCCTTGGCTAATAAAAAGGAGGATGCCTTCCGCAGCGTGTTCAAAGACAGTCAGTCCGCGGATGCATTTATGTATTTGTTCGGGAAAGATTATTATTTTGATACTATAGGTACCGTTGAACAAGATAAAGAAGGAAGAGTAATCGTAGAAATTAGAGGGAAAGTTAAAGACAGCGGTGAAATAAAAGAGCCTAATTTGTTCTACTATTTCATGAAGGACGCAGACAATCACTGGAGTTTGCGGGCGATTGATTAATCGCCCGGCTCCCGTGCCCGCCATATGACGGCGGGAACGGGGAGTGATCTTTTAGAAAGGAGAGCCGATTATGCACTCACCGTTTTGAAATAGCGGTACACCTGCTGAAGCTTCTTCGCGTGCTTACCCCGCGGGCTCTCCATGCTGCCGAACTCGAAGAATTTCACCTTGCGGATACCCACGTAGTTAAACAACGCTTTACGCATCAGGGCTTTGTGCGAATTATTCAGCCACAGCAGCGGATAATGCGCCGGACCTTTCATGCTGGATACACATACCACCGATTTCCCCTTCAACAGCCCTTCCGGCAGAAGCCCGCCCTTATCCTTGTACGCAAATCCCGAAGCAAACATCTGATCAATATAGCCCATTAGCATTGCCGGAGGCCGTCCCCACCAGATCGGGTAGACCAGCACGATTTGGTCCGCCCAGATCAGCTGTTCCCTATACTTCGCCAATGCCGGATCACTGTGCATATCCCTCCTGCGTTTGTGCTCATTGAAGACCAGCACTGGGTCAAAACCTTCCTCATATAAATCCAGCACCTTAATTTCCTTGATCTTGCCATTCTCCTTGCTCCCCCGGATCACTTCCTGCAAAAAAGCATAGCTGAGGCTCTTGTGATTCGGATGTGTATAGATAACCAGTGTGTTCATATTCGCTGCCCCTTTACTTATCATTTGATAACAAAAGAGTAACACATCCCAATTTTAGTTGTCAAATGATAATTGTATTTTGATAATTATTTTGCTATGGTGTCCTATAGAGGTGATCCTATGGACCAGAATAATTTATTCCAGAAATTCGTGACTTTCACCACCGCTGTCCATCAAATAACAAGCGATATATCCAAAGGCGTGAAATCCGAGGCGCTAACGCCTGTTCAGTATAAAATTCTTGAATACATTGCCGTGAGCCAGCCCGTCACGCTCAGCGAAATCAGCGACTGCATGCATATGTCCATGCCCAACACGAGCCGTGAGCTGAAGAAACTAAGCGAAAAACATCTATGTCACAAAATCACCGATCCCGCCGACCGGCGCAAGCAGGGCATCACCCTCTCTCCTGAAGGCGAAACCATGATGAACGAGGCCTTCCAGCACATTGCCGTCCGGTTTGCTGACCGCCTCGCACATGTTACAGCAGAGGAACGCAAAGAGATCGAGCACGCGCTCGATCTGCTGCAGGAGAAAGTATTTTATTGAGCGGAATCTCCGTTACCAACATTTAACACAAAACCATTTCGGCTTGGCATCGTCCAACTGTATAGAATCAAATCTATCAGTAAGGTGATGAATACATGACGAAAAGCAAAACTGTACTATTCTCTTTATTGGGCCTGTCCCTCTTCTACTCGGCTTCTGCTCATGCAGACTCGGTGATCCAGACGCAAATCACACCGAAGAAGATCTCCATCTATTTGGACGACAGGCAACTCCAAGCCGAGGTTCCGCCGGTCAGCCTACGTGGCGCTGTGCTGGTTCCAATGCGCGGACTGTTCGAAGAGCAAGGGGCCAAGCTGAATTGGAATAACACGGCAAAGATCGTTACTGCCACCAAAGGTGACAAGAAGCTAACCTACCGCATCGGGGATACCACCGCCCAGTTGAACGGGCAATCGCTCACGCTGGATGTTCCCGGTCAAATTACGGATGGCTACACTTTAATTCCACTGCGCTTCGTCAGCGAAGCACTCGGAAGCAGCGTAACATGGGAGCCGATTACCCAGTCAGTGCGGATCTTTTCTCCAATAACCTATGAAACCTCCATCCTCTGGGGTGTCAACTTGCGGAGTGCCCCGGACGCCCAAAGCGGCTCCGTCCAGTCAGAAATGCTGCCTAGCGGTGCGAAGGTTCATGTGATCCGTGAGGTTAACGCTTTATGGCTGGAAGTGCGGACCGAAGACTACCAAAGAGGGTACATATCGGCGAAACCGAAATACAGCGATTATACCAGTGCTTCTCTGCTGGATAAGCAGGCCGAAGCGCTGATATCTTACGGAAAGACCTATCTGGGCACCCCGTATGAATTCGGGGCTTCTCCGGATCAGACGAAAACCTTTGACTGCTCTTCGTTTGTGAAGCGATTATTCGGGGACACCCTGTCCATTGAGCTTCCGCGCGTATCCTACGACCAGGCCAAAGAGGGCAAGAAAGTCGGCATCGACTCCTTGCGCAAAGGTGATTTGCTGTTCTTCAGTGCACGCGGCCTCGATATCGGCCATGTGGCCATCTATGCCGGAAACAATCAGATTTTGCATACCTATTCCAAAGACCTGAATGTTCACGTTGAAGCCTTTGACGGCCAGTGGAGAAAACGGTTTGTGACTGCCCGCAGAATTCTATAGATCAATTAACACCCCCTCCAAGGCGCATGAATTAGATCCTTATTGCGCCCTTTGAGGGGGTGTTGTCTTGCCGGCCGTTCGCAGCACTAAGCGAACAAAAGCCCCATATATAGATTGAACTGAAAAGTTTAGAGTAAAGGGCCAGTCGCAACTTCGGTGAATATTTGGACTTCCGACCGCTGTTTGCGGTTGAAATCCGAAGACAAAGGCGGGCGCTATCGCTGCCACAGTTCCAAAATTTCCCACCGTCGCTCCGCTCTCTTTCTTCAAGTTTCAAGTTCATTCTATATAACGGGCGAATAAGCTGGTTCACTAGAGAGATAACGGCAACGGGACCTCTAATATTATTTAACCTCTTATTTTATCTGGCCCGCATGCGGTGAATTCAAATGCATCTTTACCTCTCATTCCGCCATCTGTCCCGCATACGGCCAATTCAAATGCATCTTTACCTCTCATCCCGCCATCCGTCCCGCATACGGTGAATTCAAATGCATCTTTACCTCTCATTCCGCCATCTGGCCCGCATGCGGTGAATTCAAATGCATCTTTACCTCTCATCCCCCATCCGTCCCGCATACGGTGAATTCAAATGCATCTTTACCTCTCATTCCGCCATCTGGCCCGCATGCGGTGAATTCAAATGCATCTTTACCTCTCATTTCACTTTAGCAACTTGTAGGGGATGTAAGGTTCTTTACGTGCAGTATTCCTCACAGTGTTCACCGTAACGCGAGCTGAAACACAACGCGCCTACGTATCACCAAGTTTTATCTACACCCTTTTTTAGATTGCATAATTTGTACAAACAAAGGTGCCTTTACAGGAGCTTTACAGCAGCTAAATCAAGACTGTGGGTGGCACCGTTCCAGCCATTCATTCCGAATGAATTTTTCTCTTGCAGGTAACGTTGCGTCACCCGTTATACTTGAAGTAATGATTGTTATTCTGCCGCAAAGTTGAGGTGATGGACAGGATGCACAAAGGCTTAACCACCGGACAAATCTCCCGGATAACCGGGGTGACCGTCAGGGCGCTGCGGTATTATGACCGGATCGGGCTGCTGAAGCCCTCCCAATTCGAAGGAGACACCCGCCTGTATAACGAGGAGGATATCGCCAGACTCCAGAAGCTCTCGGTGCTTAAATTTATTGGGCTTTCCCTGGAAGAAATGAGCACCGTGATGGAGATCGGCAGCGGGAGTGATCTGCGCAGCGCTCTGCAGCTCCAGAAGCAGCTTATCCGTCAGAAAATAGATCATATGGAGAGTGTAGTCCAGGCCATCGATGCCTCCATGGACTATATGGAGCAACAAGAGCAGGCAGCGGACTGGGAAGAGCTGGCCCGGATCATCCACATGATCCGCACGGAAAGGGATTGGGGCCGGCAGTATCAGAATGCCGCCCGGCTGCAGGCGCGAACCCGGTTGTATGATGAGTTCAGTACGAACCCGCAAGGGTGGCACCGCTGGTTCTTTGAATACATGCTGGAGGCAACGCAGGAACTGCTTTCATCCTCTACCCTTCCTTTGCGGGTGCTGGATATCGGCTGCGGCGATGCGGCTCTTTGGGTTCGGAACCGGGAGCGGATCCCGCCCCGCTTGGAGATCACGCTTGCTGATGCCTCCCCGGGGATGCTGGAAGCTGCGCGCAGCGCACTTGGGGCGGCGGCTGGAAGATTTCAGTTCCGCCAGGCCGATGTTATGGCCATGCCTTTTGCGGATAACGAATTTCAGATCGTGATTGCCAATCACATGCTGTACCATGTAGAGCAATTGACGCCGGCATTCGCGGAAATTTCCAGAGTGCTTAGCCCCCGGGGGAGCTTCTTCGCCTCCACGATGAGCAGCCGGCACTTGCGGGAGATGGAAGAACTCGCCCGCGAATTCGATCCAGCCCTCCGGGTACTGGATGACACACTGGAACAATTCAACCTGGATAATGGCGCAGAGCTATTGCAGCCCTGGTTCCCGGCTGCACGGGTTGAACGTTATCCAGATTCTCTTGTTGTGACGGAAACCGGTCCGCTGATCAGCTATATGACCTCTACGCCCATGAATGCGGGCAAGGTGCTGAAGGGTGAGACGCTGGAACAATTTATAGATTTTGTAGGGCGTAAGATGGCAGACCAGGGAAGCCTGGCCTTTGCCAAGGATATGGGCGTGTTTACATGCCGTAAACCCTGACGGAGCGGCTGGATACAACTAAAAAGGAGGCTTCACCTATGAACCCTAACGTGCGAATCAAGCAAATTGACCTGTTATCAGACAACTGGTATACACTGAAGAAATACACCTTGGATTACCGGAGCAGCGACGGGACCTGGGAAGAGCAGCAGCGCGAGGCTTATGACCGCGGTAACGGCGCGGCCATTCTGCTCTACAACCGCAAAAAGCAGACGGTTGTCCTGACCCGGCAATTCCGTCTGCCCACCTATATTAACGGCAATACATCCGGCATGCTGATTGAAGCCTGTGCCGGACTGCTGGATCAGGACAGCCCGGAAGAATGCATCCAGCGCGAAGCCGAGGAGGAAACCGGCTACCGCCTGTCGGAGGTGCACGGCATCGGCGGAGTGTATATGTCGCCGGGCTCGGTAACGGAGATGCTGCATTTATTCGTCGCGGAATATTCCGACGAGATGAAGACGGGGCGGGGCGGCGGACTGGATGAGGAACAGGAGAACATCGAAGTGCTGGAGCTTCCTCTTACCAAAGCGATGGAGCTGGTGGAGAGCGGTGAAATCCGGGACGCCAAGACCATTCTTTTGCTGCAGCATGCTAAGCTTCACCGGCTGCTCGAACCGGAGGAGCCGAAACCTCTGCACATCCTCATTGCCGGTCCTTACCGCTCGGGAACCGGAGACGATCCGGCATTAATTGCAGCTAATATGCAAGCCATGAATGAAGCTGCCTTGCTGGTGTACAGGCTCGGCCATCTGCCGGTGCTGGGCGAGTGGTATGCATTGCCGCTGATGGAGGCGGCAGGCTCAACAGCCATCGGCGACAAGGTGTTCAATGAAATGTTCCACCCTTCCTCCGTGCGGCTGCTCGGCCATTGCGATGCCGTCCTGCGGATTGGCGGGCCTTCCCAAGGCGCCGATGAAATGGTGCGGATCGCCAAGGAGAGCGGGAAAAGAATCCTGTATGGGTTAGAGGATGCGAACACTTCCTTATGCCATATGTAAGGAGCTGTCCACCTAAGGCCATAGGGAACAACTCCCTGCTCCCCTGTCTACAGTTTCCTGGCGAACTCATTTAGTTTCTCGGACATTCCTTGAATCTCATCCATAAACGCGGATGCTGCTCGGAGGACCAGGAAGGAACGGCCCGGCCGGTGAAGTTCGAATGGGTGCCAGATCCTGAATTTGAGTCTGTAAAATATATTGTGTAAACTCTCAAACCCATTAAAATGGAAGTAAGAGAAAGGATGGGGAGAACACATGGGACTTTGGTCAAAACAGCAACTTCGAGAATTTATTAAGGAGAATAATCTGGTTACAGCACAAGATGCACAGAATGCCTTAAAAGATCTATTCGCAGAGACAATTCAGGAGATGCTGGAAGCCGAAATGGATACCCACTTGGGCTATGGAAAGCATGAAGTGAAGGCGAAGCTCACGCCAAACAGTCGGAACGGAAAGAGCCGTAAAACGGTAGTGAGTGAGTACGGCGAACAGGAGATCACCGTCCCTCGGGACCGGCTGGGGGAGTTTGAGCCTCTGGTCGTCAAGAAGCATCAATCGAATGTAACGGGCATCGAAGAGCAGATTATCGCCTTATATGCCAAAGGGATCAGCACCAGAGAAATTCAGGATCATTTGGGGCAGATGTATGGCATTGAAGTCTCCCCTACGCTCATTTCCAATGTGACGAACAAGATTGTGCCTCTCATTAAAGAATGGCAGAATCGTCCGCTGCAGGGCGTCTATGCGGTTGTCTATCTGGATGCGATCCACTTCAAGGTCAAGCAAGACGGGGCCATTATCAACAAGGCCGCCTACATGGTCATTGGCATCGATCTGGACGGAAATAAAGACGTGCTGGGCATGTGGATTGGTGAGAATGAGTCCTCCAAGTTCTGGCTGAGCGTGCTGAATGAGCTTAAGAATCGCGGGGTCCAAGATATCCTCATTATCTGCGTGGATAATCTGTCCGGATTCTCCCAGGCGATTGCGGCCTGCTATCCCCAAACCGAAATCCAGAAATGTATTATACACCAAATCCGCAGCTCCACCCGTTACGTGTCGTACAAGGACATTAAGAAAGTAACTGCCGATTTAAAGCCCATTTACAAGGCAGCTACCGAGGAAGGTGCCTTGCTTGAACTTGACCGTTTCGAGGAAGTTTGGGGAGCGAAATATCCCCTAATCCTCCGTTCATGGCGAACGAATTGGGACGAGCTCGCTACCTTTTTCAAGTACCCGCCCGAGATCCGCAAACTCATCTACACCACCAATATGATTGAGAGTTACCACCGTCAGCTTCGAAAAGTGACGAAGGGAAAGAGCATCTTTCCTACGGATGAAGCCTTGCTGAAAATGCTCTATCTGGCTACCGTGGACGTCACCCGGAAATGGACAGGACGTGTCCAAAACTGGGGCCAAATGCTACTCCAGCTGTCGGTCTTTTTCCCCGATCGGGTCGGTCAACACTTGCGTTAGTTTGAGAATTCCCCCTCGGGGGAACCTATGCTTAAAAGAGTTTACACAAAATTATTGACAGACCCCTGAATTTCCGCCGCACCGTTTATGCTGATTCCCATCAGAGACACAGCAGGGAAATATATATCTGTGCCCTCCACAACAAAGAAGCGTCAAAGACACCTGTGGTGTTTCGGCGCTTCTATCTATTCCTTAATGTTCTTTATTATAAGGTTGCCTGTTCAGCGTGAGCGACGCCTCGCTCCCGTCCATGAACCCGGCCTCTATACATAACTCCACCAATTGATGAACACCGTTATACTGCTGGCGGTTGCGCCGGTCAATCTTAACCAGTGCCTCTACCGTAACTTCCTTCACCTTCTCCACACTGTTCTGCTCCAGGGCTTGCACAAGCTCTTTCATCTTATCCAAATAATACACCGTGGTTCTAAGCGTTCGAATCAGCATGATTTGCCTTGCGTGTACCGGAGTGTACAGGCGGTAACCATTCTCCTGATTTCTCTCCGGGGACAGCAGCCCTTCCTTCTCCCAGTGCCGGATGGCGGAGGTCTGCACATTCGTGATAGCCGCCACTTCTCCGATGCTCATCTTATGCTTCATTCCTTTGCCCATAACCGGATGGAGTCCGGGGTCCTGCAGCAAGGCGAGCGTTCTGCCGGCGGTGACTTTCTCTTCCTGCAAACGGGCCTGCTCGGCGCTTACCAGCCATAAGGCAGTGTCCAGCTCCCCTTTCTGAATATGGCGAAGCACCTCATAGGTCAGCGGGTAGCCAAAGCCGGGAAGCATGGACCGAAGACAACGGAAATACGCCATATGCAGCCCGGTGTACAACCGGTAGCCGTTCGGAGCCCGTTCCGGTGGCGGAACCACGCCCCAAGCCTCGTAATGTCTTAATGCACTGGTGCTGATACCAAGCGACTTGGCAATTTCAGCGGGTTTGTAGATAACCATCTGCCGTTCACCTCTTTGCATACCTGATGATTGTAACAGTAGCAAAACTCCCCCGTGATGGCAAACCTTCAATCATAACCTTAAAGTGCCCTGACAGCCTTCGGGAATAATACAACCTCTGGGGACAAGGGGCCTTCCGCTAATGCTTCTCTTTTGCATCAATGTTGTATATTGGTTGGTGTAATAGATTAAGCAGTAACTAATAGCTGAAATGGAGGGCTGATCATGCTTACAGCAAAATTACATGATGGAAGTGAAATTGAGGTCGTAATTACGGGTGAAGGACCGAACCTGCTGCTGCCGGTTAATCCGTATCCTGTTATAGGTCCCCAGGCAGCGGAAATGCTCAAATGGGGGGCCGATCCGGCACTGGGACGTTCACTGATCGACGCGCTCAGCGGTAAATACCGGGTCATTGCCTTTGACTATGAAGGGCATGTCCAGAGCAAGCCGAAGCCGGATACGCTGACACCCGCCAACATTGCCAAGGACTTTCTGTCTATTGCCGATGCTGCACAAGCGCCGCAATTCGCCTATTACGGCTACTCTTGGCTGGCGCTTAGCGGACTGCAGCTGACTCTTCGCACAGACCGCATCACCGCGCTTGTCATGGGAGGATTCCCTCCCATCGGCGGACCCTACAAGGAGATGCTCCGGGTAACGATGGCTGCGCATGAGCTGTCTCAAGCCTCACATCAGCATCCGGCCCCTTCGCCGGACAGCCAGCGCGAAACCTGGGACGACTTCGACTGGTCCACGGTGGAAGTCACCCTGACCGAAGCCCAGACGCGGCAGTTCGTCACGTTGTATGGTGCACTACAGTCATTCGATGACCGTGCCGCGCAAACCGTGCTCAGCTGTTCCCGGATGTGCTTTGCCGGTGCTGCCGATACTATTGATTATGATCAACGCTGGGGAGGTGTGAGGGTCGACATCGCCGGACCTTTTCTCCGGCAGCGTGAAGTGCTCGAAGCGCTGGGCTGGAAGATCTCGGTGCTGCCAGAGCTCGACCATACCGGGGCCATGCAGGCGTCACACGTCCTTCCTATCCTGATTCCCTGGCTGGATTCAAAGCTGCTGTAGCCATGCGGAAATAAATGATTTGAGCGCAGGATCAAAGCCGGTATTTTCGGGTAAAGGTATGCAACGAATCCTATATCAGCAGGACAGAAAGGATGTTGTGCATGCAGCAGGCTATGATCATCATTAATCCCTCCGCCGGCAAGGAGGATGCGCTTGAATATATTAGTCAGGCAGAAGAAATTCTACAGAATAACGGATACATGGTTACGGTCAATGAGACGGTAAAAGAAGGCGACGCCACCCGCTTCTGCATTACTGCATGCCAGGAAGGTTATGAGCTGGTTGTTTCCATCGGCGGCGACGGCACGCTCCATGAAGTCATTAACGGGCTGTTTGATCAGGAGCACCGCCCGCGGCTGGGTATAGTTCCGCTTGGAACGATCAATGATTTTGCCCGCGCCTTGCAGGTTCCCCTGGATCCCGGACAGGCCATCGCTGCACTCACCTCCTCCAGGATTCAACCAGTCGATGCCGGCCGCCTAAATGACCGGTTATTCGGAAACGTCGTCGCCGCCGGTTCACTCGCCGAAACGCTGTCAGGCGTATCGTCAGATGACAAATCGAGGCTGGGAGCCTTTGCCTATTTCAAGGAAGGCTTCAAAGAGCTTGCCGGAAGCGGCAACCCGGCTCATTCCTTGACCATCCAGTATGATGGCGGGATATGGGAAGGCGAATCTCCACTATTCGTCGCCGCTCTTACCAACTCCGTAGGCGGATTCGAAAAGCTGGCGCCGGGTGCTCAAGTTGACGATGGCCTGCTTCACTGCTTTATCATCAAAGACCTCAATATCTTCAATACGCTTACAGTCAGCATCTCCTTGCTGCTGGGCAACCTGAAGGATCATAAGGATGTCATTTATTTCACGGCCAGCCATGTCACCCTAAGCTCACCCGCCCCCGTCCGGACCAATGTGGATGGCGAAGAGGGCCCGGCTCTGCCGATCCGGTTAAGCACCCTTCCCCGTTATGTTCAGGTAATCGTTCCTGAAGAAGAGTAGCGGGCACTCCCAGGGGAATGCCCTATCCCCCTCCTCATACTTCAGGCTTATACTGGTTTAATTTCCCTTCGTAAATCAACTGCAGCCGGTCGCTCTGCCGAAAATCATCGGGCGTAACGAGCGCTGGAAGCTTGTTCCATAGCTTGATGCCGGAACGGTCCAGAACTTCCGCAACAAATTGCGAGCAAAAGTAGGAGTTGCTGAATTCGACCGGCTCCTTCAGTGCGATACCGATAACACCGAGGATGTTATATAGATACTTCTGCTGGCTGCGGATAAAGATGTGCAGCACACGTTTCATTTTCTCCACCTCGCGGTCCGTGACCTGAAGCTCGTAGATGACGCATGTTGTATTCGGATATTTGCTGAATGTGCCTGTCTGAATATCCTCCTTCACAAATCCGCCATTCAGAGGATTGCTTGGATGCTTTCTCCCGAAGCTGTACATTTCCGAAAGCCCGCGGTCAAAAGCGATCGAGGCGTGATTATACGGCGCTTTCGTGTAGCCTTGAATGAGCTTCGTAAACAACGTGCCGGTATTCGTAAGCAGGATAAAGACCGATTGATTACCTGTCATTTACAAAATTTCCCCTTATCAAGTTTGGAAGTTTCCTTCATAATAACATATGATTCCTTTAATGGAATCCTACCCTGCGACAAGTTGGTGATAGCTATAGACCGCTCCTTATTAACATTAGTGCTTATTTTCGCTGCCCTTTCGGCCATCCATTTAATTTATGTTGTAGTGAGCAGACTCCAGAAGAACAAGGACTATACCGGCATCGGCTTCCGCATCAAAACCTGGTGGGGCATGCTCCTTATCTTCTGCCTGGCCACCTTGTTCAATCCGGTCGTCTCGCTGCTGTCGCTGATGGCGCTCACTTTCTTCGCCCTAAAGGAATATTTCTCGATGATCCGGACCCGAAAAGCCGACCGCCGGCTGTTCCTCTGGGCATACCTGGCGATTCCTTTGCAGTTCTATTGGATTTATATTGAGTGGTACGGGATGTTTATCGTCTTCATTCCCGTGTATGTATTTCTGCTCCTGCCGCTCCCGCGGCTGATCAACAAAGGCACGCTCGGCTTTCTGCGCAGCGTCAGCTCCACCCAATGGGGACTTATGCTGATGGTGTTCGGGCTTAGCCATCTGGCCTACTTTCAATTTGCCACTCCGGAATACGGAGCCGGACTCGTCCTGTTCCTGGTCGTATTAACCCAGCTCAATGATGTCATACATTATCTGGCCTCGATCTATTTCGGCAAACACAAGGTGGTTCCGACCGCCAACCCCAACCTGACCTGGGAAGGGTTCATCTGCGCATTTGTGGTAACAACAGGGGTATCCTATCTGATCTATCCCTACCTTACGCCGCTTAACCCGGCCTTCGGATTTTTGTCCGGCATGCTGATCAGTCTCAGCGGTTACTTCGGCAGCTTAACGGTTTCGGTGCTGAAACGGGATTTGCTGATCGGAGATGATGACAAGTTCGATGCGCTCAAAAAAAGCTATTTAAGCCGGGTCGACAGCCTGACTTACACCTCGCCGGTCTTCTTCCATGTCATCCGTTATTTCTTCGATTTCATGTAGGAGAAACAGCAAGCAGCACGCCTCCGCTGGCCGGAGACGTGCTGCTTGCTGCATTATACTACCGTCTTTTACTGCTGAACTTCGCCCTCAGCTCCGGTCGGTGGAGTACCCCCGCCGCCAAATCCGCCTTCAGGTCTCGTTCCGCCGCCGCCTCGGCCACCACCCATGCCGCCGCCCATACCGCTCGTGGCAGTGGTTACTCCGGATTCATTCAACCAGGTTACGCTGCTGGAGATGTCGAAGGATACCCCTTCGGTACCGCCGCTATAAGCGCCGCCAGTGTACAGGCCATCTACTGCCGTACCTGTCGAGCTTCCGCCAGTGAAGAGAGTGTACGACCCGCCTTCTTTAAGATCCGGCGAGCTGACGACTACTGATCTGTAGCTCTTCGATGGAGCAAACGTAGCGATCGTATTGCCGTCGCTGTCCTGCAGATGAACCAGTTGTCCAGCCTCCTGGGAATCCGTGAACGTCATGGCGATCGAGTATTGGCTGGATGCATCACTTGGAGCCTGAAGCATCCCCGCACTTCCCGCTACTACCAGATAACCGCCGGTGATCTCGAAGGTTCCGTCATAGTCCAAAGCGCCATTGCCATCAGCAGTTGGACCATTGGTGATCACAGTACCGCCTGTCATCACGACCGATCCGTTCGAATCCAAACCGTCCCCTGCAGCATCAACGGTTAATGTGCCTCCGCTAATCGTGAGCAGGTTGTTGCCGGAGCTGGTGAACTGATCCTGTCTCTGTGTTCCTTCCGCAGAATTATCGTCATTGCCTCCGGCAACATTCACACCGTCATCGGACGCAGTCACATCAATCTCACCGCCTGCAATGGTGATATTCGCACCTTCAATTCCTTCATAGCTCTTTGTAATATTAACGGTTCCACCCGACAGGCTTGTCAGGCTGTCCGCATGAATACCGTCATCTCCTGCGGCAATCTGGAGTTCTCCATCTGCGATGGAGACATTGCTGTTGCTGTGCACCGCATCATCGGCGGAATCAATCGTGAAGCTTCCGCCGTTCACCGTAAGATCTCCCCCGGCTTTCAGCCCTTTAGCGCTCGTGGATTCGGTTTCTGTTACAGTTGCCGTATCAGCGGATGCCGCTGTCGTGTCACTCGTTGCAGTCGTTGCGGTCGTCGCAGCGGTTGCGGCAGGTTCGGCTGCCGTATCTGCCGGTGCCTGGCCCGAACCCGTACCGGCTGCGGGAGCCTGAGTACCTCTCATACCCCGGCCGCCGCCCATTCCCATACCTCCTCCTTGGTCGCCCGTCTTCACTTCGGCGTTAGCATTGCCGCCGCCCGTCAGAAGGTTAAATGTCCCTCCATCAGCAACCAGCGTTGTCTCGGCCTGGATTCCGTCATTGCCGGCCACAATATCAAACGTTCCGGCCGTAATGGCAATGAATCCTTTGTCGGCATCCTCATCGTTGGTCGATTTGATCCCGTCTCCCTCGGCATTGATAGTCATTGTGCCGTCTTGAATGGCGATCAGATCTTTGCCGACAATCCCGTCATCGGCTGCCTGCACTTCTATCGTGCCCGACACAATCTTCAGGTCATCCTTACTGGTGATTCCGTCCTTGTAGCTGGCGGTAACCGACAGCTTGCCTGTTCCGTTAATCGTCAGGTCTGCCTTGCTGAAGATAGCCGCACTTGGCTCATCGGTAGTGTCATCAGCCAAGATATAGGTGGTGCCGTCGGTAATCTTGTTGTCCGTCCCTTCCTGCAGGGTCATAATGACCTTGCCTGCTTCCTTAATGTAGACCGGTGCGCTGCTGCTGTTATGAAGCGTAGCGCCGTTCAGCACGAGATGAACACTTCCTTTATCCTGAACATCAATAATGATCTGTCCTTCATTCAGCGTTCCGCTGACAACATAAGTACCTGCCGCTGTAATGGTTACTACTCCCCCGGAGGCTGCTGCGCCGGAACCGCTAACGGCTGCGCCCGTTCCATTCAACGCTATCGTGGTGGAGCTGTCCGCGCTCCATGCTATAGCGGTATCTTCTTCGTCAAAGGTAACCAGATCCGCTGCCTTGACACTTGCCAGCTGTACACTGGAAGCCGTTGTGCTCTGTGCGGATGCCGTTGTTACGGCTGCTGATGTTGCAGGGGTTGAGGCCGATTGTGTTGCGGAACTGGCTGCGCCGCAAGCCGACATTACAGCAGCGAGCAACAGCACCAGTCCTACTTTACTTCCCATGATAAATTTATTCATATCAATCAATCCCTTCATTCTTTTAGTATTCTGTGAGAGTCGGGCTCATCGTCAGTGACAGATCCAGGTTGCCGTTGCGGCAGCGGATCGCATCCAGCAGTTCCTTCTGGCTCGTGTGCTCATCAATCGTCACGGCGTAGACCAGTTCATATAAGCTGCCAAGCTCAGTGGTGCGGATCTTTTTCAGTTCATAAGCGACATTGAATTTGGCAAAAACCTCTGCGAAAGCTTCCTCGTAACCCAGGTTCTCGGGAATGGTCACTTTCAGCGTTTTTTGCATTGTTGTTCTAACACCAAAACCTGTGCGGTTCAGGATAAACATAATAATGCAGAGAATAATGGTAAATAGTGCAGCATAACCGAATGCGCCTACGCCGCAGGCAAGGCCGGAGGCCATGGTGAACAGGACAAAGGTGATATCCTTAGGATCACCCGGCGCGCTTCGGAAGCGGATGATCGAGAACGCCCCGGCCAAGCTGAAGGCTCTGGCGACATTGCTGCCGATCAGCAGGATGATGATAGCCACAATAACCGGCAGCAGCACCATCGTGAGCGTGAAGCTTTGCGAATATCCCGCCGGGCTTGTTTTCATATAGGTCAGACTAATAATCGCGCCTAGGGCGATAGCGGTCAGGATGGTTAGAATGGCGTTTGTGAACGTTAATTCTGTACTCGTCAGAGCCGCCGAAAAGAGGTTATCAAGCATACAGGACACTCTCACTTTCTGTTTTACTGTTTCTCAGCATTTTTTTATATTCATTGCCGTATTTGGAGAAGCCCGTGCGGTACATTTGGTGTTCGGAGAGCATTTTAGAGAGCCAGACCGGGATCGTTTTTTCCGCCTTCACTTCCATCAGCCATTGGCCCGGTTCCATCAGCGGTTCGCCGTGAGTGCCATGCTCCATCTTGAGATCGTACCGCCGGCTGCGGATATTCGTATCAAACGTGATGCGGAGATCGCGGTTATTTTTGCAGAACATCGCTTTGCGGTCATAGGACAGATACACCATAGGCTGCAGATCATATCGTGTCAGGAAGTATTTGATTTCCTCAATAACCTGCTTGTTCATGTAATCCTTGTATTCCGGCTCAACTCCTGTGCGGACAAAATCATATGCCTCGTGCAGTGTCAGCGAGGTTCTTCTTTTGTTGACCAGGCCGAACACCTTTTTCTTAATCTCCAGATACACCTTCGTCTCTCCACTTGGTATCCCGTAAGCTCTTAACCTAAGCTTTTCCTTGTATTTTGGCTTGGCCAGGCTGTTGCGGATCAGCGTATGGTGTGCCGTGTCATAATACAGATTGGTGATGGAGTAATATTCATGCTGCTTGTTGTAATCGTCAGGCTCCATATATTGAAGCAATTCATTGTAAAGGTGGTTGTAGGCTTCATTGTCGAACAAATACTTGTTCTCATATCGGTTGAAAACTTCGATCGCCATGGGGTTCAGATCCTTTCTTATTCGAATATTTCGTGTGTCCCGCTTGCTTATGAATGTATCTTAGTCCCCAAACCTTTAGCGAAGCTTAAATGGTTTTACACAGGTTTGATTTATTTACACAGGCTTAACAAAAGGGAATATAGCGGCGTTTGCTATATATGAAGAGAGAGCTTCCATTAAGGTTCGCTAAAGGTAATCTTGTTATAATGGCGTAAGCAGCAAGCACATAATAAGCAGAGGATGTTTAACCCTATGAGAATATTAATAGTAGAAGACGAGGTGCATCTGGCGGAGGCCGTCACGCAAATCTTGAAGAAACATAATTATTCGGTAGACGCCGTGCATGACGGCAGATCGGGACTTGATTACGCGTTAAGCGGGATCTATGATTTGCTGCTGCTCGACATCATGATGCCGGAGATGGATGGAATCAGCGTGCTGAGGGCGCTCCGGAATAAGCAAGTGGCTACACCTGTCATTTTTCTGACCGCCAAAGGCGAAATTACGGATATGGTAACTGGGCTCGATTATGGGGCTGATGACTACATCGCCAAACCTTTTTCATCAGAGGAATTGCTGGCCCGGATACGGGCGGTACTGCGGCGCAAAGGCGAGGTTCTGCCGGATGATGCGCTGAAGTTCGGGGATTTGGAGCTGAATACGACCAATCTGCGGCTTACGGTGAACGGCAAGGAAATGAAGCTGAACCTCAAGGAAAGCGAGCTGCTGGAGCTGCTGATCATACGGAAACAATCCGTAACCTCCAAAGAGCAGATTATTGAGAAGCTGTGGGGATTCGATTCCGAGGCGGAGCATAACAATGTGGAGGTCTATATCTCTTTTCTGCGCAAAAAGCTCACGTTCCTGGGTTCGGCCATACGCATCAGCACTATCCGGAACGTCGGTTATGTATTAGAGGTGAATACCTGATGTTCAAAAAGCTTAGAAACCGGTTCCTGATCGTCAATCTGGTCACTATCTCCGTGATGATGCTTGCCGCCTTCGCCGCCATCTACATCATTTCCTACCTGGATGTGCAGGCTAAGAATGAAATGGAACTGCACCGGAGTGTAGAGTTGTACCAGAAACGGAAGGGCAACAATTCTGACGGGCCGCGGGATAACGGCACTGTCACCGGAATGCCGCTGCCGGATGGCGGGGACATGGGCAGCATGGGCGGCGGAAATCCCCCGCCGGAACGATCCGTGTCCTTCATGATTGAAACGGATGATCAGTGGAACCAAACAGGGACGCCAAAATCACAATTCACCATGGAAGACGAGTTCTATCAGCAGGCGCTGCAGGAAGCGGTATCCGCAGGCAAAAATACCGGGCGCTTCACCCTCGACGGCAGCGACTGGACCTTTGAGATACAGCCAACCACTGCCGGGCATATGCTGGTCTTCCTCGACATCACCGCCCGGCAGGAGATTCTGACCAATCTCAACTATACCTTTACTATCGTAGGCGTGGTCATGCTGATTATTCTCTATTTCACCAGCCGGTATTTTGCCAACCGCTCCATCCAGCCGGTCAAAGAAGCCTTTGATAAACAGAAACAGTTCATCGCCGATGCCTCCCATGAGCTGAAGACACCGCTCGCCATCATTAGTACCAATACCGATGTGCTGCTCTCCAATGGGGAGGACACGATTGACCAGCAGTCGAAGTGGCTGCACTATATCAAGTCGGAGACAGAGCGGATGGCCAAGCTGACGAATGACTTGCTCTATTTAACGGAGATAGATGATTCGCGGACGGGCATGATCCATACCCCTTTTGATATCAGCGAAGCGGTCGAGAATATCATTCTGACGATGGAAGCTGTAATCTTCGAGAAGAACGTTGCTCTGGAGTATGATATTGAGCCTCATCTGACCGTTCAGGGCAACAGTGAGCAGATCAAGCAGGTGGTCATGATTCTACTGGACAACGCTGTGAAATATACCGGCCCGAAAGGTGAGGTGAGCCTATCCTTGCGCAAACAGCATAACGATGTGGTGCTGGCCGTTACCAATACCGGAGAGGGCATCGCCCCGGAGCATCTCCCGCGGATCTTCGACCGGTTCTACCGCACCGATGCTTCCCGGGCACGTAAGCAAGGCGGGTACGGGCTTGGCCTGGCCATTGCCAAATCCATTGTCGAGCAGCAGCATAAGGGCAAAATTTACGCCCGGAGTGTGATGGGAGAATCCACTACATTTTATGTCCAGCTGTCTTGAGAAGAAACATAGACTACGATTATCCCTTTATGTCGGTGGTCCGACTTTTTTGCTTCCCATGCATGAAATTATCCGATAAAGGTCAACCTACTGGTTAGCGTTCCTTTGGGGCGCGTTAATAACAGGAGGCGATCAACCTATGGCAAAACCGGATAACCGGGCAGACAATGTTGAGCATTTACAACAAAGCATTCAGCATACAGAGCGGAATTTGAGGGAAGCGGAAGACTACCTTAACGAATTTTCCTCAGAGATCAGCAGCGAGGAACGCAGCCAGATCGAAGCCAAAAATGAACGGCGCAAGGAAAGCATCCGGGGCTTCCGCGCGGAAGTTAAGGACGAGGCAGCTCATTCCCAGGAGTAGTTGACGGCAAACGGCGGCCCACCCGGTTTACCCGGGCTGGACCGCCGTTTGTATGTCGATATTTTACTATTTGCGGGGTTTATAGGCCACTGCGTCTATCTGCACCTTGAGTCCATCCGGACCCCCCACATGGGCAAACTCGGTGGAAATGGTTTTTCTGGCCGGATATTTACCTTTGAACCTGCGTTTGAACACCTCTTCCATGACCGGAATATCCCACACATCCCTAAGCAGGATATCCACCTTTACGACAGCATCCAGCTGCAAATTCACCTGCTGCAATCTCTGGCTCATATCATTCAGCGCTCCTTCAACCTGCTCCCCTGACGATCCGCCCACATTGCCGACACAGAAGCTGAGAAAGATAAAATCCCCCGCTTCAACAATTCCCGAATAAGCATACTCTTCATTTACATCAAGTCTAACGATTTCGCTCATCTAATTACCATCTCCCTATACAAGATACACCGATTATATAGGGTGATATCGGACAACAGAATGTCGCAGATCTCAATTATATAGTTTGAACTTAAGATCTTTCTGGTTTGGGTTATTGTCGTAACTGCGGAGACTGTTTGGACTTCCGGCCGCTGTTTGCGGTTGAAATCTACAGACAAAGGCGGACGCTATCGCTCCGTAAGTTCCAAACTTCCCCTCCGACACCTCCACCCTTTTTAAATTTCAAGTTCAATCTGTAAGAAAGGCGTTTCACCACTAGGCAGTTTTTTCGGTAGAGGCTTACGTCTCGGTGTTTCAAAGACTTCGCTCTTTTTCCGAAGGCGTGTGTGTGCATGCGGAAAGTGTATTTCTGGCTCTGAGCACGAACGGACCGAGTTGCAACTATTTGGGGCTTTTAGCCTGTTACAGGAGGAAAACGGACTCCAGCGCAGTTATTTCTCCCTGCTGGCCGTTTTTAGATAGAATGCAGAGCAAATAAGGTCGCCTGGGTCCGCCAAAGAGAATAAACAGGTGTTTTACTCTCCATAGCGCCTCCTGAGTCCGTTACGAGTACACGAACCCGCTGCGGGTTTTTAGGGACCCTACTTTCAATACTAAATCCCTGCTTCCCCAGAGCTCTTCCAGTTTGAAGACATGCTCTAGAGCAGAATCCGGTTTTCCAAAATATTTTTCAGGCTGATATGCGACTTGGAGGGTCCAAGCTTCATCAGGGAGTCCTGGAATTCCGCCAGTTCGCCAATGGATGCCGTCTGCACTTTGATAAGGTAGTTGTATTCTCCGCTGATGCGGAACAAGTCCGTCACCTCCCAGGCTTGTTCGCAGAAATCAACGAGCTCCTGGCAATATTCTGTTTTGAGCAGGATGAACGTAGTCGTGCCCCGGTTCAGCTTATTTAAATTAAACGCCGCAGTATACCCGGAAATGATGTTCCGCTCTTCCAGCTTGATGATCCTCTCCTTTACGGAGGGTTGGGACATAGAAATTTCTTTACTGATCTGGGACACAGGCATCCGTGCGTTACGCTGCAGCAACTGCATAATCTGTTTATCAGTTTCATCCATTGGATACTCCATATAGGCACCTCCTGAGCAAGTTTTAATATAATAATGCTTTCCAGCTGAAAAACCTTATAATAAATAATCATTTTACTATAAAACCCTTATTATTCGTATGTAATTCAATGTTTCTTTCCCCTATAATTAATTGTATCTTAGTTAGGGGGAGATTAGATGTGAGTATTAAAGGCCTTGCCCATGTGGCAATCCAAGCGAAGGATTATCAGGCAACACTTGCTTTTTATACAGAAGTGTTAGAGTTCAAGGTGGCGCATCATTGGAGTCTGCCTGCTTTCAAGATCAACGAGGCTTGCATGCTGCTCTCACCGGATCAAAGAACCTGCATTGAGCTTTTTGACGATGAAGCGGTGATTGCGGCTCAAGGAAAAAAAGCGAAGCGCGAAGAGGATGTTGCTCACGGTGCGCTGCTGCATCTGGCCTTCTATGTCGGCAATGCCCGGGAAACATATCAAAAAGCCCTTGCTCATGGAGCAAAGGCCTGTATAGAGCCCGACCAATTGTCGCTCGGTGAACCCGCGCTCATTGTGCGAAATGCGCTCGTTCACAGCCCGAACGGGGAGATCATCGAATTCATTGAAGAGGTGGATTGGACTCGTTCCACTGAGGGATGATCTCCTTACATAAAATCATTGAAATTGATCAGCTTCAGCCGCCGGGCTTCCACTACCGCCTCGGCGCGGGAACGGACGCCCAGCTTCTCAAAGATACGCGTCAGGTTATATTCTACCGTCCGCTGGCTCATCAGCATCTTGGAAGCGATATCCTTGTTGCTGTTCCCGTTGGACACTTCCTGCAGTATCTCCTGCTCCCGTTCGTTAATGGATACCTCCTCCAGCATCTTCTCTTCCTTGGACTCATTGAGACGGATATCCCTGCGCCGCAGCTGCCGCAGCAGGGAGACCGGAATGATTGCCTCATCCCGGAGAACGCAGCGGATCGCGTTAAGGAGCTGCTCGCGGGTAACTGTCTTGCTCACGAAGCCAGATACGCCGGAGTCAATCAGCAAGTTGAAGTTCGGGCTGATCTCATACCCTGTATAGATTAACACCCGGCTCTCGGGCTGGACGCTCATCATCCGCTTGGTCAGCTCAAGACCGCTGATTACCGGCATATTCAGATCAAACAGCATGACATCGAAGCTCTCCGACTTGACCAGCTCCAGTGCCTCCATCGCTGAGAGAATCACCGTGACTTTCATCTCCGGGTCCTGCTCAATCATATTTTTGGTTCCTTCACCCACGGAAGGATGGTCATCAACCAGCAAGATTTTTATCATCTAAATCGTCCCCACCCTCTCTTGTCATATTTGCTGACTCCAGCGGCAGCGTGATGCAGACCTCAAGTCCTTCACCGACTACCGATTGGAAGAAGATTTCGCCCTCCAGACTGCGCACTCTCTCCTTAATGCCTGACAGACCCATGTGCTGGTAGGAATCATTCAATTCGCCGAGTTCCATCCCAACCCCGTTATCTTTATACATCAGCCGGATCGACTCCCGTTGCTCAAGTCCAATCTCAACCACTGTAGCTTTGGCATGCTTATTGGCGTTGCGCAGCAGTTCCTGAACGATGCGGAACAGCGCCAATGTCTGTTCATCACTTAATTCTGTTATATGATCCGTTACCTGGAAATTTATCACATAATTTGAACGGATCTGAGCCTGCTCGAACAATTGCCCAAGCGCTTCGACAATGCCCATTTCCTTAAGCAGCGGCGGTCTCATCTCATTGCAGGTCTCGCGAATCTGGTGGATAACATCCAGCAGGCCTTCCCGTACAGTCTCAAGCTCGTGATAGATGTCCTCCGGCATCTGATGGTCGAGCATGACCGTTTCCAGCTTGCGGTACCAGATCAGCTGGTCCTGCAGCGCCGAATCATGCAGGTCGGCAGCCAGCCGGCGCCGTTCCGTCTCCGAGAGATTAAAGATCAGACGCATCACCCACGGTGAGGCTCCCTTTTGCTTCTGAAATTCCTGTTCAAGATCTTCAATCAAGTTTTCGATCAGATATAGATTCTCATACACGATGGCACTGTAATTAGCCAAGGTTTTCAGCCAGCTCAATTCATCCAGATTATATTTGGTACGATTCTCCTTATCCGCCAGCCAGAGGACGTGAAAGGTAGAGCCTTTCTGCCCCATAACAACGCATAATCCTGAAGGAACGGCCATAGTCTCCCCAACGGCCAGTTTATGAGCAGCATCCCGCAGGGCAGAAATTACAGAGATAGGCACTGAACCGGAGTCTGACTTTGAGCTTCCCCGGGGACCCAGTTCTCGGTTTACCTCCAGAAAGGCCACTTTCTTGACCAGTAATATAGAGAGTACTTCCTGCTCCAGCAACCGCTCCAGGTCGGCCCGCTTCATCACCCGCGAAATACGGGTAGAGAACCGGTCCAGGCTTCCCTGGAAGCTGTACAGGTTCTTGTTAAAACTTGGCCTGAACCGAAAATCGGCATACTCCTTGCTGAATAACAGAATCGTAACAATAAAATACACCATCAGAAATAACTGTACCCATCGAACCCACGTATAATTGTGCTGCTGGGTAATCAGAATCCCGAAGGTGGTTATTAGCGAAGTTGGGATAAACGCAATAATAATATGGTATAGAAAACGGCTCAGAACAAAGTCAATATCAAACAGCTGTCTTGTAGTGAACATATACAAGTACACTACGGGAATTGCCAATAGAAAAATTGAGGCCACCTGCGGAGTAAGCAGGGTTATACCAAATAATCTCGGCACGCCAAATAACAGGATAAACGGCATAAATCCAAGCAAATGACCCAGCAAGGTCAGCTTAAATAAATTTCGCAGTGAATCCCGGCGGTGTACCACAAATTTCTGAATCAATTTATAAATAGTGTAGAGATTTGTAAAGATAAAAAAAGGTAACGAAGGCCGTGCTGCTAAGAAGAAAAGCAAGTTAAATCCCGTTACTATTGTGATGATCTGCACAATGATAATCGCACCTGTAATACAATAAAAGCCAATAAATACACTTTTGGGAACGAAAGGCTCTTGATACTGTTTCAAATACCGGTTGAGAAATTGCAGGAAAAATACCGGGACCAACGAGAAGGAGGCAGTAAAGATTAGGTAGCCTAAAATATCCGCTCTCCCCGAAGAAGCCGCGCTGAAATAGGCAAAACCCGTCGATAAGAAAAACAGGATCAGATATATAGCTGCCTTGTCTTCTTTCTTGCGCTTGTAAACAAACAGTGAGAATCCAGCGAATAACAGTAAGGAGGATATCGGCAAAATAAATTCCAGCAGCAGATTCTCAGATCCAATTCCTTTTGCTACAACAAGCTTGATTCTCTCCTGTCCGCCATCAGGCTGATTCCGGACCAGAGTGATGGTGGAAGCCCCTTCTATTACATCAAATCGCTTAACCGAATGAAATGAAGAGGCGGAGCTCCCATCAATTTCTTCTATAATATCGCCCGAAAGAATCTTCCCATATCCCCAGTAACCAGCAGTAGTATCTGCTACCACGTAACGTCCCTGGCCATCCTTTTCGAGGTCAGTCCCAATCATTCTCTGCTGCAATATGCTATGGGATAGATAGACGGCAAGGATGATGACAATGACTGAGAAAGCGGCAACGTTTATTCTTCTCGACAATCCGGTTTCCTCCAAATAAAGCTAGATTAGCACCAATATAGCGCCATACGGGGTTCAGCTTTGCCCTCTCTGCTGCCCAGCACGTCAATTAATGCTCTATGTTCAGTTTCACTCATTCCCGCCAATTGAAGTTGTCCAGTCTGTACACGAGTCCACGCACTTGGATCTGCCATCAACTTTTGAACCATTTCCTTCAACATTTAACATTCCCCCAATCGGTTTATAAGAGATCTTCCTCTTGAATTCAATATATCAGGTGTTGTCCCAACTGGAAACGACAACCATACTAGTACTTTCCGCAAATGTAATTGCGGGGTGATTGCGGGCTTTTGCGGTGGTTTGTGGCGGTTTGTAGCGGGCTTTACGGTACCCTCTGGCTCAGTCTGCCATCGCAAGCATCTGTTCCTGCCAGACGGGGGCAAGCCCCAGCTTGCCTACTAAATCCAGATAATTATAATAGTGGGTTCTCATTCGGATAGAAGAATACAGGAACGTTCCCGATTGCTCGATAATGCGCTCAATCTCTTCTTTGCGGTGTGCCACCTCCTCCAATTCCAGGCGTGCCTCAAAGTAATCAGTGATCCAGTCCTCTCCCTCCGGGATGGACTGAAGCAGATACAGTGTCGGCAGTGTTTTTTTGCGGTTCCAGAAATCATTTTTGTTGTCCCAGTTCAGCAGGTCACGGATATCATTTTTCATTTGGGCTGCTATTCCGAGCTCCTCCGCATACTTCCTTACCTCTTCATGGATTTCGCCGGTTGCCAGCAGTGTTCCAATCATACAGGCGGCCACAAGCAGACCGGCAGATTTCTGCCTTACCATCTCTATGTATTCCTCTTCGCTCTCAATATCGTTCAGCAGATCTGTTGTTTGGCCATTAATGGCAGAGAGCACCTGCTCATTCATCAGCCGCGCGGCACCGCTTGCCCGCTCCTCCGGGAAATCGCTGGTCAACAGCATCTGCTGGGAAAGCGTCAACAGCCCAAGGGCAATATTCAGGGCAATTTCCGGACTCATCCGGCTCCATACCGTTTCTTTGTTATCCTTGTCCTGCAGATCATCAATGATATCCAGACTCAGGATCATCAGCTCCACAGCGGCGCCGGCCCGGTAAATCGCCTTACCGCTTCCGCCAAACGCCCGGTAATGAAGCACTGTCATTCTGCTGAACAGCAATGATTCCCGCAGTTTTTCTTCCACACAGGCTGTTCCTTGCTCCAATAAATGCGGCACGGTAAAAAACGACCGCAACCCTGCTCTGATTTCCAGCTCTATCATTTCTGCACAGCCATCCATCCTCAGAAGCCCCCAATCAATTTCGGTCTCCTAAACGCATCATGGGGTACGTCAAAGTTGCCGCGCGTCAAGCAGATTCCTCTAATAGAAGGGTATTCTATATTCTCTTAGTATTTCCTTCTTCTGAGTGGTATAACATGGGGTATTCTTGTCAAAACCGCCCTGCTTCCACTGTCGACAATAAGGACCCGGCCATTATGCGGCCGAGCCCGTACACCGGGTTACCGGTTCAGGAATATGCCTCAAAGCTTCAGTGATAGTCAGTGATTGAACGTTCAAAAATCAATTCCAAAAAGGCGGAAGTTCCAAATCCATAGGTATTCGGAGCGAAAATTTGAAACAGTTTCCACCCCTCACGGGCATGCTCATGAATAAGTTCGTGATAATCCTCCTCAGGCTTGCTTTGCAGGATTCCTTTTAAATCAACTTTGACAAATTTGTATTGGTACATCTATTTCACCTCCTCCAGAATCAGACAGGAAAGCACCACTTCAGAATGCCCGTCTATTTCTAGCAGCTCCTGAACGTCCTGGTCATAAAAGGTGGCGACAGGCTGGAATTTCCATCCGAATTTATGGGTGCACTGTGATAAACGCTCCGTTAACCGCCCGCCTTCCAGCAAGCTGAGCCGGTACCCCCGTTCTCCGAACAACTTCATGGAGCTTTGGATTTTGGCCGTTACAAACACGGCTGCCTCCGCCGTTCCCTGGATCAGATCGGAATGGAACAGCCGGTTCCAAACGCCGGGGGCTGTCTCCTTCACTCGCTGAACGACCATTTCTGCCGGATTGCAGTAGAACAGCTCATGCCTGCCGGATACCGGACTTCTCGAAAAGATATACAGCCCCGGACCGTTCAGCTTGGCCCCGCCCAGCTCTCTTAAAGGTTCATAATCCAGAAACGGTCTGGACTGGACCTGAAGCTCCTGCAGATGGACAAGCAATTTCATCATGAACGGATGCTCTGCCAGCTCGCTCTTCTGCAGTCCGAAGGAAGGAGAAGAGAAATAACGTTTTGCGGGCTTCACCTCAACATTCCTCTGGGCAAACAGTTGATTCAGCATTTTCATCCGCGAACGGGTCAGCACCTCAAGCTGCGGATTCACATTGGAATTGGAATGATACTTCAGCGCCAGCCGCTCTTCCTCAAGTTCATGCTCCGACCGCCAATCCATAGATTTAACCTGCATGCTTAACACATCCTCGTAATAGATTTGGTCCTGGAGTCTGATTGAAAAGGATGGAGGAGAGATCAGGCGCTGAGAGCGTCCAGGATAACCACAGGTTAAACTACAGTCCAACCGCCATCGACCACCAGATTATGCCCGGTGATCATGCTTGCGGAATCTGTGGCGAGAAACAGTACAGAATTCGCAATATCCTCCGGTACCGCAAACTTGCGGAGCGGAATACGCGGCAGGTTCGTACGCCGGAACTGAGGATCATCCATCTCCTGCTCATTGGACTCGGTAATGACAAAGGTTGGGGACACCGCATTGACTCTAATCCCGTGTTTTGCCCATTCAGCAGCCAGGGACCGTGTTAGATGAATCAGTCCTGCCTTGCTAACGCTGTAGGGCGCATGGTTCTCACTGCCTACTACACCGTCATGGGAAGCTATCATAATGATGGAGCCCCGCTTATGGCGGACCATCGTCTTCGCGACCTCTCTGGTCAGGAAGAACGTACCCTTGAGATTAATATCTACGACGAAATCCCATTGCTCCTCGCTCAGACTCAGCGCAGGCGACAGCAGGTTCACGCCTGCATTGTTGATCAGAATATCGATGCTCTCCACCTGTTCTTCGATAGAACGTATACACCGCTTGATGTCCTCCACGCTGCGCAGGTCAAGGGGCTTGCACAGCACCTCAACACCGTATAGGCGCTGAAGCCGTTCAGCCTCATTCTCGGCATTCTCCAGAAATTCAGGCAGCTCCGTGAGCACTATAGAAGCGCCGGACTCTGCAAAATGCTCAGCGATTTCCGCTCCTATCCCGCTTCCGGCGCCGGTCACCATTGCCCATTGTCCAAGCAGCTTTTTGCCCTCCACGGCACGGATCGGGCGCTCTTTCCACTGTGCCTTGCCCGGTTTAAGCTTCTCCGTTTTCATTGCATTTCCCATATTCTCATCCCCCCTCTATAAGGCCTTTATAGCTTTGTAGAGCAGTTTAGGATTCAGCTTCTGTCCATACAGGAGGACACCCACCTGATAAATCTTCGCCGACAGCCAGCAAGCAGCCAGGGTAGATACGAACAGGATCAGCGTCGGAATTACAATCTCCAAGGCTGTCAGATCTGAGGCACCAATTCTTGCGAACATAACGAACGGGGTAAAGAAAGGAATGTATGAGCCTATCACTGCCAGTGTGCCGTCAGGGTTCAGCATAGCTAACATAGCAACAATGAGTCCTGCCATAAGCAAAATCGAGATAGGCAGCGTCACCTGGTTGATTTCCTCGCTGCGGCTAACCATCGATCCAGTTGCCGCGAACAAGGCAGCAAAGAAGAAATAACCGAGAATGAAAAAGAGAGTTAACAGCATAATTGTGGTTCCGCCCAGAATGGAGAAATCCACCGGCATGCCGAACAGCTCCAGCACCCCTCCCGTACCCGACATCGTCAGGATGAGGTAAACCGCGCCAACAATAATGGCAAATTGCAGAATGCCTGCCAAGCCGACGCCAAACACCTTGCCGAAAAGAAGCTGCACCGGCTTAACCTTCGTAATCAGGATCTCCTTGACCCGCGAGCCCTTCTCTACGGATACAGATACCGCTACATTGCTTCCGAACATGTAGATTAGAAGATACAGCATGAACGTCATCATATAGACCGGCCAATACGTGGCAGTTAAAGATTTGCTTCCGGCCTCCATCTCCTGTATTTGCATCTGAACTGCTGAGGTCAGCTGCTTCTGCTGCTCCTGTCCCAGGCCCAGCTTGTGAATTTGAAATATCGTATACTGATTCTGAACGTAGCTGTTCAGTTCACGGATATAAGGAGCATCATCCGCCTTGTTTACGGTTAAGGAAAGAACCGGCTGGCTGCCTTGATTCTCAATCTGAACAATCCCAAGAAGTGATTTCTTCTCCTCCAGACGCTTCAGCTCCCCGGCCCTTTCATTCTCGGTGATCATCCGCCACTCATAGGAAGGTGATACGTTCTCCTTGAAACTATCTGCGTTCGGGATGGCTCCTGTCCTATCCAGCACATCAATTTCGCCCTTCGCGGAATTCCCGTCATCCTGAGTTAATTTTGGAACCAGTACAAGTGCAGCCACAACCACGATCATAATCAGTGTTAAATAGGTAAAGGCTTTGGAACGCAAGCGTTCCTTGAAGGAGTAAGCAAATACCAGACCAAAATTCCTCATGACACTTCACCTACCTTTTCCACAAATATCTCATGCAGTGTTGGCTCTTTAATCTCAAATTTCAGCAGCCGGATGCCCATCTGGGTTAAGCGCAGCAATAGCTCATTGGCCTCATCCTCATCCCGCACCTTCATCTGCCATTCCTTTGCATCCGCGGTAAGCGGCTGAAGATGTGTTGCCACCAGATGCCGGCTGAGATCCTCGTCGCTGCGCAGCAGCACGTTACAGCGCTCATAAGAGCGTTTAATGTCTGCTATGCTGCCCGATACTATCATTCTTCCGTGCCTAAGAATGCATATATCCTCGCAGAACTGTTCTACATGCCCCATCTGATGGGTGGAGAAAATCATGGTCTTTCCCAGGGACAACTGCTCCTTCACAATCATCGCAAGCATATCCGAGTTAATGGGGTCGAGGCCGCTGAATGGCTCATCGAGAATGATCAGCTCAGGGTTATGCAGCAGGGCAGAGATAATCTGCACCTTCTGCTGGTTCCCTTTGGACAGCTGTTCTACGCGCTTATGCTCATGCTCTGCGACTCCGAGCCGCTCCAGCCAATGCTTCATGGCCTTTATAGCCGCCTGCCGTGACATGCCCTCCAGTCTGGCGAAATAAACCAGCTGTTCACTAACCTTTTCCTTAGGATAGAGGCCCCGTTCCTCCGGCAAATATCCAATGCTAGGACGGTTACCGAGAATCGGTATTCCTTCCCACAGAATGTCTCCCGCATCATAATCCACTAATCCGAGGATGGAACGGATGGTCGTTGTTTTACCTGCCCCGTTTCCTCCCAGAAGTCCAAAAGCCTTGCCGGTAGGGGCATCAATGGTAATATCGTGAATGACCCGGTTGTTCCCATATTGCTTCATTAATCCATTAATCTGTAGTCCCATGCTGTTTCCTCCATTACATCAATTAAATTCGGGTTAAATGGCAGAGCAGAACATATCCGATTCCCGGCAGGCCCGTCTCTATATACTTGTTAGTCCATGTATGTATAACTAAGAAACTGTTATTTTCGGATTTATGAAAGCCTACAGCCATAGGGCTGTAGGCTTGTGAGGTGGCAAGCTACGTTCACAAAACTGCGACAGGATGTTTCAGGCATCCCTCCTGCATAAATAAGTCTGTAGCCTGGGATATGATTTGGTCAGCTTGTTCTTCTTCGACCTGGTAGCGGTCCCTAAGGGCCTGCTTCAATTCAAAGCGATTGGCGCCCGCCATCATTCCTTCCAGCAGCAGTGCCATGGGCTCGCTCAACCTCAGTAATTTCTGGCTGCTAGTCTGGTAGACCGCCGGAGTTTCCCCGATGAAGAACAAAAGTACGGTATCTGCGACTGCCGAGCGGACATTTCCTCTTCGTTCATAGGGGTATTTGTGTGTGCAGGTTGGCAGCGACATCCGGAAGTTGTCCACACTAAGACCGTCTAAAGCCTGCGAATATTTGTTAAGCCCTTTGAGCATTTCAATGGTCTGCATATATAAGTGCATTGTGTTATGTTTCTTGCGGATATTACAATATTGCTGGCGGTTCATGTAGGCGGGCAGGAAACTGCATTTGGTACAGGAAGCGTTGATTTCACAAGTCGCGCAGCCTCTTACTAGCTGCTCCCGATCCGAGACCACCGCAGTCTGCAGCAGCAACCTATCCATAGAATCATCCAGAGTGCCGATAGCGGCGCAGCCTCTGCACCCGGATACCGCCTGATTGCCGTCTACGAACAGCCTCGGAAGCTGCTTCACTGTGCAAGTCTGGGCTCCCGACCAGCGGCAGCTATCCACCAGATACGACTGGATTTCATATCCGTGCCGGAAGGTCCCTGTTCGGCTGAAATGGTCCACATCCTCCAGATAGGCCTCCAGATCTTCAGTGGATGTTATCCTTAGCATCTGGAACTCCACGTTGTTCCTATCCCGTTCCCTGGTTGCCGCTTCTGAATAGCCCATTTGCCGGATGCGGATCGGCTCCATCTGGAGAAAGTCATTCAGCTGCAGAATATATTCAGTTCCTTCCGTCTGCACCACTTGATGAGCATTGGATAAATAGTATTCTTCTTTGTCAGCAGCCTCCGACAATTCCTCAAATCTCCGGTTGCTGCGCTTCCATACCCCATCGGAATCATAATAGATATAACTCGGGTTTTCTCCCCTGTATACTTGGTTATATTCGTATATAAGTGCGCTATTGAGGGCTGTGTACTCCCCAAAATAGTTACTTGGCACTTCTTCCTCTAGCGGTTCTGTGAGCCCGATATGCTTGACCCCGCCGCCGATCGCCTGCTGCGGATAGTATCCGGTCATATAGGCCGTATACTCGTTTAATAAGAACGGAGGCTGCTCTGTGGTCAGATGCTCAAGCATTACAGCGGCTAAGGCTTCCGGGAGAATGACGGGCTGAATGGCTTTGGCCCGGTCC
This sequence comes from Paenibacillus sp. FSL L8-0340, assembly GCF_038593145.1. NCBI lineage: Bacteria > Bacillati > Bacillota > Bacilli > Caryophanales > Paenibacillaceae > Paenibacillus > Paenibacillus sp. FSL L8-0340. The sequence continues at coordinate 7,241,951 of NZ_CP151967.1, forward strand.
ATCGGTTCTGCCCGTGCAGATACCGCCTCAATCACTCCTTCAGTGATCCATCTGTGCAGCAGCTCCGCCGTAAGGCTGGGGTCTGCTTCCCGGTTTCCGTCATCGGTAAGCGTAACGGAGAAGGTCATCGGCTGACTGGTTTGCCTTTGCCATATCATATAATTAATTGCTTCTTCTTTCGGGAAGGCATCCGGCGTGGTGCCCAGGGGAACCTTGATCTGGAGTTGTTCTACCCCACACTGTTTAAATCGCTCAAGCATTGAATATGTACAGGCTTCCAGCGGAACAGTCAGCTTATATCCGGCCTTGAACTCCGCTTCCTCCAGAACCTCCAGAATCTGCTCACTCTGCGCCTCATCCCGGATCAGGTCGAATCCCTCAATAGTAATGACGGGTGCCGTCTGTCTGGATGTCCGGACCGCAAGCTCCAGATCACGCTGCAGCCGCTCCGGAGAATGCCTCCGTATCCCTTGGGCAACATGATGAGGATTGCCGAGCTGATCCGCACATTTCACTGACAGCATCGCCGCCCGCCTCCGGTCTGACATGTCCTCCCATACCCCGGTCAGCTCATCCAGCTCCATGACGCCTGCTGCAGCCGCGGCTTCCTCCTCCGCGGGAAGGGCCAGCGAATCTCCACCAGGCTTTCTGCCAACCATGGCCCGGGATGTAAATCCATTCACAGCAGACCAGCCCTCTACCTCTGTATTCACCAGCCGGGAGAGCGTCCGTTCAGGACTCCACCTTACTAAACCGTCCACTTCTGTTTCCCCGAACACTTCCTCACCGATAACCGCTGCCAGATTACCAAACCAAATGACCCGGTTCCGGCCCTCCTGCTCCTTAAGGGTGGAGGTCAACCGCTTACATAACCGGTAGTTTGACGGTGTTACATGAAGTGCAATAATTTCATTCCCCAATGCAGCAATATCTGCAGTTGTATCATATATGTTAGATAGATTAGGTTCGATATATTGAGTCGCCGTCATGCCTTGTCTTTTGAAGAAGGCTCTGATATACCTGCAATCCAGATGATCACCGGCAGTGAACAACCTGGGTTTCTGCTGTTCGAAGTGTATCAGCGTGATCCCGTTCCCGAAGGATAGTCCAAGCACCATTCATCTCTCCTCGCCGTCTTATGTAACTTTTGGGCCGTATTATTTTTCTTATGGACTAATCATAATTCATATTTTTAGGTTTTACACCGAAAAGCACCCTTCGTCATCCCACAAACATCTTGCGGAATGCAGCAGCAAAAAGCGCAACCAGCTGGCAAAACTAAGCAGGTATAGAATTCTTAACTAAATAAGTTGAACTTTAGACTTACCGATCCGGCATAATATGCAACTGCGGTGAATGTTTGGATTCCGGCCCCTTCACCCGCCAAGACCCCGTCTTGGTGTTTCAAAGACTTCGCTCTTTTTCCGAAGGCGTGTGTGTGCATGCGGAAAGTGTATTTCTGGCTCAGAGCACGAACGGACCGAGTTGCACTTAATTGGGGCTTTTAGCCTCTTATAGTAGGAAAACGGACTCCAGCGCAGTTATTTCTCCATGATGGCCGTTTTTAGAAAGAATACAGAGCAGATAAGGTCGGCTGGGTCCGCAAAAGAGATTAAACAGGGGTTTTACTCTCCATAGCGCCTCCTGAGTCCTTTACGAGCAAACGAACCCGCTGCGGGCTTTTAGGGACCCTGCTTTCATTACTAAATCCCTGCTTCTCCAGAGCTCTCCCAGTTTGAAGACGCTCTGGTTCAACTGATATAAACAAGTGGAAACGGCTTTGCCGTCCTTTTTAAGGACGGCAAAGCCGTTTCAGCGAGAAATAGAAGGACAAGTTATCGTTTGAAACATATAAATTCTTATATTTTTAAAAAAGCCGCTTGGCAGCGGCTCTCATTCCTTCTTAATAATAAGTTTAGCTAATCGAGTTCTGCACGGGAGAATAAGTCACGGATAAGAGCGTCGTCCTCACAAGCTGCTTTGAAGCCCGCTGCAAAGCTCTGCACAGCCTCTCTATTGCTGGAATACGCGCAGAACATATCCGCTTCGGGGTCAAAATGGATGCTGTCTGCGAGCTGGGGCATCTTCTCTTCCAGAAAGACAGATGCCAGGGAAGCCCAGTCATAACCGCTCCCTTCGAAGCCCTCGTCTTCCCGTGTCTGAAATAGTTCGGCTTTATAAGAGCCTGCGTTTAAGATGACTGACATGCCGCCGTTGTCCTGCTCTACCAGAATAAAGGGTTTCAACTGGTCTCCTCCTTCAATTGCCTCCTGAGTAAGCCCATCATCCCTGTCATCCTCAGACACATCATAATCATATTCCTCATCATTCACCAATCCGCGGATAAAGGCCTCAAAGCTGCCGGCCAGAAACGTAATTTCATAATCGCCTTCCTGATCGACATGAATAACCGCAGGTTCGCCTTCTCTGCCGCATAAACGGTAATCCAGCATTACTACATCATGGCCGGCAGATGGGCAGTCGCAAATTACCACCCCAATGTCCGGATACCCCCACTCTTCAATCATAAAGCGGCTGCCCAAATCTCCGCACAGTGAATAGCTTTTCTCCCGCCCGATTCCCATAATACTTGAAATGGCAATATGGTCTTCCGCCCATGAAGTTGCTTCCCCGGTAGGAAAACAGGTGTTTTGCGGGATGCCCCCATTCTGCAGCTTCATCAGTTCGATATAGGAGGCCGGCAGCTTGTAACCCAGCTCCTGCTCCACTGAGGCAATCATCTCCTCCGTCGGCGGCTCGGATACATATTCTTTTAAAGCATAATCGCTGTTCTCCCAAAAGTCCGAGAAATCCGCTGGCTCAAAGGAGTTGCTATCACCGCTCTGTTCCTTGGCCATTTGTGCAGCCGCAAAACGCTTCTGCTCCCTTTTCTGCTTCTCGGCACCGCGTACACTCCAATTGAATAGCATTAGCGTATCCTGGTCTCCGGGATCCAGTTCGTCGGCCTTTTTAAAGGCTCTGGCAGCTTCCTCATATTGTTTCAAATAGTAGTAGGAATACCCCGCACGAAAATGCCATAACGGATCATTCGCTCCCTGCCCGGCAATAGCCAAAAGCTGTTCCAGCGCCTCTTCGTATCGCTCCAGATTATTCAGCGCTCTCGCCAATTGGCCGATGACCGCATAATCTCTGTCTTGTGCAGGAACCTCCATAATGCTGTCGACGATTTGTTGATATTCATCCGCCTCATGCCAAAGCGTTAGTTGGTTCATCCAATGATTGTCCATAGTTTACCCTCCCATTATTCTGCTATTTCAAAAATGGAATCGATGATAATCGCATAGAAGTGATTAATTATACTCTAACCGTTTGGATAATAAAATCAACCTCAGCGCATAGGTGAACCGCAGCCTCATTTCGTATAAAATAGATTTAACATTGTTTACAAAGGAGGGCCCATTTCCATGGCCGTATTCATCAACGAGCAAATCAAAGCATCCGAGGTGGTGCTGACCGGCCTCAAGGGGGAGAAGTTCGGCACGTTATTACGAGCGGAAGCGCTGGCAATGGCCCGCTCCGCCGGTGCAGACCTGGTCTGCACCTCGCTGATGAGCAGCCCCCCTCCCTGCAGCCTGATCGCTAAGGGCAAGGGAAAAGCGGCCGCGCAGAAGGAAGCCGCGTCCCGCAAAGCGGGCGCTGGACATGCCGGAAGCCAGAGCGGCAGCGGGAAAGCCAAGGAGCTTCGTTTCACCGCTCACATCGAAGAGCATGACTACGATACCAAGCTGCGCCAGGCAGACAAGCATCTGCGCTCCGGCAAGCCGGTGCAGCTAGTCGTGAAGGCGAACGGAGCGAAGGAGGCGGCAGCAGCCAAGGCAGTGCTGGAGCGGCTGCTGGGCGATTTGAAGGAAGCCGGATTGAAGGAAAGCGGCATCCAAACCAGCGGCAAAGGTTCGCAGGTAAAAGTAAATCCGCGATAAGCGGAAAGCCCCCGTTCGGGGCTCCCCCCCAAGAGCTGACGCCCATACTGGGCGTACAAAAAAAGCAGTCCATCCCCTACAGGATGAACTGCTTCCAGCTTGAAGATTAACCTTGCTCCTCTTGGACGTTCCCCAGTCTAGCCCGCATCTGGGCATAAGCTTCCGGGGTGCCCACATCATCAATCGTGCCCTCCGTATAGTAGGCCCGCATCTCTTGGCGGGAATGCAGCCACTCGGGAAAATAACTCGGCGCATCCGGGTTGCCGCCATCGGCAAGATAACGGGAGAATAACGGCAATGTAGATCGCTTGTAGATATAGAGTGCAAATACGCCAATGTTCGTCTTGGGTGACTGCGGCTTTTCTTCTAAAGAAAGGACACGCCTCTGTGCATCCAGCTCTGCCACGCCAACACTCTGCAGTTCCTCAATATCGTCCACTGTCCGGACCAGAATGCAGTCTTTATCGACTTTATGAAAATAATTCAGATACCCCTCAAGGCCAAAGCCGAGCACGTTGTCGCCCGCCAGCACCAGCAAATCCTCCTGCAGCTGTTCCCGCCCGATGACAAACTGGATATCGCCAATCGCTCCTAACCGTCCCTCTGGAGAAGAGGTTCCGTCATTCAGAATACGAATCGGCTTCGGCCCCCTGTACTGCTGATGCCACTGCTCAAAAGCATGAAAGAAGCGGTCATTCGTCACAATCAGAATCTCCGTAATCTCCTCCAGTACCTCCAGACGGTCAATCAGCAGATCCAGAATTGTACGGTTTCCTTGAACCGGCAGCAGCGGCTTCGGCGTATCCCTGGTTAACGGATAGAGACGGGTCGCATACCCCGCAGCCAAGATCAATGCAATCATTCCTGTTCGCTCCTCTACCTTGGAAAATGTCCCTCTACTATATACCACACGCCACCTCATTGAACCAGAGTCTATCCTTAATCCTCTATGACAAATTTAAGTAAATATCGTGCTAATGGTGGGAGGTTCTTTGGTTTTGTAGTTTATGGAGGTGGTTATCAATTGTTCCGAGTGTTGTAATATCCTGATAGCGCTTAATCTGCTCATCCGTTTGAACGGTCAACCAATTCCAGGCAATTCATAGTCCAGTCAAGCGCCTCTGGCAGTCTGTCTTCCCGCCTATGGTATAGCGCCAAGTGATAACAATAGCTGTAATAATGCGAGATATTCTCTGCATCCTCATAGTCCCCAAATCCGGCACTCTGTTCCGCGAAAGTATGCAGCAGATCATCCACATCAAACCCATACTGGACCGCAGCCTGCAAAACAGTCCCAAGCCCTGGCAGTAGCTCCTCGGGATTATCCTGCAAGAATCGCGCATACCCCTCCAGCAATTCCGTCTTGCCGGACAGAATCTCCACGATGTATAAGTTGGCACGAGCCAGAACCCGGAACTCCTCGGCAATCTCCCGCCCTTCCTCCCCCAAATCCTCCATCCAGCCCAGCTCGGCATAGCGGTATATGGATTCTCTGGCCTCATCATACTTCCCCTGCTTCTGGCAAACGATGCCCCGCATCAGGTGACTGAACCCGAAATAATAGACCAGCGGACGCTCTGTATCCAGAATCGGTACCGGAAGCTTCTTAGCCTTGTGATACTGCCGTTCCTCATAGATGCACTGCGCATAGCTGTACAGAATACCCGCCGTATTCAGCATCTTGTCCCAATCCTCGAAGCGATAAGCCATCTCCAGCATTTCAACTATAATATCCGGCTTCAGTGATTTCAGAATGGAAGGGCGCACGGTTGGGGCCTCCTTTTTATCCATTTTCAGTTAATTGTATAGCCGATTTTATATTTGGTCAATATAAATAGTACTTTTAAGTACAATTAATCAAATAATAAGTTTGCACTTGATGATCTGTAATGGTCAGTGTACCTCTTCTAACCTTAAGTGGAGGTGATGACATGAATTTACCAGAAAGTGTAGGAAATCGGATACGAGAGCTCAGAAAGGCAAAAGGATGGACCCAAGAACAACTGGCCGAAGCAGCATCGCTTCATTACAGTTACATAGGTGGAGTAGAACGGGGAGACCGGAACATTTCTTTGGAAACTCTGGAGAAAATAATAGCCGCCTTCCAAGTTCCGGCTGTAGAAATTTTTCGTTTTGAGGATGAAGCTGACCGCCGTAAGGCTTTAGATGAACATATGACTTTGATCAGTGATAGAAGTACAGAGGAAATAGCAGCACTCACTAAGATTAATCGGGAAGTTATTGCTGCTCTGGGGATCAGATAATGAATATCTTGACCAGGCATAGTAGAAACAAAGCTTAGAATGCATATACCGACACTATCCAACGAAGTTGAAGAGTATAACGTTAAGTTATTTAATCTATTTGGCAGTCTAACTGTATGTAAAAAGGCACCTGTTAGGTGCCTTTAGATTATTTTCCAGATACAGGTCTCTCAGCAAAAATCAGACTAGCTTTTCTTAACTGATCTGAACCATCCTTTGACCAAAAGGAGATCATATTTAATCCACGACGTTTACGGTCGCCTGTATATTGACTTAAATCTAGCATGTAAGCAATATAAAGTTTTCCAGCTCTATCTCGAACAGTAACCCTTGGATTTATTCGATGAATAAGTCGAAGATCAACTAACTCCTCTATATCTTTCGCTCCATCTTGATTCCAATCACGTTCTACCAAAAAACAATTTGTACCCGTATTAAAACAAAACTCTCTTACATTTTCAAAAAGTTTTTCAAGTCTCTCTCTTTCATCGTTCGTATCCCTTTTTAATTCTTCTCTTTTTGAAGAGTCATGCTCACCAGCAGCACGGTTGACATCCTCAGCTCCTATTTTAGGTCCTCTAAACCCTCCACCTCTTTCCCTTGCTACCTCTACTGATCTACGAAAAATAGTTAGAAAATCTCTTGCTACCCCGCCACTCGCAAGTACCAATCGATCCATGGCACTTTCTGCCATAATGATTCGAGGGTTTTGCGAGCCTGCCTCTTCAGCTATTTCCTGTAATACGCTTGATAAAAAAGTTCTTGCAATTGAGAATTTTTCAAGAGTAATGTCCAGATCAATTTCATCTGCATCATCACCAAGTTTTAAACCCTTAGGCGGATCACTATGAAGATACCAGTCTGTGCGGTGACGAATCGTCCCAGCCTTTAACCATACCTGATTTCCTTTTGTTGCTCTATGAAAATAATCAAGTACATTTGCTTGATCAGATCTTCTTATATGATATAAATCATCTAACATCAAAAATGCATCAGTACCAGCTAAATCTGAAATCTCTTTAAATAATTTTCGAAAGTCAAGCATATGTCTATGCAAATAATTGACCTTAGATCGACGAGAAGCTTCAGTTACTTCTATATTAGAATCATTTTTTCTTGTTTCTTTTGAGTTTACACCCGCTTTAATCCCTTTTAACTCCACCCCAAGTTCTCCGGTATTTTCAGCTTCTACCGAGTCACCAGATGACCATTTATAACTAAGGTCCGCCTCATCTTCGGAATGTAAAATAGTATTCAGATTTTCAATTTGTTGATTTAAATTTATTACTAATTGTCCACTTTTCGTTTTATTTAGAGGAGATCGCTCAGGCTGTGCTCCAAAAACTTTCTTCCACCATGAAATTTTATTCGTAGAATTCAAACCAACTTCTTGAACCCACTCCTTAAAAGATTCGAGAGTAGCTATTAATACACTAATTAAAACATCTGGGTAACTATGACTCTTAAACTGTTCCATATCGACAAAAGCAACAGGTGTTCTTTTTAGAGATAAGTCTCGTTTGGCCTTTAAAAGCAAACTAGTCTTACCTGATCCCCTACGTCCAAATACAATATGATTTCGTTTTGACATAGCCCTGCTCAAAGTACTCCCTGCTGGTTCTATGAATCTTGTAGTACTCATTACAGTTGCTCTGGTTGCTTCTTCAACTGCACGTACTAAATCATCGATTTCTGGTTTATTTAATATATCCTCACTTTTTTTCACAGCCACCAAAATCACCCTCGACATTTAATAATACAAGTATATATGTATTTCCAAAATTCAATAATAAAAATGTCGATTCAATATATTCAACTTCTAAATGCCAAATAATTCTCTCAATGCTTAGATATTCCCAACGCGATAACATATATTTTCATGAAAGGTAAAAGTTACTCCCGAATAATCTTCCGATTGCCTAGGGGCCGCTCTCTCATCCTTTAATCATTCTTTCCTTTGGGATTGTCCTGCAAATCATCCATAATCACCCGGATATCCTCCACATTGCCTACACAGAAGCTGAGAAACACAACGTCCCCCGCCTCCACCAATCACGAGAATGCATACTCCTCATTCACATCATGCCTAACGATCTCGCCCATACCTGTGCTCGTCTCCTTATCATTTCAAGATACGTTTATTATAGGAGGGGAAATCGGACAGCTGTGTCGTGGTTTGATATGGAGATTAACATTTTACATCTTACTCAGAATACTAATAATTCTCCCCGCGATAATAGCGCTCCAGCTTATGCTCCAAGTGAATGAGTTGAGCTTTTTTCTTTTCAATATCGTCCAAAAGGGCTTGCTTCTGGTCCTGGATGAGTTTGGTTCTCTCCGGCAAGGTAGATGTTCCGGCTTTGACCATATCGTAGTATTTTTTGATCTCCTCGACACTCATTCCCGTTTCCCGCAGACATTTCAGAAATAGCAGCCAATCAATCTCGTTGTCGGTGTACAAGCGATTGTTTTGCTCGTTGCGGACCACGGGCTCCAGAAGACCTTTTCGTTCATAAAAGCGAATCGCTCCAATATTTATCCCTACTTTTTTGGCAACCTGTCCAATGGTGAAAATTTTTGCTCACTTCCTGACTTTTAGTGTTGACCTACACTTAGTGTAGCATAGTAAGCTACAAATTGTTGATAGATCATATCTTGCAGAAAGAAGGATGAAGATGACAAAAACCGCTTTTGTAACAGGTGCCAATAAAGGGATCGGCTTTGAAATCGCAAGACAGCTTGGTGAAGCCGGATGGAGGATATTGCTTGGCGCACGCAGCATCGAACGGGGGAAGGACGCAGCTTCTAAATTAACCAGCCAAGGGCTGGATGTGGAGTTCTTACCCATTGACATGACGAATCTCGAAAGTATTGAGCAGGCAGCCGATACGATTCGCAGCGATTATTCTGATCTGACGCTTATCATTAACAATGCCGGCATGCCGGGGGCGTTCTCCGGTTCATTCAGCGATACCCGGGAGGAGCATTTGCGGAGCGCTTTTGAGGTGAATTTCTTCGGCACCTTCCGCTTGAACCAACGGCTTTTTTCCATAATTAAAGAGAATGAAGGAACGATTGTGAATGTCTCCACCGATATGGCGTCACTGCACTTCATGCAGAATTCGGAATACGCACTGAATGCGTTTGACTACAATTCCTCCAAAACCGCAAACAATGCGATGACTGTAGCCATGGCCATAGAACTCCAACACAGCAAAGCTCAGGTATTCGCAGTAACCCCCGGCTTCACGAAGACGGATCTGAATGGTAATGCGGAAGGCGGGAAATCCAAAGAAGCTGGGGCGTCCATTATTGTGGGCTATGCCACGGATGGCAAACGCCATAACGGAGAGTTTTTGGATGTGAATGGGGTTTACGCGTGGTAATGCTGGTAATAAACGTGCTGTAACCTGCTTGGCTATTAATGCCCAATAACACAAAGGCTCCGTTACCGGAGCCCTGGGCTTTAACCATCTATTACCCTTCCATACCTGACGTGTTCTCCCAACATTCAATGTGATCCAGGCCTTTAATACTATCTTTAACAAAGACCGGGTTTTTCCCAGCCTGTTTCTGCCGCTTGTAATCATGAAGGGCAGCAAAGGCTACTTTGGATAGGAGAAGGATGGCAATCAAATTAACTACCACCATGAGCCCCATAAATAAGTCAGCCAAATCCCATACCAGTTGAACCTTGGCAACCGAACCGAATATAATCATGGCCAAAACACTGTATCTGTAGAATATGACTACTGATTTCTTTGAGTTTAAGAACTCTATATTCGTTTCTCCGTAATAATAATTTCCAATTAACGTGCTGAACGCAAATAAGAACACCATGATAGCCAGAGAACCAGATGCCCAAGAACCGATATGCTCGCTTAGTGCAGCTTGCGTAAGCTTGATGCCATCCAGCCCAGGCTGCTTATACGCATCGGATAGCAAAATAATGAAGGCGGTGCTCGAACAAATAAGCAACGTATCTGTAAGCACACCGAACGCTTGCATAAGTCCTTGTTTTACGGGATGACTTGTCGTTGCCGTTGCTGCAGCATTCGGCGCACTTCCCATTCCCGCTTCGTTCGAGAACAAACCACGCTTCACCCCTTGCAGAATCACCGCCCCAAGAGACCCTCCTATGACTTGCTCAAATCCGAATGCACCCTTCACAATAAGCGCCAGAACCTCCGGCATTTTGGTAATGTTAATCAGCACAATGCATAAGGCAACAGCGATGTAAATCACGGCCATAAAGACTACAATATACTCGGACAATTTGGCAATACGTTTGATGCCGCCAAAGATAATACTTGCAAACGCAACAGCCATTAGAAGCCCCACAATAAAACGATTGGTGCCGAATGAATTTTCAAAAGCAACGGTAATCGTATTGGACTGGACCGCGTTAAAGACGAGGCCGAAAGACAACGTGATCAGCACGGCAAATAAAGATCCCATCCAACGTTTCTTCAAGCCTTGCTCCATATAATAAGCAGGCCCCCCACGAAATCCCGTTTTATCTCTAACTTTATACACCTGTGCTAAAGTACTCTCAATAAAGCTGGATGCTGAACCAATAATCGCAATAACCCACATCCAGAAGACAGCGCCCGGCCCACCTAAGGCAATTGCAATTGCAATTCCTGTTATATTGCCTGTCCCCACCCTGGCTGCCATGCTGATACAGAATGCCTGGAACGATGAGATGCTGTCTTTAGATTTAACATTAGACTCTTTTAGAACAACAAACATTTCCTTGAACATGCCCAATTGTACAAATCTCGATCGAATGGTGAAATAAAAACCACAACCAATAAGAAGAACAATCAGAAGCTTAGACCATAAAAAATCGTTTGTTAGACTGATACCCTCTAATACTTGTTGCATGTAATTCCGCCTCTCATCCTTTTATGCCGACACCTCAGCTGCTTACCCTCTCTAACATAGTATTTTCAAATATAGCAGTCATAATTTCAAAAGCCAATAAAAAAGTTATGCAAAATACTTCCATATGAGCACACTCTGATGAATGGAACAAGCTGATGGCTTTTCTGAAGGAGATTATTCCTGATCCAGCGGCTGCTGTATCCCGTCCTCATAGAAATCGAACACCACCTGCTGCTGCGTGCCTCTTACCGCATAGAACACATCGGCCAGCGACTTCCCTTTCCGCTTCTGCCTCAGCTCATTCTCCAGCCACTCCCGGGTCAGCCCGTTCCGCTTCAGGTTGTCCTCCACCAGCACGCCATCCATAATCAGCTCCACGGGAAAAACCTGCGATTGCAGCGCCAGCCCCAGATCCTGCTTCGTGACGAACTGATATGCTTCCTTCTTCAGAACAGAGACCTGTCCGTTATCCTCAAGCACCGCATATTCGACCTCTTCAATATTAAAAATATCCTTCTCTCTCAGCGCCTGGTCCAGCGAATCCAGCGTATAGTGGATCTTACGCATGTTGGCCTCCATGATTTTGCCGTCCTCGATCAGCACGGTGGGGGAGCCGGAGATCCAGCTGCGCAGGCTGCGGCTTTTGAGCGCAATGAAGGAGAGCAGGAACGAGATGGCTGTAATAACAACCAGAGACAGGACAAGATATGAGGATTTCAGGCTAATATTGAAGGCCAGGTTGGCCGCCAGGGAGCCCAGCGTAATGCTGGTCACGAAATCGTTCGACGTCATGCTCGAAAGGGTCTGCTTCCCTAAGATTCGGGGAATGAGCAGCAGCAGTCCCACTGCGAGAATGGTCCGCATTAGAATTTCTACATAGTTCATCTTCAATCCTCCTCCCCCCCATTATTTCCAAACGGGTTCAAAAGAAACAGCAGGGCTTGAGAATCCTCCCCTGTAGGGATGCGCTGCGGACCAGATGATTATTTGAGCAATGTAAGGATCTCTTTCACAAAATTATCGGCGAATGACCGTTCAGGACGGGATTTCAGCATTACCGTGAGTCCTATCAGTGACACGACCAGTGTCTGTGCCAAACTTTTGGCGTTAATAGAGGCATCCAGCTCGCCTGAACGCACCCCTCGTTCAATCGTTTCCTGAAATATTACCGAAAGATACATCTGGTGCTCCCTCGTCAGGATTTCAAACTTCTCATCATGAGGTGCAAGCTCCACCATTGAATTGATGCAAAAACACCCCCAATTCGCACCATTTCCATATTCTTTTGCCACCAGAGCATCAAAAAAATCACGGAACGCCTCTCTAACCGTTACATTCTTTTGAAGGCTGGCACGAACATCAGAAGCGTGGGCACTTGTGTATTTCCGCAAAGCTGCCTCAAATAGTCCTTTTTTATCTCCAAAGGCCGAATAGATGCTTGGCCGCTGAATGCCCATAGCGGATGTTAAATCGCTTAATGAGGTCGCTTCGAACCCCTTTTCCCAAAATAGCTGCATAGCTGCATCCAGTGCCTTTTCCTCATTAAATTCGCGAAGCCTAGCCATAATGCACCCCTTTACGTATCGAACGGTATGTTATTCGTCTATAATACCATAGATTACTTATCAATAATCCACATTTTTTAGCTCGCCTCCCGCATAATTTCCCTTTAAGTCCTTGACAAATAGCATTTTATAGCAGTATATTTTCTAAGACCAATTACGTACCAATCAGTATGTTATTATTAAATTGCTCAATACTAAATTCATGGAGGTATAAGCTTTGAAGAAGCTTAATGCAGAAACGAAGTTGATTGCAGTAGAGAATACAGGCACCGGATGGGAGCCAGCTCAAGCAGAAGCCCCCCGCTCTGCAATCCCCCGTTACGTGCCGCTCTTGTTTGCCATCGCCTGCGGGCTTGCTGTTGCCAATATTTATTACGCACAGCCTTTGCTTGACGCTATTGCGGATGAGTTCCGCATCCCCCATTCATCCGCCGGAATCGTTATTACAATCACACAAGCATGTTACGCCCTGGGGCTGCTGCTGCTGGTGCCGCTCGGTGATCTTCTGAACCGCCGCTCGCTGATCGCCGGACAGATGCTTTTATCCGTCCTGGCTTTAATTGTGGTGGGGACTGCCTCTTCCAGCATCGTATTATTCATAGGTATGGCCATTGTTGGCCTGCTCGCCGTAGTGACGCAGACGCTCGTTGCGTTCGCGGCAACCCTTGCGGCACCAGCCGAGCGCGGACGTGTCGTCGGTCTCGTAACCAGTGGAATCGTCATCGGCATTCTGCTTGCACGGACGTTTGCCGGCCTATTGACGGATTTAGCCGGCTGGCGCTCTGTTTACATAGTCTCTGCCGGATTATCGCTGCTTATGGCTGGCGTATTGTTCCGGGTACTGCCTCATGATGAGCATGAAAGAGAGTCATTATCCTATTTGCAGCTGCTGCGCTCTACACTCACCTTGTTTTTACAGGAACGGGTCCTGCGCATTCGCGCTGCCCTTGCCCTGATGATTTTCACTGCTTTCAGTATTTTATGGACCTCGCTTGTGCTGCCGCTTAGTGCTCCGCCGCTTTCTCTTTCACACACTGCGATTGGAGCGTTTGGCCTTGCGGGAGCCGCCGGGGCGTTAGCGGCAGCGCGGGCAGGGCGGCTTGCGGATCTGGGGTTAGGACAGCGGACCACTGGCGCGGCACTGATTCTGCTGCTTGTGTCATGGCTGCCTATCAGTTATACCGAACATTCACTTTGGGCCTTAATCGCTGGTATCCTCCTGCTTGATCTGGCAGTGCAAGCGGTACATGTCACCAACCAGAGCATGATTCTCTCTGTGCGGCCTGAAGCGCGAAGCCGGCTTACCGCCGGTTACATGATTTTTTATTCTATTGGCAGCGCCACCGGGTCCATTGCGTCGACTACGATCTATGAACACATGGGCTGGAATGGAGTATGCTTGCTGGGCGCAGTTGTCAGTGCATTGGCCCTGCTCTTCTGGGCATTGACCCGCCGATTGTACTGATTCCAACATCACAAAATTAACCCTGCTATAGCTCGCAGAAGCTCTCCAACACCAACATTGACGTGCCCTGCCCAGACTCCTACCCCCATTTCTACTGGGCCTCAGACCAGTAGAAAGACTGGGCGGAGGTTAGTTCAGATCAGGGTGGAGGGATTGCTATACTATTCCATGGATATACATACATTGGAAAAAGAGGGGTTAATCATGAAAATTAAACTGGCCAGCACACCTGCCTCCGCTACGGGCGGACAGGAAGAACGAATGCGATTTGCCCGTCGGGGACTTCTCGTTTTTTTCACCCTGCTCATTCCCATCTCTGTCATCGGCTATATTTTGGGTATGAAAAACCCCGCTTTTATACTGCTCCTGATGTGGGCGCCGGGCCTTGCCTCAATCTTCGCCCGTTTGATCCTGCGCGAAGGGATCGCTGATATCTCCTTAAGAGTGGGTGGACGCCGATCGTTAAAGAAACTACCTTTTGTACTTCTGTTTCCTGTCTTTATTGGCTTCGTAGCCTACGGTATTGCCTGGATCACTGGACTCGTGCAATATGTTACGCCTGAAACCTATATTAAGGCTCCCCCTGCTGTAGTCTTCACGGCACTTCTGCTGGTGCAGATGGTCGCCGGTACCGCAATGGGGCTGATCGGCAGCCTCGGCGAGGAATTGGGCTGGCGGGGTTATATGCTGACACGGCTGATTGATGCGCATGTTCCTTACCCGATATTGACGAGCGGGATCATCTGGGGACTATGGCATCTTCCCTTAATAATTGCTGGACTCTATTATTCCGGCCCCTATCTCGCTCTCTCCATCGTATTGTTTATGGTTACAGTAACCTCATTCGGATATATCATTGGACGTCTCCGCCTCACTACCGGCAGCGTCTGGCCTGCTATCTTCCTGCATGCTTCTTGGAATGCTGTGATCCAAAATGTCTTTGATACCTTTTCTGAAGGGGATCAAGTGCTGTTATGGACGGGTGAGTCCGGCGTATTCGTGGCCCTTGCCCTGCTGGTAGCGGCATTGATCCTTTCACGCATACCGATGAATGTAAAAAGACTGTGAAGGTTTAAATGCGGATGCGGATTAAATCCCATAATTACCATATTTTCTATATATAGCGAAATTGATTATGATTTCAAAAAGACACAAAAAGCACCCATCCCTTTAAGGGTGAGTGCTTTGCTCCCGCAGAATAAATTATGCTGTTGCGTATTTTCCCTTTAGAAATGCTTGAAATTCTTCAATATCCGCGAAGCGGTTGATCTCCACTCCCTTGGAGCGGAAAAGCCCTTCCAAATCAGCATTTAACCGTTCCACAGCGGTTTGTAACGGCGATAGGTCATCCGGGTTCAGCAATCCAGCCAGCTCCGGGAATCCCAACCGCCGGTATACGTCCTCATAAGCCGAATGAAGCATCAAATCGCTGGGCCAGATTCCCGTCTCGGCAAGAAATAAAAAGCTGGCGATCTCCTCCTGTGCCTGTATGGCGGAAAAGAATGCCGTATCATAATCATTCCTTTCGCAAGCGGTAATGATTTTGTCCAGAACGCCCTTCACCTCTTCATAACAACCCTTCATGCGGTCGGGGTAAGAAGGTGCGTCATAGCCCATTTCCTGCTCCGCTGACAGAATAGCAAATATACCCGCTACCAGTTCCTCACAAGCTTCTACAATCTCGCTTGTTACGCTGCTGCGCATAATGGTTTCCATCAGCGGCTCCAGGCGGGGCGGTTGTAACGGAAGACTGAGAACTTGCTCCCGGTTTTTGCCGAAGCCGCTTTTATAATATGTTCCATTCAGCAACGCCAGGCTTTGCAGCCCCCTCGTTAATACGCCGTACGCTTCTGTTCTGTAATAAGCTATATTCCCGGATGCACCGGCGCGGCAAAGGTTATACAGGTGTGTGTATACATTGCAGAACTCGGCTTCTGCTTTTCCGACCCTGTTGCTTCTGTTTTCGGGGGATTGCATGCTGGAAATAGGTTCACGCAGCTTCATGAGTCTTTCACGGTCTTCCTCTGAGCGTACGTACAGCAGCTTGCAGTCAGCGATAATCGAAGTTTTGAATTCCTCAAATGAGGCCATGCTTGCCGCACGTTCCCAACTGATTGGCCAAAAGTCGAAACTGATGTCATCAATAATAAACTGAATGCTTGCCCCGTAACCTTTAGGCGTAGCCGGAATGAAAAAGAAGTCCAGGTCCGAGCGTTTAGTAGCCGTCCCTTGAGCATATGACCCGTAATAAGCAACCAGCGCGATATCTTCGGAATAAACTTTTTCAATATGATTTACAAGCGTCTTGGCAACATCAAACACATTCAACATTGTATTTCCTCCCGTTGTGTAAGCCTTGCCCCGTCATCATAGCAAAGTTTAATCCCCCCGTTTAGGCAGAGTTCAGCTATAATTTTTGTCTACTGTGCAGAAGAACCGGCTATGTCCTTTCTTATCAGTTGCAAAAAGGCCCTCCTAATGGGGGCCTTTGCATTCCAACTATTCAGCATGACGTCATTACACTGAACTGCATGATTCTATCTCCGGCAACTCAGTTCTCCGCACTCACCAGTCCGCGAATAAAGGCCTCAAAATTATTGGCCAGCTTCGTGATCTTGTAGTTATTATCCTTGTCCACATGAACAACCTCCGGTTCGCCGTCATTCCCGGATGAGCGGTAATCCAGCATTACCACTTCATGCTCTGCGGCAGGGGTGTCGCAAATGACTACACCAATCTCAGGGTAGCCGCCCTCTTCAATTCTAACCCGGCTGCCCGCAGCGCCGCACAGCGATTGACTCTTATCCCGTCCAATGCCCAGAAAACCGGAAATTTCGAGAGACTCTTGTCCTAAAGGAATACGCGTGTTGTGTGGAATCCCCCCGTTATGTAATTTCATCATGGAAGTATAGAACGCAGGCAGTTTGAAGACCAGTTCTTCCTCCACGGAAGCAATCAGCTCATCCGAAGGCGGCGCTGATACGTAGGTATCGAGCGCATACTCGCTGTCATCCCAAAAGTTCGAGAAATCGAATTTTTGTACAGGCTTCTTGACAGTGGACTTCTTCTTAGCGGCTTTACGGCGGCTGAGTGCCAGAAACTCCAGGGTATCTTCATCCTCAGGGTCCAGCTTGTCAGCGATTTCAAACGCTCTGATGGCTTCATCATATTGCTTCAGATAGTAATGGCAGAAGCCCACGCGGAAATGCCACAGCGGATCCTCTTCACCCTCTTCGGCGATTTCCTCAAAAAGCTCCAGTGCCTCTTCATAACGTCCGAGATTATTCAGCGCTCTGCCCAAGTGGCTATTCAGCACATAGTCCCGTTCCTCCGGATCAATCTCCTCAATCGCATCGACGATCTCCTGAATCTCGTCTTCTTCATGCCACAATTCCAGTTGTTCCAACAGATTTTCACTCATTATTTATGCCTCCCAGTTCGATAACTACTACTTATAGGAATTATACCATTTCCAGCCTGATTCCAGCCAACCAAGGACGAAGTGGACTTTATACTGCACCGGAAGACGCACAAGATGATGTTTAAATCACAGCAAGATTTATCAAAATCGGTTCAGATGTATGTTATATAGTATTACTTGCCGGAAGGGGTGAACATACTGTACTACCATTTGATCCATACGAGCATTGAGTATATTGAACAGCATCTCGAAGAGAAGCTCAGCCTAGAACGGATTGCACAGGAAGCGGGGTTCTCCAAGTATCACTTCCACCGTATTTTTCGTAAATATGTCGGCAAAAGTGTCTATGAGCATATCCGCAGCCGCAGGCTGAGCTGTGCGGCAAATCTCCTGCTGTATTCGGAGGAGCGCATTCTTGATATTGCGTTGCAATATGGCTTTGAGAGCCAGGAGGCCTTTACCAGAGCTTTTAAGGAAATTTATGCTTTACCGCCTGCCCAATACAGAGCGCAGATGAAACTGCTTATTCAAGAAAGAGAGGTCTACACAATGTCAGAAATTAAAGGCTGGAAAGTTACCGGAACGACTCCGGAGAAGTATAACGTGACGCTGGATACCCGAATCCACTATAAGACCACCCCCTCTGTCTGTCTACAGTCTACGGCCGGAGAAACATTCGAGTTCAATGATTTCGGTACAGTGATGCAGCAATTCCAGGCCCAGCCGTATACGGGAAAGCGGATGCGGTTTGCCGGCTTTGTCAGTACGGAGAATGTCACCGACTGGTGCGGTTTATGGATGCGGATTGATGATAAGCTGCAGAACCTGTTAGCCTTCGACAACATGCAGCACAGAAGCATCCGGGGGACCACGGAATGGAACCATTACGCTTGTGTGCTGGATGTACCTCCCGAAGCCGTATGTATCAATATCGGAATCCTGTTGACAGGCCCCGGGAAGGTATGGCTGGGAGATTGTGAATTTGAAGAAGTAGGCAAGGATATCCCGGTAACGGATGGCCTGGTGGATGCAGAAGTCTTTCCGCCGGAACCGCAAAACCTGAAATTTGACCAATAGTTCTTATACCACATAGGTTTGGGGAGGCCGTAATTTTGTTTTCCATCATCGGAGAAGTATTAAAGACAGGTATTAAACTTCTGACAGAACTGTTTTCAGGGGAATTACCCGGATATTTCTATACATGCTGCATAGGACTTACCCTGTATATCCTCATTTATTCCTATTGGGAGAAACAGGCGCAGGCCACTGCAGGAAGCTATTCAAAAAATGTTCTTATAGAAACAGCTTCCCATCTGATCGCCTGGATCGTGGCCATGCTTATCGCAAAGTTTTTTGCAGGTATTATCGACCAAGGGGTTGCTCCGATGGAGGACCGCACCTACTATACCGCCGGTATGCTTATGGTGATCACGTATGATCTGTCCGTAGTTTTGTCACTGATTACCCAGAAATTGAACATAAAAAGAGAGGCCGGGGAAATAAGCTCCTTTCTCTTCGGTCTGGGTCTGGCTTATGTCATCTTCCTGCTGGCCGGGGAATATTGGTTTGCGGAGTTGACGATGTCACAGTCCTATCTGATCACCTTATCCATTGTCACTGCCATTTTTGCTGCACTGTTCAAGATTTCGCAAAGGGAAGAGTTTGGTTAGATACCCTGCCATTATTCCACAAGGCCCTGAAGGGAGCGCAATGTTCCATTAAGGACTCGAAATCCCCTTCGCCCGCAAGACAGCCGTTCTCCATCACAAGAATTTTGTCGACCTCTTTAATAAAATTCAGCCTATGGGCTATAATGATCACCGTTTTGTGCTGAAATTCGCGGAAGACCGTTTCCATGATGCTTTTCTCCGTAATATTATCGAGGGCTGATACCGGTTCATCCAGAATGACAACATTTCGCTTCTGCAAAATAGCCCGGGCAAAGGCCAAACGCTGTCTTTCGCCTCCCGATAATTTGAGGCCTTTCTCCCCTACCAGGGTATCCAGCTGCTCCGGCAGCTGCAGCACCTTCTCTTTCAAATGAACCTTGTCCAGCACAGCATACAGCTCTTCATCCGGATGGCTCTGCTCGAACACCATATTCCCCCGGATGGAATCGTCAAAAATCGGACTGTCCTGAGAGAGATAGGAGATATGTTCGTAATAGCCGTTCAGGCAAATCTGATCCAACTCCACGCCGTCGAGCAGCAGCTGGCCTCCGCTCTTTTTTAACAGTCCGGCCATTAATTTGATGATCGTCGATTTCCCGCTTCCGCTCAGTCCCACCAGAGCAACCGACGTTCCGGGCGCAATCGAAAAGGATAATTGACGCAGAACCGGAACCTCTCCATACCCAAAAGACACATCTCTGAATTCAAAAGCACCCCGCAGCTCTGTAACTGCTGTTCCGGCTTCCAGATTCCGGTCCTCCGGCGCATTGATGAACTGCTCAAACCGCTGGTAGGTTACTTTATTCAGCCGATAATTCACGAACAGCACATTGAAAATGGCAATCGGCGTATATATTTTATCAATAAACATAAACAATGCGACCATCACCCCAAGAGAGGCCTGACCTGACACCACGTTTCTCACCCCGTAGATCAGCACAATCACTTTGATGACAGTAATAAACAGTTCGAAGATTGCAAAAAAGGACTCATGAATCATTTGCAGCTGAGCACTTTTATGAATGATATTTCTTGCGGTATCACTTATTTTGCGGATCTCCTGCTCATACTTTCTGTTCGTCCGGAAGACGACCAGCTCCATAAATCCACGAATGGAATATCTGGACATGGCTTCTTGCTCTTGAAGTATGGTTGACTTGATCCGGTACAAAACTTTGAGCAATACGTTTGTGATCAGGAAGATCACAACATAGCCGGCAGCAATCACCAGCATGATCCGCATATCGTAGAAGCTGATGAAGATCAGGCTGAAGATGATCGTGGGCAGCAGCTCATGCAGGGTTTTGAGGAAAAAGGAGTATATAATGCTGTTGCCGGCCGCTGCGCCGTTCTCAATCACTTTGATCATTTGGCCCGTACCCATCTCCTGATAGGCCAGATAATCAATTTTGGATATTTTGGATAGCGCCAGGATCTTCAATCGCTCCGTGATGCTGTTCGACAGATGAGCGCTTGGATATTCATCCACATAGTTAAGGACGACCACCAGGCCCAGCAGTACCCCATAGCTCACAATAAAGCCCGATATTTCTCCTAAAGATGTTCCTTTCACAGCCCTATCCAGGATCTCCTGAAAGACCACAATCCCCAGACTACTTAAGAATTGAATGGCAAAACCTAAACTGATGTACAGCACAATCCACCCTTTCAGATGGACAAGACATTTTCTCAACATCACAGATATCCCCAATCTTTCAAATGAAGTATATAAAAAAGCCGGGACTTCCCTCGCCGTTCAACTCCAGAGAACCCCCACAATTCAAAAATGTGTGGCCCAAAGTTAAACCGCTTAGTGTCCCGGCTCCGTAAAATGACTGCCCGACACCATTCCGAATGCTAGTAATAGTCGATCAAAAAGACAGACTGCCCCCTTGATAGCTGGTACGCGTGTTACCCAGCCCGATTACTAGTTCCTCGGAACGATACGGAAAGACATCCATTCACCTCATTTGTCAGATTCTCCATATTATATATTTCGTATTGTTATTATTCAAGAGTGAAAAGCAAGGATACTGCCCTTTCTTGTCGAATACCTATGCCTTGAAGGCAACTGCGTATTGTCACAATATCTGCGAGGGTGGAGGAGTGTATCTTATGGCTTACACGATTAATAATCTGAAAGATAACAGCAATGTAGTGATTAAGGAGCAGCTTGGCGGATTTACGGTCATCGAATATAAGGAGGATCTGAGCAGCACCACACTGCTGGAAGCCCAAAACAACTTCTTCATGAGCAAAAGCAATATGCGCAACAAGCAGCTTATGATTGAACTGAGCAACAGCGAGGTTATGCTGGGCGCAGGGGCGATGCAATATATGATTGGCAATATTGAAATGACCTCCGGGGTTAAGGGTGTTGGAGGGCTCATGAGAAACATCGTCTCCAGTGCGGTGACCGGCACCACGGCAATCAAACCGCTTTACAAAGGTACGGGAACGATTCTGCTGGAGACCACCTATAAATATTTGTGGCTGATTGACGTCGACAACGACCATATCGTCATTGACGATGGCATGTTCCTGGCTTGCGAGTCGACACTGGACGTTGCTGTCACTGCGCGTAAGAATGCATCCTCTGCCGTACTGGGAGGAGAAGGACTGTTTAATCTAAGTGCCAAAGGAAAAGGCATTCTGGCACTGGAAGCCCCCATTCCTTCCGAAGAAGCCGTCGTCATCGAATTGCAGAATGATGTACTGAAGGTGGATGGAAACTTTGCGTTAATGTGGTCCAATTCCCTGGACTTCACCGTGGAGAAATCCGGCAAAACCCGGATGGGCTCTGCGGCCTCCGGTGAGGGACTGGTCAATGTATACCGGGGCACGGGTATGGTGTGGCTGGCACCGCTGATTCAGTACAAAAACAGTCTGTTCCAAGCGAATCCCACATCTTAATCCGTAAACTAACTTATATTTGGAACAAGGGCCATCCGCTTGGATGGCCCTTTGTCTTCTTCGGTATCGGGGAATTTAATTCCCTGCCCTGTTACCCTTTTTTTATCGGTGCGGTAAGGACCATCTGCCCCCGTGGTGCTTCTCCACTGGCATCTGGCTCAAGGCTGATCGCCACTGTATCGTATTCCTGCGGTTTGAATGAATAATAGAGCGCGCCATTCCCCGCGCGTGATACAAAGGTTCCTGCATTCTGCGGGGCATCTCCCTTGATCAGCCATACCTGAAACACTTCCGTTCCTGTCAGCTCCGGCAGATTCTCCGCTTGAACGACAAGATGGGTGCCGCTGCTGTCAACGACGATCGTCGCCAAACCGCTGGCCACAATATCCTTGGCCGCCGGACTCAGTGCGACCGACTCATGAACCTTAAGCTCCTGTGCCGGCTTCGTGCCGCCGGCAATCTGCTGCTGGAGCTGGTCCACATCCTGACGCAGCTGTCCCGCATAAATCATCATAATCAGCACCGCTGCGGCAAGACCCAGGCTTACGTACCGCCAGAATGGGATTTTTTTGGCGGGCGCAGCCGGGGGCACTGTCTTCACTTCCCGTTCTACAGGAAGTGCCTGGACCGGCTCCTCTTCTATTGAACGTTTGACCTGTGCCGGAGCATCCGTTACCAGTACCCGGGACATTATCCGTGACTTCATTCCCGAGGGCAGCTGAACAGGCTCTGAGGCAAGAGGAAGCAGGTCCATCACGCTGCGATATTCCTTCACCCGCTTGCTACAATCTGTGCACTCCATTAAATGAGCCTCGAATTTCTGCATTTCATCTTCAGGCAAGGCTTCCAGAACATACAATTCAACCAGTTCACATCTATCGTTCGCCTCTTCAGTCATGAACATACTCCCTCCTTCCCCAATGGCTCAATCGCTTCTGGAGCTGTTTCATTGCCAATCTTACCCTGCTCTTAACCGTGCCCGGCGGAATGGATGCAAGGTCTGCTGCCTCCTGCTGGGTTAAGCCCTGATAATAGATCATATCCAGAGCCTGCTGCTGATCCCTGCTCAGCTCTCTCAGTGCTGCCCTTACCTGCTCCCCGGCCATCAGCAGCTCGGCCGTTTCCTCGGTCATCGTCGCCTGATCCTGGATCAGCTCCAGACTCTCTGATCCGGGTTGCTGCGGAACCCTTGTGCTCCGCTTGCGAAGATGGGCTATGGCAATATTGCGGGTCACCGTGAACATCCAGGTGGTGAGCTTCCCCTTGGCCGCATCAAAGTGCTCCGCATTCTTCCAAATACGCAGGAACAGCTCCTGCATCACTTCCTCGGCCGCCATCGAGTCCTTTACTATCCGGTAGGCAAAGCTATAGATTACTTGTTCATATCGGTCGTAAAGCCTTTCGAGGGCATCCGGGTCTTTTTGCATTATGCGCTCAATCAATTGCCCATCGTCAGCTGTATCAAACAATTCCAGTCCTCCTTTTACAAAGTAAAATGGCCATTCTTATGTGTGTTTAAGTTTTTAGACCGGCTGCTTAGCCCAGCCGGAACGAAGCCACTCCGCCGATTGTTCCATGTAGCCCAACTGGTCCACAGCATCAAAATGCTCAATAGCCAGCGTATCATCGTAACCGCTCGCCTTCAGCCGGGTCAGAATCTCTTCAATCGGGATGAAGCCATACCCGGCGGGCGATGGGAACAGCCGCGCTCCACTCATGGCCAGCTTCGGCATGCCGCCATTCTGTTCATCCAGTGAGCGGTCTTTGCAGTGGACATGGACGACTCTATGCTTAAGCTTCTCAAAGGCTTCCAGTTCATCCTCACCACGGTAAACGAAATTCCCTGTATCAAAAGTGATGTGCAGCTTAGGCGCATGCTCCAGGAACCAGAGCAGTTCCTCCGAGCCGGAGAACGGCGCGCGAAGGTCATCGAAGTCCTCCATCGTCACAAGAATGCGTTTACGTTCAGCATAATCACAAATCGCTTTCAAAGCCCCGGCCATATTATGCAGCGCCTTATTGCGCTCCTCGGCACTTGCAGATTCATCAATGAATCCGGGGATCATGAGCACTTTCCCCGCTCCCAAATATTCCGCCGTGTCGATAAATTCAAACCCTGGATTGGTATCGGGGTCATTCCCAAAATCAAAAAAGCCATACATCGACGCGACCGAAATACCCGCTTGTTCCAGCCGTTTCTTCATGACCTCTTTGCCGCAGCCTAAGGCCTCTTCAAGATCCAGCTCTACCGCACTGATGCCAAACTCCTGTGCTTTATCCAGTACTTCCTCCAATGTCAGCCCGGTTTGCTCGCTTGCCCTTACAATATGATTGTAAAACACAGATAGGTGCACAAGAAACCTCCTTTCATGTCATTCGGCTAGAAGCTGGCACTATTATATCACTTTAGATCACCCTAAATCACATGGGTCGAGGAACAGGATGAAGCGGTTCACACCCCACCCAAAATATTGAATAATGATTTAAATTATGTTAATATGCGAACATAAGTTCCTATCAAATAGCTCAACTAGAGGGGCAATTCACTATGGAAAACAAAGATGATGCTGAAATGATCACAGACCGCCAGATCCTGGAATTAATGCAGGCTGTCAGGCAAAAGGACCCGGAAGCGATGCTGGAGCTTATTCAGCTCTATAAGGAAGATATAGTAAATATAAGCAAGTTCATTCACATGCCCAAAGAAGATGCTGTTTCTGAAATCATCCTTGAATTTCTGGAGTATATCCAAAGGAGCGATTGATTCTGATATAATGTATTTTATTTCCTATACTAATTTATGGGGTGCTCTATATATGTCAATTCAAGCCGTATTATTTGATTTTGATGGGACGCTTGCCGATACTTTGCCGGTATCCTTCAGTGCCTTTAAAGCCGTATTTAAGCAATACGATAATCGAGAGGTTACGAATGACGAACTGGTTGCCATGTTTGGCCCGACAGAGGAAGACATCATTGGCGGCAACTTCAAAGATAAAGCCTCCGTTCTGCAAGGTATTCAAGATTATTACTCGTTATATGAGCAGGGGCATTTTGAAGAAGATTTCCAACCCGACCAGGGAATTATGGATCTGCTTCATTTATTGAAGGGACAAGGTGTGAAGCTTGCTGTAATCACGGGGAAAAGCAGACGCGCGTTTGAGATATCAACCGGGGCTTTGAACATGACGGACTTTTTTGATATCACGATTACAGGGGATGACGTGGATAGACCCAAGCCAGACCCCGAAGGTATACATAAAGCATTGAACATACTGGGCCTTGATCCGGCAGATGCTGTATTCGTAGGTGACAGCAATGCAGACATCCTCGCAGGCAAGGCTGCCGGACTGCGCACTTACGGTGTCCGCTGGTTATCCACTTACCAGAGCCTGGTCTACGATGTTTCGCCGGATGGAATTTTCAGCAATGTAGCGGAATTCCGCGAACTTCTTGCTAAAGAGATCCCCATTCAAAAAAATTAAGGGTTGAAAGATGCACAAAAGCGGCCAGCGAATGTTATCGCTAAAGCCGCTTTTGTCTTTTTATACCTTTTTCACAAACTCTGATTTTAATTTCATGGCCCCAAACCCGTCAATTTTGCAGTCAATATCATGATCTCCGTCAATCAGACGAATATTTTTTACTTTTGTGCCTATTTTCACGACCAAAGACGTTCCTTTAACTTTCAGGTCTTTAATCACTGTTATCGTGTCGCCATCGTTCAGGACATTTCCATTGGAGTCTTTAACAATCTTTTGATCTTCGCTGTCCCCGGCCTCTGCTTCCAGACTCCATTCATGGGCACATTCCGGGCATACGAGCAAGCTGCCATCCTCATAAGTGTATTCCGAATTACATTTTGGACATTTTGGTAAATTCGACATAGTATTGTTGTTCCCCATTTGCTGTTTTTCTACTATAGTCCCATAATCCTCACCTATTGGCAATCCTTAAAGAAACCACTCCTGAGCGGAGTGGTTTCTTTAGATTCAGGAACACTGGACAGATCCTTGGCATAGGTCCTTATGAGGTACGTTTTAACGCATGTTTTCTTCTTACCACATGAATTCTCTTTTTTCTGGCCAAACGTTGCCTTCTCATTGCCAATTTGCGTACTTTTCTCTTCTTTGCACGATGTCCTTTAATCAGCCTTACCCGCTTGAGAGAGCGGAATTTGAGACGGATCAATCTTTTTCTTCTCAGTCTTAATTTTAACCGCAACACTCTGCGGCGTTTCAGTCTGTGCCGCTTTACGGGAGGCTTCACCGGAACTGGTGGGGCCACCTCAGGGACCAGTGGTGGTGGCGGTGGTGGCGGTGGCGGTGGCGGTGGCGGCGGAAGCAGTATTTCTGCAGGCTGATGCACCTCTTCCACATGCTGTATCTCTTCTACATGATGGATTTCCTGAGCGGGTAGCTCAGGGGCGATGTAGACCGGCTCCGGTTCATAAACTGGCTCTGGTGTGAATTCTTTAGACCAGGGAGTCATGGAAAGGAACCTATTGTACAGCGGTGATGCGGGAGACTCCGGCTCCCACCATTTGGTGTCTCCGGCGAAATGAACAATTTTATTATTTAAATCCAGTTCATCATGGGCGAATGTATTAAACCGCAGATCCATCTGCAAAAAGTTGGAGCTGTATATGGCATTCAGAACATCCTGATCAGGCATGGTCATCGTTGGATAATAGCGCAAGAAATGAAGCATTTCTCCATACCAGTTCGGATGCTTACGAATATTATCCAGTTGGAACAGAATGACTCCCGAGTTGAAATACACCTCCGCATTTAATCCAAGTGAAATAAAATACTCCAGCATATTTTCGCCCTGATCCAATACTGCGCCCAAATAGCGTTCTCCCAGATCGATGCTCCACAATTCGTTAATATCCATATTGACCAAAATGTCGCAGTCCAGATAAATAACCCTGTCAACCTGAAGAATTAGCGGAAACAACAAACGGTACATACTGGCTATCGTCCAATAGTCTATTTTTTGCACACCGGACGCAACCTCTTTCAAGTCCTCAGGAACAGTAACATGATAAAAATAAATGTTGTGATAGAATGTTTCCACCAGCTGGGTAAGCTTCCACTTGTTTTCTCCGCTTAAGGTATCATCGTGCACAATGTGCACATTGATCGGTTGCTGGGTATTGGAAAAGATTGATGCAAGTACAACACCCGCATGTTCGGTATAGCTCCCGTCTTTGTCATTGATCGTCAAAACCAGCTCAATCATTCTCAAGGATCACCTGCCCTTAAAAGTATACTCCTGCACATTTGTCTGATGCATTAGACTACTTTAAGTGTATGTTTATCCCTGTGTCTGGATTGGACTAATCCCCAGTACGTATCTAAATTATTTTGAATCGCCGTTCTGCGGGTCAGAATGGAGTCTTGTGACTGTTGAACGATCACCCAGAATATGACGGGCCGGCTGCTCGTGAATTTCCTGTTCGGCCAGATGAACATGTGATCCAAACACACTTCCCGCCGCATGGACATGGGACAACCGCACCTCATCCGTCAAAATACTATTGGTTATAATGCAATCTTCGACGACACAATTCGGCCCAATATACACATGGGGTCCAATCACACTGTTCATTACGAGGGCGGTTGGATCAACAATGACGGGAGGAATCCACTGAACCTTACTGTCCTGATCAGAGCGGTCTGCAAAGTTCTTTGGATCATGATCCATCTTGTAGCGATTCGCCTCAAGCCAGCGTTCATGGGTACCGATATCAAAAAATGGCGCCTCCGTCACACTGTACGCCACATGTCCGCCTTGTGAGATGAGCATTTGAATGGCATCAGTCAACTCATATTCTCCGCGGGGAGAAGGCGTAAGTCTCTCAATGACCGGCCAGATGGCCGCAGTTAAAGCATATACGCCGACAATAGCCAAGTTAGATTTCGGAGATTTCGGCTTCTCCTCCAGACTGACAATTTGCTGTTCCTCAATCACGGCAACACCAAATTGACTGGGGTCCTCGACCCGCTGAAGCAATATCGAAGCCTTAGAATGATCCGCGTCCAGTGAGCCAATCAAGGGCTCTATGTCACCTTCATATAAATTATCGCCAAGCATTAATACAAAAGGAGAATCCGCCATAAAAGACTTTGCACTTTTGACCGCATCCGCCAGACCCTTAGCTTCATCTTGCAGCAGAAAGGTTAAAGAGGCGTTCCACCGCTCCCCGTCCCCGATCGTTTCCCGGATCTCCCCTTGTGTAGCGTTCACTACGATTCCAATATCGGTAATACCGGCAGCAACAAGCTTCTTAATGATGGAGACAAGAATATACTCCCCGTTAACAGGCAACATGCATTTGGGTTTGGTATAAGTCGAAGGCCGAAGTCTTGTTCCCTTACCGGCGCATAAGATTAATCCTTTCATAACCATCCTCCTTACTCTTAAAATCTGCAATCTTTGAAACTCAGTGAAATGGAGTCTCTTTATATTTTATGCACAAACTGTGAAGGGGCTTGGGTATATAATAAGCAGCAATAACCTATTAATCTATTATCTGGTTTGACTGCACGAAATGGCCTTTTTTGTAGAACAGTATCCTTCAGCTAACCGTATGTTTGCTCGTAATAGCACTTTGTTTAGCGAATAGACACCTCCTTTGTCACCCTTGCAGGGAGTCGCTTAAAGACAACGAATTGGTTATAGCAAACACCCCGAAGCGGAGGAATCGAAATGGAAATGTTAAAAACAAAGGAAGCTGCAGAACTGCTGTCCGTTAGCCAGACGACAATCAAACGTTGGGCCGCCATGTTCCCTAATTTCTTTCCAAAGGACCGATTTGGGCACTACATCTTCACCGGGCAGGAAATCGGCCTGCTACAATCTATTAAAGAGCGAATCGAGCATGGGGAGACCTTGGATAGTATTGATCTGGGGGGCAACAAACAACCTGAGCCGGCAGAGCCGCTGCAAGATATGCGCCCCCT
Organism: Paenibacillus sp. FSL L8-0340; assembly: GCF_038593145.1. Classification (NCBI taxonomy): domain Bacteria; kingdom Bacillati; phylum Bacillota; class Bacilli; order Caryophanales; family Paenibacillaceae; genus Paenibacillus; species Paenibacillus sp. FSL L8-0340. Next base: position 7,271,045 of record NZ_CP151967.1, read on the forward strand.
GCGCACACCGGATAAGCCTATGGAAGAGCTGTTATCCCGCATCGTTCATATTGAACACTCCCTTGACCAGAAAGCCGACGAAGTGGTCTCGGTTCAACTGCTCCGGCAGCGTGAAGAACTCGAGGACCTGCGCCAGATGATCCAGCAATTGGCTGTATCCATAGAAACAATTCAGAAACCAAACAGCAAAACATCGTCCTCTGAAGAAATACGCCCTATTGCCACTGCCAAGCTTCAGGCTCCACCCAAAAAGCGCGGCCTTTTGCGCACTTTATTCTCACTGTAAGGTACATGCAGCCTGAGTCCTGATGAATACAGCACTCGGGCTGCTGCTTGTCAACGCAAAAAACCGTCCCCAGAGGGACGGAGTTAGCTATATTAAGAATGATGTAGTTGATCCGGCAGAAGCACGCAAGCCTGTATAGCTGCTGCTGCAGCTTCATGGCTTAGGGTTGGTCTTTGTTCGCAAGCTGCTCCTGGGCAAGACGGACCATTTCCCGGACCATCGCACCGCCGATTTTCCCGCCAATATGTCCGGCTGATTCCGTAGTCAGACCGCCATTGTTGCCTGGCTGCAGAGGAATACCCAGCTCCTTGGCCACTTCGTATTTTACGTTGTCCGGGTGGCTGGGATCAACGGCATAACCTTCGCTCTTCATCACATCTGCTTTGAACGTCTGCATCCCCTGTGCAGCCCCGGGCACGGCATATCTTCTATTTCTTCTGGCCATCCTCATGCACTCCCTTGATGTCTTTTCCCTAACATACCCTGAAGGCTTGAGAGTTATCCCTGTTCATCCTCAACATCCAATGAAAAAACTTCCTTGAAGCCCCTTTTGCCCTCAGAAGTAATCTTTATGGCTCGTGTGTTAGGCAGACGCTGCACCCAATTCACCTCTAACAGCTTCTCCAGAAGAGCACTCCCTAATGCTCCGGCAAGGTGGTGCCGTCTTTCACTCCAATCCAGACATTTGTGTGAAAATGAGCGGCGTTTTTTCTTAACCTGTTCAACGTCTATTTGAAAGCTTGCAAAAAAATCCTCCCCCTCTTCAGTTACAGCAAACCCTTCCTTATCTTCACGCAGAATACCTGCTCTAAGGAGGGCATTGGTTAATTGAACTCCTATACTCCCGGCGAGATGATCATAACAAGTTCTTGCGTAACGCAGTGCTTTATCCTCTGAAGCTTGTCTTAAAGACTTAATTGGGACGGGTGGAGCGAGTGATAACAAGGATTCCATCACCTGGGCTACCTCCTGATTACGAATCCCATAGTACCGGTGTCTCCCTTGTTTCTCAACGGCAACTACGTTAGCATTGACCATTTTTGCTAAATGGAAACTTGCTGTTTGAGGCTGGATGCCTGCCATATAGGCTAACTCACTTGCTGCATGAAACCTTCCATCCAGTAAAACAGTTAATATTGCTGCACGGGAAGTTTCGCTCACCAGAGAAGCAATCACAGCTACATTCGAATTTGCTTTCATTTTCGCCCTCCATTTTTGCATTCCACATTTCGATGATGATTGAACTATTTATATTATACAATTAGGGAGGATGTATACAAAATAGGAGGAGAACGACTAATGAACAATACGAACCAGATGCCACAGACAGAATTGATTAAACCTAAAATTCTCTATTATGGAACTCCGGTCATATTGCTAAATACATTAAATGAAGATGGAACAGTAAATATTAGTCCTATTTCTTCATCATGGGCATTGGGAGATTGTATTGTACTAGGGGTTGGACTGGAGGGGAAAGCGCTTGAAAATTTAGAGCGGCTTCCTGAGTGTGTAATTAATATTCCGGGCCCTTCCCTTTGGGAGAATGTAGAACAATTAGCGCCTTATACCGGCAAAAACCCCGTTCCAGAGCATAAGCAGAAATATGGATTTTCCTATCAAAAAGACAAATATGCTATAAGTGGATTGACTCCTGCCCAGTCTATAGCGGTACAACCTGCACGAATTATGGAATGCCCGCTACAAATTGAAGCCCGCGTAAAAAACATTCGGATTCCTGAGCATTCTCCGGACTTTGCTATTATTGAGACCCAAGCTGTCCATGTACATGCGCATAAAGAAATTATCCTTGAAGGAGATCATATCGATCCGCAAAAATGGAGTCCGTTAATCTATAATTTCCGTCATTATTTCGGCCTGGGTCATCCGCTCGGTAAAACCTTTCGGTCAGAAACATAAAACCCGGACATTCCATAAAAAAGAAGACAGACTGCCTAGGGTTCCTTCGCAGTCTGTCTTTCTACCCTATTCCCTACGCTCACGGCTGCATCCCATCTTCGATCCGCTTCATGAAATCTTCAACGGCGCTGTAACCGAGCTGCTTCAGGTACCAATTGTTGGCGGCTGCCTCGATCAGACCGGCGACATCACGACCCGGCTGAAGCTGGACCTCGATATGCGGAATTTGGACGCCAAGATATTCGGTGAACTTAGGTACCAGCTCCAGCTCATTATTCAGAGAATTCTCCCGCCATGGGGACAGCTCAATGTCGAGTACGATTCGTGTCTCGTCCTGAAAAGCCCTGCGCCCGTATTGGCGTACGACATTAATCAGCCCGATGCTCCGCAGCGCCAGGAACTCGCGTGTTGTCTCATTATGCGTCCCGAGCAGCGTAGCCGGCCCCAGCTTCTTAAGCACCACTATATCGTCCGCCACGAACCGGTGGCCTCTTCTAATAAGCGTGTGTGCGGTTTCGCTTTTGCCGATCCCGGACTTGCCCCTGAGCAGTATGCCTATGCCCGATACGTTGACGCATACGCCATGGATCGACAGCTCGGGCGCAAGTGTCTTCACCAGATAGCTGTCCAGCTTGGCGATGAACTCGGTTGTCGTCTCTGCTGTCCGCAGCAGGGGAATGCCCTCCTGGTCGCAGAACAGGGTCAGATAAGGGATCTCCTGCTGGCCTGTCGTCACAATGAAACACGGCGGATGATATTTGACGATATTCCCGATATGCAGCCTGCGTTCTTCTACGCTTAGCGTCAATAAATAATTAATTTCCTTGCGCCCGAGCACTTGCACCCGCTCCATGGGAAAGAAATCAAAATACCCCACAAACTCAAGCCCCGGTCTATGCGTCCGCGGACGGGTAATTAAACGGTCCATACGGCTGGAACCCGCAAGCACCTCCAAATGAAACTTTTCCGTAAGACTTTGAACGGTGATCGACTTCATATTGTTCTCCTCCTGCGGCTTATCTGGATACGCCTACTTATTCAATAGTGCGGTTTCGGATATATTCAACGGCCGAATGGTACTTTCCTGTATTAATCCCCTTAATATCTTGTAATCTTTCCATGCTGATTATATATTAAAATCAATATATAAGACTCTAGACCCACATTGATTCAAATTACTAATAATAGCAAGAGGGTGCACCAATTGGCTTTGGAGTCGTGGATTGATTTGATACTTTGCTTCATTTTATTTCTTTTGTTCGTATACATATTTACTTCAGTCACAATTACAAATCTGCATAAAGTATATTTGGCATTTCATTTTTCCATGATGATATGGCCTTACTGCCAGTTCGCCATCAGATCCGCCCGGGACCCCATTTACCAATTGTTTTATGTGAAGCTTGCCTTTGTGGATGCTTCTCTGCTGACTGCCGGCTGGATCTTCTTCACCATTCTTCTCTCAGGCCAATCGCAATTTCTCAAGCGGAAAATATTAATGCTCCTGTTCATCCCGGCTATCATCTCATCGCTCGGTGTGGTGCTGAATCCGAATGGCTGGTTTGTTCTCCCTGTAAACGGCGGATATGTCGAAAGAATCTATGGTCCTATTTTTTGGATCAATATTTCGATTCTCGTTATCCATGCCATCGTATCCTTATATATCATTTATGTAGCCCTGGTCTCCGATCAGGCGCCCCGGATTAAAAACCAGGTCATGTACATGCTGAAAGGGATACTGGCGGTGACCGTATTTCTTATGCTCGATATCTTCCTGAATGTTGTACTAGATGATTATTTGCCCGTCATCCCGGGGTTCACCTCTTTGGGTATTGTGATCTCAGCTATTTTCTTTGTGATTACAATTCATCAGGATAAAGTGTTTGATATTGTGACCATCGCCCACCAGGATATTATAGATACGTTGGAGTATGGGATTCTAGTGCTTGATGATCATGAAAAGGTGGTGGAAATCAATCAGGCCCTGCACCCCCTCCTGCTAATGGAAGCCGGTGACCTGTTCGACATATCCGGCATCTTGCCCGGCAGCACCGTAGAGAACGCAAACTTCCTGCTTCGTTACCGGGAATGTCCCGATGAGGTGGCTGAGATTGAGTTCTGGAAGCCTGACATCCAGCTATACATCCACATTCATGCCGCGCCCATTATGGTTAATGCTGTCAGGGTGGGGCGGATCATCACGTTCCAGGATATGAGCGAACTTCGCCGGCTCATTGAGGAGACTAATCATCAGAACAGCATCCTCCAGGAAAGAAACGAATCTTTAATCAAGGTCCAGGAGGAGTTGTTTCAGACCAACCGCAAGCTTACGAAGATGGCGATCACCGACAGCTTGACAGGATGCTATAATCGTCACTATTTAACCCAACAGCTGGAGAGTGAAGTGACCAAGAACCGGGAATACCGGGCCCCGTCCACACTTATCCTGATAGATATTGATTTCTTCAAAGCGGTCAATGATCGTTACGGTCATTTGGCCGGAGATGCGGTGATTTGCGGTACGGTGGATATCCTGCAGCAAACGATTCGGCAGGATGACATCTTAGCCCGTTATGGCGGAGAGGAATTCATTATTTATTTACCGGATACGGATGAGTCACAGGCACTGCTCCTGGCCGAACAGCTCAAAGCGAACATAGAATTCAATAAGATGAGTATCGAGAATGTGGATCAGCCTGTGTCGGTCACCATTAGTATGGGTCTTCTAAGTATCAGTGATTTCACGGCCCGGCAGCCAAGGGACGCGGCTGCCTACTTAAGTGATTTGTTCAAATCGGTGGACGAAGCCTTATACGAAGCTAAAGATCAAGGCCGCAACCGGATTGTTTCCATTCGAGGATAAGGACTTATAGCCGGAGCGCTACAAAAAAGTTGAACCGTACGAAACGGTTCAACTCAAGGATGGTTTATGGGGTCGTTTGCGGTTCTTTTTCACTTAGACCAAGTGTCTGCGTTAGAGAAGCCAGAATCTCCTGGAGCAATTCCGGGTTGTCCTCCAGTGAAATGCCGTAAGAAGGAATCATTTCTTTTATTTTCGGCTCCCATTGCCTGATATGCTGCGGGAAGCATTTCTCAAGTACTTCCAGCATCACGTGAACGGCAGTAGAAGCACCTGGAGAAGCGCCCAACAGCGCAGCTACCGACCCATCGGCGGCACTCACTACTTCGGTACCAAATTGGAGCGTTCCTTTACCACCCTCCGTATCTTTGATCACCTGCACACGTTGGCCTGCTGCCACCATACTCCAGTCTGCACTTTTGGCGTTGGGAATAAACTCGCGTATTTCATCCATACGTTGTTCATTCGATAACATTAGCTGCTGGATCAGATATTTGGTCAAAGACATTTCTTTTACACCAGCCGCCAGCATGGTGAGGAGATTATTCGGTTTTACCGAACCGATCAAATCCAAATTCGAACCCGTTTTCAGGAACTTTGGCGAGAAGCCGGCAAACGGTCCGAACAGCAGTGCCTTTTTGTTGCCGATATAACGGGTATCCAGATGCGGGACAGACATTGGCGGAGCCCCAAGCTTGGCTTTACCGTATACTTTCGCATGATGCTGTGCGACGACTTCCGGATTGTGGCAGACCATAAATAATCCGCTTACCGGAAATCCGCCAATATGTTTGGACTCTGGAATGCCGGTTTTTTGCAGTAAGGATAAGCTGCCGCCTCCAGCCCCGATAAAGACGAATTTGGCGGTATGGTACTCAATTTTACCGTTATCCAGATTATGCACTTTAACTTTCCACATACCGTCGCTGGTCCGTTTAATATCCTTGATCCCATGCTTATAGTTGATTTCGACGTTTTGGCTTTTTAGATGATCAAACAACAGGCGCGTCAAGGCGCCAAAGTTGACATCTGTTCCCGAGTCGATCTTGGTTGCAGCTACCGGTTCATTCGATGTACGGCCTTCCATCATCAGCGGAATCCATTCCTTCAGCTTCGCAGGGTCATCGGAATACTCCATCCCCTGAAACAGAGGATTTTTTGATAGCGCTTTAAATCGCCTGTTCAAATAAGAGACGTCCTTTTCCCCTTGCACCCAACTCATGTGCGGAAGCGGCATAATGAAGTCCTGCGGATGACGAATCAGGTTGCGTTCCACCAGATAAGACCAGAACTGTCTGGAAAGCTGGAACTGTTCATTGATTTTTACAGCTTTACTGATATCTATGGATCCGTCGTACTTCTCGGAAGTATAGTTGAGCTCACACAGTGCCGCATGGCCCGTACCTGCATTGTTCCATTCGTTAGAGCTTTCTTCTCCCGCGCCTGCAAGCTTCTCAAACACTTTAATTTCCCATTCCGGTGCTAACTCTTTCAGCAAAGCTCCCAAAGTCGCACTCATGACTCCGGCACCAATTAAGATAATGTCTGTTTTTTTCTGTTCGCTGCTCATAAAAAACCTTCCTTATCTCTTTTATATTTGCAAAAAAGAGCCAGACCGACTGCTTAGGGGCTGTAAGAGGCAAGGCTCCACTCAGGAATACTATTAAAAACGTTATCGGCTGTTATCAGATAATTATATACAATTTGAAGCAAATAAAAAATCAAAAGTTTACACAATCCGTATGACATTTATATGCAGATGTTTGATATGGGAATACCGGATGATTCGCTTTCGGCTTGACTCGTTACGTTTACACTTGTAAACTATAACTATCGTTTACAGACGTAAACAAAAATTATTGAAAACAGGTGAAGACAATGCAGGAATCCCCACGCATTACCGAGGCCGAAAGCGAAGTGATGAAGCTCCTCTGGCAAAAAGAGCCTTTGTCCGCTAATGAGATTATTTCCAAGCTGACGCAGCAGATGCAGTGGTCGGATCAGACGATTAAAACCTTTCTGAACCGGCTGCATAAGAAAAAGGCGATTGCATTCGAGAAGTCCGGCCGGAACTATCTCTACTACCCGCTGGTTTCACACGATGAATACTTAAAAACTGAAAATCGTTCTTTCCTGGACAGGGTTTATAAAGGGGCCGTCGGTATGTTATGCGCGAAATTTCTCGAAGAAGAGAACCTCTCTGAGAAAGAAATTGAGGAGCTTCAACAACTTTTGGAGAAAAAGAAGAACTCATGAAGTCTATCGACACCCTGTTCCTCCTCTTCCTGGCCGCGTCCCTGGCTTCAACGGTCATCCTGCTATTGTTGCTCTTGGCCCGGAAGCTGTTCCTCAAGCGCCTTAGCCCTAGAATCCTGCATGCATTGTGGTTTATCGTTTTGATTAAGCTGCTGGTTCCCTTCGCTCCGCAAAGCCCTGTCAGCCTATTCAATCTAATACCGCAAGCGTTGCCTGTTGAATGGAGTCTGAATCAAAAGAATACCCTACCGATGCTTTCCTCCGAATCCGACTCCAGTACGAAGGTGACAGTAACGGATAGTGGAGAAAAAACCTTGCGTCCAGACACTGTCCCGATCCGTTCGGGAGAACAAAGCTCGTCTATTGCACAGCCGCCCCCTCAAGAGAACATCTATGAGAAAGTTTGCGATGGGCTGAGCGGGTTAGCAGTAAGCACGCTAGTTTGGCTTGGAGGACTCCTTTTTTTCGGTTCATACTCCCTGTTCTTCACGCTCAAATTCAGAAGCAGGGCCGGAACCTCCCGCAAGTCAGACAACCCGGAGGTGCTCTCCGTTCTCGCGGCGTGCCTAGAGAAATTAGGCATTCGCCAAACCATTCCCGTCTATGAAACGAGCAGCCTTCGCAGCCCATGTCTCTATGGCTTAATGAAGCCGAGAATTTATTTGCCCGAAGATATCGTCGTAATTGCCGATACAAGGCAGCTCACACATATTCTGCTGCATGAGCTGACCCACTATCAACGCAAAGACTTATGGTTCAATTCCCTGTGGACGTTAGCGGTCTGGCTCCATTGGTACAATCCGCTGGTTCGGCTGGCCATGAAAAAAATGAATGCCGATCGTGAGGTCGCCTGCGACGCAGGCGCGCTCGAGGTGCTGGGTGAAAAGGAAGCTGCGTCGTACGGTATGACACTTCTTATGCTGTCGCGCTTATTTTCCAGAACCTCTGCCCCGCGGGTCAATCTTTCGCATTTCTTTGAGCACCAGAATGAAACGAAACGGAGAGTGACGATGATCGCCAAGTTCAAAAAAGGTTCGTACAAGCTATCCGCCGCCGCTATTCTCTTGGTTCTTGCCTTGAGCATCGTCTTGCTCACCAATGGAGCACAAGATGCAAATGGCACCCAGCCGGATGTGAATACCCATGCAACAGACTCCCAGAAGCAAACTGTTTCTTCATTCAGGATCGTCAGACCGATGGACTCGTTCAAATGGTTTAACCGTCTAGACCGGGCGATCGTTTTTTCCAAATTCGACTTTAAAGTACCTGACTATCTGCCCGAAGGTTACCAGCTTGAGAATGTGGCATTGAATAAGCTATTCTCCAATCCGAACAAAGTTGACCTCATTGATACAGTAACCATTACTTATGTATCCCATTTCGGACAAGAAGACGAGAAGCAGTTCGAGATGCTCGCCTCCAAAGGCAAGGGTAATATGCTGGAGCACAATTTATTGTGGGGTGCTCCATACTCCCAAGAGGACACAACCTCTCCTTCTTACCGGCAGGAGGTGGTTGCGATGGGTAATATCCAAGGCACTCTATTCACGGCAACAGAAGTCAACGGGCGTAAGCCGGGGACGGGCATAAGCTACATCTGGCAAGACAAGGATATAGCATATGCGGTCAATTCCTACAGCCTGTTCACACAAGAGGAGCTATCGAAAGTCGTGCAATCCTTTGTTTCTCCGCAGCAGGTTCAGCATGTCCGCTACGATGGGGAGGGAAATTCTTTTCCTCTATACGACGAAAAAGATTTGCTCGAAGCGAAGAATATTCTCGGCTTTAACGTGAAGTTCCCGTTCGGCTTGCCCGACACCCAGCTTACGCTGGCCGACTCGGTATTGCTGAAAGCCGGAGACCAGAACACAGGGTTCTCGTTCAGCCAGACCTCGGATGCCCTGTGGAATGACTATCGGGCACCTCACGATTCCAAAATCTATGATATGAATGATGTACTTTCGCTTTATCAGAGTAAAGCTCCACTGTTCAATACGTCCAAGCTCTCGTTCATTCGGAATCTGGAGATAAACGGCATCGAAATTTCAGCTTATGCCGATAACGCTCATATATACTCTGGCCCTTTCTATGCTGACAGCGGCTCGGACAAAACAAAGATAAAAACTCAAACTTATTACTTCTGGGAGCAGAACGGTCTGTACTATGCTGCCAACTTCCTGGGTATGGATAAAGACCAGGAACTAAACCTGAAGGCTTTAGTTCTCGCCCCTGTTCAATAGGTCTGAGTAGCTTCTCCTTGTTGTTATATCGGATTGGCGGAAAGCAAGAACATCAGAAAAAGACGACATTCATTCGCAGCTTGGCGAATGAATGTCGTCTTTTAGGAGGTACCACTGTTACTCTATTAGTTCAATATGTGATTTCAAGTCTAGTTGCAACGAATTTACAGAATACCAATTCCTGAATCCAATTCCAATCGCACTTAAATCAGAAAGCATATTTGTTCTGTAAACTTCTACAATGGATGTATCTTGATCAGCAACAGAAAATACATAATCTCCATTATTCTCAAGTCTCACTTGTAATATCTCAACATTCCGAGCTACATTATAACTAAATATCGGATCAATAGATTTGGATAAAACAACTTTTTCATTGTTAAAAATACCCCAAATATATGTCTCACCAAGTTTTGTCCTAAAGATAATACCCGCTTGATATGCAGACACTTTAGGTTCTTGTGCAATAGAAATCTGTACATTATATATAAAATTTTGATTAGGCTTTATATGATACATAAATTTAGGAGAATTATTGTAATCATATTCTTTATCAGTTTGAATACAAAACTTAATCATATCTTCGTCAGACTGTATAATACCTTCTTCATTGTTTTCTGCGTTCCATTTCATTTCAGGCATTTCTTTCTGTTGTATTTCCCGTAATGAATAAAGCATAATTAAAACTTCTTTTAAATAAGTTTTTAAGGAATTCTCTAATATTATTGCTTTTTCTGAGTTCACTTGTACACTAAAGGATCGGTTTTCTGTAATTAAGCTTTTTAAATAAACCGAAATAACTGTTTTCCATTCTTTAATAAGTTGCGCGGATGTCTCCTCTATTTTCTCTATTAAGGTACTATTTATTGAAAAACGCTTAAATTGTATCACTAATTCTGCGTTAAGGACTTCCTTTGATTTAACCATTCCTAATAACTTGGTGCCAATGTATTCAGTAGTTAATCCGCTATTGTTCTCTTGGTGCTGTTCCATGGCTATAATCTCATTATATATCGGTGCATTTAGGATCTCGTTTATGCAGGTAATAAGTAATTCTGATTCTAGTGGTTCTACATGTAAGCTTTCAATTGAGAAAAAGTATTCTGTATTATATGTTTCATGAGAGGATGTCGCCAAACTTTCTAACATTTCCGTAGTGATAACAAATTCATCATACTTATAACCTTCATTTTTCTTTTGTGCACTGTCCATAATATAATAAACCCCTGTTGTGGCATTGTACCCTTTAATTAAAAATAAATGCATCCAATCAGATACATTATAATGATGACTGTAATAGAGCGCTTTCAAGTTGCCGGAGACAAGAACTGGTCTTTGGAGATTTATTTGTTCCCTAATAATCGTATGTATATCTTTGCACAGGGGGAAATAATGTACCTTTAGACCTAAAAGACTCATAACTTTTTCAGTGTTCTTACAAAACTGGCTGAAATCAATTTTTAAATTCGAACTATGGTATAATTCAAAACACTTCTGAAGAATTAGATAATAGTTTGAAAAGTAACTCCTTTTCCCCTCTGCAACAATTAATAACGTTTTTTCTAGACAATTCACCTGATCAAGTAAATAATTATCTTTGTTTGGATGAATAAAAGGTAAAATTAAAGTCATACTCATAATCTCCAATCTGATTAGAATAATGAGTTACACAGATCTTCAACGGTTTTTAAAGATTATAATATCTAAAGCTTCATCATTAAATTCAATAGCAAACTCAATTTCAATTAATACCATTCAATACCTCCTACTCAATTTAGGAAATCGTTTGCACAACTTTACAATAGCATACCATTTATATGACCATATGGGAATATAATACTAGTAAAAAGCTGCTTCGAATGAAGGGATTAAGTGAAAGTGCTATTTTAATGATCAGGCTGCTCAGAGAGATTGGGACCACCTGCCTTTTTATACCGATCAAAAAAGACATTCTCCTCAGAAAAATGAGGAGAATGTCTTTTTGAGATCTTAATGGACTTTTTCAGCGGCCTCCCTTTTGGGTGGAGGTTTTGCTCATTAGAGCTGTTTACTTGTTTGCCAAGAAAGCATCAATTTGAGCTTGCAGTTCAGCTTGGATTTTATCAATGCCAGCCGATTTCAGTTGTTTGTTCAGCTCTGCAAGGCCTTTGTCGATATCATCAATTACGCCGTACTCAAGCGGAACAGCATAGCGGAGCATCACATTGCCTATGTTGGCGATTTGCGTTTTCACTTTGCTGTTGTCGAATACAAACGTTTCAAGCGGATAATGGTAGACTTCTTTTGCTTCCCAGCCATTCACCAGATCGGAAATTTCTTGCGGGAAGGCTTCATTGTCACGGTTGAGCGGTGAGTTGAAGCTCCAGTTCGAGAAGCCGGTAAAGTTCGCATTTTTAGCGGTTGCTTTATATTTGTCGTCGCCCACCGCTTCATAGTGTACACCGCTTACGCCGTACATCATCAGATCATGCAGCTCTTTATCATTTTGCATCAGATCGATTAACATCAGGGAACGTTCCGGATTCTCGGAAGTTGCATGGACCGACGTTCCGTTTTGTGTAGAAATAGCTACAGATTTCTTTTTGCCTTGGTTGATGTCGGCCAGCGCTACTTCATAAGGAGAATTTTCTTGGCGCATTAAAGCCATGAGTGCTCCAAGCGTTCCGTTGTTGTGCGTAATCGATGCCGTTTTGCCTGCTTTGAAATCCGCCTGATGATCGTTTTTGCTGTTCAGAACGTTCTTCGACCATGCATTGTTATCGGCAAGATCCTTGTAATACACGAGCAGATCTTTGAACTCCTGCGTTTCATATACGTTAAAGATTTGCCCTTTTTCATCCGTCAATTTAAAGGCAAACGGAAGGTCCAGATCAAACATATTCCATTCGTTTTGCTGCTTCAGCAAGACACGGTCCAAATTATGAAATTTCCAGTCCCCTGTTTCCGGAGTGAAAGGCGATACGCCCTTCTCCTTTTGAGCTATTGCTTTCAAATAAGTAGCATAGGTTTCCGGGCTGTTGATTTCTGGCAGATTGTGTTTCTTACGCAAATCTTCACGATACAGAATCAGCTTTTCGACGGACTCCCCTCTGTTCTGCGGAACCATGTACAGTTTTCCGTTTACTTTCGCCTGATCCCAGCCCACATCAGACATCGCAGCCATCGTTTGCGGCATATATTTGGTAAGCAGCTCATCGGTCAATTCCAGGAATCCGCCTTTCAGCGCCTGATCATTGTAGCCGGCCCAGTTTGCTGAATAGATGAGGTCAAAATCTTCATCCGCCGCCAGCTTCAGTGGATATTTTTGCGCCCAGTCAGACCAGTCCAGGAACTCGCCTTCGACCGTGGCATTGATTTTTTCTTTCAGCTTTTTATTAATTTCAGCAAAAACGATATCATAGTCTACAGGCTTGGGACCCACAAAAATCATTTTCAGCTTCACTTCTTTGGAGGTATCAATGGCGCCTGAGGTGTCTGAGCCGCCTGTCGTATCGCTGCCTGGCTCTGCTGACTCTGATGCATTGTTAGTAGCCTGAGCAGGTGCATTGGTATTGTTCTTTCCGCCGCCGCATGCACTCAAAATCATTACGAAGGTTAAAACGAGCGCCAACATGATCAATCTATTTTTCTTCAGCATTTCAAACCTTCCCCCTTATGTTTAAATATATTGATTAACCGGGTTTCCCCGGGTTCACCCTTTCACAGCGCCAATCGTCAAGCCTTGGACGAAGTACTTCTGTACGAACGGATAAGCTAGCAGAATTGGCCCGGTCGCTACAACCGTCATCGCCATCTTCAAGCTTTCGGTCGGAATCGAAGTAGTTACGACGGCTCCCGCACCCATCATAGCTTTTCGCATGCCATCCATATTGCCAAGCATTTTATATAAATAATATTGGAGCGGCATCAGGTTTTCATTGGATATAAATAGCAGCGCGTTGTACCAGTCGTTCCAATAGGCAAGTGCAAGGAACAATCCGATTGTAGCAAGCGCAGGTTTAGAGAGTGGCAGGATTAGGCGGGCATAGATCTTGAAGTCGCCTGCGCCGTCAATTTTGGCCGATTCGACAATTGCCTCCGGAATGCTGCCCATAAAAGACTTCATGACAATGATATAAAAGACGTTGAGCATCATTGGAATCACTAAGGCCGCCAGAGTATCCTTCATATCCAGGTAGTTGACCATAAGCAGATACCACGGGACCAGCCCGCCACTAAACAAAGTTGTAAAGAAGAAGAAGAAGGAAAATTTGTTGCGCCACTTGAAATCTTTTCTGGACAGCGCATAAGCGGTCATCGAGGTCAGAAATAAGCCCAGCAGCGTGCCAATTATCGTAACGGCTATTGTCACCAAGTAGGCCTGAATCATTTGCTCGGGATACTTAAACAAAATGCTGTAGGCTTCCGTAGAAAATGCAGTCGGTATAAATTGATAGCCTTCCGTAATGATTTTATTTTCTTCCGTAAAGGATGACGATACGACAAGCACAAAGGGGAAAATACATAATATCGCGAGAAAAATCAGGGATACATAACCAATACCTGAGAATATTTTACGATCGAGCTGCTTCATATCGTTACCTCCATTTTGAAAAACTAAACTCCTAATGCGCTTAGAACAGGGCGCGGTCTTTGTCGTATTTACGGACAGCAAAGTTCACAGTCATGATCGTCACGAATCCAAGAACAGATTGGAAAACGCCAGCCGCAGCCGACATGCCGATGTCATTAGAAGTAATCAGCGATCTGAAAACGAAAGTGTCGATAACATCTGTCGAAGAGAACAACAAACCGTTGTTGCCGATCATGTTATAGAACATCCCGAAGTCACCGCGGAAGATATTCCCGACCGCCAGCAGCACCAGAATAATAATCGTCGGATAAAGATTGGGAATCGTCACTTTCATGATCCGCTGAAAAATATTGGCACCATCAATTTCAGCCGCTTCATACATCTCGGTATCTATGCCCGTAATCGCGGCCAGGTACATCACCGTTCCGTATCCAAGACCTTTCCAGGCAGAAACGAGAACCAGGATATACGGCCAGTAGGAAGGTGTATTGTAAATATCGACAGGCTCCAGTCCTAAGCCTCTAAGCAGCGCATTCACAGTGCCGATATCATAGTTGAGCAGGTTATAGGCAATCGCCCCGACAACGACCCATGAGATAAAGTAAGGAAGAAACAGCGCCGATTGTGTAATTTTCCGGAACCATTTGCCGCCGACCTCAAACAACATGATTGCTGCAAATATTTGCAACGAGTTGTTCACAATAATAAACGCAATGTTGTACAATGCTGTATTTCGCGTGACCCGCCAGGCATCTCCCGATTCAAAGAAAAAGCGGAAGTTGTCAAGTCCGTTCCAGGCACTCCCAAAAATACCGCCAGCGTAGTCATAATGCTTGAAGGCAATAATGATGCCTGCCATCGGGACATAGGCAAACAGAAGAAAAAATGCAACCGCTGGTGCCAGCATCAATAAGAGAACCCTATAGTTTTTTAAATCGCTCCAAAATGTATGCCCTTTCATCTTTGCACCCCTCTCTTCTCTATATCTCTGATTATAATAGGGCGGGTGCAGCGGCATAATTCAGCGAAACAACTAAACCTAATACTAATTCAACGATTCGACAAAAAATAAGCCCTGTCCCGTCCGGAACAAGAGCCTCACGAATAGATTCAAATTTTGTTTTTCTTCCGGTACTCGCCGGGCGACATGCCCATGTACTGCTTGAACTGCCTATTGAAATAAATAATATTTTTATATCCCGCCTGTTCTGCAATTTCATATATTTTCTTCGTCGGATCTTCGAGCAGCTCGCATACCCGCTTCATTCGCAATTCACTCAGGAAATCGCTGAATAGACTATTGGTTTCGACTTTAAACAGATGACCCAGATAGTTGGGCGTAAAATCGAAATGAGCGGCAACCTCGTTCAGCGTTACTTTTTGCTCCAATCTTCCTTTCACATATTCCGTAATTTCATCAATTAGCTTCCGCTTTTGTCTTTGCCGCTTCAAATACAGCAGCTCCGACAGTTCAAAGAACCTTCTTCTCAGCCACGAAAGGATATCATGCACCGTTTCGAACTGAAACAGCACAAAAGGATGATGGGAATCCCAATTCAAAATCTCGTACAAATGCTCATTCATTTGCCGCAGATCGGCATGAAGCTTGGAGGTAATCCGAATAATGATGTCGTAAATGTCGTTTTTCTGGGAGATCGGGCTGTCTCCGGCAAACAGCTGCAGCAAGCAATCGTCAATGGTTGTAAGGTCGTAGTCGAGCATAGCCTTAAGCATCCGGTCAACAATAACCTCTACATCCGCAGCGATCTTTTCCTTTGGATGCCACTCGGAGGCGTCTTGGATGAGCCTGTTCTTCCCGACAATCCATTTGATGCTTAAAGCGGCCTGAGCCTGCCGGTAGGACTTATGCAGCTTGTCGAGTTCGGTTGTGTACATCCCCCGGCCGATGGTAATGGAAAAGGAAAATTCCTGATAGAACGCCCGAATCAGCTCTTCCATCAAAGCTGTGGAATGTTGTTCCTGAACCGCAGCCAATATCACAAAGTGATAGTCATAGGTGGTGATGACCATGCCTAAATTTTGATCGTGAGCGAACTTCCGGATGAAATGATTGGCGCTGCTGCTCCATATACTTCGTTTCTCTTCCGTCCATGACTGGATTTTCCACGCCATGTCGTCGATCTCAACGATGGCGACCGCGGACGCATCCTGTAAATAGGGCTCAAGGAAACTCTGAATATGCGTCTCGACCTGCCCCGGAGTGGACTCGTTAAACCAGCGCAGCAGCAGCTCCTGATTGACAAGCGTCAGCGTCTCCGACAAGGAGATATGCTGCTTCCGGGCTTTCTCAATTTTGGCGCAGAGTCCGCTCAGCATATCGTTTAGCTCATCGTCATCGACGGGCTTAAGCAAATAACCGGATGCGCTCAATTGAATCGCTTCTTTGGCATAGCTGAAATCCTGATGTCCGCTAATAAAAACAATATGGACCTCAGGGTTGATCTCCTTCGCTTTCCGCGCAAATTCCACTCCTGACATAATGGGCATACGGATATCGGAGAGAATGATGTCAACAGGATAATGCTCCATCACTTTGAGAGCGGCAAACCCGCTCGCGGCCGTTCTAACGTTATGCAAAGGCAAATGCTCATTGCCCGCCACACGCCGTCTGAGCCATTCCAAATCGACTACTTCGTCATCCACCAGCAGAACGTTAATCTCCATCACCATGACCCTCCTACTCCCCCATAACTTCCCGGATTTCTGCATTATCGACCGGTAAAATAATTTGAACTGTCGTTCCCGCCCCAAAATGGCTGCCAATCTGAATGCCGAAATCATTACCGTATCTCAGTTTAATTCGTTCTTCCACGTTTCTCAGACCATAGCTGTCAGAATGAAGCGGGTTCGACCGCATTGTTCTAAGGGTATCCGGCCGCATACCGATCCCGTTATCAATGACCTTAAGTTCAATCCGGTCACCAAGCCGCTTTCCGGTAATACGGATCGCAATCGTCTCACCGAACCAGGCGTGCTTGAATATATTCTCGACAAACGGCTGCAAAATCAGCTTAATAATGGGAATCCGTAAAATTTCCGGATCGATATCATAATAAACCTTGAAGGCATCCGCATACTTTACTCTCTGGATTTCAAGATAGGTCCTTACCTGCTCCAACTCTTTTTCCAGAGAGATATACACATGTCCTTCGTTTAAGGTAAGCCGGTAAAATTTGGAAAGTCCTTGTACCATCCCCGTTACCTTCTCAACTTCGCCCAAATTGGCCAGACTGCCAATCGTCGACAGTGTGTTGTACAAGAAATGCGGACTGATTTGGGCTTGCAGCACATCCAGCTCAGCTTGTTTTTTCTGGATGCCCTGCTCGTAGACGTCGCGGATCAGTTCCTGGATGCTCGTGGCCATTTGATTAAAGCTATTGGCAATGTAGACAAATTCATCATTTCCTGAAAAGCCGATTCTTTTGTAAAAATTCCCTTCCTGAAACGACTGGACCAAATATACGATCCGTTTAATTTTTTTGCCGGAGATTCGGGCTACCAGGAAGCCGATAACAGCCATAACCAAAAAGCTGATGGAACAGACGGTGCCAATCACCTTCTGCATTCTGCTCGCGTCTTTGTTCAAATAAGTGTGCGGTACCCTTGCCTCGATGGCATATCCCGGTATCGGAACATCTTCGCTAATAATCAAATAAGAATCTTGCTTCGCATGCTCATCTACAATACCCTGTTCATATATAGTCGATCCTTGCATCCTGTCAATCAAACGAAGGTCAAGCCCCTGTTCAACCGGAAAGGTATCGAAATTGCCAAAAAGCTCGTCAATTCTCGCCGTGACACGAATATAACCGATAACGGCCGGACCATTTGAAGAAACGAGCTTACGGACATACGAAATGTTGCCCAGCTCGCGATCGGTGTCTGCCTGAAGCCACACGCTGTCTTTGCTATCCGTGACGATCGACTGAAACCACTCCGCATTTTCGATCGTCCGGTAAGGAAGAACATAATAATCGCTTCTACCGATCGGCATCGACATATCGTCACCGGTTATTTCAAGCATCGTCTCATTCACGGTATAGAGCGCAAGTCTTAGCTTGTTCCCGTACAATTGCAGAGGGGCCTTCATATAAGGAACGATATCGTCTCTCATCTTAAGCATGTTATCTAAAGGCTCCCCCTTAAACTGAAGAGCATTTTGAAAGTTCGAATTGAGAAACAGCGAATTACTCATTCGTTTGATTTCATCCGTCTGGTATTCGATGTTGTTCCTTGTCTGCTTCAGAGCGGTCCTGATATTCGTTTCCGCCATCTCTGTCCTGGATTGAATAAGCATCGTATATGCGATATAGCCGACCAGCACATCTGTCAGCAATACAAGAATGAGATATGGAATCATCATCTTGTAGGTGAACGGAATATACTTTTTCCTGAACCAGAACCTCTTCATGGGCATGCTCCCTTGTAACCGTGTCAATGATATACCTTTGTTTTTATCCATTCTACAATGAACTGAAAGCGGTTACTAGAGAATGCATTTGGAAATTCGACTTTTAACGACAAAAAAAGCCCGCAGCACTATAATCAGCACCCTCTCCATGGTGTGTTCCTACCATGGCCGGAATGATGATAAAACAGGCTGTGCGAGCTTCAACTCCATACCTTTCTACCTATTCAGAAGAGGCAACGTTAGCTTGTTCATTCATGAGCATGAACCAAACCTTGTTTTAAGCGGTCCAACTGCAGAAGATGATGACGGTAGTGCATTTCAACTAGCAGAAACCATTCCTCTGCGCACAATCCACCGAATCGCGGATGGGGCACTGTATTTTGTTTGGACGCTTCCCCAAGGGTCGGTTCAATCTCCTTCATTCTCTGGATGACCGCGTGCAGCCCTTGAATTAGCTGCTCTTTGCTTTCCGGCTGCTGCGGCGTATATTGAGGGGAAGGCGGAACCTGAACACGAACGGGCGGGAAACTTCCTTGAGCGAATATTGCCTCACCTGCTTCGGTTTTTCCCGCTTGAGATACCAGGGAGTCTTCGCTTGGCACCAGGCATTGATCTACATTGCGAAGCTGCATATACAGCGCTGAGTTAATGAGATGTTGAACCATCTGTCCGATAGACCACTCGTTGTCGCTTGGCTTTTGCTTCAGCTGCTCCATACTGAATGGTTCCAGTTCATGAATATAATGTGCCACAGTTTCCTCAAAACGTTGTAAGGCTTCCTTAGTTGTAACCATCATGTATTAGCTCCTTTAATCATCTTTTGTTCTAAGTATACAAAAACGCTACTGACACCCTTATGTCAGTAGCGTTTCAACATGTTCTCAAGTTCGTCTCTTACCCGATATCGGAAGGATTCCGGCTCCAGTACAACCACTCCCGCTCCCCAGCCGAGCACGGATTGCAGCAATTCCTCCGCCTGCCTAACACGAAAGGTTACCAGCAAGCCTTCCGGTTGATCCTCTATCGTATCTATATAGAAGTTGTTTGACTCCCTTACCTTATCGGCAATGTCAGGCTGGACCCGGATGCGCACACGGATGTTGCGGTCGTCTGGAGGCCGGTATGCCTCCAAATTAAAATCTGCTGGAAGCTTGAATCCAGCTTCCAGTTCAATAAGCTCTGTCATCCGGGACAACCGGAAATGACGGATGTCTTGACGCAATTCACACCATGCGATGAGTACCCATGCCCCATGAAGGAGCACAAGCCCATAAGGAGCAACTGTACGAACGCTTTGGCGGTTTCCATCGGCTTCGGCAATTTTTTTGGAATAGTGGAAGCTTATTTTTCTTTCCTCCAGGATCGCCTGACGAATCGCTTCCAGGTATGCCTTCTCTTGTATTCGTGATACATCCTCAGCAGACGTACGCAACCGAATGCTCTTACGTATCCGGGCAGCCTCACTGCGGACCGGTTCCGGGAGGATCGCCTCAATCTTTCCTCTGGAAGTACGGGACTTACGGCCATAGTGGACATCAAACCACTGCTCGATAAAATCCGTTCCGATAAGTAACGTCACAGCTTCTTCTACCGTAAAGCTGACTGGCGGCAGGAAATACCCCTCCATTAAGGAGTATCCCTGTCCTGGCGCCCCTATCACGGATACACCTGCTTCACTTAAAGCCTGAATATCCCTATAAATGGTTCTCACGCTTGTTTCAAAGGTAGCGGCCAAATCCTCGGCCCGCAGCACCTTATTACGCTGCAGCTCAAGCACTATGGCTAACAAACGATCCGTTTTGTTCATGCGGCTGCACCCTTTCCCGGCTGTTTACCGTTACTTACAATACGGATCACTATATCATCTATAGAGCAAAATTTACAGGAAACCCAAAGCATATTTACTTTGAATCATAAACTCAGGGGGGGTGAAATGGAATTCCCGTCTCTTGTGCGATCGAAGCAGCTTCTCCATTTACATCCCTTGCAGCCTGTTCGTAGAATCCTCATAATGCCCTGCCAGCCTTAGCTTGAAAGTGGTCCTAACGCTTGGCGACAAGGCCTCCACCTGTAAAATGGCCGTGAGCAGCTCTTTATTCCGTATATCCTTATACATAACATCATTGACCCTTGCAATGGAAATTTGAGAGGGATGAGTTTTGGAGCAAAAGAAAGGGCTATCCATGCTAACCCACCCTTCCTTCAGAACACGCATGAGAAAACCGGTTCTCCCCAGATTTTGAAAAAGAAGCGGCAGCTGAGGGTTGCCAAACTTTTTAGCCAGCTTATGACATGGGGGGCGGGGCTGGGTAATCTCAAGCAACGCCTCCCCCCACATAAAAATATCGCCGATATGTACTTCCGGTTCCCTCATACCCTGTACTGTTAGATTTTCTCCGAAGGAACCAAAGGGAAGCTCCCTGCATAGCTCCTGTTCCCAGTCATCGTAATATTCTTCAGGATAAGCGCAAACCGCTTTGTCTAGTCCACCATGTCTGATTTTGTTCGCCTGTTCATCTCCTTGCAGACCTAGAGCGGATAAGAACACCCGGTCTTTTGTTGGCTCCTTCGTGATCGCAGACAATACTCGTTTGCCTTCACATTCAATCCATCCGGTTTTTCCAATGTTCACAGAACAGATTTGCATTCTGATTCCACTCTCCTTAAACCGCTGTATCCGTCTGCAGCTCGTTTTGCACTAGAGCGACTTTCTGATTCTGTGCATTACGGATTAGTTGATAGATGGCCACTCCACAGAGAACCAGCAGACCAGCCACAAGCGAAAACATCAGACCCCCGCCAAAATGCTCAAAGATCAGTCCGAAGCAAATGGGGCCGAGGATTTTGGGAATTTGCATATATAAGCCAAAGATAGAGTTATATCTTCCTCTCATGCCTGCAGGTGCAGCAATGGAAACATATTTTTGCAAATGGATGATGCCTATAATTTCGCCTACGGTAAAAATCAGCTCCGTGACCACTAATACGAGGAAAGATGCAGCAAATCCATAACCCAGACTTACGATGGCAAACAGCACATAACTTATCAATATCATGGACTGCGGTGATTTGTTTTCCGTCTTCTTTGGCAGCCAGACCATGAGCAGAATCACAACAATAGAGTTAATTGTCATAAGTCCGGCAAAGATGGAGGAGGCATTAGAAAAGTTAGTTTTCAGATGCAGCGGAAGAGTAGTTTCCACCTGTGAGTACAATAATCCCACAGGAAGCGCGAACAAGGTCAACAGGTACAGCAATCTATGTTCCCGGTATGGAAGTCTGGTCGAATGGGCCGCAGGCTTATCAGGCTGCAGGATCTCTTCCGGTCGTGTTTCCGGCACCTTCCACCAAATAAGCAAAGCGAACAAAACAAAAGAAGCCGAACAAATCACAAAGATAACACTCTGGTTCAATAGATACACGGCCAAGCCCAGCAAGGGCCCCAGCGCACCGCCAACATTGACTGCACCATGAATAAGGGCAAAGGCTTCCGCACGTTTCTCCTCGGGAACAATGTCAGAAATCTGGGCATTGGCTGCCGGCAGAAACATCGGCATCCCCATGCCCCCAAGTACAGAAATCAGAATCAGCATCCACAGGGTATCGGCAAATATAAAACCAAGCATGGACAAAGCCTGAATAACCAAGGATACAAGCATAACCGGCTTGCGCCCGTAACGGTCAGCCAGCCCCCCGCCCCAGAAGCTGAGCATAATTCCCGCCAGCGGTTGAAGACCTACAACCAGCAGAGGCATCAGCACAGTTCCACCAAGCTTATCCGAAATATAAAAAATGAGAAAAGGCCGGATCATAAATGTAGTTAATGCACATAATCCGGTTCCAAACACCCGAATCCATAGTACGGGGTCATGTCGTCTAAAATAAGAAAACGTAAGCCGCATGAAAGAATCAACCTCTCTTCATTCTATTCAATAATGCCCATATGTCCGTTACTCTCAAGCGACAACTCCCAGGTGCGCAATTCATAATTCTCTTTGCCCGAAAGGACATAAGGATCACGCTCTGCTATCTGCACGGCCTCTTCTCTGGACGCAGCGCGGATAATGACCATACCGCCGGCATAATCCGTAAACGGCCCGCACAATACCAGCTTCCCCTCCCGGTCAAGCTCACGTAAATGGTTCACATGGGCGCGAATGAGTTCAAGACTCATTTTTTCATTCGTTGCATGGCTGAGCAAAATAACATAACGAATATCTTCATCTCTGGTAACATAGCTCATTTGTACATTCCCCTTTTTTATTAGACTGTGATCCGGTCTGCAGACTCCGGTGCGGAATGCAGCCAGCAGTGTGTATCATCAGCTAAATAGTCGTGATACAGGCCATAAGCAACCCCGCGGCAGCCCCCGCATTTTTCCCGAATTCCGCATTGCCCGCAGTTTCCGCCCAGGTTGCTCCGGTCACGCAATTGCTGGATAACAGGCGCGCTGTCCCAAATCTCTTTTAAGGGGCGCTCATGGACATTGCCTAAATGTATCGGAAGCATAACACAGGGAGTGACCCAGCCATCTGCAGAAATATACCCTTGCGCCATACCGGCTTGGCAGCCTCTGAAGCCCTCCTGGCAGGCTAAAGTGGGATCAACCAAAGCCATTTGCGCCAAGTGGCTGCTGAACTTCATACGCCCTTTAAGCTGCTCCCTCTTGTTCACCCACAGCATCGCCAAAGATCTCCATTGCCCGGGAAGCAAGTCCATGCTTTGACTTCCCCGGCCTACAGGCACGAACTGGGACAGATTGAATAGATGGACTCCTTTGGATAAGGCATATTCAATGACCTGCTCGGTATGATGCACATTTTCCTTGTGAGGAGTAAAGCAGATATGTGTCTGGAGTCCTGACTCCAGAGAAGCATCAATAGCACGTTCTACACGATTAAACAGCCCCTTCAGCCCTCTCACTTCATCATGTGTCTGGCCTATGCCATCGAGGCTGATCTGGATGCGCTGAAGTCCTAATGCTCTCAGTTCCTTCGCTCTTTTCAGATTCAGACCCCAGCCGTTGGTTCCCAGACCCACCTGCATATGATGATGAACGGCATGTTCGATGATCTGTTCGATATCTGCCCGAAGCAGCGGCTCCCCGCCGGATAAGGCCAAATCAATACAACCCATATCCGCCAGCTCGTCAATTAACTGCAATGCCCGCGCCTGATCCAGTTCTCCCGGAAGACAGGTTCCAGAGCTTGACGAGCAATGTATGCAGTGGGCATTACACAAATTAGTAACCGACCAGACCATATGTACAGGATAGCGGAACCATTCCTCCACCATGTTTAGACCAGCTCCGTTTCTTGTGATTATCCGTATATTTCAAAGCACTCCTGGTTGTTAAAATACTGCGCAATTATATTTTGAAGGTCACCTATACTGATCTGATCAATGAATGTCAGAAGTTCGTCCAGAGGAATCATACGTCTATGCCGCATCCAGGCCTGGGCAATTGAGACCGAACGGCTGTGGGATACGGAAGCATCCAGGGCCATTTGTGTTTTTACCTTTTGCTTGGCACGGTTGTATTCGCGTGGTGTGATCCTTCCAGCCCCCATCTGGCGCAGCTCGCCCAGCATCTTTTCTCGAACCCCCTCCAGTTGAGCTGCACTTGCCAAACCATAGATTTTGAACAGTCCTTTGCCGCCCAATACGGAGTATACACAGGTGATCTGCTGGGCGAATCCAGGGGCAACGATCACATTATAAAGCCTTGAGCCGATGTAATTATCGTCGCCCAGCAAGGTGCATAGCAAATGGACTGCGTAATGTTCTTTATCTTCAAGCGGCGGGAGACTCCAGGCCCATACTGAGTAACATAGATCTGCACGCTTTTGCGAAAGGTTAACCACCGCAGGTTGTGCCATTAGAGGCTGTTCAAGCCCGACCGGAAGCATAGGCTCCTCCCAATCCTGTAAAGCCTGCAGGCAGGGCTCCAGTCCGCTGCATTTCTCAAGGCTGCCGGAAATCACCAGCAGAATATTGGAGGGAATATAATGCCGCCGGTGAAATTGTCTAAGCTCCAGAGCGCTCAGCTTTAGAATATCTTCATCGAGACCAATCAGCAGCTTGCCGAGACGTCCCGGATACACGTATTGATGGAGCGCATGAGTGAGTCTGCTTCGCGGTTCCTCTAATTGTCTTGATAATTCTTTGCGGATAATATTCTGTTCCAGACCAAAATCTGCTTCCCGCAATAGAGGCTGACGAATCATATCCATTAATGGAAAAAAGATTCCGGGCAATTCTTCAGGGATGGAACGGCTGTAGAAGCAAGTATATTCCCAGGTGGTAAAAGCATTCATAGTCCCTGTCATTTGAGTGAATTCGGGACTCATGGCTCCCTTCGGATAAAGCAGCGATCCCCGAAAAAGCAGATGCTCCAGCGCGTGTGCTATACCTGTCTGTTTCGGGGACTCATGTCTTGCCCCGCTCAGTACAAAAAATCCGGCCGTCACACTTGCCATTGAAGGCATATCCTCCGTGATTACGTTCAAACCATTTGGATACTTCCACTGCGAGTAGGCCATAACGTCCTCCTAATGAATCAATACTAGCGCTGAAGCGGATACCGGACCCAACGTCACCACACCCATTTCTGCAGTCGGGGCGGCGTTCTGTAAAGCGGACTGAATCGCCTCCGGAGTAACCGAACTTATGGCTTCTTTCATGGCCGTTAACGTCCCGGGGTATCCCGGATACCATGAGGCGGTCAACAGCGTGTTCATTCTGGAAGCTGTACTCTCTGACCTTAGGACCATCTGGTTTAAAAGCTGGTTTTGGGCGGCCTTGACCTCCTCTCTGCTCATTCCGTTATTCCTGATTTTCTCCATTTCTTGAACGATGGCAGATGCCGCCCAGGATACGGAATTCGGTCCGGTGGCCAGATAAAAGGTCATGAGTCCCGTGTCCCTGAAGGACATCAAGCTGCTCCGTACTTGATAGGCCAACCCTTTTCTCTGCCGGATACTTTCAAAAAGTCTGGAACCGTCTCCTCCACCCAGCGCCTGTGACAACACAGCAAATGCGAAAAAATCAGGATGTCTGCAGGATACACAGGGCAACGCTGCTGCCAGATGAACGAGTCTGCCTTCCTGTTCGATGGAATACGTACAGGATTGCCAATAAGGGGATTCTTCCCGAGGAACGATCAGTGAATCCTGTACAGCGCCGGCTTCACCGATTTCATCCAGCAGCTTCTCCAGTCGTTCCTTTGAAATGCCTCCAACCACAGCAACCACACAATTATTTGGAACATAAAGACGTTCATAGACGCTCTTCACCTTGGGGAAATCCAGCCTCGCTATATCTTCAACCCGGCCTACAGCTGACCGTCCGATCGTTTTACCCCCGGACATTTTCTCACGCAATACATCCATTACGTACGCATTTGGTTCCTTCCGGCGTTTACTGGAAAGAACTGCTGCATACTCCTTGCTGGCCGCAAAGGTCTCAGGGCACAAATCAAACTCCAGAATATCATGCAAAAACAGTTTGAAGACCGGCTCAAATTGATCACAAAGCACTGTAGTCCAGTGGCGTGTCCATTCTATATTGGATGAGGTTTTCAAATTAGCTCCGAAATCCGCCAAAATATCATTGAGATCCTCTTCCTTCTGTTCTCTTCGCCATATCCAATGTTCGAGAATCCGCGAACTGCCTATTTCATCTTCCGCTTCCAGCCTTGCACCCGCACCCGATAGCAGGCCCAGCGATACCGTGTTCATACCGGCTAACGGAAGATGAATAATTCCCAATCCACTGCTTAACCTCCGGAAGGTTGTTCTGCTCCGACCCATTGGCTGCCTCCTTGTAAAAAGAACCTCCGGCAGCGCCCGAGGCTCCTTGCTTGCTAAATTACTCTCCAGGCAATAACAGATAATTCCCCTAAATCTACAATATCCAGTTCTTGAATGGCTGCCAGCAAATCAGCGTCTTCCATTTCCGCCATATTGTCACGGGCGATGTCCCACAGCAGTTCTCTGGTTGCTTCCATTTCCTCACCTCCTCTCTATAGGGCTGGTCAGGCTGCCTGGAGCAAGCCTCGTTTCAATAGCTTCTGAAGTAATCCGTTCACTTCCCCGCGTCCCTGGTCACACTGGAAGGCTGGAATGGATTCCTCAACAAGCCCCGTAATCTCGGCAACCCGGGCGGGCTGCTCACATAGCTTCAATATGGTATAGGCCAGACGTGATAACACATGAAGCTCGTCCGTAGCCGGGTTGTACACCACGTACTTGCTATTTTCCTCTTTGCGGGTAACAATATTGGATGCGAGTGTTAGTACCGTATCCGAAGTTAAATTTGGCATCTTATCCTCTCCTTCTACACTTGAACTGCTTCAGGAACCACCCAGCAATAAGGATCGCCCATTGAAGCATCGTTATGATAGGCTAATGCCGCAGAGCGGCATCCTCCGCAGATGAACTTATGCTCACAAGTGCCACAATTTCCTTCGTTTCTTGTCGTCCTGTCCCGAATATTCGCTAGGACCGGCGAGTAGCTCCAGATGTCCTGAAAGCTCTGCTCACGCAAATTGCCTGCTGTGAGCGGTAAAGTCACACAAGGGGTGACATCACCGTTAACCGTGATACGGGCGGTAACATAACCTGCACCACAGCCTATATATTGTGCTGCCTGCTCTGGCGGCAGCATCAGTGCAACACGGCAGTCATGCCAGTATATCTTCAGCTTTCCGGCGTACTCCTGCTGCATAGAGATCCACTCCACAATCACATCGCGAAGCTCATTTGGCGTAAGCGCCAATGCCTGATCTCCCCGTCCTGTGGGAATGAACTCAGATAAATTCACTCCATTTGCACCGAGCCGGGCGGCCAATTCTACGACCCTACGGCCATCCCTGAAATTAAGCCGGGTCGGCGTATACCCAACAGTTACATTAATCCCATGCTTCACTAATGTTTCTATAGCGCTAACAGCTTTGTCATACAGTCCTTTGACACCGCGCACCTGCTCATGTACTTCTGCGGTTGCTCCATCAATACTGACACAAATTCCAGACACCCCTGCCTCGATGATCCGGCGGCACATCTCATCATCAATCACAGCTCCATTGGTGCCGATCGAAACCATCATCCCCTTCGACGAAGCACGGGAGGCTATGTCCATCCAATCGGGCCTGAGCAGAGCTTCTCCCCCGGAGAGTCCAAGCAGGAGAACACCGGCCTCAGCTAATTGATCGACTACAGAAAGCGCCTCTTCTGCGTCTAATTCGTCGGGATGCCTGCGGCCTGCGCCTGAATAGCAATGTACACAACTGGCGTTGCACAAAAGTGTAATCTCCCAGACCAGGTAGAACGGAGCTTTGAACTGATCCTGTATTGCTGCAATATTACTCATATTTCCCTCCCTCACCGGGACCGTTTGCTCCCGGCTTTCAATATGTGCTACTAAATTAACATATATTAGAAGCGGGAGGATCGTACATTTGAGGTATTTTTATAATATAATTTGGATATTAAGCCGCAAAAAGGATCACCTCCTCAGTCAACCGGGAGATGATCCTTTTCTATTACTCACTAATTATTATTTAAGCAGCTCGGCAAAAAAGAGAGAAACGGCTTCCTTTTGGTTGTGTACCCCAAGCTTGCTCAAAAGATTACGGATATGGGTTCGTACCGTTGTATAAGAAATGTGTAGCTCTATAGCAATCTGCTGAGTTGTATGGCCTCTGGATAATAGGCCCAGCACTTTATTTTCTTGAGAAGTTAGCTTTTCCATGAGGGAAAAGATCGCGGCCTGTTCGAGGGTCACCCAGATTAACCGTTTATCGTAGCTGCTGGCCCGTATATTCTTCAGGAAAGGAACCCGGACCGAACCACGTTGAACAAATACCCTGCGTGATCCGTTGCAATTGTTCATATGTTGCGTAGCACTTAGAACCTGGCAGGTTTTACAGAGGCTGTTCCCGGTAGAATCACTGAAGAGATCAAGGGAACGGCAGGCCTTGCCGACCGCTTCTGTGGCCGAAATACCAAGCAGCGCACCAAGCTCCGCACTCCATTGTAAGACTTTCCCCGTCTCATCGATGATAAAATAGCAGTCAGAAGTGCGCCTGATCCAACTCATATCCTCTACATTGGTTACGAAAGGCGCTTTGAGCTCTCCCATCTCTTTACCCCCATTTTCCAAACAGTGATTAGTGAAGTTTGTCTGGATGCAGGTTCCAAAAAGAAAAAATAATTGCATTATTTTCTATTTATTTGATTATAGCATTGCTTTCGAGACTGTCAATTCTTCATCTACAAAGATATCTCCAAATGACCGAAGCGGAGGAAATACCCCCACTTGGGATTCCCCTGCGTGAAGCTAAGCTGTTCTAAAAGATCTCTAATCTGTACCTCCCGGCACTATCGCTCCTACAGTTCCAAATTTCCCCTCCGTTACTTTTTCCCTTTTGTGTAGTTATTAAATTCATTCTATATAAGGATACAAAAACGCTACTGACAGCCTTATGTCAGTAGCGTTTTAACATGCTCTCCAGCTATTTAATGGCTATATAAATCTGCACTTCAGTGTTTGCTGGATCCGAATTCCTGGAATCATAAAGCTCAAAATCGCCCGTATAGGTTCTCACTTCCGGCGATTGCTTGAAATAGGCCCATATCTCCCGCCACGCCTCAGGCACCACTTCATACATAGGTCCCTTCTTTGACGTGAATACGATGTACTTACTTTCGGGTATTTCCACAACCGCATGATTATCATCATCCTGGACGAATTCATTGTCTGTTTCATGTCCAATTACAACGGTATAAGCTCCGTTCACGTCGCTTTCATAATCCGTATACAACGAGTATAGGAATTGAGGATTTCTGATCCCCTCCGCAGAAACAAGATTACTCTGAAAGTAGGTGTCCCAAAGCTGTGGCAATCGTCCGTCCGGTCCCGTTTCTTCAGCGTTTGTTGTACGTACAGCCACTCCAGTAAGGATCAGCTTGGGCTTGTGGGTCGTATAAGTGTTCATGGTTGAATCCTCTCCTTTCTCCAAAGTATACATGGAGAAACTCGACATCTGACTGTCATGTTTATGAAGAGAGATCCTTGGTTAGTATTCATCACTGAATTTGCTCTACCTCATACAAGGACTTATCCGATGCCGGAAGGAATGGGGTCCACTCTCCCGTTGTACAGATCAGAAGCCGGTGCATGGCACGCGTGCATGCGGTATAGAATAGCTTGCGCTCGCTCTCCAAATGATACGTCTGCGAAGATGCGTCGTAGATTAGAACGGCATCAAATTCAACGCCCTTGGCAAGATATACGGGAAGGATCAGGGTTCCCTTCTCAAAGTTGGGCGTACTCTTCGTCACAAGCTTCAACCCCTGGCAGCCCTGAGCTGTAAGGAGATCATAAGCAGCTTTGCTTTCGGCCGCTGTCTTGGTGATGATCCCGATGGAGACCAAGCCTTCCGCCCGAAGCGCCGCAAGATGCTCAGCTATTCTTGCTGCCCGCTGCCCGCCACTGCCCATCTGAGAGAGGAGCGGTTTCCTGCCACTGCGTTCAAAGGCTACAATCTCCTTGGCGTTAGGCAATAAAGACTTCGTGAATTCCACAATCTCACGCGTTGACCGGTAACTGCGAACCAGACGGAATACGCTCGTTTCAGATTTGCCATACAATCCGATGAGCGGTGATTCTTCGCCGTACAGTTCTGTGGCCTGAGCAAAGATAGCCTGTCCGAAATCGCCAAGCACCGTCATGCGGGCACGGGGAAACATTTTTTTGAGGAACTCATACTGAAACATCGAATAATCCTGACCCTCATCGACGAATACATGCCGGATCTCCGTGTTCACCCGAACGCCCTCGATGAGCTCCTTCAGGTACAGGTACGGTGTCGCATCTTCATAGAAGAGCTCGGACCGGCTAAGCTTCTCCTTGGTTTGCTGACAGATTTCCGGCCAGAGCGGGGGAATTCCAGCTTCATTCGTCATCTCCGCCAAAACATTCTCTTCTTCAAAGAACTGGATGTACAGCCCAATCATGTCTATGAACAACATCCGCTTCACACTTCGCTTCAGCGGTTTAAATTGCTCCTTCACGACCATCCGGCGCAGCAGTGCTTCCTCCCGCTCAGCATAATCGAAATCGCCCTCGTCCAGCCTCCGATTGCCGCGCTGCATTTCGCGGGCTTCTTCATATTGTTCGGCAAAGTCAAACACACCCCTGTCTTTATGCAGTTCATTAAACGCTTCGGCGTACTGATCATTGTCAAGATAATCAAGCTCCTCCTGCACCCAGAACGCCTCACGTTCCTTGTCCTCCAACAGAGAAATTTCACGCAGTAGCCATTCCTGCAGCAAAGCGATGCGGTTGGATAAGCGAATGGAAGAATCATAGCTGTAGAATTTCGATTCCATTTGCTTAGCTGTGATCAAATCGCGATCCCGGAAGCGTATGCTTATGAATCGCATGCCCTTCCCTTCCAACCCCTGCGCATACTTCTGGAGCGCTTGAAGAAAGTCCACAGATGCCTTGTATTGGATTCCTTTCAGCCGGGCTTCATACCCGCGGTCAGATTGTTCTTCCAGCACGTATTCTATCTGGTCGAAGGGATCCTCTAAGCGAAACGTCCTGCCAAGCCAGTAATCGAGATATTCATGGAAGGTCGTCTGCTGCATGTTCTCTTCACCGAGTTCAGGAAGTACGGTAGATACATAACTGTTAAACATCGGATTAGGCGAGAATAACACAATTTGGTCAGCCCTCAGCCGTTCGCGGTGTTTATACAGCAGGTACGCCACCCGCTGCAGGGCCGCCGAGGTTTTCCCGCTGCCAGCCGCCCCCTGCACGATGAGCATCCGGCTGTTGTCATCGCGGATAATGGCATTCTGTTCCTTCTGGATCGTCGCGACGATGCTCTTCATCTGATTGTCGGCACCCTTGCCAAGCACCTGCTGCAGCAATTCATCGCCAATCGTTAAGCTCGTGTCGAATACGTTCTGCAGTTGATCTCCGCGAATCTGATACTGCCGCTTCAGCTGCATCGTTCCAGCGATAGCTCCACCCGGCGTATCATATCCGGCCGTGCCCGGTGAATAATCGTAATACATACTAGCAATCGGAGTACGCCAGTCATACACCAGAAAACTCATGCCATCTGAGTCAATGAAGGATGATACACCGATGTAGACCTGCTCGGCAGTGTTCAAGCCATCCTCATGAAAATCGATGCGTCCGAAGTAAGGAGAGGACAGCAGCCGTTTCATATTTTTCCATTGCTGTGCGCGCAACCGCTGGCTTCGCTCCCGTTCGGACAATAATGCTTCTTGCTGTCTGATACTGTAGAAAGTCTCTTCAAAATCTTCACTAGTGCTTGTGTTCACAGTCACTTCTTCCCAAAAAAGCTTGCGGATGTCCACCACTTGGTCATGCAGCCCGGCCACCTCCGGCTCCAGTTCGGTGATCTTCGCTTGCAGTTTTTCCATAACCTGCTTCAGCCGTTCCTGTTCTTGCTTCCAATCCTCTGCACTTATCATCTTCCTGCATACACTCCTTCATTCGAATTTGTAAAATGAAAGTTTGACAACCCGTATTACTGTGTGGTAAGATTAAGTTGTAAATAAGATAGGATTATTAGGCTATTCATCAAATAAATGATCAGTAATTCTCCAATCATATCATACTATTTCTGTGTGCACAACTTAATCGAACATGATTCTTATGAAGGCCCTTCAATTTGAGGGCCTTTTTCTTTTTTAGGGAACAAACCCAACCATTGAATGCGTAATGTGCTCACCTGCAGTAGATAATTTCTAAAACAAGGAGAGTGGTTAAATTCTCGCCACCTATTTTGAAGCACGCGCCTGCTACCAGAAAAATGGTGATAATCTGGTCAATTTGAAACCCTCACTTGCCGGATTAGGTATCGCCAAGATGTGCTATGACACTGTTCTGGAATATGGCCTTCAAGCGAAAATTGCTGTTGATCATAAAGTTTCCACACCTGCGGTTGAAAAAACAATTGAAGCCACCATCTATTTAAGTGGCGTGGGGGCTGAATCCGGCGGTTTAGCCGCTGCACATGCCATTCATAACGGAATGACCGCTGTTCCCTCACTGCATCATGCACAGCATGGCGAAAAAGTAGTGTTTGGTTTATTAACACAGCTTATTTTAGAAAGTGCACCCAAGGAAGAACTGGAAACGGTAATCAACTTCATCAAAGAAGTGGGCTTACCCTTAACATTAAAAGATCTCGGTCTGGATCAGTTTAGAGAGGACGAATGGCGGAAAGTGGCGGAAGATGCATGTGCTGAAGGAGACACGATGGGCAATATGCCACATCCCGTAACTCCTGATGATGTATTCCAGGCCATCATTGCGGCAAATGCATTGGCAGAATATTACCATAATTAAAATCTCATGACCTATTGAAACGCTAAGCAGCCAGTTGCCGGGATGGAACCGACAGCTGGCTGTTTTGTAAGATATGCCATTCCTGAAATCGTATCTCCTTCCGCCGCTCTTTTTCTAAGCAACGCTGGGTTAAAGCCGCTGAAACAACTGCTCCCCTTTTGTCTGCATATATCTATACATTGCCAGGCATGCCGCTATCATAATCATGCCAACCCCTAACAAGAGGAGATTTGCATTTACCTGCGTCAGAAGAAGGGATAGTCCCACGGGAACTAATAAACTGATGAACCCTATGAGCATAGATACAAGAACTGCTGCACTTTGTTTGATTGCCGTAACTTCACTTTTCCACTCCAGGTTAGGTAATTTCAGGTTAACAATAATGCCCATCAGCGCGGAATAACAAGCGTAGATCAAAGGGATAACAAGCAATAATAAGCTTTCTATCCATCCCGTGCGCAACGATATCATAAGCATTACACTACTTATACTCAGGACCGGTAATGTGATGGTGAGATTCACGGCAACTTTGCTAAGCCATATCGCTTGTTTCGATACGGGTGAGCTTTTTAGTATCCATAAATTATTGCCTTCAAGCGAAATGGAACTTGATGTTGTGCAGCTTAACACTACAAATAAGGATAGTAGGATGGGAGCCAGCGTACTCAGGTAATGGGATAATTGCGGAATTTCAATCATTTCCCCCAGCTTCTCCGAACTGACAAACAATAAGGCAACCGACATCACCAGTAATAGAATCATGCCTATACTTGTATTCAGCACATAAACAGAAGATCCAAAATATCGGCGCAACTCCTTCTTATACAGTGCACGAAATGGAGAGGAGGATTCTAACGGCTTCATGGTATATTTGCTGCCTGCATGGCTGGTCATTAGACCGGTATGAATCGCTTTATATCTTGTACTTAACACAGTGGCAAATATAATAAAGGAAAGTACGGATAACGCAATAAATAATAACAATGATCCTACCTGATACGAGCAGACCGCATCGACATACATCGCTGCAAGAGGATACAGCTTAAATATCATATCGGCCAGCTCAGTCCCCATATCAGCAAGTGCCTGCTCGTTTCCATTGAGTGTAAATGAACCGACCATAAGTACAATCACAATGGCAAAAGTTAATACAAGACTGATCAGCCTGCTCGCTTTAAACCGGGAAGAGATCCAGCTAATGCATGAACCAATAATCGTTGCCGCAATAATCGGCAGTAATGGGATAAATAAAAGGGTCATTAGAAAAAACAGATAAAATAACGTCCCCGGATTCACTTTTATAGCATATACCACACCTGCTGGTAGCATGACCATCAAAGAAAAGAACAAATTCAGCACATAGAGCTGAAGAACACGGCTTGCCACAACATGACTCGTCTTGACCGGCAGTGACATCACCAAATCGTAGTCCTTATAGCTGAATAATACACCGCTTGCCTTATAGACCGTGGTGAAGAACCCTACAATAGAAGTAACAGCCATCATAATGGCCAGCAATAGATCCATTCGCCCCATTTGTTCAAACGTCACTGCCAACATGAAGCTGTATCCAAATGAAACTACTGCTACCATAAGCACTCCCACAAGAATACCAAAGGCGAGTAAAAGCGATTTGCGTCTTTCTTTAACATCTTTTGTATGCAAAGCTTTATTCAACCCAAATGAAGAAAACAACTGCAGCTTCGTTAATCTCCAGATATTAATCATTGTCGATCAGCTCCATGAATAATTCCTCCAGGCTATTTTCGCCCTTTACTTCTTCTGTCTTGCCATGGGCTATCAATTGGCCCCCTTTTATGATCGCTATCTTATTGCAGAGCTTCTCTGCCACATCCAGCACATGCGTGGAGAAAAAGATGGCACTGCCGTTGCTGCACAGCTCTACCATAATTGTCTTTAGCATGTGAGCCGCTTTTGGATCAAGGCCAACAAAGGGTTCGTCTAACACCAACAACTTTGGTTTATGAATAAGTGCAGAGATAATCGCAAGCTTCTGCTTCATTCCATGGGAATACGATGAGATCATATCACCCAAATGGGCCGTAATTTGAAAAGCATCGCTGTATTTTTTAATAAGCTGCTCACGATCCGCTTTGGATACACTAAAGAGATCACCGATAAAATTCAAGTACTGGATGCCGGTAAGATGATCATACAGATCCGGGTTATCCGGAATATACGCAATCCTCGCCTTGCAAGCTACCGGATCTTTTTTAATGGAGATACCGTCTATTTCAATATCCCCTTCTTCAAAATCAAGCACGCCCACTACCGCCCGAATGGTTGTTGTTTTACCTGCTCCGTTATGTCCGATAAAGCCATAGATATCGCCTTGCTCCACCACCAAATTCAAGTCATTTACTGCCTTTTTTCCACCCTTATAGCTTTTGGTAAAATGTTTGATTGTAAGCATTCCCCTTCACCCTTTCAATCCGTTTCTTCCCATACGCTCTTCCCGTAGAATAACTATAGTACGAATAGCACCGCCCGAACGTTCATTTGCCTGTATAGATATTAAAAAAAGCCCACCCCCTTAGGATGGACTTTCTCATTATTAAAAAATCAAGCGCCAGCGTGGCTTCACACTTCTTCTACTTTCTGAATGCCGCGCAGCCATATTCCACGGATGGATAACGTATCGGAAATAGTCGTGGTCGGGTCGCCGTCGACCAAAACTAAGTCTGCCCTTGCCCCCTGAATGATACGCCCGCGGTCATTCAGGCCGAACCGGCGTGCTGTTTTTGAAGTAGCGGACTGAAGAGCTTCTACGGGCGTGAATCCCGCTTCCACCAATAGCTGCATTTCATGGTGTACACTGGCCCCATGGGCAAGCCCGCCAAGCGAAGGAACCGGCACGGAGACATCCGTACCCACAAGGATATCTACACCTGCATGATGAAGGTCCATCACATTCCGGTAGTTGTCTTCCATGCTGCCTTGCGGGTAGGTATGGAAGCTGGCATTCAGCGTATCCACCCATTCCGGACTGAGCCTGGAACTCACACGGTGATCCTTGGCCAATTCCGCTGCGGAGTTACCGATAATGGAGGAGTTCAAGACCAGACACGGTGTAACGAAAGCACCGGCCTCAGCGATCATTCTCACCAGATCCGAAGTATTGTCCGGGCGGTCGATGAATAAATGGGCCAGACCATCGACCCCGACTTCGATGGCTTGCCGGGAGGAGTCCGCAGTCAACACATGGGCAATCGCAATCTTGCCGTACCGGTGCGCTTCCCCTACGGCTGCACTTAGAATATCTTGGCTTAAGACTGGCAATCCGGGGGCGGCCAGCACCGTCCCTTCCTCAATCATAATCTTAATATAGTCGGCTCCCTCCCTGACTTGTTCGGCCACAAATACCAGCGCCTCATCCCTGTTCGATACCGCAGCAGCCGCTTCTCCGTGATCGTGATCATGGGCATGAGCAGCCAGCATAGCATTGCGGTCTTCCTCGCTCATTTTCTCCAATTCCTTCAGTACAAAATCCGGGATTTCCCCATCCCCAGGCATAAGTTCATCGGGATGCCCTCCAGGAGGTGTGACCCCCATTCCGGCAGACCGTACATCGGCAATATCCTCAATCCCCTGGAGCTGTGCCTCGCGGCCGTTTTTCGTAAACCCGCCCATCATTTCCAGTTCAGTCGTCACACCGAATTTCAGTGCGTCACGCAGGCCCTCTACGGAAGTGTGAACGTGGGCATCGATCAGACCCGGCAATAAAGTCCCTCCTTTCGCATCAATGGTGACCGCATGTGCCGGTACTTCACCGCCTACCGATAGGATCTGTTCGCCTTCAATCAGGACCGTCGTGGCTCTGATCACGTTCTCGCCGTCAAATATGCGCGCATTGGTGATTGCTGTAATCATTGTGATACCTCCTATAATGGGATAGTGTTTGTTATTGATTGAAATATAACAGTTAGACTTCTAACTGTCAATCGTAAAATTAAATGAAGTCTAACCATTTTGAATTTGACAATTTAGGGACCGAAAATTAAGATGTTCTTATAATTAGAATTCAAACTATAGCAAGGGAGTCCGGCACAGGATGACGAAGCAAGCTTTGCTTACCCCCTACTCCGATTTAATCCGGGAGATTGGATTGAAAATCAGAGGTATGGCCAATGTCAGATTATCGGAACTGGGACTGAATGCGCAGCAAGGGCAGATGATGGGCTATATTTTTGAACATCAGGACAAAGGTGTGATCCAGAAGGATTTGGCCGAGCGTTTCAACCGTAAGGGAGCCACCATCACCAGCATGCTTCAGGGGTTGGAGAAAAAAGGGTATATCAAGCGGGTGATTCCGGAAGATAATGAACGGCAGAAAAAAATATATTTATTGCAAAAAGGGGCCGACCTCGTCGAAGAATTCCGCGATATATTCATGGAAGTAGAACGATGTGTTACCCAGGGCCTTACCGAAGAAGAAAGCGCGGCCTTCTTGAAGTTATTAATCAAAGTGAAAGAGACCTTGTAGCAAGACAAAGCCACTCCTGCCCATGTGAGTGGTTTTTTTTACAAAAACCTTCTTCTATGCATCAAGGTAATTTGCGCTGCTATGTATTCAGAATTATATTGGATGCCATCCTTAATCCACCACATAATAATCCCCAGCAGTGATGATACCACAATATCGACTGAAACAACCTCCTTTGTGGGTTCTATTCTTCTCGCGTTTCTTCGTGTTTCTATCGTATTTTTCAACAGGTTGGACAAGTGATTTTTGAAGCCTTTATGCTCAACGAATACAGCAAAGATCTTCCGGTATTCATAAAAATAATTTAAGAATGTAACCAACTGCTCCTGTTCGTTGCTGCTCTTCACTTGTAGTAACGGTTCAACTTTCATGGACAGGTCATCAAAGATTTCATGTACGATCTGGCGCAACAAATCGTTAATATCCTCGTAATGCAAATAAAACGTTGCACGATTTAGTTCTGCCCGGCTGGCAATTTTTTGGACGGTCAGCTGCGAAATATCCGAATTTTCTTCCAATAATGAAAAAACGGCCGTCTTCAGCATCTTTTTCGAGCGAATGGCTCGTGGATCTACTCTCTTTTGTGCAGACATTTCATCCCTCGATTATCGTTTATTTGTCACTTCATCTACTAATCCGCCCGTTCTGTCGATTAGTCAACATTTTCAATAAAATTGTAAATAGGAATAATTCTTAATTACTGATATGATTCATTTTATTGACACTGTGTCGAAAAAGCAATGAAGAGGGGATTACACTGTGCAAGAAGACGTTAAGAAAATAAATAAAGGAATCTTACTAACCATCTTAATTTTGGGTTGTTTCTTATCCACACTCAATCAGACGTTATTAAATGTCGCCTTAAGCAATTTAATGGATGTATTTCATGTCACGGCAACGACCGTACAATGGATTTCAACAGGCTTTATGCTGGTCAACGGGATATTAATTCCGATTACAGCCTATTTAATGAAACGCTATACAACGCGGCAATTATTTCTAAGTGCCATGTTATTTTTATTAATGGGCTCAATCATTTGTGCAGCGGCGCCAAGCTTTATAGTGCTCTTAATAGGACGTATGATCCAAGCGGCCGGCGCAGGCATTATTATGCCGCTCATGATGAGTGTTGTGCTCGCTATCTTCCCTATTGAGAAACGCGGCAGCGCTATGGGGTTGCTTGGACTGGCGATGATTTTCGCTCCTGCCATTGGACCGACGCTCTCGGGATTTATCGTCGAATATCATTCTTGGCGCTGGTTATTTATTGGCCTCATCCCCCTTGTCGTCATTGTCATAGTGCTGGCCTTCAAATATTTAGTGAATGTATCCGAAACGTCTAAGTCGAAGCTCGATGTAGTAAGTGTCCTTTTATCAACCATCGGATTTGGCTTAATCTTATACGGCTTCAGCAGTGCAGGCAGTAAAGGCTGGGACGATGTACTAGTGATCCTCTCCATAGGGATTGGGATCGTTGTAACGGCCCTATTCTGTATTCGGCAGATCAAGTCCGATGACCCGCTGTTAAACCTGTCTGTCTTCAAAAATAAAATCTTTACCTTAACGTCTCTAATTAACGTGCTAGTCACGATGATGATGTACGCAGATATGATTCTATTGCCTATTTATCTGCAGAATGGCCGTGGATTCACAGCATTTGATGCAGGGCTTCTATTATTGCCGGGTGCGCTTGTAAATGCTTTGATGTCACCCGTCACCGGTAAATTATACGACCGTTTCGGTGCGAAGCCATTGTTCATCATCGGTTTACTGTTTATTATTCCATCCATGTGGGCGGTAACAGATTTATCTGAATCGACAACGTATATGTATTTAATGATTCGTACGATCTGCCTGCGAATTGGATTAAGCTTCATTACCATGCCACTTAATACGGCGGGACTAAATGCGCTGCCCAAGCAACTCGGTACACATGGTACAGCAGTGAATAATACCGTCCGCCAAATTGCCGGGGCGATTGGTACGGCTGTCGTGATTACAATTTATACAGTGCAGGCAACAAGCCATGCAGCTACAGTGCTCCAGCAGAATCCTTCTACACCTGCTGAGCTCCTTAAATCTCTTACATCAATTTTAGGGGCAAGTGACGCCTATTACTTCATGATGATTTTATCCATTGCCGCGTTTGTTATCACATTATTTATGCCCACGAAAAAGAAGATCATGATTGAAAAAAAAGCAAACGCAGCCAGCAAGGAAGAACCTCTGTTGTAACACGCATGAGCTAGCAATATCAGTATATGAAGAAGAGAAGCCACTCTTTATGCGGAGTGGCTTTTCTTTTATTATGTTCGCAAACCAAAAATACGCATAGCGCATTCGACTGTAAATTGAGTTAATCCGTCATGCAAATCAAGATAAATTAATCCTGCCCCATTAAAATAAGCAAAATAGGTCCAGCCAATGACTTTCGCATCCCCTTCACTTAACTCTCCCAATTCTTGTCCTTTACGAATGAGTGGCTCAAGTAAATTTACAAACTTCTCGCCAAACTCCGTCAAAGCTTTGGTCAATTCAGGGAATTGGTTCGGCTGCCCTAACACCTGCTGGAGCAAACGCAGATATGTGCCTTGCTCCACAACCATTCGCATTTGAACCTCGATCAGCCTTCTTAACGTCTGGGTGGGTTGATTGTCTTCACGAATGATGGACTCGTAGAACAAAAGACTTTCCTCTAACGGTTCCAGTACCAGCGAATGGATTAGCTCTTCTTTACTCGAAAAGTATGTAAATACAGAAGCGTGACTAACTCCCGCTTCCTTTGCAATGTTTGAAATGGTAGTTAAGTTGAAGCCATTCGCGGCAAATAGCCTTTTCGCAGCATCACAAATTGCAGCTCTTTTCTCCTGCCGGAGTTCTTCATTAATTTTACGAGCCATAAGCATTACTCACCTCGGGTTTATCTTACCATATTTATTAAATACAATTGATTAATTGACTGGTCAGTTATATAATAATTTACAGAAACACCCTTAAGGAGGGAACGCGCAGTGAGCTTATTTCATAACGAAACCACCGTCCACGCTTCGGATAACGGCCTTACAGTCAGACATATCGTACTTGAAGGCACCAACAGTGATATTGGAAACTATATTGGAGAAATGGCATTGGACCGATACACCTTGCATCGTCAGATCCCCGGTGATGACCCGGTAAGAATTCGAAACCAGCATAAGTACTTGAAAACGAACTATCCCGAGCACTACGAACGAATGAAGGGGATTGCTAAGGCTTTTGACGTCCAGTTAGACGAAGGCTTGTTTGATTGCAGCGGTATTATGTATCAGAAACAATCAATCGGATGTTCTTCTATTTACTTTCCCAACCATACAACCGCTACTGGTGCGGCAATACTCAGCCGAAATTTCGATTTTCCGGTGGTGGCTGTAAATGAACCTTATATTTTTGAAATCTACCCGGATAAGGGATACCCCTCACTATACATGTGCAGCTTCGAACTGGTCAGTGGAGTGCTGGATGGAATTAATTCCGAGGGATTGACCGTCGCCGTCTTGGCAGATGACGAGAGCTTTATAACCCACCCTGCAGAACCAAACGGCGGGTTGCATGTGGCACTTCATGAATTGCAAATTATGCGTTATTTGTTAGACCGGTGCCGTAATGTTGACGAAGCCAAAGAAGCGCTGCTGTCTCTAAAACACAGCTACGCGCAATTGCCGCTGCATTATATTATCGGGGATCGTTATGGGCAATCTTTCGTTTGGGAGAGTTCCTATACAGCAAACCGCTATTACATCCTAAACGGAGATAATAAACCACAGGTGGTCACGAACTTCTTGTTGCACCGCTATTCTTCCGAAGACAGCCTCCCGGACGATCCCAAGCCACAGGGAATGTACCAACGGTTTGTTACCTTGCAGAAGGAGTTAAGTGAGAAATCTCATTATACAGAGAAAGATATGAAGCAAATTCTTTCCTGCGCTCATGTTTGTCTTCCAGAAGCTTATCCCCACCGGACTTTATGGCATAATTTATACAACACGAAAGACTGCAGTATGGACATCAGTTTCTACGCTGGCGAAGGTGTAGCGGAAAGTAAACCCTTACGCACGGATTATTTTCATTTTCAGTTGAAATGAGGGCAGTTTCGTTTCAAGGCCATCTATTGCAGGATGGCCCTTTATCACCCATTATTTGTACCTCTAGTTCTCTCTTGCAGTTCTAATTACGGCTTGTCTCTCCGGTAAATATCAATGCTTTTATACCCTTCACTCAGAATCCTCTTCATTTCCGCCCGCCGTTTTTCTCTAGTCTCCTCTTGTGCGGCGCTGTATACATAACGGGCCCAATCCTTTCGGTAGCCGGGCGTAAGGGACTGGTAAAAAGCCAGTGTCTCCGCACTATCCGTCAGATCTTGCTCCACAGCGGGGATCATAGAGGTGTAATCGTCCACACGTTGACTTGGCTTTGAGGATGCTTCCTTGTTCTTCCGCGCCTCCTCTTTGAATCCAACTACGGTAAACACATCATTTAAGCCCACCATACGTGCAAACTTCAGGTTGCTCGTGCCAATATAGCCGTCCTCATCGGCTCCTACCCCTTCAAAAAGACTGTCTCTGTGAATATAGGTCGGATAAACCTTATTCCCCTTTTTGGGATAAGCGGCGAACAAATAGCCGCCTGTATTTAAATAGTTGTGATCAATCACTTTCTGGACGAGATTCTGTAGCGACTCCATATTGAGCACATAAGCAAAAATCAGATCATAACTGCTGGCTGTTAATTCAGTGTCATGCTCTGCTAATCCCGCTAAACTGTCGTCGTCATTCTCTGGTCTGTACAATACAGCAATCTTTTTGAATTTGTGCATATTTAGCTTTTCTACAATTGTTTTAGCCATGTACGGACCCCCGTTAAATGTTGTCTTTATCATAAAACAGCCCCCAATATCCCTAAAACGTGGGATTGGAGGCTACTTGTGAGAAAATGTTCTTTGCTTTAAAACTTGAACGTTAGCTGTTAACAACTATCACTTCGCGCTGCGGTCCACGAGTTTATGAGGATCAACTTTATTGTCCATTAATAGCGGGGTCTTTGCACCTTTAGCAATTTGATCCCAGGCTACCACTTTAAAGTTTTGGTTAAGCTCTTTGCCATTGTTAATGTTGGAATCATCCTGTGCGATGAAAATGCCATAAGGGAACTGTTCGCCCAGTCCGAACCCGAGTACATCAATACCATCAGTCACTGAGGTGCCATCGGTCAATGCGCCATCGGCGATATTAAAGCTAGTGAGGTAAGCGTTATTGCCTTCACGGTCATATATCGCGTAGCTGTCACTGCCTTGGCTGGAGGCGATTAAATAACCGTTGCCGTCGGCACCGTAATAGAGAGTCAACCCTTCAATATCATCCTGCAATCGGCGTCCGTCCGCAATATCGACAGTGGATAGAGGTTTTGTGCCGCTGTCAGGCTCTGCATTATATTTGTATATCGCGTAATCCTCTTCCGCTATATACATCATGCCATACTCATCATCGGCTACCATTCCTTCTGATTGCGTAGCCAGCTTAAACTCGCGAACGAGCTTACCTGAAACTTTGCCCTTCCCGTTCTCAGTCAGCTCATATTGCTCAAATTCGCCTGCTTTACCCAGAACCAGAGCGTAATACTTATCCGATTTCAGGCTATGGTAAAGGCTGAAGCCGTATACCTCTTCCATCTTCGCTTTAATGGGCTCTGCTGCGATGTCAGTCAACTTCCCGGTTGCCCCATCCATGGCAAAAATATCGATCGTGTTCGTAGAACGGTTCGTCGCGCCAACAATATCTACTTTTTTATCGCCAAGCAGAAAATTATAACGTATATCAATATTATTCATTTTTCCTACTTTATAATTCTGAAGCTCTTTGCCGTTCAAATCATAGACGAGAATGCCTCCGCCTTTGTTCGTTGCAATGATTTTGGAATTCGCCGGGTTCGCAGAATCGAGCCAAATGGCCGGGTCATCGGCTGCATCCTCGCCATCTTCAACGGCTGCCGTCTCCACCTGGGCGGTTACCGGATACGGGGTGATGATATCCGCGGAATTGATGAACTTTGCATTTTCCGCCAGAATTGCTTGAAGCAGCTTGGAAGGAATGTACATCGTGCCATCGACTAATTTGACCTCCGCTGGAAGCTCGCCTGCTTTACCCGCTAGACGATATTCCTTATCGCCTGCCGTGAACGTGCCTGCGAATCCGTTCTTCAGCTTGACCAGTGCCGACTTATCGTCGCTATCCCAAGTGATAGTTGCTCCGATCCCATCCATATGCTTGCGCAGAGGTTCATATCCTTTTAGGTCTGAGGCGGATGCTGCATTAGTTGTTGCGGCAGGAAGTAGAGCGCCTGCAAGGAGTAGCGTAGATAGTACAGTTTCCCATGTTTTCATTGATGTTCAATGTTCCCCTCTATTGTTAGTAATTGCTTAACTATAGAAGATGAGTGTAAAAGACGTATTAACGGACAACTAGGCCTTTGTAAAATTTACAATGTAAATTCAAGATAGTATTTGATTATTTCTCAGCAGGGAATTTGCTCATATGATATAGGATACGACATTTATGATAATCTGGGAAATGAGTTAAACTCGATTGCGAGGGACACTGTTGCAATTACCCAGGATACTACTTCTGAAGATTTATTGTTCGGGACGACTCACCCGGCCGGAGCATATAAATTGGATCTATATAAAAGAGCGACCTCGGTCAGGCATCCATGGGATGTGATTCTGTACTGATTATTTTGCTGCTTCTTTCCCGCTTTCTCCGATTCGCCGAATACAAAACAAATAATAAAATAAACCATAACGGCGTCAATAATAAGGCCGGACGTGTTTCTTCAGCAAACAGCATAATAATGAGTATGATTGCAAACAACGCTAAGACTACATAATTAATAAATGGGGTGAACGGGGCTTTGAATTTTGACTTCGCCTGCAATTCGGGCTTTGTTTTCTTATACCGCACATGGCAGATCAGGACGATACCCCAAACCCAAATGAAACAAATGGCACTGATGGTTGTCACGATTCCAAAAGCAGTCTCCGGAATCAGCTTACTCAAAAGAGCTCCCATGGATAACACAAGCGTGGAGATGAAGAGCGCATTGCTTGGGACATGATTTTTATTCAGCTTTGCAAAATTGGCTGGAGCCTGGTCATTCCTGCTCAAATTATATAGAATCCGGCTTGTTGAGAACATTCCGCTGTTACAGGCAGACGCGGCTGAAGTTAATACGACAAAGTTAATAATTCCAGCAGCAATCGGTATCCCGACTAAACTAAACGTTTTAACAAA
The DNA here is from genome assembly GCF_038593145.1 of Paenibacillus sp. FSL L8-0340. Taxonomy (NCBI): domain Bacteria; kingdom Bacillati; phylum Bacillota; class Bacilli; order Caryophanales; family Paenibacillaceae; genus Paenibacillus; species Paenibacillus sp. FSL L8-0340. Next base: position 7,315,832 of record NZ_CP151967.1, read on the forward strand.
AGGACTTTCTGCCGGATTTAGTTCTGTCCATGCGTTGATGGATAATAAGGCAATAATGGCACCCACGTAGAAAAATAGAATTCTCAAAGGGATTTTATTAATCGCTGATGGGATGGTTTTTTCTGGATTAGATGTTTCTGCTGCCGATACCCCCACCAATTCCACACCTACAAAGGCAAACACAACCATTTGAAAGGAAAGTAAGAACCCTGAAATCCCGTTCGGGAATACTCCCCCATGCGCCCAAATATTACTGACAGTAACCGTTCCGTTAGCTGTTTTGAATCCAATCACGAGCAGGATTGCCCCGATAACAATCAACGCGAGAATAGTCACTACCTTGATTAATGCAAACCAAAACTCTAATTCGCCAAAACTTTTTACAGTTAATAAATTGAGCCCTAATAAAATGATCAAACAAATGACGGCAGGAATCCATTGCGGGATATCAAACCAATATTGTACATATACGCCAACAGCTATAATATCCGCCATAGCCGTCATGATCCAACAAAACCAATAGGTCCATCCGGTTACAAATGCTGCGCGCGGTCCAAGATAATCTTCGGCGATGTCTGTAAAAGATTGATAACCCGCTTTTGACAACAGAAGTTCTCCCAACGCCCTCATAACAAAAAACACGGCAATACCGACGATTAAATAAGCAAAGATGATGGATGGTCCTGCGAGTTGTATAGCTTTACCTGATCCTAAAAACAATCCGGTCCCGATGGTCCCCCCAATTGCAATGAGCTGAACATGCCGATTCTCTAAATCTCTCTTTAGTTCTTGTGGTGCCATGTGAAACTCCCCCCTCTAAATTTAATAATTCTTTGTGAAATAATGAACAAGTAAAAATGACAATAAAAAAGAGACTGGATGCGCTCCAATCTCACGGTCATAAGAATATTAAATAAAATACACTCATTATTCTGACGATTATCAGAATAACAAATGAAATATCCAGTACTCTTCTGTCCTTTTGCCTGAGATTGTGAACCCTTCGGCGCCGGGGAATCCCCACGGTCTCTCCAGAAGCTGCTCCTGCTATAGTGTGATCCATAGCATTCATAGCTTAGAAATTATTTGATTATAGGATCATAACTTCTTTTAAATATTTTTCAATACTAATCATAGTCAAAAGTTTTGTCAATAACATTAATTACCACCGTGCTTCGCCAAAATAATTATGATAGGGCTTGAACGTTGCCAGTACTTCGTCTACCTTGCCCATTCGTTCCTCCAGGCTTCCCCGAAGCGTGATGTACGGAATCCGCCGCGCCTTCAAATCCGCAATAATTTGCTTATGGAAAATATGCCGCTTCTGATTCCCGCTGCGATCCCATGTATCCTCGTAAGGAATATCGTCGTCACACAGGAAAAAAAGGTCATACCGCTGTGCATTTTCCAGGGCGATCCGGGTTAAGCGTTCAGGGGCCCGGCCGTGGTAATCCAGGGCAAACATATAAGTGGTGATCGCATTGGTATCGACAAAAAGATATTTATCCGCTTGCAGTAAAGCCCGCTCTTCCCGCTCCATATGGCCGACAGCAATTTCATCGAACGCCTCCAAGCCAATTCGGCGGTCCACCTGATGCTCCGTCCAATAATCGCGCCCGTATTCGCTCGCATAGGTTGTACGATACCGCCGGGCCAACGCTTCGGTGATCGTGGATTTGCCGGTAGACATCGCTCCCACAAAAACCACTTTTGTTATTAAATCCCGATATACGCTATCGCTCACATATTCCCGGTACTTGTAAGGATCCGAACGGACCATAGTAGCTGAAATCGGTACCTGCCCGCGGGCTTGATCCACCCTCCGGTCTACTGCGCCCAAAGCGATGCTCATATGCTCTCCGTAAAACTCGCTGGAGTAGAAATGTGTCACTTGCTCGCCTTTCAGTAACCCCAGAATATATTGCTCTTCCCTTATCTCATGCTCCCGGTTGTTAGAATACCCATCGGGACCGTCCCAGGCTTCAATCACCCGTACCGCCGGGTAGAGCTTGCGAATCCAGTTGGCCCGGATATGCAGCGGGATCGGGGTCACCGTCGTCTCATAGATCACTACAATCAGTTCATCGACCTCTTGCAGCGCCGTCTCGAACATAAACTGATGCCCTTTATGCAGCGGGGCAAACTTCCCGAGCGTCAAGCCAAGTCTCTTCATGCTGATACCTCCCTAGCTCCCTTGTTCCAATTGTAGTAGCCGTATACAGCGTTAACCAGATACGCACTCCACATGACGATCATCAGCAGGCCTTCACCGCTCCCCTCCAGCATTCGAATCACCCACAGCAGCACCGTGAACATATTGAGGACCATATAGACCAGCCATTGTTCCTTGAATCTTCGAACCATTAAAAGCGTGGCGACAACGGATAACACCGTCGTAATCGCATCAATATAAGGCGAATTCTGCCCCGGTATGAACGATAGACCCAGGCCCAGCAACAGGCTGCCTAATACGCAGAACGCCCCCACAAGGAGCAGACGCTTGAGCTCCAGCTGACGCATGGACAGCTTGCCGTTAGTCTGGTTATTTTTCCACATGTAGAAGCCAACCACATTCATAGGAACAAAGAAAAGCAGATTTAGCATAACCTCTCCAAACAAACCGTTGACGTAAGCCAAGTATGCATAACCAACGGTATTGTACATCCCAAACACATAACTCATCAGATTTCCCTTCGCCGCGAGCACCACGCACAGCACCCCGGTGATAAAGACCGTAAATCCGAATAAAGAATCCTTAGAAATCACCGTAAATCCAACAGCAATTGAGGTAAACAAAACCAGCCAGGTCAATTCAAACAGGTTCCAGCCGCCCCATGATTTATTCACTTGCATCCCCTCTGCTTTCATCCGATTTGTGCACCATAAGGTTAGTTCGTTCTTACTTTCAATTTGATAATAACATATTGTTAATATCATTGAAAGCAAAAAATGTACACTTGATGAATCGAATGATCCAAAGAGAGGCTTCGTGCCTTGTGGCCGCTAATGTAACTGATAAGTTAATTCGTTTAACCACGCGGTCATTGAGGAGATTTTAAACCACAAGTTATAATTCAAGGGACTAGTCGAACTGATAAAAATTGGAGGGTATTCAAATGAATATTGAGATCGGAAAAAAAATCAAAACCCTACGTTTACAAAAAGGAATGACTCAGGAAGAGCTTGCAACAAAATTGAATATGTCATCCCAAGCCATATCCAAGTGGGAAAACAACGTAACCATGCCAGATATTCAAATTCTCCCTGAGTTATCTGTGATTTTAGGGGTTACAATTGATGAGCTATTTGCATTATCTGATGACACACATCTAGAGCGTATTGAAAATATGATTAGTACCGAACATTTTATTTCCAAAGATGATTTTAATTATGCTGAACAATTTCTCAAAGAAAGGCTAACTAATGACGAAAATAAGGCCCCATGTCTCACATTGCTGGCTCAGTTACACATTCATCGTTCAGAGGAGCACCGTGAATTAGCTTCCCATTATGCCAAGGAGGCCCTGTTATTAGATCCACATAAAAAAAGTAATCATAATGCTTTACGGGATGCGGAGAATGGAGTCATTTTTGACTGGAACTATTCAAATCACCATAAACTTATAGAGTATTATAAAAATTTCGTGCCAAAATATCCAGATTACTGGCAGGGTTATGTATGGCTTATGAACCACTTACTTGCAGATGGCAGATGCGCTGAAGCTAAAGAAACTCTAGAAGGATTGAACAAAATCCATCCAGGTTATTTATATCAATTATATGGAGGACTGATCTGCAAGGAAGAAGGCAACCTTTCTCAGGCATTAGTTCTTTGGGAGCAGATGACGGATCTGTATCCTGATGAATGGCGAACGTGGTCCTTTAGGGGAGACTGCATGGCGAAATTGTGCAAATACGACGAAGCCATCGAATATTACACCAAAGGATACGAACTACAACCCAATCCCAAATATATAGATGCATTGATAGCAATTTCACATATATATGAGATTCAAGGAGAATATGATAAAGCTATTGAGAAGCTTCAAGAAATCATCGAACAATTGGAAAGTAATTGGGAAATCACAGAGGGTAAGGCAGTTGATTTTTATGCAAGAGAAATAGAATATTTCAAGAAGCTGTAAGTAAAGTGGCATAAACGACTAGCCCATCAATTACACCGCTTCCCCTGCTATATTATGGGGTGGATTTCAGTTCTGTTCACGAAAAGCCAATCAATGGAGCACGCTCCATTGATTGGCTAATTCGGTGTCCCGTGATCACAGCTTCCAATGGCAGGTCATCTTTAAGTTGCCCCCGCGCAGCTCCGCGGTCAGCGTACCGTTCATCTTGTCCATTAGACTTTTGGCGATAGAAAGACCAAGTCCCGATCCTTGGCCGGATCGGGTGCGGTCGACCGTGTAGAAGCGGTCAAATAGCAGCCTCACATCAATATCGGATAATTCCTTCGCTTCGTTAATGATCGTGAACTCGGCAATCTCAGGCTGTTGCTGGAAGCAAATTTTTACATGACCGGTCGCATGCTTGATAGTATTGGTAAGCAAATTCTCAATAACCCTCCGCACGGCTGATTCGTCGGCATATACGGCTACCTCTCCCTCCGGCATCCGGATATCCGGCGTAATATCCCGTTCGTTAAACCGGTCGTAGAAACCGACCAGAATGTCTGACAAGAGGACAGTCATTCCGATCCGCTCGGTCTTAAGCTGATAATCGGAAGATTCGATTAGGGATAACTCGAAGAAATCGTTCAATAGAGCTTGCAGCCGTTTTGTACGATTCTTAACGATGGTGAGGTATTCGTGCTTCTCCTCAGGCGTAATAGGCTCCGCTTCCAGCAGTTGAATATAGCCAAATATGGAGGTGAGCGGAGTACGGATATCATGGGAAATGTTCGCAATCGCCTGCCGCAGCTCATTCTCGGTTCGTCTTCTGCGGGCCTCCGCGTCGACTACGAGATCGGACTGGCGGTTAATTTGACCTGCAAGCGTTTCGAGCCTATGGTCGAATAGAGTCACGTCTATTTTTTTACCGGTTGTCCGTTCATTATAGTGACGCAGTTGCTCTGTCATCCGCCCCAGCTCCCGCCTCATCAGCAGCAGATGGGTAAGCAGGAGAGCCGCCACCGTAACCGATATGAGCGTTATGATAAGCAAGACTCTCCCGCCCCTCTCATTATTATTTAATTTCTTTTCTGCGGAACACGAGAATACCGAGTAGCGCGGATACGACAATCGTCAGCACTGGCACGAGCAGGAGCGCTGGCAGATCGCCGCTGGCAATACTGGGCTTGCCGATATCGTTCATCAGCTTGAAGATAGAATAATCATACACTGTAGTAAAGAAAGGGATGTACTCACCTAAGCCCCCCAAAATCGTATCAATCATTAGGAAGAAAATCATCGAGAAGCCGATCGTTTTACCGCTTTCGGTGAACACGGCAGTGAACAGCGCCCCGATCGCCGCATAGCCTGCAGTGTACAGCAGTGTCAGTCCTAGGACCCGCGGTATGAAGGACGCGTCAAACCCCTCCGGCAAATGGCCGAAACCTGAAAGCAGGGAAACCTCGGTCGTGCTTACGATCGGGAATACCAGAGAGATAGCCATGGCTCCGACCGAGAAGCCGATCAGTTTGGCGGTGAACAGCCGCCCTCTATCGTTGCCCGACGATGCGATCGTCTTCATGACACCCGTCGCATATTCATTGGCGATGAAGAATCCGGCCAGCGCTGCAACGCCGAATTTGATCAGATAGGCATTGCTTGCAATAAATTGAATCAGAAATTCGGCTCCCGTGAACTGCGGCTCTCCATTCGACTTATGGTCAAAGTAGTAGAGCAGTGGATAGACCAGTGAAAGAATGGCGGATATTAGCAGCAGCACGCGGAATGACCTGTCCTTACGCAGCTTGAACAGCTCGGATCTAATCAGATTATACATGCCGGGCACCCCCGATCCGCTTCATGAAATAGCTCTCCAGGTCTTCGCCCATCGGCATAAACTGCTCAATTTCCAGACCTGCGGAGAATAGCGTCGAAGATACTTTACCTGGCTGTTCGATGCGGCCAAACAGCTTAATCGCGCCGTCGGGCATCACTTCGAAATCGTTGGTGTGGAGTTCGTTCTGAATAACCGTTGCCGCTTTGTCCGGATCATCCGCTTTAATAAACACATATTGCTGACATTTATCATTCAATTCCTGAGCAGTGAGCTGCTCCAGCAGCTTGCCGTTATGAATAATGCCGTAATGGCTTGCCAGCAAATGCAGTTCGCTCAGAATGTGGCTGGAGATCAGAATCGTTATCCCTCGTTCGTGGTTGAGCTGCTTGAGCAGCTCGCGCATTTCGATGACGCTCATCGGATCGAGCCCATTGGTCGGCTCGTCCAGAATTAGAAATTCCGGATCGCTTAGCATGGCGATTGCCAGACCCAGCCGCTGCTTCATTCCAAGCGAGAAATTCTTCACTTTTTTCCTGCCTGTTTCCTGCAGTCTGACCAATTCCAGCATCCTTGGGACGCAGTCTTTGCCGGGGATGCCCCGGAGGAGCCGGTTCACCTCCAGATTCTCGGCGGCGGTCATGTGGGGGAAGAGCGAGGGGCTCTCGATAATCAGACCCATCCGCTTACGGGCCTGGGTCAACGCCCGCTCGTCGCTCGCGCCGAACAGCGCGATATTTCCTTCGGACGGAAAAGCAAGTCCGGTAACGATGCGCATCAGCGTCGATTTTCCGGCTCCATTCTGCCCAATAAAGCCATATATGGAGCCTTTACGGATAGATAAATTCACTTTATCCAGCGCTACGCTGCCTTTGAACTTCTTAGACAATTGATTCGTCTGCAATACATATTCGCTCATTGTAGTCTTGGCCTCCCTTATGTGATAGACCAAGTATAGAAACGAAAACTTAAGAGGAGCTAAAGCCAATCCTTAAGAATGTCTTAAGGCTTTAGCCGATAGCCCATGCCCCATACCGTCTCAATAAATTCGCTGCCGGGCGCAGCCTTCGCAAGCTTGCTCCGCAAATTGCTCATATGGACGTTGACCGTATTGTCGTCTCCGTAGTATGGCTCATCCCATACGCTTTCGTATAAATTTGCTTTCGTGAATACCTTTTTCGGTGCTGATAGAAGCAATGTGAGAATCTCATACTCCCGGGCGGTCAGCGCAACCTCCGCTCCCTCTGCCGTCACCGTTTTGGAATCATGATCGAGCACAAGTCCCTTATGCTGCAGCACGCTCTTCACAGCCGGCGGAGCAATCTGCGCAAACCGGCGCAGATGGGAATCGATTCGCGCCGAGACTTCCTCGATATCGAAAGGTTTCGTAATGAAGTCATCCGCACCCCCGCGCAGCGCTGACACCTTGGTCTGCTGCTCACCCTTGGCCGAAATGATAATGACTGGCACGCCTCCCCGCAAGCGGATCCATTTAAGCAACTCCTCGCCCGTCATTCCCGGCAGCATCAAATCTAGCAGTACCATGCTCCATTCCCGCTGCTCCAGATAGAGTAGCGCCTCTGTTCCGGAAAAGGCAGGCTGTGGCACATAACCGCTCTTTCGAATAATGCTGCACAGCAGCCGGCTGATGTCATTGTCGTCCTCGGCCACGAGAATATTTATTGAATTATCCATCTTTTCTCCTTGTATTATCCTTAATCAGCTGTCATTTAGATGTTCTATAGCCTATATGATAGACGATTTTTACCTCTATTTCCAGAATAGCCTTCCTGATGCGGCCCTTTCGGTGTTCGCTGGAATCCGGTGGTTTTTTATGCTATTCAAATGTTCCACGTGGAAATTCGAATCCGCTGTGATGAACATGAAAAAGATCAACCGAGCCCGGTTTTTTCGACCACAATACTATCTCCCCGTCTCATCAATCTATTGCTTCAAAAATTCATCCACACTGATTTGCTGTAATTCATAATCCGCACCGATGGCTTTTAATTGGTCCTCTATGTTAGCCGCAACCCGATCAATGCCCTTATACACCAGTAGAGGTGCCGCCTCCAGATAAGTTTTGGCCAGCGCATAATCGCAGGAGAGTATCTTTTTGATGAACACCAATGTTTTTATTTTGTCGGTGCCCGGGCCTGTAATGAATACTTTGTAGTAATCCAACTGCCCGTCTTCGCCCATCTCCCATTCCTCCTCAATCCCCCTAGGAAGTAAGACGCTGTGAAGAAATTCGATAAGATTATCATAAGCAACAGAGAAATCCCAAGAACCCTCTCCATGCCTTGCAGTATAAATCACGGTATCTCCTCTGGAGAGATCCAGGCAATACGGGTCACCTTCATCCGACGCAATAACGAGATAATCGCGCGGCCAATCGGTAATGACCTCTTCCGTAACGGGATTATAATTGTAACCCGATTGGCCTTCAACCAAGTCCTTGGCGCCGTAAATAAATAGATTGATATATTCATCCGTGCTCCAGGAGACTGATTCGGGAACATAGTGCTTCAGAAAGTAAATGTACTCATCGGGCAGATTCCATTCACCGGAGACGGTGCGTATTGCCTGCTCTTCCGCCTCGGTTAGCAGCTGCATTGGATACTTCGCGTAAAAATCAGGGTTTTGCTGCCTTGTCTTCTCTAAAGCTGATTGCATTTTCTCCAAAACGTTGTCTATTCCTTGATAAACGTTCTGCATTAAGATCACCACTTTAATTAAGATTGGATTGCTTCGAAGGAATCAAAAACTGTAGAAAACAGTTTCACCGTTTAGGAAGGGTTTGCAGTAATTCTCAATCAAATCCGGCATTTGTTTACGTATCCACATATGCTTATCTTGGTTACTTATCAGAAAAGAGTAGTAGGAAAATATCACCAAAAATATGAAACCCTCTAATTGTTCAGTGTCTATTTTTCTGGAAATGACAGTTGTGTAGCCGGATAGTAGAGCGTCTCGCAATTCTCCTTCAGTCAAAAGGGCGCCCATAGCGATATCCATCGCGTAATATCCAAAACCCGACAAGCCAAAGTCAATGAATGAAATCCCCTTTGGTGTGCGGATTAGGTTACTATAGTTAATGTCTGCATGGATGAATCCCCATGTCTCCATCGTTTTGCTCAATACTTTAACACGATCATTGATCAACGAAAATGTATTTTCAAGAATATAAAAATCCTTGGTAGTGATAATCCCCATTTCTTCACCGGATCGCAATTTGGCCAGCATGGTATTTGTCCACTCTATTTCATATTCGGGCCTAATAAAACTTGAACCCTGTTGATAGCGCATTGAAAACTGATGCAAATGGGCAATACGCGTCCCAAAGGTACGAACTGTTCCCTCACTGTTCAAATCTTGCTTGGACATGATTTCCCCAAAAATCCATTTTAAGACGGAACAGTGCACTTCTTCGTGTTCAATAACAACAGTTGTTACCAGTTCACCGTTTAAATTCGGAACAGGGATTTGAACAGGTAATTCGGAATGAGAAGACCAAGCTAACAGATATTCCAACTCCGATTGAACAGCCTCACGCGTATTATGTACACCCTGCATGTTTTTTGTAATGGGTTTATGCATCCGCAACAAGTAAGTGTCTCCAGAATACTTTTCTGTGACCTTGTATGTGATGTTCTCGTTATGACGGATCAATTCCACGAAAGGGTCAATAAAAGAATACTTCAGTAAGACTTCCTTAAAACACTTCGTATAATCCATAGAATATCCCCCCTAGTTACCCTACTCTTCTTGGAAAATCTCCTTAATTCCCTCTAATTCCCGGGGCTTAATTCCGTTCTCACTAAGTACAACCACGGAATCGGCCCTTTTCCAGACAAGAATTTCTCCGTTCGTATCCCAACTAATAATATCCTCAGGGAAATCTTCCACCTTTTTTAGCCCCAGCAGTTTGACTAATTCACCATACTTGTTCTCATCCGCAATCTCATAGTAGTCTCTATATGCGTCTAACTCATATTTATAAACGGTCTGCCATTTCCCTTTGTTGACCTGATTCAGCATGGCTGAACTCTCTATATGGGTCTCAAAATTGTTGCATTTCAAGTCGTATCCCTCATAATATCTGCCTTGCTCATCAATTGAAAATATCTCTTGATACAACGTATCTGCACAATTAAAGTGGCGTATGACGATATCATCCTCCGGTTCCATTACGATTAATCCGCCGAATCTTGTTTGGAAATCTATTAACGGATCTGTAGGCATGATTCTTGCCGCTTGAAAGGCATTGATTATCTCCTTCTCATCCTTAACAGAGTCTTTCCATTCGGAGTGTGCAAGATAATCACAAGCTCTTTTTGACAAAACCATATCGTCACCCTTTCCTTATTCGTAATTTAACAGCTGGTTAGGCCGCGGCCATACTTTTGTTTCATAATAATTCTTTTAGTACATTTTTAGCCAGCCGTATCTTCTCATCATTGGCATCACGAAGTAAAGCCACAATGTCTTGAATATCGCTCTCTGCTGATGTAACGATGAAATCTTCATCCAGATATGCAAACAACTGTATTAAATTCACTTCAAGGGATTCCGCAATCTTATTTAAATTCAGTAAAGATACGTTTTTCTCCCCACGTTCAATCTGCCCTATGTATGAAAAATGAAATCCGCCTTTCTCACCAAGAGCTTCCTGAGACAAGCCCAGCTCTTTCCGAAGAGCACGAATACGGGTTCCAACGAGCTTTAAGATTTCCTTATCCATTACGGTATTCACCTCTCCATGTCAATCCTGCACTATTTATAGATTACCTCTTAATTCTTCGGGTGTATCCCCCATTATCCTTACAGAATCCTTAGAATCTCCCCTTACACTGTGGAAGTGGAAAGGATGATATAATATGCGGGACATTATTTTAGAAACTCAGAATCTTTGCAAGAGCTTCAAACATCAACCAGCCGTCAACAAAGTAACGTTAGCAGTACCCCGTAACTCGATCTATGGGCTCTTAGGGCCGAATGGCGCAGGTAAATCAACAACGCTCAAAATGATCGCAGGCATGCTGCGCCCCGATTCCGGGAGTATTCGCATTCATGGACATGAATGGACCCGGAAGGATTTAAGCGAGATTGGCGTATTAATTGAGGCGCCACCGCTCTATGAGAATCTGACTGCCAGAGAGAATCTTAAGGTGCGCACGCTTGCCCTCGGACTGCCGCAGTCCCGCATCGAGGAAACGCTCGCTGTCGTGGATTTAACCCATACCGGAAAGAAACGTGCCGGACAGTTCTCCATGGGCATGAAGCAGCGGCTGGGAATCGCGATTGCGCTCTTGAACCAGCCCAAGCTGCTGATTCTGGACGAACCGACCAACGGGCTGGACCCCATCGGGATTCAGGAGCTGCGGGAGCTGATCCGTTCTTTTCCCGGGCAAGGAATCACCGTCATTCTGTCGAGTCATATTCTCTCTGAAGTCGAACAGGTAGTGGATCAGATCGGAATTATAGCCGGGGGAGTTCTGGGATATCAGGGAGCCGTTCCCCACGGGCAAGAGCTCGAAGCCTTGTTCATGCAGGTCGCCGCAGCCAACCGAAGGGCTGGTGAATAACATGCTTCGTCATATTAGGGCTGAACGTTTAAAATGGCGGGGCACCTTTATTCCTAAGCTTGTCTGGCTAGCACCTGTGTTCACGCTGCTCCTTTGCGCCATCTTAATGGGCGGACGCTTATTTCAAAGCGGGGCGTACAACTGGTGGTACACGATGCTCTTGCCCGGGGCGCTGACCCTAACCTGTTCACTGGCTCTGCATAAGGATGCCAAGATGAAATACCGTGGACTGCTGGCTCTGCCCGTTGATCTGAGGACCCTCTGGACCGGGAAAATAATAGCCTGTGCAGAATGGCTATTAGTCGCCATCCTCCTGTTCCTGGTTGCCGTTACGTCAGGGGGAATACTGTTCGGCCAAACCATTCCGCTGATGAACAGCATGGCCGGGAGCCTCCTGATCTTCGTCACGTTTCTGTGGCAGATTCCGCTGTGTCTGTTCCTGACCGCACGGCTCGGATTATTCGCTGCTGTTCTGCTTAATATATTCGGTAATGTTATGGGTGTCGTTGCCTTCGATACCGGAGGACTGTGGGATTTCATGCCTTATACTATTACTCCCAGGCTCATGTGCCCGGTTCTGTCCATCCTGCCGAACGGTCTCCCCGTACCGGTGGACAGTCCGCTGAGAAGCACGGAAATGATTCTTCCGGATGTCCTGATCTCCCTGGCCTGGTTCGGATTACTCTCCCTCCTTACTGCGCTATGGTTTCGTAAGCAGGAGGCGAAGTAACATGGCTTCACTACCGGGATTGCTGAGAGCGGATCTGCTCAAAAGCCGGCATACGCCGTTTCTGCTAATTCATCTGCTGGTTCCTCTTATCGGAGTTGGCGTATTCTTAGCGTACTATTCGTACTCCCCATGGAGTGCAACCGACAAAGCTCTGGCGTTTATGCAGTCTCTAGGATGCGCATTTCCTACCCTGATCGGGCTAGTCTGCTCCATGGCGGTGGAACAGGAAGCGGCTGCAGGACAGTTTCAAAGCATGCTTGCTATACCCGCAAACAAAATTACTGCCTATATAAGCAAGCTGCTTCTCCTGCTGTTGTTTGGCTTTGGAGCCGTCCTGTTTGCTTACACCCTTTTTGGCCTGGGGTTCGGCGGAATTCTCCAGCAAGACAGATTGGGAATGCCCTTTTACATCACCGGGGCGGTTATTCTGTTCGGGAGCAATATGTTTCTCTACCTTCTTCATCTGACAGCCAGTCTGCGCTTCGGAAGAGGCGCTTCCATCGGGGTGGGGATTGTAGGGAGTCTGGTCGCCGCCTTAATGCTCACCGGGCTAGGCGATGCCATCTGGCCGTATATTCCCTTCGCATGGGGCGTCCGCTTCATCTCTCTATGGACAATCCACGCTTCCGGTACCACGCTATCCCCCACTGTATCAGGGCTGAGCGCCGGAATTACGGTCTGTGTACTGGGAACGATAATGGCTGCTCTTCTATGCGCTGCATGGTTCCAGCGGTGGGAGGGACGGTCAACCGATAATTAGACATACAACTTACAATCGAGGGAACGAATATGGCAAAAATACTCGTGGTAGACGATGAACCCGCCATCCTGTCGCTGATCCGCAACGCGCTTATTACTGACAATCATCTGGTGACAACGATCTCTGATTCTACACAGGTGTGCCGGAATGACCTTGGCGCGTATGATCTTATTTTGCTGGATGTGATGATGCCGGGTGTGGACGGCTTTACACTCTGCCGGGAAATACGCGCGGCGGTGGATTGCCCGATCCTTTTTTTAACGGCCAAAACACTGGAAAGCGATCTGATGTACGGCCTCGGACTGGGGGCAGATGATTATATTGTGAAACCTTTTGGCATAGGCGCGCTGCGGGCACGGATTGGCGCCCACCTCAGGCGGGAAAGCAGAGAGCGGCGGAATGTTCTCTATCTGGAGAATGTACACTTCAACCTCTCCGGTAAAGAACTGTTGGTCCAAGAGGACAAGGTGCCTCTGACCAAAAGCGAATATGAAATTTGCGAATTTCTGGCCCGCAGCCGCGGACAGGTCTTCTCCAAAGAACATATTTATGAAGCGGTCTTCGGGTTTGACGGAGAAAGCGACCGCAGCGCCATTACGGAGCATATCAAGAACATCCGCGCCAAGCTGAGCAAATACGGGATCGACGCGATTGAGACTATCTGGGGGATTGGATATAAGTGGAATCTGTGAAACGAATCAAAACAGTGCGCCTTCGCACCTTTTTCCTGCAATACCTCTTGTTCTTAAGCACAGGGACGATTCTGCTGCTGGTGCTTGTACTTGGCTTGTTCACACTGGCGTTTTCCTCCAATATTATACTGCCTGCTAACTATGCCGAGAAGGAGATTGCTGCGTTCAAGGAGCGTCTTGCCTCAAGCAGAACAGTAACGCCCGATAGCGTTCCGGGAATGGTAGATTATACGGTTTTCACCCAGGAAGGAGAACCTCTCGCCGGTAATCTGAGCCGGAGTGAAGCAGCACATGCCTGGGAGATTATACAGCAAGGCAATACTCAGGACTCTCATTTCTATACAACCGCCCGGCACGGACAGGAGATCTGGATATTCCGGTATAGCTTAACACCGCAGTATGCATCTTCCTTGCTGCGCAGCTATCTGCCGAATCCTCAGTTGCTGGGAGTGCTGCTCTTCATCTTGGGCATTTTGCTCCAGGCAGCCTTGCTTGCCGCCCGGTTCGGCAAAAAGCTCACTGAGAAAATGGCAGGATTACAGGAAGCGACAGAGAACATCCAGCGCGAGAATCTTGAGTTTACCGTCAAGCCCAGCGGTATCCGCGAAATCGATGATGTGCTGGCCTCACTGGACCGGATGAAAGAAGCCCTGCACACCTCACTCAAGCGGCAGTGGGAGCTGGAGCGTTCCCGCAGAGAGCAGATTTCAGCGCTGGCCCACGATATCAAAACCCCGCTTACCGTCATTCGGGGAAATGCAGAGCTGCTGCAGGAGACGACACAGACTGCTGCCCAGCTGGAATATAACGGATACATTCTTCGCAGCGCCGAGGATATTGAGGCCTTCGTACAAGAGGTTATTGATCTGTCCAGCATGCAGGCCAGTTTTGTTCGTCAGAAATCGCTGGTACGTACAGCGGAGATTATTGGGGAATTAGAGCTGCAGATGAAGGCTCTGTCCTCCGGCAAGGACCTGCATACGCATATCCAGAAGGATAAGCTTCCTGCATTTCTCCTCTTAGATAAGGAACTGTTTCAGCGGGGAATCGTCAATGTGATCGCCAATGCGGTCGAGCATACGCCTCCCCAGGGGAGCGTTGCTTTGCTGGTGCGGGGGGATGACGCTGCTGTCCATTTCACGGTCACGGATACGGGCAACGGCTTCTCGCCAACCGATCTGAAAGAAGCCGCCACCCAGTTCTATAGAGGGGACCAGAGCCGAAGTTCCGGCAATCATCACGGGATGGGGCTGTACATTGCCGAGTCCGCCGCCCAGCAGCATGGAGGGAGCTTAGCTATAGCCAATATGCCATCCTCCGGCGGAGGGAAGGTGACTATGAGCATTCCTGTTTCTGCGGGAGGCTGGGATGGTTATGGGCAGGAGTAACGAGCGCTCTTGTGGTGTCCCTAGATTATTTCAGTTTTACAGGTTCGAATAAATTCAGATAATATTTGCTTCCGCAACCATCTGGATTATCATTACGAATGTGTTCTTCCAAGCATACTCTTGAACGGTCAGATTTGTACTTATTATGCTTGGACAAGTGACGCATTAACGTTTTCCATGAATCACCTATATCGTCACTGCTTTCAAGCATAGCGTATTGGCCCCCGGGTAACATCATTTCTTTTAAATGTTTTGGAACATCCGTACCATCTGGGATGGTAGCACACATGCCATATCCATATGGGGTACCCAGATGACTTGGCATTGGCTTCACATTACCACCAAATAAACGTGCTGTGCCCAGTAAGTTTGCCGACTTAATCCAATCCAGCACCGGTGCCATTGCTTCATCTTCCGGGGATACACCTATAGCAATATTGTAGGCCACCCTCATAGGAGGAAGGGTAATAATTTTGATTATGTTGGCTTCTTTCAAATTGCTCATTAACAAATCCTCCGTTTCAGTAAGAATCTCATCCAGACTAGACAAACAGTCTGCGTTTTGCTTTTGAAGCAGTTTCAAGACCCGGTCTAATTGCTGTTCAAAAAGGAGTACTTCTGCTCTCTGCACCTTTAGAGTGGAGATTTTATTTGCAATAACCGTGCTAAGCTGTGAAGGGGACTTGTTTGCGATAACAGATTTTATATCCTTTATCGGAATATCCATTTTGCGAAGTACTGCAGTAATTCGTATACATAAGAGTGCATTTTCATCATAAATTCTCCAGCCAGAGGAGGTATCCCTTGAACTCTTAAAGAGTCCTTCTGATTCCCAGTGGCGCAAGGTGCGACTCGTCAGTCCCATCTGCTCCGACAATTTATTGATTGCAACAGATCTGTTCATCCTGATCTCCTTTCCGAGCTCTCAAAGTTATAATAGCACTTGACGCTGCGACAATTTCAAGAGTGTTCCTTCTCTAAGCACAGTGAAGTGAAAAACGCTCCATTGAGTCATGTTCACAACCACCCATACAGGAATGAAAGATTCTAAATCACCTTCCTTTTGAAGATAAGGTTTCAAATCCACCCGAGGATTTCAAAAATGTTTCTCTGGTCAAGCTCAAAAAGGCTTCGATTACAGGCGAGATCCACTTCTCTTCATGCCAAAACATTTGGGTTGCAAACGATGTGGCGGTCAAATCCCACGGCAATGGAACCAGTTCTCCCCGATCCATTTCTCCTATCACGGCCATTTCAGGCAATATGGCAATGCCCATTCCTATTTTCGCGCATTGTTTAATAGCCTCAGCACTGTTAAACTCCAATTCAGTAATTCCCCCCATGCCCTTCTGTGAAAGACTTCGATCAAAAAAAGTGCGATAGGAACATCCCTTTTCCGTTAACAAAAAGGTCCCGCCATGAAAATCTTCAATGGCCAGTGCAGTACGTGCAGCCAAAGGATGATCTGGTGATACCAATAGATAAAAGGGCTCATCCAGCATTTTTTCACCGCAAAATCCTGTCTCGCCCTTGTCCTCATCCAGCATAAAAATAATGTCAGCGTCCCCTTCACGCAAGCTCTGTTTGAGGTTCGAATTAGCCAGCGGACGAAACATTAACCGAATCCCTGGATAGCACAAACGAAACTGGCGCAAAACAGCCGGCAGCCGGTACGTACATAACGTTTCATCGGCACTTATGACTACCGTACCCGTCAATTCGCCGGATTGCTTAACGGCATGCTGTGCTTCTTCAACCACACTCAATATGTTATCTGCATAGCGCAGGAACTTTCTCCCTGCATCGGTCAAAGTCACATTTTTACCCAATCTGTCCACCAACTTGACACCCAATTCTTCCTCTAAGGCCTTCATTTGCATCGTAACCGTTGAAGGGACATAGTTCTGCACTTCTGCAGCTCGGGTAAAGTTGAGTGTGGAAGCAAGCGTATAAAAGGTTTTTAATTGGCGCAATTCCATCACATTTCCGCTCCTTAATTCAAAAAAAATGAACGTTATATTCATGAACGTTTCTTTGACTTAACAATAGCGGCATCGTAGAGTGATGACAAGGAAGGCAGTCCCTACTTTAGCTATGAGAAGGAGTTTTTATATGAGAAATTATGATATTTATGAACTAGGAGATGTTCTGCTGCAATCCGGTAACACTCTGCCTAATGCCATTCTCGCCTACAAAACATACGGCATGTTAAATGCAGCCAAAAATAATGTGATTGTATATCCCACCTGGTTTGCCGGCTTGCATACTGATAACGAATGGTTAATCGGACCTGGCAAGGCACTGGATCCAGAAAAATATTTTATTATCATCCCTAATATGTTGGGCAATGGACTCTCCTCCTCGCCAAGCAATACGCCATCGCCCTATCAACAAGCAAATTTTCCACTGATCTCAATTTATGATAATGTGCGGCTGCAGCATCAACTGGTGAATCAAAAGTTCGGTATTACAGAAATCGCCCTCGTTGTAGGTTGGTCACTAGGCGCTGTGCAGACCTTTCAGTGGGGGGCAAGCTATCCCGATATGGTAAAACGAATCGCTCCATTCGGCGGAACTGCCATGACCCGGCCACATACAAAGGTTGTATTTGAAGGAATGATCGCCGCCCTTCAGGCTGATTCTGCTTGGAAAAATGGTTTTTACACACAGAAACCTAAAACGGGATTGGCAGCCATGGGTCGAGTCTACGCAGCTTGGGGGTTCTCTCAGGCTTATTATCTAGAGCAGCTCTATCAGCAGGAGGGCTACCACACACTGGAGGAATATCTCGTAGATTACTGGGATCAAGTATTTTTGACCTTTGACGCTAATGACCTGATCACCATGTTACGAACCGGCATTACAGGTGACATTAGCGCTAATCCGATGTATAACGGTGATTTTCACCTTGCATTAAGCAGGATAACCGCACGGGCCCTGGTTATGCCGGGAAGTACAGACCTTTTCTTCACTCCCCAGGATAGCAAAGTTGAAGCACAACAGATACCAAATGCATTCTTCCTCCCTGTTGAATCCAAGTGGGGGCATTGCGCAGGCATTGGACAGCATGAACCAGATTCCGTATTTATAGATAAAAGTCTAAAGAGTTTCTTGCTTGAATGAAACTGAGGAGAAGCGGATTAAATTGAAAAATAAGTTGATTATATATGTCCTCGCACTTACTGTTTTTCTAATCGGAACCATTGAATACATTATTACAGAGTCATTGAAATGATCGCCGTGGATTTAAGAGTATCTACTTCCGAAGCTGGTTTACTAGTGACTGTATTTGCTCTGGGAGCGGCCATTGTTGCTCCGATTCTAATTGCATTAACAATCAATATGGAGCGCAAGAAGCTACTGATGGCTGCCCTCAGTGTGTTTATTATCAGCAACGGGCTTATGCCCGTACACCTTTTGGGTCTTGATAGCCGATGCCCTCTGCAATTTCCTTCAGCGTAGCATCTGTTTCAAGCAGCAGGTGGGTGAATAGCTGGTCATTCGCCCAAACATGATATTCGTACAATTGCTGCCGGTGTTGAAGCATGTATGAAACCACCTTTCCTTTATTCATCATCGTTTAGCTGCCAATTCCACAGCCTTATCTCTATCGTATGACGGGTTCGCTGACAACCATTGTCAGCGAAGTCAATCGGAATCGTCTTCGTAATGTTTTGCGATTCCGTAGGCCATTTCCTGAATCCGACGCTTCAGCTCCAGCGGCTCCCGTATACAAATGGCCGGACCAAACGTCAGCAGATACATCGGAAGGTACTTGTTCATCGTAGGAACGTCCAGCAGAAACCTCGCCTCGCGATCGGTCCGTTCCGTCAAATAGTGGCGTAGATGCCAGTGGCGGCAAACCGCGTTCAGGGTGTCGGGCTCTCCCTCGATGCGGATAACCGTCAGCGGTCCGTCCGCCTCCCGTTCCTGTTTAGACCGGTCGCGGAAATAGGCGGACGCGGAGAAATGCTCCGGCTTTTCGAACCTTGCATCGGTCGGCTCCAGCCGCGCGATACGATCTACGCGGAACGTCCGCATTGCCAGCGACCGATGGCAAAACGCGACAACGTACCATTCGTTCCGGTCGTAAGCCAACCCGTATGGATCGACTTTACGTTCGTCAGCCTGCCCCGCATTCTCTTTACGATAAGCTATGCAGACCGTTCGCCCATCCTTCGCCGCCTGCTCCAGGTCCCGCAACAACAGAACGCCGGAAGGCGGACGTACCGGAGAAATCACATCCAAGCCACTCGTCTGGCGGGACAGATCGTCGCGCTGCTCTTCGTGCAGCCCATTCTTCACTTTCTCCAATGCACTTTCCAGCTCTTCGGTATACGGATAGCCAGCGCCTTGCGCAAATTTAAACGCGTCCACAAGCGCCTTCAGCTCTACGGAATTGAAGAATAATGGCGTCTCCCTGAAGCTTTCCAGAATGTGAATGCCGCCGTCATGGCCCGATTCCGCAACGACTGGCACACCGCTGGCGCATAATGCGTCGATGTACCGGTACACGGTGCGGATGCTGATCTCCAAACTGTCCGCGATCTGCGCGGCGGTGAGTTTCCTTCCGGAGCGTAGCATCCAGAGCATCGATAGCATATTATCCCATTTTGCCAACAGTAGCACCTTCTTTCCTCGCGAAAATTCAATGTTATATCATCATATTTGGAAGTAATTCTTTACGATCTACGGATGGATAACTTCAGTCTGTTCATCAAAATATCCAGCTTCGGATAAGACGGTCTCACTCAGATCATATTTCACAAATATCCGTAAAGACCTGGCAATATGATCCCCAACATTCTCACCAAAGTAAATACTGTAATAATCCCTTTGATCTACCTCATTACTTTTACTATCTGGTCTTTTTTCGACTAAAACAAAATAAATAGGGTCGCTCAATTGTTCTTCGTCTTCATCTGTATCAGGCCAATCCTTTAGTTTTACTGTAGTTTCGTTTAAATTACTGTATTTAAGAACAAAGGAAAGGATCTCATCATCTGAATAATTGTTCACGCTGGTGGTACTGGAACCCTTAGGAAGCTCTGTGGGTGAAGCTGTTCCCGTAGAAGTAGCTACTGATGGGGCGGCTGCTATTTGCTTGGACGAATTACTGCTATTGCATCCGACGATGAAAAGAAAGTGATAATGAAAAAAAACCGGATAAACTTCATCAATCTGGGAGTCCCTCCAATGTAAATAGATAGGTTAAAGAGTGAAGTTGCATATCAATCAACCGGAACATTTAAGATCTTACGCAGATGCTTAACGTCGTTCATTGGGGAACGTCCAAACATGCGGCTATACTCCCGGCTGAACTGCGAAGGGCTCTCGTAACCAACGAGAAAGCCCGCAGCAGCGGCTTCTAATCCCTCTGAGAGCAGCAAGCGGCGTGCTGTCTGCAGCCGGATGGCCTTCTGATACTGAAGTGGGCTTATCGCCGTTACCTTTTTAAAATGCTTGTGCAAAGAAGAAGGGCTCATGTTCGCTTCGTTCGCCAATTCTTCGATCACAAGAGGCTTGGAGTAATCGCGGTTAATCAGATGGATCACTTTGGAAATGTTATACGCATAGCTGCCGGCTATGGCAAATTGCCTGATTAAAGCTCCCTGCTCACCTTTCAGCACACGATAAAGAATCTCGCGGGTGATAAGCGGCGCAAGGAACTCAATATCCTCAGGGGTGTCCAGAAGCCGGACAAGCCGAAGCAGCCCATCAAGCAGCGGCGGGTCCGATTGGCTCACCAGTATACCCCGTCCCGTCTTTCCGTTCCATTGGGGGCTGCTCATCTGAATTATATCCAGAATGACATCTGGACTAATGGATAATTGAAGGCTTAGGTAAGGAAGCAGCGGCGAGGCTTGAGTGATTTTTCCGATTACAGGCAGATGCACCGAGGTGACCATGTAAGTGGTCGGATCGTACACGTAATTTTCCCCTGCCAGCGTTGCTGTCTTTGAACCTTGTGCGACCACGTACAGAGAGGGCATATTGACCGTATGCTTCGGCTCCGACACCTGGCTTGCGCGCCTGAAACAAAGTTCCGGTACCGCTGAAGCATGTGTTCCGTCCGAAGGCGCGTGACGTTGAATAAGAAGAATCAGTTCTTGCAGATGAGCAGAAATCTTAGAGGGAGAGACGAAATCGGGCATGCTTCACCTTTCCTTTCCACAACGCTGATGGCTAATTATATCCACACCGAATAGGATTAGGCAAGAATTGGACGGGATTAGTCTACTTGCTTCCATCGAATTTTACTTAAAATGTACTTGCAAGGCCAATAGATCAAAGAAAGAAGGATTGAGCTATGAGCTTGGAAGGAAGAATGGAGAACAAAGTCGTCGTCATCACGGGTGCAAGTAGCGGAATTGGAGAAGCGACAGCACTGTTGCTTGCCGGGCGCGGAGCAAAGGTCGTGCTTGGGGCGCGCGGAGTTGATCGCCTTGAAGCATTGGTGACAAACATTACGAATAGAGGCGGCGAAGCTATTTATGCAAGCACTGACGTGAGACGGCGCGAGGATCTGTGCAGACTTGTTACATTGGCTTGCGAACGGTTCGGGAAGCTTGATGTTCTCGTCAGCAATGCTGGCGTTATGCCTATTTCCCCTCTCGATGATCTGCGCGTCGAAGATTGGGAGGACATGATTGACGTCAACATTAAAGGCGTTTTGTATGGCATTGCAGCAGCGTTGCCTGTTTTTCGCAAACAAGGCTTCGGGCATTTCGTGAACACTGCTTCTACAGCAGGACATAAGACCGTGCCGAACCAGTCGGTCTACTCCGGAACAAAATTCGCCGTACGCGCCATCTCGGAGGGACTGCGCCAAGAGGCTGGCGATAAGCTGCGTGTAACCATCATTTCGCCCGGTATTGTACAGACTAATTTCACGGAGGGCATGACAGACCCGGCATTGAGAGACCAACTCGCCGCCATCCGGGATAAAATGGCGATGACGCCAGACGCGGTAGCCCGCGCAATTGCATACGCAATAGAACAACCGGATGATATCGATGTGAACGAGATCGTGCTCCGTCCCACCGCCCAAGTGTAACGCAAATAGATATGGGTACCTGTTCCCCTGGTTTCAATACGAAGGGGGTGTCCCAGAAGCCATCAAATGGCTTGGTACACCCCCTTTAAGTTCCCGATTACTTCCAAATCTCTTCGGTGGAATTTTCAACGCCGCATTGCGGGTTCAGGCAAATACGGTTCAGATCGAAGTAGCTATTCCGGCTGAGTATCCCCGTTATCTTCCAAATTTACTATGACACCATTGTTCTCCAGCTCTTGGATAACCTGCTCCGCTTGCTCATTCAGCGGGTTGTTTGCCAAAGATACTTCTTGTAATTGGGGCAACGTTTCGAGCACTTCAATATCCTGGATGAGGTTATCGTCTAGATAGAGATGTTCCAATGTTGGATGATTTCGTAACGGCGTCAAATCTTGAATTTTATTTCCGCTCAGTAAGAGCCATTCTAACTTCAATTTCTTAATGGGACTTAGGTCTTCCACCTGATTGTTGCTGGCAAGAAGATCGGTCAGCTTATTTAGATTTTTTAACGGCACTAGACTTTTTATCATGTTACCGTCAACAACCAGCTTCTCTAGAGAACTTAACCCGGAAATCGGTGAAAGATCAGTAATCTGATTCTCCTCAACTGCTAAGAACGTTAACTTTTTCAACTTGCTTAGCGGTTTAATATTCTTTATCTTTTGGCCGGGCAGAAATAAGCTCTCCATGTTAACCGCATATTCAAGACCTTGTAAACTGGTGATTTTAGCCTTAGATTCGCTAGGATACAAAGATTCCAACTTCTTCAAATCAGCTGCCTTCAGCTCTTTCTTAGCCGGCAGCTCTAATTCCGCGCGAACGGCTTTCGCCAAAACCGGGTCCGTAATGACGGATGCGGCCCAAATGGATGTTGACGGTAAGAATACGAGAACCAAACAAATCACGATGATATTTTTCATTAGCTTAGTAGGCATATACATTCTCCTTTTCAAGCACATTGAATAAGTGCCATTCCTTACCTTTATCGGATTTCACTGCAGAAATGTTCAGCTTAACCTGTTGAATTCAATCAAAATAATTAAAATCAACACCGAAAAAACGCCCTAAAACTATATCAGATAGTCATAGGGCATTCGCGCTAAATTTGCAGAAATATGAAAGCTTATCTTGTCATTAAATCTCTCGTCCGACATTGGTGTCCGTTCTATACATTTTTCCTGCTTCAATAGGACTTTCTTTTGCTGTCATATGGTGCGGGATTACCCGGTAAACTTGAACCGGTCCGCCGAATACAGCCGACCTATACTTGTCCACATGCTGCTTGGACAAGGGGCGGTTATAATAGGCGGGTACGTATTTATTGATCAATCCCTGAAGTACATGAGTGGCTTCGTCCAAATCTGTGATCGGCTCTGCTTGTCCAAATATCATTACGCTCATATAAGCCGTATCCGTTTTAGCAGGTACCGGATCCGTAATGGTCCCGTATTCCTCACATACCGTAAAACACACCTCTGGATTTTTGCTCATGACCTGATTACGTCTTCCATCGCCAGCCCCGTGAACATAGAGCTTCCCCTCAGACCATACATAGTTTAGCGGTACAACATAGGGGAGGTGCCCATCAACCAACCCAAGATATCCTATTCTCGCTTGCTGCAGGAAGCTTTCAATTTTCTCCTGATCCTTGCATTCCCTGGTCTTGTAACGAACTGGATCCATTTCGAAACCTCTCCTTTCACTCATGAGATATTCATCCCACTCCAATAGTTTGAACTCCGATACTCTTCTAGAGTGCGGCAACGACTCAGATTGCAAATACCAGCGTTATTACGGTAGTATATCAGTGAATGGAGTGCCTTTTAAGATCCAAACATTAAGGTTATGAGCAATCCATAACTACTTAATATTTTATGATTGGAGCTACTATTTGGAGGTATACACGATGATGAAAGTAATTCGTAATGATAAGAGACCGATCTGGCAGCAATTGCTTGATCAAGCCATTCATAATATTACAAGTGGAATCTGGGCTCCAGGAGAACTGCTGATTCCTTCCCGCGAACTCGCTCACCAGATAGGCGTTTCTCGCTCAACTATACAGATCGTCTATGAGGAATTGCTAAGCCGAGGCTATACGGTTACATCCCGAAGAGGAGGAACGCGGGTTAGTAAATGGAATCAAATTACTGGGTCAACGAAGGAAAACATAGCAAATGGCCCTCTGCCTCCCTCACTTCCCTTGTTGAACTCGGCGGTCGATCAATTACAGGACTGGTTCAGAGGCAAAGAACATGGAGAAGCGGATATTGATTTTAGTCCCCACGAACCTTATTTGGATGGACATTTTCAAAAGAACTGGCGGCAATCGTTTCTCCACGCATCCGCTGCAATGGACTTATCAAGCTGGGCTTACGGCAACCCCTATGGTTTCACACCATTACGTGAGCAAATTCAGCGTTATTTATCACTTGAACGAGGTATCCATATCCAAACAAATCAGATTCTGTTGACCTCTGGAGCTCAGCATAGCATTGACTTAATCGCACAATCGCTTTTATCTGATGGGGACACTGTCTGTGTAGAAGATCCCGGTTTTCCAGCTTCCTGGATGGCGATGAACTATCGGCGTATGAATGTGGTGCCCGTTCCCGTTGATGCGCACGGTCTTGTGGTTGACCGTATTCATCCACAATCCAAACTGATCTTTACGACTCCTTCGCACCAGTGCGCAGTCGGGGTTGTTATGTCAGAGCCGCGCAGGCAACAACTGCTGCATAAGGCCGCGCAAGAACAATTTTGGATCATTGAGGACGATTATGACAGTGAATTTCGATATCGTGGGGACCCGCTTCCAACGCTCTTTAGTCAGGCATCTAATAATACCTTGTACCTCATGAGTTTTTCTAAAATGATTGCTCCAGGCATTCGTATTTCGGCTATCGTTGGATCTGCCCGGGCAATTGCTCAACTAGCCAGGGTACAGGAGCTGACTTACCGTCATCTTCCGATTATGGATCAGCTAACAC
The DNA here is from genome assembly GCF_038593145.1 of Paenibacillus sp. FSL L8-0340. Lineage (NCBI taxonomy): Bacteria > Bacillati > Bacillota > Bacilli > Caryophanales > Paenibacillaceae > Paenibacillus > Paenibacillus sp. FSL L8-0340. The sequence goes on from NZ_CP151967.1 coordinate 7,340,995, forward strand.
TAACCCACTTCATCAAGAATGGACATTTTATGCGCCATATGCGAAGAGTCAGAAATGTGTACCGGCGAAGACACGAAGCTATGACAAAGGCTATTATGGCTAGCGGTTTAGGGGAACGCTTCACACTAAGTGGAGTAGAAACGGGATTGCATATGTTACTTGAAGCTGAAGAATCATACGACGAAGAAACCGTGACAAAGTTAGCCCTTCAACAGGGAATACGTGTATACCCTCTTGGACCTTATTGTCTGGAAAGCAAAAGGAAGGGATGGGTGTTGGGGTTTGCAAAAGTAGATGAAGCATCGATTGAGCAGGGAATCCATCGTCTTGCGGAGCTGATCTTATAGGGTCATGTTCACAATTCCCAGCCTTCTGAGTGTATTCATGAACGTTAGGCTGACGATTCGGTGCCGGGGCGCTTGAAAAGTCAGTCTTTTTATTGATTTACCTTGTAGAGTTGACCGGCACGTTATAATACTCTCCTAATCTCGTCCCGTCAAGAGATAATGTGTGAATGAGCGGCGTAGCGGGGATTCCCCCCTTTTACTTTCGAAATATAGATGAATTTCCGAATATGGAGAGCGATATCACTTTTTCCAATTCATCCGATTTCACGTAAAATTTTCTTCAGGTTGTTGGGGAAAAGGAGAATCTGCATGCACAAAGTGATTAAAATTAAATTCACGCTTTTTTACGGTGAAGTGCCTGAAGCAAATTGTGACGGATACATGGAGTTGAATCGGGATGGTCATATGATCGCGCTCTACAATAGGTATGGCGAGGAAATAGACATGTATGGCGGACATAAATTTGTCAGGGTGCGGACGCTTGGCAAATTCGATAACGAAGACCGCGATAATTTTTACTCCTTGTTAGAAAGTGATGGTGTGGGATAATCTGCACGACAGGCTGGCGGTTCATTACTAGGCAAGTTTGGGCCACCCTTTAGCAGGTGGCCCTTTCTTCCGCCCAGAGAATTATAAAATGATGCTCCAATCCTACGCATACAGCCAAACCCCCGCCACCGTCATCAGCCCGGGCAGCGCCGCCTCGTCCACCTCCACGTTGTCGTACCAGCCGCCCACAGCCAGATTAAGCAGCAGATAGAAGGGCTGGTCAAACGGCATACCCGGCTCCAGCTGGCGCTGCGCGAAGCAGTACCCGTCTACCAGCCAGCGAATAGAACCCGCATCCCATTCCAGCGTATAATCGCGGAACTCATTAATGGTTCCGTCTTCAAGCTCGTGGGTGAATTCCTCAACCACTTTGCTGTCAAGGTCCTTTCCGTAGTGCAGCGTGCCGGCAATCTGCCGGGGCAGGCGGCCCTTGGCCTCCAGAATGTCGAGCTCTCCCGAGGCTGGCCAAGGCCCGTATGCCAGATTCTGCGGCAGCAGCCAGATGGCAGGCCATAGACCTTGCCCTACCGGCAGCTTGGCGCGTATGACAAGCTTACCGTAGCAGAAAGAGAAGTGATTCCTTGTATCCAAACGGGCCGACGTATACGCAAAGCTCCGCCCCTCCTGCTGGGCTTTTTCAAGGCACGCTCGCAGGTTTAAGCCGTACTCATCGAAATAGAGATTGTTCGGGTGATCCGTATAGAACTGCTGCTCGCCGTTTCCCCAGCCGGCATAGATGGGATTGTCGTTATCATCAAGCAGATCGTTGCCTATACGGATGTTCCAGAGACTCAAATCACCTCCGCCGTTCACAAAATCCTGCTCCCATATCAGCTTACTCATCCATGACACGCTCCTTTCCATTTAATCACAGCATAATGCATTTCAGCGCCCGGTCCGAATGAATCCAAAAAAATGGGATAGGGTCAAAAATCATGCCCCTTTTTTTCCTGGGTCTTTTTTCTTACGATGAAGAGGAAAGGGGGGACACGAGACATGTTTCAATTCCAAACGAAACAAATGAAAGCGTTTTTTAGACAGTGGCAGATGCAAAGTATGGTCATTCCGGGAATCATCTGGATGTTGATCTTTTGTTATTTTCCGATGCTGTGGCTCATTATCGGCTTTATGGACTATAGTATCGCGAAGCCTATGCTGGAGTCGCCGTTTGTCGGGCTGAAGCACTTTCAGGATTTTGTGACGGACGACCGGTTCTGGCGTTCGATCCGCAATACGCTGGGGATGAGCAGCATCAAGCTTGTGCTGGGATTTCCGATTCCGATTTTGTTTGCTCTACTGCTGGGCGAAATCCGCAGCCTGCGCTTTAAGCGCACCGTGCAGACCATTTCGTACCTGCCGCACTTTATCGCCTGGACGATCTTCGGCGGCATCGCGCTCAACTGGCTGGGTGAAGGCGGTGTGGTCAACCAGCTGATGATGACACTCGGACTGCAGAACCGCGAAATTCTCTTTAACAGCGACCCGAAATATTTCTGGTGGATTACCTTTTTTACCGATACGCTGAAGGAAACAGGCTGGAGCGCCATCATCTATATCGCGGCTATATCCGGCATCGATCCTGGTCTGTACGAGGCCGCGGAGCTTGACGGAGCGGGACGCTGGCAGCGCATGTGGCACATTACCGTGCAGAGCATCCGTCCGACCATCGCTATTCTGTTCATCCTCGCCGTCAGCGGCATTCTCGGCAGTAACTTTGAGCAGATCTTTATGTTAAAAAACAATATGAACATGAAGATGGCCGAGAGTCTCGATCTCTATATCTATAACATGGGACTTGTGTCGGGGCGCCATTCTTTCTCAACAGCCGTTTTATTTGCCCGTTCCATCGTGGCGCTGGGGCTGCTGTTTATGGCGAACCAGACATCCAAAAAATTGACTGGCGACGGCATTTTCTAGAAAGGGGGCCATCCGGTGAAAAGACGCTCAGGACTAAGGGGCATCGGAGTATTTGAGGTCTGCAACACCCTCCTGATGCTGGGGGTATGCTTTCTGACGCTGTACCCGATGTGGTTCGTGCTTATTAACTCGCTTAACGCGCCGGAGCAGGCGTTGCTGGGCACCGTCAACTGGTTCCCGGAGCAGTTCTCGCTGGCCAGCTACAGCGTCGTATTTAACGACAAGACAATGATGAACGGGTTCGTAATTACGACCCTGCGTACCGTAATCGGGTCGGCTGCGCATGTCTTTTTTACCGCCATAATAGCTTACGGCATGAGCAAGACAACGCTGATCGGCCGCAAGCTGTATATGAAAATTGCCCTGATTACCATGCTCTTCTCAGGCGGACTCATTCCAACGTTTATCCTGATGACGAAGCTGGGCCTGTACGACAACTTCTGGGTATTTGTCATTCCCGGCATGTACAGCTTTTTCAATATGGTCATCTTTATGAGCTTTTTCCGCACCATCCCGGATAGTCTTGAGGAATCGGCCAAGGTGGACGGGGCATCAGATTACGGCGTGCTGTTCCGGATTGTACTGCCTAACAGCATGGCTGTAATTGCTACTATCTCGCTGTTCTCCGCAGTTTATCACTGGAACGATTATTATCAGGGCGTTATCTATATCCGCTCGCAGGAGATTCTGCCTTTGCAGACCATTTTGTACAAAATCATTGCCGAAAATTCCATGTCCTTCATGCAGCAGCAGGCAATGGCCCAGTTCGGGGCAAGGCTGCCCGGCAACTCCATAAAGTTCGCCTCCATGATGGTGGCTACCCTGCCGATTCTGGTGTTCTATCCCTTCATTCAGCGTTATCTGGTCAAAGGGGTCATGATCGGCGCTATCAAGGGGTAAACCGGATTCCCTAATCAGTAACCTACAAAAACTGAAAGGATGATCTTCTTATGAAGCATAAACCCGTTAAAAGAAGTCTGACTATAATGCTGACCTTGATGCTGTCGCTGGCTCTGGCTGCGTGCAGCGGCAATTCCGGCAATAATGAAAGTGCCCCGACTGCGCAGCCGGCAGACTCCACACAAGCGCCGCAGAACGAAGCAACGCTGAATCCCGATGAGCCCGCATGGAAACTGGACACGAGTCCAATCGATTTAACCTGGTTCGTTGGTGCCAACTGGTACGCCCACTCCTGGGGCGAAAGCTTGACCTCTAAGTACATTACAGAGAAAACAGGCGTCAATGTTAAGCTCGAAGTCCCTTCCGGCGAAGCGAACGAGCATATCACCTTAATGATGACCTCCGGCCAGCTGCCGGACCTTATCTCCATGGGATCATGGGAAACCGCTGTCAAAAAACTGTGGGAAGGCGACCATGTCTATGCCTTAAACGAACTGGCAGATCAGTATGACCCTTACTTCTACAAGGTGGCGGGCGACGGGACCCTGAAATGGTACCGGCAGGAAAACGGCAACACCTATGGCATTCCGAACGACTCCTACAGCCCGAATCTGATGCATGAAACGGGTATGACGGCGGCCAATCAGACGTTCCTTGTACGGAAGGACCTGTATGAAGAAATGGGCAGTCCAGACCTCAGCACCCCGGAGGGCTTTCTGAACGCGCTGCAACTGTTTAAAGATAAATATTCCAAATATAAGGGCCAGCCGATGAGCCCCTTCTTCGCCCAAGGCAATGTGCCATACGGCATGACTGAATATCTGCATAATCTGTTAGCTATACCGCACGAGAAGGACGGAAAAGTATATGACCGCGTAACCGATCCCGAATATATTGCCTGGCTGAAAACCTTCCGCACCGCTTACGAGCGCGGGCTGATCAACGTAGACTTCCTGGTGGATTCCGATACGCAGGTGGAGGAGAAAACGAATAACGCGCGCTATTTCATGATGATCCGCGAATGGTCCGGCATGACGGCCGTGAATCCGATGCTGGCTGCCGGCACCAATCCCGATTCGTATTATATCGCTGTGGATGGACCGCAGAACAGCAGCGGCGACAGCGCCAAGCTGTTCCCCGGCAATATGGACGGCTGGATGGTGACAATGATCAGCAAGTCGACCAAAAATCCGGAACGGGCCATCCGCTTCCTGACCTATCTCTCCAGCGAAGAAGGGCAGCACGATCTGTTCCTCGGCAAAGAAGGCGAAACATGGGAGACGGTGGATGGCAAGCCTCAGCTCAAGGCTGATATGCTGAACCTGATTGAGAGCGATATTGAGACGCTGGAGAAGCAGTATGGCGTGCTCGATACGTACTGGATGATGCGTAACCCGGTTATCGTTAACCAGTGGAGACCGGAGAAAGCACCTGTAATCAAGCAGATGGAGGACTTCGCCAACGCTCAGGCCGATATTGACAGCGGCATTTACAAGGGGCTGGACCCGCTGGGTGATTCCGAGGTTGCAGTAGCCTGGTCACGGATTTCACAGAACTGGGAGGAAGTGCTGCCGGAGCTGATTACAGCCAAGGATGAGGCTGCGTTTGACAAAATCTTCGCAAGCTTCCTTGAGCGCCGTGACAGTTACGGCTTCCAGCAGGTAATGGAGTTCCGCCAGGCCGAGCTGGATGTGCGGAAAGCGAAAATGGCCGATTAACAGCACTGCCGGCTGCCTGAGGGCAGCCGGTCTTGCCTGCTTACGCAGGGGTTTCAGCAAGTTCGCTCATTCTCCTGTTTACCTGCCTGAAGGTTTGTAATCCATGGTATATTACAAATGTAGGGAGGTATGGGAATGAAGGCTGTATGGATGAAAATAAGGAAGCTTTACCGCAATTCCCGTATATCGCAAAAATTATTTCTGGCTTTCAGCCTGATGATTGCCATCCCTGCCATTGTGGTATCCTTCCTGTTTATCCGGGCGCAGGAAACCCAGCTCTACAAGGACGCCATGGCCACCGGCAGCAGCCACGTCTCGCGCCTGGAGGAACAGCTGCGCAGCCGCATGGATATACTTGAGAACGCTTCCTCAACAGCTCTTACACAGAAAGCATTTGTCGACTTCATTCATTCCGATATGCGGGCCGACGGTCTGCGGCTCGTCAAGTTCAGGCAGAATCAATACGAGCAAATGCATAATATTATTCAAAGCTACGACATGGTTAGCGAGCTAAGCTTCTATGTCGATAACCCGAACCTGTACGAGATCTGGCCGGAAATCTATCATTACGACCGGTTCTGGCCGCAGGACTACTGGATGTCACTGCGTGAAGAGAACGGAGCCGCTTACCGCTTGTTCTCCCTTCAGGACGGGGAGCATACGTTATCCTACTACAGATTGGTGCGCCTTCAGGGACAACAGTACAAGCGGCCTACCCTCATGGAAATCCGGACCCGGCACAGCGTCTTTTTCAGCAATCTTTTGGAGGAGGAGACAGGTGGTAATTTCTTCTCCGTTGTAATGGATGGAACCATTCCTTCACGCCATATTTATAATACCTCTCATGCTTTTGCCCTGGACGCAGGCGGGCAGCTGAATGATATCCTTACCCGCGTTCACGGGCAACTCGATGTACTGCAGCATAACAATCCCGTCGAGGTCCGGGCCGGTGATCAGACCTACTATGCGCTATACCGTTACATCGCGCCGCTGGATGCCTATGTCATTGATATCGCTTCCCGCCATGATCTGATGAAGGGGCCGCGAAGCTGGTACCTGCTCGTCGTGGCCATTACATCCTGCGTGCTGCTGATGATGCTGCTGTTAGTTTCATATATGACCCGGCGCATTTTCCGCCGTCTGGAGATGGTACTGGCTTCCATGCGCAAGGTGCGCAGAGGCCAGCTTGATGCCAAGATCCATACAGGTCTTGGAGACAATGAACCCGGTGATGAAATCGACTATGTCGCCGTCAGCTACAACAACATGCTTGATGAAATCCAGCGCCTGATGACCCAGGTCATTGATAAGCAGCTGATCGCCAAAAACGCACAGCTCCATTCACTCCATTCGCAGATTAATTCCCACTTCCTGTACAACGCACTGGAGTCGATCCGGATGCATGCGGAAGTGGAGCGGCAGCCGGCTATCGCCGGGGCGTTGGTGTCACTCGGTTCGCTGCTGCGTTACAGCATGCAGTGGCGGGGCGATACCGTCAGTCTCGGGGATGAGTTAGCCAATATTCAGAGCTATATCCGCTTCATTAACTTTATGGAAGGCAGCAGCTTCGAGCTGCAGGCGGACCTTCTGCCTGAAGTGCTGCGCTACCCCATTCCGAAAATGTGCATGCAGCCCATTGTGGAGAACGCCGTGCATCATGCGGCACCCCCGGGAGGCAGCGTGAGCATCGAAATTAACGTAACCGTAGAGAACAACCTCATGCTTCTGATCGAAATCCGCGACAACGGAGCCGGCATCAATTCTCAGACGCTCAGCACTCTGCAAGAGGCGCTGGAGGATGAGTCGGATAACCCGATTGTCGCCAGCCAAAATGGCCTAGGATTAGAGAATGTGCACAAACGGCTGCAGCTGCACTACGGCAAGGGCAGCGGCCTTTCCATTGATAGCATACCGGGCGCCTATACATGCGTCACGATACGGTTGCCTTGGGAACAAGTCAATCTGGGGGGATGGTAAAAGTTGATCAATATGCTGATTGTGGACGATCAGAAGCATATCCGCGACGGCCTGCAGGCTATGGTGCGCCAATTCCCGCTCCAGCCGGACAGCATTTACTGCGCAGGGAATGGCATTGAAGCGCTGCAGCTGCTTCGCCAGAACAGCATCCAGCTCGTCATTACCGATATCCGCATGCCCGATATGGACGGACTGACGCTGATGGCGCACGCACGGGAAGAGCACATCACAGCTGATTACCTGATCATTAGCGGATACGGCGATTTCGCTTACGCCCAGAAGGCGATCGAACTGGGGGCGAAGGGCTATTTGCTCAAGCCGGTGAACCGCGAGGATCTGCAAGCCTCGGTTGAGCATGTGTGGCAGGAAATCCGGACCCGGCAGACGCTTTCGCACAACATGGAGCAGCTATCCCGGCTCGCCCGGGAGACGGACCGCAAGGAACTCAGCCTATACATGCAGGGCTCGGCAAGCGATGAAGTGTGGGTGGGCGAGACGGAGCAGCAAAATGCGGAGCTATGGCGCAGCTACCGGCTCTGCCTGCTGCGCGAGGAGCGGCGGATTAACCAGCCGTGTGTAAGCAGCGCCCACAGCATGGAATCCATCGCCTACCGCGTGTATGGCAGTGAGGGCTGCATCTGCCTTCAGCACCGGCCGCACCTGATATTAGCCGTTGATGCCTCTGTTCCTACCGACAAGCTGCCCGCCGCTCTCAAGACCGCACAGATTGGCGCTACAGCCGTCATGACCGGGCCGCAGCAAGGGTTAAAGACGCTTCCCTGCGCCTACACCGAGGTCCAGGAGTTATACCGGCACAGCTATTTATTCCCCGAGCTGCGCTGCATGCTGCCGGAGAACATCGCGGGGCTTATGCAGCAGTGGCAGCTTCCCCATGAAGAGCTGTACGCTTTGTTCCGTTTCATTGGAGCTAACAACGACGGCAAAATCGCCGAGGGCATTTCGATGCTTTTTCACAAAGATGTGCTGCAGCGTTATCACATTCAATATACCGACCGGTTATGCCGGGCTGTGGTGCAGATGCTGGAGGAGTACGAGTGGGTGATACGCCCTTACATGGGGGAGGATGCGCTCGATATTGAATCGCTGCGTAACCTGTATGACTATCCTGGTATCCGTGATTATATTCAGGCGCTGCAGCATCAGATGCTGCGTCTCAACCATTTCTATTACGAGTTTAAGTGCAGCTACCGTAACTCACAGGACCTGAACGAAGCGATCCGCTTCATCCACGAAAATTACCACAAGCCGCTTGATCTCGCCATGGTTTCCAACCATGTATCGCTGAACTACGCTTATTTCTCCAACCTGTTCAAAAAGAATGTCGGTAAAGGATTTGCCGAATACTTGCGTGATGTGCGGCTGGATAAAGCCCGGCGGCTGCTGGCCGAGACGGAATATAAAATCGTCGAGATCACGCCGCTGGTCGGGTATGAAAGCTACAAAAGCTTCACCCGGGCCTTCCGCGAAGTGATGGGCATGCAGCCCACGGAATACAGACAGATGATCCGGCGGAAATAAGTGTACCGATCCCCCTTTATGGGGGATTTTTGGGGTTCATCCTGTCTAAAACTAAAATAATGGGACTTCATATAAAATCCTGTACCTTTAACCGAATTATTCCATTGGTTAGAATATAGATGTATTAATCTGAAAGCGTTTTCTATTGTGCCAAACGATTCTAAAGGAGGGCAAGTATGAAACGAATGTACAAAGCTGAGGTTAGGTTTACACGCAAAGTATGGGGCCTGTTCCTCGCGCTGGTGATGTTGTCGGGCATCGGATTGTTACCAGCTTCCAGGGTTCAGGCGGCAGGCAGTACTGTAACGTCCATGGCTTATTTCTCAGCGGCAGACGGGCCGGTCATCTCCAAATCCGGAGTGGGGCAAGCCAGCTTTGGGTTTGTTATGCCGGTCTTTAATGGAGGTTCCGCCAGCTGGAACGACGTTTCCGGCGATGTAGGCGTTAAGGTGAAGAAAAGTGGCAATTGGGTAGACATCGACAGCGCAGGCGGTTATGTCTATAACCAGAACTGGGGACACTGGAGCGACGGCGGCGCGAATGGCTACTGGTTTACGCTAACTGCTACCACAGAAATTCAGCTATACTCCAAAGCCAATAGCGGAGTTACACTGGATTACACGCTTGTGTTCCAGAACGTTAACACCACTACCATCACGTCAATGACGCCGACGCAAGGACCGGCACTTACGGCGGGCTTCACCGGCAGCGCAGGTTTTACGTATCCCGTCTTCAACAACAATCCGGGCCTCATCTATGATGCGGTAGCTCACGATCTCAAGCTGTCCGTCAAGCCTGTTGGCAGCACCCAGTGGGTTAACATCGACAACAATGCGGCCAGCGGCTGGATCTATGACAGCAATTTCGGCCAGTTTACTGAAGGGGGCGGAGGTTACTGGTTTAAGGTAACAGAATCAATCAACGTCAAGCTGGAGTCGAAGACCTCTTCCGCCAGCCTCATCTACACCATTACCTTCAATCAGCCTGTCCGCAATTCGTTCGTCCTCTCCGCTTACGACGGCACCACCTACACAGCGGACAAGAGCGGCGCCATCGGCTTCCCGTTACCTAAGATTGACGGAGGCGCGCCGATTGGCAGCGAACTAGGCAACTTCGTGTATCAGATTAAAATAGGCGGGCAATGGGTCGATCTCAGCAGCTCCGGCCAGAGCAGATTCGTCTACTCGGGCAACGGATACAATAACATGTCCGCCGCCAACCAGTGGGGATACTGGGCAGACTACGTCTACGGCCTCTGGTTCCAGCCGATTCAGGAGAACATGGAAATCCGTATCGGCTACCCGTTAAACGGGCAGTCCGGCGGAAACGTCGGCAGCAACTATGTGTATTACAACTTCATCGGCAACCCCAATGCACCGCGTCCCGATGAAACCGACCATGGAGACATTGTGATCGGGACGCCAAGTGATCCAGCCATCGCCGGCATGAACCTCATCTGGCAGGATGAATTCAGCGGCACCGAACTCGATACAAGCAAATGGAATTATGAAACAGGCTATTACATCAGCGATGATCCCAACAGCTGGGGCTGGGGCAATGCAGAGATGCAGCACTACACGAACAGCACACAGAACGTATTCGTGACTGGCGGACAGCTGAACATCCGGGCCTTGAACGATCACCGTTCGTTCCCACAGGACCCGAACCGGTACGCAGAGTATTCCTCCGGCAAAATCAACACCAAGAATCATATGTCCCTTGAGTACGGCCGGGTGGACATCCGCGCCAAGCTGCCTACCGGCGACGGTATCTGGCCGGCGCTCTGGATGCTGCCGGAGAATTCCGTGTACGGAGCCTGGGCTGCATCCGGCGAAATCGACATCATGGAAGCCAAAGGGCGGCTGCCCGGCACCACCAGCGGGGCTATCCACTTCGGCGGCCAATGGCCGGTGAACCGCTATATCGCCGGTGAGTATCACTTCCCGCAAGGGCAAACGTTCGCGAACGATTACCACGTCTATTCTATGGTGTGGGAAGATGACAACATCAAATGGTATGTAGACGGCAAATTCTTCTTCAAAGTAAGCCGTCAGCAATGGTATTCTGTCGCCGCGCCGAACAATCCCGACGCACCGTTCGATCAGCCGTTCTACCTCATCATGAACCTGGCAGTCGGCGGCCATTTCGACGGGGGCCGCATACCGGACCCATCCAGTATCCCGGCTACAATGCAGCTAGACTATGTGCGGGTATACAAAGAAGGCACGGGCGGCGAAAATCCCGGCAACGTTCCAGTTAGCGGCGTCACCGTCACACCGTCCTCTTCCCAAGTAGAGGTAGGCAAGAGCGTCCAGTTAACTGCGGGCGTAGCGCCTTCGAATGCTACCAACAAAGTAGTCAACTGGTCGGTCTCTAGTCCCGGCATCGCCTCCGTCAACGCAACCGGCAGCGTAGCCGGCCTCGCGCCGGGCGTTGTCACCGTAACAGCCACAACCGCTGACGGCAGCAAAACGGCTGCCAGCACTATCACTGTCGTCACGCCGTCACCCGGCACCGTCGTCATCGGTGACAGCGTGCGCGGCCTGAAGAAGACCGCCAACAACCTGCAATTCTACGTTAACGGCGCGACCTTCGCCGACCTGCATTACAAGATCAATGGCGGCGGCCAGATCAACGTCGCCATGACCTCTACAGGGAACGGCAACTTCACCTACCCGCTCCTCAACCTGCAGCAAGGAGATACAGTGGAATACTCCTTCACCTACAACCCAGGTCAGGGAGCGCTCGACACGCCTTGGCAGACGTATGTGCATGGATTGACACAGGGAGTTCCGGAGTAGGGATTATGGCGGGATGAGTGATTAAGCGGAATGCAAATAACCAAGCAATGCCCCTGGGGCAATGCTTGGTTGTTTTTTTACTTGTAGACCTAATCGGTTAGCTAATCCTCTTGCAAATTCCTTTTGTGCGTCCAAGTTTAATTCACTATACACTCTAGCCGTGCGTTCCTGTGCTTTTTCCATGACTGAATGTTCACTGTTGCTGGAAAAGTCAAAGGCAAATTGATCGTCATTTCTTTACTACTCAGTGCAATGAATCAACGCACCTGATCTAGCAATTGATAGGCTTCTGCCTTCGTTTTTACCGCCAACAGTTTTTCCCTGAAGTCATCATCCATCAGCTTTCGGGACAGCATTTGTAAGACTTTCAGATGAGCGTTTCCTTTACTGTTGCGTGGCACTGCAATCATAAAGATCAGTTTGGCTTCACTTCCGTCCAGGCTCTTCCAGTCTACTCCGTTCTGCTTGATGCCAAAGACAACACTTGGCTTCAGTACAGCGTCCGATTTGCCGTGCGGAATGGCAATATTCATACCTATGCCTGTCGAGCTTTCTTCTTCCCGAGCCCATATAGCCTCTTTAAAATCACGGGTTGAACTTACCGCTCCGACGCTATCCAATGTTCCAATCATTTCGTCGATAATCGCATCCTGAGTATCCCCGTCCAGATCTAAATCAATTAAATCGGGCGTAAGGATATCGGTTAATTTCTCAATGTGGAAGACTGGCACTTCTTCAATAATCTGATCCTTTATCTGTACAGATGCTGACACAGCTGTAGCAGTTCTCCCACCAGTCACAACTGAATGTTCAAGATCCGCTTCTCCCGCGATATCCAGAGTCCCTGTTACAACATCCTTTTTCAACATACTGATCATAAGAGCTGTTACTATTGAGCCGACAATAATAGCAATAAAAAACATCAAAACATTGTCAACAGCACCAAGAACAGCTACAATAGGTCCACCATGGGCAACTCTATCACCAACATGGCCAACCATCGCAATCACCGAACCTACCATCGAACCTACCACGACACTTGGAATGACACGTAGTGGATCTTGTGCAGCAAACGGAATCGCACCTTCTGTGATACCAAATAAGCCCATTGTAAATGATGCTTTACCTGCTTCTTGTTCCGAAGGTTCGAATTTACGCTTGCGAATCATCGTTGCAAGTCCCGTACCAATAGGCGGGATACAAATAGCAGCAGCAATTGGACCCATTATTTCATAGTTTCCTTCACCGATCATGGCCGATCCGAATAGGAAGGCAACCTTGTTCACTGGACCGCCCATATCGAAGGAGATCATCGCACCTAGGATGAGAGCTAACAGAATCGAACTTGTACCTTGCATACCTACGAGCCATACCGTCAGGGATTCAAACACCTGTGCGATTGGAGAACCTATAACGAACACAAAAATCAGCCCTACAATCAAAGAGGTCAATACGGGTATAATAATGATTGGCATAATAGGCTTCAACGCCTTAGGGACCTTAATCTTCTTAATTCCGAGCGCTATATACCCTGCAAGGAAACCGGCGATAATCCCGCCAATAAATCCGGCTCCTGCTTCACTACCATAGAAACTTCCGTTAGCAGCGATGAACCCACCGACCATACCTGGAGCAAGACCAGGCCTGTCCGCAATACTCATTGCTATAAATCCGGCCAATATTGGTACCATGAAAGTAAATGATGCCGATCCAATATCCTGTATCGTCTTCCAGAATGAATCATCTGGAATTAATAGCCCCCCTGGGGTTTTCACTCCGCCTAGGGACACCGCTATAGCAATCAGCAATCCGCCGACCACGATAAACGGCACCATATAAGACACACCGTTCATCATATGGCGGTAAAATGAATTCTGTTTCGACTTCTTCTCTTTCTTGATATCATCAGCCGACCGTAATTGTGCCCGATGGACCGCCACATCACCGCTCATTATCTGTCTAATCAGATCCTCCGGATGGCGAATCCCTTCCTGTACCCCAACGACGAGTAGCTTTTTGCCGACGAAACGATCTTTGATCACCGTTTTATCCGCCGCGATAATGATGCCGTCTGCTTCACGGATATCCTTTTCGGTCAGCTCATTCTCCACTCCAATGGAACCCTGAGTTTCAACCTTCATCTCTATTCCCAGTTTATCAGCAGCCTTCTGAAGGTTCTCAGCCGCCATATAGGTATGTGCAATTCCATTTGGACATGAGGTAATCGCTAATATTTTCATGATCATTCTCCTTTACAATAGTTATTCCCGTTACATTCATAGTATAAACGGCAAATAAACTATTATCGGACTGAAGTTTTACCGTTATTTCCGGCAAAACCTAGTTTAATGTTCCATAAAATAAAGAGCTATTCATGGCTCATGATCCTTATTTCATCCGTTTTAGCATCGCACTAATTCCACGTACACTCATGCTGACGTCAAATTCCCGTTTAATCTATTCCGCCACCAGTGTAGATTGCTGTATTCAACCGTTCAATCTCTTCGTTGCACATTTTTATCGCCGTCTCGGATTCATTTATTATTTACCCTTTCAGTTTACTTAGAAATTTCATCACATCGGTCTCTTTGGACAACGCGCTGACAAAAGCCGGACGTTCACTGACCAAGGACAACTCTTTAAACAGCTGCCTCGCATCTTCCCGTTCGTCACTTTTTAATGCAAGCATAAATACGAGTTCGACCTTTTCAGTTCCCCAGAGGATTGGCTGCTTTAAAGTGGCGATGGCTATAACCGACTGTCTGATCCATTGCGGATTCCCGTGCGGAATCGCAATCCCTCCCCCTATTGTCGTAAAGGACATACTTTCTCTCATCAGAGCGCTCTCCGAATAACCTGTCTCTGCATATCCCTTATCCATCAATATTTGCCCCAACCTAGCTATAATCTGGGCCGGACGCTGAACATCCTGTTGGAGAAAAACTAGAAATGGTGAAGTGTACTTTAGAAAAACAGATTCTTGTCTGCTGTCAGGCTCATCAAGTTGCTTAATCTCTAGTTCAAGCTTTCGCACATCTCTCGCCTCCAGTAGGGGGGAGACAAGAATGCAAGGAACTTCCAACCCCGACAGCGCAATAGTAGAAATGACAAGATCAACTTGATGGGAAAGCAGATAATCTTGAACTTCCGCTTTGCCCATAGAGGCTTCCACCAGCACAGACGGAAATTTTCGTTCAATTTTCGTTCGCAGCAATTGGGACATGCCAATGCCCATGTGACATACAACAATTACCTTTTTGGGATTACTCTGACCTTGATGAAACCTTTCGACGGAAGCTTGGAAATGCAACGCCAAATAAGCCGCTTCTTCCTCTGGAATGGATAGATGAAGTGATTTTCTCACCTCTTCCAGCACCATAATGACCCGATCGAACATATAGGGATACATTTTCTTGATCTCCACCAACATCGGGTTGGAAACGGATAACCCGTAATCGAAACGATTCAAAGTAGTATATAAATGGACTTTCAATCCATTCATCAGAATCAGATCTTGAGAGAACTCAATCATGTTAAGCTCCGACATTCGGCGCGTTAACTGCTCGATCAAATCAGGTAAGAGCGGATGTCTGTCCGCCAAATCTTCTTCGCCCTCTTGACGATAGCGAAATTTTCCACCAAGCAAATGTAAGGCTAAATAAGCGGCTTCTTCGCGAGGGAAAGACATGGCAAACAGCTGTTTCAAGCGCAACAGAAAATCTGTAGCCCAGGTAAATTCCACTTTCTTCTGCAAAAATGAAATTTCATTATCCGATAAAGAAATCGGCTGCTTAAGTTTCATTCGTTTGACAATCAGTAGGACATGCAACATCAAACTTTCAAAAGCTTCATCCGTGTAATACAGCGAATGCCGCTTTTGCAGCTCTCTAAATTCATAGTATACGCCAGTAATCTCATGCGGCTCGAACTGTTTTTTTATCATCTGCCCCGTCAACTCTGAGCTGTCTATTAACTGATCCAAGCGAGCTAACGCCCTCCGTTTGTTCTTCTCGGAGCCTTCAATAACAAGACCAACTCGCTGCTTGGAAAGTAACCGTAGATTAAACCGATGCAGCCACCCCTCAATTTTGGCCACATCTTTACGAATAACCGCTTTGTTTACAAAATACCGCGAGACCAGGTCCTGAATTGTAACGGGCTTGGTGTCCATCAACAGTTGATAGGCTAGATGCAGTACTCTCTCCTCGTCAGATTCCTGTCGAACCGGGCTTTCTTCCTCATAAAGGCGGTGGAATAGCTCAGCTTGATCAGTTTCGTCAATGTCTAGATAAATGCCCCGGCCAGGTCGTCTCACTAGGCTCGCATTGGCGTACTTTTCTATATATTCTCCAATTATTTTCAGATCGCTCCGTATGGTTTTCTCTGAGCAATTGATCTCATCAGCAAGATTCTGTACTAACAACAATTGGTTCGATTGAGTTAATAAAATGCTAAGAATTTTCTTTTGTCTTTTATTCATTAAATTCCTCTATTCCTTCATGGTTTTGAAGACAGCACCAAGAACAGGGACACATTGTCATAATATATAATTGCCCTTCATTCACTGGAATACACAGCATAACTATACAGCTTACTACAAAATAATTTGCTCTGCGGCTTCGATACTGGCAAACAATACCTGCACTTTCTCTTGCAGCTTGGCCTTGTGTTTAGTCACGGCTTTGCCCCAAACAAAGGTGTAGCGATTGGCATTAGCCTCAATCTTGGTACCATCCACGAAATAATGCTCCAGGGAGACATATTCTTCGTCCGCCAGAAATTGAAGCACGGCGGTGAATACCGTTTCAAGGATACCTTGTTCGCGGGGCGTCCTCACCAAGTTCCTATGTGGATCCTACTCCAAAACCAAGGGGCGTCCCAAGCAGCCATTACATGGTTTTTGGGACGCCCCCTTACGCTGTCCCTTTGAGGAAATTCAAGGCACATTGCTTCGCTTATGTAGCCCTCCCGATCATCAAGGCATGATAGTTGACGACCTTTAGGCCTCTTGAGGTGGCATGGCGAAGGAATATTTCCTCCACATCTTTCAGGCATTCCTGCCAGACAACTTCCTTCAATGTTTCCTTCTGGCCAAAACATTTCTTGATCAATACATCCTCAGGTCTCGACAGATATTCAACCTCTTCAAATATCTGTAATTCAACCTTCTGTAGATTGCTTTCGGTCAGTTGGCGTTCAAATTTCGCTTTAATCTCCCCCAGGTAGTTGTCCGGAAGTGGAGAATACAACCCGGGAAAGTGACTTCGAAGTCCCCCGTCTGTTCCGCAATGATACAAACCCAGCGCCATACCGCCGGGTTTAATGACCCGATGCCCCTCCTCATTTCCCTTGTGGAATAGCCACGGTCCCTTTTTTGTGTAGACGACGTCAAAAGAGTCCACAGGAAATGGTAATGGTTCCTCAGCATCCATTACAAGAAATGTAAGGGATTTGGCTGCGCCCTCTTTTGCTGATGCAATGTATCCCTCGACGGCATCAATCCCCACGACTTCTTTTGCTCTGCAAGCAAACGTCCTCGTGAATTCACCGTGACCGCAGCCAACATCCAATACTCGTGAGTTCTCATGGAGACAGGCTGCAATTTTGTCTGCAAAGATAACCTCGGCCCGCGGTTCATCGAACACCGACTTCCACGGATACTTGTATTCTCCGGTTTCCAACGCTAAATTTGCGTACCACGCTGTAGTCTGCGGCGGAATCCAATCGGGATGTTTCATTGGGTCAAATAATAGTTTCGGCACACTAACATCACCCTTTCTATAAATTACAAAATATTCGCGACCTAGCACCAAGCTCCCTCTGCAGGACGTTGCGGCCCCAAACTACTTGTTTGCGGTGTTATCCTTGATGTACCCGAAAAATGTCATTTTGCCGTTTTCGTTCTCAGCAATACTGTATGATGGATCTGGTCTGAATATCTGCGGGCAAATCTCCCTTCGCCTACCGGATAGATCTCAATATGAAGATTGCCAGAGTATCTCATAAAGTATAATTTCCCATCAATAAGTTCTACTGAGATAAAGGCTTTTATAAATTTTTGATCGTCAAATGTTCGTACCGAAGCCCCCGTCTTCTCCATACGTTCCCGAAAAGCTTCTATACAAAAGTACACTACCTCTTCTCCACGCAGAATAAGCTCTTGCACAACTCCAATCGTTGGATTGATATGTCCCTCTGATCGGCCATTAATAAATAAAACAAGCGCCACATACACCACTTCTTAGGTATATTGCTCTCTAACTCCTTCTAATATAAGGCATATTGACCGGTGCAGCTTTCATTCGAGGTATGGTATATTCATTTGGCACTATCTCCAAAGCACTGCAAAATTCGCATGCTCCGACTATACAAAAACGCTACTGACAACGGAATAGTAGCGTTTTAGCATTTATTTTATGGTTTTTTAAATAATGTTCCACCCGTGTATTCTGAACGTGACTTTTCTACTCTATTCGCTTACAAGGGTTTCTTTGTTTTGAACATAGGTATATTCAAACAAATCTTTATTAAATGATGTACGCGTTCAACCTTTGCATACACAATCTGTATATAACCTCGAAGCCCCACTTCGTCCCTATATTCATCTTCATTTATAAGATTCAAGTATCCGATGATAGAGGTTAGAGGGATCTAAGGTCATGGGCAACATTCGTCACCAAATCATTTTTAATCTGTTCTGATCTTCGCTCTTCCGCAATGGCCTTCTTGGCTTGAATTACGACATTAAGCTCAAAACCAACAATTTTATCCATGTCTTCTGCTTTTGCACTTAACATCAAGACTGGAATTTAATGCTCTCTTCGAATTTCTCTACAAACATCCAGTCCATTCATCTTGGGCATCATAATATCTAATATCACGAGGTCAATAGAGTGACGCTCCATGAATTGAAGTGCTTCAAGTCCATCCTGCACTGTATAAATTTGATAGCTTTCATTGCGCAAATACACCCCGATTAACTCGGCAATCTCTTTATCATCGTCTACAATAAGTATCTCGGTAGTCATATATTCCCGCCTCAAAAACCATATCCAACGTCACCCTATCATAATCTTATCTTATTCAATAAATTATTCCCATTGCTTCTCTTTAATAGTCCATTTAATTACTACATACCCCAAAACCGCTCCGCAGTGAATCCTCTCTTCGGCAAAACGCTGCACATAAAGAAAAGCCCAAGCATCTTCTCTGCTTGAGCCGATTCCCAACAAACAAATTACTTAAGTACAATCAATTCTGACACGCAGGTATCAGCAAACTTTTTCCCGGGATAGGTCGATAATATGGTTAATTTAATCTTGCTGACTTCTTGTCCGATCTGACCGATCTGTTGCGAAAGAAGATATATGCTATTCTGGTCTGCAGCTTTCTTGGAATCGAAAGGCAAGTCAGCAAGATCAACATCTTCCGTTATCCATTCTGAATTGCGCATAAGGTACGATAAACGAATGGTTTTGATTCTTGCATTGTTCTCATAGCTCTCCTTGCTTTTCATATAACCGTTGATAATCCGCACACCGTCAACATATGTACCTGGTTTCAACTCTAAAGTAATGGTCTCCCCGATTCCAGTTCCTTTGGCGCCCTCAACCCATGCTGTATTCAGCTTCCCATCAAACATATTCGTAATTTTGTACTCTTTCCCTAACTCAGTAGAAGCAATTGCGCTCTTGAACTGACTTATCGGTATTTTTGAGGCTGTAATATGTTTGGATAATAAATACGCCTCGTACTCATACTTAAACTCAAGCTGGCCAAGTTTCTTCAATTCAGTATTTTCCAGTTGGAGTTTAAGTAATCCTTTTTCTGTTTCTTTTCCGTATGGAAGTGAGAGACGGATGGGAGAGCCGCCTTTCCTAATAATGTCGCGGTAATCAAATGTGATGTTTAGTTTGCCGGCTCTCCCATTCCCCCAGTATCCTGCTGGTGCTACATCGTAGCTAAAATGTCTATCCCCGAAAATTACTAAAGGCTGGCCGGAAATCATCCAGTCGTAAAATCCAGCGTTTACCGAATATCGCACCGTAAGCTTTTTGGTCTCCCCCTTTGCAAAATTAATCTCAGTTATGTATTCGCGGGTAACTTTTTGGACGATATATTCATCTTCTATTACTTGATTTACAGTTTTGGTTGTATGTTCATTTTTTATTGGGAGTAACTTATTGCCATCTGTAATCCGAAAGTTATCTGCTTTGAAGTCACAATTCGGTTCGCAACCATGTTCATTAACGTAGAAATGAATAGGAAAAATATACGCCGTTTTATCAGCTCCGCCTTTATTAAACAAAGTATACGCTGCAGTGATTTCTACCGTATCACCCTTGATAATAAAAGATAAATTTTCTTCTTTAAGGATAATGTTTTTCTTTTGGGTGAACTTCATTCCCCCTCCTTGAACATCTGGTGATATATCCCCAGGGCCTCCATTGGCTGTCGTCTGGATAGGTATTGCAACAAGAGCAGATACTCCTGCAATAAGAAAGACACATAACATTTTGGTAAATTTACGAATAACTGAACACCTCTTTACTGGAATAGGTCTAACTCAATGAAGTCAGGGTGAAAGAGCCACGGCAACCTGTTGCTCAGTCCCCTTTCTTCGGAATTCGCTTGATTCAACTACCGTATCCGGGCACTAGGTTAGCGTACATCCAGCTAAATGTCCCCAAGAAGAGCGTCAAGTTGCTCCCACCGCTCCGCAGTGTGGATCATTTCTTCGGCAAAACGGACAGGTACCGCGCTGGACGATTCGAACGACGGCTGGATCCACCAAAGAGATTCGATACACCAGACGTACTTGATTGCCCTCAAAATCGAGCCTGGCGGTAGTTGCCGCACACTACGGTAGCCTTCAGTGAAAGCGACCACTGCATCCTTGCGGAATCCGCGCCCGCTGAGCGTGCCGGAAAGGACAGCCCGCCCGAGGTCCAGCGCTGGAAACGAGTAGCGTGCCCGGTCGAAGTCAACGATGGCTGCCAGAGCGTCTCCTTCGAAAAGCAGGTTGTCTGCCCACAGATCGAGGTGGGCCCAGCCGGCAGTCAGAGGCTTAAAGTCATCATCTCCAAGTGAATCAACAATCGCCTTCTGTAATTGCAGTGCATTCCGGACACGCTCAGACGAGTCACGGGCCGCATCCCAGCTTACCTCCCAGGTTCGCTCCACCTCCTCGCGAGACAACCGCCAAACCGGTTCCTCCGGCGGCACTGCTGCTCCGAACCCCAATGCCGCCGCGGAATCCCAGACGGTATGCATATCCGCGGCAGCCCGTCCGAGTGCATGCATTCTATGCTCACCGATCATGCCAGCAGGCACCATAGCGCCCGGACAGCATGTCATGACGGTCATGTACCTTCCGCACGGCAGAATGTGCATGCAGCGCCCTTCCAGCATCAGCGGCTCAGGGCACGGTCCACCCGACTGATAAAAAAGAAGTTGCAGTTGCAGCGCATTTTCAATCTTGCCGCGAAACTCCGGATCACCCATCTTAAACCGCTCAGGGTGATAGCTTTTGGCGAACAGCCACCCCTTGTTCGTCTCGACGATCCACTTCTCGTTCAATAGCCCACGCCTAACACGCCCGGCAGACAGCAGCTCAGCCGAAAAATGCTTTTTCAGCCAGTCCGCGATTTCGTTGACTATTTGGTCCTCAGTCGTCAAGAGCATTTAAAACCAACCTTTCCAAATGCCTCTGCCCCCGAACAGCGAAACTGCGCAGAGAGCGTAGTTGAGTTATAAACTATAATGAAACAATGTTAAAAAGAGGCAGTTCTCCCCTTTCCGGGGGATACACCTCTAAATGGTCAGGTCACAGCCATGTTTCGGCCTTGTTATATGCTTCATAATTAAGAATATTATGGGGCCTCAGAATAGTCAAACTAAATAAGAGCGTTAAATTCACTTTTGCTAAGAACCGAAATTCACGAGCGATCTCTAGTCCTTTTTTCCCCAAATCCTCCAACCAGCCAAGTTCTGCGTATCTGTAAATACTATCTTTGGCCTGCTCATAATCCCCTAGCTGTTGATATGCAATTCCCCGCATCTGCTGACTAAACCCAAAATAATAAACAAGCAGATGCTGCATCTTAATTAGGGGTCTAGTCAGTCCCATCGCCTTGCAATACTGCCTCTCTTCATAAATACGCTGAACATAGTTATGCAGGATATCCGCCGTATAGAAAACGTCGGCAATCGCATACGTGAGCTTAGAAAAGCAAAAGGATGGACTCAAGAACAATTGGCAGAAGCAGCATCGCTTCACTACAGTTACATAGGCGGTGTCGAACGCGGAGATCGAAACATTTCTTTGGAGACGCTGGAAAAAAATCATTGCAGCGTTTCAAGTTCCCGCCATTGAAGTTTTTCGTTTCGATGATGAGACCGAGCACCGAAAGGCGCTCGATGAGCATATGGCTTTGATTAGCAATAAGAGTGCAGAAGAAATAGCAGCAATCACCCGGGTTGTGCGGGAAGTGATTGCTGCAATGGGGATAGACTAGGATGAGAAGGAAGATCTTTTTAGGAGAATAAAATGAAGAATATCTCAATAGGAGGAAGTCCCCTTTGTATATTCTCTAAGAAAGTTTGTTTTCTTTTGAAAAGCTTCAAAAATCGAATCCAAAGAACGACTGCCACTCTTTTTCAGTTTACCAGCCTATAACGCAGACTGGAGTTTGACCTTCGTTTCCGTTACCATGTGGGTTGCGGTTGAATTGCCCTGCCCCTTCCCTTTCTACGTTAAGACGAGTCTTTTCCGAGCTGACTCACAAAGGACCTTGCCCTCTGCGCTGTCTGTATCAGCAAGTTTTAGGTCTATCCTTTGCGGGATTTGATCTCGCTTTGTTCTACTATCGTAGCCGTTAGTTTAGCAAAAGGATACGTCATACGTACATGTCAAACTATAACTTTCTTGCCCAGATAATAGCACGATTTGTATCTTCAACAATCGGCTTCGGTATCGATTCAGCCGTATAATTTTGATAGGTACGCTCTATAGTAAATCCAGCATCGGACAGCCAACCGTAAACTTGCGTTTGTGTAGGAATATGCTTATGCCACCGCTTGGGTACAATAAATTGCTCACCGCTATTTGTGGTAAGCTCCCAGTGACCAATTCCGGTACAAATCTGGGTTATAGGATCATACACGCTGCCATAGCTAACAGTGCGACCAGTCGTGCCCAATTCGTCTGTTCCTTCGAAATAGCTACTCTCATTCAACCTGCTGAATGAGGCTGCTGGATTATAATATAAGTCAAAATCCATATAAAGATGTCCACCAGTACGAAGCGACGCCGCAGCATTTTTAATAAAGGTCTTCTGTGCCTCTTTGTAATCCATTTTGCTTTCAATGTTAATCAAGATATTGCCTGCCATAACTACTACATCAAAACCGAGACCCCAATCAGAAATCGCCGCTTCAGCCTGATAACAGTGTATATTAGGCAAACCCACCATCCGGCGATAACAGCGTAGGAGCATATGTTCATCTGCATCAAAGCCTGTAACAGTATGATTCGCCTTTGCAAGTGATACACATATCCTACCACCACCACAGGCAACTTCAAGAATACTTTGTGACTGGTTGCCTGTTTGCTCTGCAAGTACTTTTAATAGAAAATCGATGTCATGTGTTTGGTTTTCAAACTTTTCATACACACTGGCATACCAATGTTTTGCGATAAAATCTCTGTTCACAGATTTACCTCCAATTTTTTAGGAGGGTTAAAGTATAGTCACCCTCCAAGAAATTATGCGGGTGGACAATTCTGTTATATTAATCATCTAACATCATCCTTTCAACATTTAATGGAAAGCGGGATAAATAAAAACTGTGTTTCTATATGATTATAATTGGAAAAATTTCATTATCAATGTAAAAGTTCTTTATAGTTATTCCCGTCAGCTTAAAAGGATTCGTCAAAATTAGGATAATTCGGCCATGCTCTGTAGAACCTTTTCACTAAAATAGATCCCACATTGCTTTCAGCGACAAACCTTTTTGCGGAACCCCCTCCCCTCCCTGCAAGGAAAGCCATAAAAAACTTGCCCTACTTATGATACGGTTCACCGCAATGTATCTTAACACAAAGTAAAGTTTCCACAAAATATATATCAATATATAAAAGACATAGCCACTCCTGGCAATCAAGTGGTTTCTTAATAGAACTAGCTATTTTATTGACTACTCACTTTTGGGAGGAATATACTGTTCTAGCAATGGTTTTAATACTTCAAGACAGTGATTGACACCAATAACGATTGAATTAAACTCCCAATGCAAATCAATGTGTTCCTTCCAAAAGTCATATCCTATATCTAACATGGCACAAAGCAGATCACCTGTATACCTCGCACCTGATACAAACTCGTTCACGGCTAATCGTTCAAGAACAATAGGGACAAGATACGCTAAACAGAATTTCTGACCAATCATTAACCTTAGGTCTTCATTAGTGAAATCTTTTAGTGGTACTGTTCTAAGACGATGAACGGTTTTAACAAGGTTAGAATTGAATGTAGGCTCACCCCAATCATCTCCATCTAATTCCTGCAAAGATTTTGTTATATCGAATTTAATTAAAGAATTTCCCATACAAAATATCCTCGTTTCACTAGGATGAAATCCATGCTTTATTTAACAATCAGGTCTTTCCATGTAAAACTAATCCGCTTAAATTAACGATGACTTTGCCATTATTTATGATACGGTTCACCTAACCTACATAGTGCGTCGCCCATCCGATAACCGGATGAGCGGTTTTACCCATTCTACTTCTCCTGCTCCTTTATCACCTGCTCAATCCCGAGCAGAATCAGCTTCAGCCCGAACTCAAACGCCCCGTCGGTTCCCATTAGCTCGAATAGCCCGCTCGTAAACATCCTCCTGAACAGTCCCGTATCCGTCTCGCTCATGGAATCGAGAAGCCGAATCAGCTCCTCACCCGGAGGCGCCCCCTGGTCTTTAAGGATCGCGGAGACATTGCGCTCATGCTGATAATTGTCCAGAACGAAGTAGAAGACATAGTTCACAAGCGTAGTAACCACCTGCATTTTCTGCGCTTGCGCGAGCGGCGTCGATTCCACGCAGAGCAGCATACGGTTGGTGAACCGGATGATGTCCGGTTCGTGGGGCAGCGTCATCATCATGAGCTGCGTAGAGCAGGGATATCGGCTGAGCACGCTCCGTACTGTTACCGCAAGCCCTGTCAGTTGCTCCTTCCAATCCCCCTCGGAGTGGAACTCCTCCAGGATCACCTTCGATACCTGATTGGCCAGGCGCTGGTAAAGATTCTGTTTGCTCTTAAAGTACCAGTACAGGGAGGGAGCCTGAATCCCCAGCCTGTCGGCCAATCGTCTCATGCTGAATTTCTCAATGTCCTCCTCTCCAAGAAGCTCCCACGAGGCTTCCAGAATCCTATCCTCCGAAATTTGAGGCTGCTGCTTTTTCATCGTTATCCGCCCTTTATCTAACAGTGTAAGTTTATGCTTTACAGGTTTATAGGTTCATGATATCATCTAACACTGTAAGGTTCAATCTAACGCCGTTAGATTGAATAAAATAAAGAAAGTGGTGATCCAACATGGATGCAGAAAACCTCTATTATTTTGAAAAAGCACCGGTCGCAAAGGCCGTAGCTCACTTCGCTATACCGATGATGCTAGGCACCTCAATGAATGTCATATACTCCATCTTGAATGCCTATTTCCTTGGTACACTCCATAATACTGCTATGTTAACCGCACTCGCGCTAACCTTGCCGCTATTCGCAGTCATTATGGCGCTGGGCAACTTGATTGGCATGGGCAGCGGTACCTACATCTCCCGTATGCTAGGAGAGAAAAAGTATGATGACGTAAAGCATGTGTCTTCATTCGCTTTTTACAGCAGCTTAGTTCTTGGTCTTCTCGTGATGGCCGCGGGTCTCCCGTTGATCGATCCCATCGTTCATGGCCTGGGGGCAACGCCTGACTCCTTCGGATTCACGAAGGACTATGTCACGGTTATGCTTATCGGTTCACCGTTCGTCGTGTTATTTTTCACGCTGGAGAATATCGTACGCTCGGAGGGTGCAGCCATCACGTCAATGATCGGTATGATTCTAAGTGTTGT
Organism: Paenibacillus sp. FSL L8-0340; assembly: GCF_038593145.1. Taxonomy (NCBI): domain Bacteria; kingdom Bacillati; phylum Bacillota; class Bacilli; order Caryophanales; family Paenibacillaceae; genus Paenibacillus; species Paenibacillus sp. FSL L8-0340. The sequence continues at coordinate 7,366,873 of NZ_CP151967.1, forward strand.
TGTAAATATCATTCTCGATGCGCTCGTTATCTTCGTGTTCCATTGGGACGTGATCGGCGTTGCGTCAGCTACGGTCGTTTCTAACTTGGTTGCGAGTGTATACTACGCCTTCCACATGAGATATAAAAGCCAATTTTTAACTGTCTCCGTAAAATGGTTCAAGGCTACCAAAGACATTCTGGGCAATGTATTCAAAATCGGGGTTCCCGTCTTTATTATGAGCATCTTTTTGGGGGCAATGTCGCTTATCTTCAACCATTTTCTTGTCGAATACGGAGATTCGGCCGTAGCGGCTTACGGAATTTCATCACGTTTATTGCAATTTCCTGAGTTTATTCTGATGGGCTTATGCGAGGGGGTCGTGCCGCTCATTGCCTTCTCTTTTACAGCGGATAAATTGCGCATGAAGAGTACCATTGGATTTACGACCAAAGTGATTGTGGGGTTAGCAGCCGTATTCGGCATCATCGTCTATTTAGTTTCCGACCATTTAATTGGTCTATTTACAAATGACCCGCAATTAATTGAGATGGGCAGCTACATTCTGCATGTAACGTTCTTATCCTTATTCATTACAGGAATGACCACTCTGTTTACCGGGGTCTTCCAGGCAACAGCGCAAGGAACGGCCGCGTTTATTATGTCAATTATTCAAGGAGTTACGCTGATTCCTGTACTTTATATCGCCAATCAAATGAACGGCTTCCACGGGGTAGTCTGGTCGATTGTCATTGCGGATGCCGCCGCATTCCTTGTCGGTGCCGTCATGCTGTATGTTCTGCGGAACAAATTGCAGCCGGAATTGGATAGTTTGCTACAGTAGAAGTTATATAACAGCCAGATCAGCCAACCTTGGAGTTCTGCCGCCTCGTTAAAAAAAGAAGGTGCGAGCAGCCGGTTCATCACCGGACGCTTTTCGCACCTTCGCCTTTTTGTCTAAATCAACGCGTTGAAATGGCCCTCTGAGTTTACCGTCGCCGTCCGGGGATCAGTCAGACCAATGCCCTTGAGGCCTCCCTTTCCTTCCGTCCGCCAGAGCGGGAGATGGTCTTGAAGCGGAGGAGCCAGTACAAAATCGACCGGGGCGCTACTCCCACTTTTCTGCACCATTTGGGCCTCCATCAGTCGAATTTGCCGCTGCAGCTGCTCCCGGCGATAAGGAGTCTGCATCTCTCCGCCCTGCGCTGCATTCACCTTGTCCAGTTCCATCAGCAACCGGTTCCGCTGCTTCTCCAGGGAACTGACATCGCTTTGTGCGCCACCGTAAGCTGCAATGGCCTGTACCGGGCTGATGCCTGATACTGTCTGTGCCGCCATGATCTTTCCCTCCGTTTACTTGGCTCCTAATCCAAATTCAGCCAAATTTTAAAGTTCTAATCATGTCTATTACCCGGCCACCCCCGCCATGACAACATCCCAAACGCATATCGGATAAAAATCGTCGCATAGTCTCAGTCGGCCGCTTGTTTCGACCATACCAAAGACCCATATATCATTATAAACAAGTCCACAAACGCCGAAAGGGATCGTGGAAGGTTTTTGTCTATACTGTTAATAAATCTTGTTCAACAGCCCAATCACTTCATCAAGGGTGAGGCCAAAGGACTTGTAATATGATGTGTCGCTGTCCATTTGCTTCAGGACCATTTCGTTGCGTATCCGCAGCATCTCATCGGGCGAGAATTCGGCTACAAAACATCCTTTACCTGTTACCGTATTGATCAAACCGCTTCGCTCAAGTTCTTCCCACGCTTTCTTTACGGTGATAACACTAACATGAAGTTCCAGGGCTGCCTGACGAATGGGCGGTAAACAATAGCCGCTTTCCAGCTCACCTTTCAGAATTTGTGCGCTGATCTGTTCGTAAAGCTGCTGATAAATCGGCTTCTCGGATGTGCTCGAAATCGTTACGTTCATAATATCTCCACTCTTAGGAATCTCTTTACCGCAATCCGATAGGCAATCAGGGTGAATGAAATAAAAATTACGAGGCCCGCGATCAGAATGGATAGCTGCAGCGCTTTATTATCCGTCCCGGAGCCATAGAAAATGTCGTTCATCCAAGGACTTTGGATTCCGGCCCATTGGGCCACTCCGGCAAAAAGTATAGCGGCCGTAGTGGATGTGGTCGTTGCCACGCCATACTTATACGCCGTCTTGTAGTACATGGATATAAATATGATGTTGAAAATCGCAAGCATGATAAAGCATAATCCCCAAAAACCCATGTGTGGTGCATAGAAAATGTAAGTCAGATGGGGGTATAAGCGAAACGTAAATATACCGAAGATCATCGCAACAAGAAGATGCATTAGTTCAAGAATGACAACAACGGCTATCCTGGACTTCACGATGTCTGTTTTGGTCACTGGCATCATCGTACTAAACATCAAATCGTTCTGACTTTTAAATCCGCCAAACATGTTCGGTACGGTAATGAAGCAGAAATATAGCGGGACAAGAAAGTAGACCCAACCGGGAATTAGCATTAAGCCGCCCAGAATTAAGGGTAATGCAAAGAACCAGGGATTTACTCCCAATTTCAAATCCTTCATCACTAAATTATACATATACACCCTCCTTTTTCGCAAAGTAGATCATGATTTCATCGAGGCTGGGCGTGGTTGCCCTTAGGCTGGAGGATGGATCGACATCATTGGCATGAATCAATCCGGTAAAGCCGAACGAGTTGATTTTGTAGGAAATCAAATATTCCTTTACTTCGCTCAATTGGGCCTCGCTGCCGCTGATTAAACGATAGGACTCCTTAAACTCGTTTTTCTCGGAACTGGCGACGATTTGCCCGTGTTCAATGAAGGTTATATAATCTGCACATCTTTCCAAGTCGGATGTAATATGGGTAGAGAAAAGAATACTGATCTCGCCGTCAATGATAAGCTCCTGAAAGATATCTAGAAGATCGTCTCTCGAGACAGGATCGAGTCCGCTGGTCGGTTCATCAAGGATAAGCAGCTTTGCGCCATGCGATAAAGCAAGGGTCAAGCTGTACTTTACTTTCATTCCTGTAGACAGTTCCGCTATTTTTTTATTTTCATCCAATTTGAATCTTTTTAGATAATTGTAGTAAGTTTCATCATTCCAATTCTTATAGAACTTCTTTGTAATATTGGTTAGCGTCTTTATCTTGCTGCGTGTATAGAAATCGATATCACCGAATGCGCATCCAATATCCTGCTTCAATTCGGTTTCATGTTCAGCGATGTTCTTGCCAAAAATGCTGATCTCGCCACTATCGGCTTGAACCATGTTCAAGATCGATTTTATCGTGGTTGTTTTTCCCGCGCCATTGACCCCGATAAAACCCATAATATAACCCTTCTCCAATTGAAAAGATACGTCTTTGATCTGAAAGTGAGGATATTTTTTATTTAAATTTCTAATATCTAATGCCAGCATACCATACCTCCTCAACAAATTGTGTATTCCGTGTATGCACAATATATCATGAGGCTTTTACAAAGTCAATTGGTTCAAGACGCAGAACGACAGGAGAGCTAGCCAGCGCCACACATCCCTTCCCCGAATAGTGATAATCCCTTTTTTAAAAGGATTACGGTACGGTTTACAATAAAATCACTAAAGCAGTCATATAACCTTGTCCGTTCAGCACAATCTCCAGCTCCTTCATTAAAATAAAAAAGGGCGTCCCTTCGTCATTATGACTTGGGACACCCAATGTCGAGCTATTCATATCCCTACAACACTCTCCGACTTTCTACAACAATAGGGGCACTTTAAACTTATATTTATTTTCTTCATCAGCACATAGCACCAACCGTATTGTGCAGGTGGTTTTTATTGATTATGACTTCAGTACTGGCCTGATATACTTCAAAAACCGCTCCGGATCGTGATAAACGTAAATGATTCTCCCAGGGGAAGTATCAAAGCAGTAACCAGTGTCTGCAAAATCAAAAGTTGCCATTACCTTTTCCATCTTTTCCTCCACCCTACGATTTTCCTGCTCATAATTGAATGGCCCATGTTCAAAAACAATATACTCGGCTTCGGGAACATCAATCATAAGCATTTGTGGTGGTACTTCACCTTTATAGTCAAAAGGAAGACGTACACCAAAACACTCTATACGTGGAATCCCCCAATCGCAGAGTCTGCCATCCGGGTCATTAATGTAAGCCATAATCTGACCGCTGCCACCGTTAGATTCACTCCCGCCATCATCATCCAATTTGCCCTTGATACTATCGAGTAAGCCGCAAATTGTTTCGCAGTCCTGTCCCGGAATAAGGCTTTGCTTTTGCCAAAAATCCCAATACCCATTACTCTCATAGTTTTTAATGTGCAAAAATTTGTGTGCGGGAATGGTTACAAAATAAATGTTAACATCATCTGTAGATTTCATCATACCCATCTCTCCAAATCCGAAAAAGTAGCGGTCGAAAGAGTTTATTTTTGTACGAAGAGCGACAGGCATAGGCTTTTTTCGGTATTCACTTGGAGTTACACCATATGTTCCCTTGAAAGCCCTGGTAAAAGCTTCATGTGATGAAAAACCATAATCAAAAGCAATATCCAAAATGCTTTTTTCACTATCCCGAACCTCTTTTAGTGCAAAGGCTAATTTTCTATGCCGCAGATAATCCCTAAATTGCATACCCGATATTTCCTTGAATTTTCTCGTAGTATGAAATTCGGAATAACCTAACTTGTGAGAAAGAAATCGTAGCGTTATTGCTTCACTGTTACGATTCTTAATACACTCGTCAATTTCATTAACGATTATTTGGATTTGCTTGTGCCACTCGTACAATCGGTCTGTTCACCTCGTTTCAACCACTCTATAGTCATTGTAGAGTAATGGAAATTGCATTACTTGATTTCACTTGCGGAAAAGAGTTTTGGTCCTACTGTTGAATCTCAGACACTTGAATCCTCATTTTCAATCTCTTTCTTCTGTTCTGGTGTACGGAACGTTTATAGGCAGATGCAATTAAGACCAAAAGGCCGCAGGCGCCGATCCAGACTAGGACGACTGTCGGATGATTCATGCGTAGCCTTTGCCCAAAGAATAACAACTCACGCAGTCCCTCTACCATGAAGCGCATCGGCAACCATGATAGTATCCACTCGCGGTAAAACGGAGATAAGAACTCCGAACCGAAACTAAGGAGTGGCTTCTCGGGTTAAGCTAGTCGGCGGTTGTCTTCTATGATGACCGAATCGGGTATGCCTAGAAGCTTCAGCATCAATGCAGCACCAACTCCCGTCCGATCTTTACCTCCAGCACAATGATGCAGAAGACCCGGCCTTTCAGTGTCTAGGTTTGCCATCGTTTCGAATAGAAATCGGTAGGCCGGGCGTTCTATTTAGCTACCGAACTTCTTATATTTCCTTAAATAAGGCTGAGAAGCGCGGACAAAAAAATGATCTGCAATTGTTTTGCGAGCTGCAGAGAAATCGCAAACAGACAGAGTGCCTCTATCCAGCCTTCAGTCTGGTCATACAGCTCCGCCACTTGTCCCTTTGTGTAAATCGATTAATATCAGGAAAAGTCTTGTACTTCTTCCCTTTCAAAACGCAAATCCTGAATACGGATATGTTGGATTTCATTTGTTCAATGACATAGTAGTTTCGAATTCCCTTTGCGGAGTGGCCCTTTCTCGAATTACTGAACTATCCTTTGAAAGCGTAGAAGCCTCTCATGCTCATCTGAGCGAAGCCAAATCAGCGGAAACCCCTTAGGTCATCGTTCCTTAATCATCCTCTGAACCTCCCGCACCTGCTCTGCCGTCGCCCAATCTCGCAGCAATTCGAAGAGCGCCAGACTTCTTGTAAAATAACTGTCGTTCCCCGACCTATGGGCTAGCCTTACGGCTTGCAGTACCTGCTCCAGTGCCTCCTCCGTTCTTCCCGCCCGCTTCTGATACAACGCCAGGTGATGGCTGAAGCTGTAATAGTGCGCGAGATTGCCCTCATCCTCATATGTACCGAATTCAGCCGTCTGGTCCGAAAACGTCTCGAGCAGCTTATCCACATTCAGTCCATGCCGCAGCGCGGCCCGCAGAATTGTATCCAGCCCCGGTAACACTTCTTCGGGATTCTCCCGCAAAAAATCGGTATAGGCAGCCAGCACCTCCACATGGCCAGACAGCAGCTCCAGCGCATGCCCATTCGCTTGGGCCAGGGATCGAACTCCTCTACAACCTCCAGCCCATCCTCACCCAGATCCTCCAGCCATCCCAGTTCGGCATACTTATCAATGTACGCCCGCGATTCCTCATACAGTCCCTTCTCCTGGCAAGCCATTCCCCTCATCAAATGACTGAAGCCGTAGTAATAGACCATTGGATGCTCCAGCTCAAATGTCAGCATTGGCAAGGACTTAGCCTTCCGGTACTGCTGCTCCTGGTACAAGCACTGCACGCATTCGTACAAAATCTCCGCCGTCTCTATCACCTTGTTCCACTTCTCCAGGCGGCAAGCCATCTCTAACATCTCCACAATGACATCCGGGTTGATTGATTTTAGGAAGAATGGGCGCAAGGGTAGAGCCTCCTTTGGGCTAAAAGAAAATTTTTTCTTTTTGAGGATAAATTATCTGTGCGATATAACTTGGGATGATTGAGAGCCTAATATAAGGCTTTCATAAATAGCTACATAAATTGTATATATTTTACTTTTTGTTGAATACTTTATCTGTTGTGGCCATTATATCAGATTAATAATGGACTTAAAAGGGGTAAATTTCATTGAGCGATCCATCCAATATCATTAAGCAAATTATCGGTAAAACGGTGAAAGCGATACGTATCAAACAAGGCTTAAGCCAAGAAGATCTAGCGCATGAATGCAATGTCGACCGATCCTATATTTCCATGATTGAGGTTGGCAGAAACGAACCTTCCGTCAAAAAAATTTTTGACCTTTGCAAAGGGCTAAAAATCAAGCCGTCCGACTTTTTCAAAATGGTTGAGGTGGAGTATGAGAAAGCGCAAGAGAACGAGTGAATGTAAATAAGAGCGGGACATAGGGCTGTTGACCTGTGTTCCGCTCTTGTCGTTATATTGCGATACCATTCTAAAATAACGATCAAACCACTTCCAATAAAGACCGAGCACCGAAAGGCGCTCGATGAGCATATGACTTTGATTAGCACTAAGAGTGCAGAAGAAATAACAGCAATCACCCATGTTACCCGGGAAGTAATTGCTGCTATGGGGATGGGGAAGAGCTGTAGTCTTCATTTCTTTCTTCTTCTGAACTCAAGAACAACCCTGCTCTGAATATTCTTCGTTAACCCTCTAATTTAGTGATCATGTCATACACCTTATTCAAATTCGTCTTAAAGTATGTAGTAAAGTACCAGTTATGATACAATTCCGGTACTTAAATCTCATCAATACTTTTCTTACTTTGAACGGCTTCTGCCACAATTGCCATTATATCGGTTATATATCCCTTCACTTCGTGAAGGTCTTGCAAAGAGCATACTTCGCCATGTCCCGGTACGATAGTTTCTACATCCAGCAGTTCGACTTGCTCCAAAATATTCAGCCATTCCTGAGGATTTGCATACGCCAAAACCGGGTGATGTTTTGAGAGCACCAGATCCCCTATTACGACAATTTTGTCTTCCGGAATGTACACGATTGCATCACTTTGCGTGTGTCCCCCACCAAAGGTAATGAGTTGAATGCTACGATTACTGCCATGTATGGTCATCTGCTGATCAAAAGTTATTGTCGGCAGCGAATGTACTAGATTGGGGAGCATCTTCATAAACTCACGGTCACTAGCACTTTCCCATGCCATTTCCCTTTTTAACTTTTCATCCGTCTCTTGTTGTATTTGCTCTTCAAATTCTTTGATAGCCTGATACATCTGCACCGTGTTTTCCCGATATTGGGCTAACCTTTCTCTGGCAAAAGTATTCATAATCTCACGAGTAGTTGATGTTGAAATAATATTAGCCGCAGGTAAAAACACTTGATTTCCAGAGGTATGATCACTGTGCCAATGCGTGTTGATTACATAGGATACAGGGTTTCCCGTGAGGTACTCTGCAGCAGCTTTCAAATCCTCTGCAGCCTGTATTGTCGAGAATGTATCCACGACAAGAGTTATATCGCCTAGATCAATGATTGCTGCATTCCCCAAAGAACCGGTACCTGGAACCGCAATCGCTGCAATTACACAATCAGCGATGTAATTCAGCCGAAAATGCTCGGAGCCTCTAAATGATTCAATCCTATTTTTCATAGTAACCTCTCCCTTCCAACATGGGAATACACTATACTCCAAATCAATACAGTAGACAATAATTTTTCTCCAAAAAAAGTAGGCTATATAAGCTGAACTTATCTAGGATGCAAAGCAATTTCACAAACCCATCAGTTGAACCATACCTAAGTCGAGCAGAGGACTACGATAGCGATTTAATATTTTATCATATTATTCTTCACATGCACTAAGATTTTACAATGATAAGCTTAATAATGTATGCATTACGACACTTTAGGAGGTAAAAATGAGCAAGTACGACGAAGCCATGAAGCTGCTGGAAGAACAAGTGGGTAACAAGGACGGCCTGATCTCTCTGTCCACCATCGCGCTGGAACCGGGGGCCAATGGCAAAAGCCGTCCCGCCGCCCGCATTGTGGACGCCTATTATGAGGACGGCGCGTTCTACACCGTCACTTACGCAACCTCAGGCAAGATGCAGCAGATCGCCCAAAACCCCGAAGTCGCCGTTTGTATTATCGTCGAAAACTTTACGGCCGATGGTATCGGTGAAAACCTGGGCTGGGTATGTGACGAGAAAAACGCGGAGATGATGACAAAGCTGCGCACAATATTCGCCGAGTGGTATAACGAAGCCAATAACGACGAAGACCCTAACACATGCCTGCTGCGCATTCGCCTGACAAAGGGCCTGTGGAATGACGCCCATAAAGGGATCAGAAATGAGATTGATTTTGTCAATAAGACGGCAAATTAAGTGGTCTATGTGTTTCTATATTTTGCATATTAGGTTGCTGCCGTTGGGGTATAAGCATACTGTGTGGTTCGCCTTATTGGATTAATGTGAAGTAGACATTTGATAACAGACAATGTTAGCTCAAAGGGAGTGTCCGCGCACTCCCTTTTTTTCGCCGTTACTTATGGTAGGGTTCACCGTAACATCTAAAGAACGAAACTTGGGTACACCCCTGATCTTGACGATTCAGCCAACGACAATTTCCCATCTTCCATCCGGTATACCTTGTCGCAATATTCAAGCATACGCTCATCATGGGTAACCATAATCGCCGCCTTCCGGCGTGACTTCACCTCTTGCGCAATTAGACTGACCACTTCATGGGCGCGCTTGGTATCCAAACTTGCTGTCGGCTCATCCGCCAAGATGATGTTGGGATTATTAATTAAAGCACGGGCAATCGCTGTCCGTTGCTTCTCACCACCTGATAGCTCTTCCGGAAGGCATTTTAACTTCGAGCCCAGACCCAACTCTTCCAGCAACTTAGTGGCGAATTCCTTATCCTCTTCTTTGTTAACCTTTCCCGACATCCTTTTTACTATTAGCAATTGATCAAGAACATTTAAATAGGGAACCAAATTCGATGATTGCATAATAAATCCGATTTCTTGTAGTCTTATATTCGCTAGTTCTTTGGCAGTAAGTGTAGAAATATTATGTCCATTCAGCTTAACCTCTCCTTCTGAAGCCTTAAGTAGTGCTCCAGCAATAGACAAAAACGTACTTTTACCTGAACCCGACGGTCCAACTACAGCAACAAACTCGCCCGGTTCCACTGATATTGACACATGATCGAGTGCCGCGATCCGATTGCTTCCTTCGGCATAATACTTTGTGACTTTACTCAATTGCAATCCCTTAGTCATTATTCAACCCTCCCGAGCGCTTTGAGCGGATCAATCTTTGTAATCTTGCGAACAGATACCATCGAACTTAACATAGCGATAATTAGCAAAATAACAGAATACGTGACGACAAGACTAGTTTCCAGCTTGAACGGCATACCCTTCGGCATAATGGCAGCTGTTCCATAAGTCAGTAAGATTCCAACTACAATACTAGTCAGCGAAAGCACAAACACTTGCGATACAATGGCTTTGCCCAAGAATCTGTTACTAGCACCTATAGCTTTCATAATGCCGAACTGGTTGGTCTTCTGCATCGTAATTACATAAAAGAACACCCCAAGCACGAATGCGGAGATAGCGAGCAGAAATGCAAGCATCATTAAAATAGTACCGTTCTCTTCTTTGTACCCTGGCATTCCTTGAACGGCTGCCGCTCGGTTAACCGTATCCGTATTTGATAGCTTACTATTAATTAAATCTGGATCGATATCCTTGCCTTGTAACATAATCGCATTAACGGGCCCTGCAACTCCTTTATCCGAACCCGGAGCCGCAAAGGTAATCTTCCGCCATTCAACCATTGGAGTAAATACTGATGCAACGTGGTTATAGGTCTGATTCTCGACAAATCCGATAATCGTCAATGATTCCGTCGTGGCATCTAATTGAAAAGTGTCACCAATGTTATATCCCTCATCCTTCATGGACGAATTTACTACGACACCAGTAGGGTTCTCAGAAGATAGGCCTTCCCCTTCTACGATAGCCGGTTCCAAGAAGCTTCCTGGGTTAATTCCTATAATCGCGATATCCAGCTTATCTTCATTCTTGGTGCTTTGTTCCTTCAACGCTGTTGCCATCGTACTTCCCATAGGTGCGGCAGCACTCACATTTGGTAGTAGCTCCACCTCCGCCATTAATTGATCAGACAGCAGCGACTTACTCATTGAGGACTGGGACCCTTCTTCAAAAATGACATAATCAGCCTTCATAGTCTTGAATGTTGACGCAGCTAGCGTAGATAATCCATTCCCCAAACCTGACAAGATAAATACCAACCAAGCAATTAGTACAAAAATAATGATGATCATTAAAAATCTCATTTTACTATGCATCAATTCTTTCATAGCTAAAAACATTTTCTTTTCCAACTCCTTATCCCTATATTTTTTTGACACTTGTGTCAAATTAAAAACACTATCACACTCGACACATTAATTAAACAATATAAATGACACTTGTGTCAAATTAAATCCAAGACTGCGGCTAGCTCTTGGCTCCTCCGATCCACATTTGAAACAACAGCTTTCCCCAAGCAGGAACAGGGATATTCAACATATTAGGCGTATCAATTAAGTTAAAAAAAACACCAATAAGTACAGGAAGTGGGATATCCTGTCTCAGGCTTTTTTCCTGTTGTGCGCGTTCAAACAAACGTGACAATTGTATTTTAAGAGTCTTATGTGCTTCCTCAATAAATTCAAGATCTCGCGCTGCTGCAGAAGAATTAGCAGTATTAATTTTAGCAGCATTTCCTAAAAGCTGATGTAGCGCAGACTCTTCTACGTAAACGAGAAGTAGCTGTTCGAGGGCGTCCATGGAATCAGCCTCATCAATGGCTGATGCATTTGCTAATACCGTTGCCATTACGCGCTTCATACAAGCAGCCACAATCTCTTCTTTATTAGAATAATATTGATAAATAGTGCTTCGGGCTCCTGACAGATGCTGTGAGAGCAGCTTGAGATGAAAACCGTCGTACCCATACTCAAGCACTAATTTTTTTGTTGTATCCAGCAGCTCTGTCTCCGTAAAAGACTGTTTTCTTCCCATTGAATCTCTTCCTTTTTATCATTTAAGATCTGTGTTAAAAGTTGTCCTATTCTCTAATTCTATTTATTATCAGTTTATCATATGTTTAGTTGGTGCCATAGGCATTCATCTCCTGGAAGTAGACTTGGGTAAATAGCGCGTGAGGTGATTCCCCGTCGAACATCCGAATGTTGTTTTGATTGCGCTGTACGCTCATGAAGTAGCAGGGAGTTCAGCATCAGTCGTGGGCGTCATTCGCTGAAGGACGGGGCAACATGTTCAGCAACGAAGTGCTGGCCTCGATCGCCGAAAACATCGACATTTTCGAATTTGAGCTCCGCGCCGACGATATGGAACAAATTTCAACCCTCGATACGCGGGAAAGTCTCTTCTTATCGTACCACGATCCGGATGTCGCCAAGAGGATGGGCAGCTGGTGACTCGACCTGTAAACCTCGGTCATAGACAAACTCATTTTTAATTATTGAATCATCTTCTACTCTTCGGTACTGAAGTCCGATTAGGGCGCTAATATATATGCACCTTGCTCATAATCATCGGCGTCCTTCCAATGAACGCGCAGTGACTTCGTAGTGTACAGTTCCGCGCTGTTGGCAACCTCGAAATGAAGATGTGGTTCGCTGGAATTACCCGAGTTGCCGCATTTACCCAGTGTATCTCCGGCTTTCACTACGTCGCCGGCTTTGACGCTGACCGATCCTTTTTGCAGATGAGCGTAGTAGCTGAACTCTCCATTGCCATGATCGATAATGACATGGTTCCCGGCGATCTGCTCCGTATTCTCCGTACCAACAGGCTTATTGTCTTGGACGTCATTGACGATTTTCACGACTTTGCCCGATGCGGCAGCCAGAATAGGTTTTCCGAAAGCAAAGTAGCTTTCATTTTTGGTGGCGTCGCCTTTATAGCTGAACCCATTGTTCACCACGATGAGATCATACGCATACCGCTGCTGCTCAGCCCCGTAATGATAATTAATTAGCTCATTCGTGCCCCCCCAATAGACAAACCATTTCCCTTGAAAAGGAAGTTCAAAAGTCGTTTGAGTACGCTTCGCATCCGTCTCAGGATACTGCTGCATCGTACTAAATATCAGACCCTCTATCTTGTTCTTTCTGTCAAACAGAGCTTGTATCGTTTTTTCCCCTTTGGGGTCCTTCCAAGCATAGTAGCTGGTATTGTTTATGAGAAAATGACTAACCAGTTTATAGGATGTGACGTTCTTGTGGTTGAGGCTGACCTGTTTCTTGAAATCCTTTAACGAGAATTGCTTCTTGAATTCGGCTCCGAGTTGTCCATAAATTCGTTCATATTTCTCTTGCTGCAACAGTTTTAAAAGTTGGTCCGGCCGGATGGAAGAAGTCGCTACTGCTACTTTCGGGGAGCTTGCTGATACCACCTCAGGCTTGGCGGACTCAGCCGACGCCGAGGCTGCGAGTGAGCCCACAGTCAGTGTGCCAGCGAGGCTAAGCAGCATCAGGCTTCTTTTGCTAATGATATTGTTCATCCATTTTCTCTCCTTTATATGGGTTTCACGGATAAGTGTATGCGATGAAGTTTAACACCTGCGAAACGAAACCTTATGATTGTATTAATCAGCGATTGGAGAATTAAGGTTCTGTTAAGATCCATATTGTGCTGCTGAAACAAAATAAATGATATATTTAAATGGATACCAAGTTATGTAATAGGGAGCTAAGGAAGAGATGAATCAATCAAAGATTCTAATTGTGGATGATGAATCGTCCATTCTAAAGCTATTGAAAACAGTGTTAAATAAAGAGGGATTCCCGCTCATTGATACGGCCACAACAGGAGAACAGGCCATATTAGCCTGCCAAACCACCAAGTATGACCTCATCCTACTTGATGTTATGCTGCCGAAGCAAAACGGCTTCGAAATCTGTCCATGGATTCGGCAAACGACGGATGCCCCTATCCTGTTCTTAACGGCTCGGATAGGCGATTTTGATAAATTGACCGGTTTTGCCGTTGGGGGCGATGATTATATTACGAAGCCGTTCAATCCGCTAGAAGTGATTGCGCGTGTCCGGGCACAGCTGCGTCGGTATCTCAAAACTGCCGATGTTCCCAATATGAACCGGATATACACTTACAGAACATTTCAAGTTGACGAATATGCCGGAGAGCTTCGCGTGAATGATATCACGGTCGATTGTCCGGCTCAGGTCTTTCAGCTCCTCTTGTTTTTTTGCCAAAACCCCAACCGGGTATTCAGTAAAAGGCAGCTGTATGAGCAGGTTTGGGGCGAGCAAAGTCTTAGTGACGACAATACAGTCATGGTTCATATCCATCGTATTCGCGAGCGCATTGAACCCAATTCCAGTGAGCCAGTATATTTGATTACGGCACGTGGCTTAGGGTACAAACTTGTTCGTGAATCTGAGGGTTAATGCGATGAACATCAAGAAAAGGTTTATCCTTCAATATATTAGGCAATTGCTGTTTATCGGCGTCCTTCTATTTGTTCTGTTTTTAGGTACATTTACTTTAAGCATTGTAAAGCTGGAGCGGCTTGATCAACAATTAGACTTCATTAAACCCAGTTTGCCTGTGCTCACAGACTCCATTACCCATCATGACGGTAAAATACAATTTGATCCGAAGCTTCTTGCCGAGGTACGCGAGCAGGGGGGCTGGCTACAGGTCATAAGTAAGGGTGGAGAAACTATTGCCGCTTACAATACTCCAGCTGATGTACCCGAACGTTACACTCCTGGTGAGCTGATGAGCTATTGGAAAGCGGAGATGGATTTCCCTTACGGACTATATGCATGGATTCAAGAGCTGGATGGACAAACCTATACCCTCTTATACGGAGTGAAGAATGATATTGCCATGCTCAAAAAAAACTTGCTGCAGCAAGTGACATGGAGAGCGGGCAAGATCGAAGTGAACGGGAGCTTCAAGCAGCAGCTTGATGATATTCATGGCTGGATCGAGCTGCTCGATGATAATGGGAAGGTACTAGGAGGTTACGGACAAAGGGGCGAAGCGCCAGATCATTATAGCCTTCAGGATTTGATGCTGCGTAACCAATATCCGGAACGTTATGGCATGCAATCATTTACGGTTTATGATTCTGCGGCAGGCAGCACCTGGATCATTCATGCTCCCCTGTCTACAACGGTGGCTTCATGGGTCAATGGCGATACGTATAAGGAAGATATTACTTTATTCTTCTGGAAATCTGCTGCTTTGCTTGTGATGATTCTTATTCTCTTCTTGCTTCTTGCTCTTTGGTACGGTCACCGGTTTGGGACACCTATTCTGCATATGATTGATTGGCTTCACTCTTTGGCCAAGGGCGAATTACGTGAACCGATCAGTCCTAACTCAAATGGGATGCCTCTTAGCCGTAAGCAATCTGGACATTTAAAAGAAAGATTCCGCGTACATGCCGAATTGATAGAATCCTTAGCACACCTAACAGAGACATTACAGAAGAACGAGCATATTCGTAAGCAGCTGGAGATCACAAGAGAAGAGTGGATTGCAGGTGTGTCGCATGATATGAAGACGCCGCTTTCTTCCATAATGGGGTACGCACATATAATGGAATCGAGAACGTATGAATGGTCACAAGCAGAAATTCGTGAATTTGCAGCTATTATGCGTGAGAAATCCACTTATATGGATGAAATGATCAACGATTTAACCTTAACATATCGGTTGAAAAACGAAGCCTTTGCTTTTGAATTCATCCCGACAGACATGAATGAATTCATCGATCAAACCATTCAAAAGTGGAAACAGCATCCTCAATTCGCCGATGTTCCAATTCATTATAAGGCTTCGGAAGCACCGATTACCTATCCGATAGATGCCAGATACTTCAGACGCGCTCTGGAGAATCTGCTTGCAAATGCTGCCCTCCACAATCCTGAAGGTACTTCGATCAACGTTTCTATAGGTAAGAATAACGTTTCACAATTTGTAATCCAGATACAAGATAACGGAGTAGGCATAGATAAAAAAACGAAGGAATTGCTATTCGAGCGCTACTATCGCGGCACCAATACGGATGAATTAATCCAAGGTACTGGACTCGGTATGGCAATTTCCAAGCAGCTTGTGATCCAACACCGGGGGCAGATCGAAATAGAGAGTCAATTGGGGACTGGTACGACAATTTCATTAGTCTTTAGCACGACAAGATAATAAAATTCATCCTAAATTATGGTGTGAAGTAATTTAGTCTATTTTTTCGCCAGGTCCAATAGTTGATTCTATAATAACTTATACCTTCATCTGTCCCTTGATCACTTTCAGGAGAGTTGCAATCATTCTTAATTGGAACTTCCTTTCTCCTCAGAATATTTGCAATCTCAAGTGTTGAAAGATTCTCTGCACTAGAAGCTATAAACCGCTCTCCATTTGTTTCGGGACGGACCATTGCCAGGTTATGCAGCTCTGCAACATCTCGGACATCCACATAATCAGAATATTCTAACCCCTTCCCTTCCTGTTGAATAAATTCCCAGGCAGCTTTTTCAGCGAGTGTCTTGGATTTTTGATAAGGATGAATTTTGGCCTCTGTGTTGGACCAATCATCCTCAGTGATAGAAGAAATATCCGCACTCATCCGGCTTTTTCATAAATAAAAGTCAGGGAAAATACACTGAGATACCCGCTATCAGAATGGATAACTACAGCATTTTTTAGGATTGACTATTATACTGAATACAGGTATATTTAGTTTCGTTAAATTAAATTTTACAAAATGTATTTTCGTTAACTAATACATATCATAAGAAGGAGCCTACTGATGTCCGAATCCAATCCAGCTTTTAGTCAAGCACTTGTGAAATCTTTAGTTGGAGAACGTGGCCATATTCCGATTGCCAGAGCCTTGCCGGATATTACACTGGAGCTTGCCGGGCAACACACGGAAGGGGTCCCGTATACGATCTACCAGTTGTTGAAGCATATGAGCTATTGGCAGGATTTCATGCTGACCCACCTGGAAGGCGGCAAACCTCAGAAACCTGGAAGTATTCAGGAAAGCTGGCCTGATGAGGACGCCCCGGCGGATGAGGCACAGCTTCGGGATGTCACTGCGCATCTGCTGCAAGGAATTGAGAAGGCCGTCGCTATGGCTCAGACCGCCCAGCTCGACGAGCCACTCGCGAATTTTCCCGGTGAGACCAAGGGAGGCATTTTACGCAATATCGCCTCACATAACTCCTACCATCTAGGAGAAATCGTTCTGCTCCGTCGCCTGCATGGGGCCTGGCCACCGCCCGGAGGCGGCTATCCGGCCTAATTATTGGGAATCACGCCCTTGTTAGGGTAGAATTCCCACCACAAGACTTTCATCCGGTTCCCGTACTTACATTGCTTAATACAGTTGCTGCGCCTGCCAGCTTTACGAAAGGGTATAAACGAAGCATAAGTTTACCATTCGACGCCAAAATAATTATACGAAAATCATTTCCACGATTAACTAACATGCAAAATTGATTATTTCGTTGATCGATTAGTCCAACACCAGAGAACAAATACTCTTTGTGTTCAAGTAACCAAATCTTTAAAATCCTGAAAATAACCACCAAAGTTAACCGGGGCATTATCAAAGAAATACTCTTCACCATAACACTCTGTACGCGGAATACCCCAATAGCAGAGTCTGCCGTCCGGGCATTTATGTACGCCATAATCTGACCGCTGCCGCTGTTGGTTTCGATCTCGCCATTATATATCGCCAGAACCATCCCTTTGGCTACCTACACGATCTCTTTATTAAAATGTCCTCTTGTGTCTGTTTCCTGATTAAAGACAGCATTATTCATTGAGCCATTTAATTTACCTGACGCCATATTAATGACTTTCACAACCTGCTCTTTTGATTCAACTGTGAAGTTTAATCTGAGCGCCTCGATTCCTTTGATGTTTGGTAGCTCATCTAAAAGATTAAGCGTCTTCCCATTAAGGAGAGTCGTTGTACAATCATTATGGGAAATGATAGGGAACGTTCCGTGCTCATCTTTTAACTCATAGCTCTTCGTTTTGCAAATTCTGCATTGATTCATTTTTTTCATCGGACAATATTTTGTAAACATCAAAGGAACCTTACCATATACAATCATTTCCAGTGCAGGATAGCCGTCATTTTCTTCATAATAGGCATTCATTAAATCTTCAATTTGGCTCTTATTCAATTCATAAGATAAAGTGACTCGTTTTGCACCTAATTTATATAATTCATAGCAACTAGTAGCATTAACAACATTTAGAGAATAGTCCGTAACAAACGGATTAGTTTCTCTGTAGTGATAAATTCCACCATATCCTCCGATTAGCAGCTGCCCTTCTTTTTCCTTATAATCATTCTGATTTCTTCTAACAACGTTTTTAAAATAGATTTCCTTAATTCCACAGCTCACGCAAGCATCGTACTGCTCCTTAGTCGTTACAGAGGCCGTAAGGTATGGTTTTTCAGGGGCAAAGCTTATTTTTTCTTTTGCTTTCAAAGCCTTGGTTCTTTTCTTTTGGCTGTTAAGCTTTAAGTCATATAAGCCCAGTACAATATCTCTTCTTGCTGCATTTAACAGTTTAGCTGGAATAAATGCATTGCATTCCTCAAAATCTACATGATTAAGTTCGAATATAGTATCATTTAATCTTGAAAATTGCTTTATTACCTGGTCTTTCGTTGTTGGATTATTAATGGCTTCGCCTAGTATTTCCTCGCTTTCATATAAATAATTAAAGCCTAAGCCCTCCGCATCTATGAAAAGCTTTGAGTCTGGACATGCATATACTCTAATATCCAGGTTAAACCGCTTAAATTCTTTTTCCAGTGATGATTCTAATTCTTTGTTATAGAAATAATCCTTCGTTTTATATACTAAATCTCCCTTAGACACCTTTTCTTTGATTTTGATATAGCAGACATCATCTGCTTTGTTGATTAATTCGCCCTCTTTATCGTACAGTTTGGCAACCGTTAAATTAACATCTTCATTGTTGTGACTTATTCTGATTGTATCGTTTTGATTTAAAGTACGTGTAAGTGTTATTTCATACCTATCTTTAACAATCTTGCTAATTGTTCCAATTTCATAACCAAAGTTATTAGGTCTTAAGATGTTTGTAATATTTTTCTTATCTTCGTGAAACAAATATCCTTTAGTAAACGTTCTATTGAATGTTTTTTTTAGATTTTCTTTATCTTCTTCGGTTATTTTATGATCTAAGGCCATGCGATATTTTGATACAACATTAGCAACATACGTAGGCACTTTCATTCGACCTTCTATTTTTAAAGAATCGATTTCTTTTAAATCATGGATATAATCGATTGTGTTTAAGTCCTTAGTAGATAGAATATAGTTTTTCCCTAAAGATGTATCTGTTGTCTTATCCATTAGTTCATACTCCTTACGGCATGAACCAACACATCTTCCGCGATTTGCGCATCGATAGCCGATTAATCCTGACATTAGACAGTTTCCCGAGTAAGATACACATAAAGCACCGTGAACGAAAATTTCTAAAGGTATCTCAGCTATTCTTTTGATCTCTTTTACTTTTCCAATCTCAACCTCACGGGACAGAACAACTCTTTTAGCACCAAGTTCTTTAAATAATAAAGTTCCGTCTAAATCGTCTATTCCCATTTGAGTTGAACAATGTGCTTCCATATCAAGAAAGTTTTTAACGATATAATCGAAAGCAGTCAGGTCCTGGACGATAATGCCATCAACACCGATTTTATTTAATTCGTGTATCTGCTCTTTCATCTCTTCAACTTCATTTTCAAAAACGATGGTATTCATTGTAACATAGAGTTTAACGTCCCTCAGGTGCGCATACGTAACAGCCTCTTTTAACGATTCAAAATCAAAATTAGATGAGTATGCACGTGCACCAAATTTTTGCATTCCTAAGTATATTGCATCACAACCATTAGAAATCGCAGCTTTTAAAGCCTCCATATTTCCTGCTGGAGCTAGTAATTCAGTCATTTTTTCCTCCTTATGACCCATAAATTGCGAGCTGTTCAAAAAAATTGTCACTTTTTATAAAATTTTCATTCTTGTTTTTACCCAACCAACCTTGGTTGCAACACTCATATGCAAAAGCCAACTACTCTCATAAAGACTCTCCTGAGTTAATAGGCTTTCATAGAAAAAAATCTAAATTAATTACTTTTTCTTTTGCTTCTGGTTTAAGTTTATTTGATATTTGTTTATAGTATGATTCAATACCATTTATTCTACTAACTCTGCGGAATAATGGAATCCAACCATTTTGCTGCCCCATATTATTGGTAGTGTTGTTTTCGGGGTGTTGTAATAGAATATTAATAGAGCACCCATCCCCTCATAGCCTATTGGCATTTTCTTTGAACAAATCGAGCCATAATACTTCAATCGTTCCAAAATTCCTTTTCTTTGATCGTGAGGAATAGAGTCATTTCGAGTCTAAAGATGTAATAGTATCCTCTTCAATCTCCGATATCTTATTCCTTATATTCACAGGATACTTCATAGATTAACCTCCATAAATAATCTCGTTTACGCTCCCAATTTTCATCAACTCGAAATCATCGTGACCGTTCTTTTATTCATAAAGCTAAACCGTTCTGTCAAACACCCCAATAGTACCACATTATGGTAGTAATTAGGACAAATAACCCTAAAACTAAGTTTTAGCGGTCATGTCCTATATATTCTTTATCTCTAATTGTCGAAAACTGACTATTCTTATCCTCTACCTACCAAAAATAAATTTCGCCCTACTTATGATACGGTTCACCGCGTTGTCTTTAACGGCATGTTTTTGCCTATTATTGTGCCATTCTCCTTTTGCAAGAAGAAAAATGTTAGTTTGTTCAAAAGCATGCTTCATAATTAGGGAGTGACATGTCCCATCGGAACATTTAATTTCCTGCCCATCCTTTCGACTGCTCCCGGACCAGTGAGAGGAATGCTGCCGCTGCCGGCGACAACGTCTCCTGCTTCCGGGTACAGACGGCAATCGGATTTAACAGCGAAGCGCCGTTGACCATCACACGATCCACATCCCCGCGCTCCACATTGTCCCTTACGGCCAGGGAGGAGATAAAGATGGCTCCGTAGCCCGCCATGACGGCCCGAACCATCTCGTTCACCCCGTTAAATTGCAGACCGACCTTGGGAGGATTCACGTTCAAAGCCCGGCACAAGGAGAAAAGACGCTCCCGGGTAGAGCTTCCCTCTTCACGCAGAATGAAGGGAACCTTCATCATTTCCGCTAAAGTTATTTCCTTCCCGGCGTATGGATGATTTTTGGGGACGATAAACCAGAGCTCGTCCTCCAGAAGCTCCTCCCATTCGATGCCCGTTTGCTCTTCCCAGCCGCCTCCATAGACGGCGACCTCCGCATCGTACTGCAGTAGCCCTTCCACCGCTTCCCGGGAGTTGGCAGTGGTCAGGACAACCTCCACGGAAGGATGCTCCTGTTTGTAGAGAGCCAGCCATTCCGGCAGCAGGAGATTGGCTGGCAGATAGGTGGCGACGATCCGCAAGATACCGCTGAACCCTGCCTTGTATTCCCGAACCGCTTCATCCAGCTCACGCTCCAACGCAAACAGCCGTTTGGCGTGACTGGCCAGCATTTGACCCGCATCGGTCAATAGAATGCCACGCCCCTTGGAGGCCAACAGCTGGATGCCCAGCTCCTTCTCCAGGTTGCGTACCTGGGCCGTAACCGCAGGCTGGCTGATCCGTAGTTCCTCCGCGGCGCGGGTGACTCCGCCTTTTTCGGCGATGGTATGAAATATTTTAAGGGCGTGAAGATTCATAAGATGACCTACCTTCTACATCAAAATTGATGAATAACGAATATATATATATTTTTCTGATGAATCGTTATGCTTTATTGTATGGGTTAGGGAAAATTTTCACAAGAGTTCAACGTTAAATAATAAGGAGAGAAAAAAGCCATGAGCAAAACTAAAATCGTCTGCACCATCGGTCCCTCCAGCGAAAGCCCCGAAATGCTCCGGAGGCTGATCCAAGCCGGCATGAACATCGCCCGCCTGAACTTCGCCCACGGAGAGCTGGACGAGCACGCGGAGCGCATCCGCCGCATCCGGAAAGCAGCCAAGGAGCTGAACCAATACGTTGCCGTCCTGCTCGACATCAAAGGTCCGGAAATTCGCATCGCCAAAATGGCCTCGGACTACGCGGAGCTGGTACCGGGTGAAACCGTGGTTCTGACCACCGAGGAAGTGCTCGGCACCAAGGACCGCATCCAAGTCACCTACAAGCAGCTTCCCCAAGATGTGAAGCCCGGTAGCATCATCCTGATCGATGACGGTCTGGTCCGTCTGGAGGTCGTAAAGGCCGAAGGCACCGAGATCAACTGCCTCATCAAGAACGGCGGCAAGCTGAAGCAGCGCAAGGGCGTCAACGTTCCCGGCGTCAAAACCAGCCTTCCCGGCGTAACCGAGAAGGACGTCCGGCACATCAAGTTCGGCATTGAGCAGAACATCGACATCATCGCCCAATCCTTCGTCCGCAAAGCCGAAGATATTCTCGAGATCAAACATATCCTCAACGAGCACAAGGCCGGCCACATCCAGGTCATCGCCAAGATCGAAAATGACGAGGGAGTGGAGAACCTGGACGCCATCCTGAGCGTAGCCGACGGCCTGATGGTTGCCCGCGGAGATCTGGGCGTAGACCTGCCGGTGGAAGACGTGCCGCTGGTTCAGAAAGACATGATCAAGAAGTGCAACCTGGCCGGTAAACCGGTTATCACCGCCACCCACATGCTGGAGTCCATGCAGATGAACCCGCGTCCGACCCGTGCGGAAGCGGGCGACGTCGCCAACGCCATATTCGACGGCACCGATTCCGTCATGCTGTCCGGTGAATCCGCCGCAGGCAAATACCCGCTGGAGTCCGTCGAGACCATGGCCCGCATCGCCGCCCGCGCAGAGTCCGTCCTGGGACGCTACGGCCGCTGCAGCTGCAAGGGTGCCGAGGCTGCCACCGACGTAACCGGCGCCATCGGTGAAGCCGTTGCCCACACCGCCCTCGTGCTCTCCGCCAAGGCCATTCTCGCCTTGACCGAAAGCGGCTTTACCGCCCGGATGATCGCCAAGCACAAGCCGGCTGCACCGGTCATCGCCGTATCCACCAAGGAGAGCGTGCTGTACGCCCTGTCCTTAACCTGGGGTGTAACCCCGCTGCTCCGCAGCGAGTTCGCTTCCAACACTGATGCAGCCGTAGCAGCCGCCGTTGAACTGGCCAAGTCGGCCGGTTACGTACAAGATGGCGACCTGGTGGTCATCACCGCCGGTGTCCCTGCAGGCTGCACCGGAACCACCAACCTGCTGCGGGTTCACCAAGTAGGCGAAGCGCTCTAAAAAGTAAAACAACCGTGGCAGGAGCCAATCGTACCTGCTACGGTTGTTTTTGGTTTACCCTGCGCCCCTATCGAACCTTCCCTCGGCGGCAAGAATTTGTGCAATGGACCCTGCAGAGCTTGTCGGTGATCCTCTACCATTTGGTTTGGTCGGGACTCGTATTGTCTACGTTCGATTGCATCTTCTCGCTTTTTTCTGTGGGGTTTCCACATTGGATACAGGTAGCTGGACGAATAAACACAAAGTTGTCCCTCGTCCACCCGTTACAGCCGTCTTTGATGCACGACCAGATGGCTGTCAGTTCCCCCGGTAAATCAAGTAATGGCTTTTTCCGTAAATAGTACAAAAAGCATTAATTGCAACTCAAAAACTTGCCCCTACTTATGATACGGTTCACCGCGATTTATCTTCACCGCCCGGTACACCTGCTCTACAAGCACCAGCCGCATGAGCTGGTGGGGCAGCGTCATGCGGCCGAAGCTCATGCGCTGCTGGGCGCGGCGCAGGACCTCATCGGAGAGCCCGTGGCTGCCTCCGATGACGAAGGCGACATGGCTCGTCCCGTAGGTGCCGAGCCGGTCGATCTCTGCGGCAAGCTCCTCGGAGCTCCAGAGCTTGCCGTCGATCGCGAGCGCAATTACATGCGCCTCGCTCTTGATGTGCGCGAGGATGCGTTCGCCCTCGCGTGCCTTAACCTGGACAACCTCCGCGGCGCTCAGGTTGTCGGGCGCTTTCTCATCGGCTACTTCGATGAGCTGAAGCTTGACGTACGGCGTCAGCCGCTTGGCATACTCCGCGATGCCGTCGATCAGGTATTTCTCCTTCAATTTGCCCACGCCGATAATTTGAATTAACATAATATCCTCCATACACCGGCCTCCGGGCCGGCTGCTGTATTCTTCGTTGTATGATTAGTAAGGCATCCGCCAGCCATCAGTCTTAAATCAATTCTATGCCCGAGGCTGCACCAGCTGCTCTTTCCTGCTCTTCTCTACGGCCTCGTCGCGGTCGCCCACCTGGAGCTTCAAATAAATCGCCGAAATATAGTTTCGGACGGTCCCCTCTGACAGATGCAGCTTCTGGGCAATCTGCTTATTGCGCAGCCCTTCCGTTAATTCTTGCAGAACCTCCAGCTCCCGCTCGGTCAGGTCATACGGATTCAGTGAAGTATCCAACTGCTGATCCTGGAACAACTGCTGGGCCACCTCCTGCGAGATCATCGTCCCGCCTCCGTAGACCAGGCGGATCGTCGCCGCCAATTCCTTCGGATGGAGTGCCTTTAGCAGATAGCCCTCAGCGCCAAGCCGCAGCGCTTCCGCCGCATAGGTAATCTCCTCGAAGGTTGTAATGATAATGACCCGGATCTCCGGCCACTTCTCCTTAAGCTGCCGGGTAGCCTCCAGGCCGTCCATTTCCGGCATGTGAATATCCATCAGGACAATATCCGGCTGCTCAGCGGCGCATTGCTCCAGCGCCTGCTTGCCATTCGCGGCAGTACGGATCCGGAAATCCTTCTCCTCTCCAAGCAGCAGCCTCAGGCTCTCGCGGACCAGCGGCTGATCGTCAGCCAGCAGGATATCAATCCGCCGCTCCCCTTCCTGCGTCTGATTCGGGATCATACAGGTTACCAATGTACCGTCATTTTCCTGGGAATCAATATATAGCTTGCCCTGCAATGCCGCTAGACGCTCCTTCATACCGTTGAGGCCGAAGCCGTAGCGCAGCTGTGCAGCTCCCTTGCCGTTATCCTGAATCTGCAGCATGAGCTGGGCCGGATCATATTGCAGGACCACCCGGATGGCGCTCGCCTGCCCATGCCTGCTGGCATTGGTCAGTGCCTCCTGCAGCGAACGGCATAATGTATGTTTGGCCTGCTTAATCACCGCATAAGGCTCGCCCATCGTGCGGAACGACAATGCGACCCCCGTATTGGATTCGAACTGCCCGGCAATCTGCATCAAAGCCCGGTCCAAGGTCACCGGCTCCTCCAGCGGGTCCATCTGATGGACCTGCCGCCTCACATCCTCCAGCCCCTTGCGGGCTAGCTCCAGAACACCCTGAAGCTTATGCTCTCCTTCCTCCGTGGTTACATGCGGCCTCAGCGTTTCCAGACCCAGAATCATCGAAGTATAGCTGTGTCCAATTGTATCATGTACTTCCCCGGCCATCCGGTAACGTTCCTCCAGCAGGGTCATGCGTTCAATCTGAGAGGAATACTGCTCCAGAATGGCATATTGCTCGTTGACTAGCGTCAGCTTTTGCCGGATCGCGTTGATCGACTTCGCTCCCATCTGCAATCCATATCCGGCTGCGTAGACAAACAACCCGTCCGACAGGCTCTTCCAGATCAGCGGGTGCGACAGTCCTTCCCCTATCGCGGGTCCGGCGCTTAAGCTGTACAGCAATAAGGTGATTGGAAGCGTATATAAGTGCGCCTTGCCCCGGGCATGGAAGGCAAGCATCATTACAGCAGGCAGGAATAATCGCGTTAAGCCAAAATAGTATCCCAGCGCGAACGCGATCCCGCCTGCGAATATAAATTCCAGAAGAATATACCGCGTCTTGAAATCCCGTCCAACCCATGCAGGAATTAAGCCGCCCAGCAATACCGCTGGCAGCACCAGCCAGAGCGGGAAATCCGGCTTATCCAGATACATCAATATAACGACCGCTATGCTCCATAACAGGCGTAAGAGCAGAACGGTTAGATCTTGCCACGCCCGCCGGGCTTTATTTTTTTGCATCAATCAGCATCTCCAATTCAGCTTGATCTGTTGTCACATCCAGCATATGACACGCAGTAACTGTTCAATATGACAGCCCGCTTGGTAGGTTAAGGCCAGCGGGATTCAGCTAAGCGATATGCAGAATTATATCCTACTACAATCATTTGGAAAAGGGAGGGGTAGCTTTGCCGCTGCTTCAAATACGGGATCTGACCAAGGTCATTGGCCGCAAAACTCTTGTAGACCATGTATCACTGGAAATGGAAAAAGGAGAAATCATGGGCCTGCTGGGCCCCAACGGAGCTGGAAAAACAACGACAATCCGCATGATCGTGGGACTCGTCTCCAAATCGGAAGGACAGGTCATTATTGACGGGATCGACACCCGGCAGCAATTCTCCGCAGCTATGGGCAAGGTTGGCGTTATCGTGGAACAGCCCGATCTGTACAAATATTTATCCGGATATGACAATCTGATCCTCTTCTCAAGAATGAGTCCGGGCGTTACCGAGGACCGGCTGAAGGAGATTATCCAGCTTGTAGGACTGGAGCTGAGCATTTCTGCAAAAGTCAGTACCTACTCGCTGGGGATGCGGCAGCGTCTCGGCCTGGCCGTAGCGCTGATGCATAAGCCTTCCCTGCTGCTGTTGGATGAACCGACCAATGGCCTTGATCCGGCGGGCATCCACGAGCTGCGGGAGCATCTGAAGAATCTGGCCCGCCAGGAGAATGTCGGCATTCTGATCTCCAGCCATCTGATGTCCGAGATGGAGATGATGTGCGACCGCGTTGCCGTGCTCCAGCAAGGCAAGCTGATCGGCGTGCATCGCTTATCGGAGCTGGTTCAGGAGGATGACGCGCTCGTCCAGTTCGAGGTGGACCGGCCGGAGCTGGCGGTGCAGGTGCTGCAAGCTTTCCTGTCAGGCGCGGAAATTACTGCCGGCCACAATCAGCTTCGTGTACGCCTACCCAAGAACCGCATTCCCGAAATCAGCCAGAAGCTGCTGGATTCAGGCATTAACGTATACGGGGTGAATACGGTGAAGCGGACGCTTGAAGACAAATACCTTGAGATTACAGGAGGGCAAGGACATTGAAGCTGATTAACTATATCCGAAATGAGAATATGAAGATTTACAAAAGAAAACGCACCTGGGTGCTCATTGCTCTCGTTGCAGTCTTCGTCATCCTTCAGATCATCAATGTGCGTGCTGGAGATGGGGCCACCGCAGCGGCAGACTGGAGGTCGCAGCTTGAACAGGAGAATCACCGGCTGGCAGAGGAAGCTGCCGAACCGGATGCGCTGCAGATTGAAATACGGCAGGCGGAGAAAAACATTTTGCTGAACGAGTACTCCCTGCAGCATAATTTGCCGCCTGAGACGAATGCCTGGAGCTTTGCGGGGGATCTTTCAGGAAACATTATATTTGCCGTCTCGCTGATCTCAATCATTATTGCCGGAGAGATTGCAGCTGCCGAATTTGTGTCCGGCACGATCAAGCTGCTGCTGACCCGCTCGGCCAGCCGGACAGAGGTTTATACCGCCAAATATATTGCTGCGATCCTGTTCGGACTGGGGTTGACGCTGCTCGGCCTTCTGCTCTCCCTGCTGTTCGGGGGAATCATGTTCGGCTGGGGCGGTCTTGGAGACAGCTATATGTATGTGCGGGATCACACCGTGCACCAAACGCCCATGCTGCTTTCAATCCTTGGCAGTTACTTGTTCCATCTGCCGTTTCTGCTCATTTCAGTTACATTGGCTTTTATGATATCTGCGGGTTTTCGCAGTCCTATCTTTGCTATCGTCATTCCCTTGTTCGTCTCCGTGGCCGGATTTGTTATTTCCATCGCTATGAACGGCTGGACGTGGACCCGTTTCTTTATTTTCTCCCATTCCGACCTTAGCGGTTATTTCTTGGGTGATCCGGCGGTGAAAGGCATGACGCTCGGCTTCTCTCTGGCTTTTATAGGGCTTCATCTGGCAGTCATGCATCTTCTTTCGCACACCCTGTTCGTCAAACGTGATGTCTCATAACGGCACACAATGCTCTTCCATATTAAATTTAGAAAAGGGGAATTCAAATGCGCTGGACATCGAGATTAATGATCGTAGGTTGCCTGCTGCTAGTAACCGCTTGTAGCAAAGGCGAAGAAACATCGTCAACTCAGAAGCTTGAACTGGATGCAGCCAAGCTGACGAAGCTGGTCATAGACAACCGCAACGGGGAAATTGAAGTAAACGGTGCAGACACGGATACGATTGAGGTCAACGCCGTGGTCACCGCCAAAGGCATAAGTATGGATAAATTAAAGCTGAAGCTGCGGGCAGAAGAGGCTACTGCATATTTGGATGCTTCCTTTGGCAGCCAGATGCTGGCTATGGGCTCCGGGTCCGTAGATCTGGAGATTACACTTCCGCGTGAACTGGCTGTGGAGCTGGACTCACATAGAGACGGCAAACTTAAGGTTGCTGATCTCTCGGCCTCACTGAAAGTGGACAACGTGAACGGTGATCTGGAGGTTATCGACACCAAAGGTCCGGTAACACTCTCCAATAGAGACGGCGATATCACCGTGCGCAATATTGGTACCGATGTTGATATCGATAATATCAATGGACATGTTGTGGTAACCGAAGTAGCAGGTTCGGCCGAGGTTGCTGTCGGAGACGGGTCACTGGATATGGATCATATTACGGGCGATGCCGTGATTTCCCAGACCGGGAACGGTGAAATTAAGCTTGGCACCATTGGCGGAAACGTTAGCCGAAAGTAACAGCCGCCAGACCATCCCAGATAAGCCGGATTTCCGTTCCTTTGCCGGGGGCGGAACTCACGGTGATCTGTCCACCCATCGCCTCGACCAATCCCTTGGAGATCGCCATGCCCAGACCGGACCCGTTCGTTGTGGAAGCCGTATCTCCCCCGCGGTAATACCGCTCGAATAAATTCGCCGCCGTCTGCTCATCCATCCCCTGGCCATTGTCGCGGAAAATAATAACCAATCCGCCGGTATCCATCGCACTCAGCGTTACGGTAAGCTGCGTGTCCGAAGAATTATGCAGCAGCGCATTGGCCGTTAAATTGCCGACGACCCTCTCCATCCAAGGCCGATAGATCCTGGCGGTAATTTCTGTGTCAGGGGATTGATAAATGATCCGACCCTCTCCATACTCCGGGTTGGCCGCGGCCTGTTTCAGCGCATTGCCAAGCCAGGCTCTCATCTCCACGGGCTCGGTCTGCGGGACATGAATACCCGACCTCAGCCGGTAGGTAATGGCCAAATCGCTGATCAGCGTATCCATATGCGCCGACTTCTCCAGCATGATTGCAGAGAACTTGCGGACTTCTTCAGAGGACCAGTCATAAGTATCCTCTGCGAGCAAATGGGCATAACCTTTAATGGAGGAGAGCGGGGTTTTCAAATCATGGGTAATGCCGGTAATCCATTCTTCCCGCAGGGTCTCTGTCCGCTGCCGCCGGTCCTCGTCACGCCGCAGAATTCCGGTCAGCTGGTCCAATGACAGCATGACATCGGCAAAGATAGTATAACGCCGCTTCCACTTGCCTGACTTCAATCGGCTGCGCGGACGGCCCTTGCGGTCCACCGGTTCGTCATAAAAGCCCTGCCCGAGGAAATCGAGCCAGGCCAGCATATGGAACATCGGAGCGCCGAATCGGCGCGCGTTCAAGAAGGACAGCAGCGCAAAGATCAGCAGCGTCGCCCCCAGCATCCCGGCAATTCCAGTCAGTACAATGCGCATTTCTGCAGAGATCAGGGGGGCCTTGCCCGATGACTTTGCCATATCATTGGGCAAGCTTACCACCCAGGTCTGACCGGTATCTTCATTATAGTCAAACGCCATACGGTATCCGTATCTTCCCGCATACTTCGAGCGCAAGGCAAGCTCTTGTACAGTATATTTGGCTGGAGCAGAGTCCGGCCGGTTAAAAGCCGCCACCTCACTGCCCTCCGGATTAAGCAGCTGCACATAACCGTCAAGCGCCTGGATCCGGCTTTCTGTCTTAGCTGAAAGCAGCAGCTTCCCCTCCGCATAGGAGGAAGGTTCTTCGCTGACCGCTTGCAATAGCGGCTTAAGCACCTGAGGCACCCCATAGAGAAGCGTGTATATTCTGCCGTGTTTCTCCTGAATCCAGAGGTAGACATCATACGGGAAATTCTGCTGCTGCTGCCAATAGGCGGCCAGCTCCCCCGGATTATACTGCGCGGGAACATCAGAAGGCGTGTTATAGGACTTCTCTACTTTTCCGTTCTCATCCAGGCTTTGCAGCCAGCCTTTATTTTGCTTGACCTGCTCCAGCAGCTTCGGGTCGAAGATAACGCCGTCCGCTCCGAACTCGGAGGACTCAACCAGCCTTTCCAAACCCACGGAAACAAAATTATCGGTGAGATTAATCTCCGAAAGCCGCAGCAGCACCCACATAACGGTGATTGCCGCAATAAGCAGCACAACCAATCCGGCGATGGCCGAATGCAGCACGAACCGGAGGGTCAGACGCCTTTTCATCTTCATGCCTGTCCCTTTTCCTTCGCGCTGCGCTGTACCAGCTTATACCCCAGTCCTCTAACATTGACCAGATACACGGGATTGGCAGGCTCCAGTTCAATCCGTTCGCGGATCCGGTGAATATGCACCATAACTGTATTGTCGTCGCTAAGCGCGGCCTCGCCCCATACCCGCTCGTACAGCTCGCTTTTGGTGAACAGCCGGTTCGGATGCTTGCAGAAAAATAACAGCAACTGAAACACCAGCGCCGGACAGGTGACCACTTCACCCTCCACTCTCAGTTCGCCCGCCGTCTCATCCACCTGAAATCTTCCGAAATCATAGCTAATGTTCTGCTGAACCGGCTGCCGCTCCTGCCTGGCATTTCTCTGGGGAGGCTGTCCGTGTTGCCCCTCTTTATTTTGAACAGGCTCCGTCCCGCCCGCGTCACCAAGATAACGGCGAAGCTGCGAACGGATCCGGGCCACCAGCTCCAGCGGATTAAACGGTTTGGTGATATAATCATCGCCGCCGACCGCAAAGCCGGTAAGCTTGTCAAAATCCGAAATACGCGCAGACAAAAACAGCACCGGCGCATTCGTCGTCTGCCGCAGGAAAGGGCAAATATCAATCCCGCTGCGCCCCGGCAGCATCACATCCAGCACAATCAGGTCATACACCTTGCTCTGGCAGGCCAGAATAGCAGCTTCACCCGTACCCTCCGAATCTATATCCGTGAATCCTTCTTTATAAAGTACCGTCTTGATCAGCTCAACAATGGACGCCTCGTCATCGACGAGCAGAATGGCAGCATGGTTCATGCCAGTTCCCCTTTCGATTTATATAAATTGAACTTATAATTCTTCTATTTTGGGAATGGCCATGACTACAGAGAATATTTGGACTTCCGGCCGCTGTTAGGTTTGGATTTCCTGATTTTAACCGCGAATCGCGGTAGAAATCCAAACCTAAAGGCGGACACTATCGCTCCTACAGTTCCAAAATTCCCCTCCGCACTTTTCCTTAAATGTAATTCTCAAGTTCAATCTATCTAGTAATCGCAACTATCATAACATGATTGGCTCCGCCAGGCTGGACGCATAACCTTAACAATAGCTTAATTCGTCTGCCAAAACTGTTGTTCAAAGTTAAGCAACCGTTAATGCAGTGTTATACTGGCAGAAATACTGACTAGCTACAATAAAGAGACGATAGGACAACAGCACTGCCGGGAGGAACAACATATGCGAAGCATCAGCAAAATGATGGCTGGTACGACGGTCTTGGCCGTCTTATTATCAGCCTGTGGAGGAGAGAATTCGATGAATAACAGTCCGGAGTCATCAGCATCTGCCAGCCCCACAGAGGAGGCAGCACAAGTTACGCCTTCCGCATCCCCTGAAACCAGCAAAAGCGGACAACTGCCCGTACAGCCGGAGAATTTGGCTGGGGCCCTGTTAAGCGGCAATTTCAGCGGGATTTATGAGCGGTTCAGCCCTGAATTCAAGCAGCAAATCAGTGAAGAGGAGGTCAAAGAGATGGGTTCGGCGTTTATTCAAGGGGTCACTGCCTTTGAGCCTTCCACTGTGATGCGGCTGAATGGCACCGAACACCGGATATGGACAAGCGATGATGGCCATAAGGGGATTATTGCTGTTTTTGATGAAGCGGGCATCATTCATGGCCTGAACATCACGGAGCTGACCACCTATCCCGAGACGGATAAGTTATTGACCCGGACTGCCATGACGCTGCCGTTCCAAGGGGATTGGTTTGTATTCTGGGGCGGCAACAACGTGCTGAACAATTATCATTATGAGTACGAAAGCCAGCGCTACGCCTATGATTTCGTGCAGGAAGTGAATGGACTTTCATACGAAGGAGATCCGCTGCGCAATGAGAGCTACCATGCCTTTGGAAAGAATGTCACCGCCCCTGCTGACGGAATCGTCACCGAAGTCATAAATGACATCCCCGATAATACCCCTGTGGGCGTGATGAATGAAAAAGAACCCCCAGGCAATCTGGTCGTGATTGACCACGGCGGAGAATACAGCTTTTTGGCCCATCTGAAGCAAGGTTCGGTAACCGTAAAAAAAGGCGATTCGGTCAAAACGGGCGATATCATCGGGAAGCTTGGTAATTCCGGCAACTCCAGCGAGCCGCATCTGCATTACCAGGTATCGAACGGAGCCGACCTGTTCGGCTCCCGGTCCCTCCATATCCGGTGGAAGGACAATCTTAATCCGCTGAAGGGCCAGACTGTAACCGGCAAGACCGCTGCAAACCGCTAACAGCTCAAGAAAAGAAGAATGAACATGATAGGATACGCCTGAGGCAAGCGCCTTAATCTGCATAGTATGAACTGGACCCTGCTGATGGCAGGGTTCTTTTTCCTTTTCGAAAGCTTGCCGCTAGTGCTCTTCCGTCTTCTCCATAAACAGCAGCTTTGACTCACCAGCCGATTCATAGGCCTCCAATATGGAATCCAGCAGGCCCGGGAAACGCTCGTCCAGGTCATCAGAGCGCAGCGACAGCAGGCGCTGTGTTCCCTGGGCACGGGTATGGACGACTCCCGCCTCGCGCAGCGTGCGGGCATGATGCGACATGGTCGATTTGGCGATAGGGACATTGAAGCTGTTGCAGGCCTGTTCACCATGCTTGCGGATTTCCGAAACAACATATAATCGAAGAGGATCGCTGAGCGCATACAATACGGAAGCCAGTTGAATGTCTTTACGGTCTGGATGATACAGTATCTTCATAGATAAATATCCCCTTTGTGGTGCAGATGGGTGCAAAATATTTTAAAATCCCTAATTGCATTTTACCTTACTGCATGCTATATTTCAATTGTTCGTAAGTAATCGAACTATCAAACAATAAAGGAGTGGCCCTCTCATGAGCTCAAGCTCTACATATCCACCTGCAGTGGACAGCTCAGCCCCTTCGGTGGAAGCCACTCTTCCACGGGAAGGGCTGCTGACCGTTCTGTTCAGTGTCGCCATTGTACTCGTTATAATGAATACCGCTATGTTCAACCTGGCATTGCCCGATGTGACTGAAACATTCGGCATCTCGGCTGCATCAGCTTCCTGGATCGTAACCGGGTATTCGATCATGTTCTCCATCGCCTCCATCACATTCAGCCGGCTCTCCGACTTCCTGCCGATTCGCAGGCTGCTTACTATAGGTCTGCTGACGCTTGGCCTGGCGGCGATTGCCGGCTTCTTCAGTTCGAATTTCGTATTTCTGCTGATTGTACGTATTGCGCAGGCCTCCGGTGCAGGCGCGGTGATGTCCCTGTCACTCGTGCTGTTCACCCGCTATGTCCCGCTGGCCCGCCGCGGCAAAGCAATGGCGACCATCATGTCTGCGGTTTCGCTTGGCCTGGGTCTCGGTCCGGTGGCCGGCGGAAGTATCGTCGAATATCTCGGCTGGCACTGGCTGTTCGCCGTTACAGCCGCCATCCTGCTTCTGGTGCCGCTGTTTCTGGTGCTGTTGCCCAGAGAAGTGCCCCGCCGCGGTTCATTCGACGCGCTCGGCGGACTGTTTCTCGGCATCGGAACGACCGGCCTTCTGCTGTTTCTGACCGGCGGATACTGGATTGCGCTGATCGCCGGAGTGGCCTCCCTTGCCCTGTTCATCCGCCGCATTGGCAGCACTCCCGATCCGTTCGTAATGCCTGCACTGTTCCGTGACAGCTCTTATCTGGTCCTGTCACTGGTCGGAATCGCTTCTTATTTATGCAGCTTTGCCACCTTGTTTCTGCTGCCGCAGATTCTGACCCACCGCTTCGGCTTCAGTGCAAGCCACGCCGGGCTGGTTATCTTTCCGGGGTCACTGCTGGCGATTATCGTCTCCCGGGGGGTAGGGCGGATTATTGACCGGTATGGCAATGGGGGCATTCTGCGATATGCACCGCTCCTTGTGCTAACCGCCACCGTCCTGTTTGCTTTGCTCGCCGCGCACTCCTGGATTGCGGTTATGTTGACCTATATGATCATGAGCCTGTCCTTTACGGCGTTGTCCAGCAGTGTATCCAATGAAATCTCGCGGATTCTCCCTTCTGCCCAGATCGGCTCCGGTATGGGATTGTTCCAGCTGCTTCAGTTCTTCAGCGGAGCATTCAGCGTAGCTCTGGCAGCCAGCGCTTTGGAGTGGCAGCGCGGATTATCGCTCTCGTCGGCTTACTCCAATATCTACTGGGGACTTTCACTGGCGGCAGGAATTGCTATTCTTTCAGCCTTTATGTACCGCCGTAGCAGCCGGACCGGCGAACTGGCGGATGCTTAATTCCCTATGTTTCCACAAAAAAGGGGCTGTCCCAAAAGCCATGAAATGGCTGCTTGATATGCTCCCCATATAGTAGACAGGTGAAATAATAAAAACCTGTTACTGTATGGGGAGTATTTTTATGGAACAAAAGAAGTTTACAGCATTTGAAAAATTAACGATTCTCCAAGAGGTTGAATGCGGCCAGATCGGGCTCAAGGCTGCAGCTCGAAAGTACGGATTATCTAAAACATCTCTAGTGAAGTGGCGACGACGTTATCAATTGTACGGTTTTGAGGGGCTGGAAGTCCGGTCCTGCAACCGAAAATATACTGTGGAAATTAAGCGCCAGGCCGTTAAAGATTATATGGAGGGGGCATTGTCGCAATATCAAATCATCGACAAGTATAAGATCGCAAGTCGAACCCAACTCGCCAACTGGATTAAGAAGTATAATGGTCATAGCAGCAGCTTAACAGCTAATTCAGGAGGAACTAGAGCTATGACCAAAGGACGCGTAACCACTTGGCAGGAACGGATGGATATCGTGCTGTACTGCCTGTCGAATGGACAAGACTACACAAAGGCAGCAAACCATTTCCAGGTTTCTTACCAACAAATATATAGCTGGGTGAAGAAGTACGAAATAGGCGGCGAAGAGGCATTACGAGACGGCAGAGGACGTACCAAAGCACCTGAAGAGCTCACAGAAGCAGATCGCCACAAACTCGCGATGCAAAAGCTGGAATATGAGAATGTGCGGCTGCGTGCAGAGAATGCTTTTCTAAAAAAGTTAGAGGAACTCGAAAGGAGGAGACGCTAAGTCACGTTCGTCAGGAGAACATCTACCTGGCTATTCAGGCCGTTCAGCAAGAGGAGTCTTGCTCTATTCAGCTTTTGTGTAACATCGCAGGGATCTCACGGTCAAGCTACTACAAATGGTTGAATCGTGAACCCAGTTCCCGGGAGACCGACAACGTGAAGCTTACACAGGCCATGCTTCTCCTGTATGAGAAGGTGGAACGAATCTTTGGGTATCGTCAATTGACCCTGCATTTGCGCAGACAAATGGGTAGAGTCATTAACGCGAAGCGAGTGTACCGTCTCATGAGGCTCCAAGGCATCCAGTCCGTCATCCGCAGAAAGAGGAAGAAGTACGTAGGCTCTGCGCCTCAGCAGGTTGCAGAGAACGTACTGAACCGTAAATTCGAGGCGGAAATGCCAAACCAAAAGTGGGTAACCGATGTAACGGAATTTAAATATGGTAACGGGCGGAAGGCGTATTTAAGTGCAATAAAAGATCTACATGACAAGTCCATTGTTGCTTACGTTCTGGGTCATTCTAATAATAATTCGCTGGTTTTTAAGACGCTGGAGTTGGCTTTGCAGGCAGCACCAGAGACCCACCCCTTACTTCATAGCGACCGTGGTTTCCAGTATACCTCTCTGCACTTTAAGCAGATGCTGGACGAGGCAGAACTAACGCAGAGCATGTCCCGGGTGGGCTGCTGTATTGATAACGGACCCATGGAATCCTTCTGGGGGACACTCAAATGTGAGAAGTACTACTTGCATACCTACCAAACCTTTGAAGAGCTCCAACAAGACATTGATAATTACATACATTTTTACAATTACGAACGGTTACAGGCAAAACTAAACGGCCTCAGTCCCAATGAATTCAGGACTAAGGCCGCTTAAGGATCTTTTATTATTTACGCTGTCTACTTGACGGGGTGCAGTTCATGCTTGGGATAGCCCTCTGTTTTTAAGTAGGATTACCGTGAGCACTTGGGTGTACGCTCCGCGAACGCAACGTTGTTCCAATCGCTGTGCTCTCCAGATTTTTTTCATTCCCCTTAGCGGTGAAAATCCGGAGACCAAGGCGACCGCTACCGCTTTTCCACAATCATTTCGTTCTCTCCGCTGTTTATTGGAAATGTACTGCAATACTTATAAAAACGCAAAAAAGAAACCACTCTTAATGGATCTGGAAGAAGATATTTCAGACAACCACCTCGTTCGGGTCGTTAACGCCGCTGTGAATCGGCTGGACGTAAGGCGGTCCTGCCAAATCTCCTCTGAACATACGGTTTTAAGCATGATCCGCAGCAGCAGGCCGTTTCCTTTGTCTCCATTTACCTACTACAAGCAAGAGTAAGGGCAAGCCGAGCATATTCACCGGCATCGCAAACGGCACCCAGTAACGCTGCAAATAATTTGAAGTCGCCTCCGTTACATCTTGGGGAATTAACGCAAATACAAACATAACCGGGGCAATGAACCAAATCAGGTTCCTCCAGTTGCGGACATGCAAAAATTGGGCGGTGCCATAGCTCATCAGGAAGAGCATCACAGCAAATTTGACGAATACGCTGGCGAGCCATATGACGACCGGAATCGCATCGAAATTATCAATAAAGCCGAACAGTGATATTTTTTTGGTCATTTCGAAAAAAGGGTACCACATGTTAGAGGAAAGATTGACCCCTAAAGTGAAGATCACCATCAGCGTTGTTATCAGTACAAAGAAAACCGAGGTCAAGACGGCCCCGAACGTGTACAACGCCCCCTTGCGCGGCTGGGTCAAAAATGCGGCAAACATAAGGTATTCAACAGAATGACCGAGGTAGGAGGCTGGTGCCAGCGCTCCACCCAGTATTCCCGTCATTCCGCTATCCGCATAGACCGGGAGGATGCTCCTCCAGTGGATATTGTTGGCGCTAGCGATCAGGACAAGGCCAATCATGAGCAAGATGATCGGCCCCAGAACCTCGCCGCAGCGGGCAATGCCTTCAATTCCGCCTGCGTAGGTTGCATAGACAATCACGAAGATCATCAGAAGCATGACCGCTTCTTTCGGTGTCCCGTGAAGCAGCATGACTTGGACCAAATCGGAGAATTGGCGGAGAATTATCGGGGTAATCGTATACCATTGAACCAAATAAATTACGATTACAGCTTTGCCGATCCATTTCCCAAGAATCAAATGACTGTATTCAAAAAACGTCTGCCCAGGGTATAGCTTCGCGGCTTGCGTCGCCAAGAGTGCGATCAGCGAAGCTATACCTCCGGCAACGATAACGGAAATCCACGCATCCTGTTTTGCCTGTAGGCTTGGGGTGACCGTCATGACCAATGTCATCCCGAGATCCATGATAAGGATGATCCAGAAAACCTGTATACCCGTCAATTTCATCTTCATCGCAAAGAGCCCTCTTCCGGTTGATAGTCAGTCCGTTTTTTCTTTATGCGCGGGGGAGTGCGTTTTGCCCGTTCGTTCAATCTTGATGTGGGCATCGATAGTCACGGGAACCTCAGGAAAAATATCAAGCCATTCATCCTTCATTTTTTTCCAGGCATACGGATACTCGATGTGGACATCCTCTCCGATGCCGAGGATATCCGACTGGAGCACTTTTTGCACATGCGTTAACATGCTCTCTGCCTCGCTTTGAATTTGCTTCGACAACAAGGTTTCGACACGTTTCATATGATTCACTTTGCTCAGGTCCAGCTTCGAATCGTTATCGATCTCCCGGACGGTGGCATGTAACGAGACCTTTACTTCGGGGAGGTCATTCTGGATTACCAAGTGCATTTTCATGCCGCTTTGCAGCAGTTCAACACCTACGGTCCCTCCGTATTGTTCGTTCTCAGGTTCCACTTGCACAGTAAACCTCAAATGGTGTCCCCCCCCTGTCCACCAGCGCAATAGTTTTAATTCGTCGGATGACAAGTATCCGGATAGTTGATTTCTATGGTAAACTGCAGCCCGGTCAATCGTGAACGTTTCCTTATCAGTACCTTTATGAATGACCCTTATGGCAGCGGTAACCGGTGATCTGTCTTGTGAGGACAGAGCATTCAAGAATTCGTCGATTTTGACAGGAAAGCTTAATTTGCTGGATTGAATTTTGTTGATACCGATACCCGGAATGAGTTCAAGCTGATAGGGGGTGTTCAAAATTTCTTTGGCTGTCTCTCCATAAGTTGTTAGCACATAACTATTGGAGCGGCTCTCAGGAAATCTGGTAAATGTATCCACTACCTGATTGATACCATGCCGGGCGAATTGTTCTCCGAAAATGATGACGCCTCTATGCCCAAAATAGATGGCACGAGACAATTGCTGCTGCAGTTTCCCTGTCACTTCCGATGAGTTCTTCCCGCTGGCCGAGATGACGATGACTGATTTCTTGCCGCTCCCCCCGGACTGTACGGCACTGGGGATTCCCGTTGGAAGGGCGATCTGAAGGGTTATTTCGAGCTGTCCGTCATCTGTAAGATCAATTCCGCTTGCCATAACCAAAGCGAGATCGTCCATTTCATTGCGGTCCCAGCAGCCGGTCGTCAATCCGAGAATAACGAAAATAACCAGGAACCTGAATGTCCGGAGTATTCTGGTCATTTGCTCCTTTCACTCCATTCTTCGCTGTGTTTGCTTTTGACGCCTCCGCATTACCCGCCATGGGGCACGGATCAAAGTATCCGTTAGTCCTGTGGGGTTAAACGGTGCAATTGGTGTCATATAGGGAACACCGAAGGATTTCAGGGTTACCAGATGGATCAAGACGCAAATCAAGCCAATCCCAACTCCATACAGACCGAAGCTTGCAGCGAGAAGCATAAGCGGAAACCGTATAATACTGATCGCCTGGCTCATGCCCGGGTTCGGGATGAGAAAGGAAGCAATACCTGTAACGGATACGACGAT
Organism: Paenibacillus sp. FSL L8-0340; assembly: GCF_038593145.1. Taxonomy (NCBI): domain Bacteria; kingdom Bacillati; phylum Bacillota; class Bacilli; order Caryophanales; family Paenibacillaceae; genus Paenibacillus; species Paenibacillus sp. FSL L8-0340. The sequence continues at coordinate 7,406,181 of NZ_CP151967.1, forward strand.
GATCTGCGGAGCGGAAATAATACCTGCCTGAACGGCAGCCTGTCCAATGACAAGTGCGCCCACAATGCTGATCGTCTGGCCTACTGGACGGGGAAGGCGGATTCCTGCTTCGCGCAGCGCCTCAAAGGTAATTTCCATGATCAATCCTTCCGCTATTGCTGGAAAGGGGACAACTTCCCGCGCCGCTGCAAGGCTGAGGGCCAAGCTTGTCGGGATCATTTCCTGATGGAAGGTCGTGATCGCAATAAATATGGCAGGGAGCGCCATCGCTAAAAAGGCAAATAGATATCTGAGCCATCGTAGCATCGTAACGTATATGAAATTAGTATAATAGTCCTCGGCTGTCTGAAAACCAAACCAGAATGTGATCGGGAGAACGAGCACATTCGGCGAACCGTCAATCAGGACCGCAATTTTACCTTCGATCAGGGAACCTGAAACCAAATCGGGCCGTTGAGTTGCCTGCATCAGGGGAAAGGGTGAATAGGGATAGTCGCTAATCAATTCCTCGATATAACCGGATTCCAGCACACTGTCCATATCAATGCTGGATATCCGTTTTTTCACCTCTTCAACTACGCTTTGTTCTGCTAGATTTTCAATGTACACAATTATCACGTCAGTCTGGGAAAGCCTTCCTGCACAGAGCTTCTCCGTCTTTAGCCGGGGCGTCCGGAGCCGATGGCGAATGAGGGCAAGGTTGATGTCGAGTTTCTCGATAAAACCGTATCGCGGACCGCGAATGACTGCCTCCGTTGCCGGTTCCTCAAGCTGACGATGCAGCTTGTCTTTGAGCCCAAAGGAGAACGCCTCCGTGGAGGATTGGGTGAATAGAACGACTTCTCCCCTAACGATGCTTTGAACGACTTCATTCATATTGGTAGCGATACGGGGTTGTACGATGGAAGCCAATTTGAAGTTCAGTATTTCATAGATGTGGGTGGAGCTGCTGCTGGACGCTGCTTCGGGCTGCATCAAAGGCTCCAAGAAACCGTCATCCCAAAGTTGATCGTCAACTAATACATCCAGATAAACGACCATACCCGGAATGGAGCCAAACATATGAAGTTTGCGCACGACTAGATCGGAGCAATTGGCAAACAATTGAGCGAGGGCCGTTTCATTGTCATCCAGTTCGCTGGAAATCTTCAACTCAATTGTTTTATCTAATTCTTTCAGTTTGTTTCCGAAAGGATCAGTTACTCTTTTTTTCGTTTTCATATGCTCCTCCTATCAAAACATAATCTTCCCCATCCATTATTGGATTATTCGGAATAAAATACCATGAGTTAGAGGCAAGTGGAAACGGTTATGCCGTCCTTAAAAAGGAGCATATGCTTCCGAAGCAGCGATACAGAAATAAATTATTGAATTTCGAAAAAGGGGCTATCCCCTTATGCTTTTTCCAAAGCATTTGAGATAGTCCCTTGGTGGGGCTCCATTGAGGTATATTTTCCCTGCCGCCGTGCATACTTCATGCATAACAAAAGAATGCATATGGAAGGGGTGCAAGAAAAATGAAAGTGCTCGGAAAAGCAGCCGCCTTTTTGCTTATTATCGCTTTATCAGGAGCCGTCCTGTATTATGCCACCGCAATGGGTGGTTAGCTGAAATACTTAGTGACAATCTTCTCTGCCGTCCGGGTAGCCAGCGCTTGTGTCGTGAGAGTAGGGTTAGGGCCGCCGATGCCATTGAAATGCACACTGTTGTCGGCTATGAACAGGCGCCTCACTTGATAAGCGTCACAGGCTTTCCCTTGCTCATAATCTATTGAAGCAAGCTGCAATTGATCAAAAACAAAGAGCAGCCATTCTCCAGTGATGGGAGAATGGCTGCTCTTGTTGACCTTTTGTGGTTTTGAAAATGAGAAAGGGCTGTCTCTACTAGTAGAAAAACTACTTTTGAACTGCCCCTTTCTACTCTTGCCTGATTACTTATTGAAGGTCCCTAGACCACCAAATACTCCGCATTTTTCTCGCATTCCGCACATTTCGCCGGCGGGTCCCAGTCCGAGAACTCGGTTTCCTTCAGATCCACAATATCCGGTGCATCCTCGTACTCGTCCACAAACTTGTCGATGGCCAGCTCCACATGTTCCTTACACACTACGTACATTCAATCAAGCATCCCTTTCTGTGCCGCTGCGGCGTATACTCCTTCTATTGTTCTACCACACTTCCCGGCAAAAAGGAACTACCCGCCCCAAACTGCAGGATATCCTCTGCAATGAGAGCCAGCGCATCCCGCCAGAACTCCAGCGAATGCACATCAATGTCCATCAGTTCCGCGGCATCCGCAATGGTTGTTCTGCTGCTGGCTGCCAGGAAGGATTGATACTGGTTTACAAAATCCCCGCCCCGCTTCTTATACTGTGCATATAGTCCTTTGGAGAACAGCAGCCCGAACGAATAAGGGAAATTCAGAAACTCGTTGCCTGTCATATAATATCCGGCTTTGCTGATCCACTGGTATGGATGAATCGACTCCGGAGCGACACTGTCACCATAAGCGGCAGTCATTGCCTCCAGCATCAGACTGTTAAGCTCCTCAACAGTTAACGCTCCTGATTTCCTTCTATTATACAGCCGGCTTTCGAACAGGTAGCGGGCGTAGAAATCAACAATGTAATAACCGGCATCGGAGAGGCTTCGTTCCAAGATAACTAAGACTTCCCCCTCCGGGGCGGACTGAAGCAGCTTCTGATTAATCAGACTCTCGCAAAAGATCGATGCCGTCTCAGCAATCGGTATTGGATAATCGGTATTGACCATCGTCTCCCCGGCGAGGCAGCTGCTGTGATATGCATGCCCAATCTCATGCGCCAGCACGCTGACATCCATATAGCTTCCCGTAAAGCTCGTCATAATCCGGCTCTCTCCGATCGGATAGATATCCACGCATAGGCCGAAATTCCCCTTCCCCGCTCTTGGCTCAGCATCAATCCAGCGGCGGTCGAATACTTTGCGGGCAAACTCTCCCAGTTCTGCACTGAACGTGCTGAATCCTGCTACGATAAGCTCCTGCGCCTGCGGATAGGTAATTCTGGCAGAAGACTCCCCGCCAACCGGAGCAAAGATATCATAGAATGGCAGCGGCCCCGTATGTCCCAGGAGCTTTGCTTTTTGGAGATAGTACTGCCCGAAGACCGGCAGGCTTTCCTCTATAGCCTGAAGCATGACTTCAAGCGTCTCTTGATCCATGCGCGAAGCTGCCAGCACCTTATGCAGCGGCGAAGCATACCCTCTCAGCTCATAGACTGCTGCCGCTTCTCCGCACACGGCATTGAGGCAGGCCGCACTCTGTTCCGCCACGTTCCGGCAAGCCTCGGCCTCAGCTTCATACGCCGCTTTTCTAACCCGTGGATCACTGTCATAGACCAGATTTCGCAGTTCCGGTAGAGCCAGACTACGAATCGCACCTTCCATTTCCACATCCGCGCGCAATGTAGACAAGGTTCTCATGTACAGTCTTTCCCAAGCTTTGGCACCGGTATTCTGCATCCGGGCAATGACCGTCTCAGCCTCTTCACTGAGCAAATACTGTGACTGCTTCTGAAGCTGGCGCAGATAAAAGGCGTGTCCAGCAAGATAATCGCTAGATTGTATGATGTTCTCCAGATCCTCCGCGCTCACTTGGGCCAGCCATTTGCTGAAGCTCACCAACGCTTCGCCCGCACCGGCTGCGGTATCCTCCAGTTCATCCATGCTGTTCACTGCTTCTGTATTACCGCTGTCACTGCTGAAGACCAGCTCCGCATAACTGAACAGGCAGAGATATACTCTTTTAAACGCGTTGTAACGCTCCAGGAACTCTTCCGTTTGTTTGGCCGCATTATCGTTATCCTTTAAATGAAGAGCCGCCCATGCCTTGAGGCCGTTGGCAAGGGTCTCCGCAAGTTTAAGGTCCTCTTGAAATTGATCTGACTGGAATGAGGGGTACAGGCTCTCCAGGTCCCATGTTAAGTCCATCTGCATTTATCTCCTTATCATAGACGCAGCTGAAGCTATACGTATCCCGGCAACCAGCCATAAATACATATAGCAGGCTGCGTATAGTTGAATGTATTTTCAGAACTCTCTAACCTGCGGTTGCAACTCACATGCTTCCACCTCTTCCGATGTTTTGCAAGAAATTCATTCAAGTATATCACGCTTCTTCATGGTGAAATATGCGATAAATAACTCGATATATCCCACTACCAGCGGTTCGCGGAAAGGAAGATGGCCGATCTTTACTAAGATATTCACTAAGATCATCAGGAAATATCAGGGTTAATGCGTTATGATAAGCTTAATTCTATTTATTCGCGCAAAGGAGTACCTATCATGATCAATGAATCCATAACCGAGGGTGTCATTCGTACCCGTACGAAACTCCGCAAAGATCTGCTAATCTCCATTTTTGATGAATTCGACGGTACCATTATGGGCCTGACTCCCGCGAAGCGGGCAGAAAAGTACCTAAAGATGTCGCTTAGCCCTTTTTCATTCTACCGGGGCAGCTCTTATCTGTTCTATTTTGACGCCACAAGACAGTACTTTCCCTACCACACTTCGGTGGAGCGCCCGACCTGGATTCAAGGGGACCTGCATTTCGAGAATTTCGGGGCTTTCCGCAGCGAAGATGGCTCTATTGTATATGACGTCAATGATTTCGATGAGGGTTATGTCGGCTCCTATCTGTACGATGTACTGCGTATGGCAGGCAGTATTGCGCTTGTCGGACGGCAGCTGGGATACGGGGAGGCAGAGCAGCTTAACGTAATCGAAGGTTTTGTGCAGGCCTATTCCAGAGGAATCCGCCGGTTCAGTCAAGGCAAGGACAACCCCGGAAACTTCGTTATGAATGAGAACCGGGCCAAAGGGCCGGTGAAGAAGCTGCTCCGCAAGCTGGAGAAACGCCGCCAGGGTCATTTTCTGGAAAAGGTCACGTCCCAAATGCAGAGCGGCAGAGTATTTCTGGAGAACTCCGAGTTGGCTGTCCCTGAGGTAGCGGAGCAAGCGTTGCTGGAGAAGGCCTGGAGTTTCTATATGCAGACCATTGTTGCCCGCAGCTGGAATGACGATCATTACCGGATGAAGGACATTGCTATCAAACATGGCTCGGGCACTGCATCCATCGGGCTGGACCGTTACTATATATTGATCGAAGGCGGAAGTAGTCAAGAAGATACCGACGATACCATTCTGGAAGTAAAAGAGGTTCGTGTGCCAGTCCCGGCTTATTTCATGCCTTATTCGGAATCTTTCTGGAGCACCTTCGGACATCAAGGGAAACGTGTAGCGGCCACACAGCAGGCGATGCATCACAAAGCTGATCCCTATCTGGGCTTTCTGACGATGGATGGCCGGGATTTTTATGTCCGCGAACGCTCCCCGTATAAAAAAAGCCTGAAGCTCAAAGACATCGCAACTGTAGATGATATGCTCCAGGTTGTTGAAGTCATGGGCAGCCTAACGGCCAAAATGCATGCCAGAGCCGATGCCGATGTGGACCAAGGAATCCTCTTCTACCACAGCGAGAAAGAAATTGCCAAAGCGATGGGCCCGGACCCTGAAGCTTTTGCCCGCTATATTTCCCAATGGGCTTACGGCTATGCCACCCAGGTGGAGAAAGACTTCGTGATGTTTACAGAATGGGTGAAGGAGCGATTCGGAGAGGGAGCAGTAGGTAATTCGTGAACCGCCAATAGCGTGAAGCATATAAATTCTTGTATTTTTAAAAAAGGCCCTTTCCCCTCTTGGGTGGAAAGAGCCTTTTCGTATACATCTCTATTCTCCTGCTCCCGTGCTCACGAACCCGCTTGGCCGGTCCAGCTCATACAGCTTGCGGTAGCGCGGTTCCTTGTCCATCAGCTCGGCATGGGTGCCGCGCATTTCCACGAACCCGTTCTCCATAAAGATCACTTCGTCCATCTGCTCTGCACCGACAAGATGGTGGGTGACCCAGATCAGCGTCTTGCCCTCCATGGCCTCGAACATAGTAGCCAGCAGATCCCGCTCTGTACGCGGGTCAAGCCCGACGGTTGGCTCATCGAGCACAACTACCGGTGTATTCTGCAGCAGAATCCGCGCCAGGGCTATCCGCTGGCGTTCCCCGCCGGAGAAGCGCTGGCCCGCCTCGCGCACCGCTGTGTTATAGCCTTCCGGCAGCGATGAGATCAATGTATCCAGATTGGCCAGTTTGGCTGCCTGCTTAATGTCCTCATCAGACGCCCCGGGGTCACCAAGCCGGATGTTATTGGCTACGGTAGTGTCAAACAAGTGTGGGCTCTGATTCAGCACGGCAATAAGCTGCGGAATTCTCTCCCCATAAGCGGAAGCTTCAATGCCCTTAATCGTGGCCGAACCGACGGAAGGCGTAATGACGCCTTGAATCACCTTCAGCAGTGTCGATTTCCCTGCCCCGCTGCGCCCGATAACGGCAATCTTCCGGCCTTGAGGAATATTGAGCGTCAGATTGCGGATTGACCAGTCATCCCCTGCAGCATAACGGTAACCGGCATTCTCCAGCCGGATAGGCGCCTGCCCAGTTTCCTTGATCGCCTTGACCGCAGCATCCACATGGCGGGCAGTGTCAGCCTTACCCGAATCCGGCGCTGCCCCCGCCACACTTCCTTCCGCGGCTTCCACACCGGCCAGGCGCTCCAGCGAATTGCGGTATTGCGGGATCTTCTCGACCGCTTCCGAGACCGGCAGGAAAGCATCTGCTACCGGAAAGACCACCAGTACGAACGCTGCAATCAGCGTTCCGGCAATGGCCCCGTCCGCGAATTGACCGGCGGCCCAGTACAGCATCGACAGCACGCCGATGCCAACAACCGCCTGCCCGATGAACATGCGCAGGCGCGCCCAGCGACGCAGCGCTCCGTCGGTGTGGGCGACAGCCCGCTCATCGGCCTCGTAGGTTTCAACGAATTGGCCCTGCCGTCCGCTGATCACCCAGTCGCCCATCCCCAGCACAGCATCGGTCAGCTTCTGGTAGAGGCGGTTGCGCTCCTGCTTCACCTGCCGCTGGCGTTTTTGTGTCAGCAGCAGGGAAATCAGCGGCAGCACAACTACCAGCACCAGCATATAGAGTCCCATCAGCAGAGCGAAAGCCAGATCAAACGTACCGATGGAAATCACCGCCGCCGCATAGATCAGGAGAGCAATAATGCTCGGGAATACAGTGCGCAGATACACATTCTGCAAATATTCAATATCGTCGGCCAGCATTCCGAGAATATCCCCGGTACGGAACCGCGAAGATAGAAACAGCGCCTGCGGCTCCAGGATATTGTACAGCCGGATCCGCATCTTCGAGAGAATCCGCAGGATCGTATCATGCGAGACCAGGCGTTCCGCATAGTGGATGACCGCCCGGCTCGTCCCGAACGTGCGCACGCCGACAATTGGCACATAGATCATCAGTATATTTTCTGGCGGTATGGACGCCTTTGAGATCAGAAATCCCGAGGTGTACATCAGGGACGATGCTGAGAAAATCGTCAACGCACCCAGCACGATAATCAGCAGAAACCGCCAGAAATAAGGGGAGACATAGGGAGCAAACCATCCTTCACGTTTCAATGGATTCCCTCCAATTGACTTTGAATAAGCTCATAATAAGCACCTCGCCGGGCAACTAGCTCCGGATGGGTACCAACCTCGGCCACCTGTCCCTGCTGCATCACGACAATCAGATCCATATCGATCATCCAGTGCAGGCGGTGGGTGGCGAGAAACACAAGTTTCCCTGCAAATAGCGGCAGCATTGTTTGCTTCAGCTCGTATTCCGTCTCTATGTCGAGATGGGCGGTCGGCTCGTCGAGCAGCATGACCGGGCGGCTGCTCAGCAGTGCGCGGGCCAGCGCGACGCGCTGTTCCTGACCGCCGCTGAGCGAACGGCCGCCGCCGCCGATCATTTCATCCAGTCCGCTTGGCAGCGACTCCACCAGCTTGGATAATCCAGCGGCGGCAATCACCGAAGCCACAGCTTCCTTCGAAGCTTCCGGGTAATAGAAACGCACATTATCCGCCAGCGTACCGCTGAAAATATACGGCCGCTGCGGAATATATGAGGTCTGCTTGCGCCACTCCTCATCGGTAAGCGCACTGACAAGGTTCCCGTTAATGCTTATGCTCCCTGAGGTAGGATGCAGAAAGCCGCCCAGGATATCGACCAGTGTGGATTTACCCGCGCCGCTCTCTCCGATAATTCCAATCTTCGCAGAACCCTTGAACTCCAGGTTAACGCCCTCCAGTGAGGCGATCCCGTCTGCTTCATATTTAATGCCAACCTGCTCCAGCTTCAGCACACTATCCTGCCGCCAAGAAAATACAGCGGCAGGAGACGGCGCGGCTGTAATAGCTTCCATTCCCTCAGGCTTCAATACCTCCGCTGTTACCGTATCCCGGTCGATAATGTCCTTCATTGCTTCACCGGCTTCCTTGCCATCCAGCGTAGCATGGAAATCCGCACCGACCAGCCGGACTGGCAGGAAATATTCCGGCGCCAGGATTAGAATGGTTAACCCGGTAACCAGGGTCATCTGCTCATTGACCAGCCGCAGGCCAAGGCTTACAGCTACTGAGGCCACAGATAACATCGTGAAGAAGTCCATCGCGAAGGAAGACAAAAATGCTACACGCAGCGTACGCATTGTAGCCGAACGGTAGCGGTCACTGACCTCGGCAATACTGTCACTATGACTGCGGCTGCGCCCGAGAAACTTCAGTGTCTCCAGCCCGCGCAGCGAATCAACAAAATGATTGGACAGCGTCCGGTAGGACTTCAGCTGGCGGTCCATTTGCTTGCGGGCGGTCATTCCGATCAGAATCATAAAGACGATAATAATCGGCATCGTCAGGGTAAGAATAACACCGCTCGACGTATCCAGAGTATAGATGTATACCAGAAGCAAGGCAGGTGTTACTGCCATCCCTACCATCCGCGGAATAATAAGCTCTATATAGGTGCGGAACTTCGTTACTCCTTCAAGCACAAGCGTAACCAAATTTCCCGTTCCCCGGTCGCCCGCCAGCCTCGGTCCCAGCTGGAACAGCTTGTCCATCATTTGTCTCCGCATACTGCTGCCGGTGTTCTCCGCGAAGCGGTAAGAGACACGGCTCATCAGCATGGCGCAGGCATGGCGTGCAAGAAACGCAAGAAGGAACAAGAGCATTGTCGCCCCTTGTTCCTTCAGCGGTTCTCCCGCAAATAGCGCAGAGACTACTTCTGCCAGTGACTTGGCCAGCAGAAGAATGGACAGGCTTTGCACCAGGGTAAGGAAGCCTACGATCAGAAAGACCGGCTTAACTCCTTTGTACCCAAGCAAATTTTTATCCATTAGTATTCAAGATGCTCCTTCTCGTGAACCCGTTTATGGAAGATGAAATAACTCCAGATCTGATAACCGAGCACGAACGGCAGCAGCGTCAGCGCTACAATCGACATCACCTTCAGTGAATAATGGCCCGAAGCCGCATTGGTGATCGTCAGGTTAAACGCCTCATCAATAGAGCTGATCATAACCCGTGGGAACAGGCCCACAAATATCGACATCACCGACAAAGCCATAACCGCTCCGGTCATCCCGAACGCCCAGCTGTCTTTCTTCTTGGTCATGAAATAGCCGGACAGAACGAAGGCGGCAATGCCTAGAATCACTAATACCAGCAGCATTGCACCACGTTGTTCAAATACATCTGTCATATAGTAAGTCATAATTACAAAAGCAACCAGCAGCGCAGCCAGCGGGAACAATAGCTTCTGCGCCAGCTTGCGCGCACGAACCTGCAGATCACCAACCGTACGGAGCGTAGTGAACATCAGGCCATGCACCAGGCAAAGCAGCACTACAGTAATCCCTGCGACTACGGTATACACATTCACGATGTCGAAGAATCCGGCATACATCTGCATGTCACCGTCAATCGGAAGTCCTTTAATGAAGCTCGCGAACACTACTGCCAGCAGGAACGGCGGAAGGAAGCTGCCGAAGAAGATGCAGGCGTCCCAGGTTCTTTTCCAGGCCAGTGAATCACGCTTGCCTCTGAATTCAAAGGCGACACCGCGGGCAATCAGCGCCAGCAGGGCAAAGACGAACGGAATATAGAATCCGCTGAACAGCGTTGCGTACCAGTTGGGGAAAGCAGCGAACATCGCGCCAGCGCCCGTCAGCAGCCATACCTCATTCGCATCCCAGAACGGCCCGATCGAGTTGATCAGCACCCGGCGTTCCGTATCATTCTTGGCCAGGAACTGTGTTTCCATTCCTACGCCAAAGTCGAAGCCTTCCAGGAAGAAAAATCCGATAAATAATACCGCAATCAGCACAAACCACAATTCATTAAGAGAAAGCATGCGATCCCTCCTTATTATATGGATCATGCGACTGACCGTGATCGTGATCGTTATCCATGGCATAAGGGCCTTTTTTAATAACTTTGATGAACAATCCGATCAGCACCGCTCCCAGAATAGCGTAGATCGCCGTAAAGGAGATCACCGAGAACAGCACCTGTCCAGCCGATATATTAGGAGACACACTGTCTTCTGTCGTCATTAATCCGAATACCGTCCAAGGCTGACGTCCGATCTCTGTCATGATCCAGCCTGCAGTATTAGCAATTGGCGGAAGCAGCAGCCCCCAGAACATGAACCGCATAAACCAGGTGTTCGGACGTTCCATCTTTTTGCGCCACATCAGATACATCGCATACATGCCGAGCACAATCATCAGCGTGCCTGCAACCACCATGATCCGGAAGCTCCAGAACGTCGTACGCACAGGCGGGATATAATCCCCCGGGCCGTATTTTTGTTCGTATTCAGCCTGCAGCGTATTCATCCCTTTAACTTCACCGGAGAACTTACTGTAGGACAGGAAACTCAGCATATAAGGAATCTTGATTTCCCCAGAGTTTGATTTATTGTCAGGATCGATAAAAGCACTGGCTGTCCAAGCCGCAGGGTCACCACTGTCCTCCCAAAGGGCTTCCGTAGCTGCCATCTTCATCGGCTGCGTCTCTACCAGATACTGCGCTTGGGCATGACCTGCAACGGCTACCCCCATGGAGGAGACAATGCCGACAATCGCCGCAATTTCGAACGATTTTCTAAAGAAAGGCACATCCTGCTTCTTGAGCATTTTATAGGCACTGATGCCCGTAACCAGAAATGCCCCTGTAGCGTAAGCCGCGAGCACCGTATGCGGGAATTCCACCAGCAATTGTCCGTTTGTCATCAAAGCCAGGAAATCATTCATTTCGGCCCGGCCATTATTCATCGCAAAACCAACAGGGTGCTGCATAAAGGAATTGGCTGCGAGAATCCAGAATGCCGATAACATCGTTCCCAGCGCTACCATCCAGATGGACAGTAAATGAATCTTCTTGGAGACTTTGTCCCAGCCGAAAATCCATAGGCCGATAAATGTAGACTCCAGGAAAAACGCCAGCAGCGCTTCAATGGCAAGTGGAGCCCCAAATACATCCCCGACAAAGCGGGAATAATCGGACCAGTTCATTCCGAACTGGAATTCCTGCAATATCCCTGTTACTACCCCTACTGCGAAGTTAATGAGAAATAGCTTTCCCCAAAACTGCGCCATTCTTTTGTACTCATCGTTGCCTTTTCGGACATACATCGTCTCCATGATCGCAATCAAGAGTGCAAGTCCAATAGATACCGGTACAAAGAAGTAATGAAAGATCGTCGTCGACGCAAATTGTATACGCGACAGCATAACTGTATCCATGTTTCTTCCCCTTTCTTCTCCCCATTCGTTATGTCTATTCTGTCAAAAATTTAAGGCTTAAAGTGTGATAATTATCACATTATACACCCGGATTCAGCCTAAAAAACAATAAATTTGTGACAAATATCACAATATTACGTTCAGAAAGCAAAAAAAATAAGACGGTTTTACCGTCTTGGATTTGTTCGTCGTTCTATAGAAAGCTTGACTCATAAAGGCATTGGTTAGGTAATCGAAATACCCTTCTTCAGCGATTTGAGATCGCCATTAGAATTAAGCAATTGCGGCAGCATCTTCATGCTGCGAACCATTGGGGCATGACAGAGACGGCAAGAAGGCGCATGTTCAAATGCGAAATTATCCCTCATCCATCCGTTGCATCCATCATTGGTACAGGCCCAAATTGCGGTATTTTCTTCCGGTACTTCCTCTAAAGGCTTCTTCCGGTAGTTCATTGCCGTTCCTCCCTTCCTTTATGTTACAAGTTGAGAAACAAGTAAAAAAGCATCCAATTATACTCTTTCTAAGATGCTTACAATCCTTCATTTGCAGTTGCTCTACTTCAAGATCATGTTGTGGTTTCATGATGATATAGCAGTTGATCTTATAAAAAAAGACCGTCCCAACTTGCAAAAGCGGGGACGGTGCTTCTATTATTACAGTTTTACAACGTTTTCGGCTTGTGGTCCGCGGTTGCCTTGAACAACGTTGAATTCAACGCGTTGGCCTTCGTCCAAAGTTTTGAAGCCGTCGCCAGTGATTGCGCTGAAGTGAACGAATACGTCGCTTCCGCCTTCAACTTCGATGAAACCGAATCCTTTTTCTGCGTTGAACCATTTAACTGTACCTGTTTGCATGTGTGTTACCTCCACAAATTTAAATTAATATGTTCTTTTTATCTTCAAACAAAGAAAAAATTCACACATTGAAAAAGGTTGTATTACCATTGACAGCCCTTTTCAATACGAGAATTAGGTATCAAATGTATGATTAATCTCATGTTACCACACCGGAGTTACAAAGGCAAGCCAACATCCGAATATATCCGTATTTCCCCTTATAAGGTGTTGTTCCCAATGTAAGGGCTACCAGTCTTTATAAAAAGGGGGATTTGCATCCATATTAAGTAATATACCCAGATGATTTGACTTCGAAACGGATGCCGTCCTTAATTTTATAATAAGGACGGCTGGGCCGTCTCGCTGATCTTGACTGCCACATTATTATATACGGCTGATGCCGCTTTTATTCCTTTTGTTTTTCAAGAAGTTTCACCGTCACCTGTTTTACCTCTCCGTTACGGTAATAAGTAATCTTCAGATCATCTCCGATTTTGGTGTGATCATACAGATACTTGCGCAGCGAAAGGGTCGATGTGATCGGTTCATTGTCAAACTTGGTAATCACATCATTGAACTGCAGTCCTGCATCCTTGGCCGGCCCTACTACATCCAGCACAACTACTCCGTCTTTAACGGTGGTTGGCAGATTAAGCTCCTTGCGCTGGTCTTCCGCGAGCGGCACATAAGGGTTATTCAAATCCACGGAATACACTCCCAGATAAGAGCGGGAAATCTTCCCGTTTGCCTCAAGCTCACCCGCCGTTTCCATAACATGATTGGCCGGGATGGCAAAACCAAGTCCCTCCACGCCTGTATCGGAAATCTTCATTGTATTAATACCAATCACCTTGCCGTCCAGATCGACCAGCGCGCCTCCGCTGTTGCCCTCGTTAATTGCAGCATCTGTCTGAATGACTTCCTGCTCCCAGTCATAGACACCGTCCTGGTTCAATGATACGGGAATGGTCCGTTCTGTGTAGCTGACAATCCCCGAGGTCAGGCTATCGCCGAGTCCCAGCGGATTGCCGATAGCAATGACCGTCTCCCCAAACCGCAGCTTGGAGGAATCACCAATCTGGGCGACTGTGGTAATGCCTTTGGCATCAATGGAGAGCACTGCGATATCACTTACTTTATCCGTACCCACAAGTGTTGCCTTGCGTGTCTCACCATCCACCGTAACCACTTCCAGCTTGCCGAAGCCCTCAATCACATGATTATTGGTAATAATAAAGGCCTTGTTATCGTCCTTCTTATAGATCACTCCCGAGCCAAGTGCCGACTCATCGAGAATGTTAAGTTCCTTATTATCTTCTTTATGATTAATTATGCTCACAACGGCCGGCCGGACAAGAGCCGCAGCCTGAACAATCCGTTCATACGGGTCACCGCTGCTTGCAGTCACCTTCTCAATCACTTTCGGCTGCTCCGCCTTCTCCTGTGTCAACTGGCCTGTAGCCAGACTGAACAGAAGCACTGCAACCACCGCACTGATCACTGAGCTAATGACAGACACCTGCCAAGTTGCCAGGCTCCGCCGTGATTTGCGGGCAGACCAATTCCGGCTCGTTAAGACCTTAGAGGGTTCCTGCCCTCTGCCTTCGCGCCGAGGTACCTTGGTTGAATAAAAATCATCATCAAACAGTCCCACCGTTACATCCTCTCCCCTCTATTGCCACTGCATCCATAACCTGAACGCCAAGCAACCACGCCCGAGCTTTCCGCTTTATCTCTTAGACTCCTGAAAGCTCTAAAAGGTTTCACTTCATTCATTCACCACAAATGTGTGTGTTATAAGCGCAAGGGGTCTCCTATTCTTGCAACATATTAAAAAAGGATAAGCTTCAATCCGGAATATTTTCCAACTTAAAAGACTACAATAATAGAAGTACTATTTAAACTCAGGCTAAATTCTGCTCTTTATGATTGTATCACAGGCAGGGCTAGCACCCACGTTTTTTCTGACGCAAAAACCTACAAATTTTTTACAGATCAGCTTTCGTTTAGCTCAAAAGGAGGAATAAATATGGAATCTTTTTCAACAAGTATGGATCTGGTGCAATTTATCGGCAAACTGGGTGACCTTAAGGATGAACACTATCATCTGATCCTGGTTCAAAGCGCTATGATCGAGCTGTTGATTGATAAAGGGCTTTTCTCACGCCAAGAGTTGGAACGTAAAATTACGGAGGTAGACCAGCTTATGACTGGCTCACCTTATCCCACGGCGTAGGCTGGTCATAATAGGTATCACACAATCTGAACTCACTGTCTCTGAAAAAGCAGCCCCGGTCTTCCATTGCCCCGCGCACCGACATTTTGGCTAAATCCATCATATTGTGATCCCGGCTTAAGTGAGCCAGATAGGTCCGTTTGGTCCGTCCGGTAAGAATCTCGCTTAGTGCCGCTCCCGCCGCCTCATTGGAGAGATGGCCTAAATCGCCAAGAATCCGCCGTTTCGTATTCCACGGATAACGCCCCATTCTCAGCATCTCTATATCGTGGTTGGCCTCCAGTACCAGCACATCCGAATCGGCAATCGCCGTCCGCACTTTATCACTAACATACCCAAGATCCGTAGCAACACAAAGCTTCTCCTTGCCGTCATAAAAATTGTACCCTACCGGTTCAGCCGCATCATGGGAGATTGCAAATGACTCTACCCGCAGACTGCCGAAATCCCTGTGCTGTCCGGTCTCCATAATAATCCGGTTATGCTCGGCAATAGTGCCTATCCCCTTCTCAATCGCCCCCCAGGTATTGGAGTTGGCGTAGATCGGAAGATCGTATTTGCGGGCCATCGCTCCAAGTCCCTTGATATGGTCCGAGTGCTCATGCGTAACCAGTATTCCGTCTATCTCCTTGCCTGTCATCTCACGCATCGCGAGCAGCTCGTCGATTCGTTTGGCGCTGAGGCCCGCGTCGATCATAAGCGCCGTTTCCCCGTTTCGCACCACTGTTACGTTGCCGGTAGAACCGCTGGACAGTACCGTAAATGAAATCCCCATATCTCTCTCCTGCTCCTTCTACTCTGTTGTCTTCGGACTGATGATGTCCGCACTGATGGCATCGACGTAATAGGCGTTGCCGTTCTCCAGCATAAAGCGCCACATTGGCGAAGCCACCTGGCTTTCAGAGTTGAACAATTCCCCATAATAGCCAAGCTCAATCTCTTTAACTACCGAATCCGCCGGAAAATATTTCTCAATCAGGCTGCTGAGTGCCTGTGAGGCCGGAAGCACCTTCTGGATATCTTCGTCACTGTTTGTAGCTCCGATTTCAATCTTAGGCCAACGGTAAGCCACAATTTTTTGATCGCTGTTTATCAACTCAAGCCGCACTCTGAATAAAGACCATTTATGGTCAACCAGTGGATGAAGTACAAATTTGCCGACCTCGCTCTCCTGCGAATCAAAGCGATAATTGGCGATGTCTGTGATCTGGTCTGCCAGTGAACTGCTCAGTTCGGCAAATGATGAATAAATCAGCTTGCTGTCTATCGGCACCTTCAGTTCAACCGGCTCCTCATTCTGCTCTTCCCCGGAGTAGCGGTAAGTGATATCGGGCAGCTGCGGAGTGGCAGCCGGAATGGGACACAACACACGAATCCCCTTCTGTTCCATCACCGCCTGCGTTTCTGCGGACAGGGAAGTGAAATCCAGATTGGCACTGGCCTGATCGCGCAAGTCCATCCAGAGCTGATAACAAAGCAGCAGATTCAATACCAGAAAGGCGTAAATCAGCACATTTTTGGCTCTTCCCCAGTCCATACCGCTCCTCCTTAAAGTTTGTGAGCATTTACTTCATTGAATTTGCTTCGAACAAACTAGCTTCGGAAGCATTTGCTTCGTTTGTGAGCATTTACTTCGTGATTCTGCTTCGTCGTGTGAATTCCCGCGCGTCTATTACTCTAGTTCAGTGTAAGGAAAGTGCCGTCACGGAGCGTTACCCGCCATACCGGCAGGAGCTTCAGCTTCTCCCCGTTTACTGAAGCAACATAGGCCGGGGTCAAATCCTTCACAGGCGAAGCTTCGCTGAATTGGGCCAGCTTAGCCCGCAGCTCATCGCCACCGGGAAGCTCCACAACCTGTTTAACGGCTTTTCCCTCTTCTGTATACATCAGCGATCGCTCATAGGAGGATACTGTGCCCTGCTGCAGCTCCAGGTTAATAACACCATACTGCAGCTTTGGCTTGCTCATAATCGGATAAGAACCGTAGTACTGCTGGAAGGAAACGGTCAGCTCCTGGTTGCCCTCCTCCGTTGATGCCAGACGGTATGTACCGTTCCATCCACCATGCTTGTTGACAAAATCCACCGCTTCCAGGGCATCCTTCGCAGGTGTACTCTCACCCGCAGGAAGCGCAGCCGGATCGCTATAGCTCATCCAGTTCTGTTCCTGATCAACCTGCAGGCTGCGTTTGCTGTCTGTATAAATCTTTGAGCCATCCTTCTCTGGAATATATCTGGTGCTACCGGCATCAAAGAATAGATTGTTCTGCATTTGTTCAATGGTGTACATGCCGGAGGGCATTTCCACCTCAACCAGCGATATTTTTTCTTCCGGCACATAATAATCGCCATTTACTGCGGTGTATGGCGTCCAATTCGTACCGAAATCTACATGCTGCTGCACGTCCTGAACGGTCAAATCGGCCTTAGCCGCTTCATATACGATATCGCCTCTAGTACTGAAAAAGACGGCATGTGCCTTGGAATCATTTTTAATATTGTAAATCCATATCCGGTCAATGCTCTCTCCCTGGAACAGCGAATCGGGAGCGAGCTGCATTACCCGCTGCAGCAAGGTTACCGGAATGCCGGCACCAAAGGACAGCTCAATGCCCGAATTCTCACGGCGGATCTTGTCCCAATCGAAATCCTGCACCGAGCGCCGCTGAAAGCTCTCAAACCCGCGTCCTTTCAGCCGGTTCATGATCAGGTCATAGAAGGTGGAGCCGGGATAAAACAGCGTATGCTTGTCCTCCCCCATATGAATGATCATTTTATCAGGGTAGAGCAGATTCTCAACTTTTTCTTTGGGCCCCATATTATCTGTCTTCACATACAAGTTCTCTGACATCACCGCTGAGTCGCTCCCCGGCAGCCGGTAGATCAGATAATAGCTCTCTACAAGACTTCCGCAAACGAGCAGGGCAAGTATCCATGACTTGATTGTTTCCTTCACAATAAACTCCCCCTTTGCTCTTTCAGAGGCAGTGTGAAGGTTACCAGCGAGCCTTCATTAAGCTCTGACTGCAGGGAAATTGACCCTCCATGCGCCTTGACAATTTCCCGGGCAATGGACAGCCCGAGTCCGGTGCCGCCCATATTGCGCGAGCGGGCTTTATCAACCCGGTAAAAACGTTCAAAAATCCGTTCGATATCCTTCTTGGGAATCCCAATCCCGGAATCACGTACAGAAACGGCCAGCATTCCATCTTCGGTTTTCAGTGCCTCCAATTGAATGGTTCCGCCTTCTGGCGTATATTTCAGCGCATTGGAGACCAAATTGCCCAGCACCTGATCAATTTGATCGCGGTCCAGCCAGGCCGTGGCGACTTCCTTGCGCACTCTTGTACTGATATGAATTCGTTTCTGGCGAATCTGGAAGGAGAAGCGGTCAGCCACATCCTCCAGCATCTCGGAGATATCCGTTTGCTGAATGCGCAGGCTCGATTCCCTCGAATCCAGCCGCGAGAGATGCAGCAGATCCGTAACAAGCCGGATCATCCGTTCTGTCTCATTGCGGATGACTCCGACAAACCGCGCAGCAAGCTGCGGATCATCAAGCGCACCATCATCAAGCGCTTCAACATAGCTCTTGATCGTCGTCAGTGGAGTCCGCAGCTCATGCGAGACATTCGCCACGAACTCCCGCCGCGATTCCTCCAGATTCTCCTGCTCGGTAACATCCTGCAGCACCGCAATGGTTCCGGCAATCCCTCCGCCTTCACGTCGGTGAATGGGGGTGAAGGTGACCCGGACGATATTGGGCTCGCCTCCGCCCATTGGCGAGAGATGAAGCATTGCTGATTGGGCGTTGCCTTGCGCCAGCGACCCCGACTGCTCATGATCGAGACCAAGCAGCTCATCAAGCGGTGCCCCTTCCGGAAGCGGGCCTTCCGCTCCAAGCATATCTGCTGCCCGGGTATTCATCAGAATTACGACGCCGCTTTCATCTGTAGCAACCACGCCGTCACTCATGTTGGTCAGGATGGAAGCAAGCTTCTCCTTCTCCTCTTCATTCTGCGACAGCGCTTCGCGGAGCCTTCCTGTCATGTAGTTGAACGCCTGACTGAGCTGCCCAATTTCATCATTGCCGAACACAGGCATCTTACGGTTGAACCGGCCCTCAGCAACCGCTGTGGCATGCCGGGTCATCTCCTTGATAGGATGGGTGATTGTATGGGCGAGAATGACACACAGAACGGCCGTCAGGGCGAGCGCCAGCAGCAGACCGGAGAGGAACACGCTATTAATCCGGCTCATCGTGGCGTATAAATCTTTCATATCGGCAGCAATATAAATCGCCCCTACCACTTTGTCGCCGGAGAGAACCGGTTTGGCGACCACCTTCTTGCGCACATTATCATCGGCAATGATATATTCCTCATTATCGCTGATGCCTTGCAGGGCACGGCTGACCACGGTTTGTGTGTTCCGCTGCCCGACATAATCGTTTTGCGAAGGGACAGATGTCGTAATAATTTTACCGCTGGCATCCAGTACCTGAATTTCAGCTCCGCTGATATACAGATTATTGACCATTCCGCGCAGACTCTCCACCGCAGTCTCTTCACCGGCTGTTCCGGCTTCGCTGCCCAGTTTATCTGCCGTAAGGATCGACAACATTTCTGCCCGTGCCTTTAAATCTTTGGTGAAGTTATCAGTCAGTGAATTCTTCATCGAGCTGACAAAATATACACCGATCAGCTGCATCGCGATCAGAATCAGCAGCACGTAAATAATGATAAGCTTGGCCTGAATCGTCCGGAAAAAGGACCGCCCTTTCATCACAGCCCCCCGCTTTTGGGGCTATGCATCAAATAACCGAGTCCGCGCCGGGTGAAGATATATTCCGGCTTGCTGGGATTCTCCTCAATTTTTTCTCTCAGCCGGCGGATCGTGACATCCACGGTCCGCACATCCCCGAAGTATTCGAAGCCCCATACCGCCTGCAGCAGATGCTCCCGGGTCATTACTTTGCCGGCGTGGCGAATCATATAATAGAGCAGCTCATACTCACGATGTGTTAAATCGAGCGGCTCTCCGTCTTTATAAACCATGTACATGTCGGTATCAACGAACAGGCCGAAATGATTGACGCCCTGTTTGCTCTCCGCTCTTTCACTAAGCATTTCCGACGGCGATGGCTTATGCTGGCGCCTCATTTGAGCTTTGACTCTGGCCAGCAGCTCTCGCGTGCTGAAAGGCTTGGTTACATAATCATCCGCACCCAATTCCAGACCCAGCACTTTGTCGATCTCACCGTCTTTAGCTGTCAGCATAATGATCGGGATGTCCAAATGCGCAGAGCGCACTTCACGGCAGACATCCATGCCATCCTTGCCGGGAAGCATCAGATCAAGCAGCATCAGATCGGGCCGTCTGGACAGAGCCAGCTCCACAGCACTGTTGCCGTCAAAGGCACAGATTACCTCATAGCCCTCTTTTTCGAGATTAAACTTTAATATATCAGCAATAGGCTGTTCATCGTCTACTACCAGAATCGTTCCCATCTGCATATGCTCAGCTTCACCTTTCTAAGCGTACTAATCACTCATTCTCTTATTTTAACATACCTGCACTGGCGTCACATCCTACGAAGTGGGGATAGCACTGTACTTTCATCCTGCTCATCAATATATTTTTAGCTTTAAAAGATAAAGCCGCCCGAAAACTCGGACGGCTGATTATAACCTATGGATTATTTCAGATATCTCAGCGGATTGACCGCTGTGCCGTTCTTGCGGATCTCAAAATGCAGGTGGGTACCGGTTGAACGCCCCGTGTTGCCCATAACACCAATGCTGGCTCCCTGCTCCAGCCGCTGGCCGACAGATACTGAGATGCTTCTCAGATGGCCGTAGTAGGTGACATATCCGTTTTTGTGATCCACAATGACCACATTGCCGTAGCCGCTCTGTACGCCTGCAAAAGTAACCGTCCCGGCATCTGCAGCTGTGATGGTCCGGTTACCGGATACGAGATCGACTCCTTTATGGCTTCGTCCCCAGCGCTGGCCAAAGCTGCTGGAGAGGCTCGCCCCACTGACCGGCCAGGCAAACATGCCCGTTCCTTCGCCGACTACCTTCGTGCCGCGATAGACCACCTCAGGCAAGGAAGCCTTCAGAACCGCCTGGCCCATCCATTCTTCCTTCACTACGAGACCATTTTCCTTGGTCACCCTGTACTTCATCTGTTTCAGGCCGGTCTGTCCTGCCCGGACAACCTTGCTCTTGCCTGCTGCCAGCTCATCGCTCTTGCGGACAATCACTTCCGGCTCAGTGACAAGCTGCTCCGATACCTGCTCTACGGTTACTACAGTAAGCTCTGGCTGTGGTACGGTCAATTGCAGCTCGTCTCCAATTTGCAGGGTCAGCTCTTTCACCGACGGATTGTTGCGGAAAATATCAGCCTGCGTAATCTCAAAACGTTTGGCAATCCCAGAGACGGTATCCCCTTCCTGAACCGCATAAACAAGCGGCTCCTCTTTCCCCTCGGTGAGCACCTCGACCGCTTCCTGGACGCTCAGCACCTGGGTGGGGTCCGCCTTGACAGGAACAACGGAAACGTCCTCCTGAATGGCAACCGATTCTACCTTGTCTGCATTTGCCGGTGCAGCCGCCTTCGCGGAACGCGTAGCTGCTGTCTTCTTGAGCTGGGCGCCCGTTGAAACTGCGGCAGCCGGAACGTAGTGTTCTTTCACGCCCTGCAGGACGGCATTCGCTGTCTCCTGATCCTTGACAATCCCCACAGCTTTGCCATCCACCGTCAGCTGCACTCCCACTGCATAAGCTTTAAGCATGCCATCCAGCTTGTCCAGCGTAGCGGCACTGTCTATCTCCGGTTTATACGCTTTTTCCGCCTCTGTCGTAATGCCGCTTGTTTGCAGCACCATCACTGAATCCGGATACTTGAGCTGATATTCCTGCTGCTTCTCTTCGAACAGCCGATCCAGCTCCGTTTCCTCGCTGATCTTTCCGATTTCCTCACCCTTAACCAGCACCTTATAATAGGTTACCGTGTTCGCGGTCACATATTTCTTCTCTGCCGTGATTGAAAAGGCCGCCAGAAGCACCAGACCGGCAGAAGCTGCTATCCAGGACCGCCGGAATCTCCGAGGTTTGGTTTCTTGATAAAAGACGTTAGTTTCGCTAGAGGCAGAACTGCCCTTTTGACTTTCTGCGCTGAATTCTGCGGATGTCTCTGCTTTGTCCCGCAGTTTCCCCATCCCGCGCATGAACTTAAATCCTTTCATGAAACTCTCCCTTTCAGTCCGCTTAGAAGCGGCCAACCTTGTTATTCGACCCCTTTTATATATGCTGCTGCATCTATTTACTATGTGCGTTAGTGTAACTGCATTTCGTTTCCGTCCAAAATATAAGCATAAAGTATGAGGTGAAATTCGTACTTTTCTTATATTTAAAAAGGTTACAAAAAATTAACCCCTTATAGTCCTTTTTTACTGTACCATAGACGGCAGAAAAATTTCAACTTTACCCCAAAGACAAAACCCGCGATAATCGCGGGTTTCTTCCATGATTTTGACATTTTAACATCAAGTACGTGTCCAAAAAATGACAATTTTTAGTTTGTGGTACCCTCAGTTGAATTTGGTGTAAGCATTTTCATTAAAGTGTCATATTCATCAGGATTCACATACTTGGCAATGACTTGCTGCAGTTCCCTCACTTCATTCTCCGTCAACCCATCCTCCATCGCCGTTGAGATTTTCTGCATCTCCTCCTGCGGAAGTTTGGTCATCAGGATATTGAAAATATTGGATTTCTCATCCATGGGCAGACTGTCCTTGAGCTCACCCATCGCTTCCGGTGTCATTACCAGCTGCTGGTCCAGTGCACTGTCACTTTGTTCTTCCTCTCCGGAAGCCTCTCCCATTACAGCCAAAGCATCCTCAGGCGCCTTTTCCTCCACGGACTTCTCCGTTTTTTGTTCTGGTGTATCCACCGTTTCACTTTTGCTGTCTTTCTTTGCACCGGAAGCACCTTTATCATCCTCAGCTACATTTTTGGCGTTATCTGTGGCTCCCATTCCCGTGAGGCTCTTAATAAAACCGCCAATTCCCGGTGACGGGCCCTCCAGCTCTATATCAAAACTGGCCAACACCGACTGTATATACGTATTGACGACGAATGCCGTGGTCAGAACCGAAAGTGCGCTGGCCAGTACGACAATCAGGCAGACTCCAAGTGCACGTCTTACTATCTTCATCTTCATCACTCCCTTGCGCCCTGTTCATATTCAATCTCTGGAGGATCAGTGCGTTATTGCTTTCATCCTCCCAGTATTGACTAGAACCGGCTCCGGGAAACCAAAATATTACATAATTGTTGAAGCACAAAAAAAAGAGACCCACATAGGGCCCCTTTACTTACAGGAATCTTAGATATAGATAGGCAGAACCTGATTGGTCTGCTCACGGTTGCGTCCTACGGAGAAGATGGCAATCGGAATACCCGTAAGCTCCGATACCCGCTCCACATATCTGCGTGTATTGGCCGGCAGATCGTCCAGTGTCTTCGCTCCGGTGATGTCTTCGCTCCAGCCTGGAAGCTCCTCATAGACGGCTTCGCATTCAGCCAGCATTTTGAGGCTGGCCGGATAGTGAGTAATCACCTCGCCGCGGAATTTATAGCCGGTGCAAATCTTCACCGTCTCAAGGCCGCTAAGCACATCCAGCGAGTTGAGCGACAGACCGGTAATTCCGCTGACCCGGCGGGCATGACGGACAACCACACTGTCGAACCAGCCCACACGGCGGGCACGTCCGGTTACAGTACCATATTCATGGCCTGTTTCACGGATGTAATCACCTGTAGCATCGTTCAGCTCGGTAGGGAACGGACCGTCGCCAACACGGGTAGTGTAGGCCTTAGCAACCCCGATAACCTGCTTGATCTTCGAAGGGCCCACGCCAGACCCGATGCACACACCGCCAGCCGAAGGGTTCGACGATGTAACAAACGGATAAGTCCCTTGATCGATATCCAGCATTACACCTTGTGCACCTTCAAACAGTACTCTGGAATCAGCATCTATAGCATCATTCAGAACCACTGAAGTATCCGTCACATAACCGCGAAGCACTTCTGCATACTCCAGATATTTGACTAGAATTTCTTCCACGTTCAAAGCTTCCGCTCTATAAACCTGGGTAATGACCTGATTCTTTTCCTCCATTAATTGGCGCAGTCTCAGCTCAAATTCCTCGGCATCCATCAGATCGGCGATCCGGATTCCGTTGCGTGCCGCTTTATCCATATACGCCGGGCCAATTCCCTTGCGTGTAGTACCGATTTTGTTCGGGCCTTTACGGTCTTCTTCCAAGGCATCAAGCAGCATATGATATGGCATAATGACATGGGCACGATCACTGATCACCAGATTTTTGGTGTCGAATCCGTTCTCATGAATATAATTAATTTCTTGGATCAGGGCTTCCGGATTAATAACCATTCCGTTACCGATTACACAAGTCTTTTCTTTATAAAATACACCTGATGGAATCAAGCTCAGCTTGAATTTCTTTCCGTCAATCAGAATCGTGTGACCGGCATTGTTACCCCCCTGATACCGGGCGACCACATCTGCGCTCTCTGCCAGAAAATCCGTGATCTTCCCTTTGCCTTCGTCTCCCCATTGTGTTCCCACGACGACTACCGTTGACATATTCATTCCTCCGTAGGTGCAAGCTAGCACCATTATTTTTCATAATATGGGCTCTGTACAGCGTTCTTATGTACGCAGCCCTCCGGACGCCAAAGCAGTTTTAACCTGCTAAAGCACAATAACCAGTGTAACAGCGGTACTTTTTAAAGTCAAATAAAAACGAACGATCACACAAGGAAATGTGCAATCGTTCGGAAATTGTGAATAAATGATCTACCCTGCAAAAGGTTCAGCGTGTGCCCGCTCGTAGTTGACGAACTTGTTGAAATTTTTCAGGAACACAAGCTCTACAGTGCCGACAGGGCCGTTACGCTGTTTGGCAATAATAATTTCAATGATATTTTTCTTTTCGGTATCCTGGTTATAGTAGTCATCACGATACAGGAAGGCTACGATATCGGCATCCTGCTCGATGGAACCGGATTCCCGAAGGTCACTCATCATCGGGCGCTTGTCCTGCCGCTGCTCCACACCCCGGCTGAGCTGGGAAAGGGCAATGACCGGAACATCAAGCTCACGGGCAATCTGCTTCAGGGTACGGGAAATCTCGGAGACCTCCTGCTGGCGGTTCTCCCCGCCCTTGCCGCGTCCCTGAATCAGCTGCAAGTAGTCGATGACGATCATGCCGAGGCCTTTTTCCTTCTTGAGCCTACGGCATTTCGCCCGGATATCTGTAACCGTGATCCCAGGAGTATCATCAATATAGATTTCTGCTTCCGATAAGGACTGAATCCCCATCGTAAGCTTCGACCAATCATCATCACTTTTGAAATCACCGGTACGCATAATGTTGGCATCGAGGTTGGCTTCCGCGCAGATCATACGCTGTACCAGCTGCGGCGCCGACATTTCCAGACTGAAGATGGCTACGGTCTCTTTGGCACGGACTGCTACATTCTGGGCAATATTCAGCGCGAATGCCGTCTTCCCTACGGATGGACGGGCCGCTACAATAATCAGGTCATTACGCTGGAAGCCGTTAGTCATATGATCAAGATCGGCAAAGCCGGTCGGAATCCCGGAGGTTCCCCCCTTATTCTGATGAAGCAGCTCCACGCGGTCGAAGACCTGCATGAGCACATCGCGGATGGCGATGAAGCCGCTGCCGCTCCGGCGGTTGGAGATCTCCAGAATCCGCCGCTCGGCATCGCTCAGCATATCGGCGACATCCTCACCGCCGGTGTACCCTTCACTGACGATCTGCGTCGCTGTACGGATCAGCCGCCGCAGCATCGCCTTCTCCTCAATGATCTGCGCATAATACTCCACGTTGGCCGCAGTCGGCACTGCATGCGCCAGCTTAGCTAAATAG
Organism: Paenibacillus sp. FSL L8-0340; assembly: GCF_038593145.1. Lineage (NCBI taxonomy): Bacteria > Bacillati > Bacillota > Bacilli > Caryophanales > Paenibacillaceae > Paenibacillus > Paenibacillus sp. FSL L8-0340. Next base: position 7,431,994 of record NZ_CP151967.1, read on the forward strand.
CTGACACCGCCGATATCCTCAAGCTGCCCCTTATCCTGCAGTCTGGACGTCAGCGTAACCAGATCAATCGGCTGGCTCTCTTCTCCGAGCTGCACCATCGCCTCAAAAATCATTTGATGCGGTTTATCGTAGAAGTCTTCGGTATTCACCCGCTCCATCGCGGTAACCAGCGCTTCATCCTGCAGCAGAACAGCACCGATTACAGCCTGCTCTGCCTCCAGGTTCTGCGGGGGAATCCGATCGAAAAAGAGATCTCCACCCATCTTACTCCTCCGTTACCTGAACCGTAAGGTTAGCCTTTACTTCAGTATGCAGCTTCACACTTACCTGAAACGTACCTACATGGCGAATGGGATCACTCAGCTCAATTTTGCGCTTGTCGATTACGATCCCTTGTGTTTCCACCAAAGTTTCGGCGATCTGCTTGCTTGTAATAGCGCCGAAGAGACGGCCGCCTTCACCCGATTTTGCTTTCAGGGTCAGCGTCAGCTCGTCCAGCTTCTTACCCAGCTGCTGCGCTTCTTCTTTCTCCTGGTCCTTGCGGCGCTGCTCAGCTGCTGCCTGATTCTCCAGAGTTTTCACATTGCCGTCTGTGGCCGGGCGGACCAAGCCGCGCGGCAGCAGAAAGTTCGCTGCATAGCCTTCTGACACCTCTTTCACTTGCCCCTTCTTGCCTTGACCTTTAACATCCTTTATAAAAATGACCTTCATTCGAATAGCCCCTCTTTCGCTTCAATTTCAGCCAGAACTTCCATTAGTCTGGCTTCTGCTTGCTTGCATGTTCCCTCGAGCTGCACCGCTGCGTTGGACAAATGCCCTCCGCCGCCGAGCTTCTCCATGACCACCTGCACATTCATTCGTCCGAGTGACCGGGCACTGATGCCGATGAGGCCGTCAGGCCGCTCACTGATCACGAATGAAGCCACCACATTCGTCATTCCCAGCAGCGTATCCGCTGTCTGGGCAATTAAGAGCTGTGGAATTTTCATTCCCGGTGAGGTTACAACGAGTGCAATATGATCATACACCATCCGGGCATGTTTGATAATTTCTGCTTTGGAAATGTACTCCTGCAAATCCTCTTTCAGCATACGCTGGATAAGGATAGTGTCCGCGCCGATCCGCCGCAGAAACCCTGCCGCTTCAAAGGTTCGCGAGCCGGTATGCAACGCGAAATGCTTCGTGTCGACCGTAATTCCCGCGAGCAGCATGGTAGCCTCCAGCGGACTGAGCTTAATCTTGTCATGAATGTACTGCAGCAGTTCTGTTACCAGCTCGCAGGTGGAGGAGGCATAGGGCTCCAGATATACCAGCACCGCATCATTAATGAACTCCTCACCCCGGCGATGATGGTCAACAACAACAATGCGGCTGGCGTACTGCACGAGGCGCGGCTCCATCGTCATGGAGGCCTTGTGCGTATCCACGACAATCAGCAGCGTATGTTCAGTCATCATCTGGAGTGCCTGCTCTGTAGTAACAAAGGTTTTGTACAGCTCATCATCGCGGCGGATCTGCTCCATCATCCTAGTGATGGACGGATTAGGCGTCTCCATCACGATGTTTGCCTCCACATTGTACATCTGTGCCGCCTTAAGCAGCCCAATAGCAGCCCCTACGGCATCGATATCGGGGACCCGGTGACCCATAATCAGCACCCTGTCGCTCTCCTGCATCAGGTCACGCAGCGCATGCGCAATGACCCGCGCCCGGACTCTCGTGCGCTTCTCCGCCGCGTTACTCTTGCCTCCATAGAAGGAGAGCCTCTGGCCCGCCTTAACGGCTGCCTGATCCCCGCCGCGGCCCAACGCCATATCCAGACTGGATTGCGCCAGCGCTCCGAGCTCACTGGCGGACTCTGAACCATAGGCAAGGCCTATGCTCAGGGTCATCGGCACCTTGAGGTCTGCCGTCATTTCACGCACTTCGTCGAGTACAACGAACCGGCTCTCTTCCAGCGCCTGCAGGCTGCGGTGATTCAGCAGCATCAAGTAGCGCTCTGAGGACAACCGCCGCAAGTATACTTCAAACTGCTTGCTCCACTCCGTAATCTCACTGGCTACCTTGGCGATCAGCGAAGTGCGCTGCTGATCATCCATGCCTTGAGCTGCTTCATCCAGATTGTCCATCATCACAATACCAATGGCCAGCTTCTCTTCCTCATACCTTTCCCGCAGAACCACAAGCTCGGTAATGTCATACAAATAGAGCAGACGCTCGCTGGGTATGGCCACAACCTGATAATACCGGTCATCCACTGAAATTTCCTGTCTGATGTCCTTGAGCACGCCCTCTTTGGCAGGGTCCCGCTTAACCGGCACATTTACCGTCAGAGAGGACATCACCTCAGGCAGCAGCTCCTGCAGCGCTTCACCTACCAGGGACTTCCGGGAAAAGATGTCACCGGCATTGCGGTTGTTCCACTCCACCGTCCGGTCTTCGCTATACAGGATAATGCCGAGCGGAAGCATGCTGACAGCTTCACCCTCCACCCGCTTGATGCGGAAAGAAAGCCCGTTGATATATTCCACCAGGTTGCGCCGGAATGAGATCTCCGCTTGCAGCATGGAGAAACATAAAGTGCCGGCCAGGAACAGGCTGGCAATCCCCAGAGCCCAGTTATAGATACTGACGACTATAATAAGGACCAGCAGCAGCAGGAACGCCCATACGGTATGATAGCCGTGCCAGCGTCTTTGCAGAAATTTAGGCATGAGCTCTCACCCTATCGTTTCGATTTCTTCACTAGCTCTCGCAGTGGGAACGCCATATCGATAATACCGATAATCCATAATCCCGGCAGCCAAATAACCGGCAGTGCCAGCAGTATCGCCACAATCTTGCTCCATTTACGCTCATAGACCACGAAGAACAGGAATCCGATAGTCTGGATTTTAAATACGATTTGCAGCAATGGCAACAGATTGGCCGAGATCATCAGCATAAAGCTGTTGTCAGAATTGCCAAACAGCAGGTTAATTACGACTCCCAACAGATAGTACCAGATAAATGATCTTGAAAGTCTCCATTCACGCGCGGGCTTCAGCTTGGGAACCGCATAGTCCATGCTGTTAAGGATGGGGCGGACAATGGAGTGGGTGATTACAGCCATCATAAACGAGCTCAGAATCAGCGTCATAGGAATAACTTGTATGGTCATATGACTGATTGTATTTACATCCTCAGATGTAAGATTGAACTCGGTCATCAGCGGATTGCCCGTGCCCAGATCAGAGAGCGGGGACGTAACCATCTGCATCATATCATTGACATAACTGGAGAGATCAAAATTGAACAGCGCCGTACCGATCACCAGCAGCAGCAGAAACTCGCCTAAAATCGTAACGGTTCCCGCAAGGATGGTCGACAGCGCCGAAGCGCGTTTCTTGTACCATCGTCCCATAACTATTGCCGGGATTAAGAAATAGAGCGCTAACACTACGTAAACAGGCGTAATCAGGCCTACAATCAGCAGTACTGGCAGTAGATGTACAATAAACTGTTTAGTACTCAGAGTAGTGAATAGCACTACAGCCGGAATAATCAAGAAAAGGGTAGTGATAATGAGCAGCGGGGTTGATAAGGATAGCAGCAGCAGCAAGTAGACGATGCTCCATGCCACAGATGTCCAGCGAAATTTCAACAGTATTCACCTCTTACGCATATGTTCTTCTAACGCAGATATATCCTGGTACCATTCTTCAAGCTGATGCCCTTCCTGCCTGTGCTTTCTAAGCTTTTCGATTAATAAATCATCCAGCTCCCGATAGGGAATACCCAGTCTGCGCCCCAGAATATATGAGCTCATAATCAGGCTGGCCAGACTGTCGCCCACACGGGCGGTGCTGCCTTCCCACAATGCCTTGAACAGCCTTGAGACTTGATCAATTACTTCGGTTTTTAACCACTCAATTACCTTGGCGCGTTTGGCCACATCCAAATCCTTCGGCACATTGGGCATGTCTCTTAACCTCCGGCAAAAAGCATTATTCTCCATTATAGCATAAATATTTCCCAGCCACACGGGACGGTCAGCCCCCCGGAAAGAGCCAAGTTTGTCTTCAGACAATAGGCCGGTTAACACCGCTTCTACGGGCCATCCCTCTTCAAAAAAGGCCCGCATTCCGTTTGTTGCCGGAAATACAGGCCTTGCTGCATTTGCATCTGATGCATCAATAAATTATAACGATTCCTGCGATTGCCGCGAAACAACCTTCTCACAATATTCAATAATTTGACTCCGGCGGACAATACCGATAAATCGGTTCATATCGTCGACCACCGGCACAAAGTTCTGCACCTTGGCCAGATTAATCAAATCCTCCATATCGGCGTCGATCGATACCGGCAGATTGTTCATCCGCAGCGGCACATCCTTAAGCAAATATTTCGAAGCATTTTCAAACGTAACCGCCCCGCCCGAGTCCTTCATGTACCAGAGCAAATCGCCTTCTGTTACGGTTCCGGCATATTCCCCGTTGCGGTTCAGGATCGGTACAGCAGTATAGCGGTGAAATTCCATCCGTTCCAAAGTCTGCCGCAGCGTTGAATCCAGTGTCACGCACGCGACCTCCTGCTTCGGAAGTAAAAAAAACGCAATATTCATCTCTTGATCCTCCTCAAAGAGTTCCGAAGGAATTAACACTTACCTTCCCCTTGTTACAGGGCCATTGTAGTTATACGCCTCAGCGAGCAATAAGTTCCATCTCATTATACCATGAAGACAGTAAGCAGCAGCCACTAACCTTGCACATGGCTGCTGCTTTTTTTAGGATATGATATTGGTCCCGACCGTTCTATTGTGCTTGAGCTGTAGCCTTGGGCTCCAGCGCGTTCTCCGCTTTGCCCGGCTCAATCAGCTGATCAACCGGTGTGCTGGCACTCATCCAATTGTCGATCAAGGCCTTCGCTTCCTTCAAGTCTTCTTCATCTATGATATCGTAATACAATCCGTTGATGCGCTCCCCTTCACCCATCACGGTAAAGCTGGAAATATCCATGTCTTTGCCGCTCATGAATTTCTTGGCCAGGCTAATAATGGTGGACGGCTCGATATCGGTCTTGAAATTTTCACCCATAATGTCCAGCAGCTCAGGGATCTTGCCGATTTGACTGATTGATAACATTTTATTCGCAACCACATCAATAAAGACCTGCTGCCGTTTGGTCCGGTTAAAATCACTGTCCTCCCGGTAACGGGTGTAATTGAGCGCCTCTTCACCATCGTAGTTCGGCTTGCCGCCCTCAATCGTAAATTTCTCGTGATCCTTGCCTTTGTTTACGATATCCTTCTTAATCGGCAGCGGTACGCCTCCAATGGCATTCACCGCATCCTTGAGGCCTTGGAAATTAATTGTGGCATAATATTGAATATCGTGCCCCAGCAGTGCCTCCAGCGTATCCTTAGCCATTTGCTGGCCGCCAAATGCGTAAGCATGTGTGATTTTGTCTTTCTTGTTGTCATTATGCCCGATGATTTCGGTATACGTATCACGCGGTATGGAAATGAGCAGCATTTTGTAATCCTCTGGACGAATGACCGCATAGATCATCGTATCGGAACGCGCCGTTTCATTGTCACGCTGGTCTGTACCCAGAAGCATGAGAGAGAACGGGTCGCTTTTATAAACAACCGGCTCCGGTTTGACTTTGTCGTTCAGCGGCTGATAAGATTCTTCCGCCAATGTTTTTTCGACCCGGTCTGACAGGAAAAGATCAAAGGCCACGACGGCCAGCTGTTTCTGAAACAGAAAGCCCCCGGCGAGAATGACTACAAGTGCTATAAGGGCAATATACCTTTTTTTCATTTTTTTCTTCTTCATCATTGGATTCCTTCTTTATGGTGGAATATACACAGGATTGCTTGAAGATCTATTTACAATGCTTGCCTGCTGCTTACCAGACAGTCATGACTGGGTTTCTTTTGTTGAACATGCTCTCTGCCCCTATTCAGTTTTAGTATTCCCCCTTTCAGGAATTAGGGTCATTCTAATTGTTGAATAAACCTGGAAAACAACTTTGACACAGAAACAATATTTCTATTGTAATCACTTGACGCATAAAAAGAAACAACAAATACCGACATCATTTGTGCTGCAGCCACTTGTAATCCATAAAGTATATGACGAGCAAAACTCTATTTTGTTATGCAGCTTGACAAATAAATATTTAAAAACCTGCTGACAGCTTAGGCTTTAACACATAAAGACCGCAACCCCCGCGATCTTTTGGGATGCGGTTTTTGCGGTCTCAAATGTCTAATCGATATCCTTAATCCACCACTTCTGCGGCTCTACAATATTGCTTATAGCATTCACTCTTACCCCCTGCAGTCGATGATTAACAGCAGTAATATTGGCCCGTTCGGCAAAAAAGATCATCGGAACCTCCTCGTTAATCAGCTTCTGCCACTCATAATACACCTGCTTGCGATGCTCCTTATCATACGATTTGGTGCCCACACCCTCACGGATCAGTTCTTCGCTGCGGGTTGAATACCAGCGCGAATAATTCCACAGATCCGATGAGCGCCACAAGCCTGACGGATCCGGGTCACTGGCTAGTCCCCATACCCCGTTAAACAGCTCGACCGAAGGATCATCGTTCTCTACCGCTTCGTAGAACGTATTCAGTTCTTTCAGACTTCCACCGTTTAGTTGTACATCCAGTCCGACCTCCCGCCAATTCTGCAGAATCGCCTGCGTGCGCGGCGCTGAGGTCTTGCTGCCGTTCATGGCATCATAGTGAATGATGAATTTAGCTCCCTTGGGGTCCTCGCGCAAGCCGTCGCCATCCATATCCACATATCCCGCTTCATCAAGCAATGACCTGGCAAGTTCAGGGTGATAGGGATAGGTATTAATCTCTGAACCGGCAATTTTGGCCCAGCTTGTACTGGGGACCGGAGTTTCAATCAGCGTTCCCAGCCCATTGGAGAATTTATTGATAATACCTTGACGGTCCAGTGCGTAATACATAGCTTTGCGCAAGCGCTTGTCTGCAAACTTGGGGTTATCCATGATATTTTGCTGTGTTACATCATCCCAATGTCCAAATTTGAAGCCTATATATTCGTAGGACAGCTCTGGCGATTGCAGAACCTCAATGTTATCCAAGTCCTTTATGGCTGCAAAATTATCCCGCGGAACCGTTCCAATATCGATCATACCTTCCTTGAACTGGGGAGAAAGGCTCTCAGGATCCACTACCTTATATACAACAGCGTCAAGCAAAGCCTTTCCCCGGTGATAATGGTCAAACCGCTTCATTTCCACAAGCTCCCCCGGCTGAATTTGAGTTACCTCGAAGGGGCCAATGCCAATTGGGTTTTTCCGCACCTGATCACTTTCCGGCATATCTTTAACAGCCACTCCGCTATAATATTTCTTGTTCATCGGATAAGGCCACAAATTGTCAATAGTATTCACGCGTGCAGCATTTACCGTAATTCTCAGCCGATAAGGATCAATGACTTTGATTCCGGAGATTTCCTTCGCTTTACCGCTATGATAATCTTCTACTCCCTTAATCATTTCCACGCTGTAATACCTTGAACCTGTGTAGTCAGGGCTGGCAATTGTCTCAAGTGCAAATTTCCAGTCTTCCACCGTCAGCTCATCGCCGTTATGCCAGCGGACACCAGGTTTAATGCTGAATGTGAACACGGTATGATCTTCGGATTCCTGCCAGGAAGCAATATTCGGTACGGTTGTCAGGTCATCCTCGACGGTAAACATAGCCTCCGTAATGAAATCAAGAACATTGGAATCATCATCTCCTTCAAAAAAAGCGGGTTCAAACAGTCCCTGGAACGGAGAGGTGTAGCCATAGGTAACGGTACCTCCTGCCTTCGCTTCATCAGCCGTTTTGCTGAAGGATATTGTATTTAAATTATTGCTTAAGCCTAAACCGCTGCATGCTGAAAGTAGGAAAGCCATGAGCATCAGCATTCCGCCAAGTTTACGTTTATGCATGTATTCCTTCCTTTCTTCTGTTCCTATAACCCATTATGGAAGCGTTTTCTAATGTTTATTTTACTGAACTTATTATTAAAATTTAGTTGTTATTCCAATTTAAGCTATATATATCAGTTTACGTAAAATTTTTAAAACACGGTTTTGATAAACCACATTATAGAGGATATACAATATTCTCCGTAAAGAAAAGACCATATTTGTAACCTTTGTGCGTCGGACACAAAAAGGCCTGCCTTTTCGGGGCAGACCTCCGTTCAGAATTTATGCCTATTGCTCCTCATCCGTATGGATGATCGTCACGCCTTCAACATGTCTTTTTCGCATCAGCTTGCGCTTTTTACGGGTATCCTTACTCTCGAAAATAATATCAAAATCATAATCGTCAGGGTACAGCTCCGCTTTGGAGAGGTAGGGTTTCAGGCGTTTATGATTTATTTGCATTTTTTGCTTTTGAATCATAATCCCAACCATTCCCAAGTCATTTCGCTTCTCATACACAATTCCTGTTCTTCCAAGGGAGTTAACATACACCGCATCGCCTACCTCAAAACTCATGGCCTGCTTCTTGCTGCCTGCTTCCTCCGCAGAGTCATTCTGCTCTCCGCCTTCTTGAGTCCGCTCTTTGTCCTCTTCATTCGATTCAACGGACACTCTCAATTCATCAGTCTTGTGCCCTGTGTGCCCGGCATAAGGGCTGCTCCAGTTCACTCTCCCGCCCTGTTGTTCCCGCTGCTGGGCTACAAGCTGCTGCGAGCGCTGGATGACATTGGCCGGGATACCCAGCTTCTCGGCGATTTGCAGCGCGTAGCTTTCACCCGCCTCGCCAATGGTCAGCTTGTAGAGCGGCCGGAGTGTCTCTTTATCGAACTCCATCCGCGCATTCTGGAATCCCGGGGTTGAAGCAGCAAACACTTTTAGCTCATTAAAATGGGTAGTAACAATGATATTCGCCCCTTTGCGGTTCAATTCCTCAAGAATAGCTATCGAGAGAGCAAAACCTTCACCGGGATCTGTCCCTGCCGCCAGCTCATCAATCAGCAGCAGTACCCCTTTTCCGGCTTCCTGCAGCATTCCCTCAATGCTCTTCATCTGGGCAGAAAAGGTGCTCAGCGACTGCGTCAGGCTCTGTCCGTCTCCAATAACACTGATTACATCGCTGAATACAGCAAAGTCACAGTCCTCCTCTACAGGAACCAGCATTCCGGAATGCACCATTAAGGTCAGTAGGCCCAGTGTTTTGAGCACAACTGTTTTCCCGCCAGTATTGGGGCCCGTTACAATCAAAGACTTATAGCCCTTGCCTAACTCCAGGCTGACCGGCACCATATCCTTCAGCTTCGGATGCCTGCCGCCATTCATCCTCAAGTAACCACGGTCATTCAAAGCTACTCTCCTCGCCCCAAGTGTGCGGGCGTACTTAGCTTTGGCAAAGATGAAATCATACGTGCCCGTCACATCGGTATTGACCCGCAAGGCTTCCTGCTCCTGTTCCACCATGCCGCTGAGCATGCTTAGAATCATTCCCTCTTCCCGTGCCTCGTCAGCAGCCAGCAGCTCCAGCTCTCCCTGTAGGGCGGCTATATCATAAGGCTCGACGAAGACGGTCTGTCCGCTGGTGGATTGATCCAGCACTGAGCCTTTCACCTGCTTGTGATATTCGCGTTTTACAGGAATAACATAACGCCCGCCGCGCATGCTGACCAGATTCTCCTGGAGGATAGACTGGTGCTTGGACATAATACTCTCCAGCTTCCTGTTTAGCCGCTCTTTAGCCACTGCCAGGCGCTTGCGCACTCTCTCCAGCCCTTTACTCGCCTGGTCTTCTATGACCCCAAACCGGATACAACGTTCTATTTCCTCTCTGACATGCCTCAATTCCTGCAAAGAAGCCCCGTAGGCGGCGATCCGCGGCGCACTTTGCTCCTTGGAGGCCATATACTTGCGCAGCTGGCTGCAGCTGTTCAGAAAGGTGCATACCGACATAAGATCCTGCTCGTTATACATATATCCCGTACCCAGCAGTGACATGATCGACTCGATTCCCTCCAAAGAAGGCAGCGGAACACTTGCCCCTCTTCCCAACAGCTCATAGGCTTCATCCGTTTCATCCATTGCCCGGTGGATTGCCGGCAGGTAAGTCATCGGTGCCAGCTCATTTACATATCTTCTTCCTTCATAGGATACTGCATGCCGTGCCAAATCCTGTTTGATCTCTTCGTATTCAAGGGTATTCAAACTTTGCAGATTCAATGTTTCTCCTCCTCTATTGTCGGCCTGAATGTGTCAGGCGTGATTGTTCCTAACGCAAAAAAGGGCAAAGACTGCCACTACGGCAGTCCTTGCCCTCATTTATAGGCTGTTGTCTCTGAAAATAGAAAAAACCGTGCTGCAAGAGCACGGTTTTTTACAAAGAGAACAACAGCCGTAAAGAGGCCATCGTGACGCTTCGTGTGTTCTTAACTAAATCATTCACCTTCAACAACCAGAGCATGTCGCGGGACAGACTCAAACAGAGCACACGTATCGCCTAATCCGATACCTGGCGCAGCTAATTGTTTAGGTAATATGAAATTGCTTAGTTAAGAACGCTCACCAACATCAAAATTTCCCCTTTAGTTTAGGATAACTGTAATTTACTACATTCTGTGACATCCGTCAATTGGCAACAAAACAGTTCAATACCCAACTAATTCTATTCTTACTATCTGCAACTTGTCCATGAAGAGCGCCGAAGAAAGTCTTTTGCAGCTCAACCAGGACTTGACCGCCATCAGTAATCAGTTTGTCATAAATGCCGCGCAGCTGTTCCTCACTGTCCAGCCCCATAATAATGCTGACATTTTCCGTCTTGGCGCCTTTCCCGTAATCATCGGAGAAATGGATCAGACTCTGGCCCAGATGCAGCTCTGCATGCAGCCACTTGCCTTTATGCTCATTCAAAATCTTAATTTCCCCGCCAAACACGCTCTGATAATATTCTACCGAATCTTGTACATTCTCAATGACTACATAGGGGCTTGCACTGACCATCATCATGCCTCCAAGAATTAAATTATGCGGCTGTTTAGCTTCCGTCATTTCTTACTCATTATATACACATTACTATTTATGACCAAGCGGGCATACTTTGAGCGCAGCCGTCCTGCTATCATTTGGTTTTATCCGTCTTTCTTCTTAGCTGAAGCTGATTAATGCGGGAGGGTGTCGTTTAGGGGCAAATAAAAAAGCAGCCGGTTGCCCGGCTGCTTTGTATAAAACGTCCTATTCCGTTGTGTAAGGCAGCAGCGCGATTTGACGCGAGCGTTTTACAGCAATGGTCAGAGCGCGTTGGTATTTTGCACTTGTACCTGTTACACGACGCGGCAAAATCTTTCCGCGTTCGCTGATGAACTTCTTAAGAAGCTCAGTGTCTTTATAATCAATGTGAGTAATTTTGTTCACAGTGAAGTAGCACACTTTTTTGCGCTTGTTGCGTCCACCACGACGTGCCGGTCTTTTGTCGTTGTCTCCGCCTTCTCTTTGTTTGAAAGCCATGTTCAGTTCAGTCCTTCCTTATTAAAATGGCAAATCATCGTCCGATATATCGATCGGTTTTCCATCGCCCGAAAAAGGATCTTGATTATTGTTGTTGTTACGCGAAAAATTATTGCTGTTTCCGCGCCCACTGTTACCACCGCTACCACCATAGGCTGGTTCTTCAGGAACACTTGCATCACTTGGTGTATTTCCGCCTTCACGGTTTTGCGAAGATTCCAGGAAACGGACATTATCGGCAATGACTTCGGTTACGTATACACGTTTACCTTCGTTATTCTCGTAATTCCGTACTTGGATGCGTCCTTCCACGGCTGTCAGACGTCCTTTGCGCAAGTAATTGGCACAGGTCTCAGCCAGCTGTCTCCAGGTTACTACCGGGATGAAGTCCGCCTCGCGTTCACCGTTCTGGCCCGTAAAGTTGCGGTCTACAGCAAGTGTAAACTGCGTTACGGCTACACCAGCGGGAGTATAACGAAGTTCCGGGTCACGGGTCAACCGACCGATCAGAATGATACGGTTCAACAATTCAATCCCCTCCTTTAACGCGATCAATTACAAAGCTTGTCAACATCTTAGGCAACGTCGTTCGTAATGAGATAACGAATTACTTCGTCGGAAATCTTCATGAGACGTTCCAATTCGGTAACTACTGCAGGTTCTGCATTGAAGTTAACCAAAACATAAACGCCATCACGGAATTTCTTGATCTCATACGCAAGACGGCGTTTACCTTGCACATCGTGCTTTGTAATTTCTCCGCCGTTGGAGATGATGCCTTGGAATTTTTCGACTGCTGCTTGAACGGCTTCTTGTTCAATGTCAGGACGAATAATGTACATGACTTCATATTTGCGCATAATTTTCACCTCCTTATGGTCTGCGGCCCCTAATCACGTCAGGAGCAAGGAACGAGCACAAACATAGACTCGCACCATATTAATATACCAAATAGTTCTGACGAGTGCAAGCAATATTAATCAATACCATTTCCAGGTACTTTTTAGCTACATGAACAACCTCATGAGTGCGCACAATATAACTGTATTCACCACTCTAGAGAAGGAGGGATATCATGGGCGAACAGACGGAATATGAAAAAGGCGACAAAGCACCTAACCCCGGTGTCTACATGGAAGTAGGCGAAGCACGCAGCTTCCACACACAGATCAATAATCCGAAACGGATCGAAATGGAAAAGGGTGATACCTTCCCCGAAACCACCAACAAAAACCGCAAATGGAAAAAGGTCGAGAAAGCGCGGGTCCATTAATTTTTGAGCATCATGTATAAAAGAGTCGATCCTGTCCCATAATAAACTCAGGCAGTACAAAAGAGAGGTGTGGTTCCGTTGGACGTCGTAGACGAACACAATCACTGGGATTCTGATTCAGCAACTATTGTAACCCGGGAAGAGTAAGGGCTGGGCTCCTAAAAAAAGCACAGTCTCAGCACAACCCAATCACTTTAGCGGCTTTACACAGAGAAATTCCGAACATCATTGATGTACTGCCTCTGGAGAGGGACCCGATAGGGTTCCTCTTTTTTGTTGTTGATCAAGTACAAATAAAAAAACCTCCGCCGATCAGCGAAGGTTGGATTAACGATTATAAAGTGCTGTAGTGGCGGAGAGGGTGGGATTCGAACCCACGCACGCTGTGACACGCCTAACTGATTTCGAGTCAGCCCCCTTGGGCCTCTTGGGTACCTCTCCGCAGCAAGAATTATTGTATCATGATGCAGCTTGCTTTGCAAGCTTAATTATTCAAGTCCGCTTTGCGCTGCACGCAGAACCTTTTTCATGTTCTTTTCGAACTTTGCACGGGGAATCAGGACACTATGCTGGCAGCCGGTGCACTTAATGCGGATGTCCATACCCATGCGGATAATCTCCATTTCATTAGTACCGCAAGGATGCGGCTTCTTCATCAGCACAACATCACCTAACTGGAAAACCTTCCGTTCCATCACTCTTCCCCCTCTTCGCCTTCTCTTTCCTGAGCCGCAGCGACTTGCCTTCTCGGGTTATTCCCCTCGGTTTCCCGGGCTCTCCGTGCCGCTTCAAGCGCCTCGGCTTCCGCTTCCGCCATTGCTACGCGTCCCGCCAGCTCACGCGCTTCCTGCTCGGCCTTAGCCGCCTCCAGACTAGTCTGCTTCTCCAGCGCCTGTTTGATATCGCTCTGGATCTGCCGTTCTGCCGAGTCTCTGGCGTTAGGGAGACAATTCGCCGCTACACGAATCACATATTCTGAAGTGCTCATGGACTGAATACCCAGTATATTCGGGTACGCGAGTACATTTGAATTACGTTCCTCAATCCCCACAAGCGCTTCACCAATCAATGAAAGAGTGGCTTCAAGCCCCCGCTCTATTTTCACCGGAACATCCACCACTGCCAAAGCATTGGCAAGTGAATAGTTGGTCACATTGATAATGGTGCCATTCGGGATGATATGAACCTCACCGGTAGTACTCAGCAGTCTTGTCGTTCTGAGACCAATCATCTCTACAGTCCCTTTATAAGTACCGGTCTGGATTACATCGCCTACCGCGAACTGATCCTCAAAAATGATAAAGAATCCGGTAATTACATCTTTGACCAAACTCTGCGCTCCAAAACCAATAGCAAGCCCCACTACCCCGGCTCCTGCCAGCAGTGGTCCCAAATTGAAATTAAATTCAGCGAGAATTATCATGATCATTACAAAATTACAGATAAACGTAACCACATTCTTCAGCAGTCCCCCAACGGTTGAGAACCGGCGGCTGTTCACTAACATTCTTCCACGGGTCTCCCGCTCCATTGAACGGTCAATGATCTTGGATACCACTTTTATAATGACCCGTGTCAGGATAAAGATGATAAGAATCCGCAAGCCCGAAAACAGCACATTTGCCCACATCTCCGTGTTGGTGAAAAACTCCCACACCTTATCACTAAGAGTATATGCGGCTTTCAATGGATCTGTATGTTCTTCTGCATTCAACATCCACTTATTCATCTACTCCTCCCCTTCCGCGATAAGTGTATAACCTCTTCCTTCATTGTCCTTGCCATAGATCCCGCGGATTTCAACGTCCTGCTCCGCTATAATCTTCCGGACTTCCCCGATGGCCCCCCGAAAGAACTGAATAGACATTGCACAGCCTGCTGTAATTTCTTTGGGAGTCGGGAAGATATCAATTTCGATTTCCGCGTATTCCAGCAGCATTTCGGCGCGCAGCGCCTGCTGCGTAGAATCAAAAGCAATCAGCAGCTCTTCCTCCATCTCCACGCCTCCCTCTGGGTTAAACGTCCTATCTCTTGCCCCTGTAGTATAAAAAATCTCTTTCATCCATATACTAGGATCATCAGCAACCTTTCAATGGAAAGACAAGCCTGCTGATATTTTGGTAGAGTCCCCTTCAGAAAGGAAGATTTTATGAATTCTTCTTCTAAAGCTGCACCACTGCAAGAACCATCCTGTTTAAAAATATCACATGACGATCCCAATATCTATTCTGCTATTACTCACCGTCTGCTTTTTCACTTTTCCCGCACCCGTCCCGATACACCGATTATAATCGTCTGTATAGGCACGGACCGTTCAACCGGAGATTCACTCGGACCGCTGGTTGGAACAGCCTTGGCGCGGTTCCACAGCCCTCTGTTCCAGCTGTATGGAACACTGGACGAGCCTGTGCATGCCGTTAATCTGGAAGAAACACTTACCCTCATCCGAGAGAAATATAATAACCCTTTTATCATTGGTATTGATGCCTGCCTGGGACATTCTACGAGTGTCGGCTGTATTCAGGTCGTAGATGGACCTTTAAAGCCCGGAGCCGGCGTTAACAAGCAACTTCCCCCTGTTGGCGATATCCATCTGACTGGCATCGTTAACGTAGGCGGATTTATGGAGTATTTCGTATTACAAAATACAAGATTGAGTCTTGTAATGCGGTTATCTGATATTATTGCTGTCAGCCTCCATTCCGCCTTGAAACAGTGGAATCTTCACGCTAAATCTGCTGCAACGCGAGAGCAATAACTTCCTTCTCTTCTGGAGACAAAGGATATTGGGATTCTCCCGCTTCAAGCGGTTTGGAATAGATATAGGAGTTCTCACGATTATGAAGACTGGTGAGCACAATTCCGCTGCGATTGTCATCCACTATTGCCAGCGAAAAGCTCAGGTCATTTCCGCGTTCACCGAAGGCATTATATCGCTTCAGAGCCATTTTTGACTTCATGCCGCGCATTTTAGCCTGAGCAGCTTCAATCAAAGCCTTATGTTCCTTCTGCTCCTCTTCCAGCATATCGCCTTGATTCTTAAGATCAATTAACAAGCTTTCCAGATCTTCCACACCGCTACCGCTCATCATCGTTTCATATCTGCGCCGCATCTTGCCAAGCTTGTTGCTCTGAAGAATCAACACTATAGCCATTATTATAACCACAACGGTGAACGCAATAACAAACCAGGATAATTGTTCATTTATTAACTGATTCAATTCTGACATATATGGACCATCCTTCGTATTTATCTGCTGCGGGCAAAGCCATATAGTTCCTCCATGGCGACCAGCATTCTGTTTATATCATCTTCTGTGGAGCTGACTCCTACACTTGCCCGTACAGCACCGCTTTCCAGTGTCTCCGCCGCTTTATGGGCCAACGGGGTACAGTGCATCCCGGCACGCACAGCAATGTTATACTCCCGGTCCAGCCGATGTGCAATCTCTGCCGACTCCTGCCCTTCTATTGTAAACGAAACAATTCCACTACGCGAAACACCAATTTCAGGCCCAAGCAACCTCATACCAGGAATGCCGGACAAACCTTCCATTAGTTTCTGTGTCAGCAGCCATTCCTGCCGGTGAATATTCACCGGGCCTAAAGACTTAATCCTTTTCAAGCCTGCAAGCAGCCCGGCTATCCCCACAGCGTTCTGTGTCCCCGCTTCATACCGGTCAGGCCGAACAGTAGGCTGTTCACTGTTTTCAGACTGGCTGCCTGTCCCTCCATGCATCAGTGGCTCTAAATCAAGGTTTGGAGCAATATATAGCCCCCCTGTCCCCTGCGGTCCAAGCAGCCCTTTATGACCAGGAAATGCAAGTAAATCAATATTCATTTGGGCTACATCTATTTCCAGCGTCCCGGCACTTTGCGCAGCATCCACCAGAAACACCGCCCCGTGAGACTTTGCGATATCGCCAATTTCTCCGATTGGCAGAATACTGCCCAGCAGATTGGAACTATGATTGCAGATCACCATTTTAGTATTTCGTCTTAATGTTTTTTGAAGCTCCAGCAAATCGACCTGGCCTTTAGCATCGACGCGCAAATAATCTACTTCCACTTCTAAAGTCCGGCGTAAATACTCCAGCGGCCTACGAACGGAATTATGTTCTGTCATCGTTGAGATGACATGATCCCCCCGTTGCAGTGTACCCTTAATGGCCATATTTAGCCCCATTGTTGTATTGTGGGTAAAGGCAATATCCTGAGCGTTGGAGATAGAAAAAAGTTCAGCAAGCATGCTTCGCGCTCTCACCAGCACCCTGCCTGTCCCAATGGCGAGCGAGTGATTACCACGGCCGGCATTCGCGCCGGAGTGTTGCAGGGCATCCAGCATCGCAGCAGCCACCTCTGGGGGCTTAGGCCATGAAGTTGCCGCATGATCTAAATAAATCAATTTTCCCATCTCTCCACCCTCACTTTTTTTCATTTAAAAAACACACCCTTCCATATCCGCTAAAGGATATCTCAGGATATGTTTTCGGGCACAGATATCCAAATCAGTTTCCCAATAGTTCCAGTAATCTTTCCAGGTCTTGGGCACTGTAATAATTGATTTCAATTCTCCCTTTTTCTTTACCTTGTTTAATCTTCACTGTTGTTTTGAATCGCTCGCGCAATCCTTCTTCAACATTATCAATGTATGGATCACGTTTAACAACTTTCGCTTTTATGCCATTGGTAGGTTTACGGTCCAGATTCTTTACGACCTCTTCTAACTGTCTGACATTCCACTGCTGTTCCACACATTGATCCGCCAACTGTTTCACCGTCTCCGGATCTTTCAAGGCAACGATTGCCCGAGCATGTCCCATGGAAATTGTTCCACGTGAAACATATTCCTTCACTTCTTCCGGCAAAGTCAGCAGTCGTAAAAAGTTAGCGATATGCGATCTTGATTTACCAACCTTCAGTGAAAGCTCCTCTTGGGTAAGCGAAAATTGATCCATTAGCCCTTGATAAGCAACTGCAATTTCCATCGCATTCAAATTTTCCCGCTGTAGATTTTCAATCAGGGCAATTTCCATGACTTGCTGGTCGCTAAGACTTCGCACAACAGCAGGAATGGTTGCCTTTCCACAATATTGTGAAGCACGGAATCTGCGTTCACCAGCGATGATTTCATAACCTTTCAGCACTGCGCGAACAATAATCGGTTGAATTACACCATGTTGTCTTATGGATTCAGCCAACTCTTGTATGGCTTCCTCATTAAAGTCCTTACGGGGCTGATAAGGGTTAGCGCGCAATTGTCCTAAAGGTATCTCCACAACCTTATCGTCTTCATTGATAGACAAGGACGGAATTAACGCATCGAGACCTTTCCCTAAACGCTTACTCATAAGAGATCACTTCCTTTGCCAACTCTAAGTAAACTTCCGCTCCTTTGGAACGGGTATCATAAGTAATAATGGATTGCCCATGGGAAGGCGCTTCACTTAGCCGTACATTGCGTGGGATAATAGTTTTGTAAACCTTTTCCTGAAAATACTTTTTCACTTCTTCAATCACTTGAATCCCCAGATTAGTCCGGGCATCAAGCATGGTTAATAATACCCCTTCAATCTTTAAATGCGGGTTGAGGTTCTTTTGTACAAGCCTTACAGTATTAAGCAACTGGCTTAATCCCTCAAGGGCATAATATTCACACTGGATAGGAATAATCACTGAATCCGCAGCCGTCAGTGAATTAATGGTAAGGATACCCAATGATGGAGGACAATCAATGATAATATAATCATAATTGCTCTTCACTGCATTAAGCGCCTTCTTCAGCTTCAGCTCTCTGGAAATTGTAGATACCAATTCAATCTCCGCACCCGCCAATTGAATCGTTGCCGGGATAATATGAAGCCCCTCAATTTGTGTTTCCAATATCGTTTCCTGAGGATTCACTTCATTAATAAGAATATCATAAATGCAATTTGCTACATCCGCTTTGTTGACGCCAACGCCGCTTGTAGTGTTGCCTTGCGGATCAATATCGACAAGAAGCACTCTTTTCCCTAAAGTAGCCATACCGGCACCAAGGTTCACAGAGGTTGTCGTTTTACCGACTCCACCTTTTTGATTTGCTATGGCAATAATCTTGGACACTTATTTCACCTCGAATTGTTAGGAAGAATCATCTTGTAGGTCGTGAGTTGTTTTACGGCGCAATCGTAAATTGAATACGGCATCACTTTTTGCGAGAAATATAGACAAATATACAAGTATCATTTCATTTCTGTCTTATGTGATATACTCCGGTTCAAGTCACAGAAAAGGCGGCCAATCACCTCAGGGCCGCCTTCAGCTTTTAAAACGAATTATCTTTTTGGGATTTGGATTACGATCTCGTAATGGTCACCGCGGTCATTTTCCGAGGTTTTAATCTCCATTCCAGAACCTGATACCATATCTATGGATTGACGAATTGTATTTAGAGCGAGCCGGACATCCTTTGTATAGGAAACCCGTTTGGATTTTTTGGTCTGATTCACAGCTTTATAAAATGCGATTCTTGCCTCTGTCTGCTTAACATTTAAGCCTTTAGAAATAATCTCCGCAAGCACCTTCAACTGCATTTCCACACTGTCTAGAGATAATAAGGAACGGGCATGCCGTTCTGTGATTTGGCGTTCCATAAGTGAAGTTTTAACCTGTTCAGGTAATTGCAGCAAGCGGATTTTATTCGCGATTGTTGACTGGCTTTTACCGAGACGCTGTGCCAAGCTTTCTTGAGTCAATTGATGAAGATCAATCAATTTCTGATAGGCGATAGCTTCTTCAATTGAGGTCAAACCTTCACGCTGCAAATTCTCGATTAAGGCAATAGATGCAGCCTGTGAATCATTGAACTCACGAACAATAGCCGGAATTGTCCCCAGACCAAGCTTCTTCACAGCCCGCCAGCGCCGTTCACCCGCGATAATCTCATACTGGGAATCGCGCATCCGCACGACAATAGGCTGGATCACACCGTGAGTTTTGATAGTCTGACAGAGCTCGTCTATCTTATCGTCATCAAAAATAGTCCGTGGCTGATAAGGACTACTGATGACCTCATGAACCGGGATTTGTTTGATCTCTTCTCCGCTGCTCCGCTCGGTAAATCCAAAAAGCTTGGTGAATTGTTCTTTCATTCCGTTCATTACCACCTAATTTCGTTATAGTACGATCGCCTTGACCCTGCCTAGCGAAAAGCTTATCGTATCGTACAGCAAAAAGAAAGCTTCTATTGATTTTGTTTCAAAAGATATTGCAGTTTTGTTGGTAAAAAGTCTTACTATATTATTCTATCACTTTTCCGCTCATAATCCTATTCTCCATATGGACCTATTTTTCCTGCAATGCATGCCACGAATAAAGTTATGGGGAAATATAAAAAAAGATCAAGCCCTAAGAATAAGGACTTGATCTTTACAACATTTATTCTCTTAAACGATGTTTCACGTGAAACAATCAGATCAAAGGAGATTTGGCCGGAATTCCCGCTTTACGCGGATATTTTGCTGGAGTAGCTCCTGTCTTGCGAATAATAACGATATGTCTGGCAGATTCCTCTACGGGTAAGCTGAAGGATTCAACTTTTTGCAGTTCAGCGCGAAGCTCCTTGAAACTGAACTTCGCCTCCTTTAGTTCCTCAGCAGGATCACTACCCTTCATTGCTGCAAACACACCCTCTTTTTTTGTAAACGGAAGACAGAATTCATTCAACAAGGATAAACGGGCAACCGCCCGGGCCGTAACTATATCATAGGCATCGCGATGAACAAATTGTCGGGATACATCCTCTGCCCGGCCATGAATCAGTTGAACATTTTCTAATCCAAGTGTATCGCATACATGCTGGAGAAAGGAAATTCGTTTGCTTAGGGAATCAACAATTGTCAGCTTCAAATGCGGGAAACAAATCTTTAGCGGAATCCCTGGGAAGCCGGCTCCTGATCCGATATCAGCCAAGCTTTTCGCATCTTCCATTTTTAAATAGAAAGCAAGTGAAAGGGAATCATAAAAATGCTTGGTATATACCTGATCCCGTTCGGTAATTCCGGTGAGATTCATTTTTTCATTCCAGGAAACCAGTTCCTGATAATAAAGCTCAAATTGCTTAAGCTGCTCCGGGTTCAGCTTGATTCCCTGTTCCTGAAGTAGAGCCGTAAACTGTGCTACAGTATTATCCATAGATTATCCTTTCGCTGCCGTCACACGATTGAAATGCTCCAAATGTACAAGAAGAATCGAAATATCTGCTGGTGTTACTCCAGCTATCCGCGAAGCCTGCCCGATTGAGATTGGAGCAATTTTAGTCAGCTTCTGCCGCGCTTCCATTGCCAATCCATGAATTTCGTTATAGTTGATAGTGTCAGGAATCTTCTTCTTCTCCATCTTTTGCAGCTTTTCCACATGCTGCAGCTGTTTCTCGATATATCCGGCATATTTAATCTGAATTTCAACCTGCTCCTTCATCTCTTCGTCCAGTGCTTCAGGAGAAGGAGAAACCTGGTCCACGAAACTATACGTAAGCTCAGGGCGGCGCATCAGGGTAAGCATATTGCTTCCATCTACGATTGGGGCAGACTCATAACCTGCAAGCGCATCATTGACCTCCACTGGTTTTACCTTAGTTTCCTGGAGCCGGACGATTTCACGTTCAACACGCTCTTTTTTATCCAGGAAAGCCGTATACCGCTGCTCTGGGATCAGACCAATATCATGTCCGATAGGAGTCAGACGCAGGTCAGCATTATCATGGCGAAGCAGCAGACGATATTCAGCACGCGAGGTGAGCAGACGATAAGGTTCATTAGTTCCTTTGGTCACCAAATCATCAATCAGTACGCCAATATAACCTTGTGACCGATCAAGTACTACCGGTTCTTTATCCTGAACTTTCCGCGCTGCATTAATGCCTGCCATAACCCCTTGCCCGGCTGCTTCTTCATAGCCGGAGGTGCCATTGATTTGACCGGCAGTGAACAGCCCAGGCAAACGTTTGGTTTCCAGCGAAGGCCATAACTGTGTAGGAACCATGGCATCATATTCAATCGCATAACCATTACGCATCATTTCGACCTTTTCCATCCCTGGAATCGAACGCAGAACCGCCAGCTGAACATCCTCAGGAAGACTTGTGGAAAGTCCTTGTACATAGTATTCCGATGTGTTTTTCCCTTCCGGTTCAAGGAATATCTGGTGTTTGGATTTATCGCTGAAACGGACAACTTTATCTTCTATAGAAGGACAATAACGGGGTCCTGTTCCTTCAATTATTCCAGTAAACATCGGCGCCCGATGAAGATTGTCATTAATGATCTGATGAGTCACTTCAGAGGTATAGGTGAGCCAGCAAGGAAGCTGCTCATTCTGCGACGACTTCGTTTCAAATGAGAAGAACTTCGGTTTGTCGTCACCCGGCTGAATTTCTGTTTTGGAAAAATCAATCGTGTCCTTATGCACACGTGGGGGTGTCCCTGTCTTAAAGCGCACCAGATCAAAACCAAGCTCACGCAAATTTTCGGACAACCGTACTGAAGGCTGCTGATTATTCGGCCCGCTCTCATATGTCAGCTCACCCATAATCACTTTGCCCCGCAAATAAGTTCCAGTCGTCAGAATAACCGTCTTGCTGCGGTAGACTGTACCTGTCTTCGTAATTACGCCCACACAGCGGCCGTCTTCAACGATAAGTTCCTCCACCATACCCTGGCGCAGCGTTAGGTTAGGGGTTTTCTCCATCGTTTCTTTCATCGCATGCTGATACAGGAATTTATCCGCTTGCGCGCGCAAGGCATGGACGGCGGGTCCTTTGCCTGTGTTAAGCATACGCAATTGAATGTATGTCTTATCGATGTTGCGGCCCATTTCACCGCCGAGTGCATCAATTTCGCGAACTACATGGCCCTTGGCTGGTCCGCCAATGGACGGATTGCAGGGCATAAACGCCACCATATCCAGGTTTATCGTAATCATCAACGTATTGCAGCCCATGCGTGCAGCCGCCAGAGCAGCCTCGCAACCGGCATGCCCGGCGCCTATGACAACAACGTCATAGCTGCCTCCTTCATAACTCATGTCTTGTTCCTCCCCAAAGGCTGCGTTTCAATCGCAGTAATATAATGAACATGATCTGCAATAACTCAGTAATGAATCATTCGCAAGAAGCATGTTATTTGCCTAAACAGAATTGTGAGAAAATTTGATCCAGCAGAGAATCGGCAGCAGTATCCCCGATAATTTCTCCAAGCTGCTCCCAAGCCAACCTTACATCGATCTGGATCATATCAATTGGAATATGCATCTCCGCAGCCTCGTACGCATCCTGTAGCGACCTATGCGCTTTTTTGAGCAGTGCGATATGGCGTACATTACTTACATAGGTCAAATCTCCCGATTCCAGCTTGCCGCCAAAAAAGAGCTCCGAAATAGCTTCTTCCAGTTTATCCAGGCCTTCCTCTTCCAGTACCGACATTGGGACAATGCTGGCCTCGCTAAAATATTCGTGCAGCTTGGCTTTATCCAGGCGTGCCGGTAAGTCCATTTTATTCATGATGACTAAGGCTTGTCTACCGTGGATTTGTTCCATAAGTTCCAGCTCATCTTCATGCAGCTCTTCATTTGCGTTCAGCACCAGTAGAATCAGGTCAGCATCACTAAAAGCTGCTTTGGAACGCTCTACCCCGATTTTTTCCACGACATCCATGGTTTCACGAATACCTGCTGTATCGAGGAGCTTCAACGGTATATTATTAATCGTTACAAATTCCTCTATGACATCACGCGTTGTTCCTGGAATATCCGTTACAATCGCTTTGTTATCGCGAGCCAATGCGTTCAGCAGGGATGATTTACCGACATTGGGACGGCCCACAATAGCTGTCGTAATGCCTTCGCGCAAAATTTTACCTTCATTAGCAGTCTTGAGCAGCTTATTAATGCCGTCCATTACTTCACTGCTCTTGTCTTTAATAAACTCGGCGGTTAAGGCTTCCACATCATGTTCGGGATAATCAATATTCACTTCAATATGCGCCAGCGTCTCGATAAGGGTATGGCGCAGGGAGTGGATACGCTGGGACAATGAACCGCTAACCTGCTTCAGCGCAACGGAAAAAGCCCGGTCCGACTTGGAACGGATCAAATCAATCACCGCTTCTGCCTGGGAAAGGTCAATTCGTCCGCCCAAAAAAGCACGCTTGGTGAATTCACCCGGCTCAGCCAATCGGATATCCTGCTGCAACAGCAGATCCATCACTCTTCTGACCGAAATCACCCCGCCATGGGCACTGATTTCCACTACATCCTCTGTTGTAAAAGAACGTGGTCCCTTCATCACAGTTACCAGCACTTCTTCCATTCGTTCTCCGTCAGCCGGACTTATAATATGGCCGTAATGAACGGTATGTGATTCCGCTTCGGTCAGCGGAACCCGGCTGCGGAATAAGGGTGCAACCTGGGAGATGGCCTGTGGGCCGCTCACCCGGATGATCGCAATTCCCCCTTCGCCTAATGCCGTTGATACGGCAGCGATGGTGTCACTAAGCATGCTGTTATTCACCTCAATATAATCTATACTTTCCTCTATTTTAAAAAAAGCAATGACCCCTTACATTGGTCAAGGAGTCATTGCGGCAATATTAGTCTCTACTTCAATGTTATAACGACACGGCGATTCGGTTCCTCACCCTTACTAAGGGTGTTGACCTGCCGGTGATCCTGCAGCCTGGCATGTATAATCTTCCGTTCCTGCGGTGACATCGGCTCCAGCACGACCTCTTTACGGGTTCGAACTACCCGTCCCGCAAGCCGGTCAGCCAGCTCTTCCAATGTCTTTTTGCGGCGTTCGCGGAAATTCTCCGCATCCAGCACCAGCCGGATGAAACTGTCAGAATAACGGTTGGCCACAATATTAGCCAAATACTGCAAAGCATCGAGAGTTTGTCCTCTTCTGCCGATCAGCAGCCCCAGATCCGGACCGGAAATTTGCAGAATGGTCGATTCCTTCGTATGAACGATTTCCACTTCTACCTCTAGCCCCATACTCTTGGCGACATCCACGATGAAATGAACGGCTTCTTGGTATGCTTCCTCCACCGGTTGTCCGGAATCTTGGCGCGGCACGCCGCCGACAGCCTCCTGTTTGCTCTCTCTAGATGACTGCTGAGGCATTGACGGAGCACTCGCCGCTGATGCCGGTGCGGCCTCGGCAATTAAGGTTAATTCAACCTTGGCATCCTTCGCACCGATCAATCCAAGGAATCCTCTTGACGGCTGTTCAAGTACGTTGACCGTGACCCGGTCCTTTTGAACTCCAAGCTGGTTAAGTCCCCGTTCTACAGCTTCTTCAATGGTTTTCCCTGTTGCGACGATTTTGCTCATTTTGACTTTTTGGCCCCCTTCGATCCTTTGCTTCCATTGCTTTTCGTAGCGGAAGCAGGATTCTTGCTCTTCACAAGGTTAACTTCACTGCTGCTGCCGGCACCTGCAACAGCCAATTTGGTCTTATCGTTGTTGCGGTATAAGAAGTAGTTCTGAATAATGGTGTAAAGGTTACTGTAGAACCAGTACAGTGGAAGTGCTGAAGGGAAATTGTAGGACATGATGAAAATCAAAACCGGATATACCATCATCATGAACTGCATAGGGCCCTGCTGTTGAACCGGATTCATCTTGGTCATCATTCTGGTCTGCAGGAATGTAGTAGCGGCAGCCAGCAACGGCAGGATGAACAGATGATCGGGTTTGCCGAGCTGGAGCCACAAGAACGAATGCTCCCGCAGAGCAGGGTTGTAATAGATCGAGTTATATAGAGCGATAAAAATTGGCATTTGCACAATCAGCGGCAGACAGCCGGAAATCGGATTCACCTTATTTTCCTGGAACAGGCGCATCGTTTCTTGCTGTACTTTTTCAGGCTGATCTTTATATTTTTTCTGGATCTTTTGGAGTTCCGGTTGAATGGCCTGCATCGCACGCGAGCTCCTTACCTGCTTCATGGTAAGCGGCAAAATTAAAGTGCGGACGATCAAAACCATTACAAGTACGGCTAGTCCATACTGTCCATCAAACCATTTTGCGAAAGTATCGAGCGCTATGGCGAAATAATAAACGACATTACTTTGCCAAAAGCTTCCGTTCTTCAAATCCTCCGTAGTGTGCGTAACCGCTGATGATGGAGCGCACCCTGACAGAACAGCAATCATCAGTACCATTAGGCCGAGGAGAAGAAATTGTTTTCCTCGTCTAGTCTTCAATAGAGACACTTCAAAACCCCTCTCATAAACATTCCATTGCACCGTAAATCATACCATAATTATGAATACAAATAAACAAGCCCCTTACTTGCGTGAAGCCTTGAGCAGCTTGGCTTTGCGCAGTACATGAAGCGCACTTTTCTCCAGCTCGGCGTAATCCATGGAAAGTGCTCCTTTACGAACGATGAAGACCATGTCCAGCCCGCCGGCAATTTCCGGTTCATGATGGCGGATGATTTCCTTCACCAGTCGTCTCATCCGGTTTCGGACGACGGCGTTTCCGACCTTTTTGCTAACCGACACACCCAACCGGAACCGCTCCACCTCTTTTCTGCTGAACCAATACACTACAAATTGATGATTCGCAAATGACTTCCCATGGCGATATACGCGACTGAAGTCAGCACGGTTTCGTAATCGTAATCTTTTGTGCACGGGAATCTCCTATTCAAAGACCGGACACGAGGAGCTCCGGAATTTTTCTTCTAATTAGTATAGTCATCCGGCTGCCGCCATAAACGGTTAAGTCCGGACATATGGCTTATTCCTTCATTTACATCCGCATACATTAAAAAGCCCCGCAAAGTGTAGCCAACATCCTCTGCAGAGCTTAACAATTATTCATGCACTCGTGAAAAAGGGAACCTCCTTCATTATAAAGGCCGATATCCGTTTCTCGGGCTATATAAGGAAGCGAATCA
Organism: Paenibacillus sp. FSL L8-0340; assembly: GCF_038593145.1. Lineage (NCBI taxonomy): Bacteria > Bacillati > Bacillota > Bacilli > Caryophanales > Paenibacillaceae > Paenibacillus > Paenibacillus sp. FSL L8-0340. The sequence continues at coordinate 7,458,722 of NZ_CP151967.1, forward strand.
GATGATCCACCTGTCCAGCCCCCTTATATTTAAAAAAGGACCACCGCAGTGGTCCTTAAGTGGCCTAACTTACGCACTCAAAACTTTTCTGCCTTTCAAGCGGCGGGCTGCCAGCACTTTGCGGCCGTTTTTCGTGCTCATTCTTTTGCGGAAACCATGCACCTTCTTGCGTTTGCTCACATTCGGTTTGAACGTCGGTCTCATGTATTGCACCTCCCTTACAGGAACTTAATTACTGTCATATTAGCAGAAACGGACTAAGCCGCTCTTTTGAGTAGGGACAGTATCTACAAGTATTGTCATTATAATTTGAAGACATATCCTCACAGAAAACACCTTTATATATTTAAACACATAATGTGCGAAAAAGTCAACCTTGTCTCTCCAACCTTACTCCCCCACATTTAAATCGGCTTATCCACAATCCACCGATTGAAAAATTTAATCCACAGCGTTTTACAGTTATCCACCTGTGTGCAAAGAATGAAGTCGACTAATCACACATGCGCACAACCTGTGTATAAAAAAATCGAAGTCATGACGGAAACTGTCGAACGGTAAACAAATTATCAACAATATGTAGTGTTGTTCTTAAAAATTATACACAAGTGCTTGAATTTGTGGATAAAATGGCGTCGCTCATTGAAAAATAAGGGGGCATTTGCTATGATGGTATTACTTTTGAATGTGAATAGATTTGTTTGTTCTATATATTATCAACAAGCTGTGGATAAAGTTGTGAACAATTCAAATTTATCCATATTTTTTTGTCTCTTGATATTGCATATTGGGGATAAGATTCAGCACTAACCCATTTTCTTCGACATTTCCACTTCATGGCTGATGCCACATTTGGAAGATTTAAAGGAGTGACAGTCT